>NZ_JBFRBB010000001.1:0-2124209 GCF_040932035.1 Hoeflea sp. TYP-13
GATACATCGACTTGGAGCAAAGAACATTGCAAACCATCGACAACCCGTTCGGCACGAGGTTGTCACCCATGTCTTAGGTACGTTCTGTTACCTATGTCTCCGGGTCGGACAGAAGTGAAACTGGTGCCGCTGAGAGGACTCGAACCTCCGACCCCATCATTACGAATGACGTGCTCTACCAACTGAGCTACAGCGGCCCATTGCCATGGCGGCAAAGGAAGGATGAAGGGCGCATTACCTGCAATCCTCGAACAATTCAAGTCGCAGCGCCCATTAAATTTGAATGGGGCGGGAAAATTTGCGTGAGCGTCGATTCCCGCCCGCTCGTCAACCGGCGTCTTGCTCCAGAAGCTGTTTGCGCACCTCATGGTATTCGGCTTCGAGCTGATCGACATATTCGGCCACCGGACGGATGGATTTGACGGCACCGATGCCCTGGCCGGAGCCCCAGATATCCTTCCAGGCCTTTGCGCCGGTCTCGCGCTCGCCGAAATTCATCTTTGTGGGATCGGCCTCCGGCAGATCGTCGGGGTCCATACCGGCCCTTTCGATCGACGGTTTGAGATAATTGCCGTGAATGCCGGTGAAGAAATTCGAATAGACGATATCGGCGGCGGCACTATCGACAATCATCTGCTTGTATTCGTCGACGGCGCGTGCTTCCGGTGTCGCGATAAACGGTGTTCCGATATAGGCAAGATCGGCGCCCATTGCCTGGGCCGCCAAAACGGCGCCGCCATTTGCGATTGCCCCGGAAAGTGCAATCGGCCCGTCGAACCATTCGCGGATTTCCTGCACCAGGGCAAACGGCGAAAGCGGCCCGGCGTGCCCGCCGGCCCCTGCAGCCACCGCAATCAGCCCGTCGGCGCCCTTCTTGATGGCCGATTTGGCGTGGCGGTTGTTGATTATGTCGTGAAGCACGATGCCGCCATAGGAGTGAATGGCCTCGTTGACCTCCGGTACGGCGCCAAGTGAGGAAATAACCACCGGCACCTTGTATTTTTCGCACATCATCAGGTCATGCTCGAGCCGCTTGTTGGAGCGATGGACGATTTGGTTGACCGCGAAGGGCGCCGCAGGACGGCCCGGGTTATGGGCATTGTGGTTTGCCAGTTCCTCGGTGATTTCGGCGAGCCATTCGTCGAGTTGCGCTTCCGGCCGCGCATTGAGTGCTGGAAAAGAGCCGACAATACCGGCCTTGCACTGTTCAAGAACAAGCGGCGGGTGTGAGATGATGAAGAGTGGGGAGCCAATAACCGGCAGTCGAAGATTGTCTTTCAAAATAGCGGGAAGCGCCATAGAGCATTATCCTGTTCATTGACGTTTACGGAAACGTAAGTATCGGGTTAGCAGACCTTCGCGAAACTGAAAAGTGCTAATCGGTGCCGAAGACCGCCGTGAGGCCCGGTCTATCGCCGGTGATGGGGCATTTATCCCGCAGCGGACCCGTTCAACGCATTGCCGAAACGTGTGTTTCGGGTTTGTAAATACGGTCACAACTGTTATGAGAGAATCGGGGACAGGACCGCCACCGCAACGTGCCTGCCGGGGATGATTTGGCCCGGTGCGCAGGACGGAACGGTCGATGGGAGTTGCGTGTGAAGGCATTTGAGACGGCAATCCGCAAGGCGCTGCAAAAGATTGATGACGCCAATCCGAAGCTGCGGGAACGGATCTACCAGTCGGCCCGTGACGCCCTCACAAACAGTCAGGCAAAACAGGGTGTCTGGGGAAGCGATACCGCGTCGGCCCAGAACCGCCAGCTTGAAGAACTGATCAAGGACATCGAGGTTGAATACCGGGAACTTGCGCAAGTACGCAAGCAGTTGAGGCCTGCGCCGCAAGACCCGGATCCGGCGGCCGAACCGGAACCGGCTCCGCCACCCGGGCGCGTCGAGCCGGAAGAACAGCCCGCTCCGCGTCCGCAAAGCGAAAGGGTTCAATGGACCGACCCTGACCCTGACCCCGAAGCCGGACCCGCACCCGCGCCCGCAGCCGGCGATTTGAGGGCCGAGCGGGTCGCACCCGCCGAGGCTCGCCCGGAAGCCGGCAGGCGCGGTTTCCTGCGGCGCGGTCAGAAAAAGAAAAAGGTCGATCCGGCACTGCTTGGCGAAGAGGTTCGAAAAGGTAAGCGAGCCAAGAGGGAGAAAAAGCGGCGCAGGCCCGTTTTTTCGCTCATATTGGTCTTTTCACTGGCAATAGCCTTTATCGGTATTGGTGTCCTGTGGGCGGTTTACAGCGGCATATTCTTGAGTTCCGAACAGCGTGACACCAGTATCCCCAATCCGCCCGCCACGGTGGATGGCGGCGATTTTGCCGGTAATCCGGTCGCAGACGGCGCCTTTTCGGGAGACTGGATCAACGTCTTCACACCCGACGATCTGTCCCGCGTGGCGCGGCGCGGTGGTGCAAAGGCCGCGTTGGTCGACAGCAACGGCCGACCGGCATTGCAGGTTGTCTCGCCTGATCCGGGCAGCGAAAGTGAAGTGTTGTTCGAACTGGCGCCAGCGGTTTTACGTGAGCTTGCCGGTCGCAAGTCGCTGGTCGCGATGACGCTTCGGGCCAGCACCGATACACCAACGCAGATCTATGTCAAATGCATGCTCCCTGCACAGGAGAATTGCGGGCGTCACCGCTTCGACGTGACCTATGAAATCGGCGATGTCGTATTCAGTCTCGATCTGTCGGGCACGGCTGCCAACGGAGAGGCGGGCTACATCGCGCTCAACAGTGATGTGACCGGCACCGGACACGGCGTCGATGTCTATGCCATCCGCGTTCGCGCGCAATAGCAGGGATCCGATCAGTCGCCGACGAAGCCAGGGCCGAAACCGAGGATCTTCTTGTCGATCACGCCAATGGCGTCAGTGTCCTTGCCGTCATAGTCGAGCGTCGTCAGCATGTGCCTTATGAGGTTGATCCGCGCGCGCCGCTTGTCATTGGCGCGTATCACGGTCCAGGGCGCGTGATCGCTGTGGGTATGCTCAAGCATCATGTTGCGCTTTTGCGTGTAATCGCCCCATTTGTTGAGGCTGGCGAGGTCCATCGGCGATAATTTCCAGACCTTCCGCGGATTGTGGCGCCGGTCGTGAAAGCGCTTGAGCTGCATCTCGCGACCGATATTGAGCCAGAATTTGAACAGGTGTATGCCCTCGCGCACCGCCATATGCTCAAAGTAGGGTGTCTCTTTCAGAAAAAGTTCATGCTGGTCTTCGGTGCAAAATCCCATGACCGGCTCGACACCGGCGCGGTTGTACCAGGAGCGGTCGAACAGGACCATTTCGCCGGATGTGGGAAAGTGATCCACATAGCGTTGGTAATACCATTGGCCGCGTTCTTTATCCGTTGGTTTCGGTAGCGCGACGATGCGCGCGGTCCGCGGGTTCATATAGGCCCTGGTCGCCCCGATAGAGCCGCCCTTGCCCGCCGCATCGCGGCCTTCGAAAACAGCAATCACGCGTTCACCGCTGGCCTGCAGCCAGGATTGCACCTTTACCAGTTCAATCTGCAGCGCCTCGATCTGCTCTTCGTAGTCGTCGCGGTCAAGTTTCTTTTTGTAAGGGTAGTTTTCGGAGCTGAACGCTTCATCCTCGACCCAGTCGGGAAGCTTTGGATCGTCTATGTCAAAGGCGCGCATTTTTCCGCCTATGACCAGCTCTACGGTCCTGTCGGTATTGTTCTTGCTCAACTTACGCTCCGCGTGTTTATCCCAGCCAGCTACCATAGCAGCAATCGCCGCCCTTTCCGCAACGTCAATTTCCGTTGAAACCATTCATCGATTTGACATCCGGCGGGTGTACAGCCCGCAATATCGGGCGGGGATTGCACTTTTGTGGCCGTCGGGTGATAGATTGCGCCGCAGTGCAGCATACGGGGACAAGCCAACGAACATGCAATTCATCCGGAGGATCGTTCAGCGACTATACGACGCCCGCTACATTCTGGCGGTTGCCGTCGTGCTTGCGCTAGTTTTGTCGCTGTCTCGCCTTGTCGCGCAGTGGCAAATCCTGCTCGGGCTGATAGCGGTTATTGCTGCAGCCAGCCTTCCGGCCCGTTCAGGGGCAGTTCGCAAACGCGAGCGCCGGCTGGGCAGGGAGCGCCGGGCGCCTCTTGAGGCGATCGTGTTTTCAACCTGCGAGGCGCTTGACGATCCGGCCTTCATCCTGGCTCCCGGAAGTGTGCTGAAATACCAGAACCAGGCGGCTGTCGAACAGTTTGGCCCGATGGCTTCCGGTGCGCATCTTTCATCGCGCCTGCGCTCCCCGGCCATTTTGGACATGGTCAAGGAGGCGATGGCCAACGGGCGCACCTATTCGATTGAACACATCGAAAAAGTTCCGTCCGAGCGGTGGTACAGGGTTCGCATCGCTCCGATGACAGGATTGGCCGAAATGAAGGGCGGCAGCGAACTCTACATGCTCACATTTCGCGATCAGAGCGAATCGCGGCGCATGGATCGCATGCGCTCCGACTTCATTGCCAATGCCAGCCACGAATTGCGCACGCCGCTGGCTTCGCTTTCCGGATTCATCGAGACAATTCGCGGGCCGGCAAGGGACGATCCGGAGGCACGCGAGCGTTTCCTCGGCATCATGTTCGAGCAGGCCGGCCGCATGACGAGGCTGGTCGACGATCTCTTGTCGCTGTCGCGGCTGGAATTGAAAGCCCACATGGTGCCGACCGATGATGTCGATCTGGTGCCGTTGATCCAGCATATCGGCGATACGCTCAAGCCGCTTGCCGAAGATCTCGGTGTGACGGTCCGTCTCCATATGCCGAAGGTTCCTGTGATTGTTCAGGGCGAGCGTGACGAACTCATCCAGGTCTTCGAGAATCTGATCGAGAACGCCTGCAAATACGGGCAAAGCGGCAAACGGGTGGATGTGACCGTGAATGCGGAAACCGAAACCGGCGATCCGGCCGAGGTCACCGTGAAGGATTACGGCCCCGGCATACCGCGAGAACACGTGCCGCGTTTGACTGAGCGCTTTTACCGCGTCAGCGTTGAAGCCAGCCGCTCGAAGAAGGGAACCGGTCTCGGTCTTGCCATCGTCAAGCATATCCTCACGCGCCACCGCGCCAGGCTGATTGTCCATTCCACGGTGGGCGAAGGGTCGGAGTTTTGTGTCAGATTTTCCCGCCCGGACCGGTAATTTACACGCGGATAATATTTGCTCTATAAAAACAAACAGTTAACCTGTCACAATCTTGTAATTCAACCGTCATAAAACTGCGTTGTGCCGACTGGTAGAAGTCGGGCGCCAGGTGATCTACCGGCTGCGTCATTACGGGCGCATCAAACAGACCCTATTGACGGGAGAGATTTATGAAAACGCTTAAAATCACCGCCGCTGCATTGGTGGCATCGGCAACTGTCACCGGCGCTGCCACCGCACGCGATCAGATCAAGATTGTCGGCTCCTCGACGGTCTTTCCGTATACGCAGGCCGTGTCGGAAGAATTTGCCAACCGGACCGGCGGCGCTGCGCCGGTGGTCGAATCGACCGGAACCGGCGGCGGTTTCAAGGTGTTTTGCGGCGGTATCGGGCCGAACCATGCAGACATTACCGGCGCCTCACGCGCCATCAAGGATTCGGAAAAAAAACTCTGCGCCGACAATGGCGTCACCGACATCACCGAGGCGCTCATCGGCTATGATGGTCTATCCATCGCCATTTCCCGCAGCAACGATGCCGACTGGGACCTGACCGAAGAGCAGATTTTCAAGGCGCTCGCCGCCGAGCTTCCGGACGGCAAGGGCGGTTTTGTCGCCAACCCGCACCAGAAGTGGTCGGATATCGATCCCTCCCTTCCCGATGCTGCCATCGTCGCTTTCGGTCCTCCGCCGACCTCCGGTACGCGCGACGCTTTTGTCGAACTGGCGATGCATGACGGCTGTAATGCGCTTCCTGGCATGAAGGACCTGAAAAAGGCCGACAAGGGTCTTTGGAAGGAAAAATGCGGGCGCATGCGCCAGGACGGCCCGTTTATTGAAGCCGGTGAAAACGACAACCTCATCGTCCAGCGCCTTGAAGCCGATACGAACGCAATCGGCATCTTCGGTTATTCGTTTCTCTACGAGAATGCAGACAAGCTCAAGGGCGTGAAGATCAACGGCGTCGCACCGGATTTCGACACCATCGCCGATGGATCATACCCGGTCTCGCGCCCGCTCTTCTTCTACGTCAAGAACGCCCACCGCGAAGTCATTCCGGGCATGAAGGAATTCATCGAGGAATATATGTCCGAAGACGCTCTCGGCCCGGACGGTTACCTTGCGGAGCGCGGGTTGACCCCGCTGGATGACGAGGCGCGTGCGAAAACCCAGTCGGACGTCCTCAACGCATCGAAACTGTCCATGTAGGCAAATCTGCAATTGCCCCGACCGCAGGGCCGGGGCAATTTGATATCGGGGTAGGGGACGAAATGGTTTCGTATTTATTTCTGTTTCTGTTTTTGGCAGCGCTGATCGCCTATTTTATCGCGTCGCGAAAAGCCGTCAGAATTTCCGGCGACGATGCCGGAAGCCTACATTCCCGCCCCATCTATCATGGCCTCAACGCCCTGGTTTATACCGCCATTCCCGCATTCGTCTTCGTGCTGTTGTGGTTGTTGTTTGAAAGCTCCGTCGTCGATCTCCTCGTGCTTAGCGCCTATCCCGGTGCCGATGCGCTGACCGGACCGGAGCGCAACCTGCTCATCAGCGAAATTAGACAGGTTGCCGTCGGCAATATTTTCCGCGAGCCGACACCGGAAGTTGTCGCCGCGGTCGACCAATTGAAGTCACTGAAGGCAACGGCAAACACTCTGCTCGCAGCCTGCGTGGTCGTCATCGCACTTGCCGGCGCGGCGATTGCCATCACGTCCGTATCCAGAAGATTCTACGCCCGCCACAGTTTCGAGTTGTCGGTGACCATCTTCATGATGTTCGCCTCGACGATCGCCATCCTGACGACGCTGGGCATTGTCGCTTCCCTTGTTTACGAGGCAGTTCAGTTCTTCCAGCGCATACCGATCAGCGATTTTCTGTTTGGCCTTCGCTGGGAGCCGCAGATCCCGCTTCGCGAGGACCAGGTTGCCGGCGCCGGCGCCTTTGGTGCGATACCGGTCTTTGTCGGCACGATCCTCGTCGCCGCTCTTGCAATGGCGGTCGCGGTCCCTGTGGGCATTCTTTCCGCGATTTACCTGGCTGAATACGCCTCGCCAAGGTTTCGTTCGATCGTCAAGCCGATGCTGGAGATCCTCGCCGGCATTCCGACGGTCGTCTACGGCTTTTTCGCCGTTCTGACGGTGGCGCCCGCATTGCGGCAGTTGGGAATGGCCATCGGCCTCGACGTTGCGCCCAACAGCGCAATGGCCGCCGGTGGTGTCATGGGGATCATGCTGATCCCGTTTATTTCTTCGCTTTCCGACGATGCATTTGCCGCCGTTCCCCAGGCCATTCGCGACGGTTCGCTGGCGATCGGCGCAACAAAGGGCGAGACCATCCGGCGCGTGTTGCTTCCTGCCGCACTGCCGGGGATCGTCGGCGGCGTGCTGCTGGCGCTCAGCCGCGCCATCGGCGAAACGATGATCGTGGTGATGGCGGCCGGACTCATCGCAAAAATGACCGCCAACCCGCTTGAATCGGTAACGACCGTGACGGTTCAGATCGTGACATTGCTGATTGGTGATACCGAGTTCGATAATCCGAAGACCCTTGCGGCATTCGCCCTCGGTCTGATGCTCTTCATCATCACCCTGTTTTTGAACCTGATTGCCTTGCGTGTCGTGCGCAAGTACCGGGAGGCGTACTGATGTCGGATGGCGGAACCATTGTTCGTCCCGTATGGAATTCTCCCGAAATGGCTGCCCGCCGCCGCAAGCGATACGCCGCCGACCGCCGCCTGAAGCGTTACGGGCTGGCGGCAATCATTTTTGCTATCGGGTTTCTGGCCGTGCTGGTCTCCTCGCTGCTTTACAGCGGCGCCTCAGCCTTCGTTCAGACAAAGGTGCGGGTGACGATCGACCTGACAACCGCCGATATTGCGCCCGACGACATCATGGATGCGAGCTGGCGCAAGATCGTGCGCGGGTCTCTGCGTGATCTGGAGCCCGGCATCCCGCGCTCGGACCTGCGTTCCTATTACGGCATGTTCACATCGTCCGCGCCTTTCCTGGTGCGCGACTACGTCATCCGCAATCCGGAACTCGTTGACAGGAAATTCGATTTTGAACTGCCGTTTGCCGACCCGCTCGACCAGTTCGCCAAGGGACAGATTTCCCGTGACGTTCCGGAAGACCGCCGCCGGGTGAAGAACAAACAGATTGAGTGGTTCGACAAGCTGCAGGCCGAAGGCCTGGTTTCGAAGCCCTTCAATTTCGGCCTGATCCTCAATTCCGATTCACGATTTCCGGAGCTTGCGGGTCTCGCAGGCGCAATTTCGGGCTCGTTCTGGGTCCTGCTTGTGTGCTTCCTGATCAGTTTCCCGGTCGGCATCGCCGCTGCCGTCTACCTTGAGGAATTCGCGCCGAAGAACCGGCTGACCGATCTCATCGAGATCAATATCAACAATCTGGCGGCGGTTCCTTCAGTCGTGTTCGGCCTTCTTGGCCTTGCCGTGTTCCTCGGCTGGTTCGGATTGCCGCGCTCCGCGCCTCTGGTGGGTGGCATGGTGCTGTCGCTGATGACGCTTCCGACCATGATTATCGTGACCCGCGCTGCGTTAAGATCCGTGCCTTCGGCAATCAGGGAAGCGGCGCTCGGACTTGGCGCATCCCGCCATGAGGCGATCATGCATCACATGCTGCCGCTGTCGATGCCGACGATCCTGACCGGCACGATCATCGGGTTGGCGCAGGCGCTTGGAGAAACGGCGCCGCTACTCCTTATCGGCATGAACGCGTTCATAACAAGCGCGCCGGAAGGCGTGTTTTCCGCCTCGACGGCGCTGCCGACACAGATCTACATCTGGGCCGACAGCCCGGAGCGTGGCTTTGTTTCGCGCACATCAGCCGCAATTTTAGTTTTGCTGGGCTTCCTCGTGATCATGAACGGTCTGGCGGTATTTTTGAGAAACCGGTTCGAGCGCCGCTGGTAGCGGCGCGATCGACCGGCCTGTGTTGGTTTCTGCGGTTGCATGTATCCGCCTTGGGATGCAAAACCGGTGGAATGGGGTGTTGAAGGATGAACATGATGTCTGACGCTGCACTGGAACAAGCAGTTGAGGTCAAGGTTGCGGTGCAGCCGCCGATCAAGATGCAGGGCCGTGGGGTCAGCGTTTTTTACGGAGGCTCGCAGGCGCTTTTTGATGTCGATCTGGATATACGCGAGAACCAGGTGACCGCACTGATAGGCCCGTCCGGATGCGGCAAATCCACGTTTTTGCGCTGTCTCAACCGGATGAATGACACGATCGACACCTGCAGGGTTGAGGGAAACATCACACTCGACGGCGCAGACATTTACGATCCGTCCGTTGACGTCGTCGAACTGCGCGCCAGCGTCGGGATGGTGTTTCAAAAGCCAAACCCGTTCCCCAAATCCATCTATGAAAACATCGCTTACGGCCCTCGTATTCACGGCCTGGCGAGCAGCAAGGCCGACTATGACGCGATCGTCGAAAGCAGCCTGCGCCGGGCTGGCCTCTTCGACGAGGTCAAGGATCGTCTTCACACGCCCGGCACCGGGCTGTCGGGCGGACAACAGCAGCGTCTGTGCATTGCAAGAGCCATCGCCATCAGCCCCGAGGTGATCCTGATGGACGAGCCGTGCTCCGCGCTCGACCCGATTGCGACGGCCAAGGTCGAAGAGCTGATCGACGAGCTGCGCGAGAACTTCACCATTGTCATCGTCACCCATTCGATGCAGCAGGCTGCACGTGTCTCACAGCGCACGGCCATGTTCCATCTCGGCAATCTGGTCGAGGAAGGCGATACCGACAAGATGTTCACCAATCCGGACGACCAGCGAACCCAGGATTACATCACCGGCCGTTTCGGCTGAGCCTGATTGGACAGATACGATCATGATAGACGAAAACAACTCCGGACAACTCGCAGCGCACACGGTCACCTCCTATGACGAGGAGCTTCAGTTCCTGGTCCGCCGTATTGCCGAAATGGGCGGCCTTGCCGAACGCATGGTCGAGGAATCGGTTGCATCGCTGGTGAATTCCGATACCGCGCTGTCGCAGAAGGTCATTTCCGATGACCTGATCCTCGATGAGGCGGAAAGGCAGATCGGCGAAAAGGCTGTGCTTATCATTGCCAAGCGCCAGCCCATGGCCTCAGACCTTCGCGACATTATCGGCTCGATCCGCATAGCCGCCGATCTCGAGCGCGTTGGAGACATGGCCAAGAACATTGCCAAGCGGGTGATTGCGGTGCAGGGCATGGGCCAGCCCAAAAAGCTGGTCCGCGGCCTTGAGCATCTTGCCGAACTGGCGCTGACGCAGCTTAAGGAAGTGCTCGACGCCTATTCGTCCCGCTCTGCAGGACTTGCCAATTCCGTCCGTGACCGCGATGACGAGATCGATGCTATCTATACATCGCTGTTTCGCGAGCTTCTGACCTATATGATGGAAGATCCGCGCAATATAACCGCCTGTACCCACCTGCTGTTTTGCGCCAAGAACATCGAGCGCATAGGCGATCATGCAACCAATATCGCCGAAACGGTCTACTACATGGCAACCGGATCGCAACTCAGCAGCGAGCGTCCCAAAGACGACGAGACCGCGACCGTGGGTGTTGAAGAAGACTGAAGTGACCGCCTGTAAGCTGGCCGCCACCGGAGAATTCAAATGGGCATGGCACCGCATATAACCGTTGTTGAGGACGAGGAGGCGCTGAGCGTTCTCCTGCGCTACAACCTTGAGGCGGAGGGTTATGAGGTCGACACGATATTACGCGGCGACGAGGCCGAAATCAGACTGCAGGAACGGGTACCGGATCTCCTGATTCTCGACTGGATGCTGCCGGGCCTGTCCGGCATCGAACTGTGCCGGCGCCTGCGGGTGCGGCCCGAGACCGAAAGGTTGCCGATCATTCTGCTGACGGCGCGCGGCGAGGAAAGCGAGCGGGTGAGGGGACTTTCAACGGGAGCCGACGACTACGTCGTCAAGCCGTTTTCGACCCCTGAACTCATGGCGCGCGTGCGGGCGCTCCTGCGCCGCGTCAAGCCGGAATCCATTTCGACATTGCTGAAGAGCGGCGATATCGAACTCGACCGCGAGACCCACCGCGTCTATCGCCGCGGCCGCGAGATCAAGCTCGGCCCGACCGAATTCCGCCTGCTGGAATTCTTCATGACATCCCCGACGCGCGTGTTTTCGCGCTCGCAGCTTCTCGACGGCGTATGGGGGCACGACATCTACGTGGATGAACGCACGGTTGACGTTCACGTCGGCCGGCTGCGCAAGGCGCTGAACCTTGCAAAAATGCCTGATGTCATCCGCACCGTCCGCGGTGCCGGTTATTCGCTGGAAAACTAGAGCGTTTCTGCTTCACTCACCGGCGCGAACGCTTCGAGCGCGGCGGTGAGTGAGCGTAGTTGTTAGCGGCTTTTGAGGGCCCGCAACCAAGGTCAGCTCCGGGCCAAATTCGCCGAATGCTGTAGTGTGGTCTAACGTCAGCTTGGCATCCGCCTTGCTGTCGCCTCCTCCCAGCCTTTGATCAAAGCCGCCCGACGCCCCGGGTACTTTTCGCCGAGCACCTTTAGTTCTCGCACGCGGTCGGTCTTGAAATGCCGGTAGTCCTGGCGCGTCTCGCACCATCCGATGAGATACCGGGTTCGATCCAGATAGGCTATGAGCAGGGGCCAGACGATCCGGTCGGTCACGCTCCTGTCCCGATCCGCGTACGTCAGTTGAAGCCGATAGCGCTCGCGGATGGCGTGGCGCAAGAGCGCGCCGTCAAAGCGCTCGGCGACCGTTGATCTTGTTTGAATGGCCTTCGAGCTCGCGTCCAATACGATCGGGCGCAGTTCTTTCGGAATCGCTTCGGACAGTTTTGACACCAGGTCCCGCGCTGCACGTGCCAATGAAGGGTCGGCCTCAGAAGCCACCCACGCAGCGCCCAGAGCCGCAGCTTCCAACTCATCCGCCGTCAGCATCAATGGAGGCATGTCGTAACCGTCGTCGAGAACATAGCCCACGCCCGCTTCTCCGGTGATCGGGATACGTTGCGCATGAAGTTCCGCCATGTCGCGGTAAAGGGTGCTGATTGAGATTTCCAATTCATCGGCGAGCTCCCGTCCTGTGATCGGCGACCGGTTTGATCGCAATATCTGGATAATCTGAAACAGGCGTTCGGTGCGACGCATTTTTAACCTCTCCTCTCACACTCCTATCATAACGGTGAGAGGAGGACATAATTATTAAGGGTTCAGAACCAACAGGATCGCGCTACACCAGCGCCGATGATAAGGAGCATTCCATGATCCACTTTGAACGGAGCCTCACCATTGATGCAGACCCCGATGCCATCTGGGCCGTTCTCGATCGCTTCATGCATATTGACGAGTTCGCCCCGGAGATCGTTTCGGTCGATGCACTGACATCGGGCGAAGCTGGGCTGGGGTCAAAGCGCCGCAACCATTTTAAGAACGGCACGTCGCTGGTGGAAGAAGTAACGGCTTGGCAGCCAGGCAAAGGATATACGGTGCAACTCTCTGACATGGCGGCCATGCCGCTGCATGAAGCCAGTTCGGACCTTTGGATCCAAACTTCGGGCAAAGGCTCCCTAGTTACATGGACTTTCGATTATCGTGTCAAATACGGTCCCCTCGGATGGCTCATGGGACAAACTCTGATGAAAATGATGATGGGCAAGATCATCGATGCGAATTTGAAGGGCCTGGATAAAAAAGTGATGGCCGCGCATACCAGTTGAGGCCTACCGGGAAGTACGACTTAAAAGGCATTGCACCAGGGTCAGATATCTCCTCACGCTCAGCAAGCGCCAGCGCCAGACGAGATCTCTTGCGTTCGCACGTGCGTCGAAATTCTGCGATCCGCCCAAACAGCCCGCGTTCAGCGCCTGGACGGCTCATCGCACTGCGCATCCGGGAATAGCACGATCCCACCGGTTTCGGAATGATGCCAACGAGAGGCTGGCAGCGCTGTATCTCGACCCTGGCTGATCCAATCATTCCGGATCATCGAAGCATCGCCTGTTTCTAGCTGTAATATCAGGCTGTAAAGAACAGTTTCTGTACAGCGTGGCAGATTTGAAGTAAAATATTAACGATAACGCCCGTAAGCGAACATTGGGGAGGTAAAGGTGGTGTTTCGCGCGCTCGTTTGCGTAAACGTGCTTTTAATTTCAGTTTTATATACATCATTTTCTGCGCTGGCTCAGTTTGATGCCGGCGACTTCATGAGGATGGGCGTTGAAGTACTTCGGCATATGTCGAATGACGAAGCGCAGCCTAATCGCAACGACAATAGGAAGGCGGCTCCGGTTTCGCCGAACCGCTTGAACCGTGCCGAAATCAGAGAGGTGCAGCGAAGGCTGAATGAACGCGGTTACGCCGCCGGGCCGGTGGATGGCGCGGTTGGCCCACAAACACGGCGAGCCATTGCAGCATTTCAGAGCGACGCCGGCTTCACTGCGACCGGCAGACCAGACACGGCGCTGCTGGCTGCTTTACGCTCGCTGCCGGCGAATAACCGGCAAGACCAGGCAGTTCAGGTCACGGAGCGGCCACCGAACGGGTTTACGCAGTTTAACGGATATGATTTTCCCGGCGGCGACTATCGAAGCGGATTGACCGATCCACGGCTAAAGAACATCTCGCAAGGCCAGTGTGCGGCTCAATGCGCGCGTGAGACACAATGCAGGGCCTATACGTACAACGCTCAAGTTTCCGTTTGCATCCTCAAGGACAGGGTTCTGTCCAGAAAACGCTTTGCCGGAGCGATTTCCGGCGTCAAGCAGACCGCTCCAGATACCTCCATGGCACAAGCGGATCAGCAACCGGCGCAAATTGAATCCACTGGCGGCAAGCAGCAGTCGGCCGAATTGGTGCAGACAGATATGACAGGACTTGCCGGCATCGCCATGCGTAATGGCCGGGTTGAAACGTCGGCCGGTGGGGGATTGTCCTGGATACACGGCAGAGCGGCCGATGAGCACGCGGAGGCGCTGCGCTACGCACTGATGCGCCTGGCCTTCACGCGCGCTCCCGATCTCTGGGACGAACCCGCTTTTGCATTCACGGCTATCCGTCTGGTCGATGGCCCGACACAGGCGCGCATCCTCCAAAGCGCCGGCATCGATCCGGCCGTCCTCAACGAGGCCGGCCAGGAGCTCTATCTGGATAAAAAGCAATACCAGCGGAAACTTGACGAATTTGCAAAGCGCGCTTTGCTGGCCGCTATCCGCCAACAACTGCCGCCAATCATCGCAGCGAATGCGCCGAAGCTGCCTATGGCGATGTTCTTACCCTGTCGGATCAGCCTTAAGCAGTATGACTTCGAGCGTAAGATCTTTCCAATGTCCCGGGGCTGCGAATCCATCTGGTTTGACAAAGGCGGTTACGGCGAGGCGGTGTTTGGCTACAATCCCGAGATCATAATCACTGCGCCAATTCCGACGGACCGTCTGCGCTTCGACATTCCCATCCCGGAGGTGCAAGCGCGGGACTTTCGCGCCGATTTGTACGCGGGCAGCGCAGACAATCCGATACCGTATGGCGCCATGGGCATCAAGGCGCGGATAACCGACATGGTCGCTGCCGGCGGGCGGCACAATCTTCGCCGGTTCACGCTAAAGGTCGAGGTTGAGGATGCCGCGCTCTATCGCGCCGATGATTTTTCGATGCCGCTTTTGCAACTCGGTATCGAGCCGGTGCCGTCGGTCGACACAGTCAGCCCAGTCCCGAGCGGGCCGGTTTGGCTAAACGCCGACGCACTCAATGTCATATTGCGACGCACGGGAGAGGGCAGTGCGCAGGAACTGGCGGAACTGCTGCGAACGCGAGCCCGCCTGGAAACCTTTCCGGACCGGTTGAATGAGTACGAGAGGGCGTGGGGGCTCTTTTTCCCCGATGAGCTTGTCAGGGATATCAGCGGGGGAGCCCACCCGCCGCCCGAACTCACACGAAACTTTGCCGAGTGGCAAAAGGCGCGTGTCGCCAATCCTCCGGCAACCATGATGTTGGAAACGAGCAGTGTGGGCGGCAGCTATTTTAATAAGACCGTGGAGGGCGATAACGCCTGGCCGATATTTCCGTCAGACTTATCCACCACTCGGCAGAAAAATTATGCGGAAGTGGCTGAATGGCTGGGGTTGCCGATCGATCGGATCACCAGCCCGACGCAGATCAGCCTGTCCGATGTCGGCACCGTGAAGGACCACGAACTCTGGCTGTCCCTGCCCGCATCTGCCGACAGCTATAAAATTGCGCCCGAGACACATGTCCGGTTGGATGGAAGCCAACTGAAAACAGTGGTCGAAATGCGGGTTGTGCGTTGGCGCATTGACGCCGGTTGGGGAGATAAGCCGCTTTTGGTGATGGATGTTGAACCTGTATCCGCACTTGTCACGAACCCGCAACGCAATCAGATCATCGGCCGCGCCAGTTTCGATCAAACATTCGACCGGCTTCCGGCGGAAAGGTCACGTGGTCCGGAAATAGCTGCCCCATCTGAGAAGATGCCCTATTCGGCTGAAACTGTGGACCTGCTGATTGTAAAATTTGCGCCCTCGGCATTCGACAAAGCCATGCAGGAGCGCATGCTGCTGGTGCGATGGCACTACGAACAGAGTTTCAACGGACAAGCACGGGAACCCGAATGGGGTCGTTTCTTCGAGGAGCAGTCACCAAAGCCCAACGAGGAGTCACAACGGGACCTGATGCAAGGGTTCAAAAACTGGACCGTTGCCCGCGCCGCAGCGATGCCCGACATGGTGACGGCGGTATTTTCCACTTACAACGCCAACAAAGCCGGACCAATCCAGTATCTTGGCGGGCATGGCGTCTATCTGGAGGAGATCGACGATAGCGATGTCAGTTCATGTAAGGCTTACTCCAGGGACGACGACAGTATTCTTGCGCTGACACTTGGAAATGCGTGTGACTATCTGGCCCAGGGCCTTACAATCCCCTCTCGCAATATTTATTTCGGCGGCAGCCTTTCCGGTTGGCTGACTGCGCAGGCGCAGGACGAGATGAATGACATTTATCGTGGCGATAAGGGGGTCGGACCCAGAGTAGATTGCCATGAGGCCGTTCACGGCACTGACGAATACTGTAGCCTGATGAAAAAGGCGGTGTTGAAAGGAGATCTGGCGGGGCAGCCCAATAACCTCAACGATGTCCTGTTGCTGGACAAAGAGATCACAATCGCTGACGACAAGGTCGAGGAGCTCAAAGCGTTCGGCACCAAGGCAATCGAAATTGATCTTCGCATCACCGGCGTCGACATCAGCGATACATTGCCGATAACCACCGATCACGAGATCATCCGGCGTTTTAATGCATTTGTTTCCGACAAGAAGCCGCGATTGAAGGTACGGTTCGATATCGATCCGGACACCAGGCTCAAGCAACCGATTTTCATTATCCGTGGCGATGTGCAAGAGGCGCGTCTGGTCAAGGTGAACCACATCAAGCGCGGAGGCGATGCCTCGCTTACGACGATTGCACTGCTTGACACCCAAGTGCCGCAGCAACCGGATGAGAGCTTGATGAAAGAGGCTGTGCCAGCGTTCAGTCCGCCACCGAAGGAACCCTTCGGACCAGACGTGGTCGGTCTCAGGCTCGGCATGAGTTTCGAAGACGCCGAGAAGATCATTCGCGAGCATATGGACGTCGGACAAGTTTACCGGGCCGATCGCGCCTGGCAGCCGGCGACCGCCACGGGAGATTTGAAGCCGTATACAAGCGGGATGTTGTACGAGTCGGAAGACAGTACCGACATGATTGTCATTTTTGACGAGCCACCGGCGGCCCCCGGAACCGTTATGGGAATTCTCCGTCGCGTCGCGTTTCCCGAAGGAACGGTCCTGCCGGCGGACATATACAGCCTGCTGGTCAAGAAATATGGCAAACCCGATGACGCAGACAAATACAGAATGATTTGGCAACTCGGCGAGAAATCCGGTTCCGGTGACTGTGTCGCATTTTGGAATTCGAGCGGCACTTTAGACCTGTGGCGCAATCCTGCTGAAGGCGCGCAAGGGGCTGATTCCTTTCCGGCTCCGCGTCCGGGAGTCGTTCCAAGCATGGGTTTTTACAAAGACGACATGGACGTCGAGGATAACGGCGACTGTCCTCCCGGTATTATTGCAAATGTGGACAAGTCACTTCAGCTGAAACCCGGTCAGTATTTTCTGGCCCTGGAAGTGCGCGTTTTCGACCAACGCATTTACGCCGAGCAGTTCCGTACAAGCGTGCAAAAAGTCAAAGAAGGCGAAAGCTACACCAAGCCGGGGGGCGAGGCGGTCAAGCTGGACCTGAAGCTTTGAACCCATCGTCTAGCCCATACGCCGTTCAAAGGCACAATGTGGATGCCGTGCGCCGATCATGACGGACACTTGCTTGCAAGTATTGGGCGTCCGCATAGTCGACGTTGGTTCTTTCTGCAACGAATGACAATTCACCTCAAAACCGCCCGCTCAGCGCTTCGACGGCTCATCGCGCTTCGCATCCATGAACTGCCGGATTTCGGCCAGCTTCGGAATGATGCCTTCGATGAATTCGGGCGGGTATTTTTCTGCAAGAACCGCCATGTCCGGGCTCATGTTCTCAATCGCGCCATCGCGGAACTTGCGGCCGGCGGGCGTCAGCCACACGCATTTGCTTCGCCCGTCGTCGGGGTTCGGGCGCATCTCCACAAGGGTGTGTTTTTCAAGCACCGACAATGTGTGCGTCATGGTCGTTTTAGGCACCTGAAAGGCGTTCGCTAGTTCCAGCGGCGTGCGCCCGTCCTGAACCCGGATGAGATGGTTCAGGACGGAAAAGTGCGAGATCAGGAAACCGGTCGGCAGCTTCGATTCAAACAGGGCGCGGCTGAGCTGTTCGATGATGCCGATCTCGTTGAACAGCGTGAAATAGAGTGCAAGTGTCTTGCTATCCATTGACGATGCGTGTCTCCAGCGGCCATCGCGGCGATCGGCCGACCTTCGGTCCGAACCCGAGCCTGCCAAGCATTTGCACGGTATGGCCGGGTTCCGCAAGCATGGCATGCGCCTTTTCGTAGTGAGGAGCCATTTCCTCGAATTCCTGCAGCGCCTGGCTGACCGGGTGCAATGACAGGCCGAGCGCGGTCGTCGTCAGGTTCAGACGCAGCCAGCGGCGCCCGGCCTCGATCTGGTTGAGGCGGGTGTTGCCTTCGGTGGTTATCACCGCATAGGCAGGCGTTGCGTTCAGCATTTCCTTGTAGATCCTCACGCCTTCCTTGAAGCCGGTCGAATTCGGATCATTCTGCGCCTCGCGGCTGAGCACGCCCGCAAGCATCAGCGCCTCCAGAAAGGGGCCGCCCAGATCGATACCGTCCGGGTTGGCGTTTATCTCGGCTTTGCCGAACCGCATCAGGTCGACGCTTTCCTTCATTGTGCGGGGCGTGAAGGATTCGGTCTGCCAGGCCAGCCAGGTCAGGTCGCGGATTTTCGCCACATCGTCCGGCCTGGTGCGGATATCCGCAAGCGGTTCCAGCTCTGCAACCATGTTTGCCGGCACTTCCTGGGCGGTAAAGGGCTCCTTGCTTGAGCGGCGATCAAGGATATGGGCGAACAGCGGGTCGGCCTTGGCGCCCTCGCGGAACCGTGCAACGGCAACCGGTCCGTCCTCGCCTTCCGGGAAGAAATCGTAGTCGATTTCGTGCCCGGTCTGCGAAGCGGCAATCGTCATCAGCTCGATAAAGCAGCCCAGCCCGATGGTGAGCTGGCGCGCATAGGGGTCTGTTTCCGGCAGGTCGCGCGCCTTGTCACGGTAAAGCGTGACGGTGTCGGCCGCACCCAGATCGACCAGCCAGGGCTGCCGGTTGTGCGGATTGGGCGCAAGGATGGCATAGGAAAGGGCGCGGCGGCGCGGCTCGTCTTCAAGACCGGCCGATGCCCAGGGGGCAAGCGCCTTGGAGGGGGTGCGGGTCGCCGCGAATAGACCGGAAGCGGCACCGGCTGCAGCGATCGTGCCGCCGCCGATGATGGTCAGGACTTTACGCCTGCTGATCGTCATTGTTTGCTCCATTTAGTTCGAATTCGTACTATATAGTGCGATATCGAACTATAATCAACCCCTCGGCTTCTCCGCCGGTTCAGTCGCTATTTGGCTGAAAATTTCATATGGACGATCAGGCCACCGCCGTTCGACGGTGCGCGAAGTTCAAGGCGCCCGCCGAACAATTCGGCAATCTCATTGGCAATGGCGAGCCCCAGGCCGCTCCCTTGCGCCTGCGCATCGCTGCCGCGCCGGAACCGGCCCATCACCGATTGCTTGTTCGCCGGATCAATGCCGATGCCGTCATCTTCAATTTCAAGCAGAACGCCCGCGCCTGCATCTCTTGTGCGGACTGTGATCTCGATGGGCCGGCCGCCGTGGCGCATGGCATTGTCGACCACGTTGCGGAGCATCTCGCGCACAAGCACGTCGTCGCCGCGCATCCTCAGGTGGTCAGGTCCGTCATATCCAAGGTCGATGTCTGCAGGCAGCCCGCCTGAAATCAGCTCTTCGCAGACCTGCCGGCTGATAGCCGCGATATCGCAGCTGTCGCGGGCGACGTCCTTTTGGGCGGCGGCATCGATGCGGGCAAGAACGAGCAACTGGGATAGCACGCGTTCGGTGTCGCTGACGGCTTCGTCGGCTTCGGCCAGCGCCTCCTGACGGGCCTCCGGCGTATTTGCGCGATTGGCGATTTCGAGCTGGGTGCGCATGACGGTCAGCGGCGTGCGCAGTTGATGGCTGGCATTGGCAGTGAAATTGCGCAGCGCCGAAATGGAAGATCCAAACCGCTTCACGAGATCGTTTATCGTCGCGACTAGCCCGCTGACTTCGCTCGGTACACGGTGTTCGATCGGGCGCAGATCTTCCGGGCTGCGGCGTCCGACGGCTTCTTGCAGCCTGTAAAGTGGCCGCAGCGCCCGTGTGACCGCGATCCAGACGACAAATGCGGCGGTCAGAATGAGCACGCTCTGCCGCAGGGCCGAACGAAACAGGATGTCACGCGCCATCTTGGCCCTTGCATTTGTGGTCTCGGCAACAACCACCTGATAGGCAAGCGACACCGTGTCGGAGGCCGCCGCTCCGGAACGAACGGCGACCCTTATGGGCTCGTCGCGGAACCAGGCATCGGCAAATTGCATATCGCGTTCTTCCCGGTCGAATTGGTCCGGTACCGGAAGAAGCCGGTATCCGGTCACAAATTGCGATTGCGGACCCTCGATACGATAGAAAACCCGGTCTTCCTCTGCCGAGGTCAGCATTTCCAGGGCGACATAGGGGATATCGACTTCAAGCAGGCCGTCGTCATTGACAAAAATACGTTCGGCGATCGCCAGCGCAGATCCGGCGAGAACCCGGTCTGAAATCTCATCAGCGGTTTCGCGCGCGGACCGGTAGGAATCGAACAGCGCCAGGAGACCGATGGCCAACAGCGGCAGCAGCAGCCACAGGAGCAGGCGGGTGCGTATCGAATAGGAGGACGGTTGCCCGCTCATCAATGGTCACCGGGGGTCTGCAGATAATAGCCCAGTCCGCGTGCAGCCTTTATCGAGATACCGTGATCGGCAAGGCGCCGGCGCAGCCGGCTGATATATTGTTCTACGGCGTTCTCACTAATGTCTTCGTCAAAACTGCTAAGGGAATCAATCAGTTGTGCCTTGCTCAGGATGCGGCCATTGGCCAGCATCAGCGCCTTGAGCACGTTGATTTCGCGCGCCGGGATTTCAATGGCGACCTCATCGGCAAAGACCTGGCCGCTTTTGAGGTCGAATTTAATCGGCCCCGCTTCCACAAGCGAGGTTCTGACCGCCAGCGAACGGCGGATGAGTGCCCGTACCCGGGCGTTCAGTTCGCCCCATTCGAAAGGTTTTGTCAGATAGTCGTCCGCGCCAAGATCAAGGCCGCGAATACGATCCTCGAGCCCGTCCCGCGCCGTCAGGATAAGCACCGGAACCGCAATCCGGTCCGACCGCATTTCACGCAGGACTTCCAGACCATCCATCTCGGGCAGGCTCAAATCGAGGACAACCAGATCGTAGTTAAGCGCCTTGACGGCCGACAGCGCGGAATCGCCGTCGGCGACACAGTCGACCGCATATCCACTGTCGGCAAGGAGCTGTTTCAGCCCGTCCGCCAGTTTGCGATTATCCTCAACGATCAAAACCCGCATGGTACCTCCGCCAGAAAGGGTAGTCACTCGATTGCCTCTTGTGAATGCGAATTTTGCAGGGCAATGTCGCCGGATGCGCATTGTCTGCTTTCTGTTGTTTGTTCTCCTGATGATTGCCCCGGCTCGGGCTGCAACCGTATTTCCACCTTTTGACGGAGAGGCGGCCGAGCGGACATTGACCGTCTATTCGACGCTCGATGAAACCGTTGCGCGGCCTCTGATAACGGCGTTTCAGCAAGCCCATCCCGGCGTTGCCGTCAGCTATGAAGACCTGCAGTCGCTTGAGATCTACGAGCGCGTCATCCGTGAGACGGACGAACAGGGAAAAACCGCTGATCTTATCATCTCCTCGGCAATGGACCTGCAGGTTAAACTGGTCAATGACGGTTACGTGCAGGCGGTGCCGGAAATACGTTTGGATAATTGGCCGCAGTGGGCGAGCTGGCGCAAATCGGCTTTCGGACTGACGTTTGAACCGTCGGTCATCGTCTATCACAAGCCGAGCTTTGAAGGTTTGCCCCTGCCCAAAAACCGGGCCGATCTGATCGAGCTGCTCAAATCCTCCGAAGCGCAACTCTATGGGCGCATCGCCACCTATGATGTCGAGCGTTCGGGTCTCGGATTTCTCTTCCTGGCGCGTGACAAGGAACACAATCGGGACATTTGGGAACTGGTTTCCGCGTTCGGTTCCTCAGGCGTAAAGCTCTATTCCAACTCATCGGCGATTCTTGATCGTGTTGCCGACGGCCGTTTTGCCTTGGGTTATAATATACTCGGCTCCTACGCGCAGAGCTGGGCAAGCCGCAAACCCGACCTCGGTATCATTCTTCCCGAGGACTATACGGTCGTCATGTCGAGGATTGCGCTTGTGCCGGAAGCGGCGGCCGATCCCGACCTTGGAAAAGCGCTATTGGCGTTTTTGATGTCCCGGCAGGGCCAGACGATCATGGCGCGCGATGTCCGGCTCCCGGCGCTTCATCCGGACGTGGATGGCCCGAATACCGCATCGGCTATGCGGGAGCGTTTCGGACCGCAGCTCCGGCCGGTCTCGATCAGTCCCGGTCTGGTTGTCTATCTCGATCAGGTCAAACGTGCCCGTTTCATTGCACGCTGGAACGAAGCGCTGAGCGCCAAATAGCACCGGAATCCGGAGGCCGTGCCTCCGGCTCAGCCAATTCTGAAGGATGTCAGCTTCATGACAGCTTTTGCTGTTTTGCTTAGCCGTACACGCCTTCGGGCGCGATGATTATTTCTGGGAGGAAAACATGCTGAGAAAACTGACAGCCGTACTGGCCGTTTCGGCAATGACACTTGGTGCAGGAGCCGGTTTGGCGCAAGCGCAAACCGTTGAAGAGATCAAGTTCCTGATCCCCGGCGGGGCCGGTGGCGGCTGGGACGGCACGGCCCGGGGTACGGGCGAAGCACTGACGAAGTCGGGCATTGTCGGGTCCGCATCCTATGAAAACATGTCCGGCGGTGGCGGCGGCAAGGCAATTGCGCACATCATCGAGACAAAGGATCAGGGAACCCTGATGGTGAATTCGACGCCGATCGTCATTCGCTCGCTGCAGAAGGTCTTCCCGCAGTCGTTCCGTGACCTGACGCCGATTGCCGGAATTATCGGCGACTACGGCGCAATTGTCGTCGGCAAGAATTCCGAAATTTCAGATCTCGGCGGACTGGTCGCAGCCTATAAGGCTGACCCCGCGAAAGTGGCTATTGGCGGCGGCTCAGTTGCCGGCGGCATGGACCATCTTATCGCGGCGCTGGTCATGAAGAATGCCGGCGAAAGCCCGACCGATGTCAAATACATCCCCTATGACGCCGGCGGCAAGGCGATGGCCGGTTTGCTCTCCGGTGAAATCAGCGCGTTGACGACCGGCTTCGGCGAGGCGCTCGAATTGGCGCGCCAGGGCGAGGTCAATGTGCTTTGCGTCACGTCGCTTGAGCGGCTTCCGGCCGCCCCCGATACGCCGACATGTGATGAGTCAGGGTCGGTTGGCACCAATTTCGTCAACTGGCGCGGATTCTTTGCAGCGCCCGGCCTGCCGGACGACAAGAAGGCCGAATACATTGCGGCCCTTGAAAAAATGTACGACACGCCGGAATGGGTTGCCGTGCGTGACCGCAATGGCTGGGTTGAAATCTTCAATCCGGGCGATGACTTCTCGACATTCCTTGAGCAGCAGGAAGCAGAAGTCGGCGGGCTTATGAAAGAGCTCGGCTTCCTTTAAGCGCGGTTTCATCCGCATTAGAAAAAGGGTGGCGGGACGCTTGGTGCGGTGCCCGCCACCCAAATGGCAGACGGCATGCGCCGTCGGGGGAGCATTTCCATGCTGTTTTCCAAGGACAGAATTGGCGGCGTATTGCTGCTCGCATTTTGCATTACCTACGGCGTATTGAGTCAGAACATCACTCTGCTGCCGATCCAGGCAAAGGCCGCATTTACCGCCCGCACCATGCCCGAGGTTCTGATGGTGCTCGGTATCGGCCTGTCGCTGCTCGTTATCCTGTTTCCGGGCTCGCACGAGCGCCCCAGGCTGGCCGGTTTCAATTGGACAACAGCAGCTTTATTCATGGTGCTGATGTCCGCATACGGGCTGACCATCCGCCCCCTCGGATTTCTGCTGTCGACCTCTGTATTCCTCATCGCCGGCTTTGCAATGCTTGGCGAGCGGTCTGTCACGAAACTGCTTCTGGTTTCGGTTCCGCTCGTCGTCGCCTTCTGGGTGTTGATGACACAGGGGCTTGATGTGTTCATCGAGCCGCTCCCCTGGTTCCTGAAAGGCTGATTCAATGATTGACGGCATACTGATTGGTCTTGGAACCGCGCTGACGCCCATCAACATTCTCTTCGTCCTGACCGGCTGCCTGGTCGGCACATTCATCGGCATGTTGCCCGGCCTTGGACCCATGTCGGCCATCGCGCTGATGATCCCGGTTGCCGCCAGTCTGGAGCCGGCGACCGGTATTATTCTCATGGCCGCTGTTTACTACGGCGCCATATTTGGCGGGTCGACGTCGTCGATCCTGATCAATGCGCCGGGTGTGGCAAGCACGGTGGCAACCTCCTTTGACGGCTATCCCATGGCAAAGCAGGGCAAGGCTGGAAAAGCACTTGCGATAGCAGCCTATTCGTCATTTTCCGGCGGCGTGATTGCGGCCGTGTTCTTGCTGGTTGCAGCACCGTTTCTGGCGGCGGTGTCGCTGTCCTTTCATTCGGCAGACTATTTCGCGCTGATGGTGCTGGGACTGACCGCCGTTGCCGCATTTGCCGGCAAGGGCGATGTATTGAAGGCGTTGTTGATGACCGTTATCGGCCTGATGCTGTCAACGGTCGGCACCGATCAGACGCAAGGAGTTCCGCGTTTTACATTGGGATTGATTGACCTGACCGACGGTATTTCGTTCCTGCTTCTCGTCATGGCGACCTTTGCGCTTTCCGAGGCCCTGATGGCCATCTTGAAGCCGTCGGGCGACGACAAGCGGCAGCAAGAAATGGAGGCATCGTCCAATCTCGGGTCGATGCGTGTTTCGAAGGAAGAAGTACGTGAGATGACACCGGTTATCGGCCGCTCCTCGATCCTCGGCTTCATCATTGGCGTGCTGCCCGGTGCCGGCGCCACAATCGCCAGCTTTCTGGCCTATGGCACGGAGCAACGCATTGCCGGCCCCGAGAAGGGCAAACTGTTCGGAAAAGGATCGATCCGGGGCTTGAGCGCACCCGAAACGGCAAACAACGCTGCTGCAACGGGCTCGTTCGTACCGCTTCTTACACTTGGCATTCCCGGTTCCGGTACAACGGCGATCATGCTCGGCGCCCTGATTGGCTATGGCATTCAGCCGGGACCGCGCCTTTATGTCGATCAGCCCGCAGTGTTCTGGTCGGTCATCGTCTCCATGTGGATCGGCAATATCGTTCTGCTGGTCCTCAACCTGCCGCTCATTCCTTACATTGCCAAAATACTGGCCATCCCTTCACGGTTCCTGCTGCCGCTGATCCTGTTCTTTTCGCTGATCGGCGTCTATTTTGTCAGCTTCAACACGTTCGATATCCAGCTCATGGTGTTGTTCGGCCTTGCCGCGGTTGTCTTCCGGTTTCTCGACTTTCCGATGGCGCCGATGATCCTCGGCTTTATCCTTGGCGGTATGATGGAGGAAAATCTGAGGCGCGCGCTGCTTATCAATAACGACAGCTGGTCCTTTATCTGGCAGCGTCCGCTCACCCTGGCGATTCTCCTCATCGCCGCCTCCTGTCTTTTCGCACCCATCGTCTGGTCGCGCATACAGCGCTTGCGCAAAGGTGCCGACCGGGCCGGGGAAGGGGGCTGAGAATACCGGAACATGGCACGGGCGGGACATGACCTTGTAACCACATCGACAACGCTGGCGGCCGGAGCCGCCGGCCTTGCCGTTGCCTGGTTCATAGGATTTCCCGCACCGGCCCTTACGGGACCGGCGTTGATGGTGACGGCGCTGTCGGTGATCGGCCTTCGGCTCGCCGTGCCGAACATACTGCGCAATGCCTGCTTCGTGATCATCGGACTGTCGATGGGAACCGGCGTGACGCCGGAGGTTTATGCAGCGGCACGGCAATGGCCGCTCAGCTTCATATTGCTGGCGATCAGCGTCTGTACCATCTTCTTTGTATGCAGATTTACGTTGCAGCGTTTCTGGCGGCAGGACAGCGAGACCGCGATCCTGTCCTCAACGCCCGGGCATCTCAGCTATATTCTCGGCCTCAGCACCGATACGCGCGGTGATATTCCAACCATAAGCGTCATACAGAGCACACGTGTACTGGCGCTCACCCTGCTGGTTCCCTTTGCCGTTGCCCTGATGGGTTATGACACCACGCAGATGGGGTTGCCCGGCGGGAAAATGACGCTGCTTCCGCTCGGCGTGAGTGTTGTCCTCGCAATGCTGCTGGGCCTGTTTCTCAACCGTCTGCGGGTACCGGCGGCGCTGTTGATCGGCGGGATGATTTTTTCGACCGTGACCCATCTGAGCGGTCTGGTTGACGGACACGTTCCGCTGTGGGCATCAATTCCAGCATTTGCGCTTATGGGTACCCTGATCGGCACGCGTTTTTCGGGCGTGTCCATGAAGACTTTGCGCAGGGCGCTTGGTGCTGGACTGGTGGTGACGATGATCGCGTTCGTTGTGACAATCGTCTTTGCCGTCCTTCTCGTCCAGATCATTGATCTGCCGCTTCCGCAGGTGCTGATTGCATTTGCACCGGGGGGCGTTGAATCGATGGCTGCCGTCGCGGTCATCCTTGGCGCGGATCCGACATTTGTCGCCGCCCACCACGTCTGGCGGCTTGTTATTCTGACGTTCCTCGCACCGGCCGTGCTGGTGCGCACGAAACGCCAATAGCAAAACAAAAGGCGGCCCCGGAAGACCGCCTCTTCATCAAGGCCCGCAATGCCGTTGCTGTGCTCTAGCGCACGCGCTTGCGGTCAGCGGTCGGCTGAAAGGCCAGCTTTGAATGATAGTTGCAGTAGGGGCCGGTGTCGTCACAATCGGTGCCGCAGAAGTAGAAATCTTCTTGCAGCGGATCGCCAACAGGCCACTTGCAGGTCTTTTCGGTCAGCTCCGTCAGTGCCAGTTTTCGGAAAATCGGCACGACGACGTCCTCGACCGGTCGCGTATCGATCTCGGCAATCGCATCGGCGATGACTTCCTGCTTTAAGGCAGTTGCACCGGCCGTGCGTGGCATCGAACGGGTCGTGCTCGTCCGTGACGAATAGCCGTTGCTTCTCGATGATGTGGATACACGTTTGGCGCGCGAAGCCGACGATCCGCCGGATTTTGCACGTCCCGGTAGGTTAAGGCGATGTACCTTGCCGATCACGGCATTGCGGCTCACACCGCCCAATTCCGCCGCAATCTGGCTTGCACTCAAGCCGTCTGCCCATAGTTTCTTTAGCCTGTCGACACGCTCATCTGTCCAGCTCATGGTCATATACCCCTTTGTTGCCGCATCGGGGGGCGACCGAATCCTTCAACGAGTTCCGAATTCATTTCGGAGCCGAAATGTATTTTCTGTTAAAGGTTACTAGGTCCGCCGCATGCAGTCCAAAATCTTAACTATAACCTAGTGACAGGGAGACTCGGTGACAAGGTTCCGGCGAATCAAGAAGATTCCTTTTTTAAGTTTTCCCCAACTTGAAGGCATTTTTGGCCCATTTTGGCCCAATTTGGCGGGGACGCATTGCGGGCCGGTCATTGATTCGCGGTGGTTGATTGACGCCTGCGCACAGTATAAAGATACAGCAACAGCTGCCTTTTCCGGGCAGCTATTTGTTTTTGTCCGGCTGAATACGCCGGATTGATACGGAATTTGTTCAACCGCACAACGCGTGCCGTGGCCTTTGGGAGATATGGGCATGTCAGAGAATGCGTCGCTTTACGGCACGTATAATCGTATTCCGCTTCGCTTCGAGCGGGGAGAGGGTGTCTGGCTGATTACCGAGGACGGTTCGCGATATCTCGATTTTGCCGCCGGCATTGCAGTCACGTCGGTCGGGCATTCGCATCCGCATCTGGTGGAGACGCTGAAAAACCAGGCCGAGCGCCTGTGGCATCTGTCCAACCTTTATGAGATTCCGGACCAGGCCCGTCTCGCAGACCGTTTGACGGAAGCGACATTTGCCGATCGCGCGTTTTTCACCAATTCCGGCGCCGAGGCTCTGGAATGCGCCATAAAGACCGCGCGCCGCTACCACTATGTCAACGGCCAGGATAATCGTTTCGGTATCATAACGATCGAGGGCGCCTTTCATGGCCGGACGCTTGCCACGATTGCGGCCGGCGGTCAGGACAAATATCTCGAAGGTTTCGGTCCCAAGGCACCCGGTTTCGATCAGGTTCCCTTTGGCGACCTGGATGCCATCAAAAATGCGATCAATGACGAAACGGCTGCGGTCCTGATCGAGCCGTTGCAGGGCGAAGGCGGAATTCGCGAGCTTTCCGCGCAATGGCTCCGGGACCTGCGTGCGCTGTGCGACGAACATGGTGTGCTGCTCGTTCTGGATGAGGTCCAGTGCGGCGTGGGTCGCACGGGCAAGCTCTTTGCCTACGAGTGGGCCGGCATCACGCCGGACATTATGGCCGTCGCCAAGGGCATTGGTGGCGGGTTTCCGTTTGGTGTTTGCCTGGCGACGGAAGAAGCCGCGGCCGGCATGACACCGGGTACGCACGGCACCACCTATGGCGGCAACCCGCTTGCCATGGCTGTTGGCAATGCGGTTTTGGACGTGATCCTCAAAGACGGGTTCCTTCAACACGTGCGCGACGTCAGCCTGGTGTTCAAGCAGGGGCTTGCAGAAATCGCCGACCGGTATCCCGATGTCGTGGACGAGATCCGGGGAACCGGCCTGATGCTCGGCATAAAATGCAAAGGGCCGAACAGCGAGCTGCTCGTGGCCATGCGCGACGCCAATCTACTTGGAGCCCCGGCCGGCGACAATGTCGTGCGTCTGCTGCCGCCGTTGACGACAACGGTCGAAGAGGCCAGGGAAGGACTGGCCCGCCTGAGTGCCGCGGCTGCCGCCGTCTCAGGAGCAAAGGCCTGACGGGCGCAAAGCGGGCATGGAGCAAGCTGCGCCGCATTAACAAGGAAAACCGCAATGACTACACGTGACGGCCCCCGTCATTTCCTTGATCTATCCGCCGTTTCCGGCACGGACCTGCGCGACATACTCGACCACGCGCACATGCGAAAGGCTGCGACCAAGGACGGCACCGCGGACAAGCCGCTTGACGGCAAGGTCCTTGCGATGATCTTTGAAAAGCCGTCAACCAGGACCCGCGTATCCTTTGACGTCGGCATGCGGCAGCTCGGCGGTGAAACCATTTTGTTGTCCGGCAACGACATGCAGCTCGGCCGCGCCGAATCCATCGCCGACACGGCGCGCGTGCTTTCGCGCTACGTTGATATTGTGATGATCCGCACCACCGATCACCGGCGGCTGACGGAGCTCGCCGAATTTGCCACCGTTCCGGTGATCAACGGGCTCACCGACGACACGCACCCCTGCCAGATCATGGCTGACGTGATGACATATGAGCAGCATCGCGGCTCCATTGCCGGAAAGACGCTTTCCTGGGTCGGTGACGGAAACAATGTGCTGCACTCGCTCATCGAAGGATCCGCGCGCTTTGGCTACCACATGAATGTTGCGGTTCCCAAGGGGTCCGAGCCGGTGCAGGAATACACAGATTGGGCGCACAACAACGGTGGCAAGGTGTCGATGTCGACCGATCCTGAAACGGCGGTTGCCGGATCGGACTGCGTCATTACCGATACCTGGGTATCCATGGGCCAGGAACAGCGGGCCCGCGGTCACAATGTATTCAAGCCCTATCAGGTCAATGCCCGACTGATGGAAAAAGCCGACCCCGATGCCCTGTTCATGCATTGTCTGCCGGCCCATCGCGGTGAAGAAGTGACCGATGAGGTCATAGATGGGCCGCAATCGGTGGTATTTGACGAGGCCGAAAATCGGATGCATGCGCAAAAGGCCATCCTTGCCTGGTGCCTTGATCGCCTCTAATTCAGACTGAGAAGATGACAGACAATATTACCCTCGGAGAAATCGGCTTTGCCGGTGATGACAAGGTCGTGCCGTTTCAGGTTGAAGGGCTTGATGCGCGTGGACGTGCCGTACAGCTCGGCCCGATGCTCAACGCCATTTTGGACCGTCACGACTATCCCGAGCCGGTCGCCCGGTTGCTTGCCGAGACCATCACCCTGACGGTGCTGCTTGGAACGTCGCTGAAATTTACCGGCAAGTTCATCGTCCAGACGCAGACAGAAGGTCCGGTGGACATGCTGGTCGCCGATTTCACCACACCCGACAGTCTGCGCGCCTATGCCCGCTACGACGAAAAGGCGCTTGCCGAGGCCGTGGCGCTCGACCAGCTCGAACCGCACGAACTGCTTGGCAAAGGAATTCTTGCTTTTACCATCGACCAGGGTGCGCATATGCAGCGCTACCAGGGTATCGTCGAGCTCAACGGATCGACTCTCGAAGAGATTGCGCGCGCCTATTTCCGTCAGTCGGAACAGATTCCGACGGAAGTGCGGCTGGCAGCCGCACAGCTATACGGTTCCAACAGCGGCGGCGAGCGCGAACACCAGTGGCGCGCCGGCGGTGTGGTGCTTCAGTTCCTGCCCGAGTCCCCTGAACGCATGCGCCGGGCGGACCTTCCCGGCGGTGATCTGCCGGATGACATAGACCACGGCGACTTCGAGGAAGACGAGGACTGGATTGAAGCCAAGTTGCTCATGGAAACCATTGCGGACGACGAACTCGCGGATCCGCAGGTTGGTTCCGAACGGCTGCTTTACCGGCTGTTTCATGAGCGCGGCGTGCGCGTCTTCGAACCGCTCGAAGTGCGCGACAACTGCTCTTGTTCGCGCGACAAGATCAAAGATGTGCTCATGGGGCTTGAAAGCGATGAGATTGCCGAAAGCGTTGAAAACGGCGAAATAACGGTAAAATGCGAATTCTGCTCTTCGAGTTACGTTTTTGATCCGTCTGAAATCGAAGAGTAACTTCACCTTCAACTGCGTTTTCCGGCGCAATGGCGATCCGCGGCATGGCCTTGCGCGATGTAAAGTAATGTAAAGTTGAGCTTGGGTTTCTGGCATTTAGCCAAAAAATGGTGAAAATGCCGCCAAGGTTACAAAACTTTAATTTCTGCGGCGAGCGACTACATAAGTAGACTGCTGGGAGCCAGCCGGAGCGCATGTATGCTGAAGTCGATAAATGAGGACGGGGAGCCGGAATCGTCCCTGTCCGGTACAGCACCAGACAACAAACCCGGGTCGAGATCGCCGCTTTTGCGCGGTGGCCGCGCTCTGCTGCAGATTCTGCTGATGCTTGCGGTTCTTGGCGGATCCTACTTCGCCATGAACCGGATCATAGATACAAAGCCTGAGCGGGACCCCCGTCCGTTCCGGCCCAACGTCTATTCCGTCGAAACCGTAACGGCAAAACCGCAGGCAAACCGCCCGAAGCTCTTGCTTTATGGTGAGGTCCAGGCGGCCCGCTCGGTAGAACTTCGCCCGCTTGTCAATGGCGAAATCATCGCAGTCAATCCGAATCTGAGCGCCGGTGCGCGCGTCTCCAAGGGCGACGTCCTGATCGAGATCGATCCGTTCTACCATCGCGGGGCGCTTTCCGAAGCGCGAGCAAATCTTGCGCAGGCGCGTGCCACGCTGGCAGAAACAGAAGCGCGCATCATTGCCGAAAACGACCAGCTTGAAGCCGCCGAAACACAGCTCAGGCTCGCCGAAAGCGACCTCGAGCGTGCGCAATCGCTCGTCTCTAGCGGAGCGCTGACGGAGAAGCAGGTTGAGGACCGGCGCCTGATTGTGTCGCAACGCCAGCAGGCCGTCAGCCAACGCCGCAACAACCGGTTGATTGAAGATGCCAGGCGTGAGCAGCAGGTTGCCAGTATCGACAGTCTGACCTGGAAGGTGCAACAGGCCGAGCGTAATCTTGAAAACGCAGTTCTCAAGGCGCCATTTACCGGTGTGGTCAACTCTGAAAATGCGGAGCCGGGCCGCTATGTCAGCAGCAGCGACGTTGTCGTCACATTATATGACGACGAGGCTCTCGAGGCCCGCTTCACCTTGACCGATGCGCAGTACGGGCGCATTTCGGCCGATGCGGATCCGCTGATCGGCCGTGCCATCAAGGTAGTCTGGACAGTCGGGTTGAGCAGCTATGAATATACCGGCCAGATAGACCGCATCGCGGCCGAAATCGCCTCCAAGCGCGGCGGAGTGGAGGTCGTCGCCAGGATCGATCCGACGAGTTCTGCGGTTCAGTTGCGACCGGGCGCCTTTGTCGAAATCGACGTTCCCGACAGGCTGTACGGGCAATCGTTCCGGATTCCCGAAACGGCTCTATTCAACGGCGCCGAAGTCTTCGTGGTCGAAGACGGCAAACTCGTTCGCCGCATCGTCGAAATTGCTGCGTTTGACGGTGAGGACATCATCATCAGTGACGGCCTGGAGCCCGGTGACGTTGTCATGACGACCCACCTGACCCAGGCCGATGACGGCGTGCGGGTTCGTGAACCCGGATCTAAGGCGCCAGGTGCGGGAGACGGCGTCGCCGCCAGAAGCACCAGGGGTAGCTGATATGGCTGAACGCGGTGTGCGCCAGGTGATCGAAGACGCTGCAGGGGATATGGGCGGCCCCGGCTTCCTGGTGCGCACATTCATCCGCCACCCCAATGCGGCCAATCTTCTGATGATGCTGATGATCCTCATCGGCGTGTTCAGTATTTTGAAGATCAACACGCAGTTCTTCCCGTCGGTCGACCGGCCGAACATCAATGTCTCGGTTTCGTGGTCCGGCGCCAGCGCGGAGGATATCGAGGCCAACCTGCTTGCCGTCATCGAGCCGGAAGTGCGGTTTGTCGAAGGCGTCGATGTCATGACGTCCACGGCCCGGGAGGGCTCGGGATCCATCAGGCTGGAATTCGAGGACGGCTCCGACATGCAAAAGGCGTTGTCGGAGGTCGAAACGGCGGTCAAGGGTATCACCACGCTTCCTCAGGATGCCGATACGCCAACCGTATCGAAGGCGAGCTTTTTCGACCGCGTGGCGAGCCTGTCGGTGGGCGGCAGTGCACCCGAGCCGATCAAGCGCGAATGGGCAAAGCGCATCCGCGACGATTTGATCGCCCGCGGCATCGACAAGGTCGATTTTACGGCGCTGCGCGATGAGGAAATACATATTGATATACCGGAGCGCGAGCTTCGGCGGTTGGGTCTGGCGATCAACGACGTCTCGCGCATCGTGACCGACAATAGCAGCGATCTGCCGTCCGGCAGTCTGGACGGCGCGGTTGAACGGCAGCTGCGTTCGCTGGCCGACGCCAAAACGCCGGAAGCACTCGGCAACATCGAAGTGCTGTCTTTCTCGTCCGGAGAGAAGGTGCGTCTTGACGACATAGCAACGATCAAGAACGGCTATGAGACCACGGCAACCCGGGGCTTCACCGGCGGCAATGTCGGCATCGAGATCGACGTGCGCCGGGCCGCCTCTGCCGATACCTTGCGCACCGCCAGAATTCTGGACGAATATCTTGCCGAACTGCGCCCGCAACTGCCGCACAATATAGAAATTCAGACCTATGAGGTGGCATCCGACGCCCTGCTCGAACGCATCATGCTTCTGGTCAAGAACGGTCTCGGTGGGCTTGTGCTGGTCGTGGCAATCTTGTTTCTGTTTCTCGACGGCCGCATCGCGTTCTGGGTTGCCGCCGGCATTCCGGTTGCCCTGCTGGCAACGGTCGGGTTCATGTTTGTTTCGGGTCAGTCCATCAACATGGTATCGCTGTTTGGACTCATCATGATGCTCGGCATCATTGTCGACGACGCGATCGTCGTTGGGGAACACACCAATACCCGCCTTGAAATGGGCGACGATCCGAAGACGGCTGCCGAAAACGGCGTCGCCATGATGCTGACGCCTGTCATGGCCGCGATGACAACAACGATAGCCGCCTTCGCACCGATGCTTTTGATCACCGATACGATCGGCCAGATCATGGGCGTGCTTCCCCTCGTCGTCATTGCGGTCATCATCGCCAGTCTGCTCGAGTGTTTTTATGTGCTTCCCGGCCACTTGGCCCATGCGCTGGAACGGCAGGCCGGACCGCGCTGGTCCTACTGGCGGCAGTTTTTCTTCGCCTTCGTCTTTGTCGTTGCCGTTTCCACGGCCCTGACGCCCTATTCGCCGCTCTATGGTTTCATGCCGGAGGATTCGGCTGCCTATGTCTGGCTCACCGGCCTTGAAGGTCTGCAGATGCCGGTCCGCATGATCCTGGTCGCCGGAGGATCGCTGCTTGCCGCGACGGTTATCGAGGCGATCATTTTGGGTTTAAAACGCCGTATTGCAGCCGGACGCAGCGATCCGGTTGCCGGAGAGCCCTTGAAAGCAGGACGGTTCAGAAGCTGGTTCGACCGCAATTTCGTCCGCTTCCGGGACGGTCCGTTCGACCGGCTGGTTTCGCTTTCCTATCGCTGGCGCTATGTGACTGTCTCGATAGCCGTCGGGCTGGTCCTGGTTCTTGCTGTCGGCCTCATACAGGGCAAGCGCGTCGAGTTCGTATTTTTCCCATCGCCGGAAGCCGAAAACATCCGCGGCAATGTCAGCTTCATCGCCGGATTGCCGGAAGAAGACGCTCTGGTGGCGATAGCCCGGATCGAGGATGCGTTCCGTAGGGCCGAGCAGGAAATAACAGGCGGAAGCGAGGAACTCGCCCGGTCCATATTTGTCATGTTCAGCAAGGCGAGCCGGTTTGGCGGCACCAGCGCAACCATCAAGGTGCAGCTGACATCGTCCGAATACAGAACCGTGCGAACACCGGACATCGTGCGCGCATGGAGAAGGGCAGTTCCGGAGGTTCCCGGCGTTTCGCGCTTCTCGGTCTATCAGTCCCGGGGCGGGCCGCCCGGTCGCGATGTCGATGTCGAATTGCGCGGAAACAGGATCTCCGACCTTAAGGCCGCGGCAACGGAGATCATCCCAATTCTCAGCTCCATTGCAGGTGTATCGGGCGCCGACGACAACCTTCCCTACGGCAAGCCGGAACTGGTTGTTGAAATGCTGCCGCGCGGCGCGGCGCTGGGCTTTACCGCGGAAGACATCGGACGGCAGCTTCGCAATGCCTTTGACGGGCAGATTCCGTTCCGTTTCGCCCGTGGTGATGACGAGGTGACGGTGCGCGTGTCCCAGCTCATGCGGGCCGGGGGGACCGGAGCCCTCCGCAGCTTTGAACTCAAGAGCCCCGAGGGCGAGTTCGTGCCGCTTACGGAAGTGGCAAAACTCACCGAGCGCCAGGGCTTTGCCTATATTTCCCGCAAGGACGGAAAGACGAAGATTTCAGTCACCGGTGACATAGACAATGAAATCAACACCACCGACGGCGTGATCGAGGAGCTGGAGGCGAGCGGAATTATCCGCACGATTGCCGACAAATACGGTGTTGATTACCGCTATGGCGGCCGGTCAGAGGAACAAAAGACCGCGTTTGCCGATCTCCAGCTCGGCATGATTGTCGCGCTTTCGGTGATTTACATTATCCTTGCCTGGGTATTTGCCAGCTACTGGCGGCCGTTTGCCGTCATGCTGATCATTCCGTTTGGCGTTGTCGGTGCCGTGTTCGGCCACTGGCTGCTGGGTTACCAGCTCACAATCCTGTCGTGGATTGGGCTTCTTGGCCTGTCCGGCATTCTGGTCAACGATTCGATCATCCTGGTGACCCGGCTGGATGAGCGTTTGAGGGAAGGCGAGGAACTTGTCTCGGCTGCCACGGGCGCCAGCCGCGACCGATTGCGCGCGGTGCTGCTGACCTCTCTGACAACAATCGGCGGATTGCTGCCGCTGCTGTTTGAGACCAGCCGCCAGGCCCAGTTCCTCCTGCCGATGGCGGTCACGATCGTGTTCGGTCTTGCCATGGCGACACTGCTGGTTCTGTTCCTGGTCCCGGCCCTGGTCGGTATAGGCAGCGATATCCGCAGTGCGTTTGTCGCGGTATTCGGCCATCAGCAGCACCAACGCGGAACACGTGGCGCATGACCGGCATCAGATCAGGACACTGCGCTAAATACATCATCATCCACAAAATCAGAGCATAGCCCATGACATCATCGCCGTCCTCGGAACCTGGCGCACAGGCGACGCCAACAAACCAGCCCGCATCCCCGGTCGAGGTCCTCGCCGGCCGATGGCCGGAGCCAGGATGCGTATTTCGTGATTTCGGTCAGGACGGTATGCCGGATAAAAGCTTACCGGAAATGGTGGTGATTCCGGCCGGCACCTTCACAATGGGATCTCCGCAAGATGAACCGGGCCGAAACTCGTCCGAACATCCCCAACATGAAGTCACCATTGCCCGCCCCTTCGCAATGGGGCGGTATGCCGTCACCCAGGAGGAATGGCAGGCGGTCATGGTCAAAAACCCGAGTGACTTCAAGGAAAGTCGCAATCCGGTCGAAAGGGTCAGCTGGGACGATGCCAAGGCATTCGTCGAGGCGTTGAACATGAAGCTTGGCCTGGCTGAGGGAGCCGGCTATCGCCTGCCTTCCGAGGCGGAATGGGAATACGCCTGCCGGGCCGGAACGACGACACCGTTCTGGTGGGGCAGCAAGAACACCATCGACATGGCGAATTATGACGGTGAACGCCCCGATTCTTGGGGCAGAAAACGCAAAATCCGGCAAACAACGGTACCGGTGGTTGACTTCGAACCCAACCCGTTCGGTCTTTATCAAATGCATGGAAATGTGGATGAGTGGTGTGAAGACTATTTGAACAATGACTACACGGGAGCGCCGGGCGACGGCAGCGCCTGGACGCAAGGGGAATGTAAGTTACGCGTTAAGCGTGGCGGTTCGTGGCTCTTCCATGCCAATTATGCGCGCTCCGCAGCCCGCGGCGGGATCGTTCCACACCACCGTAGCCACAATATCGGGTTCCGGCTGGCGAGAACCTTGACTGACGCGTCTTAGTGCCTTTCCCTCCTGAAAAGAGAGAGTGCGCCAGGCAATGCTTGAATTTCAGGACCAGGTGGACACGAGCCTTCAGTACTGGCAACTCTGCGGGACAGCCTGCACACAACAATCCCACATCCACAATATCAGAGCGTAGCCCATGACATCATCGACGTCTCCCGAACCTGGCGCACAGGCGGCGCCAACGACCCAGCCCTCAATCCCGGTCGAGGTCCTCGTCGGCCGATGGCCGGAGCCGGGGTGCGTGTTTCGCGATATCGGCCAGGATGGTAAGCCGAACCAAAGTTTACCGGAAATGGTTGTGATCCCGGCCGGTACTTTCACGATGGGATCTCCGCAGCGGGAGCCGACCCGGGACTTCAATGAAGATCCCCAACATGAGGTCACCATTGCCCGCCCCTTTGCAATGGGGCGCTATACCGTCACACAGTCGGAATGGCAGGCGGTTATGGGCAATAACCCGAGTGAGTTCGAAGGCGATCGCAATCCGGTCGACAGTGTCAACTGGGGCGATGTCCAGGCATTCGTCGAGGCGTTGAACAAGAAGCTTGGCCGGGCCGAAGACAATGGCTATCGCCTGCCTTCCGAGGCCGAATGGGAATACGCCTGTCGGGCTGGTACGACGACGCCGTTCTGGTGGGGCAGCAGAATCACAACGGATGTGGCGAATTTTGACGGCGAGCGCCCCTTCAACAGGGGCAACAAGGGAACGAAACGGAATAGGTCTGTCCCGGTCGATGAATTCGAGCCCAACCCGTTCGGTCTGTATCAAATGCACGGAAATATGGATGAGTGGTGTGAAGACTGTTGGCATGATGACTATGCGGGAGCGCCAGGCGACGGCAGCGCCTGGACGCAGGAAGAATGCATAGAGCGCGTGCTGCGTGGCGGCTCATGGCTGTTCTACGCTTATGCGCTTCGCTCCGCCCACCGCACCAGGGCCGAACCGCATTACCGTAGCTCCAACTTTGGAGTCCGGTTGGTAAGGGATCTGGCTCTCGAGGCTTAGACTCGCAGGACAATCAAATCGCATGTCGTGTCACGGATCACAGGAGACAGAAGGCGATGGCCGTTTTGTCACGTGCGCCAGAAGCGCGGCAGGAAAAGCACCATGATTGTGAAAAGCTCAAGCCTGCCGAGAAGCATGCCGGCAGAAAGGGTCCACTTGGCCATGTCGTTCAGCGGTGCGTAATTGCCGGCCGGCCCGATGACCGTGCCGAGACCGGGACCGACATTGGAGATCGCCGAACCGGCGCCCGACAGGGCGGTTGTCGTGTCCAGCCCGGTCAGGATAAGAGCGATGGCTATGGCGCCGAAGCTGATGACGTACAAAAACATGAAGCTCATCACCGAGGCGATGACCCGCTGGTCGATCGGGCGGCCGTTGAATTTCGGCCGGAAGATGCCGTGCGGATACATCACCTGGTTGATGTGCTGGCGGATCGCCTCGAAAAGCACCTGGAAGCGGAAGATCTTTATGCCGCATGAGGTGGATCCGGCGCACCCGCCGATAAACATAATGACAAAAAAGAATGATATGGCGTGTGGCCCCCAGATGCCGTAGTCGGTGGTCGCATAGCCCGTGCCCGTTGTAATCGAAACCACGTTGAAGGCAGCGTATCGCAGTCCGTCAAGGCCGATATGGTATTCGCCGTAATGCGCCATCAGCCACGCGATGATGGTCGCTATCGTGAGCAATCCCAGAAAAACGCGAACCTGCGAATCCATGAAGACCGGGCGTATCCGTCCCTGCAGCATCTGCACATAGAGAATAAACGGGATCGAGCCGAGGATCATGAAGACAATGGTGATCCAGTCTATGGCAGCGCTGCTGTAGTGACCGATCGAATCGTCCTTGGTGGAAAACCCGCCTGTCGCCACCGTGGTCATGGAATGAATGACCGCATCGTCGAAGGGCATTCCGGCTGCCAGGAACAGAATGCAGCACACCACGGTAAACCCGATGAAGACAAGCGTGATCGAGCTTGATATCTGCGTCGCCCGGGGCAGGATTTTTTCTGCCGTATCGAAGGCCTCGGCCTTGAAGAGCTGCATACCGCCGATTTGCAGCATCGGCAGGACCGCGATTGCCATAACGATAATGCCGAGGCCGCCAAGCCATTGCAGCAGGCCGCGCCAGAACAGGATTCCGGGCGGAGCATTGTCCAGCCCCTGGATGACCGTCGCGCCCGTGGTCGTCAGACCGGACATCGATTCAAAAAAGGCATCCGTATAGCTCGGTACGATGCCGGACCACACAAAGGGCAGTGCCCCGAACGCCACCAGCGCGACCCAGGACACGGTGGTCATAAGCAGCGCCTGCCGTGTCGACAGGCCGCGCGGCGTACCCCGCGTTGCTGCAAAGAGAGACAGGCCGATAAGCGTCGTCAGCATGGACGAGGCGAAAAAGACGACCCAGTCATCATTATCGGCGGCAATGTCGACAATGGCCGGCAACAGCATCGCCAGTCCGAGCGTTGCGATCAGAATGCCCGTGACAAGGATGACGGGGCGGAAATCCAGTGCTCCGTTCAATTGAGCGTTCTCGCCATTCCAGGCACATCCAGTGAGAAGGCCGGAATGTCGACCATGAAGCTCTCGCCGTTCTGACGCTCCATGCGGTATTGGCCGACCATCATGCCGGAAGACGTGTCGAGCGGGCAGCCGGATGAATATTCGAACTGGTCTCCGGGCTCCAGGACCGGCTGCTCACCGACCACTCCTTCGCCGCTGATTTCGTCCACCTGGCCCATCGCATCGGTGATACGCCAGTAGCGATCGCGCAGCTGCACGGTTTGATCGGAATGATTGACGATCACGATGCGGTACCCCCAGACAAACCTGTTTTCATCCGGCTCGGATTGCTCCTCCAGATAAAACGGTTCGACCGTGATTTCGATTTCGTTTGTCAGCGCCCGATACATGTTCGCCCGCGCCCTCTGCCTCGAATCCCCTGATATCATAACGCGGCCTGTATAAAACACCATCGCGCAATGGGGAATCGGGTTTTCGGCGCTTGCTTAACGGTGAATCTTGTTCCAACACCGTCAAGCCGGTCCACCGGTCGGACCAAGCTGACGCAATTGTGAGAATTGGTGGCTTTTACAGGGCTGTGAAAGCTGTATGCATGACGCAAACGCAATGCGTTACGGGGACCGGGAAAAGGGAGAGGCCATGCTGGATGGCGCCGTCAGAAAGATAATCAATCCGCCGCTGGATGCTTGCGGCCGGCGCGTTGCGGCATTGGGAATTTCCGCAGATACAGTCACTGTCATTGGCTGCGTCATAGGCCTGGCGGCTGCCTTTGCAATCTGGCAGCACGCCTATTGGACCGGGCTGGTGCTGCTGCTGATCAGCCGAATTTTCGACGGGCTTGACGGCGCCATTGCCAAAGCAACGGAATCCACCGATTTTGGCGGCTATCTCGACATTGTGCTCGATTTCGTCTTCTACGGCGCGATCCCGCTCGGATTTATCCTGGCAGATCCCGCCGCGAACGGCGTCGCCGGCGCGGTGCTGATCTTCTCATTCTACGTGAACGGCTCAACATTCCTTGCCTATGCCATCATGGCTGAGCGCTATGATATGCACAGCACCGTGCGCGGTGAAAAATCCCTCTATTTCACCACCGGCCTTGCCGAGGGCACGGAAACAATTGCGGTGTTGTCTGCATTTTGCGTCTTCCCCGGCAGCTTTCCGGTCATCGCCTATATCTATGCCGCAGTATGCTTCTACACAGCACTGTCGCGCATCATACTTGCCGGCCGCGTCTTCAGCCGGCAATAGCCCTATGGCAGTAACTTAAATAGCTGTCAAAGCCCGATCGATATCGGCAATAAGATCGTCTGTATCCTCCAGGCCGATCGACAGGCGCACAGTGGCGTCAGTAATGCCGAGTTCGGCCCTTGCTTCTTCGGCAAGGTTCTTGTGCGTGGTTGTCGAGGGATGCGTGACCAGGCTTTTTGCGTCGCCCAGATTGTTTGAAATCTGGATGATATCGAGCGCATTTTCAAAATCGAACGCGGCCCTTTTTCCGCCTTCGATTTCCATGGCGATGAGGGTCGATCCCCCGGACATCTGCTTTTGCACCAGATCGGCCTGCGGGTGGTCGGCTCTGCCGGGGTAAATGACCCGTTTGACTGCACTCTGCTCGGCCAGAAAATCGGCAATTTTCCGGGCACTTTCGGTCTGCTGCCTGACCCGAACGGGAAGGGTTTCAAGACCTTTTAAGAGCGTCCAGGCATTGAACGGCGACAGCGACGGTCCCGTATGGCGGAAAAAGTCGTGAAGGCTTTCCTCGATCCATTCCTTTGTCGACAGCACGATGCCGCCCAGGCACCGGCCCTGGCCGTCAATGTGCTTGGTGGCCGAATAGACAACGATATGAGCGCCGAGTTCCAGGGGTTTCTGGTAAAGCGGCGTGGCAAAGACATTGTCGACGACCAGCTTTGCGCCGATGGAGTCGGCGATGTCCGCCACGCCGGCAATATCGATGACCTCGAGCGTCGGGTTGGTCGGGCTTTCCAGAAAGAACACTTTGGTGTTGGGGCGCACCGCCCGCTGCCAGTTTTCAAGATCGGTGCCGTCAATGAGTGTCGTCTCGACACCGTATTGCGGCATCAGAGTTTCGACCACCCAGCGGCAGGAGCCGAAAAGCGCCCGTGCCGCAACCACATGATCGCCCGCCTTGACCTGGCAAAGCAGTGCCGACGAAACGGCGGCCATGCCGGAAGCGGTGGCTCGCGCGTCTTCGGCTCCTTCGAGAGCGCACATGCGTTGTTCGAACATGTCGACGGTTGGATTTGCGTAACGGGAATAGATGAAACCCGCATCCTCACCCTTGAAACGGGCTTCGGCGGCTTCAGCGCTGTCATAGATAAAGCCCTGCGTCAGAAACATGGCCTCGGACGTCTCGCCGAACTGCGAACGGCTGACGCCGCTATGCACCATTTGTGTGGCGGGGCTCCAGTTTGACGCATTCGTCTTTCTGGTTTCGGCGTTGTTGTTTTTATCCGTCATCTCATTCATCCAACAAAAAAACCGGCTTGCGAACATCGCTAGCCGGTTTGACACCCGACCTTTTAGCGACTTGTTTAACGTGGCAGCAAGCCGGTCGGCCAAATCACCACGGGATAAGGCTTCTTTACAGCCCCGAATTCCTTGCGTCAATCGTGTCACGCTGTATTTGATAGGATGAAACAATTAGGGACCCAGGGCATGGCAGGCGCGGGAATACTGGCGGATCGGGACATTGCAGCGCTTTTCGAGGCGGGGCGCCTCGCGGCGCCGCGGGCGCTCGACGACGACCAGATTCAGCCTGCGAGCCTTGACCTTCGTCTTGGCCTTAAAGCCTATCGCGTGCGCGCCAGCTTCCTGCCCGGCCCGGGCCACAAGGTCGCCGACAAGCTGGAGCGGCTGAAGCTGCACGAGATCGATCTTTCCGATGGCGCGGTGCTTGAAACAGGCTGTGTTTACATCGTGCCGCTTCTGGAAAGCCTCGATCTGCCGGACGACATCTCGGCTTCCGCCAATCCGAAGAGCTCAACGGGCAGGCTGGACATCTTTACCCGCGTCATGGCCGACAATACCCAGGAATTCGACAAGATGCCCGCCGGATACTCGGGGCCGCTGTTTCTGGAGGTCAGCCCGCGTACTTTCCCGATCGTCGTGCGCACCGGGTCGCGCCTGTCGCAGATCCGGTTCCGTAAAGGAAGTGCCGGTCTTAACGAGGCGGCACTGGCGCAACTCCACGAAAGCGAGGTTCTGGTCGCCTCGGATGTTCCCAACATCTCCGGCGGCGGCATTGCGCTTTCCGTCGATCTTGAAAGCGGGCCGGACGGCCTTGCCGGTTACCGCGGCAAACACCACACTTCCGTGATCGACGTCGACAAGAAGGCCAAGCACGACATCCTCGATTTCTGGGAGCCGATCTACACGCGCGGCAATGGCTACATCATCCTCGATCCGGATGAGTTTTATATTCTCGTCTCGCGTGAGGCTGTGCACGTGCCGCCGCTCTATGCCGCCGAAATGACGCCATTCGACCCGCTGGTCGGTGAGTTTCGCGTACACTATGCCGGTTTTTTCGATCCTGGCTTCGGCCATTCATCGGCGGGCGGATCGGGCAGCCGTGCCGTGCTTGAGGTGCGCAGCCACGAAGTGCCGTTCATTCTGGAACACGGGCAGATCGTCGGCAGGTTGGTCTACGAACACATGCTCGAGCGCCCGAAGGCGCTTTATGGCACCGATCTTGGATCGAACTATCAGGCACAGGGCCTGAAGCTTTCCAAGCATTTCAGGCAGTAGTCAGCCTGTCTTTTCGGCCTTGATCGAAGCGATATCGGAACGCAGTGCCCGGATCTCGTTAAGGATCATTTCCTGTTCGCTCTGCAAAGCCTCGCGGTCTGCCGAAGCCTCGGCCTCGTGCTCGGCCTGCATGGCCGACACGATGATGCCGATGAAGAGATTCAGCACCGTGAAGGAGGTCGCAACGATGAACGGAACGAAGAACGCCCAGGCCATCGGGTAGGTTTCCATGACCGGGCGCACAATGCCCATCGACCAGCTTTCCAGCGTCATGATCTGGAACAGCGAATAGGCCGATGCCGGGATCGATCCGAACCACTCGGGGAACGCTCCGCCATAGAGCTTCGTCGCCATTACGGAAAAGACGTAGAACACCAGCCCCAGGAGAAGCACGATCGACCCCATGCCGGGCAGGGCGGCGATCAGCCCGCCGACGACCCGGCGCAGCGAAGGCACCATGCTGACAAGCCGCAGCACCCGCAAAATGCGTAGCGCTCGAAGGACCGAAAGGCTGCCCGTCGCCGGCAAAAGCGCAAAGCTGACCACGACAAAATCGAAAATGCTCCAGGGGTCCTTGAAGAACGCCAGCCGGTTGACGGCAAGCCGGCCGAGGATCTCGATGACGAAAATCGCCAGGATCGCCTTGTCGAGGAAGAAGAGCACGCTGCCGAATTGCGAGACAGCCGCGGGGATTGTCTCAAGGCCAAGCGTAATTGCGTTGACGATGATAATGCCCGTGATGAACCATTCGAATGTGCGGTTTTCTAGCAGGGATTTGAGTGCGTGCATGATGAATCGACCGGTCAGTTGAAGCCCCCTGCACATGGCAATGCCTTTGGGCCAAGTCAAGTTGCGCTTGACAGAAAAGATGGTTGCGCCATTGTGAGCAATCCGGTTCGCCGGAAGCATTGCTGCCCGCGGGTATGATGTAATGGTAGCCTGTAAGCTTCCCAAGCTTGACGCGCGGGTTCGATTCCCGCTACCCGCTCCAGCAATCCGCTTCCTGTAAAGTGGCGCCGGTTAGTCTCGTGTCGGAAGGTCTGTTGAGCCAGTTCATGTCAATGCCCGCTACCCTCCGGCCGCTCGTTGTGGCCACAACCTGTCTGTTGGCAGCGATTGCCGTCTCACCCAAAGCCCCGGCACAGTCCGCGACCTCTCCCAACTACTGGGATCCGCGTGAGCGGGTCATCGTGCCGGACCTGGCGTCGCGCAACCGCATCCGGTTTCTAACGACGCACGATTTCCCGCCCTTCAATTTTCTGGATCAGCAATCACGCGTGTCGGGGTTCCATGTCGATCTGGCGCGTGAGATCTGCGACGAACTGAACATTGCCGACAAATGCCAGATCCAGATACTTCCCTGGAGCGAGCTTGCAACGGCGATGGCAAGCGGGCTGGGCGATGCGCTTATTTCCGGCGTCGCCATCTCCGCCGAAAGCCGCGACCAGTATCTGTTCACCCGCCCGTTCCTCAAGTTTCCGGCACGCTTCGTGCTCTCCAATCGGGTGGAAGTCGAGGGGCAGGATGCTTCATCCCTTGCCGGAAAGCGTGTCGGCGTCATCGCTGGTTCGGCACATGATGCCATGCTCCGCGCCTATTTCCCGGAGATCAAGCCGGTGACATATGAACGCGACGAGTGGATGTTTGACGGCCTGAAAACCGGCGAGGTGGAAGCCGTGTTCGGCGACGGTGTGCAGCTTTCCTTCTGGCTGGTCAGCAATTCAGCGAACGAGTGCTGCTCGTTTTTTGACGGCCCTTACTTTGCGCCGGCATTTCTGGGCGAGGGGCTTGCAATCGCTGTGCGCCGTGACAGTCCGGATCTTCTCGATGCCTTCAATCACGCGATTTTGTCGATCAGCAAGGATGGCCGGATGCGCGAGATTTACCTGCGCTATTTTCCCAACGGGCTTTACTAGAGTGAGATCCGAAAAGTTGGAACCGGTTTTCGGATAAATCGAACGACAATGCAAATAGCTAGAGCACCAAGCGCGATTTCGAAATTGCACACGGTGATCTAGCGCCTATTTACGGAACGGCAAAAGCAGCGACCAGCCCAGTTTGACGGGGGATCCGTCACGATAATCCTTCAGTCCGATCTCCATGCCCTGATGGCCGAGCCTTGGCTGCGCCCAGTAGGTTCTGAAAATCCGGTCCCAGAACGGGAAATTGAAGCCGTAATTCGTGTCGGTTTCGCGGCTGTCGCTTGAATGGTGGACACGGTGCATGTCGGGCGTCACCAGCACCAGACGCAGCAGCCGGTCGATGCCGGCAGGAATTTTTGCGTTGGAGTGGTTGAACATCGCGGTGCCGTTGAGCACGATCTCAAAGAGCAGCACGGCAACGGCAGGCGGACCGAGTGCCAGGATGATCAGCGCCTTCCAGAACATCGAAAGCACGATTTCAAGTGGGTGGAACCGCAGCGCCGTGGTGACATCGAAGCCCGGATCGGAATGGTGCATGCGGTGAATGCGCCACAGGATATGGAACTTGTGGCTGGCGACGTGTTCCAGCCAGACCGCGAAATCGAGCACGACGAATGCGATGATGCCGGCAATCCAGGCAGGCGTTTGAAGGTAATTGAACAGCCCGTAGTCCCGGTCGTTGACCCAGAGCGCCGTACCGACTGCTGCGAGTGGGAAGATGACGCGCAGTGCAACCGATGAAATCACCACCATTGAAAGGTTGGTAAACCAGCGTCGCGCCTTGATGGCGCCCACAAGCTCGCTCCGCTCGAGCCGCGGATTAAGCAGCTCGAACAGTGCCATGGATGTAAAAATGACCCCAAAGGCGATAAAACGCACCACTGGTTCGGACAGACCGAACAATTCCAATTTTCAGCCTCCGATCAGTTTGATGCAGGTCCGTACCCGTCATGTAGCGCACTTGGGAAGGAAATTCCCGCGCCAACAGGAGCTGAGTGACAGGGCCGTTCAGTGCGTGCGGTAGCGCGCCATGGCACCGCGTTCGATGGCGGCGCAGGTCAGCTTGTCGAGACCCAGCCGGTCCCGCAGGATCTGCAATAAACGCAACTCCTCCTGCTCGACATGAAGGTCGGCAGCGGCAACCTCGACGGCAAGCGAATAGGCTGTGTCGTAGAGATTGTGCGGCAGCGCGTCGTGCACGATCAGCAAAACGGTGTCGAGGCCGTCCTGCTCACTCAATATTGCACCGCAATCCTTTGAAACCCGGACCAGCCGCTCTTCATTGAAGTCCTGGAAGATGGGCAGAGTGCGCGTGACATTGCCGATTTGAGCGAGCTCCGCGTCGGTCATGGTGCGGTCGACGGCGGACATCGTGACCATGATGTAAATTAGCGCGTCCTGAATGGTGATCGGGGATGACATGCAAAGTCCTTCTTGATCTGCGTCCGGATGATTTGGGTTGCGTTTAAACTATGTAGCAGCGCCGCAGAGTGCAAGGCCATTATGTCCGCTCACGGCCGTACCGCCGCTACGCGGCTGGCCTGCGCGGGGCGCGCCGCATTTGCGGCGACGGCCGGTCGGCCTTGCGAAGCTCTGCGAGCTTCGATCTGTTTCCCTCGCGATGCGGTCAAGGGAAATGAACACGGTGCGCAGCACCGCAAGCGCGACTGCGCGTCGGGCCGGATGGCCCGCCCTCGCGGAGCATAGGCCCGAAGGGCCGCTCATGCGTGAGCGAAAAACAATTACAAGCAGCACCGCAAGCGCGACTGCGCGTCGGGCCGGATGGCCCGCCCTCGCGGAGCATAGGCCCGAAGGGCCGCTCATGCGTGAGCGAAAAACAATTACAAGCAGCACCGAAAGCGCGGCTGCGCGTCGGGCCCTGTGGCCCGCCCCGTCCGGAGGTTAGCGGCGAAGCCGCGCTCAACCGTGAGGACAATAGATTACCAGTTATTGACCTTCCGGGGCTCTCGGCATAGGTTCTGCTGCGCTGCAGCAGACGATGTCTGCGATAGCGGAAAATCCGGCATAGCTTAGATAAGCCGACCCGTGGCGTTCACGCGGTACGAAGGCCGCAGTGACAATTGTTGAAATCGTGACAATTCCGAAAGTGAGACGATGAGTACGAACCGCCAGACCCAGATCGATCTTGATGAAGATATGATTGCGGCAGCGGCTGAGGCAAAGGCCTGGCCGTTCGAAGAGGCGCGAAAGCTCGTCAAACGTTACGAAAAGGGCGGCCATCCCGAAACCGTCCTGCTGGAGACCGGTTATGGCCCGTCCGGGCTGCCGCATATCGGCACCTTCGGCGAGGTGGCCCGCACATCCATGGTGCGCCATGCGTTCCGGGTGCTGACGCGGGACACGGTCAATACGAAAATCCTGTGTTTCTCGGATGACATGGATGGCTTCCGCAAGGTGCCTTCCAACCTGCCGAACCAGGAGATGCTGCAGGCGCATCTGGGCCTGCCGCTCAGCCGCATTCCTGACCCGTTTTCAAACGAGTATCCGTCCTTTGGTGCGGCAAACAATGCCCGTCTGATGGCTTTTCTCGACCGGTTCGGATTCGATTACGAATTCGCCTCCTCGACCGACTACTACACCAGCGGCCGTTTTGATGAGGCGCTGCTTCGCATGCTGGCTGTCTATGACGATGTCATGGCGATCATCCTGCCGACGCTCGGCGAAGAGAGGCGTGAGACCTATTCGCCGTTCCTGCCCGTGTGCAAGCGCACCGGTAAGGTGCTGCAGGTGCCGATGATCGCTCGCAATGTCGATGCAGGCACGGTCACATACAAAGATCCCGAGACCGGTGAAGAGATTGAGACGGGCGTGACCGGCGGTCAGGTCAAGTGTCAGTGGAAGGCCGACTGGGCGCTGCGCTGGTACGCGCTCGGCGTCGACTATGAAATGGCCGGTAAGGACCTGATCGACAGTGTCAACCTGTCGTCGAAGATCTGCCGCGCGCTCGGCAAGCCGGCGCCCGAAGGCTTCAATTACGAACTGTTCCTGGACGAAAACGGCCAGAAGATATCCAAGTCCAAGGGCAACGGCCTGACCATCGACGAATGGCTGACCTATGCGTCCGAGGAGAGCCTGTCGCTCTACATGTTCCAGAAGCCGAAGACGGCCAAGAAGCTCTATTTCGATGTCATCCCAAAGGCCGTAGACGAATATTTTACCTTCCTTTCGGCCTATCAGCGCCAGGACTGGAAGAACCGGCTCGGCAATCCGGTCTGGCACATGCACAACGGCAATCCGCCGGACATCGACAATCCGGTACCGTTTGCCATGCTTTTGAACCTTGTCAGCGCCTCGAATGCCGAAAACAGCGATGTGCTATGGGGATTTATCTCCCGCTATGCGCCGGGCGTAACCGCCGAAACCCATCCGAAGCTCAATGAGCTGGTCGGCTACGCGATCCGTTATTTCAACGATTTCGTCAAGCCGACCAAGGTCTTCCGGCCTGCCGACGAGGTCGAGCGCGAGGCGCTTGCCGGGCTGGATGAAAAGCTGGGCAGCCTTCCAGAAGATGCCGACGGAGCCACGATCCAGGATGCGGTCCTTGATGTGGCGCGTGCCATCGAACGCTATCAGGATCCGAAAAGAAAAAGTCCCGACGGCGGTCCGGGCGTATCGGTCGCCTTCTTCCAGGTGCTCTACCAGGTGCTTTTAGGCCAGGAGCGCGGTCCGCGTTTCGGTTCATTTGTCGCGCTTTACGGGATCGCCGAAACGCGCGCGCTCATCGCAAAGGCACTGGCAGGGGATCTGGTAAAGGGCTGACGCCGTCCGGCGCGATCACGACCTGGCTGTCGGGTACCGGCAGCAATCCGCGTGGATCTTCACCGAAAAGACCGATGCCTTCGTCCCTGGCCGTTCGCTCGAAATCGGCATATTTACTGTCATCCGGGGTCCGCACCCAGCCGCGGGTCACCAGCCATGCGGCGGGATCCTGTTTGCCCACAAGGCAGGTCACGACAATCGGGTCTTCCCACTCCCCCGACGGCACTGCGCAGGACAGCGAACGGCCGCCCATGAAATTGCGGAACGCGGTGCGGGCGATGATGCCGCAGGGCCAAAGCAACCCGCCCGGACTTGAACAGGTTTCGTCCGGATCGGTCACGATCAGGCCCTTCAACCGGATCTCTCCCTGCGGAAAGGCAAGCTGTCCGGCGGCAATGACAAGCGGCCTGTGCAACAGCGTCGGGCGCGGGCCCGTATCCTCATCCAACTGTGGTGTCAGGGGCGGGCGCGGCGCGATCCGCTCCAGCCGGGCGGCATCTTGCGCAAACGGCGTGGCAAAACGGGCCGGTTCGATGGCGCGTGGCGCCTCCGCGCTGGAGACCGCTGCTGTTTGATCCGGCGCTTCATCAGTCCACAGGGGTTCCGTTCCGCCCATGCGCTTGGTGGAGGCCGGATCGGGGACAAAACGGTAGAGGACAACCGCCCCGATGATCAGCAGGACGAGAATAACCGCAGGGCGCAAAACCGAGTTTAGCTTCAACCAGAACATCACTGACTGGCCCATACGATGCGGGCAATCCAGTCTATTTCGTCCATATTGAACGAGCGGTCGGCGTGGTCGGGATTGAGCGATGCCAGTTCAATCGCCTGGGCGCTCTTTTTGCGCAGCAGCTTTGCCATGATCTCGCCTTCGCGGGTTTTGACCACAACCCGGTCTCCGCGTCTGACCTGTGCTTCGGGATCGACGATCAGCGTATCGCCATTGCGATAGAGCGGCAGCATCGATTCCCCTTGAATCTTCAGCGCATAGGCATGCCGCTCTGTCGCCGCCGGTAGTTCGACGACATCCCACCCGTGGCCTGTCGGATATCCGCCATCGTCGAAATATCCTCCGTCGCCGGCCTGTGCAAAGCCGAGCAGCGGAACATTGCTGCTTGCGCCGTTGTCCTGGCGGGCGACGGCGACGCCGGCGCCGTTTGCAAGATCGGCGAAATCGGCAAGTGAACAGCCCGTTGCCTCGAGTATCCTTGCAATCGATTCGGTCGACGGCCAGCGTTGCCGGCCATCCGCGGCCTTGCGCTTCGACCGGTTGAACGCGGTCGGATCAAGCCCCGCCCGGCGCGCCAGCGCCGAGACGGACAACCCGTTGTGTTCGGCAAGAACATCAATAGCCGACCATATCTGCTTGTGCGAGAGCATCGTCAGGCCCCGGTTAGACTGTTCTTCGAATTATATTTTTAGAACAACCAGCCGGCAAATAGAAGAGATCGCCATCAGATGGGCAGAAGTACTACGGCGTGTAGGGTTCCCGCCTGGTTTTCAGCGCATGTTCCAGGAGCTCGATGCGATCCTGGCCCCAGAACACTTCGCCGTTGAGCACATAGGCCGGAACACCGATGGCATCGGCTGCGACGGCTTCTTCCGAATTTCGCTCGCGAATGGCGGCAACTTCCGGTGACTGCGCGCGTTCCAGAATGGCTTCGGCATCAAAGCCGCAATCATCAAGAAACCCGGCGATGACCTCGCGGTCCGACAGGTCACGTTCATCAGCCCACACGCCGGCAAAAACCTTCTGCATGTATTGAGCTGGCGACTTTCCGGCTTCGACGAGCGCTATGACGGCCTGGTCCGCAAGTGTCGTGTCGACCGGCCAGTGTTTCGGCTTGGTGTTGATCGGCAGACCCCTGAATTCGGCAACCCGTTGCAGTTCGACAAGCCGGTAACGTTGGCGCACCGGCGGGCGCTGTGCCGGCGGTACCGCTCCGGAAACTTCCCAGAGCGCAAAGAGATTTACCGGCTTGTAGTTGATTTCCGCGCCCTGGCGCGCCGCGGCTTCAACCAGTTCTTCATGCCCCAGATAGGTAAAGGGCGAAGCACCGTAAAAATAGTAGTCGATAACCGCCATCATATGATCCCCGTTACGATATGCATTGTCCGGACTATGTCTAGCCGGCTGAAAAGACCCATTGCACTCGAATTAGAACCCGAAGGAGAGCCGGCAAGGCAAGATGGCCGATTTCTTAAAAAAAACGGGCCAGAAGGCCCGTTTTTGTGGTTAATCATGGCGTACCGGTTCAGGCTGCCTGCCCGAGACCGGCCCCGGCACCGAAGCGGCTGTAGAAGCTCTCGCCGTTGGCTGCCATTTCTTTCAGGAGCGGGGTTGGTTTGAAATGCTCACCATGTTTCGTGGCAAGGTCGCCGCACATTTCTACAAAGGCCTTTGCACCCATGCCGTCGATATAGGACAGCGCGCCACCGGTATAGGGCGCGAAGCCGAAGCCGAGGATCGAACCCACATCTGCTTCGCGCGGATCCGTAACGATGCCTTCTTCCATGGTCCTCGCCGCCTCGAGTGCAACGGTCGCAAGGAAGCGTTTCTTGACTTCATCGACACTGACCTCGTCCGGATCCTGTTGCGGATATAGATCCTTCAGGCCCGGCCAGATGTGTTTCTTGGCCGGTTTTGCCGGATAATCGTAGAAGCCCTTGCCGTTTTTGCGGCCAAGACGCCCGTGGCCGTCCACCATCGTGTCGATGAGTTTGACGTGGCGCGGGTCCACCGCGCCTTCGCCGAGATCGGCAATGGTAGCACGATTGACCTTCTGCGAAAGGTCGATGGCGACCTCGTCATTGAGCGCCAGCGGACCAACCGGCATGCCGGCCATCTTGGCGATGTTTTCGATCATTACCGCCGGAATGCCCTCGACAATCATGCTGTAGGCTTCGGTCATGTAACGCATCACGCAGCGATTGACGTAGAAACCGCGTGTGTCGTTGACGACAATCGGCGTCTTCTTGATTGCCTGCACGTAGTCGAGCGCAACGGCAAGAGCCTTGTCGCCGGTCTTTTCGCCGAGAATGATCTCAACCAGCATCATCTTGTCGACCGGTGAGAAGAAGTGGATGCCGACGAAATCGTCAGGACGTTTGGAGTTCTCCGCAAGGCCGGTAATCGGCAATGTCGATGTATTGGAGGCGAATACGGAACCCGGAGCCAGAACGGCTTCGGCTGCTTCCGTCACGGTCTTCTTGATGCCCCGGTCTTCGAACACGGCTTCGACCACCAGTTCAGCGCCGTCAAGCGCCCCATAATCGGCTGTCGGGGTGATCAGCGACAGAAGCTTGTCGGCCTGCTCCTGCGTCATCCGGTTCTTTTTGACCGCTGCGGCGACCAGGTCTTCCGAGTGCGCTTTACCCTTGTCCGCCGCCTCCTGGTCGCGGTCGATCAGCACTACCGGAATACCGGCCTTGGCTGTCGAATAGGCAATGCCCGCACCCATGAAGCCTGCACCGACGACGCCGACCTTGGTGAACTTGGTCTTTTCAACCCCGGCCGGGCGGCGCGCACCCTTGTTGAGATCCTGCAGCGACACGAAAAGCGAACGCACCATCGCGTAGGCTTCTTTCGTCTGCAGGATTTCGGTGAAGTAACGCTGCTCGATACGAAGACCCGTATCGAACGGCACCTGCAGGCCTTCAAAGACGCACTTGATGATGGCATAGGCGGATGGATAATTGCCGTAGCTCTGCTTGCGCAGGTTGGCGGAAACCGCCGGCCAGAGCTGTGCGCCCTGCGGGCTCCAGACATTGCCGCCGGGCAGCTTGAAGCCCTTTTCGTCCCATGGCTGGACGGGTTTCAGCCCGTCGCGGATCATCTGCTTGGCCGTTTCGATCAGTTTTTCCGGCTCCGCGATCTCATGGATGAGGCCGAGGGACTTTGCCTTTTTCGGGCTGAGATTCTGACCGGTGGTCATCATCATCAGTGCGTCCTGCTGATTGGTCAGGCGCGGCACGCGCTGCGTTCCGCCGGCGCCGGGGAAAATGCCGACCTTGACTTCCGGCAGGCCCATCTTGACCGACTTTGCGTCCGCGGCAACACGGCCGTGGCACGACAGCGACAGTTCAAACGCACCGCCCATGCACACGCCGTTGATGGCAGAAACCCAGGGCTTGCCGCATGTCTCGAGCTTGCGGAAGAGGCCGGTCATGCGTCCGACCTGCTCGAACAGCATCTTCGAGGCGCCTTCAGGGTTCTTGGCCTTTTCCTCATGGATGCGTTCGAACATCGATTTCAGCATCGTAAGGTCGGCGCCGCCCGAAAACGTGGATTTTCCGGAAGTGACGACCGCGCCCTTGATTGCATCGTCAGCGACGACCGCATCGACAATGGCGTCGAGTTCGCTCATCACCTCTTCGGTGAAGACATTCATCGATTTGTCCGGCATGTCCCATGTGACAAGGGCGATGCCGTCCGCATCCGTTTCCAGCGTAAAATTCTTGTAGCTCATCTGGTGTTCTTCCCTGTCTATACGCGCTCGATGATGGTTGCAGTGCCCATACCGGCACCGATGCACAATGTGACAAGCGCGGTGTTGAGATCGCGGCGTTCAAGTTCGTCGAGAACCGTTCCGAGGATCATGGCGCCGGTTGCACCGAGCGGATGGCCCATGGCAATGGCGCCGCCATTGACGTTGATCTTGTCGTGCGGAATTTCCAGCGCCTGCATGTAGCGCAGGACAACGGACGCAAAGGCCTCGTTCAGTTCGAACAGGTCGATGTCGTCCAGCGCCATGCCGGCGCGGTCGAGCAGCTTGCGCGTTACGTCGACGGGACCGGTCAGCATCAGCGCCGGGTCGGAGCCGATATTGGAAAAGGCGCGGATCTTGGCACGCGGCTTGAGGCCCATCTTCTTGCCGCCTTCGGCCGAGCCCATCAAAACGGCGGCGGCGCCGTCAACGATACCGGAAGAATTGCCGGCGTGATGAACGTGGTTGATCATCTCGACATCTGGATGCGCCTGAATGGCAACCGCGTTGAAGCCGCCCATTTCGCCGATCATGCCGAAGGAGGCATTGAGCGAGGCAAGGCTCTGCATGTCCGTGCCTGGGCGCATATGCTCGTCATGGTCAAGAATGGTCAGGCCGTTCTGGTCGTTGACGGCAATGACCGAATTCTTGAAATAGCCGCTATCCCAGGCATGGGCCGCACGTTTTTGGCTCTCCACCGAATAGGCATCCACATCATCGCGTGAAAAACCATATTTGGTGGCGATCAGATCCGCCGAAACACCCTGCGGCATGAAATAGGACGGCATGTTGACCGACGGATCCATGAACCAGGCGCCGCCGGACATGCCGAGACCGACGCGGGACATGGATTCGACACCGCCGGTGATCACGATGTCGTCGGCGCCCTGACCGATCTTGGCCGCGCCCATATTGACTGCATCAAGGCCCGAGGCGCAGAAACGGTTGACCTGCATGCCGGGCGCTTCCGTTGCGTAGCCGGCCTCGAATATGGATGCGCGGGCGATGTCGCCGCCGGCTTCCATCACCGGATCGACGCAACCGAAGACAACGTCATCCAAGGTGGATGTATCCAGCTCGTTGCGGTCTCGGATAGCTTCCAGAACCTTCGCGCCAAGCCGCACGGAGGGCACCTCGTGAAGACTTCCGTCTTTCTTGCCGCGCCCTCGGGGGGTGCGCACATGATCATAGATAAAGGCATCAGCCATTGTCGTAGTCTCCTCAAAGGCTCCGTGCGATAAGCAGTTTCATGATTTCATTGGTTCCGCCGTAAATGCGCTGCACGCGCGCATCGCGGAACATGCGTGCGATTGGATATTCGTTCATGTAGCCGTAACCGCCATGCAACTGCAGGCACTCGTCCATCACCTTGCACTGCAGGTCGGTCAGCATGTATTTCGCCATCGACGCGGTCGTCGGGGTCAGCTCGCCCTTCAGGTGCTGTTCGACGCAGTGATTGACGAAAACGCGCGCCATCGTGGCTTCCGACTTCAGCTCGGCCAGCTTGAACTGGGTATTCTGGAAGTCGAGTACGGTTTTGCCGAATGCCTTGCGCTCGCGCACATAGTCGATGGTCAACGCCAGCGCCCGTTCGATCATGGAGATCGCCTGATTGGCGATCAAAAGACGCTCCTGCGGCAGTTCGGTCATGAGCTGGATGAAGCCCTGGCCCTCTTCCGTGCCGAGCAGATTGGCCGTCGGTATGCGCACGTCGTTGAAGAACAGCTCCGACGTGTCGTTGGCCTTGAGGCCGATCTTGTCGAGATTGCGCCCGCGCTCGAAGCCTTCCACCTCATCCGTTTCGACCACCATGAGCGACGTGCCTTTGGCCCCGGCCGTCGGGTCGGTCTTGACGACGACGATAACGAGATTGGCGTTCTGGCCGTTGGTAATGAAAGTTTTCGACCCGTTGATGACATAGTGATTGCCGTCCTTGCGGGCGGTCGCCTTGACGCCCTGCAGGTCCGATCCGGCGCCGGGCTCGGTCATGGCGATGGCTCCTATCAACTCGCCCGTGGCAAGCCTCGGCAGCCATTTCTGCTTCTGTTCTTCAGATCCGTGATGGAGGATATAAGGCGCGACGATAGCGTTGTGCAGGGCGATGCCAAAACCGTCGACACCGGTATGGCCGATGGCCTCGGTGATGATGGCTTCATGGGCATAAGTGCCGCCGACACCGCCATATTCTTCAGGCATGGACGCGCACAAAAGACCCGCCGCGCCGGCTTTTTCCCAGGCCTGGCGGTCGACGATTTCCTGCTTTTCATAACGCTCGTAGTGGGGGGCGATCTCTTCTTCCATGAACCGGTTGGCCATGTCCTCGAGCATGGTCAGATCGTCGCTCATCCAGTCGGGCCGCGGAACTTCCAAAACCTGTGCGGGCATGGTTGCCATTCAAATTCCTCCAGCAAGAGATCCGGCAGCGCCGGACCTGTCCTATTCAAATGTGGGGCCGTGTTGCCGGGCTGCAAGCCCGGCCGACATCAAAATGCAGCGGCGTCGAGCGCCATGACCGATTCCGAACCGGCCTCGATACGCTGGCGGCGCAGAGTCGTTTCCGGCATGATCCGCTCGAAGAAGAAACGCGCAGTGGTCAGCTTGTTCTGCAGATAGTCGGCGTCGTCGCCGCCGCCATTGAGTTTTTCCTGCGCGACCTTGGCCATGCGGGCCCACATGTAACCGAGCGCAACGACGCCGAAGAGGTGCATGTAATCGGTCGATCCAGCACCGGCATTGTCGGGGTTGGACATGCCGTTCTGCATGAACCACATGGTTGAAGCCTGCAGGTCGCCGAGTCCCTTTTTCAGGCTCTTGGTGAACGGCGCCATCGCCTCGTTGTCGCGGTTTTCCTCACAAAAATCGCCGACTTCCTTGAAATAGGCCATGACGGCCCGGCCGCCGTTCGCGCCGAGCTTGCGGCCGACGAGGTCGAGGGCCTGAATACCGTTGGCGCCTTCATAGATCATCGCGATGCGTGCATCGCGCACATACTGGCTCATGCCCCATTCTTCGATATAGCCGTGTCCGCCATACATCTGCTGGGCAGCGACCGCATTGTCAAAACCGCGGTCGGTCAGTACGCCCTTGAGGATCGGCGTCATCAGGCCGAGCACATCGTTGGCCGCCTGACGGTCCTCTTCGGAATCGGCGCGATGCTTCAGGTCGGAATTCAGCGCCGTCCATAAAAGCAGTGCGCGGCTGGCCTCGTTGAACGACTTTATGGTCATCAGAGTGCGGCGCACATCCGGATGAACGATAATGGGGTCGGCCTTCTTTTCCGGCTCCTTTGCGCCTGTGAGGGCGCGGCCCTGGATGCGCTCGCGGGCATAGTTGGCGGCGTTCTGGCCGGCAATCTCCGATTGGCACAGGCCCTGCAGGCCGACACCGAGGCGGGCTTCGTTCATCATCACGAACATGGCGTTGAGGCCCTTATTGGCCTCGCCGATGAGATAGCCGGTCGCATCGTCATAGTTCATGACGCAGGTCGCATTGCCGTGGATCCCCATCTTTTCTTCGATGGAGCCGCACGAAACGCCGTTGGGGCCGGATACCGAGTTGTCGTCATTGACGTTCAGCTTCGGAACAATGAACAGCGAAATGCCCTTGACGCCGTCCGGCGCGCCCTCGATGCGCGCGAGAACCAGGTGGATGATATTGTCCGACATGTCGTGTTCGCCGGCCGAAATGAAGATCTTCTGGCCGGAAATCCTGTAGCTGCCGTCATCCTGCGGCACTGCCTTGGTGCGCAGGAGGCCGAGATCGGTGCCGCAGTGCGGCTCCGTCAGGTTCATCGTGCCGGTCCAGGATCCCTCGATCATCTTCGGCAACCATTTTGCCTTCTGCTCGTCGCTGCCATGTTCGGTGATGGCCGCGATGGCGCCCTGCGTGAGGCCCGGATACATCATCAGCGCCATATTGGCGGCAGAAAGATATTCGCCAATGGCAGTATGCAGGACCAGCGGCAGGCCCTGGCCACCGTATTCGGGGTCTGCCGAAAGACCCATCCAGCCACCCTCGCGGTATTTGTCATAGGCTTCCTTGAAGCCCTTGGGCGTGGTTACGGTGCCGTCGTCATGGCGCACGCACCCTTCCTGGTCGCCGACCTGGTTAAGCGGCAGCAACACCTCTTCGGCGAGCTTCGAGCCTTCCTGCAGGATTGCTTCGACCACATCAGGCGTCGCATCGGAGAAGCCTGAAAGGTTGTTGTAACGTTCGTAGCCGAGCACGTCGTTGAGAATGAACAGCGTGTCTTTAACCGGGGCCTGATAGCTTGGCATGGGGGTTCTCTCGTCTGGTCCACTGGAGTTGGAAGATGGTTGACGTTCTATACAAATAATTGACGTTTGCGTAAACGTCAAAATTTTTTACACCGAAAATCAGTATCCAGGGCAATTGAAGCACACTCATGACGCGACATCGGGATTGCGTTTCACATCTGCGCGAGCGTTTCTGGCGCATGCCAACGGGAGTGGGGAACGCGACGATTTGGCACGGCGTCGTTAAGAAATTTGCCAAAAAGTAACTTTGGTTAACGGCTTGTTTACCACGTTTCGCGAATGTGCATTTAGCGGCGGTAACTCCCGATTCTCATGTTTTTCGTCATTGAAGGATTACCAAACGCATCGGGGATTTCCGGCGAACCGCCGGCTGTTTTTCCGCATGCGGCCAGAGGTGGGAACCAATAACCGTTCTATTTTGTCGATACGGAAAAAATGATGAACAGATCAAGACCTCCGAAAAACTGGCAAGATCCCCGGCAGACAAATTCGGTAGACATGCTGAACCGGTCGATCGCTGATCTTGAGGCGCGCATCGAATCATTGAACAATCGCGGGCGGCGGCCGGCGGGCAGGTCTGAACAGCCGGCGCCGGCACCAGACAGGGGTAACCAGCAGCGAGCGGCCAATAAGGAGCGCCGTCCGGCGCCACACCAGTTGCCGCAGCGTGAACAGACCGTACCGGTGCAAAGAACCCAGCCACGCAACGCACAGAATCCCGCCATGAGGGAAACAAGCGGCGCCATGCGGGAAATCGCAGAGGCGCTGGTGTCGTTACGAAACGACATGCGCCGCGATGTCGACGAAATGAAAACCATCGCCGACTCCGCGGCAATGCCGCACGGAGTGAGCGAGGAACTGGCGAGACTCGTTTCCAAGATCGAGGCGTTTGAAAATGCCAGGGCCGGCGAAACTGCGCGGGCTGGCATTGACAGTTCCATGTTGCAGGGTGAGCTCGATGAATTGCGCACCCTGGTCGCCGATCTTGCCAGGGAAGACAGCATGCGGCGCCTCGAAACCCGTTGGGATGGGTTTGAGGAGCGCATTTCCGACCTTGACCCGGCCGCCGTACGTGAAGAGCTGATCACGCTCTCCTACAGGCTTGATGACATCAAGTCGTCCATCGGTCAGTTGCCGTCCGCCCTGCCGCTGCATGCGCTTGAAGACAAAATCAAGATGCTGGTCGGAGCTATCGACGCAATGGCGCGCCAGCCGGCCGCGGCAGATCCCGAAGTTGCACGCCAGTTTGCATTGCTCGACGACCGTCTTGACGAGATCAGCCGTGCAATCGTTGCAACCAGCAATGCGCAGGCCTCCGCCGTGGATCGCGAGGTGGTCGACCGGCTGGAACAGCGTCTGGATTCACTGGTTGATCGCATCGGGCAGATCGGCAAGTCCAACCAGACCCAGATCGGGCAGGCCCATCAGGCCCATAATGAGCTTTCGGAGCGTATGGAAGCCTTGACCCGGCGCGTCGAGGAACTGGCCAACGAAGAGGCGATGGGAGCGCTGGCGGAGCGCCTCGACATGCTGACGCACACTCTTGTGCAGCAGTCGGCAACGGATCCGCAACTGATCGCGCAACTGGACGAACTTTCCCGCAAGGTGGATTCGATCGACCTCGATATTGTCAATACGCATCTTGCAGAACAGCTCGGCGAACTTTCGCTGCGCATCGACAACATCAACACCGACCTGACAGCAACAAACAGCAATCAGGACACGATTTACGGGCGCCTTGAGGATCTTGCCGACCGGGTCGAGCAAAGCGCGGCGCGTCAGGCCACTGTTGATTTAAGCCCGCTCGAAATGCGGCTGGCAGAAATCGCCGCCCGTCTGGATGAGCAGCAGGTGCCGCAGGAAAACGACGATGCGGCGATCCGCAACCTGGAAGACCAGATTGCCGGCCTGTCGCGATTGCTTTCCGATCCGCTTCCCCAGCGCGAAAGCACATCGGCTCTCGAGCCGCGCCTGGCAGCGATCGAGGATCATATTTCGACCAGCCACTCCGACAGCCAGGATCTAGTCATTGAGGCCGCACGCCAGGCTGCGGAAACGGCCATCGCCACCTACCAGCAGAACGGCGCTTCGGCCGCTGATATGTCGGCGATCGAGTCGCTTGTCGGCGATCTGAGGTCGCTCGAGGATCTCAGCCGAAAAAGCGAGGAGCGTAGCGCCCGTACAATCGATGCGGTGCACGACACGCTCCTGAAGATCGCCAATCGGCTTGAGAGGCTTGAGGATACTGCGACACATCAGCCAGTGCCGGAACCGCACATGCATGAAACGGCCATTCCCGAGCCGAACATGTATGAAACCGCGATGCATGAACCTCCGGCGCTCAATATCGGTAACGAAGCAGATCCCTATGGCGAGCCGCAGCCCGCAACCGCCGTCTATCCGCCTGAGGAAACAGCGGCGTTTCACACGCACGACGCGACGGAGGAGGAGCTCGACGAGCCCGGTTTTTTTACCGACCATGATGAGGACCTGCCAGAGCTCGATGAAGAGCCGGCAAGCAGATCGCTGTTGTCAGGGCTGAAGCAGCGCATTACCGGTGGATCGCGGTCTAAGATCACCGACGACCATAGGGAACATGCCCTGCAGAACGTTCACGCCGCGCCTTCCATCGATCCGGTCGGCGACATCGATCCGGAAACGGCCAATATGCCGCTTGAACCCGGTTCGGGTGCACCTGATATCAAACGGATCATGGCCAAGGTGCGTGAAGCGCAGACAATGGCCGACGAGGATGCGCCCTTCGCCGCCGAAGCAGAGCAGGCCAGGACCGACAAGGCCGATTTCATTGCCGCCGCCCGCCGCGCAGCACAGGCCGCCGCATCCGAGGCTGCTGAGTTGGAGGCAGTTGCCAATGAAGAAGAGGCAAACAGACCTTCGTTGAAAGACAAACTGGCCAGCCGCCGCAAGCCGATTTTGCTTGCAGCCGGAGCGATCCTTCTGGCGGTCATTTCCTATCCGCTCCTTTCCGGCTTCATGGGCGGAGAGGAAAAGCCCGTACAGTCCGCATCGGTTGAAATGCCGGCCGTGGTAGAGCCGGCTCCCGAACCCATTGCAGAGCCTGTTATCGATGCTGTGGCAGAGCTACCCAAGGTGGAGGTCGTTGAGAACAACGTCGCCGACCCGATCGACCCGGCACCGACACCGGCGCCCGCCATTGCTCCCACACCGGCAGCCGTCGCACCGTCACCAGCCGCCACTGCCGCACCGGCAGCGCCGCAGGTTCTGTCTGCTGACAACGGCATACAGCCGAGCTCGAGCTTCCAGCCGGCGGAGCCCGCATCCGAAACGGAGGTTGCGTCGCTTTCCACCGACGCACCGGCAAAGGCCGTGGAAATCGATATGCCGCCGGAGGCCACCGGTCCGCTCGCACTGCGCGAGGCGGCGGCAAACGGAGACGGGCTTGCCCTTTTTGAGATTGGCGCTCGCTACACCGATGGTCGTGGCGTTCCCGTCGATCTTTCCGAAGCCGCAAAGTGGTATCAGCTGTCGGCGGATATGGGCTTTGCACCGGCTCAGTACCGGCTTGCAAACTTCTACGAGAAGGGAACCGGCGTCGAACGCGATGTCGACAGGGCGCTGACCTGGTATCAGATGGCTGCCGAACAGGGCAATGCAAGCGCGATGCATAATCTCGCCGTGCTTTACGCCATGGGCCGCAAGGGTGTATCTGACTACGATTCCGCCGGAACCTGGTTCACCCGCGCCGCTGATCTCGGCGTCAAGGACAGCCAGTTCAATCTTGCCATCCTGCATGCCCGCGGCAGCGGTGTCCCGCAGGATCTGGAAGAATCCTACAAATGGTTCGCCATTGCTGCAAAAGCCGGCGACAAGGATGCTTCCAAGAAACGCGATGAGGTGGCAAATGCGCTGCGCCCCGAGCAGCTTGAGAGCGCCCGTGCCAAGGTCGAGTTGTGGAAGCCCGCGGCATTGGTTGAAGCTGCGAACTCGGTTCGTATACCGCCGGAGTGGCGCGGAACGGAAACCCGCACCGCCTCGGTGGACATGACCAAGGCCGTCAAAAACATTCAGGCGATCCTGACCAAGAACGGGTTCGACACCGGTGGCATTGACGGCATCATGGGCAACCGCACCGTCGAGGCGATCAAGGCATTCCAGGCCTCCGTCGGACTGGCGCCGACTGGCGAGGTCTCGGACGCCCTGGTCAAGGAACTCATGGCTCGAAACTACTGATCCGCCACCGTGCGGATAGCCGGATAAGCAACGACAGCGAAACTGCCGTCACCCCGCCCGATTGCGGGGTGATTGCTTATTGTCCCGCTACTCACCCGGCAATTCCGTATCCATTTTAACTGTCCTGAAAAACTTACCTCTCTGGCCCCAGTCACAATGATTGACTCGGGGAAACATAAGGCGCATGACAGAACGGGATGCCTGCTGCATTCGGTCACAATAATCTTGGGATACGCGTCTTCGGCCTGACATGAGCATATATCTGCCCATAGCAGAATTGTCTGTAAATGCCTTTATCATTCTGGGTATGGGCGCTGCGGTGGGTTTCCTGTCGGGGATGTTCGGTGTTGGTGGCGGATTTCTCATTACGCCGCTTTTGATTTTCTATAACATTCCGCCCGCCGTGGCTGTTGCGACCGGTGCCAATCAGGTCGTCGCCTCGTCTTTCTCCGGAGCACTTTCCCACTTTCGCCGGGGCACGCTCGACATCAAGCTCGGCCTGACGCTGCTTGGCGGCGGACTGGTGGGCGCCTCGGTCGGCATCTATCTTTTTACGCTGCTGCGAAGTCTGGGACAGCTCGACCTAATCATCTCGCTGTTTTACGTCACGTTCCTGAGTATCGTCGGCGGCCTGATGCTGCTGGAGAGTATCAATTCGCTGCGCCGGGCAGCGGCCAACAAGCCGGTTTCTCTTCGCAAGCCGGGCCAGCACAACTGGGTTCACCGGCTGCCCTTCAAGATGCGCTTCAAGCGGTCGAAGATCTATCTTTCGGTCATTCCGGTCATTGTGCTCGGTTTCGGTATTGGTGTTCTTACCTCGATCATGGGCGTTGGTGGCGGATTCATCATGGTGCCGGCGATGATCTATCTGCTGCGCATACCGACCAATGTCGTTATCGGCACCTCGCTGTTCCAGATCATTTTCGTTACCGCCTTCACGACAATTGTCCAGGCGACGACAAACCAGTCGGTTGATGTTTTTTTGGCGGGCCTTTTGATGATTGCCGGCGTCGTCGGCGCGCAATACGGCGTAAGGGTCGGCCAAAAGCTGCGTGGTGAGCAATTGCGTGCCCTGCTGGCATTGCTGGTGCTCGCGGTCGGCGTCCGTCTCGCACTCGACCTGGTCCTCACCCCCGATGAACTCTATTCGGTCGTTACGACCAAGGAAGGGTTCTGATGCGGTGGCCTTCAGAAATAAAGGCACTGCTGGCCGCATTGCTGCTGGTTCTTGTTGCTGCAGTGGGCGTAAAGGCGGCTAACGAAAAGCTCGATATTGGCATTTCGACCAATGAAATAGCCATTACCTCCGATTTCGCCGGCGCCGACCTGATCGTATTCGGCGCGCTGGACAACGCCGATCCGCTGCTTCTACAACTCGGTCAGTACGATATCATCGTTGCCCTCGAGGGGCCGCCAAAGGAAACCGTCGTCCGCAAGAAGGACCGGGTTTTTGGCATCTGGATCAATCGCTACTCCATGCGTTTCGAGCCTGCGCCGGCCTCCTATTCGATTTCCAGCACCCTGCCCATCAACCGCATTACCAAGGAGATCGAGCTCAGCGGCCGAACGATCGGCATCGAGCACATTCACCTGACCCCGGCGGGAAATGTCGGGGACGGCACACGTGTGCCTGAATTTAAAAGCGCGTTGCTCAGGCTGCGGGTCGAGGACGGGCTTTACCAGAGCGAGCCCGTGGGGGTCGAATTCGTCAGCTCAAGCCTGTTTCGTGCAACACTGCGGTTGCCGGCCAGCATACCGGTTGGAGAGCACAGGCTGCGGGCATTCCTGTTCAAAAACAACGAATTCGTCATGGAACGGAATTTGCGGCTGCGGGTCGTCAAGACCGGCATTGAGCAGTTCGTGTTTGAGCTCGCCCATCAGCAGGCGTTCCTCTATGGTCTGCTGGCGGTCGGTCTCGCCATGATAACCGGTTGGCTGGCCAGCGTCATTTTCCGAAAAGACTGAACTGCGGCGGCCGGTTTTATCCGATAAGCCGGTCGAACGGCACCGAATAGATCCTGTCGCGGCCAAGCAGATGGGCGGTGAGCCGGCGCCGCTCGAAAAGTCCCTGGAAAGCATTGTTCCGCAGGTTGAGGCCGCCGGTTGTCACTCCGAAAGACGGCATGATCAGGCGTTGTCCGTCCGATGCGAAACAGGGGCGCCGGACGCCCTTGCCCCGGCGCACGACACGCGCCGCCGGATGCAGATGCCCGGCGACTTCGCCCGCCGCCTCGGCGGCATTCGCCGCCGGCTCGTGGCGAAAGCACAGCCCGTCGAGATAAAGTTCGCTGACACAGTCGCCGCCCAGCCCTTCGGGATGATCCGGATCATGGTTGCCGGCAATCCAGAACCAGTGGCGCCCGGCCATCAGGTTCGAAATCTGCTCCTGGTGCTGGCCGGGCAGGGCTGCGGCACCCTGGCGGTCGTGAAAACTGTCGCCGAGACAGATGACGCAGGCCGGCCGGTAGCGGCTTACAACGGCCGTGACGAGTTTCAGCGTCTGCGCCGTGTCATAGGGCGGCAGCATCATGCCCCGGCGGGCAAAAGCGGCACCCTTTTCAAGATGCAGGTCGGAAACGATCAGCGTGGCGCTTTGCGGCAGGAACAGCGCGCCGAGCGGATCGCAAACGGCTGCGGTTTCACTGATTTCGATTTCGGCGGTCTGGATCATCTCGTCGGCGATCAATGCTTGTGCGGCACTTGCCCTGTTCATGAAACCCGTTTCCCCGCATCTTAGCCGCTGCCCATCGCTTCGGCGATAATCTCGTCCGCCGCCTCGGCCAGAATGTCGTCCTGCGCCTCGCCGGACACCGGTTCCTTGCCGATCTCCAGCATGACGGGGACGGCGAGGGGCGATATCCGGTTCAGCCGGTTCAAAACGATTCGGCCTTTGATTCGCGACAGCATATCCGCTAGCCGCCGAATATCCAGTAGCCCGCTTGCCGCGTCATGCCGTGTTGCCTGCAAGAGAATGTGATCGGGTTCGTGGCTGCGCAGGACGTCATAGACAAGATCGGCCGATACCGTGACCTGCCGCCCGGTTTTTTCCTTGCCCGGATGCCGGCGTTCGATAAGCCCGGAAATGAGAGCGCAGTTTCGGAATGTGCGTTTGAGCATCCATGATTCAGCAAGCCACGCTTCGAGGTCGTCACCCAGCATGTCTTCGTCAAACAGTGCGGCAAGTGAGAGTTCGCCGCGTTCGAACATGAGTCCCATGTCCCGCAGGCCCCAAACGGCCATCGCATAGTCGGTGGCAACGAAACCGAGCGGTCTGGCCCGCGCCCGCTCCAGTCGCCGGGTCAAAAGCATGCCCAGCGTCTGATGCGCCAGCCTTCCCTCAAACGGATACATCAGCATGTAATACCGGTCGCCCTGCGGAAATGTTTCGATAAGCAATTCGCCGCGCGACGGCAATACCGATTTCTGCCGCTGGATTTCCAGCCATTCGCGCACCTGCGGCGGCAGCGCACGCCAGGTGTCCGGATCGCCAAGCATGGTGCGGACCTGATCGGCCAGATAGGTCGAAAGCGGAAACTTGCCGCCGGCATAGGCCGGTATTTTCGGGCTGCCGGCGCCGCCCTTTGAGACGATGCACTCGTTTTCACGGATACCCTCGAAACGCAGAACCTTGCCGGCGAAAAGGAATGTGTCGCCGGGAGAAAGCATTTCGACGAAGGATTCTTCGACTTTGCCGAGAACGGGCCCGCCGCGCACATTTGTGCCGCGCCCCGAGTGCCGTGTCAGGCGTATCTTCAGTTCCGGAGCTTCGATGATTGTGCCGATATTGAGCCGGTACTGCTGGGCGATACGCGGATTGGCGACCCGCCAGGTTCCGTCCTTCGTCAGCCGGATGCGGGCGTACCGGTCGTAGGTTTTAAGCGCATAGCCGCCGGTCGCGACAAAATCGACGACACGGTCGAACTGCTCGCGCTCGAGTGCACTGTAGGGCGAGGCTGATTTGACTTCCTCATAGAGATCGTCCGCTGTAAACGGCGCCGCGCAGGCCATGCCGAGCACATGCTGGGCAAGCACATCATAGGTGCCGATACCCACGGGCGGCGTGTCCTGTGCTCCAAGATAATTGGCATCGAGCGCCGCCTGGCACTCCATCACTTCGAAGCGGTTGGCCGGCACGAGTATGGCGCGGCTCGGTTCATCCATGCGGTGATTGGACCGGCCAATGCGCTGTGCAAGGCGGCTTGCCCCCTTGGGCGCGCCGACATGGACGACGAGATCGACATCGCCCCAGTCGATGCCGAGATCCAGCGTCGAAGTGGCAACCACGGCCCGCAGGCGGTTATCGGCCATGGCCGCTTCCACCTTCCGCCGCTGGCTTGCGTCGAGCGATCCGTGATGCAGCGCTATCGGCAGGTCATCCTCGTTGATCCGCCATAATTCGCGAAACAAAAGTTCGGCCTGGCTGCGCGTATTGACGAAGAGGAGGGTAGTTCTGTGTTCGCCGATCGCCTGGTAGACATCGGCCATCGCATAGCGCGCCGAATGGCCTGACCACGGCACATGTTCGTCGGTTTCCAATATGCTGATTTGCGGCTTGGCTCCGCCTTCGACGACAATCCGCTCGGACAGGTTCGCGCCCTTTGATCCGCTCTGCGGCATCAGCCAGGCCTGCAGGGCTTCGGGATCCGCGACCGTTGCCGACAATCCGATAGTCTGCAGGTCGGGGCAATGTTTGCGTAGCCGGGCAAGCCCTAGCGACAGCAGATGACCGCGCTTGGAAGTGACCAGCGAGTGCAATTCGTCGAAAATGACAAATTTCAGCCCGTCAAACAGAGTATCTGCCTCGCGGCTGGCAATCAGCAAGGCAATCTGCTCGGGCGTCGTAAGCAGAATATCGGGCGGGTTGCGTTTCTGGCGCTGCCGCTTCGACTGCGGCGTGTCGCCGGTCCTTGTTTCGACGCGCACCGGCAGTTCCATCTCGGCAACGGGCGTTGCAAGGTTGCGCTCGATGTCGATTGCCAGAGCTTTCAGCGGCGAAACATAGAGGGTGTGAATACCCTGCCGCGCAGATGAACGTGCCGCGCCTGGTTTGCGCTTTTCTTCCTTCAGGGTGATGTCGACAAGCGAAGGCAGAAAGCCGGCAAGCGTCTTGCCGGCGCCGGTCGGTGCGATCAGCAGCGACGAGCTTCCTGCATCGGCTTTTTCAAGTAACGCCAGCTGATGCGGCCGCGGTTGCCAGCCGCGCTTGCCAAACCAGCCGGAAAAGGGTTCGGGCAGGCCGGTTTCCGCACTGGCGGGCTTTTTCCCAGAATCATCGTTCACTCGGAAACGTTAGACCAAGACGGGTCTCGGAAAAATGGCTTTGTCGGGTCGAATGAAGCTGTTGAACCGTCGGCAAATAGCGATTACCTATTGCACAACCAACATGGAGTATCGCCGAATGTCCGGCAAGCTGACCCGATTTTTGGGTGACACACCCGGCCGCACCGTCGTCAAGCTGATCGTGATTTCGTTCATCGTCGGCGCGGTGATGAGCGCATTTCACTGGTATCCGATCGACGTTGTCTATGCGATCCGCGATTTCCTGGTCAATGTCTGGAATCTGGGCTTTGCCGCGCTTGGACGCTTTGGCGACTATCTGTTACTTGGTGCGGTCATCGTCGTTCCGGTATTTCTGGTCATGCGGGTATTGAGTTACCGTCGATAGGCCGTAATAACATCAAGCCTGCATCGCACAGCAATTGAATAATCCCTGCCCGGCAGCAGCGGGGGACCACACGACACTTTTCGCAGGAGAGGCAACCGATCGAAGCGTCGGCAGGAAACACGGCCGTTCAGCGGCCATTTACCGTCAGCCACCGGCTTGTCCTTTCGATCGCCGTTCCGATGACGCTCGCCTATCTGACAACCCCGCTGCTTGGGCTTGTGGACATGGCAGTGGTCGGCCGTCTCGGCGATCCGGCGCTGATCGGCGGCCTTGCGATCGGGGCGATAATTTTCGATGTGGTCTTTACGACCCTGAACTTCCTGAGGGCATCAACAACCGGTCTGGTTGCGCAGGCTTTCGGCAGCGGCGACACCCGGGAAGAACAAGCCGTTTTCTGGCGTTCCGTGATCATTGGTTTTGCCTGTGGCGTCGCCGTCCTCATATTGTCGCCGCTGATTATCTGGGCCGGAATCTGGGCCATGGCGCCCGGCGAGGCCGTGCGCAAAGCAACGCAAGTCTACGTTTCTATCCGCATCGTTTCTGCGCCGGCAACGCTGGTAAACTATGCTATTCTCGGTTTTCTGCTTGGCCGCGGACAGGCAATCGCAGGCCTTCTTTTACAAACGCTGATCAATGGCACCAACATAGCACTCTCTGTCTATTTGGGGCTTCATCTTGAATGGGGCATCGCTGGTGTTGCCTGGGCAACGGTGACCGGTGAGGCGATCGGAGCCGTGATTGGCTTTGCGTTCGTGTATTTCCGCCTGGACAAATCGGCTCGTCCCGGTTGGCGGGCGGTTTTTGACCGGCCCTCCATTGTCAGGCTGATGTCACTCAACCGCGACATCATGATCCGGTCTTTTGCGCTGCTGATCGCCTTTGCACTGTTTGTGCGCCAGGGTGCGCAATTCGGACCGGTAACCCTTGCCGCCAACGCAGTCCTGATGAATTTTTTCATGGTCGCGGGCTACTATCTCGACGGATTTGCCACCGCCGCCGAACAGCTTGCGGGGCGTGCCGTCGGCGCAAATTACCGGCCCGCCTTTGATCGTGCCGTCAGGTTGACGCTGTTTTGGGGAACGGGGCTGGCTGCGCTGACGACGCTGTTTTTCCTGGTTTCGGGAGAAATGGTGATTGATTTCCTGACAACGTCGGAAGATGTGCGGGCGGAAGCGCGCAAATACATCGTCTGGGCCGCACTGACCGCACTGGCAGGTGTTCTGGCATTCGAGATGGATGGCGTTTTCATCGGCGCCACATGGTCGCGGGACATGCGCAATATGATGCTTCTTTCACTGGCGCTTTTTGGCGCCCTCCTGCTGACATTGGTACCGGCTGTTGGAAATCACGGGTTGTGGCTGGCTTTGCTGGCGTTTTTGGGCGCGCGCGGTTTTTCACTCTATGCCATGCTCGGGGTACGTGCGGACAGGGCCTTCCCGCCCGCAAGGCCGGTTTAGCCGGCGGGCCGTCAACAGGCTCTCTCCGTCTGGTTTGGACTCGGGAAAAATAAACGCAATTTCAACGCATTGGGTCTAGGGTCACGGCATCCGGCGACTTTGCGCCGCGGCGGCATCGATCTGGTCGGCATATGATTGAATATATAAATGTGTAGCAACCGCAGATAAAAATCAATCAAAATGAACAATCATGCAGAGTGCGGATTGCAAGTGAAGATAAATGTGAGAATCAAATTCTCTTGATTCAAAATACAACTTGTCGGTGTTGTGGAAAAAACTTACGAAATATTAATATTCGCTGTTCAATTGTCCATAAAACAGTCGCAAAATAGATGTAATATTTGTGTTAGATTGCCGGAAGGCGCGCTGAAGCGGTTCGAGTCGATGACCGTCTGCAAGACGGGGCACGGCCCCAATGCAGGGATAGCCGCAGGGAAGAGACCATGGATAAAAGCGTGGCAGCCATTCGCCAGATAGTGGCGGAGATATTGCTCGTTCCCATCGAGCGGGTTGATTGCCATTGCGCGCTATCGCAATTGCCGGCATGGGACAGTCTTACCCATATGACCTTGCTGCTGGTGATCGAGGAAAAAATCGGGCAGCGGCTTGCGATTGAGCAGGTGGGAAGTTCGAGTTCCGTTGTGGATGTCGCTGAACTTTTGAATGAAACCCACCCCACCCTTCACTGAATAAGAAACGCTCCGATTTATTGAGGCATCGGTCTGGATACCCATTCTTCCGTGCGCGTGTCGCGCAGTTCTGTAATGGAAGCAACGTTCCGCTCCGCGACCAGTTCCGAAAGCCCGGTCAGAATTGCGCGCACCAGCCCGGGACCCTGATAGACAAATCCGGTATAGAGTTGCACGAGGTCGGCGCCGGCACGGATTTTTTCCAGCGCTGCCGCAGCCGAATCCACACCGCCAACCCCGACGATCGTCATCGACGGGCCAACGAGCTTGCGCAGTTTTGCCAGAACGATGGTCGAGCGCTCAAATAGCGGCCTGCCGGATACGCCGCCGGCCTGCCCGATATGCCGGTCGTCGCTCAGTCCGCTGCGCGAAAGCGTCGTATTGGAGATGATCAGCCCGTCAAGAGCGTGTTCAAGCGCCAGTTCGGCGATATCCTCAAGATCACCCGCCGCAAGGTCGGGCGCCACTTTAAGGAATATCGGTTTTCTTGCATGACCTTGCGCGATCTCGACGCTGCGGGCCGCAAGGACCGCCTCCAGCAGTGCCGCAAGGCTGTTTTTGGCCTGCAGGTCCCGCAGCCCCGGTGTGTTGGGCGAGGAAATATTGACGGTGAAATAGTCTGCTACGGCATAAAAGACTTCAATTCCAAGAGCATAGTCGGCGATCCGGTGTTCAGAATCCTTGTTCGCGCCGACATTCACGCCGATCGGACCGGGCCTGTCGCCCTTGATCGCATTCAGTCTCTCAAGCACCACAGCATGGCCGTCATTGTTGAAACCGAATCGGTTGATCACCGCTTGATCCGCCGGCAGGCGAAATATCCGCGGCTTGGGGTTTCCCGGCTGCGGTTTCGGCGTCACGGAGCCGATTTCCGTAAATCCGAATCCGAGACGAAGCACTTCCATCGGCACTTCGGCATTCTTGTCGAATCCTGCCGCGATACCGAGCGGATTGCTGAAGGAAAGGCCGGCCGTCTTTACCGCCAGGCGCGCATCCAGCGCCGCCGGACATCCGGGCAGGGCACCCGATTTCAGGGCGAGGATGGACAGTTTGTGGGCGATTTCCGGCTCAAGCGTGAAGAGTGCTCGGCGGGCAATGGTGTAGAAAAGATCCATATTCAATCCAGATCGGGCAATACGTGTTTGCCGTCCTTGCCAAGCGGCATCGCTTTCACCCACAGCACACCATCCACGGGCAACGGCGCGTATAGGTGCGGAAAGAGGTCGCCGCCGCGGGAAGGTTCGTATCGCAATGTGTCACCGAAAACACTGCCGTCAACGGCAATGAGAAGCAGATCCTTCTGCCCGGCAAAATGCAGCGCCGCCGTGTCGGCAACCTGCTCGGCGGTGGAAAAGTGAATGTAGCCGTCCCGGAGGTCGATGGGTGCGCCTTTGAACGCACCGGTGTCCTGTGCGCTATGCCACAATTCCTGTGGCACGATCTTATAAATGTGTTTCGGCATATTGATCCAGTTCGTTCACTCGGGATTTAATGGCGGCCTCATTCTGCCACCATCGCAATTCTGGCACGATTATCAGCTACCTACATGGTTGATTCGAATAAATCACCGGGGACGCGTCTAAAATGAACCGAAATCTTCCAGTGATCTCACTCACCGCGGCAGGACTTGCTGTGCTGCTGTGCACAACAATGGCCGCCGCACAGGAAGGACGGTTCGTCATGGAGCGCACAGACAGCGGATTTATCCGGCTCGATTCCTATACTGGCGAAATTTCGGTTTGCACTGATACGGACGGCCAGATCGTCTGTCGCATGGCTGCGGATGAACGGCATGCGCTGGAAGAGCAGATCGATCTGCTGGAGGACCGGATCGCCGAGATGGAAAAGGTAATCGATGGACAAACATCCGAGCGACAGAATCATCTGCCGACGGACGAGGAAATCGATCGCACATTCGGGATCATGGAAAAGATGATGCGGCGTTTTCTCGGTGTGATTGAGGAATTCGACAGGGAAAATGAGGAAAATACACCGAGCGAACCGAAACCGGAAAAAACGAACACCAATTAAACATTTGTTTATTGGAAATGATAAACATACCATTATATTAGCGGTTTAACAGACCTACAGACCATGCCGGGGCGGATGGCATAATTGCGAGGTAACCTGCCGTATTCCAATTGGGGTACATCGGAAGCCTCCATTGGAGGACCGCCCACGTGGCCAGCTACTTTCTGGACGAAAACACCAAAGACGGCGCACGCGAAGTTCATGCCGACGGTTGTTGCCGCCTGCCGGATTTTTATCACAGAATCTATCTGGGCGAGTACAGTAGCGTTCAACAGGCGCTCCGCAAGGCCGTCCTCCTCCATGACAGGGTCTATGCATGCTCTGACTGCTGCAGCGAAAAGGCTGTGCCGCAGTCCCCCGGTCCGGTGCTGCAGGCCTCCTGAAACCAGCTCGATTCGTTCGTTTCCCGCATTTGCGGCAACGGGCCGTAAAAGAATTTTCTTTTCGCGGACCGGTAAGCCCGGTAGCATTATGGCGTGCAAAGCGATATGCACGGCTTATTGGAATGAATTGCCTGTCTGAGCGGCGGGAGGACGAAGTGTCTTTCAGGCAAGGCGGGCCTCTGGGAGGGGGCGAGCGAATTGGCAAGAACATTTATCATAGCAGATGACCATCCGCTCTTTCGCGGTGCACTGAGGCAGGCGCTGGCCGGAATTGAAGATGGATTGGAAATTGTTGAAGCAGGCGATTTTGGCGCGGCGCGTGCCGCTGCGGCACAGCACCCGGAAGCGGATTTGTTATTGCTTGATCTGACCATGCCGGGCGTCAGCGGTCTTTCCGGGCTGATTTCTTTGCGGGCTGAATATGTAAGCCTCCCGGTTGTGGTTGTTTCCGCATCCGACGATCAGGCGACAGTCCGCCGTGCAATCGACCTTGGAGCTTCCGGGTTCATTTCAAAGTCCGGCAGTATCGATGATATCCGTGACGGTATCCGCGCGGTCCTTGCCGGAGATGTGTGGACACCACGCGATTTTGAACTCGGGCCGGAACAGGATCCGGAGATCGCCGATCTCATCAAACGGCTGCAGACGCTGACACCGCAACAGAGCAGGGTGCTCGGCATGTTGGCGGAAGGACTGTTGAACAAGCAGATTGCCTATGAGCTCGGCGTTTCCGAGGCGACCATCAAGGCGCATGTGTCTGCTGTCCTTCAAAAGCTGGCTGTAGACAGCCGCACCCAGGCGGTCATACAGCTTTCGAAAATCGGTACCGACGCGCTCGACAACGAATCCGGTCCGGTAACCTGAACAGGGCCACCACCCGGCAAAACCCGACGGCAACCGTCCTATTCAGCAGCTGATTTTCTCGCTGCGGCGATCTGGTTGAGAAAAGCTCTCAGCGCAGCCGGACGCAGAGGCTTGTTGAAGATCGATATCGACTGTTCCTCGGCCCTGTTGCGTACGTCGAGCGTCCGGTCTGCTGTCGCCAGAACCGCCGGGATATCGACATTCCAATGTTCACGGATGGATGCGATCACATCGATGCCATTGCCGTCGTCGAGGTGAAAATCGGCAATGATCGCATCGGGTGGGCTTGTCTGGCTGTCGAGCATTGCGCTGACCTGCGCGCTGGAACCTGCGCTGATTACCCCGCAGTGCCACCCGGCCAGCAGAATCTCCAGGCCCTCGACGATCTTGGGTTCGTTGTCGATACACATGACTGTCAGGCCGTCAAGCGACATCGGTGTTGGCGACACGGCCTGCTCGGTTGCCGCTTGACGCACATGTTTGACATCGGTTTCGACCGGTATTTCGACGCGAAAGCTGGTGCCCTTGCCAGGCGCCGATGACAGATGAACCCGATGCCCCAGCACCCGCGCGATACGGTCGACAATGGAAAGTCCAAGACCAAGGCCCGCAGCGGTTTTGGCGCCGTCATCCAATCGGGTGAATTCACGAAAGACCGTCTCGAAACTTGATTGCGGAATGCCGATGCCGGTGTCGACGACCTGAACCACGGCCGTTCCTCCGTGTCGCCGCACGCCAACAAGCACGCGGCCGCTACGGGTATATTTTATGGCGTTGGAGACGAGATTCTGTATGAGCCGTCGCAAAAGGTTCGGGTCGCTGCGCACGATAGCGGAGCTTTGCAGGACCCTCAGTTCAAGATTGTTTTCCGCAGCCAGGGGCGCAAAATCGGTCTCGATGCGACGCAGCACCTCATTGAGCGGAAATACCGAAATTTGCGGTTTCATGGCGCCGGTATCAAGCCGCGAGATATCAAGCACCGCGCCAAGGATCGATTCCACCGATTCCAGGGATGAATCGATGTTTTGCACCAGTTCGCCATTGTCGGATCGGCCGAGCCGCTCCACCAGCGAGGATGAGTAAAGCCGCGCCGCATTGAGTGGCTGTAGGATATCGTGGCCGGCGGCGGCAAGAAAACGCGTTTTCCCGATATTGGCCTCTTCGGCCCGTGTCTGCGCCTGCGCCAGCTCACCATTGACGCGCACCAGCTCGGCGGTGCGTTCGGCAACCCTCTGCTCAAGCGTTTCGTTTGCCCGGGTCAGCGCTTTTGCGGAGGCAACGCGTTCGGTGATGTCGGCATAGGTCGTAACAACGCCCGCGTCTGGCATCGGATTGGATCGGATTTCGATGATCCTGCCCGATTCCGAAAGCGTCAGCGTCCAGGCGATATCCATGGTCAGAAAGCTGTCGATAATGCCTTTGACCTGGTCTTCGCGGATGTCACCGCGTTTGGCGAGCATGGAGACGATATCCTCCAGCGCAACCCCGACCTGGCCGACGGACTCCGGCAACTCCATCAGCGAGCGGAAGCGGCGGTTCCAGACGCTCAGCCGGTTGTTGCGGTCAAACACCGTTATGCCCTGATCCATCTGGCCGAGTGCGCTTTGCAGCAGGTCGCGGTTATATTGCAAGGCTTCCGATGCTTCGTCGAGCAGGCGCGCGGTGTCGGAGGACGTATCGTCTTCCTTCTGGAAAAGCAGCGACAGCACAAGCCGAGCCGAGGCCGATCCGATGGCGCTGCCGAGCAGCTGCTCCGAATAGCGCACAAGGTCCATATCCGCGGGCGCGCTCGGCTCCAGCCAGCGGCCGCGGGTTGTCTCGTAGGTGTGGAAGGACCGTTCGGTACGCTCGACACCGAGATATTTGGTAATTGCCTGTTTGAGCTGCTTGACCGTAATGCCGGTCTGCCAGTCGTTGCGCGCCGGCCTGATCATCGAGCGCTGAGGAATGAAAACGCCGGCCTGCATACGCTCCAGAGGCCTGGCCTGGCGGCTGAGCGAGCCGGCGACGAACAGGGCGAGATTGACCAGCAGGCTGAGGATAACGCTGTTGACGAAGGGGTCGGCGCCCGGGCCGGAGAAAGCATCCGTCCCCGGCAGCAGGAAACCCAGTACAGCAGCGGCAATGGCCGAATTGTCCGGCCCTCCAAGGCTCGGCACAAACAGCAGATAGGCCCAGACGAACATGCCGCCGCAGAGCCCCATGATCGCACCGCGTGCATTGGCTGCCTTCCATAGCAGCCCGCCGAACAATGCCGGGGCGAACTGTGCAATGGCGGCGAAGGACAAAAGGCCGATCGAGGCGAGGCCGGCATTGATGTTGGCTGATCGGTAATAGGCATAACCCAAAAGCAGAATGCAGAAGATGGCGGTTCGCCTGATTTTCAGGATCGCTCCGGTGAAGTCGGACAGATCGCTGCTTCGCCGGATGATGTTCTGGCGCAGCAATATCGGCATGACGATATCGTTTGAAATCATGATGGCGACGGCAACGGACGCCACGATGACCATCGCGGTCGCCGCCGAAAATCCGCCGATAAAGGTGGCCAGCGACAGCCAGGACAGGTCATTGGCCAGCGGCAGCAGCAATACGAACTGATCGCCGGCACCGCCTTCCAGGCTTAGCAGCCCGGCAATGGCGATCGGAATGACGAACAGGTTGATGGCGACCAGATACAGCGGAAACAGATATCTTGCCGTATTGAGTTCGCTCTCCGTGCGGTTTTCCACCACCGTGACATGGAACTGCCTAGGCAGGACGACAATCGCAAAAGCCGACAATACGGTCAGCACAAGCCAACGGGCCGGTGCAGTCTGGTAGCTGAGCGCGGCCATCGCGGCATCGCTCTGACGCGCCTGCTCGATGAGGTGTCCGGGGCCGTCGAAGAGCACGAAGGTTGCAAATAGCCCGACGGCGGTAAATGCGATGAGCTTGACCACCGATTCCGTCGCAACGGCGAGGATCAGGCCGTTCTGGTGCTCCGTCGCATCGGTATGCCGTGTGCCGAAGATCACCGCAAACCCGGCCAGGAGCAGCGCCACGATCAGCGAGATATCGGTCAGTAAAAACAGACCGGACTTGGCCTCGAACGGTGTGTTGGCCATGATGATGGTTACCGACGAGGAGACCGCCTTGAGCTGCAGCGCAATATAGGGGATCGTCCCGATGACCGCGATCAGTGCGACAATGCCTGCAACAGTGGGGTTCTTGCCATAGCGTGCTGCAATGAAGTCGGCGATCGACGTCAGCTTTTCGGCCTTTGCCAGATTGACGATCCGGCGCAGCACCGGCATGCCGATGGTGAACATGAGGATCGGCCCGATATAGATGGCCAGGAACTCATAGCCGCGCTGCGCGGCAAGTCCGACGCCGCCGAAATAGGTCCAGGACGTGCAATAGACCGCGAGGCTGAGCGCGTAGATAAGCGGGCGGCCTTTTCCCACGCTGCGCTTGGCCGCCGACTTGCGGTCGCCATAGCTGGCAATCGCGAACAGCAGCAGCAGATAGAGCAATGCGGAGGTAATGATCACCCAGCCTGCCAGCATATAGTCTTCGATCCTTTCAACAGTCGATATTTCCGCCAGCATAAACGCTATGGCGGCACACGCAAATGAGGACAAAGTGGTATGCAGGTCCTTAAGTGTCTGACTTTCTGCCCAAATAGCTCATCCACAGGCAGGTTTCACCGTTCCGGTTCCGTTGTTCCATTTCTGCCAAACTCGCCCTAGTGTGTTTGCAGATTGAAGTAATAATGCCGGAAATAAAGAGAGGGGACTGCTCATGCTCAAGGAATTCAAGGAGTTCATAGCAAAAGGCAATGTAATGGACCTTGCCGTCGGGGTTATTATTGGCGGCGCATTCGGATTGATCGTCAAATCGCTGACCGGCGACATCATCATGCCGATTGTGGGCGCGATTTTCGGCGGTTTTGATTTTTCCGACTATTTCATTCCGCTAAGTGGAGCCGTAACTGCCACCACTCTTGAAGCAGCGCGCGAACAGGGCGCCGTTTTCGCCTACGGCAATTTCATAACGGTGGCGATCAATTTCCTGATCCTTGCGTGGATCATTTTCCTGATGGTCAAGGGTGTCAACAATCTGCGCCGCAAGGAAGAAGAAAAGCCCGCAGCGCCGGCCGCCCCGCCTGCGGATGTGCAATTGCTGACGGAAATCCGCGATCTCCTGAAAAAATGAAATCCCACTCATCAGCGGTATCGATGGGACCATAAATGATTATGGCGTGATTTTTCCCGCCATTGGGAGTATCGCAACCTTCAGGTCGGGAGGTTGCAGATGACGTTATTGGATGATTTGAGCCCGCAGGCGCGCAATGTGCCGGAAAGCAGCATTGTCGCCGTCGTCAACCATGCGCGGCTGCGGGGCGACGTCATACCGCTCTGGGTGGGCGAGGGGGATCTTCCAACCCCGTCTTTTATCAGCGATGCCACGGTCAAATCCCTACGCGATGGTGAGACATTCTACACCTGGCAGCGCGGAATTCCGCCGTTGCGGCAGGCACTGGCCGACTATTACGGGCGGCATTTCGGCGGCTCCCACGATCCGGAGACCTTTTTTGTCACCGGATCGGGAATGCAGGCAATCAAGCTCTCCATCGAGGCGATCTGCGGTGCCGGTGACGAGGTGGTGTATCTTTCGCCATCCTGGCCGAACATTGCCGCAGCCCTGGAAATATCGAGCGCCCAGGCTGTCCCGGTGGCGCTCGACTACACGGATAACGGCTGGACGCTCGATCTGGAGCGGCTCGCCGGCGCGATCGGCCCGAAGACCAGGGCATTGTTTATCAACACGCCATCCAACCCGACCGGCTGGACTGCAAGCGAGGCAGAATTGCAGGCAATCCTCGACCTGGCGCGAAAAGCCGGCATCTGGATCATGGCCGACGAGATTTATTCGCGCTTTTACTATGCCGGCCACCGCGCACCGTCATTTCTGGATGTGATGGAGGAGCGGGACAGGATCCTGTTCGTCAATTCGTTTTCAAAGAACTGGTCGATGACCGGTTGGCGCGTCGGCTGGATCAAGGCGCCGGCCGAACTCGGACAGGTGTTCGAAAACCTCATTCAGTATTCGACTTCCGGTGTGCCGCAGTTCCTGCAGAGGGGTTGCGTGGTGGCGCTGAATGAAGGCGATGCTTACGTCGAGGAGCAGAAAGAACGAGCAAGGCATGGCCGCGACGTACTTTGCGATGCGCTGATGGCAACCAATCGCGTTCGGTTGCTGAAGCCTGAAGGCTCGTTTTACGCATTTTTCTCTATCGACGGCATGGAAGATACAGGCAAGGCGGCATACCGCATCGTCGACGAGGCCGATGTCGGTCTGGCGCCCGGCTCCGGTTTCGGGCCCGGCGGTGAGGCGTTTCTGCGCGCTTGCTTCCTGCGCCGCCTCGACCATGTGCAGACGGCCGCCGAGCGCCTTGCAAGGTTTATTTCCGGGATCTGACGGTGCCGCTTAAGGAGCAGGCTTCATAACAAAAGGGCGATCGTGCGACCGCCCTTTGAATGTCAGGAATTGAACCGCCTCAGCCGCCCGATTTGGGAACCGTCAGCTTGACGATGCGATCTGATCCTACAGGCCCCTCATTGCTGCCGGCGGCAAACGGAATGCCCAGCGTATACCAGACTTCCTTGACCGCTTCGCACAGTTCGCCAATCAGCTGATCGTCATGGAACGGGCTCGGCGTAATGCGCAGCCGCTCGGTGCCGCGCGGCACGGTCGGATAGTTGATCGGCTGGATGTAGATACCGTGAACGTCAAGCAGCCGGTCCGATGCCTTCTTGCAGAGTTCCGGATCACCGACATGCAGCGGCACGATGTGCGTTTCCGATGGCATCACCGGCAGGCCGGCCTCGGAAAGCGCTTTTTTGGTGGCCTGCGCCTGGCGCTGATGGGCCTTGCGTTCTTCCTGGGATTCTTTCAGGTGGCGGATCGACGTGGTCGCAGCCGCGGCAATCGCCGGGGGCAGTGCCGTGGTAAAGATAAAGCCGGGCGCATAGGAGCGCACCGCATCTATGACGGCACGCGGCCCGGTAATGTAGCCGCCGAGCGCGCCAAAGGCTTTCGCCAGCGTTCCTTCGATGATGTCGATCCGGTCAGCCAGTCCGTCGCGGTCCGTGATGCCGCCGCCGCGCGAGCCGTACATGCCGACGGCATGGACTTCGTCGATATAGGTCATCGCACCGTATTTGTCGGCAAGATCGGCGATGGCCTCGATGGGGGCGATATCACCGTCCATGGAATAGACCGATTCGAATACGATCAGTTTGGCGCGTTGCGGATCGGCCGCGCGCAGAAGCTCTTCGAGGTGCTCCAGATCATTGTGTCGGAAAATTTTCTTTTCACTGCCCGAGCGTTTGACGCCCTCGATCATCGACGAGTGGTTGAGTTCGTCTGAAAGGATCAGGCAGTTGGGAAGCAGGCGTGCGATCGTCGAGATCGAGGCTTCGTTGGAAATAAAGCCGGACGTAAAGACAAGCGCTGCTTCCTTGCCGTGCAGATCGGCAAGCTCAAGTTCAAGCTCCACCAGTGGATGGTTTGTGCCTGAAATATTGCGTGTGCCGCCCGCGCCGGAACCCATTTTGCTGGCAGCATCGCATAGCGAGGAAATCACATTGTCGTTCTGCCCCATACCGAGATAGTCGTTGGAGCACCACACTGTGACCTCGCGCGCGGCCCCGCCCGAGCGGTGGATAGCGCGTGGAAACTTGCCTACTATACGTTCCAGATTGGCGAAGACGCGATAGCGTTTTTCGGCATGCAGCTGGTCGACTGCTTCCTGAAAAATGCTGCGATAATCCATTGAATTCAAACTCCAACTCGCAATTTCCGCACTCGAATGAAGCAGTGAAATGCGGATTGCTGACCCCTGCCTATGGTTCGGTCTGATTATTCAGCAGGCACGGCCACCGTCCTATCAGACTTTAGATGAACTCTAAACAGGAAATTATGCCGCAGCCTTGATAACCATCAAGCCATCACGCCATTTTGTTTGGATTTTTTCGCATTCCGGCCCGCATGCCAATCCGGCGGGTGCCCGATACATCTAGAACAAAAGTCTAATAAACCAAAGTCTTATATCCGAATGGATTATTGCGCCGATCCTGTGTGCGGCTAGCATTTGGCCCGTTCCGTTCAAGAGGAAGCGGGACACTCGATCAGCGACATTCGGGAGGAATTCAATGTCCAGACTAACCATGACACGTCGTGGCTTGCTGAAGGCGGGTGCGGCATCGGGTGTTGCGCTTGCAGCGCCGATGAGCTTCGTCCGCGGCGCCTATGCGGAAGACTTCTGCAACATGCCGACGGGCGGCAGCGTGACGCTCGGCTTCAACGTGCCGCAGTCGGGTCCTTACGCCGACGAAGGCGCCGATGAACTGCGCGCCTACCAGCTGGCGACAAAGCACCTCAACGGTGAAGGCGACGGCGGCCTGCTCAACACATTCTCGTCCAAGGCGCTCAAGGGCAACGGTATTTTGGGCAAAAAGGTGGAATTCGTCACCGGTGACACGCAGACCAAATCCGATGCCGCCCGCGCATCCGCCAAGCGGATGATTGAAAAGGACGGCGCCATCATGATTACCGGCGGCTCGTCCTCTGGTGTTGCCGTGGCGGTGCAGGGCCTGTGTCAGGAAATGGGTGTCATCTTCATGGCGGGTCTGACCCACTCGAACGACACCACCGGCAAGGACAAGAAGCGCTATGGCTTCCGCCACTTCTTCAATGCCTACCAGTCGGGTCTCGCGCTCGGACCGATTCTCGCCGATGAACTCGGCAAGGACCGCACCGCCTATCATCTGACCGCCGACTACAACTGGGGCTGGACCCAGGAAGAGTCGATCAAGGATGCAACAGAAGGCCTCGGCTGGCAGACCGCCAACGCCGTGCGCACACCACTCGGTGCTGGTGACTTCTCGCAGTATCTGACCCCGGTTCTCAATTCCGGCGCCGATGTTCTGATCCTCAACCACTACGGCAAGGATATGGTCAACTCGCTGACCCAGGCTGTTCAGTTCGGCATGCGCGAAAAGCAGGTCAACGGCAAGGACTTCCAGATCGTTGTGCCGCTGTTCTCACGTCTGATGGCACAGGGCGCCGGCGAGAACATCAAGGGCATCCTTGGAACCACCAACTGGAACTGGTCGCTGCAGGACGAGGGCTCGACGGCATTCGTCAAGTCGTTCGGCCAGGAATACGGCTTCCCGCCGTCCCAGGCTGCACAGACCTGCTACGTGCAGGCGCTGCTTTATGCCGACGCCTGCGAGCGGGCCGGAACCTTCTATCCGCCGGAAGTCATCAAGGCGCTCGAAGGCTTCGAGTTCGACGGCATGGGCAACGGCTCAACCCTGTATCGGGCTGCCGACCATCAGTGCTTCAAGGAAGTGCTTGTGGTGAAGGGCAACGAAAATCCGGAGTCGCAGTTCGACCTTCTGGAAGTCGTCAAGATCGTGCCGCGTGAACAGGTCACGTACGATCCCACGATCTTCGGTGGCGACCTCGGCCCGGCAGACGCAAAAGCCTGCTGACACCGCCTGAGGCGGCTTCAATCTCAAACACACCGATCGGCCGTTTTATCGGCCGGTCGGCCAAGCGACAGGTTGTCCGGGGAACAACACTATGGATGCTATTCTTCTTCAATTGCTGAACGGTCTCGACAAGGGCGGCGCCTATGCGCTGATCGCTCTCGGACTGACGCTGGTATTCGGAACGCTGGGCGTAGTGAACTTTGCGCACGGCGCGCTGTTCATGCTCGGAGCGTTTTGCGCTGTTACCTTCAACAAGCTGCTCAACCTCGAGCAAGTTGTCCTCGACGAAACCAAAAAGACGGCCTGGGGTACTGCGACTGAAATCCGCACCCCCTATATCGAAAACTGGTTCGGCGATTTTGGCACGTTTCTTCTCGATTATTCCGTGCCTGTTTCCATTCTGGTCGCAATTCCCGTCATGCTGCTGATAGGCATTGTGATGGAACGCGGCCTGATCAAGCATTTTTACAAGCGTCCCCACGCCGATCAGATCCTGGTCACCTTCGGACTGGCGATTGTGCTGCAGGAGATCATCAAGCATTACTTCGGCGCCAACCCGATTCCGCAGCCGGCTCCGGAAGTCGTTGCCGGCAGCGCCGACATCGGCGCCTGGTTGGGATTGGGTGACGGGCTTGTCTATCCGTGGTGGCGCCTTGTTTACTTCGGCTTCTCCGCCGCCGTCATTGCCGCCGTCTTTGCCTTCCTGCAATTCACCACCTACGGCATGGTGGTGCGCGCCGGCATGCGCGACAGCGAGACGGTTGGCCTGCTTGGCATCAACATCCAGAAGCGCTTCACCGTTGTCTTCGGTATAGCGGCCGTTGTCGCCGGGCTAGCGGGCGTCATGTACACACCGATTCTTCCGCCCGACTATCACATGGGTATGGACTTCCTCGTGCTGTCCTTTGTCGTCGTCGTTGTCGGCGGCATGGGATCGCTGCCAGGCGCGGTGCTGGCTGGCTTCCTGCTCGGCGTTCTGCAGTCCTTCGCCTCGATGAATGCGGTCATGACGATCTTCCCCGGCATAAACCAGATCATCATCTATCTGGTGGCGGTCGTGATTCTGCTGACAATGCCGCGCGGACTTCTTGGCCGCGAAGGCGTGATGGAGGACTAGACCATGAAAGAGATGCTCAACAGAGAACCGTTCGCGCTTGCCGCCTTCACACTCGTCATCCTGCTGATGCCGATCTGGCTGACGCCGTTCGGAGCCAACTATCCCGACCTGCTGCAGAAATTTGCGATATTTGCGATTTTCGCCATGGGCTTCAACATCCTGTTCGGCCTGACCGGTTACCTCTCTTTCGGTCATGCCGCCTTCCTGGGCGTCGGCTCTTATGCGGCCGTCTGGTCGTTCAAGCTGTTCACCATGAATGTGCTGCCGGCCATATTCTTCGGCGTTGCCTTTGCCGGGATTTTCGCGCTGGCGATCGGCTATGTCAGCCTGCGCCGTTCGGGTATTTACTTCTCGATCCTGACGCTGGCCTTTGCGCAGATGTCCTACAATCTTGCCTATTCGGTGCTGACGCCGATCACCAATGGCGAAACCGGTCTGCAGCTGACGCTGCAGGACCCGCGCATTATCGACAACGCGTTCTCCCAGCCCGGTGCCGGCCTGCCCGAGACCAACCTGTTCGGCCTCGATATGAGCGGCTATCCCGGGTTCTATTTCTGCGCCATAGTGCTGATCGTTTGTTTCTTCATCACAAGGCGCATCTTCAACTCGCCCTTCGGCCTGATGCTGCGCGGTATCAAGTCCAACCAGAACCGCATGGGTTATACCGGTTTCGACACCCGACCCTACACGCTGGCCGCCTTCGTGATTTCCGGCATGTTCGCCGGGCTGGCCGGTTCGCTGCTGGCCGTGACCGACCCGCTTGCCGGCGCCGAGCGCATGCAGTGGACCGCATCCGGCGAGGTCGTGCTGATGACCATTCTGGGCGGCGTCGGCACCCTGATCGGACCGATGCTCGGTGCCTGGCTGATCAAATATCTCGAAAACATCTTCTCGTCCTTCAACGAGGCGACCCTGGAACATTTCTTCTCGTTCCTGCCGGAAGGCCTGCAGGCCGTTGCGGTCGATGTTGCCAGCCTGTTTGTCGGCGAAGGCTGGCACCTGACGCTGGGCGTGTTGTTCATGCTGATCGTCATATTCCTGCCCGGCGGCCTGATGGAGGGATGGCGCCGTCTGGTACGGCGCTTCTCCGGCGGCGGGGGCGGCAAACCCGAAACGGCCTCGGCCATACAGCCGGCGGAATAGGAGGATATGGTCATGGTAGCCAACAGCGTTCTTCATGTGGCCGATGTCCACAAGAGTTTCGGCGGCCTCAAGGCCCTCAGCGACGTCGATCTCAACGTCGAGGAAGGCACCACCCACGCCATTATCGGCCCCAACGGTGCCGGCAAGTCGACATTGCTCAATGTCTGTGTCGGACGTATCAAGCCGGACAGCGGCCACGTGGTTTTCAATGGCGAGGTGCTCGACAATCACACACCGGACGAGATTAATCAGCTCGGCGTGTCGCGGGTTTTTCAAACCCCGGAGATCTTCTCCGATCTCACCTTGCTCGACAATGTGATGATCCCGGCCTTTGCCAGCCGCGACGGCTCGTTCAGCCTCCGGCCGTTTTCGAAGCTGCGGCACGAATCAGCCATTCGCAAACAGGCAGAAAAAACCCTGGCCGATGTTGGTCTCGCTGTCATGAAGGACCGCGAGGCGGCTTCTCTCTCGCGCGGCGACAAGCGCCGGCTGGAGCTGGCCATGTGCCTTATTCAGAATCCGAAACTGCTTCTGCTGGACGAACCGACGGCCGGCATGTCGCGCCATGATACCAATCGGACGGTTGACCTTTTGAAGACCATTAAACAGCGTGGTATGACTAAGGTTATCATCGAGCATGATATGCACGTGGTGTTTTCGCTGGCCGACAAGATTTCGGTTCTGGCACAGGGCCAGATCATCGCATCGTGAACGCCGGACGAGATTAAAGGGAACCCGAAAGTACAGGAAGCTTATCTTGGTGGAGCGCACTGACATGTTGACCAAAACGGAAGCAACCCATCTTGAGGTTGCCGGACTCGATGATGCCCTTCCAAACCCACGCGATTCCTTTTTCAGCGTTCGCGACATCCATGCCTATTACGGCGAATCCTACATCGTCCAGGGTATTTCACTCGACCTCAAGGAGGGCGAGATCTTGGCGCTTCTTGGGCGCAACGGCGCCGGCAAGACATCGACCCTGCGCACCATCGCAAGGGTGGATGATCCGGAGCTCAAAAAGGGCGAAATCTATCTCGGCGGCGAAAGCCTGCATGACAAGAAATCCTACCAGGCGGCTCAGATGGGCATCCAGCTTGTCCCGGAGGACCGCCGTATCATCGGCGGACTGACGGTCGAGGAAAATCTGATCCTGTCCCAGGTCGAGGAGCCGCTCGGCTGGGAGCTGGAGCGTATCTACGAGCATTTTCCGCGCCTTGCCGAAAGGCGCACGCAGATCGGCACGACCCTGTCGGGCGGCGAGCAGCAGATGCTGGCGGTCGCACGCGCACTGGCCCGGGACGTCAAGCTCCTGCTTCTGGACGAGCCCTATGAAGGGCTGGCGCCGGTCATCGTGCAGGAGATCGAGAAGATCGTCCGCCAGATCAAGGAGATCGGTATTACGACGATCATCGTCGAGCAGAATGCCGTTGCCGCGCTCAAGCTCGCCGACAAGGCCGTCATCGTCGACATGGGTGAAGTCGTCTATTCCGGGCTGGCCAAGGATGTCCTCGACGACGAAGACCTGCGCAACGAATATCTGGCTATATAGCCGGACACCATCTCAACACTGTTTTCACAAGCGATACCTGGCAGCCAGAAGGATTTCCTGGCTGCCGGTTTTTTTGTTCTTCACAAATAGCAGAAGAAATTCAGCTTGTTGCCGCTCTGCGTTGTCTTCTACGGCAGCGTAATGGACAGCTTCCCCTTCAGATAGGTGCTGCCGCCCTTGTCGATCGCATCGAGCCGGCGCCCGGAAAATCCGCCGGAACCGGTCGCGCCTTCGAAACGCCCGGTGCCGGTCAGCTCTTCGAACCGGGCTTCGACCTCGATGCCGTCCGGCCCGGTGCTGCGTGCCGTGCCGCTATAGGGAGCCCTGAGCTCGGATCCGTCCTCGAACGTCCATAGAGCATAGCCGTGAAAAGTGCCCGTCCCGTTTGTCAGGTCGAACCAGCCATCATAGCGATGGACCGCAACCTCTCCTTCCGGAAATATTGCAAGGCCACGGAATTCGGCAATGCCGACAATATGGGATTTGTCATCGAGGATCGGCATCGCCTGGGACGAACGCACATGCATAACCGCCTCGTACTCGCGCTCGGCCGTTGCCGCGTGAGCCGCGGTCAATGTCCCGAATACCAGCAACACGCCGATTAAAATCCGCATCATGATCTGTTCTCCCGGTTGATGGTTGAATTCACGCATATCGCAAGAGGCAGGGCAAGCTTCCGGTTACTCGGAGCTGTGAATGTGTCTTGAAAGTACAATCGATCTCTGATCTCATCGCGTCGATTGCAACCCGGAGTAACGCCTATGATGATCGAATATCTGCTGACCGCGACGATCGTCGTGTTGCTTCCGGGGACGGGTGTGCTCTACACGCTGGCATTCGGACTTGCCAGGGGATGGCGTGCCAGTGTGCTTGCCGCACTTGGCTGCACACTCGGGATCGTTCCGCATATCGTAGCCAGCATCGTCGGGCTTGCGGCCCTGCTCCATACGAGCGCGCTTGCCTTTCAGGTCGTCAAATATCTTGGCGTCGCTTATCTGTTTTATATGGCCTGGGGTATCCTGCGCGACGGCGGCACATTGCAGGTCACGGCCGAGCGGACATCTGTCAGCGCATTCAGGATCATCCGCAACGGGCTTCTGTTGAACATTTTGAACCCCAAACTGTCGCTGTTCTTTCTGGCATTCCTGCCGCAGTTCGTGCCGGTGGGCACAACCAGCCCCACCATCTTTATGCTGGGGTTGGCCACCGTATTCATGGCTTTGACATTCGTCGTTTTCGTTGGCTACGGGGGATTTGCCGCCGCCACGCGCCGCCACGTCATATCAAAGCCGGCAGTCATGCGCTGGTTGAAACGCGGCTTTGCCGGCGCGTTTGGCGCCTTGGGATTGAAGCTGGCATTGTCAGATGCCTGACTGGCCGCGGGCGGCGCAACCAAAGGTTGGTTAACGAAGCCTAAACCGCATGGTCGTATCCTGAAATCATATTGGTATGGGTGTTCAAACGCCCACTTGCATGATGCACAGCGCCTGCTACCGGCGCGGACCTGGCCTGTTTATTAATTCCAGAAATTCAGCATGCTGGCCGAATTACCGGCGGAAAATGTTCTTCACTCGCTCCGGCCCCGTGCCCGATTTCGGATACGACTGATCTTTGCGCGGTGAATTATGTCCATCAGAAAATCCCTCGTCTTCAAGCTGGCGCTGCCGGTTCCCATTGTTATCTTGCTTTGCCTGGCAATTGCATGGTTCCTTGTTCCGAACATCGTAATAGGCAACGCGCTTGACGCAGCGACGCAAGCCGGCCTGCAGACCGCGAAGCAGTTCAAGATCATTCGCGGCTACTATACGGAAAACATCATCAAGAAGGCCAAGGCCACAGGCGGCCTCAAGCCGGCGATCGATCATGCCGGCCAGCCGGATGCCATCCCGCTCCCGGCCACGCTTATTCATGATCTGAGCAACCTGCTGTCCGCCGAAAACACCACCATGGCGCTCTACAGCGCCTACCCCTTCCCCAACCGGGAGGGGCGGGTCATGGACGACTTCATGAAGAGCGCCTGGGCATTCCTGAATGAGAACCCGGATCAGGTCTTCAAACGGCAGGAGGTGCGTGACGGCAAGACGGTGATGCGGATTGCCATAGCAGACAAAATGGCCGTTCAGGCCTGTGTCGACTGCCACAACGCCCATCCGCAAACGCCTAAAAATGACTGGCAACTTGGCGATGTGCGCGGCGTGCTGGAAATAGACTCAAACGTCGACCAGGCCTTGGCTGCGGCGTCGAGCCTGAAGGATAACATCCTGCTCGGCATATTCCTTGCGGGTCTTGCGATATTGGCGGTTGTCATTGCCGGTGCAAGCGCGATTTCAAGGCCGATCAAGAAGATGACGGGCGCCATGGGTAAAATAGCCCATGGCGAGCTGGATACGGATGTCCCGTGCCTGGAGCGCCATGACGAGCTGGGCCATATGGCGAAGGCCCTTGAGGTGTTCAAGGAAAACACCGGCCGCAATGTGGAACTGGAAGCCGAGCAGGCCGAGCAAAGGCAGCAGAAAGAGGCGGAGGAGGCCGAGCAAAAACGGCACGATGCAGCAGTTGCCGCCGAACGCGAGCGGGTTGCCGAAAGCTTCAGCCAGGCCATGGCCGCCGTATCGCAAAAGGACTTCAGCTACCGCATTACGGATGATTTCCCGCCGGACTATCAAAAGCTGAAGGAGGATTTCAACGAGACCTTCACGCAGTTGTCGATGATCATCGACCGTATTGGCGATGCGTCGGCGCACATTTTGTCAAGCTCCGGCGAGATCACCGTTGCCGCCGACAATCTCGCAGGCCGTACAGAGCAGCAGGCTGCGACTGTCGAGGAAACGGCGGCGGCGCTTGAGGAAATCACCTCGGCGATGAAATCCGCGAGCGAAAGGGCCAATGAGGCTAGCGGTCTCGTTGCAACGGCAAAGGACAACGCTGAAAAATCCGGCAACGTGGTTCGCAAGGCAATCGACGCGATGAACAAGATTGAAACCTCGGCAGGGGAAATCACGAATATTATCGATGTCATCGACGATATTTCTTTCCAGACCAATCTGCTGGCGCTCAATGCCGGCGTCGAGGCGGCGCGTGCAGGCGAGGCCGGGCAGGGTTTTGCCGTGGTTGCCACCGAGGTGCGGGAACTTGCCCAGCGGTCGGCCACTGCCGCAAGCGAAATCAAGACGCTGATTGAGACCTCCGGTGAAAATGTGAAGGCCGGTGCGGCTCTGGTCAACGATACCGGCGATGCCCTTGAAACCATCGTCACCGATGTCGGCAAAATCAACCAGCATGTCGAGGCAATTTCCGGGGCGGCCGGTGAACAGTCGCTTGGACTTCAGGAAATCGACAAATCCGTCAACAATATTGACCGTGGTACGCAGCAAAATGCTGCTGTTGCGGAAGAGGCATCGGCTGCAAGCCAGACGCTGAAACAGGAAGTTGCGAGCATTGACAGGATGTTGCGGGAATTCAAAACCAGCGCATCGGCATCCAAGGCCGCGCCGGCCGAAGGTGGTGACGACCCGCTGCTTGCAGCGGGCTGAATATCACGCAGCCAATCAGGCCAGGTGGGTGAAAATTGCTAGTTCACCCATCTGGTGCCTTCTTCCTTCTTGGTCTTCAGGGCGTCGGCAGAGATATTCTGCTTCGGCGCTTTCGGGGCAAAGAGCTCGATTTCCTGCGAAACGCCGACCAGCCTGTGTTTGCCCGTTGAAACCCAGGCACCCGGCTCATTGGCGGCGATCTTGCTGGTGACGAGTGCGTGCGCCTCGGCTGCCTTGGTCAGCGTCTCGATGCGGGAAACCTCGTTGACCGTAGGTCCGATGACCGAGAAGGTCAGCCTCTCCGCGACGCCGATATTGCCGAACATGACTTTGCCGGTGTTGAGACCGACCCCGAAGCGAATGGGAACCTTGTTGTCTTTGGTGCGTTCGTCATTGACCTGCTCGCGCATGGAAAAGGACTCCCTCAGCGCCATCGTCGCGGCCTTGGCGGCTTCCGGAAATTCCGCTTCGGTCTGGTACGGGAAGATCGCAAGCACGGCATCGCCGATGAAATCAAGCACCTCGCCGCCATGCTTGATTGCCGATCCTGCAGTGCATTCATAATAGTGGTTGAGGAGGTCGAAATAGTCGTCCGGCGCCATCGTATCGGCCATAGCGGTTGAATCGCGCAGGTCCGAAAGCCAGACAACGGCCTGTGTTTCCTGGCCGTCTCCGCGCTTGATCGCGCCATCGAGAACCTGCCTGCCGGCCTGGCGCCCGAGATAGGTCTCGACAATGTTGCCCGCAATCCGGGACTGAATTGCAGTCTTGCCGGCAACGGCCATGCGACGCTGGATTTTCTGCAACGCTGCAACGTCGTCATCGGAAAAGCCGCCCGGACGGTCGGACGACCAGGCAACGAGCAATCCGAACGCCTTGCTGTCTTTTGTCGTGTCGGCACTGTCGAACGCGGTCATGATCGTCAGATAGTCGGTCATGCCCTGTTCGATCAGCTCCTCCAGGATCGGAAAGTCGACGAGTTTGTTCGGACCGTCCAGATAGCGCCGCAGCACACTGACATTGTGCTCGAACATGAAATGCATGGGGCTTTTCAGAAAGTCTTCCGAGCGCTCGTTCTGGTGCCTGAACTGCTCCAGTTCCGGCGGTTTGCCGCGCAGCCACAGGACGGTTTCGGCCTGGAACAGCGGATGCAGGGTTGGCCAGGTCAGGCGCGCACGCGCCAGAGGAACGCCGGCGGCGTAAAGCTGCTGGCAGACCGCTTCGAACATCTCGACGATGTCAGGCTCGGCCAGAGCCTGATCGATCAGCCATTCGCCGATCTCTGAAATCAGGGGATTATCCGCCATTTTTGTCGCCCTCGATCACTAACTGCGGGTTGGACACTATAAATTGTGCTCCACCCGGACGATTGCAAGGGAAGGTACACTGCTCCTGACAGAAGGCTGTCAGGAGGCCCTGTCACGCATCGGCGGTGTCCGGGTTGCCCGGCGCCGTCTGCCAGCCGAGATCGGGCAGGGAAATGACCCGGTTGCCGCGCAAATCGCTCGAGCACACGAGAAAGCCGTTTTCTTCCATATAGCCAAGAAGCCAGCGGGCGCGGCCGGTCGATCGCGTGCCGTAAGCGGTGGCGATCGCAATATTGGAGGGGCATGCCTCTTTCTGGGCGGCGGCACGGGCCAGAAGCAGATAAACGCCGCGCATATTGTCCGGCAGCTGTGAGGCCATCAGGGTTGCCTGTGACCATTCTTCATCGCCCACCTCCTGCGTCAGGCCGCCGGCCCTTGCAACGGGCAAAAGCTCACGGAAAGCCTGCAGATCGGGCGGGCGGGTGATTTTCTTGATGCGGCAGCGGACCTGGAAATCCTGGTAGAGGATGGCAACGGCCTGATAGGCAGCCTCGGGGTCCTCCATCATTTCTTCCAGAATGCCGGCAATAGTCGCCTCGCGCTCGTCCGGCGACAGGCCGTCCTCGATGAACAGGTCTTCGCGTGGCGCGGGTTCGGATTTCGCGGCTGCGAGCTGATTCATGACACCAGTCGGATCGACCGGGCGAGGGGTGGCGCGCTCGACCGGCGGCATGTTGCCGGGGCCAACGGCATACAGTAGCTCCTGCACATCCTCTTCGGCCGGCTGTTGCGGCAACGGCATCAGCTTGGGACTGGAGCCCATGCCGCGCGTCTTGACCGGCCCTATGGAGACCTGCAAAGGCCTGCGGCTGAGGGCCGGGCCGAGCGCCACGAACTGGCCCCTGTCGAGATTGCGGAACGTCTCGGCCTGCCGGCGCTCCATGCCGAGGAGATCTGACGCGCGCGCCATGTCGATATCGAGGAATGTGCGGCCCATGAGAAAGTTGGAGGCCTCGGCCGCAACGTTCTTTGCAAGTTTTGCCAGGCGCTGCGTCGCTATGATGCCGGCAAGACCGCGTTTGCGGCCGCGGCACATCAGATTGGTCATGGCGCCGAGCGACGCGCGACGCGCCTCCTCGGTGAATTCCCCCGATGCGGTCGGCGCGAAAAGCTGTGCCTCGTCGACGATCACCAGCATCGGATACCAGATTTCCCGTGCCACCTCGAAAAGCCCGTTCAGGAACGCGCCCGCCGCTTTCATCTGCTTGTCGGCATCAAGCCCTTCCAGGTTGAAGACGACGGAGACGCGGTGCTGGCGCACCCGTGCGGCGATCATCTGGAGGTCGCGTTCGGTGCCGTTGGCATCGACGACCACGTGGCCGTATTCTTCCGCCAGGGATACAAAATCACCCTCCGGGTCGATGACGGCCTGCTGGACCCAGGGCGCGCTTTGCTCAAGCAGCCGGCGCAGAAGATGCGATTTACCGGAACCCGAATTGCCCTGCACCAGAAGCCGCGTTGCCAGCAGCTCTTCAAGGTCCATTTCAGCCGGAAGACCGGTTTTCTGGGTGCCGAGGTCTATTTGTACGGTCATGCGCGCGTGGCGTCCGTGGGTGGAAAGTCGATTTGTTGAAACGAACCGGGAATCCGGTCAGCTAGGTGTTAGCAGACCGGGCGGACCGGGTGCAATAATCTGCCGCGCCATAATTGTGAGTAGTGGTCAGTCATCGACGTTTGGCGGATCGTCACCCAACAGATAACGCGGTCCGCTGCCGTGTGAGCGGGCCCGGTCTTCCGGGTTGTAGAGGGTGCATTTCCTGAGCGACAGGCAGCCGCAGCCGATGCAGCCGTCAAGATTGTCACGCAGCCGCACAAGGGTGTCGATGCGTGTGTCCAGCTCGCTGCGAAAGCCGCGGCTAATCTTTGTCCAGTCGGCCTTTGTCGGCGTGCGCCCCTGAGGCAGAGCCTCCAGCTGCTTGCGGATCTGCTCGATCGTAAAGCCGAAACGCTGGGCAATCATGACGAAGGACAACCGCCTTATGTCGGAGCGGAAGAACCGCCGTTGCCCACCGGAATTGCGTTCTGCCGCAAGCAGGCCCTCTGCTTCGTAGTAGCGGATCGCTGAAACCGTAAGTCCGGTGCGTCGCGCCAGTTCACCGATGGCCAATCTGTTGTCTGCACGCATTGGAATACTTTCGTTTTAGGTGTCGAAAAATATTGCTTGACCTCAAGTTAACTTGAGGGATTACGATGTCAATATCAAAGAGTTGATCATCGAGATTGAACGGAGTTTGTTATGACGAAAGCAACGCTGGAACATGCGAATATCACGGTTAGCGATCCGGTAAAAACGGCAAATCGCCTGTGCGAGTTATTCGGCTGGCACATCCGCTGGCAGGGCGAGGCGATCCATGGCGGCATGACCGTCCATGTCGGTTCGGACGACAGCTACCTGGCGCTTTATACCCCCGGCAAGCGCACAAGCGCGCCCGCCAGCAGCTACATCACGACCGGCGGCCTGAACCACATCGGTATCGTGGTCGATGATCTCGACGCCGCCGAGAAAAAGGTGGCTGAGGCCGGCCTCGAGCCGCACTCCCACGCCGACTATGAGCCCGGTCGCCGCTTCTATTTCCACGATGATGACGGCATTGAATTCGAAGTTGTCAGCTACGCGACCGTTCCCGCCTGAGGCGCGGCGCACGAGTAAGAAAGGAGACATCCCGTGACAACCTATCGCACGGGCCTTGGAGCCCTGACGACACGCGGCCAAGTGGCCGGTTGGAGCGCTGTCCTGTCGCGTGCGGCGGCATTGTTGATACGCCGCAAGAACCGACGAGCCATGTTGAGCCTCCGTGAACTCAATGAGCATCAACTGGCCGATATCGGCGTGACGCGGGACGACCTGCGCTCGGCCTTGCGCGGCGGCCCGTTGACGGATCATTCCGGGGAATTGATGTGCGCGGTGAAACGCCGGCGCCAGCGAAGCGTTCGTTGCCTGCCCCAGGCATCTTCCGCGCGGGAAACCGATCGTTGAGTCCTCCCGGCAGGCAAATTCCTGCCGGCTTTCCGGCGGCCGTCCCTAACGGTCGCCGGTTTTTATGAAGCGCGGCTCCGGCGTCAGTGTGATTCAGGCAGCCGTGAGACCCGTCTGTCCCTCATAGGTGGGTGCCGTGCCGCGAACACTGCCCGGCGGAACCCCGAAGACCCGTTTGAAAGCCCGGCAGAAAGCCGCCTCGGATTGATAGCCGAGACGATTTGCAATAACCGTCAGAGGCTCCGACGTTTCCTGGAGCTGCGTGCGGGCAAGCTGCATGCGCCACCAGGTCAGATAGCGCATGGCGGGTTCGCCGACGAGTTCTGTAAAGCGCGCCGAAAATGCCGAGCGGGACATGCCCGCCTCGCGCGCCAGCGAAGCGACGGTCCATTCTTCCTGCGGAGCCCGGTGTATTGAAGCAAGCGCCCGTCCGACCTGTTCGTCGCGCAGGGCTGCCAGCCAGCCCTGTTTGGCTTCCGGTGCCGAATCTAGCCAGGAACGGATCGCCTGGATCACCAGAATATCTGCAAGTCGGGTAATGACGGTTTCTCCGCCCGGGCGCAGCATGCTGGCCTCGCGGGAAATAAAGCGCAGCGTGCTTTGCAGCCAGCCGCCCTCGTCATGATCCCAGCTGTCGACATGAAGCACCCTTGGCAGTGACGCGATGAGACGCTCGGCCGCCACATGATCGAAGCGCATGACGCCGCATGTCGCATGGGTAAATTCGCCGCCGCCGCCATAGCGCATGATTTCGTAGCGCTCACTGACCTGCTCGACCGGGACATCGAACAGCGGCCTTGCATCGGCTTCCGGTCCGCTGCGGATCCGGTGTCCGGCGCCATGTGGCACAAGCGTCATGCTGCCCTGTGTAAGCAGCAATGGTTCATGGCCGTCGATCTCAAGCCAGCAGCGCCCGGCGGTGACGACGTGAAACATCATCATTCCCTCGAACGGCGGCATATCAACACACCATGGCGCCGTCAGTTCAGCGCGGCAGTAGAGACTGCCGGAAAGACGCAGCAGATGGAGGGTCTCACCGATCGGATCATTTGGCGGCGGAGGTTGTCGCGGAGGTGCTGTCATGAAGGCACAATGCCACAAATATTGCTTCTGCGTCCAGTCACTTGGACGAACGGCAAATAATCATGGACGATCCATCATTGCTGATCCAGAAATTTGTGCACATTTTCAGAAGGCATAAATCAAAAAGGAGAGTGCGTCATGCAAAAATCCCCCATACTCGTGATTGGCTCCACCGGAAAGATCGGTCGCCGGATCGTTCAGCGCCTTGAGGGCCGTGGTTACGCCGTCAGAGGAGGCTCGCGGCATTCCGAGCCACCCTTCGACTGGGAAAACCCATCCACATGGCCCGCGGCACTTCGTGGTGCCGAAGCCGTATATATTTCCTATTATCCGGACCTTGCAGCACCTGGTGCGCCGGCAGCGATTGAAGAATTGACCGCACGCGCCGCAGACGCCGGCGTCAGGCGGCTGGTCCTGCTTTCCGGGCGCGGCGAGCGCAATGCCGAGCATTGCGAGGACATTGTCCGCGGTTGCGGTCTTGACTTCACGCTCATTCGCGCAAGCTGGTTCTCGCAGAACTTCAATGAAGGTCACCTGCTTGAACCCGTGCTTGGCGGCGTTGTCGCGATGCCGGCCGGAAGTGTACGCGAGCCGTTTGTCGATGCGGACGACATTGCCGATGTTGCCGTCGCCGCGCTTACCGAAGACCATCACGCCGGTCAGCTTTACGAGGTCACCGGACCGCGCCTTCTGACATTTGAAGAAGCCGTTTCCGAAATCTCGGCCGCCGCGGGGCGCAGGGTCGAATATGCACCGATCTCACTGGAACAGTTTCGTGCCGGCATGACCGAGGCCGCTGGTCCGGAACTGGCAAACCTGCTCACCGATCTGTGCAGCGAGGTCTTCGACGGCCGCAACGAGTCACTCGCAGACGGTGTTCAGAAGGCGCTTGGCCGTGAGCCGCGGGACTTTGCCGACTTCTGCCGCGCAAGTGCAGCGTCCGGCGTGTGGAGCCTTGCCGCCTAACGCCCTTGAGGAGGATTAATGTCATGCCTGTCTGGTTTTTCCTTGTTCTGCAGGTCTCGTCCATTGCCTGCGCCATTGTCGGCGGCGTCTTTCTGGCGTTTTCGGATTTCATCATGAGATCGCTGAACAGGGCCGAATCCGGCGCCGGAATTGAAGCCATGCAGGTGATCAACCGTGAAGTCTTAAAATCGGTATTCATTGTCCTTCTGCTCGGCCTTTCGGCGCTGTCGCCGGTGATGATCGGTTACGCCTTGTTCAACCTCGGCGGATTGATCCGCATCCTGGTTATGCTGGGAGGTGCCATTTATCTCGTCGGCGTTTTTGCCGTGACGGTCGTCTTCAATGTTCCGATGAACAATCGGCTGGCCGGCAGCAAAAGCACGTCACAGGAAGGCCTGTCCTACTGGGCCTCCACATATTTTCCGGATTGGACGGCATGGAACCACGTTCGCGCATCCGCCAGCGTCGCGGCGGCCATCTGCTATCTCGCCGCCTGTGTCGCGATGGTTCAGGCATCGCTGATTTGATCTCCGAACCACTATAGTCAAGGAAATCTGAGACCATGAAAAACTCAATCGTTCTTAAGACAATTTTGCTGATCTCGGGCCTGGTCGCGACCGGGGTCGGAGGGGCTATCCTATTTCTGCCGGTGGCCTTTTACGCAGCCAGCGGCATTGAACTTGGCGGCAATGTCAGCCTTCTGAATGAGCTGAAGGCGCCGGCAATTGCCATGCTGGCAAGTGGGATATTTGTCATGTCGGGCGCGTTCGTAGCCAGATTGACCCTTATTGCCGTCGTCATGTCCGCCTTCCTGTATCTTTCCTTCGGCCTGTCACGGCTGTTGAGCATGGCAATGGACGGAATTCCGGCAGAAAGCCTCGTGCAGGCGGCCGCACTTGAAATTGTCATCGGCCTGGCGTGTGTCTTTGCCCTGGTGAGGTACCGCGAAAACACAGCGCGCTCGACATCAGGTAGTGCCGCATTTGATCCGGTCAATTAAGCCGATCGCATTGCGCTGGTGGCCGGCTAAACAGCCGGCCTTGGCTTTAGACCCGGCGTCCGGTTGAAGCGTCGAAAAGATGCAGCGAACGGGCGGGCAGATGGGCAAAGACCATATCGCCGTCGATCGGGTGTTCATTGTCGAGATGGGCAATGAAGGGCGTGCTGCCGATCGTCGTGTGCAGCAGCCGGCCGGCGCCCAGTTCCTCCAGGAAATCGACCTTGATCGGAATGGTATGGTCGGCAGCCTGCTGATGGATTTCAACATTTTCCGGCCGAATGCCGATACGGATATCGCCTGTGACCTCCAGCTGATGATCGACCGCGACATGGCCGAGGTCCTTGATCTCCAGCCCGCCATTGCCGTTGTAATGGCCGTCGAGGATGTTCATCGGCGGCGCGCCCATAAAGCTTGCGACAAAGATGCTGGCGGGTGTGTGGTAGATCTGCGCCGGCGTGCCGATCTGTTCGATCTTGCCGGTATTGAGCACGGCGATCCGGTCGGCCATGGTCATCGCTTCGATCTGGTCGTGGGTCACGTAGATGGATGTCACCCCGAGTTCGCGCTGCAGCTTGCGGATTTCGATGCGCATCTGGTTGCGCAGCTTGGCATCGAGGTTCGAAAGCGGCTCGTCAAACAGGAACAGCGCCGGATCGCGCACGATCGCGCGGCCCATGGCAACGCGCTGGCGCTGCCCGCCTGAAAGCTGGCTCGGGCGGCGGTTTAAAAACTCTTCAATGTGCAGGAGCTTTGCGGCCTTCTGCACGGCCGCGTCGATTTCTTCCTTGGGCTGGCCGCGGTTTTTCAAACCGTAGGCCATGTTCTTGTAGACCGACATATGCGGGTAGAGCGCATAGTTCTGGAACACCATGGCGATATCGCGCTCGGCCGGATCCAGCTCGTTGACAACCCGTTCGCCGATGGAAATCGTTCCCTCTGTAATGTCTTCCAGTCCTGCAATCATCCGCAACAGCGTGGATTTTCCGCATCCCGAAGGCCCGACAAGGACGATGAATTCACCATCGTCGATACTCAGGCTGGAAGGCGACAGCGCTTCCGTTCCGTTGGGATAGACCTTGCGGACATTGTCAATGACAACCTTGGCCATTCAATTCACCTATTTATCGGACTCAACCAGGCCCTTGACGAACCATCTTTGAAAGAAAACAACAATAATGACGGGTGGCAGCATGGCAACAATGGCAAGTGCCATTGCCTCGCCATATTCCGGGATCTGCGCCCCGATGAAAACCTGCATGATCTGCGAAATGCCGCGCACCAGCGTGAAGAAACGCTCATCCGTCGTCATCATGGTCGGCCACAGATACTGGTTCCAGCCGAACACGAACATGATGATGAAAATCGCCGCAATCATCGTTTTCGACAGCGGCACGAGGATGTCGATAAAAAATTTCACCGGGCCGGCGCCGTCGATCCGAGCCGCTTCGATGAGCTCGTTCGGTACTGATTTGAAGAACTGTCTGAAGAAAAACGTTCCCGTGGCAGAGGCAATCAGAGGAACGATCAGTCCCGTATAGGTATTCAAAAGGCCAAGCCCCTGAACAATCTCGTAGGACGGCAGGATGCGCACCTCGAGCGGCAAAAGCAGCGTCGTGAAAATCGCCCAGAAGGCGAATGTTGCGAAACGGAAGCGGAAATAGACAATCGCATAGGCGGCAAGCATGGAGATGACGATTTTGCCGACGGCAAATCCGATGCCGAGGATGAACGAGTTCATCAGCATGCGCATGCCGTCGACCGATTTGGTGAAGCCGCCCGGCACCAGCATTGCGTTGTAATAATTGGCGCCAAGCTGGTCACCGAATGACGCCTGCAACCCGCCGCTGTGGACGGTTCCGGCGTCATGGCTGGACGTCAGGAATGCCATTAATACCGGCAGGAGCATGAACAGCGAGCCGATGATCAGAATTACGTGATCGGACAGTGTCTTCCAGCGAAAGCGCGGTTTGCGGGAACTGGCCTGCGCGGCGGCTGTTGAGCGTTCAACTGATACGTCTGATGTTGTCATACCGGTGCCTCAACTGTAGTGAACGCGACGTTCGATCAGACGGAACTGGAAGATCGTCAAGATCAGCACGAGGATCATCAGGATCACCGACTGGGCGGAGGAGCCGCCAAGGTCGTTGCCGCGGAAACCATCGAGGAACACCTTGTAGACGAGGGTCACCGGATTGTTGCCGGGTTCGCCCTTGAGCACGACGTCGATCACGCCGAATGTGTCAAACAGCGAATAGGTGATGTTGATGATGAGAAGAAAAAATCCTGTCGGTGCGAGCAGCGGAAATGTGATGGTCCAGAAACGCCGCGTCGACGAGGCGCAGTCGATGGCAGCCGCCTCCTGGACCGATTTCGGTATGCCCTGCAGCCCAGACAGGAAAAAGATGAAATTGACGGGGATCTGTTTCCAGATCGAGATGGTGATCATGGCGAAAGCCGTGTCGAAACGGTTCACGCCGAGTTTAAAATCCCACCCGAACGAGCGGAAAAATTCAGCAATCGGGCCGACAAGGTTGTCGAACAGCATGATGCCGATCAGCCCGGCAACCGGCGGCGCAATCGCATAAACCCACATCAGAAGTGTTTTGTAGGTTGAGGCACCTTTCAGCACACGGTCTGCAGTAACCGCAAGCAACAGCGCGGTCGCGAGGGAAAAGAAGGTCACGAGAACCGAGAAAATGACGGTGAACTCGGCTGTGCGGACATAGTCGGAGCGTGAAACCATATCGCTGAAATTGTCGAGGCCGACAAAGGTGGACGAGAATCCGAACGGGTCTTCGAGATAGAAGGAAGACCGGATGGCTTCGGCTGCGGGCCAGTAGAAAAAGATGACAATGATCGACAGCTGCGGCAGCAATAGAAGATAGGGATACAGCGGCGAGCGGAACTGGGATTTATTCATGCGATGACCCGTCTTGAAAAAATGCGGGGCATGCGCCTGGCACGCCCCGCATCATCATACACTAGTTGCCCATTGTTTTTGAGAAACGCTCGAGCAGATCGTTGGATTCTTCTTCGATCGTAGTGAAGGCGGTGTCCACGTCCGTCTCACCCTGAAGAAGCTTGCCGTATTCGCGGTTCATCACATCGCGGATCTGGACGTAGAAACCGAGACGGTAACCCTTTGTCCAGTCGCCTGCAGGCAGTGAAAGCTGCTTGATGCCGATTTCGGCCTGTGGCGTCGATTTGTAGTAACCGTCCTTCTTGGCAAGGTCGTAGGCGGCCGTTGTGATCGGCACGTAACCGGTTTCCTTGTGCCAGAAATACTGGATTTCAGGCGAGGTCAGGAACTTGAAGAACTGGGCGACTGCTTCGTTTTCTTCCTTCGGGTGGCCGGACATTGCAAACAGGGCGGCGCCGCCGATGAAAGTCTGGGTCGGGTCTTTCGTCAGCGATTCCCAGTAGGGCAGATAGGTTGCGTTGAACGGGAACTTTGCGGACTTCTTGACGCCGCCGAACGAACCGGACGAGCCGAGCCACATGGCCACCTGGCCTTCGTTGAAGGGCTTCTGGTTGTCAGTCCAGCCGGTTCCGTACCAGCCGAATAGACCGTTATCCAGCCACTCTTTGACGGCTGTGAAATGACCCTTGATCGGGTCCTGGTTCATCAGCATGACCGGCGTGCCTTCGGCATAGCCGTTGTCCTTGGTGGCGAATTCCAGATTGTGACGGGAATAGAAATTCTCGGTGAAGATCCACGGAAGGTGGGACTGGGAAAGCGGAACATATCCGGCGGCTTTGAGTTTCGGTGCCGTGACGGACTGGAATTCCTCCCAGGTTTTCGGCGGTGTGACACCGGCCTTTTTCAGCGCGTCTTCATTGTAGTAAAGGATCGGCGTCGAGGAGTTGAACGGCATGCCGATCATTTTTCCCGCTTCGTCCGCATAGAAGTAGCGCACGCCCGAAATGTAGTCGTTGATGTCGAAGGGAACGCCATTATCCTTCATAAGATCCTGGGCCGGCACAACGGCGCCCTTTGCACCGATAAGCGTTGCCGCTCCGGCGTCGAAGATCTGGATGACGTTTGGCTGTTCACCGCCGCGGAACGCAGCGATACCGGCAGTCATGGTTTCTTCATAGGTGCCCTTGAAAACAGGCGTGATCTTGTAGTCGGATTGCGATGCGTTGAATTTTTCAGCAATCTCGTTGACGGTATTACCAAGCTGGCCGCCCATCGCGTGCCACCATGTAATTTCCGTTTGTGCGAAGGCCGGTACGGCCAAAGCGACGGACATGGCGGTTGCCATGGCGCCGACGAAGTACTTGCGAATTGACATTATTCGCCTCCCCAGAGTTGATCGGATTGACCCCGAAACGACAACGCGCCTTGTCGGTCGCGGACGTCGGAAACTAGGCTATGGCAAGTGACACGCGAATGTCAAAAAAATGAAGAAATTATGACAGAAAAAATTGTGAAAGCGAAAATGGCTGGGGTGTTGCCGAAGGTGCTGAAATGCCTTCTGATGGCTGAAATGAATTGATCCTCGAACAGCATCGGTATAGTTGGACGGATGGCAAAAAAACGCAGCGCGCAAAGAGTGATAGACCATCTGGTTCTGATAACCGGATCGCTGATTATGTTGCTGCCGGTGGTGGCTGTCTTTTTGACGTCAACCCACCAGAATTCGGAGATTTCCCGCGAAGGGCTGCAGATGAGCTGGGGGCCGGAATTCACCCAGGTCTACGGTCAGGTCCTGACTGCAAAGGCGGGTTTCAGCCAGACGATCACCGCCGGCGGCATGGCGCTGAATTCGACGGTTCTGGCGCTCGGCTTCGCGCTCGGTAAATGCCTGCTGTCCGTGCTCTCGGCCTATGCGCTTGTCTATTTTCGTTTGCGTTTCGCTTCCTTTCTGTTCTGGCTCATTTTTGCCAGCCTACTGCTGCCGATCGAGACCCGGATCCTGCCCAGTTTCATGGTTGTCCACACGCTCGGACTGCTCAACAGCTATACCGGCCTCATCGTGCCGTTGCTGGCCGCGGCGGTTGGTACATTTTTTTTCCGGCAGTTCTTCAAGTCCGTTCCCGACACCTTGCATGAGGCTGCACGGATCGACGGTGCTGGGCCTTTCCGGTTTCTGGTCGATATTCTGTTGCCGGTATCCTGGCCAATGATACTGGCGCTTTTTGCCGTCACTTTCGTGCAGGGCTGGAACCAGTATCTTTGGCCGCTGATGATCACCACCACCGGCGAGGGCTATTTTACCCTGGTGCGGGGCATCGAGCGCTTCGGCACGGCATCGAACTACGGCATGGCGCTGGCGATTCTCGCCATGCTGCCGCCGGTCATCGTGGTGCTGCTTCTGCAGAAATGGCTGGTGAAGGGGCTGGTCGGGGAACAGAAGTGATTTCCGCCGGAATCAGCCGGCTTTGCGAAACCGGCTTCCCGGCGCCGGCGGCGTTTCGGGTGGACCGGCAAAGCACTGAGCATGCGCCATCCATTCCGTTGCGATCGGCCCTTCAACCGTGAGCGATGTATCTGCGATGTTGCGTGTCTGCGTGACCACCTGCGCAAATTCGACCGCCTGACCGGTGATGCGCTCCGCCTGACCGGCCTCGCCATATTCGACAACGAATCCGGAAGGAAGGGTTAAGGTCAGATGCGGCATGGTTTCGGGCACGTCCCTGCCGCGCACCTTGAAGGCCCAGCCGAACGTGTTGACGCCGAGCACGACAATGTTGCGGATGCGATCGGCCTCCTTGCGCTCGACGCCCAAAACATCGAACACCTCCTGGCCATGCGCCCAGGTCTCCATCTGCCGTGCCGTCATCGATGAGCGGACCGACATATCGGGACCGGCCCATTGTACCCGCATTTTCGGGTCCAGCTTCGACCAGCGCGGCCCCATATCTAGGAAAAGCTCCTGCCAGGCGGCCAACAGATCGCGTCCCCGTTCCCGCACTTTACCGTTTTCGAAGGTCCGCAGGCTGCTTCCGGCGAGCGCCTTAACCAGTTCATCCAATTCGGATTTGAATTTGTCCGGATCGGTCAAAGACAGATCGGCTGCCCTGTTCCAGAAATGCAGATGGGCAAGCACGTCATTGATTGTCCAGCCCTTGAACTGCGTTTCCTGCACGAAGTCCTTGTCTTCAAGGTCGGCCAGAATCGCAGCCAGTGCCTCACTCTCGGCCAGAAAATCCTGCGCCTGCTCCATTGAATTCCTCCCTTGTGGCCGTGCCGGTCCACATATTTGCGATAATCATTCCGCCGCTTCGCTGATGTCGATCATCAGGTCGCCGGACCCAAGCTGATCGCCCTTTGCCGCACCAATCTGATTGACGACACCGGCAATCGGCGCCGTGATCTGGTGTTGCATTTTCATCGCCTCGAGCACCGCCAGCGCATCCCCTTTGGCAACGGCCTGGCCTTCATTGACAAGTATGTCGATCACGAGGCCCGGCATTGGCGCAAGGACGCGTCCCCCGGCGCCGGCCTCGTCTTCTTCGCCCGCAATCACCCGGTGGAATGAAAAGCGTTTTTCCGCCACCGCCAGAGATATTGTGTCCGCTTGCTCAATGACGGCCACCGCATCGACAGTGCGGCCGTCGATTTTTGCGCGCACGCTTTCGCGGTCATGCGCGGAGATTTCAACGGTGCACTCATCTTCGCCAATTATGACGGACCAACCGGCACCCTCGCAGCGCACGCCGATATCAAATGCACCCTGATCGCTTGCAAGGTGCAACGGCATCGCCGGCAAGGATGCACTCGACCAGCCAAGCTGGGTTCGGGAGAGATATCCGGCATTGCGGTATGCTGCGTCCCGGTCGGCGCTGAGCAGCAACACCGCGGCCAGCGCAACATCGGTTCCGCTAGGAATATCCGCCGCAATGCCGCCGGGATAGGTTTCACCGATAAAGGCGGTTGTTGCGTTGCCCTGGGCAAATGTGCCGGTCTTCAAGATATCAGCCAGAAACGAGGTGTTGGTTACCGGTCCAAGCAGAACGGTTTCCTCCAGCGCCCTGATCAGCCGTGTTCGCGCGACATCACGGCTTTCACCCCAAGCAACGATTTTGGCGAGCATAGGATCGTAAAAGGGCGAAATCTCCTGGCCGGTTGCAATTCCCGCATCGATCCTGATGCCGTCGCCCTCGGCGGGGCGCCACAGATCGATGTGGCCGGTCACCGGCAAAAACTCCTGCGCCGGGTCTTCGGCATAAAGCCGGACCTCGATCGCGTGACCGTTTAATTGAACATTGTCCTGCGAAAGCGGCAGCTTTTCGCCGCGCGCCACTGCAATCTGCAGGGCAACGAGATCGAGACCGGTGATCATTTCGGTCACCGGATGTTCGACCTGAAGGCGCGTGTTCATTTCAAGAAAATAGAAGTCGCCTGATGCATCGAGCAGAAATTCAACGGTGCCCGCGCCGCGGTAGTCTACCGCCTTTGCCGCTGCCACCGCAGCGGCACCCATAGCCTCGCGCAGATTTGGTGTCATCACCGGGCAGGGGGCTTCCTCCACCACCTTCTGGTGACGCCGCTGCACCGAGCAGTCACGCTCGCCAAGGTGGATATAATTGCCGTGCGCATCGGCGAACACCTGCATCTCGACATGGCGGGGCCGCATGATCGCCTTTTCGATGATCAGTTCGTCCGAGCCGAACGCATTGGCTGCTTCCGAGCGCGCCAGGGAAAGCGCAGCACCAAGGTCGGCCGGTTTTTGGACGAGCCGCATGCCGCGGCCGCCGCCGCCGGCTGCCGCCTTGACCATGACGGGATAGCCGATCTCGTCTGCGGCTTTGGTGAGCGCCGCGTCGCTTTGATCCTCACCCTCATAGCCCGGCACGCACGGCACCCCGGCGGCGATCATGCGCCGCTTGGCTTCAGCCTTGTTGCCCATCAGGTAAATCGCCTTGGCAGGCGGTCCGACAAAGACAATGCCGGCGTCTTCAACAGCCTCGGCAAAAGCTTCATTTTCCGAAAGGAAGCCGTAGCCGGGATGAATCGCTGATGCGCCGGCGGCCTTGGCCGCGGCGATAATATTGTCGGGGCGCAAATAGCTGTCGCCCACCGGCCCCGGTCCGATAAGCAGGGCTTCGTCCGCCTGCGCGACATGCGGCGCGTTCCGGTCCGCTTCGGAATAGACCGCGATGGTTCGAAGACCAAGCGCCCGGGCGGAACAGATGATGCGGCAGGCGATTTCGCCGCGATTGGCGATCAGGATCGAGTCAAAGGCCACGGTGCTCATTCCTCCGCCCATTTCGGTTTGCGTTTGTCAAAAAAACTGGCGATGCCTTCGCGTGCCTCGTCGGAGACCATCCGGTCGGCAAAGTTCTCCGCCGCCGCCTGCATTTGTTGCTGGCGCGACATGTTCGGAATGGCCAGGATCAGCGCCTTGGTGTCGGCAACCGCTCCCGGTGCGCAACGCATTAGTTGCGACCCGATGCGGGCGATTTCAGCGTTCATATCGTCAGGTCCGGAGACAACGGCGTCAACGAGGCCAACCGATTTGGCCTCCTGCGCGCCCATTGTTGCGGCCGTCAGCATCAGCCGGCGGCCCTCTCGGGCACCCAGCCTTTGCAGCACAAACGGCGATATCTGTGCCGGCGTGAGCCCGATCATCGTTTCCGTCAGTGAAAATTTCGCCGCCTCATCTGCAATGACGATATCGCCCGAACAGGTCAGACCGAAACCGCCGGCCATCGCCGCGCCCTCAACGGCCATCACGGTCAATTGCGGAAGCGTGTTGACCGCATCAAACAGCACGCCGGCCTGGAGGCTCATATCGATGATTTCCTGCCGGTTCGCTTCGCCCTGGAATGCCGATCTGAACATTTTCAGGTCGCCCCCGGCACAAAAGATACCGCCGCGTCCGCGAATGGTAACGCCGCGGATGTCGCGGTCGTCGCGTATCGCCGCGCAAACCGCAAGAAGCTCCGTGACGCGTTTGCCGGTCAGCGGGTTGCGTGATTCCGGCTGATTGAACCAGATGGTCAGCCAGCCGGCCTCAAGCTCCAGATCAAGTGCCTTCGTTTCGGGCAGTGCGTTCATTGCTCCGCTCCTACATCCGCGCCACGCCAAAGGCGTTTGGCTGCAGTTTGCGGTTTTTCGCCTCAAGACAGGTTTCAAGGCAAAAGCCAAGCACCTTGCGCGTGTCGCGCGGATCGATGACGCCGTGATCGAGGCAGCGTCCGGAGGTGTAGAAAGCGTGTGACTGGCTGTCGAAATGCGCCGCGATCATCTTGTGCTGGCCGGCGAGAGCTTCCTCGTCAATATCTTCGCCCTTCCGCTTGGCCGCGACCCTTGCCACCATCGTCATGGTGCCGGCCGCCTGTTCGCCGCCCATGACGCCGGTCGTTGCATTGGGCCAGGCAAAAAGGAAATCGGGCTCGAAGGCGACGCCGCTCATGCCGTAATTGCCGGCGCCGAAACTCGCGCCGATATAGAGCGTGATTTTCGGCACACGCACATTCGACACAGCCTGGATCATCTTCGAGCCGTGTTTGATCATGCCGGCCCGCTCATATTCGGTGCCGACCATGTAACCGGTGGTGTTGTTGAGGAAGATAAGCGGCATTTCCGCCTGGTCGCACAGCTGGATGAACTGCGCCGCCTTTGTTGCGCCGGCCGGGTCGATCGGCCCGTTATTGCCGATGATGCCGCAGGCAATGCCGTTGATACTTGCCTGAAGGCAGACGGTTGAGACGCCGTATCGCGGCTTGAAATCCTCAAAATCCGAACCGTCGACGATGCGGGCGACAACCTCGCGCACGTCATAGGGGATCCTGTAGTCCGTCGGCACGATGCCGGCGAGTTCGTCCGGATCGTATTTCGGTTCCTGAAAATCACGCTCGGCAATCGGCGCGAGACGCTTGTTCCAGTCGAGGCGGCGCATGACATTGCGTGCGATCGCGACGCCATGCGCGTCGTCCTCGGCAAGATACTCCACCAGTCCGGAGGTGCTTGCATGCATTTCCGAGCCGCCGAGTTCGCGGTCGTCCGCCTTTTCGCCGGTGGCCGCATGAACCAGCGCTGCACCCGCAAGTGCAGCCATGCCGTTTTTCTTGACGCCGATCACATAGTCGGAAAGGCCCGGCATGTAGGCACCGCCCGCCGTCGATGGCCCGTGCAGTACGGTGATAGTAGGAATGCCGTCGGCGCTGAGCAGCGCAAGGTTACGGAAAAGCGCACCGCCCTGCGCCCAGCCTTCGACCTTGTATTCCATCAGATTGGCACCGGCGCTTTCAACGAGGTGGATCAGCGGCAGTTTGTGACGCCGCGCCAGCGCTTGAATGGAAAGGACCGCCGGCAGGCTCATCTTGCCCATGGCGCCGGCCTTGATGCCGCTATCATCCACCCAGACCATGCAGCGCACGCCTGAAACGAAACCGATCCCTGTAATCAAAGATGAGCCGGGAACGCTCTTCTTGGGATCGGAACTGTCAGCCAGGTAGCCGGCGAGCGAATGCAGCTGAACAAAAGGCATTCCGGGATCGAGCAACCGGGCAAGCCGCTCGCGCGGGGTGATCTGACCGCGCTCCTCGAAGCGCGGACGGCGGCGTTCTGAAAGGGTAACGGCCCGGGTTTCAAGCTCGCGCAATTCATCGACCAGCGCGATCATATCCGTCCGGTTCTTCTGAAAACCGTCCGAACCGGTCTGTATCTGGCTGCTAAAGCTCATCAGGAGTGCCCTCCACCGCTATTTTTCATCAGCGCCTTCGGTAGCGAGACCGGAAGCGACAGGAGCGTTTGCGCACAGGCCTTGCCCTGCGCGTCGTTGAGCAGGCTGGCAATGCCGCCACCGCCCAGGACGTCATGCATAAGAATATTCATGCCATGAATTCCCGGAAGGCAGAACCGTTCGACATCGCCTTTCAGGTGACGCGAAAACGCCTCGGTAACAGCGGCCTCGTCGATTGCCCGCCAGATCCACGGGAGGAACTCGGGGCGCCTTGCGATGATGCCGATATTGGCATCATTGCCCTTGTCGCCGGAGCGTGCCCAGGCAAGGTCTTCCAGACGGCAGGTTACGAGATCGCCCGCGTCTTCGGTACGCGGCTCTGCGGGCCGTTCAGGCAACCGGTCATCGTGAATGTCTGCCGGCGGTTGTCTGTAGCCGATATCGGCGCCGTCGAGCCGCACCTGTACAGGGACGTCGTTGGTGTCGATGAGGAACGAAAAGAGACGCACAACAGGTGAAGGCTTTGGCCGCCCGCCGCCGGTGAAAAAATGCAGGCCCGGCGGTGTTGCGAGGGCCCCGCCGGTTATTTCCTTCAGGAACAGCCCGACGGCCCGCGCGTCGGCATGCCGCACCGCCGCCTTGACGGAGATTTCTTCGAATACGCCCTCCGGCGGGCGGCCACCGAACAGTTCGACGGCTGTTTCCGTAAAATCGGGCGCGCCGAGCGCCTGCAGGCGGTTTCGTGCCCGTTCCAGACCCGCGTCAACGAAGGCTCGGGCTTTTTTGCGGGCATCGCGGCCGTTGAACTGAAAGACAAAACCCGCACGATAGCCATCCATATAGGTTGCCGAGACCTTCAGCCGGCCCGTTGGTGCCCGACCTTTCGCTCCGGCGACATCAACGCGGTCGCCGCCGGTCTGGCTGATTGTGACACCGGAAAAATCGCAGATTACATCCGGCAGGATATAGGCCTGCGGATCGCCGATCTCATAAAGCATCTGCTCGCCGACCGACGCGGGCGACACAAGGCCCGATGTGTGCGGGGGCTTGGCAACCGAAAATGTTCCGTCAGCACGCATTTCAGCGACCGGATAACCGATTTCTGCGAGATTGCCCGACTGTTCCCAGTCGGTAAAATTGCCGCCGGTCGATTGCGGGCCGCACTCGAGAAGATGGCCGGCGAGGGAGCCTGCGGCAAGCCGGTCATAGTCGTTCCGTTCCCAGCCGAAATGATGAATGCAGGCAGCCAGCGCCAGTGCACTGTCGGCGCAACGTCCGGTGATGACGATGTCGGCACCTGCGTCGAGCGCATCAGCAACCGGGAATGCGCCGAGATAGGCATTGATCGAAGCAATCTTGTTCGCACCGGGAAAGGCGGTGCCGTCGAACATTTCCTTAAGGCCTGAGAACTCGCTGGCCCGGGCAACCAGATCATCACCTTCGACAACCGCGATCTTCAGGTCCAGACCGGCCTTGTCGACAACTGCGCGTAGCGCATCTGCACAGGCCTGCGGATTAACGCCGCCCGCATTGGAAAGGACCTTGACCTTATTTTCTGCAATGGCCGCCAGATTCCTGGCCATGGCATCACTGACAAAATCGGTTGCATAGCCGAGTGCCGCATCCTTCATACGCGCGCGCGCCATGATCGACATGGTGATTTCGGCAAGATAGTCGTAGACGAGATAATCAAGGCCCGGATAGGTCAGCAATTGTCCGGTCGCGTGCGGTGCTTCGCCCCAAAAACCGCTTGCTCCCCCGATAATCAGATGATCTTTGGACATGCTTCCTCCGGCAATCGGGTTAACATTGCAGACCGAACATTCTGTTTTTAAAATCTTGCCATGCAACCTGTCAAGAAGATATAAGTGCACGATATCGGAAGATGGGAAAGCGGCATTCATGTCTGAAGCAGCGACAAGGGAAAATCCGGCGAAGGTCTCGAAAAAGGAGATCAAGGCCGAAGCGATGAAACGCCGCATTTGCGCGGCTGTCGTTGCATGCCTGGACGAGCATGGTTATGCCGAAACCTCGATAAACCGCATCCAGGAGCGTGCCGGCGTGTCGCGCGGTGCCCTGACCCATCACTTCCCGACCAAACAGGCGCTCGTTGCAGAAACCACAATGCGCATGCTTCATGCGGCCACGCGGCCGATGTATGCGGATAAAAGCACCGGAGAAACAAAGCCGGCCGTGCCGGCAGACCAACTGCTGAACAATTCCTGGAACCACATCGTCAACACCGCCGAAGGGCGCGCTTTCGTCGAAGTCATCGTTGCCTGCAGGACCGACCGTGAACTCTATAATGTCCTTGCCGATGATCTTCAGGAATGGGATGCCGAAAGCTCGTCGACCATCGCTGCGCTCTATCGCGGTTCGGACGCGGCGGAGGACGATGCGGAACTGCTGTGGAGCATCAGCCGCACATTCTTCCGCGGATTGCTGACCCATGAGCGCTTTGTATCGGACCCGGCCTATCTTGCCCGCATGATGGACCGCTTCGCCGGCATCATGAATGCGCATCTGATCGTGCGGGGATAGTTTCAGGCGCGCGGTGCAGGCTGAAGTCCTCAGGGCAAACTTCACTGCGAGAACTCGTAGCCTTTCGTGACAAGCTGCGGTGGTGATTTATGGGCGGTGAAACGCTCCTGATCGCAGAACTGGCTGTTGGGATCGCCGCCGAGACATTTGAGCGCGCCCGGCAGCGACACCTCGATCTCGACCTCTTCGTCATAAACGATATCGTTCCACCAGCGGCTCATATCCTCTTCAGCCCGTTTGCCGGGCAACAGCAGCGGGTGGCTGTAGGGTCCGTTCGGCATTCTCGGCGCGGCTACGGCGACAAGTGTCATCTTCTCACCGGGGGCGAGATCGACATTCCAGGTCTTGTCGAGATAGACGGGGGCCGCGTCGATCTTCACCGGGAGCTCCGCATAGTGTTCGCTGCCGGTGTTTTCCACGGTCACCTTATAGACGCTGTGGAAATGGGTGGTTTTGCAGAGCGCCTTCTTGCCGTTTGACTTGAGCTGCTCTTCCAGTTCATCCGCTGCCTGCAGGAGAGCCTGGCGGGAGCGTTTTTCGATTTCCTTTTCAAGACGTTCGCGCAGCTCTTCCTCGGCCATGCTGCTGGCTGTTTCTATGGTGATATCAACCGCCAGATTGCCGACATTGGAGGCAAGGTCCGCGCTCGGCACCTGCTGAACGGCTGTTTTGGCCACGCCGCGCGCAAGACCGTCGACCCCGTCGCGCATCATCTCATTGAGATTGGGAATGTCAGGTGGGATACCGGCCGAGACGAGAGCGGAATTCAGCGCAAATTCAAGTGCGCTGTCCGGTATCAGGTTGAAGGTCAGCGTGCCGGCAATATCGACAACCCGGTTCTTCATCCACTGATAGCTCTTGCTCGTCCAGCTCCAGGCGCCGGAGAAGAAATCGCCCACTTTTTTGAGGAAGTTCTTGTCCTTCTTGCCGTATTTTTCCTCCCAGGTCTTGCAGCCGGGCGGCCATCTTTCAATCTGGTGGAAAGGCTTGAACTCAAGGTTAGTCATGCGGACCTGCGGCCTGCTGCCCGGCACTTCTTCCTTTGCGTAGAACTCGTAAGGCGGCTGCGGCGGCAGCTTGGTTCCATAGAATATCCGCATGGTGTTCGACGGCTGGCCGACCACCTGCTCAAGGCCGGCCTCGGCAACCGGCAATACCCGGACATGGATAATCGCCGGGCCTTTACCGCCCGGCAGATCTTCGGCAAGCGCCTTCACATCGAAAGCAAACCAGCCCTCTTTTACGTTGACGATATCAGAGGCGAGCAGCCCCTGCGGATTGAGGTCAGTCTCGGAGCCTTGATTAAATGGCGGGAAGGGCAGATAGCTCACCTGCCACAGGGCGCCGGAAGCGTGCGGTACCTTGTCGACCCGGAAATTGAGCTGCGCTGTCTGGTATTGGGCATCCGGATCGATCTCGAAATCCGCCGGATTGGCGAGCGAGCAGTCGCCACTTGCACATTTGAAGAGGCTTGCGCCCTCGGGATAGCGATCCAGACTGTCGAGAAGATTGACCCAGTTGACCGCAACGACAGTCGGCGCCAGTGGTTCGAATTTTTCAAAGCTGATCGCCGGATTGATGACGATAACGCCTTCCGCCGGCGGTTTGGGGCGCAGCACGGGTTTTGGCTGGAGAACCGGTTCGGCCTGTTGCACGGCTCGCGGCGGTGACGGCGGCTTCGGTGTCGGGACCGGTACAAGGATTGTAACTTCCACCTCGCCATTGGATGCCGGAGTGCCGGGCGCCGGCTGCGGTTCGACCGGCGTTTCCACGATCTCGGGCGGTTTGCGGGTGCAGGTGATCTGCCTGAAGCCGTTGCAGTATCTGGCATCGCAAATACGTCCGTCGCCGAAGACAACGGTGGGAATGCCCTTTTTCCCCGTCGTTTGGTCAACGACGAATTTGCTGGCCCTCGGAAATCCCATTTCCCGGCAGAAGAGTTCGGCAGCCGGCTCTCCGCATTCGCGGCCCCAATTGCGGCACCAGTCAACCCTGACATCCTTGATTTTGGGGAAGCGGAAGCGGGTAGTATCGGGATCGACCACCACTGTTTTCATCGCCGGCCCGGGTATTTTTTTCGGTGCGCCGACTATCTGTCCGCCAGCCGGCTCTTTGGGCTGTTCCGGTTTCTTGGCCTCCACGGGTGCCGGTTTGGCGCACGTAATGGCGCGAAAACCAGAACAGATTGCCGCGCGGCAAAGACGCCCGTCGCCAAACACGACCGTTGGCACGCCAAAGGCGCCCAGGCCTGGATCGATGGAAAATCGAACTGCACGTGCATAGCCATTTTGCTGGCAAAATAGTTCGGCCGCCGGCGCGCCGCACTGGCTTCCCCAATGCTTGCACCAATCGAGCCGGACGCCGTTGATTGTAGGGGTGCTGAAAGTCCGCGTGACATCCTGCGCGGCTAAACGCCCAGGTAAAACCGCGAGCAACAGGATCACAAATGCTGCGAAGGACCGGGACATTTCCAACCTTCCTTGGGCGGATTGTACAATAGAACATAGGAAACACCAATTTGGGCAAAAGCGGGCCGCCTACCTATTTTGCCGTCAACATTGGTGCCTGCGATGGTGCGGAAAACCGTTGAACCCGGCCACAAGGAACGTCAAAGTGCTTCAAACTGGAGGTGGCAATGCCGCAATCCAACATCGCGGATGCACGGGCTTTTTTCGCCAGGCTGATGGCCGGCGCAAGCAGGTCTGCCGATCCGCGTTTCGAGGAGGTGGTGGCAAGTGTGCCACGCGAAGCGTTCATGGGACCGGGACCATGGAAAATCGTTGCCGGACGGCGCTATGTCGAGACACCGGATGCCGACCCGGCCTATCTCTATCAAAATGTTCTGGTGGCGCTCGATTCAAGTCGCGGTATCAACAATGGCGAGCCGTATCTGCACGCGCGCTGGATCGGCTGCGCGGAGCCAAAGCCCGGTGAATATGTCACGCACATAGGCGCTGGAACCGGTTATTATACCGCGATCCTGTCGAAGCTCGTCGAACCCGGCGGACATGTCGATGCCTTCGAGATCGTGGAACATCTTGCAGAGGCGGCGCGCTACAATCTCAAATCCTATGACAATGTCACCGTGATCGCCGGCGATGCTGCCTCGCAGCCAGTGGCTCCGTCAGACCTGATCTATGTGAATGCCGGCGTGATCGAACCGCCCCTGCAATGGCTTGAAGCGCTCAAACCCGGTGGCCGTATGATATTCCCGTGGAGCCCATCGCCCAGCGCCGGACTGACGCTACTGGTAACCGCCAGGGAGGAGGGCCTGGACATCAAGCCGCTGATGCCGGTCTGGTTCATTCCATGCAAGGGTACCGGAGATGTCAGCGAATGTGCGCTTGTGCCTGATCAAAATGAAGCGTCGAAGGCGCGGTCCCTTCATAAAAATGCGGACCGCCCGCCCGACGACAGCGCGGTGGCGATCTACGACACGGTCTGGTTCTCCACCGACCCTGTTCCATAGCGCATAAAAATGCCCCGCCATGGACAGGCAGGGCACGTTAATCAATTCCGGCGATTTAGTTCTGAAGTTCGCCGCCGCCGCCAAGGCCGATCTTGCAGGTGGCTTTGAGCGGCACCCAATTGCTGAGTTGCTTGAAATTGGGTGCCGAGGCACGGTATTGCGTGTCGATTGCCTGGTGGATCGTCAGCGTTCTGGAATAGGTGCCCATAAATGTGCCGTTTCCGGTTGCCTTGGTTTGCACCATGTAGGGGCCGGCCACGCCGCTGCCGCCCGCGCGGGCAATGAATATCGGCACCGAACCTTCCTTGTTGGTGAAAACCCAGGCCGTCAGCTTGGCATCGGCCGGGCAGGTATTCGTTGCGGGTGACTTGATGCCCATCTGAAGCTTGGTGACCTTCAGTTTGGGCTCTCCGCCCTGTTTGATGTCCAATGCATGGGCCGAGCCGGCCATGCCTGCTATGGCTGTTGCGGCAAGGACTGTAAGAATTCTGCGTTTCATGATGTGCCCCCATCAGGTTCATCGTTTCGTGATGGAGCCTATCATGGCAAGGCGGCCCTGAACCAATATTGAACCCCTCGTTAAGCCGGCGTTCATCTGGGCATAGAAGACGGCAATTCCCAATTGGTGATTGAAATTGCCCGGAAAAACCTGTGTCGTGGGCGCGTGATCGGGGACTGTCGCAAGTCCATTCCTGGTCCGCGGGACGCGGGTGCAAAAATTGTTTGCCGTCCTTCGGCGTGCTGAGGGCAAAGGTCGAGAGATTTCATGGAAGCAAAGCTCGAAAAGAAAACGCTGGCGCAGTTGGGCGATGATGAGATCATCCGGCGCATTGACGATCTGCAGCCTGATGATGCGGCACGGTTGCTGAGAAAACTCCCGGCAAGGCGCCGAGGAGCGATAAGTGCCAGGATCGCCGGAGACCGCCGCGCCGAAATCGCACGCCTCGCCGATTATTCGGAAGAGGTTGCCGGCGGATTGATGAATTCGCGCTATGCCGATCTCGATGCGGCAACGCGGTGCAGCGATGCGGTTCGGCAGCTCGTTGCCGAAGATACCGCGGAGACCATCTACATCGCCTATATCGTCGATTCAGAGCGCAGGCTGCTCGGAAGCGTTGGCCTTCGTGAACTTCTTCAGGCGCCGAAAGAGGCCCGCGTTGCCGATGTAATGACACGCACCGTCGATGCCGTTCCCGTCGACCTGGCGGCTGAAGACGCGGCACGCCAGGTCGCGCAGAGCGGACAGTCGGCGCTGCCTGTTGTTGACGGGCAGAACCGTCTGGTCGGCATAATTTCCCATGACGATGCATTCACGCGTCTGGAGGCCGAAGCATCAGAAGACATGCAGCGATTTTCAGCCGTGACCGGTGAGACGGACCAGGATTATCTCGATGTTCCGTTGTGGCGGGATTTCGGACGCCGCGCGCCTTGGATCCTGGGTCTTGCCATTGCCGGGCTGCTTGCCGGCTATGTCGTGCATATCTATGAGAACGCACTGGATGTGCTTGTCATACTGGCGCTTTATATGCCGATGGTGGCGGACACCGGAGGCAATGTCGGCACGCAGACATCAGGTCTCTTGATCCGCTCGATCGCGACAGGACACGTGACCACGGGCAGCGGCCTGCGTATTTTGTGGCGCGAATTGCGGGTTGCTCTTTTGCTCGCGGCAATGCTCTTTGCCTTTGCCTGGGCAAAAGTGCTGTTCATTTCAAACAGTGCGGATGTCCCGCAGGGACTGACGCTTCACATGATTGCCTTTGCTATCGGTGTGGCGATCGCAGTGCAGGTGATTGTATCCGCCGTCATCGGCGCACTCCTGCCGCTGGCGGCATTGAAAGTGCGGCAGGACCCGGCCGTCATGGCAGGCCCCGCACTGACGACCATTGTGGATACCACCGGCCTGCTCATGTATTTCATGATCACGACCTCGATCTTGGGACTTTGAAGGTTTGGCTTTGGAATCTCATATGCGTCTCAACTGCGGGCAAAGCGCGCGCCACATTGAACGCATAATTGAGCGACACACTACGCCGGCAAATGGATAGGCCTTTGATGACAATGCACAATAAGCGTTCAGGACACCCAAACCGCAGGCGGTTTTTGACAGCCGCTGCCGGGTGCGCCGGTGCCCTGGCTTTTTCGCGCAAGGGCCTGGCAGCCGATCCGATCGGCAGCGTTACGGAGCTCACCGGCGAAGCAACTGCAAACCGGCGCGGCGGGCTCATTGAGCTGCAGATCGGTGCGGACCTGATGGTTCGTGACCTGATCCGGACCGGTAAACGCAGCTTCCTGGCAATGAGGCTTGGAGACCAGACGTCCATGCGCCTTGGCGAGGAAACCGAATTGCTGATCGATGAATACCTTGCGGATGTTCAGGGCACATTCGATCTGTCGAACGGTGCGCTCGTATTCGACCGTCCGGAGGATGCGCCGAAAATGCCGACGACGGTAAGAACGGTTTTCGGCCAGATCGGTGTCCGCGGAACGCGGTTTTTTGCAGGTCCCAGCAGGGGTGTCTTCGGGGTTTTTGTGGAACGTGGCGAATTGGAAGTTACAGCCGCCGATGTCTCGCAGTTGCTGAGACCCGGCGACGGCGTCGATATCGCCGAGCCGGGAGCCGCGGCTTCGCAGGTTGCAAAATGGTCGCAGGAGCGGATTGACGAAGCTTTTGCGAGTGTCGAGCCGAACTAGTCGCTTTGGTCTGCATTGGGTCTGACGCCGTACGCCCGAACAGTGCCGATTCCGCGCAATTCTATCTCACCCATGTCTTCCAGATCGTTGTCGCTCACCATCGCCTTCGCATGTTCACCGAGCAATATGGATGTGCCGAACTGCTTGTTGGCATCCTGCAGGCGTGCCGCGGTGTTGACCGACGAGCCGAAGGCCGTGTAGTCGACCCGGTCGGCGACACCGACATCCCCGAGCACGACCTCTCCGGTTTCTATGCCGATGCGGGTGCGGCCGAACCCGGCTTCCGCCGCGAAACCGGAATGTCTGAAATTTTCCGAAAACGCGAGAATCTCGCGTGCGCAGGACAGTGCAACATCGGCGTGTCCCTCAAGATCGACGGGCGCGTTGAAAAGCGCGTGAATGCCGTCGCCGATGGTTTTGTCGATCATGCCGCCATGGGCGATGATAATTCCGGTCAACCCTTCGAAGTAACGATCAAGCAATCCGATCATTTCGGTCGGGCTGATGCGCTCCGTCGTCGTGGTGAAACCTTCGACATCGGTGAACATGGAGGTTGCAATGCGCTGCTCCCCCTTCAATTTCAGCAGGTCCGGTTCTGCGACGAGCTTCTTCACGACAGCGCCCGGAAGGCGCTGCTCGAAGCGCTGGCGGATGATTGTTTCGGCCTTGCGGACGGCTGAAAACTGAATGGCGCTGCTGGCAACGGCTCCCGCAGTCATGGACAGAACCGGGGCCAGCGGATCGAGAATGACATTGGCCAGGTGATGGAATGCGATGCAGGCAATGAGCCAGACCGTGCCGGAAAAAAGCGTTATTGCGGCCGTAACAACCGGCTTCGTGGTTACAGCCACAAACGCCAGCATGATTCCGGCCAGGACTGCGGCCACTGTTGATAACTGCCTAGCCCAATCCGGCATATGGGGGCTGGATCCAAGAAGCAGATTGGTGGCCAGATCCGCATGTATCTGAACGGAGGCCTTTAACGGATTTCCGGGTATCGGACGCAATCCGCCAAGCTCGGCGGCGCTTGAGCCGATAAAAACCGTTTTGCCCGCAATTTCAACGGGATCGACATTTCCGACAAGAACATCGCTTGCTGCAATCGTTCGAGCGAACTGCTGCGCCGCCGTCGAAAATCGCAATCTGATATTGCCGCCGCGATCAAGGCGAGCCTGCACGTCGCCCACCCGCAACTGTGGCGGATCGCCAAACACCAGAACCGAACCGGATTTTTGCGAAAGCCGGATCGCATCGACGGCAAGGGAAGGATACGGTCTGTCCTGAACGGCGATTACGGCCGGCACGGAGCGGATTCGCGCATCGAAATCCCCAGCGAGCGAAAGCGCTGAAATTCCCGTCGCTGCGTCTGTCAGTGGAATGCAGGACATTTCCGCGCCTGCGGCTGTCCAGGCTTGCGGCAGCCTGACATCGGCGCCCAGCGCCACCGGGCTGCGCACCGGTGGTGCCGTTGTCGGCTCACCCGACAACAAAAACCCCATCGAAACGGGCGCGGTGCTGATTGCCGCCACTAGCTTGCGAACGTCCGGCTGGTCGGCGGCGCAGGGCGGCTCCAGCACCAGGTCAACGGCTATGGCAGATGCGCCGAAGCTGTAGACTTCCTCAATGAGTTCAGCCAATCGCAGGCGGGATAGTCGCCGTCCCTCGAATTGCCTCAGGCTGGCGCTGTCGATATCGACGACCGCGATGGCGTCGGTTGCCGGCGGCGGCAAGATCGATGCGATCACGTCGATTGCCGGCTGATTGAGCCTTTCGGAAACGGCCGGGGGGCTGATCCAGAAAAACAGCGCAACCACGAGGGTGACGAGGCTTCCCAATCCGCCCGATATCAATTCCCGTCTTCCGATTTTGACAGATCGGCTCAACCCGGATTAGCCCCTCTACTGCATTTTGGCGGCAAGCGTAGTGCAGCAGGCCGATTGCGGCAATTACTGCCATGAATGGCAGTGTGTTCAGGAAAGGGGAAGCTCCCGCGGCAGCCCGCGGGAGCTCATGGATCAGGCGCCGGGCGAATAAAGGCGGCGGTTGAAAAATCCGCTGCGCTCGAGCTGGCCGAAGCTCTTGGCGGCGGCGAGCACGGCAAGGTCGAGTACCGGCTCGATAATGATGACACTCATATAGGCAATGCCGAAGGTTCCGATCTGCGCCAGGTTTTCAGCGCCGAACCCGTTGCCGTAGAAGGCCCAGAAGGCAACCCAGGCGACGATACCGCCCTGATAGGCCGTCGACAGCGCCAGCGCCTGTTTGTACGAGGCGTCCTTGTAAGCGGTGCGGGCCGGAATGATCTTTCCGGCAAGCGCGTTGACTGCGATGAGCGGCACGATCAGCGTCGTGATGTTCATGCCGTATTGCGGCAGGTCGAATGGGGCAAAGAAGACGCCCTGTGCAAACAGACCAAGCGCCAGTCCGATAGCGGCGGGTCCTGCGCCGAAGATCAGGAACAGTGTCGATCCAAGAATGAAATGCACTTCCGAAACGCCGATCGGATAATGCGGAAAAACCTCAAAGAAGCTGAAGACCAGTGCCGTCGTTGCAATGGAGCGGACCATCAACGACGAGATTCCGCCATTATTCTTGATGTCACTGTAGGCTAGTTTTGCGGCGATACCGGCAGCACCGGCCGCGGTGGCGTAGCTCAGTACAAGCTTGGCGCTGTTGACGACGCCAGGTTCGATATGCATGTCGTTTCCTTTTCTTGCACCCGTCGTGCATTTGCAGCGCTGCCGGGCAGGCAACGCCGGTTCAAGGTATTATCCGGGCAGGTCTCCTGACTCGCGCATTGCGCCGTCCTTCCGCCTTCCCAGGAAATCCCAGTGGCATGTGGAAGCGGCATGCGCTCACAGTTGCGAGGGCAGTCACGGATCAGGCCCCTGTTGGGTCGTCCCTACCGTGTTCCCATTTAATCCAGCAGGCTTTGCCCGCTTGGAACCCGAATCCCTGAAACGTAACGGTGCCCGTTGCTGCGGGCAATGTCGACTGCGACGGATTAAGAGAAATTTGCAACTTGAATGAAATAAGATACCGGCTAGGTTCTGGGCACTTGATACGACACGCGAGATCTTGCCGGATGCCAATGGACCCGCCACGCCCGGAATTGGTGATTTTTGATTGTGACGGCGTGCTGATCGACAGCGAAATCATTAGCGCGATGACATTGATGGAGCTGTTGGCGGGGCACGGCCTGCAGATCGACCTCCAGCATGTTCAGCGCCATTTTCTGGGCCGTAGTTTCCCGACGGTCGCGGCATCCATCCGCAATCAGTTCGATCTCGATCTGCCGGCAAGCTTCGAAAGCGATTACCGCAGGATATTGCTGGAGAGTTTTGAGGGAGGGCTGTCGCCGAGCGACGGAATCTTTGCCGTTCTCGAAACCCTCGTCGTGCCCTATTGCGTCGCCACGAGCAGCAGCCCCGAGCGGGTGCACCGGTCTCTCAAGATCGCCGGCCTCGATCGCTATTTTGCCGATCACACCTATACGGCATCCGAGGTCGAGAAGGGCAAACCGGCTCCCGATTTGTTTCTTCATGTGGCCGCAAGCGAGGGTTTCGAGCCGGAAAGATGCCTTGTGATTGAGGACAGCATGCCGGGTGTGGAGGCAGCCAACGCTGCCGGCATGAGCGTTCTTCGCTACATTGGCGGCAGCCATTTCGATGGAGTCCGTTCCCATGCCGAAAGGGAAGCCGGCGGCAGCGCGGTATTTGATTCCTGGAGCAAATTCTATGACATTGTGCCTTCATTGAGGGGGCCGGACAGCACAAGGGGGCCGCGTGGCCAGCAAATCTGAAAGTGATGCAAACCGTCTGGACGATGCTGCGCGTGCCGGCTGGCTCTATTATGTTGTCGGCGACACGCAGGATGAAATTGCCAGAAAGCTCGGTGTCTCCAGGCAGTCGGCACAACGGCTTGTCTCACTGGCCGTCAGCGAGCAGTTGATCAAATTCAGGCTGGATCATCCGATTGCGCGCTGCATGGAACTGTCCCAGATGATCAGTCAGCAGTTCGAACTGCGGATGTGCGAAGTCGTGCCCAGCGATCCGGCTGCGCCGTTTTCCATTGCCGGAATTGCGCAGGCCGGTGCTGCGGAGATGGAACGGCATCTCAGATCGGAAGAGCCCAAGGTGATCGCATTCGGTACGGGCAGGGCACTGCGGGCCTGTGTCGAACAGCTGCGCCCGATGGACTGTCCGCATCACACGGCGGTCTCGCTGCTGGGCAACATGATGCTGGACGGGTCTGCCACGGCCTATAACGTGATCATCCGGTTTGCCGAACGTATCAATTGCCGGCATTTCCCGATGCCGCTTCCGCCGCTTGCGCGCACGGCCCAGGAACGCGAGATGTTCCAGCAGCAGGAGCCGGTTCGCAATATTCTGGACGTCGCCACCAAGCCGGATGTGACCTTTGTCGGCATTGGCGAGATCGGTGAAGCCGCTCCCATGCTGGTTGACGGCTTCATCACCCACGACGAGATGCGGGCGCTGACGGCAGCGGGCGCTGTCGGGGAAATCACCAGCTGGGTTTATGACGAAAGCGGCGCGCTCATCAAGGGTCTGACAAATGACCGCGTTACCAGCGCGCCGCTGCAGAAAAATCCCGACCATTTGCGGTGCGGAATTGCTGCGGGCCGCTCCAAAGTGAAGGCGATAAAAGCTGCCATGAAGGGCCGTCTGATCAACGGTCTCATCACAAACGAAGCAACGGCAGAGCAATTGCTCAGATAGTGAGCAATTTCCTAAATTATTTAATCCATTGAATTTATTGAGATAAATCCGGAGCTGTCTCATTTGGAGCCATTTTACACCGCAATGGGGTTGACTCATTCGGTGCAATTGAGTGAGTATTTGCTCATTACGCAAGCAATTGCTCAATGAATTCTGGGAGGAGTTCCATGGAATATACCGTTCGCACTCTTGTGGCGGCGGCCGCCGTGTCATTGATGGCGTCGACCGCACTCGCCGAGAAACTCACCATCGCGACCGTGAACAATGGCGACATGATCCGCATGCAGGGTCTGACCGATGACTTCACGAAAAAGACCGGCCATGAAGTCGAGTGGGTCACACTTGAAGAGAACGTATTGCGCCAGCGTGTCACGACAGACATCACCACAAAAGGGGGCGCCTTCGACCTCATGACGATCGGCATGTACGAAACGCCGATTTGGGGCAAAAACGGCTGGCTCGTTCCGCTGGACGATTTGAGCGCCGAATACAATGTTGATGACCTGCTTCCCGCAATGCGCGCGGGCCTGAGCCATGACGGCACGCTCTATGCAGCGCCGTTCTATGGCGAGAGCTCGATGATCATGTACCGCACCGACCTGATGGAAAAAGCCGGTTTGGAAATGCCGGACGCGCCGACCTGGCAGTTTATCCGCGAAGCTGCCGCGGCCATGACGGATCGCGATAATGACATCAACGGCATCTGCCTGCGCGGCAAGGCAGGCTGGGGTGAAGGCGGTGCCTTTATCACGGTGACGGGCAACTCGTTTGGCGCCCGCTGGTTCGATGAAGACTGGAACGCACAGTTCGACCAGCCGGAATGGGCCAATGCGCTCAACTTCTTTATCGACATGATGAAAGAGTCCGGCCCGGCGGGCTATGCGACCAACGGCTTCAACGAAAACCTGTCTCTGTTCCAGCAGGGCAGATGCGGCATGTGGATCGACGCGACCGTTGCTGCGTCCTTCGTGACCAACCCAAACGACTCCACCGTGGCTGATAAGGTCGGCTTCGCGCTGGCGCCGAACAGCGAAGGCGTTGAAAAGAAGTCGAACTGGCTTTGGGCCTGGGCGCTGGCTATCCCGGCGGGCACACAGAAAGCCGATGCCGCCAAAGAGTTCATCGAATGGGCGACCTCAAACGGCTATATCGAACTGGTCGCCGCGAAAGAAGGCTGGGCCAACGTGCCTCCGGGCGCACGCACATCCCTGTATGAGAACCCGAACTACAAGGACATTCCGTTCGCCAAGAAAACCCTGGAATCCATCCTGGCCGCCGATCCGAACAACCCGACGGTCAAGCCGGTTCCCTATGTCGGCATCCAGTTTGTCGCCATTCCGGAGTTCGCCGGCATTGGCACGGAAGTCAGCCAGGAGTTCTCCGCAGCCTATGCAGGCCAGCAATCCGTCGAAGAAGCGCTCGCCAAGGCGCAGGCTCTGACCAACGACGCTATGGAAGCGGCGGGCTACCGCTAGGCCTTCCTCCCAAGTCGAGAGCCTGGAGGGCGGCACACCCGGTTGCCGCCCTCTGGCAAAGAACAAGCCGCTAATCCAGACTTGCTCTAAACCCTTTACCGATCGTCTGAACTGGCGCCACACTGCGCCAACAGAGGAGGTTTGTCATGGCGACCCAGCACTCACGATCCGCCGCCCGCTTCATGATGGCGCCCGCAGTATTCCTGCTTCTGGTCTGGATGTTGGTGCCACTGACAATGACACTGTTCTTTTCCTTCAAGAAGTATCTTCCGCTCAGAGGCGACTCCATGGCCAACGGTCTCGAATGGGTGGGATTTGCCAACTATGTGCGGTTCGTGGGCTCCAGCTCGTTCTGGCCCAGCATCCAGGCGACGCTGGTTATCGTTGGCGGCGTACTCGTCGTTACCATTGTTCTCGGCGTATTGCTGGCCATGTTGCTGGATCAGCCGATGTGGGGCCAGGGCATCGTCCGCATTCTCGTGATCGCACCGTTTTTTGTCATGCCCACCGTCTCGGCCCTGGTGTGGAAGAACATGTTCATGGACCCCAACAACGGCTTGCTGGCATATCTTTGGAAGGCATTCGGCGCCACGCCCGTGGAATGGTTGAGTCAGGCGGCGCTACCGTCGCTGATCATGATTGTCAGCTGGCAGTGGCTGCCCTTTGCGACGCTGATCCTGTTGACCGCCATCCAGTCGCTCGACAGCGAACAGCTTGAAGCCGCCGAAATGGACGGCGCGCCGGCGCTGAAGCGATTCTGGTTCATTATCCTGCCGCATCTGAGCCGCGCCATCACCATCGTCATCCTGATCCAGACGATCTTTCTGCTGTCGATCTTCGCGGAGATCTTTGTCACGACAGGCGGCGCGTTTGGCACCAAGACACTGACTTACCTGATCTTCCAGCGGGTGCTGGAAAGCCAGAATGTCGGCTTGGGCTCGGCCGGCGGCGTTTACGCCATCATCCTGGCCAACATCGTTGCGCTTTTCCTGATGCGCATTGTCGGCAAGAACCTGGACGCGTGAGGAGATAGACCATGGCCCGAGCTGTCACCAACAATCGCAAGGCATTTAACACGGCATTGGCATGGCTGGTCGGCCTGCTGATATTCTTTCCTATTCTCTGGACAGTCCTGACCAGCTTCAAGACGGAAGCCCAGGCAATCAACGACCCGCCCATTTTTCTGTTTTTTGACTGGACGCTCGAAAACTATGGCGTCGTGCAGGAGCGTTCCGACTACCTCCGCTTTCTTTGGAACTCGGTCATCATAGCCGGCGGCTCGACGCTGTTGGGCATCATCGTAGCGGTACCCGCGGCGTGGTCGATGGCCTTTGTGCCGTCCAGGCGTACCAAAGATATCCTGCTGTGGATGCTGTCGACAAAGATGCTGCCGGCTGTCGGCGTTCTTTATCCGATCTATCTGCTTTTCATTCAGTTGGGCCTGCTGGACACGCGGTTCGGGCTGACCATCGTCCTGATGCTCATCAACCTGCCGATCATTGTCTGGATGCTCTACACCTATTTCAGAGAGATTCCCGCGGAAATTCTTGAGGCGGCGCGCATGGATGGAGCGTCCCTTCGCGAGGAAATCCTCTATGTCCTCACACCAATGGCGGTTCCCGGCATCGCTTCGACAATCCTGCTCAATTTCATCCTGGCATGGAACGAAGCCTTCTGGACGCTCAATCTGACAGCCGCCAATGCCGCGCCCCTGACGGCGTTTATCGCAAGCTACTCCAGCCCGGAGGGGCTGTTTTACGCCAAGCTCTCGGCTGCCTCGACAATGGCAATCGCGCCGATCCTCATTCTCGGCTGGTTCAGCCAGAAGCAGCTCGTGCGCGGCCTTACATTCGGTGCGGTGAAATAGGAAGTTCACTATGGGAAAGATAGCACTCAAACACGTCACCAAGTCCTTCGGAGCAACGGAAGTCATACCGCCGCTGGATCTTGATATCGAAGACGGCGAGTTCGTGGTCTTTGTCGGCCCTTCCGGCTGCGGAAAGTCCACTCTCCTGCGGCTGATCGCCGGCCTCGAGGATGTCACAAGCGGCATGATCGAGATCGATGGCAACGATGCGACAAAAGTGCCGCCCTCAAAACGCGGCCTTGCCATGGTTTTTCAATCCTATGCGCTGTATCCACACATGTCGGTGCGCAAGAACATCGCCTTTCCGTTGAGAATGGCAAAGGTTGACGAGGCCGAACGCGATCGCAAGGTTGAGGCCGCGGCAAGTGTGCTCAACCTGACAGATTATCTCGACCGCCGCCCGGGCCAGCTTTCGGGCGGCCAGCGCCAGCGCGTCGCCATCGGCCGGGCCATCGTGCGTGAGCCCGAGGCGTTTTTGTTCGACGAGCCGCTTTCGAACCTCGACGCAGCCCTTCGCGTCAATATGCGGCTGGAAATATCCGAACTGCACCAGAGCCTTGCAACGACCATGATTTACGTTACCCACGACCAGGTCGAGGCCATGACCATGGCCGACAAGATTGTCGTTCTCAATTCCGGCCGCATTGCGCAGGTAGGATCACCCCTCGAACTCTACCGCTCGCCGCAGAACATCTTCGTTGCCGGCTTTATCGGCTCGCCCAAGATGAATTTCATCGAAGGACCGGAGGCCGAAAAGCACGGTGCCAGGACCGTCGGCGTGCGTCCCGAACATCTCACCCTTTCAACCGATAACGGTACCTGGAGGGGTACGGTCGGTGTGGCCGAGCATCTTGGCTCGGACACGTTCCTGCACGTCCATGTCGATGGCATCGGCACCCTCACGGTTCGCGTGCAGGGCGAAGCCGGGCTTCACCACGGCGATACAATCCATATCACGCCGGACCCGGACCGGATCCATCGGTTCGATGCAGAGGGCACGGCAATTCGATGAAGCGTTTTGAAGGCAAAAACGTGCTGATCACCGGCGCAGCGCGCGGTATCGGCAGGGCATTTGCAGCCTCATTCGCGGGCGAGGGTGCCTGTGTGACGATTGCGGATATCGATATGGAGCGGGCGACGCAAAGCGCGGCTGATATCGGCCCGGATGTTCGCTCTGCCAGGCTGGACCTGACGCAGCAAGGTTCAATCGAACAAACCGTCGCCGAGGCCGACAGCGCCATGGGCGGCATCGACATACTCATCAACAACGCCGCTCTGTTCGACCTCGCGCCGATCACGGAAATCACCCGCGACAGCTATGACCGCCTGTTTTCCGTCAACGTCGCCGGCACGCTCTTCACCATGCAGGCAGTCGCCAGAACCATGATTGCGCGCGGAAGTGGCGGCAAGATCATCAACATGGCAAGCCAGGCGGGCAGGCGGGGCGAGCCGCTTGTCGCCGTCTATTGCGCGACCAAGGCCGCCGTCATCAGCCTCACCCAGTCGGCCGGTCTCAATCTGATCAGACACGGCATTAATGTGAATGCCATCGCGCCGGGTGTCGTCGACGGCGAGCACTGGGATCATGTCGATTCTCTGTTTGCCAAATATGAAGGCCTGCAGCCCGGCGAAAAAAAGCGGCTGGTGGGAGAGGCGGTGCCCTATGGCCGCATGGGCACGGCGGACGATCTCACAGGCGCGGTATTGTTCCTGGCAAGCAGTAACGCCGACTACATCGTCGCCCAGACGCTGAATGTCGACGGCGGGAACTGGATGAGCTGATGGCAATAAAGCTCACCCAGGAATCGCTTGCCGATCTGCCTCATGATGTGGCCGTTCCCGGTTACGACCGGCGCTCGTTGAGACCCGGTATCATCCACATCGGCACCGGCAATTTTCACCGCGCCCATCAGGCCGTCTATCTCGACCGCCTGTTCAATTCGGGCCTGGATCACGACTGGGCGGTGATCGGCGCCGGCGTGCAGCCGTCCGATGCCGAAATGCGCTCGAAACTGCAGGCGCAGGACTGGCTGACAACCGTCGTCGAACTCGCGCCCGAAGGGCTGAGCGCCTGCATTTGCGGCGCCATGGTCGACTTTATCGACATCGACCCGACGGCGCTGGTCGAAGCGCTGACCCGGCCCGATATCAGGATTGTCTCGCTGACCATCACCGAGGGCGGCTATTACGTCGATCCGCAATCGGGCGGTTTCGACCTTTCGCATGCGGACATTTTGAGGGATATTGCCGCTCCCGATGATCCGCGTACGGTGTTTGGCCTTTTAATTGCCGGACTGCGCCGCCGCCGCGAGGAGGGCCTGCCGCCCTTCACCATCATGTCCTGTGACAATCTGCCGGACAACGGCACGGTCACGCGCAATGCCGTCGTCGGTCTCGCTGGTGCCATTTCGCCGGAACTCGGAAGCTGGATCGGCCAGAATGTCGCCTTTCCGAGCGGCATGGTCGATTGCATCACGCCGGCAACGTCCGAGCGCGAACGGCAGATTGTCCGTGACCGCTTCGGCATCGAGGATGCCGCTCCCGTTGTGTGCGAGCCGTTCCGCCAGTGGGTGCTGGAGGATAATTTTCCCGCCGGGCGTCCGGCGCTGGAGAAGGTCGGCGTTGAATTCGTCGATGACGTCGCGCCCTATGAACTGATGAAACTGCGCATTCTCAATGGCGGTCATGCGGCCATTGCCTATCCGGCGGCGCTGCTTGGCATTGAATATGTCCACGAGGCAATGGCGCACCCGCTGATCCAGGCGTATCTCGAAAAGCTCGTGCACGAGGAAATCATCCCGACTGTCCCGAAAATCACCGGCGTGGACTTCGCCGACTATTTCGCCAGCGTCGCCGGCCGGTTTTCCAACCCGGCTGTCGGCGATACCGTTGCGCGCCTGTGCTTCGACGGCTCCAACCGCCAGCCGAAATTCATCTTCCCGGCGATTGCCGAGCGCCTCAGCAACGGACATTCCGTCGAAGGTCTTGCGCTGGAAGTGGCGCTTTGGTGCCGCTACTGCGCCGGAACGGACGAGAGCGGCAACGCCATTGCCGTCAATGACGAAAATGCCGAGTTGCTGTTTGAATTGGCCATGAACGCCCGGTCGAACCCGGCGGTCTTTCTCGAGCAGGAGTCCGTGTTCGGTCCATTGGGAAGCGATGACGCGTTTCGAAGTTCCTTTGCCGCCGCCCTTGAACGGATATGGGCTGAAGGAACGGAGGCTGCTCTGCGGCGTTATCTCGCAGGCTGATTGCAGCGGCTTGTTCCGGTGGCGCACGGCAAATCCGGCGCGGCATTCACGGCGCCGTCGATATTTCACCCTTGCGGCGCGGCTCAGGCCTTTTTGTTTTTCTTCTTGGCGTTGCGCTTTTTCTCATTGGCGGCGCGGCGCGCGCGGTAACGTTTGAATTTCGCGTTGTCCTTTTTCACCTTGAACGTCCTCCCAGTTGAGCGGGTCGTTGCGCGTCCTTTTATCGCTCCGTCTCTTTCGGCTCGGAGCAGCCGGCCTGAAGGCATTTTCGCGCGCGTGTATCAGGATACAACAAAAGGTCCCGGAAATCAGCGTTGCCGCTGCAATGCGTATCGTGTTCCTGAAATGCAATACCCGCCCGAAGGCGCCTCGATGAGAGGCGGGGCGGGTGTTGATCGCGGTTCGGCCGGATCAGCGGACATTCAGTCCCGATGCGGCCGGAGCCAGCGGTTTCGGCTGGCTGGTTTTCGGACGATGAGGCCAGAGGCTCTTCATCAGTACGCGAATGGCGCGCGCCCTGTGGACCCGGGCCTGATTAACCCTCTCGTTGTAGTATTCATAGTCGAGTCCGTTTTGCTGTTCGGTCATTTCAAACTCCTGTTGTTTATCTTCATGAACTGGAGTTGGGGAGCGAACATGAACGCAGTCTGCCCGAACGATTAAAGGCCTGTAATGTTGGTTCAAGTATGCGTGTGCCCGGAAGCTGCGGCTGAGCTGAAGCGCTAGCCCGCGACTTCGCCGACCAGCATTTGCGGGGTTGTATTGGTGTAATTGGGAATATCCGCCAGAACCGGGCCGGATGCTGCCATGGCGCTGTCGAGGGCTGCCTGGTCGGCGAAGATCATGGTGGCGATGGCGTAAAAGCCGGGCGGCGCATCGGGGCCTCCGGCAACGCCCTTTGTCACCAGCGTCGATTCGATATGAACACCCATATGTTCACCCACCAGCGGCATGTGCCTGGTCAGGTAATAGTCGTAGTCGAAATTTGTGCTGTCGGTTATCGGGTAAAGGACCTGGAGCGATAAACGCATGACGATTTCCTCCGGATATGATGTGCCGTTGTACGGTATCCCCGGATGGGGCCGTTTGAGTGCGGGAGGATGGCACGGTGCGGTGCTTTTTCCAAGCCGGCTTGCGCCCTTGCCCGGTGGCCGTTTGTCTTCGTTATCCCTGCCACAGGCCTCAATTCATGTTGGCTGTTTACCCGATAGCAGCCTGATGATGAAAAAGCCGATAAGGCTGGCTAAAGCCACCGGAAGGACGCCGTAGATGAAGACACCGACCGTCCCGAACAGTCCGCCCATTGCCATGCCGAGCAGCGACACCGGCAGGGCGACGATGACGAACCCCCACAGCCAGTATTGCTGCCTGCTTGTTTCCAGACGGTTCATGAAAAACACCACCGGGATAAACATCAGCCAGCCGACGGGAATGAAGATCAGACCCTGCAGCGCCGGCGCGAGGTCGAGCGCGCCGAAACGGAAAACGAAAATCAGCAGCTGCGCCGCATAAACGGCAAACCCGGCCCAAAGCGCCAGCGAGTATCGATAATGATGCACAATCCGCCTCCAGTGCATTCAGTGTGAATGTGCAAATACTACGATGAAAATACCGCTTCAATAATTGACGGTCTTTGGCTGTCTATCAACATCCCTCCATGAATGACGGCATGGCTGAAAACATTAGGAACCGTTTTGCGCATCAGGTGACCCGACACTGCGGTGCGGCAGGCCGAAACAGCCACCGTATCTCTTTGCAGGCTGCGAAAACGAATGCTACTTTGGCGAGTAGATTCCTGTACGCTCATTTCAGTCGCACAATGGGGCTTCCATGACAGATTTCAGATTTGCGCTCGCGTCAAAATTCCGTCCGTTTTCCGGCGGCACGCAACGCTTTGCTTGTCTTTTCATTATGCTGATTTTGACCTGCTCGCCGGTGTTGGCAACGGTCAAGACGCTCCTCGGCAATAAGCATCTGTATGATGGCGAAACCCTTGTATCGGCAGCCGGTTTTCCCGCCTTGATCAAGTATGTCGAGGCCGACAAGGACAAGCCGCTTGTGATCTTTGTCCCGGGCGATGCCCATCTGGCGCGCATCGCCTATGGATTCCCGAAGGGCAATCCACAGGATTTTCTCGCCTATTGGCTGAACCAGGCGGGCTATCCGTTTCTTGGTGTTTCCTATCCGTTGGAAAACCCCGTCTTCTCCAAAACATACCCCGAATACAATATCCGGGACTGGGGAGAACAGGTCGCGCAGATTGCCGCCCACACCGTCGCTGAAAACGGCTTGTCGAAACACGTCATAATCTGCGGCTGGAGCATGGGCGGAAAAATAGCGGCTTCGGTTTCCAGCGCGGTTCGAAAACATGGCCTGACAACCGATATTTTTGTCGCCATGTCGGCGGATCCACCCGTTGTCGGACTCCTGCCGAAATCGCTCACCGACAACATCAAGATGCTGCCCGACGGTCTTGCCGACAGAAAACGCGTCTTTCCCTGGTTCGTCAACGCCATTGGACAGCAAAGCACGTATAACGGTCGCACGATCATCCCCAGGGATGTGTTTCTTGGAGAATTCATCGGCAATATTCCGGTTGGTCTGATGGAAACGGGACTCGTCTATCGGGACGGCAAGTTTGTGCATGACCTGGAGGGCACGCTGAACGATGCCGAAATGCTCGACTTTGCTGTATATCCCATTCCGGCGGTGATCCACGGGGATTCGCCTGACGATGCGGAAAATGTCCTGTTTGATACGTCCGATTGGGCCTTTATCCGCAACAGGGCCATCGTCCGGCGGATGCGGGGGGACACGCCCTACGACAAGATCCCGCCGGCCCGCTGGCAGCAAATTCAGCAGGCGGTCAGAACATCCGGGCAGTATTTGACCGAGTGGGTGCAGGGCAACCACTTCTTCTTCCTCGGGGAAATCGGCGCTCGGGACGCGGCGCAGAAGATCATAAGACTGCACCAACGGGCCGCGACCATAAAGTGAGACGGTTTTCCGCTTGCCCGGATTTAGGCCACGTGAAAGGATTTGAGATTGAATCTGGATTCATTGAGTCAGCGGCACGCTAGTTGTGCGTGCCAGAATCTAAGAATATCCGTAACCGATGAACCGGTTGCGGTGAGTGCCTGCAATTGTACAGAATGTCAAAGGCGTGCCGGTAGCGTGCTAGGTGTGGCTGCGTTTTTCAAAGATACTCAGCTCGTTTCCATCGTCGGAGAATACTCGGTCTATAAACGCGCCTCCGGGCCGGATCGATCAATTTAATTTCACTTCTGCCCCAATTGCGGCTCGACCGTTTTCTGGCGTCTGAGTAAGTACCCGGATCATATTGCCATAGCAGTCGGGTGTTTTGCAGACCCGGATTTTCCGCCCCCAAAAAAAGGCGGTATGGACCCAGCACAAGCACCATTGGTTGGAATTTCCGAGCTCCGTAACGACATTCACCGGAGCACCGCGTTAATTATCAGAATGCCACTGCACCATTGGCGCGGCCGGACCGCGATGTTTGTCCCGGCCGCCGTTACGGTGCGGGGGCAGCGCGGCGACGGGTCATGAGCGCGACCACGTAGAGGGCTATCAGGACCTGGACGGCTGCATGGTAGAAAAAATAACCGGATGGCCGCCAGGCCTCGATGATCTCGGAGGAAACAACCGGCCCGAGCATCATGCCGAGGTTGAAGATGATGGCGAGGGTCGCACCGCTCCCGACCATCTCGTCCGGCTCCAGTTCGTCATTGACGGCGGCCAGGCACAGGCCGTACATCGACAGAGCAAGACCGGCATAAAGGCCGATGATGAGGTAAATGGGAATGACGTGGTCGACGGACGTTACCGCCAGTAGAAAGGCGGCCAGTGCGGCCAGCAGGGCGACCGCGATCATGATCTTGGACCGATCGTAGCGATCGGCCAAAATACCGACCGGCCACATGAAGATCAGACTGCCAAGAGACATGAAGGCCATGAAGATCGACACCTCGGCCGTGCTGAAGCCAGCCTTGTCGGCAAAGATCGCGCCCGCCCCGGCCAGGGCTCCCATGGCCAAACCGCACAAGACCGCGGCACCCACGCCCAGCGGGGCCTTGCGGAAGAGCGCGGCAATGCTGATCCTCTTGGGGGCCTTGAAAGCCGGAGCCGGCTTGGCGCTGAGCAGGATCGGCACGATCCCGAAGGAGATCAGCACGGAGGTCAGGATAAACAGTTCATAGCCTTGCGGATCGCCCATGTTCAGCATCAGCGCACCCGCGCCGAGCCCTGCATAGTGGAGGATAACGTAGAAATTCATGACTTTGCCACGAATCTCGTTTGTGGAGCTTTGGTTCAGCCATGTCTCGGCAACGATGTAGATCGTGGCAAAGCACATCCCGGTCGCGACCCGAAGCAGGAACCAGAAAACGGCATCCGGGACGACAGCGAACAGCAGGGCCGTCCCGGAAGCGATCGAGGCAACAGCCGCAAACACCTTGGCGTGCCCGACCTGGTGGATCAGTTTTGGTGCAAGCAGCGCACCCACCAGGGCGCCGGCGTAGTAGCCGGCCATGATGAGGCCGGTGTTCGAGGTGTCGAAACCCTCATCGAAGGCCCGCACGGCCAGAAGCGGTGCCTGAAGTCCGGCGCTCATTGCGATGGTGACGAGTCCGAAAAAAAGCGCCCAGCTTAAGACAAGAACAGACCTCATACCCCCTGGTCCCCTCCACAGACGCCGGCTCCACTCCCGAAAGGATATTCCGATATGACGGCGTCTCGTCCCGGCAGTCAACCGCCTATGCGTTTGGCGGCTCATGAATTGAATGACCGGGAACGGCGCCGGGCTGCCGGAAGCAGCTGGTTGCGGATCGGCGGAATTTGCCCCGGTGCAGTCGGGCGATAAACAAACACAAAATGGGGTTAAGTAACTTTCACCGTAATTCCAGGGGCCGCCTCTCTTTCCATGCGACTTTGAGCCATGCGCTGAAGCAGGCGATGGTCCCTGCATCTCGTTCCACAGGTCTCAAATTATGCTGGCTGTTTGCCCGACAGCAGCCTGATGATGAAAAAGCCGATGTGGCTGGCAAGGGCCACTGGAAGGACACCGGCATCGAATGCGCCGAGCCGGAACAAGAAAACCAGCATCTGCACCGCATAAACAGCAATGCCCGCCAGAAGCGTTGGCGAATATTGATATGTGTGCGAGGCCCGGCTCCAATGAATTCAGAAGGTGGTAGAAAACCCCGACTCAAATGGTGCGTTCATACTCGGCCAGATTCGATTGTTCATCAACGTCTTGCGGCAAATGGCACATTTTGGCGTGAACCGGCAAACTACGGCCGCAATCCACATTGGTTTGTTGGCTGCCCCGTTCACGGGGCACAGCTGAGGAATCAGACGCCAGCGCCGAACAGATGCAACACGAAGCCGAAAAGCTGCGACCAGATATAAAAAACGCCGGTGAACATCGGAATGCAAAGCAGCGCGCCGCCAATCGCAAGCAAAATGCCCCGCCTTATTCTCTGAGGACTCGTTCGCATCGGCGGATACGCTCCGGCTATTCCTGTTTCCAAGTAGCACTAGCTTATGAATAGACGCCGGCAGGCGTCCATTGCACAATGGTTTATTGACGGCAAGAGCATGTCCGGGTGGATGAATGGGCGAGCGCCGCAAGCCAATGGTGGAAACAGCCTGTCACCGCCAGTTCCGCTGTAATTTCAAATTACGGTGGCACCGTAATATTGCACCCAATATGTCACCATTGGGGTGTTTCGCAGACGGTTCCCAATTCGATCATATGGGCGGACAAGACCGCCAGTCGCTGGCTGTGGGATCTTAGCCCGCTTTCTTCGCAATGCGGGAACGGCCGATTAGTCTGCTATGCCAAAAGAAACGCAATGACCCAGAATACGCCGAAAATGGTTGCGCCTGCCGCGGCCAGCATCAAACCATAAAATGCGACTACAACCGTGAGCGCGAGTGCCAATATGGCACAAGAAACCAGCAATCTGATTGCAGCATATAAGATGACGGGCGCGAAAAATCCGACGACCCCCAGGAGTAAGATCGCGATTGCCCCGTCTTGTCCCTGCGCCAGCGGCAAAGCCGCAAACAAAAGACTGCTCGAAATGCACACCGTGTAGACGAGCCAATTCGGAGTTATCTTCCGAAGCGGACCGAAGAGTGGACCGGAAACATCCCAGAAGTCCTCGAGATCACTAATTTCTAGAGCATCCGAGAACGGCTGCAATATCCGTTCGATAGGGGAAAGTTGACGGGTGGTTGTAGCTCCAATCCGAAACGAACTGCCATTGCCTCCAGCAACTGCTCCTAAATTTGAAGTTGAGTGCTGCGGAGGTCGCGCGATCGGTGTCACCGGGGTTGGTGCCGGTGTGTGAGTTTGCACCAATGCCGACGTGTCTTTCCACATCTGATTGGTTCGAGCCACTTCTGCGTGATATGTCTGTAGCGCCTCAGCGTTTGCCATCGTTCCGGTCGAGATGCCATCCCGCCCTAGATCCTGCTGATATCTATGCTGGCGCCATTCTTCCTGTGTAGCCATGGAACGACTCCTTGACCTTATAAAATAAGATATCTTCTCCCGGAAATAAATGGCAACTAAACATATATGAATTAAGATTATGTATTTCTTATGTCTAATATTTTGATATTATAGTGTTTATTCCGCAAATTTACGTTGATGATTTAAGGGCATCCATTTCTTTTATGAAGAACAATATCTTTACATTTCCAAACTCTCATATTCCATAGATTGGAGTTAATTAGTTACGCTTAAATCTGACCGTAGCAGGCACAGGCACCGGAATTACGGCGACCGTTTACTTAATTCTCAAACTGGCAGAAGCAATCAGTCAGCCGAGACCGACAGCACAAGCGCCAAAACAGGCCCGCCAATGCGTGCCCATACATAAGACCATCAGCGGCAGCCCTTTCGAACCGCTTCCTTTTGGCCCTTCAGATTGGCAATTTGCGGTGCGATGTTGTCACCGCTCAATGTCGAGACCGGCAGCCCGATGAAAATAACCCCTGCGACATCATTGCCCCGCGCTTTTTCCTGTTGAGCTGACGCGCTTGCCAGAGCGTTATCAAGGTGAGTGGCCTCTCGCTTGAGCTGGCTGCAGGACCAGCCGGAATAGGTTGTCGTAGAAACATATGCCGGCGCAATGGACTCCGGCGATTTGGCACAACCGGAAAGAACGGCAGCCGCAGCCACCGCAATACAGATAAAACGCATAGAGAATCGTCCCCTTCTTGAAGTTGTTGAGGACGGTAATTGCAATCTTTTGGCGTGTCCACCCGGCGTTTGAGGATCAGACAGCAAAATACACGCCAGTGTTTCAGGAACCACACTGAGCGCAATGCCGCCAGCCTCAAAAGTCAGCCACATGTATTTTCTCACCAGCTGTTACGGTGTGTTTGATAAGGGCCGCGTGAACCGTCATCGTAATTTGAACGGCGGTATTCCTTTTATTGGGGGGATGTTGGTCAGAATTCGCAGGAACACATTTTACGATTTCGGTCGTTTCAAATTGAGTCTTAGTTGCCGCTCACCGAAGGTCATGAACGCTGGCACTTTACCTCTGACCTGACTGTGCGGCTCATGCCAGATACCACTTGGTCCACAACAACCCTCTTCTCCGCAGCCGCCGCCGAAGAATATGTCCTCGAACATCGCAAGGGCCAATTGCTCCGCTTGCCCGAATATGGCTGCGTCGTCCGCATAGGACCGTTCTGGTGGAAGGTCGGAAATATCATAAACCGGGCCACCCAAGTTGGTAACTTTGGACGCGTAGTAAAATTCGGAAACGACCTTTCGCCGGCCGGCTTCCGTTTGAACCAGTGATTTGTCCAGCCATGCGGCACCAATCAGAACACGCAACATCTGGGTAGCTAATTCCAGAGTGGGACCATTAACGTCGGATTGGTGGGGCGCGGTGGTGGAAATTGGCGGTTCTCCCTTTTGTCGATGCCGCGAAGAGCTGCCCATCTTCGAATACATCAACGGCTTATGCAATCCACACCGCAAAAACTCACATTACCGTAATCCCACAGTAATCCAGGGCCTGGCCTTGCTGAAATTGGGGATTGAGTAATCCGTCTCCGTAATTCTAATGTGGCATTCTGTACCAGGAACGAGGGATTCAATTGACATGATGAAACATTGCCTTTTTGCATCTGCCGCGCTGATGGTTATGACCGGATTGTCCATGGCGCAGACCGCGCCCGATGTGCAGCGCGGCCGCGTTCTGGCAGATACCTATTGTTCCATGTGTCATTCCATCGACAAGGTCGGTCCGAGTCCGCTGTCAATTGCCCCGCCATTTCGCGAATTGCACGAAAGCTACCCGGTCGAAGCCCTGGAAGAAGCGCTGGTCGAAGGTATCGTCACCGGCCACCCCAGCATGCCGCAGTTCAGCTTCGACCCGGATCAGGCAAGCAACCTGATCGCGTATCTCAAGACACTGGAATAATCTCGCCAACCCGGCCCGCTAACAACCTGCTTGATGCGGCAATCCGCATGGAAACTGTGAGGCGGCCGATTTGAACTAACGGGTGGATAACACATGCCGAGAAGCAAATTGGCCGAGCTATCGCGCGCAGAAAGCTGAGATGGAAGTCCAGGAAAGGGGATTTAGTAGACTGTCGCCGCAATACCATCAATGATGGCGGTGATGCCCGGCGCGCTTCGGCAGAGATTGAAATATGTGCCTAATAACAAACAAGCGTGCCGCCAACGATGTTGCAAACAGTGCCGCTGCTGGCCGCGGCTGCTCTTTGGCGGCTGATATCGCGATCGCGCTCCTGGACACCGCTTTGAACACACTGCGCGAACGCGGTCGTACCCTGTTTGTAGCCAAAGGTTTTGCAATCCTCGCTCTTTTGCTGCACGAGGATCTGTTTTTCTTCCGGAGTCATCTCGTCAAATGAAGTTTGGCATCCACTCAATACGAAAGCCGCTGCCGCAACGGCACAATATACAATACGCATAAATAAACGTCCCCTTCATGAAATTGCCGAGGACGGTAATTGCAATCTGGCAGAGTGTCCAGCCAGCGTCGGAGGATCAGACAGCGAAATACACGTCAGTGTTTCATGAACCACACTGCGTGCATGCCACCAGCCTCAAAAGTCAGAAAAAATCGTTGAAATCTGGTGCTGCCGGAGAGATTTGAACTCTCGACCTCTCCCTTACCAAGGGAGTGCTCTACCCCTGAGCTACGGCAGCGGGTCTTGGATAAGACGCGGTGCCTATTGCCATAGACTTGCATCCAGCGCAAGGACCAATCGGTACCCCTTGGCAAGGTTTTTTAATAAGCCTGTCATCCGGACGGGTGACGCTGCCGCAATTGCCCGATTTGCGCCACGTAATTGCCCTTTGCCTCTGCCGGATGAATGCGGTATGTCCCGTTCATGGGACAAAACAGCGACAAGGCCAAACCCAAAACACCGGCTGATACTCGAAAAGAGCGGCTGGCCGAGGAATTACGCGCCAACCTGCAGCGCCGCAAAAGCCAGGTCCGCGCCCGCCGCCAGGGTGCCAGGGACGAAGCCTCGGGGCTGCCGGCGTCTGACACGCAAAAGCGGCAATAACCGGAAACCCGGGACAGGCGGCTGTCGAAACGGAGAGAAGGCGGGCAGGGGCCCGGATAAGCGTATGGATCGTATCAAAATTGTCGGCGGCAACCGCCTGAACGGCGTCATCCCGATTTCCGGCGCAAAGAACGCGGCCCTGCCGCTGATGATCGCTTCGCTTCTGACCGACGACACGCTGACGCTCGAGAACGTGCCGCATCTCGCCGATGTCGAGCAGCTCATACGCATCCTCGGCAATCACGGTGTCGACTATTCGGTCAACGGCCGCCGCCAGCGCCAGGATCAGGGCTATTCGCGCACCATTCATTTCACCGCCCGCGACATTGTCGACACCACCGCGCCTTACGAGCTGGTCTCGAAAATGCGCGCAAGCTTCTGGGTCATCGGCCCGCTCGTTGCCCGCATGGGCGAGGCGCGCGTTTCGCTGCCCGGCGGCTGCGCTATCGGCACGCGGCCGGTCGATCTTTTCATTGACGGCCTCAAGGCGCTCGGTGTCGAGATCGAGATCGAGGGCGGCTATATCAATGCCCGTGCGCCGAACGGCATTCAGGCCGGGCGTTACGACTTTCCCAAACAGTCCGTCGGCGCCACTCACGTGCTGATGATGGCGGCGACACTTGCCAACGGCACGGTGGAAATCCACAACGCCGCGCGCGAGCCGGAAGTCGCCAATCTCGCCGACTGCCTCAACGCCATGGGCGCGCGCATCTCGGGCGCCGGAACCTCGACCATTATCATCGAAGGCGTCAGCGCGCTTTCCGGCGCCCGCCACCGCGTTCTGCCGGACCGCATCGAAACAGGCACCTACGCCATGGCCGTTGCCATGGCCGGCGGCGATGTGGTGCTCGAAGACACCAGCGCCAGCCTGCTTGAAAGCGCGCTTGATACGCTGCGCGCCACGGGCGCGGAGGTGATCCCAACCAATTCCGGCATCCACGTGCGCCGCAACGGCGCCTGCCTTGAGCCGGTCGATGTCACCACCGATCCGTTTCCCGGCTTTCCGACGGACCTGCAGGCGCAGTTCATGGCGCTGATGACGAGGGCAAAGGGCACCTCGCGGATCACCGAGACGATCTTCGAAAACCGCTTCATGCACGTGCAGGAGCTTGCCCGGCTCGGCGCCGATATCGCGCTTTCGGGCCAGACGGCGACCGTCACCGGCGTTGACACGCTGAACGGCGCACAGGTCATGGCGACCGATCTGCGCGCCTCCGTTTCGCTGGTAATCGCGGCGCTTGCCGCCGAGGGCGAGACGGTCGTCAACCGTGTCTACCATCTCGACCGCGGATTTGAGCGGCTTGAAGAAAAGCTCAACCGCTGCGGCGCGACGGTCGAACGGCTCAGCTCCTGACTGTGGTGCGAGCCCTTTAGAGCCCATTCGGGAATTAACGATTGGTTTGGCGCAGCCGGTTTTGAGGGATTTTTGACGAAAGGACGATGCCGCAGGCTGGTTGCCTGTCAGTCGGCCTTTCGGCAAAAAGCACCAAAACTGGCCGCGTCCGGCCGGATTGGACCTGTTTTGCCCACTATCGGCGCGCTTGATCTCGAAATGGCCACCAGCCGTTCCGTCGATCAATCTCTTGATATTGAACAAAACAGGCCCAACCAAACCAGTCGTAAATTCCCGAATGGGCTCATAAGGTAACCGCTTTCCGATAAGACAATTGCACCGCGCGCCGCGAACGACTATCTACCTTGGCAGTAATGCCGCCGGACAAGGGCGGTCGCAGCACAAGGGCCCGAAATGGAACTTCTCAAACTGATCGCGCTGGACAAGGAGGACCTGTCCGTCGTGTCCGCCTATATGCAGGATGCCGTCTTCAAATCCGGCGATCTCGACTTCCATGCGCCGGAAAAGCGCTTTTTGCTGGTCGGCAACCGCTTCGTCTGGGAAGAGGCCGAGGGCAAGCGCAAACGCAGCTTCGAGCGCCGCAGGGCCGCCCTTCATTTCAACCGCGTCGCGGCAGTCCGCTCACGCGGCTTCAAGCGCGGTGACGCCGACGCGGTCCTGTCGCTGCTTGCAGTCAATTTCGTGCCCGGGGACGAGCAGCCGGGCGGGCGTATCGAGCTGATATTTTCCGGCGATGCTGCCGTCGAGCTCGAGGTCGAATGCGTCGAGGCGCAATTGAGCGATCTCGGCGCGGCGTGGCAGACGGAGTTTCGCCCGACCCACCCCCTTTCCGACGTTTGAAAGAGCCGGCTTCCGACGCAGCCCATATCAGGAGAGCAAATTGGTCCAGAGACTGAACCAGAACGGCAGCGGATTTGCCGAGGCTTTTGACGCCCTGCTCGCAATGAAGCGGGAGGTCTCGCAGGACGTCAACGACGTCGTCGCGAAGATCATCGCCGATGTCGAGGCGCGCGGCGACGCGGCGCTGATCGACTACACGCTGAAATTCGACCGGCTCGATCTCGCCAAATCCGGCATTGCCGTGACCGCCGCCGAAATCGACGCTGCGATGGACGCGGTCGATACCGAGACGTTCGAAGCGCTGAAACTTGCCCATGAGCGCATTCAAAAGCACCACGCGCGGCAGATGCCGGCCGATGATTTTTACGAGGACGATCTCGGCGTCGGCCTCGGCTCGCGCTGGACGGCGATAGAGGCGGTTGGTCTTTATGTGCCCGGCGGCAGCGCCAGCTATCCAAGCTCGGTTCTGATGAATGCGGTGCCGGCGAAGGTTGCCGGCGTCGAACGCATCGTCATGGTGGTGCCGTGCCCCGACGGCGCGCTCAACCCGCTGGTGCTGGTCGCGGCAAGGCTTGCCGGCGTTTCCGAAATCTACCGTGTCGGCGGTGCGCAGGCGATTGCGGCGCTGGCCTATGGCACAGAGACGATTGCGCCGGTCGCCAAGATCGTCGGCCCCGGCAACGCCTATGTGGCGGCCGCCAAGAGACAGGTATTCGGCACGGTCGGCATCGACATGATTGCCGGCCCTTCGGAAGTGCTGGTTCTCGCCGATGAAAACAACAATGCCGACTGGATCGCCGCCGACCTTTTGGCCCAGGCCGAGCACGACGAGGCGGCGCAGTCGATCCTGATTACCGACAGCGCAAACCTGGCCGATGCGGTGGAAGCGGCGGTCGAAAGACAGTTGAAGACCCTGGCGCGCGCCGATATTGCCGCTGCGAGCTGGCGCGACTTCGGCGCAATCATCGAGGTTTCGGATTTTTTATCGGCCATGCCGCTCGTTAACCGGCTGGCGGCCGAGCACCTGGAACTCGCCGTTGACGATCCCGATGCGCTGCTGCCGCTTGTGCGCAATGCCGGCGCCATATTCGTCGGCCGCCACACGCCGGAAGTGATCGGCGATTATGTCGGCGGTTCGAACCACGTATTGCCGACAGCCCGCTCGGCGCGGTTTTCGTCAGGCCTTTCGGTGCTCGACTATGTCAAGCGCACCTCCGTATTGCGGCTCGATGCGGAGCAGCTCGGCGCGCTCGGACCGGCGGCAATCGCACTTGCAAAGGCGGAAGGCCTTGACGCCCATGCCCGCTCTGTTGCAATTCGAATGAATAGATAGGGGATAGCGCTGGGGGCGCATCCGGCTCAGGAGTTCGCATTGTCATGGCTGATGGCAGCGCTTTCAGGCTTTCGGAGGTAACGCTGGATGATTCCATCGGGCGTTCGACCCCTGATGTGGAGCATGAGCGCGCCGTCGCCATCTTCGACCTGATCGAGGAAAACAGCTTCGAGCCCGTCGGCCACAACGGCGGACCCTACAAGCTGCTTCTGTCGCTGGTCGATTCGAAGCTGGTTTTCACCATCACGCTGGAAAACGGCGACGCGGTCGCCACACATATATTGTCGCTGACGCCTTTCCGCCGCATCGTCAAAGACTATTTCATGATCTGCGAAAGCTACTACGAGGCAATCCGCAGCTCCACGCCCAGTCAGATCGAGGCCATCGATATGGGCCGGCGCGGCATTCACAACGAAGGCTCGCAGACACTGATGGACAGGCTCAATGGCAAGATCGCCATAGATTTTGACACGGCACGCCGCCTGTTTACGCTGGTGTGCGTGCTGCACTGGCGCGGCTGACCTTGGCGCTCGCGGAGGACCTTGAGCAAAACGGCCCCGGTGGGGCCTCTGCGCCGTCTTCGGTTCTTTTCATGTGTGGAATGAACTCCATCCGCTCGCCCATGGCCGAGATGCTGGCGCGGCGATACCTGCCGCCGGGAACCTTCGTCGCGTCCGCCGGCGTCAGGCCTGGCGAGCGCGATCCCTTTGTCGACGTGGTGCTTGAAGAGGTCGGACTTGATCTCGGCCGCCGCCAGCCGCAGACGATCGACGATCTGGAGGACGATTATTTCGATCTCGTCATTTCACTGGCACCCGAAGCCCATCACCGGGCGCTGGAGATGACCCGTTCAAGCGCCGTCGAAGCCGTTTACTGGCCGACGCCCGATCCGACCGTCGCCACCGGCACCCGCGATCAGATCGTTGCCGCCTATCGCAGCGTGCGCGACCACATCGAAATGATGCTGAAAAAGCGCTTCGGAAAGGTCTCGTGACCCGCCGCCGGCCACGCAAAAGCCGTTTTTGCTTCCAAAAGGCAACGGTTGACACATGAATTGAAACATAGGCGCGCAATTTGGTTCACAAACCGGAAGTGATTGTGTAGTTTCCCGCGCAATCGGGGCGGTATGACCGCCTGCGCCAACAACAGGATGACATTGACTATATGGCTAAGGAAGAAGTCCTCGAATTTCCCGGTGTCGTGACCGAGCTGCTGCCCAACGCGACTTTCCGGGTAAAACTTGAAAACGAGCATGAAATTATCGCCCACACGGCGGGCCGCATGCGCAAGAACCGCATCCGCGTTCTGGCCGGTGACAAGGTGCTCGTTGAGATGACGCCCTACGACCTGACCAAGGGCCGCATCACCTACCGGTTCAAGTAAGACCGTTTTGCTTCCGCGCTGAAAGATATGGTCCTGCCACACAAGCTCATATTGGCCTCCGGGTCTCCTCGCAGGCTCGAATTGCTCAAGCAGGCCGGCATCGAGCCCGATCATCTGTTGCCGACCGATGTGGACGAGACGCCCGGCAAATCCGAGCATCCGCGTACGCTCGCGCGGCGTCTGTGCCGCGAAAAGGCCGAGACCGCCCGCAAGGTCCTGAAGGGCGATCCGAAATGGCCTAACCGCTATATACTGGCTGCCGACACGGTGGTTGCCGTCGGCAGGCGCGTTCTCGACAAGGCCGAACTCATCAATGACGCCTCGAATGCGCTCCACCATCTTTCGGGGCGAACGCACCGGGTCTATACGGGCCTTTGCCTGGTTACGCCGAATGACAGTTTCCGTCAGAAGCTTGTTGAAACGCGGGTGCGCTTCAAGCGGCTGTCGCGCATGGAGGTCGAAAGCTATCTCGCCTCGGGCCAGTGGCGCGGCAAGGCCGGCGGCTACGCCATTCAGGGGCTTGCCGGAAGTTTCGTCGCCAAGCTCGTCGGGTCCTACAGCAACGTTGTTGGCCTGCCGCTGCTCGAAACCGTCAATCTTCTGAGCGGCGAAGGCTATGACGTCCATGCCGGCTGGTTGCGTATGGGTTAGAGAGCCGAAGCCATGACGGAACGAAAATCCACGTCCAGCAATGTCGAGCCGTTGAGGAAAACAAGGCCCTGTCCCGAATGCGGCCGGCCGTCGGTGCGTTCGAGTTATCCGTTCTGTTCGGAGCGCTGCCGCAATATCGATCTAAACCGCTGGCTGACCGGCTCCTACGCCATTCCGGTGACCGAAGAAGAGGAAAATCTCAACCCTTCCGAAGACGGCGATTGAGCCTGCCAGACCGGCTCTGAGTTGCGGCCAAATCACTCCGCCAAAAAACCGTGACATTCCTGTCAAAATCGTCTGGACACTGCCAGCGGACATGCTATAACCCGGCTCGCCTGATCGGGGCTGCCAACATTTCCCGGTCGCTTGAAAGGCCGATGCCCAGATAGCTCAGTTGGTAGAGCAACGGACTGAAAATCCGTGTGTCGCTGGTTCGATTCCAGCTCTGGGCACCATTTTTCCAAAAGTCCTTCCCGAAAATTTTTAACAATCGAGCCGCAGCGCGTTCCTACACGCGATCGTAAGGCAATGCTATTGCCGCCACGTTTGAAAAACGGCCCACGGTTTGTCGAGACAGCCGAATCCGAATTCGAGGCGTAAACCCGCCGTCTGCAGACCCGTCGCAAAAGCTTTTGTCGGCTGTACGGATTAACTTCCGACTGCGGACCGGGCACGAAACACCCGTGTCCCCACACAAATTCTGTTGCGATCTACGTGGAAAAATACAGCCTGTCGTATGCAGCCATATGCCTACGAAAGGTGCGTTAGTAATGACCAAAAAAACCGAAATGATCAAAGTACGCGTTTCTCCCGAGTTGAAGGAAAAAGTCAACGAAGTCACAAGGAAGCGCGGCCAATCGACCAGCACGCTCATCAGGCAGTTTTTGCTGCGTGAGGTTTCTCAAGGCGCCGCCGGCGGGACCGTGCCTTTTGTGTCACTGGCGAAATCGCGCCGTTTGATGACTTCCCGTCTGTCGGCTGCGACGATTGTCTCATTGGCGCTGTGCTTCAACATAGCAACGCAGCGCCAGGTTATGGCAAAACCGTCCCTCAAGGATGCATTCACGCAGATGGATATGAATTCAGACGGCTTCATCACGAGGAAGGAATATGACGAATTCGTCAAAATGCCGATGACCGGCATGGACGACGACGCGCTCGGCGACATGGAGATGCCCGAGGAGTGCGAGGACGACTTCGACGCGTCCATGGCCGGTCCGTTGGATGAATTCGTCGCCATGGATGAAAACAAGGACGGCAAGGTTGAATACCAGGAACTGCTGAATGCATTTATTGCGAAGTTCAAGGCTGCCGATGCCGACGCAAGCGGCTATCTGGACAGTGCCGAATATGTAGATCTTTTCGCGATGGACGATATGGCCATCAGTGATGAATGCATGGAGGCTCTGGGTGAGGAGCACTTTGACGATGAGGACAGCAGCTTGAACCTTCCGGACGAAAGCAAACAGAAGTTTTCGGATCTGGATGAGAACAGTGACGGGAAGATATCGCTCACCGAATATTTGGATAACAACTCTATGTTCGGCTTTGGACCCAAATAAAGCAGTCTGGACGCCAAACTCGGCGTTCTTTCGTGACCCGGCCAGGTGCGGCGTTGAGGTTTGGAGGCGGCACGCCGTCCATAAACGGATGCTGGTTTTAGATAGGTTCTATACCGGAAATTCGTATTTCAGGATCAGCGTCCAGGCCTGATGGTTGATATCTTCGATTGTCTTTATCGATTCCCGGATCTTTTCCATCTCTGACGCATCGAGATCCTGCGTCTTGCCGATCTTGATACCGCTCTTGGTGTCGGCAATGCGCATCAGGATCGTCTTTGCATGCTTGCCCTCGTCGTCAAACGAATAGAGACAATGGTTGTAGCGGTTCTTGTGTCGTAACACTTTGACCATTTCATGCGTCAGCGACAGGATTTCCTCCTTTGCCGATGGTTTGGTGCGGCCCATTTTTGCCAACCGGTCAACAAGATCCAGCCTGGCCCTGGTCGTATTCAACGTGAGAAAGATGACGGTCGCCGTTTCCTTGTCGACGCCCGCAAGGCCGGCAATGAAATGTATGAGCAGCGTCTCGGTATTTGTCCACGAGTAGTTCATCTGCCCGACGAGCAGTAAAATGTTCTGAAATTCTCTGGACAGCACCTGTGGCTGTGTTTCGGCGTCAGTCATCTCATCGTGACCATCAATGTTGGGGTGCTCAAAATTCAAGGCCTGGTGCACCCCGTTTCGTGTCTAAACTGTCCCCGCCGCCTTTGCTTCGCGGAGATCTATCTTGTCCAGATAGATTGCCGCCGCCTCCGTTCTGTTGCTCACACCCATTTTTGCGATGATGTGATGCATGTGCAGCTTGATCGTGTGTTCGGACAATTCGAGCTCCGCTGCGATAAGCTTGTTCTGATAACCCTTGGCGACCAGTTTCAGCACATCGATTTCACGCGCGGTAAGCTTGTCTGCCGATGAGGCCGCTTGCGTCTGCTGTCGCTTCTGACTGCCGTTTTCCTTTGTTTGCGTTGCGCCGTTTGTGTCCGCACCGTTGTGACCGGCCTGGCTCGCGGCGAGGAATTGCGGAGGTATGTATTCCCCCCCGTTGATCATCAGTTGAACCGCGGAAAGCCAGATATCGAGCCGCATATTCATCGGAAGGAAGCTCTGGATGACGCCTTGCAACCCGGAATCATGTATATAGCCGGTCAGCAAATCCGGCTTGTTGAAAGCCACGCAAAATACCTGCGAGGGGAAACAGTCCCGCAGTTGCACCAGGTGTGACGGCGCTTGCGCGCACATGGTTTCATCAATGATAACAAGATCTGCGCGATGACGGACGTTGTCGATGTCTTCGAATAGCAGTTTGAAGTCACTGTACCGAACGACATCGAGGCCGCCGATTTCATGCTTCAGCGCGGTCTCAATGCACTCCGCGAAATTGTGGTGTGGTCCCACAAAAACCACGGCCCTTTGATGCAACTCCATACTCAGGCCCCCATAGGTCTCGCTTACTAGACTCATCTCTACCTCCCGTAAAAGGCGTTACAACTCGATGTATTTCAGGGGGCACGGAAACACATAGATGGTAAATATCTGCCTTCAGGTTTAAATCAAATACTATCAATAATTGTGTCAATTGTAAATACATTGATATGTATCATTAAAATTGCATATATAAATTTCTTCTACAGATTTATTCTATTTTACATTTAAAAGATGGTGATCAGAATGAAAATTTAAGCGGGTTTTCAATTATATATTTGATCAAGCCTGAACTATATTGTTTTGCTAAGGGTTTGAATTTCTAACAAAAAATCAGCGCTCCTTTTGTATCTCCCCTATTTCAGCTTTTCTCGGCCAACTGGAAACAACTACAAAAACCGCACATCAATATCCATGGCGGAGCTCATAAACACAGAGAGCTAGTAGCAATTTACAGCTATCCAGCGAATTCAAAAGTAAACAAAATGTAAACGACCGCAGCCGTGCGGAAATCAAGGCAACTGGAGCAATTGATCACGGCAAATGGCGACGAAGTCGCTGTTTGGCGAGGTGAATCCTTTTGCCTGATTTTGTCTGTCGGCGGTCTGGAACAGTGAAAGGAGGCATGGGGTGCCATCGGGCTCAGGTGCAGAAACCCGGTTCAGTAGAGGTTTCGCTTGGGCAACAACCCGAATGGCCGTTCCAACATCAACCGGACGCAAGTCCATCTTCAAAGCAAGACAGCTAAGTACCGCTTTTTTAGAAGAGTAGCGGTGAGGCTGTCCCACGTAATGTGAGGACAAAGTCATGTCTAAACGTAAAGCTTATTGGTGGGATAATCAGAATCAGCACCAGGGCCAGCACGAATATCAAGGCCAAAAACAGAAAGAGATGCAAAAGCAGGCCCAGAAGGAAATGCAGATGCAGTCCCAACGGGAGCAGCAGCAGCAGGGCCAGGATCAGGGCCAGGGTCAGGATCAATGGCAGGGCCAGTACAGTAAGAACTACAACAGCAATGGCAACTACAACAAGAACTACAACAAGAGTTCTTCTGACAGCCATAGTGGTAGCCACTCGCACAGCGGCAGCTATGCCAAGAGCGGTAGCTACAACAAGACCGATGTCGATGTCGATATCAAGCTGAAGCTCGATAATCCGACTGACAACGATTATGCTGATATCGATGTATCAAAGGGTGGAAATGTCGATACCCTTTTGGTCAACAAAAACGGCGATATCAACTACAACCCCGGTGATGATGTGTCGTTCGATGACATCCTCAACGGTGCGCTCAATGGCAAGGGCAATGACAGCGCCAATGTCTTCAGCCAGACCAACACGCTGACCGACAACGATACGCTGAAAAACCCGCAAGTCCACAACGACGGTAACTTCCAGCAAAACGGCAACGCCAAGGGTGGCAAAGCCTATGCTGATGAAGGCATCGATGCCGGCGGAAACGGCGGTGAAGGCGGTGATAAGGCCAAGGCCAAGGGCGGCGACGGCGCCGATGGCGGCCACGCGATCGGTGGTCTGGCAGCGGCAGTCGGTGTTGGCGGTGGCGCCCAAGGCGGCGGCGCATCAGGCACAGGCGTAGGCCTCGGTGCACTGGGTGTCGGTGTTGGCGTTGGCGGTGATTCCGATAAGACCGGCGACGGCGGTAACGCCAAGGGCGGCAAGGCCAAGGGTGAAGGCGGCGACGGCGGCGATTCCGATGCCGACGGCGGCGACGCAGGCGCGATTGCGCTTTCCAAGGCCTATGCCGATTCCGATGGCGGCGGCTGGTGGAAGTACCACAAGCCTGGCGGCGACGATGCCGAAGCCAAGTCTCTTGCTGCAGCAAAGGCAAAAGGCGGCGACGGCGGAAAAGCCGGCGGCGACAATGACGGCGGCAATGGCAAAGCCTATGCTACCGGCGGCAAAGGTGGCGACGGCGGCGATTCCAATGGCGGCGACGGCCTCGGTGCAGGCCTGGCCAAGGGCGCTGGTGTTGGTATCGGCAAGGCCATGGGTGGCGATGCCACAGGTGGCGATGGCTATGGCGGCATAGCAGTTTCCAAGGGTATCGCCGGTAATGGCGGTAACGGCGGAAATGGCCAGGCTGTCAATGGCGACGGCGGTGCCGGCGGAGCCGGTGGCATGTGGGGATCACACAATGGTGATGATTCCTTCGTGAACGGGCTTTCACAGGCTTCTGCTGACGCTATTATTGATACCACAGCGTTCAACCAGAGCATCGTGATGGGTGCCAACATCCTCGGCAACACCGTCGACATGACGGTCGTAGGCGGAAACTACAACCAGACGCTTACGGGCGAGGACGACTCTGGCTAAGCCTAAATGACAACTGCGGAGCCGGGCATTTTGTCCGGCTCCGTTTTTTTGTTCACGGGCCGGTGTCAGATAACCGACCTGAATGCATATCCCGCAATAACGATGGGCCACAACGAAATCGGGAGGCTGAACTGTGTCTATGGATCCTGTCACGGAAGCAATTGCTCACTTCATCGGCGTCTTCAATCTCATTGTCGAACAGCAACGGGGCCGGATCGACTATGACGAATTCTCGGCTCAACTGAAAGAAGCGCGGGAGGACCCCGAACTTCACGATGTCAGCGTCAAGATCATGGCGCCGCACAAGTTGGAGGATTTCGAACCGCACGTGAACTACATGCCGAAGCCGGTGGATCTTGAAGAGGTGTTTATTCCTGTCCTGAGCAATGAATTTTTCCAGCTTCCGTTTTCCGAGATCGGTGAATACTACGAATTGCTTCAGCCCCATTATTTCATTGCACCGCATTTTTCATTTGCACGATTTTCATTCGAATTCGTCGTTCCTCCGGCAAACTCCATTGCCGTTCTGTCACAACAGACCAACAGGCTGACGGATAACGACTACTTGAATATGCCCGAGGTCGAAGTCGAGACGATCGCCGTGGAGAAACTGAAGGCGGGTCAGGACTGGCTGGAAAAATCGGCCGCCGAGCTCGATCCGATCGGATACCTTGGCATGCCGGGCTCCGAGGAAGCCATCGGCGAGATCATCGATCAGGCCGTGAGTGCCATGGATGATGCTGCCGGGCAGGCAGGCAGCAACCTGGTGGCCACCGGCGAGGACATGATCGGTGTGCACGTCAACGGCACCGTCGCAGACGAAGCTCCGAAACTATCAGATTACCTGAAACAGGAAGAAGAAGAGGAAGAGGAGACTGAAGGCGTCAGCTATATGGCGGGCGAAGGAGAAATCCAGCCGGTTCCCCTGCTCGATCTGGATGCCGGCGGCAATAAGCTTGCCAATGAGGCCTATATCGCCTCTGTCTGGGTGGACGCGCCTGTATTCGCGGCGATGGGCAATGCCGTCTCCCTCAACATCATCAGTCAGACCAATGTCTGGTATGACGTTGACAGCATCGCCGGCGCTTTTTCCGGGCTGCATGATCCTCTGGCAGCGGCGACGAAAGCATTCAACATCGCCTCGTTCACCATTGAATCGACCTCAACGGATGCCGAAGACGGAGCTGTAAGCGGAGGCTTCCCCGAATTCTGGTCCGTCACCCGCATGGAAGGCAATGTCGTCCTGTTGAACTGGATGGAGCAGATCAATCTGGTCTCCGACAACGACGTGACCGTGCTGTCGTCTTCAGGTTCGGAAGCCTATCTGCAGATCGGCGAAAACACAGCCTTCAACGGATTTTCGCTGGTCGAACTCGGTTTCCACTACGATCTGATCGTAATCGGCGGCAATATCTACAACGCCAATATTATCAGCCAGTCCAACGTACTGTTTGATAGCGATTATGTGTCAGCCCTCGGTGAATTCGGAACCTCCTGGAATGGCCAGTTGTCGACGAACGGCAACCTCCTGTGGAACCAGGCGAGCATCAAGACGATCGGTGAGACGACCTATGAGGCAATGACCGACGCCTATGCGCAAACCGCTCAGAAACTGAAGGACGGCAATGATACAATAACGAACGGCGTTCTGACGGACGCGCTTTTTGCCGGGACCGGGGCGCTGAGTGTTCTCTATATCGAGGGAAGCCTTCTGGACTTGCAGTATATTAGCCAGAAGAACGTATTGGGCGACGCAGACCAGATCGCAATGGTTGCCTCCGGTCTCGCCGGCGACACGCAAACCCAGTGGCAGTTGGACGCCGGCGGCAACGAACTCATCAACATCGCATCCATCGTTGATGTCGGTGTCGATTCAACGGTCTATGTGGACGGCGAAGTTTATTCCGAAGCTTTCCTTTACCAGGCGGAACTGGTTTCCGACGACCCCTTGGCGGCTGCCGGTGACCCGGAAGCCCTGGCCGGTGAAGCTGTGCTTTTCCTGGCGGATGGCATGCTCGATCCGGAAGGACAGCAACAGGAAGAATCTGTGATCAAGCCCGTCGAGCCGCAGGACCCCGGTCAGGCAGATGTCATGCAGACCATGCTCGCATAACGCAAAGAGGGGAATTCCAGAAACAGCAGCAGCAACCACAGTTGGCGGAAAATCGACCTTTTTGGCCAGGCGCGTCGCCGGGCACGGATGTGGAAGCATCGAGCATGAGGCGAGGTTAATCGGTTGATTTTCCCCACCCGATCCCAAGGGAGGGAACGTTGAATTCAGCTTGTATACGCTTTGTAAAATTGTCAGCGCCGACTGCCCTCAATCGCAGTAGCTACGGCCAGTGGAGGGCAGGGACATGAACTACACCGATCGCACTGTGCATTGGCAGATCATGGAAGAGCCGGAGCAAGAGCCGGACCGCGACAGCGAACCGGTAACGGAAACGCTTGAGGGCTCGCTGCAGGAAGCGCTGCAGGATTCGATTCTTGAAGAAATAGAAGAAGAACTTCAGGAAGAGTTTGATCACTCGTTTGAGCAGATCGACGAGGCGGTAAAGCAGCTCAAGACGCAAAGCGACAACGAGCCGGCGGGCGAAGACCCTGGTACGGGCGATCGGGACGACTCGACCGCTGATGCGCAGGATACAGTCGAAGATGTGACTGCAAAGGCTGAACAACCGGCCCCTGGCGCCAAGCGTGACGTTGGCGGCGGCACCGGTAAAACCATCGAGGGCGACACCGGCCCGATCAAAGCACGGGAAGAAAAGCCGGACTCCGGAGGCGGCTCCGGCGGCAAAGGTGCATCCGGCGGCGGCGGTGGCGGCGGCAATAATTTTGGCGGCAAGTTCCATGAACGCCTCGGCCCGATAGATTTTTCAAGCAGCCTCAAAGCCGGTCTGAAGGCGGTTCGTCACAATATGTCGATTGTGATGGTCTTCAGCAGTGCGACGAACCTTCTGGTTCTCGCCATTCCGGTCTATCTGTTTCAGATATCCGACCGGGTGCTGACCAGCCGTTCGGTCGACACGCTGATCATGCTGACTGCCGTAATCGTCGGCGCGGTCATTCTTCAGGTGTTTTTCGACGCCATTCGGCGTTTCATGTTGATGCGCACCGCGGTTGAGGTCGCAGTCCAGCTCGGATCACCGACTTTGAGTGCGGCAGCCCGGGCGTCGCTGCATGGCAATGGTCGCGAATATCAGATTCTTGGCGATTTGCAGCAGCTTCGTTCCTTCCTCGTTTCAGGAACGCTTCTTTCGTTTCTGGATGGTCCGTTCGCTCCGCTTTTCATCCTGGCGATCTTTCTCATCCATCCCGATCTGGGCATGATCGTTGTCGGAACCTCGATAGCGCTTCTGATCGTCGCGCTTATCAATCAGCGCATCACGTCGGCGCCCTTTGCGGATGCAAATCAGCATATGAGCAAGGCCAATGTGCATCTGGATTCGATGGCGCGCAATTCGCAGATCATCAACGCCCTGGCGATGATTCCCGAAGCAGTGGACATCTGGGGAAAGGACACGGCCTCCTCGCTGCGTTCCCAGGTGCGTGCCCAGGACCGCAATATCGCGACGGCCACCTTTTCACGCGGAATCCGATTGCTCACCCAGGTGGGCATGCTCGGCTGGGGCGCCTATCTGGCGATCCAGGGAGAGATTACCGGCGGCATGGTGATTGCAGCTTCGATCATCGCAGGGCGTGCCCTTGCACCCATCGAAGGCGCCATTGAGGGCTGGAACCAGTTCCTGTTGTCGCGGGCCTCCTATGGGCGCATTGCCAGCCTGTTGAAAAAGTCGCCGCTCAATTTCGAACGGTTGAAACTGCCGCAGCCGGAAGGCCGGCTCGACGTGGAGCGCCTGCTTTATGTACCGCAGGGCACCAAAAGGGTTGTGCTCAACGGAGTGCATTTCTCACTGATACCGGGAGACTCGTTAGCGATCATCGGCGATTCAGGTGCCGGCAAGACCACGCTTGGCAAAATGCTGGTCGGATCGATCCTGCCGACCTCAGGCTGCGTGCGGCTTGATCTGATGGATCTTCGCAACTGGGATCAACGGCAGTTCGGTGAAAACATCGGCTATCTGCCGCAGGATGTTCAGCTGTTTCCCGGAACCATCAAGGATAATATCGGCCGCATGCGAAGCGACGCGACGGATGCCCAGATTTTCGAGGCGGCCTCGCTGGCAGACGTTCACGAAATGATTGCATCCCTTCCGCAAGGCTATGAGACAATCGTTACGGCAGACGGTTCACCGCTATCGGGTGGCCAGAAGCAGCGTATTGCATTGGCGCGGGCCTTTTTCGGCAATCCGAAACTGGTAGTTCTCGACGAACCGAACTCGAATCTCGACGCGTTGGGCGACAAGGCTCTTTACAATGCACTCGCCCATGCAAAGAAACACGACATCACAATGGTGGTGATCACGCAGAAACCGGCTCTTTTGCAGTATGTGGACAAGATCCTTCTGCTGGCCAACGGAACGGTTTCAATGTTCGGCTATCGAAACGACGTGCTTCAGGCGCTTTCCGAAAGCCAGAATAGCGGTCGGCTCGGCAATTCGAGCGAACAGTGACGGGGACAGATGATCATGACAAACAATACTGAAAGTGGTCACCTTGAATGGTATTCTGAAGTGCCGCGTTCGATCGGAAAACACACGTTCGTCGGTCTGGCGATCATGATCCTCGCTCTTGGAGGATTTAGCGTGTGGGCATTTTCCGCGCCGCTCAAGGCGGCGGTCATTTCACAAGGCAGTTTCGTGGCGACCGGTGAGAACAAGATCGTCCAGCACCTTGAAGGCGGCGTCATTCAGGAAATCCTGGTCACCGAGGGCGACAATGTTATCGAAGGCCAGCCCCTGCTGCGTCTCGACGAAACATCGGCGCTGGCCGATGAACGGCAGCTTTTCCTGCGTCGCGGCAGGCTTGAGGCGATCAATGCCCGCCTGCTTGCAAGTTACAACGGGCAGTCCAGGGTGGAATTTCCGGCCTATTTGCTCGAGCAGAGCGACAATGAGGATATAGCCGCTATTTTGGATAGCCAGAGGCTCAATTTTAAGGCTTCGCGGGGCAAGCTGGAGAGTGATCTCAAGCTGCTGGAGAGCAATATCGACTCATTGGAGTTCCGCGCCGAGGGCTACGACATGCAGCGCGCGGCAATGGTCCGGCAGCTGGAACTGCTGAACAGCGAGCGGATCGGCAAACAGAAGCTCTTGAAAGAGGGATACATCCGAAAAGTGGAGGTCAACGCCATTGAACGCGCCATTGCCGATGCAGAAGGCCAGATCGGCCGTCTGGAGGCGCAAGTATCGGAATCCAACGCCCAGATTGCAAAATTCAAGCAGCAAATGGCGCAGACAAAAGCCAGCCACCGGCAGGCAGCCGTTGATGAGTTGCAATCGATTGAGGCGGAGCTGGATTCGGTGCGCGAGCAATTCCGCAACGCTGAAAACGTGCTGCGGCGTGCGCTGATCAAGGCGCCGGTATCTGGAACGGTTGTCAAGATGCACTACCACACCTCAGGTGGCGTGATCGAAAGCGGCAAGAAGATTGCCGAAATTTTGCCGGCAAATGTGCCGTTGATTATCGAAATTCACGTTTCGCGCACCGACATCGACAGCGTGCAGGTCGGTCAGCCGGCCATGGTCAGGCTGAGCGCTCTCAACCAGCGCACCACGCCAGTTCTGGACGGCCGGGTTTATTATATTTCAGCCGACTCGCTTCCCGACAACACCGATGCCGCCAAGCGTGAGGTCTATGTCGCGCGGGTGAGCCTCAGCGCCAGCGAACTGAAGCGCGTTCCGGGATTTTCACCAACCCCCGGCATGCCCGCCGAGGTTATGGTCCAGACCGCAGAGAGAACGTTCTTCAGCTATCTCAGCAAACCCATCGTCGACAGCATGTCACGCGCATTCCGGGAGCAGTGATTGCAGGTGAAATGGCACAGACTTAGTGCAACCGCTTTTTGGCTGTCCAGAAAATCGCCAGCCAGACAGCGGTTCTGAGGGTCATTGCACCGGCTGTACGCAGTTCGTACTCTCCGCCCTGTAGGACATGCCAGCCGAAGGCGGCAAATACACCGGCTGTCGTAATCAGGATCAGGACGGATAGCCACAATGCCCAGGTCTTGCCGACTAAAAGCCCTGCTCCGCAGAGGATATAGAACACGCCGGCAACGAAATTGAACCACAGCACGAATTGCACGACATCGCCCATGGCGAGACGGGTGCCTTCGCTGCCAAAAAGTACGGCGCCACCCGAAATGAGTGTTGCGGCCCCGAACAAGATCGCGATAACGGCTGCTGTCTTAAGCATCTGGTACCCCTTGCGTGACGCATCACAGAATTCGACGCGCATTCCGGCCACCCCGTCCAATAAACGCCCTGTGTACCGGGGCGCCACACGGCGCTGGATCGGACAAATTTTTGTTGCACAAATCCGTTTGTGGATCGAAATTTACCGCCGATTATACAGCCTGCCATTGATTTATATCAAAACATTCTAATATTCTAAATTATAGACTGCCGCGAAAATGTAGCTCATACTCGGCGGCAATAGACAATATAGCTGGTTAATGAGTTTCCGTTGGATGGAGTGATAGGTGCGTCAGACAGTTTCAGTTATGGCCAAGCTGCTTGCCCTTGCCGCCATTTGCCAGATGGCGATGACTGCTGCGAGTGCGCAGGGCAATGCCGAGACATACACGGTGGTTGAACAGGAAGTCGACGACTTCAAATCGGTATTTGCCCGGGTGCAGAGCAAGGATCGGGTCGAAGCGCGCGTGCGCACCGGTGGAACGGTTGCCGAGCTGAATGTGGACGAGGGTGCCGATGTCAAGAGCGGCGATATTCTGGCGATTGTGGTCGACCCGAAGATCGCACTTCAGATCGAGGCCGTGGACGCGCGGATCGCGGCCTTTGAGTCACGTCTTGAAACGGCAAAAGCCGATTATGAGCGGGCAAAACAGCTCGTCGAGCGCAACGTCATTTCACAGGCACGGCTTGATCAGCTGAAAACGGCGTTCGACAGCGCAAACAACGATCTGATAGCCGCGCGTGCGGATCGGTCCGTCATCGAGCGCCAGGCCGACGAGGGCAAGGTGTTGGCGCCGGCAGACGGCCGGGTGTTGAACGTTTCGGTCACCGAAGGCAGTGTCATACTGGTTGGCGAGAGCCTCGCAACCATCGCAGCGAACGATTATCTCCTTCGCCTCGAAGTGCCGGAACGCCACGCACGTTTCATGAAGAAGGGCGATCCGATACGCATCGGTGCGCGCGGGCTCGAAGGCGCTCAGGAGATCGTCGGCGAGGGGCGTATCGTTCAGGTCTATCCAGAATTGCAGGGCGGCCGTGTTGTTGCCGATGCTGAAGCGTCCGGCCTCGGCGACTATTTTGTCGGAGAGCGCGCGCAGATCTGGATTTCGGCCGGCAAGCGCGAGACGTTCGTGATTCCTGCCGATTTTCTGTTCAAGCGATTTGGGCTGAACTATGTGAGACTGGCGCAGGCAGACGGGCAACCGCTTGATATCGTGGTGCAGCCCGGGTTGACGCTTCCGCAAGGCGACGGGTCTGCACAGGTTGAAATCCTTTCCGGAATCAAAACCGGCGACGAGTTGATCCGGCCATGAGCGAAAACGTAAAGCTGGGCATATCCGGCTATCTCACCCGGGCCTTCATCGGTTCACCGCTGACGCCGCTCATCCTGCTGGCTGCCTTCGCGCTCGGTATCGTCGCGCTGTTCGCGCTGCCGCGTGAAGAAGAACCGCAGATATCGGTTCCGATGGTCGATATTTTCGTCAAGGCCGATGGCCTGAAGGCCGAGGACGCCGTGCGCCTTGTCACCGAGCCGCTGGAAACAATCGTCAAGGCAATCAACGGTGTCGAGCACGTCTATTCCAACACCGAGGATGACCGTGTTCTCGTCACCGCCCGCTTTTTTGTTGGCACCAATGCGGACGATGCGATATTGCGCGTGCATGAGAAGGTGCGTGCCAACATGGACCGCATTCCGATCGGCGTGCCGGAACCGCTTATCGTCGGGCGCGGCATCGACGATGTTGCGATCGTTACGCTGACCCTTGCGCCAAAGGGAAATGCCGCAGCCCGTTATGCGGACAATGCGCTGTATCACATGGCCTCGGACCTGCAGGTTGAAATGGCCAAGCTGAACGATATCGGCCTGTCCTACATCTCCGGCGGCCGGCCGGATCAGATACGCGTCGAACCGGATGCCGAGCGGCTTTCGCTTTACGGAATCACACTGGCGCAGCTCGTCGGAAAGGTGCGTGAGGCAAACCGCTCGTTTCTTGCCGGACGGGTCCTCCAGAAAGACCAGAGCCTTGGCGTTGTGTCCGGGCAAACCCTGAGCGGTATTCCCGATATCGGTCTTCTACTGCTTTCCTCGCGCGACGGGCGGCCGGTTTATGTGCGGGATGTCGCGGATGTTGTGGTCGGTGCAAAACCGATGGGACAGCGCGGCTGGCATTTCCGTAAAATTGCCGATGGTGGATTGCAACGCGTTCCGGCCGTTACTATCGCTTTGGCAAAACGCGCCGGCGCAAACGCCGTCGATATATCCGAGGCGATCGTCGAACGTCTTGATCAGTTGGAAGGCTCACTCATTCCGGACGACGTCGAGGTCGTCATCACCCGCAATTACGGTGAATCCGCCAATGAAAAGGCCAACGAACTGCTGTTCCATTTGGCTCTGGCGACCGTGTCGATCGTGCTGCTGGTGGCGATCGCAATAGGCTGGCGTGAAGGCGCGGTGGTTCTGATCGTTATTCCGACGACGATCCTGCTCACACTCTTTGCCTCTTACCTGATGGGCTACACCATAAACCGGGTCAGCCTGTTCGCGCTTATCTTCTCAATAGGTATCCTCGTCGATGATGCCATTGTCGTTATCGAAAACATCGCACGACACTGGGCGATGAAGGACGGACGCAGCCGGGTGCAGGCTGCGATCGAGGGCGTTGCGGAAGTCGGCAATCCGACGATTGTTGCCACGCTGACCGTGGTTGCCGCGCTCTTGCCGATGCTGTTCGTTTCCGGATTGATGGGCCCCTACATGGCGCCCATTCCAGCCAACGCCTCGGCTGCAATGATCCTGTCGTTTTTCGTCGCAGTGATCATTACGCCCTGGCTGATGATGCGTTTCAGCAAGGCCGAAGGTCATGGCGGCGGAGGCCATGAACACGATGCTGCGGGAGGCAGCATTCTGGGTCGCGCCTATACGGGGCTTGCAAGGCCCGTCGTGAAGTTCCGCACAAGCGCGTGGATATTTCTCATTCTTGTCGGTGTGGCAACACTGGCTTCGCTGACCCTGTTTGCAACCAATTCCGTAACGGTCAAATTGCTGCCCTTCGACAACAAGCCGGAGATACAGGTGGTTGTCGATCTGCCGCGCGGAAGTTCGCTCGAGACGACCGATCGTGTTTTGCTGCAGGCGGCAAACCGCCTGTCCGAACTTGAAGAACTGTCAACGATCCAGGCCTATGCCGGTACTGCCGCGCCGTTCAACTTCAATGGTCTTGTGCGCCATTATTATCTTCGCAGCGAACCCCAGCAGGGGGACCTTCAGGTCAATCTGACACCAAAGGGCGAGCGCAGCCGTACAAGCCACGACATTGCTCTCGACATTCGCCAGCGGTTGCAGGGCATCGATGCGCCGGAAGGAACGTCGATAAAGGTCGTCGAGGTGCCGCCCGGGCCGCCCGTGATAGCCACTCTGCTGGCCGAAATCTACGGTCCCGATGCGCAGACCCGCCGCGCCGTTGCCCGAAAGATACGCGGCATATTTCAGGATGTGGATTTCATCGTCGATGTTGATGACAGTTTCCGTAACCGGGCACCGCGCCTGCGCTTTGTGATCGATCAGGACAATCTCGAATTTCACAAGGTCGAGGAAAGCGACGTTTACAATACCATCCAGGCTTATCTGGGTGGTGCCGCCGTTGGCTACTCCCACCGCGGCGGTGGCCGGCATCCTGTCGAGATCGCCGTGCGGCTTCCGAAAGATGAGCTGTCGCTGGGCCAGCGCATGCTGTCGACACCGGTTCCGGCCAACGCCCTTCCGGGAGAGCGAAGCATTGTTGAACTGGGCGATGTCGTCAGCGTGAAATCGGAAGACGCCTCGTACCCGATTTTCCGCCACAATGGACGCAACGCCGAAATGGTCATGGCCGAACTTGCCGGCACCTACGAAGCGCCGCTTTACGGCATGATTGCAGTCGCCGATGCGGTTGAAACAGCCGACTGGGGCGACCTGACCAGACCGCATATCAGCCTGTACGGTCAGCCGGAAGATGAATCGGAGCCGGTCCTTCTTTGGGATGGTGAATGGGAAGTCACCTATGTGACATTCCGCGACATGGGTGCGGCCTTCGCTGTGGCACTGCTCGGCATATACATTCTGGTTGTCGCGCAATTCGGCTCGTTCAAGCTGCCCCTGCTGGTGCTGACGCCGATCCCGCTCACGCTGATCGGCATTGTCATCGGTCACTGGCTGTTCGGCGCGCCGTTCTCGGCGACGTCGATGATCGGTTTCATTGCTCTTGCCGGCATCATTGTCCGAAATTCGATCCTGCTGGTCGATTTCATCGAACATCGGCGCGCGGATGGCGCCCCGCTCCGGCAGGTGCTTCTAGAAGCCGGGGCAATCCGCTTCAAGCCCATCCTGCTGACGGCACTTGCGGCTATGATCGGTGCGGCTGTCATCCTGTTCGACCCGATCTTTCAGGGACTGGCGATTTCCCTTCTCTTTGGCCTTGCTTCTTCGACCCTTCTGACGGTGTTGGTCATACCGGCGATCTATATCGTGCTGCGCGACGACAAGCGGACCATTTGATGTCAGGAGCATGGACCGGCGGGCACTGAAGCCGGCCCGTCAGGTTCTTGCCGGATCTTATTTGGCACAAAAGAACTTCGTCAACGCAACGGCTGGCCTGAATGGGTAGTCTGCAGTAGGTTTTGCCCCGGGGTGACCAAGCCGATTCGGGTTAGGCAAGATGAAAAACTCAGCTGCAAATACCGGTCATAGTGCCGATGAAAACAAGCCGTCGCCCCAAAGCGGCGCCGGTGTGTTCGAGCGCGTCAGCCGTGCGCTACAGGCAAAACCGCAATGGATCGCTATGACAGTGGTGCTTGCACTCGTCCTGCTGCCCGCAGCTGTCTGGCTTGACCTGAGACATCTGTCGAATGAGGCGCTGATGCGCCAGGCAACCGATTTCAATTCCGTGATCTCTGAAATTCGCAGCTACTATGCCGTTAACGTCGTGGGACGCATTCAGCAAAACAATGGTCAAAGCGTAGCGGCCCATAACTATGAGGAGATTGCGGGCGGTATACCTATACCCGCGACGCTTTCAATCGAACTCGGTTCGATTGTCGGCACCAATGGCAACAAGATCCGTTACCGTTTCGTTTCTGATGAGGTGTTCGAAAGCCGGTCGTCGCATAATCTCGACGCGTTTGAGATTTCTGCCCTCGCAAAGTTTCGCAGTGGTGTAAATCCGAAGAACGAGGCGATCACTGAGATATCGGGCTCGCTTTTGAACCGGCAGGTACGCATGGCTGTTCCCGTCATCATGGGTCAGTCCTGTGTTGCCTGCCACAACAGGCATCCGGAAAGTCCGAAGAACGACTGGAAAGTCGGCGACGTCCGCGGAATTCAGGCGATAACCATCAGCCAGCCTTTGGCGGCAAATATCCTGTCCTTCAAGTACCTGCTTGCCTATCTGTTCGGTGCGGGTCTCGTCGGCATTGCATTTATTGCCATGCAGTGGCGCCAGGCCAGGCAGTTTCTTCAGATCAACAATGATCTGGAAGAGGCGAATTCGTTCCTCGCGGCTATGTCGCTCAAAATTTCCAAATACCTGTCGCCGCAGGTCTATAAGTCGATCTTTAGCGGTGAGCGCGATGCGGTGATATCCACGGAACGTAAGAAGCTGACTATATTTTTCTCCGACATCAAGGATTTTACCGTCACGACCGAGCGGCTCCAGCCGGAAGAGCTCACCCGACTGCTGAATGAATATTTCACCGAGATGACCAAGATCGCCCAGGAACACGGCGCTACGGTGGACAAGTTCATCGGCGACGCAATTCTCGCATTTTTCGGTGACCCGGAAACAAAAGGTGCCGCTGAAGACGCCCGCGCCTGCCTTGAAATGGCGATTGCCATGCAACGGCGCATGGTGGAGCTGTGCGATGAATGGCGCCGGCGTGGCATCGAAAACCCGTTCCAGGTGCGTATGGGCATCAACACCGGGTATTGCAATGTCGGTAATTTCGGCAGCGCGGATCGGATGGACTACACAATAATAGGTGCGGAGGCGAACCTTGCCGCCCGGCTCCAGTCTATCGCTGAGCCCGGCGGCATTGTCGTCAGCTACGAGACATTCGCGCTTGTAGAAGATGTGGTGAAAGCACACCCGCTCGAACCGATTACCCTCAAAGGGATTAGCCGCGAAGTCGTGCCCTATGCTGTCGAGGATGTTTATACCGACAGTCGGAGGGAGGATGTTCTCGAGCAGAATACAAACAGATTTCACCTGCGCGTTGATTTTGGCGGCCTTGAGGTGCGGGAAGGCAAGGAGATCGAGGTGGCATTGAAGTCTGCCCTTGATGAGCTGAGCAGGCGGCGGGCGCCGTCCACATAGAGAGCTTCATCGACGGGATGGCTGCTAAGTTCCGCTTGGGCAGGCCGATGCGAGGACTGCCCGGCAGGTGGAGTAGCGGATCGAGGCTTCGCACTCTGCTCAGTGCGGACAGGCTATCCCAATCTCACTTTTCCGGCACTCGCCCTGGGCCCGATCCCGTTTCCCTTTCGCCGGCAATCAGACTAAGTTGATGCGATTGTTAGTCGGAGATGCCTTCATGATCATGTATTCACGCGAGCTTACGGTAAACTGGGGTGAATCGGACCCGTTTGGCCTTGTCTATTTTCCGCTTATGCTGGCGTGGTTCAACGACACCGAACATGAACTCCTCAGAGCAGTGGGCTTCCCGACCAACAGGATGATCGCCGAAAACCGCAGCGCCTTCGTCATGGGTGACGTGCATTTCAAGTTCATCGGACCGGCGGCCTATGGCGATCGCGTGCGCACGGTCATCCAGCTGGCGAAAATGACCAAATCGACGCTGCACTGGGACTGCAAGGCAGAGCATTCATCCTCCGGAGAACTGATAACCATGGGCCGCGCCATCCGCATTCACGCCCAGATACAGGATGACGGAAACATAAAGTCGATTCCCATTCCCGAAGACATCCGCGATGCGCTGTCGAAACCCGGCGCTCTGGTCGACATGGCTGCCAAGCATCCGGAATCGGACTAGAAGCGCGGGTCAGATCCGACGCGGCGCGATTGGGGCTTCATAGTTTCTCGCCTCAGCCGGTCAGTGTGTGGCCGGACCCGGGTATGTCGAACATCAAACGGACACAAAGCCCCCTGCCGGCTGGATTGTCGTCTAGCGTCAGTCTGGCTTCATGCAACTCCGCGACTGCGGCCACCAGGGCAAGTCCAAGTCCGGCGCCTGCCGTATTGCGGCTCTTGTCCATCCTGTAGGTCGGCTCCAGAATACGCTCGCGTTCGGATTCCGGAACGCCCGGGCCGTCATCACATACTGAAACCGACAATCCATCCACGCTCAGCCGTACCGTGCTGTCGGGGGGCGTGTGGCGTATGGCATTCTGAATGAGATTGGCCAGGAGCTGAACCAGCAAGTCGCGGTCTCCAATTACCGTTCCGGGGTTTCCCGTCGAAATTTTGAAGTGGCGACCCGAATCCTCAACCACCGGCGCGAAGGTATCGGCAACAGCCTGTGCCAATTCGATTAGATCAACAGGTGCAAAAGCTGCCTTCCGCGCGCCGGACTCGACATGGGCTATGCGCATGATTGCATCGATCACCGCAGCGAGCTGATCGGTTTTCTCGATGGCAGCACGTATTTCACCGGAATTGCCGTGCTCCTTTTCTACCGCCACAACTGCATCTTCCAGATTAGCACGCAATCGGGCCACCGGCGTGCGCAGGTCGTGAGCGACATTGGCGGACAGATCGCGCATGCGCAGCACGACCCGTTGCAGTTCATTGAGCGTCGCGTCAATCCGCGTTCCCACATAGTCGAGATCGTCGCCGCCCGGAGGCGCTTCTGTCCGAGCCGCCAGATCTCCCTGCGCGACCTTGCTGAGAGTTGATGAAATCCGATTGACACGGCGTTGCGCGCGTCCGCCAAGGAAGACACCTATGGCAATGGCGGCAGCGGCTATTGCCACAAAGGCAAACCGGAACGCACCGTTGATGATTTCCAGCGCCTCCTCGGCGGATTCCGGATGCACCGATCTCAGTTCGGTGCGGACGAGAAAATAGGTGGCCATCCAGACCAGCGCCAGAATAGCCACAATAGCAACGGCAAGCGCCAGCGCCTGGCGCAGGGCGGTTCTTCGCCAAAAAGTGCTAAGATTATTCTTTATCGACAACATAGCCCGCCCCACGAACCGTCCGGATAAGTTGATCGCCGAAGGGTTTTTCGATCTTGGCGCGCAGGCGGCTGATATGGGTCTCCACAACGCTGGTGGTTGGATCGAAATTCATTTGCCAGATGCGCTCAAGGAGCATGGTCCGGGTCAGTATGCGCCCGCGGTTGCGCAGGAATGTTTCCAGAAGCTGGAATTCCTTCGGGTTGAGATCAATCGCCTGACCGCGCCGTTTGCAAACCCGGCTAATCAAATCAAGCTCAAGATCGCCGTGGCTGAGTTTCGTTTCTTCATGCTGTGCGTCGACGCCCCGCCGCCGGCCCAACGCGCCCACGCGTGCCAGCAGTTCGGAAAATGCAAATGGCTTGACCAGGTAGTCATCGCAACCGGCTTCAAATCCCTCCACGCGGTCTTCCACTTCAGCCATGGCTGTCAGGAACAATGCCGGCGTGGATATCCTGGCGGCGCGAATCGCCTTGAGTGTGGAAAGACCGTCCAGCTCCGGTGTCATGCGGTCAAGGATCAGCACGTCGTAATCGCGTGTGGTTGCGGCCACCAATGCCTGGCGACCATCGCTCAAAAGGTCAGCAATGTGGCCAGCCTCCGTCAGTCCCTTGACGATCCAGGGGCCGAGAGCAGCGTCATCTTCCAGTACGAGAATGTGCATTGCGCCTGAAGACCCCGGTATTGGCTTGTTGTCAAGATGAAGTAGAGTGCGACCGCGTTCATTCGCGCCGCGCGCAGTACGCCTCCGAAAATATGACCATGCGGGACCTTTGCGGCCCCACATGGTACCTATTGACTAGCCTTTGTCATCTTCCTTGTCATCATCTTCTGCTTCCGCGCTGATGATGTCGCCGTTCGCGGCGTCAATGACGACTTCCATCGTGCCGGTCTCGGTGACGACTTCGACAACAACCACATCGCGGCCGTCCTCGCGTTCATATTCCGTCTCGCTAACCATACCCGGGTGAGCGTTTGTCGCGATCTCGACGGCGCGGTCATATCCGATGGCGGGAGCCTGCTTGCTCGGGGTTTCGTCATCGGCAAAAGCCACGGTCCCGGCAATGGAGGCGATTGCCGCGATGGATACGAGTGTCAGTTTCGTGTTCATGATGATCTCCTGTTTCGACAGCGAACGTGGAACTTCGTTCGTAACCGAAGAGATATGACCCCGAGTTTTCATGCGCCTTGTACAAACTTTACAAATTTGTAAAGTCCGGTTGCGGGCGCTCAGGATATGCCTGCGGAATTTCGGAATGACGGGCGGATAGGCTCTACAGAAGATTGCGGGCTGAAAGGTTGCGCATCAGCGCTGCCGTGCCGAATGTCCATGGCGGGCATTCGGTGCTGAGCCGTACGATGTTTGTCAATTGCCCGAGTTCGCGGCAGGAAATCGTGACAACATCACCAAGCTTGTGAGTGAACCCTTGCCCGGGTGCATCGCGATCCTCGGTTGGCGCAAAGAGCGTGCCGAGAAACAGCATGAAACCATCGGGATATTGATGATGCCGCCCGATGGTTTGGCGCACCAGGTCGGCCGGGTCGCGGCTGATCTTTTCCATCGAGCTTTTGCCTTCAAGCACGAAGCCGTCCTCGCCGACGACCTTCAGGTCAAGTTCGGCATTTCGCACGTTATCCAGCGTATAGTCATCATCGAAAAGCCGGATCATTGGCCCGATGGCACAGGAGGCATTGTTGTCCTTGGCCTTTGACAGAAGCAGCGCGGAGCGGCCCTCCACGTCGCGCAGGTTGACGTCGTTGCCGAGCGTTGCGCCCTGGATTTCGCCACGCGAATTGACGGCAAGCACGATTTCCGGCTCCGGATTGTTCCACTGCGAGATCGGGTGCAGGCCGATTTCAGCGCCGAAGCCGACGGAAGACAGCGCCTGCGCCTTGGAAAAGACCTCGGCATCCGGCCCGATGCCGACTTCCAGATATTGCGACCACAGTCCTTCAGCAATCAGCGCCTGCTTGACCCGCGCCGCTTCGTCCGAGCCCGGCGTGATATTGCTGAGGCTGTCCCCGATTTTGATCGCGACACGCGCGCGTATCCCCTCGGCCCTTTCCGGATTGCCTGCCGCCTGTTCTTCGATCACCCGCTCGACCATGGACCCTGCGAAGGTCACGCCGCATGCTTTGACCGGCTGCAGGTCGCAGGGCGCAAGCCAGTTAATGCTGCCGGGCAGGGCGTCGTTGGCACAGAGCGCTTCACCTTCGGCTGCTGCGACATAGGCCGCAGCATCATCACGTTCCAGAACGTCGCGCACCGTTGGCGCCGCCTTGCTGGTTATGTCGATCAGTTGTCCGCTACGCAAAGTAACGAGTGCAGGACCGGTGCCGGCCCGCTCGACCCGGCCAAGCCAGGTTCCGGAGGGATCGAGATCCGGATGGATCATATGTTATTCCTCAAGCTTATAGATGTGCACGGCATTGCCGCCCATAATAGCATCCAGATCGGACTGCGACAGAGCTGAGAGCAGGCGGTCCGTTGCGTCCAGCCAATCCCCATAACTGGCTGCAAGTGTGCAGACCGGCCAGTCGCTGCCCCAGATCAACCGCTCAGGGCCAAAGGTGTCCAGGAGGTGATCCACGATTGGGCGCAAATCATCGACGGTCCAGCCTGTCCCCGCCTCGGTCACAAGGCCTGAAAGCTTGCAATATGCGTCCGTGTCACGGGCGAGAGCAGCCATATCATTTGCCCAGCCATCCAGCGTTCCGTCATGCAGTTGCGGTTTGGCGCCGTGGTCGATCACCACGCGCATATCCCCGTGGCGTGTCAGCAAGGTATGCAGGTTCTTCAGGTGAGGGGGTTTAACGAGGGCGTCGAAGGTCAGATCGCAATCAATCAGCGCCCTGAACGCCGGAGCCAGGGCGTCGCCAAGCATCCAGTCGACGTCCGCTATGTCCTGGATCATCGGGCGCAGGCTTACCAGCTTGGGGTCTTGTGCCATTGCCGCGATCTGCTGCGGCGCACTTCGGGTCTCGAAATCCACCCAGCCGACAACCCCGCGTATGAAGCTTTCTTGAGCCGCGAGAGACAGCATGAATTCAGTCTCTGCAACAGTTGGTGCCGCCTGTACGACAACGGTTCCGCCGATGCCACCCCGTTGCAGCAGCGGCGCAAGATCGTCGGGCAGGAAATCGCGGTAGATCGGTTTGAGATCGGATGTCAGCCAGCCATAGTCGCCACGTGCGAGCTGCCAGAAGTGCTGATGGGAATCGATGCGCATCATGGAGCGATCACTCCCTTTTTGAGAATGATATTGCCGTAGAGCCTTTTTTCGCCTGTCTGGACGATGGCGAATGCCGTTTTGGCACGGTCGTAGAATGTGAAGCGCTCGACGGAGGTGATGGCGGCAGGATTGTCCGCCACTTTTTCGATGATCTTTTGAAAGGCCTCGACGACCTCCGGCGTGGTTTCCGGGTCATCCACGACCTGCATCGTGCTTGCGGGATCGTCGACGAAGCTGTCTAGCGGCATGACGCTCAAAACCGCCTCAAGTACCTCTGTGGCGCTGATACCGTCGAGCCGCACTACTTGCTGGCCCATGCTCTCGGCGGGAAAATTGGCGTCGGCAATGACGATTTCATCGCCATGACCCATAGCCCGCAGAATGTAAAGAAGGTCGGGCGACAGGATCGGGTTCAGTCCGCGTAGCATTACACTCCCTCCGGAAGTGGCGCATCCGAACGTATCAGGCCCTCGGACCGAAGGTCCGACCACAATGCGTCGGGGATCGGTGTTTGCAGCAACGCCACATTTGCTTCGACTTCAGCCGCTGAAACGGCACCCGGGATGACTGTTTTGACGGCCGGATGACCGAGGACAAACTGCAGTGCCGCTGCCATGAGGCGGGTGTCGTGCGCGGCGCAGACGGCTTCAATACGCCGGACCCGTTCCATGACTGGTTCCGGTGCATCGGCATAGTTGTATTTGGCGCCGGCAACGGCACCGGTCGCCAGAATGCCGGAATTATAGGGACCGCCCAGAATGATGCCGACATCGCGTTTTACGCATAGCGGCAGGAACGTATCGAGTGCCTCCTGCTCCAGCAACGTGTAGCGCCCGGCAAGCAGGAAACAGTCAAAATCGGCAAGTCCCAGAAGCTTTTCGCAGACCTGCCACTCATTGACGCCGGCTCCAATTGCCGCAACGTCGCCAGATTCGCGCAGCTCGGAGAGCGCCCGGTAGCCGCCGCCGTCGAAGAGTTCGCGCACCTTGGCGTCACTCGCTTCCTTCGAGCCTTGCGAAAAAACGTCCACATCGTGCACCAGCAATATGTCCGCATTGGCAACACCAAGACGTTCGCGGCTTGCCTCATAGCTGCGCATAACCCCGTCATAGGTATAGTCGAAGACGATCCGCTTTTGCGGCACGTCAACAAAGGCTTCGGGCGTGACCTCGTCCGGCTCGCAGTCGACGAGAAGCCGGCCGATTTTGGTCGATAGCTGGATATTGTCGCGGCCGAAGCGGTTGATTGCTATGCCGAAGCGTCCTTCCGAAAGGCCCAATCCGTATTGCGGCGCGGTGTCGAAATAGCGGATGCCGCTGTCATAGGCTGCCTGCAACGCGGCCTGCGCGTCAGCCTCCTCGATCTTGCGATAGAGATTGCCAAGCGGCGCGCCGCCAAAACCCATGCGCGTCAGCGCAACAGGGCGCCTCGTTTGTTTGTTTAGCAGGTTTGTCTCAGATAACTTCACGCCCGGACCCTTTCGCCGCTGTCATAGTCGAATAATCGCGCCTTTTCCGGATTGACGTCGATACCGACCCATTCATCCGGCGCCATGTCGAAATCCTTGTCCATGCGCACGACAACATGATCCGTGCCGATTTCGCAGGTAACGATGGTTTCGTTGCCGGTCATTTCGGTGGAAAAAATCCGCGCCTTCAACATGCCTTTTTCGGGGGAAACAAGGTCGGAATCTTCCGGCCTGAAACCGAATGACACCCGATCTCGCGGCGTAATTCCGCCGAGCGGCACTTCGCCGTCCTGAACCGTGACCTTGCCGTCCGCGATACCGCCTGTGACAATGTTCATTGCCGGCGAGCCGATGAAACGGGCAACAAAGCGGGTTGCCGGATTGTCGTAGATTTCCTTCGGCGGCGCGACCTGCTGCAGGACCCCGGCATCCATGACGGCGACCCGGTGGGCAAGCGTCATCGCCTCGATCTGATCGTGCGTCACATAGACCGTGGTTGTGCCGAGCTCAGCCTGCAGGCGCTTGAGTTCGGCGCGCATGACGCCGCGCAGCTTTGCATCGAGGTTCGAAAGCGGCTCGTCCATCAAAAAGACCGACGGCGTGCGCACCATGGCGCGGGCAAGCGCGACGCGCTGGCGCTGACCGCCCGAAAGCTGCCGCGGCATGCGTTCGAGATAGTCTTCAAGATGAACCTTGGCGGCTGCCGCCAGAACGGCCCGTTTCAGCTCTTCCTTCGGCGTTTTCTGCAGTTTCAGCGGATAGCCGATATTTTCCGCCACCGTCATGTGCGGGTAAAGCGCATAGGACTGGAACACCATGGCGACGTTACGGTATTTCGGCAGCACCTCGGTGACGTCCCGGTCGCCGATCATCAGCGTGCCCTCGGTAATCGTCTCGAGCCCCGCGATCATGCGCAGCGCGGTGGATTTGCCGCATCCCGATTCCCCGAGAAGCACGAGGAATTCGCCTTCCGCAATGTCGAGATTCAGCCCCTTGACCACCTCGAGGGAGCCATAGGATTTGCGGATATCTTTCAGTTGTACGCGCATTGCCTACCCTTTGACCGCGCCGACCATGAGGCCGCGGGCGATGTGTTTTTGCAATAGGATGGTCATCGCGATGATCGGTGCGATCATGATGACGATGAGAACGGACATGTACCACCACTGCGGCCCGCGCGTGGCGTTCTGCGCGGCGACGAGCAGCGGCATGGTCTGGGCGTCCGCCGTCGAGATGAACAGCGCCAGCAGATATTCGTTCCAGGCAAGGATCAGCACCAGGAGGAAGGTTGCGGCAAGGCCAGGACGCGCGAGCGGCAGGACGATGGTGGCGAAGATGCGGATGCGCGATGCGCCGTCGATTTCCGCGCTTTCTTCAAGGTCGATCGGAATGCCGGCGAAAAAGTCCCGCATCAGCCAGACAACGATCGGCAGATTGACCGCCATATAGGTGGCGATCATGGCGACATGGGTGTCGAGCAGGCCGACCCTCTGGAACATCAGGTAGATCGGCAGCACCGCGACGACAGGCGGCAGGATCCGGTTGGAGATGATCCAGAAGAGGATGTCGTTGTTGCCGAGCGAGCGCCTGAAATGGCGCCCGAAGGAGGTGGCGAAAAAGAAAAACAGCGCCAGCGCGATTGCCGCCGTGACATGCCAGGGCGTACCGAACTGCGTGACCGCATAGACCGTCGCGCCAAGGAGCACGATGAAGCCGGCTATGGTGCCGATCTTGACATTGTACTGGATGCGCACCAGCGCATAGGCCGCAAGCGAGCCGATGGTAACGGCAAGAACCGTCGAGGTCAGCGCGATGATGACCGAGTTCATGTAGGGCCGCAGCGTGTCGTTACCGAGTTCGACAAAAATGTATCGCCAGGCGTGGGCGGAAGGTTCGAAGTCCAGGAACGGCAGGAAATCCGGCCCGTCATTGACCTGGAAGGGCAGCTTGAACGAGGTAATGAAAACCCAGTAGAGCGGGAAGAGAACGACAATCGCCCACAGGATCAGGATCGCGTAGGTGAGAATCCTTGATGCCGGTGCCATCTCGGTAAGGCTGGGCGGTTCAAACAGGCGCTGGAAAAGGCTGCGGTCCTTCATAATTCGGTCTTTCTGGTCTTCTGGCCGATGAAGTTGAAGAAGGAGACGCAGGACACGGTCGCCACGAAAAGCAGCGTGTAGCCGACAGCGGCAGAGCCGCCGAGATCCTGCGTGCGCCAGGCGATGAAGGAATGCAGGGTCAGCGATTCCGTCGCGATGCCCGGTCCGCCATTGGTCAGAACGTTGGGCAGATCGACAATCTTGAAGGCTTCGATCAGCCGGATGAGAACGATTGTTGCGGCAACAGGCGCAATGGACGGCCAGGTGATGTCGCGGAAGATCTGCCAGCCGCCGGCGCCGTCGATCTTCGCGGCCTCGAGCTGATCGCGCGGCATGTTTTCAACGGCCGCCAGAAGCACGATGAACATGAACGGCACCCATTGCCAGGTATCGCCGATCAGCACCACCAGCCGCGCCGTCCACGGATCGGCGGCCCAGGAAAATTCGCCGAGCCCGAACCACTGCCATATATTGGCGAGAGGTCCGCGCTGCATGTCGGCGAGCATGCGGAACATGTAGGCGATGCCGACGGGCGTCACCATCAGCGGAATAAAGAATATTATGCGAAAGGCGTTGCGGCCGCGAATGGCCTGGCCGCACAGGAGTGCCAGTCCAAGACCGATGCCGAACTGCAGGCTGACGCCGACAAGGACGTAAAACAGTGTCACCACCAGCGATCCGGGGTGCCCGCCGAAAACGGTGGCGAGCGTCAGCCACAGCAGCGCCACCATCACCGTTGCGGTGATCAGCCGGCCGATAAGGCCGGGAATGTTGAAATGCCCACCGGTGAAGAACCGCCAGAACCAGTATGCCACAAGCGCCAGCGCTGCGATGAAGACGGCCCACTCGAAGATGCCGAATGCGTCGAATGTTCCGAGCAGGTGATATTGCTGCGAACCGAAGAAAAGCTTCTTGAAATTGCGCAGGCCCACATAGCTGAGGCTGAAGCCTCCTGCTGCCAGCTTGAACTTGGTCAGCGACAGATAGGCTGAAATCAGCAGCGGAAAAATTGCGAATGCAAGCAGTATGACGACAGCCGGCAGGACGAAAAGCTTGCCCGTTTGCTGGTCGATCCACTCGGAAAAACCGACCCTTGGTGGGGTGGTTTCGCTGGCCTGGGGCATTGAAGCAGTTGTGGTCTGGGGCATCGAAATGACGCTTTCATAGGCGCGGTAAAAACCCCGCGCCGCTCATTTTGGGCGGCGCGGGTTGTTCATTCAAGCAAAATCAGAGGCCGAGGGTCGCGCGGTAGACCTTGAGCTGGTCTTCAACGCCGTTCTCTTCATTGAGCTCGTTCCAGCCCTCCTCGATTGCGGCGATGGCTCCGGCCTTGTCCAATTCACCGGCGAGCAGCCGGGCGATGGCGTTGTCGAGCACCACTTGCTGATAGGCCTGGTTCTGCGGAATACGCAGATCAAGTGCCATGTTCGGGCTGTTGAGGCTGTCCTGGATAGCGCCGAGATAGTCGTCGGCGGCGGCCTTGCTCATGCCGGCCTCCTCCCACAGCTGGGTGTCGGCGAACTGCGACAGCCGGTAGGGGTTGAAGCCGGTAATGCCAACGGTCACATCCGCATTCGACTGCGCCGGCTGCGACATATGGGAAAAGAACGCGTAGGCCGCATCCTTCACCTTGTCATCGGCTGCTGCGTTGATGCCACCCGACCAGCCGCCAAAGGCTGCATAGGGTGCCCGGTTCACACCGTTGATCGCATGCGGGCAGGAATTGGCGTCGCAGTCAACAAGCTCGCCGGAGGCCCGGTCAAGCACGCGCTTGGAGCCCGGCAGCATGATTGAGCCGACCTTGTCGGCAACCGATGAGCTTTGCGGGTCGATCGCCAGCGTGCCGATATCACCCCAGTCGACGGTGAGTGCACAGCGGCCCGAGGTGAAGAGGCCGCGCGTGTCGCCCACATCGAGGTTGATCTCGTCCGGCGGGCCATAGGCGGTGGTGCCGGTATAGACGTCGAGCGCAGCTCCGAATGCCGGATTGTTGACCAGCGGTGCCATGGTTTCGGTGTCGAAAAACGCGCCCTGCGATGTGCCCTGCGATTGCAGGAAGGACGCGGCGATGGAGTAGATCGCCCAATAGGCCTGGGCACCGCGTTTCTTGGAGATACAAGAGCCGTAATCCGGCGATCCGTCCCCGTTCAGGTCCTTGCCATGCAGGGCCTTGGCAGCAGCGATATAGTCGTCCCATGTTTCAGGGGCGGCAATACCGTTCTCCTTGAAGATGTCGGAGCGGTAATAGGCCATCTGAAAATCGCCGTCGAGCGTCAGCATATAGGTGTCGCCGTCATATTTCTGCGAGAACTCGCGGAAAAACGGTGCGATGTCGTCGACCTTGAGGTCGCCGTCGGCGGCGACACGCTCGCTGAGATTCTCAAGGAATCCCGGGCCGACATAGTCAACAGCCCATTGCGGTGCGAAGACGGCGGCATCGACCGAATTCGTGCCGGTCGCCCAGTCTGTCAGAAGCTTGGAATAAAGGTCCGAGAAGGGAACCGTGATGATGTTCACCTTGGCGCCGGTGGCCTTTTCGAAGTCCGGTGCGCGCCGCTGCAGCGGTTCTGCTATTTGTGGACCGGTAAAGGTCATGACGTTGACTGTCACACCGTCGAATTCTCCGGCGCTTGCAACGGATGCGGAGATCGCAAGCGCTGCGGCACCTGCCAGCAGCATAGAGCCATGCTTTCTTCCAGTTGTTGATGTTGCCATTTCATCCTCCCTGATTGGCATATTTATGCAGAGTTGAAGAGTTCGGGGCGCTCCTGCTCCAACGGCTCCAGCCGCTTGATGAGTTGCCCGAGGTGTTTTTTGGTGGCTTCGCGCGCGGCTATTGGGTCGCCTTTGCGGATCGCTTCGATGATGTCTGCGTGTTCTTCAAGAGTCTCGTGTACGCGCCCGGGTGAGGGCAGAATCAGTTGGCGGGCACGATTGACCTGCAGCCATGCGCTTTCTGCAAACCCTGCCAGGCGTTTGAAGCCGGTAAAAGACATGATCAGCGCATGCATTTCCTCGTCCGCCTGGTAAAAGCCGGGAATGTCGCCGTCCTGCAACAGAAGCTCCTGAAGCCGCAGATTGCGATTAAGCTGCGTGAGCTGTTTTTCCGTGCGTTCCCGGGCAACTTTTTCAACAGCCGCAAGTTCAAGCGCTGCGCGCAGGAAAGCGCCCTCACGAATTTCATCCATCGAAAAGCGCGAAACATAGGTTCCCGATTGCGGAACGATTTCAACAAGCCCTTCTGCCGCCAGCTTTGCGAAGGCTTCGGAAACGGGGGAGCGCGACACGCCGAGCTGTTCGGCGATTTCGTTCTTGCGAAGAATGTCCCCGGGCGCGAATTCCAGCGACATGATGGAATCTTTGAGGAACTGATAGACACGGGTTGCAAGCGATCCGGATATCCCTTCAAGGCTTCTCATCTTGTTTTGATCGGTGGTTTCGCTTGGAGTCATCTTTACTTCGCTTTCTAGAATGCTAACATGTTAGTTGACAAATCGGTGGCGTCAAGCCCAAAGATACGGCAGAGCCAAATGCGTAAAAGAACGACCGTCCGGAGCCAGCGTTAGAATGAACCGTCCAATGCATGAAACAGTCCGCCTGAATGATGCCGACAATGTGGTGATCGCTCTGCGTGATCTGAAGAGTGGCGGCACGCCTGCGAATGTGCCTGCACCGTTGATGTCCGATGTTGCGCGCGGACACAAGATAGCTGTGGCGCCCATCGCGGCCGGACAGAATGTCGTGCGTTATGGCCAGATCATCGGCCAGGCCAAAAGCGATATCGAGCCGGGCGAGCATGTGCATGTCCACAATCTCGGCATGAGCGAGCATAAACAGGACTATGCTTTCGCTTCAATAAATCCGGAACTGCCGCCGGCAACCGAGGAACGCACGTTCCTTGGATATCATCGTGAAGACGGCCGTGTTGGTACGCGCAATTATCTCGGCATCGTCACCACGGTAAACTGTTCGGGATCCGTGGCGCGCTTCGTAGCCGAGGCAGCGGACCGGACAGGACTTCTGGATGGACTTGAAAATGTCGACGGTATTGTTCCGATCGTGCACGGAACCGGTTGCGGCATGTCCGGCCGGGATGAGGGCTACGACACGCTTTTCCGCACCCTGTCCGGCTACGCTCAGCACCCGAATTTTGCCGGAGTCCTTCTTATCGGGCTCGGATGCGAAGTCATGCAGATCCCCGATCTCGTCGGCAACCGCAAGATCCGCAGCGACGGCAATTTCCGCTACATGACCATCCAGCAGACCGGCGGCACCCGGCGCACAATCGAGGCTGGTCTCAAAGAACTGCGCGAAATGGCGGCAATTGCCAACCGTGTGACCCGCACGCCTGCGCCTGTGTCGGAACTGACGGTTGGCATGCAGTGCGGCGGATCGGACGGCTATTCCGGCATCACCGCGAACCCGGCGCTGGGATACGCTTCGGATCTCCTCGTGCGCCATGGCGGCACGACCATTCTTTCCGAAACATCCGAAGTCTACGGCGCCGAGCACCTTTTGACCCGGCGGGCGGTAACACCGGACGTTGCACAAAAACTGATCGACCGCATCCGCTGGTGGGAGGAGTATACCGCCGGCCATGGCGGCGAGATGAACAACAACCCGTCACCCGGCAACAAGCGCGGCGGGTTGACGACGATCCTCGAAAAATCGCTTGGCGCGGTGGCAAAGGGCGGCACCGCGCCGCTGACCGAATTCTACAAATTCGCCGAACCGGTGGACAAGAAGGGCTTCGTCTTCATGGACAGCCCCGGATACGATCCATGCTCGGTGACGGGGCAGATCGCCTCCGGCTCCAATCTTATTGTCTTTACCACCGGGCGCGGTTCGGTGTCCGGCTACAAGCCGACGCCATGCATCAAGCTTGCAACCAACAGCGAGATGTACGAGCGCATGTCCGAAGACATGGATATCAATTGCGGCGACATCGTCTCAGAGGGTGTCAGCATCGAAGAAAAAGGGAGCGAGATTTTCGAGACCTTTATCCGTGTTGCCTCTGGCGAGCAGACAAAGAGCGAGGAGCTCGGCTTCGGCGGAGCCGAATTCGTGCCGTGGCATATCGGTGCGGTCATGTAAGCCATGCCGGTCATGATATTGTTCGCCCATGGCTGAACCCTATCTGACGCAGCTCAAATGCATAATTGACCGATTGAAAACCACGCACGAAAGCGTGGAGGATGTTTCCTGCCGCCATTTTTTCAGCGGTGCGGCCGCCTATGCGGGCGGGCATATCTTCATGTCGTTGTCGCCGGCCGGTCTTGCATTGAAGTTGCCGGTCCAGGACCGCACAGCTCTCTTTTCCGAGGGCGGCGCACCGCTGCGTTATTTTCCCTCGGCGCCGGTCAAGAAAGGTTATGTGGTTTTGCCGCCGGCCCTGGTCGCCGATGATGCGGCTCTGAACGACTGGCTCCTGAGAAGCCTGAAGCACGTGCGGAATTAGCTGAAACCCGCGGGGGTATTACCGGATTGCCACGCAATAAGGCGGCTTGCCTGGATTGGCTGCCCTAATTTCTGGAAACATCTTGACTATATAAACATCATATGTTTGATTAGATGTCATGAGTGAGCTGATTTATTACGATTTGAAACAGGTGGCGGGCCTTGCACCCAGCCTTTCAACGCAGGTGGCGCGCGAAATCGGGCGCCGCATCGTCTCGCAAACCTATGAACCGGGTGATCTGGTCGAGGATGAGGGAACACTGGCCGACCGATATCAGGTTAGTCGCTCGGTTATCCGCGATGCCGTCAAGATCCTCGTCGGCAAGGGGCTGCTTGAAGTGCGGCGTGGTATCGGCACCCGTGTACGGTCCCGTTCAAGTTGGGGGCTGCTGGATGATGACGTGCTCGCCTGGTATCAGTCTGCACCGCCCAATGGCGATTTTTTCCGGCAGCTCATGGATATCCGGCAGGTTTTCGAACCGAAGGCCGCCCGTTGGGCGGCCGAGCGGGCAACCGACGAGGAAGTGGCGCAGATAGAGATGGCGATCGAGCGCATGGAAGCGGAAAAGGGGTCGGCGGAAGATTTTGTCATAGCCGATGCATTGTTCCACCGTTCCATCCTGCGGGCCGCTCAGAACGAGTTTCTGGTCGCCATGGAAGGCGTCATCTTTTCAGCGCTCCTGAGCAGCATCAGGCTGACCAATAAGGATCCCCGCGAGAACGAGGATTCAATTCCGTTTCACCGCGAGGTTTATGAAGCGATCGCCGCCCGCGACGGCGCGCGCGCGGAACAGGTTATGGAGAGGCTGCTGGCCGATGCCAGCCGCCGTCTGGGAGGGCGACTCGATAACGCATAACAGGAAACTCGGACCTTAGTCCGACTGCAATCGGCGCATCAATTCAGAAACACATCACGCACCCGGTGTCCGGGGCGAGCGATGCGCTGTGCCCAAATTGTGAGCAACCATGGGAGGTATAAATGCTCAAATCACTTCGTAAAACCGCAATCAGCTACAGCGTGGGCCTCACGGCACTGGCCGTTGCCATGTCCGGTTCCGGCGCCGCGCTTGCCGGCGAATTCGTCGCCATGCTTTTGCCGGAAAATGTCAATCCTCGTTGGGAAAGCCAGGATGCCCGTTTCTTCGTGGAAGCAATGAAGGAAGTGGCGCCGGATGTTGAAGTCGAAGTCTTCAATGCCAACAACGACACAGCCACCCAGCAGCGACAGGCAGAGCAGGCTTTGACGCGCGGTGCCAAAGTACTCGTTGTCGTGCCGATCGATGGCGAAAGCTCTGCTATTATCGCCGACAGCGCCGCGGAAGCGGGCGTTCCGACGATTGCCTATGATCGGATGATTCACTCCAAAAACACCAGTTTCTGGGTACAGGCGGACTTGGGTGCCATGGGAGGCTCGCAGGCGCAGCACGTTGTCGAAAACACGAAGAAGGGTGACACGCTGGTGCTGCTGAAGGGATCGCCCACAGATCCCAATGCGGCCGTTATTCACAACGGGCAGCTCGAAATTCTTCAGCCCCTGTTTGATTCCGGTGAACGGGTACTCGGATATGAAAACTGGACGCAAGGCTGGGATCCGGCCATCGCCCGCCGCTCCATGGATCAGGCGCTGACCAAGTTGAACAACAATGTTCAAGGCGTCGTCTCTTCCAATGATGGCAATGCGGGGGCGGCGATTGCCTCGCTGGCCGAGCAGGGCATGGCAGGTAAGGTTCCGGTATCGGGCCTCGACGCTACTGTTCAGGCGCTTCAGCTGATTTTGCTCGGAGAGCAGACCCAGACGGGATGGCGTCCGTTCAAGGACATGGCCGGCGTGACGGCAAATGTCGCGGCGCGACTTGTCAAGGGCGAGGGCGTTGATGACCTTACCGCCGGCACGGTGAAGAACGGTGTCGAAGCCGATGTACCCTTTGTTCCGGTGGGGCACTATTCCGCCGTTGGCGAGGAAGGCGTAGCTTATGTGATCGAAAACGATACATCGATCTCTAAGGGAGACGTCTGTCAGGGCGCTGCCGCAGAAACGTCTTTCTGCAAGAACTAGGTGACGGATATGTCAACTGACGAAGCAATGACGGGGCACGGTGCCCCGTCGGCAACCGCACATCTTGGCGTGTTGGATATCAAGAAGCGCTTCGGTGGTGTTGAAGCCCTGCGCGGTGTCGATTTTGAGGTTCGGCGAGGCGAGGTCATGGCTCTTGTCGGAGACAATGGTGCCGGCAAGTCCACGCTGATGAAGATCCTGGCGGGCGCCTACCGCGCCGATGACGGAAAATTCTTTGTCGACGGCAGGCAAGTGCAGATAAACACGCCCCACGATGCCACGGATCTCGGCATTCAGATCGTCTATCAGGACCTTGCGCTCTGCGAGAACCTGGACGTATCGGCCAATCTCTTTTTAGGCCATGAGCCCACCCGGCCGGGATGGAGTTTTCTTCCCAGGGCATTGCGTCCGCTCGATGATCTGAGCATGGAAAGCAAGGCCCAAGAGGCCGTTGGTCGGCTGCAGGTCCGTACGCTTCAATCCGTCCGCGCCAAGGTCGGCGGATTGTCCGGCGGTCAGCGGCAGGCGATTGCAATTGCCCGTGCGGTGGGCGCGGAATCCTCGGTTGTGCTCCTTGACGAGCCGACGGCTGCGCTGGGCGTGGCGCAAACACGGCAGGTGCTCGACGTCGTAAAACGGCTGCGCGAGACCGGGCATGCCGTTGTCTATATTTCACACAATCTTCGCGACATTTTCGAGGTCAGCGACCGTATCACGGTGCTTCGACATGGAACGAATGTCGCAGTTTACGAAACCAAAGACACCAATCCGGACGAGATAGTTGTCGCAATGACGAGAGGCATCGATGGAGTATCTGATCGTGTCGCCTGAGCGGCAATCCGGTTTATTCGACCGGTTCCGCGAACTGCGTGAAACCCGCTTTGGCGCCTTTGTTCCGGTTTTGCTGGCGCTTGCCGCAATCTGGATTTATTTCGGCGTCACGGAACCCGCGTTCCTGAGTTCGCGAAATTTCTATTTTCTTTTCATGCAAAGCGCGGTTGTCGGAACGCTTGCGGTGGGCATCACAGTGGTGCTGTTACTGGGCGATATCGACCTCTCCGTAGCGGCGACATCCGGCGTTTGCGCCGCTCTCATGGCGGTGCTTATCGCAAGCCTCGGCCTGCCGGCCCCGCTGGCCTGTCTTGTCGCTATTACTGCCGGCATCATCCTGGCGACAGCACAGGGCCTGCTTGTGGCCTATGTCGGCATTCCTTCATTTGTGGTCACGCTGGCCGGTCTGCTGGGATTTCAGGGCCTTATGCTCAAAATTCTTGGCATTCATGGCGCCATTAATGTGCGGGACCCGTTTGTCCGCGGAATAACGACAATCAACCTTCCGCCCGAAGCCGGATGGCTTCTTGCTGCCGCTTGCGTTGCCGCTTTTGCCTACGTTACCTGGCGGCGGCACGGCATGCGCCGGGCGATGGGTCTGGAACTGGATCCGGTCATTGCTTCTTTTGGCAGGGTTGGCTTCTTCGCAGTCCTTGCCTTTGCGGCTGTGGCCACACTGAACGCCTATCGCGGGGTGCCGCTTCTTGTGGTTCTTCTTGTAGGGCTGACCGCGCTGCTTGCTTGGATCACCACGTCAACGCCGTTCGGAAGGTCGATATTCGCCGTCGGCGGCAATGCGGAATCGGCGCGTCGCGTCGGCATGTCAGTACAGAAAATCCGTGTCATAGCCTTCGCGATCGTCGGGCTGATGGCCGCTATTGGCGGCATCGTTGGCGCGTCGCGCTACGCTTCGGTTTCGTTCAACGCCTTTGCAGGCGGCCCGCTTCTTCTCGAAGCCATCGGGGCGGCCGTCATTGGCGGCACATCCCTGTTCGGCGGCCGCGGCAGTGTCTGGAACGCGCTTTTGGGCGCCCTGGTTATCGGTTCGCTTGGCAATGGCCTCGACCTTTCCGGTGCAAGCGCGGCGGACAAGCTGATGTTCTCCGGAGCAATCCTCCTTCTGGCGGTTTCAATCGACGCCATATCGCGGGCAGGCGCCAGCCAGTCCCGCTAGTAAAGAGATCAAGATTATGAAGACATACCAATTGGATACATTGGACAAGCCGGTTTCGGCGATCGGCATGGGCACGATGATTTTCCATCCCGATACGCAGGTTAGGGATTTCGGCCTTCTGGACGCCTTTGTCGAGCACGGCGGCACCTATGTGGATACCGCCGAAGTCTATGGCGCCATCGAGGAGCACGGCTATTCCGAAATGGTCATCGGCGAGTGGCTCGCCGCCCGGCCGGGCATGCGTGAGCGCATCGTTCTGGCCTCCAAAGGTCTCATTCCGGGTTATTGTGCGCCGATCCATCCGGGCGGCGCAAAGATAGATCCGGTCTCCATACACAAGGCAATCGACGGCTCGCTGGAACGGCTGAAGACCGATCATCTGGACATCTGGATGTTCCACAGGGACGACCCGAACCATCCGGTTGGACCGCTGGTCGATGCACTGGACGAAGAGGTGCGTGCAGGCAGGCTGAAAGCCTACGGCGCCTCCAACTGGACGACCGGACGCATTCAGGACGCGATCGATTACGCGCGTGCCAATGGCAAGGCGGAAATGATGAGCTCCAGCCCGAACTTCTCCCTGGCCCGTGCCAACGAACCCTTCTGGCCAGACACGGTTACGACCGATGAAGCGGACCGGCAGTGGTTTGCCGCCAACAACTTCCTGCTGGTCGCATGGTCTGCTCTTGGCCGCGGCTTTTTTGCGAAGGCGGATCCGCATGACAAGAGCGATGCGGATTTGGTGCGGGTATTTTATTCCGACGCCAACTTCGAGCGCAAAAGGCGTGCCGAGGCCTTCGGCGAAGCAAAGGGCATGAACATGTTCGAAATCGCGCTCGCCTACGTCATCAGCCAGGACTTTCCGGTCGTTGCTCTCAATGGAGCGGAAACACCGGAACAGGTTGCCTCGTCGGCCCGCGCCGGCGCGTTGACCCTGAGCACGGCGGAACGCGACTGGCTCGATCTGTCCAGCGACAACCGGCCGTTTTGAGGAGGGAGGCAATGTCACACCATAAAAGAATGTATGTCGGCGGGCAGTTGCTGGATGGGCGGGAAACATTCGAGATCGCCAACCCGGCAACGGAAGAAACCATCGGTTCTGTCGCCTGGGCCGGTGCGTCCGATGCACACCGGGCTCTAGAAAGCGCGCAGGCCGCCTTTGCCGGCTGGGCCGCAACGCCGATTTCCGAAAGGGCAGGGTGGATGCACAGGCTGCGCGAGGCGGTCATTGCCAATGAAGACCACCTTCGCGCGTGCATCCATCTGGAGATGGGCAAGAACTGGGCGGGAACCGAGGAGGACTACCAGTCCCTCGTCAACAGCCTCGAATACTATGCTGAGGAGGTCTCCCGCTTCGGGCCCGAACCCCTTGTCGATCGGGAGGGGACCCATACCCACTCTCTCGTTCATGAGCCTGTGGGCGTTGCCGTTGCCTTCATCGCGTGGAATTTCCCGCTGCTGAACCTTGCCTTCAAAATCGGGCCTGCCATGGCGGCCGGATGCCCGATCGTGATCAAACCGTCATTCAAGTCACCGCTTTCGGCCTATGCCGTCGGAGAGCTGTGCGCCGAAATCGGTTTGCCCGCCGGTGTGGTCAATATCCTTTGTGGTGATGACATTGAGGTCGGTGATGCGCTTTCTTCTTCAACCATCCCGGCCCTCCTGACCCTGATCGGATCCTCACGGACCGGCCGACACATCATGAAGACCGGAGCTTCCTCGATAAAACGCTATTCGATGGAACTGGGCGGCAACGCACCGGTCCTGGTGTTTGCAGACGCCGATCTCGATCTTGCAGCCGACATTGTCTGCGCTGTCAAATTCGGCAATGCCGGCCAGATCTGCGTGACCCCGAACCGCGTGTTCGTTGAAAAGGCGGTGGTTGAAACCTTTGCTCAAAAGGTGGTCGAACGCGCCGCATCCGTCAAAGTCGGGTTTGACAGGAATGCGCCGATCGACATGGGGCCGCTGATCGATGCTGCTGCCTGGCAGCGCGTCGACGGCCTGGTTGCGGATGCCGTGGAAAGCGGCGCGCAGCTTCTGGCCGGAGGCGGTCGCGCACCGGGGCAGGACCGGGGATATTTCTACGCACCCACGGTTCTAAAGGGCGTGACCGCCCCGATGCGCATCTACAACGAGGAAATATTCGGTCCGGTGGTCAGCCTCATCGACTTTTTCGACGAGGCCTCCGTCCTCAAGGAAGCCAATGATACGGACGCCGGACTGACGGCCTATGTCTTTACCCGTGATCTTCAGAAAGCCGAGCGCTGCGCCAGCCGGTTGCGGTTCGGGGAGGTGCAGATCAATGGAGTCAAATACGCGATCGATCTGCCCCATATCGGCATCAAACAGTCGGGTATTGGCTGCGACTGTTCCCATCTGGCGTTGCACGACTATCTTGCGCCAAAGCGGATTTCACGCGCGCTGGCGGATGCGGGTGGCCTGGGATGAAAATCACCCGCGTAACGAGTCACGTCCTGCAATATGATCTCGAACGGGAGCTCGGCTATTCGCAGCAATATTACGCCAGGAGAACGGCCCACCTGGTCGAAGTTCAGACCGATGAGGGATTGACCGGCTGGGGCGAGTGTTTTGGGCCAGGAAATGTTGCGCTGGCAAACAAGGCCATCGTTGAAAAAGTTATCCAGCCGATGATTATCGGCTGCGATCCCGTCGACCGCGATGCCATCTGGCACAACGTTTACAATCTTCTGCGTGACCATGGTCAAAAGGGCATGCCGATGCAGGCCCTGTCCGGCGTCGACATCGCGCTGTGGGATCTGACGGGCAAGATCGCCGGTCTGCCCCTGTGCAAGCTTGTTGGAGGCAGGCATCGCGACCGGTTGCCGGTCTACGGATACGGAATGATGTTGCGCCGAGAAGGTGTTGACGCCCACGTCGCGCGCTTCCGGGAGGAAGCTGCGGCGATCAGGGATGCCGGATTTGTCGCCACCAAAATGAAGGTGGGACTGGGCGCCGCAAATGATATTCGGCTCGCAGAGGCTGTACGATTGGGCGTTGGTGATGATTTTCCTTTCATGGTCGATGCAAACCACTGCTACATGGCCTCGGATGCGCTCTATGTCGGCCGCGCTCTCGACGAATTGAACGCCTATTGGTTCGAGGAACCGGTCGCACCGGAAGACCTCGACGGATATCGGGAGCTGCGCTCGAAGCTGAAAACAAATGTTTCCGGCGGCGAGGCCGAATTCACCCGCTGGGGATGGCGCCACCTTTTGGAGGGACGCTGTCTGGATATTGCGCAGCCGGAAGTCTGCGCGCTCGGAGGCGTGTCTGAATACCTGAAGGTGCTGTCGCTGGCGCATGCGCATTTCGTCCCGGTCGTCAATCACGTCTGGGGGTCGGCCATTGCCGTCGCGACGAATCTGCACCTGCTTGCCGCAATGCCGCCCGTGCCGGGCGGCCTCAATCCGCGCGAACCGATGCTTGAATTCGACACGACAGACAATCGGTTCCGCGACGAACTTCTGGTCGAACCGATGAATATCCAGGGACAGGTTCAAAAGAGCGGCGGATACGCATCTGTCCCGGAAGGTCCGGGTCTAGGTGTGGAACCGGACCGCGACTTCATCGAGCGTTATGAAACAGTGCAATGAGCAGGATCGCTGCGGCCATGGACGTATTTTGCGTTGCTGTTGATTGGGGAACGTCGAGCTTTCGGTTGTGGGCGCTCAAAGATGATGGTGGGGTTGCGGTTGAGCTGCAAAACAAGTCCGGAATGGCGACACTGAAGCCGCAAGAATTCAGGCGGGTTCTGGATGAGAGCCGTCGGGACCTCGGCCTGTCCGACGAAATTCCCGTCATAATCTGCGGCATGGCCGGTTCGGCTCAGGGCTGGATGGAAGCCCCCTATGCCGACCTTCCAGCACGGCTCACGGAAGTGCCGGGAACTGCTGTGCGCATTCCCTCTGACAGAGGCGACATCAGGATACTTCCGGGGCTTGCCCAACGCGACCCGTCACAACCCGATGTAATCAGAGGCGAAGAAACGCTGCTTTTGGGTGCGCTGGTCGAGCGCAAAATTGAAGGCACGGTATGCCTGCCCGGAACGCACTCGAAATGGGCGCGGATCGACAATGGAAGCGTGACCGGCTTCAGCACGGCAATGACCGGCGAAGTGTTCGCGCTGCTGTCTCAGAACTCAACACTAGCGCATTTCGTCCGACCGGCCGACAGCCACAGCTATGGGGGCGCGCCCTTTTCCGACGCGGTCCGCCAGGCTGTGGAGGCGCCATCGGACATCCTGCAGGCGTTGTTTTCGGTTCGTGCGGCGCCGCTTCTCGGCTGCGCCCGATCAGACGAAATGGCCGCAAGGCTTTCAGGGCTTCTAATTGGTTTGGAAATTGCCGGGATGAAAAACCGGGCAGGCTCTCATGTGACGCTGATTTCTTCCGGGATCCTGGCGGAAAATTATGGCCGCGCCCTGACTGCCGCCGGGCTCAGCTATGAGCTTTGCGATTCTGAGGAAATGGTCCGGGCGGGGTTGTATTTTGCCGCAAAATCACTGTGGCCGGGGCGAGTGCATGCGGCTGCAGAGGCGGCAGTTGAATTTTAATCCTCTATTCAGGTGAAATCCGTTGCTAGAAATCGCGCGATTGCGATCGTCGGCGAAGTGACAATTCGGGATCCGGCTGATCACTTGTCTTTAAATATGGTCATTCGCCGCCCATATGTTTGCGGGGAGGAGGTTTGTCAGCTCCTTCCGCTACGAATGTCCAGGCAAACTGGGGGCAGCCGTGAAAGCACTCAAAGCAGTATTCAACTCACCCTATTTTTTCTGGGCATTGCTGGCGTTGCCTTCCATCGGCATGATCCCCGCCGCTTTCAACGGCAATGATCTCGAGCCGCTGCTGCATCCGACCGGAGAGTTTTCCGCCCGGTTCATGATTTTGGCCATGATGCTGACACCGCTGAGGATGCTTTTTCCTGGGGCGGGCTGGATCAACTGGCTCATGAAACGCCGCCGCTATCTTGGAGTCGCTGCGTTCGGCTACGCGGTGCTTCACACGCTTTACTATCTGATCGATCTCGGATCCCTTTCGGCGGTGCTCGCCGATGCGGTCAAGCTCGGCATCTGGACCGGTTGGCTCGCATTCGTGATTTTCGTTCCCATGGCTGCGACGTCAAACGATCTTTCGGTTCGCGCAATGGGCAGGAAATGGAAGACATTGCAGCGCTTTGGCTACGCCGCCGTCGTCGCAACGCTGCTGCACTGGATCTTCGTTCACAACAATCTCGGTCCGGCGCTGGTTCATTTCGTGCCGCTCGCCGCCCTTGAGGCTTACCGCGTCTGGTATGTCTTCAGCAGGTCCCGCCAGGCTGTGGCGGGCTGAACGGGTCAGCCTGCAGGCCGGAATGGCTTGCCGAGCGATGCAGGAAAGTTTAGCGCCAGCATCTGGCGGTTCTGCGAAATGATCACCAGGACGACGATTGTCGCCACATAGGGCAGCGACGACAGCACTTCGGACGGAACGCCGACGCCAAGCGCCTGGCCCTGCAGTTGCAGGATCGTCATGCCGCCGAAGAGCCATGCGCCGAGCACCACGCGGGCCGGCCGCCAGGTTGAAAAAACCACCAGGGCAAGCGATATCCAGCCACGGCCGGCTGTCATGTCTTCCACCCACAGCGGCGTATAGGCGATGGACAGATACGCCCCGCCGATCCCGGCCATGGCGCCGCCAAAGAGCACCGCGAGATAACGGATCGCAATGACCGGATAGCCGATTGCATGCGCCGATTGCGGCGATTCCCCCACTGTCCTGACGATGAGCCCGCCCTTGGTGCGGTAAAGAAACCATGTGATCAGTCCGAACATGATGAAGGAAAGATAGACGAGCGGATCGTACTGGAAAAACAGCGGTCCGATCACCGGAATATCGCTGAGAACCGGAATGTGGAGATTGTTGACCGCATCGGTCGGCGTGCTGCCGAAATCCTCTCCAATAAAGGCCGAAACGCCGGAGCCGAAGATGGCAAGCGCCAGACCCGCCGCGTACTGGTTGGTCATGAAGGTCAGCGCCAGAACGCCGAACAGAAGTGCCGAAAGCGCGCCGGCGATTGCTGCAATTGTAACGGCGGCCATCATGGGAAGGCCGGAAAAGACGCACATCACGGCAATCGCCGCGCCGATCAGCATCATCCCCTCGATACCGAGATTGAGGACGCCGGATTTTTCCACCACCAGCTCGCCGAGCGCGGCAAAGACAAGCGGCGTGGCGGCAATGACTGTGCCGGTGGCAATGGCAATAAACAGATCCATCAGTGCACGCTCCTCAATAGTCTAAGGCGGTAGAAGATCAGGAAATCCGCCGCCAGAAGGAAAAACAAAAGCATGCCCTGGAATATCCGCGTCAGCGAAGAGGGCAGGTCGAGATCGATCTGCACGGCCTCGCCGCCGATATAGAGCAACGACAGGAGCAGGCCGCCGAGCACGATTCCGAAGGCGTGCAGCCTTCCGATGAAGGCGACGATGATTGCCGCAAATCCGTAGCCCGGTGAAATCTGCGGCGACAATTGTCCGAGCGGCCCGGAAGCTTCGGCCATGCCTGCGATGCCGGCGGTTGCGCCGCCGATCAAAAGCCCCATCCATACGGAAGAGGATTCCTTGAAGCCGGCATAGCGTGCGGCAAGTGGCGCAGCGCCGCCCACGGACATCTTGTAGCCGAGGAAACTGCGTTCCGTGAACACCCACATCGCGATAACGGCGGCGACCGTGATAAAGATCGACGTATTGACCCGGTAGGCATAGTCGAACGGCGCGAACATTGCCGCCTCCGGTAATAGTGCCGTCTGCGGATAGTTGAAACCGTCCGGATCGCGCCAGGGACCGTGGACGAGATAGGAAAGCACGAACGTCGCGACATAGGTCAGCATCAGCGTGACCAGGATCTCGTTGGTGTTCAGCCGCGCACGCAGAAAAGCCGGTATCGCCGCCCATGCCATGCCCGCGACCATGCCGGCAAGGATCATCAGCGGCAAAAGCAGCACGCTTTCCTGAAACGGGAAGAACAATCCGACGCCTGTCGCAGCGATCGCACCGATGACCAACTGGCCTTCAGCGCCGATATTCCAGACATTGGCCCGAAAACCGATGGCGAGCCCGCAGCCGATCAGTATCAGCGGCGAGGCCTTCAGCAGCCATTCGGAAATGTCGTTCATTGTGCTCAGCGGTGAAATGAAAAAAGCGACCAGTGTCGCGACCGGATCATGGCCGAGGAATGCGAACATGATCGAGCCGGCAATCAGTGTCAGAGCCGTCGCGACAACCGGCGCGGCGAATCGCATTGCTGCTGATGGCTGGCTTCGCTGTTCAATTTGAAATCGCATGATCGCCCGATCCGTTGTTGTTTTCGCCAAGGCCCGTCATCAGCAGCCCAACTTCTTCAACGCTTGCTTCGCCGCGTTTGAGCGCTGCCGACAAGCGTCCGGCGCAAATCACGTGCAGTCGGTCGCAGATCTCGAAAAGCTCGTCGAGTTCCTCGGAAATGATCAGCACCGCAACACCCGACCGGCTGAGGTCGATCAGTGTCTGGCGTATGAATGCAGCCGCGCCGACATCGACACCCCAGGTTGGCTGGGCGACGAGCAGCACCTGCGGCTTGAGTTCGATTTCCCGGCCGACGATGTATTTCTGCAGGTTCCCGCCGGAAAGGCTTTGCGCAACGGTCAACGGACCGTTGGCCTTGACGTTGAAGCGGTCGATGACCTTTCCTGCAAATCCGCGTGCTGTGCGCCGGTCGAGCAGGCCGCGCGTCACCATGTTCAGACGGTGACCGGTAAGCACGGCATTGTCGCCTAGATCGTGCGAGGGCACAGCGCCGCGTCCAAGACGTTCTTCCGGCACAAATGCAAGGCCCATCCGGCGCCGGTCGGCCGCCGACAGGTGTGCCGACGGTTGGCCGCAAAGCTTGACGGCATGCGAACTCGGCAGCACCCGCTCACCGCTCAAAAGCGAGACGAGCTCAGCCTGACCATTGCCTGCGACGCCTGCAATGCCGACGACCTCGCCGCCATGCACATCGAGATCGATTTCCTTCAGGTCGGTCCCGAATACATCGAGCGCGGGAGCCGAGAGCTTCGACACTGAAAGCAGCGGCTCGGCGCTGATTGTCGACGGATCGAGATGGGTTTCGGGAATATCGGCGCCCACCATCATGCGGGCAAGTTCGGCGGAGGTGCTGTTCTTCGGCTCGGCGGTGCCTGTGACTTTGCCGTTGCGCAGCACAGTTGCCATGTCGCAAAGCGCCTGCACCTCGTCGAGCTTGTGGCTGATATAGAGAATGCTGCAGCCTTCGGATGCGAGGTGCCGAAGTGTAACAAACAGTTTTTCAACGGCCTGCGGCGTCAGGACGGATGTCGGCTCATCGAGGATCAGCAGCTTGGGATCCTGCATCAGGCAGCGAACGATTTCGACGCGCTGTCGCTCCCCGACGGAAAGGTGATGGACAAGCCGGCGCGGATCGAGTGGCAGACCGTATTTCTCCGACACCCTGCTCACCTGGTTTGACAGGGTGGCGATGTCGTATTTGCTGTTTACCGATAGCGCGATGTTTTCGGCGACGGATACGGATTCAAACAGCGCAAAGTGCTGATACACCATTTCGATGCCGAGCGACCTTGAAACCGACGGACCGTGGGTTCCGATCAGCTCACCGTCGCACAGGATTTCGCCTTCATCGGCATGGGTGGCACCGTAGATGATTTTCATCAGCGTGCTTTTGCCGGCGCCGTTCTCGCCAAGGACCGCGTGGATTTCACCGGGCATGACCTCGAGCGAAATTCCGTCATTGGCGACGACGCCGGGATAGCGCTTGCAGATGTTGCGCAATTCAAGACGTGGCTTCATCAGATCCCTCTTGCAGCGGAGTGGGCGTACCGGCCCGAAAGCCGCCGCCACGTCTCAATGACGTGGCGGCAGATCACGTGATCATATGTGAGGATGTCCGGCTGTCAGCCGAGATTCCCGACCATGCCGTTGACGAACCAGTTGAAGCCGCGGATTTCACCGTCCGGCATGTTCTGCCCGGCAGCGACACGAACCTTGCCTTCCTGGTCTTTGATCTCGCCCGCATAGGGATGAAGTTTGCCCGCTGCGATATCGGCTTCGACCTGCGACAGCTTCTGCTGCACATCCGCGGGAATGGCTGAATTGTAAGGCGCCATTGCCACGACACCATCGGCAAGCCCCTGCCAGCGCTCGCTGGTTTGCCAGGTTCCGGCTGCAACCGCCTTGGCGGCACTGACATAGACGCTGCTCCAGTCGAGCATGAACGCAGTCAGATGATGTTCGGGTGCGAACTGGCTCATGTCACTGGCATAGCCGATTGCCCATGCGCCCTTTTCTCCAGCAACCTGCACGCCCGTTGCCGTATCGGTCATCGAGCAGATGACGTCGCAGCCCTGCGAGATGAGTGTGTTTGCCGCTTCCTTCTCCTTGCCCGGGTCGAACCAGGAATTCAGGAAGATTACCGAGCAGGTGGTGTCCGGATTGACGCTTTGCGCGCCAAGCAGCAGTGCGTTGGCCGGGCCCACGATATCTGGAATGGGGAAGCCGCCGATGAAGCCGATTTTGGCGGTTTTACTCATATGGCCAGCGGCAGCGCCCGCCACATAGGTGCCTTCATAATATTTGGCTTCGAACGTGCCGAGGTTTTTGAGGTGCTTGATGCCCGAGCAGTGCTCGAAGGCGACCTTCGGGAAACGCGGCGCGACCTTCTGCATCGGCGTTCCGTGCGAAAAGCTGGTGCCGAAGATCAACTGGTTGCCGTCGGCGGCAAGTTCCCGGAACACCCGCTCGGCGTCCTGTGGCTTGAAGATGTTGTCGATGACGGTGGTGTCGACATTGGTGCCGAATTCGTCGCGGATGGCCTGAACGCCAAGGCTGTGCTGCTTGGTCCAGCCGATTTCGGCAACGGGAGACACATAGACTGCGCCGACTTTAAGCACTTCCTGAGCGGAGGCTCCGGAAGAGAGGCCGCCGGTCGCCAGCGCGGTGCCGGCTGCAGCGGAATATTTCAGGAATTCTCGCCTGTTGGGTGAGTAGATAGTCATAGTTTGTTCCCTCATGTTTTGCTGTCGTCCGGATATTTGACCGGCTTCTTTTGGTCATGACTGCAAAGTTTCGCGCGAATAGCACCGTGCGAAATCAGGTTTCGGCGGCAGCGGCCGCCGGTGCGGTATCCTCCTGTTCGAGATCGGGTTTGATGGCTTCTTTCAAGGACATTTGCGTGTAGGAGGACGTATCAAGGACATATCCGCGCACAACGTGACGGTGATGCGCATCAATCAGTTCCATGGCCTGCTTGACCCGTCCCCGCTCCAACAGGTTGACGATCTTTGTGTGCTCGTTGAGCAGGTTGCAGTAGTCGAAACGGCTGGTATAGAGCGACCGCAGCAGGAAGGTCCGCTGAACGATCTGGGCATGCATGTCCTGCAGCAGGCGGTTGCCGGCAAGGCTGATGAACAATGTGTGAAAGCCCTGGCCGAGCTCGTCGGCGGCCTTGTGGTCGTTGCGCTCGACCGCCTCAGCCTGCAGGGCAATATGGTCGCGCAGCTTCTGCCATCCGGATGCGTCAAGCCGCTCGGCAAGCTGCATGGCGACGCCCTGTTCAAGAAGCGTGAGCGTGTCGTAGATTTCCAGCGCTTCCTGCAGGCTCGGCCTGGTGACAAAGGCACCGCGATTGCGCTCGATGGTGACGAGCCCCTCATTGGCGAGACGGATCAGCGCCTGCCGGATGACGATGCGGCTGACGTCGAAGATCTCTGCCAATTCCCGCTCGCCAAGTTTGGTGCCAGGATAAAGCCTTTGCGCCAGGATTGCCTGTTTCAGCGTTTCAGAAATGCGTTCCGACAGATTGCTCATGCACGTTCTGTTCCGGTTTCCCCATTCACGCTTCGTCTGTCCGCACGAACGCGTGCGGAGTTTTCAAGCGTCGTTCAGCCTGTCATGGTGGCTAGCAATCATCAAGCTTTGAATATCAAGATTTTTTTGATTGTGTTTCAAAATTCACAAGATTGGTATCCAATCTGACCATGTTAGAGTATGGTAAATTGTACGGCATCGTGTCTAACCCGGTCGGGAGGAGAACGGATATGGGACGGGCTGCAGGCCATGAATGCGCGGACTTCGCGCTGTTGAACGACTGGCACGTCATTGCCGATCTGGCGGCATTGAAGCCCGCAACACCCTTTGAAACGAGACTGCTTGGAGTAGACCTGAAGGTCGACGGAACGCCTGCGGACGCTTTATCCGTGCGGCGCGCCGATACAGGCGCTGACGTTGCAATCAAACAGCAATACGGGTTTCTCTGGGCCTGCATAGGCGAGCCTGCGCGCGATATCATCCACATACCCGAAGCCTTCGAGACTGACCGCTACATCGTCTCCGGCGGCTCCATCGCAGTAAACGTGTCCGGGCTTCGTGCAGTTGAGAATTTTCTCGACATGGGACACTTCCCCTTTGTCCACACCGGCTGGCTCGGCGAGGAACCGCACACGGAAGTGCCGTCCTACAAGGTGGAAATTACCGAAGGGGACGAGGTCCTGGCCACCGAATGCAAATTCTACCAGCCCGTAGCCTCGCCGACCGCCGAAGGCGGCATTATGGCCGACTACGAATACAAGGTTTCGCGGCCGTACACGGTGGCGCTGTACAAGACCAATCCTGTCCAGCCCGAGCGCATGGATTACATCGCCCTTTTTGTGCAGCCCGTGGATGAGGAAAACTGCATTGCCCATCCGCTGCTTTGCTATCTGAGGCACAATACGGATGAAGCGGAAATACGCTGGTTCATGCAGCTCATTTTTGCCCAGGATAAGCCCATTCTGGAAAACCAGGTGCCCAAGCGCCTGCCGCTGGACCCGCGCGCCGAAACGCCGATCCGCGCGGACGCCAGTTCGGTCTATTACAGGCGCTGGCTGCGCAGCCATAACATTACCTATGGTGCGATCGCCGCCTCCGCCTGAGACCGCAAAGAAAAAGCGCACCTGCGCCCAAAGGGAGCCCGAAATGCCAGTTTGCACCGATGAGACCGTCCTCAATCTTTGGTTTGCCATCTGCGCCACGCAGGAAATGCAGCCCGGTATCGTTCAGGACACGGTGTTGCTTGAGGAGGACCTTTCCTTTGCCTTGGACGCAGACGGTTCGCCGCGTGTCTGGCGGCGCAAAGGGGAGCTTCGTGCCGGTGCCGAACTGGATATCGCCAAGGTCGACGAATTGCTGCCGGCGCAATGCGCCTATGGATATGTGTGGACCTGCCTCGGCACTCCCTCAGCCGACATTTTTCCAATCGAGGAATATGACGAGCCGGATCGCCGCAATCTGAATGCGGCATCGATCGGTGTGAATGTATCGGGCCCGCGCGCCATCGAGAACTTTCTCGATATGGGACACTTTCCTTATGTGCATACCGACATTCTCGGCCAGGAGCCGCACACGGAGGTCAAGGAATACGAGGTCGAAATCTCCGAAGAGCGCGATGAAATACTGGCGACCGAATGCCGGTTCTTTCAGCCGATGGCCTCGACGGCGTCGAGCGGAGGCGCCGATGTCGAATATGTCTATCGGGTGCCGCACCCCTATTGCTCGGTGCTTTACAAGTCGAGCGGTCAGGATCCGAGCCGCATGGACGTGATCGCGCTGTTCATTCAGCCGATCAATGAGGAGCGCATCCGCGCGCATATGCTCCTGAGCATCATCGACGATGACAGCGAAGAGCGGGTGATGCGACGGTTCCAGCAGACGATATTCGGTCAGGACAAGCCGATCCTGGAAAATCAGTATCCGAAGAAGCTGCCGCTGGATCCGCGTGCCGAAACACCGATACGGGCCGACAAATCGGCCATTGCCTACCGTCGCTGGCTTCGCGCCAAGGGCGTAACCTACGGGGTGATCCCGTCGGCAGGCTGAATTCAACGATAAGAACATACATTGAGGGAATGCATTATGCTGGAAGCTGCCCACCGCCAATGGCACCCGATCGCCTCGAGCGAGGAGCTCGAATACCGTCACACATTTCATGGTCAGTTGCTCGGCCGCGAGTTTGCCGTATGGCGCGCGGATGATGGCTTTGTGAATGTCTGGGAAAACCGCTGCCTGCATCGCGGCGTGCGCCTTTCCATCGGCATTAATGACGGTACTGAACTCAAATGTCAGTATCACGGTTGGCGTTATGCCAACCGCACCGCCGGATGCACATATATACCGGCGCATCCTGCCGATTCTCCGGCCCGCACCATTTGCAATCGCACCTATCCCGCCGTTGAGCGCTACGGGCTTGTCTGGTCGGGTGAAGAGCCGGAAGGCGACCTGCCGGCATTCGATCAGCTCGCCGGCGATGAGTTGCTGGCGCTGCGCCCGATATCGGTCAATGCAACGGCGCAAAACGTTCTTGATAAGCTGAATTCCTATGTGTTTCAGCCGAACGATGCGCTGGAGGCCGGCGATGCCGAGGTAAACATCGAGCAGCAGGGCGAAATGAGTATCGTTCTCACGTCACGCGGTGGCGATGAGAAAACCGCGGCCGTCTTCTTCGTTCAGCCCGTCGATTCCAACCGCACAGTGATACGCGGCGTTCTCGATGCCATTCCCGATACCGCCGATATTGTGGATGTCCTGCGCCACCACAACGAACGCCTGTCTGCACTGCGCGACGATTGCGAGGCCGAAGCGCAAGACCTTCCCGAACCCGAAAAGCTGCAGCCCGTCATCCAGCCGGTTTCCGAGGAACTTGCAAGGATGCCGGAACGCAAGACCAGCGGCCGCAGTGCCGAATTGCGGGCAAAAGTCGCCCGCAAATGGCAGGCGGCTGAAGGCGTTGCCGGTTTCGAACTGACTTCAACCGATGATCAGCTGCCGACATTCCAGCCGGGCGCCCATATCGACGTGCACCTGCCGAACGGTCTTGTCCGCCAATATTCGGTGACCAATGGCCCAGGCGAAACGCAGTCCTATACGATCGGCGTCAAGCGGGAAGACGATTCCGCCGGCGGCTCGAAATGCCTCCATGACGACGTCAGGGAAGGCGATGTGCTGGCGATATCGGCGCCGCGCAACAATTTTCCGCTGCGCCGGGACGCGCTCAAGACAATATTGGTCGCCGGCGGCATCGGCGTGACGCCCATATTGTCGATGGCCAGGGCGCTTCACCATTCCGGGCATCATTTCGAGCTTCATTACTTCGCCCAGTCGAAGGGCCATATGGCCTTTCCGGAGGTGCTTGAAACCCTGGGAGACAGTGTAGAGGCACATCTTGGCCTCGATCCCGACGAAACCGGCAAGCAGCTTGAAAATCTGCTCGCCGGCTATGGGCAGGCAATGCACCTTTATGTTTGCGGTCCGGGGCCGATGCTTGAGGCAACGCGCCGGACGGCTGAGCGCCTCGGCTGGCCGGACGAGGCAGTGCATTTCGAGTATTTCAAGAACACAAACGAGATTGACGACAGTTCCAGCTTCGAGGTCGCACTGTCGCGCTCGGTCATGACGCTGCAGGTGCCTGCCGGAAAGACCATAATGGAGGTGATGCGCGAAAACGGCGTAAGCGTTCCGAGTTCCTGCGAGCAGGGTGCATGCGGCACTTGCATGGCAACGGTCCTTGAAGGCGAGCCCGATCACCAGGACGTCTATCTGAGCGACGCCGAGAAAAAACGCGGCGACAAAATTATGACCTGTGTGTCGCGGGCCAAATCCGCCCGACTGGTGCTGGATATCTGAGGTGACGAAATGATCAAGCTTTACGATTACGAACTGTCCGGCAACTGCTACAAGCTGCGCCTGCTCATGAGCATGCTCGGTGTGGAATATGAGGCGGTCCCCGTCGATTTCTATCCCGGCAGGGAGCACAAGTCGGACTGGTTTTTGAAGATCAATCCGCTTGGACAGCTTCCCGTCCTCGATGATGACGGCGTCATCCTGCGCGATGCACAGGCGATCCTCGTCTACCTCGCCGCCAAATACGACAAATCAGGCAAGTGGTACCCGACGGACAACGCCGCACTGTTGGGCGAAATCAGCCAGTGGCTGGCCTTTGCCGACGGGATTACATCGACATCTTCCGCAGCGCGGCTGCATGACGGCCTGTTTTACGATTTTGATGTCGATGCCTGCCGCAAGGGTGCACACCGTCTGTTCCGAATATTGGACGAGCATCTGTGGTTCGGTGAAAAGGAGGGACGGAACTGGATTTGCCCCGGTGACCATCCGACCATCGCCGACATTGCGTGTTTTCCCTATGTGATCCTGTCGGAGGAGGGCGGCATCTCCCGCCAGGACTATCCGGCGATCCGCCGCTGGTGCGACCGGTTCAAACGCATCCCCGGCTTCGTTGTCATGTCCGGCGTATTCCCGGCAGGTCCGGCAAGAGGCGGCTCATCCGCCCACAAGGCTGCCTGAGGCGCAAATTTCAAGTCGGCAGTTGGATTTGGGGCGTGGCGCGAGAAGGTAATTGTCGGCAATGACCGCCGTACCCTCCTGCGAGTTTTCTTCCAAGAACCAACCATTTTTGGCGTCTACCGCGCCCCAAATCCTTTGTGCCGTACGATCTGGGAAGAGCTCCGATAAGCCTGTCCGTTGCATATCCGGGACAGTTCCGGGCCCGCCAAACCGCGCAGCGGCTATATTTCATTTTTGTATAGTCTATAATGAGCGATAGCAGATTGCGAAGGTTAGGGCGTTGGATCTCCGGCAGTTGAAGACATTTATCTGTGTCGCAGAGTGCGGCTCGCTGAGCCGTGCCTCGGATCGCCTGCGCATAGCGCAGCCGGCACTGTCACGCCAGATCAAGCTGCTGGAACACCATGTCGGCGTTCCGCTTTTCGACCGGCATATCAGGGGTATGGAACTGACGGAGGCAGGCTCCGAACTGCTGCGGCGCGTTTCCGGTGTGGTTCGCCAGCTTGAAACGACCATGCAGGATATCCAGTCGGCGCATACCGAGATCAGCGGCAATGTTGCCTTGGCTGTTATGCCGACGATTGCCATGGTCGTTGCCGCCAGGCTGGTTGCCCACGTTGCCCGTGAACTGCCTCAGGTCACGCTTCGCATTAGAGAAGGATACTCCGTAGACATCATTGAATGGATGCAGCGCGGCGAAGTCGATATTTCCTTTTTATACGGCCCCTCCAGCGATCTGCACATACGCTCGAAAGAACTGCTTCTGGAGGAGATAGCCCTGATCAGTCCGCCGGGCGCGCTGAACAATACCGGTGGCCAGATCGATTTCGATCAGGTGGCAGGGCTTCCCCTGGTCCTGCCCGGCCGTCGCTATGCCATGCGGCGGATCATAGAAAATGCGGCAAAAAAGGCCGGCTCTTCATTAAACATCGCCTATGAGGTCGATTCCTTTTTTGCCACCCGGGCTATGGTGATGTCCGGCATCTGTCACGCTTTCCTGCCACTTGCTTCCTTGGCAGAGGAAGTGTCCGCAGGCGCGCTTGAAGCCCGGTCGCTCGGTCCGGCGGGGCTGTGGCGGGAGCTTGTGCTCGGACTGCCCTCGGAAAGATCCAACACCCGTGCGACAAATGCCGTTGTTGAAATTCTCATGAAGGAAATTGCGCTAATGGTTTCGCAAAACGACTGGATAGCCCAGCCGGGGCCGGAACTGCGCCAACTCGTTTGATTCGATAGCGATCGGTATGCGATTTTCCGGCTGCAGCCTTAAATCCGCGGATAACCTGTTGTTTTTCTGTGAGTATCCAAAAAATCGAGCAGTGAAAACGCCAGACACATAACGATAACAAGAAATATAGCGGCAAGACCCATAGCAATCATGCTGTAATTCTCCACACGGTCATCATGACGGGAACTCGGTAATATCCCATCTGCAACCTTGCAGAGAAAACTTGCACGAAGCTTGCGGCGGAACTTGCCGTTAATCAATGTTATTTAAACGGTCTGCAACAACCCAAAGTAATATTCTCTTGCCGCGCATTACATCTTAGCCGGATGGATCGGCAGTTCAGTCTATTGATTTTGAATATTTTTTTGAATGATTTGTTAACTTAAGGGAAACGAATTACCCATAGCGTTTCAATGCGGCGGGATGGAACTTCGCAAGAGCGTATGGTCCATGGGCATGAAGCTGTTCCGTTGAACCGGTCAGAACCCGGTATTTCCATATCAGATGAATTTTGACCGGATCTTTGGTCCTGTGAACACATCGCGGGCGTCCGCCTCGCGTGCGCCGTCGCTGTCGAAGACGGTATGCGGTGACAACGGGATATTTCCGGAAGGAGTGGCGCATCGTTCGTACCGGACGATGATGCGGGGTTGTCGGGGAAACCGTGTGCGGAAGCAGGCGTCAGCAAAAACGGGGCAGGACCAGGTATCGGACGCGCGCGCGCATCGCGACTTCCTGATCCTTGGCGAGGTTGCCGCGGAAGCGAGCCATCACTGTGGCGACCGCTTTGCGGCGGCCGCGACCGATGTCCAGGCTGCGCTGCTTTCAAAAAACGTTCGACAACAGACTGACGGCCCGGAGCCCGAGCAACTTCGAGCAGCAATGGCCGCAGCAATCAGGCATCTGGGCACAGCAGCCGCATTGGCGGATCCTGAAGAGCGCAAGGGTTTTGAGGAAAACGCAAACGCACAGGGCCGGGCACTGGCCCGCGACGACATCGATCCGCAATGGTGTCTTGCCGCTCAAAATCTGTTTTTCGAACAGGTACTCAGACAAACGCTGAAGGACCACTGGCCGAAGGGAATGTTCGCCCGCTCGGGTGTGAAGCAGGACAGTTTCGAGGAGGCTGTAACGGCAATTCAGCAATTGTTCGCGGTCTTCATGCACAACACCGGCCTTGTCTGGAAAGGCTTCAGCGAAGAACAGGGAGTCCGGAACGCGGCCTCATTTGAGGAACGGCGCGGCCAGGAGAACGACCTTGTCAACGCGGAATTCGGCGATGCTCTTCGCAGCCTGATGGTCGGCGACCTTGGAACCCGAATAAAGGGGTCCGTCCCGGCCGCGCATCATGAACTCGCCGCAACCTTCAATGTTGCGCTTGACCGTGTGCAGTCGACATTCTCTGCCATCGTCAAGAACCTGCTGGCAGGAAACGACAAGGCCGGCCATTCGGTTGCCGCGCTCAACGAACTCGCTCAAATAGCCACAGATACTGCCGAGCGTATCGGTCAGGCGGCCGGTACCGTCGATGCGATGATTGGCCAGTCTGGCGAGCCCGGGCAGGGTTTCGGCAAGGTCGAGGAAGTCATGGTCGACGCCCGCCGAAGTGCGGAAGACGGAGGCACAACGATGGGCCTTGCAGTCGAAGCCATGAACGGCATCGAAGGGCTCACGGAACGCATCGGGCAGATCACCACAGCAATTGACGATGTCGCCTTTCAGACAAACCTGCTTGCTCTCAACGCCGGGATTGAAGCTGCGCGCGCCGGGGAGGCGGGACGCGGATTTGCGGTCGTTGCCCAGGAGGTCAGGGCGCTGGCCCAGCGTTCGACGGAAGCTGCCAAGGAAATCGAGGTCCTGGTCCAGGACACCAAAACCCGTATCGACACAGGTGTTACCGCCGTCAACAAGGCCGGTACCGCGATCCATGAGGTGGTCGGTCGCTTCACCGAAATTGACAACGTCATTTCGCAGACGGTTGCCGCCTCCGCCGAGCGGTCCGAGGAGATCGGCAGGCTGCGTGATGAACTTGCTTCAAGCAGATCAGAAGCTTCGCGTCTGGCCGCAAGCTCGAACTCCGCCGAAGCCGAGGTCAGGGATGTTCAGGCGGCATTCGTTCAACTCGGCGAGGTTGTCCGCCGGTTCAGACTTGGCGACGCAGGAGAGCAGCATGCCTCCGGATCACCGGAGCCGGCAGAACGTCTTGAGCCGATTGATGAGCGAGCGACTGCTCGTTGTCGCGACGCGGCCGCCGAGCCGGAATTGCCGGTTGCCATGGATATGAGGCGGAGTGCGTGACGATGAATTTCGCAGGCAACAAAAGAGCGGAACACAAAGGGCAGACGGTCAACGTCGAAGCCTGTGCGTAACTGAGGGGAGTGCGTATGAGATTGACAATTGCAAAGAGCCTGTTGGTTTTCGGCTCTGTTGTCTCAATCGGATTTATCGGCGCGGTTGGCATCAACACGCTGACGATCAGCAAGGTTGAAATCGGGTCGCCGGACTACAATCGGATCATCGACCTGAATGACCTGCGTGCTGATATTTTGCCGCCTCCCCTGTTCCTGGCGGAAGCCTACATGATGACGCTGGAGGCCGCGAGCACACGCAGCCTGCTTGCGGCCAATGTCGAACGTCTCCACAAGCTGCATGAGCTTTACTACGAACGGGCTCAGTACTGGCGCGATTCAGAGATCAGTCCAGTCCTGAAGGAAGGCATTGAAGCCAGCGTTCAAAACGACGGCAGCCGGTTCTGGGACGTTATCGAAAATAAGGTCATTCCCGCCCTGGAAAGCGGTGATGCGCTGGCACTGCATCCGGCACTCAGCGAGCTGCGCACGGTGTTTCATGAGCACCGGGACAATCTGCAGAGCGTTGTTTCCGAAACGGATTCTGCGCTGACCGGAAAGCAGGCCGAAGCCAATCGGATGGCCAGCCTTTACCAGATCCTGGCTATTTCAGCCGCCATTCTTGCTCTGGTGCTGTTGGTTGGCGGGCTATTGGCCATTCGCCGTCTCGTGGTCCAGCCGATCGGGCGCATGACCGACTATATGAATGTCCTGGCCGACGGTTCCTATGATCAGGAAGTGCCTTTTACAAATCGCAAGGATGAGATCGGACAGATGGCGCAATCGGTGGAGATTTTCCGCCAGGCGATCATCGATGGTCAGGACGCACGCGATGCCGCGGACACGGAACGACGCAACCGCGAGGAGGCCGAATCCGGCATCGCCGCCCGCAAGGAGCAGGAGGAACAGCAGCGCCGTGATGTCATCGAGCGCCTGTCGGCCGGTCTCCATCATCTGGCGGAAGGCGACCTTTCCCACAAGCTGGATGAACCGTTTATTGAAGAATATGAAGAGCTTAGAAGCACCTTCAATCAGACTGTCCAGGTTCTTAACCAGACCCTGACCGACATCACCGGTTCCACCGACATCGTTCAAACGGGTTCCACCGAGATCTCGCAGGCTGCGGACGATCTGTCACGCCGAACCGAGCAGCAGGCCGCAGCGCTTGAAGAAACCGCTGCTGCGCTGGATGAAATTACCGCAACCGTGCGCAATTCTTCCTCGGCAGCCGAAGAAGCCGGTCAGATGGTCGATGAGGCCAAGGGCGGTGCTCAAAAGTCCGGCAAGATCGTCAAGGACGCGATAACGGCGATGCAGCGCATCGAGCAGTCCTCCGGTCAGATCAGTCAGATTATCGGCGTGATCGATGACATTGCTTTCCAGACCAATCTTCTGGCGCTTAATGCGGGCGTCGAAGCGGCGCGTGCCGGGGAAGCCGGCAAGGGATTTGCCGTGGTCGCGCAGGAAGTCCGTGAACTTGCACAGCGCTCGGCCAACGCCGCCAAGGAAATCAAGGACCTGATCAACAATTCGGTCGCTGAGGTTGGCGACGGTGTGTCGCTGGTCAGCCAGACGGGCGAAGCGCTTCAGGAAATCGAACAGCATGTTCTGAAGATCAATGACCGCGTTGCTTCGATCGTGACCTCTTCGCGTGAACAGACCGCCGGTCTGCAGGAAATCAATACCGCCATCAATCAGATGGATCAGGTGACCCAGCAGAATGCGGCAATGGTCGAGGAAACCAATGCTGCCTGTCAAAACCTGACCGCCGAAAGCGGCAAGCTGAGAGGGCTTGTATCAGCCTTCAACACCGGTGGTCCGGCCCACGCGGAGTTTGCGCCCGCCGCGGTTGCTGCACCGGCCGCGGTTGCTGCACCGGCCGGAGATCACAATGCGCCAGTTGCCTCGCCGGCGAGGAACCTGGGCAAGAAACTGGCAAATGCCTTCGGAATGGGCGGTGGCACCGCAGCTGCGGCTGTCGCCGAACCGGATGGCGAGGACTGGACCGAGTTTTGAGTATCCAGCCCTCGCCCCTTCGATAAATCGATAAAAGGATGGGATTGAAATGAGTGTCGCAAGCCAAACTGAGATCGGGCAAATGCAATTGCCCGAAAATCTCGATCTGACGGCTGTAACTCCCCTGCACAAGGACCTTGTGTCAATGCGCGGCAGCGAACTCGTTGTCGATGCCTCTGCAGTTGAGCGCCTGGGAGGCCAGTGCGTGCAACTTCTGCTGAGTGCCAGCAAGAGCTGGGCCGAAGACGGCGTATCGTTTCAGATCGAGAACGCCTCGGACAGTTTCCTTTCCGCCATCGCACTGCTCGGTGTGGAACCGGACAGCCTGCATGTGAAGGAGCAGCCCCAATGAAGAAAACGACAGTTCTCACCGTTGATGACTCGCGCACCATCCGCAACATGCTGCTGATGACGCTTAATGGCGCGGGATACGAAACCCTGCAGGCCGAGGATGGCGTGCACGGGCTCGAAGTGCTCGGCGATTCGATGCCGGATGTCATCATCACCGATATCAACATGCCGCGCATGGACGGTTTCGGTTTCATCGAAAATGTCCGCAAGAGCGACAGGCACCGCGCCGTTCCAATCCTTGTCCTGACTACGGAAAGCGACGCCGAGAAAAAGAACCGTGCCCGTGAGGCGGGAGCCACCGGCTGGATCATCAAGCCGTTCGATCCGGAAAAACTCATCAACGCGATTCAACGCGTAACGGCCTGATGGAGACAGCCCGATGGATATGAACGAAATCAAAGAGATATTCTTTCAGGAATGCGAAGAGCAGTTGGCCGAGCTTGAAACCGGCCTGCTGGCGATCCACGATGGCGACGAGGATCCCGAAACCGTCAACGCGGTTTTCCGGGCTGTGCATTCGATCAAGGGTGGCGCCGGCGCTTTCGCGCTTGATGACCTCGTCAGCTTCGCCCATGTGTTTGAAACGACACTCGATTGTGTTCGATCCAATCAGCTTGAGCCGACACGGGATGTGGTAAAGGTAATGCTCAAATCAGCTGATGTGCTGGCTGATTTGACCAATGCCGCTCGCGACGGCGGCAGCGTCGAGGAAGCCCGTTGCAAGGCTCTGGTTGCCGATCTGCAGGCGCTGGCCAATGGTGAGACGCTCGCAGGCGAAGACGAGGCCGCGGCCCCCGAGTCTGCAGCAGCCCCCGAGCCTGCCGCGGCAGCAGAAGACGATGCGGGTTTTCAGCCCGTGCCGGTTGAGTTTGACGATCTGAAGACCGAAGAGGAGGGGTCCGACTTCACGCCGGTGCCGTTTTCCTTTGATGATTTTGGCACTGACGAAGCTCCGGCCGGAAACGTGTTTCAGATAAGACTGAAGCCGAAGGCCGACCTGTATCACAAAGGCAATGAGACCCTGCTCCTGCTGCGCGAACTCGGTCAGCTCGGCGAACTGCGTGTGACCTGTGAAACCGTTGATCTGCCCGGCATTGACGAGATCGATCCGGAAGGCTCCTATCTCGTCTGGAATGCCACGCTCACCACGCAGCAGGATGAGGAAGCCGTTCATTCGGTTTTCGAATTTGCCGAGTGGGATTGCGAGCTTGAAGTAAGCCGCGTTGACGAAGACGCACCCGCTGAGGCGGCTGTTTCCCAGGAAGAGGAGCAAGCGGAAACGCCGGTGGAAGAACAGCCGGCGGCTGACGAGGCTCCCGCTGCTGAAGACGTCGCGCCTGATGTGCCGGCCGAAGCTCCGGCCAGTCCGGCCGAGCCGGTTGAGGCGCCCAATGTCATTGATCTGCAGCAGGCTGCCGGTTCGCAAAAACCGGATGTGCCCGAGGCAGCTTCAGCACAAAAGACACAGACCAAGGCGGCTGCCCCTGCGGCACAGGCGACGATCCGCGTCGAACTCGACCGGATCGACCGGCTGATAAATCTGGTTGGCGAACTGGTTATCAACCAGGCGATGCTGGCCCAGAGCGTAGCCGAGTCTGCCAATGCCGGCTCCTCGGCGGTGACAATGGGGCTCGAGGAGCTCCAGCAGCTCACGCGGGAAATCCAGGACAGCGTCATGGCCATCCGCGCCCAGCCTGTCAAACCGATATTCCAGCGCATGTCGCGCACGGTCCGCGAGGCTGCCGACATGACCGGCAAGAATGTCCGTCTGGTGACCGAGGGTGAAAACACCGAGGTCGATAAGACGGTCATCGACAAGCTCGCCGAGCCACTGACCCACATGATCCGCAACGCCGTCGATCATGGTCTGGAGTCGCCTGAAGACAGGCAGGCCGCCGGAAAATCAGCCGAAGGCATTGTCAAGCTGTCGGCCAAGCACCGTTCCGGCCGCATTGTCCTGGAAATTGCTGATGACGGGGCCGGGATCAATCGGGAACGGGTGCGTCAGAAAGCCATTGACCGGGGTCTCATCACGTCGGAAACGGCTATGAGCGATGAAGAGGTCGATAATCTGATCTTTCATCCCGGGTTCTCGACCGCCGAGCAGCTCTCCGACATTTCGGGCCGCGGTGTCGGCATGGATGTCGTCAAACGATCGATCCAGGCGCTGGGAGGCCGTGTGACCATTACCTCTACACCGGGTAAAGGGTCGGTCTTCACTATGAGCCTGCCTCTGACGCTTGCGGTGCTGGACGGCATGGTTGTCACGGTGGCGGACCAGACACTGGTCGTTCCGCTGACATCGATCATCGAAACGCTGAAACCCGAACACGAACATATCCACGGTTTCGGCGCCAGCGGCCAATTGATCTCGATCCGCGACAGCTTCAAGCCGATGGTGGATGTCGGACAGATCCTGAATTTCAGGGTGCAGCCGACGGATCCGCTTGCCGGTGTTGCCCTGCTGGTCGACTCCGACGACGGCGGCCAGAGCGCGCTTCTTGTCGATGCTATCCAGGGACAGCGGCAGGTCGTCATCAAGAGCCTCGAAGCCAACTACGCCAATGTGCCGGGCATTGCCGCAGCCACCATTCTGGGCGACGGCCAGGTCGCACTGATTGTCGATGTCGAGGCGGTCGTGTCCGCATCGCGCAACGGCGCGTTGAAATCCGAAATGTCACTAGCAGCAGTGGGGTAAGACCATGCATCAGACTTCAAAGAATCTTGCAGAGGGCGCTCGCGAACTGATCGCCTTCAGGATAGGTGAGCAGGAATTTTGCGTTGACATCATGTCGGTTCGCGAAATCCGCGGATGGACACCGGCCACCTCCTTGCCGCATTCACCCGGATACGTGCTCGGTGTCATCAATTTGCGCGGCGCGGTTTTGCCGATCGTCGATCTGTCGAGCCGCCTGGGTATGAGTGAATCCGATCCTTCCGCCCGGCATGTCATCATCGTTGCGCAGGTGCATCAGAAGGTTGTTGGGCTGCTGGTTGATGCGGTTTCGGATATTTTGACCGTCACCGATGACAACATTCAGCCGACGCCGGAAGTCTCCTCCGAACTCGACCGGTCGTTTGCAAAAGGCGTGCTTGCCATTGAAGGTCGCATGATCTGCCTGATCGAGCTGGAATCAATCTTCCCGCACGACGAAAGCGAGGCTGCATGAGTGCATCGCATGCATTGAAGGGCTCGCTCCCACCGCCGGCCGCTGCCAAGCGAGTGGCCGCAGCTCCGAGTGACCAGTTGCTGGTGGATGGCGAATTCCGCATGACCGCCAAGGATCTGCAGGACATCGCGTCGATGATCTATGACGATGCCGGGATTTACCTCAATGAATCCAAGGCTTCGCTCGTCTATTCGCGGCTCGCAAAAAGAATCCGCCGCATCGGCCTCGACAGTTTCGCAACCTACTGCAAGCTTGTGTCCAGCAAGGAAGGCGCCGATGAGCGCCGCCAGATGCTGTCCCTGCTGACGACGAATTTCACCAGGTTCTTCCGCGAAGAGCACCATTTCGACCATCTGCGCGACGACGTGCTGCCGGGCCTTGTAGCCAAGGCCAAAGCAGGCGGCCGCGTGCGCATCTGGTCGGCCGGCTGTTCCCAGGGGCAGGAGCCCTACACCATTGCATTGACGCTGCTTTGCGCCATGCCGGACGCCGAGCGTTACGACGTCAAAATCCTGGCGACCGATATCGATCCGATGGTGGTATCCCACGCAAGGGAAGGCGTCTACGACAGCGCGGCGATCGAGACGGTTGAGCCCAAACTGCGCAGCCAGTGGTTCAAGCCCGAGGGGTCTTCCGGGCAGTGGCGCGTGGATCCCGCGCTCAAGCGTCTCATCACCTTCCGCGAGCTCAATTTGATGCGGGACTGGCCATTCAAGGGGCCGTTTGACGTGTTGTTCTGCCGCAATGTGGTCATCTATTTCGACGAGCCGACCCAGGCCCGGATCTGGTCGCGCTACAGCAATATGCTGGCACCTGGCGGCTGGCTCTATATCGGCCATTCGGAACGGCTCTCCGGCGAGGCGAAGGGTCATTTCAGAAACGCCGGAATTACTACCTACGAAAAATTTGCGGGGGGCGCGTAGTGCAAAACGGAATTGTGCGGGTCCTGGTGGTGGACGATTCACCCACCATGCGCAGTATGATCGGTTCGGTGCTGAATGCGGATCCGGAGATCGAGGTCGTCGGAACCGCGGGCGATGCGGCGCAGGCGCGTACCGCAATAAAGCAGCTCAATCCGGATGCGATCACACTCGACGTTGAAATGCCCAATATGAACGGGCTGGAGTTTCTCGAGAAGATCATGCGGCTGCGTCCGATGCCGGTCATCATGGTTTCAACGCTGACCAGCAAAGGTGCTGAGGCATCGCTGGCGGCTCTCGAACTTGGTGCATTCGACTGCGTCGGAAAGCCGTCTGCCGGTGATCCAAACCCCTTTTCCGGTCTGGTGGACAAGGTCAAGCAGGCGGGAAAATCGAAGGCGCGCGTGGCATCGGTCGCGAGTGGCGCACCGGCTGTCAATGGTGCGTCATCCATATCCGAAAACTACAGGCCCGGTTCAAAAATCGTGGCGATTGGCGCGTCGACCGGCGGTGTCGAGGCACTGATATCGGTTCTATCGACGTTTCCGCAGAACTGTCCGCCAACATTGATTACCCAGCATATGCCGGAAGCCTTCACCACCAGTTTTGCCGCTCGGCTCGATCGGCTTTGCAAACCCGATGTGACCGAAGCGACAGACGGTGCGGTTCTCAAACCCGGCAAGGTCTACCTTGCGCCGGGTGGGAACAAACACCTTGAAATTGTTGGCGATGCGACACTGCGCTGTCGTTTGCGGGAAGGCGAGACGGTGAATGGTCACCGACCATCCGTTGACGTGCTTTTCAAATCGGTTGCCGCACGTTGCGGCCGCAGGGCCGTGGGTGTGATTTTGACCGGAATGGGACGCGACGGCGCATCCGGTCTTTTGCAGATGCGTCAGGAAGGCGCCAATACCATCGGACAGAATGAAAACAGCTGTGTCGTTTATGGAATGCCGCGATCGGCCTTTGAGATCGGCGCGGTGGAAAACCAATTGCCGCTACGCCGCATAGGCGAAGAAGTACTTAAGCAAACATTATCCCGCGGAGGGACAGCGTGATGTCTATTGCCCAGAAGATAAAGGCACTTATTGTCGACGACCAGGTTACCAGCCGCCTATTGCTTGGCGACGCGCTGCAGCAGCTCGGTTTTACGCAGATCACCATTGCCGGTGATGGAGAACAGGCCTACCAGATAATGCAGAAAGACCCGCATCATCTGGTGATTTCGGATTTCAATATGCCGAAAATGGACGGTCTCGGTCTGCTTCAGGCCATTCGAGGCAACGCTGCGACCAAGCGTGCTGCATTCATCATCCTGACCGCGCAGGGAGACAAGGCCCTGGTTCAAAAGGCCGCTGCACTCGGCGCCAACAACGTACTGGCAAAGCCATTCACCATCGACAAGATGAAGGGCGCCATCGAAGCTGTTTTTGGAGCTCTTAAATGAATGCAGCCACGCCGCGCAATCGCTTGCATGTGATCCAGGGGCAGTATCACATTTCAGACAAGCCGGACGTTGTCTTGTCGACAATCCTGGGCTCGTGCGTTGCAGCCTGTCTGCGCGATCCGGTCGCTGGTGTTGGTGGCATGAACCACTTTCTTCTGCCAGGTTCGGCTGGCGAGGGCACAGGTGAGGCAACACGCTACGGTGTGCATCTCATGGAGCTGCTGATCAACGCTCTCCTGCAACAGGGCGCCAGCAAGAGCCGGCTCGAGGCAAAGGTTTTCGGGGGTGCGCAAACCATGTCGCGCCTTTCGGATGTCGGACGCAAAAACGGCGCTTTCGCCGAGCAGTTTCTGCGCGATGAGGGCATTAAGATCGTCAATTCAAGCCTTGGAGGCGAACTCGGCCGCAAGGTTGAATTCTGGCCGGTGAGCGGCCGGGCCCGCCAGAGCATTTTGAACGGCAGCGAGACGATGAAGGCCGTTGCCCGGGAACAGCCAGTGGCGCCTAAGCCGGCACCGGCCGATGATATCGAATTTTTCTGACTGCCATTAAGCGGATCGAAACTGCAATTGGTATAGAGTAGGCATCAAACGATCAGACCCAGTGGAGAACAGGGCGATGGCAGGGATAAACGGAAATTTGGCGCAAAACGGCGAATTCGGCGAAACGGATGCCGATTCACTGGCGACGTTGTTGTTGAAGCTGCAGGTGGAACTGGCCGATATAGCACAGCTCATCGAAGCGGCCGAGGCCGTGCTGTGCAGTGGCGATCATGACGCAAATGACGTCCACCCGACAGATGTGGCAGTCATCCAGGGCATGGATCTGGCAATACAAAAAGCCCGGGGGCTTGGGGATTTTCTTGCCGAACTGTCCGTGCGCATGCCGCAGGATTGGCTGATCGACACCACCACCGCCCTGAATGTGATCACCCTTACCGACATGCAACAGCGTTTGCTGCCGCGTCAGGCCCCAAGTGAATCGGTCGAGTTTGCCAAAGCCGCCGGCGACACCGAATTGTTCTGATCCTTCCACAGGCATTCCGCAGTCCGAAATTTGCCCCGGATAGAGGCAATTTCCTGTATCCGCAACACCCTCGCGCAAGCTTCAGCGAGTAGCTTGGCATGCGTCGGACGGGCGCCAAAAGGCCTGGCCGGCGCTGCCTTTAGCGGTAGCGTGATGGTGATGTGGAGACAGAATGAATCTGTTGAACCAACTTTCCAGTTTGCCGGGGAATCTAACCGATCTCGGACCCAAACGCCTTCTTGCCCTGGCAGGAACCGGTGTCCTTGCGGTTGCGCTGATAATTATTGCGGCCATGTTCCTCAACCGGCCCAGCTATGAAACGCTGTATGTTGGTCTCGAAGGCAGCGATTCCAGCCAGATAGCCATAGCGCTTGGCGAAATGGGAGTACCGTTCGACGTCAGTTCGGATGGATCCGTCATCAGTGTCCCGGTCGGCATGACCGGCAGAGCCCGCATGACGCTTGCAGAGCGTGGACTTCCGAACAGTTCGACATCGGGCTACGAGCTCTTTGATAATGTCGGCTCGCTCGGCCTTACATCCTTCATGCAGGAAGTGACCCGGGTTCGTGCGCTCGAAGGCGAAATCGCCCGCACAATCCGCTCCATCAACGGCATCAGCGCCGCACGTGTTCATATCGTCATGCCGGACCGCGGCAGTTTTCGCCGCGGCGAGCAGCAGCCCTCCGCTTCGGTCATGGTCCGCGCCAACGGGAACGATGGCCGCCGTGCGGCTCAGTCGATCCGGCATCTCGTCGCCTCATCGGTTCCCGGTCTCAGTGTCGATGATGTCACCGTGCTCGATTCAACCGGTCAGTTGCTTGCATCCGGCGATGACTATTCCAACAGCACCATGAACAGGTCGCTCAGCATCGTTCAAACCGTTGAATCTGAGATCGTCAGCAATATCGACAAGGCCCTGGCGCCGTTTCTGGGCATCGATAATTTCCGCGCCAGCGTTCGTGCCAATATCAACACCGACACGCAGCAGATCCAGGAGACCGTTTTCGACCCGGAATCGCGGGTGGAGCGCTCCGTTCGGGTTACGCGGGAAAACAAGGCCTCCAACAGTTCGGAAACCAATGCTCCCGCAACTGTGGAACAGAACCTGCCGACCGAACAGGTGCAAAGCAGCGCCGGACCGCAATCGTCCGAATCGAACGAGCGCAAGGAAGAACAGACAAACTATGAGATCAACTCCAAGACCATAGCGACTGTTCGCAACAGCTACAGCGTGGAGAGACTTTCAATTGCCGTGGTGATCAATGAGGGTCGCATCAAGGCGATGCTAGGCGATTCCGCCACCAAGGACGACATCGACGCCCACCTTGCCGAACTTCAACAGATCGTCGCATCCGCTTCCGGTCTCGACGCCGAACGTGGAGACCAGATCAAGCTGACCGTCGTGCAGTTCCTGGATACCGAATTGCTCAGCGACGCGGCCCAGGCGGAAGGAATTGGCCAGACGGTTTCACGTCACATCGGCAGCATGATCAACGCCGGCGCATTTGTTCTGGTGGCGCTTTTGGTTGTCTGGTTCGGGTTCAGACCGCTTGCAAATGCACTTTCGTCCACAGGCAATTCCGGAGAGGAAGGCGGGCCGGATCTGCCGGACTTCAGTCCGGGCACGGCAAATATGGAAGGATTCGGTTCGGATTTCGGTTTTGATCCGGCCGACGAGGCACCGGCCACCGGTGATGGCTTTGCTCTAGGTTCCGACGGACCGGCTGCAGCACCAGGCGCAATGCCAGGATTTGGCGCAACAGCCGAGGATATAAGCAGTCGCGTCAAGGAAGGGCCGGAAAAACGCCTGGCACGCATGGTTGAAATAAACGAAGAACGCGCCGCCAAGATCTTGAGAAAATGGGCGCTGGAGGATGCCGCCTAGCGGGCGTCCCGCACCAGCAGGTTTATGGTGAGATGACAAATCGCACCATCTAGTTGCGTCGAGCGTGCAGTGCTTCAAGCCAAATTACTGGCTGCAACAATTCATTAGTTGTGTAAAGTGTTAGAACTGACCATTCGAATTGTTTGGGTGTGGTGCTAGCGTTTCTTAGAGCCCGGCATTGTCGTTTGACTTATTCATGCTGGTCCATGGGGGCAGTGGCAGTTATATAATGGGGATAGTGTTGGTACGGAACGTCGATATTGGCGGATCATCTGATCTGAATAATGGCGTGTGCGGCTGGATATTTAATATGATTGATTTGCGCTCAAAGGTAGCTGCGATTTTATGCGGGTGTGCGTTTAAATGAGCAGAACCCGCCTTCTGGAAGATGTGAAAGCAGCCGGACAATCCGGTGACATTGCCGACGGTCTGAAACTGATCGCCGACTATGCAGGCGCAGCCAACTACATGCTTGCCCGCTGGGATGTTTATTCGGAGGGGAGCCTGGAATTCGCGGTCTCGGCAAATTGGCCCTTTGACATGGTGCGCACCCTTGGTTCTGTGCTGGTAAGAGCCCAGTTCAAGGTAACGGAAATCGAGCGCTGCATGTCGGCAACGCTGCCTTCTTTCATAGAATGCCCAGGCTCAATCAGCATGCCGGCGCATCTCAGCCGCCAGCTTTGCGCAGTCCCGTTCGATGTCGGCCCGGCCCGCATGGTTCTGATGCTGTGTTTTGCCGACGGGATGATCTATTCCCAAAACCGGCTGCATGACCTTGCGCAGGTTTGCGCGTACCACCTTGCAAGTTTCCAGAAAGACATATTTGGTGTCGAAGTACTGCAGGATCTGACCGATCGTGAACTGGAATGTCTGTCCTGGATTGCCGAAGGTAAAACCAGCGACGAGATATCGCTCATCATCGGCATTTCACGCAACACCGTAAACAACTACATCACGAGCATAATGAAGAAGACATCAACAAAGACCAGGTCGGAGGCCATTGCACATGCCGTGCGCAATAACTTGATATAATGCCCGCATACATCCGTAATCCGAATTGTTGGCTGTTGGTGCGGATACATTATTAGTTCGTTATTTTCACAATAGAAATTTACGTCAAAAACGGGGGCGAGACGTTGGAGACGGCACTTAAAGAATCGGTCAATGACAATCTAGCAGATAGTCGTCCATGGCCACCAAACAACGAAGCGGATCCGAACGGTTCCATGGAGCTGGAGGATGCTGCCCAGGAGCTGCGCGCTATCCTCGGTGCAGACGGTTACGTCGTTTGCCGCATTAACCGGTTTGCACCAAGCAAAACCCAGCGCGTGACGGTCGTGCTGAGTTCGGTTGACCGCAATATGCGCCGCGCACTGTCGGCAATCGGCGAAGCGATAGAAAATCACATGGAACGTTCGCTGCTGCCATTTGCTTGGACGGCAGCGGGGCATGAGGCAGCCGTCGGCACGTTTGTCGAACCGTTGCCGGTTAAGGCGCTCGATGTCCCGGGTGTGGGTTTTCCTGTAAAGCTCGGCATAATGGGCAATGGATTTGCCTTGTTTTTCGGTTCGGACCTTGACCTGTCAGGGGATCGCGTCGTTGAGATTCACCGCGACATCTACCGCATCATGAGGGAATTGCTTGCGCTGGACGTGCAAAGGATTTCACCGCATCAGACCCTGAATGACCGAGAGCTGCAATGCCTGCAGCTGGCGGCCGACGGTTACAAGAGCGAGGCGATTGCCGAGGAACTGACCCTGTCTGTCCACACAGTCAACGCCTATCTCGGTTTTGCGGCGACAAAGCTTGATTCGGTCAACAGGATCCAGGCGATAGCAAAGGCCATCCGTCTTGGCCTGATTGGTTGAACCCGAAACGGTCTATACCGGGCTCGGCAGTTCTATCCCGTTGAATGAGCTAGCCTGCAGGCTTGCTGCGAGGAAGGCCGTGTTTTCGTCCGGATCAGCGGATGGATCATCGAACGAAATGTGGTTGATCTCGAGCTGGCCGTGGCTTTCCAGCAATGTCAGCCGTGCAAAAACGGTCATGCCGTCGGGCTTTAATTCGATATCAAGCGTTATCTGGGGCGTCGTTCCCCAATCCAGCTGGTAGTCGCCGCCGACGCCGAAATTGACCGTGCCAGGCTGAAAGAAAAGCTCGGCGGCCGATGATACAAGGTCGGCCAGATCGCTATGACATTCCAGCTTCAGCAGAGCGATCAGATCGCCGGCATCAATGAGCCGCAACTCGCTCGCGACGGACCGTATTGCGTGTGCAACGATCTCTTCGCGCTGTTTGGTATAAGGGCAAATCTTCATCGAAATCGTTTAGTTTATCTTGGCTGGCGACTTGGAATAAACCACATGAATCAGTTCGGCGACGGCTTTGTAGAAGGCCGGTGGAATGACACTACCAACCGAAGCTTGCGCAAAAATGGAGCGTGCCAGAGGCGGGTCCTCAAAGACCGGTATGTCATTGTTTTCAGCAACTTCACGAATTTTCAGCGCAACAAGATCCTGTCCCTTTGCAATGATGACGGGAGCATCATTTTCCTCGCGCACATAGCGCAGTGCCACAGCAAAATGCGTGGGGTTCGCAATGACCAGCGTTGCCCGCGGCACATCGGAAATCATGCGGTTTCGAGCCCGGTCGCGCGCCAGCGACCGCTGCCGCGCCTTGACGATTGGGTCGCCGTCGGACTGTTTGATCTCGTCCTTGAGTTCCTGCCGGGTCATACGCAACTGGTTGCGCCAGTGAAACCGTGTCCACAACAGGTCGGCAATTGCCAGCACCGCCGTTGAAATCAGTACGATGACGAACACCTTGCGCGCCATGCGCGCCATGGTCTGCGGAATGATCGCCGGTTCTGAAAACATGCCGCTCAATACGGTGTAATAGTCGTCGACCATGGCAAAGGCCACAATAGACGAGATAACGAGGATCTTCGTTATCGACTTGGCAAAATCAACCAGACCCTGTGCACCGAATAGGCGCTTGAATCCCTTGCTCAAGGACAGGCGGGACAATTGCGGCTTGATCCGCTCGAGCGCCGGTCGCGGAATATTCTGCATGACCGATGCCGCAATTCCGAATGCCATCATCAAGGCGAAGGCAGGCAACAGGAGATGGCTGGTTTCCCAAAACAGGTGATGGAAAAGTGAAACCACATCCTCGCCATTGTTCAACTGCCACCGCGAGGATTTGGCAAAGACATCGGCAAGCGAAACCGCAACATATGATGCGCCAGACGGCATGAAGAAGATGCAAAAGACGAGGATGGCGGTCGACGACGCGAAGATCGGAACCTCCCTGGAAAAGGGTATGTTTCCCTTCTCGACGGCATCGCGGATCTTTTTCTCGGTTGGTTCTTCGGTTTTGCTGTCCTGGTCCTGCTCTTCAGCCATGATTCAGGTTCCAATCGGCGCATGTTTCAAGCGGTCAGGCGGCTTGTTCGCTGTCTTCTTCTTCCGCGAGTTTGATCTGCCCAAGCGAGGCGAACCGGATGGCTTCCTGCGTGATTGACCGCCGGGCCACCGCGATATCGCGGTCGGTGACACTGGGCATATCCTCCGCCAGGTCCGCCTCGATCATACGACGCTGGCGCGCACCGATCGAGCCGAGCACCGCCTCTTTGATATCGGCGTCGGATTTGCGCAGGCTGAGCGTGATGGTGTCGCTGCTGATATCGTTGAAAAGAGTAATGCGGCTGCGTTGCGGCATGGTCAGAATATCGTCGAACAGGAAGACCATCGGCTTGACCTTTGCCGCATCGCTCGAGCTGATGGCCTCGAGTTCGCCGAGCAATGCGTCCACAACCGGCTTTTCCATTTCGTTGATCATATCCGCAACACGGCTTGTCGCTTCGGTGTTTTCATCGCCTTTCAGGTCTTCGATCATCTGCGCGACCCGTTGTTCGATGATTTCAGCGACTTTCGGATTGACCGTTTTCATATTGACGGCCCGGTGAACGATATTGGCCCGCTGCTTTTCCGGAACCTGAAGCAGAATTTTGGCGGCGAATGAGGACGGTAGCATGGACACGACATAGGCAATCGTCTGCGGATGCTCCCTGGACAGGAACTGGCCGACCGCTGTCGGATCGGCTTCCTGAAGCCTGTCCCAAATCGTGGTTTCGAGCTTGTTCAGTGCTTCGCTTCGGCCGAGCAGACCGTCGACTTCGTCCGGTGTCAGGCCTTCTTCGAGTATGCCTTCCATGGCCTGGGCGTTGTCCATCAGCCCCGTACCCTCGGTAAACAGATCCTCAAACTCGGCGACGACATTTTCCAGTTCCTGCGGCGGTATGCTGCGCAGCGACTGGGCGCTCGCGATGATTGTCTGTAGCTCGGAGGGTGCAAAGAACTTAAGCAGTTTGCCGGCAACGGGTTTGCCCATCGCAATGAGGATTGCGGCCGCCTTTTGCGGCTTGGACAATGCCTGTCCAACCGGATTGTCCGCGGAAAAGTCCTCGTATTCCTGCATCATTTGTTGCCCGGCCGCTCATTGCTGCCGTGAATCTCGGTTAGCCGCACGCCAAAGCGTGTTTCGTCCTCTTCCAGAACGGTGATTTCCCCGTGCCCGATCATCCGGCCATTGACCATGATGTCGACAGTCTCGCCGATCTTGCGGTCAAGGGAGATCGTTGCGCCTTCGTCGAGGCTCATCAGGCTGGAGACCTTCATGCGGGTTTTGCCGAGAACGATCTGCACATCGACCGGTATTTCCATGATGATGTCTGCGTTGGCGATACTGCCGGTTGCGCCGGTCGGCTGTTCCGGGGCGGACACCTGCGGCTCGGCGGCAAAATCATCTCCGAACCCGCCGAGGTCAGGGGCCGGAGCATCGTCTGTGGCATTCGTGTCGGGAAAGTCGTCCATTGAAAAATCACCGGTTCCGAAAGGCTGTTCCTCTCCTGCCTGTTCCCCTCCTGCCTGTTCCTCCAGAGTTCCCGCTGCATCCTGTTCCAGAACGCCGCGAAGGTCATCTATGGCCTGGTCAAGTTCTGCCGCCGACTCTTCACCCGGCAATTCCTCTTCGTCCTTCATGGCCTTGTTGTCAGACATAATCATGTGTCCCTTGTTTCATTCCGCTCCCCGGAAAAAGCATGCGATTGCGATCGATTGGTGCGTCATCCCGAAGCCAACTCCCGTATCAGCTCGTGTTCGTGGCGGTGCGGCTCCTGTACGCGTACGGTGTAACGGTTTCCTGCCTTGCCGAATTCGCACCAGAACAGCTCCTTGCCGCCGGCGGACAAAAGCGCGCGCACGGCGCCCTCGTCGGCAAACGGCAGAAGATCCCCGACCTGCAGGCGGGCAACCTCGCCAAGCGTCAGTTCACTCAGTGCAATCCGCGCCTCAAGCATGACATGCGACCGCGTGATCTGCGTCGTCAGCTGCCTCGCCCAGGCAGGTTGTTCGGGTGCTGGCGGTTTTTCTTCGGCACTTTCGGTGATTCTTGTCTTCAGCAGGGGGCGCTGCGGCAAAATAACCTTGAAAGGCGCTTCGACAGAGCCGAGGTTCAGCAGAAACTCGATCACAACGGCCGGCGTGTCTTCTTCCTCTTCCTCGGCTTCGGGCGGCTCCATGGTCGCCGGATCCGCAACGACATCCTCGGTAGGCGGGTAGGCGATGCCGGCCCGCATGCTTTCTGCAAACTGTTTGAATATGACGGTGGCGACATCGAGCTCGATGTCGGACAACGCTCTGGATTCGATCGCCGCGTCTTCTGGCAGCGTTCCGCCGAGCATGCACTCCATCACCGCAATGACAAACACATCACTCCCCGACAGGATGATGTCGTCGCACCAGCCGCCAATGCCCGCACTGCAGATGACGGCATTGTCGTCGAGTGCCGCGATAAGCTCCGACCGTTCGCCTATGTCAAATTTCTCGAAGGCGACCGTGATCGGAAATCCTATGGCCTTGCCGGCATTGAGCGTCAGAGAAAGCGCGGTGACTTCCGCAAGAGTGACGCACTGCGTTTCAAGCGTTCCACGGTCACCGGACCGTCCGATCATCCGCTGGACCAGCGTCGGATCCATGCGGCTGGATGTTTCTGACGAAGGATCTGTCATCGCATCAGGCCGCTTTCGCTTCACCGCCGCTGCCGGCGCTCATCATTTCCTGTTCCACCGCATCGATCGACGGGCGTTCGTAGGAAGAAATGGTCTTGCGGCCATGTTCAAGCGCCACCTGCGGAACCGACCCGTTCATGTAGGCAAGCAGGGTCTGTTTGACGATGACGTAGAGGCGGTTCTGCTTTTCCCGCACCAGCTTGATCTGCGCGGCAATGGGTGCAAGCACCGAATAGGAAAGAAAGATGCCCAGAAAGGTGCCCACGAGCGCGGCACCGATCAGTCCTCCCAGAATTTCCGGCGATTGGTCAATTGCCCCCATCGCCTTGATAACGCCGAGCACCGCCGCAACGATACCGATCGCCGGGCAGGCATCGGAAACCGTGACGATGGCGTGGTAGGATTTGAGCTTGTCGTGCTCGATCGTATTGATTTCCTCATCCATCAGCGCCTCGATCTCATGGGGCCGTGCATTGCCAATGATGATGAGCCGCACATAGTCGCAGATGAAGGATGTCAGCTCTCCGTTTGCAAGTACCGAAGGCGCGGTCTGGAAAATGCTCGATTCTTCCGGATTGTCGATATGCGCCTCGATCTCGTTGCGCGATTTGGACCGCAGGTCGCGCATCAGACCGTAAAGGACCGCAAGCGTGTCGAGATAGTCGCGCTCCTTGGGAACGGCGAACTTGAAGGCCTCCCACATGGCCTTGCCTGAATCCTTGATGATTTTCATCGGATTGGCGACCAGGAATCCGCCAAATGCCGCGCCGCCGATGATCAGCAGCTCATAGGGCTGCATCAGGACGCTGAGATATCCGCCCATGGCCATGTAGCCGCCGAGGATACATCCGAATGTCACGACAAGTCCGATGATGATGTTCATGGGCAGCTACGATTCCGTTCAAACAAACACACACTAGGGGTACGTGCTCTGGCTTGCGTGAAGCTGGACCGGACCATTCTCCTGCAGCCCGATTGGCCGGTTATGTCTGTTCGCGAAAGCTTCGCACAAGGATATCTGCCTAAGTTCTGTCCGCAGATGCGATGAGAAGGTATTTCCGGGCGCGGATGTCTCGGGTTTTGCCGACGCCGATACGAACCGACACGGGCATGACACGATGGTCACCACCTATACCAGCTATCTGAACATCGCTACCGACCTCAATCGCTCCATTGAGCGTGTTAAGGCGCAGCCAATCGTTTCGCGGGAGACGGAGTATTATCTCGAAAACATCGGCAAGGTGGATTCAATAGATGAATTCATGGCCGACAGCCGGCTGTATGATTACGCGATGAAGGCCCACGGCCTTGAGGAAATGAGCTATGCCAAGGCCTTTATCAGAAAGGTCCTGACCGAGGGCATCGATGACAGCGACAGCTTCGCCAACCAGCTGACCGACACGCGATACCGGGATTTTGCCGACGCATTCAACTTTGCCCGCCATGGTGAAACGGCGACGGTTTTCACCAAGGCCCAGCAGGGAACGGTCGATAAATATCTGCGCCAGTCCCTTGAGGAAGAAGCCGGAAACAGCAATGAAGGTGTCCGACTGGCGCTCTATTTCGAACGTCTGGCTCCGGACATATCCAACGCCTACGAAATCCTGGCGGATCCGGCGCTGGCCACCGTTGTGAGGACCGCTCTCGGCCTGCCGGATGAATTCGCCTATTCGGACATCGACAAACAGGCCGACTACTTCAAGGAAAACATCAATTTTGACGACTTCAAGGATCCGGAAAAGCTGAACACTCTGTTGCAGCGCTTCACCAGCCTTTGGGAAGTGAGCAATCCAAGCACGACGGTGACATCCGCCGCTCTGCTGACCCAGTCGTCAAGTTCGGAGATTTCTCCGGATCTGATGATTGCGATCAACAATCTCAAACTTGGCGGGTAGACAACAAGATGCAATCTTCCCTTTACGTTGCCCTTTCCTCGCAGATCGCACTGGAAAACCGCCTGAACACGCTGGCCGACAACGTCGCCAATTCCAGCACCATCGGATACCGGCCGACCGAAATACGGTTTGAATCCCTGCTCAACAACAACACGGCCTTTGTGTCGCACGGCGAGACCTATTTGTCGACGACGGGCGGCGGGCTGACGCAAACCGAAAGTCCGCTTGATTTTGCGGTACAGGGCGAAGGCTGGTTTGCAATTGAAACGCCGGCGGGCATGACGCTGACCCGGGACGGCCGTTTCACAATGTCCGGGACTGGTGAACTGGTCACGCTCGCCGGCTATCCGGTGCTTGATCCCGGTGGCGCCCCCATTCAGCTCGATGGCAATGCCGGTCCGCCGGATGTTACCCGTGACGGACTGTTGCGTCAGAACGGGACCGCCGTCGGTTCGATCGGCATTTATGCCGCCGACCTGGAGCAGGGCTTCATCCGATATGAAAACAGCGGCATCATTCCGAATGCAAAACCGGAGCCGATCCTCGACAGGACCAACTCCGGTGTGTTGCAGGGATATCTGGAGAAATCGGGCGTTAATGCCCTGTCTGAGATGAGCCGGCTTATCATGGTGACCCGGGCTTTCGAAAATGCGGCCAGCCTGATCAAGGACAGCGAAAACTCGCTTGACGATGCGGTCAAGACCCTCGGAAACACATGATGCGGATGAGGGCAATGTCGTCGTTCGCGGTCAGCAGCACCGTGTGTCATGTCGTCAGCTGAGCCAATTCACCAGCGCCGTTCGGCGACACTGGACGCGCTGGACCGCCTGGTCAGCAAGTACTCCAACCCGGAAGAGCTTGTGCGGCGTGGCGGCGTTGTCACCACCATAACCCCTAACAACTATCAGGTTTCAGGACTGTCTCAGCACGTGTGCCTTGGTGATTATGTGGAACATCACGGTCGCGCCGGCATATCTTTGGGAGAAGTGGTCAAGGTCGAGCCCGACGCCGTCATTGTCTGTCCGGTCGAGCGCGGAGAAGCCATCGCCATCGGTGATCCGGTCATCAGGTTCGGCGCATTTCGCATCGCGCCGGATACCGACTGGTGCGGCCGAACGATCAATGCGCTTGCCCAGCCCATCGATGGTCTCGGACCACTGACGCCCGGCAAGCGTCGCCGGGCTGTGGCAAACGATGCGCCAGCGTCGATGAGCAGGCAGCGGGTCAATAAGCCGATGAAAACAGGCATACGGGCGATCGACATATTCTCGCCGCTGTGTCTTGGGCAGCGCCTGGGGATATTTGCCGGCTCCGGCGTCGGCAAGTCGACGCTTCTGTCGATGCTGACCCGCGCGGATGCCTTCGACCGTGCCGTCATCGCGCTGGTCGGCGAGCGGGGCAGGGAGGTTCGCGAATTCATCGAGGACACGCTTGGCGACCAGATGGGCAAATCGGTCGCGGTCGTTGCCACCAGCGATGAAAGCCCTATGGTGCGCCGCATGGCGCCGATGACGGCAATGACCGTTGCCGAACATTTTCGCGACAATGGCGAAAATGTCCTTCTGGTTGTCGATAGTGTCACCCGGTTTGCCCACGCAATCCGTGAGGTCAGCGTGGCTTCGGGCGAACTTCCCGTGGCACGCGGATATCCGGCCACCGTCTTTACCGAACTGCCGCGCCTGCTGGAGCGTGCAGGTCCGGGCAGCGCCGGTGCCGGATCGATTACGGCCATCGTCTCCATTCTGGTCGATGGCGACAATCACAACGATCCGATTGCTGATTCGACGCGGGGTATTCTCGACGGGCATATCGTGTTGGAGCGTGCACTGGCCGAGGAAGGGCGCTACCCGCCGATCAATCCTCTGGCATCGGTTTCGCGGCTGGCGCGAACGGCATGGGAGGCGGATGAGGAAAAACTCGTAATCCGGCTGCGCGCGCTTATCCAGCGCTATGAGGAAACCAAGGATTTGCGGCTGATTGGCGGATATCGGCCCGGCGCCGACGCCGAGCTGGATATGGCGGTCCGCCAGGTGCCGGTCATTTATGAAATCCTGAAACAGCAGCCACATGACAAACCGTCCCGTGATGCGTTCAACGACCTGGCCGACGCGATGAAACACGCCGCGGCCATGGCGCAGCAGGAAAACCAGCCCGGTCAATAGAAACGAGAGCATGTCGATGAAAGAACAGGAAGCAGGCGCGAATGCCGTTCAGCCGGTCCAGGAAAAATCCGAGGTCAAACACGACCGCGCGGATCGCATCCTGATATCAGCAGGCCTGCTAATCGCTGCGTTCGCGGCTTTCTTTCCCTGGTATGTTTTTCTTAACCAGGAACAGTTCGGCATCCAGCCCTATTCCTATTCGTCGGGCAGGGATCTTTCCAAAATGCCCGGCCGCAACTTCGTGAACGTCTCGCCTCTGGCCATTCCCGATTCGGATGAGAAGGAAATCAGCGAGTCGCTCGACGCACTCACCACGGCAACAATTACGCTCAGCGGCCAGCAGGCAGAGCAGGAAGCCGAGGCGAAGGAAGACCCGCCGCAGTCATTCCCCGGCGCAAAGCCATCATTTCGCCTGCTTCACGTCGTCAACGGCCGGGCGCTGATAGAGGACGGCAACGGTGTTTATGTCGTCAGGGTCGGGTCCGTGTTACCCGATGACAGCAAGCTTGCGACGCTGGAGCAGCGCAATGGGCGCTGGGTGATCGTCACATCTGACGGTGAGGTCATCGAGCGCTGATACAGGCGTTTCCTGCGCAAAACTGTGTACGGATGCGGGACCGCAAGTCCCACGCAAGATTGGCTTCATAGATTATCCCGCAAAGGGAGAATCGGATGCAGCCGATCCAGCTATTTGAATTAGCGTCAAGTAAGGCCCATTGGCTGTCCGTGCGCCAGAACGTGGTTACGGGCAATATCGCCAATGCCAATACGCCCGGCTACGTCACGATGGAAATCGATCCTTTCGAAACCGTGTTGCAATCCGTCGGCACCAGCATGTCCGCAACCCATCCAATGCATTTTACCGAAGACTCCATGCGTGGCGCGGTCAGAGCCGACGGCGGGGATGTGGCGGTCTCGCCATCGGGCAATTCCGTTGCCCTTGAAGAAGAATTGATGAAGGCGGGTGAGGTTCGGCAGGAATATGAACTGAACGCAGGCATCCTCCGGTCCTTTCACCGGATGATGCTCATGACGGTACGCAAATGACAGTGATTGATCCACTTGCCGCTGCCATGAGAACGGCGGCCTCGGGCCTTGAGGCGCAGTCGACACGACTGCGCATCGTCTCTGAGAACATGGCCAACGCCCAATCGACCGGCACCACGCCCGGCGCAGACCCCTATCAGCGCAAGACGGTGAGCTTCATGTCGGAGCTCGACAGGGTGACCGGTGCGGCGCTGGTAAGCATCGACTCGATCGGGCGCGACAATTCCGAGTTCCACGTGGAGTTTGATCCGGGCAATTCTGCCGCCGACGAAGACGGCATGGTCAAGCTCCCGAACGTCAATGTGCTGGTGGAAATGGCTGACATGCGCGAAGCCAACCGCTCCTATCAGGCCAACCTGCAGACAATCAAACAGGCGCGTGAACTGATTTCCATGACAATCGATCTGTTGAGGACGACGGGATGATCGATGCAATCAATACCGCTGCCATAACGTCACTGAGCAGGCAGGCTGCCGGCTCCGACGTTGCCACGGAAGTAGCGCAGCCCAATGCGGCAGCAGCGGCCGCCGCCGGGACGGATTCCGATTTTTCGTCGATGCTGTCCGACATGGTCGCCGACATGACGACGACCATCCAGCGGGGCGAGGAGATGTCGGTGAAGGGCATCAGCGGGCAGGCCACCACGCAGGAGGTTGTCGAAGCGGTCATGAGCGCCGAGCGCACGCTGCAAACGGCGCTCGCGGTCCGGGACAAGATCGTGACCGCCTATCTTGAAATAAGCCGCATGGCCATCTGAGGGGACGATCGATGAAAGCACTGGCCATTGCCGCAACCGGCATGAATGCCCAGCAACTGAATCTGGAAGTGATTGCCAACAACATCGCCAATATCAACACCACGGGCTTCAAGCGCGCCCGCGCTGAGTTTTCCGACCTTCTCTATCAGGTGGAAAAGGCGCAGGGCGTGCCGAGCCGGGCCAATCAGGCCATCGTGCCTGAGGGCGCCTATGTCGGCCTTGGTGTGCAGACAATGGCTGTCCGCAACGTTCACATTCAGGGTTCGCTCGTCAGCACGGGAAACAAGCTTGATCTTGCGCTCGTTGGTCGAGGCTGGTTCCAGATACAGAGCCCCGATGGTGAGACCCTTTTCACCCGTGCCGGGGCCCTTAATACGAATGCCAATGGTGAGATTGTCACTGCTGACGGCTATCTTCTTCAACCGGCCATTACCGTTCCACAGGATGCCAGCGAGATCGTCGTGACCAAGTCCGGCCAGGTTTTCGTGCGCATTGGCGATGATGCGGACATGCAGGAGATCGGCCAGATAACGATCGCCAACTTCGTCAACGAAGCCGGTCTTGCCCCGCTTGGCGACAATCTGTTTCAGGAAACCGAAGCCTCGGGAGAATCGACGGTCGGTGTTCCTGATGATCCGGGATTTGCTTCTATCCAGCAGGGTTATCTTGAGGCCTCCAATGTCGATGCTGTCAAGGAGATCACCGACCTCATTTCGGCGCAGCGGGCCTATGAGATGAACTCCAAGATTATCAAGGCGGCCGATGAAATGGCCTCCGTCGTATCGCAGAACATGTAATGGGACCCTATTGATGACTTGCCGCACCGCCCTTGCCGTACTAGCGATCCTGCTGGCAGGTGTGTGGCAAGCTGCGGCCGGCGAGCAGGTCGCCGTCATTCCCAAGCAGATAATCTATCCGGGCGAAACGGTTCAGGCGCATATGCTTGAAATCGTCCAGGTGACAAACCCGAACATCCGGCGCGACTACGCATCATCCATGGATCAGGTCGAAGGCATGATTGCCAGGCGTACGCTGTTGCCGGGGCGGGTGGTGCCGGTGTCGTCCGTGCGCGAGGCCTATACCATCGAACGCGGAACGGTTGTCACGATGATCTATTCACAGGACGGATTGGTCATCACCGCGCCAGGAAGCCCGATGAAAAACGGTTCCGTGGGCGATTTCGTGCGGGCGCGCAATATCAACACAGGCGTAATGGTTTCCGGCACGGTGATGGCGGACGGTACAATACGGGTTGCGGCCCAATGATTTTGTACCGGACAGGTCTTGCACTCCTTGTCGGTCTGATGCTGGCGCTGCCGGCCGGTGCTGCATCGCGCATAAAGGATGTCGTGTCCCTGCAGAGCGCGCGTCAGAACCAGCTGATCGGCTACGGGCTGGTAATCGGTCTGCAGGGGACCGGCGACAGCCTGCGCAATGCGCCTTTCACCGAACAGTCATTGCGCGCAATGCTGGAAAATCTCGGCATTGCGGCAGAAGGTCAGAACGTCCGCGTCAATAACGTGGCCGCCGTCATCGTGACGGCCAATCTGCCGCCGTTTTCCAGTGTCGGTTCGCGCATCGACGTCAATGTCTCGTCCATGGGCGATGCAACATCGCTGCGTGGCGGTACCCTGGTGATGACGCCGCTGTCGGCTGCCGACGGGCAGATCTACGCCGTTTCGCAAGGGTCGGTGGTTGTATCGGGCTTTACTGCGGAGGGAGATGCCCAGTCACTGACACAGGGCGTGACCACCGCAGGTCGGGTGCCCGGAGGCGCGATCATTGAACGCGAGATTCCCCTGCGCTTCAAGGATACCGGGCATTTGACCCTGCAACTGCGCAACCCGGATTTTACCACCGCCGTGTCGATTGCCGACGCCATCAACAGGCATACCGGCCGCCGATACGGCAAACTGCTGGCCAGCGCCAACGATTCCACGACGGTTCAGGTCCTGCGGCCAAAAAAGGTCTCTCTTCCCCGCTTTGTTGCTGAGATCGAGCGTCTTCTTGTCGAACCGGACGCACCCGCGCGCGTGGTCATCAACGAGCGCACCGGGACCATCGTAATGGGACATGATGTGCGCATTTCAAAGGTTGCAGTCAGCCATGGCGCCCTCACAATCCGCGTGACGGAAGCGCCGATCATTTCGCAACCGCTGCCGTTCAGCGACGGGGTGACGGCCGTCGAGCCCCTGACGGATATTCAGGCAATGACGGAGGGCGGCCAGGTTGCCATCGTCAATGGACCCAATTTGCAGACCCTGGTGGCCGGATTGAACAGCATCGGCGTAAAGCCTGACGGCATCATCGCCATACTTCAGGGGATCAAATCGGCCGGAGCCCTGCAGGCGGAGCTGGTATTACAATGAGTGGGTGGCACATGAGCGCAATAGTCCGCAAAACAGCAGCGTCCGCGCTGGCGCTGGCAATCGCAGCCGGCCTGACCTCACACCCGCTTTCGCTGGCCCAGGCAGCCGGCAAGGACGCAGAGATTTTGCAGGAGGAGATCTCCGATGAAATCCGCGCCTTCTGCACGAACATAGCCGATGCCGCCCGCGATCAGCGTTACCTGCTGCAAAAACAGGAACTCGAGCAACTGCAGGCCGATATCGAAGATCGTATCGCGATGCTTGAAAAACGCCGTGCGGAATATGAGAACTGGCTGCAGCTGCGCAACGATTTCCTCGTCAAGGCCGAGGGCGGGCTTGTCGAGATCTACAAGAATATGCGCGCCGATTCAGCGGCGGAAAAACTTGAGCTGGTCAACATCAATGTGGCGGCCGCCATCGTCATGAAACTGAAACCCAGGCTGGCAAGCCAGATTCTCAATGAAATGGATGCCGAAAAGGCGGCCAATCTGACCAGCATTATTGCAAGCGCTGCCGACACCAGCATTCCGAAGGATCCGTCATGAAACGCAGCGCTGCATCAGTCCTGTTATGCCTGTTACTGGCCGGCTGCGGCTCCAGTGCTCTGAAAGATGTCGGCAGGGCACCGGCCATGAGCCCCATAGGAAGTGGATTGAAATATGGTCAGACGCCGCAAATGGCGCTCTATCCGAAACCGCCGCGCAAGCCGGGCACCGGCTATTCGCTGTGGACGGACGCACAAAGCGATTTGTTCAAGGATGCCCGCGCCATGTCTGTCGGCGATATTCTGACCGTAAATATTGCCATAAATGACAAGGCGACCTTCGACAACAAGACCGACCGCGACCGGACCAATTCCAGCGGCATCAACGCCTCGGGTGAATACGGTGTCAACAGTAGAAGCGGTGAGGCGTCTGCAGGACTGAAATTCGGCTCAAACACCAGCACAAAAGGCAAGGGCACCACGGCGCGGTCCGAAAATCTGGAGCTGCGCGTCGCTGCCGTTGTTACCGGTGTCCTCGACAATGGCAATCTCGTTATCAGCGGATCGCAGGAAGTGCGCGTGAACTTTGAAATGCGCATATTGAATATTGCCGGGATAGTGCGTCCCCGTGACGTTGATGCCTACAATACCATCGCCTATGAGAAGATCGCCGAAGCACGTGTTTCCTATGGCGGGCGTGGTCGTCTCATGGAAGTTCAACAGCCGCCCGTCGGCCAGCAACTCGTGGATAAATTCTCTCCAATCTAGCACGGTGACATGACGACACCTGACGATGAAAACAAGAAAAAAGGCGGCGGATCGGTCATTATGACCATCGTCGTTGTATTGGTGCTCTCGGCACTTGCCGGCGCCGGGGGCTGGATTGTCGGCATGATTGCCGGTGAAAAATCAGCCGATGCGGAAATGTCAACGCCAGAAGCCGAAATGGCGGCAAAAGCCGGCATTGGTTCCAAAAAAACGGACAAGGAAAGTAATTCCGGGGAGGGCGACGAGGCCGATACCCCGGCGCCTGCACGGCAGATCGTGTCGCTTTCGCCGATCACCACCAATCTTTCCTATCCATCGAACAGCTGGGTCCGTGTTGAAATAGCTCTGGTGTTCAATGGAAAACCTGATCCGGGCATGGCGGAACTGGTTCACCAGGACGTCATGGCCTATATGCGGACGGTTTCACTTCAGCAGATTGAAGGGCCGCGCGGCTTTCAGCATTTGCGTGATGACCTTTCCGAACGCGCGACCATACGTTCGGGTGGTCAGGTATCGAAGCTCCTGTTCAGAACCTTTTTGATCGAATGATACGATTTTTATTGGCAGCGTTCGCCATGATGGCGACAATCGCTTCGGCCGAGGCCCAGGCCCTGGCCCCGGATGTTCTGACCCAGCCGGTCGATGGTTCCGTCGCCAGCTGGATAATCCGTACTTTCGGATTGCTGACGGTTCTGTCGGTGGCGCCGGGCATTTTGATCATGGTCACCAGTTTTCCGCGTTTTGTGATTGCGTTCGCTATTCTGCGCGCCGGCATGGGGCTGCAGACTACGCCGGCAAACCTCATCCTCATAAGCCTGGCGCTGTTCATGACCTTCTATGTCATGACGCCGACATTCGACCGGGCGTGGGAGGGCGGTATCCAGCCGCTGCTCAACAATCAGATTGATGAGGCGCAGGCATTCGACCGGGTCAGCGACCCGTTCCGCGATTTCATGCTGTCGAATACCAGGGACAAGGATCTCAACCTGTTTGTCGATCTTGCGGCCGAAAGGGGGCAGCCGGTCGAGACCGGCCAGAAGATCGATATGCGCGTCCTGGTTCCCGCATTCATGATCTCCGAAATCCGCCGCGGTTTCGAAATTGGCTTCCTCGTCGTACTGCCGTTTCTGGTGATTGACCTGGTCGTTGCGACGATCACCATGTCCATGGGTATGATGATGTTGCCGCCGACCGCCATATCGCTCCCGTTCAAGGTTTTGTTTTTCGTGCTGATCGATGGATGGAACCTGCTTGTCGGCAGTCTGGTGCGTTCGTTTATCTGAGCTGATTCAGGCGCGTACATTTACGATCCATTAACCATGTTTTCCAGTTGATCGGATGCGATTTACTGGCAACCGGCAGTATTAGTCATTTCGTAACCGGTGACTGCGAGTGTTGCTCCAACATGACGGGAAAGGTTTTCGGCCGAGGGGCGGAGGACCATGGGCATGATGCCGCGCCGCCATTACCGGTAATCAAGTCCGGTATGTCCCTTATTCTAATGTATCGGGTAATCCGAGGGACAATTCCATGACAAGTATTATGACGAATGCTTCTGCGACGGCTGCCCTGCAGACGCTTCGCAACATCAACTCCGGCCTTGAAACGACGCAGGCACGCATTTCTTCCGGCTACCGGGTTGAAACCGCTTCCGACAACGCCGCTTACTGGTCGATCGCAACCACGATGCGTTCGGACAACAACGCGCTTTCGACGGTCAAGGACGCCCTTGGTCTCGGCGCCGCCAAAACGGACATCGCATACACGGGCCTTAACAGTGCCATCGATGTTGTTGACGAAATCAAGTCCAAACTGGTCGCTGCAGCCGAGCCCGGCGTCGACAAGGAAAAGATCAACTCCGAACTGACGGAACTGAAGAACCAGCTCACATCGATCGCCGAATCGGCATCGTTCAGTGGCGAGAACTGGTTGTACAGCACCGCTTCCGGTGGCGCGAGCACCGCCTCCATCGTCGGCTCGTTCAACCGCTCATCCAACGGCAATGTTTCCATCGCAACGCTGGACGTTAATGTTGCCAGCACGGTCCTTATCGATACGGACAATGCCGGCCGGGGTATTTTGACCAAGGATATCGATGCTGACGCATTGCTCGACACACCGACCGGTACCGCCGAGAACTGGTTCCTGATCGACGCCAGCTCGGCAACAGCCGCAACCGGTACGGAAATCACCTTGTCCGCCTCCACGACGGATGCGCAGGTCAGCTCCATGATCCGCGTCGTCGATGAGATCATGAACCAGCTGACAGACTCGGCTTCCAGCCTTGGTGCCGTTAATTCGCGTATCGACATGCAGGAAAACTTCGTGTCCAACCTGATGGATGCGATCGATGCCGGTGTCGGCCGTCTGGTCGATGCCGACATGAACGAGGAGTCGACGCGGCTGACAGCCCTGCAGACCCAGCAGCAGCTTGGCATCCAGGCCCTGTCGATCGCCAACTCCAACACCCAGAACATCCTCTCGCTCTTCCGTTAAGGGCGTGAACTTCTGATGGATTGAGGCAACCAGTAGGGCAGCCCGTACGGGCTGCCCTACATATTTCAGCCCACATCCGCATTTTTTATATTCAGCACGATAAAGCGTCGCGTCCCTTTGAACGGGGACAGCGGCGTTTTGTCCGTTATCCGTTGAAAATACTTGCATTCCCGGTTTCACTGGTTAACAAGAGTTTAACATTAACTTCATATTAACTAAAAAAAACAACCGGTTATGGGCATTTGTTCAGAATTGATTAACCTTAATATTGTGTTGTGTTAGCGACGAATGACGGACCGGGTTGGCGCCTGCGCACAGGCGGACCCCAGGTGAGCATGATGCAACACCGTCGTTGCCGGTTCCAACTCCGGCATGTCCCTTACAAGTCCACTGTCAAAAGGGGCAGACAATGACAAGCATTATGACGAACTCAGCTGCTATGGCGGCTTTGCAAACCCTGCGGAACATCAACTCCGGTCTTGAGACGACACAGGCGCGTATTTCCTCGGGTTACCGGGTTGAAACCGCATCGGACAACGCCGCTTACTGGTCGATCGCCACCACAATGCGCTCGGATAACAAGGCGCTTTCAACGGTCAGCGATGCGCTTGGCCTCGGCGCGGCAAAGGTCGACGTTGCCTATACCGGTCTCAACAGCGCCATTGATGTCGTAGACGAAATCAAGTCCAAGCTGGTCGCCGCCCGCGAACCGGGTGTCGACAAGGACAAGATCAACTCCGAACTGACTGAACTGAAGAACCAGCTTTCTTCCATTGCAGAGTCGGCATCGTTCAGCGGCGAGAACTGGCTGTACAACACCACAGTCGGTGGTGCTACCACCGCATCCATCGTCGGCTCGTTCAATCGATCGGCCAATGGCAATGTCTCGATCGGGACGCTCGACATCAACGTCTCAACCACCATTCTCATTGACACGGACAATGCTGGCAGGGGCATCCTGACCAAGGATATCGACGCCGACGCATTGCTCGATACGCCGACTGGTACCGCCGAGAACTGGTTCCTGATCGACGCCGGCTCGGCAACCGCTGCGACCGGCACGGAAATCACCTTGTCCGTCTCGACGACAGACGCACAGGTCGAATCCATGATCCGCGTCGTTGACGAAATCATGAACCAGCTGACTGATTCGGCTTCCGGTCTTGGTGCCGTTAACAGCCGTGTCGAATTGCAGGAAACATTCGTGTCGAACCTGATGGACTCCATTTCCAAGGGTGTCGGGCGACTTGTCGATGCCGACATGAACGAGGAATCGACAAGACTGACAGCCCTGCAGACCCAGCAGCAGCTCGGTATCCAGGCCCTGTCGATCGCCAACTCCAGCTCGCAGAACATTCTGTCGCTATTCCGATAGGTTAACGAGCCCCGGCCCGGAAATCAGGGCCGGGCCTTCTTTCACAAAGCTGTTCGTTTTCCTGCTACCGATTTACAGGACATCGCGAACTGCAATGCTCATCCAGAACCGCGTCACCCCGGTGGCGCGGTTTTTTGTTGTCCGGTCCGATACGTTCATAATTTGGTGACGAATTTTAACAACTTGCTAATGCGGTTAAGAGTCTGTTAACCATAGCGTTAGTAGTTTTGTTAACGAATGGCGGGTTGATCCGATTTCGATCCGGTTCAACGGGCATGATGCCAGTCGCCATTGCCGGCACTTCTAATCCGGTATGTCCCTCTTCTTTTATGATTTGTCGACAGGGGCAGCCCAGATGACCAGCATTATGACCAACACCGCCGCAATGGCGGCCCTGCAAACACTGCGCGGCATCAACTCCGATATGGAAACGACGCAGGCGCGTATTTCGTCCGGATACCGTGTCGATACGGCTGCCGACAATGCCGCCTACTGGTCGATTGCAACGACCATGCGTTCGGACAACAAGGCGCTCTCCACCGTCAGTGACGCACTCGGCCTTGGCGCCGCAAAGATCGATGTCGCCTATACGGGCATGGAAAGTGCTATCGAGGTGATCGACGAAATCAAGGCAAAGCTGGTTGCCGCCGCAGAACCCGGCGTGGACAGGGACAAGATCAATTCCGAACTGACAGAACTGAAAAACCAGCTCACCTCTATCGCCGAATCGGCGTCCTTCAGTGGCGAGAACTGGCTTTACAACACCGCGGTGGGGGGCGTGACCACCGCATCGATTGTCGGCTCCTTCAACCGCTCTTCGGCAGGAAACGTCTCGGTCACCACTCTTGACGTCAACCTCTCCACAACCATCCTTATTGATACGGACAATGCCGGAAGAGGCATCCTGACCAGGGACATCGACGCTGACGCACTGCTCGATGCGCCAACCGGTACCGCCGAAAACTGGTTCCTGATCGACGCCAGCTCGACGACCGCGGCAACCGGTACCGAGATAGCATTGTCAACCGCGACAACCGATGCGGAAGTCGAAGCCATGATTCGTGTCGTCGACTCGATCCTGACCACATTGACTGACGCGGCATCCGATCTCGGCGCCATCAACAGCCGTGTTGAACTGCAGGAAACCTTTGTTTCCAACCTGATGAATTCGATCGACAAGGGTGTCGGCAGGCTGGTCGATGCGGACATGAACGAGGAATCGACGCGGCTCAGGGTCCTGCAGACCCAGCAGCAGCTCGGCATCCAGTCGCTCTCGATCGCCAATTCCACGTCGCAGAACGTTCTGTCGCTGTTCCAGGGCTAAGCCTGAGAACCTGATTCCCGTGCGGCGCCGGCAGGCGTTGCTCGTTAGAAACACCAGGGCCGGTGCGCGGGATGCGCACCGGCCCTTTCATCATCCTCGCACAAGTTTCAGCGCCTATATTTCGCACAGTCATGCCGCGCGCAGCCCGGTACAAGCCGCCCGCTTTGGAGGTGTATGAATGGCGATCGCTCTCGAGCGCTATCTGAAAGACTTCGGCCAGCCCGAAACCTTCGTCCTGTCGGAGGATATCGGGTTGATGGGCGAGCAGCCGGCCACAGCGCCGGTCGAGCAGCATATTCCGGACCAGGCCGCGCCAGCTGCGCCTTTGATCGATATCGAGGCCGAAAAGGCAGCAGCTTTCGAAAACGGAAAGCAGGAAGCCGCCGTCGCATTTGAGGCAAGCCTTAACGAGCAGATGGAAGCCGAGCGCAGCAAACACCGTGAGGAAATCAACGAGCTCCGCACCCGCTACGAGCAAGACTTTTCGACCGTTATCGCCACCCGCTACGACACGCTGAGCAATGATCTTGTGGAGACGATTGGTTCCCAGGTCACGGCTATTCTAGCGCCGCTTTTCGAGCGCACCCTCAGTGAGAAGATGATTGACTCCCTGGCTGAGACAATGCGGCTATCTCTCAGGGACCGGGCGGTTTCGAAGATTGCCGTGACAGGCTCAGCCTCGATGTTTGATGCGTTGAAAGAAGCGCTCGCAGACGATGCGGCCCAGTTGGAATTCATCGAGGGTGATGCCTTTGACCTGACCATTCGCATCGACGATACGGTTTTGAGCACGCGACTTTCGGAATGGGCCGACCGGCTCCGGGAGCTGTTGCCTTGAGCGAAAACCAAACGACGCATCATACGGCCAACGAGATAATCATCGTTAAAAAACGCGGCGGCGACCATGGCGCTCACCATGGCGGTGCATGGAAGATTGCCTATGCCGACTTCATGACTGCGATGATGGCGTTCTTTCTGGTGATGTGGCTGATCAATGCGGCGAACGACGAAACCAAGGCGGCGGTTGCAAGCTATTTCAATCCGATCAAGCTGACGGACAACAAGCCCGCCGACCGTGGTTTGAAACAGCAGGACCAGGCGACCGTTGGCGATGAAGTCGAATACCTGTCGGACAGCGATAAGGCAGGCTATGAGGCCGGTGCCCAGGCCGGCGGCGGTGACGACATCGATTCCGCTGCCGGCGAGGAAGTCAAATACTCGGACGCAGACTATTTTGAAAATCCCTATTCGGTTCTGGCGGAGATTGCCCTTGAAACCGGACAGCAGACGAATGTGAGCGCTGCCGGTGAGGGAGGCGCCAATACATCCGGCCCGGCAACCGGCGCCTCGGGAGGCGAGGCTTACCGCGATCCGTTCGATCCCGATTTCTGGTCGAAGGCCGTCGAAATCGAAACGCGGGCTGATGTTACCGAAGACGATATCGAGCGCGGTGTGGCAGAAGCAGGAAGCCGCGACGCCATCAGAGAAGCGCTTGAGGCGGCCGAACCGGCATCCAGATTTACAAAGATGGAGGCCGACGAGCGCCAGGAGGGTGAATTCGAGGGCGAACCGATGCGGTCAGCATCAGCAGGGACCATTCCTGATGACGATCAGACCGATGAGCAGCTGGACCCGGTCGACGAGGCGCTAAAAAGGCAGCAGGAAGCCGAAGCGGGTCAGCTGCAGGAACAGATCGAAAAAGCGCTTGAGGGCGAGAATATCGAGCTTGGAGAGGGCCTGACGATAGTCCCCGCCGAGGGCGGGCTGCTGATCTCGCTGACCGATGAGCTCAAGGGCAGCATGTTCAATGTCGGCTCGGCCGTACCCAAGCGTGACCTGGTGGTTGCGATGGAAAAAATCGGTGGCCTGATATCCGAGCGTGAAGGAACCGTCGCCATACGCGGTCATACCGATGCGCGTCCCTTCGCGGGAACGAAAAACGACAACTGGAAACTGTCTATGGCGCGCGCGCACAGCGCCTATTACATGCTCGTTAGAGGCGGACTTGAAGAAATGCGCATAAGCGAAGTGTCCGGTTACGCCGACCGGCGATTGAAGGACGCGCAAAACCCGCTTGCCGATGTCAACCGCAGGATTGAAATCCTGATTGTCAGACCGTCGGGGTAGGGGCTATGGGGCGAACGGGCACAAGCTGGTCTGTCGGCAGTGTGATAACGCGCATTCTGTTGTTCATCGCCGCTTTTCTGACGTTGAACCATATCGGCATGTCCTTTGCCGGTGCTTCTGAGAAAACGGAAGATCTGTTGCCGCCCTACAAGATCGTTCGCTCACTGCAATATGTTCAGGATGCCGTCGTGCTCGGCGATCATTCGGCTGGTGAGATGCAAAAGCACCTGCTTACCATTGTCGACGACCGGCTTCGCCGGGCTGATCAGTTGGTCTTCGAGGACAAACGCAATGTCGAGGCGGCATTTATCTACGCCATGAGCGGCGGCAATCCGAAAACGCTGGTGTATCTCGTCGAACGTGATGACATGAACCGGTTCGACCGCCGTCTCGCCAGTGCATTGACGGACTACTTTTCCGGTTTGCCCGAAAAGGCCCGGCCGGAGTTTCAGAAATTGCTGCCCGAGTTCGCCGACAGCCGCATCGGCGCCTATCTGACCCTGGTCACCGCCAATGTTACGGCAGCCAGAAACGAGAACGAGGCTCTCAGGCTGTTCGACTGGGCAAGGCTGCTGGCGCCCGGGACGATTATAGAAGAATCTGCGCTCAGACGTGCCACCCACGTTGCATCGCGTTCAGGCGATATCAACCGTGCGCTGGACAATTCCGAGCGTTATGTGCGCCGGTTTCTGCATTCGCCCTATGCAAGCCAGTTTGTCGATATATTCGTCTATGCGATTGTCACCCATTCAGAGACGGTCGATCAGGAACGCATGGAATATGTGTTGTCCCTGATGGACAGATCCCGGCAGCGTGAGATTTATCTGCGCATGGCCCGCATGAGCACAATTGCCGGCAAGGAGGATATAGCGCTTCTCGCTGCCTCCCGGGCCGAAGCGCTTTCGGGAGAAACCCGCGATGTTGTCCGCGATCTAGCAGGTTTTTATGCCGGTGTCGCAAAAGTTCCGTCCGGTGATGTTGAAACCGCCGTCGAGGCTATCGCGGCAATTCCGGATGAGCGGCTTTCGGAACGCGACCGGGCCCTGCGCGATGCCGCGAAAATGATAGCGCAACAGGTTACCGCAGCACCGGATCCAGAGGTTTTAAAGGCACCCTCCGGGCCGGCGGTGCCGGTGAATGCGGATGCCGTCGGGCAAAGTCCCGATGCTCCCGCGCAGCCGGCTGTGCAAGAGGCCACGGGCTCCTTTGACCAGTTTATGGACAATAAGAGGGCCGCGCTTGATGACATCGATTCCCTATTGAACGAGACTGGCAATGAGTAACACTTTGACGGCAGGGCCTGGCAAATCGATCGGTTCGGATGCGGCCGTTCTGGCCGGCAAGAGTGCCAAGGGGAACCGCGAAGGTTCTGCGGGACCGGCCAAGGACGGTGTCTTCGGTGCAGCGGTGGATGCGGCCCGCAAAAACGATGACGGCAAGCAGGCTAAAACGGCCTTTCCCGCGAAGGCCAAAATGCCCCCTTCCGCGGATGGCGGAGGCGTCGATGGTGAAAAATCACCGCAGGTGGTCAATCGCGAATTTACGCGCAAATTGACCGGCGGCGGGCTCGCTGAGCAGCCGCAAGAAAAGACCGTTTCGGAACCCGGTGAAAAACCCGGGGATGGCAAGGAAACCGCTCCCGCTAAACCTCACTCCGGAAACACTGTACCAATCGATATGGACCGGCAGGAAACAGCCGCAAAAGCCGAAAAACACGAGATTGATCGCGCCGCGCAGGACGACGCTCCGGAACCGGCCGAACCCGAAAAACAGCAGGCCCGGACGCAGCAGTCTGATGTGCACAAAGCAGTGTCGCACAGCCCCGCCGATCGCTGGTGGACAGTGGTTACATTTTCACAGGCAACGCGCCGTAGCGAGACGGGAGCCGCATCTGCACCTGCAGCCGATGAAAATTATACCGAACTGCCGTTGCGTGGTTTACTGCGAAGAGAAACCGAGGGTGCGTCCGCAATGCGGAACAAGCCGACGAATGCGGAACCGTCGGCGCGCATGCCGAGTACACCGGTGGAGCCGGGCCAGGAGTTCGATAAGCGTGGTGCAGCCCGGGCTCTTGATATGTTCAAATCAGCCCGGGGAGGCAGCCACGCTACAGCAGGACCTGCATCCGCCTCTGCGCCGTTGGCGGAAAGGGCGGATGCGATCATGGCTTCCGGCGCCAACGTGACGGTTGTCGAAGCGCGGCAGTTTCCCGGCCTGTCGCCGACGCAATCCAGCGCCGCCGCCGTAGTAGGGGCCGTGTCGGGCAATGAAAGCTGGAGCGCCATGCTGCGCGCCAGCGAGGCAACGTCGGCAACGACACTCGATCCGGTGCAAAATACCGTCAATACGCTGAAGATCAGGCTGAATCCGGCTGAGCTTGGCAATGTCGATGCCACGCTGAAGCTCTCCGGAAACGGCCTTCTTGTTGAACTGAAAGTGGAAACGCCCGAGGCGTTCCGGCACCTTTCCGACAGCCAGCAGCAGATCCTCAAGGCGCTCAAGGGGCAGGGATTTACGGTCGAGCAGGTGACCGTCCAACAGGTCGGTCATGAACGCGGCCTCACGCAGCCGAGCGCGTCGTCCGGACAGGGCGGTCAGACATCGGGCGAAGGGTCCGGTCAGCTGGGACAGGGAAACTCATCCCAAACCGGGGAGGGTGGTCGCTCGGGACGCGAAGGCAGGCAGGAACACGCCCATGATCAGCAGCAGCAGAATTCAAATGACGTCCACGGTGACGATCGTTCTCGCGGCGCTTCTGACGCTGTTTACCTTTGAAACATCGGCCAGCCGTTCCACTGCGAACCGGTGCGAACGCGAAATCGTTTCGGCTGCCCGACGCCACAATGTGCCGGTGGGGATCCTCTATTCCGTCGGGCTGGCTGAAACCGGCCGTAAGGGATCGCTCCATCCCTATGCCCTGAACATCGAAGGCAAGGCCGTTTTTGCCAGGAACATGGGCGAAGCGCTCAAGGTCTTTCATCGTGCCCGCAAACAGGGCCGAAAGCTGATCGACCTTGGATGCATGCAGATCAATCACTACTATCACCGCGACGAATTCGAGCGGCTTTCCGCCATGTTCGATCCGGCAAAGAATGTCGATTACGCGGCCAGATTTCTGGCCTCACTGCGCAAGCGCCACAGCAGCTGGACCATGGCTGTGGCCCGATATCATGCCGGCCCAAACAACAATCCGGCGCAAAAGAAATATGTCTGCAGGGTAATCGGAAACCTTGTTGCGACCGGTTACGGGCAATGGACTACACAAGCAAAAGAATTTTGCAAGTAACAACCTGCAATTGTATTTAGGTCGCGAGCACTTCGACTACGCGATTGTGTCTATGATGTGGCGCGTCAATTCACATTTGGTTAATTGGCAATCGGAAAAGTTAAAATTTCCACAGCTATTATGCGTATCAGGTTGGGTAGCCACTAGATGTAGTAGCAAATCACCGCAATGTTCTCGCGCAACTATGAAAAAGTACCATTCATTTTCTGTAATTGTCGATGATTCAGGCCATTCGTTACCAATTGTTTAACGGGGCAGCAAAGTGATTCGGGGGCGGGCTGATGATCGTTGTGGTTGATGAACGAGAGTTAGTAACAGAGGGATATACATCGATGTTCGGCAGGGAAGGTGTGCCTTCCGCCGGATTTGATCCCGACGAGTTTGGTGAATGGGTTCACACCGCGGCGGATTCGGACATTGATGCGGTAGAGGCGTTTCTGATTGGTCAGGGCAGTGACAATATGGTCCTGCCGAAGGTTATAAGGGACCGGTCGAGAGCTCCGGTTATTGCAGTCAGCGACCAGCCCTCACTTGATACAACGCTAGCTTTTTTTGACTGTGGTGCCGACGATGTCGTGCGCAAGCCAATTCATCCCAGGGAAATCCTTGCCCGCGCTGCCGCAATAAGAAGGCGGTTCGGATCCGATCTGGAATATACGGAGGTTGGCCGCATCCGTGTCTACTCCGACGGACGTGATCCTGAAATCGACGAGCAGGCCTTTCCCCTGCCGCGCCGTGAGCGCCGAATTCTGGAATATCTTGTCGCAAACCGCGGGCGGCGCGTAACCAAGGCGCAAATCTTCAATGCCATCTACGGCATTTTTGACGACGACGTGGAAGAGAATGTCGTCGAAAGCCACATCAGCAAGCTGCGTAAGAAACTACGCATGCGCCTGGATTTTGATCCCATAGATTCAAAAAGGTTCCTTGGCTATCGCCTCGACTGGAACTAGCGCGTTGACAGTTCGGTGCCGCGGGGCCGGCACCTCGGTTTCAGTCCACTTAGAGTTTTGTGGAGCAAGCGCCGCAAACCAGTTTCGCGCAAGCCTGCTGGGCTACCCTTTATGAAACGCAAGCGAGGAATTGTGCGATGAGTCTTTATGGAATGATGCGGACGGGCGTTTCTGGCATGAATGCTCAGGCGGCGCGCCTTGGAACGGTCGCAGACAACATAGCCAACGCAAACACCACCGGTTACAAGCGAAGCTCGGCCGAGTTTTCGTCCCTGGTTCTGCCCAGCGGCGGCGGCTCCTACAATTCAGGTGGCGTAAGCACATCGGTGCGTTATGCCATATCTCAGGAGGGCGCCCTCCAGTTCACGACGTCGATAACCGACCTTGCCATCGGCGGGGACGGTTTCTTTGTCGTTCAGGATTCGTCCAATGTGTCGTATCTGACGCGGGCAGGTTCTTTCATACCCGACAGCGACGGCAATCTGGTGAATGCGGCCGGATATCAGTTGATGGGGTACGACTATGCCAACGGCACGCCGACCCCGGTGGTCAACGGATTTGACGGCCTTGTTCCGATCAATGTGCTGCAGGGCGCGCTTCAGGCCGATGCGTCGACGACCGGCGTCTTTACCGCAAACCTCAATTCCGATGCGGCGATCGTGACAGGCACATTGCCGTCAGCCAACGCGGCGACCTCGCAATACACCCACAAGAGCTCGCTGGTCGTTTACGACGATCTTGGCGGTGAGGTGCTCCTTGATTTCTACTACACCAAAACCGCGGCGGACACGTGGGAGGTTTCGGTGTTCGACCAGGCCGGCGCGACGGCGGGTACATCCTTCCCCTATTCGTCGGCGGCTCTTTCGACCGTCACGCTCAACTTCGACCCCACCACCGGTGATCTGACCGGCGCCAGTACCAGCGCGATAACCGTGCCTGTGCCGGGCGGCCAGAATCTCGACATCGACTTTGCCGCTATGACTCAGCTTGCCTATGAGTTCAACGTCGGTGACGCCAGCGTTGATGGCAACGCGCCAAGCAAGGTCGTCAGCGTAGAGATTACCACCGACGGCACCGTCTACGCCAAATATGAAAACGGCACACTGGATCCGAAATTCAAGATTGCTCTGGCAGATGTCCAGAGCCCCGACCAATTGGACCCGCTGTCCGGAAACGTCTTTGCCCAAAACAGCGAATCGGGCGTCGTGACCACTGGCTTTGCAGGCTCCGGAAATTTCGGTGACATCATTTCCGGCGCGCTTGAATCGTCCAATGTCGACATTGCCGAGGAGTTGACGAGCATGATCGAGTCGCAACGCAGCTACACGGCCAATTCCAAGGTGTTCCAGACCGGGTCGGATCTGATGGACGTTCTGGTCAACCTGAAACGGTAGGGCTTTCGGAGGCCCTGGAGGTGTAAAACCCAACCATGTCATTGTCATCGGCGATCAGTACTGCTCAGTCTATACTGTCGAACACATCAAAACAGACCTTGGTGGTTTCCGACAATATCGCCAATGCGAGCAATCCGAACTATGCGCGCCGCGCGCCGATGATGGACAACAACATTGCCGGCGGGCTGATCGTTTCGGTCCGGCGCACCGAAAACCAGGTTCTGCTCACCCAGTCACTCGACTACCTGTCCGTCAGCAGCGCGCAAAATGTGGTCTACAGCGGCCTGGAGCAGATGAAGACCACGCTTGGCGGCAATGACAACGAACTATCGCCGTCCCGGTATATTGGCGACCTGCGCAACATGCTGCAAACTTTGGCGGCGACACCGGGAGATACAACGCTCGCAGCATCGCTCATATCGAGCGCCCAGGATGTCGCAAACAGCGTCAACGAAGCTTCGGCCGCCATCCAGCAGATCCGTCTTGATGCTGACATGGCAATCGAACGCGGCGTCAACGACCTCAACAGCCTGCTGACCCAGTTCGAGGAGATCAACCGCGAAGTCGTGGCCGGTACATTATCCGGCGAGGATGTCTCGCAAGCCCTCGATCAACGCGACACACTGCTGCGCGAGATCTCGTCGCTTGTCGGCATCCGTACGCTCGAGCGCGACGGCAATGATCTGGCGATCTACACCACTGCCGGACAGACCCTGTTCGAGACGGTTCCGAGATCCGTAACATTCGATCCGACCAACGGGTTCGACGCCACGGTCACCGGCAACGCGGTCTATATTGACGGCGTGCCGCTTGTCGCCGGAACCGGCGCGCAGACCGATGCAAAGGGCGAGTTGGCCGCCCATCTGCAAATCAGGGATACGCTTGCGCCGGTCTATCAGAGCCAGCTTGATGAAATCGCGCGCGGACTGGTCGTCACATTTGCAGAACACGATCAATCCGGTAGCGCGCTGCCGGATCTGCCCGGCCTATTTACCTGGTCCGGCGGCACGGTTCCCTCAACGACGGCGATCGTGCCCGGCATGGCGGCCTCATTGTCGGTCAACCCGGCCGTGGTTCCCGACAGCGGCGATCCAGCGCTGCTGCGCGACGGCGGCATCAACGGCGCTTCATATGTCTCCAACACATCCGGCGGTACCGGATTCAGCACCTTGCTGGACGGCTATGTCACCGCTCTCGGCGAGCCGATGGACTTCGACGCCGCCGCCCTTGCCGGCGAGAGAACAAGCCTCATCGACTACGCTTCCGATTCCATAGGCTGGCTGGAGCTGAACCGCTCCCAGGCCGCCGATGCTGCGGAAACGCGCGAAGCGGCCAGCGTGCAGGTCTTCCAAACCTATTCAAATGCGACAGGTGTCAATCTCGATGAGGAGATGGCGCTGCTTTTGGACCTTGAGCAATCCTACAAGGCCTCGACGCAGCTGCTGACCACCATCGATGAAATGATCAACGCGCTCCTGGCGGCGACAAGGTAGCGCGATGAAAACAAACTTCGTATCAACCCTTGCCATCCAAAGCGCCCTGCGGCTGACGGTGCAGCGTGCGCAGTCTGAAATGATGGATGCGCAGACCGAGGCGGTTACCGGGCGGCACGCCGATATCGGGTTGGAACTCGGGGCGTCGTCGGCGCGCAATGTTTCGCTGAACCGCGACGTCGAACGCATGCGCACGATTATTGACGGCAACGCGCTGGTTACCAATCGGATTTCGTCGTCGCAAAACGCGCTTGACCAGATGGCCGGCAGCGCACAGCAGGTGCTCGATACGCTGATATCGATGGTCGGCATCAACGATCAGGGGCGCTTGAATGTTGCGGAAACCACCGTGACAACGGCTCTGGAAAACTTCACAGCATTTGCCAACAGCTCTTCAAACGGCGAATTTCTCTTCTCTGGCGTAAACACGGACGTCAAGCCGCTAGCCGGCTACACCGACACCGGTTCTGCCGCCAAGGCGAGTTTCGATGCGGCCTACCTCGCCTATTTCGGCTTTACGCAAAATGACCCATCCGCATACACAATCACCACCACCCAGATGGACGATTTTCTGACCAATCAAGTCGAGCCGCTGATCCTGGGCGCCGGTTGGGATACCGACTGGTCGGGCGCCGACAGCAATGTCATGACAAGCCGCATCAATTCCAATGAAGTCATCGACAGTTCCGCCACCATCAATGCGGATGGTCCGAAGAACATGGCGATGGCCTCTGTGATTATCATGGAAATGCTGGCGACGCCGCTTTCCAATGACACCAGGCAGGTGCTGGCTGAGCGCGCGATAGACTATGTCGGGCAGGCGATATCCGGCATCGATTTCCAGCGTGCCGAGCTCGGGCTTTCCGAGCAGCGTATCGCCAAGGCCAATGAATCGCTCGAGATACAGATCGATCTGATGTCGCTCTACATCGGCGAACTTGAAAATGTCGATGTCTATGAGGCGTCAACGCGGCTGACCACACTGATGACGCAAGTTGAAACATCCTACACGCTGACGGCGAGGATCCAGCAATTGAGTTTGACGAATTACCTGTAATCGGGGTGGGCAAACAGAGTAACCGAGAGGGCAAAAAGGTAGCTGAAATGTATCAGTTCTCATACGCGGAAGTTCAGCAAGATGCAGTTGCTGATGCCAAGGATCGTGAACGACAGGTTCTCGATAAATCCATCAAGATGCTGGAGGAGGCGCGGGACAAGGGCCCGAAATCCCGCGAATCCATAGAAGCCCTGTTTTTTGTAAACAGGGTCTGGGTGCGGTTCATCGAAGATCTCGGCTCGCCCGAAAACGAGCTGGAACAGGAATTGCGCGCCAACCTCATTTCCATTGGTATCTGGATTCTTCGCGAGACGGAGAAGATACGCAACGGGGAATCGCAGAATTATGACGGCATAATCGACATTTCCTCCATCATCCGGGACGGTCTTAAATGAAGAGTTCATTGCGGATATCCCTGAAGACAGGGGAAAAGATCTTCATAAACGGCGCTGTCCTGAAAGTGGACAGGAAGGTTGGGCTGGAGTTCCTCAACGACGTGACTTTCCTGCTGGAAAACCACGTCCTGCAGCCCGAAGATGCGTCGACGCCGTTGCGTCAGCTCTATTTCATCGTGCAGATGATGCTGATCAACCCGGAAGGGGCGGAACAGTCCCACGCGATGTTCAAGAAATCGGTCGTTATGCTGCTCAACTGCTTCAGCAACGAACAGATCCTGACCGAACTCAAGCATATCGATGCGATGGTGAATGAAGGCCGGGTCTTTGAATCCCTGAAAGCCATACGGGCGCTTTACAAGATCGAGGAAGATATCCTCAACAGCAGCCAGATGCCGGTTGAGACATTGGAAGACATCAAGAAGGAGATCGCACCATGGCGGTAGAAGCCGTATCCGGCGCTACGGGCACACAGAGCTCGTCGGCTGCCGCCCAGCAGCAGGCGACAGTCGACTACGATACGTTCCTGAAGCTGCTGGTCGCCGAGATGCAGAACCAGGATCCGACCGAACCGATGGATTCGACGGAATACATCTCTCAGCTTGCATCCTTCTCGCAGGTCGAACAGACGATCCAGACAAACAGCCGTCTGGAGGAAATCCTCGCCGCCTCGTCCATTGGCCAGGCGGGGTCCCTGATCGGCCGGACGATCACGTCCGCTGACGGGTCGGTAACCGGCACCGTCGAAAAGGTCGAACTCTATGATGACGGCATCGTGGCGGTTCTCGATACCGGTGAAAAGGTGGTCGTTGGAGCGGGTATGACGGTCTCCTAGAAATGAGCGAAGCCGATGCACTCGACATCGTCCAAAAAGCCATATGGACCGTGCTTGCGGCGTCGGGACCGGCTGTCTTCGTGGCGATGTTCGTCGGTGTCGGCATCGCCTTTTTGCAGGCTCTGACGCAGGTTCAGGAAATTACACTGACCTTCGTTCCAAAGATCGTCGCCATCCTGGTGACGGTCGCTGTTTCCGCGCCCTTCGTCGGCGCCCAGATTTCAAGTTTCACAACGCTCGTATTCTCCCGCATCGAAAGCGGGTTTTAGCAGGGCGTGTATTTCATCTGACGGGCGATATGCGTCTCTATTCAACGGTCCGCCCAGATAAGGTAACCCTAGCCTCCCTTTGTCCGGCACAGCTTGTTGTTTGTTTCATCGGACTCGCTCACATCGGTTGTCGCATCGGCGACCGCGCAAACGGTGCAATCGGGATCAAAACAATTGCGGCCGGCAGGAAATGTGACGCGAAGCGTCTTCATGCCGCCGGCAGGAATGCCGGGCACATTCTCGAGCACCGATTGCGATTGCCGTGGATCGATGGTGACGCGCAGCTTTGACGGGCCGGAACCGGAAGAGCCGGTATTTGCAACGGTCAATTCGACTTCGGTGCGGCATGATCCCTGACCGGACGGGCAGTCAACCCGAAGCGAATTCATGTCGATATCCTCAATGATCAGGTCGGGCAGCCGGGCGTCTCCCGGATCGCGTTTTCTGATCCGGCGTGCGCCGATACGCTCGATATGGATGGAGCTTTGATCTTCGGCTGTATTTTCCGCGTTCAAGGTCGCGGTGGTATAGACGCCGGTAACGTCAAGCCGCCGTTCGCTGCGCAAAACAACATACCCTTCTATGAACGGCCCGGGCAGCGAACCGTTGAAAGCCCGCCTTTGGATATCGTTGCAATCAACCGCCAGGGCCTCCTGCGACCGGAGCGTGTCAACGGAAATCGGAATGACCTTGCCGGGGGTCTGACGGCCGGGGGGTATGGTCAATGACAGCGATTTTTCGAAACTCACGGTCTTTCTTTGAGGATTTCGCACATTGATTGTCGTTGCATAAAATCCGCGGGCTAGCTGCATGTTGCGGGTATCGTCCTGCATACCGCAAATCAGCTTGGCCGCATATTCGAAGCGCGGCTTTAGCGGAAGGCGGCAATCTGTCGTGCTGACTGATTGCCCCGCAAAGCTCACGCGGATTTGACGCGGGCTGTCGGGAGCGTTCGCGGTTGCTTCTGCATCGAAGCGAACCACGCCCCGCTTTGCGTCGGCATCGTAGCTGACGGTCTCGACATTGCGGATCCTCACACCCACCCCTCCGGAAACGCGGACACCGCGTGAACCGAGCGGTATTCCCCGCGTCTCAATCAAAATACCATTGCGCGACGTGCCGGGCGGCAAGTTTATGTGACATGCTCCCCCGGATGCGGGGCCCGTGGGAATCGCGAACCTGTCGCCGCAGGTGTTTCCGGTCAGACCGTTGCCAAATCTGCAATCGCGATAGACAAAGCTGTCTTCGACCTCAAAGGCACTGTCCGGCGCCGAAGGCAGGGGGCCGCCTGCCAGTTCCAGCCCGGCATCGCCGACCGGAACGGCGGAGGCTGTCTGGTTGTCCGATGCCAGCGCCACCACCACACGATATCCGCCCGGCGACAGCGCGGCGCGTTGTTCATTGAACGTGCCGGTGTAATTGCCGTCTCCCATGGTTTCATCGCCATGCGTACCATCGTCGAACAGCTCTATGGTGTGACTGGTCCCGTCGTCGTGGACAACCTGAGCATTTGCGGAAATCCCGGTCAGTAATGCGCTTCTCGACAGGCCGATCGACGCCGTTATGGTGACCGGCAGGTCGCGTGGCGCCACGACAGGCGCGACACCGGCCTGCGGAGAAATGTGCGCCGCACGCACGGAGGCGACAACCGCAACCCTTGGGTCATAATCACCCCAAAAGGGATCACCCTGGAAGTCGGAATGGCAAAGATATTCGTCGTCGGGAACAATGCGGGCCTGCCATGTGCCAGGAGCCGGTGCGGAGACACGGATTGTCCGCGACTGGTCCGCGCCCTCGTCGGAGACCGGCACATCGCTTTGGGTGACGATCGTGCCGTTCGGCCGGACCAGCTGAAAGTTCAGCCTGTCAAAGCGGCAATCAATTACATTCTGATCCGACAGGAAAACATGTTCGAAACCGTCTCCCATCCACTCGACCGCCAATTCGGAGGTTCCGGGCGGCACGACAAACGGATCGTCACGGGTCCCTGAAAGCGTCGCGTCGCGATGCAGAACCTCGTGGTAGTTGCGTGCAAACCGGCCGCTGCGGGCCAGGGTCGTGCGCACCTGCAGCGGCGTTGAACGCTGCTCGATCTGACCTTCAATCTCGATTTCCGAAGTCGGCACGAGAAGCGCTGTGGTTTGTGCACCGCAAACTTCAGCAACCTGGCGCAGCAGTTCGCGATCGGCGTCTCCGAAGGCAACGGTATTGGTCGCGACACCGACCCCTTCAAGTCCACCGTCACAGGCATCCATAGCGGCAAGCAACACCTCCGCATCCGTATTGCACCCGGCGACGGTGGGGCGGCCGTCGGACAGGAGAATCTGCTGGCCGCCGCCGAAATCGGCGGTGGGCGCTTCGGCTTTGACCGCATCGCCGCCCATGCGGATCGCGCGGCAAAGGTCCGTATTGCCGCCGTGATTGACATCAAGTGCTGGCGTGTCTCCCTCCTTCGGGCCGTATGGCACAAGGTCTATGACGCCCGTATCGAATGCAAAAATGCCGCCAAGGCGGTCATCGCGCAGCCAGTTGTAAAACGACCGCGCACTCTTGGCGGCAGCTTCCAGTGCGGTTGGACCGTCGTCGAATGCGGGATGGCGAAATCCCATACTGCCCGACTTGTCGAGCAGAACCAGCGCGTCGTTGACCGGCTGCCCGTCGCCCTGAAAATGCCAGACGCAGAACGGCACCGGATCGCCGGTCTCCAGATGCGGAATGGGAAGGCCCGGGAAATCCGGCACGTTGTCATAGGATCCTGAATATTCAAGGTCATGCGTTTGCCATTCGCTTGTCATGGCATCGGCCCACGCCCCGCCGGGATGGTTCGGGTTTTGCGCCATGATTGGCTGGCCGCTGCCATCCAGCACGATCTCGCCCTCGAGATTTCTCACCGGCCGTTCCGACACATGGGTGTTTGCATCGCACCAGTGATTGCGCAGGCGTTTCGCCATCAACGATGTCTGCTCAGTGCCCTGATTGCCTTCCTCGCCGACACACACGTGATACAGGCTGTAGATGGCTGTTGAGGCGTCGGGAACATATTCATCGAAAAGATTATAGTGCGAATGAGCGTTCTCATGCGCCAGGACCCAACCCACCTCAGCGGTCGGTGTTGCAAATGGCTCACCGTCTATAAGGCAGGTCGCGGTGCGGGCATCGGCCGGATCTTCCGAAGAACAGACCTGTCCTTCGCCGACGCATCCAAGACGCGCGATCAGCTCTCCGTTTTCAAATGCAAAGTCCTTGACGCAGCCCTTTTGCGTGTCGAACATGCTAAAGCAGTTGCTGCAATTATTCGCATTTGGCGTGCCCTTCCAGCGCTGCCAGAAGACGGTGGTCGAAGGCGGCTGATCCTCGTAGCCGCTAAAGAAATGGACCTGATATATATGGTGTGAGCCGTCGGTGACCTCCCAGATCCGGCGCGACCATTCTTCCGCCGCGCCGCAATAGCGGACCTGATCCTGAACCGTGAGTGGCGCTGGCTCCGGATCGTCGGGTCCCGGCGGCGGAAACCAGACCGAATAGACCAAACCGTGCTCGTTTTCAGCCGTAAAGGCCGCTGGTGCAGTCATGATCGCAGTCAGGAAAACAGTGGCGGCTGCTAAAATCCAGTATCCGGCCGCGCGCGCATTTTTCCGGTACGCGTTCGCCGAAATGCGGGGTGTTCGGATTGGCATGCTATGCATAGGAGACGGCAGGGAAGGCGATTCCATCAGATCAACTCCCGAATTTGCATATGTCAAAGCGTGCGCGGCAGATGTCTGTGAAGGGTTCGGACTGAACCAAGGTCACTCGCGGACACGAGACGACATGGCCTTGAGCAGACCAGAATTACCGCACCAAAATTCTAACATGAAACCCAGCGTTGTGTAAGTGGATCGGACCGAATTGATCGGCTGGCAAGGCCATCTGACGCTCATTCTGCGGCTTCACAAATGGAGTAGGCCCGACACGATGAGTGTTCGATTTGTGTGCGTGTCCCAATGCTCGTAAACTTACATTCATGAATATTGGGCGGAACGACAGATGCCAGAGGTCGAACGCAAACTAACCACTATTCTCGCCACCGACGTTGTCGGGTTCTCCAGCATAATGGGTCGGGACGAGCATGGGGCGCTGCTTGCTCTAAAGCACAGCCTTGAATTGATTGAAGAATGCATACGCGCGCACAAGGGCCGCGTATTCGGCGGCGCTGGAGATTCACTGATCGCCGAGTTCTCCAGCCCGTCCACCGCGGTGCTGTGCGCTGTCGAGTTCCAGAAAATGATCGCCACCCGCAATCGCGACTGTCCGAAGCAGCAGCGCCTGTGGTTCCGTGTCGGCATCAATCTTGGTGACGTAATGATCGACGGAGAAAATCTCTACGGAGAGGGCGTCAATATTGCAGCCCGGCTCGAGGAAACGGGAAAACCCGCCGGCGTCTGCATCTCCCACAAGGTTCATGAGGAGGTGCGACGCAGTCTCGTGCTGCCATTCGTCGATAGCGGTGAGCAAAATCTGAAGAACATCGACCAGCCAGTCCGCGTATATCATTTGCACGCAAACGATCAGGACAGTGATGCAAGTCGGGCTGACCGAAGCGGCGAAGAGCGCCGCAACAAATCTGCATCTTCGAAGCCTGCCGGCAAGCCAGATCACACGCTGATCCTGCGGGCTTTCAGTTTTGCCGGTGACGAGGAGGCTGAATTTTTGGCCAGGGGGCTGAGAGACGGGCTGCTCAGCAGCTTGAGCAGACATTCGGCAATCGGGCTGATCCGCGAGCAGTCGGCGTTGCAATTGGATGCGGATTTTGTCGTAAAGGGTTCGGTTCGCGCACGCGGTGGGCGGTTGCGTCTGACGTTCAGTTTGATCGAAGCGGCGAATGGCACGCAAGTCTGGAGCGAACGGTATGATCGTCAGAGCGGCGACGTCTTTGATCTGGAAGAAGAAATTTCAAGGGCCGTCGCCGCCGCCATTCGCGTCAAATTAAAGGATGTTGAGTTCGAGAGGCTGCGAAACACGAGTGACGATGAACTGTCCGTTGCCGATCTGCTCAGCAAAAGCGCAGCCTATTTTACGCACGGGCCGGGCGAAAACGACAAGATTGAGGCCTCGCTGCGTGCCGCCCTTGCGCGTGAGCCGGAAAACTCGATGGCAATGGCGATGCTGTCATTCTGCTTGCACCGCGGATTTGAATACTCGCCGCTGGCGCCGCCGGCAGAAACCATTGAGGAGATGAGCAGTCTGGCGGAGCGAGCGGTAAAGCTGAAGCCGGACAGTTACTTCGCTCATCTCGTTGTCGCAGTCCTTACCCAGGACCTTTTCGGCGATTTCGAACGCGCGCGGCAACACGCCGAAGCGGCGCTGGACGCAAACCCGGATCTTCTGGGCGCTCATGGAATAATGGCAATTGTCGAGTGTCATATCGGTGAGGCCGATGCCGGACTTGCCGCGCTGCAGCAGGTCATGGATGTCAGCCGCGATGACCCTCACCGGTTTCGCCACCAGCGTGAGCTGGCGGTCGCTCATTTTGTCGCCGGCGATGTTGAAACTGCCTCGAAGATCATAGGGCTTCTGGTTGAAAGCGATCCGTTGATGGAACGCAACATTCTGGTTCAGTCCGCGCTTCTGTGGCTACGGGGCGATACCGATGCGGCGGTCTCCGTTGGACGCCAATTGCGAGAAAAGCAATCGGGCCTTTCCGGCCTGACAAAACGACCGATCCGGTTCGGTCGGGCTGATGACGACGCGCGTTTCGAGAAAGCGTTTGCAGCAATCGGCTTGGGAAAGCAGTGACGGAAATGCCATACCGCCGGTGATGGCCCTAAAGGGTCCGCACACTCCCAATGCAGCCGCTCTTCGCTCAATCCGCCTCGGCCTCGATCGCTTCCATGTCATCATCCGAAAGGCCGAAATGGTGGCCGATTTCGTGTATGAGGACGTGGCGCACAATGTCATCCAAGGTCTCCTCGCGCTCGATCCAGTATTCGAGGATGGCGCGGCGGTAGAGCCAGATCCGGTTGGGCATCTGGCCGGTGCGGATTTCGGTCGCACCCTGGGCCATGCCGATCCCCTGAAAGAGACCGAGCAGCTCGTAGGGACTTGAAAGGCCGAGCGAATTCAAAACGTCTCTCTCGGCGTAGTCTGCAACGGTGATCTGGATGCCGTCACACAGGCTCCGGAACGTTTCCGGCAGCCCGTCGAATGCTTCGCGTCCAAGCGCCTCGAACTCTTCCAGCGTCGGGGCGTTGCGCTCGTTCCAGGGCGATGCGGATTCCATCAATTCACCATCCTTTCTTGGGCGGCGGTTCCGTCGATACGTCTTACTGCCCTAAAAGTAGGTATTGATCAGGCAAACGGCCAGCCCTGCCTGTCAGCAACCACCTTCGCGCAAGCTTCGCGCACTAGTTTGTCAAAAGGCGCTCGCTCCGGGGCGGCGCTTCATTGTCATGAACGGACAAGGTAGGAAATGGCGCAGACAACAGCCGTAGCAGTGCCGCCGCTTGAGGGCAGGGGGCGCGATGTCACCTTTGCCATCGGCATTGTTGCGATCCTGTCCATCCTGTTTCTGCCGATCCCCGCCTTTCTGATCGATATCGGCCTGGCCTTTTCCATCGCTTTTTCCGTGCTCATTTTGATGGTGGCGCTGTGGATACAGCGGCCGCTCGACTTTTCTTCCTTCCCGACGATCCTGCTGATCGCGACGATGACACGCCTGTCGCTCAACATCGCCACCACACGCATCATCCTGTCGGAAGGTCATGAGGGCACGACCGCGGCCGGTTACGTGATTGGCGGGTTTTCGCAGATGGTCATGTCCGGCGATTTCGTCATCGGCGTCATCGTCTTTCTCATTCTCGTGGTCGTCAATTTTATCGTCATCACCAAGGGTGCGACGCGCATCGCCGAGGTCGGCGCCCGCTTCACGCTCGATGCGATCCCCGGCAAGCAGATGTCGATCGACGCGGATCTGTCGGCCGGTCTGATTGACGAAAAAACGGCGCAGGCCCGCCGACGCGAGCTTGAGGATGAAAGTTCCTTCTTCGGTTCGATGGATGGTGCTTCGAAATTTGTCCGCGGCGATGCCATTGCCGGCCTGATCATCACGGCGATCAATATTTTCGGCGGCATCATCATAGGCTACACCCGCCACGGAATGGAAATCGGCCATGCGGCGGATGTCTTCACCAAACTGTCGGTCGGCGACGGTCTCGTCTCGCAGATACCGGCGCTCATTGTATCGCTGGCCGCAGGCCTGCTCGTGTCGCGCGGCGGCAATGTCGGCTCGACCGATGTTGCGGTTCTGGGCCAGCTCAGCAACTATCCAAGGGCGCTGTTCGTCGCCGCCGGGCTGATGATCGTTCTGGCCGTCGTGCCGGGTCTTCCCTTCCTGCCGTTCATGATCCTCGGCTGCGCCATGGCCTTTGCCGGATGGTTCATCCCGCGCCAGCTCGAGCGCCACAACCTTGCCATCAGGCAGAACGAGGAACAGGCGCTGCTTGAGGCCAAGAATAAGGAAAAGGACTCCGTCAAGAACGTCCTTCATACCTCCGAAATCGAGCTCTGCCTCGGCAAGCACGTTTCGGCAAGGCTCCTGGGCGCCCATCAGGAGCTGGCCTTCCGCGTCGGCAAGATCAGGAAAAAATTCGCCACGCAATACGGTTTCGTCGTTCCTGAAATCAAGGTAACGGACGATTTCTCGGTACCGGACAAATCCTACCAGATCCGCATTCACGGAACGACCATCGCCGCCAGCGAACTGCGCGTCGGTGAGGTCATGGTGGTGATCGGCAATGGCCGGCGGCCGACGGCGCCCGGCGAAGATATTCGCGAGCCGGCCTTCGGGTTGCCGGCTGTCTCCGTCACCGAGAACCTGAGCGAAGAACTCAAGCGCGAGGGCTTCCACCCGATCGACAACGTGTCCGTTGTTCTGACCCATTTGAGCGAAGTTATCCGCAATAATCTGCCGCAGCTTCTTTCCTACAAAGACATGAAAGCGTTGCTCGACCGTCTCGATCCGGAATACAGGAAGCTCGCAGATGAGATCTGCTCCAATCACATGTCCTATTCGGGCCTGCAGGCCGTGCTCAAACTGCTGCTTGCAGAGCGCGTGTCGATCCGCAACCTGCATCTGATCCTCGAGGCCGTGGCGGAACTGGCGCCGCATTTGCGCAAAACCGAGCAGATCGTCGAACATGTCCGCATCCGCATGGCGCAGCAGCTGTGCGGCGATCTTGCCGAAAACGGAGTGCTGCGTGTCCTGCGGCTCGGCAATCGCTGGGATCTTGCCTTCCATCAGGCGCTCAAGCGCGACGCCAAGGGTGATGTCGTCGAATTCGATATCGAGCCGGCCTTGCTTGAGGAATTCAGCGAGCAGGCGACCAAGGTCATACGCCAGCACCTCGATGCCGGTACAAGGTTTGTGCTGGTAACGGCACCCGATGCGCGGCCCTATGTGCGCATGATCATCGAGCGGCTGTTTGCGACGCTGCCGGTCATCTCCCATGTGGAGATCGCCAAGGGGGTCGAAATCCAGATTCTGGGTTCCATCTCATGATCACCGACCCGGAGGGAACGGTGCTGGCGCTGTTTGCCTCTTTCTGCCGGGTCGGCGCCTGCTTCATGCTGATGCCCGGCCTTGGCAGCTTCCGCATACCCACGCAGATCAGGCTGTTTGTCGCAATCGCCGCCTCCATGGCTTTGCTGCCGCTGATGTGGCAGGAGATCTACCCCAAGGTTGCCGTCTCCACGGGGGGCTACGTGGCCCTGATATTCACGGAAATCCTGATCGGCGCGGTGCTCGGTCTCGTCGCCCGATATTATGCGCTGGCGCTGCAGTTTGCCGGCACGGTGATGTCGATGATGATCGGCTTTAACGCTCTGCCTGCTGCCGGTGTGGCGGAACAGGAATCGCAAACCCAGCTCAGTGCTTTTATCGGCCTGACCGGTCTGCTTATCCTGTTTATGCTCGATTTCCACCACCTCGTCATTGAGGCGCTGACGATGTCCTACGAACTCATTCCGGTGGGCGGCGGTTTCGACGCGCAACTGGCGCTCGTCACCTTGTCGGATACGCTGTCGACATCATTCATGACGATGCTGCGGCTGATCAGCCCGTTTCTCATCTACGGTCTGGTCTTCAACCTGGCGGTCGGCATGATCAACAAGCTTGCGCCGCAAATACCGGTCTATTTCATCTCGCTGCCGTTCATTCTGACCGGCGGCCTGTTCCTGCTGTTTTTCGGTTCCGGTGAATTCTTCCGCCAGTTTGCCGATGGTTTCATGCCGGTGTTCGATGGCCGTTAACGCACACGAAGAAAGGGCCCGCAATCTTGCGCGCCTGGCCGCCCTGCAAAAGCAGCTGCAAAAACTGGCCGAAGCCGATCTCGCCGAAACCACCCGGCAGCGCGAAGAGTTGCGCGGACAGATCGAACACCTGCTTGAGGTGATGAGCGGACTGTCCGAGCTTCACCGCCTGTTCCCGCATCTTTATGCACGGCAGCTCGGCACGCTGCGCAGCCGCGAGCAGACCCTTATTGGCCAGGCGCAATTGCAAGAGCAGAAAATCGTGCGGGAACGCACCAAAAACGAACGTATCGGTGAGCACCTGGCCGACGCGAAAGGCGAGGCGGAACGCTACCAGGAAGACGAGGCCCTCCTGGATCTGCTTGAGCTGGTCAAGCGGCCGGCGCCGTAAACCGGCAACGAAAAATGCCTGCCGATAGGCGGCGCTCAAGCCTCCCGTAAGCTTCATCAGGCATAGTGCGTTTCGACGATAAACAGGGTTTGTCCATTGTCTATTTCTCCGCCCAGCGATCTGGTTCTGGATGTCGTACGCGCAGCTGACCCTGAAAGCGTGCGCGAGGCTCACCGCAAACTGCTCGACAGAGCGTCCGCTGCTTCCCAAACCGCATTTGAGGCCGTTGCCAACAGACCGGTCGGTGCCGAGGTGAAGGTGCAGGACGGCGATATTCCGCAAACCTATCGGGATTTCGAAGCCATGGTGCTTCAATCCTTCGTCAAGCACATGCTGCCGACGGATGCGGAGAACGTATTCGGAGAGGGAACTGCGGGCGATGTCTGGAAGGGCATGATGGCCGAGCAGCTGGGCAATGCCCTGGCAAAAGGCGGCGGTATAGGGATAGCGCAACAGCTTGCCGCGCAGCGCGCCATTGCGGAAAGCAACGAGGAGCGCGCGGCCGCGGCCGGCAACAATCTCAACTATGCAAATGGTCTGGTGCAGCAGATCCAGCTCGACATGCTGCGCGCTGCCGAAGAATTTTCAGGACTGTTCGATGAACAGACGTGATGTTTTTTACTTGATTTCAATTTCCCGGGGCGAACCCGGGTCAAGCTTGGTTCGGGAGGCGTGAACCATATGAGTAGCCAGAATTCGGACGACCGGGTGACCAAGGTTCTCGGCAGGCTGAACGCAATCCTCGAAAAGGAGAACGCCGCGCTGGGCACCGACCCGAATTTCGACGTCAATGCTTCCAATATCAATAAAAGCCGCTGCCTTTACGAGCTGTCTGCTCTGACCAAGACGGTGCCGCCTCAAAATATGAGCCGGTCGCACGGCCAGATGCTGCGTGTCATCCATGAAAAGCTGGAGCGCAATACGCTCAAGGTGAAGGCGCATCTGGATGCTGTGCGCAATGTGACGGATCTTCTGCGCGATGCCGCAAGGGAAGCAGAAGCGGACGGCACCTACACAGCTGAACAGTTCTATTTGCGTGAGGCCGGATGATAAAACTCGTCATCTCAGGTATCTGGATCTGCGGAGTGACGCTGGCGTCCGTCTATTTTTCCCTGCAGATGTCATCCGGCGGCTCCGAACGGTCCAAGCAGGACGATTTTTTCGGCGGGCTGGATTACGTACGCACGGACCTGATGTCGATCCCGGCGATCTTCGAAGGCGAAGTTCGCGGCTATTTCATCACCCGCCTGGTCTATACGGCCGAGCCTGACGTCATTAACGAGCTTAGCGTTCCTCCCCAGGTGCTGATCACCGACGAACTGTTTTCGCTCCTGGTCGGCAACAGGGTAATCGATTTTACCCGGGTTGATGAATTCGACCTCGATGCTTTTCGGGTTGTCGTCAGGGACGGTTTGAACGAGCGGCTTGAAAAGAAAGTCTTCCATGAAGTTCTGGTCGAACAGATGGAATTCCTGACAAAGACGGAAATCCGCAACAACAACCGCAAGCGCCTGCTTCCGCCGCCGCCGCCAAAACCGGTTGAAGAGAAAAAATAAGTCTGATTTGCCAATTTGAGGTACCGGCGGCTCTACAGAGCCGGCGGGAAGGAAATCACGCCAACCCGGCCTCAGCGTTGCTGATAACAGTCTAGTTCGCTTCAGGGTTGCGGTATTGTTCGTTGATCATTCCGAATTCGGCCAGAAGGCGGCCGATCGCGACATGCACATAATAGATGCCGAAGGCCGCCGAGCGGTGTTTAAAACCGTGTTTGACCGCCCTTAGCGGCGAGGCTGCCAGCATCAGGAGCGATTTCGCCAGCGTCCTCAGCCGCCCGGAAAGACCTGGGCGTCGCCGGTTTTCGATCATCGCTGAAATGGCGCCTTCGCGCCGGCTGCGCGCCGTCAACCATGAGCCGGAGGTGCGTCGGTCGGGGATGGCTTCAAAAACCGGTGCCGTTGCACACCAGGCGAACAGGAAACCGTGTTCATTTGCCCGGCTATAGAAGTCGCTGTCCCCGCCGCCGATAAAATTGAAAACAGGATCCAGATAAGGCATCGGCATGGATTCCAGAACCTGCCGGCCGATCAGAACATTGCCGGAGGAATAGAGGATAGGTACTCGTCCCGAATGCAGATAGGGCGGCGCAAAAACCGGGTGCTCCTCCAAACGGTCCGTTCGCTCGCTTTCAAATATGGGAACCTGCGGCGCTCCGACGATGTCAGCCCCGAAATGATCCGCAGCTCTGCAAAGATCGCGCAGCCAGCAGGGGTCGGCTTCCTCGTCATCGTCCATGACGGCAATTGCGTTGTAGTTCGAGAAGGTTTCCCGCACCGTTCGCCAGCCGGCATTATAGGCGTGGCAGTTGCCTCTTTGGTGGGCCACGATGACGAGACCAGGAAGGCGATCGCCGGCCAGAAACTCACGTGCCGCCAGTGCACCGTGGAGGTGCTCGTCGTCATTTTCCATGACCACCACACAATAGGGACGGTCGAACCTCTGGTCGCTGATCGAACGCAGTGTCTGTGCCAGTTGTTGCGGACGCCGGAATGTCGGAACGGTAACGACGATATCCGCCGCTTCGGTATCCAGGGACGGCGACTGGTAGAACAAACTGATGTCCTGAATGGAATTTTCCGTCATGTCGTGTGGCCCGTGGAGCCTCCTAGCAATCCGTTTGCACTTCCTGCCTATCACGGTTTTCTGAATTTTGACTGAATACCCGGCGTTCATCTTTTTGCTCTATGGTCCGCGCTGGTTCACAAGAGATCCGGGTTGAATAGAGAAAACACCCATGCACCTGGTATTCGTGTCATCGCTGCTTCCGGTCAAAAACCCCGCATCGGGATTTGACATTGCCAACCGTGTCACTGTGGATGCGTTGCGCGAACAGGGGATCAAGGTCAGCCTGCTCGGCTACAAGTCGCCGGGTGTCGCGATTGCCGAAGCTGACGGCACGGCGGTGCTTGGTGAACAGGAAATCACGACGTCCAAAGTGCCGGCAGCAACAAAACTGCGCTGGCTGATGACGGCCATTGCGAACCGCACCACCTTCTCGTCTGCCAAAATGCTGGCTTGCGGCAGACCGGCGCTGCTGGACGGGCTGAAGAGCTTGAAGCCTTTCGATGGTCTTGTTCTCAACTCTGTGCAGTTGCCCGGCGCTTTCATCGACGACTTCAAGAACTATCCGTCGATTTTTGTAGCTCACAATGTCGAGGCGCAATCCGCGGCGGAAAATGCTCGCCATGGCGCGAATGCATTCGAAAGGCTGCTGTTCAGGCGTGAGGCGCGGCTGCTTGCCAGGCTTGAAGGAGCGCTGTGCCGGCAATCGAAATTTCTTTGGACGCTGTCTGAGGATGACAGAATGGCGCTGGCAGGCGCCGACAAGTCCAAATCGGCAGTGCTGCCGCTCGTCACATCGATGACCCCGCCGGATCCGCTGCCGCGGGACAGGACCGTCAAATATGATTTCGGACTTATCGGCAGCTGGAGCTGGCGGCCCAATCGTATCGGGCTTGAATGGTTCCTGACCGAGATCGTACCCAAATTGCCACGGGACACGAGCATCGCAATTGCGGGCGATCTTTCCGGCACTCCGGCGCATGATGCCCATCCGGGATTGCAGTTTCTAGGCCGTGTGCCTGATGCCGGAGAGTTTTTGAGGTCCTGCGCGGTTGTCCCGCTGGCAAGCACGGCCGGTACCGGCGTCCAGCTCAAGACGATCGAGACATTCGAATCCGGCATTCCCTGTGTTGCCACGACGGTAGCAGTACGCGGCATCGACAAAGTGCCTTCGAATTGCACGGTCGCCGATGATCCGAAAGCGTTTGCCGACGCACTTGTTTTCAGACTGCGCACCACGAAAACTGAAGATGGCGCGGCGATGGACGGCCGCCAATTTCACACCAGCCAGAAGAGCATGTTGTCAGCGGCAATCGGAATGGGCGTTAACGTAGTTCTGCAAAAGAGTCTCTGAAGCGATGGTAATTTATTGGATAGCCCCAATATACTGACTGTCTTGATCGATGAAGAAATTCGATTGTATTTCCGATGCATAAAAATCACAGGATTTTCCGGCATCAAATACGTTTCCTTGAATATTCAAGGGATTGAGTGACGGATTGGGTCAAGGAACCACGCCGGCGGCTGCGCGTTCAGCCGCAAACTGACAGAGACATTGATGCTACGGACTTCGTTTAAATCAGTATCCAAACCCGCGGGCCGGGATATATTCGACATCGATGTGGCATGGCTGGATCGTGCACAGGCATTTGCCGGCATCAAGAAGGCGCTTGCTTCCAAAGGGCAGACCATCGTTGCGTTTCTCAACGCGCACAATGCCAACCAGGCGATGATCAACAACGATTATCACCATGCACTGGAGCACTGCACCGTTCTTCCCGATGGCATTGGAGTCGATCTGGCCGCAAGGGCACTTTACGGTGCGCCGTTTCCAGCCAATCTCAACGGCACCGATTTCATTCCTGCTCTGCTGGCCTATCTGACAAAACCCAGCAGGATTGCGCTGATCGGTGCACAGCCGGATGTGTTGGCAGAGGCGACGCAAGCCTTTCAGCGCGATATTCCCTGGCACGAATTCATTGCGGTTTCCGACGGTTACTTCAACAAGGATGACAACGGAAAAATCCTTGACGAGCTTGCTGCGCTGAAACCCGATATCGTTCTGGTAGCGATGGGCAGTCCGACCCAGGAACTGTGGATCGAAAACAACATCGGCGAGGAGCACGGCAAAGTCGTCATCAGTGTCGGCGCCCTTTTCGATTTTGTTTCCGAAAGGGTGCCGCGCGCGCCGGATATCTTTCGCCGGCTGCGTGGCGAATGGATTTTCAGACTGTGGTGGGAACCCCGCCGGCTTTGGCGGCGCTACATACTGGGCAATCCGTTGTTTTTGTTTCGCGTGCTGCGTTATAAATATCTGCGCCGAAGCAACACCGGCGGGCAGGCCACGGCCTGACCCGCACTGAACGGGAATACTCAATATGCGCACAGCCGTGGTAACGGCCTCCTATGCGGCGGATTTCGAGCGTTGCCGTCTGCTTTGCGACAGCATGGATATGCGCCTGAAAGGCGACTGGAGCCATTATATTCTGGTGGAACAACGCGATGTTGCCCGGTTCAAGGCGCTGCAGAGCGCCAGGCGCAGGATTGTCGATGAACGCGAGATTTTGCCGGACTGGCTGCGCCCGTTTCCGGACCCGCTGACACTGGGCAAACGCCGTGTCTGGCTCGGGCCGCATGCTGTGCCGCTCAGGGGTTGGCACGTGCAGCAGCTGCGAAGGCTCGGCATGGGGCGACTGCTTGACGAGGCAGTCATTTTTTCCGCCGATTCAGACGTCGCCCTGTTGCGGGAATTCGACCCCGCGGATTTATGGGAGGACGGCAGGCTCAGACTGTACCGCCGTGACGACGCCATTACCGCCAGCATGGCCGAACACGTGCGCTGGGTAAAGCGGACCGACGCTCTGCTCGGACACGAGGACGGCACGGGATCGCAGCCGTACCATGATTACATCAACACGCTGATCGGCTGGCGCACCGACGCGCTTGCCGCATTGCTCGACCGGATCGAAAAGGTCAGCGGTGTCAATTGGATGCGTGCCATCGCCCGAAACCGGGCAATATCCGAATGCACACTCTATGGCCGCTTTGTCGACGGACTTTTGAACGCAGAGGGTCACGTCCATTGCGCCGAGGCACTATGTCATGTGATGTGGCTTGGAAACGGACGTCCCGACCGAAACGACCTCCAGTCCTTCATCCGGAACATGGAGCCGCACCAGATCGGCATCGGCATCCAGTCGTTCATCGGCTACGACCTGAACGACATCCGTCAGATCGTTCTGCCCTGACGCAGCGCTAAATTATCCGCCCGGCGGATTTACGCAGCGCCGGGTATGTAAGCAGCGCCGAAAGCAGATAAAGCAGGAGGAAAACGCCATTGAGCAGCGGCGCCCATTGGCTGACATCGCTGTAGGAGACGAGAAGGCCGGAAAGCATGGCCGCCTTTGAAAGGCCGATGAGTGTCATATTGATCGTGCGGATGAACGTCCGGCCGGTCGCATAGAGCAATTCGGACTGGTATTCGATAAGATTGCGCAGCGCCGGCACCGCCACAACAAGAATAAGCAGCGGTGCGGCTTCCGCGACATTCTTGCCGAGAGCCTCCGGGTAGATGGTCAAAAAGCCGGCGAAGAACAGCAGCGCCGCAGTCGAGATCAGTGCAATACCCCCTTCGATCATGGCCCGGGTTTTCATCGAGGCGATGGTATCGCGCGAACGCATGATCCCTTGCACCAGCATCATGTTGAAGGTGCGGATCGGCAGCGCGGTGAGATCAACCAGCCGCATGATGATGGCGTAAAGGCCTGCCGTTACCGGACCGCCGATGCTCAGAACCAGGAGCTTGTCGAGCTCGGACTGCAGGTAGAACAGGATTTCGGCGCCTGCCACCGACAGGGAATCGCGCCAGCGCCGCAAATAAAGTGCCGGAGACCAGCGCAATTTGTATCTCGGATAGAACACGCTGAGGGCAATTGCCATCACAATTGCGTTAGCGGCAAAGTAGAACCAGGCCCATTGCGCAAGGCTTGTATCGCCCAGATAGGCAAAGAGCAGTGCCGCCGCCGCACGAACGGACGATCCGATGACCACAAGCACTGCCGCGCGGGCGAACCGACCCATGCCGTTGCATACGATCATGACGATCTCTGCGGAGCGCCACAACAGCGCTTCGGACAGGACAATGACTGCAAAGGTGCCAAGGGTGATATCGGCTGCAAATACCAGAAAATAAGAGATCAGAGCCGCCAACGCGACCACGGGAACGGAAATGGCAAGGGCAAACATATAGCCGGCGGAATAAGCGCCGATCAGCCGCGGCTTGACCGTCGCCGCGCGGTAGAGCGGTGACGAGAAACCGAGCGCGGTTATCCGCGACAGCACGATCCCCATTGCCGATGTTGTCGCGAAGATACCGAAATCGGCGATCGAAAGCGTATTTGCAATGGCGATGAAATAGGCGAGCGAAATAACCAGCCGGCCGGCGGAACCGCTGAGCGCCCAGAAATAGCCTCTTAGAATTCTTATGTTGCGCTTAACAAATTCTACCCAGTTATGTGGCACGCTTGTCCACCGGATATCGTATTTGGATGAATTGCTTAGACATGTCTGCAGATCACGGTTTAGTCGCCGCCAAACAAGCTAGCGCAAATATCTTAACACGGCGTTCCGTGCTCGCCGGGTCGGGGGCTGCCGTGCTTGCCGGAGTCTTGCCCGGTATCGGCTTGGCAAATGCCTCGCCGGCAAAACGCCGTGTGCCTTTTGGTGCGGCTCTTGAATACCGGCACTTCATCAACGATCCTGACTATACGGCCCTGTTCGTCAATCACTGCGACATGATCTTTCCGATGAACGCATTGAAATGGGACGCTTTGCAGGGCGCTCCCGGAGAGTTCAACTATCTTCCCGCCGAAGGCATAGTGTCCTTTGCCGAAACGCTTGGACGCGGCACCTATGGCCATACGTTCGTCTGGTGGAACGCGCTTCCGGCATGGGTCGAAAAAATCGACAGTGCAGCGAAGGCCGAAGAGGTGCTTGTCAGCCACGTGCAAAATGTCGCTGCGCACTTTGCCGCAAGAGTGCCGAGTTGGGATGTGGTCAACGAGGTGGTTGCCCATGATCCCGTCAATGAAGGCCCCTGGCGCGACAGCCTGTGGATGCGGCTGCTCGGTCCGTCCCATGTCGATATTGCCTTTGCGGCGGCGGCGGAAGCCGCGCCCGGCGCCGAACTTGCGATCAATGATTACGATCTTGAGTTTCGCGGTGCTCGCTACGACGCGCGCCGAACGGCAATGCTCGATCTGGTTCGCCGGCTTCAGGACAAGGGCTTGAGGGTCGATACGGTGGGCATTCAGGGGCATCTCTATCCCGAAGTTCCCATCGGCCACGAGGAACTCGAACGCTTCATCACGGATTTGAAGGCACTTGGTGTCGGCTACCGCATAACCGAGATTGATGTCATCGACTGGAAACTGCCGCGCGATGCGTCGCGTCGCGACGACATGGCAGCCGAACATGTCGGGAATTTCCTCGATGCGGCCTTTTCAGCCGAACTGCCCCGTTCGGTATCGACCTGGGGTCTGAGCGACCGCTATTCGTGGATACCCGACGTCATGCCCCACAGAAGGGGCGGCAAAAACCGTCCGCTTCCCTTTGACGAAAATCTGAAGCCAAAGCCGATGTATGAGGTTATTCAGCGTTATCTCGCATCATAATTCGCCATGCACGGTTTCACCGTTAAAATCAACGATATGGCACATGGCGCAGCGCGATTGCCCGTTAACAAATTATTTTCCATAGTTCTTTAGGTTGCGTTAGCCATAGGCCGGGCGACAGTCCGATCAAAGTTCGGAAGGTATGCATGTTCGATCCGGATTCAAATAATAAAAGGGGAGCGCGCAGGTCACTCCTTGATTATACGGAGGATCGTCCGAATCCGCCGGCGCATTCTGTTGGCCTTTCCAGTGGCGGCCGCGACTCCAGCAAAAATATCGATCACAACGGGCCGGAAATGGAAGATGATCGCAAGGCCGCGAGACTTGAAATGCTCGACCGGTTTCGCGCCAGTGTGGCCGGCACACGGCGGAGTGCATCCGAAACTCCGGCCCCGAAGCAAAGCCGGCCTGCAGCAAAGTCGGCGGACCCGTACCCGCAGCAGCACATTTTCGACGGTGATCCCATTGAAAAGCGTGAAACGGCGCGCCCGCGTGACGGAGCGCTGATCGATCCGGTTGTCATGATCAGCGCTGCCTGGCGCTACAGGCTGTTCATCGTATTTACATCGATCCTTGGTGCGGCGCTGGGCGTAATGATCGCATTGTCGACGCCGCACAAATACGAATCGGTAAGCCAGTTCGTCCTCGACCCGCGCGAGCTGCGGCTCACCGACACTGATTTTCTGCCGCAGTCCTATTCTGCCGATTCCATACTGGCGCTTGTCGACAGCCAGGTGCAGATCGTTGATTCAAGTCCGGTTCTTCAGGCGGTTGTCAGCGATCTGAACCTCGCCGATGATCCTGAGTTCAACGGCACAGCCTCCGGCGGCTTCGGTATCGGCAGTGTTACGGGCCTTATTCGCGGCCTGCTGTTCGGTCAGGGCGATGGAGAAAGTAACCGCAACTTCATGGCCGTGCAGACGCTGGCGCGTGCGGTCAATGTTTTTCGCGGTGAAAAAACCTTCATTGTCTATGTCGATGTGACCACGGAAGATCCGGGAAAATCGGCGCTGATCGCGAACCGGATTGTTGACGTTTACATTGCCAAGCAACGCGAAGCGCAATCGGCGCTGTTCGAGCGCACAACCGCAGCCCTGACCCGGCAGCTCGATGAACTGCGCCAGGATGTCGAAGCGGCCGAGCGACGGGTTGAGCAGTACAAGGCCGACAACGATCTCGTCGATGCCGGCGGCAGCCTGATCAGCGATGAGCAGATCATCAGGCTCAATCAGCAACTGGCACAACTCAGAGCCCAAAAGGCGGAGATTCAGGTGAAGGCCGAGTCGGCCCGCAATCTCGATATCGATTCCCTCCTGTCAGGCACGTCCCCAGAAATACTGCAATCGTCGACAATCGGCGAGTTACGCGCCGAATATGCAGGGGCAAAACGCACGTCCGATGCGCTCAATACAAGCCTCGGTCCGCGCCATCCGCAACGCATCGCCGCAGAGCAGGCGCTCCGGACCGCCCGGTCCGAGATCAATAATGAATTACGCCGCATTGTCGAAGCGTCGCAGACCGAGCTTCGGCGCATCATCCAGTCCGAGCAGCAACTGGCGTCCGATCTTGCCATCTTAAAGAGCAAGCAAGTCACCACGTCGGGCGATCTGGTGCGTTTGAGGGAGCTTGAGCGCGAAGCCAATGCCACCTCGGAGATTTACGAGTCGTTTCTGAAACGGGCGCGCGAGACGCGCGAGCAGCAAAACCTCAACACCAGCAACATCCGTGTGATATCGGAAGCAACGCCGGCAATTAAGCCGGTTGGTCCTTCCCGCAAGATCATTGCGGTCGCCGGACTGTTCATCGGCTTCTTCGCCGGCCTTGCAATTACGCTGATGCTGGGCGCTTATCGGAGCATGACTGCAAGTTTCGCGGGCGCAACACGTGAACAACCGGAAAGTACCCCTGAAAGCGTCAATGTGGCGGCACCGGTCGAATCTCCCGCATCACTCGCCGCTCACGCAAACGAACCGGACGAAAGCTGGCTCGAGGATGTGGACGCCGAGCCGGACACTGAGGCCTTCGAGCCCGCCAATGACGACGCCATTGTTGATGATGTCAGCACCCGCGGCGATACGACGCTCTACAGCAGCGAAGATGTCGGCGGGGACAACGGCTGGTACGATGAAACTGCCCTGGACGACGGCACCGAAGCCTCTGATTTTGATGAAGAGGCGGAAAATATCCGTGCCGATATCCGCCAGATGCGGGAAGTTGTCGAGCGCCTGCAGGAGGCACGCCGGCAGGCACGCTCAGAGGGCGGCCGCGGCTCATACTGACCGCCGGAACGTCAAAAAGCTTCATTTTGACGACAAGAATCCGGCAATTTGACAAAAAACGACGTTTGCTGGCCATTTCATCCCGGCTAAATCTGCTTTATGCAGACCCTGAGTGTTGGCGATCCGGCCTTCGGCCTTCGAGGCGCAGCCGGACCTTTGGATTTGTGGAGCAGCAGACATGGCAGCAGTACTGGACAAGGCAACGGTAATCGACGGCAAAGCGGTTGCCGAAAGTGTCATTGAAACCGTGAAATCGGCTGCTGCCGGACTGAAGGACGCAAGCGGTCTGGTGCCGGGTATTGCTGTGGTCATTGTCGGTGAGGATCCGGCAAGCCAGGTCTATGTTGCTTCAAAGGGCAAAAAGGCAAAGGAATGCGGATTTCATTCCGTCCAGCACACATTGCCGGATACGACCAGCGAAGCCGATCTTCTCGCCCTTGTCGACGAACTCAACACAGATCCGCAAATTCACGGCATTCTGGTCCAGCTGCCGCTTCCAGATCACATTGACGACGGGCGCGTCATCCAGGCCATCAATCCGGAAAAGGACGTTGATGGCTTCCATGTGATCAATGCCGGCAAGCTGACGACCGGTGAAATCGAAAGCGCTTTTGTGCCGTGCACGCCAGCCGGCTCCATGCTGCTCATCGAACGGGTGCGCGGCAAGGACCTGTCCGGTCTCACGGCCGTTGTGGTCGGCCGTTCAAATATTGTCGGCAAGCCGATGGCAAGCCTGCTTCTGGCAGCCAATGCAACGGTCACCATCGCCCACAGCCGCACCCCGGACCTTGCCGCCACCTGCCGCAATGCAGATATTCTTGTCGCAGCCGTCGGCCGCCCCGAGATGATCAAGGGCGACTGGGTCAAGCCCGGCGCAACCATCATCGATGTCGGCATCAACCGCATCCCGGCGCCCGAGCGCGGCGAAGGCAAATCGCGGCTCGTCGGCGATGTCGCTTTTGCCGAATGCGCCGAAGTCGCAGGCGCAATCACCCCGGTACCAGGCGGTGTCGGTCCCATGACAATTGCCATGCTGATGGCAAATACGGTTGTTTCAGCCTACCGTCACGCCGGACGCACCCCGCCGACCTTCTGATAGGTCGCAGGAGCTTTCAACGGATTTCATCCGGCATGTTGCACCTTTGTACAGGCGCCGCCCGCCCGCCAATTGCCTATTCTTGACGCACTGAACATGTCGGGATCGGGATTGCGGGAGGATGAACTTGTTTCGTTCGCTAGGCGCAGCAGTGCTGTCTTTGCTTTTTCTGTCGGCGCCGGGTGGCGCCGTAAAGTTCCCGCCCCATGCGCGGATATATCTGATCGATGAAACCGGCCGTGAGACAGCGATAGGCGCAGTGACTTTTTCCGGCACCGGTCCGCACAGGGACATATCCGTTACGGTGGAAGCACCGCAGTTCAGCGATCACTTTTTGTCCATGCGTCCCTTCCGCTGCATTCAGGGCGAAAAGGAATGGTTCTGCTATCTTCCCTATCCCTATGCGCTGAATAATACCGTCAGCGCCAGCGATCTGCGGGATCTGGAATACAGTCTTCTGTTTATCCGCAAAACACCGGCCGAATTCGGCATCGATGCCTGGAACGGTCTCTATTACCGGCTGACGCTCGAAGAGAGTGGCGAGATCACAGGCGAGTTGCTTGAGGGCGATCTGAACGTGCTGGCAAGCCCGCCCTTGCAGGACCATGCGCGGCCGATCGAACTCGATGAGTTCATTGAAGCCGAACCGGGCAGGCGCCTTTTCCCGCGCCTGGTGATAAGGCCGTCTCAACCGTAAAGAACGCTGGCGCCCTCGTCGGCTCGGCCGGCCAGGCTGCGGAAATTTGCAAACAGCTCGCGGCCCATGCCATGGCCGCTTTCCGAAATGTCCGCTGTAGCCGGCGCGCGGGCGGCAAACTCGGCGTCATCCACAAGCACGCTCATCGTGCCGTTTTTGGCGTCCAGCCGGATCATGTCGCCCTCGCGCAACTTGGCGATTGGGCCGCCGTCCAGCGCTTCGGGGGTGACGTGAATGGCTGCCGGAACTTTGCCGGAAGCCCCCGACATGCGCCCGTCGGTAACCAGCGCGACCTTGAAGCCGCGATCCTGCAGAACGCCAAGCGGTGGTGTGAGCTTGTGCAGTTCCGGCATGCCGACGGCCTTCGGTCCCTGGAAGCGCACAACGGCGACAAAATCGCATTCCAGCTCGCCGGCCTTGAAGGCCTCCTGCAGCGCCTGCTGCGTGTTGAAGATCTTGACCGGCGCCTCGACGACGTGTCTTTCCGGCTTCACCGCTGAAATTTTGATCACCGACTTGCCGAGATTGCCGGTCAGCATCTTCAGACCGCCATTGTCCTGGAACGGTTTGTCAATGGTCGAGAGGATCTTGGCGTTGGCGCTTTGCGCCGGGGCCGGCTCGCGTGCAACCGTGCCGTCGCTGTTGAGCCCCGGCTCGATGGCATAGTCGGCGAGACCCTCGCCCCAGACGGTGCGCACATCGTCGTGCAGCAGGCCGCCCTTGAGTAGCTGGGAAATCAGATAGCCCATGCCGCCGGCGGCGTGGAAGTGGTTCACGTCCGACGGACCGTTCGGATAGACCCGTGCCAGCAGCGGCACGATATCTGAAAGCTCGGATATATCTTCCCAGGTCAAGACAATCCCTGCCGCGCGCGCCATGGCGATCAGGTGCATGGTGTGGTTGGTCGAACCGCCCGTTGCATGCAGGCCGACGAGGCCGTTGATGACGCTGCGCTCGTCGAACATGACGCCGGCGGGCGTGTACTCGTTTCCGAGCGCGGTGATGGCAAGCGCCCGTTTGGCGGCTTCCTTTGTCAGCGCATCGCGAAGCGGCGTTCCCGGATTGATGAAGGAGGCGCCCGGAAGATGGAAGCCCATGATCTCCATCAGCATCTGGTTGGAATTGGCGGTGCCGTAGAACGTGCAGGTGCCGGGGCCGTGATAGGATTTGGATTCGGCTTCCAGCAGCTCCTTGCGGCCGATCTTTCCTTCCGCATAGAGCTGGCGGATGCGCACTTTCTCATCGTTCGGCAGGCCGGATGTCATCGGGCCGGCAGGGATAAAGACAGCCGGCAGGTGGCCGAAGGTGAGGGCGGCGATGACGAGGCCCGGAACGATCTTGTCGCAGACCCCGAGATAGGCGGCTGCGTCGAACATGTTGTGCGAAAGGCCGATGGCTGCCGACATGGCGATGACGTCGCGTGAAAACAGCGACAAGTCCATACCCGGCTGGCCTTGGGTGACGCCGTCGCACATGGCCGGAACGCCACCTGCGACCTGGGCGACCCCCCCGGCCTCATGGGCGGCCTTGCGGATCAGTTCCGGAAAGGTTTCGAACGGCTGATGCGCCGACAGCATGTCGTTGTAGGAGGTGATGATGCCGAGATTGGCGACCCGGTCGCCGGAAAGCGCTTCCTTGTCCGATACCCCGCAGGCGGCGAAGCCGTGCGCGAGATTGCCGCACGACAGCACCGTGCGGTTCGGTCCCTCTTCTGCGGCCTTGCGGGTGCGCTCAAGATAGATTTCGCGGGTCGGCTTGGACCGCTCGACGAGGCGTCTGGTGATTGCGGTGACGGATGCTTGTGCGGACATGGTGTTCCTGCCGTTGTGTCAGGGGGTCCAGTAGACCTGGAGCGGGTTTTTCGTCTGCCTTAAAATAGCGCGCAACGGCAGTTCCTCCACCGGACCTTCCTTTAGCGCTTTTTCAAGGACATCGTTCTTTTCTTCGCCCTCGATATGCAGGACGGCGAGTTCAGCGTTGCCGATGACCGGCTGTGTCAGGGTCAGCCGATCTTCGGGCAGATTTGGCGCACTGGCAGCCAGCACCGTTGCGCTCTGGTTTGGATCCGTCACCGCTTTCAGCTCCGGGCTTTCAGGAAACCAGGAAGCCGTGTGGCCGTCGGTGCCGAGCCCGAGCACGGCAACGTCCAGCGCCCTTCCAAGCGCCTCGAACTTGAGCGCCGCATCGGTTGCTGCTTCCGGCGGGGTCATCCCGTCGCAATAGAGCGGAATGAAGTCCGCGAAGGCGGCTTTGTTCTGCAGAAGGTGGGTGGCGACCAGCCGGTGGTTTGAGCGCTCGTGCGAGGGTGGCACAAAGCGCTCGTCGACCAGCATCACCGTGACCTTCGACCAGTCTATGTCTTCCTTGCTCAGGGTCTGAAACAGGAGCCGCGGGGTCGATCCGCCGGAAACGGCGAGCACGGCCTGGCCGTTGCGGTTGATCGCGTCGGCAAGCGCTGAGGCGATCCGCCCCGACAGGGACCCGGCCAGCAACTGGCCGGTGGAATAGCGATTGAACTGTGGCTCGGACATGTCCGCGTCTAACCTACCTGCTTTCGTGCCAGGTTCGGCCGTCTCTTTCTATCAGCGCAATGGCGTTGGTCGGGCCGGAGGTTCCGGCGGTATAACCCTGGCACGCCTGATCGGTTTCTTCCCATGCCTTCAGGATCGGATCGATCCACTGCCATGCGGCCTCGACCTCGTCGCGGCGCATGAATAGCGTCTGGTTGCAGCGGATGACATCCATCAGCAGACGCTCATAGGCGTCCGGATTGCGTACCCCGAAATTCTCCGCAAAGCTCATGTCGAGCGGCACGTGCCGCAGCCGCATGCCGCCTGGTCCTGGATCCTTGATCATGATCCACTGTTTTACCGCTTCGTCCGGCTGCAGCCGGATGACCAGCTGGTTGGCGATGACCTGTCCCGCGCTTTCATTGAAGATGGAGTGCGGTATCGGCTTGAAATTGATGACGATTTCAGAGACACGCTGCGCCATGCGCTTGCCGGTCCTTAAATAAAACGGAACGCCCGCCCAGCGCCAGTTTTCGATCTCCGCCTTGATCGCAACGAAGGTTTCCGTGTTCGAACCTTGGTCGCCCAGCTCTTCCAGATATCCGTCAACCGCACCGCCGGCCGATGCTCCGGCCCGGTACTGGCCCCGAACTGTCTTCTTGGCCGCGTTGCGTGCATCAATCGGATGCAGCGCCCGCAGGACTTTCAGCTTTTCGTCGCGCACGGCTTCGGCATCGTCCGATGTCGGCGCCTCCATGGCGACGAGGCACAAAAGCTGCAGAATGTGGTTCTGCACCATGTCGCGCAGGGCGCCCGCCCGGTCATAGTAGCCGGCGCGACCCTCGAGGCCGACGGCCTCGGCAACGGTGATCTGCACATGGTCGATATGGGCCGAGTTCCATAAGGGCTCATAAAGCGCATTGGCAAAGCGCAGCGCCATCAGGTTCTGCACCGTCTCCTTGCCGAGATAGTGGTCGATGCGGAAGATCTGCTCTTCGGCAAAGGCCTGCCCGATCGTGTCATTGAGCGCGCGCGCCGTTTCCAGATCCCGGCCGATCGGCTTTTCGACGACGATGCGCGTGTTGTCCGTAATCAGGTCGTGACTGCGGATGCGATCGCAGATATTGCCGAAAAGGGAAGGGCCGACCGCAAGATAGAAAGCCCGGACCCGATCCTTGCCCTCGGAAAGGAGCTTTCCGAGGCCGTCCCACCCGTCATCATTGCCGGCATCCACCGAAACATAATGCAGACGGTCCAGGAAGCGCTTGACTTCTTTCTCGTCGAACTCGCCGCTTTTGAGGTGCTGCATCAGCGCTTCGCCGGCAAATTTGCGATAGGCCTCGTCCGTCAGTTCAGAGCGTGAAGCACCGATAATGCGGGTGGGTTCGCTCAATTGCCCGGAGATCTGCCGGTGATAAAGGGCCGGCAAAAGCTTGCGCTCGGCAAGATCGCCTGTGCCGCCGAAGACGACATAATCAAAGGGTTCGACAGGAATGGTCTGGCTGCTCATCGGCTGTTTGCTCGTGCTGCAGGAAATCTGGCCTTCTCATAATCTAATCGATTTAAAAAAGCCAGAGAGAAAATTCCGGGCTGGCATTCAAATAGCGATTTCAGCGTAGGAGCGAACATTTTTTGCCTGCTTCGGAAAGGCGAACTAGCGCGCCTCCGGATCATTCCAAATGGTAATCGCTGTCTGCACAGACTCCATGGTCAGGCAAAGCATAATGGCATAGAACGGGGCGTAAATCAGGGGAATGTAAAAGAAATTGAGCGCAAAGCTGGCAACGACGGTCCATATAATTCCGACCAGCGACTGCAAGATACCCAACAACCTCCTGATCGATCGGGTATCCGATCTTCAACATTTGATTGAACTGCGGGGTTGAAATAGCGAATTACGAGTGGTGAATTGTACCCCCGGCTTAATATCCGACAGTAGGAGTTCGCCAATGCCCGATTTCGTGAAAAGACTGTTGCCTATCGTATTCTTGTTGGATCTGCTGTCGGGCGCCGCGGCCGATGACGCTTCACCGTTTTCCGGGGTCTGGACAGGAACCGGGTTTCAGGGTGAACATAGCTGGTCGATGCGTGTCACCTTCGCGCCGGAAGAGGTGCGCATCGAATATCCGTCGCTGGAGTGCGGCGGAACCTGGGTACCTGCTTCCCGTAACTCCAAACATGAAGGCGAAGCGTTTTTCCACGAACGTCTCGAATACGGGCACCAAGCCTGCTTCGCGGACGGTTTCGTTAGGATACGCACAACGCCTTCGGGGATCGACTATGAGTGGTCCCGGTCAGCGGGTTCTTTGGTGGAAGCCACCGCATCGCTGCGGCGGGAGCCGAACTGAACCGCTGGACGATCCAACAAAAAGGAGCCAGGCCTGCACCATGCATAAGGGATCTTGCCTCTGCGGAAAGGTGACGTTTGAAGTCACTGGTGACCTGCCCAGGCCCAGCGCCTGTCACTGTTCGCAATGCCGGAAGCACTCGGGGCATTTTGAGGCCTCGACGGACCTTCCCCGCGCCTCGGTCACCGTCTACGGATCCGAGAACGTCACCTGGTATCACTCCTCTGAAAAGGTCCGGCGGGGATTTTGCTCAATCTGCGGTTCATCGCTTTTCTGGGACCCGGTTGATCAGGACAAACACGATTGGACGGCCATTGCCATGGGTGCGTTCGACACGCCGACCGGAACCAGGCTCGAAAAACACATTTTCGTTGCCGACAAGGGCGACTATTACGAGATTGCCGACGGACTGCCTCAACACGACCAATAAATTGATAAAGAGATATCCGGCCACTCCACCACCACATTCAGCAACAAATGCTGCGCAAAGGCCGGATGAAATTGCGGCCGGGAAAGGATGAAACGTGTTTAAATTCAAGGTCAGGACCGCCCGCTGTTTCTGGATCGCGCTGATCGCCCCTGCTTTTTGGGTTAGCCTTGCATCCGCCGACAGCGCCACCGCACCGGCGCTTATCGCGGAACGCCTGTCTCTCATGAAGGACGTCGCAATCTACAAGGCGAAAAACGGCCGGCCAGTCGAGGATCTTGAACGCGAGGCTGTCGTTCTCGATGCCGCGGTGGCGGCTGCGGGCGATCACGGGCTTGAGCCGGAGACGACGCGGGCGTTCTTCCAGGCGCAGATCGACGCCGCAAAGGATATCCAGTTCTGCTGGCTCGATAAGTGGGCAGCGACATCGCAGCAGCCGGAGGGCGGGGCCGATCTCGTGACCGAACTGCGCCCCGAGCTTTTGCGTCTTGGCAATGCCATCGTCGAAGCGATCGCCGCGGACATCGCCAATGGCAGGTCTGCTCCGAATCCTCAATCGTTCCGTGATGCGGTTGCGGTTGAGTGTCTCGGTGACGAGTCCAATACGGCGATTGCGAAAACACTGTCCGGGATCACGCTGCGCGGTGAGTGAATGCGCGCCGAATGCAAAGAAAAAGTAATTCCCTCAGACCCTACACATTCAAGAGCAGATACTGCCGCTCCCACGGGCTGATGACCTGCATGAAGGTTTCGAATTCGCCGCGTTTCACGCCGGCATAGATGTCGATGAAGTCGCTGCCGAAGACGTCGATGAAGGCCGGTTCGTCCTCAAGCACTGACACCGCCTCCAGAAGGCCGCGTGGCAGCTCCACCGTGGTGCCTTCATTGGCGGTCGTCGCCGTCGGGCTGTCCGGCACGATCTCGCGCACCATGCCGAGCCAGCCGCAGGCAAGCGATGCGGCAATCGCGAGATACGGATTGGCGTCGGACGAGGGCAGCCGGTTCTCGACCCGCCGGGCGGCGGCATCCGAATTCGGCACGCGGAACGCCACGGTTCGGTTGTCATAACCCCAGGCATTGTTGACCGGGCAGGCCATTTCCGGGGTCAGCCGCCGGTAGGAATTGACATAAGGCGCCATCATTACCAGCGCCTTCGGCACGAAGTGCTGCATGCCGCCGATGAAGGAAAAGAATTTCGCAGAGGGCGAGCCGTCGGGATTGCAGAATATGTTGCGGCCCGTCTTCAAGTCGCTCACCGACTGGTGGATGTGCATGGCCGAGCCCGCCTGACCCTGCATGGGCTTTGCCATGAAGGTTGCATACATGCCGTGTTTCAGCGCCGCCTCGCGCAGCGTGCGCTTGAACATGAAGACCTGATCGGCAAGCTTCAGGGGATCGTCGTGGCGCAGGTTGATCTCGAGCTGGGCCGGGCCTTCCTCATGGATGAGCGTATCGATCTCCAGGCCCTGGATTTCGGAAAAATCGTAAATATCGTCGATCAGCTCGTCGAATTCGTTGACGCCGGCGATCGTATAGGACTGGCCGCGCGCGATCGTGCGCCCCGAACGGCCGACCGGCGGCTGAAGCGGATAATCGGGATCGTCGTTGAGCGCGATGAGGTAGAACTCGATCTCCGGCGCGACGGCAGGCCTCCAGCCCTTCTGCTCGTAAAGCGAAAGGACGCGTTTCAAAACATTGCGCGGCGCGTATTCGACGCTTTCGCCCTGCGGGCCGACGATATCGCAGATCACCTGCGCCGTCGGATCGCTCTCCCAGGGAACGACGGCAAGCGTCGAAAGGTCCGGCATCAGTTTCAGATCGCCGTCTTGCGGGTCGTAGCGGAAATTGCCCGTTTCATCCGGATATTCGCCTGAGATTGTCTGCCGGTAGAGCGCCGATGGCAGCGAAAGCGATGTGTTGGACGTGAATTTCGACGTCGGCATCATCTTGCCGCGCGGAACGCCCGCAAGGTCCGGCGTGACGCACTCGATATCCTCAATGCCGCGCCAGTTCAGCCAGCCATTGACCTGCTTCCAGTTTTCAACGCCGCGCTTATTGTCTACATAGGCGGGCTTGCGGGTCGTCTTTCTGGCGTCGCCGGATTTTTTTGCGGACGTCTTGTCGGATTTTTGGGCCATGAATTGCTCTTCAGATTGTATTCCGGTTCTCTTAGAGCAACACGCGCCCATTTGGAACCACTTGGGCCGGGAGCTGCCGCATGCGGCAATATGATGTCGTGATCCTCGGGGCGGGCGCCGCCGGAATGATGTGCGCGATCGAGGCGGGAAGGCGCGGGCGCAAGGTACTGATCATCGATCATGCAAAGGCGCCGGGCGAAAAGATCCGCATATCAGGCGGTGGCCGCTGCAACTTCACCAATATCCATGCAGCGCCCGGCAATTTTCTTTCCGCCAACAGACATTTCTGCAAATCCGCGCTCAGCCGCTATACGCAGCATGATTTCATCGCGCTCATTGAACGTCACGGCATCGCCTATCATGAAAAGACGCTCGGCCAGCTCTTTTGCGACGGCACTTCGCGCCAGGTCATCGATATGCTGGTTCGGGAAATGCGCGAAGCCGGCGTTGAGCTTTCGGTTTCCACGCAATTCGAAGCGGTAGAGGAGACAGGGAAGGGATTCACCGCCCGGCTCTCAACCGGCGCCGTCAGTGCCCGCGCGGTGGTGGTGGCGACAGGCGGCAAGTCGATCCCCAAAATGGGAGCGACCGGGCTTGGCTATCGCATTGCCGAACAGTTCGGGCTCGCGGTAACCGAAACCTGCCCGGCGCTGGTGCCGCTGACCTTCGACGAAAGCCTGCGCGAACGTCTCAAGCCGCTTGCGGGTGTTTCGGCGGATGCCATCGTGAGCTGCAACGGGACGGCGTTCGAAGAGGCGATGCTCTTTACCCACCGTGGCATCAGCGGCCCGTCGATCCTGCAGATTTCATCCTACTGGCGCGAGGGCGACGAGATCACCCTGTCATTATTACCAGGGCAGGATCTTTTTTCGTTGCTACTTGAGGCGCGGGCGGAAAACGGCCGTCAATCGGCACATACCGCACTCTCTGCCCATCTGCCGAAGCGGTTGGCGCAAATCATCTGCGAGAATGGCGGTGCAAAAGGAAAGCTGGCAGAAATGGCGGACCGGCAGCTGCGGCAGATCGCCGATGCAGCGCAGAAATGGCAAATCAAACCGACCGGTTCGGAAGGCTATAGGACCGCGGAAGTTACGCTCGGCGGCGTTGATACCGCTGGACTCGATTCAAGGACAATGCAGGCAAAGAATACGTCCGGTCTTTATTTCATCGGTGAGGTGGTGGATGTGACCGGCTGGCTCGGTGGTTACAATTTCCAGTGGGCCTGGTCGTCCGGCTGGGCGGCGGGGCAGGCCGTTTAGAGCGCTCTGGATCGACCCGGTATTGGCCGGGTAACACTCCGCCGCGAAACCTCTCGCCTGGGCGCTTGGCAACAAAGCGGCGGAATGCTGGCAGGACCGGCTGGGAGGCTCAGAAACAACCGGTCCGGCCTTTTACGATTCCTCTATTCAGGAACCCTGCGTGACGATGACCGGAATAAGCAGGTCACCCCAGTTGCCTTCACCGCCATGGTGGCGCGCGGAGCGTACAAGTTCGACCGATACACCCGCATCGACGGCCTTCATCACGGACTGGTTCAGCCTGTGCAGGTCGTTTGCAACCATGCGGATCGCAGCCTGCTGGTCTGCGGTCATGGAAGAGGACTGTTCTTCAGCCCGTTCTTTGACGCGTGTCTGCGGTGCCATTGTGAAAACTCCTTATCTGGCGATTGCAGGTGGTAGAAAAAGGGACGGGCAGTCACAGGTCCGCCCGTCCCGGCCGCCTATTCGGCAGCCGGCTTGAACTGTGCGGTTTCGGTCGATTCACCCATGGCAGTCGTGGACGACTGTCCGCCGGTGATCGCCATGGAGACGGCGTCGAAGTAACCGGTACCAACTTCACGCTGGTGCTTGGTTGCCGTGTAGCCGTTGGCTTCGCCGGCAAATTCGGCTTCCTGCAGCTCCGAATAGGCCGCCATCTGGCGGTCCTTGTAGCCGCGTGCCAGTTCGAACATGCCGTAGTTCAGCTGGTGGAAGCCGGCAAGCGTGATGAACTGGAACTTGTAGCCCATGGCGCCGAGTTCGCGCTGGAACTTGGCAATGGTCGCATCGTCGAGGTTCTTCTTCCAGTTGAACGACGGCGAGCAGTTATAGGCCAGAAGCTGGTCGGGGTGCTCCTTGCGGACGCCTTCGGCAAAGCGCTTGGCCTGCTCGAGGTCCGGCTTGGAGGTCTCGCACCAGATGAGGTCCGAATGCGGCGCGTAGGCGATGGCGCGTGCAATGCAGGGCTCAAGGCCGTTCTTGACCCGGTAGAAGCCCTCGGCCGTGCGGCCTGCCTCATAGTCGACAAACGGCTGGTCACGCTCGTCGATATCGGAGGTCAGAAGCTTTGCGGCTTCGGCGTCGGTACGGGCAATGACCAGGGTCGGCGTGCCCATGACGTCGGCGGCGAGCCGTGCTGCATTGAGGTTACGGATATGGGCCGCGGTCGGGATCAGAACCTTGCCGCCGAGATGGCCGCATTTCTTTTCCGATGCCAGTTGGTCTTCGTAGTGAACGCCGGCAGCGCCCGCTTCGATATAGGCCTTCATCAGCTCGAAGGAGTTGAGCGGGCCGCCGAAACCGGCTTCCGCATCGGCAACGATCGGAGCGAACCAGGTGTCGACCGAAAGGCCGTTGCCTTCCGAGGTTTCAATCTGGTCGGCGCGCTGCAGCGTGCGGTTGATGCGCTTTGCAAGCTCCGGGCCGGCATTTGCCGGGTAGAGCGACTGGTCGGGGTACATCGCCGAAGCCGTGTTTGCGTCGGCGGCAACCTGCCAGCCGGAAAGGTAGATGGCCTTGAGACCGGCGCGGACCATCTGCATGGCCTGGTTGCCGGAGAGCGCGCCGAGCGCGTTGACGAAGTCGTCATTGTGGATCAGCTGCCACAGCTGGTTGGCGCCCATTTCGGCGAGCGAATATTTGATCTGTACGGAACCGCGCAGCTTTTGAACGTCTTCCGCTGTGTAAGGACGGTCGATGCCGTCAAAGCGGCCTTCGGGTGCGCTGGGAACCAGGTTGTAAAAATCAGTCATGCCGATCTCCGTTATCTGCACATTTGAGCTTCGATTTTCCTGAAGCTGCGTTTTTCTTGGGATTGATGTGACTGTTTTTACAATGCAGCGCACAAAAGGAACAGAAAAATCCGCAAAATCAGCGCCATAAAAGGGTCACGCTGTATCAATTGTGACAAATCCCAATTGTAAATTTGTAAAAATTGTAATAGCCTGAATTCGGTAAAATTTGTCAAACATTGTAAAATTCCATGGCTGAACAGAAAATCTTCGCCGGTCCGCGCCTGCGCCGCATCCGCAATCAGCTGGAACTGACCCAGACCGCAATGGCCGAGGAACTGGGGATTTCCCCGTCCTATCTCAATCTGATCGAGCGCAACCAGCGGCCCTTGACTGTGCAGCTGCTACTGCGCCTGACGTCCGTCTACAAAATCGACCTTGAGGAGCTGCAGGGCGAGACCACCGGCACGACGAGTGCGCTGAAGGAAGTGTTTTCTGACCCGCTGCTGGCCGAAGCGTTGCCGGGCGATCAGGAACTCATCGAGGTGGCCGATGCCGCCCCCAATGCGGCGGCAGGCGTCGTCAAGCTTTACCGTGCCTATAAGGAAGCCCAGTCACGGCTCTCGGGCCTTTCGGAACTGTTGGCGCGCGAGGGGCACACGACGTCGGTCTCCAGCGCCAGGCTGCCGGTGGACGAGGTGCGAGAGGTCTTCGAGCGGCGGCCAAATTACATCGCCCCGATCGAGGAGGCAGCCGAGACGTTTCACGACAAGCTTAAGCCTGGCGAGGATCTTGCCGGTGCGCTGCGTTCGTGGCTCGCACGCGAACACGGCATTGTCGTGCGGCTTTTGCCGGTGCACACCATGCCCAACTGGAGGCGGCGTTTCGACCGTCATTCCATGCGGCTCTTCCTGTCGGAACGGCTTTCGCCCTTCGACCAGTTGCGGGAAATCGCCGTTGAGGTCGCACAGCTTGCCTTCCGCGATCAGATATTGGGCGAACTGGAGGAACTCGATTTTTCCTCCGACGAGGCGAAACGGCTCGGCCGGTTCGAGATCGCCCGCTATGCCGCCCATGCGCTGATGATGCCCTATGGCGCATTCCAGGCGGCGGCCATGCGGGTGAAATATGACCTCGACGTCCTGCGTTCGCGCTTTCACGTCTCATTCGAACAGGTGGCAAACCGGGTCACCATGCTGCAGCGCCAGGGTGCGGCAGGTGTTCCCTTTTTCATGCTCGAGGTGGACAATGCCGGAAACCGCTTCCGCCGCGCAGGCGCGCGCGGCTTTCCGCAATCGCGCTTTGGCGGGGCCTGTCCCAAGCTGAACATCCATGCGGCCTTCACCCAGCCCGGCCAGATCTTTGTTGACACGGTGGAAATGCCCGATGGCGCTGAGTTCCTCATCGTTTCGCGCACGCTCGAGGGCCCGCAAAGCGCCTTTAATGAGCGGGTGCGCCGCACCGCCGTGCTTGTCGGTTGCGATATCGGGTTCCGCGAGGAAATCATCTACGGCAATGCGGTCACCGGCAGTGGTATGGAGCCGACGCCGGTCGGACCGGCCTGCCGCCTTTGCGAACGCCAGGGCTGTCTGTCGCGCGCCGAGCCGCCGCTCACCCGCCCGTCAGGGCTTGATGAAATGGTGACAGGATTGAGTGCATTTGATTTTCAGTAGTCCGGACTGACGTGTATTGGATACAAACCGCAACGGTGAGCACGAAGTTCGATGTTATCCCGTAGCGAAGATCGAAAACTGGCCATGCGCCATGGCAGCCAGCTTGCCCTCGTTCCAGATCTCCGATTCCAGCGTCGCGATCGTCCTGCCCTTGTTTATCACCGTGGAAACGCAGGCAATCGATCCGGACATCACCGGCCTGAAATAGTTGATCGCGCAGTTTATGGTCGCGCAGGCTTTACCCTCGTCCAGCATCGGATACAAGGCGGCGCCCATTCCCGTGTCCGCCAGCGAGTACAAAACGCCGCCATGCACGACGTTGTGCGGGTTGAGCAATTCCCGCCGAACCGGAACTTCCAGCCTGCTTTCGCCCGGCGATTGATCGACAATTTCAAACCCGATCAGGTCTGCATATGGATGCGACATTGATTGCCCTTTTTGCCTGTGCGCTGGTTAGGTGATTATCGGCGCGACTATTGAGCCTTTGCATTGAAATACAGGCTCCAGAGGAACTGATAGCAGCTCAAAGTCCGTCCGGTCATCATTTTTTGACTGCTTGTTAAAGAACGCATAGCCTTCTTGTTTCACCTTCAGGGAGGCAATAATGAATAAGATCACAAGACTACTCTCAACAACGGCCATGGCGTGTATTGCTGCGGCCGCAGTTCATAACGTTACCTTCGCAAAAGACCTTGTACGTGTGGCAACCATGCCTGCCGGTGCCGAGGTCACGGGCCTGAGCACGAACAAGGACGGCGACCTGTTTTTGAACGCGCAGCATCCGGGCGGCAAGAACGTCTATGGTGACGGGGTTCCGCCCGCCTCCATCGGTTATGTCCAGGGTTTTGACCCCGACGCGCTTTCGGGCGGCGGCATGTCCATTCCCGACGCCTCCAAACACGGTGATGTCAATGTCGCCAACGGCGCCTACGTCACCTTCGGCAAAGCAGGCGACAAGCTTGGTTCCGGACAGATACTCGGCGGCGTTTACGATACGTCCGGCAAGCTGATGTATGTGTCCAACACGCCGGACTTCAATGGATTTGTGCCCCGTGGCGACGGCACCGCCTATCTCTATACCGCCTGGGAGGGCGCCGGGCGCGATGGCGCCAGCACGGTCAGCCGCATTTCCCTGAAGAAGGTCGACGGTAAATGGCAGGCCGATCTCAACGCTTCCCGCAACGTCGATCTCGCCCCGGTGCATGGCGGTGCGGTTTTATGCTCCGGCATCGTCACGCCATGGGGCTCGCCCTTGCTGGCGGAGGAGTATTTCTTCTACGGCACGGAAACCTGGAACCATCCCGATAATCACGATGAAGACGAGAAGATCTTCTTCCGCAAGGGCAACGACATCAACTACATCAAGCCGAAGAACATGAGCCAGTATCTCGGCAAGATGTCCAATCCCTACCGCTACGGCTACATGATTGAGATCGTCGATGCGACAAGCGAAGACGGCGAAAAACCGGTCAAGCACTACGCCACCGGGCGGCTCAGCCATGAAACGGCTGCGATCATGCCGGACAACAAAACCGTCTATATGACAGATGATGATTCCGCCGCTTACGCCCACAAGAAATACAATACCGCCTCCGGCGGCGTTTTCTTCAAGTTTATCGCCGACAATCCCGGCGATCTCAGCGCCGGTACGCTCTATGCGGCAAAACTCACCCAGGACAATGAAGCCGATCCCAACAAGGCCGGATTCGATGTCAGCTGGGTCGAACTGGGTCACGGCAACAATGCCGAAATAGACGGCTGGATCAGTGAATATGACGGCGTCACGGTTGCCGACTACAAGGAAGGCGAAACCAATTACATAAGTGACGCGGAAGTCCTCGCCTGGGCAGAAACCAAGTCCGGCAAGGATCTGGATGGAGACGGCAAGGTCGCCGCAGCCAAGGACGGTCGTGCCGCGTTCCTGGAGAGCCGCAAGACAGCGGCCGCCATGGGCGCCACAAACGAGTGGGACAAACTCGAGGGCGTCACCTCGCACGGCAACAATGTCTATATATCCGCATCGGCAGTTTCCTTCACCATGGACAAGAGCTGGGGCCACAAGGACTGGTCGACCGGTGAGATCGATAAGGCGAAAACCGGCGATATCGCCCTTAATGCGGAAGGGTGTGGCGCGACTTATATGGCGCAGACGGGCGATGACTACAACATCACCCGTTTGGAGCCCTATGTGGTCGGCAAGACCACGGCTGACGGAAAGTGCGATCCGGGCTTGCCCGCCAACCCCGACAACATCCTGGCGCTGAACGACGGATCGTTGATGATCGGCGAGGATGCCGGTCCGAAGCGCCACGAACTGGATATGCTCTGGCTGGTGAAATAAGCTCTTGAAAAGAACGCGGATGGCCTCGAGTTCATGGCCATCCGCAGGTGTTTGACACGTCATGCATCCGGCGCCGATGTCGTTCGTGATGGTTCCAGGAGAGTTACCGATGCCACATCCGCTCATCAGTCGGGATCATGTCGAAACCTACCAGCGCGACGGCGTGGTGCTCGTCAGGGGACTGTTCAAGGACTACGTGGAGACGATCCGGCGGGGCATCGAGACCAACATGTCCGAACCGGGTGAATACGCTGCTGAAAATCTGAAGAAGGGCGAGGGCGGCCGGTTCTTCGATGATTACTGCAACTGGACCCGAATAGCCGAATTCGAGGATGTCATTCGCAATTCCCCGGTAGCCGAAGTGGCGGCCGATCTGATGCGCTCAGATCGTGTGCAGATTTTTCATGACCATATCCTCGTCAAGGAACCCGGCACGTCGAAGCCGACGCCGTGGCACCAGGACGCTCCCTATTACTTTGTCGAGGGCGAACAGACGATCAGCTTCTGGGTGCCTGTGGATCCGGTCAAAGAGGCATCCTTGCGTTGTGTCGCCGGCTCCCACAATTGGGAGAAGCCGGTCCTGCCGACCCGCTGGCTTTCCGAGGAAGACTTCTACCCGGATCGCGATGCCTATATGCCCGTTCCTGATCCCGATGCCGAAGGCATGCGTGTCATAGAGTTCGAAATGGAGCCTGGCGATGCGGTGGCCTTCAACTACAAGACCCTGCACGGAGCGCGAGGAAACAATTCCACATCCCGCCGCAGGGCATTCTCACTGCGCCTGGTCGGCGACGACGCCCGCTATGTGGACCGCCCCGGCCGGACCTCGCCGCCATTTCCTGGACATGACATGAAACCGGGTGAAGCGTTGCGGGAAGACTGGTTCCCGGTCATCTTTTCGCGGTGAAGGGCCGAGCCGTTTGCCGAATGGCCAAATCCGTCAGAATCCAAACAAACAGACATTGATGTGGAAGAAATCGGAAACGCTTCGCCTGCTCCACTCGTCACTTGACATTTTAGGACGCTTGTCCTAATTAGATAGGCTATAGGACGATCGTCCTACAATTCCGGTGGCGGATTGTCGGCAATTGCTTTGCCATTCAGGTGCGCCCGGTTGAGGAGTGTTTTTCATGCCCGGAAAGACAACACGTGCTGACATTGTGGAAGCCGCCGATCAGTTGTTTTATCGGCAGGGCTACGAGCACACCTCCTTCTCGGATATTGCAGATGCGGTGCGGATCTCGCGCGGCAATTTTTACTATCACTTCAAATCCAAGGACGAAATTCTGGATGCCGTGATCGCATTGCGACTGGCTGATACCCAATCAATGCTTGAGCAGTGGGAATCAGAAGGAAAGCGACCTGCGGACCGCATCCGGTGTTTTATCCGCATCCTGATCACGAACCGGTCCAAGATCATGCTTTACGGTTGCCCGGTCGGCACGCTTAGCGCGGAGCTGGCAAAATTGGATCATGGTTCTCAGGCCGAGGCGAACAAGCTGTTTGAATTGTTCAGGACCTGGCTGTGCAGGCAGTTTGCCCAGCTCGGCCACAAGGATGATGCCGACAGCCTCGCGATGCACCTTCTCGCTCGCAGCCAGGGTGTTGCCGCGCTCGCAAACGCGTTTCGCGACGAGAGTTTCCTCAGGCAGGAAGTTGAGCAGATGTGCGACTGGCTGGATTCATTCGTACCCGCTGCTGCGTAAAAAAACCATCGAACAGCCGGGGACGAGGCCCACAACGGGCTCGAACCCGGCAATTTAAGGAGAGCAATTCGCATGTTTACCGTTCTGCTGAAATTTTCCGGCAACAAGGGCCAGGCCAGCCAGTTTATGGAAGGTCACAAGGAATGGATCAAACGTGGATTTGATGACGGCGTGTTTTTGCTGGTCGGCAGTCTTCAGCCGAATTTGGGTGGCGGGATCGTGGCGCACAACACGTCGCTCTCGGATCTTCAAAGCAGGGTAAATGATGATCCGTTTGTCGCGGAAAATGTCGTCAGCGCCGAAATCCATGAAATCGCGCCTTCAAAAACGGATCAGCGGCTGGAATTTCTGCTCGGCTAGGCAGCATCCGTGGCATCCTTGCCATATGCGATAAATCCCGCCCGGCAATCCTCCAATGCTCTAATTGCCGATAATCGGCGATATCACCGGTGTCGGCCAGGAGCCGCCGACAAAGAACTGTATGCTGTTGTCGGTCGGATTGGTTTCTTCCGTCGAGGCCACGGCTGCTGTTTCTTCGAGAATTCCGATCAGCGCAAGGCCGCCCCTTTGATAGGGGATGATCCCGGCCAGGCTCAAAATCGCATTTTCTCCGATGATTTCGCCTTTTGTTATTTCCGCAAGACCGTTCGAGAAGGTTGCCTCGAAAGCCGCGGTCTTGAACTCGAACGATCCCGTTGATATGCCGCCAAGGCCGAAAAACCGCTCTGTGGCCGCAAGTTCCCTGAACCTTACCGGATCGAAGGATGGAACGAAGCCGTTGGTAATGAAAAGGTCGAATTTGCCGGCGAGATCGGTCAGCCCGGTCGCCCAGGTGGGAAACGGCGTCGACAGGGCAACATTGAGTGTCGCGGTGCCCTGCGGGAAGGGGCCGCTGATGCCAAGAGCCGCGAGCGCCTGCTCGAGATTGATGTCTTTCGCGGAAAAACGGACATCGCCGCCTCCCTCAATGCCGCTTTCGGCAAGAGTAATGCGACCGAGGAGCGAGCCGCCATAGGCGCTCGCATCGCCGATATCGAACGTGGCGCGTCCTTCATCGATGCGCGCTGCTGCGGCCACATTGGTAAGGCTGAGCGGGCCAAGCGTCGCCGATTGTGCCGAAAGGCGCATATCCAGCATGAGCTGGTTGAGGAATGATGTGTCGATCGTCTTGGCAATATCCTCGCCGGTTCGGGGCAGTGGTGTGAAAGCCCGAAGGAACGAGGCGATGTCCAGCGAGTTGAAGGCCAGGGTTCCCGATATGCCGGGCTTTCCTTCATATTGCTTGAAATCCAGCACGCCGATGCCGCGATTGCCTTCCAGTTCCAGGATCAGCTTGTCGAGCATGGCGCGGCCGTTTTGAAGCAGCACTTCGGCGTCGAGCGAAAGAGCACCGATTGCCTCGCCGGGCTTGATCTGCTCGCCCGCCCATTCCAGCGTCTGGCGCATCGATGGGCTCTTCATTGAAAGGGTGCCGCCGGCAAATGGCGTATTTGAAAAACTGGCTTGGCCGTCGAAAACCAGGTGAAGCGGTGTCGAGCGGAAATCGATGGCAACCTGAGCGGTTCTTTGCGCCAGCAGCAGCAGGGGCTGACTGGACTCCAGAAACAGCGTCACGGTTTCGCCGCGATAAATGCCGCTGATGCCGGCGTCCACCCCGCCATTGATACGCGGCCATGTGACCGTGCCGTTAATCGCGGTGATCTTTTCCTCGGTGTCATTGGTGTGGTCGATCCAGGTAAATGTACCGTTTTGGATCGTCACTTCACCGAGCCTGTAGGCGGGAATGGGCTGGAGGCTGTTGTCGCCTTCGGCCGGGGCATCGGCATGCTGAACCGATGTACTGATTCCTTCCGATATCCGTCCCGTATTGCTGTTCCAGCTGGTAATGTCCCCGGGAAATTTTTCCACCGTGAATATCGGCCTGACAAGAACGAAATTGGAAAAGCTTGGCTCGCCACTCAGTGCCGAAAGCACACTGAATTCGGCGCTCATTTCATCTGCAAAGACAATTGGCTCGGCCTCGGGAAAATTTCGCGAAGAAACACTAATGCGGTTCAATGCTATATGCGGAACCGGCCAGAATCCGATCTCCGGCGTATCGAGCAGTTCCACCTCGTGGCCGGTCCATGCGGAAATATCGCGCTCCAGCCGGTCGCGTACAAGGTCCGTGGAAATCGCGAAGGGCAACGCAACACCGCTGATCGCCGTGACAAGCCCTGCAACAATCGCGATTGCCAGGATCCAGCGAAACCAGCCTCTGCGGTGTAATTTCTTCCGTTCCAAGTCCCTTCAGACCTTCCATTCCGGCACGCAAAACCACTTTGCCGATGGGCAATAGGGGTAATGCGTTGTGTTGTCGAATGCAATTCGAGACCCCGCGAATTTGCTCTGTACGATACAAAAAAGCGGTCTGCTCCTTTATTTGTTGCAATGCAGCATGTTAAAGAGGCCGCGATATCGAGAGTTGCCAGGGTGGGAGGAATGCATGATCGAACAAAAACCATTGTGGACACCGTCCGAAGAAAGGGTGGAAACCGCTGTCGTAACGGCGTTTGCGTGCTTTTGCGAGGACCGTTCCGGTGCGGACCTTTCGAACTATGACGACCTGCACGAATGGTCGATCTCCAACCGGGCCGATTTCTGGTCAGCTGTCTGGGATTTTTGCGGTGTTAAGGGAGAAAAGGGCGATATCGTCCTTGAAAACGGCGACGCCATGCCCGGTGCGCGGTTTTTTCCTGAGGCAAAGCTCAATTTTGCACAGAACCTGCTGAGCCGGAGCGGCGACGGCGATGCCATGGTTTTCCGGGGCGAGGACAAGGCACAGTCCCGCATGAGCTGGGATGAGCTTCACGCTCTGGTTTCGCGGCTCCAGCAGGCCATGCATGAACTGGGTGTCGGTTCCGGCGACCGTGTTGCCGCGATGATGCCCAACATGCCGCAGACAATCGCCTGTATGCTGGCCGCCGCCTCCATCGGGGCCATCTGGTCTTCCTGTTCGCCGGATTTCGGCGACAAGGGCGTACTCGACCGTTTCGGCCAGATCGAGCCCAAGCTTTTCATTGCCTGCGACGGCTACTGGTACAACGGTAAGAAACAGGACGTTTCGGAAAAGCTCAAGATCGTCGAAGCCGCCCTGAAGCCGCTCAAGACGGTGATCGTGCCCTATGCCGGCGATGCCGACACTCTGGTGGCCTCGCTTGAAAATGCTGCGACGCTGGACGGGTTCATTGCACCATATGCAGCCCGTGACGTTGAATTCGAGCAACTGCCCTTTGAACACCCTCTCTATATTCTGTTTTCATCCGGAACCACAGGCGTTCCCAAATGCATTGTCCATTCCGCCGGCGGCACATTGCTTCAGCATCTGAAGGAGCAGCAGCTCCATTGCGGGCTGAAACCCGGCGAGCGTCTGTTCTATTTCACCACGTGCGGCTGGATGATGTGGAACTGGCTGGCTTCGGGACTGGCGAGCGGTGTAACACTTTGCCTCTTTGACGGATCTCCCTTCTATCCGGACGGCAATGTGCTTTTCGACTATGCCGCTGAGGAGAAATTTGCGCTCTTCGGAACCTCGGCAAAATTTATCGACGCGGTCCGCAAGGCAGGACTGAAGCCGAAAACCACGCATGATCTTTCCAATCTGCGTGCAATCACCTCGACCGGCTCGCCGCTTTCGCCTGAAGGGTTTTCCTTTGTCTATGAAGGCATCAAGGACGATGTGCACCTTGCGTCCATTTCCGGCGGAACCGATATCGTGTCGTGTTTTGTGCTCGGAATTCCGGTCAAACCGGTTTGGCGCGGCGAGATCCAGGGCGCGGGCCTTGGCATGGCTGTCGATGTCTGGGATGACGATGGCAAGCCGGTGGTCGGTGAAAAGGGCGAATTGGTGTGCACCAAGGCCTTCCCGTGCATGCCGATCATGTTCTGGAACGACCCGGAAGGCGCAAAATACCGTTCCGCCTATTTCGAGCGTTTCGACAATATCTGGTGCCACGGCGATTTTGCCGAATGGACCGAACATGGCGGCATGATCATTCACGGGCGTTCCGATGCGACGCTCAATCCAGGTGGTGTGCGCATTGGCACGGCCGAGATATACAATCAGGTCGAACAGATGGACGAAGTGCTGGAGGCCATCTGTATTGGCCAGGACTGGCAGGACGACGTCCGCGTTGTGCTGTTTGTCCGGCTCGCCGGGGGCGTGACACTCGATGATGATCTGATTGCCAGGATCAAATCGCGCATCCGTACCGGAGCATCGCCGCGTCACGTACCTGCAAAGGTCATTGCCGTTGACGATATTCCGCGTACCAAATCGGGAAAAATCACCGAACTGGCCGTACGCGACATTGTTCACGGACGCACGGTGAAAAACCAGGAAGCGCTTGCAAATCCGGAGGCACTGGCCCTCTTTGCCGATTTGGAAGCGTTGAAATAGGGCGCAGCAACCTGCGGTAAGCGAGGTCGGGGACAGGCACGTGGTTAACCAAACGTATCGACGAAATTTACCGTCTTCTCCAACACACCCGGGTGGTTACAATTCGTGAAGGTTTGTTAAGGATGCGTTAGCATTCCCGCACGTAACATACCATCAGTTAACGTATTCTCTGCACTGCTCGAGATCTGATCTGGTTTAGAATACAAGCCCCGTTTACAGCATTTGAATTTCAAAGGTGCGCTTTGCGCACCTTTTTTTTATGCTTTGAAAACAAAAGACAAACAACCGCTACCGTTGAACGTAAGGACGGAACTTGTTGCCGTTGTCGATCATCGACCTGGAGACGAAAATGACCGGGACGATGCCGGCAATAATGATGATCAGCGCGCCGACCGAGGCTTCTTCGACCCTTGCCCGCGATGCATCCTCATAGACGAGCGTTGCAAGCGTGTTGAAATTGAACGGCCGCAGGAGCAGCGTTGCCGACAGTTCCTTCAGTGTGTCGACAAAGACGAGAAGCGCCGCTGTCACAACTGCCGGTTTCATCATCGGCAGAAGCACGCTCCTCAAAGTCTGACCTGCATTGCGTCCGAGCGTGCGTGCTGCCATGTCCAGATGCGGCGACAGTTTCTGAAAACCGGACTCGACCGAACCCTCCGCCATGGTCAAAAAGCGGATGCTGCAGGCATAAACGATCGCCAGTCCCGATCCGGTCAGGATCAGGCCAACCGAAAAGCCGAAATAGTCGCGGGTAACCGCATTTATCGAATTGTCCAGCGCCGCAAGCGGTATCAGCACGCCAAGCGCCAGAACGGTACCGGGAATGGCATAGCCGAAAGAGGCGATCTTGCCGGTCAGCGAAACGATGGGCTGGCGTGATACACGTGCGGCATAGGCGAGGACGAATGCCAGTAAAACCGTGCAGACGGCTGTTGCGCTCGCGACAAGCAGGCTGTCGAAGAGTGCCGAATAGATGCGTGCGTCGAGAAGCTGATCGAGGCGCTTGACTGCGTAGCCGCCCAGGACATAGGCCGGGATGCCGAAACCGAGCACGATCGGCATGGCGCACAATGCCGTTGCGCACCACTGCATCAGACCCTTGAGCGGAACCGGCGGGGCGTCATACACGGCGCCCGTGGTTCGGTTTATGTTGAAGCGTTGGCGGCGGCGGCCCCACCGTTCGACAAAGACCGCCGCCAGCGCCAGGAACAGCATTACGCAAGCAATCTGCACCGCGCCGGAAAGATCTCCGCGGTTCAGCCAGGTGTCGTAAATGGCGAAGGTGAGCGTGTTGACGCCGAGATATTCAACCGCGCCGATGTCGTTGAGCGATTCCATGAGCGCCAGTGTGATGCCGATGGCCAGCGCCGGCCGCGCCATTGGCAACTGCACGCGCAGGAACACCGACAACCGGCTCGCACCCAGCGTGCGCGCGACATCGCTGGCGGACCGGCCCTGCATGAGAAACAGGGCCCGCGTTGTCAGGTAGACATACGGATAAAGAACGCAGGAAAGCACAAGAACTGCACCAGGCAGCGTGCGCACCTCCGGAAACCAGTACTCCGCCCCGGACTGAAATCCGAAAAGGGTGCGGATGCCCGTCTGCACAGGCCCCGTATAGTCGAGGAATTCTCCATAGGCATAGGCGGCGAGGTAGGTCGGCACTGCAAAGGGCAGGACCAGGGCCCAGGCAAGTGTGCGGCGTCCCGGAAAGTCGTGGGAAACCACCAGCCAGGCACTCAGGATTCCCATGGAACCGGCAATCACGGTGACGCCGGCGAGCAGGCCGATCGTGGTCCAGACCGCGCGCGGGATAACGTATCGCAGCAGATGCGGCCACTCGTCGCTCTGCCCGGTGACGGCAAGATAGATCAGCGCGGCAACCGGTATCAGGACAAAGATCGCGATAAAGGCGGCCAATGCCAGGAGAACCGGGCTTTCGCTGCGGATCGAGCTGTTACGGTTAAGCGCGGCTGGCATAGACACAGTCAAACGGTTCCCGACCGGAGAGCTTCCCAGATGATCGTTACTTACATGCGCCATCGTGATGACGGATGCGATTTAAACCATTTCGAAAGCAGAATTGCTGATTTGGGTCAAGAAAAACTGTAAAATCAATAGTTTAGAATAATTCTAATCTGTTGAATTGTTGATTGATTTTGGTGCCGGGTGCGCCGGTTTGCCGCTATTCCGCAAGCACGCGCTGGGAGGGGAAGACGATCTCCACCAGCGTTCCCTGGCCGGGCTGCGAGTTCATGGCGAATTGCGCGCGGTTTGCCTCTGCCATCGCTTTTGCCAGCGGCAGTCCGAGACCGGTGCCTTCGCCGCGCTGGCGGTGGAAGCCGGCGACTTGCTTGAACGGTTTCATTGCCTGTTCAAGCTGGAACCGTGTCATACCGACGCCGGTATCGCGAATGCGCAGACTGACGTTACCGCTCGGCTCATAGGTGGTTGAAACCACCACCTGGCCGCCGGCGGGTGTGAACCGTATGGCGTTGGAAAGGATATTGATGGCAATCTGCTTGATGGATCGCTTGTCGGCAACGACTTCCGGCACTGAAGAAGACAGGCTGGTGCGCACGATGACACGCTGTGTATTGGCCTGCGGCTGAAGAATGGAAATCGCATCCAGCAGCGCGTCGTTCAGCGACACGGCGCCGAAATCGAGATCCTGCTCGCCGGCCTCGATTTTGGAGATATCGAGAAGGTCGTTGACGATTTCGAGCACATGTTTTCCCGAACGCCCGATGTCATGGGCATATTCCACATAGCGCGGGCTGCCGATCGGGCCGAAACGCTCCTCGGCCATCAGTTCAGAAAATCCGATGATCGCATTGAGCGGCGTTCGTATCTCGTGGCTCACGCGGGCCAGGAATTCGCTTTTGTGCGAGCTTGCGGTTTCCGCTTCGCGCTTTGCCGCGCGCAGCTCTTCTTCCGCACGTTTCCATTGGGTTATGTCGCGCATTACCGCGCAATAGCCATTGGAGCCGGAAAGGTGGCCGATGGTCATGAACAGCGGCAAAAATCCGCCGGATGCCTCGCGCCCGATCACCTCGCGCCCGTCATTGAGAACGCTTGCCACCCCATTTCCCGTCAGGCCCGACAGGTAGTCCTTGACGGCGCGCTGGCTCTCATGGGCAAACAGCATCGCAAAGGGCCGACCGGTGGTCTCGTTTTCATCAAAGTCGAACAGCGCGCTTGCCGATTTGTTCATTGAACGGATGATGCCGTCCTCGCCGATCAGAACAACGCCATCGGTCGCCGTTTCCAAAATGGAGCGCAGTTCGTCGACCTCCACCTGCAGGGCGGAGACCTGTTCCCCGTCAGCTTCGTCCGTAACGTCCGGCTCTCCGGTTTGCTGCTGCGTATCATCCTCGTCTTCTGGGCTTTGCTGTGGCAATGCCTCCAGCGCAAGCATCAGCGCATGGCCGTCTTCCCAACCGATGGAACGCAGTTTGGCCCGCACGCTGATCTCGCCGCCGTCATAGGCGCGCAGGACCATGCCGCCTGACGGCGCGGCCTTGTCATCGGAGCCGCCGTCATTGTCGAACAGCGCCGGCATGCCGCCTGCCTCGTTGAGTTCCGTCTTTGTCAGATGACCGGTCAGTTGCCGGAACTCCTCATTGATATAAAAGATGGTCGTGCCGTCATGAACGATGATCGGTGTCGGCAGTTGCTCAAGCACCGCCGGGGTGACAACATTGCCGCGCTGGTCACGTTCTTCACCGCTTTCATCGTCTGCAGTTGCGGCGACGTCAGATTCAGCTTCCGGCTGGGTGGACGATGTTTCAAACACGTCCGGTTCGCGATCCGAAGGCTCGATCTCCTCGTGCGGAACCTCCGCTTCCATATCTGGAAGTGCATCGTCATTGTCGTTGTTCTGTTCCGGTGGTGCCTGGCGCTTTCCAAATGGCTGCTGCGGCTCGGCATCATCTTTTTTCGCGGGCTTCTTTCCGCCGCCGAGCCGTTCAGCGATCTCCCGAAAGGCCTGTTTTTCGTGGTTGCTCAACCCGTCGCGCGGCCGTGAACGGCGTTCTTCCAGCCGTATGACCTTATCGGTATGGCGCCGGCCAGGGGTCTCCGTGATCTCAAGCGCCGGTTTTTCCTTTGGCGTCGCCGTCTCGCCGGCTGGATCTTCGCCGGATTGATCGCGGTGTTCGTCGCCCGTTTCGGCTGTGCTTTCGCCGCTATCGGCTGCGTCGATCTTTCCGGCACTTTGATCGATATCGTCACTGGAACCGGCGTCACCTTCCGCTTCTGTGCCGACCCCGTCCAGCGTCAGATCTGCATTATCAATCAGCGCCAGGCCAATTTGCTCGGGATCGCTGACCGCATCGCCCGGCCGCACAATGCCGAAGCCGCGGAAACCGTCGAACTCGCGTTCGCGTGAATAGGTCGGAAGCGCGGCAAGATCCACCGGCACGCGAAGGTCCGTTCCCTGGACCGGCCAGAACACGGTTTTGCCAGACCATGTATCGCGCTTAAGCAGCAAGTCTGAGATTGTGTGGTCAGGGTCGATGTTGAAAACCTGTGCGACGTCAACAAATTTGCGGCCCTCAACATCCGCCGCATTGGGTCCGACGGTCTCGGCGAACTCTCTGGATATTTCCTGAAATGCACCCTCGGCATCGATTTTCCAGACAAACCGCATCGGACGGCGCAGCGGATCGAAGACGAAGGAGGGTTCACCACTTTCAACCGGCCTGTCGGTGTCTTCAATCGGCCGTGCATCTTTGCCGGCTGCCTTGGCCGAAGCGGCGGGCTCCATCTCCGGCTCCGCGGCTCTTGTCGTTGCCTTTTCTTCAGTGGAAGAGGCATCGGGATCGTTGGCGCCTGTGTTTTCGCCGTCTGGCGTTTTTGCGTCGGCGCGGCTTTCGGGGGCCAGATTGAGTACGGATGGCACAGCCGGCTCTATTGCTTTGCGCCTGACCGGTCTTGCAGGCTTCTGCCTGACCGGGTCCGCCTTTGGCTGTGTCCGGATCTCGGTATCATCCGAAGCCCCGGATGCGCTCTCGGACGTTGTTGTCGGCATTTCGACGGTGAACAGAAGGTGCAACGCAGGTTCGTCGCTGATGCGCGCAACAGCCGAGGGCAGGTGTCCGAGCGCTGTCGGAACCGGGTGCTTGGCCAGACGGTCGGCAGCATCTGCCACATCGTCGACAATCTGTTTGCGAACGGCGCTGCCCATTCCAAGCCGAGCGAAGGACCGGGTTGAATCCACAATATTGCCGTCACTGTCGAGAACGGCCGCATGGGTGTCGGTGCCGTCAAAGCCGTCGAGAATGCTGGCGGCCATGGCCGCTGTCGTCGTTGCGGCTTCGCCAAGCTCGGCGGAAATGAGCAATGCCCGGTTTCCGTCGGACAGTTCAATCCGTTCCATCTGCGCTGAAAGAAGAGGGCGGCGAAATCCGGAACCGGCGCGCATGACAAACGAATGCACTGCATCGTCCGGCCGGTTGTTGACGGTTCGCGCGGCGGCTTCGATCTGCCTGAAAGCCGCCGTTGAATGGCTGAGACCCTCATCCATGCACTCGTAAAGCGCCTCATGGCCAAAGAGCCGGGCTCCGGCTCCGTTGACCCATAATATGTTGTCCAGGGATTGCGAAAGCAGAACCAATGCATTGCCGGCGGCAAAGCGTGCTCTCACCTTGTCATGAACGGCAATGTCGATGAAAGGGTACTGCCCCGTCGGCATGGCTGCTCCTGCTTCACTGTTTCAGGACTATGCGGACCGTTTCGCAACGGAGGGTCCGATGTCCCTGAATTTCTCGTTGGGCGCCCCTTGTAAATCGGTATCGGGGGCCGTTTGTTCAATATTGTTAATGGTTAGTTAATAAGTGGCAACAGCTGTTCGGTCCAGCAGACCGGGTGCAAAATCGGCCCTTTCCTGCCAACAGGGTTAATGAATTTTTGTGCAGTGCAAAAAAAATGTTGCAATGCACAAAAAACTTCACTATATGGGTGCTGACGACAATAACGCGTTGTGGGTGCCTCAAAAGAGGGCCCGTGTTTAAAGGAGCGCTGATTATGGCTGCTAAGAAAACTGCTACAGAAGACGCATTCGCATTTGCTGCAATGGACCCCGCAAAGCTCACCGAATCCTACCGTGAGTTTGCTGAAAAGGGCCTCGTTCAGTCCAAGGAAGCTTACGACAAGCTCAAAACCGCTGCCGAAGACGCAACCAAGACGGTCGAACAGACCCTTGAAACTGCTCAGGCCGGCACCGTTGAGCTCAGCATGAAGGCTATCGAAGCCGTTCGCACGAACGCCGACAACTCGCTTTCGCACATTGAAGCCCTGCTCGGCGTCAAGTCCGTTGCCGAACTGGTTGAGCTGCAGTCCAGCTTCATCCGCAAGCAGGCTGAAACAGCCGTCGACCAGGCCAAGGAAATTCACGATGCAGCCCGCAAGGTTGCCGACAACGTTTCCAAGCCCGGCAAGGCCGCCTACGAAAAGGCCGCCAAGAACTTCAAGGTTGCCTAATTCCCCTGTCGGAATGGGATAACCCGCAAATCACGAGCCGGACCGTCAGGTCCGGCTTTTTTTGTGATCCGAATCCGCACAACCCTCTTGCCAAAACCTTTGCGGAGACGTATGTCACGCGACAGCATTTCAAGCAGTGCCATGCGGTTGTAGCTCAGCTGGTTAGAGCGCTGGATTGTGGATCCAGAGGTCGGTGGTTCGAACCCACCCAACCGTACCATTTTCGAACAATGAAAAATCCATGCCCCTTATCCGGGTTAATGTCGCCTGCAACAACCGGCTGACTTTCGGCCGGCGACTCTGTTAGTAATCACGAAGCAGAGGAAATCGGGGGACCGGACCGGCGATGGCGCAGGAGCAGCACGGGATCAATGTCAAAACCGTTCTGACGGGCCTTTTTGCCATTGCCGTAACCTTTTTTGCATTTTACCTGCTTCATCACTTTACCGCCGACATGTCCTTGTCGGAGGTGATTACGGATATACGCAACACGCCCGTCAGCTACATATTGCTCGCCGCTCTGATGACAATCATCAGTTTCACGGCCATTGCATGTTATGAAATCCTTGCGGTGCGCACCGCAGCTCCGGGGCGGGTTTCTTACGCCACCGCAGCATGGGCCGGCATCGCGGGCTTCGCCATATCCGATGTTGCCGGGTTTCACGTCCTGACGGGCGGTGCACTGCGCTACCGGGTCTACAGCCAAAAGGGTCTTGAGATACCGCTGATCGGGCAGATTGTCGCTCTGTCCTGGATGTCGCTTTGGCTCGGCCTGTTTTTTCTGATCGGCACGGCGCTTGCGTTTTATCCCGGTGGGGTGCTCGTGCTGAAGGCTCTTCCGGATATCGCGGTCCGCGGTGTCGGTGTTGCAGTGCTCGTGTTGTTTGCCTTTTATTTCATCTGGGTGGCGACCGGTGACCGGACCATCGCCGTTCGCGGTGTACGCATCAATCTGCCCCGTATCGGAACCAGCCTCCTGCAGCTTCTGGCCGGTGTGGTCGATATCGCCGCCTCGGCCGCGACGCTCTATGTACTGATGCCGGCCGATGCCGTCGGCTCGATCAGCGGCTTTTTTGTTATCTACATTTCTGCCGTCATACTCGGCGCCATGAGCCACTCGCCCGGTGGCCTTGGCGTGTTCGAAGCCACCATGATGGCCGGCCTCGGCCTTACCGGTCGCTCCGACGTCCTCGGTGCACTGGTACTTTACCGGTTCATCTACTATTTCCTGCCGCTCGTACCCGTTGCCCTCACGTTGCTTTTCTTTGAGGTCGTTCGGGGGCACAAGGCAATCCGCCAGTCGATCGGCGAGATCGGCAAGGCATCCGAGTCGCTCATCCCGCCGCTTGCTGCGGGGCTTGCCTTTGTCGGCGGGCTGGTCCTGCTGCTGTCCGGCTCGCTGCCGGCAAGCGCGCTGCGGCACGAATGGATCAAATCTGCGCTGCCTTTACCCTTTGTAGAATCCTCCCACCTGCTGGCAAGCCTCGCCGGCATTGCGCTCCTTGTTCTTGCCCACGCCCTTTTGAGGCGGCGCGAGAGCGCCTTTATCATGACCCTGCTGTTTCTGGGAGCGGGTGCCGTTTTTGCGCTCACAAAGGGCCTCGACTATGAGGAAGCCGGCCTGCTGGTGGTGATCATCCTCTTTCTCCTGCCGTTTCGGGCGGCCTTTTATCGTAAGTCCGGTGAATCGCTTTTTGCGGTGACCCCTTCCTGGCTGGCGATCATCGCAATCACAATTGCAGCCGCTGTCTGGCTCGGATTTTTTGCCTATCGGCATGTAGAGTATTCCAATCAGCTCTGGTGGGAGTTCTCCTGGAATGGCGATGCGCCGCGCTTCCTGCGCACCAGTGTCGCCCTGGTCGCCGTGTTGTTTGCGCTCGGGTTGCACATGATCCTCAACCGCCGCGCAATCCAGATCCCGGCGGATGAGCCGGTGCCCGACAGTGTGCGCCGGCTGGTCGAGGAAGCACCCGACCCCGACGCCACCATCGCACTTCTGGGAGACAAGCATTTCCTCGTGTCCGACGATGAAAGCGCCTTTTTGATGTATGGCGTTTCCGGCGGCAGTTTCATATCCAAGGGGGATCCGATCGGCAGTCGCGAGCAGGCGGAGGCGCTTGCCTGGCGCTTTCGCGAGATGGCCGATCAGGGCGGATACCGTACTGTCTTCTATGCGGCCAAATCGGAATATTTGCCGCTCTATCTCGATATGGGTCTGTCGATACTCAAAATCGGTGAGGTCGCGCGCGTGGAACTGCCGGAATTCACGCTGGATGTGCCCCAGCACAAGAAATTGCGCTATGCCCGCAACCGCGGCAGCAAGGACGGCCTGACGTTCAGTATCGTCCCGAAGGCAAACGTGCCGTCCATCCTGCCGGAACTGAAGGCCGTATCCGATGCCTGGCTGGCCATAAAATCAGGCGGCGAAAAGCGATTTGCGCTTGGCTATTTCAAGGAAGATTATCTCAGTTGCTTTGACTGTGCCGTGGTCCGCAAGGACGACGAGATTGTTGCCTTTGCCAACATCATCCGCGGCGCGCAGATGCACCAGATATCCATCGATCTCATGCGCTACAGGCCGAAGGTCTCTTCGGTCATGATGGATTTTCTTTTCGCCGAGCTGCTGCTTTATTCAAAAGACAAGGGCTATCACTGGTTCGATCTGGGAGCGGCGCCGCTTGCCGGGCTTGCCGACCATCCGTTGGCGACCTCGTGGAACCGTATCGGAACAATGATCTATCAGCACGGCGAGGAAATCTACCACTTCGAAGGCCTGCGCTCCTTCAAGGAAAAGTTCGGTCCGGTCTGGTCACCGAACTATCTGGCCTGCCCGGGCGGTTTGGCCGTGCCCAAGGTGTTGTTCGACGTGACCACTTTGATTTCCGGCGGGCGGCTGAAGGCGGTCAAGCGGTGAGGGGGCTCCTTGCCGTTTTCTTTTTTGTCGCGGGTTTTGCAACAGCCATCGCTGAACCGGCGGTAGACGACCTGCCGGTCCATGTGACCGAACCCGCGCGCGAACAAATCAAGGCAGTTGTCATCCTGTGGTCCGGTGATGGCGGCTGGAGCGGTTCGATGCAGGGGATCGCCGACGCGTTGGCGGAGCGCGGCTACGGCGTTGCGGGGATAAGTTCGCTGCGTTATTTCTGGTACGAACAGGCGCCTGAAACCATGGCGGAAGATACCGACAGGCTTGTTGCCTATTTTTCTAGGCTATGGAAAAGCAACGATGTCATCATTGCGGGCTATTCCTTCGGCGCTGACACCATTCCCTTTGCCTGGCCCGTTTTGGCTGACGATACCCGCAGCAAGACCGCACTGATCGCGCTGATGAGCCCCTTCAAAAAGACCGAATTCGAAATTTCCCTGCTCGGAATGCTTGGCATCATTCGCGGCAGCCATGACGTGGCTTCTGCAATCGGAGCACTGCCGGCGGACCGCGTCCTGTGCCTGACGGGCGATGAAGAAACCGACATGGCCTGCGACATTTCCGGCGGATACGAAATGTCCTCGGTCCCGGGCGGCCACAGCTACGACAGGAACTGGCAACTGATTGCCGATATCCTGGACGGCGCATTTGAAAAACGCGCGCCCGACTGAAAATTCTTCGAAACTGTTTGCTGTCAGCCCTTTTTGTCGCCCGAAGCGGCAAAATCTTCCGGTTTGTAAGCTGTCACGGCAGTATCGTCGACATAGTGCATGGCGCCGTTCGCCCAGAAACCGGTTTTGCCGGCCGTCGGAAAATAGGCGACATCGGTCGCCGTCCGCTCCCCGCCCATGAGGTAGACCAGATCTCCGGAACCATTGTTTGCCAGGTGATGTATGGCACCGTCGGTTGGGAAGCCGGCATAGTCGCCGGGGACTATGATCGCGCTCTCGCCGTCGATTGTCAGCGTTCCCTCGCCCTCCAGAACAAATATAAACTCCTCCTGGCCAGCGTGTGCATGCGGAAGAAATCCTTCCCTGCCCGCCGGGATGCGCCCGATGCTTACACCGAGCCTCTTCAGGCCGACGCGGTCGGAGAGCGGCAATATGCGCATTTCCGAATTGCTGTTTAGCGGGTGGCTGAAATGAAACGTCTGCTCCGGCGGAATTTCCGACGTGCGGACAATGTGTTGCTCTGTCTTGGACATGGGTGGTCGCGTTCCCCTTCGTTTCATGGAACAGGCGGCGTGTAAAACAGCAACCGGTCAGAGCAACGGCCTAGAAAAGACTGCCCTGATCCTTGCTGCCCTTCGGTGATTTGCCTTCGGCTTTCTTTGCCGCCGGTTTGCGGCGTGCGGGTGCCGCATCGCCGTCTGCGGTAACCGCATTAACGCGGCCGTCGGCAAATTCAAGCGATATGGCATCGCCGCTCGCCAGCGAGGCAGCGCTGTCAACGGCCCGTTCCTTGGCGTCGCGAACAACGGCATATCCGCGCTTGAGCACATTACGATAGGACATGGAGGTCAGGAGCCGCGCCGCTTCCTGCAACTGACGGCTCCGCCTTTCAGATAGCAGAGATACGATCTCTCCGGATCGTCTTGCAAGGACCTGCAGCCGGTCGTGGCTGCGGGCAATCCTGTCGGTCGCCGGGCGCAGGGTAAGCCGGGCAGCCGCATTGGAAAGGCGGGCCGAGGACCGGTCGATCTGCCGCTCCACCTGCCGTTCGGCCCGAACACCGAATTCGGCGATCATCTGCCTTTTTTCCAGCACCCTGCGCTGCAGCGTTGCCGGTGTAAGCTGCGCGGCGCGGCGTTCGAAAAGCTGCCGCTTGTTTGCGGTGTTGAGTTGCAGCGCGCGGCCAAGACCGCCGGCACTTTCGTCGAAGCGGCGGCGCGGCAGCGCCAGAAGCATATCGATCGAGGGCAGGGCGCGGGCAAGCGCCCTTACATTCTGGCGGTTGGTATCGAGCGCTCGCGAAATGCTGCCTGACAGACGTGCTGAAATTGCCGCAAGGTTGGCTTCAAGCTCGGCCTTGACCGGCACTGCCATTTCCGCCGCGCCGGTCGGTGTTGGCGCACGCACATCCGCCGCATGGTCGAGCAGCGTCCAGTCTGTTTCGTGCCCGACGGCCGAGATCAGCGGGATATCGGATTCAGCGGCGGCCCGTACGACCGCTTCGTCGTTGAAGCCCCAAAGATCCTCAAGGCTGCCGCCGCCGCGCGCGACGATGAGCACGTCCGGCCGCGCGATCGCGTCGCCCGGCTGAAGTGCGTTAAAGCCCCGGATTGCCGCGGCAACCTCATCACCGCTGGTTTCACCCTGCACGCGCACCGGCCAGACGACAACGTGGACGGGAAAGCGATCGGTGATGCGATGCAGGATATCGCGAATGACCGCGCCGGTTGGCGACGTCACCACACCGATTACTTTTGGCATGTGCGGCAAAAGCTGCTTGCGGCCCTCGTCGAAAAGGCCTTCGGCGGCGAGCTTCTTGCGCCGCTCTTCCAGCAGCGCCATCAGTGCGCCGGCACCGGCCGGCTCGAGCGATTCAATGACGATCTGGTATTTCGAAGAGCCGGGATAGGTCGTTACCTTGCCGGTGGCGATCATCTCCATGCCTTCTTCGGGCTTGAATTTGAGCTTGGAGAATACGCCGCGCCAGACCACCGCCTCGATGCGCGCCCGGTCGTCCTTCAGCGAAAAATAGGCATGGCCCGATGAATGCGGCCCGCGATAGCCGGATATCTCGCCGCGGATGCGCACATGCCCGAAGGCATCCTCCACCGTGCGTTTGATGGAGCCGGAAATTTCGCTGACCGTATATTCGGCCAGGTTGCTTTGCGAATCGTCGAAGAAAGACTGAGCCATTAATCTATAGCGCCCGGATGATCGCCCACGGTCAAGGGTGGAATTGGCGCGAAGCGCTACCAGCTTGAAAACATCAGTCCGCTTTTGCTGCGATTGCGGCTCTTTCGCTGACCGGACCGGCTGTCGTTTTCCTCGTCCGGCGACGTCATGTTGTCGAGGCTCGCTGCGATGTGATCGGTGATCGCGTCCATCAGCACCGTCGGAACACCCGGTCTTCTGATCATGCCGATCTCGGCCGGCGGCAGGGCGGGAAATCCGTCGGCCGGCGTCAGGATACGCATGCCCGGCCGCAGCGCCGATTCCGGCAGGAGCGAAACAGCAAGGCCCGCCAGCACGGCCGATGCGACAACGGTCGAGGACCAGCTTGTGAAAAGCACGCTGTATTCGCGGCCGACGGAATCAAGCGCCGCGCAGCCTAGCTGGCGCCAGTCGCAATTGCGGCGCCCGACGGCGAGCGGCACCGGCACCTCCGCGTGCACCGAATGCGCCATTGAGGTCACCCATAAAAGCGGTTCCGAGCGAACCAGGATGGAATTTCTGACCTTCGGGTTATGCGTGACAAGGGCAATGTCCAGCTCGTTGCGGTTCAGTTTTTCAACGAGGTCCTTGGAGGGCTCGCAGGTGATTGTCAGTTCGACGTTCGGATTGGTCTTGGCAAAGCGGGCGATTATGTCCGGCATGTATCGGTCCGCATAGTCGTCGGGCGTGCCGAGACGAATGGTGCCGGCCAGCGCTTCCTCGTCGAAGGCCGCAAGGGTCTCGTTGTTGAGCCGCACCAGCCGGCGCGCATAGGCAAGCAGGCGTTCGCCGTCGCTTGTCAGGCGGTTTATCCGGCCGTCCTTTTCGAACAGGGATTTTCCGACCCGCTCCTCCAGCCGCCGCATCTGCATCGAAACGGCCGACTGGGTCTTGTTGACCTCCGTGGCAGCGCGCGTGAAGCTGCCCATGTCGACAATCGCGATAAAGGTTCTCAGCTGGTCGATATCGAGCGGCGCCGCCATATTCCCGTCCATCAAAAATAATGATCTTTATCATTAAAAACATTCACTAGACTAATTAGTCAAGCTTTGAAATATTCACCTTGCCGAACTCCTCGAGTGCCGGCGGCGGCGTGTTTCCAAAATTCGATACCTGATTTGCTGACAACGATTCATGCCGTGATTACAGGAGCCTGATTGTCTGATGGGACGGCGGGCTCGGAAAGGAGAGATGAAATGACCATCATTCATAAAAGCCTCGATACCCCGATCACAGGCAAACGCAGAGTGTTTCTGCAAGCAGCATGGACAAAGATTGTCTCTCTTTTTGGCCGCTATCATAATCGGCGTTCCGTGTACAAGCTGAATGAGTTCAACGATCATCAGCTTGCCGATATCGGCCTGACGCGTGACGACCTTCGTTACGCGTTGCGTGGCGGTCCGTTCGATGATCATTCGATGGATCTGATGCGGGCGGCGATGCGCCGCCGTTCACGGCTTAACCAGCACTGATAGCGCCGAAAGGCCTGAATTAGACGCCCGCCATCCCTCCCGGCGGGCGCCGACCGCGGCGAATGCGCCTTTCCCCAAGCGCTTCTCCCGACGCCGCTTCCCCAGCGGGTCGCATGCCCTGTGCCCGCTCCTTCCCGGCGACTGCTGTGACAGTCGTCGGGCTTTTCATATGTTATGCACCAAGTATCTGGTGCCTGCTTTGAGCCCTTCCCGGACCTTCACAACGATACGACTTTTGCTTATCCGTGCCCTAGGTCAAATACTCCCTGACCGCAACTAGCAGTCGCGGGGCCGTCTATCGAGAGCTTCCGCGACAACGAGAGCGATCGTTTCACTCCGGCTAGTGCCATACGCTAGCGACCTCAAGGCGCCCATTGTAAGAGAGCTGGTATGTGGGTCGACAATGTAGCGGAGCAGTCGACTCGCAAGGCGGTCGAGTTCTACCGTGCTCCATTTATGCTCAACAGGTAGAAGCAACTCGTGGCCATAGTTATTGCGCACCGAATAAATCTCACGGGCGGCTTTCACGAATTCACGAAATTCTGGGCGTTCGAAACCGGGCTCTGCACCTTCCAATGCAAGCTTTGAGAGGATTTCGAGCAACTGCCTATGTCCTAAAGACCTTAAGACCTCGACTGCTTGAGGTGAACTCTGAGCAGCAGCAACAAACGATTGGCGCAAAAGAGCCTCTATCAGAGCATTGGCTACAACAATAGCCTCAGCGGCGAAACCGTAGGTGAGTAGCCGCTGAATTCGCGATGCGACATCCCAGAAATCAAATCGACGACCTTTTGTTGGATCGGTAAGAGAGAGTGCTGCCGTCCCATCCCGCCAATCAGACAATTCGAAGGAATGTGAGGGTTGGTGCTGGAAAGAGTGAAGGCGAACAACACCAGATTCCATCCGCGCTAGCACCAGGCTGGACCGCAGCAATGTGGCTTCTTGCAAATATCCGGGTGGTGTCCCGCCGTATTCGGTTGTGAAAGCAAGAACTGCCATATTAGCCACCTCAGCGAACATAGCCGTCAAGAAGTAGTGTGCGTAGCTGATAAGCCATTCAACGCTGGGACCTTGCGATTCTCTGCGTCCCGATCTGATGAAGTGCTCTGCGAGAGCATCTTCAAGGAACGGCTTTATATCGTCGAGCACTCTTGGTCGGGAGTTCCGAAAGAGCTTCTGAAGCTTGCTTACTTCAATCTCCACTTCGATGACACCGAGTTGGAGAGGAATGAACTTTATGTCGGGCAAAGAGTTTTCTGACAGGCTGAAAGCCGAACCGAGTACCTCGGCCATATCGCCTGGATTGTCGGGAAGGTTTCTTATTCGGACACCGACTGTAATTGATTGCGCATCTGAGTGAGGAGTGAATTGAAAGGGACGCTCAATGGTTCGGATAATGTGGTCCCATCGCCTGTCAAATATCTTGCAGAGTATCAGACGCTCTACCTTTTCAGCAGGGTCGTGGCCCCTAGGCTTTGTAGGTGCTAGCTCACCCGCCCGTATTTGCTCCATAAGCAATCGAAATACTGGATGAGATTCATCAATTGGGACGAAGCCACAGTTGGTGTCGTATCCAGTCAGTTCACCCATTTCCCCGACGACTTCCATAGCACTGGTTAGTGTCGGCTCGTTGACCGTACACTCGCCGCGCGTAATTTGTTCTTGGAGTAATCTGAAGTCCGTATTCCCCTCGGCAGTGGGAATGAATGAGTTCCCGGCACGATATCCGGTATGGTTCCCCCTCCAATCGTAGGTTTTTGTAACGGATTCCAGAGAATCGCCGATCCTCAATTTTTTCCTCCAAGATTGGTGGTTCTGAATTTTCGAATGCAGTATTCGGGCCAGCGATCAATTGCGCCAATCGTATTCCCACCACTCGTTTAGGCCAAAATAAACTTTCACTTCCCTCCCAACATTCAAATTCAGACCAATTTGTCGAAGGTCTCAAATGTCCGCTTAGCGGTCATTCATTCGGCTCAGTCCTTTTTGCCGCTCTTCAGCATGCTGTCGAAAATTGCGTCGACGTTTTTCTGGTTGTTCTTCTGGACCTTCGTTCGGCCCCAAGCATGGCACCCAGTCAATCCTCCCTTGGCAGGATATCCGCTTTCAGGACCTGCAGTTCGGCTCAAATGCCGAAGAACCTCAGCGTTAGTTCTGCGCTTTCTCTAGGCTTCTCTTCGGCGACGAAGTGGCCGCAGTCCAAAACCTCTTAAGGGTGAATCAGAGTCAATGGAAGGATCAGGAGAGCGACGGCTTGCTCAAGCGAGACATTCTCAATAATTGCAAATGGAAATAATTCCATTTAACTGAGACGGGTTCCGGACCTGAATTCCTTTCGGAGAACCGATTTCGTGCACAAATCCCTATGACCTGGCTGAGAGTGACCATCCTGATCGGCGCGGGCGCTGCCGTTGCGATGCTGGTCGGCAAGGTGCCGGCGGCGTTGCCAGACCTGCAGGCCGAGCTCGGGCTGAGTCTGGTGCAGGCGGGCTGGGTCATCGCCATTTTCAATCTGGTGGCCGCCGCGACAGCGGTGTTTCTGGGAACCGTGTCGGACCAGTTCGGACGGCTCCGGGTCGCGATTTCCGGCATGGTTCTTGCGGCGCTCTCCGGAATCGCGGGCGGGTTTGTCGACAGCGGCGCGGCGCTGCTGGCGACACGGGTGTTCGAGGGTCTCGGCTTCCTGCTGACCACCACCTCCATGCCTGGCCTTATCCTACACGCCGTCTCCGAACGGTACATGAAGACGTCGTTTGCGCTATGGGGCATGTACATGCCGGTGGGTTCCGGTTTCATGCTGGCGCTGTCGGGGCTGATCCTGGCACATTTCGACTGGCGGATCCTGTGGTGGCTGACCTCGGTCCTGATCCTTGTCGTGGCGTTTCCGGTCTACCGGGTGGGGTGCGGCCTTGGAGAGGGTGCGCGGCGACCGGAGGCAAAACCGCGCCTGTGGCAAAGCCTGGAGCATGCTCTAGGCATGGGCCCGATGCTGCTCAGCACCCTCTTCGCCTTCTATGCCGGCCAGTACCTGATCGTCGCCGGATTTCTTCCGCTGATCCTCGTCGAACTGAACGGTTTCACGCCGTCGGGCGCGGCGGCGGTCGGTGCATTTGCGGTCTTCTGCAACGCCGCTGGAAACATGCTCTCCGGCTGGCTGCACGACCGTGGTGTCCGCTCCACGACACTGATCCTCGTGGGCTGTGCGGCCATGGCGATCGGCGGGTCGATCGTGCTGCTGGACGGTATTTCAGGCCTCTTGCGAACCGTTGCGGCCGGCGGATTGTTCATTTGCACGGGACTGATCCCGAGTTCGCTGTTTGCACTGATTCCCGACCACGCGCCCGATCGCTCGGTCATTGCGACGGTCAGCGGCATTGTCATGCAGGGCGCCGCCGTCGGCCAGCTGGTCGGACCGCCGATCGGCGCCGCTATCGTCGCCTCGAGCGGTGCCTGGCATGGCGCGATTCCGGTGGTGCTGGTGTGTGCGGCGATCTCCGCGGGCTGTGCGCTGCTGCTGCGCCGGACCGGGCCGCGTGGGCAGACCGGCTAACCCGGGTACCGACCACATCACTCAAAACCTCCGAGCAGCCTAATACGCGAATGCAAGTTTGGCGAAGGACCGCTCAGAGCCCATAATGGCCTAAAGCTTGTCCGGTCGATCGGACATCCATGATCCGAATTTCGATTCAAGATGACGTATCTTTTCGGTTTGGTGGCATATTATGTCAAAGCCGCCATCATACGGCGCAAACACTGTCTTCTCGTTATCTGAAAATAGGATCGCCCTCTCTCTGTCTTCGGCAATGTTAGTGAAAAGCCAATCCTGGGAGGAATGTTTCCAGTCAATCCTGACGACAAAAAACATTGCTTGAGCCTGATATTCAGGCTCCTCCTGCTCATCGACCCACGATATTGCTGGAGTCATATCCAGCCGAGAAACTAAGTCGTTTTCAAAACCTTCCCACCTGGCGGTCACGAGCCAGAGGTTTTTTGAGTCGTCAAAACACTCTTCAACTAGTGTATTGGCTCTCGAAAGTATGGTCTCGCATTCAGTTTCAGTGTCGGCGTACCGCTTCGAATTTGGGAGAGCGTGGAACCTTGTCCAAATATGTTGGAAATTGTATCGCAAGACGTGGCCAAGAGGCGGAGTAGAGCCAAATGCTGCGCTCCAGACACGCGAAAAATCACTCTGCAATTTGAATTCCCTTACCGTTTTCATAGCCAGTTGGTTATCCTAGGAATTTACGGCAGCTTCGTCCCGCTTAGCGGTCATTCATTCGGCTCAGTCCTTTTTGCCGCTCTTCAGCATGCTGTCGAAGATTGCGTCGACGTTTTTCTGATAGTCCTTCTGGACCTTAGTGCCGGCCTCGAACATGTCGCCTAGAAATTTGCCGTAGAGGTTTTCCGGCTCTTCCTCTTTCGCTTCTTCGTTTTGCGGCATGCCGGGGAAACCGGCCTTCATCATGTTTTCCATGAATTCGGCAAAGGGATTTACGGGCGGTTCCGATTTCTTTTCCTGCTGCGCGGCGTTGCCGAAGGTGTTCTCCATCATCTTGCCCAGCTGCCCGGTGAACTCGGCTGCCTGCTTTTGCGAAGCCGCGGCCTGCGTCATCATCTGCGAGAACATGTCGGCAAACGGATTGCCGCTGCCGTCTTTCTGCCCACCCGCCGTCTGGTTGAACAGCCCGCCCATGAGCACGGAGGCAACGACCGGCATCATCTGCTTGTAAATATCCTGCGCGATGCCGGTGGCAAGCGCCGCCTGCTGCGCGACTGCGCGGCTGACATCCTTGGAGCCGAATATATGGCCGAGCATGGTGTTGCCTTCCGCAATACCCTGGGGTGTGAAAGCATCAGCCATATTGTTGAAATAGTCGGCATAGTGACCGCCGGCCAGCGCCTGCATGAAGCCGCCGAGATCCTGCGGATTGAATGTGTTGCGCCTCAGTCCGGTGGAAAAAGCCGGCATCAGCGCTTCCATGGCGCGCGTTGCCTGGTCGACGCTCAGGTTGAATTGTTTTGCCATGGTGCGCATGGCCTCGCCGTTCTGGGCCTGCATCATCATTTCATAGAGCGGCAGCATGGTCTGATCCTCCTTGTATCGTGATCAGCACGCCTCGCGCGAACCGGTCTCGAAGTTCCATAGAATCAGATTTGGCTTTGTCAGGCAATGCGAGCGGCAAATGATGCCACCTGGCGCATGCAGAAGCCCTGCTAGTAGGCGTAATCCTTGAAAACCGGATCCACGGTTCCGCCCCAGGCACCATGATAGAGATCCAGCAGCTCGCCGGCGCCGGTTTTGCCGCGCGCCACGGATTCTTCCAGAGGCGCGAGGAAGTGGGCCTCGTCATTGTCTTCTTCGTTGAGCTGGTTGCGGGATTGCAGCCCGGCACGCGATATCGCCAGCACTTCGCGTGAGATTTTGTGCAGGTTCCTGCCGCCGATCTCGGCGTCGAATCCGAGCTTCGGTACGCTGTCACGCAGAGCCCGGACGTCCTCGAATCTCCAACTCCTGGTGAGCTCCATGGCAGCTTCGAGCGCACCGTCGTCGTAAAGCAGGCCCACCCAGAATGCGGGCAATGCGCAGATCTTGCGCCACGGGCCACCATCGGCGCCGCGCATTTCGATGAACCTCTTCAACCGTACTTCCGGGAAAAGCGTCGACAGGTGATTGGCCCAATCGCCCATATTCGGAATGCCATCCGGCACGTCTTTCGCTAGAGCGCCGTTCATGAACTGGCGGAACGTCACATGGGTGCAGTCGTAATAGTGACCGTCGCGGACGATGAAATACATCGGCACGTCGAGCGCCCAGTTGGCATAGTCGGCAAATCCGAATTCATCGGAAAAAACGAACGGCAGGACGCCGGTGCGGTCATTGTCGGTGTCGCGCCAGATGTCCGCGCGCCACGAAAGCAGCCCGTTCGGCTTCCCGTCGGTAAAGGGTGACAGCGCAAAGAGCGCGGTTGCCAGCGGCTGCAGGCACATCGAGACCTGCATTTTGCGGCGCATATCGGCCTCAGAGGAAAAGTCGAGGTTCACCTGGATGGTGCAGGTGCGATACATCATGTCGATACCCTGGCTGCCGACCTTCGGCATGTAGTTCGTCATGATGTCGTAGCGGGATTTGGGCATGCGCGGCGTCTGTTCGCGTGTCCACAAGGGACTTCCGCCAAGACCCAGGAAGCCTATGCCCAGCGGTTCGGCTATCTCGCGCAACTGCGACAGATGCGAATTGGATTCGCGGCAGGTCTGGTGGATGTTCTCAAGTGGTGCGCCTGAAAGCTCAAACTGTCCGCCCGGCTCCAGCGAGATGGCACCCATGCCGGTCGGTTCGACGAGGCCGATGATCTTGCCTTCATCAAGGATCTCCTCCCAGCCGAGCACATCGCGCATTCCCTTCAACAGGGCCGAGATCGAACGCTCGCCTTCATAGGGAACGGGCGAATTGTCATCCAGGAAGAAAGCGAATTTCTCATGCTCGGTTCCGATGCGGAATTCCTCTTTCGGCTTGCAGCCCTCTGCAAGGTGGGAAATCAGCTCGTCTACTGAGGAAACCGGTGTCTGGTCGGTGGTGTCACGCGCCATATGTTAAATCTCGACTGTGGCCATCCGGGCATCCCCCCGGCCGATGCAATATTCACGGGTACCGGCACTTGTTAAAGTGCGTCTGCGCTGCTTGGACCGGATTGCGGCTTCGCGCAAGCAAAAATCGTTGATCGCTGCGTTCAGTAAAAGTTTATCAATGGAATGCTTCACGTTCATTATGCCGTGCGTTGAGCTTCACCAGTCGCCGATTGTCGACTGAATGACGGCCATCGCCGCCACGGCCGCGGTGTCGGCGCGAAGGATGCGTGGTCCGAGCGGAATGGCCGTTACAAAGGCGCATGATTGCAGCAATTCGCGTTCTTCGTCCGAAAAGCCGCCCTCCGGTCCGATAAAGACCGCAAGCTCGCGTTCGCTGACCGATTGCAGGATGGCAAGCGGATTGTGTGTCCTGGCCGATTCATCGCAATAGATGATGCGGCGTGCCGGATCCCAGCCTTCCAGCAGCTTTGCCAGTTTGACCGGTTCCCGGCAGTCGGGGATCGACAGGATGCCGCATTGTTCCGCGGCCTCGACGGCGTTGCGCTGCAGGCGGTGGGCAGGGAACCTGCTTGCCTGCGTGTGATGGGTCAGGACCGGCTGAATGACACCGGCGCCCATTTCGACGGCTTTTTGCACAGTGTAGTCGAGCCGCGCCTGTTTCAGCGGCGCAAAAAGATAATGAAGGTCCGACGGCTCCGGCTGCGGCCGCACCAGCTCATTAATCTGCAGGATGAGCCTTTTCTTGCTCTCGAAGTGCAGCTTAGCCGACCACTCGCCGTCACGCCCGTTAAACAGCAGCACCTCGCTGTCCTGGCTCATTCTGAGCACGTGGGCGAGATAGTTGAACTGCTCCTTGTCGGTCGGGACCGTGCCGCTGCTTTCAAGATCGGCCTCAACATATAGCCGCTGCATTTTGTAATTCGCTCGCATGGCTGCTGTGTGCCCGACTGTTCGATGAAACTCAAGCGTTTGCAGAAGGGTGAAATTGCGGCCTGTAGCCGTTGCGCAGCGCTGCAATGGTTGACGGCGGTGTCAAAAGCACAAGTTTTCCGCCCGCAAGGAGGCTTTCATGTTCCCTCTGGCTAAGTTGACGGTATCCGTCAAAACGCCACTGCGAACAGCCGTTCGCGCCGACCGCAAAACAGTCCGTATCCGACGCGAACATCGCACCGGTTGGCAATGTCTCAACCTCTTTGCGGGTGATTGCGATCGACCGGCCGCCCGACACGCAACGCTCCCTATGGAGGCGATCGTCCATGTCATCGGCACGCATAGGCCCGCCCGGAAATGCGGCGGCATAGGATTTCGCATCGGCGTTGCGGCACTCGAAACAGGGACGGTGACCGGCAGCCAGCGCCGTCACCTCATCGAGGAAAAACAGCTCCGTGTAGCTGTTTGGTGACATCACCTGACGGTGCCGGCCCCGAAACTCGGTAACGCAGACAATCCAGCGCTTGCTGGCCCAGCGGCATGTGGTCAGCGTGCGTGTTGACGCATCATGCATGCGCCCGCCGCGATTGCCCATCATCAGGCCGCGCGCCGGGTTGCTTTCGATCCTGCCAAAAGGGGAAACACGGTTCTGGAGTGTCATTGCCGTTCGGTTCCGCGCTTCACTCCCAGATCGACACATCCTTGCCTTCGGCTCGCAGACGGTCAGCACGGGCGTTCAGAAATTTCTGGAAATGCTCCTTCTCGTGATGTCCGTCGGAAATATATTCGAACATCGTGACAAAGTGGAAAGGCTTGAAGTAGCCCGGAACCGTCATGGCCGAAAGTTGCATGCCGGTCTTGCCTTCCTCAGCTGAGCTATCGGCCGGAAAAAACAGGACCGTCGGCGTGAAAATGACATTCCAGCGCCGCGCAAGGGCACGCTCTTCCATCGCTTCACCGTCGAAATCAGTGACTTCGCGGGACCCGTTAAGGTCGAGCTGCAAGACGTTGAAGCGTTCCTTGATATAACCGACGATCTCGGGATCGCGAAGGTTGACCCGGTGCAGTTCCCGGCAATAGGGGCATCCGCTCTGCTCGAAAATGACAACCAGCCCCTTGCCCTCGTCGGCGGCCTCGGAAAGATCGTCGCCAAGATCGAGGAACGACTGCACGAACCAGTCGGGCTTGTGCATTCCGTCGTCGCCAATGGGTGTTTCCGGCAGCAGCTCATTGCTTGAGGCCGACACCGGCGCCATGAACAGGGCGAGCCCCGCCAATAATGCGAAGATAGCTGTGCGTCCCATGGAAGTTCCTCCCTCGCGAACTGTAGGAAAACTATAGACGCATCGCGCTGGCCGACCAAGAAGAGGCCGGAACTTCAGGCGGTCCTGCGCGCCAGCACCGAAAACACACCCGCGCCGATGAGGAAACACGCGCCGGTCCGGGTCGCGGTGCGCAGCACCGAAGGACGCCGGATAACATTGCGTGCGCTGCTTGCGAGCATCGCGTAGGCCCAGGCATTGACGATCCCGAGCACCACGAAAATAAGTACGAAAACGGCGGCCTGTGGCGCGAATGGTGCTTTGGACGAAATGAATTGCGGCACGAACGCCATGAAGAAGATAATGCCCTTGGGATTGAGCAGTGTGACCAGGAAGGAATCGCGGAAGACCGAGCGCCGGCTGCCTTTGGCGGGCAGGGATTCGATGTCCGGAATGGTCACCGGCGTCATCCACATCTTGACGCCGATATAGATGAGATAGGCGGCTCCGGCCCATTTGACCGCCGCAAAGACGGTCGCCGACGCTGCGAGGATCGTGCCGACGCCGATAATCGAAAGCGAGGCTGCCGCAAGGTCACCGAGGCCAACGCCGACGACACTTGCCAGCGCAACCCGCTTGCCATGGGCAAGCGCCTGCGCAACGACCATGATGATGGTCGGGCCGGGGATGATGAGCAGCACGAAACTGGCCACGATAAATGTCAGCAGGGTTTCGTATGAAACGGGCATTCCGACGACCTTTGCCAAATGAATAAAGATACTCAGGACACTAAACGCAGATCCGGCACCAAAAAGCGACCAGGAAATGCGCGGCACCCGGCCGCAGGATTTGCGCACTCATTCGGTCTTTTGCTTTTTGCCGCCGCCCTTTTGCCCGCGCTGCTGCAGCCGAAGGTTTGCTACCCGCACCCAGTCATTGGCGCGTTCGGCCTGTTTAAGCGTGCGGGCCACGAATTCCATATGGTTTTCGGCGGCGCGTTTTGCCATGTCCGGATTGCTGGCGGCAATGGCCTCGAATATAGCAATGTGTTGCTCGAGAAGCCGGTCGCGTGATCCCGAATACTGGTAGATCAGTGCCCGGTTGAAAAAGACGCCGTTGCTGAGTAGCCGGTAGCAGGATCGCAGCGTATGCAGAAGGATAATATTGTGGGCCGCTTCGCCGATGGCGCTGTGAAATTCCACATCAAGCGCCGCTTCCCGGTCGAAATCCTCCTGTGCATGGGCCTCGCGCATGGATTCGACAATGCCTTGCAACAGATCCTTGTCGGCCTTTGTTGCGCGTTCGGCTGCAAAGGCTGCGGTTATTCCCTCGACCTCGTGACGGTATTCCAGGTAGTCGTATGTTGCGCGCCTGTGGCGGGCGATCAGATCCATAACCGGCTGGCTGAAAATTTCGCCGATTACATCGGCAATGAATGTCCCGCCCCCATGCCGGCTGGTTAAAAGTCCGCGCTGTTCCAGGGTTTTAAGCGCTTCCCTTAGAATGGGGCGCGAAACATCGAAGCGGCGCGCAAGCTCCCGCTCGCCCGGCAGGCGGTCGCCGACCCGCAACACACCGTCGAGGATGAGCGATTCCACCTGCTGCACGACCTCGTCCGCCGTTCGGCCATGTTCGACCTTGGAAAATATGTCACTGGCCATGGGCTCAAGTCTGTCCTTTTTCAGGGCTGCCGCTTTCAAAACGAACCGGTCTTCCGGCCGCTGCGCTGATGCTAACAAGCGCCGGTAAAATTGGTCAATAAATATATCCACTTGTTGTCGTGGTGGGGTTTTGCCGGTTCGACAGCAGCAATTTACCGTTTGTGCGCATTTCTAAGCCACCCCGTCGCCTTTATTGCCGCAATCGCCCTTGCCCGCTGGGGCCGATGCGGCATAAATACGCGAAAATATGCCCCGGGGGATAAACATGGCCAAAGGCAGTTTCGGATTTCCGATCGCCAAGGATAGACCGTTGGCGCTGGGCGAGGTCCATGCCAGGCCCTATCCGCTGATCAGATCGCCACGCGTGATCATCCAACTCGCCTTCATGACCGACGGCGGCTCGTCGGTTGACAATGCGGTATTGGCGGAGCTGAGCCGTGCGCGCGGCGTTGCCGCGCCTCAGGCTGACGCGCGCCACTATGTCATGAGTTGGGGGACCGGGTCGCTGCGCTGGGAGCGGCACACAGAGTTTTCGACCTATTTCTACGAGGGCGCGGCCCCTGAAGATTTTGGCGGGGCGATCACCGATCATCCGTTCGGCGACGGCTTCAGCCCGCCCGGCAGCCTGATATCGGGCGTCCGGCTGGAAGTGCGCAAATGGACCGAAGATGCCGAAAAGGCGGTGGACACTTTCGATCCGACGAGCCTGTGTTTCTCAGAGCTGGACGGTGGAGCCGCGGCGGCCGTCACCGACTTTCGCCAGGACAAGGATGGATTGACCCGCATATTGCTGCTTGAAAAGGGGCTGACGCCGGCCCGGGTGGGTGCACTTGCCCAGCGGCTGATTGAGATCGAGACCTATCGGACGCTGGCAATGCTCGCCCTGCCGCTTGCCAATTCGCTGTCGCCGCAGATGCGGCGCATCGAGGACGGGCTGACCGTCGTGACCCAGCGCATGCGGCAGGAGGCAAAGACCGGAAGCGACGAGATGCTCGGCGAAATAACGGCACTTGCCGCCGAACTCGAGGCGGGCGCCGCCGCCAGCCTTTACCGTTTCGGTGCCAGCCGCGCCTATGACGGCATCGTCCAGGAACGCATCGCCTCGCTGCACGAAAAGGCCGCCGCCGGCTACGGAACCTGGGGCGCGTTCCTGCAGCGCCGCCTCGCGCCGGCCATGCGCACCTGCCGGTCGATCGAGGAGCGCCAGGCAAGCCTTTCACGCAAGCTGGCTCGAGCAACCGCGCTTTTGCGAAGCTGGGTCGATCTCGAACTGCAGCGGCAAAACAGCGAACTGCTTACATCGATGAATCGGCGCGCCAAGCTGCAACTACGCCTGCAGCAGACGGTCGAAGGCCTGTCGGTGGCTGCGGTTTCCTATTATGTAGTGGGTCTTTTCGGCTATATCGCCAAGGCGGCCAAGGATGCGGGTCTTCCGGTCAATCCGAGCCTTGCGACGGGACTTGCCGTTCCGGTGATTGTCCTCATCATCTGGTGGATGGTCCGGCGTATCCGCAAGCACCACAGCGACACCGAAAAGGTCTAAGGCCCGGAACTGGACCCTGAGAACACGCTAGCCGTTAATCGGCAAGTTGGCGATCAAGACAGCAACAGCAATAAAAAACAACACACTGCCCATCAGCACAAAGACGTGCCAAATCGTGTTGTGGAACGGTAGTCGCGCTGCCAGGTGAAATCCCACGCCCACGGTATAGACGATGCCGCCGGCAATGACCGGCAACAAAACCGCCGACGGAAGCCCCGCAATGATCGGACCGCCGGCGAGCAGAACAGCCCAGCCCATAGTGAGATAAAGCGCCAGCGCAAACCACCTGAACCTGCCGGGTGCGAGCATTTTCAGGAGCGAGCCAACGGTCGCGGCCCCCCAGAGGCCGGCCAGAAGCCCTGTCGCCGGAACGCCTGACACGAGCACAAAGGGTGTGTAGGTTCCGGCAATTTTTATGTAAATCGCCGAGTGGTCAAGACGGCGTAACAGACCGGTCCACCTTGCGCTGTTGACGATATTGTAGAGCGCCGAAAACGAAAGCATGGCGATCAGTGTCGCTCCATAGATCGAGACCCCCACAACGGAACCAGGCTCTGAACGGAAGACTACCGTGAGCACAATCAACAATGGCACCCCAATCAGGGCCAAAGAGACTCCGATAAGGTGAACGACGCCATCGCTGAGCCGCTCAGCGCGGCTGTATGCGGGGCGGATATTTGCAAAAGATTGAATCACGGTCTCTCTGTATCGTGTTGCAAAAGGGTCGATGAACACCAGTCTTATACACGGTTCATTCCCAGGTTACCTTCTTGGCGGCCTTAAACGACACCTGGGTAATTAAGCTTTGCACTGACTGGCAGTTTGCTCAATGCCAATGGGTGAATATTGGCGCGGCGTCACGCAATTCAATCCGTCTGCTGTGAAACTGCGCCGGAAGTTTGCCGCTTGGCACAAAGTGTCCGCACCCCAGGCGTCGTTGGTCATAAATCCGTTGTGGTTGAACTTGGTCGGTATGTCCGCAAAGTGGTCGTTCAACATTCGAATTGTCATCAACCAAGTTTTTCAAGCGGGTGTTTTCGTCCAGTGGAAGGCCTTCTCGAGAAACCGGCGGCCTTCCGAACTTTGCCACTCGCCGTGAGCCATGATGACGCGCTCAGGATTCCAGGTAAGCACGCGCTGGACGGCGTTTCGCGTTGAGGCACGGTCGAAGAATGACAACCGCCATTCCAGCGGTGCGTATCCCTTACCCTCGACAATCCCCCACATAGGAGCAATCCAGCGCTGCCACCATATCCAGTTGTTCCGGATAAACTCGTCGCTGAAATTCTCCGACAGATCGGCCAGAATTGCGGTGCTGGAACCGCGATGGAAGAAGACGATCTCATCCATCACCCGTGATCCTCGAAACCAGACCTGATCAAATGCTCCTTCCCACTCGGCAGGACACGCGTCTTCAAGCGGCTTTTCGAAGGTGAGGTCAGATCGCTTTCGGATTGTCGATGCCGGTCCCCATAATTTCGCGCCAGGGTATGCGGTCGACCATTCGCCAAGATACAAGTGATGGATTTTGTTCGGACTGACCAGATGTTTCGGATGGCCCAGCTGTTCGATAGCGAACTGAAGCTGAGCGGTGAGGCGGACCGGCGACCACACCCATAAGCCGTTGCTCGGCAGGCGCACGATGACGCTGCGTGTGGGGTAGGCGAAGCCGTAGAAGTTGACGATTTCGCCCTCGGCAATCCAGATGTCCTTTGCAATTTCGGTAAGCAAGGCGTGATTGATCTCCGCTAACTGGTATCAGGCAGCCTCGCCAGCTTGGCTGGGAAGTTCAGTTAAGATAAGGCTAAGTTGGCCTCCACCCACAATAAAATCGAAATCACACGCACCAATTCATATCACGCAGTATTCTGTTCCGTCTCAACGGCCGTTTTGCGCCGGTTTCGCAACGCATAGACAACGGCCCCGACGATCAACAGCACATTGATGGCAACCAGTGTGGCCGATACCGGGCGCTCGAGGAAAATCCAGTACCCTTCGCGCGAAATCAGCAAAGCGCGGCGCAGATTGTTCTCCAGGATCGGACCGAGGATCAGGCCGATGACGATGGGTGAAAGCGGATAATTGGCAGCGCGGAACAGGATGCCGACCAATCCGAAGCCGAGCATCACCATCAGATCGAAGACGGATGCCTGAAGCGCGAATGTGCCGATTGAGCACAGGAGCAGGACGATCGGGATGAGGTAGAGTTTGGGGATACGCAGGACGTATACGAAGAGCGGTGTTATCAGGATGCCGGCAATCAGCAGAAAAATGTTGGACGCCATGTAAACCAGGAAAATACCGCCCACCATGTCCGGCTGCTGCTCGAACAGAATGGGACCCGGCACAAATCCCAGTATGATCAGTGCCCCGAGCAGCATGGCCGAAGACGCATCGCCCGGAATGCCCAAGGCGAGTGAAGGCACCAGCGTTCCGCCGACAGTGGCATTGTTGGCGCTTTCGGTCGCCACAACGCCGCCTTCCGCGCCCTCGCCATATTTTTCGTCCTCCTTGGACCAGGCTTTGGCAATGGCATAGGAAGTAAAGGAACTGATCACCCCGCCCGCACCCGGAAGCGCGCCGAAAAAGACGCCGATACCGGATGATCTCAGAAGGTTCTTCCAGTGTTTCAGCGTCAGCACGATCGAGTAAAGACCCGGGCGGGCGACCTTGACGTTCGGCATCTTCAACAGATCCCTGCCCATGATCTGGTAGGCCATCTCTGAGATGGCGAACAGCCCCACCACGACCGCGACAATGTGAAAGCCGTTCAGCATGTGATGGCTGTCGAATGTAAATCGGTAGCCGGTCGAAAATTCATCGGTGCCGATGGTTGCGAGCAATAGCCCGAAGCATCCCGATATCAGGCCCTTGACCAGCGATCCGCCTGAAATTACCGCGATGGCAAACAGTCCGGTAATCGCAAGGACAGCGTATTCGGGGGGTGCAAATCCGCTTGCAAAGCGGGCGAGAAGCGGCGAGGCGAAAATCAGAACGACGCCGCCAAACAGCCCGCCGATGGCAGAAGCCGATATGGCGATGCCAATGGCGTCGGACGCACGGCCTTTCTGCGCCATCGGATAGCCGTCAAACAGGGTTGCGGCTGCCAGCGGCGTGCCCGGTATGCGCAGCAGGATGGCCGATATCGAGCCGCCGCAGGAGCCGCCGACAAAAATGGCGATCAGGAACCCCATTGCCGCAACCGGCGGCAGGGCGATGGCGACGGGCAGGAGCAGAATGATGCCCATCAGCGGACCAAGACCCGGCAGGGCGCCGACCAGAAGTCCGATCAGTATGCCGACGAAGGTCAGGCCGATAGCGACGGGTGTGAGGAACAGATGAAATCCGGAAGCAAGTGATTCAACCAACATGTGAGCCTACCAGGGAATATTCAGGGCAAAGATCCCGCCGGGCAGGACAACGTTGAGGAACTTTTCGAAAATGTAGGCAAAGACAAAGGACATCACCAGGGCAACCAGCACGAGCCTGAGGGCCTGACGCGAGCCGCAGCACCACATGATCGCGAAGATCATCGGCGCCGTTGAAAGGTGATAGCCTAGCGTGTTGAGGGCACCCAGATAGATGGCAAATATCACCAGCAAAAGCGTCGGGCGCTTCAACAGGCTCAACTCCGTGCCGGTGCCTTCTTCCGTGCGCAGATGTTCTCTGACCGTTCGGCCGGAGCCGAAATTGTCGATCAGCACCTGAATGAAAACCAGCACGCCGATGGCGACGGCAACGGCCCTCGGATAGGCGGCCGCATTGTCGTAGGGACCGCCGCTGGCGATCCCTTGCTCCGTCATGGATGTATGTATCTGCTGAAAGACGACCGCGATGACCAGGACAAAAAAGGCGGTGATGAGCCAGCTGATCTGTTTGGGAGTAATCATCGCGGTCACCGCTTTCTATTTCAGCTTCTTCAGCTCTTCTTCTTCCCATTTGAGCGCATTGCCCATGGCGCCGAGCTGATCGGCAACAGGGCCAACCACCGTGTCGTAATCGGTGTGATCCCAGTCGAGCGGCACGAAACCGACCTTCTCGATCGCCTCGCGAACTTCCGGACGTTTCATCGCTGCGGTCATGGCCGCGCGCAGCTTATCGGTGACATCATCCGGCGTGTCCTTGTGGACAATCCACCACGTCCAGCCCATCGGCGCCAGTCCGGACAGGCCAAGATCAATGCTCAAATCCGTAATGCTGGGTGCGCCGTCATAGGACGCTTTCGCTCCCGGCAACTCGGAAAGGACAAGCATGATATTGATGTTTTCCTTGTCCTGAATGAAGTTGCCGACATTGATGAACGAGAAGTCCAGGACACCGGATTTCAGGTCCTTTACCGCGTTGCCGTCTTGAGTATACGGCACGTTTTGCGCAACAACGCCGTAGGATTGCAGAACCTTGGCGATCACCATGTGGGGCAGGTTGTTGCGGGACCCGGACGAATAGCGCAATTCGCCGGGATGCTCTTTGCCATAGGCCATCATTTCTTCGAAATTGGACCAGCGTGTCTCGTTCGGGCGCCCGCCGATTGCAAAGGCGTTGGAGACGGCGGCGTGCAGCGGTTTGAAATCGCTGTAGACCCAGTCCGCATTGCCCAGCACGGGCTGCAGCACAAGCGGCGCCACGTATCCGTCGAATACCGTGTAGCCGTCAGCCGGGCGCGACATGGCGGTTTTCTGCCCCTTTGTGCCGGCGGCGCCCGGCGTCGAAATGACGGGCATGGATACGCCGAGTTCCTCGCCCATGGCCTTGGCAATGACCTGGCTCACCGACATGGCGTTGCCCGGACCCCACGGATGGATCAGCTCGATCGTCCGCTCCGGAAACTGTGCAAGGGCCGCCCCCGATGACACGGTCATGACGGCAATCGCCGCCAAAGCTGATTTTAGTGAATGCATAATCGTCATAGTATCCTCCTTGGCTGCTAACCGGTCTCCTGCCGGTTTGCTGCAGTATGGTTGAGTTGGAATTCCTCAAGCCCGAAATGGGCGTAGAGTTCGGGGGGCGCGTCGTGTCGCGCAAAATGGCCGGCAATCATCTGCGCTAGCCGGTCTGCGGTCTGTGTATCTACAAGCGGATTTTCCTGGCCGGGGTCAGCATCAAGATCGTAGAGCGCTGTGCCGATATCCTCCAGCGTATGGTTGTCATTGCCAAGCTGCGTGTTGCTGGGGTCGAGGCGGATTTTCATCAAAGGCGCCCCCTTGGTGAAATCAAACGGGGCGGACAGTTCAGCCGTCTGCAGTTCACTGATTTCGAAATGGGTGGTCATGTGGGCGGGCATCAAGGTGTAAAGGTTCAGGTTTTCGCCCGATAGATCCTCCGGATAGAGGAAGTAACTGTAGCGCCCGTCATTGACACACACCGGCCCCGCAAACATGCCGAGAACGATCGATTCGTGCACCGGCGCATCCCCGTCCAGAAGCGATACGAGGGATGCGCCGGTTACGCTCGGTGGAGCCTTGCATCCGTGAAAATCCAGAAAAGTCGGCATGAGATCCGGCGTCTGAGTGAGATTGGCCTGCCGCTTGCCGCATTCGGATGCGTGATCCGGGTGCCAGATCATCAGCGGAATATGGGAGATCTCTTCATAGTAGGGCATGCGGTTTTTGCCCCACCACTCGTGTTCCGAGAGCAGAAAGCCGTGATCGGTCGTCAGCACCAGACAGGTGTCTTCCCAAAGGTTGCAGGCATCAAAATGGTCGAGAAGCCTGCCGAAATACTCATCGCACATGGCGACCAGCGCCGCATAATTGCCGCGGATCTCGGCGATCTCCTGATCGGACTCGACCGTCTTTTCGTACATCGGCCAGTCGAGGATCTTGCCGTTGTAGCCGCTGCTGTAGGCATCGCGGAAACGCTCTGGCGCCACAAACGGTTCATGCGGATCGAAGCATTCGAGTTGCATGAACCAATTGTCCGTATCAGCATTCAGATCCAGGAACTCGAACGCCGAAGCAAAGCATTTGGCGGTCGGGAAATCCGCCTCGTCTTTTAAATAATCGCGGGTGATTGCAGCGCGGGATCTCTTCCACGCGGTTTTGTCAGAAGTTTCGCGCGTGATCGCCTTGCTGTTCTCAAGACTGTCCAGAGGATAGTGCCGGGCGTCGAATTTTTCCCTGTAGCGCTCCAATGGCGGTGCCACGAGCGCCTTGACCGCGTCGTATTCCTGTCCCCTGATGTAATCCCAGCTGTCGAAAGCCGTCGCGTATCCCCAGCCGCCGTTTTCGAAATAGTGCAGATGATCGGAAATCAGGTGCGAATAAACCCCGTTCTTGCTGAGAATGCGGGCGAAGGACTCGTCAAACGGTTCAAGCGGTCCCCAGTGCCGATGCATGAAATTCAGCCGGCCCGTGTGCATGTCCCGCCGAGCCGGCATGCAGGGCAGGCTGCCCACATAGTGCTTGTCGAATGTTACGGCTTTTTCAGAGAACCGGTCGAAGTTCGGCGTCGCTATCGCAGTGCCGCCATAGGCGCCGAGCGCCAGGCGATTGAGCGAGTCGAACAAAACGAAGACGGTTCTCATACATGTCCTCCACACGGGTGATCCGCATCTGATACGTCGGGCTACCTTGATCACTTTCAACTATTCTGTAAAATCGATTTATTCACAGTTTCCATTCGTAAAAAGAATATCTGATGGACAAAAATCTTGCCGCGTTTCTGGCCGTCGCCCGAACAAGGACATTGACCGATGCATCGGACCAGTTGGGGCTGACCCAGCCTTCAGTGACCAAACGCATCGCAAATCTTGAGGAAGAACACGGCGCTGAACTGTTTCATCGGCATCGCCGCGGCATGACCTTGACCGCGATCGGCAAAGTCTTTTTCGACAGAGCCAAACGGATAGAATCCGAATACAGGCAATGCCGGGAAGAAATAGCGGCGATTGCATCTGCCGGCCTGTCGGTCTTGCGTGTCGGCGCCGGGCCGCTTTTCCATCTAAACTATGTGGCCGGACTATTTGCTGAGCTCAAATCGCAATATCCGAATCTGAAACTGGAACTCACCACAGACAACAAATATCCGATCGGCCAATTGCTGAGCGAGGGCGAACTGGATGTTTATCTGGGCATCATCCCGAAAGAGCATTTGGACAACACGATTTTTGTAAGATACGTCACCAATGTGGAGCACGGCATTGTCATCCGGACCGATGATCCCAATGCAAAGCGTGACCGGATCGATACATCAGACCTCACAGACTACAATTGGGTGATCTTTGCGGATGATCCCGAAACAGAGCGGACAATCCGAAAATACTGCGTTCCAAAAGCCGCGATCGCACCGACGATCGACGTGCGCACGACCTCATTCGCCACCGGCCTTCAACTCGTTCGGCAGGGAAATTTCGTGATGTCTGCACCGCTCCAGCTGGCACGCAGGATCGAAAGCGAGGGCTTGGTCATACGGCCGAACCTTAACGGCTTGCCACAAAGGCGGGCAGGCATACACATCAGAAAAAGTGCGGTTGGATATGGATCTATCCAGGCGATACTTGAGTATTTTGATGGTATCGCGTTTGAGCAATAGGTTCCCGGATTTTGGTGACAGCGCCCAATGCGCTTCAAGCCTATTTCTCCCAATAGGGGCGCGGCCCGAATAGCTCGGACATATAGTCGACGAAAACCCGCACCTTGGTCGGCAGGAAGCGCCTGCTGGCATAAACCGCATAAACCGCGACATTGCGCGAGCCGCGATAGGACGGCAGCACCTGCACCAGTTTTCCCTCTTTCAGTTCCTTGGAAATATCCCAGGTCGAGCGCAGCGCAATGCCGAAGCCGGTAATCACGCATTCGCGGATGACCTCACTGGAATTGGTGTGCAGCGGCCCGGTCGGCCGGTAGATCAGCGTGCCGTCCGGCCCTTCCAGTTTCCACGGTTCGTTGTTGTGCGGCGGCAGGCAGATATGGTCGTCCAGATCCTCTATCGTTTCCGGCATGCCGCGTGCCTCGACATAGGCGGGCGTCGCGCAAAGAATTCGCCGCACCGGAGCAAGCCTGCGGGCAACGAGACTTGAATCGGAAAGCTCGGCGATGCGGATTGCCACGTCAAAGCCTTCTGCAACGATGTCGACAAAACTGTCGGTCAGCGCCAGGTTGACGGAGAGATCAGGATTGGCGCCCATGAAGGCCTTCAGATGCGGCGCGATATGCATGCGCCCAAACGAGGTCGGCGCCGACACTTTCAAAACACCGCGTGCCTGTTGCGAACGCCTGGAAACAAAAGCCTCGGCCTCTTCGATGCCGGCAAGCACCGCGACAATACGCTCATAGTAACCTTGGCCGGCCTCTGTTAGCGAGATCTGCCGTGTCGTGCGCTGAATGAGCCGCGTTCCGATCCTGTCCTCGAGCCGCCGCAGCCGCTTTGAGACCACCGCCGGGGAAAGTCCCAGTTCCCGGCCGGCCGCCGACAGGCTTCCCGAAGCGACCACCTGGGCAAAAACCTCGAGATCGTCGAATTTGTTCACTGGCGGGTGGTCTCCACAGTCGGCTTTGATAGGTTCAGGCGTAGCCTGTTTACTGTAAGACACCTGTCATGTAACGGAAATTATCGATACGGGCCTTGACTGGTAAAAAAAATTGACCATTACTGTGCGCGTGAAGAGTGGGAGAAGCCGATGACGTCTCCGAAAATGCCGGAACCGCATGCCGATGTGCTCAAACACCGCGCGCAGATCGTTGGTGATTTAAGGGATATCGTGCCGGGTGAGGGCGTGGTGGACGCCACCAACGAGATGCGGGCATTCGAGACCGACGGCTTGACGGCCTATCGGCAGCTGCCGCTTGTCGTCGTGTTGCCGCAGACCGTGCAAGAGGTCTCGCGGATTCTCAAATACTGCCATAAAAACAATATCCGCGTGGTGCCGCGCGGCTCCGGCACATCGCTTTCGGGCGGGGCGCTGCCGTTAGAGGATGCCGTACTTCTTGTCATGTCCCGATTTAACAAGGTGCTCGATATCGATTATCCGAACCGTGTTGCGGTGGTCCAGCCGGGTGTAACCAATCTTGGTGTCACCGACGCCGTAGCAAGCCAGGGCTTTTACTACGCGCCCGACCCGTCCTCACAGATTGCCTGTTCGATCGGCGGCAATGTCGCTGAGAATGCCGGCGGCGTTCATTGCCTTAAATACGGTCTGACGACCAACAATGTGCTTGGCCTGCAGATGGTGCTGATCACCGGCGAGGTGATCCGGCTCGGTGGCCGTCATCTCGACAGCTCAGACTATGATTTTCTCGGCCTGATGACCGGGTCCGAGGGCCTGTTGGGGGTAGTCACCGAAGTCACGGTCCGCATCCTGCAAAAGCCGGAAACGGCGCGGGCAATGCTCGTTGGATTTCCCTCCAATGAGGAAGCCGGTCAATGCGTTGCTGACATCATCGGCGCCGGCATTATTCCGGGCGGCATCGAGATGATGGACCGGCTTTCAATCAAGGCGGCGGAGGATTTCGTGCACGCCGGTTACCCGCTCGATGTCGAGGCGCTGCTGATCGTCGAACTGGATGGGCCGGAGGCCGAAGTGGATTTTCTGATCAGCCGGGTTGAGGAAATCGCCGGCAAAAACGGCGCCACCATGTCGCGCGTTTCAACGAGCGAGGAAGAGCGGCAGACATTCTGGGCGGGCCGCAAGGCAGCCTTTCCGGCCGTCGGCCGCATTTCGCCTGACTATTACTGCATGGACGGAACGATCCCGAGGAAGAAGCTTCCCGAGGTGCTTGCCGGGATGCGGGACCTGTCGGAAAAACACGGCCTTGCCGTCGCCAATGTCTTCCATGCCGGGGACGGCAATCTCCATCCGCTCATCCTTTATAATGCCAACAATCCGGGTGAACTGGAAAAGGCGGAGGATTTCGGCAACGACATTTTGCGGCTATGCGTCGAGGTCGGCGGCGTGTTGACCGGCGAACACGGCGTTGGCGTCGAAAAACGCGATCTGATGCCGGCCATGTTCAATCAAAATGACCTCGATCAGCAGATCCGCATCAAATGCGCCTTTGATGAGCAGCACCTGCTCAATCCCGGCAAGGTGTTTCCCGAACTTCGCCGCTGCGCCGAAATGGGGCGCATGCACATCTCTCGCGGGAAGATTCCCTTTCCCGACATTCCGCGGTTCTGATTGGCGAAACCCATGACCGAAGCCTTGAAAAGCGAAATATTCACGCCTGAAAGCGAAGAGCAGGTGCTCGAAGCGTTGCAGTGGGCCGTTTCCGAACATGCGCCGGTTGAAATTTACGGTCATGGTTCGAAGCGGGCGATCGGCCGGCCTTTGCAGGTCGCGCACAGCATCGACCTGTCGCGTCTGACAGGCGTAACGCTCTACGAACCGGAAGAGCTTGTGCTCACCGCCCGGGCGGGAACGGCGCTTGACGAGATAGAGGCGCTGCTTGCCCAAAACAATCAGGAACTGCAGTTCGAGCCGATGGATTACCGCGCGCTGCTTGGCAGCGATGATTGCGGCCGCGGCACGATCGGGGCGGTGCTGGCAACCAATCAGTCGGGCCCACGGCGGCTGAAGGCCGGTGCGGCACGAGACCATGTCCTCGGCATTCGCGCCGTTACGGGAAGGGGCGAAATCATCAAATCGGGTGGCCGGGTGGTCAAGAACGTCACCGGCTATGACCTGTCGCGCGGCCTGTCCGGTTCCTGGGGAACGCTGGCCGCCTTCACTGAGGTCACGTTCAAGGTGCTGCCGCGAGCCGAAACCGAGGCAACGCTTGTCGTCAGTGGCCTCAACGATGCAGAAGCGGCACACATCATGGCCGAGGCCATGGGCTCCAGCGCGGAAGTGTCCTCCGCTGCCCATCTGCCCGAAAGCGTGCGCGCAAAGTTCATCGGCGGTGCGCTTCCGGAAGGCGCGGCATCGGTATTGCGCATCGAGGGCTTTGCGCAATCGGTCGACTACCGGCTCTCCAATCTCCACAAGGCGTTCAGCCGATATGGTGCCTGCCAGCGTCTTGAAGTTGAAGAAAGCCGAACCCTGTGGCGCGAAATCCGCGATGTTGCACCGTTTTGCGACGGAACACAGAAGCCTGTCTGGCGGCTTTCAATGGCACCGGGCGCCGGCCATCAGCTCGTGGCGGGCTTGAGGTTGCAGACCGGCGTCGACGCGTTCTACGACTGGCAGGGCGGGCTCGTCTGGTTACGCATGGAGGCGGACGCTGAAGACGATCTTATTCGCCGCGGGATCAAAGCACTCGGCGGCGGACATGCGACGCTGATTCGCGCGAGCGGCGCCGTTCGCAACCAGATTCCGGTGTTTGAGCCGAAGGAACCGGCGCTTGGTGCCCTTTCTCGCCGTCTGAAAGATCAATTTGACCCTGAGTCCGTCCTCAATCCGGGCCGCTTGTCAGCGGAGCTGTGATAGGGTGTCCGCGCAACACGCAACCTCAGGAGGTAACAACATGAGCGATCAGCAGCCCGACGACTTGCAGGCGGAGGCGGAAAGCTGGATCGAGCCCGGCCAGAAAAACGTCCAGCTCGTCTTCATTTTGTATCTCGTAAGCCTCGTCACCGTCTTCACCCTCATCATCGGCATGGTCATGGCCTACATGAACCGCGGCAATGCGTCGGAGCCGTGGATCGACAATCTCTATACCTATGCGATCCGCACATTCTGGATGGGTCTCCTTTATGGATTCATCAGCATGGCAACGACCTTCATCCTCGTCGGTTTTGTCCTGATGTTCCTGACGGCCATCTGGTTCGTGATCCGCTGCCTCAAGGGGCTGCAGGCGGCGGGCCGCAAGGAGCCGGTCAAGAACCTGGAAACCTGGCTGGTTTAGAAACGCAAAGGACGCAATTGCATGCAGACAAATTTCTCGGCCGAACAACTCGCCGACAACGGCGTTGCCGAGGCCGAAAAAATATTGCGCAAATGCGTCCACTGCGGATTTTGCACCGCCACCTGTCCCACCTATGTCACGCTCGGAAACGAGCTCGACAGCCCGCGCGGGCGCATCTATCTCATCAAGGACATGCTGGAAAACGGCCGGCCCGCCGATGCGCAGATCGTCAAGCATGTCGACCGTTGCCTGTCCTGCCTCGCCTGCATGACCACATGTCCGTCGGGCGTTCACTACATGCACCTTGTCGACCACGCCCGCGCCCACATCGAAAAGACCTACAGGCGACCGCTTTTCAACCGGCTGAACCGTGACGTCCTGGCGTTTGTGCTGCCCTATCCGAAACGTTTTCGCTTCGCACTAAACCTTGCGCGTTTTGCCCGTCCGCTGGCGCCGCTCTTCAAGATGCTGCCGGGCCTGAGGCCCGTCGGCGCGATGCTGGAACTTGCACCCGGCAGGGTAGCCGCGCGGTCCCGGCAGATTGCCTTCGGCGCCCATGCGCCTGTCGGCAAAAGGGCGGGGCGGGTTGCCATTTTGACCGGCTGTGCGCAATCCGTTCTCGAGCCGGACACCAACGCCGCCGCGACACGGCTCCTCAACCGGCTCGGGATCGAGGTTGTCGTGCCAAGAGGCGAGGGGTGTTGCGGTTCGCTCGTCCACCATATGGGCCGCGAGGAGCAGGCACTCGCCTCGGCGCGGCAAAATGTCGATGTGTGGACGCAGGAGATTGAAAATGGCGGGCTCGACGCCATCATCATCACCGCATCGGGTTGCGGAACCACCATCAAGGATTATGGCTACATGCTGCGGAACGATCCGGCTTATGCGCAAAAGGCCGCGACGGTTTCGGATTTGGCAAAGGATATTACCGAATATCTGGCAACGCTTCGCCTGCCGGAACCGGCCCTCACGCCGGGCCTTGCGGTCGCCTATCACTCGGCCTGCTCGATGCAGCATGGCCAGAAGATAACGCGGCAACCGAAAGACCTTCTAAAGGCGGCCGGTTTCGATGTGCGCGAGCCGGCAGAAGGTCATCTATGCTGCGGCTCGGCCGGAACCTACAACATCATGCAATCCGAGATCGCCGAGCAGTTGCGCGACCGCAAGGTCCGCAATATCGAGGCAACCAGGGCCGATCTGGTCGCGACCGGCAATATCGGCTGTATTACCCAGATCGGCATGGACAGCGCCTTGCCGGTTGTCCACACCGTCAAACTGCTTGACTGGGCCTATGGCGGGCCCAGGCCGGAAGAGCTAGGCGGTTAGACTGTCCGCCAAATGGTCGAAGACGAGCCGGATACGCCGGCTGGTGTGAAGCTCGCGATGCGTTACCAGCCAGACCGGCACCGGAACGGGATCGTTTTGCGGCAGGACGACTTCCAGATCGGGATACATGTCGGCAACGTCGCGGGTAAGGACGCTGATGCCGAGACCCCGTCTGACGAGGGCAAGGATTACAGTTCCGCTTTCCGTAGCCAGCTTGAAATTGTGCCGGCTCAATGATAGCCCGAACCGCTCGAAGACAGGAAGCAACCCGACGGGGTTGCTAAAGCCGATGAAATCGGCGCTTGAGATCTCTTCCGCCGTCTTTGGCCTGCCGATCCGGTCCAGGTAATCGCTCGACGCGTAGAGATGAGCAGACGTCTCCTGAACAAGCCGGGCGATCAGGTCCGGTTGCTCGGGTCGCGCGTGGCGGATTGCTATGTCGGCCTCGCGTCGTGCCAGATCCCGCACGTCATTGGAAGCGACAACCTCGATTTCTATGCCCGGAGCAACGTCACGCAGCCGTTCAAGAATTGGAGGCAAATGATAGGTGGCCATCATATTGGTCGCCGTGATGCTGACCTGTCCTTCGATCGCCTGCGACTGGCCGGAGGCCGCAAGCGAGATCCGGCTTGCGGCGTCGCCCATTGTGCGAAAGTGATCGAGCAGTTCCAGTCCCGCCTGGGTCAGCGATAGGGACCGGCCAGCCCGCTCGAACAGGGTGACGCCAAGCTCCTCTTCAAGTCCTGCGACCTGGCGGCCCAGTGTCGGCTGGGTAAGACCGAGCGCACGGGCGGCAGCGGAAAGCGAACCTTCTTCAGCGGTGACCAGGAAAGCGCGTGCCTGGTTCCAGTCGAATGTGACAGTCTGCCAATTCATGCATTTTTGTATAACGATAGTTCAAATTTAGGCAATTTCTATTTGAACTGCGCATGGATATTTAGCTCCAAAAGGAGCAGGGACATGTTCTCATTCACAATAAACCGCCGGCTAGCTGATTTCGCCTTGGGCTATGTCTTCCAGCACGCGGTGCCGGCCATGCAGCTTGTCATTATTGCGACCAGCTTTGGCTGGCTTGCATCCGGCAACCTGCTGTGGTTCGCGGTCGGAGCCGTGTGTACGATCCTCACTTTTGTGCCCGCCATGTGCATTTCGGACGCCGCTATACGGGCCGCAACGGATTTATGTGTATCGGCACTCGTCTTCGCCCACGTTTTTTTCGGAATGCATGTGGGGCTCTATGAAACATCTGTCGTCTACGACAAGCTGATACATGCGCTCGGATGCGGCGCCATAGCCGTGATCGTAATCGCATTCGTATCGCGCTATTGCAGTCACCGGCGGATCGACCTACCTGTGCCATTCCTCTTCTTGTTTGTTACGGGGATCGTTGTGAGCCTTGGAACCCTTTGGGAGGTGTTCGAATTTGCCGTTGACCGGACGGGTCTGTTTCAATCCCAGAAGGGGCTTTCCGACACGATGCTGGATCTCATGGCAGATGTGCTGGGAGCTGGTGTTGCGACAGGTCTGATCATCGCCGGAATGTGCCGCAATTATTTTCCTCATGCCCTTCAGGCGCATCTGCGCCGCCTGCCGTACCACGGTCCAAAACACTCTATTGGAGAAAATGATGCGTAATCCAAGCAGATTCTGGGACAGGATGGCGGAAGGCTATTCGAAGAAACCCGTCGCCAACGAAGCCGCATATCAAAAAAAGCTCGAGGTGACGCGAAACTATTTCAGGCCCGATATGGAAGTCATGGAATTCGGGTGCGGCACCGGATCGACAGCGATCGCCCATGCGCCGCATGTGAAGCATATTCTCGCCACCGATTTTTCATCGAAAATGATCGGAATCGCCCGCGCAAAAGCCGAGAAAGCGGGAATTGGCAATGTCACGTTTAGTCAGACGGCGATCGATGATTTCACTGCGGCCGATCAGACCTTCGATGTCGTCATGGGTCACAGCATATTGCATCTGGTGGAGGACAAGGAGGCTGTCATTGCCAAGGTTCACAAGATGCTGAAACCGGGCGGTCTTTTTGTTTCCAACACCGTGTGCCTTGGCACGAAACTGTGGTTCTTCAAGTATATCGGCCCAATCGGAAAGTTCTTCGGACTGTTGCCCACAATCAAGGTCTTCAAAGTTGAAGACCTGATTGACAGCCTGACTAGAGCCGGTTTTGCAATCGACTATCAGTGGACACCCGACAAAGGCATGTCGGTCTTTGTGGTTGCGAAAAAAGCCCGGTAGGTGCCGCGTTTCTCAGGCAGGGCCGACTTTTCGAACGGCACTCAGTTCGGCCGGACTTTTGGTCTTGAAAACACAAGCAATGTTCCGCCGAGCGCGAGCATGACGCCAAGTGATGCCAGGGCCGTCCAGACAAAACCTTCCAGCACGGTGGAAACGATCATCGCAACGATGGGAAAAAGCACCGTTGCGTAGGCGGCCCTTGCCGGCCCCTCCCGGTTCACGAGACTGAGATAGGTCAGGAACGCGACCACGGAAGCAACGGCGGAGAGGTACACAAGCGATCCCCAATAGACGGGATCGGCGGGCAGCGGAAAATCCAGCCCCATGACAAGACAGATCGCGATGCAGATAGCAGCGCCATAGGCCATGCCATGCGCAACGATATTGGGCAGGTCATGATCGTGCGACAACCGTACCGACACCAGATTGCCCAGGGAAAAGAGGTAGGTTCCCAAAAACGGAAGTGCGAGGAAAAACAGCGGCCCGTTTTGCTTCGGTCCGGTAATGCTGTCCCATGACAGAAGAACGAGCCCGATAATGCCCGTTGCGGCGCCCGCCAGGACCCGGCGGTTCAGCCTGACGCCAAAAAAGATGCGCTGGTTGAATGCTCCCATGATCGCGGCGGTTGCGAAGATGATGGACAGGAGCCCGCTCGGTAGGAATTCAGCCGCAAGGTAGAAACAGAAGAAGTTCATGCTGAAAAGGCAAAAGCCCAAGCCGGCAAGAAGGCCATGCCATTTCCAGGCGATAGGCTTGAATCGCCCCGTCACCATCAGTAGTCCGGCCAGCAGGAGCGCTGCGAGCACGAAACGGTAGGCGATCGAAACTAGCGCAGGCACTTCGCCAAGCTGAAGCCCGATTGCGTACCAGGACAATCCCCAACTGATCACCACCACAAAAAGCAGGAAAGCAGACATGGCGTACCCCATTGTTCTCCATGGGTTTAAAATGCAGAGCGCCCGTTGTATTCCCTATGACGGCCAATAATTTCACCGGAAGGACATGCCTTGAACAGACTGGCCGATATGGAAGACCTGCAGATTCCAAACGTAATGGCGCGGACCGCCACGGCACTGCGGCTGAAATCGGATATCGGACCGGTTCGCGGGCTGGCCCTGTGGCGGCGCAATGGCGGCGGCGAAATAGTCTATTCCGAGCCAAGCCATCACACTCTCAGCATTTATCAGTCGGGCGGTTTCGGCGTGTGGTCATCGGACACAAAGTCGTACGGATTTTCGGAGGCCGTGTGCGTATTGCCGGAAGGATTGGAAACGCGCTGGAGCAATTCGGCGCTGGTTTCGAACCTGCATATCTATTTTACCCAGGCTGATCTTGAGGCGATGCACTGGCAAAAGATGCCGGATATGACACCGGTCATTTTCGGCCGGGATCCGTTTTTGAAAGCAATGACCGCGGCATTGTTGCAGCAGCTGGACTGGGATGCCCCCTCGGACCGGCTTGCCATCGAGCATCTTGTGCTGAGTCTGCTTTCGCGTCTTGGAGCGGGTTTGGGAAACAGGCAGATGCCGGCTGGTGTATCCGCCGGCATTTTGGCGAAGATCGAAGACAGGCTGCACGATCTCGAAAGCGGTTCTCCATCGCTTGATTCGCTGTCTGCGGAAACCGATCTGAGTCCACGTCACCTGACCCGTGTCTTCAAGGCTGCGACCGGCAAGACCGTTTCGGAGCGGTATCGGGAGATTCAGATGACCCGGGCGGCGGAGCTTCTTGCAACAGACCGTCCTTTGGTCGACGTAGCGCTGGCTTGCGGCTTCAGTTCCCAAAGTCACTTCACCACTGCCTGCCGCAGATATTTCGGTCGAACGCCCGGGCAGTTGCGCAGGCAGACGCAATGAGCGCCAGACGCTGCTACCGGTTTGGCTGGTCCAGCACCGCTTTGAGGCGGTCCGCCACCGCTGTTAGCGTCTTTTCCTCCTCTGCATTGCAGTCTTTTGCTCGTGAGCGCACCAGACAGGCTTCCGATTTGAGGATAATGCCGTCCGAAAGGATCTTCAGGTGATTGGCCGCAAGGGTTGATCCGGTTGAGGTGATATCAACGATGATATCGGCCTGGCCCGAGGCGGGTGCCCCCTCAGTCGCGCCGAGACTTTCGACGATGCGATAGACCTGAATGCCATGCAGGGCTGAAAAGAACTGCTGTGTCAGCCGCCAGTATTTGGTGGCGATGCGCAGCCGGCGGCCGTGACGTTGGCGGAAATCGGACGCCACATCGCCAAGATCGGCCATGGTATCGACGTCGATCCACGCCTCCGGCACTGCAACGACCACATCAGCCCGGCCGAACCCGAGCCGTGCGCAGAACTCGACCTGTTCATCAGCCGCGTTCAGATCCTCGCGCACCAGGTCTTCACCTGTTACGCCCAGATCGACACTGCCGGTGCCGAGTTCGCGGGCAATCTCGGAAGCCGACAGGAAAGCAACTTCGACGTCGGTGAGACCTTTAATGATGCCGCGATACGACCGGTCATTGCCGACGCTGGCAATCTCAAGGCCGGCACGCTCGAAAACGGCCATGGCATCGTCTTTCATTCGGCCCTTGGATGGCAGGGCGATGGTCACGCTCATCGGTTTTGCCCTCCTTTTGCCGGCGACCTTGTGGCCGCGATCCGGTCCAGCCACAGTGAAAAGCCGACGGCGGGAATGGTCGTCTGTGCTCCGAGCAGGGTGAGCAGCCGGTCGAAGCGTCCGCCGCCTGCAAGAACGGCGCCCTGTGCCGACATCTCGAAAACCAGCCCTGTATAGTAGTCCAGTGGCCGGCCAAACGCTGCTCGGTATCGGGTTCCGGACAGATCAAATCCCGTGTCTTCCAGCGCCGCCATCCGCGCATTGAACACATCGAGGGCCGAATTAATGTCGAGACCTGCAATACGTGCGAAGGCGGCGAGCGCTCCCGGTGCATCCGACATCGGCGCATCAAGCGCCAGAAAGGTTTTCAGAATGTCGAGCGCCTTGGCGTCGAGATGGGCGATGGAAAGCCGGGCTTTCTGGATCAGCCGGCCTGCGATCTCATCGGGTGTGCGGCTCGCATTGGAAAGATATCCGGTGGCTTTCATCCGCCCGTCGATCAACGCTGCCAGTCCCGCTTCGTCGTTTTTCGACAAAAGAGCGCTTGCTTCATCGTCAAGGCCGGGCACATGGCCGGCGGGCTGCGAAAGGCTCTGCAGCAGAGCGTCGAGCTGGGCGGCATTGCCAAAGGCCCGGATGAGCCGGGTCTGCCATCCGTCCGGAAGGCCGAGCGCCGCGACAACCGCTTCGAAAACTGTCTGGTCGCCGAGCGTAGTCTGCAGATCTGCGTTAGGCACCAGCGCCTTCAACGTATCGCTGGCGTCCCGCACGGCTGCGGCGTCCGCTGCTGCGATATCGGCATTGCCAAGATCTTCGATGCCGGCCTGATAGAACTCGTTTTCACCATCGCGGCGCTGGCGGAACACCTGTCCGAGATAGGCGTAACGCTGCGGCGTGCCGGAGGCGGTCTCGATGTGGCGCAGGCAAACGGGAATGGTGAACTCAGGACGCAGGCACAGGCTCTTGCCAGTTTCGCTTTCGGTGAGGAAGATGCGCCGCCGTAGATCTTCCCCTGCCATGTCGAGAAACGGATCGGCCGGCTGGATGACGGGAATATCCACCGGCCGGGCGTCACGCTGTGCGAAGAGCGCCAATATGTCGTCGGCAAAATCCGGCTGGTTCAGCATGGTCAGTTCGCCTTGCGGTCCCCGGCCTGGGCTGACAACAGCTTTTGAACCTCGGCGACCAGATCGGATTCTTTGACGGAGATCTGCGCAGGCCGCGCGGCGCGCCAGGCGGCGTTGTCCCCGATCTCGCCCGAAAGCCGCTTGCCCTCAATGAGGTCCTTGATCTGCACCGTGCCGTCATCCCGTTCCTGCGAACCCTGAATGATGGCGATGGGGCTGTTGCGCCGGTCGGCATATTGCAGCTGCTTGCCGAAATTCTTCGGATTGCCCTGGAACATTTCGGCGCGAATGCCGGCTTTGCGCAAATCTGAAACGAAGCGCTGATAGTGTCCCATGCTCTTCGTATCGCGATCCATCACGCAGACGATCACCGGTGCGATAACCTCGTCCTGCCCGAGCTTGCCAAGGTTCTTCAGCGCCGTCATCAGCCGCGAAACGCCGATCGAAAATCCGGTCGCCGGAACCGGCTGTCCCATGAAACGGGAAACAAGGCCGTCATATCGCCCGCCGCCGCCGACCGAACCGAACTGCACGGTCTGGCCCTTCTCGTTGGTGACGTCGAAGAGCAGCTCGGCCTCGTAGACAGGGCCGGTGTAGTATTCGAGGCCGCGCACGACCGACGGGTCAATCTTGACACGGCCGTCATCATAGCCGGCGGCGGCAACAAGGCTGCCGATCTGCGAAAGCTCGTTAATGCCTTCTGCACCCTTGCGGCTGTCCTCGCCGACCACCTTTTCAAGATTTGCGCTCGTCTCTGCGCCGTTCACGCCCGCTGCCTCTACAAAGGCGATCACCCGGTCGATTGCCGCGGCATCAAGACCGGCGCCTTTGGTGAAATCGCCGCTTTCATCCTTGCGGCCTTCGCCGAGCAGCAGTCGGACGCCTTCGGTGCCGAACTTGTCGAGCTTGTCGATGGCGCGCAGAACGGTAAGAAGCGTTTCGGCATGGTCCTCACCGCCGATGCCGATTGCCTCCATCACCCCGTCGAGGACCTTGCGGTTGTTTACGCGGATAACATAGTCGCCGCGCGTAATGCCGAGCGCTTCCATTGTGTCGGCCATCATCATGCACATCTCGGCATCGGCCTGAACGCCGGGCGCGCCGACCGTGTCGGCATCGAACTGCATGAACTGGCGGAAGCGGCCGGGCCCCGGCTTTTCATTGCGGAACACCCAGCCGGCGCGATAGGTGCGGTAGGGCAGCTGGATGTTGTTGAAGTTTTCGGCAACGTGCCGCGCCAGCGGCGCGGTCAGATCGTAGCGCAGGCTCATCCACTGGTCGTCATCGTCGGTCAGCGAAAAGACGCCTTCGTTCGGCCGGTCGCTGTCGGGCAGAAACTTGCCCAGAGCATCGGTATATTCGAACATCGGTGTCTCGACCGGGTCGAAGCCGTAGAGTTCGAAGACCTGGCGGATGTTTGACACCATCTCATCCGTGGCGCGGATATCGGCCGGGCTGCGGTCGACGAAACCGCGCGGCAGGCGTGCCCTTAGTTTCTGCTGTTTCTTCTTCTTTTCGCCCATGATGCGAGGTCCGGCCGTGACGCTGTTTGTTGTGGATGGTGAAGCGTTTGTTTAAAACGCCGACTTCCTAACCCATAGACCGCACAGCGGCAAGGTTCATTGTGGCCGATGGTTACGACGTGAAGTGAATGAACCGGCCAACCGGTTTCATCGCGGCCGGGCAAAGGCGCGGCGCTCCTCCTCGACCTCGTCGCGTATGCAGCAACCCTCAATGTGATCGTTGACCAGGCCCATGGCCTGCATAAAGGCATAGACCGTCGTCGGTCCGACAAAACTCCATCCGCGCTTTTTCAAATCCTTAGAGATTGCCGTTGAGACGTCTGTGTTTGCCAGCGTCATCAGTGTGGCGTGGTCGAGACGCGAGGGCCGGTCTGTGGGACCGGGTTCGTAAGACCAGAAATAGGCCGCAAGAGAGCCGAATTCGTCGCGCAGTTCCAAAGCCCGCTGAGCATTGTTAATCGTCGATGTGATCTTGCCGCGATGTCGTATGATACCTGCGTCCGCGACCAGTCGTTCCACGTCGTCATCTGTAAAACGGGCCACTTTTTCAAAGTCGAAGCCGGCAAAGGCGGCGCGGAAATTATCGCGCTTGCGCAGGATCGTCAGCCAGGAAAGACCCGACTGAAAACCTTCGAGGCAGATCTTTTCAAACAGCCGCACATCATTGTCGACCGGGCGCCCCCACTCACTGTCGTGGTAGTGAAGGTAATCGGCCTTGTTGCCGTACCAGAAGCAGCGCAGCTTGCCGTCTTCACCTTCGATGAGCCCTGTTTCGGACATGGACATCTCCATCAATCGAGTGGTTAACGCGCCTCCCGGCTGCGTTAAGCACAAATTAACCGGCTTTATCAACTCGCCGATAACCTTGCTCAGAGCTTTACCGGTCGAATCGTATTTTATCCGTTTCGATTCACCTTTGAGTCTTTTTCAGCAGCCAGTGTCAACGAAAGTTACAGCCCGCTTGCCCACGCGTGTTCACAGCATCACGCGTGCGGTGGAACTTTGTCAGACGAAAGGTAGTGAGTCCGCCCGATGAACATCAAATCGCTCTTCCTTGCCGTGCTTTGCACCGGTGTCCTTGCCACCGTGGCGTCCGCAAATGACCGATACGGTCAACGTCCGCCCATCGTGCTCAGCCCCGACCTGACGGCCCCGTGGGTCACGCAGCTCCGCACGCCCGGCACAGCCCACGGTGCCGGAAATGTCGTGCGCCAGCGCCGGGCAGTCACCAGACGGCACAATTCCGTCCGGGTTGCCTCCGTGCGCAGCAAGAACCGGGCAAGGCCTCCGGCAATGAACCCGGTCTATCTGCCGAAAATTGTCGCTTACGAATCCAGGCACAAGCCCGGCACGATCATCATTGATACGCCGAACCGGTTCCTCTATCTGGTGCTCGGCAACGGTCAAGCCCGCCGTTACGGTGTGGGCGTCGGCAAACCCGGTTTCGAGTGGGCGGGAACCCACAGGATCACGCGAAAGGCGCTGTGGCCCGACTGGCGCCCGCCCGCGCAGATGATTGAACGGGAAAAGAAGAAGGGTCATTACCTTCCGACCTATATGGCCGGAGGACCCGATAATCCGCTCGGCGCGCGGGCGCTTTATCTCGGTTCCACACTTTATCGCATTCATGGCACGAACCAGCCCTGGACCATTGGCGGCGCCGTTTCATCGGGCTGCATCCGAATGCGCAATGAAGATGTTGTGGATCTTTATGAACGTGTCGGCAATGGAACCAAGGTCATTGTCATATAGTTGATATGTCGGCTGAGTAATTCGGGGTCGGAACAAAGTTTCCGGCCCCGAAGTTGCGTCTGTTGTGTGACATTGGCTACATATTTCGATCACTTTCGCTTTATTTTCGTCTTCAATTCTTGAAAGCCCGCGTCCGGGTGATACGCTAATTGCAAAGAACTGAGGGGAGAATGACAGTGAGGAGTTTCGTTTCACCTTTGCTCGTTGTCACGCTGGTTGTCGTATCGATAGCCGCAACGGGTGCCGCCAATGCCTTCATGCGCGACAGCACGCTTGCCCGGCAAGACGTTGGCACCGATGTCGTCAATGTGGCGGCCAAGCGTCCCAAACCGCAATACCATCGGAAAAAAGTCAGAATAGATACGAAAGAGCGGCCGGGAACCATTATCATCGATACCAGCCGCAAGTTCCTCTACTACATCGAAGGCAATGGCCGCGCCACCCGCTACGGCGTGGGTGTGGGACGTGAGGGTTTTGGATGGGCCGGCACCGTCAAGGTGGGCCGCAAAGCGAAATGGCCGGATTGGCGCCCGCCGAAACAGATGATCGCACGCGAACGGAAAAAAGGCCGCATCATTCCGTCCTACGTGAAGGGTGGCATTAACAACCCGCTCGGCGCACGCGCGCTTTATCTTCACCGTGGCGGCCGCGACACGATTTACCGTATCCACGGCACAAACCAGCCATGGACGATCGGGCAGAACATGTCGTCGGGCTGTATCCGTATGATGAACAACGACGTGAAGCACCTCTACAGACGGGCCAATGTGGGAACCAAGGTGATTGTGATCGGACCGAACGGCCGCTCGTCGCGCTATTATCGCGAAAGAGGCGTCGATATTCTGGCGACGATATTTCGGAACTAGCCATCGAACGCGAAAGTGAATGCAAAAAACCGCGGGCAATCGTAATTGCCCGCGGTTTTGTTTTGCGTTTTGCCAAAGGCGAGGGTGCTTAGCCGGCGCGGCGCGCATCCAGTGAAATGCTTCCCGGCCCGTTGGCTGCAAGGACAAGGAACCCGCCTGCCATGGCGAGGTTTTTCAAAAACATGATCATCTGTATCTGGTCGCCGAAGTCGAAATGTGCGACCAGCGCCGATGCGACACAGAACAACGCCAGTACATAGGCTGCGGGCGCTGTCATGAACCCAATCAGGATCCCGATACCGCAAAGCACTTCCAGCGCGACGACGAGCCACACCAGCAAACCGGCCATCGGCAGGCCCACACTGGCGAAATAGGCTGCATTGCCGCCCGGATCGGCCAGTTTTCCAAGGCCTGCCATGATAAAAATAGCGGACAACAATATCCGACCGATAAGAACGATTGCCGAATTGGACATGAATCTCTCCCCTTGTTCGGTGGAAGAAATATAAAAGCTCTGAATGACAATAATAGCTGAACAATGTCTAACAGATTGTTCAATAAACGGAGACAATGTGGCGGTAAAACCGGCATCGTCTTCGATCGCATTGCTTGCTATTACATTTGCTTATCAGCGCCCTATTTTGGGGGAACCCGCCGCCTTTGGGCGTGGGATCAAAGGAAGGGATACCCGCAACATGACAAAATTTGAATCGTTTCCGATAGCAAACCGATGGAAACCGGCCGACCCCGAAAAGTTACAGCTTTATTCGTTCCCGACACCCAACGGCGTCAAGATTTCCATAGCTCTCGAAGAACTCGGTCTGCCCTATGAGGCGCACCTGGCGGACATCATCGAAGACGACCAGAAAACCTCGGAATTTCTGTCCCTCAATCCAAATGGCAAGATCCCGACGATAATCGACCCCGATGGTCCGGGAGGTGAGCCGATCGGCATATTCGAATCCGGCGCCATTCTGCTTTATCTCGCCGAAAAGACCGACAAGCTTATCCCGGCCGATCCGGTCGGCCGTCTTGAATGCATCCAGTGGCTGTTTTTCCAGATGGCGGGTATCGGTCCGATGTTTGGCCAATACGGCCACTTCTACAAGTTCATGGCGGACAAACTGAAAGATCCCTATCCGATCGAGCGTTACGAGAACGAGACCCGGCGATTGCTCGGAGTGCTGGACGACCGGCTGACCGGCCGGACCTGGATCATGGATGATGAGTACACAATTGCCGATATCGCCACTTTCCCGTGGGTGCGTACGGTACGCGACTTTTATGAAGCCGGCGATGCGGTCGGTCTTGACGATTTCACCTATGTCACCGCCTGGCTGGAGCGTTGCGTCGAGCGGCCCGCAAGCCAGAAGGGGCTGACAATTCCGCCGCGCCCATGAAGCGCATTGTGCCTTTGACTGAATCAAAAAGGCGGCCCTGAGGCCGCCTTTCCTAAATGTGCTGGTTGGCAGACCTTAGAAGTCCATGCCGCCCATTCCGCCCATGCCGCCGCCCGGCATTGCCGGAGCCGCAGCTTCTTTCTGCGGAATTTCAGCAACCATGGCTTCGGTGGTGACCAACAGGCCGGCAACCGAGGCTGCGTCCTGAAGGGCGGTTCGAACAACCTTGACCGGGTCAACGATACCCATGGTGATCATGTCGCCATATTCACCGGTCTGGGCGTTGTAGCCGAAGGTGTCGTTCTTGTCTTCGAGGATCTTGCCTGCAACGACAGATGCTTCGTCACCGGCATTGGCAACGATCTGGCGGGCAGGGGTCTGGAGCGCGCGGCGAACGATGTTGATGCCGGCTTCCTGATCTTCGTTTTCACCCTTTGTGGTAAGACCGGCAGATGCGCGCAGCAGAGCGACGCCGCCACCTGCAACGATGCCTTCCTGAACAGCAGCGCGGGTTGCGTTCAGGGCGTCATCGACGCGGTCTTTCTTTTCCTTGACTTCCACTTCGGTTGCACCGCCAACGCGGATGACAGCAACACCACCGGCAAGCTTGGCAAGACGTTCCTGCAGCTTTTCGCGGTCGTAGTCGGAAGTTGTTTCTTCGATCTGCGCCTTGATCTGGGCAACGCGGCCTTCGATCTCGGCCTTCTGGCCGGCACCGTCGACGATCGTCGTGTTTTCCTTGGAGATGGAAATACGCTTGGCAGTGCCGAGCATGTCGAGGGTAACATTCTCGAGCTTGATGCCGACATCTTCCGAGATGACCTGACCGCCGGTCAGGATAGCGATGTCTTCGAGCATTGCCTTGCGGCGATCGCCGAAGCCCGGAGCCTTGACGGCAGCAATCTTCAGACCGCCGCGAAGCTTGTTGACCACCAGCGTTGCAAGAGCTTCGCCTTCAACATCTTCAGCGATGATGAGGAGCGGCTTGGAAGACTGGACGATGGATTCCAGAACCGGAAGCATGGCCTGCAGGTTGGAAAGCTTCTTTTCGTGCAGCAGGATGTAGCAGTCTTCAAGATCAGCAATCATTTTTTCGGGATTGGTGACGAAGTACGGCGACAGGTAGCCGCGGTCGAACTGCATGCCTTCAACGACCTCGAGTTCGGTTTCTGCGGTCTTGGCTTCTTCGACGGTGATGACACCTTCGTTGCCTACCTTCTGCATGGCTTCAGCAATATCGTCGCCGATCTGCTTTTCGCCGTTTGCGGAGATGGTGCCGACCTGTGCGACTTCTTCAGACGTGTTGATCGGCTTTGCCTTCTTCAGAAGTTCAGCGACCACGTCGGTTACGGCGAGGTCGATACCGCGCTTCAGATCCATCGGGTTCATGCCGGCAGCAACTGCCTTGGCGCCTTCACGGACGATGGACTGTGCCAGGACCGTCGCGGTCGTGGTGCCGTCACCGGCTTCGTCGTTGGTCTTGGAGGCAACTTCGCGCACCATCTGTGCGCCCATGTTTTCGAACTTGTCTTCCAGTTCGATTTCCTTGGCAACGGATACGCCGTCCTTGGTGATGCGCGGAGCTCCGAAGGACTTGTCGATAACGACGTTGCGGCCTTTCGGGCCAAGCGTGATCTTCACAGCGTCGGCCAGAACGTCGACGCCACGGATCATTTTTTCACGTGCGTCGCGGCTGAATTTGACTTCTTTAGCTGACATGTTTCCTCATTTCTGGGCGAAAGCCCGTATTCCATGTGGGGTTATTGCGGTTACGGGATCGGATTAGCCGATGACGCCCATAATGTCGGATTCCTTCATGATCAGAAGGTCTTCGCCATTAAGCTTGACTTCGGTGCCGGACCATTTGCCGAAAAGGATGCGGTCGCCCGCCTTGACGTCCATGGCAACAACGTTGCCGCTGTCGTCGCGTGCGCCGGAACCAACGGCGACGACTTCGCCTTCCGACGGCTTTTCTTTGGCAGTGTCAGGAATGATGATGCCACCGGCCGTCTTTTCTTCGGATTCGACGCGGCGCACAACAACACGGTCATGCAATGGACGGAAATTCACATTTGTCATTGTCTATACCCTCGATCAAATGACAGAACCGGGCGGAATGCCCGGCCAATCTGATATTAGCACTCGACATTGATGAGTGCTAATCGAGGCACGAAATAAGTATGGCGGGAGAAGGAGTCAAGACTTTTTGGCGAAAATGAATGCCGGTTTGCCATTTGTCTGCATGCGCACGCGGGCGGTATTGCAAAGCGACGATAGCCAGATAGTGATCTATTGCGAGCAATGCAAGAAGCAATGGGGCTTGTTTTCTTGGCGCTGATGGTCAATGTCTGCGCACAGCCCGTTCTGGCGGACAATCACGCAAACCTGGAAGACCATGCCGAAAAGACTAGATCGCCTTGCCGACCTTAATGCCGACTATGACGTCATCTTTTGCGATGTATGGGGCGTGTTGCACAATGGCGTGCAAGCCTGGCCGTTTGCCGGTGAAGCACTCGGCGCCTTTCGCAGGCAGGGCGGTTCGGTAGTTCTGATCACCAATTCGCCGCGGCGACGTAAGGGTGTCGGCGAGCAGCTAGATCTCATCGGCGTCGATCCCGAGGCCTATGACCGCATTGTCACGTCAGGCGACGTAACGCGCGATCTCATAAAGGCCGGTTCGAAAGACGTTTATTTCATCGGCCCGGATCGTGACCGGCCGCTGCTCGGTGGTCTGGGTGTCAACGACGCCGGACTTGATGAGGCCGGCACCGTCGTGTGCACGGGTCTTTTCGACGACGAAAACGAACAGCCGGAAGAGTACATTTCCATACTCGAAGATTTCAGGAAGAAAGATCTGCCCTTCATCTGCGCCAATCCCGACCTCGTCGTCGAGCGGGGCGAGCGCCTCATTCCGTGCGCTGGCTCCATAGCTGCGCTCTACGAAAAGATGGGAGGCAGAACCCTGGTGTCCGGCAAACCTCACGCCCCGATATACGAGGCGGCAGTGGCTGCTGCGAAGGAACTTCGGCCGGACATTGCCAATGGTCGCATTCTTGCCATTGGCGACGGCATGCCAACCGATGTAAAAGGCGCACAGGATTTCGGTCTCGACCTGCTCTATGTGTCGGACGGGATCCATGCGAGGGATTACACCGACCGGGCGGTTGTGGACGAAGGGAAGCTCGAAGCGTTTCTTGAACGAAACGGGGCGCGCCCGGTTCGCTGGATGCAGCGTTTGAGATAGGTTTGTGGGCGATGAAGACGAAGCCGGTTAGGCGCATCAGCGCACTTGAAGATATTCCGCAGGACCTGCGCGGCTGTGTCGTTGCGATCGGAAATTTCGATGGCGTGCATCGCGGTCACCAGGCAGTGCTTGAGGCGGCCCTCGAACAGGCGCGCGCCGAGAACGTGCCGGCGGTGGCTCTGACCTTCGAACCGCATCCGCGCACGGTTTTCAGGCCGGAGCAGCCGGTATTTCGCCTCACACCCGCCCCGCTCAAAGCGAAACTGGCGGGCATTATGGGATTTTCGGCGGTGGTCGAATTGCCCTTCACGAAGGAATTTGCCCAAAAGAGCGCCGAGACATTTATCGAGGAAGTCCTTGTTGGCGGTCTCGGCATTTGCCGCGTCGTCACGGGTTTCAATTTTCATTTTGGCAAGGCCCGCCAGGGCAGTCCGGAGTTCCTGCGGGAGGCAGGTGAGCGCCTCGGTTTCGCGGTGACGGTTGTCGAGCCCTTCCAGGACGAGGGTGCGGAGCTGGTTTCTTCAAGCCGGATTCGTGCCTGCCTGCGTGAGGGAGATGTTGTTCAGGCTGCCGGGCTTCTGGGGTATCGCTACACGGTTGAAGCGGAAGTGCTTAAGGGCAAGCAGCTTGGGCGCACGCTGGGTTTTCCGACCGCGAACATGGCATTGCCGAAGGAAGCTGACCTTTGCACCGGCATTTATGCTGTCCGATTCAGCCGCCAGGACGGATCTGTCCACGATGGCGTTGCCAGCTTCGGATACAGGCCGACGGTTGACAGCGACGGGGCGCCGCTGCTGGAAACCTTCGTGTTCGACTTCGACGAAGACCTCTATGGTGAAACCTGCGGCGTGACTTTCTTTGCGCACCTGCGCGAGGAAAAGAAATTCAACGGGCTCGATCCGCTGGTTGAGCAGATGAAGCGCGACATGGCTGAGGCAAAGGCGGTTCTGTCGGCTGTCCGGCCGCTTGGCGAGCTGGATTTCGCGCTGGCATTCGGCTGATTGCCCATGAATGACCGCCCAACAGCGTTGATAACCGGGGCAACGTCCGGGATCGGCCTGGCTCTGGCCCGGATCCTTTCCATTGAATACAGTCTTGTTCTGACGGGAAGGCGCGAGGCCAGCGAATGCGCCGACGAACTGCCACCGGGAGCGCAATACGTCAAAGCTGATTTTTCGGATCCGCAAGCCGCGGTCGCTGAGATTGAAGCGGCGATGCGAACGGCTGGCTTAAGCAGGCTCGACAGGCTCATCATCAATGCAGGCACAGGCTACTACGCGCCTGTCGACCGGGAAGACAGCGCCATGATCCGCGAGACGCTGGATGTCAATCTGGCCGCCCCCGTGCTACTGACCCGTCATATGGTCCCGTTCCTCGAGGCCGCCGGCGGAAAGGTGGTATTCATCGGAACCGTTGCCCATCGCGGTTCACCCAATATGCCGGCCTATTCGGCATCGAAGGCCGGACTTGCCGGGCTGGCACGCTCACTGAGATCGGAATGGGAAGGCCGGATAGGCGTTCAGATCATTCATCCGGGGCCGACACGGACTGCAATGCATAAAAAAGCCGGTTACCCCGGTGGAAGTCTCGAACGGTTCTTCTTTTCTGCAGATGGCATGGCTGAGGAGATCATTCGGCTTATGGAAAGGGACCGGCTGCAGGCAACGGTCATGCTGCGCGCCGGATTTCGCCGACTGCTGACGGGAAAATGGTCGTGAAGGCGCTGGTTACAGGGGCAGCCTCCGGCCTCGGCCGCGCTCTTGTCGAGCGTCTCGTTGCTGAAGGGGCACAGGTCGTTGCTGTCGACAAGGACAAGGTGAACCCTGGCGCTCATGTTACGCCCTTGACCGCGGATCTGTCCGATCGCCAAAGCGTTGACCGGTGCATCGGCGAGATTGGCAAATATGGTCCTTACGATTTTGTCGTGCACAATGCCGGTATCAGCGCCACCGGCCGCTTCGAAGAAATTCCGGTTTCGGCCTATCGGAAGCTTTTGACAGTAAATAGCGAGACACCGATGGTCATGACGTCCGCGCTTTTAAGGGGCGGATGTCTGTCTGCACGCGCGCATGTCGTATTCGTTTCGTCGCTTTCCCATTTGACCGGCTATCCGGGCGCCTGCGTCTATGCCGCTTCCAAGGATGCGCTGGCCGTCTATGCCCGCAGCATTCGCAAGGGAATGGCCCGTCGAAAAATCCATGTGATGACCGTTTTTCCGGGGCCGCTGCGCACCGTGCACGCCGAGCGCCATGCACCTGCCGGAGCAGATGCCGGACGTCGAATGGAGCCGTCCGTTCTGGCGGACAAAATTGTCAGCGCCGCACACAAGCGCCGAAAGGTTCTGTATGCCGGGGCACCCGCAAAGATAGGGCGTCTGTTGGGAGCGCTCATGCCGCAGACGACGACACGATTCATGCGCCGGGCGATTTTTGAAAAACTCGATCACACGGTTTATTGAGAAAATCCTTTATTCCCGTCTCCAGCATTGATAGAAGCATCCCACTATGTTGGCCAAATTCGGTTTCGGAACTGCAATACGAATTATTGGCCCGGCTTCCTGATTGGTGCTGCTGCCGGCACGTGGGAAGTCCGGGACTGCTTGCTGCCGCGCGCAGGTTGCGCGGAACTCCCAGAAGATAACTTAAGACGCCACAACGTCCACACCGCCTTATGGTGCGGAGCCGGACGCAAACCAGTAAGACACGATTGAACGATGACCGATACGACCGAAAAATTCGACTATTCGAAGACGCTGAACCTGCCGAAGACGGAATTTCCGATGCGCGCCGGCCTGCCCAAGAAAGAGCCGGAGATCGTCGCGCGCTGGCAGAACATGAACCTTTACAAGAAGCTGCGTGAGGCTGCCAGCGGCCGCCCTAAATTCGTCCTCCATGACGGGCCGCCCTATGCCAACGGCAATATCCACATCGGCCACGCTCTTAACAAGATCCTCAAGGACGTCATCTCCCGTTCCTTCCAGATGCGCGGCTATGACAGCAACTATGTGCCGGGATGGGACTGCCACGGCTTGCCGATCGAGTGGAAGATCGAGGAGCAGTACCGCGCCAAGGGCAAGAACAAGGACGAGGTTCCGGTCAACGAATTCCGCAAGGAATGCCGCGAGTTCGCCGCGCACTGGATCGACGTGCAGACGGAGGAATTCAAGCGGCTTGGCGTCGAGGGCGATTTCGACCGTCCCTATACGACGATGAATTTTCACGCCGAGGCGCGCATTGCCGGCGAATTGATGAAGATCGCAAAACTCGGCCAGCTTTACCGCGGCTCCAAACCGGTCATGTGGTCGGTGGTCGAGCGCACGGCGCTTGCCGAAGCCGAGGTTGAATATCACGACTATGAAAGCGATACGATCTGGGTGAAATTTCCTGTCGTTGCCGGCCCGGACGCACTGATCGGCGCGTCTGTCGTGATCTGGACGACGACACCCTGGACCATCCCCGGCAACCGCGGGATCTCGTTTTCCTCGCGCATCTCCTACGGCCTCTACGAAATCACAGCTGCCGAAAATGAATTCGGGCCGCAGGCCGGTGAGAAGGTGATCTTCGCTGACAGCCTGGCTCAGGAATCTGCCGACAAGGCAAGAGTGACCATGCAGCGCCTTGCCGATGTACCGGCAGAGGATTTCGAGTCCATGCATTGCGCTCATCCCCTGCTAAAGCTGGGCTATGAATTCGATGTGCCGCTCCTCGACGGCGAACACGTGACAGACGACGCCGGCACCGGCTTCGTGCACACGGCACCCGGCCACGGTCGTGAGGACTTTGACGCGTGGATGGAAAAGGCTCGTGAACTCGAAGCGCGCGGTATCGATCCTTCGATCCCGTTTACTGTTGGTGATGACGGTTACTTTACCCATCACGCACCTGGTTTCGGGCCCGACAGTGAGGGCGGCCCCGCACGGGTCCTCGACGACAAGGGCAAGAAGGGCGACGCCAACAAACGCGTTATCGCCGCCCTGATCGAAGCTGACCGGCTGTTTACGCGCGGGCGGCTGAAACACACCTATCCGCACTCCTGGCGGTCGAAGAAGCCGATCATTTTCCGCAACACGCCGCAATGGTTTGTGCACATGGATAGGCCGTTCGAGGACGACACGACGCTTCGAAGCCGTGCCCTCGAAGCCATCGATGCCACGCGGTTTGTTCCTTCTGCAGGACAGAACCGGCTGCGCACCATGATCGAAACGCGGCCGGACTGGGTTCTGTCGCGTCAGCGCGCCTGGGGCGTTCCCATCAGTGTATTTGTTGACGCGGACGGGGAAATCCTGGTCGACGATGCGGTCAATAAAAGGATCATCGATGCCTTTGAGGAAGAGGGCGCCGATGCCTGGTTCGCGGAAGGCGCCAAGGAGCGTTTTCTTGCCGGCCGTAACGATCTCGACCGCTGGAACCAGGTGACCGATATTCTCGATGTCTGGTTCGATTCCGGCAGCACGCACACATTTACCCTGGAAGACCGGCCGGACCTGAAATGGCCTGCGGACGTCTATCTCGAAGGCTCCGACCAGCACCGTGGCTGGTTCCATTCCTCGCTCCTGGAAAGCTGCGCGACCCGTGGCAGGGCACCCTACGACACCGTTGTCACCCATGGTTTCACCATGGATGAAAAAGGCGAGAAAATGTCCAAGTCCAAGGGCAACACGGTAACCCCGCAGGAGGTCATGGCCCAGTCCGGGGCGGACATTTTGCGCTTGTGGTCGATGACCGTTGACTACTGGGAAGATCAGCGCCTCGGAAAGACCAATATCCAGACCAATATCGATGCCTACCGCAAGCTCCGAAACACCATTCGCTGGATGCTCGGAACGCTTTCCCATGATGACGGGGAAACCGTTGAAATTACAGCAATGCCGGAGCTTGAGCGGCTTATGCTGCATCGGCTGGTCGAGCTCGATGAACTGGTGCGCGATGGATACGACGCATTCGATTTCAAACGCATAACCCGGGCATTGATCGACTTTTCCAACGTCGAGCTTTCAGCCTTCTATTTCGACATCCGCAAGGATGCGCTTTACTGCGATGCGCCGTCGAGCGTACGCCGCAAAGCTTCGCTTCAGGTTGTGCGCACAGTGTTCGACTGCCTGTCGTGCTGGCTGGCGCCGATGCTGCCCTTCACCATGGAAGAAGCCTGGCTGCAATGCTATCCGCAAGCGCAGTCGGTGCATCTGGAGCAGTTCCCGGAAATTCCGCAGAACTGGCGGGATGATGCGCTGAATGCGAAATGGAAAAAGATCCGCACGGTGCGCCGTGTCGTGACCGGCGCGCTTGAAATCGAGCGCCGGGAAAAACGAATCGGCTCCTCGCTTGAGGCGGCACCGGTCGTTCACATCACCAATGAGGACCTCATGGTCGCGCTGGACGGGCAGGATTTTGCGGAAATCTGCATCACATCCGGCGTATCGCTTTCCGAAGCTGACGGACCTGCGGATGCCTTCCGGCTGGACGACGTTGCCGGTGTCAGTGTTGTGCCGGCCCCGGCGAAAGGACAAAAATGCGCCCGGTCGTGGCGCATGACCGACGATATCGGGACCGATCCCGAGTTTCCCGATGTTTCGGCCCGTGATGCAGAAGCGTTACAGGAACTGAAGCAATTGGGTCGGCTTTAGTGTCCGAACAATTGCCCAATTCGCTGTTATGCGATAAAAGAGCGCCAAGAAATGGCCGGATTTCAATTGCAAAGAGACATCCGGCCGTAAACGGGATTTACCGAATGACAAGAGCAGCTGAGTTTCGCACAGGATGCACCGTTGCGGGTGCCGTGGCAGTGTCCGTCATTTTGGCCGGATGCGTCAGCAGCCCCACATACGGAACCGGAAAGACGGCGAATGCGCAATTGATCGATGATCTGGCCAACGTCATTTCTATTGTCCCTCCCGCGAAGAAAAGCGAGCAGGCCTATGCGCCGCGGCCTTCAATTGTCAAACCGCCTGACGGGTCACAGCTTCCAGCACCGCAAAACAGCGTTGCTTCCAGTGACAACCCGCAGTGGCTTGAATCGCCCGAAGAGACGCGTGAACGTCTCGTGCGCGAGGCGACCGAAAGAAAAGACCCGCGCTACCGCTCACCCCTTGCTGCCGGTGAAGACACCGTCACACCGGAACAGTGGGCGAAGTTTCGTGAGGCCAAAGAACAGCAGAAGAAAGTCTATTCAGCACGCGGCAATCTGACAGATCCGCCGATTGAATATCGCGAGCCTGCCGAATCCGCACCGGCTGACGACCTTGGCGAACCCGAATACAAAAAAGAACGCCGGCGCAAGAAGGCGGCCCAGAAGGACAAGGGATTCAAGCTCGGAAACCTGTGGCCTTTCTGATCGCGTAGCCAGCTTTTGAAGTCACGGTCGCCTGGCGCAAGCCGGGCGATTGTTTGTTTATGAACAAGAAACGCCCTAAAGCCGCTTCTGTTGAAAAAAATGGGTCAGCAGCAACGCTGCATCCTTCTCACCGATACCGGAATAGAACTCAGGCGCATGATGGCAGGTCGGTTGGCTGAAGAAACGCGGCCCGTTGACGACGGCTCCGCCCTTGATGTCTTCCGCACCGAAATAGAGCCGGCGGATGCGGGCAAAGGAAATCGCCGCCGCACACATGGCGCAGGGCTCCAGCGTAACGTAAAGGTCGCACTCAGGCAGTCTTTCAGCTTTGAGGCGTACGGAGGCCTCCCTGATTGCGGCGATCTCGGCATGCGCGGTGACATCGCAAAGTTCCCGCGTGCGATTTCCGGCCTTTGCGAGGATGTCGCCGTCGCGCACGATCACGGCGCCCACCGGCACTTCGCCACGCTCGGCTGCCAGTCGTGCTTCCTCGAGCGCAATATCCATGATGCGGCGGTTCATCGGTGTGCTTCTTGTCCCTTTTGTATTAACCCCGCTCGCGCAACCTGATAAGGCTGGCACAAGCACAATTGGCGGCACACCCGAAAGAGCGGCCGCAGACGTTGAAAGGCAAACACCATATGAATACCCGTGGCAAGCCCCGCCGCTCCGGACCCCACAAGTCCGGTTCCGCGCCGCAGGGCGATAAATCCCGTCGGGCAACGGATGCAAAGCCGGTTTCAGAGCCGGCCGCCTTTGTGGATACGCCGGAGCGCATCGCCAAGCTTCTGGCGCGTGCCGGTATAGCTTCGCGGCGCGAGGCCGAGCGCATGATCACTGACGGCCGCGTCCGGCTGAACGGCAAGGTTCTCGACACACCGGCCATAACCGCAACACTGTCCGACACCATCGAGGTGGACGGCGAGCCGTTGCGTGGCATCGAGCGGACAAGGCTATGGCTCTACCATAAGCCGGCGGGTCTCGTGACCACCCACAAGGACCCGGAAGGCCGCCCGACCGTTTTTGACAACCTGGCGCTCGATCAACCGCATGTCGTCTCCGTCGGCCGGCTCGACATCAACACTGAAGGGCTCCTGCTCATCACCAATGATGGCGGTCTTGCCAGGGAACTGGAGCTGCCAGCCACCGGGTGGCTGCGTCGCTATCGCGTGCGCGCCCACGGCAAGATCGATCAGGCAGCGCTTGACGGGCTGCAGGAAGGCATGGCCGTGGACGGTGTCCTGTACGGCGCCATAGAAGCGACGCTCGACCGAACCCAGGGCTCCAATGTGTGGATCACCATGGGGTTGCGGGAAGGCAAAAACCGCGAAATCAAGAATGTGCTCGGCGCTCTTGGTCTCGAAGTCAACCGGCTGATCCGCATCTCCTACGGGCCGTTTCAGCTTTCCAGCCTCAAGGAAGGCGGAGTCCAGGAAGTCAAGAGCCGAACCCTGCGCGATCAGCTTGGTCCGCGATTGATCGAACGGGCCGGTGCGAATTTCGAGGCACCGCTCTTCAACGAGCAGGGCGTTGGCGAAGACAAGAAGAAAACCTCTGCCGCGCCAAAAAAGCAGGTATCTCCAAAGACCGACCGCGGCGCGCCTGCTCGCAACAAGCATGAAAGCCGTGTGGACAAGCGCGAGCGCAATCGCGACCGGCTCGATACCAAAAAGCGCGACGACAAACCGGCAAAGAGGCCACCGCCGAGAAGCCGTGCCTCAAATGTCTGGATGGGGCCGGGCGCACGTCCCGTTGGCCCGAAAAAGCGGGATGCGGACGCGAACCGCGAGGACAAGAAGGCAGACCGCAAAACGGGCAAGGGCCAGCGTCCGTCCGGGGTGAAAAAAGGTCCGTCGAACAGATCTGCAGCAAAGGGCGGCAGCCGGAGCGGACATGCGGATCGTCGGCGGTAAATTCAGGGGACGCGCGCTGACCGCGCCGCGTTCACAGAACATCCGGCCGACAACCGACCGCACGCGCGAGGCGCTCTTCAACATCCTCGCTCACGGCTACGACATCGACTTTGACGGCAAACGCGTGCTGGATCTGTTTGCCGGCACCGGCGCCGTTGGCCTGGAAGCGCTCTCGCGCGGGGCGGCATTCGCCCTCTTTGTCGAACAGTCGGCCGAGGGCCGCGGGCTTGTGCGTGCCAACATGGAAGCGCTTGGCGTCCATGGCCGGGCAAAGCTCTACCGCCGCGATGCGACTGCACTCGGAAGCGCGGGTAATCTCGAGCCGTTTGATTTTGTGTTTGCCGATCCGCCCTATGGAAAAGGACTTGGTGAGCGTGCTCTTGCAGGTGCGGCTTCCGGCGGTTGGCTGGAAGACAACGCACTTGTTGTCCTTGAAGAACGCAGCGATATTGAACCGGGTCTGAATATACAGTTCCATTTGGTCGAAAGACGGGAATTCGGCGACACGGCCATGCACTTCTATCGATTCAACGGGACGGTCACGGCCGATTGATTGTGCAGCGCACGGCAAAGCCTTGAAGTTGGCTGGAAGGCACGTCACATTAAGCGCATCGCCCGCTGAAAACCCAATGCCAGGCTCCTGGCCCAACCGGCGGCAGTTAGGATGTGTCATGCGTAACGATTTGCTGTTGAACGGCAATCAGGAAGCGGATCGAAAATCATCGGGTGATCCAACGGTCGCCGTTGCTTTCGGCGGCGGCGGTGCGCGGGGATTTGCGCATATTCATGTCATCGAGGTTCTCAACGAGCTTGGCATACGCCCGGTCGCGATATCCGGCGCATCGATTGGCGCGATTATGGGTACGGCAATGGCATCGGGCATGACCGGTTCCGAAATCAGGGCCTATACACTTGCAACGCTCGGCAAACGCAGCCAGGTGATCAGCCGGATCTGGAGAGCGCGCCCGTCCGGTGTCGGCAATGTTTTTTCCGGCGGTTTCCGCTTGGGCCAGTTCAGCATCGAGCGGATTCTTGCCGCCTTTCTGCCCGAGGACTTCCCAACCACTTTCGAAGAATTGGACATACCGACAAAGGTTGTGGTCACTGACTTTTATGCTCAGCAGGAAGCGGTCTATTCGAGCGGCGATCTGATGAATGCAGTTGCGGCATCTGCGGCGATTCCGGCGCTTTTTCGGCCCGTACTGTTGGACGGTCGCTACATGATCGACGGCGGCATTTCAAATCCGGTGCCCTTTGATCACCTTGAGGGCCTTGCCGATATCATCATCGGCGTCGATGTTGTCGGCGGACCGGGTGGCGATGACGGGGAAAGGCCGTCGACCACTGATCTGATGTTCGGCGCAAGCCAGCTGATGATGCAGTCGATCATCACCATGAAACTGAAATCGGGCCGGCCGGATGTCTTCCTGCGTCCCGATGTAAGTCGGTTCCGGGTGCTTGATTTTTTCAAGGCCGACGATGTGTTGACCGTGTCTGCCGGCATACGTGAGGAACTCAAACATGCCCTCGACGCGATATTCACCTATCATATCAAAAACGGCGAGGGGTAGCTTGCCGGCAAGTTGAGACGGTCTATGAGCCGATCAGCGCCTGGCGTTTTTTTGCCAGCGCTTCGCGTTTGCTGCCCTCGTGGCCGGCCCTGAAGGATTTTTCAACAAAATCGATATGGGTTCGTGCAGCTATCTGTGCGTCTTCGGCACGTCCCTCAACAATGGCCATGCCGATATCCTTGTGCTGCTGCAACAGTTTTTCTCCGCTGCCGTCAATCGTGTGCAGATAGTCGCGGTTATAAAATATGCCGCGTTTTGTCAGCTCGTATATCGAGGCCATCGTGTGTATCAGGGTCGAATTGTGACTGGCATCGACTATGACCGAATGGAATTTGATGTCCTGTTCCTTTGAAGCCTTTGAGTCGCGGTTTTTTTGCGCCAGCTCAAGCTTTTCCAAAGTATCCAGTATGATGTCCCTGTCGACTTTTGTCGCCCGCTCTGATGCAAGCGCTGCGGCAAACCCCTCCTGCTCCCTGCGGTACTCCAGATAATCATAGAACGCGGATTGATGCCGGGCATAAAGATCGATCATCGCCGGTGAAAGCGCGGTTCCCGTAAGGGCTGCAATATAGGAGCCTTCGCCGTGGCGTACCCGCAGAAGGTTCTGGTCTTCGAGCCGCTTCAGCGCCTCGCGGATTTTCTGCCTCGAAACGTCCATGGTTTCGGCAAGCTCGCGCTCGGGCGGAAGTTTGGTGCCTTCCTTGAGAACACCCGTGACGATCAGATCCTCTATTTGTCTGACCACCGTATCAACCACTGTTTCGTGGTCTATTTTCTCGAAAACCAGCTTCTCAAAGGCCATTTTTTGTTCAATATCCCTGCTTCACAGCTGTACTCTAAAATAGATTACACACACTCGTATTGCAATCTGTAATTCGGTTGCCGGCAACGCGCCGATTTCACGCGAAAGGCGTATCACATTGCAAATAAACAGCTAATTAGTTCGGAATTCCGAATTCATACTTCAATTGCCCCACGGATAAACAGTTGAACACCCGTCTCTCGATAAGCCGGAAGGTCGAAATTCGTGTGCTTGGCGTTGACACGCTCAGTGGTATATTTTATGAACCACTCGGGTGGTATGTTTAATATACCACTGATTTACGGCAGCTGAGACACGTTACTTTGTCGAGCCTGCCATACCTGTTTCGGAGGATCGTATGAAAAACTCTATCGTTAGCCTGGCTATCGCTGCTGCGATGTTGTCAGCCGCCCCTGCGGCACTTGCAGCCGACAAGCTGTTGCTCAAAACGCCAATCGCATTTTCAACCTCTTTGCCCGGCCTCGGATCGCCTATTCCGCGCGTCGCCGAACAGCTCGAAAAGATGTCCGGCGGCACACTGAAAATGAAAGTCTACGAACCGAACAAGCTGGTTCCGCCGTTCGAAATTCTGGATGCGGTATCTTCGGGAAAGATCAACTCCGGATACACCACCGCCGGATACTGGGCCGGTAAGATCCCGGCGTCGCCGCTGTTTTCCGCTGTTCCGTTCGGACCGGAAGCAGGCGAATACATGGCCTGGCTTTATTACGGCAATGGTCTGAGCCTTTATCAGGAAATGTATGACCAGGCCGGCTTTAACGTGAAGGTGCTGCCCTGTGCGATCATCGCACCGGAGACATCTGGCTGGTTTGCGAACGAGGTCAATTCTCCGGCGGATCTGAACGGGCTGAAAATGCGTTTCTTCGGCCTCGGCGGCAAAGTGATGCAGAAGCTCGGCGTTGCGACGTCGCTGTTGCCTGGCGGCGAGATTTTTCCGGCTCTGGAAAAGGGCGCCATCGACGCGACTGAATTCTCCATGCCGGCAATCGACGCCCGCCTCGGCTTCCACAAGCTGGTGAAGTACAATTACTTCCCCGGCTGGCATCAGCAGGCCACGGTGTTCGAGCTGCTTGTCAACAAGGACGTCTGGAGCGGTGCGTCGGAACAGCACCGGGCGATCATCGAAAATGCCTGCAAGGCGTCGATGACCGATAGCTTTGCCGAAGGCGAGGCAATTCAGCACGATGCGCTGATCGACAATGTCGAAAACAACGGCGTGACCATCAAGAACTGGTCACCGGAAATGCTGGAAACATTCCGCGATACCTGGGCCGAAGTCGCGGCGGAGGAATCGCAGGACCCGTTCTTCAAAAAGGTCCTCGATGACATGAACGAGTTCCGCGACGGCTACAAGGTCTGGAAGCAAAACGCCTTCCTTCCGCGCACCTAAAACTCAAAACCCATTGGCAGGTGGCTGCATTTGCGGCCGCCTGCCATTGCCGGACCCGCGGCCAGGGGCTCCGCGTCCGCGCAATTTCTGACTGATGTTTTCAAAACATGAGGGAGGAAGCCCGTGTCCGAAGTAAAACCTGTCGACCAGGATCCGATTGCCACATTCGAGGCTCTGGTTGAGCATCCCGATGCAGACCGCTACCGCCCGGCCGTTGCAATTGACACCTTCGTGAAGGCTGTCGGACATGTGGTGATGTGGGCCAACATAGCGTTGATCGCCGCAATAACCTCACAGGTGGCATTGCGCTATTTCCTGAACCAGAATTACCCGAAGCTGGACGAAATCCAGTGGCATATTTACGGCCTCGTCACCATGATCGGCGTCTCCTATGCCCTGGCGACCGACAGCCATGTGCGGGTTGACCTGCTGCATCTGCAATTGAGCAGGCCATCCCAGCGGATCATCGAAATTGTCGGTATATTGCTGCTGATGTGTCCCTTCCTTTACCTGATGATCGATCAGGGATTTGACTATTTCTATGAAAGCTACCGTGTTGGCGAACGCTCGGACAGCCCCACCGGTCTTCCGGCCCGCTGGGCGCTGAAGGCCGTCATACCAATCAGCTTCGTATTGCTGGCGCTCGCCGCCCTTGCGCGGTTGATCCACGATTTCCACGCCCTTCTGACCGAGACCGACGGCGAAGGCGCCGGGCGCGGACTGGGCCTCGTTGCCTGGTCGCTCTTCGGTTTCATCCTCATTGCAATTGCTTTGTCCTTTCTGGTCGAAACAACCGAGGAAAAGCTTGTTGTCGCAATGTTCATCAGCTTTATCGCCCTGTTGTTTACCGGGTTTCCCGTGGCCTGGACGTTGGCAGGCATCGGTGTCCTGTTCTGCGGTGTGGCCTATCTGTTCGACAACGACCTGATGGCCTGGACGAGGCTTGAATCCACATTTACCGGCCTTGATTATCTGACCCTTGGCGCCGTGGTGAACCGCATCTACGCGACCATGTCGAACGCGGTCCTGGTGGCGCTGCCGATGTTCATTTTCATGGGATTGATGCTTGACGAAAGCGGCGTTGCCCAAAGGCTGATGTCATCCATGCAGCGCCTGTTCGGCACCGTCCGCGGCGGGCTGGCAATAACGGTCACGCTCATAGGTATCATTCTGGCAGCATCGACCGGAATCATCGGCGCATCAGTCGTGCTCCTCGGCGTTTTGTCCCTTCCTTCAATGGTCGAGCAGAAATACGCGCCATCCCTGGCCGCGGGTGTTGTCTCGGCATCGGGCACGCTTGGCATATTGATCCCGCCATCGATCATGCTCGTCATCATGGCCGATCAGATGGCGCTGTCGGTTGGCGATCTCTTCATGGCGGCCGTCTTTCCCGGCGTCATTATCGGATTGCTGTACCTGGTCTACATTTTCATACGCGCCTATCTCAATCCGGATGTCGCGCCCGTTCCGGAGGGTGCCAGGGCGCCGGACTGGTCGGCGGTAAAGGACGTGCTCATTGCGGTGCTGCCGACACTCGGCCTCATCATCGCTGTGCTCGGTTCCATTTTTGCAGGCATCACAACGCCCACCGAGGCCTCGGGCATCGGCGCCCTCGGTGCGACCCTCCTGGCGCTGGCCTATGGAAAACTCAACTTCAAAAAGCTGAAAAATGTTCTGATCTCGACGTTCAATACGACGGCCTACATATTCGCCATCTTTCTGGGCGCCACGATCTTCTCCTATGTCCTGCGTGAACTGGGCGGGGACGAACTCATAGAGAGCATGATCGCGTCCACCGGTTTCGGCGCGACCGCAACAATCATCTTCATCCTGTTCATCGTTTTCCTGCTCGGATTTGTACTGGACTGGATTGAGATCACCCTGATTGTGCTGCCATTAATGCGTCCAATCGTGAACGGCCTGGGTCTTGATATTCCCGGATTTGGCGAAATCGACGAGCCGGCCCTTCTCTGGTTCGTGATTCTCGTGGCCGTCACTCTGCAGACATCCTTCTTGACGCCGCCGGTGGGTTTCGCGCTTTTCTATCTCAAGGGTGTGTGCCCGCCTGAAATCCGGCTCAACCATATTTACAGGGGCATTGTGCCCTTTGTGCTGCTGCAGCTCACGGGACTGGCGGTCGTGTTTTTGTGGCCGCAGCTTGCCACATGGCTTCCCTCGGTTGCGTATTGAAGGCGCTGCAATGACCAACGCGCAATTGATCCGGGACCTGCGTGCCGTTGTCGGCTATCGCGGTGTTCTGACCGGACGCCGGCGGACGGAGCGTTTCAGAACAGGGTTCCGTTCGGGGCAGGGGGAGGCTGTTGCCGTTGTCCTGCCCCGCAAACTGCTCGAACTCTGGCAGGTTCTCAAGGTCTGCGTCGCGGCGGACAAGATCATCATCATACAGGCGGCCAACACCGGTTTGACGGAAGGGTCCACGCCAAACGGCCGCTATGACCGCGACGTCGTGCTGATCAATACCAGGGCGATGGACCGTGCAATTTTGCTCGACGCCGGCAAACAGGTTGTCAGCTTTCCCGGTACGACACTTTTTGCACTCGAAAAACTGCTGAAACCGCTGAACAGGCAGCCGCATTCGGTCATCGGTTCTTCCTGCATCGGCGCCTCGGTGATCGGTGGCGTATGCAACAATTCAGGCGGTTCTCTCGTTGAGCGCGGCCCGTCCTATACGGAGCTCTCACTTTATGCGCGGGTTGCTCCGGACGGTCAGTTGGAGCTTGTCAATCATCTGGGAATTGCGCTCGGCAACAGCCCTGAAGAAATACTGGCAAAGCTGGAAGGGGGCGCCTTTTCATCCGGCGACGTCGAGACCTCCAACAAAAAGGGTTCGGACACCGATTACGGGCGAAGGGTTCGCGATGTGGACGCTTCGACGCCGGCCCGTTTCAATGCTGACAAACGACGCCTTTACGAGGCCAGTGGATGTGCAGGTAAACTCGCCGTCTTTGCCGTCAGACTGGACACCTATCCGATAAATGACCGGGAAAAGGTGTTTTACATAGGCACCAATGACCCCGATGAACTGACCGGGATCCGCCGCCACATCCTTTCCCGTTTTCAAACTCTCCCGGTTTCCGCCGAATATATGCACCGCGATATTTTCGACATTGCCCGCGATTACGGCAAGGACACGGTTCTGATGATCAACCATCTGGGAACCGATCACCTGCCCAAATTCTTCGCCCTGAAGGGGGCGTTTGATGCTTGGTTCAACAAAGTTCCGTTCATGCCTCAGAACTTTGTTGATCGCACGATGCAATGGCTGAGCCGGTGCTGGCCGAATATCCTGCCGGCAAGGATGCTGGATTACCGGGACAGGTTTGAACACCATCTGATTCTGAAAATGCGCGATGACGGCATTGAAGAGGCAGCACTGTTTTTAAGAGACCATTTTGCCGGCAAAAGCGGCGAATTCTTCGAGTGCACCGACAGGCAGGCGAAACTGGCCGAATTACACCGTTTTGCCGCGGCCGGTGCGGCGGTTCGCTTCCAGGCGGTGCATAGCGCTGAGGTGGAGGAAATCCTTGCGCTGGATATCGCTCTGAGGCGTAACGAGCGCGACTGGTTCGAGAAACTCCCGCCTGAAATAGACGAGCAAATCGTCCACAAGCTCTATTACGGCCATTTCATGTGTCATGTCCTGCATCAGGACTATATCGTCAAAAAGGGCGTGAACGCCAAAGCTCTGAAAGAGAAGATGCTGGCCTTGCTTGACCGGCGTGGCGCCGAATATCCGGCAGAACACAATGTCGGGCACCTGTATAAGGCAAATTCAGATCTCGCTGATTTCTACGAACGGTTGGATCCGACCAACACATTCAATCCCGGAATCGGGCATACAGCGCGCCATCGGCGCCGTTGCGGACATACGCCCGGCACGCTCACACCGGTAACATGAGCGCTATTACTGCCCGGCGGCTTTTGCCGTGAGCTTGTCCAGCGCGCCATTTATCAAAACGATGCTCGGATGATCTGCCGGCAAGCCGTGCTGAGCGGCCATTGCAGCGGGGGAACGATAGATCAGCGCTGTGCCGTCCGCCGTTTCAACCACGACCACGCGGATGGGCAGATCCAATCCTGCCGATTGGGCATCGCGAATAACCGGTGTGCCAAGCCGCGGATTGCCGAAAATCAGAAGCTCGTTGTCCGGGATATCCATTCCCACGCTTGCTCCGCCCTTGGCATGGTCTACGCGCGCAAAAACCTTTGCGCCTGCAGCTTCAACGGCCTGGACAAGCCGGTCCATCGTATCTGAAACGGAGTGCGGGCTTTGAACCTGGACAAGGTCATCCGCAGCGAAAGCTTGAACAGCCGGCATCAGCGCAAATGCAACGCCGGCCACGCCGAGACCGAGGGATTTGAGGTTCATATCCTGCCTCCTGAGTTTCGCGAACAATAGTTCCGGTGGCACCATCTCGGCCTTAGATTGTGGCGGAACTCCGAATACAGCCGAAAAAATTCAGATTCGCGGATCCGGATTCGCTGTTGATAAGCGCTTCGCAAGGCTCCCGGAAGTCCGGCCTCCATGGTTGTTGAAACCGGAATTCTGGAGCATTTTGCTGGCATCGGAAGGTCAGTTGATCATGAAAATCGAAAAAAGCTATCGGGTGCCATTTTCAGTCCACCGTGTTTACTCGGCATGGATATCCTCGAAGACCGTAATCGCACCAGCGACCCGTATGGATGTCAATCCGGTCGTCGGCGGACATTATCGGCTGTTCATGGAAGCTCCGGAATTTACTGCCCAAAATGAGGGGAAGTTTCTGGAAGTGGACCCGCAATCACACCTTAAATACACATGGGAATGGAACGCGGACGGCAATGTCACCGAGATTTCCGTGGATTTCGAGGCAGCTGATGACGGAACGGAAGTTCGAATTGTCCATTCCGGGTTTACCGATGAGGAAAGCCGCGCAATGCACGCCACGGGCTGGGACAGCTATATTGACGGGCTGACTCAATTCCTGAAAAACCGCTGATTTGGTGTTTCTATTGTTGGCGCCACGCTGTTGTAGGCGCGTTCTGGTGAAATGATCGCGGGAGAGCGCCGTGCTGAATAGTGCGCTGTTTTTTGGGTTTTTGGTTGCGGCCTTCGCTGTGCTCGTTGTTCCGGGACCTGGCGTGTTGTACGTCGTTGCGCGCAGTTTGAACCAGGGGATCATGGCCGGATTCGTGTCCGCGCTTGGTCTGTCGGTTGGGGTACTTGTTCACGTGGCGGCAGCGGTGGCCGGTCTTTCGGCTATCGTGCTGACTTCCGCCACGGCTTTTTTGATCGTCAAATTTCTTGGAGCCGGTTACCTGGTTTATCTCGGAATTCAGACCTTGCGTTCCGGCCGGGCGAGCATTCAATCCGACACCGTTACCCGTCTCCCGTTGTCGCGCCTCTTCACGGACGGCGTTATGGTCAGCGTCCTCAATCCGAAGATAGCCGTATTTTTTCTGGCATTCCTGCCTCAGTTTGTGGATCCGGCTCTGGGCTCGGTATCACGGCAGATAGTCCTTTTGGGACTGATTTATGCCGGATTGGCTTTGTGTACCGACAGCACCTATGGCGTTCTGGCTGGAAGTCTCAAACGCATGTTTCACGGAGATTTTCTGCAAGGTCCCCTCCCGCGGTACATCAGCGGCAGCCTGCTGGTCGGATTGGGCTTGAAGGCGGCTCTTACCAGTCAGCAGCAATAGAGCATCCACGGCCGTTGTCGCAGCCCATGATTTGCATTCAGGTCGCGCCCTTGCTCGATGTGAAGGGTGAGTTGGCCGCCGGTGGAATCTGGATTCCGGGCTCTTCCGGTGGTTTTGTCGACGGCCTGTCTGAGATTCGTTTGATGATCCTAAGACAGGTGATGGCGGCCGCGACGCCAAAGAAGATCGCGCCCAGCCCATATCCCCCGAGCGCCCCGACGGCACCGAAATATTTCGAGCCGACCCACACAAAGGGAATAACGCCGAGCGTCGAGCGGCCCCAGTTGTAGACCGTCGAGATGATCGGATAGCCGAGATTATTGAAAGCGGCGTTGGCGACGAAGAGCATGCCGTTGAAAAGGAACGTAACGCTGACGAATTGGCAGAAAAAGACGACAAGCTCGCGGGCTTCGCCGTCAACGCCGAAAAGGGAGGCAATGAAATCGGCTCCAAGCGCGAGAAGCGCCCACATCGTCAGCGTGTAGACAATGATCACGATGAACGCATTTCGCATGGTGCTGTAGAGGCGGTCGAACCGTAGCGCGCCGTAATTTTGCCCGAGGATCGGACCAACCGCTCCGGACAAGGCAAAAAGCGCGCCGAAAGCGACGGGAATCAGCCGGCCGATGACGGCCCATCCCGCCACGGCGGAATCGCCGTAGCTGGCGATTTCGATCGTGACATAGGCATTGCCGACCGGTGTCGCCAACTGCGTCATGATCGCCGGCAGACCGACATAAAGATAGGGACCAATCGTGCTTCCAAGCACGTTCAATGACGGCAGGGCCAGCATCCTGTGAACCCTGTGCAGCCCGTAAAAGCCGACCACAATGAGAGCAAATCGCGAAATGACCGTCGAAATGGCGGCCCCGTGAATGCCGAGCCCCAGCCCGAAAATGAATATAGGATCGAGTATGGCCGTTGCAGCACCTGCCGCAAGCGTCACATACATGGCGCGTTTTGCGTCGCCCACTGCACGCAGCAGCCCCGCCATGGACATGCCGATGCCGATCAGCGGCAGCGACGGGAATACGATCTGCATGAATTCGACTGTCAACTGCGCGGTGCGGCCCTGCGCACCCATGAACCGCACCATGGCGTCGAGATAGGGAAAGCAGACAGCCGCTGCGACCGCCATGATCGCGGTGGTATAGATGACCGACGCAGCGGCAAGCTGGCGCGCCCTGTCCCGCTCGCCGGCGCCGATGGCTCTGGAGGTGATGGCGGTGGCCGCAATGGACAGCCCGATGCTGACGGAGGTCGAAAAGAAGATCAGAGTGCCGGCATAGCCGATTGCGGCTGCCAGCTCCTGCTGGCCGAGAAGCGAGATATAAAAGAGATTGAGCGCATCGACGAGGAAAATGGCGACGAGACCGATCGATCCCGTTGCCGCCATGACGATGACATGGCGCATGGTCGAACCGGTGACGAATTTTGCCGGTTCACTCATGCGCAAAAACCGGCCACTTGGGCGCTATGAATGCATGAAAAAGGCTGCGGCACGATTATGCGCGGCTCCTGCCGGTTGTGTGATTTCCCGAACGGCGCAGATTCGCCGTGTCCCCGAAATGCCGAATCTATCGGATCGCGACGGAACAGGCAAAAGGCGCGGTGCTTTTATTTTACCGGCTGTTCTGTCTCATCCAGATCGAGACGCTCGGCTTCCTTGGTCGGCTTGATCAGCGGCTCCGGGGACACCGGCTTGGTGTGCAGCATGTGCCCGCCCGACTGAATGCCCTCAACCGACTGGATGCGCAGCCTTTCTTCATCGCGTTTGCGGGTCTCGTCGATGATTGCATCGACACGTTCATCGTCCAGTCCCAGCGCTTCAAGCGTCTTGCGACTGAAGATGAAGCTGGATTCCAGTGTCTCGCGCAGCTCGTATTCCACCTCCCGTTCGCGCAGCGACAAAGTGTGCGCGCGGTCGTAGGCGCGCGCGAAGATGCGTGCTCCGGGAAACTCCGCCTGCACGAGATCGACGATCTTGTCGGTGGTGGCCTTCTCATGTGTGCAAACGGCGACCAGCTTGGCCTTTTCTATGCCGGCGGAGGCCAGCACGTCACGCCGGGTTCCGTCTCCAAAATAGATCTTGAAGCCGAACTTCGTCGCGCTGCGAATGCGTTCGGCGGAATGGTCGATGATGGTGACCTCGGAACCACCCGCCAGCAGCGTCTGTGAAACGATCTGTCCGAACCGGGAAAATCCGATCATGAGCACATCGGAGCCTGCGCCTTCGAAATTCTCCACCATATCGTCATCGGTTTCATCGCGCCGCAATTTGTTGGCGATTGCCGAGGCGAACGGGGTTAAAGCCATGGAGACGGTAACAATGGCAATGAGGATCGAAGCGATGGATGCCGGGAAAATGCCGGCCGCTGCTGCCGTGGTGAAGATGACGAAACCGAACTCTCCGCTTTGCGGCAACAGTCCCGCAATGCGGATTGCCTGATTGTGTGGAGAGCCGAAAATACGGCAGAGCCCGTAGATAATGAGGCTTTTGACCAGCATGAGTACCGGAACCGCGATGATGATGACGGCGTAATTCTCGACGATGACGTCCAGTTCGAGCGACAGCCCGACGGCCATGAAGAACAGGGCCAGCAGTATCCCGCGGAAGGGTTCGATATCGGCCTCGAGTTCGTGCCGGTAGGAGGATTCAGCCAAAAGAACCCCGGCCAGGAACGAGCCCATGGCCATGGACATACCGGCGAACTGCATCAGCACGGCGGCACCGATCACCACCAAAAGCGCGGCCGCAATCATCGCTTCGCGCGCGCCGGTGCTGGCAATCAGCTGGAACAGGGGATTAAGCAGATATCGCCCCGCTGCAATCAGAAAAGCAATGGCCGCGAGCGCAATGGCAAAATCCTGCAGCGGTGTGGCCTGCGTTTCCGGGTGAACCGGCGTCAGCAATGGAACAAGCGCCAGGATCGGAACGATGGCGAGGTCCTGGAAGAGCAGTATGGAAAATGCCCGCTGTCCGTAGGCCGTACTTCGTTCGCCGCGCTCTTCAAGTATCTGTAGCGCAAATGCGGTTGAAGAAAGCGCCAGTCCGAAGCCGATAATGGCGGCTGCGGACAGCGCATGGCTCGACCAGGCTGTCGCCGTGACGATGCCGAGGAGGACGAGGCCAGTGACGAGGACCTGTGCCAGACCGAGGCCGAATATCTCCTTACGCATCGACCATAATCGCGACGGTTTGAGTTCCAGCCCGATCAGGAACAGCAGCAGCACCACCCCAAGTTCGGCAAATTGAAGGATCCGCTCGCCGCCGCTGACGAGCCTGGAAATCGGGCCGATGATGACACCGGCGGCAAGATATCCAAGCACCGTGCCGAGGCCGATTCGTTTGGCCAGAGGGGCTGCGATGACGGCCCCGCCAAGAAGAACCAGCGCGTGGCTGTAGTAAGATAAGCCTTCAGCGGCCATGGGTTGCGTCCCTCAAGAACACTATTCGACAGCAAAACATTCGGTTATTAGCCTTGATGACGTTCCAGCGCCACAATAAATGGAGCGTAAAGGAAAGGCCAAGTTTATGTTTCAGGCGGATAAGACGGAAGAACTTGTCGACAAAGCGACACAACTGGTCGAGCAGGCGGTCAAGTCGGGCGCCGACCGGTGTGATGCGGTCGTTGTGCGCGGGCGCTCGTCGTCCGTCAGCGTTCGGCTCGGCAAGGTCGAATCGACCGAAGCATCAGAGAGCGACAGTTTCTCGCTGCGTGTTTTTGTCGGCAACCGTGTCGCCAGCGTTTCCGCAAATGCCGGGATCGATGCCGTGGAACTCGCCGATCGCGCCGTTGCCATGGCCCGAGTCTCGCCGGAAGATCCGTTTGCGACGCTTGCCGACCCCGAAAACCTGGCCAAAAGCTATGACGATCTCGATCTTTACGATCCGACTGAGATTGGCAGCAAGGAACTGACCGATGCGGCACTCGCAATGGAAGAGGCCGCACTCGCAGTAAAGGGTGTGACGAATTCGGGTGGCGCCGGCGCATCGGCGGGTCTGGGCGGTCTGGTTCTGGTCACGTCGGACGGATTTGCCGGTTCCTATATAGGTACGCGTTTTGGCCGTTCGGTCAGCGTTGTTGCCGGCGAAGGAACGGCGATGGAACGCGACTACGAGTTTGATTCGCGCCTCTACTATGCTGACCTCGACGATGTCGCGGAAATCGGCCGGTCTGCCGGTACACGCGCCGTAAAGCGCCTCAATCCCAGCAAGGCCGAAACGGGTTCCGGATTGACGATTGTTCTCGACCCTCGCGTCGCACGCGGCTTTGTCAGCCATCTGGCGGGCGCCATCAATGGAGCGGCCGTCGCGCGCAAAACCAGCTTTCTGCGCGATATGATGGGCAAGCAGGTCACAAAATCAGGAATACGCGTCACGGACGATCCTCAGATTATTCGCGGTCCGGCTTCGAAACCGTTCGACGGCGAGGGCGTGCGCGGCAGTCGGCTCGACATGGTTGAGGATGGCATATTGCAAAACTGGTTCCTGTCGACGGGCACTGCCCGCGAGTTGGGATTGAAGACCAATGGACGAGGCGTGCGCGGCGGCTCCAATGTCAATCCGAGTTCAACCAATCTGGCGCTTGAGCCGGGAGACAAATCGCCTGCTGACCTGATCGCCGACATTGCATCAGGGTTTTATGTGACCGAGGTTATCGGCCATGGTGTCAACATGATTACCGGCGAATATAGCCGCGGCGCATCGGGATTCTGGATAGAAAACGGTGAAACCACACATCCGGTTTCGGAAGTCACCATCGCCTCCAATCTCAAAGACATGTTCATGAATACAACGCCGGCCAACGATATCGACCGCAAATTCGGAACTGCGTCGCCCACCCTGGTCGTAGAAGGAATGACACTTGCCGGAAAATAACATCGAGGCCGGGGATCTGACATTGATCCGTGATGCCGCCCAGGAGGCCGGCCGCATCGCTATGCGCTATTTCCGCAAGGATCCGGATGTCTGGTACAAGGGCGGGCGCTCGCCTGTCAGTGAGGCCGATATTGCGGTCAATCGCTTTCTGCACGCCGAACTGCTTAAGGCGCGGCCGGAATACGGCTGGCTTTCGGAGGAAACGGAGGATGACAAGTCGCGTCTCCAGGGCGACGCGGTTTTTGTCGTTGATCCCATCGACGGAACACGGGCCTTCGTCAAGGGTAAGGACGTGTGGTGCGTCAGTGTTGCGGTGGTACGTGACGGCATAACCGTAGCCGGCGTTCTGTCGTGCCCTGCCTGCGGAGAGTTCTTTGAGGGTTCGGCGGACGGTAATGCTCTGAAGAACGGCAAACCCATAAAGGTTGCCAAAGCCGGAACCGGCGGTCTGATCGCATCGCCGGACATTGTCTTCGACCGTTTGCCGAAAAATCTTGTGCGCGGCATGAAGCGGTCCCCGCACATACCCTCCCTGGCCTACCGCATTGCGATGGTAGCCGATGGCCGCCTTGCAGCCACGTTCATCAAACCCAACTCTCATGACTGGGATCTAGCCGCAGCCGACCTGATTTTACGCAATGCCGGCGGTGCCATTACCGATATTGACGGCTCTCCATTGCGCTACAATAAAAACACGATAAGCCATGGTATTCTGATCGCCGGACCCGACGAATTCCTGCCTGATCTTCAGTTTGCGGCGAGCGGCATTGACCTTTGAGTAAAATTGCAGCAAACCGCCTGCTGAATATGCGTTTGCCCTTTGTCGTATCCCTCCTCGATGCAATTGTTTTCGGCACGGGCTTGCGCGTCACGGCAATGGATGCCCGACGGAGTGAGTGATGGAATCCAACAAAAAACAACTACTGCATCTGGTCTTTGGCGGAGAACTTGATGCGCTGAGCGAGATCAGTTTTCGCAATCTCGACGATCTGGATGTCGTCGGTATTTATCCGGATTACAAATCGGCCTATGCAGCCTGGAAGTCCAAGGCGCAGCAAACCGTCGACAATGCGCATATGCGCTATTTTATTGTGCACCTTCACAAGCTTCTCAATCCCGAAGAAGAAACGAGCACCGAAGATTAGCGGGAATGTAGCGGCGGCTGAGCTGTCAGCCCCTTTGTAATGAGTCAGTATTTGGGTCCTTTAGCATCAGTTTGGAGCTCACGGAGGGTTTCTTTGACACCGGCAGTTCGACGATTTGGAAAGGCGCTGCTTGCCTCAGACAGCTTTCAAAGCGTTGCTGCCGCTGTTGTTCACGGCGCTCTCCGGTTTATCGTCAGAACCAATCGCTTCGTGCGCGATTCCGACGACCTCGTCGCGTGGGTTGACGGAAAACTGCCGGTGATCATCGCACTTTGGCATGGCCAGCAGCTCCTGACGCCGTTTCTTTATCCCGACAACCACAAAGTCGCCGCTCTTGTTTCCAGGAGCAATGATGCGGAGATCAACGCGCGCGTGCTTAAGCGGGCCGGTGTCGAGGTTATTCGCGGATCCGGTGGCCGCGAGCGCGAACAAACTCTGCAAAAGGGCGGTATTCGTGCCCTGAAAGCCATGGCGGGTGCACTTTCGCGCGGCACGAACATCGTCATGATCGCCGATATTTCCAAGGGAACACCGCGACAGGCAGGTGAAGGCATCATCACACTGGCAAAATTGACGGGCCGTCCGATCGTTCCGCTGGCCGTCGCGACGAGCCGCTACCGCATCGTCGAAAAATCATGGGACAAGACAACGATTAATTTACCATTCGGGCGTGCGTGCCTTAAACTTGGAGAGCCTATCTACGTGCCGCGTGACGCATCAGATGCCGATGTGGAAGATTTTCGGCAAAGGGTGACGGATCAATTGAACAGCGTAACCGAAAAAGCCTATCAGGCAGTCAGGAACGACGCATGAGTCTGGGTTGGGCGCGCGTATCTTTAACAGCGTATCGCTGGCTCGGCGCTGCCATATATCCGTTTTTGGGGTCCTATCTTGCTTTCCGGGCGACCAAGGGCAAGGAAGAGCACTCCAGACGCCGCGAGCGGTACGGCTTTGCCAGCGCCGAAAGACCTGACGGACCGGTGGTATGGGCACATGCGGCAAGTGTCGGCGAAACGACCGCTGTCATCCCGCTGATCGAGGAAGTGCTCAAGCGCGGTATCTATGTGGTCCTGACCACGGGTACCGTGACGTCCGCCACGGTTGCCAACGAGCGGCTCGGCGACCGTGTGATCCACCAGTACGTGCCGCTTGATCTCAAGCCTGCCGTCAGCCGTTTTCTGGATTATTGGAAACCGGATCTCGCGCTGATAGCCGAATCCGAGATCTGGCCGATGACCATCCTTGAGCTTGGCGCCCGCCGCATGCCGCAGGTTCTGGTCAATGGGCGGCTTTCCGACCGCTCCTTTGCCAGCTGGCGAAAACGTCCGCACCTTGCCGAAGCGTTGTTTGAAAACCTCTCTCTCGTTGTTGCCCAGTCCGACGAGGATGCCGAGCGGTTCCGTGCACTCGGTGCCCGCCCGGTTGCGGTCTCCGGAAACCTGAAGGTCGACACCGAGCCGCCGCCCTGCGACGAGGCCGAACTGCAACGGCTGAAAAAGCTCATTGGCAATCGTGGCGTTTGGGCCGCCGTCTCTACCCATGCGGGTGAGGAGGCGATTGCCGCCGATGTCCATGAATCGCTCACTCCCCGCCACAAGGCGCTGACCATCATCGTTCCGCGCCATCCCGAACGCGCCGATGACATCGAAGACATGCTGGTTGGCCGCGGTCTGGCGGTAGCAAGACGCTCGCGCGGTGACGCCATCACCCCCGAAACCCAGATCTATCTCGGCGACACGATCGGCGAGATGGGGCTTTATCTCAAACTGGCCGGGATTGCCTTTGTCGGCCGTTCCCTGACATCAGATGGCGGTCAAAATCCCCTGGAGCCGGCAATGCTTGACTGCGCCATTCTTTCCGGCCGCAATGTTCAGAACTTCCGCGACAGCTATCGCAGCCTGCTCAAGAATGGCGGAGCCCGTCTGGTCAATGACGGCGAAACCCTGGCGAAATCGGTGGATTTCCTTCTCAGCAACAAACGTGCGAGTGAAAAGATGCGCAACGCCGCACACAAGACGGTTGACGAGTTAAGCGGTGCGTTGCCGCGAACCGTGCGCGCGCTGGAACCCTATATCAAGCCGCTGACCGTTGAGGCCGAACTGTATCAGGAAGGGGACCGCAAAGTGCGATGGTAAGCGAGGCGCCTCCATTTTGGTGGACGAGATCCGACTGGCGGGCCTGGATGCTGTTCCCGGCATCCTGGATCTACGGTGCGGTCGCTCGCACCCGCATGGAGAACGCAGCGCGTATCGAGGTCGATGCACCGGTCATTTGCATCGGAAATTTCACCGTTGGCGGTGCGGGCAAAACACCAACCGCCCTGGCGTTGGCGACGGCCGCCAAAAAGGCCGGCCACAAACCCGGTTTTCTTTCACGCGGATATCGCGGCAACCTCAGAACCACAACAATAGTCGACAGCGCCCAGCACAATGCCCGCGATGTTGGCGATGAACCACTGCTTCTAGCCGAAAAGGCAATGACAGTCGTCACGCCCGACCGCCTTGAAGGCGCAAAACGCCTGCTCGAGCAAGGTGCTGATTTCATCATCATGGATGACGGTTTCCAGAGCGCTGCGATCTGCTTCGATTTTGCTCTGCTCGTCGTGGACGCCACGCGCGGCATTGGCAACGGCCACGTTATTCCGGGCGGACCGGTCCGTGCACCCATGCTGGATCAGATGCGCAATGCTTCGGCTCTGCTGGTTATCGGTGAGGGGACCGCGGCCGACCGCGTAATCCGTAGCGCCGGGCGCGCGGCCAAACCGGTCTATGCCGGTCGTCTCAGAGTGCTCAAGCCTCGCAGTTTCAAAGGTAAGCGGGTCCTGGCCTTTGCCGCCATCGGCAATCCGGAGAAGTTCTTTGACAGTTTGCGGTCGGCCGGCGCCCACATAGAGGTAGAGCGCGGATATGGAGATCACCACGAATTCACCGAAGATGAAGCCGCCGATCTGCTCGATCTTGCCGCCAAGAACAAGCTCGAGATCATTACCACGAGCAAGGACATGGCGCGGCTCAAGGATGGCCGGGGCCGTATAGCCGAACTTGCGGTGAAATCACGGGTTTTGCAGGTTCAGCTGGATTTTGATCCGGCCGGCCTGGCGCCTGAATTCATTGACAGGACGGTACAGGCCTTCAAAAAACGGCGGCTCGGTTCCGGCGGCAGTTAACCCGGTCTCTCACTAGAGCGTTTCTGGTTTATACGGGATCATTTGACCGAGGTTATTTTGGTTTCTGACAAGGCGGGTTGCGCGCCGTGGTGTTTGCCCACCACAAGCGCAAGACAACACAGTCAGAGGGCAAAATAGCCCGGCCCGTTCAAGTATTGCATATCAATAGCATGGCCCTTTCGAGGGTGGGAAAAATCGGCCCATCGGCGTCGTTGCGCCGCTTGCCCGATGCACCACATCGCGCTGCGCGACGCGCCTAACCGAGTGAGCCGATTTTCCGCCATCAAATGATCCCGTATAAACCAGAAACGCTCTAGTTTTGAGAGGGCAGGACACCGGCACGTTCGTCTGCGGCAACGGACGCATGCACGTCCACATAGGGCTCCTGGCGGGCAACACTCCAGTATTTCAATTCGTCAAGTGGAATGATTTCACCGGTAATCGCGCAGCGCACATGCGATCCGGGTGCAATGACCTGAAAATCGGCGTCCAGATAGCGGATTTTCGCTTCGCCGGAGCCATGTCCTTCAAATCTGTTCATTCTGCTTTCCTGTCGCGGCCTGTGTTCCTTGAGGGCGCTATCGCCTGCCGAACAGCCTTTCGATATCCGACAATTTCAATTCTATATAGGTGGGGCGGCCATGATTGCACTGCCCGGAGCCCGGTGTCGATTCCATTTGCCGCAGCAGGCTGTTCATTTCTTCCGCGGTCAGGCGTCGCCCGGAGCGTACCGATCCGTGACATGCCATAGTGGCGGCAACGTAGTCAATCCTTGCCTTCAACCCGCCCGCATCGTCCCATTCGGCAACCTCGTCGGCCAGTTGGCGAACCAGCCCGGCGGCATCGATTTCTCCGAGTATGGCCGGCGTCTCGCGCACCGCGATTGCGCCGGGGCCGAAACGTTCAATTGTAAGCCCAAGCTGCGCAAGCTCTTCGCCATGGATCATCAGCCGGTCGCAATCCTCCTCCGGAAGATCGACGATTTCGGGAATGAGCAGAACCTGTGATGAAACGGTGCGTGCATGCAGCGACTGTTTCAGGCTTTCATAGACCAGGCGTTCATGGGCCGCGTGCTGGTCGACGATAACCAGCCCGTCGCCGGTCTGCGCGACGATGTAGTTTTCATGAAGCTGGGCCCTTGCCGCGCCCAACGGGAACCCGGCTTCGGTTTCATCGCCCACAACGGTGGAAACCGGCGCGGCTTCGCTGCGGGCCGAGGGACCCGAAAATGCATCAAAGGTGCTTTGGGTATTTTCCGAAAAGCCGTTTACCGGGACCGCTTCCTGCGGCCTGAATGGCGAGGACGCCAGATCGTAATTTGCCGCGCCCGGCATGCTGCCGTGCCGAGTGTTCGAAGCGAATTCAGGGCGGAAGGCGGATACCATGTCGCGGGCGCCGACGCTGGAAGCACGATCGCCGTGCTGAGTCAGCGCCTCACGGATTGCACCGACAATGAGACCGCGCAGCAGTCCGGGATCGCGGAAGCGGACATCGGCTTTGGCGGGGTGCACATTGACGTCGACGAATGCGGGATCGAGTGTGATCGAAAGAACGGCGACCGGATAGCGTCCACGGGGGATCGTGTCGGCATAGGCGCCCCTGAGTGCCGACAGGATCAGCTTGTCTTGAACCGGACGGCCGTTGACGAAGGCATATTGCTGCAGCGAATTGGCGCGGTTGTAGGTTGGAACGCACGCATAGCCGGTCAGGCGGACATCTTCCCGCACGGCATCGATTGCAATGGCGTTGTCGGCAAATTCCTTGCCGAGCACCTGGCCGATGCGCGCCAGCTTGTCTTCGCCCGTCGCCGGATATTCAATCGTCGTGCGGTCCGTGCCCGACAGCGCCAGGCGGACTTCCGGAAATGCAATTGCAATGCGCTTGAACACTTCAGTAATCGCGCCAGTTTCCGCGCGGTCGCTTTTCAGAAATTTCAGCCGCGCCGGCGTTGCGTAGAATATATCGCGTACCTCGACCACGGTTCCGCGGTTGGCCGCCGCCGGGCGTACCGGCTCTGTCGCGCCACCCGAAACACGCACCTCGTAGCCACTGTCCGCGTCCCCGGTTCTGCTCTGGATGCGCAATTTCGCGACCGATCCGATGGAGGGTAGGGCCTCGCCGCGAAATCCGAGTGTTGCGATACTGTCGAGGTCGTCGGTGATTTTGGAGGTGCAATGCCGCTGGACCGCCAGACCAAGATCGTTGGGCGTCATGCCACAGCCGTCGTCCGTCACGCGCACCAGTGCCTTACCGCCCCCCGCCGTTGCCACCTCGATGCGGGTCGCACCGGCGTCGATGGCGTTTTCAACCAGTTCCTTGACGACGCTGGCCGGCCGCTCGATCACTTCGCCGGCCGCGATCTGGTTGATAAGCGTTTCTGAAAGATGCCTGACTGTCATTAGCTGATAATCCCGGATTCGGGTGGCCAAGAAAAGACGTGAGGTCATATTCCTGCCAAGATTTTCTTGCTATTAAGAATTATTCGCAATAAAAGAAGTTTCAACCTCAACGCGGCATGGTGTTGCCATGCCTATTTTTCTGGAGTTTTTGCATGGCATTGCGTCGCATTCTGGCCCTTGGGGGCATTCTTGTCGCGCTGCTTGCGTTCGCGCTTCCCGCCACCGGTGTGCGGGCGGCAGACAAGCTGAAGGTTGTCGCCACGGTCTCCATGATCGGTGATGTCCTGACGGCTATTTCGGGTGATCGCGCCGAGGTCACGACGTTGATGGGAGAGGGCGTCGATCCGCATCTCTACCGGCAGACCCAGTCGGACATCGCGGCGATGGTGCGCGCCGACGCGGTATTCTGGAACGGCCTGTATCTTGAAGCGCAGCTTGAGGAATTCCTTGAAAAACTGGCCAAACGCAAGCCGGTTTTTGCGATCGGTGAAGCCGTTCCCGAGGATCTGCGCATTTCGAGCATCACCTATTCCGATCGCTACGATCCGCATATCTGGATGACGCCGGAACTGTGGCGCCATGCGGTTAAGGCAGCACGCGACGCGCTGATCGAACTCGATCCGGAAGGCGCCGATACCTACACCGCCAATACCGAAATCTATCTGGACAACATGGACACGCTGGCGGCTTTCGCCCGCGACAGCCTTGCAACGGTTCCTGAAGACAAGCGCGTGCTTGTTACCGCGCATGATGCCTTTGGCTATTTCGGCCGTACCTATGGTTTCGATGTAATCGGCATTCAGGGACTTTCAACCGAGAGCGAAGCAGGCCTGCAGCGGGTGGATGAAATTGTCAGCCTCATTGTCGACCGCGACATTCAGGCTATTTTCGTTGAAACCTCCGTGCCCGAGCGCAACGTGCGCGCATTGATAGAAGGTGCCGCCGCGCGTGGCCACACGGTGGTTGTCGGCGGCCAGCTCTTTTCGGATGCGATGGGCTCTGCCGGCACATACACCGGCACCTATATTGGCATGATCGACTCCAATGTCACAGTCATCACCAACGCTCTCGGCGGAACGGCGCCGGTCGCCGGTCTCAACGGCAAACTGGTCGGGAGCTGACATGAATATTCACAATACGGATGCCGGAGCGGCGCTGAAGGTGCGCGGACTGTCAGTTGCCTATGGTGACAAACCGGCCCTGTCATCCGTGGATGCGGTTTTCCAGCAAGGGCGCATGAGTTCCATTGTCGGACCAAACGGCGCCGGTAAGTCGACAATGCTGAAGGCTGCGATGGGTATCATCCCGGCAATCAGCGGTGATGCGCAATTCTTCGGCCGGCCACTTGATGAAGCGCGCAGCAGGGTGGCCTATGTGCCGCAGCGTGCCAGCGTAGACTGGGATTTTCCGGCAACCGTTATCGATGTTGTCATGATGGGGCTCTATCGCAGCCTCGGGCCGTTTCGCCTGATCGGCCGCACGCAGCGTGAATTCGCCCTCGGTTGCCTGGAGGAAGTTGACATGGCTTCGCTGGCAAACCGTCAGATAGGACAGCTTTCAGGCGGCCAGCAGCAACGTGTGTTCATCGCCCGCGCGCTTGCGCAAAGGGCTGATCTGCTGCTGCTCGACGAACCCTTTGCCGGGGTTGATGCCGCCACCGAAAAAACCATCATCACGCTGCTTAAAAAACTTGTTGCAGAGGGCGGCACGGCCGTTGCCGTGCACCATGACCTTTCCACCGTCACAGCCTATTTTGACGATGTGCTCATTCTCAACGTGCGCCGCATCGCCAACGGCCCGGTCGAAAAAGCTTTCACCGATGCCAACCTTGCCGAAGCCTATGGCGGGCGTCTGGCGCAGGCCGTGCCGGTGCTGCAGGAAACGGTCTGAACGGCATGATCGACGTATCGGCATTCGTCAACGCGCTGACATTCAACGCCGGTTACAACACGGCCATCGTCGCGATTGGTGCGGTGCTGCTTGGCTGGGCCGGCGGGACGGTGGGAACATTCCTGCTGCTGCGACAGCGTTCGCTCGTCTCCGATGCACTCAGCCACGCGACCCTGCCGGGTGTCGGCATTGCATTCCTGGTTATGGCCTGGTTTGGCGGATCCGGGCGGTTTCTGCCCGGCCTTCTCATTGGAGCGGCAATTAGCGCCATGATTGGCCTTGCCAGCGTCGAGTGGCTGACACGGCGTACGCGGTTGAAATCCGACGCCGCGATCGGCGCTGTCCTGTCATCATTTTTCGGCCTTGGCGTCGTTCTGCTGACGGTTATCCAGTCATTGGGAATCGGCCGACAGGCCGGCATCGGCAGTTTCCTGCTCGGCTCGACATCCGGCATGCTGCGCAATGAGGCAATCACGCTTGCCGTTCTCGCCCTCGGCGTCGCGCTGTTGGTTTTTGTCTTTCGCCGCCAGCTGACACTTGTGTGTTTTGACGAGACTTTTGCCCGCACCTCCGGCATCGACATCCGCCGGACCGATCTCATGCTGATGTTCCTCGTCATGGCCGTCACCGTGACCGGATTGCGCGTGGTCGGGCTTATTTTGGTGGTCGCACTGCTCATCATCCCCCCTGTCGCAGCGCGCTTTTGGACCGACAAGACGAGTACGATGGTGCTCGTGAGTGGCCTTATCGGGGCTGTTTCAGGATTTATCGGCACGGCGCTGTCGGCTTCGGTTCCGAACTTCCCGGCAGGTCCCGTCATCGTGCTGGTCGCGGCCTGCCTGTTTGTGTTGTCATTGCTGTTTGCACCGGCAAGGGGCGTATTTTACGGTCTCTATCGCGCACGCGCCTTCTCCCGCAAGGTTCACCGGCGCCAGGGGCTTCTCGCCATTTTGAGGGGCGAGGCGATCTATGACGGTGACACGATCAAGGTGCTGAAGGCGGAACGCTTCATCCGCGCCGACGGAACACCGACAAGGGTCGGGCTGGAAGCTGCTGAAAATGCGGCGCGCGAGGAAGCGCTTTGGACCATATATCTGCGTGACAATCCCGACGCGGCCTACCGCGCGGCACGCATGCGGCTCGATCCGATTGCTGAGCGCCTGACAACCGGCGAGATAGCGGAACTGGAAAAGCAGTTCTCCGCGCCGGCCGGCGTGCTTCCGGCGCAATAGGGGAAACGTTATGGATGGGCTCTATATCGGACTTGTTCTCGTTCCCATGCTCATCGGCGTGCTGGCCGCGATTTCCTGTGCACTGCTTGGCAATTTCCTGGTACTGCGCAAACAGAGCCTCATGGGCGATGCGGTAAGCCATGTGGTTCTTCCCGGCATTGTCATTGCCTTCATTTTCACCGGGTCCATGTCGGTGGGTCCGATGCTTCTTGGTGCCGCCGCCGCAGCGTTGATTTCGGCCCTGTTGATTGAGCTCGTGCGAAATCTCGGCAAAGTGGAGCCGGGTGCCGCCATGGGGGTTGTCTTCACCGCTCTGTTCGCCCTTGGTGTCGTGCTGCTCGAGCAAAGCGACACCCGTGATATTCATTTTGATGTTGAACATGCGCTCTATGGAAACCTGGAGAGCCTTGTATGGCTTTCCGGGATGGATGCCGCCTCGCTGTTGGACCCTGAAGCCCTCGCGGATTTGCCGCCGCAGCTGGGCCGGCTGGCTCTGGCGCTGGTCGCGGTGGTTGCTTTTTTAGTTTTCTTTTGGCGTCAGCTCGTCGTCTCGACATTCGATCCGGTATTCGCGCATGCATCCGGTGTTCCAGTCCGCTTTGTCGGAGCCGCTTTGATCTCACTTGTCGCCATAGTTGCGGTGACGGCCTTTGAAGCCGTCGGCGCAATCATCACCATCGCGATGCTGATTTGTCCGGCTGCTGCTGCACGATTGATGACAAACAGGCTGATTCCGCAAATTCTGTGGAGCGTATTATTCGCCCTCATATCGGCGGTCGCCGGTTTCTGGGCCGCAGGCAGCGGAATGGAGCTGATCGGCAGCGGATTCAGCGTCAGCGCGGCCGGCATGATCGCTGCCGTCAGCGGGATTATACTCGCGCTATGCGCCGCCGCTGCGCCTCAGCGCAAAGGCGCGTTGAGCTGATACGGGCAGACTGCCTGATCACGTGGAACCTGGTCTGTCGTGCAAGCCGATTGGGTTTTATTCCCAAATCGGCGGTGAAATTAGCAAAATTTCAATGGGTTGCGGAGCGTCGATATAAAAAGAAAAGCTCCCCGATAGGTGTTTTTTAACGAAGCTAGGTCATTCTCCGGCACTGAAAATGGTGTTCCTCCACCATTTAGGGCGCAAGGACGAGGCAATGTCGGTTGAACTGACCAGCGGTCAATCCAAGACCATGGGTGGAGTGGATGCGGTATCCTATACCGATCCGCTCACCGGCCTTGGCAACCGGGTGCGACTGCGCGACAAGATCAGCAAACTCATCCAGGAGCGTTCGCTCGACCCGGCGCCGTTCACCATTGGCCTTGTGAATCTGGATGGTTTCCGCCCCATCAACGACCTTTTCGGACACGCCGCAGGCGACGATATTCTTTGCCAGGTAGCGCATCGGCTGCGTGCCTGCATGCCACCTGGGGCTGTGGTCATGCGGCTGGAAAGCGATGCTTTTGCATTTGTCCTTCCGCTTGTGTTTGACGAGCGTGGCGCTGTAAAGGTAAGCGACCTGTTCAAGGACGTGCTTTCCGCCCCCTATGACCTCGGCAAGCGCACGGTTCGCCTGTCATCATCTTTCGGTTTTGCGATCTATCCCTATGCCGGTGAGGATTATGCACAATTGATGGAAAGCGCCGATACGGCGCTGTACAGATCCAAACGCCGCGGCCGCGGCCAGGTCACAGTCTATTCCGTGGATATCGCCGAAGAGATGAAGCGGGCAACGCAGCTCGAACAGGCGTTGCGCCGGGCGATTATTGCGGATGAGGTGGACGTTCATTTTCAGCCCATCGTTGACATCTCCAACGGCTACCCGATCGGCTTCGAGGCGCTGGCCCGCTGGCATGACGACGAACTCGGCTTCGTATCGCCGGCAACGTTCATTCCGCTTGCCGAGGAGCGCGGCATCATCGAACCGCTGACCGAGACAATGCTGAAAAAGGCAGCGCAGGCGGCGCTAAGCTGGCCGGATGATAAATTCCTTTCGTTCAATCTGTCTTCGGCGCAGCTTGTCGATCCGTCCACGCATGGCAAGATTATGTCGATTATCCAGAGTGTCGGGCTCGATCCCCACCGGCTGGAGCTCGAGATCACCGAAACCGCAATGATGGCCGATCCCGATATTGCTAACAGCATCATCGACAGTCTGCGCGCCGAGGGCGTTTCGATTTCGCTTGATGATTTCGGAACGGGCCAGTCAAGCCTCGGCCGACTGCGGGAAATTGCGCTCGACAAGGTCAAGATCGACCGCTCATTCGTATCCGAAATCACCCGCGACCGGCCTTCAGAACACATCATCAAGGCGATTATAGCCCTTTGCGACGGCCTCGACCTGAAAGTCGTCGCCGAGGGGATTGAGACCTCCGAGCAGGCCGGCAAACTGCTTGAGCTCGGATGTGTCACGGGCCAGGGCTATTTCTACGGCAAACCCATGAGCGCGCTCCACATTCAGGAATATCTTCATTCGATCGGTATTGCACGGACAGCCGTCTGAACTGTTCTCCATTCCTGTGTCATTTCGACCCCATTGACGTTGGAATCGGCAATTTTGCCGTTTTGGGTATGATGGCGCCGCGACTTAACGTATTTAATGCCCGCAAACTGTTTGTCGGATTATGAAACGTGCCAACGTATGCAGGATTTCGCCGCATCATTCTTTGAAGCCTTCCGGCTGGTTCTCGGGTTGAACCCCGGGCTTTTGGAGATTGTCTGGCTTTCGCTGAAAGTCAGTATGACGGCCGTGATCATTGCCGCCGTTGTCGGTCTTCCAATCGGCGCATTTCTCGCCGTTTCCCGGTTTCCCGGGCGCGGCATCGTCATTGTCACCGTCACCGCGTTAATGGGCCTGCCGCCCGTCGTCGTCGGTCTGGTGGTTTATCTGCTGCTTTCAAATGCAGGGGCGCTCGGCCCCTTGCAATTGCTCTACACGCCCACGGCCATGATCATTGCACAGACCATCTTGGTCGTGCCGATAATCGCGGCGCTGGCCCGCCAGACGCTCGAAGACCTGAATGCGGAATACCGCGATCAGCTCATGCTGTTCGGTCTTGGCAGCCTGGCCCGTCTGCGCACCCTCTTATGGGAGGGCCGCTACAGCCTCATGACGGCATTTCTGGCCGGTTTCGGCCGTGCCATAGCGGAGGTCGGTGCGGTAATCATCGTCGGCGGCAACATCAATCACGTGACCCGCGTCATGACCACGGCAATCGCCCTGGAAACATCCAAGGGTAATCTCGCGCTGGCGCTTGGGCTGGGCATCATCCTCGTTATCATGGCCTTTGTCATCAATGCGTTGGTTTTCGTTCTGCGCGCCGCGGCTGAAAGATCCGCCTATGCATGATCCTGTTCGCTCGGGGCTGCAGGCCGGAACAAAGCCTATATTGCCGGTCACTGCGGAACGGCTCTTCGTGCGGCGCAAGGGCAGGGTATTGCTCGACGTAGAAAAACTGACAATCGGCGGTGGCGGCACAACGGTGCTTGTCGGCCCGAACGGTGCCGGCAAATCCCTGCTGCTCAAGGTTCTTGCAGCTCTGAGGCAGCCGGATACGGGGCGCGTGTTGTGGAACGGTGTTCCGCCGGACCGCCAGCGCTATAGCCGTTTCGGCATGGTATTGCAGACACCTGTGCTGCTTCGACGAACCGTTCGGTCGAATATCGAATTCGCACTGCGCGCGGTCGGCTGCAATGGTTCAGAAGCCCGTCAACGGGCGCAGTCCGCCTTGGAGACGGCGCGGCTGCTGCCGCTGGCCAACGCATCCGCACGGGTGCTTTCGGGTGGCGAAATGCAGCGCCTCGCGCTTGCGCGTGCGCTGGCGACCGGACCCGATCTTCTGTTTCTCGACGAGCCGACATCAAGCCTTGATCCGGCTTCGATGCAGACAATCGAGGCGATGGTCCAGACCGCCAGCAAGGACGGCATGCGCATCGTGCTCATCGCCCATGATCTGGCCCAGGCACGGCGCCTCGGCGACGAGATCATTCTCATGCATCACGGCAAAATCGTCGAGCGAGCGCCGACCCTTCCGTTTTTCCAGTCTCCGGGAACCGAAGAGGCAAGGGCATTCATCGCCGGTAAGATATTGGTTTAACAGGAGGTACTATGAAACTCAGCAATCGTTTGTTTATCAGTTTCGCTGCGGCCGGCGTGTTAGCAGCTAATGTTTCACCGGCGCTCGCCGGCGATTTCATTCTCCTGCAGTCGACAACGTCGACCCAGAATTCAGGGCTCTACGATCACCTGCTGCCGCTCTTCGAAGACAAGACCGGAATTCAGGTCCGGGTCGTCGCGGTCGGAACCGGGCAGGCGATCAAGAATGCTCGCAACTGCGACGGCGATCTCCTGCTGGTCCACGCGAAAGCCGCCGAGGAAGCCTTTGTCAAGGAAGGAAGCGGCAAGAAGCGCAGCGACGTCATGTATAACGACTTCGTTCTGATAGGCCCGTCCGATGATCCGGCGGGGGTCAAGGGACTTTCCGAGATTGAGGACGCGCTGGAGGCGGTTTCGGGCAAAGAGGCGGCATTTGCTTCGCGTGGCGATGATTCAGGCACCCACAAGAAGGAGTTGTCACTCTGGAAAATGACCGGCATCGATCCCGTTGCACACAGCGGCGAATGGTATCGCGAGACCGGATCGGGTATGGGAGCGACGCTCAATGCCGCCGTCGCGATGGGCGCTTATGCGCTCACCGACCGGGCGACATGGATCAGCTTCGGCAACCGGGCCCAGCACGAAATCCTGGTGGAAGGTGACGCGGATCTGTTCAACCAGTATGGCGTCGTCACCATTAATCCGGAACGCTGCCCCAACATCAAGCAGGACGCTGCAAAACGGTTTGTAGACTGGCTGCTCGGTCCTGAAGGGCAGGCAGCAATCGCCGACTATCGCCTGGAAGACCAGCAGCTTTTCTTCCCCAATGCTGACAATGGCGATAGCTGACTACAGCAGGGTCGCCCACCATCAAATGCTTCAAATTGAACCGATCTTGCTCTAATCCGCCTCGATCAGAGCGGTAATTTCCTTAACCTTCGCGGCGACCAGATCCGCGTCGCCGCGTGCCTCGATGTTCAGGCGCAGCAGCGGTTCGGTGTTGGAAGCGCGGACGTTGAAGCGCCAGTCGTCAAACGACATGCTCAGCCCGTCGATGGTCTCGACGGTCGGGTAGGAACGGTCGAAATGATCGGCGATTTTCTTTTGCACTTGGGCTGCATCAGATACGGTGAAGTTGATCTCGCCGGAGCATGGGAACGCTGCAATCCGCGCTTCCACCATTTCGCTGAACTTTGCACCATTTGAGGAAAGCTCCGCAACGATTGCCAGCCAGGGCAGCATGCCGGTGTCGCAATAGCTGAAATCGCGGAAATAGTGGTGGGCGCTCATCTCGCCGCCGTAAACCGCATTTTCCTCGCGCAGCATCTGCTTGAAAAAGGCATGGCCAGTGCGGCAGATCTTTGCCGTGCCGCCGGCCGATTCCACCACGTCGATCGTGTTCCAGGTCAGGCGCGGGTCGTAAAGCACCGTGCCGCCCGGCTGTGAACGCAACATCGTTTGTGCGATCAGTCCGACAAGATAATAACCTTCGACGAAACGGCCCTGTTCGTCATAGAAAAAGCAACGGTCGAAATCTCCGTCCCAGGCAAGGCCCAGGTCAGCACCATGTTCGATCACTGCTTTGCTGGCGCGCTCGCGTTTTTCAGGCAAAAGCGGATTGGGAATGCCGTTGGGCAGCCGCGGGTCCGGCTGGTGATCGACCTTGATGAAATCGAACGGCAGATGTTCTTCAAGAAGGTCGATGACCGGGCCGGCGCAGCCGTTTCCGGCATGACAGACGATTTTCAACGGCTTCAGATCGAGGCCTTCAACCTGCTTTAAAAGCCGCTCCACATAGGCGGATTTGCCGAGTTGAGGCGCGAGGGAGCCGCGTTTGGCGTAGTCCTCGACAATCGGGAATTTGCGGTCCGAATAGACCAGCTCCTCAAGGGGTCCCAGCGCATTGTCGCGGGTCGCTGCGCGCGAGCCCTGCAGCACCATCTTGATGCCGTTGTAGTTTTTCGGGTTGTGGCTCGCCGTCACCATCAGTCCGGCGTCTGCGCCTGCATCGTCGGTGTGGAAGTAGACTTCCTCGGTTCCGCATTGCCCGAGCGGCAGGACATCGACGCCGCTGTCGAGAAGCCCCTGGATCATCGCATGGGCAAGGGCGGGGCTGTCCTGTCGCATATCATGACCGACCACAACGCTTTTGCGAGGTGTCTGGGCGGCGACCGACTGCCCGAAGCGGTAGGCAAAGGGTGTGTTGACTTGCCCGGGAATTTCACCGCGGATATCGTAGGCTTTGAAAGCTGAGGTCATGATGGGGGAATTCCGGTTCTTTGAGTTTGCACTGAAATCAAAATTGCCGCTTGCGGCGGTGCCCGAAAAGGCGTGGCGGTTTCCCTGCGATATCACTCCGCAACGACGGAAACAACATTCAGTCGGTCGCTGCGGTCGATGGCGGTTAAGATTTCATGTGCGGATAACCGAAACCTCGGCTGGTTGCAGCAGCTCGGTTCCCAACACGAATGTCCCGCGCAACCCCAGTGCCTCAAGTTCTGTCGGATCGTCGCCATAGTTGAAAGCAAACAGGAGGTCGCCGTTGCGCCGCAGTCTGACGCCGTCCGGCAGTCGGCATGTCGTTATGCCGGCTTCGCCGGTCAGCCGGGCCATGACCGTGTCCAGCAACCGTTCGTCCGGCCAGCCGCCGATATAGTGCAGATCCCGTTGCTTCACCAGAACCGGCCAGCCGTCACGGCTGAAAATCTCGACTTTGCAGTCGCCGCTTGCGACCAGGAACTCGCGCCAGAACCTCAATTTACCATGGCCCTCCTTGAGCGCCACCGGGCAATCGGGCCGCAGGCTTTCAACGCGGGTGATGGTCACATTCGCCAGCTGTTCAGGCAAATCCGGTGGCAAACGTTCCGGTATCGAAAAATCTCCGGTCTTTGATCCGGACCGCGGTCCGATCAGAGCAACGCCCTTGTAGGCTTCCAGTGCCTTGACCAGATTTTTATGCCAGGTGAACAGGCCCGGTATGATCACCAACTTGTATCGGGAAAGATCCGCCGCATCAGGCGGCAGGATGTCGATCGAAAGACCAAGGCGCCTTAGCGACCGGTAATAGTCGAACACCAGTCTGAAATAGTCGAATTCCCGCCCCTGCGGTTGGATTTCCCACGCCCAGGCTGATGTATAGTCAAATACGATAGCCGCATTTGCCGCCGCGCTGCCGGACGAACCGAGCAGTTCAGTGTCCCGGGCAACTGTTTCAATCTCGGAAAATGCTTCGGCTTCCACCCCGTCCGGCCGCAACAGCCCGGCATGCATCTGTTCCTGCGCAAAGGGCGCCTGCCGCCAGCGGAAATAGCTGACGACCTCAGCCCCGTGAGCAAAGGCTTCCAGCGACCACAGCCGCACCATGCCCTGTTTCGGAGCCGGGTTGTGATCAGCCCAGTTGACCGGCCCCGGCTGCTGCTCCATGACCCACCAGCGGCCGTTCGACGTCGTTCTATAGAGATCGTGGTGAAAGGCTTGAAAATCGGGATCGCCTGTGCGCGCAAACCGCCGCCGCCACGCCTGATCTGCGTCGGACCGGTCCTCAAGAAAGCCGAGCGGATAGCAATCCCAGCTCGAAACATCCAGATCGGCACCCACTTTATAATGATCGAAATCAAGCGTCCGTCCCATGAAGTTGTGAATGAGGTCCCGGCCGGGTGAGAGCCTGCGCAGGATTTCGGTCTGCAGACGGTTGAAGCTGACAACCTGATCGGACGAAAAACGATAAAAATCAAGGCTATGCGCCGGATTGTGCTCGGTCGGGGCCAGCGCCGGCAGGTCGATAGCCTCAAAGTCTGGATATTCCATCGACCAGAAGACGTTCCCCCACGCCGCGTTGAGCTTGTCGATGGTCCCGTATCGTTGTTTCAGCCATTGCCTGAATGCCAGAAGCGAGGCGGTCGACCAGTTGCGTGTGGTGTTGTGGCAGGCATATTCGTTATCGATCTGCCAGCCGGTTACCGCGGGATTTTTGCCGAACCGCTCCGCCAACGCCGTCACGATCCGCTCACATTCCGCGCGATATCCTCGATGCGAAAAGCAATAGTGCTTTCGTGAGCCGAAACCGATTGTATGGCCTTCGGCGTCTACCGGCAGCATGTCAGGCATCTCGTCAACAAGCCATTTGGGCGGCGTTGCCGTCGGCGTTCCGAGAATGATCTTGAGGCCCGCCTCATGCAAAATGTCGATGGCGCGTGCCAGCCAGTCGAATCGCAGGTCGCCGCGTGCCGGTTCAAGGCGCGACCATGCGAATTCGCCGATACGCACATAGGATATGCCCAGTGCCGCCATGCGCTGCGCATCATCTTTCCAGACCGTTTCAGGCCAGTGCTCGGGGTAGTAGCACACGCCGATCGATGGATTCGCCACCATTTTTGGAGACCTTAAATTATTACTTTTGGTTCGATCCGGCCGTTCATGCGCCGATCAAGCAGAAACGTCTTGCCGGCGTGGGGCAGCTCGCTGCGCTGTTCGTCGCTCAAGCCGACAGAGGCTGAGGTGACAATCATTTGCGATGCATCACTCCCGACAAAAGCCGGGCAGGTGATTTGCCACGTCGGCAGCTGAATGGTTTCGACAACGGCTGCGGAAGCATCATAAGCTTGTACGCACGAACCCTGCCAACGGGCTATCCATATCAGGCCGTCCGCATCCATGACGGCGCCGTCCGCAAAGCCCGGTTGACTAGGCTCCTTTACAATGAACGGCTTTGCCTCGCCCGTGGGAAGACCGGTTTTCGGATCGACATCGACCCGCATGACATTGTCCGTCACGGAGTCCGTGTAGTAGCCGACCGATCCATCAGCCGAAAAACAGATGCAATTGGTGACAGTTATGTCACTGAAAATTTTACGGATTTCACCGCGGAAAAAGTGGTAGATCGAGCCCCGCTCAGGCTGGGCCGTTTTTCCCATCGTGCCGATCCACATGGCGCCGCAGGGATGCACTCGGCTGTCATTGGACCGTGTGGCCTCATTGTCGGCTTCAAGCGGCAGGAGCTGCGACAGTGTGCCGTCCCCTGTCGACCGCACGTAAAGCCCGTGTTCGCTGACAACCAGTTGTCGCTCCGCGTCGATGACCGCAAATGCACTGCCCATGAACGGCAGATCGTGGATCGTCGCCGCATCGCTCCTGAGAGGGCGCTCCACCAGTTTTCTACCTGAAATATCCAACCACCAGGCAGTGTCTGTGTCCGGGTCGTAGGTCGGTCCTTCACCAAGCTCAAGATTGGTGTCTTCGAATATCGAACATTCGAATTCCGATAGCTGCACGCTGCTCTCCAAATGTCACACTCCGTACACGTCGTCATAGGCTTCGACCGCCAGGCGGGCCCGTTTTGCAATCTCCGCGGCGCTCATGCCCGGCTTATAGAGACTTGAGCCAAGGCCAAAGGTTCGAACGCCAACTGTACGGTAATCGCTATAACTGTCATGGGAAACCCCGCCGACGGCGCCGATTTCGATCTGCGGCGGCAATACAGCCCTGATGGCGGCGATTCCCGAAGGCCCGAGAACACTGGCAGGAAAAAACTTCAGCCCGGAAGCGCCCGCCTTGACGGCGCTCAGCGCCTCGGTTGGCGTAAAAACCCCGGGCATCGTCACCATGCCGCGGCTGGCGGCATGGGCAATGACGTCCGGTTCCACATTGGGGCTGACCATGAGCGTTCCGCCGACATTGGCCAGCCGGTCGACATCCCCGGTGTTCAGCACGGTTCCCGCACCGATGAGGCAGCCCTGCGGTGCCGTCTCGACGGCAATTTGGATGGACCGGAAAGGATCGGGAGAGTTGAGCGGTATCTCGATCGCCTCAAATCCGGCATCGATGAGCGCATTTATCGTTTCGGCGGTCTCTTCAGGTTTGATACCGCGCAAAATGGCAACGAGTGAACGCTTCAGGGAGGGCCAGGAAACCGGATGGGTCATGCTTTGATTTGTCCATAATCAGGTTGGTTGCTTGTGGTCGGCCAGAATTGCCACGCTCCGGTTATGAGACCCTTCAAAACGGCTTCGTCTGCATCGAGCGCAGTCACCGTTTGCCCCAGCGACCGGAAAGCCGCTTCATAAAGACCGAAAAGTTTGCCGGAGGCGATCAGATGGATTTCATCACCTTCGCCAAATTCAACGCGTGCCGCTGCTATTTCCCAGCCGATCAGCAGGCCGGAGAGCCGTGCAAAACTGCCGGCTGAGTTGCGACTGTAAAGCAATTGTCCGGCCCGGATGGAAAACAGCAGCCGCGAAACGCCCGTTGGATCGCGGTACGCCTCTGCAACCGCACGCGTGAATTCCGGATTTTTCGGATCGCAGCTGTCGGTTTCGCCGACCGCATGGCGCAATATTGATTGCCGGGCGATCAGGCCGAAAAGCTCGCCGGTCATGTAGGTGGTAAAACCGGTAGCCTTGCCGCCGCTGACCCGCACCCATTTTGAATGCGTTCCGGGCATGCAGGCAAGCCCGGTGGTGCGGTCGCCGGAAAATGCGCCGAGTAGCTGCGTTTCCTCGCCGCGCATGACATCAGGATGTTGCGGATCGCGCTGTGCCAGCCCGGGCAAAATGCGGATGTCGCGGCCCGCGCTTTCTATTCTGACCGCCGTTTCGACAATATCGGACAGCTTGGCCGGGACGGTCAGATAACGGGCTTCCCTCCAGCCCTGGCGCGAACCGGCCATTCCGCAGATGACGACTGGCAGGCCTTGCGAGGCCTGCATGGCGCTCAGATGCGCTTCCAGGACGTTCTCGAATCCCGTTTTTGCGGCTTGAGTCATTCCCTCATGGCTGCGCCGCTCGGCAATGACGGAGCCGTCATCCGACAAAAGCCAGATGCGAAAACTCGAAGTGCCCCAATCGACGGCTGCGCAATACGTGTCCATTGACCTAGAGCGTTTCTTGTTCATACGGAATCATTTGACCGAGGCGATTTTGGTCTCTGACAAGGCGGGTTGTGCGCCGTGGTGTTTCTCCACCACAAGCGCAAGACAACACAGTCAGAGGGCAAAATCGCCCGGCCCGTTCACTATTGATTGTCAACATTTTCTTTCCTTTCCAGGGTGGGGAAAATCGGCCCATCGGCGTCGTTGCGCCGCTTTCCCGATGCACCACATCGCGCTGCGCGACGCGCCTAGCCGAATGAACCGATTTTCCGCCATCAAATGATCCCGTATGAACAAGAAACGCTCTAGCCTGTTACAACAACGCCGCCGTCAACCACGAGCGCCTGGCTGGTCATCATTTTGGAAGCGGAAGATGCCAGAAACAGCGTCGGCGCCACAATGTCCTCGGGCGCGATTTCTTCTTTCAGGCACTGCCGTTCGATATGGGCCGCGAGTGCATCTGGCGTTACCCACAAATCGCGCTGCCGGTCGGTCAGGACCCAGCCGGGCATCAGCGCGTTGACCCGGATATTGTCGGCGCCGAGTTCGCGGGCAAGGCCGCGCGTCAGGCCGGTTATTGCCGATTTCGAAGCGACATATGCCGGATAGCCTGCATTGCCCATCATGTAGGAGATGGAGGAAAAGTTGATAATGGATCCATGTCCTGCCGCACGCATATCGCCCGCGACCTCCTGCGCCGTGAAGAAATGCGGACGCAGGTTGATGTTGATCGCCTGATCCCAGTCGTCCACCGAGTATTCGTGCAATCCATGCCGGTTGTCAGAGGCGGCATTGTTGACAAGTATCGTTATCGGCCCGTTGGCCTCGCGGGCTGTGCGGATGGATTTATGCAGCGCGTCGATATCGGTGATGTCACAGGCCATGAAAAGCGGCCGGTTGCCGTACTCCGCCTCCAGGCGGTCGCACAGCTCCGTTGCGTCGGAACGCTGCACGAATGCAACCTTCGCGCCCTGCGACACGAAGCCTTCCGTCAGCCAGGCCCCGATGCCAGATCCGCCGCCGGTGATGAAGACCGATTGACCCTTTAGATCGTCGAAATGTGCGTCCAGTTTCATGTGAGCTCCTCTGCCTGGCCCTCAAAGAGCCAAATCGTGTCCGGGAAGGGAAAGGGGGGAACAATGCCGGACTGCATCAGCGCGGTCCCGCTTAAGACGATGCCGTCCGGGCCGGACAGCGGATTTTCGTAGCGACGCGTCGCCGATCTGTTGATTTCGTCAGCATTCAGCAATCGGACGCGATAGCGCGCATGCGGATCAAGGCCGGATAGTCGAACTGGTGCCGTTGTCTCGTTGCGCGGCACATCCAAGGTGCCGGCGAACAGGAAAAAACGGTCGCGCCTGTCAGACACGATCATTTGTGCAAGACTTTCGGGTGCCGCGCAGTCCAGCCGCAGTTGCGCACCCTTATGCATCCAGTCGCGATTGTCCTTGTAAAGCTGCGTATAACGCGTCAGTTTGTCCGTCTCTTCCGCGTTAAGTTCGCGCAGATCCATCTCGAAACCCATATGGCCGGTCATCGCGACAAGGGCGCGAAACGGCATCGAAAGCCTCCGACCCGAAGTGTGGCAATGGCGCGGGCCGACATGGCTGCCGACGATCTCGGGCGGAAGAAACACAAACGCTTCGTTCTGCATTCGCCAGCGTTCATGGGCATCATTTGAATCCGACAGCCAGACGCGGTGGGTATGACGCAGGGTGCCGTAGTCGATACGGCCGCCACCGGAGGCGCAGGATTCGATCTCAACCCGTGGATGATTGCTGCGAATGCGCTCAAGCAGCGCGTTCAGCGCACGGGCTTGCCTGATCAGAAGCGGAAACCCCTCACCGTCGACGGCCAGCGTCAGGTCGCGGTTCATGTCCCATTTCAGATAGTCGATAGCATGGGTGCTGAGCAGCCAGTCGATACGCTCAAAGAGGTATTCGCCGACCTCCGGATTGGTCAGGTTGAGAACATACTGACTGCGCCCGGCCACCTGCTTGGCATCGGCCGGCATGATCAGCCACTCGGGGTGTTTGCGCGCCAGCGCACTTTCAAGATTGACCATCTCCGGCTCAACCCAAAGGCCGAACCGCATGCCGAGTGCCTCGACATGATCGACGAGCGGATGCAGACCGTCTGGATATTTGCGCGGATCGACAAACCAGTCCCCAAGGCTGGTCGTATCGTCATCACGTCCTTGCCCGTTTGCGCCAAACCAGCCGTCGTCCAGTACGAACCGTTCCGCGCCAAGCGCTGCCGCTCGGCTGGCGAGGTCCTTCAGTTCGTCGACCCTGTGATCGAAATAGACAGCCTCCCAGCAATTATAATGGACTGGCCGGGCGCCTGCGCCTTGCGGATAGGTGACGATATGCCGGCGGACATGTTGCTGGAAGTCGCAGGCCAGCCCGTTCAATCCGCGCGAAGAAAATGCCCAGTACGCAATCCCCGAGGTAACGCTGTCGCCCCTGCAGAGCCGCTGCATTTCGCCATAGCCGGCCTGAGCCTGCCGGCGCCCGTCCGGCAGCTCCTCAAGCAGCATTTCATGCGTGCCTGAAAACCCGAAATGAACGGCGCAGCTGTGCCCTTTCGTGTAGGCGGCGCCTGTTTCGGCAAAGATCATTGCCGGAAAGTGATCATGGCCTGAGCGCCCGCGGCGGTTTTCACGCAGGTGAACGCCGCGGCTGATCGGAACGGTCTGACGGTTGAACTCCTGCGTCCAGCGCCCGGCATATTCAATGATGTCCGTGAATTCCTCGCCGACGGGAAGCACCGGAACGGAAAGCCAGGATACCAGCCAGTCGCGGTCGCCATTGTTGGCGAGAACCGAGGAGACTTCCAAAACGCGACTTTCTGTCTGGAATTTGAGACTGAGCGAAAGCACAAGGCCGCTTCGCGCGTCAGTGCACTTGAACACGATGCCGCTTTCCAGCTCCTCCGTTTCGGTCAGCGTGAACTGGGTCAGGGCAGGCCGGCCCGCATCGTCGTTAAGCCGAAGACCGGGTTGGCCCGGAAACCCCCGGCCTTCTTCAGGCAGCAGTGAAAGCGGCACAATCTGATCCAGCGTTCCCGGCGTGAGTGGCCGGTTTAGGCTGTCTGCAAGAGCGTGCAGATCGTCATTGTCGGGCAGCAGGTCGCCGCAATAGACGACCTCCGGCAACCGCTGTTGCCGGGAGGAAAAGACGATCGTCTGTCCGACGTGATCCAGGCGCCAGCATTGGATCATGGCCGCTTTCCTGTATTCAGGCATGGGATCATTTAACGGCTCCAAGTGTAAGGCCTGCAATAAAGTGCTTCTGCATCAGGAAGAACATTGCCACCGGAGGCAGGGCCGCAACAATAGCTCCGGCACTCATCAGATGATAAGCGGCTCGGAACTGTGCGTTGAACGACGTAATACCGGCTGTGACCGGCTGTGATTCAGCGCCCTGTGTCAGAACAATCGCCCAGAAATAGTCGTTCCAGATGAAAGTAAATATCAACACGCTGAGCGCTGCGATAGCCGGCTTCATCAATGGCAGCACGATGTAGACAAAGATCTTCCATTCAGCGATCCCTTCAACCCGTGCCGCCTCAATGAGGGCATGGGGCAGTCCCTTGATGAAATTGCGCATGAACAATGTGCAAAATCCGGTCTGAAATGCGATGTGGAAAAGCACAAGGCCGGTCTTTGTGTTGTAAAGCCCCAAATCCAGAGTGAGGTCGCGCACAGGCACCATCAGGATCTGGAAAGGGACAAAGTTGCCGGCGACGAAAAGGAAAAAGATCCACAGATTCAGTTTGAACTTGTAAATGCCAAGTGCAAATCCCGCCATGCAGGACAGGGCCACGGCGCCGATGGCGGTCGGCACCGTAATCAGCAGCGAGTTGAGAAGGTAGCGTGGCATATCGGACTGGAAAAACACTTTTCCGTAGTTTTCAAATCCGCCAAAGGTTGAGGGCAGGTTCCAATAGTTGCCGCCGGAAAAATCACCCTCCGGCTTGATCGAGAAGAGCGCCACGGCAATGAGCGGCAACAGCCAGAAGATCAGGGCCAGCGGCAGGAAGGACTGATAGGTGATCTGCCAGCTGCGCGGCGATTTTTGAATGGGTGTCGGAAACATATCAGCGCCCCTTCTCGTCCTGGTACATCGAGTAGAGGAAGTACGCGATGAAGAACAACATGATGATGAACAGCACCACGGCGATGGCAGCGCCATAACCCATGCGGAATCCGTATTCGGAAAGCGCAACCTCGAACATGTAGAAGCTGAGGACCCGGCTTTCTCCGAATGGTCCGCCATTTGTCATGACCGAAATCAGGTCAAACGAGCGAAGCGCGCCGACGATCGTCACCACAAAGGCAATGAAGGTTGCCGGCTTGAGCTGTGGAACAATGACGTACCAGAGCATTTTCCAGCCCTTTGCACCGTCAAGTCTTGCGGCCTCGATCTGTTCGGGGTCAACGGCATTGAGACCGGTCAGGTACAGGATCATGCAATAGGCTGTTTGAGGCCAAAGGCCCGCGGCGATAATGCCATAGGTCACATAGGTCGGATCGCCCAGAACATTGATCGGTCCAAGCCCCACCAGGCCAATGATGGTGTTGAGCAGTCCGAATGTCGGATCGTAGAACCAGGTAAACACCAGGCCGACAACGACCTGGCTGATAACGAACGGGAAGAAGAACAGCGATTTATAGAGCCTGATGCCGACGACGGTCTGGTTCAAAAACAGCGCAATGAACAATCCGGCCGGGATGGCCAGCAGATAAAGGACCAGCCAGATCAGGTTGTTCTTGAGCGAAGTATAAAACGCCGGATCGTCCCACAGTTCCACGTAGTTTTCGGTGCCGATATATTCGCGGGCACCCAGGCCATCCCATGAAAACAGGGAGATTTCAAAGCTCTGGAAAATGGGAATGATCACATAGACGAGGAAAAACAGAATGGCCGGTGCCAGGAACAGCCACGGCGTGATGCTGATTTCGTTTCGTTTGTACCAGGATCGGTTTGCTGTTTCGAATTCTGATTTGGCTAGGCTGGCAGTCGACATCGCGAACCTCGTTTCTTCAGTGCGTTCGCATGTCCCTATGGGCCGGCGAAGCAGGAAACCAAAAGCGGGCTGACAGAGAGCCCGAAAGGCAAGCAGGGGCGGACCGGAAGGCCCGCCCCGGTTTGATTACTTGTAAACACGCTCGCGTGTCTTTTCCAAACGCTGCAGGATCCGGTCCAGATTGTCAGGGCGAACCATGAATTCCTGGAAACCTTCCATGCCGACCTTGGCCATTTCAGCCGGTGCATCGCGGTCGAAGAACTGAGCGAGCGCATAGGCTTCGTTCAGCATCTCAAAACCCTGCCTGACGAATTTGTCATCCGTGTTGACGCTGGCCTTGTTGTTGACGGGCAGCTGGCCGAGACTGGCATTCATCGAAGTCTGGACCTCCGGAGAGGCGACAAACTCCAGGAACGCGCGGGCGGTTTCCTTGTTGGCCGCGCCCGACGGGATATGCAGAGTATCCGTTGGCGCTTCCTCGGCCATCGGGATGCCCTCGGTGATGAGCGGGAACTGGTAGAAGTCAAGCTGATCGTCGGTCAGCCCCGCCGCCTTGATGGGATCGACAGCAAAATTGCCCATCAGGTAGGCGGTGGCCTGACCGTCGACGAGGAAGGGAATGGCTTCCTGCCAGCTATAGGCCGTGTGGTCGTCGATAAAGGCACCCATGTCAATGAGCTCACGCCAGTTGGCCATGGTTTTCTTGACCCGGTCATCGGTCCAGCTTGCCTCTCCGGCGGTCAAAGCCATGTGGAATTCGTAGCCGTTGGTGCGCAGGTTCAGATAGTCAAACCAGCCGGCTGCTGTCCAAAGGAACTTGGTGCCGATGGTGTAACATTTCCTGCCTGAATCGACGATTTTCTGGCAATTGGCCTTTTCTTCCTCCCAGGTCTTCGGAACACTCAGACCCAGCTCGTCGAAGATGTCTTTACGGTAGTAGACGCCCCACTGGTAGTAGCTATAGGGCACGCCCCACTGCTTGCCATCAATGGTCATGGCCGTCTTGGTTGATGCCAGTTCTTCGGCAAGCTCGCCCTGCCAGAGATCTGAGACATCTTCAAAGAGGCCGGTTTTCACGTAAGGCAGCATGCGATTGCCAGCGTACCAGGTTGCGACATCTGGCGGATTTGCTGTCAGGAAATTCCTGATCTGCGTCTTGTACGCATCACGGTCAATGATCGTCGTTTCGATATTGAGGTCCGGGTGCATTTCTCCGAACTGGGCGATTATGCCTTCAAACGTGGCACGCGGTGCAGGATTTGATGTGTCTAGAAAAATCTTCAGATCACCGGTCAGCTTGTCGGCGGCCGAAGCCCCTGTAGCCAACGCGGCACTGGTAACAAGCGCCAGTGCTGACGCCTTCAAAATGGAACGCATGGTTACCTCCCTTTGGTTCCGAATAATGAAACTGAAATTTACATATTGAAATTGGAACACGATTATCCTACGCTTGTCAAGAATGTCCTCTCCGGCTTTTATTGTCGGGTGAGGGTAGGGAGGACTAGAATTGGAGACTGAACGCAAGTCGAGCGGGACTGTAGGCAAGGCACTAAGCGTGCTTGACCAGGTGGCATCATTTGAACGGCCTGTGCGGTTCAATGATGTCCTGGAAGAATCCCCGTTTCCCAAGGCGACACTTTACCGGATATTACAGAATCTGGTGACTGAAGGCCTGCTGACTTTCGATCGCGAATGGCAGACCTATGCGCTTGGCGTTCGGCTTGTGCGTCTGGCGCATTCGGCCTGGACGCAATCGTCATTGGCGCCCGTTGCACGGCCGCATCTGACGGCGCTCAGCGAAGCGACAGGCGAGACAATACACCTTGCTCAGCTTGACGGGCCGCATGTGCTTTATCTCGACAAACGGGATGCAAAACGGCGCGTTAACATGTTTTCGGAAGCAGGCAAGGTCGGCCCGGCCTATTGCACCGGTGTCGGCAAGGCGATGCTGGCCCATTTGCCGGAGGGTGAACTGCAGCGCATTCTGCCTCAGCAGTCCTATCACCGTTTCACACCGGCGACGATTTGTTCCCAACAGGAACTGACCGTCGAGCTTGAACAGATCCGGCAGCATGGATTTGCGCTTGACCGTGAAGATCATGAACCCGGGATCATCTGTGTCGCGGTTCCCGTGCTGTCCAGAACCAGACAGATGATGGGCGCCATTTCAATCACCAGCACATCCGCCAGGACCTCCCTCGGTAAACTGAAGAAATTTGTGCCGGATTTGCAGAATGCAGCCAGTGAAATAGCCAAGGCGGCTGAATACTGGCGTTTCCCAGACAATCAAAGAACGCCCGAAAAAATGGAGATCTAACGCAATGTCAGGTGTAGCACTTCAAGAAGTCGTCAAGCGGTACAGCGATGTTCAGGTGATCCATGGTGTTGATCTGCAGATCAACGACGGTGAGTTTTGCGTATTTGTGGGACCTTCCGGCTGCGGCAAATCAACCCTCTTGCGTATGGTGGCAGGCCTCGAAGAAACCACCGAAGGAAAAATCTCCATCGGAACCCGTGACGTGACCCGGATGGATCCGGCTCAGCGTGGTGTTGCAATGGTGTTCCAGACCTACGCGCTCTATCCACACATGACAGTCAAGGACAATATGGGTTTTGGCCTGAAAATGAACGGCCACCCGAAAGCCGAAATCGAGGAGAAGGTCGCCGAGGCCACGCGTATTCTCAAGCTTGAAGAATACCTCAACCGCAAACCTGCGGCATTATCGGGTGGGCAGCGCCAGCGTGTTTCCATTGGCCGTGCGATTGTTCGCGGACCGGAGGTATTCCTGTTTGACGAGCCGCTTTCCAACCTTGATGCGGAGCTGCGCGTTGAAATGCGTGTGGAGATCGCCCGGTTGCACAAGGAAATCGGCGCCACCATGATTTACGTGACGCATGATCAGGTCGAAGCCATGACCCTTGCGGACAAGATCGTGGTCCTGCGTTCAGGTTACATTGAACAGGTCGGTGCTCCGCTTGACCTCTACCGCGATCCGGATAACAAATTTGTCGCCGGTTTTATCGGTTCGCCCGCCATGAACTTTCTTGAAGGAACGAGCCAGGGTGATACCGTTGAGGTTCCGGCGCTGAAAGGCAGTTTCAAACTACCGGTTAATCTGCCCGCAGCAGGCACACGTGTCATTCTCGGCATACGGCCCGAACATATTGAGGTCGACAGAGCCGGTGACACGCTGGCCGTCGATCTGACGGAGGCGCTTGGCGGCACATCCTACGACTACCTGGTTGCCGATAGCGGCGAGAAAATCATTGTAGAAGAGCGTGGCGACGAGCGCTCCGCAGAGGGCACGCGGGTTGATATCAGGTTTGATCCCGAACGTGCGATGCTGTTTGACCACAAGACTGAAGCCCGAATTCGTTAAGTTACAGAAAAAGGTGGCCCCGGCGCTGGATAATGCCGTACCCGGGATGGGCGCAGGCAGAACATTCGAACACGCTTCTGCGAATTTGTCGCCCCGCGACACAGTGTGCGTGGATTGAAATCGGCATGAGCCGGATTGGTGGCGACGTGCCGCCGCATAAAACCATGACCTCTATTCGGAACCGAAGGTAAGCGCAATGAATGTGCATAGCGGGAACAAGACTGCTGAAGTTCAGCCTGCACGCTTGCGCAAACCGCATGCCCCCAGCAGCACCGGAACATTGGGTAAGGCCGTATCGCTGCTCGATATCGTCGCCGGATCCGGACGTCCCATGCGCTTTACTGAAATTCTGGCGCTCTCCGATCAACCAAGAGGCACGCTGCACAGGCAGCTGACAAACCTGTTGGAGGAAGGTTTTTTGAGCGTCAATAGCGATCATACCTATGAATTGGGTTTCCGGCTGCTGAGGCTGGCATCTGCGGCGTGGGCTAATAACCGGTTTCGCATTGCAGCCGAGCCGCATCTTCACCGTCTTCACGAACTGACCGGGGAAACAGTGCATCTTGGCGTGCTGAAGGGCACGGACGTCATCTGTCTCGATAAGGTCGAGGGCAGGCATTCCGTCCGCTCATATTCGCAGATAGGCGACACGTCGCCGGCCTGTTGCAGCGGGGTCGGAATGGCGGCCATGGCCGGCCTGGCCGATGACGTTCTGGACGCGTTGATGCAGCAAATGAATTTTCAGCACTTTACCGGGTCCTCACCCCATACACCCGACGCACTGAGGCAGAATATCAATGCCATCCGTAAATCGGGCTGTGCTTTTGACTGGCAAGGACGCGCACCCGGTGTTTGCTCTGTTGCAGCGCCGGTTCATTCTCCGGATCGCAGGTTTCTGGCAGGAATATCCGTTGACGGGCCGGCATTTCGTGCCACGCAGGACGCTCTTGAGGGCTGGGCTGTCCTCGTCAGTGAAGCAGCGCGCGCGATCACGGACGATATGAGTACGCGGCTGGAGCCGCCGACATTGACGCGAGATCCGAAAAGTGGACGGCGAAATTGAACTGGCGCTTCGGCAACAAATAGCGCGCGCTGGTGGCGCACACTTTACCGCGGCCCCGCTGGCGCAGGAAAGCGGGCAGGCATTGGATGCGCGTGTCTGAGATTAGCTGCTTGCAATGCGGGCCGATTCCCATGGGCAGTGCGGGCAGCATCAAATTTTGCTGGACGGTTTCCACTATTCATTTATTTGCAAAGAACAATAGAAGAATAAATCTGTGATTTGCGCAATATTTGGAGTAATCTGGGAAAGAGCACTATTTTGACAACAGACAAAAGCAGGTGCAGTTCCCATGGGCGTAGTATTCAGGCCTTGGAATCCCGGACAGTTTGCTGTCCATTTCAGTGAATTTAACCCAGGAAATGCTAGAAGATCACGTATCGCATGCCACAATGGCTTCCCGTTTATAGCGGATCTTGAAGCCGGTACCCAGCTCAGCGACGGCGTGTTTCAGGCAGTAGGTGCTGCCTATCTTGCTCAACTGAACCAGTATTTGAAGGGCACCGGACGCGATGGCCTCGGTCTGCCACCGGGCTGGCTCTGTGCGCTCCGGTCCTGGAATGACGAACCGCCGCCGGAATGCGTCGAAGAACTGAAGAAATTCGGGGACAGGCCGCCACCCCTGCGCTGGCTCGATATTTGGCCGCCCCTGGACCGCGCCGCGGACGACCAGCGTCCGCCCCGGCTGGCCTCATGGAATCTGGTCCGGCATGTGCGGCCGAAAGAAGGACCAGAGGCCAAAGACATAACGGTTGTGCTCGTGGCGGCGGAATTGCTTCCGGTCACCGGTTCACGGCCGGTCGGCCTTGATTTAGGGGTTCGCATTCCGATGTCCGTCATCGGGCACCCGGATGGTCCATATTCTATTGAGATCCGGTCGATGACGGCGGAGCTGCCTTATGGACCCTATCGCAGTTTTACCGAGGTGTTGTTGGCATTGCGGACCGCCGATACCGACGCACAAGCCAGCGGTTTCGATATACTCAGACTACTGGAACAGGCGTTCGGGCTCGTGGGCGATGGCACCATCTCGGCCGCGATTTCCCGCGACCAGCAGCTCACGCAAGACAGTCTCCAATATGACGATTTACACATCCGCATGGACGGCAACGGACCGGATGCCAATTTTGAAGCGTTTGAGTTGGACGGCAAGGGGCTGAGCCGTTTTGAGCGGGGACCGGAAAACCTGCCCTATTCGTTCATGGCAGACCTGAATTTCGATCCCGTGAAACGGGAACTATTCGCCGGCACCTCGAGTAAACACCTCCTGGTCACGAACATGACGGCACAGGGTGAGGCCCGGCTGTTTCGCCAGGATCCGCCGTCATGGCGCGATATCGCCGCACTGGGCGCTGTCCCGGGGCACTACAAATGGTCGCGTCGGCGACCGACACGCAGCGAGACTGAACTGGACCGGTTCCGAACCACGGTTTGGATAAGCAACCACGAGCCTGCAGTCCTCGAGAGTGACAATTTCAAGGTTCGCAATTGTCCTGTTTATGTTCCTGGAGATCCCGACAATACGGACGCAAAAACCGTGTCTTTGCCGGCGGACAAGTTTCTGCCGGTCCGGTACAACGACTATTCCGCCCTCAGCGCGTACAACAACAGCATGGAATTTTACGCGCTGCTCGAGGGTTTCGGTTTCGATCTCGCGAACTTCTCCGTCGCCGTCAAGCGGGAACTTCAGGTTCACTACAGATCCGGTATCAGCCCCGGTCCCGGAAAGGACGGTCAGACAATTAATGCGCGGGTCACCATCAAGCCTCCACCGGAGGAAGACAACGACAGAGAGGGTCTGGCAATATTTGCAGACGAGGAGCCGACGGTCGAAATGCACCTTGCTCTTGGCAATCTGTCGCACCGCGGCCGTTGGGACGGCGCGCTTTGTGACCCGGCCTGGGCGCAGCCGCTCGGCATTGCGACGAGCGAACGCTGGATGCTGCACGAATTCGGCCATGTGGTTTTGGCAGCCCGGCTCGGCAAACTGGAATTCGATTTCGCCCACAGCGCCGGTGATGGTATTGCGGCTGTCTGGTCTGATCCGTTTTCGCGCCTTGCCCACCCCGGCGACGGCGTCGCGGAGACCTTTCGCGGCATCACTTTTCCCTGGGTGTTCACGACGCGGCGCCATGACCGTTTCGTCGGGCTTGGTTGGGCCTGGGGTGGTGCACTCAACCGGTCGCTGATCGATGCGCCAGCCTCATTGCGGGACAGTCTCAAAGGCTACATTTCAGAGCAGATACTGTCTTCAACGCTGTTCAGGCTTTACAGGGTATTGGGCGGCGACACCGTGAAGGCCGACGGAACACCGAATTATGCAGTCAGGGAGCGCGCTTCCTTCGTCACACTCTACCTGCTTTTGGAAGCCATTCGCTCTTTGGCGCAACCGCCATCAGTGGCGCAAATGCTTGAATGTGCTATGGAGGCTGCGGATGCCGATCTGGTGAATCCGCTTTACATCGTATCGCGCTTTGATCTTCCCGCCACAGGTACAAACGCCGATGCATGGACGGGCGGTCGGGCAGTAAAGGCTGTCAGATGGGCCTTTGAGGCTCAGGGGATGTTTGCTCCGTTCCGTGGCAGCAATCACAATGCGCCCGGTTTGCCGCTTCCCGTCGATATCTATATTCGCGACAACCGTCCGCTTGAGGAAAGGGCTGACGGCGGTACAGCGCACTACAGCCCTGGCGCTTACACACCCGTTTCGCTGGACTGGGACGGCGAGCGCCTGTGGCAGGCGGCGGCGGCCGGCCTTTCGGTCGATCAGGCAACCGCGACCGTATCCGTACGGGTCCGCAACAGGGGAGTGCACCGCGCGTCTGCGATCCAGCTTCACGGCTGGGTTGGGGTTGCCAGCGGCAATCCGGCCGACAACGACTGGGATTTGAGCGATTCCATTGACTGGTTGTTGCAGCTTCCTGTTGTTAACGCCGCTGATGTAGACCCGGATGACGAGGAGGTTGTGCAAATGGCCTATGACCCGGCAGAAGTCCCGTTCGGCAACGATCAGTTCCTGGTGGTCATGGTTGAGGCGAACTGCCCGGAAGATCCCGCCAATTCGGATCCGGCCACCGGTTACTCTACGGCAATTGCCGATATGCCGCCGCGCGTGCCGCGATTTGTTGCCGACATCGTTGCAAATGACAACAATATGGCCCTTTGGATGGGCATTTAAACGGCTCACGCCGGCAAGGGCGACGGCCATTCCGCTTTGGCGTGGTCCAGCACGCGCATCAGCGTGGGTGATTGGATTGGCTGAACGGGAGGCGGATTACCGGCGGGGCCGTCCTGCACACCATCGTTTACAAGCGCATCCCATATGCCCGCTGCAAGGTGCCGGCTACCTGTCGAATCCGACGGATAGTGGACCCCGATCCGCTCTCGGTTGACGGCAATGCGCCGTGCGATTGACAGCAACGGCGAGGGAATCGGATTGTCGCCGTTGAGGTCGGCCCAGACAGGTTTACGCAGGACATTGCCGTCAGAAGGATCCTCCCCGGCCTTCAACACTCCGAAGCGTTTGTAGATTCCCGGAATTTCCAGCAGTAGCAGGGCGATGAAATGCGCGAGAAACGAATGACCGCTCGGAAACGCCGGATGTGCCGGAGGACCGAAGGGCACTGTCAGGCCCGGTCGCAGCACCGATGGCCGCACGCGTTTGTAGTGTTCCTTGTAGACCATATAAGCAACGTTTCCGATCGACAGACCGCAGCTGATCAGCTCCAGCGTCCACGGATGATCGATGGAATTGGCGCCGATGAAGTGGATCACATAGTCGGGCAGACCGTCGGCCTGGACATCGCTCTCGAACAGATAGCGGCCGCGATCATCTTCCATGTATATTTTCAAGAGCTCCAGCTCGCATTTGATGAAATCGAAGCCGGTCGGTGCGTCATCCACAACCGGACGTCCCTGCTGCCAGTCCAGATCGGTCTTTTCAAACCAGCGCAAATCTTCGGGTACGATATGGTCCGGGTGCCATTTGTCGGGCTGACCGCCGAACTCAAGCGCTGCTAGTGTTCCCGGGTCCGTCCGGTCCGCCGCACGTAACCACTCGGTCAGCTGCGGATCGTAGGGCAGCGTCCAGAAACGCAGTGCCGGATCCCAATCCTCTGTTGTCCAAATCAGCGGTGAGTTGGCGTCCTGATAGGGATTGATCAGATAGGCAAGCGGAAAAGGACGAGCACCGCTGTTGTCAGGTGTGAAATCGAGGGTCCACGGCAGCTGTCTCAATTCGATCGGCGTAGCATAGTAACTGCGGATGGTCCCGATACCGCCTCCGGCGCCGGCATCCCTGCCAGGGTCGTAGCTTGTCCCAAGACCCAGTCCGAGGCCCAGTCCGAGACCGGATCCAAGTCCCAGACCCAGCCCGTTGCCGAGGCCCAGCCCAAGACCGGTGCCAAGGCCAAGGCCGCCCGATGAATCGGAATCCGAGCTCGATCCGGTCCCAAGTCCGGTTCCGAGCCCAAGCCCCAAACCCAGCCCGAGGCCAAGCCCTCCTGAACTCTTTCGATCTGAACCGTTGTCTCCGGGTGGCGCATTCATGGTGCAGGCCTCCTGATTGCAAAACAGGGATCGTGCTGACAATACGGTTTTGAAGGTAACAAAATAGTCTAAAAAACCGAAAAGCGACCTGAAATAGTATTACTTGGGCAGGTTTGCTTTGCGAAGACCTTCAGTTAGTTTGTCTCGATCCTCTTCTCTCTGAAGAGGATACCATGCCATAAAGTCGGATATTTTGAAACTGGGCTCCGCAGCAAGTAATTCTGAAGCAATACTATGTGCTTCTTCGATATCCCCCTTAAGCGCCAGAGTTGCGGCGAGCAGCCGCAGGGTAGCCACCAGTTGCGGCTTGACGCGATATGATTTTCGCAGCCATCCGATAGCGTCTTCGTAACGACCCGCTACGAACTCACCGATCCCCGCGGCTGTCCAGAAAAAGAAATTGTGGGGATCATAAGGAGCAAGCCGCCACACGTTGCGCAATCGCTTGCGTGCCTCGTCGCCATTGCCAAGATAGGCAAAACACGTGGCGCTCAAGCCCCATGCAAGCGGGCTGTTTTCATCACGCTCGAGTGCCTGCTGAAAAAGCTCAACTGCGCCGGATGGTTTACCTTCGATAAATGCCATGACATGCCCGCCGACCGACAGGCACACTGCGTCCTCCGGATCGAGTTCGACCGCTTTGCGCGCGGCTGCCAGCGCCTCCGCCCGATCAGCTTCGATGTCGCGCGAATGTCCTTCGCCAATCCAGAAAACCAGGCACCATGCCAAGTATGCGTGAGCCTGCGCGTAACCGGGATCAAGTTTTACCGCTCGCTCCAAAAGCGAACGCGATTCTGCATAACTGTCGAATGTAAACTGGTAGAGATCTGCAAGCGCGCGAAGAACGCAATCATAAGCGTCCAGGCTTTCCGTCGGGCGGTTTCCGATGCGCGCTGTCTCGGCAGCGCGCACATGCGGTTCCAGCGCGGCAACGATGCTTGAGACAATTTTGTCCTGAAACTCGAACAGATCTTCGGTTTCACCGTCATATCTTTCCGCCCAGGCCGTTCTTGAATGCTCGACTTCGACGAGCTCTGCATTGATCCGCAGATGATTGGACTGGCGCCTGACGCTTCCGGTGAGCAGATATTTGACCCCCAGTGCATTCGCCACCTTTTGGGGGTCTTTCGATGCGTCCGTGAATTGTAGTGTCGAGCTGCGTGCGATGACGAACAGAGTGCGGCTGCGGGCGACCCCTGCAATGATGTCCTCTGTAATTCCCTCGCCAAAATACCGATTGTTATCCGATTCATCGATGTTGCGAAACGGCAGGACCGCCAATGTCGGCCTGGATGACCAGTTGAGATATGGACTTACCACCTGGCGTGTCACGTTTGGCTGCTGGGCCTCAACGGCATAAATGTGGACGGGGCGCTCGATGTTTTTCAGCGTTGGTGCACCGAGATAGCGATAGGAGTTGGGCAGCCGGTTTCCGATGAGATCCCGCACTGTTCCAGTCAGCACAATCTCGCCCGGTTTGGCAAACTGATGAATTCGGGAGGCGATATTCACGCCATCCGAATACAATGCGCCTTCCTCGTCAATAACGTCATCCACATTGATGCCGATGCGCAAGCTCAATGCATCGGGACTCATCGACTTGCCTTGGTTTTCAAGAACTGACTGCTGAACATCGACGGCCCAGCTGACGGCGCTAACGGCACCGGGAAACTCGACCAGCACCGCATCGCCCGGGCTCTCGACCAGCCGGCCTGAGTGGCGTTCCAGGTGTGGGAAAAGAACCTCGTCGCGCAACCGGCTCCAGAGTGCAACCGTCGCAGCGCCGTCTTTTGCCATCAGACGCGAATACCCCGCCACATCTGCAAATGCCAATGCGCTGAGGCGCCAATCAATTTTTGCACGATGTAGAGAAAGTGGAGCCGTCAATTCATTTACCCCAGTAGTAACCACTCGAATTCTACAGTCAAATTGGAATAAGAACAGGGTATTTAAACAGAATACACCGACATTGAATGTGATTTTAACCTCAATGATAGTGCTTTTGTTGTCGGCCAATTGAGCGGAGTCTTTCGATGGAATGCAATGGTTCGGTTGGTTTCGGATAAACCGGCCAGGAATTACGTTTCTTCTTGATTTCCAGCGCCGCATCGCCCCGTCAACCGGTGCAATGGCCGCTTCAGCCTCACCGCTCCGCCTTGACGATCACGACCTCGGCATAGTCGGATGGTGCGCACATCGTACCGTCATCGGCGATGTTGAATTCACGGGCGAGATTCAGGATATCGTCCGCCAGTGCCTTTTCCCCTTGCGGCCCGACTTTTTCAAACGCCTTGCGGCACAGGCCGTAATAGGTTCTGAAAAATTCAAGATAGTGTTCGGCGGAGCGATAGCGGTAGTTGAACTGCTTCCAGTTGATCGAAATGGAACTGGCAGCCGGTCCGAAATGCTCGTATATCCATTCTTCCCGGCCCCAGTTGGCCGGTGCCAGGAAGCCCGGGGAGGCTGACATGTGGCTGCCGATCGTCCTGCACAGGCGGCCGATGAAGCCCGGCGGCGTCCAACTGGCGAGAGCGATTTTGCCGCCCGGCTTACAAACCCTGATAAGTTCGCGGGCGGCAGCTTGCTGGTCGGGTGCAAACATGACGCCGAATGTGGAAATCACGCCGTCGAATTCATTGTCCCGATATTGAAGATTTTGCGCGTCCGCGATTTCGAATTCGACATCCAGCCCTTCAGCCTCGGCACGCTCGCGGCCCTTGTCCAGCAGCGGCTGCACATAATCTGTCGATGTGACCTCGCAAAAGCGCCGGGCAACGGCAAGTGTTGCGTTTCCGTTGCCCGCCGCAACGTCCAGTATTCTTGACCCGGGGGGAAAACCAGCCGCCTCGGCGAGCTCTTCGCCGGTAATCTGAAGCGTTATGCCGACCCTTGCATAGTCAGCACAGGACCAGGAGGCATTGAGCCTGTTGTTCCATTTTTTGTAGTCCGGAGTACGGCCGCTTGTTGTGGCGATGTTCATCGTGGTTCCTCTCAGCCTCGGATTGCTCCAATATCGCGGCTGATTGTTTCAATCGAACATCTGATGTGCGGGCCTGGTGTTTCAATTGTAACGGACTGGTTGGCCGGGCTGGGCGAAAATTGGAAGGCAACCGGCTTTCTTGTTTACGTGCGAAATCCCGGCATTTCGGCGGCCACCGGGCGCATGATGGCGATCGATTGAGCCGCGTCTACACTCCATCCTCGACCATTTGCTTGATCCTGGCGGCCTTTTCGAAGTGATCGAGCCTGTGGGTCATGATCCACCATTCGGCAGCTTCCATCAGCAGTTCGGGATCGTCGTTCCTGTTTGCAAAGAACGCGTAAAAAGAAAGGCCGACATCCGGCCCCTTTTGCGCGATCTTTTTGTCGCAGACATTGATGATTTTCTGTCGCAGCGAAGCTCTCACGATTGTTTCCCGTCCTCAATGGTCCTGCCGGCTGCCTATAGGCGTAAAGCGGGAACAAAAAAAGCCTCGCCGTCAAAGCGGGAGGCTTTTGAACAAAAAAAAGGGCACGCAGTGGTGCGTGCCCTTTTTGCCGCGTCAATTGGATGGCAACACCACCTTGTCGATGACATGGATGACACCGTTATCGGCAACAATATCGGCGGAAATCACCATGGCGTTGTCGACGGAAACGCCGGATGAGGATTTTTCGACCGAAAGCGTCTTGTCGCCGTCAGCCTTCAGGGTTTTGACCTTTATTTCGCGGCCCGGAAGATCTGTGGACATCAGCTTGCGCGGGACGACGTGATACATCAGGATTGCGGCGAGCTTATCCTTGTTTTCCGGCTTCAGGAGCATTTCGACCGTGCCGTCGGGCAGTGCGGCGAACGCATCGTCGGTGGGTGCGAAAACCGTCAGGTTCTGTCCCGTTGCCAGGGCTTCTGCAAGCCCGGCGGCTTTGGCCGCGGCAAGCAGGGTATTGAAGCTGCCGGCCCCTTGCGCCGTTTCGACGATATTGGCTGCGCCTGCGGGCGCTGCAATTCCAAGTCCCATTGCGAGCGATGCCGCGATTATCATTTTCTGCATGTTCTTCTCCTGTTGGATGGACAGGCAGTCGACCGCCGGGTGATCCGGGTTGCTAGCTGGTAAGGGTTACGCGGCCGGCCCGCTGTCGGATCACCGCAAATGAGAAATTTATCGATAAACCGAAAATTACTGATATTTTTCCAGCGATGGTGATCCGATCGCCAATTGTCTGCGTAAATGTCCCGGTACGTGTGATGAGGCCGGGCAATGCTGAAAGTCTTGCGGATGGAAAAACCGACGGACGATCCGAAGAAAAAGTCGGATCAGGCGCTTTTCGAAGCGCTCGTCAGTGATGTCGCTCTGTCAAAAGACCGGAAAGCGTTCGAAACGCTGTTCATCAATTTTGGCCCGAGAATAAAAGGAATGATGCTGGGTTCCGGCGCAAGCGACGATCTTGCCGAAGACCTGATGCAGGAGGTTATGCTGACGGTCTGGCGCAAGGCAGCGCTCTATGCGCCCGAGCGCGGCACTGTTGCCACATGGATATTCACGATTGCCCGCAATGCCCGCATAGACCGGCTGCGCCGCCAGCCGGTACAGCCATATATCGATGTCGAAAAGGTAGCCATCGCCTGTGACGCGCCAAGCGCCGAAGCAAGGCTGATCGACAGCCAGAACGATGAAATGGTGCGCACAGCGCTCTCATTGCTGCCCGAGGAGCAAAAAACGGTCATTGAACTCGCTTTTTTGAAGTTCATGCCGCAAAGCGAGATCGCCGCAAAGCTGGGCCTGCCGATCGGGACGGTCAAGTCGCGCACCCGGCTTGCCTATAAGAAACTGAAAGAGAAGCTTGAGGATCTGAAATGAGCATCCATCATCATCTGGATGATGCATCGCTGATGCGCTATGCGAGCGGAGACCTGGATCCCGCATTCTGCGTGATCGTCGCCTCCCACCTTGCCATGTGTGAAGGGTGCCGCAAGGCCGTGCGCCTTGCAGAGGCGGTGGGCGGCGATTGCCTCGACCGGACAGAAGAGGCTTCGCTGTCTGCGGATTCGTTTGCCCGCCTTTCACAGATGATCGATGCGGAAGCCGGACGCCAAACGCCGGCGCCGGCTGCCGCCAAAGCGTCGGCAGCGGATATTCGATCCGATGTGCCGTTGCCGCTGCAAAGTCTGATCGGCAATTCACTGGACGATGTGAACTGGCAGTGGGTTGTACCGGGCGTTCAGCGCCACCGCATCGAGCTTGCCGGTACCGGATCGTCGCTCTTCATGCTCAAGATCGGTCCGGGCCGTAAAATGCCGGAGCACGGACACGGCGGAACGGAGATGACGCTGGTTTTGAGCGGTTCCTATCGTGATGCTATCGGCCGCTTCGGCCCCGGTGATATTGCCGATCTGGACGAGCATGTAGAACATCAACCCGCCGTTGATTCCGACGATCCGTGTATTTGCCTGGTGGCAACGGAAGAGCCGACGCGTTTCAAAGGGTTTGTCAGCCGGCTGATGCAGCCTTTGGTCGGGATCTGACTTGTTTATGGGTGAGCGACGGCTCGGCAATGTCTGGATAACGGGTGCAAGCTCAGGCATAGGCGAGAGCTTTGCGCGCCTGATCGACGGCGTCGCGGACAATGTGGCCATATCCGCACGCGCGGGCCAAAAACTGGACGCAATGCAGCGTGACGGCGACACGTTGATTTCCTTTCCGTTGGATGTTGCGAATGAAAGCGCGGTCACAGCAACGGTCCGCGCAATCGAAAACCGTTTCGGTGGTGTCGATCTGGCGGTCCTCGGCGCCGGAGTCTGGCAACCGATGCCGGCGGCAGCGATGGATTTGAGTCAGATGCGCCGGGCAATGGACATCAACTATTTCGGCGTGGTCAATGCCGTCAATGCCGTGCTTCCGGGCATGAAGGCAAGGGGAGGCGGCCACATCGTAATTGTCGCGTCGGTCGCCGGCTATCGCGGCCTGCCCACTTCCGCCGCCTACGGTCCGACAAAGGCGGCGCTGATACACCTTGCCGAAACGCTTGCCATTGAACTGAGCGGCTGTGGCATCGATGTCACGCTGGTCAATCCCGGCTTTGTCGACACGCCCATGGTGAAGGTAAACCATTATAATATGCCTGGCCTGATGAGCACGGACGATGCCGCGAAGAAGATGTTAGCCGGCATCATGAAGCGAAAGGAGGCCGTGTTCTTTCCGCTGGTCTTTACGTCATTGATACGGCTGTCGAATATCCTGCCCCACCGGTTCTACTACTGGGCCGTTCGCCGGGTAACGGGTGCCGGAAAGCGGCGCTGATTCAAGCCGCAATATCAGAAGGTTTGCGCCGTTGTGTTGTCACGCTCGCCACCGGCGCGGGCGGTTTTTTGTGGAACTTCAGCCGCTTGCCCCAGAGCTTCAGCGCTTCGTAGTGAATACCGAGCCAGACCTTTGCGGTCATGAAGCCGTGAGCAAACAGCAAGGCCGTCAGCGTCTGATCGGTGAGGGGGCGGTGTTCACCCGCAAAATGTGCCGCTAGCACCGGGCCGGCATCGTCGTGCAGCAAAATCGCAACCGACGCCGAACGGGCCGGCAACCGGGTTCGGAACGAATAGCTGCCGCTGACACCGTTGAACGGCGAGACGTGGAAGACCTTGCCGCAGCGCTGGCGAATGATGCCGTGTTCAGCGCCATTGGCAGCGAGTGCATAGGTATGGCGCTGGCCGAACGTGTTGCTCACCTCGTATATAACAATCACCGCTTTGTCGTTCTCATCGAGACCGTAATAGACAGTCAGCGGGTTGAAGACGTAGCCGAGGATACGCGGATAACACAGCATCAAAAATCGGGTTGCGCGGTTTGAACCGAGCGCCTGGTGCGCAATCTGCGCCAAATGGGATCTCAGGCCGGTGCCTGAGCCAAGATCGCGCTCATGAATTGAATATAGGTTGAAGCGGTTGTGGGAAAAAAGCCGCAACCGGCGGCCGAGATCGGGCAGGTGGTCTATGTCAACCAGCATCGAAAACACCGAATACTTCAGTTTGTGCGTTTTTGGGCGCAGCCGCCTGTGCATCACCGCACCGACATAGACGCCTTCCGTGATCTTTTTCATTCGGCCACCTGCAGATATTCCTCGAATCCGGTGCGCCGCCGGTCGTAATCCGGATCGCCCGCCCATGGGCGTGCGATGCCGCCAAGCTTTTCGGCAACGGCAAGGCCGCTTGCAATGCCGTCCTCGTGAAAGCCATACCCAAGATAACTGCCGCAATACCAGGTCCGCCTGTAGCCCTGCAGCGTGGGCATTTTCTCCTGGGCCCGGAACGCTTCCGCTGTAAACACGGGATGATCGAATTTCATGGATTTAACAACAGTTTCCGGTTCAATCTCCTGCATCGGGTTGAGTGTGACAAACAGGTTTTCGCGCGTCGGCAACGCCTGCAGCCTGTTCATCCAGTAACTGACGCACAATTCATCCGCGCTCTGCCTGCCGGCCTTGATGTAGTTCCAGCTCGACCACAGCCGGTTGCGTCTTGGCATCCAGCGCCCGTCGCGGTGAAGAACCGCTGTGTTTTCCTGGTAGGGAAATGCCTGCAAAAGCGCGCGTTCCGCCGCATCCGGATCGGCAAGCAGTGTGAGCGCCTGGTCGGCATGCGTAGCCACAACAACATGATCGAACAGCCGGGTGACACCATCGGCCATCGCGACAAGCACCCGGTCCGGGCGGCGTGTTACGGACTGGATGTCGGCTTGAAGCACCGTCTCGAAAACACTGTCTTCAACCAGCTTTTCGACATAGGTTCTGCTGCCGCCGCGTACCGTGTTCCAGTTGGGCCGGTTCTTGAACTGCAGCATGCCGTGATTGGCGTAGAAATCGATAAAGGCCCGGGCGGGGAAATCCAGCATTCTTGCAGCCGATGTCGACCAGATCGCAGCGCCCATGGGCACGATATGGTCGTCGATAAAATCACGCGAATAATGCTCCCGTTCCAGAAATTCGCCGAGTGGCGTTTCAGGGTGATAAAGCGCGATACGGCGCGTGGCGTTGCGAAAGAAACGGTTGATTTCCTTCAGCATCATCCAGTGGTTGACGCTGGCAATGTTGCGTCGCTGTCCAAAATAGCCGGCGCCGCAGCCGGCATATTCGTAACGGCCGAAATCGTGGCTGAGTGAAAAGCTCATGACCGTGCTGGAACTTTGCACATTAAGGTGCCGGAAGAGAGCGCAAAGGTTCGGGTAGTTGCTTTCGTTAAAGACGATGAAACCGGTATCGACCGGAACCATGCCGTCAACGGTTTCGACGTCGATGGTAAGGGCATGACCGCCGAGATAATCAGACCGCTCGAAAAGCGTTACATTGTGGCCCTTGCTCAGGAGCCAGGCGGCGGAAAGCCCTGCTATGCCTCCGCCTATGACCGCAATGTTCAGTTTTCTCAACCGGGCCTCCTGCCTTTATCGTATCCGGGCATGAACAACATACGTTTCAGCGGCGCGCTTGGATCACCCGGATTGTGAAATTACCCGGCACGACAAAAAGCCGGCGGCAACCTGCCGCCGGCCGAACCATCGCTCCCGAAAACGCCCTGAAACCGGTGTCAGGTGCCCGGGAAGCTGTAATCCTTGAACTGTTCCCTCAAAACGGTCTTCTGGATTTTCCCTGTCGCCGTATGCGGGATTTCGTCGACAAAGGCGACATCGTCAGGCATCCACCATTTGGCGATCTTGCCGCGCATGAAGTCCAGGATGGCTTCTTTCGACGGTTCGCACCCTTCCTTGCGAACGATAACCAGCAGCGGGCGCTCGTCCCATTTCGGATGGACTATGCCGATTACGGCGGCCTCCGCGACATCGTCATGGCCAACGGCGAGATTTTCCAGTTCGATCGAGGAAATCCATTCGCCACCTGATTTGATGACGTCCTTGGCGCGGTCGGTGATTTCCATATAGCCATGTGGGTCGACATGGGCGACATCGCCGGTATCGAACCAGTTATCGGCGTCGAACTGCTCGGCTCCACGGCCCTTGTAGTAGGATGCCGAAACGCCGGGTCCGCGCACTTTCAGCCGTCCGAAGGTTTCGCCATCCCATGGAAGGGCATTGTTTTCGTCATCGGTAATCTTCATTTCAACGGTAAAGGGCGGGTGCCCCTGTTTTGCCTGCAGGTCGAGCTTTTCCTCGCCTTCCAGATGGCCATATTCCGGTTTTATGGAGCACAGGGTTCCGAGCGGGCTCATCTCGGTCATGCCCCAGGCATGGATGACCCGGACACCGTATTTGTCCTGGAAGGCCTGCGTGATGGCGCGCGGGCAGGCCGATCCGCCGATCACCACATTTTCAAGGTCCGGCAGTTTGCCGTCCACCTGTTCCAGATGCTGCAGCAGCATCAGCCAAACGGTCGGCACTGCCGCCGTCATGGTGACGCGTTCCTCGGTCAGCAACTGGTAAATGGATTGGCCGTCCATTCCGGCGCCCGGAAGAACCATTCCGGCGCCGACCATCGGGCACAAAAATGCGGTCGACCAGCCATTGGCGTGGAACAGCGGCACCACCGGCATCATCCGGTCACGGGACGACAGATTCAGCATGTCGGGCTGTGCGACGGCCATGGCGTGCAGCACATTTGAGCGGTGCGAATAGACAACGCCCTTGGGATCGCCCGTCGTGCCGGACGTGTAGCACATGCCGGCCGCCGAGGTTTCGTCGAACTCGCGCCATTCGAAATCGCCGTCGACATCGGCTATCCAGTCCTCATAGGGAACGGCGTTTTGGAGTTTTGTCTCCGGCATATGCGCGCCGTCGGTCAGGACAATGACCCTTTCCAGACTCGGAACCTTGTCTGCGATCGCCTCGACCACCGGCAGGAATGTCAGGTCAACAAAGAGCATCCGGTCTTCGGCATCGTTCATGATCCAGGCGATCTGGTCCGGAAACAGCCGCGGATTGAGTGTGTGGTACACGGCGCCGAGGCCGAGAATCCCGTACCAGGCTTCCATGTGCCGCCATGTGTTCCACGCCATTGTGGCAACCCGGTCGCCGAAATTGATGCCGTCCCTTTCGAGACGTTTTGCAACGTGGCGCGCGCGCGCGCCGATGGCACGATAGCTGGTGCGATGCATCGGGCCCTCCACCGACCGCGACACGATCTCGCGATCGCCGTGATAGGTTGCTGCATGATCGATGATCTTGTGACACAGCAACGGCCAATCCTGCATCAATCCCTTCATATTCCGTCTCCCACAGTTTTTATTTCGTTGGTTGAGCCCGCCAGAGTATGGCGCTCTTGGGCTCACAGGAAAAGATGTAATTTTTCTTTTATTTCCAAGGCTGACGCTCCCCGTTGCCGGACAAATCGCTTGCGTTGCCAGCCCCGCCTTGGTAAGGCGTCGGCGCACAAACCGTTGGAAAAAACGGTCGGCTTGGGGCTGGCCTCGCCGATACCCCGCAATTGCCCGATTTTGCTTTAACCTCTTGGCGGTCCAGGACCGTCAACTCAAGGCAGACCCATGATTTCGCCCATGATATCGATTGTCATTCCCTGCAAGAACGAATCCGAAAATATCCCGCCACTGATTGACGAAATTGCCGAGCATTTGAGCGGCCGGCAGATCGAGGTCATCGTCGTCAATGACGGTTCCACCGACGATACTTCGACCGTCCTTGCCGGCGAAGCGTCGAAGCGGCCCTTTTCCGTCCGCCACATTCGCCACGAGGCCTCGGTAGGGCAAAGCCTTTCGCTGCGCAGCGGTGTTCTTGCCGCAAGGGGTGAAGTGGTGGCGACGATTGACGGCGACGGGCAGAACGACCCGAAATATATAGGTCCGCTGGTAGACAAGCTGTATGAAGGCGGCCCTGAAATCGGCATCGCCTGCGGCCAGCGTATAAAGCGCAAGGATACCAGGCTCAAACAGCTTTCGTCGCGATTTGCCAACTGGCTGCGCGGCTCGATCCTGAACGACAAGACGCGCGATTCAGGTTGCGGTCTGAAAGCCGTGCACACCGAAATATTTCGCCGGCTTCCCTTTTTCAATGGAACGCACCGTTTCCTTCCGGCACTGGTGATTCAGGAAGGATTCGATGTTGTTGCAATCGACGTGCTGGACCGGCCCCGCCGGTTCGGCACCTCCAATTACGGCATTTTGGACCGCGGCCTGCGCGGTGCGCTTGATCTTTTTGGCGTTTGGTGGCTGAAGCGCCGCCGCAACAAGATGCCGGTGGCTGAGGAAATACACAATGATTGAGACGTTCGCCTCCCTTATCGAGTGGTTCAAGGTCGTCTTTGTCGAACAGTTCGACGCCTGGGTCCTTCTCGGTTTCATGGCGCAGGCCTGTTTTACCATGCGCTTCGTTGTGCAGTGGATTGCGTCGGAACGCGCAAAACGTTCGGTTGTTCCGGTAGCGTTCTGGTTTTTTTCGCTGTTTGGAGGCGGCCTGCTTTTCATCTATGCCATTCAGCGGCAGGACCCTGTCTTTATTGCCGGCCAGGGCATGGGACTGATCATCTATATCCGCAATCTCTGGCTGATTGCCAATGAGCGCAAGGCCGCCATGGCCAATACGGACTAGGGTGCGGTCCGAATGCGGGCACCGGCATTCTGCAAAACAAAATGCCGGATAAATGATTGGAGTGTCGAAAACGATTCCGAAATAGCTTACGATGCTTTAAAAGTGCTCGTCGGATGGCGACAGAACGAGGAAGGGGCGAGCGTGCTTCGTTATGTGATGCTGTTTTTGCTGGGACTTGCGGTACTGGTTCCCGGCATCACGCAACTGCCGCCAATAGACCGCGATGAGGCGCGCTATCTGCAGGCCACCAAACAGATGGTCGAGAGCGGCGACTTTGTCGATATCCGCTTCCAGACCGAACCACGCTACAAGAAACCCATCGGCATCTACTGGCTGCAGTCGCTCAGCGTCGGGCTGACGGGTGGCGGAGAGGACGCTCCGGTTGCCGCCTATCGCATGGTCTCGGTCGTCGCTGTTGCGGCTTCGGTCGCCTCCATCTATTGGCTCGGGCAGGCAATGTTCGGCCCGGCGGCGGGCTTGATTTCGGCACTTATGCTCGCAGGCCTGTTCGGCGCCGGGTTTGAAGGGCGGCTTGCAAAAACCGATTCCGTTCTCCTGCTTGTTTCCATACTCGCGCAAGGATTCCTTGCCCGTATTTACCTTGCCGGCCGCGAGGGAACCAAAGCGCCTGCATCGATGGCCTGGGGGTTCTGGGTCGCGCAAGGGGTCGCCATCCTCGTCAAGGGGCCGATAACACCGTTTTTGAGCGCCCTGACGGTGCTGTTTATTATGATCTTCGACCGGGGTAACGGACGCAAGTGGCTGGCCGATCTCAGGCCGCTGCGCGGAATTGCGCTCATGGTGCTGATCGCTCTGCCATGGCTTGCGTTGATTACCTGGAAAAGCGGCGGCGCTTTCTGGCATGAGGCGTTGGGGCGCGACATGCTCGGCAAGGTCGCATCCGGACAGGAATCCCACGGTGCACCGCCCGGATATTACATCGTCACCTATTCGCTCTACATGTGGCCGTTCGGATTGATCGCCATCATCGGTGGAACCAACGGGCTCAGGCGCATGTTCACCGATCCGCGTCTCATGTTCTGCGTCGCCTGGTACATACCGCTATGGCTGATTTTTGAGCTGATCCCGACCAAACTGCCGCACTATGTATTACCGGTGTATCCGGCGGTCGTATTGCTGGGCGGCTGGTTCCTCAGTTTGCCCCCGGGCGATTTGCCACGGCCGCTCTGGTGGCAGCGTCTGCTTCACGGCATCACCGGATTCGGGGTTGTCGTGGTTACACTCGGCTTTTCAGTGATTGCGGTTGCGGTTCCCATCTATATTGCGGGCAACTTTTCGTTCTGGAGCATCCCCGTGGTGCTGTTGCTGCTGATGGCGTGCTGGTTCGGACTTGGCTACGGACTTGAGTTGTCGCCTATTCGGCGTGTTCTTGTGGCCACGCTGACGGCAACCACCGCTTATGGTCTGATGTTCTCCGCGATCCTGCCGAATGTCGATCAGATCTGGGTCAGCCAGCAGATAGCCGACCGCTTCGAGGCGGAAAAAGCCTGCGAGGATTCGGTTCTGGCTGCTGTGACCTATCACGAACCGAGTCTCGTTTTTCTTACCGGCACCAATACGCTCCTGACCGGACCGGACAGTGCCGCAAATCATTTGCTGAAGGATCCCGAATGCGCCATGGCGGCGGTTCCGGACGAGGACGCGCCGGCGTTTTTGACCGCGCTGAGCGCCAGCGATGCGCGCGCCGAGGGTGGTGAGCCGATTTCCGGTTTCAACTATTCCAAGGGTAAGCAGACGTCGGTCAGGCTCTACCGTATCGTCGGCAACTGACCTCCGCGCCGCGCCACCAAATCCGAAAATTTGTGAATCGGTGATTTTCCACCGTCGGTATTGATGGAATTTGTCACAACGCTGTCGCTGTCACATAATAGGATTGGCTTCAAACCTACTCAGTAGTATGTTGAACTTTCCGCCGCGGCGGCAATCGAAACGACAACCACAGGGATCACATCATGAAACATGCAATAGGGGTTGCAGTTATTTCCGGGCTGCTGTGCACGGCGGCGATGGCCGAGTCAAACCGTGTCGACGAAATCCGCCCGGACGCACCGGCACTGGCCGCCCATGGCAATAGCCCCATAGGCGTACGCACCATTGAGCTGAAGAATCCGGGGCAGGTCGATATTCTGAAAGTGGAAGCCGGCAAGGACCTGCCGCGCTACGACAGGCCTTTGACGCTTGAGGTGTGGTATCCGGCGGCTGACGGCACCGGTTCGGGCGGCACCTACAAGGATGTGTTCCTGCGTGACGGCGTCACCAAGGTCGACCTCAAGGGCAGGGCGGTCCGCGACGCCGAGCCGGCAAAGCCGGGGGCCGCTTATCCGTTGGTGATCATATCCCACGGCTATCCCGGCAACCGTTTTTTGATGAGCCATCTCGGCGAAAATCTTGCAACAAAGGGCTATGTGGTGGCATCGATCGACCACACAGAAAGTACCTATGACAACAAGGCCGCCTTCGGCTCGACGCTCGTCAACAGATCCATAGATCAGACCTTCGTTCTCGATGCGATCGACCGCATGTCGACGGAAGACGGCAATTTCCTGAAAGGTCTGGTCAATGCCGGCGATACCGGTGTTGTCGGCTATTCCATGGGCGGTTATGGCGCGGTGATCACTGCCGGCGGCGGTGTGACACAGGCAAGCACTGAATATCCGTGGGGCGCACCGGAGGGCACGTTGCAGGTGCATCTTGCTGGCAGCGATACCCATGAGGCGCTGATCGACCCGCGCATCAAGGCGGCTGTCGCTATTGCGCCCTGGGGCATGAACACCGGCTTTTGGGACGCAGCGGGTCTTTCGGGCCTGCGAATTCCAATGTTCTTCATCGCCGGCAGCGATGACGATGTGTCCGGCTATGAAAACGGCACCAAGGCGATTTTCGAGGGCAGCACCAATACGGACCGGTATCTCCTGACCTTCGAATATGCCAATCACAATGCCGGCGCGCCGATACCGGCCCCTGCGGAATCCTGGCTGCCGTCGGAGCATCTCGATTTCGTGCCCTTCGACCATTATGCCGATGCGGTGTGGGACAATGTCCGCATGAACAACATCACCCAGCATTTCGTCACCGCCTTTTTGGGCCAATACCTGAAGAATGACGGCGAAATGAAAGCCTATCTCGACCTGGTGGAAAAATCCGGCGACGGCGTCCACGCGCTTGAAGAAGACGGAACGCCGAAACCTGAACATACGTACTGGGAGGGCTTTCCGAACCGCACCGCCAAAGGCCTTAGCCTGATGCACAAGGCGAAGGGAGAATAAGACCCCACCCCTGCTTCAGACGGGGCGGTCGGCTGTGACCGCCCCCGTATTTTCATTTAAGCATCAGGACCCAGTTTTCACCCCGGCCATCCCAGCCTTGCTTGACCATCGGCCGGGTTGCGTGCTGCCGGTATCCGAGCCGCTCATAAAGGCGTTGGGCATCCCGGTTTGCATCGCAGACAATCAGGCTCATGCCGCGGCCTGCCGCCATGCCTTCAGCCTGCGACAGGAGCATCGTTCCGAGACCCTTTCCGCGGTGTTCGGGATAGATCGCCAGCACATTGATATAGTGCGTGCCCACGGCCAGATCCTCGAGTTCCAGCAGCGCCCGGAATACGGGCGGGGTATCTGCATATTCCTTTTGCGGCGTGGGCGCTTCGATCGGGTAGCTCGATACGCAGCCGGCGACATGTCCGTAGACTTCCGCGACAAGGGATTTGCGGTGTGAAAAACCGGCACTTTCACCGGCCGCGCGGCGAATGCCGATGGCCCAGGGGTCAACGTCTTCCTGTGCCTGTTCCGCCAGCGTCTGCCAGTGGTGGTATGCAAGACCCTCGCCGGCATGATTGACCAGCCTGGCCAGGTGATAGGCATCCTCAAAGGTTGCCGGTCTCGATGTGTAAGCTGTTTTCAACATTTTGATCTCCGTTCAGCCGATATCGCCGCGCCTTCGCACGGCTGACCTTTCGGTTATCAGGCAGTGACCTGGTGACGACAGGAATAGCCGATTGCACAAACATGTCTGTGGTCTGTGCCACAACAACCGCCAATAACTGCGAGGTTGGGCAGGAGTTCGAGCAGCGCTTTGTACTGTGCCCCGAGCTCCACCGGATCGCCGTCATCCAGCACCTCGGCCTTGTCCAGTTCCTCATGGCTCAAGCGCGACGCGTTGGCGCGCAGACCGCGGATGCGCCGGGTCCAGCTTCCGCCCCGTGCGATTACGTCCTGAAAATGATCGGGGTGGGCGCAATTGATCATGAAGTAGGCCGGTCGGGTTTCGGCATGCCCGTCAAGTTGATGGATTGCATCCTTCAGGCTTTGCCCGGAAGGCAGGCGTCCGTCGGTTTCCAGCGTGAAAGATATTGCCACCGGCACACCTTCGCCCTGTGCCGCCCTCACAATGCCCTCGGCCTCCTCGGCATAGGTGATTGTCAGCGCCGAGATCATATCCACGCCCGCGCCGGCAAAATTGGCAACCTGCGAGCGGTGGTAGGCCTCTGCCTCGTCTGCGCTCATTCTTGAATCGGCGCGGTAGCCGTCACCGCGCGGTCCGAGATTTCCGCTGACCACAAACGGCGTCTGCGGCGTTTCGTGTTTGGCGCGCAGATCGAACAGCATTTCGACCGCTTCCTGATGGATTATTTTGAGCGCCTCTTCGCTGTATCCCATCAGGGTGGCCCAGTCTCTGTTGGCACGCCAGGTCGGGGTCTCGAGTACGAAACCGTATCCCTGCTCGACCGACAGCGCCGCATAGCGGCTGTAGTATGACTTCAGCCATTCGGTCCCTTCTTTGCTGCGCAGCAAGTCAAATGAAGCAAAATACGGCAGTTCATAGCCGTCATGAAAGACCAGCGTGGTCTCCATGCCGCCATCAGTCAGCAACAAATGCCCATTGAGTTGTGGCAGATTGAGTCTATATTTTGCGTGGCTCATGTTTCTGTCCTTTCGTACTGACGGAAGCATGAGGATTATTGGCGATCGCTGATAGAAACTTCATGGTACGGTTTGCTGAAAAAATTTGTGTGCGTTTTTTCAAAGACTTATCGGCTCCTGTGGCGCCAGGGCGATTCTCAAGGGTCAAAAACTGTACTTCCGGTAAAGTGAAATGAGGCAGGTCATGGGAAAAGGGCAGGAAACACGCGAGCGTTTGATGGACATCGCCGAAGCGTCCGTTTTGACCAAGGGATTCGGTGCCACCTCCATTGACGAGATCATTGCGGCGGCGGACATCACCAAGAGCGGCTTTTTCTACCATTTCAAGGACAAGAACCAGCTCGCAAGAGCGCTTTTGCAGCGCTATGTCGATCGGGAGGACGCATTGCTCGACGACTTGTTCGACCGCGCGCGGGAATTGCACGACGATCCCCTCCACGCATTCCTGATCGGACTGAAGCTGTTTGCGGAAATGATGGCGGATCTGCCCAATGGACATCCCGGATGCCTCGTTGCCACCTGCTGCTACAATGAGCGTCTGTTCGACAGCGATGTGCGTGAACTCAACAGAAAGTCGGTTTTGAGCTGGCGGCAGCGCTTTCTGACCGAACTTGAAAACATCGTTGAAATCTATCCGCCGAAGGATGATGTCGACCTGGAAGCGCTTGCCGACATGGTGTCCGGCACGGTCGAGGGAGGTATTGTCATGTCCAAGGCGCTGGAGCAGCCCGAGGTGCTGGCCAAGCAGATCATGCTTTTCCGCTCCTACGCAAAGCTGCTGTTCCTGCCGGCGTATAATTGAAGAACCGCGGCAATCCTTCGCGTTTGTGTCTCACTGTCCAGGCACTCGCACCGAAGGCCCGCTCACCGGTGTGACGATCGCCTTGCTGCAATGGGCGGCAAATAGCGCTCGGCGGCACTTGCCCTTGCGCGACTGATCGGTTATCCAGCTTTTTGTGTTTGCGCGTCAACGCGCCGGGCACCCGTAGCTCAGCTGGATAGAGCGCTGCCCTCCGAAGGCAGAGGTCACACGTTCGAATCGTGTCGGGTGCGCCAAATTTTTCAATAAGTTAAGTTGAACAGCGTGGTGTATGGTTTTGGAAAAGGAACCACATAGTAACCACCGACTTACGTCAGTCGGTCGCTATTGAGCAACGTTCCAGCCGCAATTGTTGGCCATCAAGCGACACATCGAAATGGTCTGACTCAATGGTGACTGACGCAACACCATAGTGGAATTGGCGGTGGTGGTTGGCACACAGAGTCATGATGTTCGTGGCGGAAAGGGTTCCGATCTGGAGTTCGGAGACGGGGATTACATGGTGAGCCTCAACATACGGCACCCCATTCTTTTTCTTGAACGGATAGGGATCATTGCCGAGAGCTTCGCAGACCTGGCATTTGAACCCGTTCCGTTTCTTCACCAAAGCGCCAATATTCCCTCGTTCGATTGACTGGCTGATCCGCTTTTTTGCCTTTGGCGTTTGGCCTAACGCGTCTTTCTCAGCCTGTCGCATTTCATCGAGATCTGCGGCGAGTTCCTGCTGTATTTGTGGCTTTCGTGCGCTTCCCTTTAATGAAAACGCCCAATCCCTCACCAAGGCCTCCGCCTCGCGTAGTTCATTTCTCCAGGGGATACTCGCTGTTCCGGGCAGTTCGCGGGTAGCGATTTGTATCGCGTCCAAATCGGCAGCAGTCCAATTTCTGCTCTTTGAGGCGGCAGCCATTTGGTCTTGCGGAAACGCCCATCGCCGGTCTTCCTGTCTCCAGGCCCTTGCAAAGGGCGTTTCCGCACATAGGCCAAGAGGTGGAAGCCCGCATTTGTAGCAGGCGAAATCGATGCGCGACGTGATATTGCCAAGAACACGTCCATAGGACGAAAGATCATGGAATCCAAAAAATTCACCCACGTCGGTGTTGGAGTAGCCGCCAATTTGTCCCCTGGCAGCGATCATCTCGCGCCACCATCCGATAAGTTTGTCGGTTCGGATCTGTGTGATCAGCGATTGCGATGCTGGTGGCATGTCGCTTTCGTTTGGCTCACCGAGGGTTTGCCTCGCATACCATATCGCACGAGGCGAGAACTCGTCTGGGTGATCAAAGATGATCTTCTCGAAGGAAAGCTCTTCCAAATCAGCTTCCTCAAGAACCTCGAAGCCCTGAGTGGGCTTGTTCCTCATAACGGAAACTTCGGCTGCTTCGATCAACCCGCGATTGGCGATCATTTGAAACGTTCGATTGGCTGTTTCCCCCACCCGCTTCTGCAGCCCGACATAACGCGCAACCGCTTCGACGATCTTGTCTTCGGCAGGTGACAAATTCTCCAAATCCAGGTTGCTTCGGACACCGGGGAACGCAGTCTGTGTGGCCGCGAGGAGCGATCGGCCATACCGACAAGGCCGTGCTTCCTGTAGCGTTCCACCCAGCGTGCCACGATCTTCGCCGAGACACCAAAGGCGCGCGCGGCCTGGGCTTTGGAAAGACGGCCTTCGATCACCGACAGTGCCATTTCCTCTCGACGGCGTGGCATCAGACGGGCATTCTTGTGGATGTTCATTCGGACCTCTCCTTGAAGATTGAAGCTTGGTAACTCCAGTCTCCTCGGTCCGGTCCGAATGGACAACCTATTTGAAGCTCACAGATAGAGCCTTTCCCAAGCGGTTTTCAATATGGCCACGTCGGACACACCTTCAGTAAATACAATCGGCCGTGTACTCGCGCCAACAATCTGTTCAATATTCAACAAAGCTTCCTGCTCGGAAAAGCTGATCAGCCCAGCGGAGAGTGAGTTGATGATTTCGGGTTTCTCCAATTCCGCTGGAGCTACAAATTGACCATTAATCTCGAAGGTGCGCAGGCGAGTTTTGACCTTCGATGCAACGGTTGAAGCACTGTGGCTGCTCATCAGGATGTGGTTGGACTTTGCTGCCTCCTCGGAAATTTGCTGCACCTGAGAGAGAAAGTCGTACTGCCATTCCGGGTGCAGGAACGCGTCGGGCTCATCGAGCAGTGTGACGCATTCGCGGTTCTTGAAAAGCTCCGAAATCGCGAACAGGTAGATCGATTGGAATTGCCCATCGCTGAAAGCACGTGATGTGACTTCCACTGCATGGCCAAGCCGAACAGGAATCGACACATCTTCGATCATCCCGAGGGCGTGCAACGCATTGAACTGGCAGAAGACCTCATCCGGCGGCGTGTCGACGAATGTCTCACGGAACTTCGCTACATCGATATTCAGCTGATAAGTATCGGTGTCGCGGGCATAGAGCGAACCGGGTGTGAAGTCGCCCGTGATGCAACCCATCAGCCGGTCGAGGAAGCGTCGCGCGACGCCTTGAACACCCCAGAAGAGCTGATCATCCTCAAACGGATCATAGGCGCGCGATTGATGGACGATCCCTTTTCCGGGGCGGCGTAGCTTGAGCGCGGTCTTGCTGCCGACGCCTTCTATCCCGAGCTTGGTATAAAGAAACTGCCGCGCGCGTGTGTGCTCCGGCATCATCAGCATGAGGGCGAGCAGCATCGCCTTGTAGTCGGGGCCAATGCCGATGAAGCGGGGAATGTCAGCCACATTAGCCTTGCGTACGGTGCGGCGATAGCTGTCGCGATAGCGCCGGATGAGGTCCGAGACAGTATCGTTCTGACCGGAATAGTAGACGATGATGTTAGCAGGGAGCGGCACTTTTCGGAGTGTCTTGTACGCCTTGCCGGCGATATTGATCGAAAGTACTTCGCCCTTCCATTCGAGCCGCGTTTCCGCGCCGCGGATGTCCCAGCTGATCGAGTAGTCAAAATCCGGGCCCGAATTTTCCGCCTTGAAGGTGTAAATATGGTCGAAAATCTCGATCAGGGCTTCGAGAAAGTTGGATTTGCCTGAGCCGTTCTTGCCAACAAAGATGTCGATAAATTCCTCGCCACTGAAGTCGAGCGAGAAGTCGCGGAGGTTCTTGTAGCAGTTGATTGAGACGGAGCGGAGGCGCATCAGTTCTGCCCAGCTGTCAATTCATCCGCCAATCGTATAGACAGTTGATTCGAATATATAATTCTGTTTCGAAGTCCCTCCAGAACATGCAAAAACTCTTTATATCGCTCAACTATTTGTTGTTGTTCATTGTGGGGTGGCAATGGAACGAGCATACTGCGCATTGAAGTGCCGTTCACGTTGGCCTGCCCAGTTTGCTTGGTTATTTTCGGCTCCACTTGGGTTGACCGAAAGAAGCTCGAATTCATGACCATATTAACAAACTCGGGGAGTGTAGATTCTGGATGAAGTTTGATCCGTATAAGGTAGGACGCGAACGTAAAACTATCTGCGGCGCCTTGAAACAGTCCCGTCTTTCCAACCAATTCATAGCTATTCGTTCGGTTGTAAAGTAGGTCGCCTGGTTGAAGGAAGAGATCTGGCAACTCTGGAGAATTATCGGGAATACGTTTTTCGGATAATGTATCCACTGCGCCAGATTGAATATTCCCCATTGCAAGCACGGGAATTCCCTCCGTGCCTTCAAAAGCTTTTTGAGAGGTCCCGTATTGGGTGAACAAAGCTATCTCGCCAATCCTGGCCCAGTGCCAATGCTGCGGGATCGTGAATGGAGGCGATGCCGTTGGATACGGTTTAACGCGATCGCGGCGGATAATTCCCATTCGGATCAATTCGTCTCGTCGCGTAGCAATCTGTCCAAGCAGGTCCAATGCTTTCTCATGTGGGTCTGGCTCATGCTTAATTAGCTTACCTCTTACTGCCAGTTCGAGAATCGTCTGCTTCATGGATTCGATGCTGGCATCGGTGGTAAAGAGGGTGTCGAAGTGGGCCTCTATGCGGGACCAGTTTTCGGCTAGTTCGTCGGCGTCCTCGCTGTTCACGAGGGTGGCGAGGAGTTCGAGGACAAGCGTGTCGTGGGCAGCCATGGCCTCATGGGTGCCGGCCTCCAGCGCATCCACCAGAGCCAACAGCTCATCCACCTTTGCCACAATCCGCTTCTGCTCAGCAAGCGGTGGAATTGGGAAGGGTGCCTCTCGAGCGCGGTTGGTACCCAGTCGAGGTAAGTTCATCCCATGCACGGATGATGATGCGAATTCTACAAAATGAGGCGATTTTAAGTAGATCCTCAAGTAGTGTGGGTCGATACCATAGTGACCTCGGATTGGGATCATCTCAGTGGTACAAACCCCATCCTCATCAGCAACGATCACCTTGTCGAGATACGGCCGAAGTTTCCCATAAACAACGTCACCGGATTGGAAGCAGCTTTTCGAACTTCGAAACGTCCTCTCCTCGAATCGAAGCTTTTGGATTAAGCGAGAAGTCCGTTTCTCTATGTCTTCCAATTCCAGAACCCAAGTATCAGGGGGCAGTCCATTACCGTTTGTCTTTTCAGAAAATCCGTAGTTTGTGCAACTACCAAGGGCAATCCACTCCCAGTTTTGTGGAACATGGTACCAATGGTATTTGCGTGATAACGGGCGACACACTATCGACCCTCTAATCTTCTTTTCCGCTGATAGTTTCTTTGCTGCGGCCTCGATCTTTGAAAGGACCGATGAAGAGGGCTCATCCTTCATATCCTGAGGTACAAGTTTACCACGCACGGCAAGGTCAAAAATCAAGCTGCGGAGCTTTTCGATGCCGCAAAGAGAGAGCTTGCCACCATTACCGCGTCCGGCGCCGTTCTTGCGTTCGACCGCGCCGGTCCAGATATCAAGGTGATCGACGAGGAGTGTTGCCGGATCGCTCATGCCTTGCGCCCCAGCGCTTCGGACAGGATTGTCTTGAGCTGGTCGCGCAGTGCCTGCACCTCGCGCTGACTCTCTGCATAGGCAGCGAGCAGTTCGTTCGGGTCGTGGCTTTCTGCTTCGGCCACATACGGGTTCTTTTCATCAAGGTTGTAGCTGCGTTCGGCAACTTGCTCTGCTGTTACCTTCCAGGCATGCTGATTTTCCTGCCGTGAACGGAACTTCGCCGCCTCATCGCCCCACCAGTTGCGAAGGGCATCAAATTCCGCAAACTGCATCGGGCGGCCCTTGCTGTAGTTCACGACCCCTTCCGGGTAGGGCTGCTCCCAGAACCAGATGTCTTTTGTCGGTTGTCCCTTTGTGAAAAAGAGTATGTTGGTCTTGATACCCGTATAGGGATTGAAAACGCCGCCTGGCAGGCGAACAATCGTGTGAAGATTGCAGGCCTCGATCAGGTCCTTCTTGATCTTCGACTTTACGCCCTCACCGAACAGGAAGCCGTCCGGCAGAACGACGCCTGCGCGGCCATTGGTCCGCAACAGCTTAATGATCAGCGCCATGAACAGATCGGCTGTCTCTCGCGTGCGCAAATGGGCGGGGAAATTATTCTCGATCCCGTCCTCTTCCATGCCGCCGAAGGGCGGGTTGGTGGCAATGACGTGGACGCGGTCCCTTTCGCCATAGTCGCGATAGGGCTTGGCCAGTGTGTTGTCATGTCGAATACCTGTCGGAGTGTCGACACCGTGCAGGATCATATTGGTGACGCAGAGATCGAACGGCAGCGACTTCTTCTCAACCCCCCGGATTGTCCGGGAGAGCGTTTCACGGTCCTCGCTTGTCTGAACAAATTGCTGCTTGTGGTCGATGGTGCAAGAAAGAAATCCACCGGTACCGCAGGCAGGGTCGAAAACAATCTCGTCAAGTTGAGGATTGAGCTGGTCGATGATGAGTCGCGTGATGGCGCGGGGCGTGTAAAACTCACCGGCATTGCCGGCGCTTTGCAGGTCTTTCAGGATCTTCTCGTAGATATCGCCAAAGGTGTGGCGGTCTTCGGTGCTGTTGAAGTCAATCTCGTTGATCTTGTTGACCACCTGCCGCATCAGCGTGCCGGATTTCATGAAATTGATCGCGTCTTCAAAAACACCACGCACCACCTGGGCGCGCTTGCCCGCTGACCCCTGTGTCGGCAGGCCATCCTTCAGCTTCGGGAAAAGCTGCATGTTGATGAAATCGAGAAGAGCGTCGCCGGTGTCACCCTCCGTATTTGCCGCCCAATGACGCCAGCGCATATGTTCAGGAATCGGAGAAATAAAATCGTCCTCGATCAATTCCAGCTCGGCTTCCCGGTCATCAAAGATCTTCAGAAAGATCATCCAGACCAGTTGGCTGATGCGTTGAGCGTCGCCATCGACGCCCACATCTTTGCGCATGATGTCCTGAATGGATTTGATAACCCCGGTGAGATTCGTCATTCGTTATTGGCCTGTCCGTAAATTTGATCTTCCAGCTCGCGGATGGCCTTTTCATAAACTGATTTGCCGCCAAAGACAGTATTGATGATCTCAACGGGGGTTCCGATATCACTGAACGGTTTCAGCTTGAGGACTTTTGCCTGTTCGATGGTCGAAACGCCCTCATCGGCATATTTGTCGAGTAGCGCCTCAAGCACGGCGCGTGCCTGTTCTCCATACTTCGCAAAATAGTTCCGCTTCTTCACCCCGTTTGCCCGTTCGCGGCGGGTCAGCGGCGGCTGGTCATAGGCAACATGGCACAGGAGATCGAAGTCCCCGATATCATGGCCCACCTCCTCGGCGAGATTGGCAAGCAGAATGCCGCGTTCTTCAAGCTCATCGATGATCGCCTGTTTGCGGTCGCTGGCATTCCATGTCCGGATAAATTCATCGAGGGAACGATATTCTTCCTTGATCCGCTTGCGGGCGAATTCGCGATAGGACTCCGTGATCAGCTGGCCGTCAGGGCCAATATATTCGATGCGTTCCGCAATTATTGTTGCGTCCACGCCGCTGATGCGGATTTTTTTCACACCGGAATCGTATTGGTCTCCGTCCTCATCAAATCCGTTGTCGTCATTCGGGTCAGGGTCCGGCGGGACCGGATCATCGTCATCATCGGGCTCGTAGATGATAACGGGCTCTCCGTCGAAATCCGGATCACGGAACAGTTTGGTGGCCTTCTTGAAATCCATGATTGTGAAGAAGTACTTGTTATTGTCTTCATCGATCCGGGTGCCGCGGCCGATAATCTGCTTGAACATGGTCATCGAATTGATCGTTCTGTCCAAAACGATCAGTTTGCAGGTCTTGGCATCGACGCCGGTTGAGAGAAGCTGTGACGTTGTTGCGATGACGGGGTAGGGTTCTTCCGGATCAATGAAGCGATCCAGTTCGGCTTTGCCTTCTGCGCTGTCTCCCGTGATACGCATCACATATTTCGAATTGTCGCGGGCGAGATCGCCGGCGGCATTCACAATGGCCCGGCGCATGCGCTCCGCGTGGTCGATATCCTCACAGAAGATGATCGTCTTTGACATGGGATCTGTCGCCCGAAGCAGTTTCATCACCCGTTCGGCAACAAGTTTTGTCCGCTGATTCAGGATGAGAATCCTGTCCATGTCCTGCTGGTTGTATTCCCGCCTCTCGACTGCATAGCCGAGATCGTCAGTCATGCCTTCAGGCGGCGTCCATCCATCAATGTCCCGATCAATATCAATACGGATGACCTTGTACGGGGCTAGAAAGCCGTCCTCGATGCCTTCCTTCAAAGTGTATGTATAAACCGGTTCACTAAAATAGGTGATGTTGGAAACATACTCGGTTTCTTTCGGGGTAGCGGTCATTCCGATTTGGATCGCACTGTCGAAATACTCGAGGATTTCCCGCCAGGCCGAGTCCTCAGCGGCGCTGCCGCGATGGCATTCGTCAACGACAATCAAATCAAAGAAGTCCCGCGAAACAGATTTGAAGATTTTGTCCGATTCATCTGGACCGGTCATAGCCTGATAGAGTGCGAGATGGATTTCGTAAGCGGGATCGACCTTCCGGTTTTTAACCTTTGTCATGACCGCGCCAAACGGCTTGAAGTCATTGACCAGTGTTTGATCCACGAGAATATTCCTATCCGCCAGAAACAGAACGCGTTTGACCTCGCCGGCTTTCCAGAGCCTCCAAATGATCTGAAACGTCGTGTAGGTCTTTCCTGTACCAGTGGCCATAACCAGCAGTATTCGGTTTTGACCCTTTGCAATGGCTTCAATGGTCCGATTGATGGCATCTATCTGGTAATAGCGAGGTTCCTTGCCGTAACTGTCGACATGGTAGGGCTGCTCTACAAGCGCCGTATCATCGCTATCTTCAATATTGTGAAAGGCGCGATATCGGCGCCACAATTCTTCAGGTGACGGAAAATCACCGAGCGCAAATTCGGTTTCAATGTCCTCTCCCGAGCGCGCTACCTTGTTATGTGAAGCAAATGCATCGCCGTTCGAACTGAAGGCGGAAGGCAGATCGAGAATTTCTGCATATCCAAGCGCCTGTTGCAGACCATGTGAAACCGAAAAACTGTTTTCTTTTGCTTCCACAATCGCTACCGGCAGGGAGGGCTTCCAAGAAAGAACGTAATCTGCAAATTTTTTCTTTTTTTTGTTCCGTGAAGACAGGTTTCCGCGAACGACGACGGGCCCGGGAGTCAGTGTGACTTCGCGCCGGATTTGGGTAAGCGGATCCCAGTTGGCAGACTTGATAGCTGGGGAAATGAATAGGTCGCAAATGTCCGTTTCACTCAGCTGAAGTTTGTCTTTTTTGTCCAACTCGTGAAATTCCCTTCACCTTCGTCCAACCAAAAACACAAAACCTCTTTCCGGCGGGATTCAATCTTTCGATCTCAATTGATCGCTACTTTGACATCAATTGGTTGAAAATTTCAAATTACAACCCATTCCAGAACGGCTTCAGTTCCGAGATTGGGCGGGTGATCAGCGTATAGTTTCAGTTAAATTTTGCATCTGTAGTCCGATGTGAGTTTAGACCGCCTCCGTTGGCTCAGCAAATGCAGCCGATCAATCAGTATCAGTCTCTTTGCCCTTCCCCTTCGCCCAACGCCGTTTTTGCGCAGCGCGGATCCGGTCGCGGCCAGACTGCGTTTTCGGACCGGTCGACAGACCGCCATGGTTGGCACAGCGTCGTTTACCTGGAATCACGTGTTTGGTGCATGGACCACCGGCCTTGGTTTTCGCCCTGCATTCGGGACGCTGTTCCTCAGGAAGCGGGTTGCCCTCAATGTCGAGACCGACTGCATGCATTTGCTTGCACTCGCCTTCATGACAATGGACACAGATTGGGTTGTACGCGTTGGTGCGCAGCACAAGAAACGGGCATTGCTGAACGAGACATCCATCGACAGTAAACAGCTTCCGGTTGCGCAACCGGCAGGGTGTTACAATTTTCATTTTTTTTTGTTCCTGATGTTAACATTTATCAACATTCGATAAGACCCTGCGTCTTACCGATTGAGGCCATTGCTTCATCGAACATCCCATATTCACACTGTGCCCACAGCACCGTCTTCGCTTGAGCTATTGATGAGCTCCGCTCAGACGGCGCTTGCAGACGGTTTTTGCCGACAGCCGACTTTCGTTCTGCATGATCATCAGGACCGCGGCGCCCCTTCAGACAGATACTGCGCAATACGAGCAAGACCGCTTTGCATGGAAATGAGGCCCGCTTCCTCTCCCTGTATCGCGTCGACGATTTGCCCGGCCGGTGGTACGAAACTGGCGCGCAGGCTTATGCTGCGAATGGCTCTGTAGACTGCAAGGCAGCAGACCGCATTCTCTTCCTCAAGCAAATCGAGAATATCGGACAAAAACACCCTTTTGCTGATGTCGAAATTGTATCTCGAGCGTGGATAAAGCTGTTGTTGAAGACAGGCGAGAATGATCTTCGCATTTGCCTTTTCAGCTAAGGCAGACTCCAGAAGAAACGTTGCTTCCCGAATGAACTCCGCTGAGGGAAGGGCCTTCAGGAACCGGCTCTTTATTTTACCCGATTTGCTGGCGCCTGGGTTGCCGGAATTTTCTAATACATCGAGGCCGTGTGCGTCGCCCATATGGTGCTGGAGCACGCGCTCGGATTTCCTCAGAGCAGCGTCAGCCTCTTCGATGGCACGATAGTCAACCACGGGACCGGCTCCTCTCCTCGGCAAAATGAAGAGCGTCGATATCGTCATCACAGAGGAGCGCAACGTTCGTTTCGCCAAATACTTCTTTTATGAGATCGGGAGAAACGCCCGTTACGGGTGCCTGGGATATGCTCTGGCTCTCCTGAAAAGAAGGACCGCGTTTCTCCAGCTTTCGAAAATCGAGGTAATACGAGTTGGTGTTGAAGCTGCTCGAGTTGAGATCTACGTGGATCAGGCCGGCTTCCTCGAGATCGCGGCAGGCTTTTCGAATTGCCTGCGGAGAAACACCAAGTTCCGATGCCAGCTTCGAGACACCGGGATAGCAATGTCCGGTCCTGCAGTTCATCATCGAAGCAAGGACCGGTAGGAGCCGATAGGCCGTGTTGCACAGCTTCGGCGTCTTTAAAGCCCGGACGATCATCTCAAGAACGACGGCGTTGAACTCTGCCTTGCATCCGAGAAAGGGCCTGATGCACAGCTGGTCCAAGAGTTCCTCGTTTGGTGGGCTTGATTTCCGAGAGCGTGACCGGTGGCAATTGATCTTGCTCATTCTGCATCTCCGGATGACTTGCGGTCATATTCCGATGTGGAACGAAAGCTGTTGCGGGCCAGCCAGGCATCAATGTCGACGCGCCGGTAGATGATCCGGCGCCCGAGCTTCGCATATTCAGGGCCGGTGCCGGAAAGCCGCCACTTCGCCAGCGTGCTGATAGCGATGCCGAGCAGACTGCTGGCCTGCTGCGCATTCAAATAAAGGACTTCATCATTAAGCATTTTCAATCCTCTCTGGGTATCTGCATCCATTTTTGGAGCAAGAGAGGAATCGCAGACGTCGTCAGAGAAGTCGCGGTGAGAATCTGGCCTAAGTTTTCACCTTTTTCCGGATGGTTTGGTCTTGGAGCGTGATCGTAAGAGCCATCCCTTTAGCGTTTCGAGAGAAATATCAGACAGTTGCCAATATAAGGATTCAGCCCGTTTCAAATTGAAGATGCCTTCATACGAGCCGAATTGGTCGATATTTTCAAATTGATCCGCTGCCCTGTTCTTGAACTCTTCTCCGAAGCGAGCGGCGAGTTTTGCGCACTCCATTTCATTTTTGCCTTTGGCGGATTTTCTCAGTGCATCCGACCAGGTTTTCAGCGTGTCGAAACTCACTCCAAGACTGCTTGCCACTTCCCGCCGGCTTGCATCTACACCGGCCCCGGTTCCTGCACGAAAGTAGACCTTCAGAACCGAAAGACGCTTGCAATATTCGAAGTCGATAGGTCTTCCGTGTCTGTAGATCGTTCGGCGCCGGAACAACTCAGGCTCGTCACCAGCAGACAGCAAGTCGAAGGAATCATGCAGAATGCTTCGCCAGAACCAGCCTCCCGACGGTTGCGAACGCATCATTGTCATGAAGAACGCATGCCATGCTTCTGGAGGAACCAGGTTCAACTCCATGATTTCCGGTGACAATCCGGGCTGCTTCCAGTTGCTTCCGCGTTGCAGATGCTCTCGGTCGGAATTTTCAATATGATCAGCCTCGCTCTGCATCCCTTCCACAATGGACTTGACTTGCGCGAACGTTTCATCGACATCCGAGAATGCGAAGTCCAGGAATTGGCCGCCAATGGCAATCAGGTCGGATCTGGAATGTCCGAATTCCCGCCCAAATTCCTTCTGAAGACGGTTTTGAAGTGGGGACGGCGTTTGCATGATTGCATTCCCTAAAAGCAGAGCCTGCGCTTCTGCCGATGCTTCATCAAATTCCTGCCAGGCAGATGTCAATTCTGCTATCGCTTTGTCTGACAGGTTACGCCGCTCTGGAGGCTCTTCTAACATCCTGTGATCCTCCTTAGATTTTTTCGCCCGAGGGAAATGGCTAAAGTGTACCTTTTGTTGGTCAGATGACGAATACTCCGGTGGGTGCGCACCGCGCCCAAAATACGATACGCGGTTTGTCACTGGTCAATGCGGGCCGTATTCCTGAGATGCCTCTTCAGCCAATCCTTGTGGAACGTTTGAAGAAAAGGCTCACGAATACCGTCTAAACCGAGTTCGGTGTCACGCCGTAAGCGCTCAGGGCAGCCGAAGCGAAATACATCATCTGTTCCCGAGATACTGACTCGCTCCGAACTTGAGCAGCTAAGGCGCGAATCGAAAGAAGACGGCGAGTGGATGATGCAATACATGAAGGACAAACAGAAAGCGGGCCCATCTCCTCCCCGCCGAACGGGATGACGTCCTCGAAGAAACGACGGTATTCGATAATGGGATGGACGCCTCTTTGACCAGTCGCTGTTAAAAACGCAATCAGTATGGCCCAACGCGAGGCAGATGAGGTTGGTGGTTTTGATCGGGTCAAAACTGACACCAATGTCTGCGAACGGCAATAGACTGACACTTCGAGATTGTCTGCATTCATTAAATAACTCATCGGTTGCCGCAATGTGATCGGAATCCGAATGGGAAGCGATCAACAAATCGACGTCGGAATCGCCTATGAACTGCAGGAACTCCGAAAACACCTTGGCGTTGTGATCCCAGTGGCCAGTATCGTAGACCATGATACTGCCGTCCGGGAAACGGGTAACGGTCGCGAGCACGGATCCAGTATCAAATATTTTCGTTTAAACTTTTGATGCCGCGTGTGACGTGATGAACAACAGTGACAGATTTGTCAGGCTTATAAAGGTTTTCATGGCAAGTTATTTAGCCGGCAACTCGATACAACTTTAACTTGGAACTGAGTTTGTCGTTGCATACCTTTCAAATTTCAATGTGAATACTGATATCAGCGCAGCAATGTAGAATCATAACCGTCGCAACGGACAAATGTTTCCACAGAAAATACCGCGTCATCGCAAATGCAGTAGATATTTATGGTTGCGAATCACCAATCAACTAAATAACCGTTATGCGTGTATTGTAATCTGCTGTTTTTTTGGTCTCAAACGGCAGATATTGTCCACGTCAGTCGCGTAGTCATTAAAAAGTATTTTATTACAGAATCTTACACCCTGTTTGATCGGTGAGATCAAATAGGATGCGGATACTTGCTAGCATTGGGGGTTGCAATGCCGTTAAGGAGCTCCTGCCTTATTCCCGGTTGTACCGGTTTCGATATCATCCACTGTGTTCGTTTAGGCAATTCGATGAATTATTGTTCTTTGCCATCGATGTTTCGAACTTGCTTGATTGCGTCCGTTGTGTTGGCTGCATGTATGTTCGGCTCTCATCAGGCACAAGCGCAGGTTGGTGATGCTGGCGATACCGTCAAAATACCGACCGGGGAATTTCCCACCGCTTCGGGCCGCGGCAATGCGAGCTATGAATACGGTCTTGACCTGCCTGGCTTCCGCGGGCTGGAGCCGGCAATCGAGCTGCAATACGATTCCTCGCGCAAGACCAAGCGGGGCGGCCGCTATCAGGGCTGGCTCGGCTACGGCTGGGGCATTGACGGCTTTGATGTCATCGAAAGGGTCAGCGAGGGAAGGGGCCTTGCCTATTATGACGATGCGAAGGATGTCTTTCTTCTCAACGGCTATGAGCTGGTTGAATGTGTGGCAGGCACGGTCAGCCCGTCCTGCGACAATGGCGGAACGCATGCGACCCAGATCGAGAGCTACCAGCGCATCAAGTTCTCAAGCGGCACCAACAGCTGGGAGATCACCGGCCGGGACGGAACTAGAACCGTTCTTTCGTCGGCCGGCAGCTTCGGTGGCACCGTCGAACATGCCAATTCTGCCGACCAGTTCCGCTGGCTGATCTCGTCGATCACCGATACGGACGGCAACCAGGTGAGCTTCACCTATGCCTGCGACACGCTTCCTGCCTGTTATCCGCAGACGATCACCTATAACGGCACCGAGGTCCGGTTTTATCTGGAGACCCGTCCGGACATGATCATCATGGCCAATGGCCAGACGCTGACGCGTTATGAGAAGCGGATCAGGTCGATCGCAACGACGGTGAGCGGTTCGATGCGCTCGGCGGTTGCGCTGACCTATGATGAGGATGCCTATTCGGGCGCCTCGCGTCTGACCACAATCACGCGCTATGGCACGGATGCGGTTGTTGCCGTCGATGGCGCCATCACCGCGGGCAGTGCCCGCCCGCCGGTCTCCATGACCTATTATGACGTCAATACATCGAGGACGACGGTCAACAAGCCGATAAACGGCATTGCAGCATTTTCCAACCTGCTGGCAACGGATCTGGACCATGATGGTTTTGACGAGGTGCAGAGTGTCGGGATCGGTCAGTATTGTCCTTCGCAGGACAATTGCCAGCCGTCCTTCTCCTCCGCCGTCTATGCTTTCAGCAACACCGGTGATCCCAACGCAAACGTGCAAAGCTACATCACAGCGCCAATTGCCATTAATGCCAACAGCCAGAACCGGATTGCATTTCAACGGTCTGGTGCGTTTGTATCGCCAACGGTAAACGGCGCCCTGTTCGGAATTCAGTTCTGGTTAACCTACGATACAGGACCAAGTTCTTCCGCGTCCATAACGCAAGCCCAGATCGGTGGTCTCATAAGTTACAGCCGCTCCGGTGGTTTCAAATCGCTTTGCTCGGACGGTGCATACAGCTCCGTTTGCGGCGGCGCATACTTCAACAATTTCACGAATACCAACATCTATTCCGCAGACCGCGACGGCGATATGGTGAGTGATTTGGTATTTGCTGAATCTTCGAACCATGAGCAGGGCAGCGCCGACTTCAGGGGCAATGGCGAGGAGCGGAATTACACTTTTGATGCTTCAAGTTACAGCATGGCCGTTGAGGGCTACTCCGGATCACTTCCTCCGGTTTGGGGGGCGGAGCGCCATGTGATGGATGTCAATGGCGATGGCGCGGCCGATATGATCCGTTTCGACAGCGGTTACGGCCAGGTGCATGTCTATTTGAACACCGGTGTCTCATTTGTCCGTGTTGACGGCGGCACGGTTTACGGGAACCCGAAGGCCAATCGCGCGCCGGGTATTGCCGACTTTAACGGCGACGGCATGATCGATTACCTGTCCCATGCCGGCAACACGGATCAGCGCCGTCACGCGTTCCTGCAGTTCCGCACCGCTGCATCCGGCCACCGAATGCATATCGATACATCCATGCTGTTTGGCTGGAACAACGAGTATCACATCGGTACCGGCGACTTTAACGGCGATGGCATCAGCGATCCGATCTACAACTATCAGGGCGGCTCGAGCAATTCCTGGGTCTGGTACTCGAACTATGCGGATGGCACGCCCGGTCTGTTGAAGACGGTGACGGACGAGCTCGGCGGGACGGTGACGCTGAAGTACACGCCGTCTTCACGATATGCCCACACTTTCATGCCGTTTGTCATGCCGCTGGTGACGTCGCTTGCCCATGACAATGGCAACGGGCAGGTTGCCGAAACCAACTATTCCTATGAGGGCGGCAAGTACGATACGGGCGAGCGTCGTTTCCTCGGCTTTTCCAAGGTGGTTGAGACGAAGCCGCTGGCCAATGGCGAGACGGCCCGCCCGACGGTGGAGACGGTTCTGCGCCAGGATGTGGCGAGCTACGGTGCACCGGATCAGGTGACCTACAAGGACGGCGCCGGCACGGTGCGCAAGAAGGTCACGCACAGCTATACGGTCAACACCGCAACCAAGCCGTACACGGCGCTGAGGACCGCGACCGAGACGGCACTGACCGAGAACGATGCCACGTCCGGTTCGGCGATCACGCTGACGACACGTGTCGAGCGTTCCTACGATGGCTATGGCAATGTGATCGAGGAGCGCAATCTAGGCCGCACGGGTGTATCGGGCGACGAGACGACGAAGGCGCAGAGCATTATCGCCAATGTCTCCGACTACATCCTTTCGATGCCATCGGCAGTGTCGACCTATGAGGGATCGGGAACGTCCGGCACGCTGCTGTCGCAGGAACAGCTTTCCTATGACGGCGCATCCCATGGTGTTGCCCCGACGAAAGGCCATGTGACGGGCCGCACGGTGCTGCGCTCGTCGGATGCATCGCTGCCCTCGATTGCCATGAGCTACGGCTACGATGCCTATGGCAACAAGACCCATGAGGTTGACGGCGAGGGCAACCGGACGGAATGGGATTATGATGCGACCTATCACCTTTATCCGGTAGCGACACGCAATGCCTTGTACTTCGGCGGCGATACCCGTCAGCAGACAACGCAGACCTTCAATACGGTGTGCGGGATTCCGGCGTCACTGACGGATCTCAATGGTGTGCTGCATACCTATGGCCAGGACGTCTTCTGCCGGCACTACAGTCACATCAACACAGTGACCGGTGCCGAGGAACTGGTTGACTATATCGATGAAGGCAATCCTTCGACTGCGCAGCGTGTCCGGACAATAAAGAGATTGCCGGGTGCCGCAGACATCTGGACACGGATTCACCAATATTTTGATGGTCGCGGCCGGTTCTTCCTGAGGCTGGAGTGCATGCCGGACTGCTATACCGGTTCGGTTCGGACTTGGACCGAGTATGACGCCCGCAGCAATATCAAGCTTGCGAGCCATTCCTTGGTTCAGGGAGAATCAACTTACTGGACCACGCACACTTATGACTGGGCGGATCGTGTCGTGTCGACGCAGAACCCGGACGGTTCGTCCCGGTCGATGGCCTATCTGCTGTCCAATTCCGTTCCTGTCGGCAATGCTGCGGGCAATGTGCCGCTCACGGCGGTGCGTCTGACCGATGAGCTGAACCGGACGTCCGTGGCCGTCACCAGCACCCGCGGCAAGGTGATCTATCAGCACAAGGAAACGGCCAATACTAAGGAATGGCATTCCTATGACGCCTTCGACCGCCTGATTGGCGTGAAAGACAATATCGGTGCGCTCTGGTCCTACGCCTACGACCTTGCCGGCAACCGCCTGTCGGTCAGCGATCCGGACCTCGGCAACTGGTCCTATGCCTACGACCAGGCAGGCCGATTGACATCCCAGACGGATGCGCGCGGCATGGTGACGGCCATGAGCTATGACGCCATCGGGCGTCCGCTGTCGCGCACCATCACAAGTCCTGTTGTGTCGGATCCCGTGCTTGCCACCAACACCTATGACGAGCAGCGCTCGGGCTATTACAATATGGGCCAGCTGACATCTGCTTCGAACGCCAATGCCTCAAGGACGATCGACTATCATTCATCGGGCAATGTGGCGAAGAACGCGGTGACGATCGACGGGGCGACCCACACGACGATGACCGGCGAGGACCAGGGCGAGCTTCCCATCTGGAAGCTTTACGATCCGCATCTTGTAGCCGTCGGTTCTGCCGCCTCGCCATGGCTCTATGGCTATGACGGCCGATTGAAGAGCATTCCGTCGCTGATCAACGCGATCACCTATGAGGCGGACGGTCAGACGGACCAGATCACCTATGCCAATGGTGTGACGACGGACTTTACCTATTCGCCGCAGCGGCGCTGGCTGACGGGCATCGTGACGACCAAGGCCGATGCCACGGTTCTGATGAACAACAGCTACACGCGCGATGCAATGGGCCGCATCACGGCAATCACAGGCCTCACCCCTGCGGAAAGCTGGACTTACACCTACAATGACCGCGATGAGCTCATTACCGCCACCAATCAGGGTGATGCCACACTCACCGAGACATTCTCCTATGACAATGGCGGCAACCTGCTCACACGATCAAGACTGGCGGGGGCTTTTGTCTATCCGGCACATCAAATCACCGTACCGTCGATCAGTGATGGCTTCGATACGAGCATGTGGCTTGATCACGCGGGTGTTCTGGCGGACCACGAGTGGAAGACTGCGGACTTCAACGGCGATGGTCTGGACGACCTCATTGTTGTCGGCGCTGACAATGTCTATCGGGCCTACGTGTCAAACGGTTCCGGGTTCGGTGCCGGCGTTTCCCCCAATCATGGCGGTAGCCTTGCAGATCATCAATGGAAAATCGGCGACTTCAACGGCGACGGCAAGGATGATCTTATCGTAGCCAATAGCAACAATGACTATTATGTCTCTATCTCCAACGGCTCCGGTTTCACCACAAGCCTGTGGCAGGATCACGGGGGCGTGCTTTCAAACCACGAATGGAAGATCGCGGACTTCAACGGCGACAGCAAGGATGACCTAATCGTGGCCAATAGCGCCAACGAATATTATGTCTCCATCTCCAATGGTTCAGGCTTCACGACAAGCAGGTGGTTCGATCACGGCGGTGTCCTTTCGAACTGCGAATGGGCGACTGCCGATTTCAACGGCGATGGTCTGGATGACCTTGTCGTGGCCGGCCCCGATAACAGATATTGGGTTTCGATTTCCAATGGTTCGGGTTTCACCACGACAACCAATTGGCTGGATCAGGGCGGCGTTCTTTCAGATCACGATTGGACAACCGCGGACTTCAATGGTGATGGAAAGGACGACATCATCGTCGTCGGTGCGAATAATGTTTATTATGCGTATCCGTCAAATGGCTCCGGATTCGGTACCGGCTTCTCCCCCAATCACGGCGGCAGTCTTGCAGACCATGAATGGAAAACGGCCGATTTCAACGGCGACGGCAAGGATGACCTTATCGTAGCCAATATCAATAACGACTACTATGTCTCCATCTCCAATGGCTCGGGTTTCACAACAAGCCTCTGGCAGAATCACGGGGGCATGCTTTCTGACCACAAATGGAACACAGCAGACTTCAACGGCGACGGCCGGGACGATCTTGTCGTTGCCAATGGTGAGAGCGACTATAACGTGTCGATCTCGACCGGCACGGGTTTCGACACGGAACTATGGCTTGATCGCGACGGAACGATCTCGTTTGCGGATTGGAAGATTGCCGATTTCAACGGTGACGGCCTTTCCGACATTGCTGCCGTCAACAGCGACAACGATTATCACATTGCGATTTCCAAGGGCTCTATAGAGGACCACGTTGATCCGGTTAACACCGTTCAACGCCCGCATGCGCCGCTCACTCTTGGCGCCAGTGCGCTTTCGTATGACAGCAACGGTAACATGACGGCTGACGGCACACGCACGCTTTCCTGGGATGAGGCGAACCGTCTCAAGCAGGTGATCAATGCGGCCTCTGCAACCATCGACTTTGCCTACGGCCCCGAAAGCAGGCGGGTGAAGAAAGTCGGTGCCGGCGGCGAGACGCTGTATCCGGATGCCGATGCGGAGATCGATGCGACGGGAACGCCCGTCTCAACCGGTGTCTATGCTCTCAACGCCTATACGCGCTATCCGCATATGGATGTGAAGATGGTCGGCACCAGCCCCACTTACATTCACCGCGATCATCTTTCCTCGGTGCGCATCGTCACCGATGCCTCCGGCAACCTCGTCGAGCAGACGGCCTATGCGTCCTATGGCGAGGCGACCAACCAGGCAATGGCGACGCAAAAGGGCTACATCAACGAGCGGCACGATCCCGAAACGGGCCTGATGTATCTCAACGCCCGCTACATGGATCCCACCTTCGGAAGGTTCATCTCGCCCGATGACTGGGATCCGATCAAGGAGGGCGTCGGGCCGAACCGCTATGCGTATGCGGCGAATGATCCGGTCAACAAAAGCGATCCGAATGGGCATTTCTATGAAGGAGTGATGGACGATGACATGACTGGAGCCGCTCTGGACCGGGGGCTTGGTGGCGACGTCGAGCCGGAATTCGATAGTGTCGAAGAGATGGTCAAAAATGCTGCTGATAATTGGTTGGATGAAGATTGGAGCGGTATGCGTAGGCAACACTACGCACCAGGCACTCTTCCCAGTCCTGTTACTGGAAACGGTCGAGCTCAGGAGTCGATGAGTCCGATAGATTTTGTGGGAATTGCCACAGCGCCAGCAAAAATTGGTGCATCAGCAGCCAAAACGGGATTTAGAAACTTTGCAAAAGCCGGCGACAATGTTGGGCCCAAGCCGGGTGTTCAGACTGGTTACAAATATATTGATGAAACGTTCGATACTGCTAACGGACAAGTGAGGGTTCAAGGACCGGTATCCACAAAGGGGAATGACGCCACCGTTGAAGTTAACGTCACCGGACCCGGTGCCCGGTCACTTGGTACTTCCCACACGCGCAGCCTCGGGCAGGAACTAGCAGACAAAGTGCGGTCAGATTTTGGGATTACTGGAAATATTACGTTTTCGGGTGCTAGGGTGACGGGTGCCGGTCCCAAAGGCCGCCCAGGTCGGGCAACTTTTCCGGGAAAATGATTATGCAAGACAACAAAAAGCCACACGACGCACTCTCAAACATAGACACGTTTCGTTGGCGTTTTTTTGTAAGGGTTGTGAAAGTTCTCTTCAGAAAAGAGGACAGATTTATTTATTTTCTGAAGTTTACTGGGTTCGATGACATTTTTTGCGCACGTGCATTGGAAATGGCTTACGGCTACGACAATACCAAGGCAAAATTGATTATGGACAAATTGGTAGGCAGCCCTTTCACTGAGCCAAAGATATAAGTGCCTTAACCCCAAAGTCTATACGCGCTATCCGCATATGGATGTGAAGATGGTCGGAACCAGCCCGACCTACATTCACCGCGACCATCTGTCTTCGGTGCGCATTGTCACCGATGCCACAGGCAACCTCGTCGAACAAACCGCCTATGCGTCCTATGGCGAGGCGACCAACCAGGCGATGGCGTCATATGGCGCACGGAACCGTGACCGAGATGGCGCTGAACGAAAAATGGAGCGAGCACCGGTTTACCCACAGCGCCGACGACGCGTACTCAGCTTTCTACTACGGCAATGGCAATGTGGTTGAGATATGCAGGCTTGGCCGTACAGATATAACGGGCGATGAGACGGCACAGGACAGAGCATCGTCGCAAGTTTTTCCGAATGCGTGCGCTGCGGGAGGAGTGATCGAGAGTTTGGACGTCGACTGAGGCAATTCGCTCTATCGTCTAAATTGATCGTGTTCCGCCCGTCAATTATAAGGCATTTTGAATGGCACCATTACGACTGCCATCGGTTTAACTCAGTGCGGTTGCCGGCAAATTGCGCCTTGTATGCAGTCAGGTAGGGCTTTGAGGTGATATGCAGCAGGGACAATCGGCGGATGCGCGAATAGATCTGGAAAAGATGATCGGCCCCTTGTCGGTTGCCGAACGAAAATTTTTGCCTGCCGAGTTTTTTGCTCAGGGAGATGTTGAATTATTGAGGGAAGGCATCAGAGTCTCGATAATCGGCTCGAGGGATGCGTCTAACGATGGGATCCGCGATGCCCGCCATATATCCCGCGCTCTTTCGCACGAAGGTGCTGTTATCGTCAGTGGATTGGCTGTCGGAATCGATAGTGCCGCGCACCGTGAAGCAATCGCCAATAACGGTATGACGATCGCCGTTTTGGGCACTGCCCTCGATGTCGCTTATCCTCCTGAAAACGCGGAACTACTGGAAGAAATCAAAGAAGACCATTTGGCTGTCTCGCAGTTTGCTTCAGGCGATCCAGTGTCTCGGCAGAACTTCCCGAAACGCAATCGCACCATGGCGTTGATATCCCATGCAACGATCATCATCGAAGCCAAACAAAACAGCGGCACCCGTCATCAGGGCTGGGCAGCGCTTCGCATTGGTCGGCCTTTATTCCTGATGCCGCGCGTTGCTGAAGATCCGGCTATAACTTGGGCTGAGGAAATGCTCCGACATGGCGCAAAGAAATTGAACGTCAATGAAATTTCGGATGTCTATCAGGCGTTGGAACAACTTGCGACCTGAAGTGATGCCTGGCTTTGGGCGACGTGAACAGGAGTTCTCACTCGCCGTTTATCAAGGATGCCGAAATAGAGCTGCCAACTGATTCAGCTGCATCTTTTAGTGGATCGTCGTGTAGGTGGGCATAGCGCTGTGTCGTTGCCGCGTCCTTGTGTCCAAGCAATGCGCCCACCATTGGCAGGCTAGCGCCTTCCGATATGGCAACACTGGCAAAACTATGGCGTAGATCATGCAGGCGTACGTCTTCCAATCCTGCTATCGACCGGATTATGCGCCATACTTTGGGGGTGCCTTCATAATTGCCATCACCACGGTGAGCCGGAAAGACAAAAGGCGAGTCATGTAGCCTTGGATGATTTTTCAGCACCTCCAGCGCGCTAGCGTTGAGCGGGATGGCTTTCTGGCCAGTCTTGGAATCAGCAAGCTTGAGATATCCATTATCAAAATCGACCGCGCTCCACTTCAGCGTTTCTATCTCGCCCTTTCGAGCGCCGGTAAAAACGAGAAGTTTCAGGACCGCAATGGCCAGCGGGTTTAAGCCCCGTTCCAATCCATCATGGAATGCCTTCCCCAGGGCGACAAGTTCCTGTTTACTCAGATAGCGTTCCCCTTTCCTGTCCGCGAAGCGTTTTACACCGCGCACGGGGTTTACTTCGATCAATCCGCAATCCTGGGCATACGAAAATATTCCACCGAGCAGGCCGATTGTTCGCGTAGCGGTGCCTTTGCCACCGCGAACGATCGCGCGGCCGCGCAGACCTGTCTTTATGTCCGCAGATGTCTTGCCGTTCGCCACGTCCTGCAAAAAGCGCCTTACGTCTGCGCGGGTCACGGACGGTACCTTCTTCTTTCCGAGAAGCGGTTTGATGTGCCGTTCGATCCGCCCGAGATCCGTAGCCACCGTGCTCGCTTTTTTCGCGCCGATTCCGTGTTCGAGATATAGGTCGCATAGCTGTGCCACTGTGAGCTGTTTGCGTTGATCCTGTTTTTCCTTGGCGGGGTCTTCGCCATTGGCGGCACGTCCGAGGATCTTTCGCGCCTCTGTGCGTGCTTGTTCGACCGTCCAGGGGGAGCCATGCGCGCCGATTGTCATACGGCGTGTCGGAGCGGTACGCCCTGATCCAACACGATATTTGCATACATAAGATTTGCGTCCGCCTTTGGCGATCTTGATGCCAAATCCTTTCAGCTCGCTATCCCAAATGAAGTAGTCCGCGTCTTTTAATTGCGCGCGGTCTATCGTCGTTTTGGTCAGCTTTGCCGGCATAAGTTCGGAACCCTGTTCGGTGGTTACTTTTCAAAAAAGTAACCACATAGTAACCACCAAAGCCAGAACGTCAAGGAATGCAAATCAACCGCCATACAACAAAAGCTTTAAAAAACAAAAGGTAACGGAATATCTAGCTTAAGCAGGAAACCTCAAAAACCGTTTATCCTTTGCCCTCCGAAGGCAGAGGTCACACGTTCGAATCGTGTCAGGTGCGCCAGTTTTCTTAATAATAACAAGAAATAGCGTAGGAAAGCGTTCGATGTGTTTCGTCGCTTTGTGATTGGTCGCCACGTAGGCATTGCGCGACTTCAGATCTCAACCACTTTTAGCCAGTTTATTTGCGGAATTTTACAACAGTTTATTGCGACATCGAACTGGATTAAGCCAATTTGCTCATATCAAAATGTAAAGCTCATTCTGCCCGGATGTTTATCTGATATCCTTCCGCACTCGGAAATTGATGCACATCAATTGTCTTTCCCGCGACTTCGGCAAGCTGAATAGATAGGCGAGAGCGGCACCATGAGGCAAACCAAGAAACTGTCTCCAAAGGTGACTGCTGGGGCCGCAATATTGACGGAAGCTGGGATGCGTTGCGACGTCGCAAGGACCGGATTCATGAGTGTGCAGGTCGCCAATTTTGGGGATGATGCGGCGGCATGTAGTGCACGCGGCCAGTAAGTGCTCCGTGTCGCCGGGATTAAGCTATAAAGTTGAATGCGAGCCGGCTGCCATCTAGTCACATGCGCGGCTGTTTCGACCTCGCGAATCCCAGTAGGTCTTGTTGGAGAATGTCCACGTGAGTGAATTTTTGCGCTGGTACGGTCTAGAAATAGACGCAGTGTGTGATCGGTTGGACAGCGCGCCCGCAGGCCTTTCCAGTGCGCAAGCCGCGCAACGGCTGAAGCGATATGGCGCCAATGCCATCGTTGAGCAGCCTCGACGCCCACCGTGGCGGATTTTGCTGGATCAACTGGGCGACGTGCTGATTCTGGTTCTGATCGGAGCGGCGGTCATTGCCGCTTTCGTGGGTGAGCCCCAGGACAGTATCGTCATACTGATTATCGTTCTGCTCAATGCGGTCTTTGGCGCTGTTCAGGAATTTCGTGCGGAACGCGCGGTCGCCGCGCTTCGCAGATTGGCCGCACCGGAGGCATCGGTGTTGCGCGATGCCGCGGCAACAACAATTCCGGCTGAGCAATTGGTTCCAGGTGATGTGGTTATCCTGGAAGCGGGCAATGCTGTTCCCGCTGATCTGCGTCTGATCGAGGGCGCCGATCTGCAGGTGGATGAATCGCTATTGACCGGTGAATCACGGACTGTGCAGAAAGTCATCGCTGCATTGCCCGGAGACCTGCCGTTGAGCGACCGGGCCAATCAGGCGTTCAAGGGAACTTTGATAACGCATGGCCGCGGCCGCGGTATGGTTGTGGAAACCGGTGCGCAAACTGAACTCGGCCGTATTGCAGGCATGTTGTCTGCAGCGCAGATCGTCCGCACTCCGCTGCAAGGCAGGCTAGCCTCCTTCGGAGGCCGCCTGGCGCTGGCGATCCTGGCGATTTGCGTGTTCATCTTTGCCATCGGTCTGCTACGTGGCGAACCGCCGATCCTGATGCTTCTCACCGCGGTGTCGCTAGCCGTTGCCGCGGTGCCAGAGGCGCTGCCGGCCGTGATCACCGTGTCCCTCGCCCTTGGCGGTGCAAAACTCAGCCGAAAAAACGTCCTTATCCGGCGCCTGCCTGCTGTTGAGACACTCGGATCGGTGACACATATCTGCGCCGACAAGACCGGCACGCTGACAGAGAACTCCATGCGGCTGGAGCGGATTGTCATTGCGGAAGCCTCGTATGACCACTTGACGGCGGACGGTAGCACGTCGATGCGCCTTCTCGGGCAAGCTCTCGCCCTTTCCAATGACGTGCAAACCGATGCAGACGGCAAGCCGGTTGGCGAGCCGACCGAGATCGCACTTTTTCAGGCTGCGATGGCTATCGGCCATGACAAGATGGAGCTGGAAAACACCTTCCCGAGGATTGCTGAACTGCCGTTCGACTCAGAGCGCAAGCGGATGAGCACACTGCATCGCGATGGTGAGGATGTGTTGATGTTCTGCAAGGGTGCACCGGAGACCATCATTCCGCGATGTGTGGATTACGCCGGTGGCGATGCGTTCGATGCGGTCCATGCGATGGCCCAAGCCGAACGGCTGGCAGACAGCGGTTACCGGGTTCTGGCGTTGGCGTGCCGACATCTGGAAAGGGTTCCCGTACTTCTTGATGGAGAAATTGAAACTAAGCTTTCGCTCCTCGGCCTGGTGGCGCTGATCGACCCGCCCCGGTCCGGCGTCAGGGCCGCCGTGGAAGAATGCAAGGCCGCAGGCATTGTACCGGTAATGATAACCGGCGACCATCCGGGCACCGCACGGGCCATTGCCATGCGCCTCGGTATAAGCGTGGAAGCCGACGAGGTGCTCACCGGAAGCGATCTGGATCGCATGACGCCGGCAGAGTTGGAGGTCCGGGTGGAAGATGTTCGGGTCTATGCCCGCGTCAGCCCCGAACAGAAAATCCGAATTGTGCAAGCATTGCTGGAGCGTGGTCAGTTTGCCGCCATGACGGGCGACGGCGTCAATGATGCGCCCGCACTAAAAATGGCGAATATTGGCGTGGCGATGGGAAGAAAGGGCACGGATGTTGCTCGTGAGGCAGCGGACATGGTGCTCCTTGACGACAATTTCACCACCATTGTCAGCGCAGTTCGCGAGGGTCGGCGCATCTATGACAATATCCGCAAATTCGTGAAGGACACCATGAGCTCAAACTCCGGCGAGATCTGGACCCTGCTGCTTGCCCCGTTCTTCGGCTTGCCGATCCCGCTGCTTCCGATCCATATTCTGTGGATCAATCTGGTTACTGACGGACTTCCGGGACTTGCCTTTACTGCCGAGCCAGCGGAGCGGGGGATCATGAGCCGGCGACCGCGACCTCCGAATGAGAGCATATTTGCGCGTGGCATGTGGCAGCATATCATATGGTACGGCCTGTTCGTCGGCGGGGTTTCCATCGCCTCCCAGGCATGGGCCTATGGCCGCGGCGCAGAATATTGGCAAACGGTGGTTTTCACGGTGCTCACCGTTTCGCAGCTCTTTCATTCCCTGGCGGTACGCAGCGAGCGGGAATCGCTGTTTACGATCGGGATATTTTCCAACAGAGCAATGCTGGGTGCGGTCCTGCTCACGATCGGACTGCAGTTGATGATCGTCTATATGCCGGTATTCAACGCCATCTTTCACACCCAGCCGCTGCCGTTGTTTGACCTCGCGGTTTGTTTGGCTCTCTCTTTGTTGACACTTGTGGCAGTTGAAATCGAGAAGTTACTCATTCGGCGCGGGCTCATCTATCGTGACATGTCAACCGACAAGGTTGAGACACATAATCAGGGATGAGCTGAAAGACCCGTTTGCAAACGCATTTTCAAACGGGTGACAAGACGATCAGCAACGACAAATTTCAATTGTCGAATTCCTTCCCGGCCTCAAATTATACGGCTTGACCAAAGCCAGTTCCCAGGCCGGTTGCCGATTTCAGATGCCATGAACAGTTGTTTGTCGCGATTCTTTAAAATGCTGCGCCTTCTTTGATTCCGAATTTTCGGAAGAGGGAGGCCGCCGGGCAAAAGCCTGTGAAGGCCGACTGCAAGAGGTTGAGCCCGATGAACACAGTGAACCAAACAAATAGCGGCGATACCCACTGTGTCAGTACCACCGATATCAGAACCATTATTCCGGCAAAGGCTAGTACGGAACGGTCAAGTGACATTTTCATCTCCTATATATCTGTATATTAATATATAAGAAATTGCTAATAAAGATTCAAGCCTCCTCGTGCACCGGAAAATGGCACCACAACCAATCGGCTGGTGTTTCTCGCAAGGTCGGCGAGAATTGATATAAGTCACTCTGACCGACAGCAATGCTGTGGCGTCAAATATTGGCCGTCTTGCGTCTCAGAGCTTTGAAATTGTTCCTGACATTGTTGCCAGTATCGCAGAAATTGAAAGCCAAGCAGTGGTTCTTTCACAATCCGCCATCCTTCAAAACTTGCTCGGAACTGATTTACATCAAGGGCGCACGCCAAAATTCAACCAACCTCTCATTTTGATTTCGAGAGGTTTTTTGCATGGCAAAACAAACTCAAACCGTGGATAGCTATATCGCTGCCAGAAGCGCACCCGTGCAATCGATGCTGATTGCGCTGCGAAAACTCATTCAAACAACGTTGCCTGAGGCAAAGGAAGGCATGAAATGGGGTGCGCCTGTTTATTTCGATCGAAATCAGTTGCCCATTTGCTATCTTTATGGCGGCAAGGACCACGCTAATCTGGGGTTTGTTCGCGGGAGTGAACTGGACGCACCGGAAGGTCTGCTGAAGGGGCAGGGGGAGAAAGGGCGGCACGTCGAAATCTATCCCGACAAAGCGTTCCCCAAGGCTGAGCTAACGGTGCTTTTGAAACAATGCATAGAGCTGGGGTAGAATGTTGTTTTCCGGTTTTTCTGCAGCCATGAATGGACATGCGTGATCGATTTCATGAACCGGTCTGCGGGCGGTCAAATGATCGGGCCGTGATTTAGCATCAATGGTGCGACAACCAGCGCCAGGTAGCTATGGGTCTGAACGGCAATTTCGATTTGAAATCGCCTATCCGTGCGCGGAATTGTTCATCGGGCGTTTCAATGCATCATCAGGACGGGGACGTCGGTGTTATGCAGCACGTAGTCTGTCACGCCGCCAAATACCTGTTCTCGCCACCGGCGGTGGCTGAAGGCACCCATAACCAAAATACTGCCGGACTTTTCAGCGGTCTTTTCAACCAGCAGATGCCCCGTTTTCTGTCCTTTTGGATCAAGAACAGCAATATCCACATTTTTTGCATGCAGCGAGACGTAGCTCCCCAAATCATCAAGAGAATTCCGGTCCTTACTGCCACCTACGGAAACGATCACGACATCGTCAGCCTTTTCGATTAGGGGCAAAGCAGCCGCAACAGCACGAGAAGCCTCCTGCCCGTGTTTCCAGGCCACTACAACACGATTGCCAAGGTTTTTGGGCACTGGCCTCGACGGAGCAATTATCACCGGCCTTGTCGATTGGGTGAGCATTTGATTTGCCAAAAACCGCATATATTTGCTTTGCGGACTTGAAATATGGCCAAGCACGGCAACGTCCGCATAAATCGCATAATCAAGAAGCGATTTGGTGGACATATCAAACGTCGGCAGGAATTTCGCCGGCACCTTTTCATGGCGTTTGGCATGGTCTTCAAAGATCTTCTGGGCCCCGAGTTCGGCTTCCTGTGCATTTTTCTTGGACTGCATTTCCAAAGCTTCGATTTCACCCTCCGGAAGACCCCAGTTGTCCAGCCACTCGTCAGTCCAGACACTGTGCTGCGGGAAAACGCCCTGGACTTCGGCTTTGTGATGACCCGCGAGAGTGAATGCGAAATCTGCGATTTGTGTAACGTCATCCTGATTACTGACGGGCAGAAGAATTCGCTTTATCGACATGGTCTTGGATTCCTTTGAACTTACAAATTCTTATTGACGGCATATGAGGCCGCACCTCCCGTGCGGACAGGGTAGCACAACAGACCCTTGGCCCCGGAAATTCCTGGAAGCAGTGAATATATAAATCGGCGGTTGACTGATCCCTGTCACCTTGCCTTTCCCGGATAGCGCCAGTCCAATTTTCTAACCACTCACATGGGCTGTTTCGAGGTTGGATGCTGTCCGCGTGAAAGGTAACAATAAAATCACGGGCGGGCATCTCCCGGATAGCGGAAATCAAGCAATATGGGCCGGTGATCCGAGGGTCCCTTGAGCAGTGTTCGGGCGTTGCTGCAGTGCAATCGGCGAACCATGCATCTGTCGAGACGGAACGGCAAAAGATCGTGCGCGTGATGTGTTGAGCCTCGCGGTCCGACATCTGAAAAGCCACGCAAAACCACCGGGCCAAACGAGTTGTAGTCGCCGATGATGGCCGTAGGCCCCTCAGTCGAACGCGCAATTAGGCGCAATTGACGCCGATTGAGTATTTGGCCATGTGACAGATGGACATTGGCAACAGTTAATCCGGCGATTTCAAGAACCTGGGCAAATCGCGTGGGAAGTCTGCCCGGCAGTTTCGACGATGGCAATTCCAGGGGCCTCGGGTTCTGCAACGGAGTCCGGCTCCATACAGCGAGCCCATGACGACGACCCGGCCAGGATTGCGTGTAGTACTGTCCATGGGCTGATACGGATAATGGCTCGATCGCGCCCGTTACTTCCTGCATAAGAAACAGATCCGGCTGGTGTCTTTCGATTAATGCGGAAATATCGCCCGCAAGTGCTCCGGAACGATGCAAAAGGTTCCAACTGATGATCCGGAGCCTGCCACGTTGACTGACCTCGGTATCTTCGCGACGACGCAGCCCGGTTGTAAATCTGTCGGCGATCTTTCCCATCGGTCGTATCCCTACAAATAGGGTAAAAACAAACGAGCGCTGGCGTCACGCAACCGGCCGATTGTAGAGCGCCCGGCCAACTGATCTGACGTCAATGGTTCAGCCATTGCAACTTTTTCGCCGACTATTGCATTTATCGCGGAAACGGTGTCGGTGTCGTAGCACTCAACAAGGAACTCAAAATTCAGCTGTAGGCTGCGGACATCCCAATTTGCACTGCCGAAGGCACACCAGTTGCCGTCCACCGTAACCAGCTTGGAATGATCGAATGGTGCGGGGCTCATGAAGCACCGAATTCGCCCGATGGGAAAAAAAGACAGGTGCGCGCGTGTTGCCCAGTCGATAAATGCGTGATCGGACCGTTCCGGAATGAGCAAATCGATCTGCACACCACGAAGAGCCGCCAGATTGAGCGAAAACTTCAAACGCTCGTCAGGAAGGAAGTAGGGTGTCACGATGCTTATGCGATGTCTTGCCAGGCTAACTGCCGAGGCAAGGACCGTCTCTATGCTGTCGAAGTCCTCATCCGGCCCCGAATTGATGCCACGCGCGACAACCGAACCGCACGGGTCAAGCTTTGGCCACCAAATGTCGCCGTCCAGCATTTCACCTGTCGAGAAATTCCAATCTTCTGCAAAACTCGTCATCAACTGATGGACAACGGGACCGTCCAGCCGGAAATGCACGTCATCGATAGCCTGCTTGCGGAACCTGACGCGTGAGTACTCGCGCCCGAGGTTCAGTCCTCCTGTGAAGCCTATTTTTCCGTCAACAACAATGAGTTTCTTGTGGTTCCTCAGATTAAGGAATGACATTCGCCACGGGCGCCAATCATGCAGAAACCGCGTCACCAGAATACCGGCATTGCTGAGCTGGCGGACGACCGGTGAGAAGAAGTATCCGCTTCCAATCCCGTCGACCAGGACACGAACCTGGACACCGCGCTCACTTGCTGCAATCAGGGCGTTGACAAACTCGGTACCGACCTGATCGGGCCGGAAGATATAAGTTGCAAGCGCAATACTGCTGCGCGCCTTTGCAATTGCGGCAAGCATCTCGGGATAGGCTTCATCGCCACCTTGGAAAATTTCGATTCTGTTTCCGTAAGACAGTGGAGATTTCGTAACACGCGAGCCGATCTCGGCAAGTGTACGCATATTCGGATCAAGTCCCGCATCATTCAGCGTGAGTTGCGCTGCAACATCAGCATTCGCCCGTGTTCGGCGATTAATCCGCGACGCACGCCGCGTTACGCGATTGATTCCGAAGGCCACATAGATGATCGCCCCGAAATATGGAGAAAGCCATGCAAGGCCAATCCAGCCTATGGCGGCTCTTACTTCACTTTTGTTCAGAAGAACATGGCTAGTAACACCGATAGCCACCAATGCGTGCAGGATCGAAAGAGCGCCTAAGAGCATTTTCACTGAGTCTCATCCGGATGTTGGACTGTTCCCCTGAGGATATTCTGCCGCAAGGTGACGGTCCATTGGGGCTAATGACAATAACCGACCGGTTCTCTTGGACTTCGCCTGTGACATTGCCCGGCCAGATTGCGTCTTGGGTTGATCTGCGTCAAGCAGGCCCGCATCTTTCCCTTTGCGGCGATGAGCCGGCGGAACGTTTCAAACTGACTCGGGAGTTTGTCGGGCGGAAATTTCTCTCAACCGTCACGGAATTTCCCGGGATCGTTTCAATGAACGGACATTGCCTGTCGGGGCTGGTTCCAGGCAGTTATTGTTGTGTATCTTGCAGGCCTAAGAGATGGCGCTAAGATTCGCGCGACAAGCTTTTCACGGTAGATTCAATTCCGAACATTGGCCCGTTCCGCTGAGCTGTACACGCTCAATTCGGATGCCAATACAGCAATTCTCCCAATAGATATCCCAAATAACCCATGGCAGCGGCAGCCAAGGCCGTCAGCAGCAGTCGTAAACCCTGTCGCGCGCCGCCAATGAACCAGGCCAGACCGACCTTTGAAACCGTATTTGCCAAAACGGCAACCAATATTGCCAGCGCAGTGCTGCCGGTTGCCAATTGAGAGCGCCCCAGTCTGGCAAGTGACAGGGATATCGCATCTATATCGGCCAGTCCCGATACGGCCGCCACCGTGAGAATACCTGTTTCGCCAACGCGGCCCGCGGCCGCATCCACCACCACCATGACGAAAGCAAGCAGCGCCCCGAAACCCAGAACTGACTTCAGGTTGAATGGGTTGCGCAGTGACAATGGTTCGTGATCCGTTTCAGCATCGCCGCGTCTCATAAGAAACACGCCGCTACAGACCATGGTTGTCCCGGCAAGCAGCAGTGGCGGAGCCAACCACCGCATCAAGAGAGGATTGAAAACTCCGACTATTACAAGAACCCGAAAGACCATGATGGCGCCGGCGAAAACGGTGCCTCCGGCAAATAAGCGCTCCCGGTCCGGATGGGCCTTCGCAAGCCGTGACATGTTCATGGTGGTAACCGTCGAGGAAACAAGTCCGCCTGCAAGGCCAGACAGGAGGATACCTGTGCGCTCGCCTGCAATCTTGATTGCCAAATATCCGACGAATGACAGCGCTGCGATCATGATTGTCATCAACCAGAGTTCCCGCGGATTGAGTGTGCCGAAAAAACCGCTCATCTGCTCGGGAAGGATCGGGTATAAAATGACGGTCATCGCCAGCAGAACGAGGCTGGCTCTAAGTTCCTGCCAGGTTATGCGTTTGACCCATTCATGCAGTGCTGCCTTGGACGCCAGAATGCCGGCAACACCGACTCCGAAAGCCGCAGCGGCGACAGTGTCTCCAAGCACGGTGAAAGCGCCGAGCGCGAATGTCAGCATGGCGGCAACCACAGTGGTTGTTCCGAAGTCTCCGGCAGAAGCAGCCTCGCGATAGCGAAAGGCGGCTACGGTGATTGTCACCACGACAAATACGACCACGAGCGCAAGCAGCCCGATTGCCCCTTGACCTCGGGTCAGTAAGCCGAAGATGCCGCCAAGCAGGCCGATAAGCGCAAATGTTCTGACACCTGCGACGCGCGTGCCCTCGGGATTATCCCGCTCATGCCAGCCGCGTTCGATACCGATGAGAGTGCCAATCGCCAGTGCGACGGCCAACTGAAGGTAAATGTCGCTGATTTCCAATGTCGCAACCTCACTTGTCAGATGCCGCGTTCCCTGTGATTATTTTTGACCGGCCAGCTTTCGGCATCCATGACCAAAACGGGGTTCAACGAATTTCACCCACTCGGCGAAGCGCCGTTTGCGTCAACACGGGACCGATTATCTCGAAGATAACCGTTGTTCCGATAGTCACCACGAGCAAGGTTTCTCTGAATTCCGGTACGTGATTGCTGGCTACGAGCGCCATACCGAGCGCGACACCTGCCTGCGGCATCAGCGCAACGCCGATCCAGCGGCCGTACACGGACGGTGCCGACGACAGCCATGCGCCGATCCATCCGCCAAAAATGCGGGCTATAAACCTCAAAATCAGGCATGCGAAGCCGACGAGGCCGATATATTGAAGGGCGTCAAATTCCAGCGACGCGCCCGCCAGGACGAAAAACAGCACCATGAAAGGCCATTCAATATGCTCGATTTCGTGAAAGGCCCGCTCGTGATGCCGGGCGAAGTTGATGACAATTGCACCGGCAATCATGCCCGCCAGAAGGAACGAGGCGCCGAGCCAGGTTGAAAGGCCCGCACAGACAAATACGATCCCGATCGCCTCTGACTGCATCGGCTCGCCCGGTCGCAACCGGCCGGTCAGGTAAGCTGCGGGAAATCCTACAGCCATGCCTATCAGCGTGGCGTAGGCGATTTCCCGCAAACCGTCTTCCAGCAATAGGAAACCGCTGCCACCGAGAAGCGCTTTTGCCGCAACCAGCAGAAAGCTGAATACAATGAGGCCCCAAGCGTCGTCGACGGCGACAATACCCAAAAGCGTTGTCGTGAAGGTACCTTTTGCCTTTGTCTGCCTGACGACGTCCTGCGTTGCGGCCGGAGCGGTGGCTGTGGCGATGCCGGCAAGAAGCAGCGCCAGTGGTGCTGTGACACCGATCGTCATCAGTCCGCCGGCGACGACAACGGTCGTCGTAACCACTACAGACAGGGAAATGGCCAGTATCTGTTTTCCGTTGGCACGCATGTTTTGAGCCGAAAGAATGCCGCCAAGCAAAAACGCCACCATGGTCAGCGCGATCGTTGCCAGGACTTCGTACCAGTCCGCAAATTCACGGGGCAGAATATCAAGGCCGGATGGTCCTGCAACCACGCCGGACAGGATCAGTAGCGTGACGCGGGGAACCATTGTCCGGCGGCCGATTTCGTCGGCAAGCAGCCCGACCAGCAGCAGGCAGCCTATTGTCAGTAATGTGAAATGCAGACCCATTTGCGCCTTTCACGCCTCCTAGCGAATGCATGGATACCAGCGAAATTTCTTTGTCATCCTCTCATGCGATTTCGTCCTGCGTCATGCCGTCGCCAGAAATATACCCCTATGCGCCGCTTGGTTCTTTTGACGCTTGTCAATTATCGGATACGGAATGCACTTAATACTCTGTCAGCCGTCAGCACGGTTGCGACCATGAAAGCTGATGGTGCACAGAAAATGGAGGTTTTCTCGTATGTTTGGGGTTGGCCATTTTCGCAGCAGGGAGGATGCGGGCCATCAGTTGTGCGATCACATGCCGGACATTGATCCATTGTCCACGGTGGTGGTTGCTTTGCCCAGGGGCGGGGTTCCGGTTGGTGCCGTGATTGCAGAGCGGTTTCGCCTACCCCTTGACGTGCTGCTGATCCGTAAGATCGGTGTGCCAGGGCACAGGGAACTGGCATTGGGCGCAGTTTCGGACGGCGAAAAACAGGAAATCACCGTTAATGAAGATGTCGCGGCGGCACTGAGGCTCGACAGCGATGATATTCGGGAACTTGCCGAGCGCGAACTTCCGGAGCTGGAACGGCGGCGGCAATTGTTTATGCGCGGGCGTCCCCCGATACCGCTGAATGGCAAGACGGTCGTTCTTGCCGATGACGGCGTGGCAACAGGCGCAACAATGCGGTCGGCCATCAGGATTGTCAGACAACGTCAGCCCGAGCACATCATTCTGGCACTTCCGGTTGCACCCAGGTCGACGCTCGCGATGTTACGACCAGATGTCGACGAAGTAGTGTGTCTGTTGCAGCCTGAACCCTTCATTTCGGTCGGAAGTTATTTCTCGGATTTTGGCCAGGTTGACAATTTGGAGGTGGTGGATCTCCTCAGGCGCTGCAACCGCAACAACGACAATGGCGGAAAGGGTGCAGCCTGAAGAGGCCGAAGCAAATGCCGGCGAATGGTCGGGATTGCGTGGCGAATTACCGGCTGTTGTCTGAAATCGGAATTGACAGTTTGGCGGTTTTCCCGTCCAGACGCAGGACTGCAGTTGCGGCCCTCACATAAGACAGAGACTGCTCAATCCACATTTTCGGCTTTTCGGGATTCGGGTCCAGCAGATGGTCGATCGCCAATCGTGCGCGTAGCAGCAGCCGGAAAACGCTGTAGGTTTCAAGCAATCCGGGCGAGGGTGCATCACCAATGCGCTCTTCGACCAGGTGCAACAACAAAGGGCCAATCCATTCGGCTCCGGCCTGCCGGCATTCGAGGCCGAGATAATTTACTTCGTCATAAATATCTATCGCCAGCATGTTTGGATCGAATTCAAGCCGGTCGAATAATACCGGCGGACTGACAAGACATACGTGTTCGGGTCTCAAATCGCCGTGCCCCTCGACAATAAGACCCTCGCAAATGCGGTCTTTGATCTCCGGCATGTTTTTATGTAATTGCGTGTGTGAAGCCTTCAAAACCGCATCGATCGAGGAACAATTCAGTTCGGCCCGCATAGCCGTCAGATGTTGTTCGTTGACACGTGATTCCCGAATGAGATGGTTCGCGTAGATTGGAGTCAGCACCGGATTTCGGCGCTGCCTGCGGTAGAAATCAGACAGATATGCCGCCAGCTCGGTGATCTCGGTGCGTGAGACGTCATTGCCTGTAATGCGATTGCTGAGGAATTGCGCCTCCGGCAGACGCTCCATGACAACCAGCCAGTCGACAATTTTTCCAGAACCGTTCAGCGCGAACCTGCCGTCGTTGTCCAGTCTTAGTGGCGTAACGCCCAGGTAAGTATTTGCGGACAATTGAGAATTAAGGCGGTACTCCTCCCGGCAAAGGTGCTCCCGGCTGTCCAGCCGTGTGGCGTCAAGATATGCAAAGCGAACGGGCTTTTTCATTTTGTAAACCCGTTCGTCCGTTAGAAAGACCATGGCAGTGTGTGTTTCTCTGACCCGCACTTTATTTGTCGTGCCGGGATAGGATGAGGGATCCTTCAGGAAATCAACCTTGTCACTGAACTTCATGGGTTGCCCTTTTGCGCACCAACCACGGAAGTGGTTGAGATTCGGGCGGCGGCTGAACGGCACCGTCGGCCGAACCGCTAAGGCCAAAGTCGCCTGATATCCTTTGGCATCGCCTGTACAACATCGTCGATTTCGCCCGGGGACACGTGGTCCTTCAGCAAAGCGAACACCGCGGTAACCGCGCCCTCGTCATCTGGCAGCGGGTCTTTTGTGAAACCTGCGTTGACCCGCTGAAGAAACGCTTCTTTATTGCGTGGATGCACAGGGGTGGACGACGGGTTCCAGCCCTCGAAATAGATACCGCGAATGAGAATGGGCAGTTGCGCCGACAGTTGCGCCGCCTCGTCCACCGACAGCCAGTCTCTTACTGCATGAAGTGTTGCACGCAATAACATGTAGGCCTGCTGACTTTCCGGCAGATCTGCCGTGTCTCGCAGAACATTCAGCCATTCCTGCACGACATTGGGCGCGTGATCGAGTGTCTTAATGCCAGTGATGTTCATGGTCCCACCCTCGCGTCTTATTGATGATATGCGGTCTCAGTCATTCGCGGTGCCATTATCAATCCGATGACCGGCCGCAGATTGACGCTCGTCAATTGGTGTCTGGAAACCCTACATATAGTGGCAGGCAGTCTGTCGGCGGCTGAGCCGTACGGATTTTGGACCGGACCAAGGGTGGTGCCATGCTGTTTTTCGCATTGAATGGAAGTGACGATCTGGGACGCAAAATTGCGGCCGCAGGCGGATTTCAGGTTGCGCTGCATGAGGAACGCGAATTTGACGGCGGCGAACACAAGACACGCCCGCTGACAAGCGTCAGAGGCAAGGATGTTTATGTGCTGCACAGCCTCAACGGGACCTCTGACGCATCAGCCAATGACAAGCTCTGCCGGCTGCTCTTTTTCATTGCCACATGCAAGGAAAATGGTGCGGCAAGAGTGACTGCTGTCGTTCCCTATCTTGCCTACTCGCGCAAGGACCGGCAAACCAAGGCGCGTGATCCGGTGACAACGAAATACGTGGCTGCGCTTTTCGAGGCGGCCGGAACCGACATGATCATTACACTCGATGCCCATACGGTCATTGCGTATCAAAATGCATATCGGTGCCAATCCATTCACGTCGATCCAAACAGGCTTTTTGCCGAGAGTTTGGTGGCTGCAATGAATTCGGAAAGATATGCCGTTCTGTCGCCTGACGCCGGAGGCATTAAGAGGGCGCAATTGTTCCAGGAGACTTTGGAAACCAGCGCGGGTCGAGACATCGCTTTTGCAATGATGGAAAAGCGCCGAAGCGGCGGAGTTGTGTCAGGAAGTTTATTTGCCGGAGATGTCGACGGGCGCACCGTTTACGTGGTTGACGACATGATTGTCGGTGGCGAAACGGTGAAGCGCGCGGCACGGACGTGTCTGGAAAACGGCGCCAGGGATGTTCATGTTGTGGCAACCCATGCCCTGTTTGGCGCGAACGGAGCCGAAAATCCTGTTGGAGATGATATTGGCCGCCTTTTCGTGACGGACAGCATTGAGATGCCGGATCACGTCGCCGCAGCACTAGGCAGCAGGCTTCAGATCGTGTCGGTGGCACCGCTTCTCGGCGCCGTCATCAATCGATCACACAGCAGCGCATATGCCTCATAATAATCTGCCGGCAGTGAAACCCGTAACGGGATAATTTTTCACTGCTGGTTGCGGTCGGCGGCGTCCAAATATCTATGCCATGCAGTTCCGGCATAGGGTAGCATAGGGAACAGCATCCAGGCGCTCTTCGGAAATCGGTTCACCGCATTTCAGGCATTGCCCGTAGACCCCGTTCTCGATGCGCTTGAGCGCTGCATCAATGGCCGCCACCTCTTCCTGGCCGGCCAATCCCTGCAGTTCGAACACTTCGTCGAGTTCGCGCTCGGTTGCGCGTTCCCCTGCATCCGGATTTGCGGGATCGTCCAGCCAATCATCCAGCTTTGTCATGCGTTGGATCAGCTCGGCGCGCCGTTCAAGGAGGGTTTTTCGCCGGGTTTCCAGGTCTGTCGTCGATTTCTCCATGGGCGGGTCAGCCTCCTTGGGGTGGGATCAAAGCGCATTGATCGGGATTTTCAGATAGGACATCCCGTTCTGTTCAGGCGGCGGCAATTGTCCGGCGCGCATGTTTATCTGAACTGCAGGCAAGATGAGTGTGGGCATTTCCAGTGTGGCATCGCGTTTGTTGCGCATCTCGACAAACCGCTCCTCCGGCGTTCCTGTCTGCACATGGATGTTGTTGTCCATTTCATCCCGGACCGTGGTCTCCCATGCTGGCGGCCGGCCTCCAGGTTGATAGTCGTGGCACATAAAAAGCCGTGTATCTGGCGGCAGTCCGTAGATCTTTCCGATGGACCGGAAAAGTGTTGCAGCATCTCCGCCGGGAAAATCACATCGCGCCGTTCCGAAATCGGGCATGAATAAAGTATCGCCCACAAACGCAGCATCACCGATCAGATAGGTACTGCACGCCGGAGTGTGCCCGGGCGTATGAATCACCCGGCCAGTTAGCTCGCCAATGTTAAATGTTTCCTCCGGCCGGAACAGATGGTCGAACTGGCTGCCGTCCGTTTTGAATTCCGGACCTGTGTTGAAGACTTTGGCGAAGGCTTTTTGTACGGCCGTGATATGTGATCCGATGCCGATGATGGCACCAAGCTGTTCTTTCAAATACGGAGCTGCCGTCACATGGTCGGCATGGGCGTGGGTTTCAATAATCCACTCAACATTCAGGCCGTGACTTTTTACAAATGCGATGACCTCATCCGCTGACAGGGTTCTTGTGCGCCCCGATTTCGGATCATAGTCCAAAACCGGATCGATAATGGCGGCAATCTTCGTGGCCGGGTCGGATACAACATAGGTGATTGTATATGTTGCCGGATCGAAGAATGCCTCGACATCAGGTTTTGCAACGACTGCTGGCGTTTCCATTCCTGGCTCCTCATAGCAGTTTAAGCCTCGGCTGCAGGGGTCCGTGAACCCATTTTAGCGGCCAGGGAGCGAAGGCCGTTGATTTCGGTCAACATCTGCTTGTATTGAGGCTCCGCCTGCGGCAGATCCTGATTACTCGCGCTCGGCAAGCGCCTTGAGTTCCGACGGCCGGCGAACGCAAACGCGATGCTTGTTTGGAAGATCGATGATGCCGTTCTGGCGCAACCGTGTCAGCGTGCGACTGATCGTTTCATGCGATAATCCCAGAAAGTCGGCGATATCCGACCGGCACATTGGAATATCGAAACAGGTCCTGCTGTCCTTTTTCTCCCCGACGCGGCCCATCAGCGCGGCCAGGAATGATGCGACCTTTTCCATGGCGGACTTGCGGCCGAGCATGATGAAGTGCTCCTGCATGTTGTTGACTTCACATGCTGCATATCTGAGCAGTTCATTGCAGAAATTCGGATCTCGCTCAAAACAGGTGTTGGAGGCATTTTTCCTGTGAACCCTCAATTTGACGTCGCAAACGGTTTCACAGTCGCAATGATAAAAGCGGTCGTGGCTTAGGCCGACCACATCGCCGGGGTATCCAAAGGAGAGTATTTGACGGCGGCCGTCGAACAGAATTTTGGAGGTGCGCACCACACCTTCGACCATCTCGTAGACGAATTCCGCCTCGTCTCCTTCGAAGAATAGCGGGTGACCTGCAGATACATTGATAATCTGTGGTTGGGATTCATTGCTTGCGCTGACCTGAGTAGAGATTATATTCGAATTATTGAATATACTGACTGGCGATGTAACATACATTGCAGAATCTCCCATACGCGACTTTTGTACAGGGGCATTCAATCCTATGCAGGTATCATTGCTATCTCGCATTTGTATCAAAATGTATGAGATCGTATATTTGGCGTGATTGGACGCTTTATTTCACGCTCTGGTGGTGGGCTGCAATGTCGCACGCGAGCACCGGCAACACAGGACGCATGGAGCACGCGTTGTCCGAGGAAACCAAGACGATTCTGGTGGTTGACGATGAGCCGAAAGTTCGCCTGCTTTTGCGCCGCTGTCTGGAATCGGAAGGTTATTCCGTTCTTGAAGCTGAAAATACAGCGGCGGTTTACGATTACCTTGATCAAAATGCAGTCGATCTCATTACACTGGACCTCAATCTAGGTGCGGAGAACGGTCTGGAAATCGCCGCCGATCTCAGGGCGAAATCCGACATTCCGATCATAATCGTGACAGGCAAGGGTGACGTCATCGACCGGGTTGTTGGCCTGGAGATGGGAGCGGATGATTATATTTCAAAACCGTTTCATGTTCGTGAGGTGCTGGCCCGCGTCCGTTCCGTAATGCGTCGCAGCTCCGAGCGCGCAGATGCATCTTCGGAAATTTCACGGCAGGCCAGTGTGCGGGATGGCGAGACCGTTTATCATATCGACGGCTGGATGGTGTGTCCGTCCCGGCTGGAGCTGAAGGATTCTGGCGGCGCGGCACATAGTTTGACGGCGAATGACTTCAAATTGCTGTCAGTGTTTCTGGAAAGCCCCAAGAGAGTCCTGTCGCGCGACCAGATCATGGATCAGATGAATGGACACGACTGGACGCCCTATGACCGGACGATCGACAATCAGGTGGCGCGCCTCAGAAAGAAAATCGAGCCGGATCCGAACAATCCGAAGATTATCAAAACGGTCCGCGGGGTGGGTTATATGCTTGCCGTCGACGTGACGGTTTCTTAGCTTCGATCGTCCAGCGCCTCACGCAATGCACGCGCAAGCTCGGCCTGTCTGTAGGGTTTTCGCAGGAGCCGCACGGATCGGCTCGTCAGTTTTTCGGAGTGGACAAGATCTTCCGCATATCCCGAGGTCAGTAACACGCCCATTTTCGGGTGTTGGCGATGGACAATATCGGCAACTTCATAGCCCGATATACCCCCCGGCATGACCAGATCTGAAAACACCAGATCAATATCGGGTGTCTTGCCAAGTAAACGAAGAGCTTCATTGCCGTCGTCTGCGGAGATCGTGCGATAATTGAGTACCTTCAGACGCTGCAGCGTCAGTTTGCGCACGCGCGGATCGTCTTCAACCACCAGGACCAGTTCGCCATCTCCCTGGAACGAGCGGCTTTTGATTTCGCCATGATCTGAAGCTGTGTCTTCCGCGGTGCCAACGTGACGCGGCAGATAGAGGTTGACCGTCGTTCCAAATCCCAGCTCGGAATATATCGTCATATTTCCGCCGGTCTGCTTGGCAAATCCGTAAACCATGGACAGGCCCAATCCCGTTCCGCGGCCGGATTTTTTTGTAGTGAAAAACGGCTCGATTACTTTTTGGAGAGTGTCGTCGGACATGCCGGTGCCCGTATCGGATACCGATATGCGGATATAGTCACCCGGTTCGACATCTATTTCCTGCGCCGTATATTGTTTGTCGATTACAGCATTCGTCGTCTCGACAATCAGGCTGCCACCGCTTGGCATGGCATCCCGTGCATTGACCGCCAGATTAAGCAGTGCAGTTTCGACCTGCCCGGGGTCGGCATGGGTTTTCCAGAGACCTTTGGCCAGTGATGTGTCAAGCTCGACATGGCTGCCGAGAGTCCGCTTCAACATGTTTGAAACGTCGCCGACAAGTGCGTTAATGTCGACGATTTCGGGACGCAGAACGCTGCGCCTGGCAAAGGCAAGAAGCCGGTTGGTTAAATCCGCTCCCAATTCCGCCGCTTCCTGTGCCTCGCGCAACAGCTCCAGTTGTATTTGGTCTTCAATTCTCAGCTCAAGCAGTTCGAGATTGCCTGTTATTATTGTCAGCAGATTGTTGAAGTCGTGGGCAACCCCGCCGGTAAGCTGGCCGATGGCCTCGAGCCTTTGCGAGCGCCTCAAGGCGTGTTCAGTTGATTTTCGGGCTGTCAGGTCATGGATTATGCCGCAAAAGAATACTTCTTCCTTGTTCCAGAACTCGCTCACGGACAGGTGCAAGGGAAAGGTGGATCCGTCCTTTCGTTTTCCAAGGACCTCACGGCCCGTCCCGATGATGTGTTTTTCGCCGGATTCGAGATAACGGCGAATATAGTCGTCATGTTGTCCGGCCCAGGGCTTTGGCATGAGAATATTGACGTTGCTGCCGACGAGTTCTTTGTTTGAATAGCCAAACAAACTTTCTGTCGACCTGTTGGCAGACTGGATTATGCCGCCGTGGTCAATCGTTATGATTGAATCGACAGCGGCGTTCAGCAGTGCCTCCAGCCAGGTTGTTTTACCGGTCTTGTCGCTCATCGTTATCGCAAATTGATAGTGCCGTCTGCCAATTGATGCACGTCAATCGACTGCCGTGCAACTTTGTCATCCTGAACTCGGAGTTATTTCAGGAGCAGGAGGCGGTCATGGTGCCGGATTCCCTATTGAAGCAGCGTGTGCTGGATGAGATTCGCTGGGACCGTAATGTCGATGAAACGCATATTGGCGTCACCACCTCGGATGGCTCTGTCACACTAAGCGGGCATGTTGCCAGTTTTCCGGAAAAATATTCGGCTTGCGAAGCGGCGAAACGCGTCAGGGGCGTTAAAGCGGTGGCAGATGAGATTGACGTCGATCTGCCTGCGGAAATCCGCCGGGATGACGGCAGCATAGCGCAGCGAATAGCACATGTTCTTGAGTGGAGTGTTTCGATCCCGGACAGCAATTTGAAAGCAAAGGTGCAAAGCGGCTTCGTCACGCTGACCGGCGAGGTCGACTGGCAGCATCAGCGTGCTCAAATTTCGCAGCATGTGCGACACGTGACCGGAGTAAGGGGATTGTCAAATCAGATAACGCTAAAGCCGCGGGCCACATCCGCCGACGTAAAGAAGGAGATTGAAAACGCGCTCTATCGCAACTCCGAAAGGGAGGCTGAGGGGATTAAGGTGACGGTATCCGGTGACACCGTTACCCTCAGCGGCAATGTGAACGCACATTACCGGCGCGACCTTGTAGAACAAGCTGCCTGGTCCGCGCCAGGCGTGCGGCATGTGATCGACAATATACGTGTTTCATAATGGCGACGGCCGGATTTGCTGGTCGTCTTTAAACCGGGTGGCAAATGAACAATAGCGACCACGGCCATAGCAGGGATGAAATCCGCCGAAGACTGTCGAGGCCATTGTCCCGCGGATACTTGCGGGACTTCATCTATGGTGGAATCGACGGTGCGGTGACCACCTTTGCCATAGTTGCCGGCGTCGAGGGAGCCGGATTTTCGCGATCCGTCATCATCGTGCTTGGAGTTGCCAATATATTGGCTGACGGCTTTTCCATGGCTGCCGCGAATTATTCCGGTACAAAGGTTGACGTGGACAACATCAGACGGCTTCGCGAGATTGAACGCGAACATATCCAGCATACGCCGGAAGGCGAGCGCGAGGAGGTTCGTCAGATTCTGCAGTCAAAGGGGATCGAGGGCAGGGTCCTCGAGCAGGCGGTTGACGCCGTTACCGCCAACGAAAAGACCTGGATCGATATGATGCTGGTCGATGAGTATGGGGTTTCCCCGGTCGTGGCGAAACCGCTTACCGCTGCTCTGATGACATTTTTTGCATTCCTGCTATGCGGCTTTGTTCCATTGTTGCCATTCCTGATTGGTGTACCCGATCCCTTTGGCCTCACCATTGTGATTACCGCTACGACATTCTTCGCAATCGGCGCGATGAAAAGCTTCTGGGCCCTGTCTCCCTGGTGGCGGTCCGGATTGGAAACGTTGCTTATCGGGGCAGCCGCTGCGTTTATTGCATATCTGGCCGGTAGTTGGATCGGTGCGATTGCGGCATAATTGATCACGATCAATTTCTGCCCGATGACTGGTATCAAAATCACATCACTCATAAACGGAAACGGATTGGTGACATGAAGCCGCGAAAGACATGGATATTGATAGCGGATGGTGGCTGCGCCCGGATAGTTGAACACCGCGGACCGGGTCTTGGTCTTTCCCCGATGCCTGACAGAAACTGGCAGGCTTCGAAACCCCAGGAGTTTGCAGACCGGCCCGGCAGGTCATTCAACCGGATGCACGCTGCACGCCACAAGATGGAACCGAGCAACAAGGCGGTTAGCGATCAGGACAGGTTTGCTAACACGCTGCTGGCCGATCTCGCTGATTGCCACGTCAACGGATTGTTCGAAGACCTCATCCTATGTGCTGCACCGTCCATGTTGGGCAGTTTGCGCAAACAGATGCCCGACGCGCTGAAATCGGCTATCCGCGCCGAAGTCGCCAAGGATCTCAAGGACGTTCGCGTACGTGATCTCGCTCCCCATTTCGAGGATGTGCTGGCTGTCTGAACGTTTTGATCCATCTCAATTTCGGGTGCTGATTGCCGGTTATTCTGGTCTTAGTGGCCGTGGGAAACGGTCATTCGAGCAACCGAACTTGAATAAAGGAGATAACCGATGAGACGTTCTTTCCTTCCCTCAGTTTTCAGCGACGAAAAAGATACACAGTCCGCTTTTCATTCGCTGCAAAAGGAGATCGACAGGGTCTTTGACGACTTCAGAGGATGGGTTCCTCGCTTTGAGGCCGCGCGCTTTCCGGACGGAAATAGCCGGATCGTCCCCAAGCTCGATATGAGCGAAACGGACGATGCAGTCGAAATCACGGCAGAGTTGCCGGGTGTCAAGGAGCAGGATGTGGATGTTTCGGTGGCATCCAACATTCTTACGCTCAAAGGGGAAAAGTCTTTCAGCAAGGAAGAAAAAGAAAAGGACTATCGTGTTGTCGAGCGGTCTTACGGCAGTTTCTCGCGCTCTCTGCCTCTGGCATTCGACATAGACGCGGACGCAGTCTCGGCAAACTTCAATGATGGCGTTTTGACCATCACAATCAAAAAGCCACCCGAAATTGCTGAACAAACAAGAAAAATCGAAGTTACCAAGTCGCACTAGCTGACGAGCTGGATGGTGCTTGGGGCAAGCGCCAGCTCCAAGCTCCGGTCAGCTTGACGCCAGCTGCCATGTCCTCGAAAACACGGCGGCTGGCGTTTGTCGACGGAATGCCGAAGCCGGGGCCAGTTGACCGGCGATGCGACAGTAGGAGAACAAGGTGATGTCTTACAAGACCATACTTGTCTGCCTGACGACGGAGGCAAATGCAGAACGTCTGACGCGGGCAGCTTGCCTGCTTGCGAAAAAATTTGAAGCACATCTGATTGGATTGCATACGAAACAGGAAATGCCGATCCACCCCGGTGTATCGGTCTACATCACAGACGATGCGGTTGAAGCGTTCAAAACGGGGCAGACCCGCCAGGCCGAACAGATCGGGCTTATATTCCGGAATGTGACAAGCGCGGCCGGTTTGAATGGCGAATGGAGGCTTGTCGAGGCAGGATCCGAGAGCGCCGGTAACCAGCTCGTTGAACATGCGCGTTGCGCCGACCTTGTTGTCATATCGCAAGCCGACCCCGATACTGACCGGCCCGACCAGGAGGGTATCCAAAAGCAAATTATTCAGGAAGCAGGGCGGCCGGTAGTCGTTGTGCCCAATATCTGGGAGGCTGACAGCATCGGAAACAATTTGTTGATTGGCTGGAGCGCAACGCGTGAGGCGACCCGCGCACTGCATGATGCAATTCCGTTCATGCGCGACGGAGGTGAGGCATCGATCATTTGGGTTTCGCATTCCAGGAAGGGGCAGGGCAGCCTGCTTTCACAGACGGCGCACGAAATTGCCGCCGGTCTCGACCGTCATGGTGTAAAAACGACGGTAACACATTGGGATAATGTGGATATCGCGATCGGAGACGCGATCCTGAACGAGGCTTTTGTTCGTGGAGCCGATATGATCGTATCCGGTGCATTCGGACATTCGCGTTTTTACGATTTTGTCATTGGTGCAACGACAACGCACCTACTCGAACATATGACGGTCCCGATCCTGTTTTCCAATTGAGTTTGCCTTTTGAGGCAATTGATCGTGCACGCATGAACAAAAAAAGCAAAATCCAGAGATACAAGCGAGGCCCGCAAGACACCCTCTAGCTCCGGCATGGACTTGATCATGAGGGGTGAGGTTTTTCACTGCCAGAATCGTTTCCCCGGAATTGATCCGCCGGTAAGCCTAGTCCCTGTCTTATAGAGAGGTAGGAGAGCAAATCCGTAAGCGATATGACACCCTCAAGTTTACCGGCACTTCCGACAAGCATCTTGCGCCGGCCGCCTCGTGCCATTTTTTCAAACAGGGTGTCGACAGGCATCTCCGGTGGAACCGTGTTTTCCTCGCTGCACACAACCAATATGTCGCTGAGACGCGTTGCCGGCCAGTTTTCGCGTTCGATCTCCTTAATCAGCGAGGCGTCGATATAACCCAGAAGATGGTTACCTTCCATGACCGGAACAAAGCTCACACTGTTCTTAAGCATTGTCTCGTAAACCGTTTTTTCGACACTGTCCTCCACATCTGCAGTCAGCGGCTGCGCTGTCATCAAAGTACGGACGGTCTGGTCCTTGAGCGCCGCTTTGATCATCAGTTGCTGATAACTGCTTCTTGAAGCGCTGACGATGAAAAAGCCGATCAGGATTTGCCAAAGGCCACCGATGGAGTTTGCCGACAGCAGTGAGAAAACACCCGAGGCAATCAGAAAGACGCCGAAAAATGTACCAAAGCCGCTGGCAATTCGGGTTGCGGCATAGAGATCCTTTTTCACGTGCCAGAGAGCTGCTCTCAATACCCTGCCGCCGTCGAGCGGAAAAGCCGGAACGAGATTGAATACTGCTATAACCAGATTGATAAACCCCAGATAGGCGAATACGACAGGTAGCGGTCTGGAAGCTCCATTGCTGTCGAGGCTGATGGCGGCAAGGTAAAAGAACAGCGCGAGTGCAAAACTCATGGCCGGGCCCGCTATGGCTATCCAGAATTCTGACTTCGGGCTTTCGGGCTCCTGTTCCAGCTCAGCCACGCCACCGAAGACAAACAGCGTAATGCCACCGACTTCCAACCCGAATTGGCGCGCGACAATCGAGTGGGATAGTTCGTGCAGGACAAGGGAGGCAAAAAGGCCCAGCATAGCTATGACTGACAGTGCAATATAATCGTAGTGAGATTTTCCCGGGAGTTGCACGGGAAAGTAGGCAACCGCCAGGCTCCACACGATCAAAGCCGCGATAAGTAACCAGCTCGGATCAATACGGATCTTGAAGCCCGATATTTCGAACAGCGTCACTGCATTTTTAAACATTGTCCGTACACCAAATTCACCGGATCTATGGCTGATGGTGCGACGGTGACCGATTTCCCCGAATTGTTTTTGACTTCTATCAAGTTTTTGCTGTTTCCAAGGAAATTCATTGGCTGATCGTTGAAACGCCTGTTTCAAGCGGTGCCGGATGCAATCGTATCTCCATCACTTTCACCTTCAGTGAACGCGGTATCCGATTGCAATATGCGTTGCTTGTTCAGCCGGCAATTGATCTGGCGCAATCTGCCTGACGTGGTTGCTGTCAATCTGGTCGAAACGGTCTTTGAACCAGATTGAGGAGAATACGATGGCCATCACCACGCTGCTTGCTGTTCATTCCGCTGACGAGACGATCGGATCCGTGAAGCCGATACTGTCGCTTGCCGGGAAAATGGGTGCGCATCTGAACCTGGTTGTATTTGGCGCCCTCAAAACCGTACCGGCAACCAGTTATCCCGGATTGCCGGACGATTATTTTGCCGAAGAACATGAGCGGACTGTCAAGCAAACGCATGCGCGTGCAGAAAGCGTCAAGGCCTTGATTCAGGAAGAGTATGTATCGGCCTCGATACTGGTTGAATGTATTGATCGGGGCATGATCGGCCGCACCATGTCCCGGCACGCACTTTATGCGGATATCACCATTTTTCCGAACCAAAGCGTCCCGGAAAACGAGCTTATGACCGATGCGTTCAACGGAATCCTGTTTGATTCCGGGATGCCGGTGCTGACCCTTGGCGCCGAAGATGCTCCTCTGCCGGAACCGAAACGCATTCTGATGGCTTGGAATGGCGAACCTGAAGCTGCCAAGGCCTTCCACCATAGCCTTCCCCTACTCGATGCTGCGGAGGACATCCACGTTGTGATCGTGGACCCCACGGGTTATGCACCGCGCGCAAATCCCGGTGACGACATGGCTGCTTTCATTACGCGTCACGGCAGGAAGGTAACCGTTGATACACTTGCCAGCGCCGGCAGGGAGGTGGCGGATGTGCTGCTTCAACACGCCCTTGATAAGGATGCCGACCTGATCGTTATGGGGGCTTACGGTCACACCCGTCTCAGGGAATGGTTGCTCGGCGGAACGACACGGGAAATGCTGTCCAAATCGCGTCTGCCGGTGTTGATGGCGCACTGACGGCATCGTCCGGTTCCGCGTTGCGCGCGGTTGGTGCCGGTTTCAAGGATAAGGATAGGGAGTGGGCTTCGCCTCAAACAATTGACAAACGTCAAATCCGTGAAACCGATCCGGCTTATCCTGATCGATGTTGAAGTGTGATGACGCTTGATCATGGTGGTGACCAAGCGGCACCGCACAGATGGAGTGGTAATGACAGACGAAAATCTGGTGATCTGGTTTGCGGATTGCGGACGCGACGATGTTGGGCTTGTAGGCGGAAAGAATGCCTCTCTGGGCGAGATGGTCAACGTCTTGAGCGCAAGCCAAATTCGCGTGCCAAATGGGTTCGCCACCACCTCGCGTGCCTATTACCTGTTTTTGGAGGAGAATGATCTTCAGCCGCAGATAGCCAAAGCGCTGGCGGATTTCGGAAACGGACTTGCATCGCTTCACGAAACGGGAAGTTTTATACGCAAGGCGATCCTTCATGGCCGGTGGCCAACCGATCTGGCCAGTTCTATCTCAAGCGCATACGCAAAACTGTCCGAGCAGCTTGGAAGGTCAAACGCGGACGTCGCGGTGCGGTCCAGCGCCACAGCGGAGGATTTGCCTGACGCAAGTTTTGCCGGGCAGCAAGAGAGTTTCCTGAACATTCAGGGTGAAGAAGCGCTGCTTTCGGCCTGTAAGCAGTGTTTTGCCTCGTTGTTTACCGACCGGGCGATCAGCTACCGGGTTGCAAAGGGCTTTGATCATATGAAGGTGGCTCTTTCCATCGGAGTGCAGACGATGGTGCGGTCTGACAAGGGTGCGTCTGGCGTGATGTTTACCATCGATACCGAAACCGGCTTTGACAAGGTGAATGTCATCAATGCGGCCTGGGGTCTTGGCGAAAGTGTTGTCCAGGGGACGGTTGATCCGGACGAATTCGTCTCCTTCAAGCCTTTCCTCAAGGATCCGGCTTTAAATCCGATCATCGAAAAGCGGCTTGGCCACAAAGAACGCAAGATGGTGTATGGCACCGGCGCGCAGTCGACCGAATATGTGCCGACATCGAAGGCGGAGCGGGTTTCCTTCGTCCTGTCGGACGTTGAAATTCTGACGCTGTCGCGTTGGGCCTGCGCGATTGAGGACCACTATGGATGTCCGATGGATATCGAGTGGGCAAAGGATGGCATAAGCGGTGAGCTTTTCGTCGTACAGGCACGTCCTGAAACAGTCCAATCGCGTCGGGACATGTCGATACTTGTGACCCATGAGATTACGTCGAAGGGCAAACAGCTTGTAAGCGGTCTGAGCATTGGAAGTTCGGTCGTCTCCGGTCGAGTCTGCCTCCTGGAAAATCCGGGGGATATTGCGGACTTCGTGGACGGCAGCATCCTTGTTGCCGGCAACACCGACCCGGACTGGGTGCCGCTGATGAAGCGGGCGACCGGGATAATCACAGATCATGGCGGGCGGACATCGCATGCTGCCATTGTCAGCCGCGAACTCGGTTTACCTGCCATTGTCGGCACCGGTAATGCCACGCAACTGTTGCACTCCGGACAACAAGTCACAGTGTCCTGCGCAGAGGGCGATCAAGGGTTTGTTTATGAAGGAACGGCCGATGTCAGCTCGAATACGATCGCGCCGGAAGATATTCCGGAAACGAAAACCGACGTGATGCTGAACCTTGCCAACCCGGCCGCCGCTTTCCGCTGGTGGCAGATGCCGGCTGACGGCGTCGGATTGGCCCGCATGGAGTTTGTGATCGGTAACCACATCAAAATCCATCCGATGGCGCTCGCCCGCTATGACGACCTGACCAACGCGGCTGCAAAAGAAGAAATCGCGCAACTAACCGCAGGATATGAAAACAAGACTGATTTTTTCGTCGAAAGGCTCGCTCTCGGCCTGGCGCGCATAGCCGCCACATTTTATCCAAAGCCTGTTATTGTGCGGATGAGCGATTTCAAGACGAATGAATATGCCAATCTGATCGGCGGTGGTGAATTCGAACCCGAAGAACAAAACCCGATGATCGGCTTTCGAGGTGCATCGCGCTACTATTCAGAGCAGTACCGGGAAGGTTTTGCACTCGAATGTCGGGCAATTCGCATGTTGAGAAATGAACTCGGTTTTTCCAATGTCGTCGTCATGATTCCGTTTTGCAGGTCGCCGGAGGAGGCGGACCGGGTCCTCGAAGTCATGGCTGAAAACGGTCTTGAAAGAGGCAAGAAAGGTCTGGAAGTTTATGTCATGTGCGAGATACCATCGAACGTCATCCTGGCGGAGGACTTTGCAGGACGCTTCGACGGTTTTTCCATCGGGTCAAACGACCTTACCCAGTTGACGCTCGGGATAGACAGGGACAGTGAAATGCTGTCGGGTCTTTTTGACGAACAAAGCAAGGCGGTGGAATGGATGATCGCCAAGGTGATCGGCGATACGCGAAAACTTGGTGTGAAAGTCGGTTTGTGCGGGCAGGCTCCCAGCGATCATCCAGAATTCGCCGGCTTTCTCGTTGACTGCGGCATCGATTCGGTTTCGGTAACGCCGGATAGTTTCATCCATGTCAAAAACCAGGTCGCAATGGCCGAAGCAAAGAAACGGTCATAAGACATGGATGTGTCGCCCTCTGCGTTCAGTGGTCGAGATGACGATATTTGTAATTCGCCCGGGATTGAGCAATGCCGGAAATTCTCGCAATAGCGCTTAATCCAACTGTCGACGTCTCATGCGAGACTGAAACTGTTCGTCCGACTCTGAAAACCCGTACTCGAAACCAGCGGCATGACCCTGGCGGCGGCGGAATCAACGTCGCACGCGTTATCGAGGAATTGGGAGGGGCAGTTGACGTCGTTTATCTGTCGGGCGGCGCGACCGGAGCTCTGCTGGACGATTGCATGGAGAGGACTTCGGTTCGGGCACACAAGGTGCCGATCGGGCAACCAACGCGCGTTGCCTACATGGTGCACGAAAATCACACCGGTTTCGAGTACCGGTTCATTCCGGAAGGGCCGCAGGTCGATCCCGCAGAGTTGAAAAATGTTCTTACACATGTCGAGCGATTTGAAGGAGACTACGTCGTAGCCAGCGGCAGTTTGCCAAGAGGCGTGTCTCACGACTGTTACGCAAGAATGGCTGAAATCACCGGTCGGAAAAACAAACGTTTCATTTTGGATTCTTCAGGGCGCGCGCTAGAGGAGGCGCTTTCCACAAAATCGGTGTTTCTCGTAAAGCCCAGCATTGGGGAACTGCAGAGTCTTGTGGGCGAAAAGCTTGATGAAGCGGGCGCGCAGAACGCAGCGCTCGATATCGTCAAGACCGGTCGTGCGCGTTACGTCGCCGTTTCCATGGGCATGGAGGGAGCATTCCTGGCAAGTGAAAAAGGCATACTCCGGCTGCCGGCAAAACACGTCAGGATTCGCTCGGCGGTTGGCGCCGGCGACAGTTTTGTCGGTGGCATGGTGTTTTCACTGGCGCGCGGAAATGAAGTTGAACATGCATTTCGTCTTGGTATGGCGGCAGGAACCGCAGCCGTCATGACCAGCGGCACGCAACTGTGCCGTCGCAAGGACGTTGAGGCGCTGTTTACCCCCGGCTGACCAATGTGCCCGGACGGGATTGGTCCCAATTGTGGTTTCCGTATCGGCTGCAAATTGATCGCTGTCAATTCAAATGGAAATTGCTGGTCAATAATCGCCCGATCGCGCCGCCCCCACATCGTTTTGTTGATGTCATTCGAATTGACAAGCGCAGTTTCGTCCAATTCTGGCGCTACAATCAAACGCCCGCGACCTGTTCAGGGAAGGGAGACAAGGTTATGCCAGACCATTCAGCAATCAAGCAGGATTTTGACGAAGGACCGCAGGTTTCCGACAATGGCGTGAACGGTGATGCGCCGCAAGTAGTCGCATGCATCGATGGATCGCCCGCCTCAACAAAAGTGATACCCCATGCAAATGCGATAGCCAACGCGCTTGGTGGAGAGCTGTCGTTGGTTCATGTTGTAGAATCCGACAACGCGCAAGCCCCATATGATCCGGTAGAATGGGACATTCGCAAGCGGCAGGCGGATCTATACATGACCCGGATTGCCAGCCGGTTTGACACCGGACCGAACCCGATTTCCTTCAAGATACTGGAGGGCCGTTCTGCCGAACAGATTGGTGAATGCACCGCCGGAAACGCCGGAGACATAACAGCATTTTGCCGCGGCAGTGACAGTGCTCATCATCGCCTCGGCGAGACTGCACGTCGCATACTGGAAAGCACACCCGGCTCCCTTCTGCTTGTTCCGGCCACCGTACCGGAAGCTGATGTGGTCAATTATTCGCGGATACTGGTTCCGCTTGACGGATCATCAAGGGCCGAGAGCGCAATTCCCTTTGCGGTGCGGATTGCACAACAGCAAAATGCCGAAATCATACTTGTGCACGCCACGCCCAAGCTCGATTTCCTGGGTGCTGCTCCGCAGCATGTTCAGGACATGGAGCTGCAGGAGCAACTGTCCAGAAGAAGTGCACGTCTGGCCGCTGAATACATGAAGCGCACGCAGACAATGCTCGCTGATTGCGACGTCACCATACATTGCGTGCTTCTTAAGAGCGGCGATGTGCGCCGGCTCCTTGAAGACGCCATTGCCTCGCAATCGGCTGATCTGCTTGTGATGTCCTCGCATGGTCAAAGCGGATATTCCGATGTGCCTGCTGGCGATGTTTCGAGTTTCATACTGTGCCGTGCGTCCACTCCGGTTCTGCTGGTGCGTCGCCCGCAAACGACCGAGGCCGGCCATGTTTATGCAAATGTCGAGTCAAAAGGTGTTCGAAGGCCCTATGGAACTTCGGGATGATGATGGATGCAGTTTCGGGATCCGGGAGTGAATTAGAAACATCAGCCCGCCAGTTGGCACAATCGCTGACAGTACTGCCTGACAACAAGCCAAGCTCGGATATATACCGACATCTGGATTCGCTGCCCGCTTGGCTGGACAAGATTCGCAAGTACAGCCTCGATCCGGCCCCGTCGCATACGAGAGCTACCGACTGGTTGCTTGACAACGACTATCAGGTCCTGCGGGCCATCCGGCAGGTCAAAAACGGACTTCCAGAAAGTTTTTTCCGCCGCCTGACCGTCGTGGAAACACCCTTGGAACGGACTGTTCCAAGGATATTTGCAATTGCATGTGAAATATCATCAACGGACGGATTTCAGCTTTCCTTGCAAAATCTCGTGCAATATATGCGCGCATTTCAGGAAGTCGGTGCATTGTCCATAGCCGAGCTTTGGGCCTTTCCGTCAGCCTTGCGACTGGCGAACATTGAAAACCTTGCTGTGGCATTTCAACGTATGAGCGATGGTCTGGCGCCACCATTCGTACCGGATCTTTTCGATGACACCAGCGACCCGCCAGATATTGTCGCCCGGGCGATCATCAATCTAAGCGCCATTCACGCCATTACATGGCAGGACTTTTTTGATCAGACCAGCCTGGTTGAAACGGTTCTCAAGGGCGATCCGGCTGATGTTTATTCCCGAATGGATTTTGATACACGCGATGCCTATCGAAAGGTTGTTGAGGAGGTTGCCGCATCCTCAACTTTGACGGAGCCTGAAGTGGCAAAGCAGGCCGTTGAATTGTCGCGGGCCCATGAGGGCGAGAAACAAAGAAGCCACGTAGGTTTCTGGCTCATCGGACAGGGGCGCCCCGAGCTGGAAGTGCAGACCGCTTCCCGGATTTACCTTGGTGAGCGCATTTATCGGGCAATTCAGTCCCGGCGCCAGATATTCTACGCTTCCTCACTGCTGATCATGATCGTGCTTGCCATTTGCGTACCGGTCTTTCATCTGTTTTATGTCGATGCACCCGCCTGGGCCTGGGGTGTCGGAGTATTGTTATCGCTCCTGCCGGCGTCGGTCCTGAGCGTCTCGGTCGTGCATTGGGCGATAACCAGGCTGATAAGACCCAGGTTGTTGCCGGCATTCGACTTCAGCAAGCAGATACCCAATGAGTTCATGACTGCAGTCGCGGTTCCGGTCATTGTCTCCGGCGACACCGAGATACAGCAAATTGTTGAATCTCTTGAAACACGCCGCCTGGCCAATCCCGACCGAAATCTTCGATATGTTCTGCTGACGGATCTTCCTGATGCGGCCGAGGAACGTGTGGCAACTGATCAGGAAATCGAGCGGAAACTGGCAATTGCGGTTCGCGGTTTGAATCGTCGCTACGGCGACGAACGCGGCGGACCGTTCTACCTGTTGCACCGCCCCAGGAAATTCAACGCAAATGAAGGTGTTTGGATGGGGTGGGAGCGTAAACGCGGCAAACTTGAGCAGTTCAACAGTTTTGTTTTAGGCGCGGAGGCGGACGACTTTTCCATTTGCGAAGGTGCGGTCGATGACCTCCGGAACATACGGTTTGTCATTACGCTGGATGCCGATACCATGCTTCCACCGGGCACTGCCGCACGATTGATCGGAACCATGGCGCATCCGCTCAACCAGGCTGTGTTTGACAAGGAAAGCGGTCATATCGTTTCCGGATATTCCATTTTACAGCCACGGATAGAAATCCTCCCATCCGTGAGTTCGGAAACACCGTTTTCACATCTTTATTCCGGCGATACGGCGATTGATATCTACACCCATGCCGTCTCCGACGTCTATCAGGACCTTTTCGGCACCGGCATCTTTGTCGGTAAGGGTATCTATGACATAGCGGCATTACAGCGTTGCCTTGAAAACCGGGTGCCCGACAACGCCATACTGAGTCATGATCTTTTCGAGGGGCTTTTGGGGCGTACTGCCCTTGTCACAAACATTGTGCTCTATGAAAGTTTCCCCTCCACCTATGCGGAGTATGCGCTTCGCCTGCACAGATGGGTGAGGGGAGACTGGCAACTGCTGCCGTGGCTGGCGAGGAGTGTGCGTTCAGCCGACGGGAGTCGAATACCCAACCCATTCTCGATCCTCGATCGGTGGAAAATAATTGACAATCTGCGGCGAAGTCTCATCCCGCCGGCATTGCTGCTCTTTTTTATCGGCGGGTGGATGATCTTGCCTGGAAGTGCCGTGGTCTGGACGATTTTGGCGGTCGCCGCACCGGGAATATATCTCATCGGCGAGGTGTTTTCCGAACTTGCGCGGGTCTTGAAGCGCGGGGTCTTCGGGGACATCGTCCATCGCGTGAGAGAGAATGGAGGCCGCTGGTTCCTGGCGATAACTTTTCTCGTCAATGACACGCTCATTGCACTTGATGCAGTCTCTCGAACCCTGTGGCGGCTCTTTTTCAGCCAGCGCCATTTGCTGGAATGGCGCGCTGCTGCACACACGGCGGCGTGGGTTTCAAATCACAATCGCCGAGCCGCCGCGTGGCGATTCATGTGGCCATCCTCAGTGATCTCGCTGGTGATTGCCGTCGATCTCAGTCTTTTTAACAGCGATGCGCTTGCTGCTGCGGCACCGCTTCTGATTTTGTGGTTTGTTGCTCCTGAAATCGCTGCGTGGACAGGCAAGACCCGGCAGATAAGGCGTGAGCGGTTGGACGAAAGTCAGTCACGCTTTCTGATGCAGGTCGCAAGGCGCACATGGCACTATTTCGAGGTTTTTGCGGGCCCGCAGGACAACTGGCTTCCGCCGGACAATTTTCAGGAGGCCGCCAGGATCGAGACCGCTCATCGGACATCGCCAACCAACATAGGCCTCTACCTGGTTTCGGCCCTTTCCGCACGGGATTTCGGTTTCATCGGCACGGAGGATTTTGCTTCGCGCTGCCGCCATGTTCTTGAAACGCTTGGCCGAATGGACACTTATCGTGGGCATCTCCTGAACTGGTATGACACGCGTAATCTGCAACCGCTCGAGCCGCGTTATGTATCTACCGTGGACAGCGGCAATCTGGCGGTATGTCTTTTGGCGCTCAAGCAAAGCTGCATCGAGATAGTCCAGGAACCGGTCATTGACAGACGATCATGGGATGGTCTCGAATGCGATTTCAGCCTTCTTCATGAGGCGGTTCAGCAGCTTTCAAGCTGGAATGCCGCCAATTCGGAGAAATTCGCGGAGGCAATCCGGGAACATATACATATGGCCCGCCAATCGCCTGAGGCCTGGTTTCCGGCGCTCGACGACCTCGACCGGTTCTGGCCGCAATTCGAACAAGTGGTGGGTGACGCGATCAAAACGGCGGCCGCGCCAACGCCGGAACTGCTGGATGACATCCATACCTGGCTTGAGCGTTTCGACCATCACTTGCGTACCCTGCGTCGAAATCTTGATGCGTATCTGCCCTGGCTCGAAAAGTTACGGGAACCGCCAACCGCATATGCCGAACTTGCAGGGAAACTGGGCGCGGGACTGGGTATGTCTATGCCGCTGACCGAGGCTGGCGCCAGGCGGACGCATTGTCTCGAGATGATTGACGAGGCAGCGGGCAAGGTTCAGCCGGACAATGCCGCGGCTGACTGGTTGCGGGAACTCAGGCACTCGGTGGAGCAGGGGCTGCAACGTCAGGACCTGCTACAGTCCAGTTTAGACGAGATAGCAAAAACTGCTGACGAAATAGCTTTCGGAATGAATTTTTCCTTCCTCTACAACAGCGAGGTCAGGCTGTTTCGAATTGGCTACAATCTCAGCAGCGGGCAAATGGATCCAAGCCATTATGACCTCCTCGCCACCGAGGCGAGGCTGGCGAGCTTCTTTGCCATTGCCAAACATGATGCACCGATCGAGCATTGGTTTTTCCTCGGAAGGCCCATTACCCGGCTTCGCGGAAAACCGTCGATCCTTTCCTGGAACGGATCGATGTTCGAATATCTCATGCCGCCGCTTTTCCTGCCGGGAAAGCGCGATACGCTGCTTGGCGAAAGCGAATCCACGGCCGTTGAATATCAGCGAAATTATGCAAAGGAACGCGGCGTTCCATGGGGCATTTCGGAGTCGGCATTCGGCGTCACCGACGCGGATGGAAATTACCAGTATCGTGCCTTTGGAGCACCCGGGCTTGGCATACGCCGCGGGCTGACCGAGGATCTGGTTGTTTCTCCCTATGCAAGTGCGCTTGCATTGTGCGTGTGGCCAAATGCTGCTGTGCAGAATCTACAGCATCTCAGGCAACTTGGTGCCCTGGGTGCCTACGGATTTTTCGATGCGCTGGACTATTCACCGGATCGGGCACCGGAGAAAAAAGGGTTTGTTCCTGTCAGAACCTACATGGCCCATCATCAGGGCATGACCATTGCGGCAATTGCAAATGTGCTCAATGCCGACATTCTGATCGAACGCGTTCTCCGGGAAAAGCAGCTGCGGGCCATAGAACATCTTTTGCAGGAAAAGATTCCCTGGAACCTTTCCATCGAACAGGGGCGTATTGATGAAGAGTGGAACCCCGACGAGCAAATCAAACAGCTGAGTGGTCCGGTATCGTGGATACCGAGCTCTTCTGCGACCATTCCTCAGATGCATCATATCGGCAATGGCCGAATGTCGATGAAAATTTCTGAGGCCGGTGGCGGAGGGCTGAACTGGAACGGCATGGCTCTGACCCGCTGGTTGCCAGACCCGACCAGGGACCGGTACGGCTATTGGATCTACATGCGGGATGTCGAACGTGACCTTTATTGGTCCATTGGGCGCCGACCGGCGGGAGATGAAGGCAGCGAGGAAAGGGTTATCTTTCATCAGCACATGGTCGAAATGCTGCGGCGGGCATTTGGCGTCACTGTGCGCATGGAAATCACCGTGGCGCCATCCGATGACGTCGAGATCCGGCACATGACGGTTACCAATGAGGAATCCGTTGAACGTGTCATAGAATTCACGAGTTATGCGGAGGTCGTGCTGTCCTCACCTCAGGAAGACGAAAGGCATCCGGCCTTCAGCAAATTGTTTGTTGGAAGCACATTCCTGGCCGAACGCAGCGGTCTTCTGTTTGAACGCAGGCCCAGGCGGCCGGAATCCGATTATCCCGTTCTGTTGCATGCCCTGGTATCGGATGGTGCCGGAATTGAGGTTGTTTCCTACGAATCTGATCGAGAACAGTTTGTCGGACGCAATACGTCAATGCGCCGTCCCCACGGTCTCGTCAACGGCCTTTCCCGCTCAACCGGCTGGACGCTCGACCCCGTGATGTCACTGCAGGTTCGCCTTCGCTTGAAACCGCTGGAAACAAGGACATTCTCCTTCGTAACCATTGCGGGAAAAACGCGCGAGGCCGTTCTGGAGATAGCCAACAGGTATCACACGCACGATTTTACGTGGGTTTTTGAGGATGCGTCACGTGAATATTCGCGGGAGATCGGGCGGCTTGAAATCGCTCCGCAGAAACTGCCGGAGTTGCAGGCATTGTCGTCCCTGCTGGTTCAGGCCTGTTCAGCGCTCAGAAACGTCCCGCAAACGATTTCCGCCAATTGCCAAGGGCAGCCGGATCTGTGGCGTTTCGGCATATCCGGTGATTTACCCATACTGCTTGTCCGGATTGGCGAAGAGGAAGATGCCTCGCTTCTTGATGAACTTGTGCGCGCGCAGCAGCTTTGGCGGCGCGGCGGACTAAAAGTGGATATTGTTGTCTTGAGAACGGGCGATGCCGGTTACGAGGAACCGGTGCGCGAACGTATTGTTTCCATATTGCGCGATGCGCATGCATACGGCTTTCTCGGACGGACCGGGGGAATTCATATTCTGTCGGCAAGTCATATGGAACAGCAGAGCCGGAACGCAATTGAGGCGGCTGCATACGTGGTCGTTGATCAGGAAAAACAAGCACTTGAACGGGCACTGGATTCGGTCCTGGAGCAGCGCGCGCCACCGCCTCTGTTTGACCCACCAGTTCCGGTTACCTACAAGAATATTGCTCAAATCACCCGGCCCGGCAATCTGTATTTTGACAATGACTACGGCGGATTTGATCCTTCAAGCGGTGACTATGTCGTGTTTTTGAATCCGGGTGAAGACACACCTGCACCGTGGTGCAATGTCCTGGCAAATGACCAGTTCGGCAGCATCGTCAGTGAATCCGGACTTGGTTTCACTTGGGCCGTCAACAGCGGAGAAAACCGTCTGACACCCTGGTCTAACGATCCGGTGGCCGACACGCCCGGTGAAATTGTGTATCTGCGGGACGAGGCAACTGCCGACTATTGGACAGTCACTCCAAGGCCGCTGGGGCATGACAATGCATGTGAAGTGCGTCACGGTGTTGGCTACACAAGCTGGATGCAGCACAGCCATGCCTTGGAGCAGGAAATGCTGGCTTTCGTGCCGGCAGGCGACCCTGTAAAAATCATACGCCTGCGCTTGCGAAATCGCGCGGAAAGCCCCCGTAGAGTAACAGCCACTTACTTTGCCGAATGGTTGCTTGGCTCGCTTGGAAGCATCGCCAAACCTCACGTGACGAGTGAATATGACGCCGCCGGGCATGCCATCTTCGCTAACAATGCATGGAGCCCCGAATTCGCTTCCAGGGTGGCCTTCCTTACGGCGTCCGTTCCTCCGCACTCGGTTACGGGCGACCGATATGATTTTCTGGGCCATGAAGGTGAACCGTCAAGCCCGGCCGCCATGCGTCACCTGGACCTCGGAGGCAGGTTCACACCCGGTGGAGACACTTGCGCGGCCTATCAGGTTCATCTGGATATAGGCGCTGGAGAAATGGCGGAGGTGTACTTCATCCTTGGTCAGGGCGAAGATCTTGAGGAGTCCAGGAAGCTGATCGCGCGTTGGCAGGACCGGGATTTCGTAGAAAAGGCATTGGAGGATTTGAAGCAGTCATGGGCGACAAGGCTTGGCTCTGTCCAGGTTGAAACTCCCGACAAGGCATTCAATTTGATGATCAACCGGTGGCTGCCCTATCAGGCCCTTGCGTCACGGTATTTTGCTCGCGCCGGCTTTTATCAGGCCGGCGGTGCATTCGGCTTTCGGGATCAGTTGCAGGATGTGCTGGCTTTTCTTCACGGTGAGCCAAACCGTGTGCGCCAACATATTCTCGATGCTGCGCGTCATCAGTTCGAGGAAGGTGATGCCCTGCACTGGTGGCACCCGCCCTCGGGGCGTGGCGTTCGAACCCGCTGCTCCGATGACTATCTGTGGTTGCCCTATGTTACGGCACGGTACGTTGAGGCAACCGGTGACAAATCTGTGCTTGACGAGAATGTGCCGTTTCTCACCGGCCCGGAATTACGCCCCGATCAGGATGACCACTACGCCCATTTCGACACGGGCGAATCCGACAGCTTGTACGAGCACTGCATCCGTGCGCTTGAACGCATGATGGCGACGGGCGAACACGGCCTGCCCCTGATCGGAGCAGGTGACTGGAACGACGGAATGGACCGTGTCGGCTCTGAGGGCAGGGGCGAGAGTATCTGGCTGGCATGGTTCCAGATTGCGATCATCGATAAATTTGCCCCCCTGATCACAAGTTACGGAGACCCGGACAGGGCAAAAAGGCTGCGCGGCCATGCACGTAGCCTGAAAACCGCGATCCAAAACAACGCCTGGGACGGCGCGTGGTATATTCGCGCATTTGATGATGCGGGTGAGCCTTGGGGCTCGGACAATATCGACGAATGCCAGATCGACTCCATCGCGCAATCCTGGAGCGTGCTTTCGGGTTCGGCTGCGGACGAGCGGAGCGTAACAGCGCTGAAATCCGCATTGGGACGATTGATCGATACGAAATACCGTCTGGCCAAACTTCTGGATCCGCCCTTTCACAACACGAGCCGCGACCCTGGTTACATCAAGGCGTATCCGCCGGGAGTTAGAGAAAACGGTGGTCAATACACACACGCCGCGGCTTGGCTTGGGTTTGCCTTCGCAAAGCTGGGCGACGGGGATGAAGCCTGGCGCATCTTTGACATCATCAATCCCGTCAGGCGGGCAGACACTAAATCCGGAGCTGACCGATACCGCAGAGAACCTTATGTTCTGCCGGGTGACGTGAGCGCAATGGCTTCGAATGAAGGTCTCGGCGGCTGGTCGTGGTATACGGGCGCCGCCAGCTGGGCCTGGCAATTGGGCGTTGAGGGAATACTCGGCGTGCAGTTGTCAAACGGGGCGCTGAAGATCGATCCGAGCCTGCCTGGAAACTGGAAAGGCGCCCGGGTGACACTGAAAGGGTCAAGGGGCAAGATTGTTTTGACGATTGAGGATCCGGACCAGACCGGTCATGGTGTCAAGCAGATCAAGGTTGACGAAAAGATTGTTCGTGGAAAGACCGTACGCTTCCCCGGAAAGGGCCGGACACGCAAGGTGGATGTGCGTTTGGGCCGGTAAACAAGCATTCGTGAATGCGGGTTCGGATCAGTTCTCAATGACACGGCGTCGTTCTTCAAATTCGTCCGTGTGCAATTCACTGCACGCTCTACGTGCTTCTTTGGTTTGCGCCGATGCGGTTCGAAATGAATTCTGACTACTCAACATCCATGCTTCGGCTAAGCAGATAGAAGTCTTCATCAACTTCATAGACGGTACCGTCAGGCAGCTCATGCCAGTTTTCCGAGGTAATCGGTTCCGAGGCTATCTCGACGCCACGATAGATCTTGTCCGTTTCGTGGTGGACGTGCGGTTTGCCGCAAATGTCGCAGTCAAAGACCTGCTCGCGCTCGAGATGCCACAGCGTTCTTCCGAATCTGGAACCGACAAGCCTCCGACCATCCGTCAAAACAATATTGAGGCCGATCGGTGCGGCCCGGTCGATTTCTTTGCTCCACCTGATAATCTGTGAAAGACCGCGGGAGACAAGATCAAGGATCGGCTCATCAGGGCGATGCCGCCACAACGACAGCAGATACAAAAAAATATGTTCGCTGTCGGTCGTCCCGCGGATCTCGTTGCGGTAAAAGGGATCAATTGCGGGCAGCATCAGTTCGCGAACTTCGGAGAAATTTGGAATTGTGCCGTTATGCGCAAAAATCCATGAGCCGTTGTGGAACGGGTGGGTGTTTTCAATTGCCGGTTCTCCGACCGTTGCACGGCGGACATGCGCAATGACGGTCCCGGCATAAATCCGCGCCGCTTTCTTCTTGAAATGCTCCCCGTGGTAGGCTGCCCAGGTCTGTTTTTCCACAATGGGCGTCCCGTCAGGATAATCGGCAACGCCCCAGCCATGTCCGTGGACCAGACCTTCCCCGTCGCCACGACTCTGCTCCATCAGCGCGTTCTGGGCGTGAACCAGGCTGCATTCCACCCGTGTCGGCTCGTTGGCCCTGAAAGCGTACAGGCGACACATCCGCGATCTCCCTTCTGCCGGCAAAATAGACGGAGTTGGCAGTAGGGGAACTGACCAAGATCAAAACGGCAAATTCCGGCCGGGATAAATTTCCTCACATACGTGGCTGTTGGCAGCAATGCCGGGGAGGCCTCGCAATCTAGGTTCGGATTTTGAGCAAATCAAAAAACAGCATTCAAGTTGAGACGAGCCGGGGGAGCAATGGAATCCCTTTTGTATCGCGGCGCAACCCTTTGCTGCCGCAGGCAGCAAGACAGCGCGTTGAAAAAATTGCCGGACAGGTTCTGCGCCGTGAACCGGGATTATCAAGAGCCGATTATTTCGGCCCGAATGTCCGCGTTGGAATGGGTGCTGCGCCCCACATCCTCATTGGTGACAAAAGTGAAATCAGGCTGCTAGCGCCGGCGGGACAGGACCCGCTTGAATATCGCATTGCTCTTCTTGCCCGGGACGGCGACCTTGTCGTTCTGGCTGCGGAACGTAATCGTGCCTACGAAGGCTATCTTCGAGACCTCCTGGAACTGAATGATTTGAATGTCTTGAGGATTCCTCCACCGGAATCGGGATTGCCGAGGCCTTCGGCTTACCGTTGCCTTGAAGACAATGCCATATTCAATCGTCTGCTTGATATCGTCCGGCAGGATGACTGCGTTACGCTGCTTTCCTTTATATCGACAGGGTTGGTCTGGAAGCTTGCAAAGCGATTGAGCGACAGATCGGGCAGGACTGTCCTTGTTGCCGGTCCGCCCCCCAATCTGACGCAGCGCGTGAACGACAAGCTTTGGTTTGCGGAAATCGTCAAGACCGTACTCGGTGCCAGCGCGACGCCCCCGGTCTATTCCGCGTTCGGTCCTGCCGCGCTTGTCGGGCGCGTACGAAAGCTCGCAAAAAAATGGGAGAAGCTGGTCATCAAGGTGCCGGACAGCGCCGGATCGGCAGGGAATTTCCCCTTGTATACAGACACGATAAAGGATTTGAGTGCCAAAGACCTCTATCGCTATCTTTTTGATACTGTTTCCGAAATTCATCAGCAAGATGCCTATCCGCTGATGGTCGAAGTCTGGGACTGCAATGTTCTCGCCAGTCCCTCAGTGCAGCTCTGGATTCCCGATAAAGAGGACGGAGATCCCGTAATTGAAGGCATATACGATCAAACCACAGCGGGCCCCGGGGGCAAATTCGTTGGAGCAACATCGGCGCGCCTCGATCCGGAGCATGACAAGCAAGTGTGCGCGGAGGCTTTGACACTGGGTCTCCTGTTTCAGAATCTCGGCTATTTCGGCAGATGCAGCTTCGATGCCGTGCTTGCCGGGGTCGACAGGGAATCAGCGCAACTGCATTGGATCGAATGCAATGGGCGCTGGGGCGGCGTTTCTCTGCCCATGACGTTCTTGAACCGCATCTTCTCGGTGGAAACGATGCCGGATTATGTGATCTGGCAGCATTCCGATCTCGATTTTCCGGCCATGCCCTTCACCGAAGCTCTCACCCGGCTTGACAGCGGGCTCTACAAGGCGGGAAGCGATCCCGAAGGAATAATATTCACGTCGCCAACAGGTATCGAAACAGGAACCGGACTGCAGATGATTGCACTTGGCTGGAATGAAAAGGAAGCCATGAATTTGGCGAACAGGGCATATCGTTGCCTAACCGACTCCTCTGAAAGATAATCACCGAAAGTGGGCGAGACGACCTCAGGAAGAAACCGGTTGTTCGGCATGTCCCGTTTGATCCGCACCCAAGAGCGCCGGAAACTCGTCCGGTGTGATCGTCTCTCTTTCAAGCAGCATTTTAGCCCCGCTTTCCAGGTCTTGCCGCCGATCTTCGAGGATTTTGGTGGCTTTTTTGTAGGCCGCAGCGATGAGTTCGCGTACGGCAAGATCGACCTCGCGGGCTGTGGCCTCTGAATAGTCCTTCGGGCGCACATCAAGCAGGTTCTCACCGAGAAACCGGGACTGCTGCTGCTCGAGAACGGCCTGGCCGAGACTTTCAGACATGCCAAATCGGGTTACGATCTGACGCGCAACATCTGTGACCTTCGCGAGATCGTCGGCGGCGCCGGTTGAAATTTCGCCGAAAACGAGTGCCTCTGCCGCCCGGCCCGCCAGCAGGACGGTCATGCGGTTCATCAGTTCGTCCGTGGTTATCAGGAAACGATCCTCGGTCGGTCTTTGCATTGTATAACCAAGTGCACCAATCGAACGGGGAATGATCGACACCTTGTGTACCGGGTCGCTGCCCGGCAATGACGCTGCCGCAAGTGCATGGCCCATCTCATGATAGGCCACGCGGCGGCGTTCGTCCGGATTGAGCAGGCGTGTGCGCTGCTCTGAGCCTGCAAGGATGCGCTCCACCGCACTGGTGAAATCTTCCAGTCTGACGTAATCGCCGCTTCGTCTCGTTGCATGGATGGCTGCTTCGTTGACGAGGTTGGCGAGGTCGGCCCCCGTGAATCCCGGCGTTAAACCGGCGATTTTGTCGATTTCCAGGTCTTTTGCCGCTTTGACCTTTTTGAGGTGTACCCTGAGAATGGCTTCACGGCCGATCCGGTCCGGCCTGTCGACCACGACCTGCCTGTCGAAACGTCCTGCGCGAAGCAGTGCCGGGTCGAGGATCTCGGGACGGTTGGTGGCCGCCAGAAGAACGATGCCGGAGCGGGGATCGAAACCATCAAGCTCAGCCAGAAGCTGATTGAGTGTCTGCTCCTTTTCGTCACCGCCGCCGCCAATATTTCCCAATGGCGAACGTGCCCGCCCGAGCGCATCCAGTTCGTCGATAAAAATGATGCATGGGGCCGCCTTGCGTGCCTGGTCGAAAAGGTCGCGCACACGCGCAGCGCCAACGCCGACAAACATTTCAACAAATTCGGATCCCGATATCGAGAAAAAGACAACGCCGGCCTCACCGGCCACCGCGCGCGCCAGTAGTGTCTTACCGGTGCCGGGTGGACCGACCAGCAACACGCCCTTGGGCACGCGGGCGCCCAGCCGCTCATATTTGTCCCGATCCTTGAGGAATGAAACGATTTCCTGCAGTTCCATTTTTGCCTGATCCACACCGGCAACATCATCGAAATTCACGCCGGTTTCGGTTTCGACATACACTTTTGCTTTCGACTGGCCGATGTTCATAAGGCCGCCCATCCCCTGCCGTTCCGCGATGCGGCGGAACAGAAAGAACCACAGGCCAAGGAAAAACAGCATCGGCAGGACCCATGACAGAAGGTTACTCAACCAGGTTTCGTCCGACGCGCCGGAATATTTCACGCCGGCTTGCTCGAGAACCTCACCAATGTCGCTGCCGACGCGGTTGGTAATGAAGAACCGCTTCCCGTCGCGCGGGATTTTAAACTCTCCCTTAATTTGTGACTCGGAGACGACGACATTTGTTATTTGCTCCTGGGTCAGCAAGTCGCGGAATTCACTGTAGGGTATGCGCGTGGTCTCTTGTGCGCCGATCCAAAGCTGGAACAACATGACAGCGGCGAGCGCAACAAGGATGTAGCCGAGATTCAATTGACGTTGTTTGTTCATCGCGTGCATGCCTCCAGTATCCGTCGGGTGCGGTCGATCTGCATATGCTTGCATCGACCGGGCGAGACTTTATTGACCCGGATCAAGATATTCGATGCCTCAGGCGCCCTATTACGTTGTGAAATTTGAGTTTTCTCATACGTTCACTATATGTTCAGTATGGTCATACTGAAGAAAAAGGATGCCGAAGACACAATTATCCATGACAATGCTGAGCGAAAGCCTCGCCGTTGTCTATTGTGCGGGCGCAAGTTTGACAGCTTCGGGCCGGGCAATCGCGTTTGCAAGAAATGTAAATCGACGACCGCGTGGCGCAGCGGCTAGGAACGTCCGCGTTCTGAAACGCCTTGGTCATTTCATGCTGCCGCGATTGATATGGCTCAATTCCGGGGGCCTGTGAACCTGCGATGGTTGCTCATCGTTCATGAGATGGTGGTACAGGTGACAGAAATTCAGCCTTTAAGTGCGGATGTCCTGCGGCAACGATGCGACCCACAGCGATTGGATTTCGAGACGACAGCCGATATCCCCTCGACCGACCGGCTTATGGGGCAGGGGCGGGCGGCGGATGCGATGCGGTTTGCCCTCGCTATGCGGCGGTCCGGATACAATCTCTTTGTCATCGGCGAACGCGGATTTGGTCACCAAACGTCGGTCAAACAGTTTCTTGAATACCAGGCGGCAGACAGTGAAGCACCCGATGAGTGGGTTTATGTGAACAATTTCGATGTCAGCCGGACCCCGAAGGTATTGCGGCTTCCGCCCGGAAATGCCGTGCGCTTTCGCGAGGCGATGGAAGAGTTAATTGACGATCTGAAGGTCGCCTTGCCAAGTCTGTTTGAAACCGACGATTACAGAAATCGCCTGCGCGCTATAAACGACGAGGCGAAGGAGCAGCAGGATCAGGCATTTGAAACGCTTCGGACAAAAGCGGCAGCGGAAGAAATTGCAATCTTGCGGACGCCGATGGGTTTTGCGTTTGCCCCTACAAAGGACGACAAAGTCGTTGAACCTGAAATATTCAACGCACTTGATAAGACGGAGAGGGAGCGTGTTGAGGGGGTTATCGAGGGGCTCCAACATGAGCTCGAATCGGTGCTGCGGAACATGCCCGTCATTGAAAAGAAGCGCCGCGACAGCATTCGTAGTCTCAATGCCGAACTTGCATCTTCAACGGTGAGCGCATCCGTCGCGTCTACCGCTGAGCAGTTCAGGGATATTCCTCCGGTCCTCGATTATCTGAAATCAGCGGAGGCCGATCTTGTTCGCAATGCCGGGCTATTCCTTCAGGATGGCGGCGAGGACGAGACCGCCAAGCTGCTCAGCAGGGAGGCTCCTGAAGCCCGTGATCCGAGATTTCGGCGTTACGGGGTCAATGTTGTTGTTGCCAATGGCGACGCAAATGGCGCTGCAGTCATCCTGGAAGATCATCCAACACTCGGAAATCTGCTGGGACGTATCGAGCATCTGTCTCAAATGGGAACACTCGTCACCGATTTCATGCTCATAAAGCCCGGCTCGCTGCACAAGGCTAATGGGGGTTTTATTGTCATCGAAGCGCGAAAGATCCTGACTGAACCCTTTGCCTGGGAGGCGCTCAAGCGAACGCTCCGCGGCAATGCAATTCGCATTGAATCCGCCGCAGAGCAAATCGGCTTTGCAACGACCGTGACACTTGATCCCGAACCGATCCCACTTGACGTCAAGGTCATCCTTATCGGCGAACGCCGACTGTATGATCTTCTCGTTCACCTTGATCCGGAATTCAGCGCCCTGTTCAAAGTTGAGGCCGATTTCGAGGACAGATGGGCGCGAACATCGGAGAACGAGGAAAAGTCCGTACAATTGTTTTCCTCCATCATAGATGATGAAGACTTGCGGCCGCTCGACGCCACAGGTGCAGCTCTTCTGATAGAGGAGGTCTCGCGGTTCGCTGGTGATGCTGAACGTCTCTCGCTTCACATCGGATATGTAACGGATCTGCTGCGGGAAGCCGATTTTTGGGCAGGTGACGACAAAAAGCAGACAATAGGTTCCGCCGATGTTGAGCGGGCGATTGCGGGCCGCATCAAAAGGAAGGACCGTGTCCGTGAACGCGTGTATGAGGCGATCGACCGCGAAACTCTGCTGATTGATACTGCTGGAACAGCGATTGGACAGGTCAATGGGCTTGCGGTGACCGGTATTGGTGATTTCGTGTTCGGTAAACCTTCCCGCATCACGGCCCGGGTCCGCATGGGAACCGGAAAGCTGGTCGATATCGAGCGTGAGGTGGAACTCGGCGGGCCGTTGCATTCAAAGGGCGTGCTGATATTGACCAGCTTCCTGAATGCCAATTTTGCTCTCGATCGACCGCTTTCCCTTTGGGCAAGCCTGGTCTTTGAGCAGTCCTATGGCGGTATTGACGGCGATAGCGCTTCATCGGCCGAACTTTACGCCTTGTTGTCTGCCCTCGCTGAGGTGCCGATCCGGCAGGACCTGGCGGTGACCGGTTCGGTAAACCAGCTCGGCCAGGTCCAGGCGATTGGTGGAGTTAACGAAAAAATCGAGGGATTCTTCGATATCTGCAACAGGCGTGGTCTGACAGGCGATCAGGGTGTCCTGATTCCAAAATCCAACACCAAACACCTGATGCTGCGGCAGGACGTTGTGGATGCGGTAAAAGCTGGAAAGTTCGCCGTTTACCCGATTCATTCCATCGACGAAGGCATTGAAATCCTTACCGGATTACCGGCAGGTGTGCGAGACACATCCGGCAAATATCCGGCAAAATCCATTTATGGTCTCGTCGATGACAGGTTGCGCGAATTTGCTGAAGCCAGACGAGCGTTTGCCGAGCGTGAGAACGGTGGAAAAGACAATGGGTGAGGTTCGTGAGAATTCCACGTCCGAAGAAAAGGCAGCGCCGCGATACAGGGTGCTCGCTGGATTCGGTTCCATCGCTGATGAACTGCCGACGATTGACACGGCAATGGCTCTTGCACGTGCTCTGGAGGCTGATATCGCAGGGTGTTTTGTCAAAGACGTGGATCTGTTGAATTTGGCCGGATTGCCATTTGCAAAAGCCATGCGGCCTGCAGACAGGACAGTTCTTAAGCTAGAACGCGAGCACATGGAACGACAGATTTCCCGCGCGGCCGCTAACTGGGAGCGCATGCTCCATGCCAAGGCCAGCCGGTCCAGCGTGCGGTGCTCTTACAAAATCACAAAGGGTGCATATTCCGCTGAAATTGCGAGGGAGACTGAGGCAACGGATATTGTCGTCGTAAATCCGCTCAACCTGCCCCACAAGCCACGTGACGCCGTTTCATTATTGTTGCGGGAGGTCAATGAGGCCATGGGAGCCGTGATCATGCCGGAGCGTTGCGAATGGCGCGCCGGCGGGCCCATAGTCCTGTTGATGCACGATACTGAAGCTGATCAGCTGGTTATGGGGCTTGCTCGGCGCATAGCGCGGGCCGTTGGCAATGAAGTCGTTATCCTGATGGTCGACGTTGATGAAGAAAACCACCGCGAAAGCCGCGATGCTGTTGCCGGTATCTTCGGGCCCGACGCTGACGTTAGGTATGTTCGTGAAACTCGCTTTGGTTCCGTGGCCGCCGAGCTCGCCGAACTTCAGCCGTCTCTTGTGATTGTGCAACCCTCAGCGTCTTCTCCCACGGATGCAGCGATCGAATTGCTGCTGAAATCCGGCCGGGCTCCGCTGATGCTTGTGCTGCGCTGAGCATAAGGGCCGCGTCGACTTCCCCCTGTGCGCGCATCAAAAATGTTGGAAGAAGCAGGCATTGCCTCGTCGCGGCCGGCCGACAACGCCCGGTTGACGCAAATCAAATGGGAGCTGCAGGCTGCCCCTATGCTTCGGGTGAAAGGTTACTCGAAGATGCCGGATATCATCAGATCCAGTTATGTACACGGCGTGAGCGAAATTCCGTTGCGCGGACAGACGATTGGAGCCTGTTTCGACGAAACCGCAGCCAGGCATGGCAAAAATGATGCCTTGATTGTTGCACATCAAAACGTCGCCTGGAGTTATTCCGAGCTGAAGAACAAGGTCGATGCATGGGCGGCCGGTTTTGTTGCCCTGGGGCTAAAGCCGGGAGATCGCATAGGAATATGGGCGCCCAATTGCTGGGAATGGGTCGTAACGCAGTTCGCCAGTGCAAAGGCGGGTCTCATCCTTGTCAACATCAACCCCGCCTATCGGCTTGCGGAGCTGCAATATGCCCTAGAAAAGGTTAAATGCACCGCATTGATTACCGCCGTGTCCCTGAAGTCATCCAACTACGTGGAAATGCTCCGCGAACTTCTGCCCGGTTTGGCAGCTTCGGAGCCGGGAATGCTGCGCGATGAGAAGCTGCCCGACCTGAAGTGGCTGATCAATCTTGGGGATGAAACCACATCCGGTTTTCTCAGATTCGAATCTCTTACCGATCACGCAAATCCGAAACATCATGTGCAGCTTGCCGAGTTGCAATCTCTGCTACAGTTTGACGATCCAATCAATATCCAGTTCACAAGCGGTACGACCGGCTCCCCTAAAGCGACGACGCTTACCCACCACAACATCGTCAACAATGCCTATTTCTCCGGTCTGCAAATGGAGCTCGGCCCGGATGACCGCATGTGCATTCCGGTGCCGATGTATCACTGTTTCGGCATGGTGCTTGGTACATTGTGCTGCGTTGCTCATGGCTCCACAATGGTCTTTTCCTCGGCGGGTTTCGATCCACACGCGGTACTGGAAACGTGCGCCCGTGAAAAATGCACGGCTTTGCATGGCGTTCCAACGATGTTCATTGCCGAGCTGGACGATCCGGATTTTGGGGCGTTTGACCTTTCTGCACTCCGCACCGGCATCATGGCCGGAGCGCCGTGCCCGGTTGAACTGATGAAGCGGGTCATGCATGAAATGAACTTAAGTGAGATCACAATTGCATACGGCATGACGGAAACAGGCCCGGTCAGTTTCCAGACCTCCGTCAACGACCCAATGGAGCGCAGGGTCACCACCGTTGGCCGGGTTTTGCCACACACTGAAATCAAGATCATCGATGACAACAAGCGTGTTGTCGGCATCAACTCGCCGGGCGAGTTGCTCACGCGCGGATACTGCGTAATGCCCGGTTACTGGGGTGATCCCGAGCGCACCGCAAAGGCGATCGATTCTGCCGGTTGGATTGCCAGCGGCGATATCGCAACGCTTGACGGGGAAGGTTATTGCCAAATCGTCGGCCGTACGAAGGACATGCTCATTCGCGGCGGAGAAAATATCTTTCCACGCGAAATAGAGGAGTATCTGTACACGCACCCGAAAATCGAACAGGTGGAGGTGATAGGCGTTCCGGACGAAAAATATGGAGAGGAGATTTGCGCCTGGATCAAGTTGCGGGAAGGGGAGGTCATCTCCGCAGACGACGTCCGCCAGTTCTGCAAAGGCAAGATCGCCCATTTCAAGATCCCCCGCTACATCCGCTTTGTCGATTCCTACCCGATGACCGTGACCGGCAAGGTTCAGAAATACATCATGCGGGAACGCATGGGCGATGAACTGAGCGCATCGGCAGAAAGGGTGGAAGGTGAGACCGTGGTGCAGGATGGTGAGTGATAATCTGCTGACAGCCGGCGATTTGGAGGCTTAGATGATCGAGGATGTTTTTCGGTTGTGCGATGATATCGGACCAGAAAAAGTCGTTCACATTTTCAATCCGGCCATCGGCCTGAAAGGCATTGTCGTCATCGATAACATTGCGACCGGACCTGCAATCGGCGGTACGCGCATGGAACCAGACGTTACATTGGAAGAATGCGCCCGGCTGGCGCGTGCAATGACCATGAAAAATGCCGCGGCGAGATTACCGCACGGCGGAGCCAAATCTGTCATTTTCGCCGACCCGGCAATGCCAATCGAAGAAAAGGAACAACTCATTCGCGCCTTTGCCCGAGCCATAAGAAATGTCGTGAACTACATTCCCGGGCCGGACATGGGAACCGATGAGCATGCCATGGCCTGGATCCATGATGAAACCGGCAGATCGGTTGGTCTGCCGCGCGAGATCGGCGGTATTCCGCTGGATGAAATTGGAGCGACCGGATACGGGCTTGCGGTGGCCGCCGAGGTTGCACAGGACTACTGCGACCTGAAACTCAAGGGCGCGCGGGTCGTTGTGCAGGGATTTGGCTCAGTGGGGATGCATGTGGCGCGCTTTCTGGCAGAACGTGGTGCTATTCTGGTAGCCGCAGCGGATTCCCGGTCAGCCATTGTCAATCCGGATGGGATCGATGTTGCCGCGCTCATCGAGCACAAATGCCGGGGAAGGCCTGTCGGCGAGTTTACCAACGGCCATGCCGCGGCTGACAATGATGTCGTCGGTGTTCCGTGTGACATCTGGATTCCGGCAGCCAGACCCGACATTATCAACGAGAGCAATGTCGACCAGCTCGACTGCAAGCTCTTATTACAGGGTGCGAATATTCCCGCCACGCCTGGGGCTGAAGAAATACTTCATCAAAGGGGCGTCCTGATAGTGCCGGACTTTATCGCCAATTCCGGCGGTGTGATCTGCGGTTCCGTAGAATATCACGGCGGAACCCAATCAGCTGCCCTCATCGCAATCGAGGAAAAAGTGCGCGCCAATACACACTGGGTATTGAGATCCGCGGTTGAAAAGGGAATTGATCCGCGCGCAGCAGCTCTTGAAATGGCGGAAATAAACCTGCGCAAGGCGATAAGCTGGCAACGCTGGCACTAGTTGTTCAGCACCGCATAAACCAGAAACGCTCTAGCCGGCCGTCAATTGATTCACGTCAATCGGGCGTCCCATTCTTGGTGCATTCTCAAGGCACCCACATCATTGTGAAATGGAGGACGGCATGATTCCCGATTCCACACTCAAGCAGCGTGTATTGGACGAATTGCGCTGGGACACGAAGGTTGATGAAGCCCATATCGGCGTAACGGCATCCGACGGCTCGATCACGCTCAGCGGTCACGTCGAGAGCTTTCCTGAAAAATATTCGGCCGCGGAGGCGGCAAAAAGAGTGCGCGGTGTCAAGGCAATCGCAGATGAAATCGATGTTCACCTGCCAACGGAATACCGCTGGGACGACAGCGATATTGCGGAACGCATTGCTCATGTTCTTGAATGGAACGTTTCCATTCCCGACAGCAACGTGCAGGCAAAAGTCAGGGGTGGATTTGTCACGCTGACCGGCGAGGTCGAATGGCAGCATCAGCGTTCGCACATTCTCCAGCAGGTGCAGCATGTTGGAGGCATCAAGGGATTGGCAAACCACATCACGCTCAAGGAGCGGCCGACACCGGCCAATGTCAAGAAAGAGATTGAAGCCGCCCTGTACAGAAACTCTGAAAAGGAAGCGCAGCAGATCAATGTGACGGTTTCGGGAAACACAGTCACGCTCAATGGGGAAGTGAGGGATTTCTACGAACGCGACATGATCGAGGACGCGGCCTGGTCTGCTCCGGGTGTCAGATATGTGGTGGACAATATCCGCATTGCATAACGCTTACGGATCCATTGACCGGTGAGTTTGGTCGGCGGTTTTCCTCGCAATCAGATACGGGAGTACACCATGGCTATTACGACGCTTCTCACGGTCCACTTGGCAGATGAGCCGATTGAATCCGTCAAACCGGTTATGGCATTTGCGGGAGAAATAGGCGCCCATCTCAATATTGTTGTCATTGGCATTATGAAAACAATGCCATCATCATTTTACGGTGGTGTGCCCGAATTTTACCTGACCGACGAGCACGACATGACGATTCGTGAAGCACAAGAGCGGGCCAAGGACGTGAGAGCGATGGTCGGTGAGGCGGATCTCTCCGCTACCGTACTGATCGAATACATCGAGAGAGGCCTGGTCGCGCAGCGCATGTCAACACATGCTCTTTATTCTGATATTGCTGTCTTCCCCCACAGGAGTTTGCCGAATGATAACGCCACGGCGGATGCGTTCAATGGCGTCTTGTTCAAATCGGGAGTCCCGGTGCTGGTATTGGGCGAACCGGAGCATCAGCATTATCCGTTTAAGTGTGCAGTTCTGGGCTGGGATTTTGAACCACAGGCCGCAAGGGCCATACACCGGAGCTTGCCACTCATCGCAGACACGCGGGACGTCCACGTCTTGCTGGTCGATCCAGACCGCAACCCTTTGGGCTCCAATCCAGGCGATGACATTGCCACGTTCCTGGTGCGCCATGGTTTGCCTGTCACAGTGGACCTGGTCCCCAGTGCCGGTAGGGATGTTGCCGATGTACTGCTTCGGCATGCTGTCGACAAGGATGCTGACCTCCTCGTCACCGGAGCCTATGGGCATTCACGCTTTCAGGAGTGGCTGCTGGGCGGAACCACCAGAGACCTGCTTTCCAATACCAAATTGCCGGTACTGATGGCGCACTGATGCAGCTGGCTGTGCTTCCGTCCACTGACGGGCGCCTTACCAGCCAAACAGCCTCATTGTCCGGCGCGAAGTGTATTGCCGCCCGATCCCCGCTAACGGACAAAAGCTTCGTTCATCTGGTTGCCAACAGTACTTGCCTCATCGTCCGGCAGCTCCGTCATCGTTGCCTCCGTCAACAGCAAAACGCCGGCTACGGATATTGCGTTTTCAAGCGCTACCCTGACGACCTTTGTTGGATCGATTATGCCTTCCTCTATCAGGTCGACATAAATTTTGCGGCTGGCGTCAAATCCGCGATTTCCCTTTTCCGTCAGCATACGCGCAACCACGACGCCCCCGTCCGCTTCCGAATTTTCCGCAATCTGACGGGCTGGGATTTCAAGAGCACGTTTCAGTATTTGCACGCCGGTGCGCTCATCGCCATCGCAGTTTTGTTCTTCGTTTTCGACCGCGGAGATACATTTGAGGAGCGCTAGTCCTCCTCCCGGCACAATGCCTTCTTCAACTGCTGCCTTGGTGGCGTGGATGGCATCGTCGAGGGCTTCTTTCTTCGATTTCATTTCGGCCTCGGTGGGCGCTCCTACCCGTATTACAGCAACCCCTCCCGATATCCGGGCCAAGCGTTCCTGAAGCTTCTCCAGATCGTAATCACTGGAGGTGTTTTCCATTTCCTGCCGGATCATGGCAATGCGGGCATCGATTGACGCCCTTTCTCCCTTGCCGCCAACAATCGTTGTCCTGTCTTTGTCGACGACGACACGGCTTGCACCGCCCAACTGGTCCAAAGTGGTGTTTTCCAGTTTGAATCCGAGTTCACTGGAAATGACCTGAGCACCGGTTAGCACGGCGATGTCCTCAAGCATTGCCCGGCGGCGATCGCCAAATCCCGGTGCCTTCACTGCGCAGTTTTTCAGAATGCCCCTGAGAGTGTTGACAATGAGCGTGGCGAGGGCGTCGCCTTCGACATCCTCTGCGATAATGAGCAATGATGCTCCTGATTTGGAGATGGTCTCAAGGAGCGGCAGCAGATCATTCAACACATTGATTTTCCTGTCGACCACAAGGATGAGGCAGTCCGTCAGCACCGCCTCCATTTTTTCCGGATCGGTGACAAAATAGGGCGACAGGATGCCGCGATCGAACTGCAATCCCTCAACCACATCGAGGCTTGTTTCCGTGGTTTTGGCTTCTTCCACGGTTATGACGCCTTCTGCACCGACTTTTTCCATGGCAGAGCCGACCAGCTCGCCGATTTTTTTGTCATTGTGAGCCGAAATGGTTGCGACCTGCTCCTTCTCACGGGATGTCGCGACAGGTTTGGAGAGTTTCTCGAGCGCCTCGTTAGCGGCAACAACTGCGCGATCCAGTCCGCGCTTGATATCGACCGCGCTCGCGCCCGCGACGATGTTGCGGACGCCGTCAGCGATCAGGGCATGGGCGATAACAGTGGATGTGCTCGTTCCGTCTCCAACGATTTCGCCCGTCTTTTCCGCTGCAAGGCGCAGCATCTGAACACCGAGGTTTTCCTCGGGGTTTTTGAGGTCAAAAGCCTTGGCGATTGTGACGCCGTCGTTGCAGACAATCGGCGGACCATAACTGTTTTGCATGAGAACCGATTTGGATCGTGGCCCCAGAGTCACCCGGACAGCATCCGCCAGTTTGGCCGTGCCGCGAACGATTTTTTCCCGTGCCTCGGAACGATAAAGAACCTGTTTGTGTGCCATCGTGCCGTACCTGTATGAATGTCCTCACTTTTCTACCGCAACGGGGAGGCCGCCGGTTGACGCGTGTCAATTGCCGGCTCTGCGGTTCCGTTTGCGCGAGCAGAGCTGCCCAAGTGTTGGATTGACGCAGATCAAAAAACGCTGCGCATGTTGTGATGTGATGATTATTATGGACAAGATTCTCGTATCTCACTTTTCGCTCTCCGGTAACACGCAAAAAGTGGCAGAAGCCGTTGCTGCAAAATGCGATGCCGATATTGAAGCCATCCACGACCAGAAACGCCGCGCCGGCATCTGGGGCTACTGTCGTTCCGCGATCGAGGCAATTCGCGAACGCACGGTCGCGATTGCGCCAACGAAGTACGACCCCCAAGCCTATGATCTGGTCATTTTGGGAACACCCGTATGGGCGGGGAAAATATCCTCGCCGATGCGAAGCTACATCGATGAGCATCGCGGTCGCTTCAACCAGGTTGCATTTTTTTGCTGCCAGGGTGGAAACGGCGCTGATAAAGTGCTGCTGCAGATGGCCGATCTGTGCGGACTGAACCCGGTCAAGACGATGATAGTGTCCGATAGCGAAATCAAGTCGGGCGCATATCATCCAATGGTGGATGAGTTCGCCGGTGCACTTAATCTTGCAGCCCAAGAAACCAAGCCGGCCGCGTAGTCATATCCAGAAGATATCAGTTGTTTCGCGCCGGACTGCCGTCAAGCTCTGCTACGGCCACAACGTAGTTTTTGCCGTAGGTTTGCGCGCACTTCGGGCAGGTCGTGTAGAAATAGTAGATATTTCCGGCTTTATGATGCCGTGCCTCAATCGCGTTGAGAGTTTGCGATTCCCACCGGTGTGCATCTTCGAATGGTCCTTCAAACACCTTCGTCAGATAGTTTCCGCTCCAGTGAACGGTTTCCTGTCCCGGTACGGGTTTGGAGACGGCAAAAAAGTGTTCGGCCTTGGAGGGTGAAATGTCTCGGCTAAGCACGATGAAATCATTCTCGTCATAGGCACCGGCCGCCTGGATCGCCGCAAACGTCTTCTCGAAAACCGGTCCCATATCAATCGGCACGTGGTTCTCGCTCCGGGTTGTCGCTTTGACGAAAAGCTTGTTCTTGAAATGCAGATTGCAATCATCCCACCCCAATGGATTGAAACGCGGGCAGCATCCGGTTGGATTGTCGCTGGCGTCGTATTCAGGCAGACGGTTGGTTTGCATGCCGGATCTCCTATAATGTCCATCAGCACTGCAACGGCGGCGGGCATATTGCGGACCCGCCGCCCATGTTGCGGGAACTTCCCTGCTCCCAGGCTAGTGTCCTGAATCTGAAGTTCGTCACATCAAGCAGCACACTCTGAACGAACTTCAGATTCAATCAGGACACTAGCAACATCATGATTCTAGTGTGGTTTGCGGATTTGAAGTTCCTCCAGGCGCTAGCTGCGATAATGATAGGAACTTCAAATCCACCACACTAGGCGTGATGCTCAGCAACGGCGCGCATCACTTCGCCAGTCAGATCCTGCGGCAGACTGCTGGCGATATCGCCCAGACTCAGCATGCCGACCATTCGTTTTTCATCGTTTATGACGGGCAACCGGCGGATTTTCCTCTTTTCCATGATCCGGAGCGCATCCTCTATTTCTTCATCGTCCTTGCACCAGGTAATGCCCTCTGACATCACGTCGCGCGCGGTCAATGTTTCCGAAGCCTTTCCATTTGCCAGACCTCTGCACGCGATGTCGCGGTCCGTGACCATGCCTATGAGCCGGTCGCTTTCGCCAATAGGCACTGCTCCTATATCTTCCGTCTGCATGATTTGTGCGACAGCGCTCAGCTTGGTATCTGGTTCGACCCATGACACGCCGCTGTGCATGACATCTTTCACCTTCATAACAATTCTCCTTTGAACGACAGGGCAACTGCCAAGATGTTTTGTCTATTTGGCCACGTCGCGCTGCGGGATTTTTGATCTGCGTCAATCCGGCGGTCTGATCGAATGCAAATGTCCTCATCAATGGGTTTTGTGATGAGAGTTTTTGCAAATTTGCGAATGTTCAGCCGGCAATGGTCCAGCAGTTGCTCCCCGCCAAGGACACTGTTCCGTGCCCCAACACTGGGCCGATCGCCCTTTATAGCTGCATTTTCGACTATTCACCGTCGCCACCCGTTTTTGCCATCTGCAGATGATGGGCCTGGTGGTGCGCGCCGGTCGCCATAACGCCGAAACAACCGAGTGCGCGGATTAGCAGCAGCGTGCTGGTGTCAGGCGAAGACAGGCATGTCGAAGGCGATTGGAGTTGCTGGCGATCAAGTGCGCTGAGGGCAGTGTGTTTGCAGCATTGGCGGATGGTCTGATTGAAAGTGATATCATGACATTCACATCCGAGATCGGCCTGACGCGCGAAGTCACGTATCGTGCGCTCCGGCGGCTGTCAAAGACGGGCCGCATTCTCAAAACCGGTCGCGGAAAATATTGTGTGAAGCGCTCTTGACCTTCCAGTTACTGGAATCCCTATAACCGTGTCAGCTTATAAATCTGACAGGTATCTTTATGGAACAACAAGAGTTAGTTCATTCGAGCGAAGAAGGTCATTCGGGCTGCGGTCACCAGCACGGTGCAGATGATAATACGACCGGGTTCCTTGATCCTGTCTGCGGCATGACCGTGAAGCCGGACGCCGGCAAGCCGACGCTGACCTACAAGGGGCAGGACTATCATTTCTGCAATCCGAAATGCCACGACAAGTTCGAGGCAGATCCCTATTTCTATGTTTCGGGCAACAAGGCAAAAAAGAAAATCACCGCACCGGCCGATACCAGATACACATGTCCGATGGATCCGGAAATCATTCAGGACGGTCCCGGCACATGCCCCATCTGCGGCATGGCGCTGGAGCCGATGGGTGGTGTTTCCGATGAGCCCAATCATGAGCTGATCGATTTCACAAAGCGTCTTTGGGTAAGCGTCATCGCCGCTGTGCCATTGCTGATTCTAACGATGGCCCCGATGCTCGGGCTACAGGTGCGTGAATGGATCGGTGAGCGGGTTTCGTTATGGCTTGAATTTGCGTTGGCGACACCCGTCATACTCTGGGCCGCCGGCCCCTTCTTCCATCGCGGCTGGAACTCGCTGAAGACCTGGAACCTCAACATGTGGACGCTGATCATGATCGGTGTTGGCGCCGCCTACGCCTATAGCGTGATAGCGACTTTCGTTCCGGGCATATTTCCCGCCGATATCCGTTTGGATGGTGGGCATGTCCCCGTCTATTACGAGGCTGCTGTGGTGATCGTGGCACTGGTGTTCGTTGGCCAGGTGCTTGAGTTGCGGGCGCGCGAGCGCACCGGCGATGCCATCAGAGCCCTGCTTGATCTTGCCCCGAAAACAGCGCGGCGGATAACGCCCGACGGCGACGAATACGACGCGCCGCTCGAAAACATCATCGAGGGCGACCGCATGCGTGTGCGTCCCGGTGAAGCCGTTCCGGTTGATGCGGTGGTTCTGGAAGGCCGCAGCGCTGTCGATGAAAGCATGCTCACCGGTGAGCCCGTCCCTGTTGAAAAGTCTGAAGGTGACACCGTCACCGGCGGCACGCTCAACAAGAACGGCTCGCTGATCATCGAGGCGAGCAGGGTTGGAGACGAAACAATGTTGTCGCGGATTGTGGCCATGGTCTCATCGGCCCAGCGTTCCCGGGCACCGATTCAAGGACTTGCCGACAAGGTAGCGTCCTATTTTGTGCCTACGGTCGTCGCAGTCGCCGTTGTTGCGTTTTTCGTCTGGCTTTTTTTCGGACCCAGTCCGGCCTTCGCTTTTGCCATTGTTTCGGCGGTGTCCGTGCTGATCATTGCGTGTCCCTGCGCACTGGGATTGGCAACGCCGATGTCGATCATGACTGCGACAGGCCGCGGCGCTCAGGCGGGTGTTCTAATCAAGGATGCCGAGGCGCTGGAGCGCATGGCAAAGGTTGATGTCCTGGTCGTCGACAAAACAGGCACGCTGACGGAAGGGAAACCTGTATTGACCGATGTCGCGGCCGCCGCTGATTTCGAAGAGAGACAGGTGCTTGCCATGGCAGCAGCTTTGGAAAAGGGTTCTGAACATCCGTTGGCCGAAGCGATTGTTGATGGTGCGGAAGAGCGCGGTCTGGAATTGCAAAATACGTCCGGGTTCGAAGCCGTGACCGGCAAGGGAGTCAGGGGTTTGGTTGACGGCAAATCCGTTGCGCTGGGCAACAGCGCAATGATGGCCGCCGAGGGCGTGGATACCGGGCCCCTGCAGGAAAGAGCCGATGCACTAAGCGCGGCAGGCAAGACCGCCATGTTTGTCGCCGTTGACGGCGGACTTTCCGGCTTGGTCGCCGTCTCTGATCCGATCAAGGAGACGACAGCAACCGCGATTGACGAACTGCACAAGGCGGGCCTGACCATCATCATGGCGACGGGCGACAATGAGCGCACGGCAAATGCCGTAGCCGCCAGCCTTGGTATCGACGAAGTGCGGGCCGGCGTCCTGCCTGAGGACAAGAAGAAGCTTGTTGATGAGCTTCACGCCAAGGGCCACAAGGTCGCGATGGCAGGTGACGGTGTCAACGATGCGCCCGCCCTTGCCGCCGCCGAAGTCGGCATTGCGATGGGCACCGGAGCCGATGTCGCCGTGGAAAGCGCCGGTATAACGCTGCTGAAGGGCGATCTGACCGGCATTGTCCGGGCAAGGAAGCTTGCATTGGCAACCTTGCGGAACATCAAACAGAACCTGTTTTTTGCCTTTGTCTATAATTCAGCCGGTGTGCCGATCGCGGCGGGAATTCTCTATCCGCTTACCGGTATGCTTTTGTCGCCCATGATCGCGGCGGCGGCGATGAGTCTGTCATCGGTATCGGTAATCGGCAATGCGTTGCGGCTGCGGGGTGTGAGGCTCGGGTAACGAGCGCGGTTGACCTTCCCCCTGCTGCAAGCGCTGGTTTTAAACTTCGCGCGGTGGTCGGTGGGAAGGGAACGATAAATGGCGTACGGGTCTTGAACAGCCCGCAAACAAGGATACCTGTCAAAGTGTTGGCGCGTCATGCGCGGCAGGTGAAGACATTGTGGGAAATTGGTCATGAATATCGGTCAAGCAGCAGAACATTCAAAACTGCCGGCAAAAACCATCCGGTATTACGAAGACATCCAACTGGTGACTCCCGGTCGCAGTCCGAACGGCTACCGCAAATATTCCGACAAGGATATCCATCGCCTGCGGTTTGTGCAGCGGGCGCGCAGCCTCGGATTCACAATTGAAGAGTGCAGGCTCTTGCTGTCCCTTTATCAGGACAAGGACCGTGCCAGTTCAGATGTCAAGGCAATGGCGCTGGACAAGATCGGCGAGATCGACCGAAAGATAACGGAGCTGCAATCGCTGCGGCAAATGCTATCCTCCTTGGCGGAAAAATGTCACGGCGACGACAAGCCCGACTGTCCCATTATCGATGATCTTGCGGGACTTAACGACCAGTAAGGAGCGGAAGCTGAAGTCTATTGTGCAAGCTTGGGGGCTTCAAGACATCGGAAATGTGCCTTGCTGCCCGCAATTGGAAAGGAGATGAGGATGTCCGAATCGGAAGTTTCCGACGCTCCAGAAGCAGATCCCGACAGAAGGGATTTTCTTTACCTCACGACCGGAGCAATGGCCGTATTCGGAACAGCAGCGGCGCTCTGGCCGTTTATCGATCAGATGAATCCGTCTGCCGATGTTTTAAGCCGCGGAACAACTGAAGTCGATCTGTCGTCCATGGAACCCGGTCAAAGGATAACGGTCAAATGGCGCGGGCAGCCAGTGTTCGTCGATCGCAGGACCGCGAAGACTGTGGAACTCGTTCGCACCGAACCGCTGACCGATTTCAAGGATCCCGAACTCGATGCCGATAGAGTGCTTCGGGATGAGTGGCTGGTTGTTGTTGGTGTCTGCACGCATCTCGGCTGCATACCGCTTGGGCAGGCGGCCGGTTCCGAACGGGGAGGTTGGGGAGGCTGGTTCTGTCCCTGCCACGGGTCGCATTACGACCAGTCGGGCAGGATCAGGAAAGGCCCCGCACCAAAAAACCTGGCGGTGCCTCAATATGAATTCATTTCCGATACAAAAATACGCATTGGATGAATTTGCGCTTGAGCTTCCACTTGGTGGAAGCTTTATTGTGGCGACGAATGCAGCTTGAAAAGCATGGTGGCCGGCCGGTTCCGGGCCGGGTACACATCATCGGGGACAACCTTCAGCGCACGGCAACAGGTCATCATGATTTCACTGTCCAGTTTGAGAAAATCCCGGTTGGCTGTTCCTTGCTTCTGCCTTCAACTGTTGGCCGCGGCTGGATTGTTTCTTGCCGGTGGAGTGCTGTCGCATGCCGATGAAGCCGGCGCGCTTCATGTGCATGCCACGGTAGAATCCTCGGGAAGCAAAACGGCGGACACGCATTCTCATTTGGAGGGCGGAGATATTATGCCGGACGTATTTGCTGGTTCCGTCATCCACTGCGGTGCTGAAATACTGGCGCTCTCCGGCTCAAGCATGTTTCCGCCGTTCAACTTGCCCGCTGATCGTCAATTTGAAAATGAAAACGACCTGTTTCCGATAGACACGGGATATGATCCGCCACCGCCGCGGGTGGCCTCTTGAAAACGAAAGAACGCAATTGCGGCAAACGCAGTTGATCGCACTGATTTCAAGAGGAATAGACAAATGAAGAGACATATTTTCCTTGTTACCGCGGCTGCTATAACGGCTATTTCTGCAGCGGCGCTCGCTCACACCGGGGCGACCGGCATCGTCAAGGAACGCATGGACGCGATGAGCGTCATGAGCAAGGCGGTCAAATCCATCTCCCAGATGATGATGGGCGAAAAGACGTATGACGCGACCGAAGTTAAACAGGGTGCGGCTTTGATCAAGTCCCATTCCGGCGAAGCTATGACGAAACTGTTTCCGGAAGGAAGCATGCAGAAAGCATCCGTCGCCAAACTGGAAATCTGGGCGGATTGGGACGAATTCAAGGCCCTTGCCGATCAACTCTCGGTGCTTGCCGATGGGCTTGAGGCCGCGGCCGACAATGGACCCATGATGACCTCTGGAGGAATGTCCGCCGGCAGCATGATGGGAACTGAGGGCGCAAACATGATGGGCGGCAACATGATGGGATCCGGTGGCGCGAACATGATGGGTGGCGGATCTTCCGGCATGATGGGCGGTGGCATGATGGGTGCCGGTGCGAAAATGATGCTCGAGCCCGATATGCTCGCACAGATGCCTGCCGATGGTGTGTTCAACATGCTCACCCAAACATGCTCGTCCTGTCACACGAAATTCCGCCTCGAGAAAAAATAGGCCATGAGGAGACTTACGGTATTGCTTATCCTGGCCCTGGCGTTTGCAGGGGCGGGGATGGCAGCGCTGACAGCGTGGCCGGTCGGCCCCGCGGAGCGCGGCGTATTTCCTGAAGGCGACGTTGCGCGGGGCGCCTATCTTGCGCGCATGTCCGGTTGCATCGCCTGCCATACGGCCACGGAGCAGGGTGGCAAACCACTCGCCGGCGGCCTGGCCCTGAGAACGGATTTCGGCACGTTTTACTCGCCTAACCTGACGACCGACAAGGAAACGGGAATCGGTAGCTGGACAGTGGAGGAATTTGCGACTGCAGTGAGGAAAGGGATTAGTCCATCCGGCGATTCCTATTACCCGGCATTCCCATATCCATTCTATTCCAAGCTCTCGGACCGGGACATCGCCGATCTGTGGGCCGCGTTCAAGACGGTTCCTCCGGTCAGCCAGCCCTCGAAACCGCAGGAAATGACGTTCCCCTACAATATCCGCGCCGGTCTCAAATTGTGGCGGGCGGCCTTTCTGGACACAAGCCCGTTTTCTCCCGATGACGAAAAAGGCCGTGCGTGGAACCGGGGAAAATTCATTGTCGAGGGGCCGGCCCATTGCGGAGCCTGCCATACGCCGAGAAACTTTGCCGGTGCCCGGCAGGCCGAACTTGAACTCCATGGTGCCGATGGCCTGCCCGACGGCGGCAAGGCACCGCCGATAACCAGCGTCGAACTCGCGGAGAAGGGCTGGACGATCAACAATCTTAAATATGCGCTGAGAACCGGCGTACTGCCGGATGGCGATGCCTTCGGTGGCGCCATGGGCGAAGTCGTAAGGGACGGTACGTCTTTTCTTAGCGACGACGACCTGACCGCTATTGCAACATATCTGCTCGATCGGGACCAATCGCGATGAAATTGACACGACGCATATTCCTGAGTTCGTCAATGGCAACGGCTGCTCTTGCGGCCGTTCCTATTGCACCGGATGTATCCCATGCGCAGGGTATGATTAACATAACGGCACGGCCGTCCAGGAAGCGTCTTTACCGGTTCGATTCCCCGCCTTCTGATCTTTGGACCTACAACGGAAGCGCGCCGGGCCCTGAAATCAGGGTGAAGCAGGGGGAGCGCGTCACAGTGCGTTTCGCAAACGAACTCGAGGAGCCGACGTCCATACATTGGCACGGCATCCGCATTGAGAATGCCATGGACGGCGTTGCCGGCCTTACGCAGGATGCGGTGAAACCTGGCGGGACTTTCGAGTATGACTTCGTTGCGCCGGATGCCGGGACCTATTGGTATCACGCTCACAACAAAAGCTGGAACCAGGTAGCCAGGGGGCTCTATGGAGCACTCATTGTGCTTGAAAATGATCCGGCGTTTGACGATGAGCACGACCTGACCCTCGTCATTGACGACTGGCGGCTGGACCGGTCCGGAAAACTGGATGTTGCAAGCCTTGGATCACTGATGGATTGGAGCCATGGCGGCCGACTGGGAAACTGGCTGACGGTCAACGGACTTAATCGGCCGTCTTTCGCGCTGAAGACGGGGGAGACTTATCGCCTGCGTTTGATCAACGCTTCGAATGCGCGAATTCTGGAAGTGGATCCGAACCGGTTTGGTGCAAAGGTGATTGCCTATGACGGGCAGCCGCTGCAGCGCCCTGAGATTCTGAATTATTCTCCGTTGCTTATCGGTCCGGCCCAACGGGTCGATTTACAGGTGACGCCCTCCGGCGAGGGAGTTGTCCCGTTGGAGGAGATTTCTGGAGACAGACCATTTCCGCTTGCCAATCTGCAGATTGTCGCAGGGAGCGGAAAGAAAGCCGAGCCGAGGATACTCAGGTCCAACGACATTCCGGACCCGGATTTGACTTCGGCCATGCGTGTCCGGCTGGACATGACCGGCGGTGCGATGGGTACGATGGGCGAAATCGTTTATCAGGGAAAGAAGCTCGAAAGATCGGATTACAGCAAAACCGGCCAGGTCTGGGCCTTCAACGGCATAGCCAACCTTGCCGCCGAACCGTTCTTTCGCTGTGCGCAAGGTGAAACCGTAATTGTCGAGACGGTGAACCGGACTGCGTTTGTTCACGCCATGCATGTTCACGGTCATCATTTCAGGATCATTGAACGCAGCGGAAGTTCCGTGAAAGAAGACGGTCCATGGCGCGACACCTTCCTGGTTGGTCCCGATCAAACGACGACGATCGCATTTGTCGCCGATAATCCGGGAAAATGGCTGCTTCACTGCCACATGCTTGAACATGCGGCTGCCGGCATGAATACGTGGTTTGATGTCGTTTGAAGGCGTACAGGACCGCATGAAAAAGGTGGCCAAACGCCGCCGCTCTGGACGGAAGATGAGAAAGCATATTCTTTTAACAGTGACTGGAATTGCCGTTATCGCTTTTGGTTTCGCGGTGTCGGCCCTGCTAGCCGACCGGGAAACCAGTTTTATGCTCAAGCCGGACGAAGCCGGGATCGTCGCCCAGGGACGGCTGATTTACACCCAAAACTGCGCCACATGTCATGGCGAAAACCTCGAGGGTCAGCCGAACTGGAAGTCTCCCGGCCCGAACGGCCGTCTGCCCGCACCTCCGCATGACGAGACCGGCCACACCTGGCATCACACGGACGAGATTCTCTTTGGACTGACAAAATACGGCGCCGCCAAATTTGCAGGAATCGAAAACTACGAAACCGACATGCCGGTATACGAGAACGTTCTTTCCGATCAGGAGATCGTTGCCGTTTTATCCTACATCAAGGCACAATGGCCGAAGGAAATACGCAAGCGCCACGATCGCATGAACAGTCAGGCCGCCAACTAGCGCATCCACGCGATTCTCTGAATAAAGCGCTATGTTCGCAGGGAGCAGGTCCGATCAAGTGAAAGCGAGGTTTGAATGTAATTTGCGCAATTGCTGAACCTTCCGACAGAGGAAGGAATGACACAGCGGTAAATACCGTGCATTCCATACTATACTGCACAGATACATTACCAGGAGGGTAGGTTGGAGATGGATCATTGCGGCAGCGAACATCACTCGTCGCCTATGTCCCACAGCACGATCGCTTTTGTAGATCTGGCCGGCTTCAGCGCGATAGCCGATGTTTTTGGTGATGCCCTGGCGATTGATATTCTGGATCGGTTCGAGGAATTGGTCAGGGCGTCGCTGGGAGAGGAAGGCAATCTGGTCAAATGGATCGGTGATGAGGTGTTGCTTGAATTTCCTGGGCCCGACGCCGCCTTGCGGGTTTTGGGACGGCTGTTGCCTGCTTGCCGATCGGAAAAGAGAATCCCTTTGACCAGATCGGGGATCAACCACGGCCCTGTAATTCGACGCACAAATGATGTTTTTGGATCGACGGTCAATATCGCCTCAAGGATCACGTCTCTTGCGGCGCCTGGTCAGCTCCTGGCGACACAATCCGTGGCAGACCCAGCTGCTGCGCGGGGGATTGCACTTGAGGCGCTTGGCCCCCATTCGCTGCGTTCGGTTGCTGACAAGGTGCAACTCTTCGAGATAAAACTGACGCCGTCCGTGGACCCTGCCTGGATTGATCCGGTCTGCAAAATGTATGCGCCCCAATCAGTCGACCGCAAAGAAAGCTTGAAAGAACACTGGTTTTGCTCCTCCGGTTGCAAGAAGGCTTTCCGGAAATCGCCGGAGACCTATCCGATCAGGGTTAAACAACAAAAATCCCTGTAAGTCACAGCCCTTCAAAGCTGTTCTCAGCATTCTCCGAAGGCAGAAGTCTCTATCGTTCCTGTGCCGGTACAGCAATTTCCGGGCTGCTTGAGAGGCAATATAAAATACCAGCCCTGATTGGTGTTGCGGATCTATTATCTTGTAATGGTGGTATTGACCAGCGCGGAATTTACCGGAATTCTTGCGGAATAACTCCGGAGAGCCGGCCATGGATGACAAGCAGGTTTCAGTCGCGCGCGAATTTACCACTGACGCTCCGTTGAAATCGGAGGACCTGATCAACGCGCTGCAGTTGGTCGCACAAAAGGCCGGCCGGGCGGAAAACGGTCTGTTTGAGCTTAGAAAGGTAGGGAGCAGTCGGGAGCGGGAAACGCTTCGCAGTGTGGACGACGCCACACGACGTGCGCAGGAAATAGGTGACTCCCTTGAAGGAATCTGGGCTTCGGCCGGACCGTATTCGTTGACGGTACGCGACAAGGGCAAGGAGCTTTCACTCACCGTAACGGAGACTGACAGTCAAACCGCGCAATCCTTGATCAAGACCATGGAGTCCCAGCTTCAGGAAGCGTTGCCCCATGCCGAGTTGAAGGAGGCGGACGAACCCGGCGCCTATGTGGAGCTGGCAGCCCACGCCCACATGCGCCACATATATGCGGCGCTCTATCGTCCGGTCCTTGAAGCCGCAATCGACGCCCTGGCGACATTCGATCCGCAGTCGCGTTCAAACTTCTGGATAAGACGCCGGGGTGCGACCAGTGAAGACCCGGCGCCTTTGACCCTGGAACAGCTTGGAGCCGTACTGCAGGATGAATGGCAGGCCGTTGACCGGGTCAAATGTGACATCGTTGGCCAGCAATTGCATATCATTGCCTATTTTCACGTTCCGCGGGCGTGGCTCGATCTGGTCGTTTACGCACCGGTTGAAAGCGGATCGGATCTTGAAATCCTGACACGCCTTGGTTCCGTACTGGACCTGAAGAAAATACCGTTTGGCGTGCATCAGCGCAGCGGTACGGCAACGTTCAAGATCAAAGACCTGAACGCCAGGAAACTTGCGTCGGGCCTTAGGCTGACCGAGGTCCTGTTGCGTCAGCCCATCGACAACAGGGACACGCCGGGCACACCGGATCCGAATCCGCCCGGACCGGACGATCTTCCGGCCGCCATATTGCAGGACGGGAACATAACGCGGGATCTTTATGACCACGAGGCGCCGAAAGGGCCTATGGAAGTGCTGGAGGATTTCCCGACTCTGGCGGATTTGTATGCCCGGTTGGAGGAAGAACCCCGCGGTCTGCGCACAATCGATTTTTCAATCGTTGGCGCGCAGGAGCGGAGTTTCAATCTGCGTGTGAATGTCGTGGAAGGGTTGATGTCGGCTTGGAGCAACACATCGCTCACCGAACTTTCGTCCCTGTTGGCGCCGGTTCTCGACCGGGTTGACGCAACGCTGATCGACGGCCGCCCGGGCACGTCAAAGTCGGAAGAGACCCCATTTGCCGCTCAGGCGCTGAAGGCAGCGAACTCGGTTGTTGCCTTCCTGCCGGCTTTGTCGGCTGGCGTTGTCGCTATCGGTGCTGTTGCGACAGTGCTCTTTGCCAGCGCCCGTGTGGAAGTCACACATCCCACCAATGACGGCTCGGTATTCGAAATCCCCGCATCCGGGCCGGTTGAAGTACGATGGAATTATATTCCGGCCTGGTGGCACCTTTGGGCGGAAACGGAAAATGTGCCGGCAACGATCCGGGTATACCGCCACGGTGCTCCGGTCGGCGATCCGCAGCACAATGTCAGCCCCGGTTGGATATTTCAGAACGGCCCCGGCCATTACCGGGTCGATATCGACATTGAAGACGCCGATCCCGGCATTGCAATGATCCTTGTCCAGGACCCTGAAAACCCGAAAACAGCCGAAAAAGAATAAATGCAACCACGAGAGCAAGGGAGTGCCCGGGCACAGAACCGGAAACTGCCTGTGCGGCAAAGTGCGTTTTTCCGTGGAGCCGATACCGACCATGCAGGCCTGCCATTATGACCGGCAGATGAGAATGCCAGGCCGGCAGTGCGCAAAGCCCTACGCCAACTCGCGGATCTGCCGTCGATAGGTCGCCGGCGCGCTCGAATGGTGTTTTTTGAACACCCGGCTGAAAGCCGCTTCCGAGTGGTAGCCGACCATTTCGGCAATCTCGATAATCGGTTCGCTCGTTGAAGCCAGTTGCTGCCGGGCGATCTGCATGCGCCAGTGGGTGATATAGGAGAGCGGGGTCATCGTCATGCATTGGGAAAAGCGGGTCACGAACGCCGTGCGCGACATGCCGGCAATCTGCGCCAGCCTCTCCAGCGTCCAGGGATAGGCCGGTTCTTCGTGGATGGCGGTCAGGACACGGGCGATGTTGGCATCGGCAAATCCGGCCAGCACCGGGAGCCCGGCGCCTTCGCTTTCCAGATAGGTGCGCAGCGCCTGAGCGAAAATGATCTCCGACATTTTCAAGGCGATGAGATCGCTGCCCATCTGATCACGCCCCGCCTCGTTTCCGATGACCTTCAGCGTGTTGTCCATCCAGGCGCCGGCAGCCTCACCATAGTTCCGGATATGAATATGTGAGGGAAGCGCGTCGATAAGAAGGTGCTGCGCGTTGTCGCCGAAGGCGAAATGGCCGCAGACAAGTTGCGTCTCGTAATTGGTGCCGGTTTCCCCGTAGACCAGCGCTCCCTTGCCGGTGAAGCCGGATTTTTCGACGACCTGATCGAGCAGAACGGCCTGGTTCTCCGTCGTCGGATCGCAATAAAGCGTGTGCGACGCACCGCGCATGATGATGACGAGATCGCCCTGTTCCAGGGGCACAGGCGGCTCGTTTGGATTGATACGGACAAAACACCGCCCTTTGTGGGCGAAATGGAAGCGGGCGACATTTTCGAATGACGGCACACGAATGCTCCACGGCGACGTGAAGGACGTGCGGAAATAAAGTGTCCCCGACAATTGCATGCGGGATAAAATGTCGCTCAACAGGTCCATATCGGCCTCATTTTTCAAATGCCTGAGTTGCAGGATAGCATGATTGGTTGCGCTGTTCTGTACGATTGATCAAGAAATTTGAATTTCCTGTCATTCATGAAACAAACCATGTGCGGTTCAATGAATGCTGTCAGCAGGTTCGTTCCGCTGATGCCGTCAAGAACTGTCACAAAGGACAAAATCATGAAAATCAAAGCTGCACTGTTGGCGGCCGGTCTTTCGGTCGCATTTTTTCATGGGCCCGCCAGTGCGCAATCTCCTGCAGACCTTAACGATCTGGAGATCGCCCATGTCGCCTATACCGCGGACAATATCGATATCCGCTATGCGCATCTGGCGCTGGCCATATCGCAAAATCCGGAAATCCGTGAGTTCGCGCAGACGATGATCCGCGACCATACGGCCGTCAACGAACAGGCACTGGCCCTGCTTGCCGAACTGAATGCTGACCCGCAGGACAATTTCCTCAGCCAGACGCTGATGGAAAACGCCGACAAGCTGATCGATGAAATGAGCCAGCTCCGTGGGGCCGCGTTCGACAAGCGCTATGCGGAAAACGAGCTCGCCTATCACAAGGCTGTCAATGATTTGGTTGAAAACACCTTCATCCCGAACATCGACAACGAGCAGGTGAGGGCGCTTTTCGAGGCTGGTCTGCAGATCTTCAAGGCGCATGAAGGCCACGCCACGATGATGGTCGCAAAGGTCAAATAGATGACCGTTTTGAACAGACGGCAGATCCTGTCGAAAACCGCGGCGGCATTTGCTGCCGCGGTTGCCGGCTGGTCTTCCCGAGCCCAAGCCAATTCCGATGACCCCGAGACCAGAAAACACGTCGTCGAAATACGGGCATTCAAATTTGTGCCGGATACGATTTCTGTTGCTCCGGGAGACAGAATTACCTGGATCAACAGCGATATTGTGCCGCACACGGCAACCGCGTCCGACAAGAGTTGGGATACCGGTACTATCCCGAAGGGCGGTTCGAAGACTGTCACGGCCACGCACGGCATGTCTGCCGGTTACTTTTGCCGCTTTCATCCGATGATGAAGGCCGCTCTTGATATTGCAGGAAATTCTTGAGCTTCGTTGCTTGTATCAGTGCCGGCGGGCCCGCACGATCATGCCCTCGACTGTCTCTTCGCCGAGGGCCTTGCAGGCTTCCAGCCGGTGCAGTCCCTCGACCAGCACGTAGCGGTCGCCGTCGGGCCGCACCAGGATAGGCGTGAGTTGGCCTTCTTCCAGCATACTCTCGGCGATCTCGTCAACAATGGCTTTATCTAGCGTTTTCATGCGCTTGACCGGCACGTAGATGGTCTCGATCTTGAACGTGGCCTTTTCCATAACCATGTGAGAATAGACCATTATCACCCGGGCCGGAACAGCAAATGCCGGATCGACAAGGATAGCGATGGACAAGGACGCGGCACGCATATTGAACCGCATGCTTTGGTGGCAACGTCTTCGCACGACGGCACGGGCTTCGTCCATCTTGCTGGCTGTTGGGGGCATATTGGTGTTTGCGATTTACCATTTTTTGCCTGAATCCACCGAACCCACCAGGGGGGTAGTCCATTCCTGGACCCTCGCACAAAGCGGGGACGGCGCCGCTCCCATGATAGTCTGGGTGAAACTGCCCGATCAGAGTGTTGTGCAATTGAGCACGGATCGACAACGTTTACCACCGGTGGTGGGAGAGACCATTGAACTGGACAAGGTAACCTCCAAGACCGGAAGTATATACTACCGCTGGCGACGGGATCTTGGGCTTGAAGGAAGCTCCGGCGACAACAACAGCGCCACCCGGTAGGGTCGGGCGGCGCTGCAGGTCCGCCGCTATTTCTTCAACGGTTCCAGTGCCTGGCCGGAATTTGCCAACTGCACGAGGGTGATGAATTCACCGCGATACCCATAGGGATCGTCACCCTTGCCGGACTGCGCCAGTGCAACGATATCGTCATAGGAGTAGGCGCCGGTGTAGCGGCCGCCGCGCAGGACCTGACCGAAGGCGGCGACGGATGCGGCGAACCGTGTGTCCTTCGAGGCCTGGCTGATTTCCGCCACCTCGGCGTCGGTGGTGATCGGCACCTCGATCAGCTCGCTTGTGTCGCTATCCGGCTGCTTGTAACGGATTTTCAGGAAACCATATTCGTTTCTCAGCTCCGCCGGTGCCGTATTTTCCGTCTTTTTGTAGCGCAGATCATCGACCAGACCGCCGCCGGAACCCGCAGGTGTCAATTCGTAAAGCGCAGTGACGCTGTGGCCAGCGCCGATATCGCCGGCATCGACCTTGTCGTTGTTGAAATCCTCACGGTTGAGCTGCCGCGTCTCATAGCCGATCAACCGGTATTCCTTGACGGTTTCAGGGTTGAACTCGAGCTGCAGCTTCACATCCTTGGCAATTGTGAAAAGCGTCGAGCCGGCCTCCGCGACCAGCGTCTTGCGGGCTTCGTTCAACGTATCGATATAGGCCGCATTGCCATTGCCGTTCTGGGCGAGCGTTTGCATCAGCTCGTCATTGTAATTGCCCTGACCGAAGCCGAGCACCGACAGGCTGATGCCAGTCTCGCGCTTGCGCTCGACGAAACTCTTGAGTTCCTCGGTATCGGTAATGCCGACATTGAAATCGCCGTCCGTCGCCAGGATCACGCGGTTGACGCCATCCTTGTCAAAGACGCTTTCGGCCAATTGATAGGCCTGGCGGATGCCTTCGGCGCCAGCGGTCGATCCGCCCGAACTCAACTGGTCGAGCGCGGCCAGGATTTTCGCCTTCTCCGATATTCTGGTCGGCTCCAGCACGGTTCCGGCGCTGCCTGCATAGGCGACGATCGCGACCGTATCATCCGGTTTCAAACCGGAAACGAGAAGTTTGAAGGCGTTGCGCAAGAGCGGCAGCTTGTCCGGCGCATTCATCGATCCTGACGTATCGATCAGGAACACCAGATTGGCGTTTGGAGCTTCCGCTTTCGGCAGGTCGTATCCCTTGATGCCGATGCGCAGCAATTTGGTCTCAGTGTTCCAGGGCGTCGGCATGATGGAAAGTTCTGCATTGAACGGTACCGCCCGGTCTGCGGGCACATCATAGGAGTAGTCGAAATAGTTGATCATCTCCTCGACCCGGACCGCGTCCTTTTGAGGAAGAACGCCGCGGTTCAGCTCGGAGCGGACAAATGCGTATGAGGCGGTGTCGACATCGACCGAGAAGGTGGAGACAGGCGCCTCGCTGACGAGTTTGACCGGGTTCGGCGTGATGTCCACAAATTTGTCCCGGCCCTGATCCTGGTAAATGTGCTGCGTTCTGTCATCGCCCGGTGCGACGCCGGCAAGACCATCGGATTCGCGTGCCCTGCCGGCAAGGACTCCCTGCGCGGGTGCAATACGGCTTTCGGCCTTGAATTTTGGTCGGGCGCCCACCGATTCCTGCAAGGTCAGTCGCGCCGGAGCCGATTGCAGAGCTTCGTTTTCCGCTGGTGCTGCTTCCGGCTGGACGAGTTTGGAAACTTCGGTGGCAATATCAGCCGATTGGCCGCTGACCGCATCGACCAGGGACGTGGCGGCATCATCCTTCGCGGGCTTGTTCGCGACAGGTGTGACCCCCGGATCCGAAAATCTGTAGGGGCCTTGAAGAATCCCGATGTTGAAAGCAACAAATGCAAGCGCGGCAAGGCTCACGCCGCCGGCCAGCATGTGAGAGCGTTTAGGCAGTGCAATATTCATGATGCGTCTCCTTTTGAACGCGGCAAGCACCGAGCCACCGCTTTCCATAAGACGTTCACGAACGCTGTTTCCTTGGGCAGCGCCCTTTTCTTCCTGCTCGAACCGCGTCATTGCGGCTGCAATGGCGGCGCGGCGTGCGTCGCCTTTTGGCCGGATCGGCTCCTGCGCCGCAAAGGCTCGTTTCGCCCTTTCCAGTTCCTCGGTCATGCCTGCGCCTCTTCTGTTGCAAAGGCTTTCAATTGGTTCTTCAACTCGTGCATCCGCCAGGAGATGGTCGATTCTTTCACATCGAGTATTTCTGCTGCCTGTTTGTGGTTCATGCCTTCGGCAAGCACCAAAATGGCGGTTTCCCGCAGGGATTCCGCCAGCCGGTCCAGCGACTGATAGAGCCAGGCGATGTCGCCCGCCGACTCCGTCGCCTCTTCACGCGCAAGGTCCGACAATTCCGCGTAGGCCTGGTGGAGTTTTCCTGAAGCGGCTTTCTTCCGGTGCAGATCGCGCGCCGCGTTGACCGTGATCCTGTAGAGCCAGGTCTTGAACTGCGACTGGCCCCTATAGGAATGCAGCTTGGTGACAAGCGACGTGCAGACCTCCTGGGCGATGTCTTCGGCATCCTCGCGCAGACCGCTATAGCGGAACGCAACGGCGTATATCGTGTCGTAATGACGCTCCAGCAGCGCCTGGAAGGAGGCCGCATCACCGCGCGCAGCGGATTTTGCCAGATCTTGATCGCCGGTGTTCATGTACATGTCAGTTTGTTTGACGCATGCCGGTGGCAATTCCTTGGAAAGAGATCGATTTTTTTTTCGCTAACGTTAATTCAGGCCGCTTCCGGGGCCGAATGCTGCTACCGGCGGATATTGATGCGGAAATGGGATTCCCGCCTGCTCTGGCCGGTCTTCCGGCGGAATTTTAGCCCTGCCGAAATGTGGAGCATTGACACTGCGTCGCACGGCAGCCATTTTCAGCCGCTCGGGCACGCCGGCGACCGAACGAGACAAATATGGAAATACGAAACGCAATGACGACGCAGAAGGCGGAACGAACCTACAAAGCCGTTCTGTTTGACAAGGACGGAACGCTTTTTGCCTTTACCGAGACGTGGGCGACCTTTTGCGACCGCATGTTCGATGCGCTGGTCGGCCCGGACGAACCCCGCAAGGATGCGCTTGCCGCCGCCTGTGGCTACGACCGCAAGGAGCGCCGCTTCATCACCGGTTCGCTGATCGTGAATGCAAGCGCTGAGGAGGTGAATGCCGCCTGGCTGGCGTTGCTTCCCGAAATCACGCTGTCCGAACTCGAGGCGGTCAATCGCGCAATATTGGCCGATCTTCCGCTCATGCCGACCTGTGACCTGCACCATGTAATGGGGACATTGCGGGCGCGCGGCTTCGTCCTCGGTGTTGCCACCAACGACTATGAAGCCGGCGCCTTAGGCCAGCTGAAACAAGCCGATGCTCTGACGCTGTTCGATTTCATTTGCGGATCCGACAGCGGCTATGGCAGCAAACCCGGCCCCGGTATGATCCATGGGTTCTGTGACGAAATGGATATTACGCCGGACGAGCTGGTCTTTGTCGGAGACAGCAAGCACGATATGGATTGCGGCGCCAATGCCGGTGTCGGCTGCCGTATCGGTGTGCTGACAGGACCGGCAAACGCCGAAGACTTGCAGCCGCACGCCCACATTGTCCTTTCTTCGATAGGGGATCTGCCTGCCTATCTGGCGGGCTGATGAAGGCGGCGTTATTTAGATCAGGAAGGTGAGGACCAGCGGCAGAAGGACAATCGTCAGCAGCGTCGACACCATCACCATACCGGCAACATCCGCCGCGTATTTCTCCTGATAGATCGAAATCCACAAATAGGTCGCTACCGACACCGGCGCGACGCATTGCAGAATGAAAACCCCGCGTTCTGTGCCGGTAAGGCCAAATACCTGAACGAGCACCATGGCGACGACAATCGCCATCGCCGCATGAAACAATGCCAGATACGTGCCGCGCAGGATCGAACCGACATTGAGTGTTGCGAGCGTATAGCCGAGCGTGATCAGCATCAGCGGTATGGCAAATCCGCCCAGCAGAGACATGGCCTCATTGACCATGCCCGGTAGTTTGGTGCCAGTCCCCATCAAATAAAGAGCGATAATGACCGCGTAGATAACCGGTTGGCTCACAAGGCTTTTGACACTCACTTCTCCGATCGGCAGCCACATCCCTATGGTGAAGATGCCGACCAGCACCACAACGACAAATCCGAGCGCATAGGAAAGCCCCTGGTCGCCAAACGCCAAAAGACAGACCGGCAATCCGATATTGCCGACATTGTTCATCATCATGGGTGATAGAAATGCCCGGTAGGGCAGGCGCACGATACGCAGGAATATGTAGCCGATGATGCCAAAAAGGGCGACAGCCACCGCCGCCGCGCCCATGAAATACATGAACGAGCCGAACGCTACGTGATGGCTGGAAAGATGCGAAATGATCAAGGTCGGATAGCCGACTTTCGAGACCAGCGACCCGATGACCTTGGTGTCGAAAGGTGCTTTGGTCATCGCCAGCGTATAGCCGACAAGCGCGCAAATCAGAACCGGCCCGACGACATTGATCACATGCGACAGCAGTTCTTCCATGCTTCCCTCCGATGCGTCCCCGGTAGACGTGCCCTGGACCCGGGCACGCGTTCAAGTTTTACATCGAAGCCGTGTGCTGTCACGTGGTTGTCGTGCCGGTGCGCGGCTTGCGCCGGCTTCATCAACAAAAAAGAGGTTTGCCCGCAAAACCCGCTATTCGGGAATGCCGTTTTCCCGCATCGCCGACGCAAACGTCTCCCAGTCCTCCTCGTATTGAAAGGGCTGTGCATTTTTTAACGTCTCGATTGAGATGTCGGGCCAAAGTCGAAGAACCTCATCGGCGGTGCTCTTTGCGTCAGGAGATTGGCCCGCTTGTACGTAGGCAAACAGGAGATTGACGAGCGCCCAGGCGCGCCGGCGATCATTCTCGGAATTTTCGGCCCCATCCTTCGCCCATTTGATCGCCTCCTCATACTGGCCATTGAATGTGTAGTTCCGGGACAGAAAATTGGCGTACCAGCTCGGATAGATCGGATTGTGCGCAATGGCACTTTTCAGCAGTTGGATCGACCGGTCGTAGCTGCGGTCAAATGAAGCCACCCATCCGGCCGTTGCCAGAATATTGGCATTGTTGGGGCTGGTTTCGGCGGCGGTGAACGCAAGAGAAAGTGCTGAATCAAAATCTCCAGCCATTTGTTCGATATAGGCTTGGGTTATCTGCACCTCGGCCTTGTCTGCCACGCTCATATCGCCGTCCAGCAGCGCCGCCTCTTGCAGGATTTCGGCGGCGGTCTGCAGTGACGCGTCCGCGTCGTCGCTATATCCCCACTGGGCATCGAACGTGTGGGTTCGCGCTTCAAGCAGCATCGCGTGATAGTATTCGGGATCGAGCTTTCGGACATTCTGCAGCATTCGTCTGGTCTCGATCATTGAGGCTTTTGTGTAATTGCGGAATTCTGTCTCGGCATTGAGAAGCCCAAGGTAAGCGTCAACGTTTTGGGTACCGTGGCCTCTGACTGCCGCCCTGTGCCCTTCCGTCAGGGCGACCTGGAGCGATACCAGGACGTTGAGCGTGATTTCATCCTGCACAGCGAAAACATCGTCCTGACTGCGATCGTAACGCTCCGTCCACACGGTTTCGCCGGTCTTTGTGTCGGACAGCTCGGCTATAACCCTGATATTGTCGTTGCTGATTTGCACCGATCCCACGAGAACGTAACGAACCCCGAATTCACGCCCGACTTCTCGTGTTCCTGCGAACTGTTGCGCAAATGAGAAAGCCGAGCTGCTTGATATGACAAAAAGCTGGGGAACCTGGGCCAGCGCCGAAATGATCGATGCGGTAATGCCATGGGCAAACATCGCGCCTTTGGTGTCCGTCGACAGGTTTTCAAAAGGCATTACAGCGATGGTCGGTTTTTGTGTCGCTGATGGTCCGATTGACTCGGATGGGCGCTGGCCGGTCTGAATGTAATAAAACGACGTAACTGCAGCCAATATCACCAGCGCCGATATAAGGGCGCCGATAACAGCCGAGCGGCGGCTTAGCTGGGTCGGTTTTGCGCTTGCCGCCACCGCGGCTCCCGCTTTTGCGTCAAGCTTGATCTCGTGTGGCGAGACAGAGTCCGGGACAATCATCAATGGCCGTAAGTCAATTGGCTCTGCGGTAAGGTCAAGCTCCGTGGAAATCAGGTCAAGTACGTGGCCGGAAATCGAGACCCGGCCGGGCTCAGTGAGTTCGGACAAGCCTGAAGCGATCGTTTCCGCCTCATCGGCATCCACGGTACCGCTCTTCGCCTGGACTGTCTCGATGCCGACCCGGTAGACAATCTGCCGGTCTGCCCGAATATCCTTGTTGTGGTCCCGCATGGAAAGTTGAACGGCAATCGCAAACAGCACGGCTTTTCTTGCATCGGGAAATTCCACCACGGTGCGTTCATCCGCAATGTCCAATATCCGGCCGCCGAACTCAGCGAGCTTTGGGCGGATCAGGTCTTTGTCCAAATCGTCCATCGCTGCCTTTGTTCGCGCCGGCTCGACACGAATCAAACGGGAGTATCCGACGACGATTGCGGATAATATGGTTCGGTTGCGACTCATACAGGACCGTGTGCGGTTGGGAACCTTTTGCTGTTACTGTTGTATTCGAAAAGCCTTTAGACACAAACAGGCAGAGCCCTCAAGGTCCTGCTGGTGCGAACAGGCCTTGCTTCTTGTTTAAGAACCGGTTCGCCCGTACCATTGCTCACCTTGGAGATATTGCAACTGGTGCCAAAACGGGCGCAATTGCAGTGTTGATAGGTCATTACAAATGTGAATGAGGGTTGGCGCAGCACACATGCAGTCGAACAACCAATCTGCTATTCCGTGGCCGGAAGATTACGCGGCACTTGAACAGACGCTGCTCAAGGAACTTGGCGGCGACAGCAGGATTTACATTCATCGCACGATCAGTGAGGGAAAATCGGGCGCCCGCGTGATGGTCGCAGACGTTACCAGCGACAGGTTTACCGGGCAGGCGATATTGAAACTGGACCGTGCTGTCGGCTCCAGGCGCGCCGAGGCGCTGGAGCACGAACGGCACAAACATGCAATTGAGATGGCGCCTGAATACGCCGAAGCTTATTTGCCGAAACTGGTTTGCGCGGTAAGGCACCAGGATGAAGTCGCCGCACTGACGACCATCGCGGCGCGCGGGTTGGAATACGCCGTGTCCTGGGCCGCATGTCCCTACGGTCCCCAGCTCGATACTGCTGTCCGCCTGTCTGACGATCTGCTCGAACGCTGGAACGCCAAATACAATCTGGATCCCGATATGCTTATGCCTCAGGATCTTCTCAACAGCTGGCTGGACTATCGCACTGATCCCGGGCGCGGGGGCCGCATTCACGATTTTATCAGCGCGAATTGCGCCATTCCGCCTGAAACGCCGGCTTTCACCTATGACGGCGAATGGTTTCCAAACCCACTGGCGTTTGCGCTGCGCCTGATTCAATTGCCTGAATCGGCCCGTTTGCGGGCCGTCAGGGGCAATCAGCATGGCGACCTGCACGGCAAGAATGTTCTGGTTACCAAACAATTCGAGGCTGACCCGCACTACTACCTCATTGACTTGGATTTCTACCGTGATGACGGTTTTCTTTTTTACGACCACGGAATTTTTGAACTCGACTATCTGCTGACCTCGCGCGAGAGAATCAGTCCACAGCACTGGAAGACGCTTCTCGGCAACCTTAAGCGCGTTGCGCCAAAGGAGCGCGATGCCGGGTTGCAGGGTGAAGACATAGGTATATTGCAACTGGTCCATCAGTTTCGGGACAGGCCCAGGCAGTGGGTTGACCGGCATGAACCGAACCGACTGTCATTTCTGGAAAGTCAGTATCTGCTGGCCCGCCTTACCGCCGGTCTGGCGATTTCCCATCAGCGCCGCGATAACCTGTCCCGCGCCATGGCTTTTCTCTATGCGGCTGACAATCTGAAAGACTATCTGGCGCTGCATGAGTTCGAATGGCCAAAGCACGGCCCTGAATTTGGACTGGACGCGCTTTACCGCACTGATGCTTCCGCATCCTCCGCTACTCATCAGCCGCAAGGCTCCACAAGTCAGACAATGCCTGATCAGCCGGATTTGGGGCGGCCGCCAAAGCGGGCAATCGCTGTCCTCCCATTCGTCGGTCTGCCTGACCAATCAGAGCGGGATCGCATAACAGACAGCTTGTCGGATGGAATCATCGCCGAGTTGTCGAGGATCGACTGGTTTACGACCATTGGACGTACGTCGACACAGGCATATCGCGATGCCGATCCGGATCCCGTGCGCGTCGGCAGGGAATTGAACGCCCAATATCTCGTCATGGGAACGGTGCGGGAAAAGGGCGATGAATTCCAGACCGCCGTGCGTCTGGTGGATACGAGTTCCGGGGAAGACGTCTGGTCTGACAGGTATCCCTTAAAACCGGATATCGAAGACATCTTCACGGCCGAAGACAAGATCGCCCACACGATTGCTTCCCAAATCGATATTGAACTGGCCCAGAACGAGTGGGCGCGTGCCTTGCGCAAACGGCCTGAGAACCTGGACAGCTGGGACATGTTCATGAGAGCCCGCTGGCATTTTTTCCAGTACACGCGCGAAGATGACGAGATCGCGCGGCAGATGTGCCTGGATGCAATGAAAGAGGCGCCGAATTATTCTGCACCCTATGCTCTTCTTGCCCAGCTCAAAAACCGGTCCGTCTTTTTCGGGTGGACCGAGGGGAGCCCCGAAGGATTTGCCGAAGCGCTCCAATATGGCCGGAAGGCGGTCAAGTTGGATCCTGGAAGCAGTTTTGCCCACGAGTCGCTGACACATGCCTACATGTTTTCGGGCAGAACCAACGTGGCCATCAGGGAGGCGGAGACGGCAATCTCTCTCAATCCGTGCTCAGGAGGTGCGCATCAGGCTCTCGCCGTCGCTCTGCTGTGGGCGGGCAAACCAGCAGAGGCGCTGCCGGTCATCGATATCTCGCTGCGTCTTAGTCCCTTTGGTCAGTCTCTGGTTTACAAGCTGGCCATCAAGTCGGCAGCACTTCTTCTCCTCGGACGATTGCAGAAATCTGAAGAACTTGCTCGTCAGGCAATGGATACCGGACATGGTCAGGTGATAGGACACGTGACACTGGCCTTGACCTTGAACAGGCAAGGCCGTTTGGAGGAGGCGCGCGAAGCCGTGAGGCAGGCCTCCCAAAAACGACCGGACATGAAAATAGGCATTATTCAAAAAATGGCGTCCGGAATGAACCCGGAACTCAAGGACGCGCTCGTCAAAAGGCTGACCATTCTGGGAATGCCCGAGTGATTGCGGAAGCCCGTTAACTCCCCGTTAAGGCCGTCCGGTAACTCAGCAACGGTCAACTACGCCCGGCATTGATGTTGCGGAGTACACTTGCCGCCTTGCGGCAACGACACGCAAATGCCTGCATAGTCGGCGGAATCCCTGAATTCGGCTCCTGATTTGAGGTCTCAGTCCACCGGTTCAACCGCCAAATGAACCGAAATTCTGATCCGCTCGCGCAATCTCGGGCGGCAATTAATTCCCCGTTAAGATTGTATAGTAACCTCGTAGCAACCGGTTGTCTTCGACAATGCGGACGCGGAACAGGCGCAATTGTTTGAAAGGCTACTTTTACAGGCATATCCGGTACGTTGAGATGTTGAATTTTTACTTCGGACTGAAGGGCCGTGTGCGGCGGACAACCGCATTTTTTGGGACGGTGGCGCTGCAATTGCTGAGTGTCCTGGCCCTTGGTTTATGGATGAACCACCTCGGTGTTCCGCTGTTCGAGGATCGCTACAACCGGATCATTACACAGGAATTGAGACCGGCAATAGCCGTTTATGTTGCGGTAACACTGTGGTCCAGCTTTGCTATCCTGTGGAAACGCGTCAACGATATCGACGAGGATATGCAGGGCAGAATCCTTTATATCAAGGGAATATACCCGGTCCTTGCAGCACTGTACGCCCCCGTGGTTCTGATCGGCGGAATTACAGTCGAGGAATTCAATGTGGATCTTTCGGGTTTCTTGCTGCTGGCCATGTGGCTATTCGTACTGCACCTTCCACCGGAGCCCGGATCCAACGAATTCGGACCGGATCCGCGTGCCTCTGAAGCCCTCAAATCAGATGCGGTCGTGTCCAAATCGCCATTGGAAATGCGCATGCAGAGGTTCCAGCCCGCCATGCAGACACCGGCGGCAAGTCCGCGAATGGCGGCACCGAAACCTCATGTCAGCCGCGTTGCGCACGGATTCGGAAAACGCACGCGATAGTCTCCTCGCAGCCCGGCGAGCCCGGTGTCGTTGTTGCGCATCAATCGAGCGGGTCGCCAAGCGCGGCAGATAATCGCTCGCAAAACGTCTGCACAACCTTCACACGGGCGTATCGCTTGTCATTACCCTCGACCAGTGTCCAGGGCGCTGTGGATGTGCTGGTATATTGCACCATGTCGTTGACGGCAGCCTCGTAATCGCTCCATTTGTCGCGGTTGCGCCAGTCCTCTTCGGTCAGCTTCCAGCGCTTGTAGGGCGTTTTTTCGCGGAGTTTGAAGCGTGCGAGCTGCTCGTCCTCCGTGATATGGATCCAGCATTTGACCAGCACCGTTCCGTGCTCGATCAGCTGTTCCTCGAAATCGTTGATTTCCGCATAGGACCTGCGCCAGTCATCCTCGCTGGCAAATCCCTCAATGCGTTCGACAAGAACGCGCCCGTACCAGGAACGGTCGAAAATGGCGATATGCCCGTCGCGCGGCAAACGCCGCCAAAAACGCCACAGATAGTGGCGCGCCAGTTCTTCCTCGGTTGGTGCGGCAATGCCGTGAACCTGGTAGTTGCGCGCATCAAGGCTCTCATTTATGCGCCGGATGGCGCCGCCCTTGCCGGCGGCGTCCGGACCTTCAAAGACCAGGACGCTCGATACGTTTTGAGCCTTGGCCAGAAGGTGCAGCCGGTGAAGCCGTGCCTGCAGTTCGACCAGCTGCTTCTTGTAGGGCGCTTTTTCGAGTTTCCTGGACATTTCCAGACCGCTCAATACGGTGATCGATTTTGCCACCGAATATCCGTCGGGTTTCGAATCCGGTGCGGATGGTGTTTCGGTCTGAGCGGAACCGTTTTTCCCGCCGTTCAATTCAGGTGTGTCGAGGCGCCGGGCAAGCGCGTCGCGCAAAAGGCTGGTGACGGTAATCGCCCGGCAATTCGGATCGCTTCCCTCAACGATGGTCCAGGGGGCAAGGCCCCGGTTTGTTCGCGAAACCAGCTGTTCAGCAGCGCCGATGAACTTGTCGTACATGCGCCAGTGTTCCCAGTCGCGCTCGCCCACCCTTGCATTTGTCAGCGGGTCGTTCTCGAGGTTGCGCAGGCGGTGTTCCTGGGCATCGCGGCTCAGATGCATCCAGAATTTCAGGATTAGTGCGCCGTCACGCGCCAGCGCCCGTTCAAAACCGACAATCCGTTCCAGCTGTTTCAAAAAGGTCGCTTCGTCCGACCGGCCATGCACACGGTCGAGAACGGGCCGCGAATACCAGGCGCTCAGGAACATGCCGATACGGCCCCGGGCCGGAAGGTCGCGCCAGTATTTCCAGAATTCCGGCCGCTCCCTTTCGTCATCGCCCGGTTCGTCATAGGCCCGTGTTATCAGCCACCGCGGATCCATCCAGGCATTAAGCAGGCTGACCGTTTCGCCTTTGCCGCCGCCATCGACGCCGCCAAAGACCACAATGACCGGAAAGCGTTTGTTCTTGTGGAGCGTGTCCTGCAGTTCAAGCAGCTCCTGACGCAGTGCCGGTGCGGTGCGTTTGAAGTCGGATTTTGTTATCGTGCGGCCCAGTTCGGCGGTCTCGAACATGTTGGTCCCTTGATGGTTCTGGCAACGCGGTCTTTAACAGCACACACCGAACAGGGTGAGTCCGTATCACGACAGTGAAACCCAGATCGGCCGCGAGTGGTTTGATCTAGCGCAATGGACCACTGCCGACTTCCGTTAGAATGAAAAAATGCAGGTTTTTGGCCTGTTTGTCGCATTGATTGAGGATTTTATCATGGCAATCACGACACTTCTCGCATTCCATTCGACCGATGAACCGCTGGACAATGTCAAGCCGGTCATTGCGCTTGCCGGCGAGATGGGCGCGCATCTCAACCTCGTGGTTTTCGGCGTTCTGGTTCCGATAGCCACCGCGACCTATCCGGGGATACCGGATTTCCTGACGGCCGACGAATTTAAAAACACCGCCGAAAAGGCCGAACAGCGCGCCAAAACGGTGGAAGCTCTGGTCCAGGAAGGTAATTTTTCGGCATCCATCATGGTCGAATGCGTCGACCGTGGAATGATCGGGAGGACAATGTCGCGTCACGCACTTTGCGCTGATGTCACGGTTTTTCCCCACGGTAGTGTTCCAAGCCACGATCTCGCAACGGAAGCATTCAACGGGGTGCTGTTCGATGCAGGACGGCCGGTGCTGGTTCTGGGCGCTGGCGACAGGCCTTTACCGAAGCTTGATCGCGCTCTTATAGCCTGGAACGGAGAGCCGGAGGCCGCGGCGGCCATCCATCACAGCCTGCTGCTCTTGGATGGCACACGGGACGTTCATATCGTGCAGGCACACCGTGATGATCACGCGTCCGATAAACACACGGTCGATGAAATGCAGCGATTTCTTGCGCGTCACGGAAAGAAAATTACCGTGGATCATCTTCAGGCACAGCCGGGAGACGTTGCAGATGCCCTTTTGACACAAGCGCGGAACACCAAAGCCGATATCATTGTGATGGGCGCCTACGGGCATTCCCGCCTTCGCGAATGGCTGCTCGGCGGAACGACCCGGGATCTGCTGTCGAAAACAAGCCTGCCGGTATTCATGGCGCACTGAACAACAGTGCGCCAGAAGACAAATGCTCCAGCGGTCAGCAGACCGCGACGCCGCATGCCGTGATCGTGAATTTCTTTTCAGGCTCCGTCCGCGTGGCATCGAACATGCGGCCATCTACGCATTGAATGCGGGCTTCGTAGTATTTGTTCGCGCCTAGTTGGCCTTCGCGCATGTTAATGAAAATGTTGGGTTCGCAGGCCTTTTCTGCCCTGAGCTGCATGCCGAGATCGTCAAGCCATGCCGAATTGGAGGACTGTGCCAAAACGCCGGATGCCGGCAGGATGCAAATCACGACAACCATGGGATAGACCGCTGCTCTCGTGAATTTGGACATGAAAACCTCCTTGCCATTGCCTTAAGGCAAGTCTACGCCGCCGCAAACGGATATTGCCTTGCGGCAGATCAATTGACCGCTCGGTATCACGGATTTGAGCCGTTTCCGCCGGTGCATTCGCCAACTTTTCATTGTGACCTTCGGCAATATTTTTGACGGCGCCGGCGGTGTTGCGCTTGCCTACCGGCCGAAAGCGGGCCGAGGCTAACCTGGCCTTTCTTCAACGAGGCTGCCGTCGTCCAGCAGGTCGCTTGGATAGAGGATGACCGTGTCGTCACCGTCGATGCCGTCAAGGACCTGCGCTTCGGTGCTGTTCATCCGGCCGACGTCGATATGGCGCAGCGCTGCCTGTCCGCCGTCGATGACGAAGACCGACCACCGGCCGCCGGAGCGAAACAGCGCTGCGATCGGAACCTTGAGCACGTCGTCGCGCTGCCAGATTTCAAGCCGGGCAAGCACGCGGAATCCGTGCCCGAGATTCTCAGGCACACTTGCCGGATCGATGACGACATTGACGCGCTGTTCCTCGATGCCGAGCGACGAGATCTTGGTGAAGGCGGCAGGCTCCACACGGCGCACCGTCCCCTCAAGGTCCGTCTCGCCGCCCCAGTCGGTGATTGCCACCGTGGCGCCCGGCTTGATTCTGGCCGCGTCGCTTGAAAGCAGGTCGACAATGATCTCCAGATTGCGCGGGTCGCCGATCTCGGCGATTTTCGTGCCCGGCGACACGGCCTGCTCGCTGCGTGCAAGCACTTTCAGGACGACGCCGTCGATAGGTGCGGTAATGTTGACACAGCAATCATAGTCGGGATTGGCTGTGCGGACGTTTCCGGGTTGCTGCAGGCGCGCCTCGGCGCTGGCAAGCTCCGCCTTGCGCAGGTTGATTGTTGCCTCGGTGCTGGCGACCTGCGCCTTTTTCAGCTCCAGTTCGCTATAGGAATGCTCCAGCTGGCTGATTGAAATGGTCTTGGTCTTTGCCAGTTTTTCGGCGCGCTCGTAATTTGACTTTGCGAGATCCAGCGCCGTCTGCGCGCGCTGCTGTTCGACCTTGGCCAGGGCGACCGCCGAACGCGCCGCTTCCGCCGCTGCCATCAGTTCGGCCCTGGTGCGCTCGTCCAGGAACGGTGGATCAAGCGGGTGGATCGAGGCGATGATTGTTTCATGCGCCTTCACCGCTTCTCCCTCGTCGAGCGTGGTGCGTGCCAGATGACCGGCGATCGGCGACGAGACCGTATAGACATCCTTGACCCTGGTGACGCCTTCCTCGTCGATCGTTACCTGCAGCGACCCGCTGGTGACGATGGCCGTATCGACCGCGACCGGCCGTTCGCGCAGGGCGAGGTAAAATCCCGCCCCGATTGCCGCGACAATAACAAGCAAAACGATCCGTTTTATCCAGACACGCATTATTCACTCTCTCGTTTTTAGGACGCGGATGAGATCGAGCCGGTCGACCCGCCGCCGCACGATCAGGGCCGAAACCACTGCGGCAATAATCACCACCAGGCTCGATATGGCGAAGGTCTGCGCGCTGACGACCAGGGGAATGCGGAACAGATCGTTGGCGAACCCTTGAACGACCGACCAGGATAAACCGTATCCCAGCAGCCAGCCGAGCGGCTGAGCCAAAAGCACGATTATCGCAAGCTCCGTCATCAGCACGCCGGAGACCTCCGTTCTCGTAAACCCGAAGACGCGCAGGCTCGCCAGCTCGCGCGCCCGTTCCGAAAGCTGGATCCGTGCCGAATTGTAGATCACGCCGAAGGTGATGATGACCGCCAGCGTGATATAGACCGCGGTGCTGGTGGTGATGTTCTGCTCGATTGTCTCGCGGAATCGCATGCGCGACACGCCCTGCAGCGCGATGGAGGCAATCGCCGGTGTGCGCTTGATCTCGTCATAGAGGTCGGAAAGCCCGGCGCTGTCGATCTGGATGCGCGTACCCGACACGCGCCTGCCGTCGCGCAGCAGCCGGTCAAGCGCTTCGGACTGCATATAGGCCGTCAGCCCGACATAGCTTTGCGCAACGGCGCTGACGGCGATCGCGCCCGGCGTGGACGGGCCGCCGGTATCAGGACTGCCGACCGGACCCTGTGCCAGTCTGCCCACCTCGACCTCGACAATCCGGTTGTCGCGTTCAAGAAGCTCCACCTCGACAAAATCGCCGGGCTGCAAATGCAATTTTTCGGCCACCCGTTCGGAAAGAACTATCCCTGCTGACGGCGCTGACATCGGGTTGAGGTCGAGATCGAGTATACGCGACAGGTTGGCCTCCTCCGGAACCCCGAGTAGGGACATGCGCAATTCGCGGTGACCGTTACGCAGCTTGACGGCGGTCTGCCGGTAGGGTTCGGCCTTGACCACGCCCGGCAACGCCGCAACGGCGTAAAGCGACCCCGGTCCCAGATCCTCCGAGAAGGTCAGCGTCGCATCCTGCCGGTCGGCCTGGAAGAAGATCGCATCGATCATGAAGTCGATGGAATCATAGGCAAACAGCGAGGTGACAAGCAGCGCGACGGACATCGATGTGCCGAGCGTCGTCAAAAACGTGCGCACCGGCCATCTGACGAGATGGCGCATCGCCATGACGGTGAGTTGCGACAGGATGCCGAGACGCTGCAGCCGGCCGAAAAAGAAGCTGCGATAGGTGGTCGGCGCCGGCGGGCTCATGGCAACGGCCGGCGGCAGCGCCACCGTTGACCAGATTGCATTGGCAGCGCCCGCGAGCGCTGCGGCAATCGTCACGCCGCCGGCAAGGAAGTAGAGATCGATGCTCTGGCGGAAAATGAGGAAGGGGAAGGAAAAGAACTCAGCATAAAGCCGCGTCAGGCCCCGGCCGAGCCACCATCCGGCGACCGATCCGATGACAAGCCCGACAAGCGCGATGGCGACGACGAGCTTGGCGTAGTGCCCGCCGATCGTCCAGGTGCCGTAGCCGAGCGCCTTCAAGAGGCCGATCTGCTCGCGTTCAAGCGCGATCAGGCGCGACAGGATCATGTTCACCAGGAATGCCGCGATGGCGAGGAATATCGGCGGTATGATCGATGACATCGCCTGCAGCTGATCGAGTTCGGAATCGAGAAACGCATGCGAGATCTGGTCTTCGCGGTCATAGGCGCCGGTCCCGCCATAGGGTTTCAACATGTCGTCGAGGTCGTCGATGATCGCCCGCGTTTCGGAATTCCTGATGGTCGACAGGCTGACATCGTTGAACGCGCCTTCCATGTCGAAGAGGCCCGCGAGCGCCTTTTTTGACATGAAGAAAACGCCGTAGCGCTTCGGATCGGGCACCATGTCGCCGGGGCCGATGGCGTAGATATATTCCGGCGACAGCACCGTGCCGACGATCTTCAGCGTCTGCTTGCGGCCGTTCATGATGGCCTCGAACGTATCGCCCGGCCTGAAGCCGTGGGCGTCGGCGAAGGTTTCGACGACCGCAACCTCGTTTTCGCGGCCGGCTTCCGGCAGCCTGCCGTGCCTGAGATAAAGCCGGTTGACCGCCGGTTCGCGGAATTCAGGCACGGAAACCACCACGCCCGATGCCGGCTCCTCCATGCCGACGACATCGATCAGCACCGGCCTGACGATCCTGAGCTCGGCGGACGCGACGCCCGATATGTTCTCGATCCGCGATTTAAGGTGCTGCGGCGCGCGGGTCGCGGAGGCAAAGACGGTTCCGAACCGGTAGCGGTCGTAAAAGGCCGCCCGCGTGTCCTCGAGCGAGCGGTAGGCGCCGACCGAAAGGATGAGCGTCGCGACGCCGCAGGCCATGACCAGCGCAATCGCCAGCGCCTGCGCCCACAGCCGGCCAAGATCGCGATAGAGCTTTATGTCGAGCACCTTCATGGCTACCAGACCACTTCCGCCGGCTGGATGCGGGTCTCGTTGACCTGGACATGCGAAATCTTGCCGTCGATGAAGGAAATGACCCGGTGTGCAATTTCCTGGATCGCCGCATTGTGCGTGATAATGGCGGTCGTCGTGCCGAGCTCGTTGTTGATCTTCGCCAGTGCTTCGAGAACCAGGATGCCGGTCTTTGAATCGAGCGCGCCCGTCGGCTCGTCGCAGAGCAGAACTTCCGGCCGTTTGGCGATGGCGCGGGCAATCGCAACGCGCTGCTGTTCGCCGCCGGAAAGCTGCGCCGGAAAGTGAGTCATCCGGTCGCCGAGATCGACCAGCCCCAGCGCCTCGTCCGGCGTCATCGGATCGCGTGAGACTTCCGTCACCAGCGCCACATTCTCCCAGGCCGTCAGGCTCGGAATGAGATTGTAGAACTGGAAGACGAAGCCGACATGGTCGCGCCGGTACAAGGTGAGTTGCCGCTCGCTATAGGCGGTTAGTTCCTTGTCCTTGAAGTGCACACTGCCGCTGGTCGGCCGGTCGAGCCCGCCGACAATGTTGAGAAAAGTTGACTTGCCGCTGCCCGACGGGCCTAAAAGCACCGTCATCTCGCCCTCGAAAAGCTCGATATCGACGCCGTTCAGCGCCCGCACCTCAACCTCGCCGGTGCCGTAGATTTTCATAAGATCCCGGGTTCGGAATACGGCCTTTTCCATTCACTGCACCTTCCGCATCCAAATTTGCTCGCATGTTTACTGGCGGTATTCTTTGATATCCGTCAATTGCTTGCGGCATCTGCTTGCTATGCCGGCGCACATTATCACGATTTTTGACCCCGAATGCGTCTTCTATTTAGCGGCGCATGCTTCATACTCGCCGGTGATTCTCGAACAAGCAGAGAGCCGCATGGACGCCCAGCACGACATCCCCCTGGTTGAAACCGATGCCGATCCGGCCGACGTGCTGCAAAATACATTCGGCTATCACGAATTCAGGCCCGGACAGGAACGCATCATCGACCATCTCATGAGCGGTGAGCACGTGCTTGCCGTCATGCCGACGGGCGGCGGCAAGTCGCTGTGCTACCAGATCCCGGCGATCCTGTCGGACGGCGTCACCGTGGTGGTTTCGCCGCTGGTCGCGCTGATGGACGATCAGGTGGCGGCGCTGCGCGCCAACGGCGTCAATGCCGTCAGCATCCACTCAAGCATGGGCCGCGACGATCAGGTCGATGCCTGGAACGATGTCCAGGCGGGCCGCGCGAAAATCGTCTACCTGTCGCCGGAGCGGCTGATGACCGTGCGCATGCTCGACGCGCTGTCCGGCCTTTCGGTATCGATGTTCGTCATCGACGAGGCCCATTGCGTTTCCAAATGGGGCGTCAGCTTCCGGCCGGAATACGAGATGCTGTCGCGGCTGAAGGAGCGGTTTCCGCAAACCACCTTCGGCGCGTTCACGGCGACGGCGGACGAGGCGACGCGCCAGGACATTGAGCGCAAACTCTTTCCCGGCGAAGGCACGACGATCGTGCAGGGCTTCGACCGGCCCAATCTGCGCCTCGCGGTCGGGCCGAAGGACAATTGGCGCCGCCAGCTCACCGCCTTTTTGGAGGACAAGGACGGCCAGTCCGGCATCGTCTATTGCCTGTCGCGCAAATATACGGAAGAAGTCGCCGCCTTTTTGAACGGCGAGGGCCACAACGCCATCGCCTATCACGCCGGGCAGGATGCGGAACTGCGCAAGCGAAACCAGGACCGCTTCATGAGCGAAAGCGCCGTCGTCATGGTCGCCACCATCGCCTTCGGCATGGGCATCGACAAGCCCGATATCCGCTTTGTCTGCCACCTCAACCTGCCGGGCAGCGTCGAGGCCTATTACCAGGAGATCGGCCGCGCGGGGCGCGACGGCGCGCCGGCCGAAACGCTGATGCTCTACGGCCTCGACGATATCCGCATGCGCCGCATGTTCATCGACCAGGACGGCGAGGACGACGCCCACAAGCTGCGCGAGCACAAGCGGCTCGATTCCCTGCTTGCCTATTGCGAGGCGGCGACCTGCCGCCGCAAGGTGCTGCTCGCCTATTTCGACGAGGAGACCGGACCCTGCGGCAATTGCGACAATTGCCTCAACCCGCCGAAGCGCATCGACGGCACCCGCCACGCGCAGATGATCCTTTCCGCCGTCTATCGCACCGGACAGGTCTTCGGCGCTGCCCATGTCATCGACGTGGTGCGCGGCGCCGAGACGGCCAAAATATTCGAGCGCGGCCACGATCAACTGCCCACTTTCGGCGTCGGCAAGGATTTTTCCAAACAATACTGGCAGGCCTTCGTGCGGCAGATGGTCGCCGGCGGCATCCTGTCGATCAACATCCAGAAATACGGCTGCCTCGAAATCACGGAAGAGGGCGGCGAAATATTACGCGGCAAGCGCGATTTCGAGTTCCGCGAGATCCGGGAAACAGCAAAAGCCGGGCGCAAGAAAAAGCGGGCAGGCCCCGCCTCGGATCTTTCCGCCGCCGACGACGAACTGCTGACGAAGCTCAAGGCCCTGCGGCTCGACCTCGCCCGCGAAAAGAACGTGCCCGCCTATGTGGTCTTTCCCGACGCGACGCTGATCGAGATGGCGCAGGTGCGGCCCGTCGATCTGGACGCGCTCGCCGACATCAACGGCGTCGGGCCGAAGAAGCTCAGCGAATATGGTGCGGTGTTTTTGGGGGTGATTGCGGGGGATGCGGGGTAGGGGTGTTGGTGGTGCGGACTTTGCAGTAATGCGATTGAGGGTCGCAATGGGAAGCGGTAATTCGCGGCGATGCAACTAACTGACCGGACAGTACGGATAGCGGACTCTCAATAATATCAAGATTGAGCTGCATTGCATAACTTCTAGTTGAGTGCTCTAAATATGCGAATTTGCTTTCTGTATGGATAATACTATGCGCTTCATCTCATTCCGAATTCGCAATTTCAAAGGCATCAAAGACACAATCGTTCCGCTGAAGTCCGTGGCCGGGGCAAGTGTGTTCGCGTTTGTTGGGCTGAACGAGAGCGGCAAAACAACAGTTCTGGAGGCTATTCATAGTTTCGCCCCTGATGAAGCAACGAGTGAGCTTCTAGGTGGAGAAGAAGGGCTTGGCGTGCCCTTTGGTGAACGAGTTCCAAGACATCTACTTTCAGAATTTACTGGAGATGTTTCAGTAACCGCTGTGGTAGAGTTGGATTTAGCTGATAAGAAACGGATAGCGGCTACGCTTAAAGCAAACAGCGACCTCGATCTGAGAATAGAAACAATCCCGGATCAACTGCGCTTGGAGCGCCAGCAGGAGTTTAAGAATGGCGATTTTAGCGCGACCTACTTCACTCTAAGAACTAAATGTCAGATCAAAAGGCCGAAACAAAGAAATTGGCGAGATCCGGAAAACAAAGACGAACGCCTTGCTGTGCGCGACGCAGTTTATGAGCATGTGCCACGTATCGCATATTTTCCTACTTTTGTATTCGATTTTCCGAAAACTGTGTTCCTCACGGAGCGCGGCGGCTTGGTGGACAAATTCTATCGGCGAACTTTTCAGGATATTTTGGACTTTGATGGTCGAGGACAGACTATTGGAAAGGATATTGTGCGGCGGGTTAGGCAACCGTCGCTGATTAAATCTTGGCCTCTGTTTTGGTCCATTTGGAATGATAATGATGATCGTGACAAAATCCAACAGGTCATGGATCGAGCGAGCGCCGCAGTGACAAACTTGGTGTTTGGCCGATGGAACAGAATTTTTGGAGAGGACACAAAGGGAAAAGAGGTTTCGATTTCGTACGACATCGTCGAGGGTGAAATCATCGATGAGGCGGGTAATAAGTCCAAAACAGACGAACACGATGTAAGGGTCAAATTTCAAATAAAAGACGGGACCAGAAGGTACGATGTCAATGACAGATCATTGGGATTCCGCTGGTTTTTCTCGTTTATGCTGTTTACTCAGTTTAGGGTCGCCAGGGCGGGTGTCTCTTCGCCGCCGCTACTATTTTTGTTCGATGAACCTGCCTCAAATCTTCACGCGGCTGCACAACAAAAATTGATTGAGAGCTTTCCAGAGATTGCGCAGAACGGACATTTGTTGGCCTATTCTACCCATAGCCACTATATGATTGAACCGAAGTGGCTTGAGCAGACTTTTATTGTCACAAATCGGTCGGATGCGCCGTTGTCTTCGCTGCTTGATGAAATCTCATTGGATGATGAGTCACTAGACGTTCAAGTCGCCACCTACAGATCTTTCGTCAATTCGCATCCAGGCCAAACCAGCTATTTTCAACCGGTGTTGGATCGTTTGGCGGTGATTCCATCGAAATTCGATATGCATAAAGACTCGATCGTTCTAGAAGGAAAATCGGACTATTATGTACTGAGGTACGCAGAAAAACTTCTTAGGGCTACGGACCTAGCGCTGTTACCTGGGCTTGGAGCCGGGACATTTGGGGCCCTAGCTGCTTTGCACGCCGGATGGAATCTCAATTTCCTTTTTCTTCTGGATGGCGATCCGAAGGGCGAAGCAGAGCGAGAACGATACTGTGAAGAATTCGGAATAAAGTCAGATCGGCTGGTAACGCTTCGGGATTTTGATCCTGATCTGAAAAAAATAGAGGATCTGCTGGATTCTGAGGCGAAAGATGTTATCCGAGATAGTCTAGACCTCACCAGATCCCCAACAAAAAATCAGATTCGGCGCTTCTTCCAGGAACGATTGGCAAGCGATTCTGTTGTTCCACTTGGAAATAAATTCGCTACGAAATCCGGGGATCTGTTGGATAAGTTACGATCATATGTGAGTTCGCAAAAGAGTGATCAATAACAACTTCTGGATTGGGGTTGACTACGGTGAAAGCGTACTAAATCCCTAATTTCTAGTGAGATTGATATTGCTCACGCCGGAAACAAAAAATTGTGCATCACGTGTGCAAGTTCAACTGCGGGTAATGTGAGAAGGTATTTTGTACGCTATCACCGTAGTACCATTTCTCTTATCAAAAGGCGTGTATAAAATGTGCTCCAAGGACACCACGAAAGATCCCTCAATAAATAACTTGTACTTTCAGAAATGTTGAATGAGTTCGACAGATGGATGGAACTCAAGAACTTGCTGAATAAAATTTCAATTCAATAAATCGGGCTTTGGATGTCGTGAATGAATGTCGGTGAAGGAATGACTAAAACACTGCGCACAGTGTGTTGGATCGCGTCTGCATACTTTTTTGGAATTGCGAACCTAGCATACTCGTATCCCCCTGATCTTTCGGGATCAGCCGGAATAGCTCTGCTGATAGGCATAGCACTATTTTTGCTTCCGTTTGCAAAGAGCCTCAGTATAACTGGCTTGTTCTCGTATGAAGCGAGAATTAAAGAAGTTAAAAGAGATGTATCAGAATTCAAAGCCGAGACGCGAGATCTGCTCAAAATTCAGAATTCGCTTATAACAAACGTATCGAACAACCAATCCACCCATAACGTTTTCAATATTCCCTCCTTGACCGATGCCGCAAACGCGGAACGGCAGTTAGGAAAAACCGTGCGCGATGTTCCCAGTCCGGCTGTGTCCGCACGGGTAGAGCGAGCTACGGCTGTCGGTCCTACTGAATTAAATCTCGAGTTGGCCAGAACACGAATGGAGCTTGAACAAGAACTTCGCAAGAAACTTGGTCGCAGCACGAATTTGGGTGGCAAGCGAGACACCAAATTTTTGTCGCTTACGGGTCTGTGGCGCGAATATCTTCGTGAGAATGAGCATTTGGCTAATCTTGATTCCGCGATGCGTTACGTTGTCGATATAAGCAACGCAGCAATTCACGGACAGAATGTGCCCATTGAGCATGCGGTTGAAGCTATCCAGATGGGTGAAGATATTAAAGTGGCGCTTGCCAACGGCTAGTAATTACGGTGACAGTTTACTAAATCCCCAAATTGCGAGGAAATGAATCTCACCCATGCCGGAGGCAGATGATTGTGCATCACGTGCGCAAGCTTGACTGCGGGTCAAGTAAAAAGGGATTTGGTAAACCGTCACCGTAAATATAAATGTGTCCGTTTAGCCGGGGGAACTTCACTGTGTGACATCGTTACTAGAATCCAACGGCTTTCAATTGAAGCAGGCGGCTGCTAGTCTGATCTTTCCGTTGTTTGCCAGAGGAGATATACGCCCAATGCTGGTCAAGGCACTGAAAGCACGCGTGTTGGTGCAACCGGTTGTGCGCCGTTTCGCGATTGGCGGATTTTCTGCGGCGGCGCTGGCGATCTCCGTCACGATTTCCCCAGCTCAGCAACCTGGCGAGACTTTCAGTGACTGCGAGCAATGTCCCGAAATGGTGGCGTTGCCGGCCGGAACCTTCACCATGGGCCTTACCCCCGAGGAGCGGAAGCATCCGTTCATCGGAGCCGTGCCCGCCGATCTTCCTGCGCATGAAGTCAATATTGGTTACCGGTTTGCGATCGGCAAATATGAGGTCACCACCGCGCAGTTCGACGCCTATGTGCGAGAGACCGGAGACCGGACCGGCGGCGTCTGCGCCATAAGGCTGATCGAACAGGGACCGAACGCGCTGAAGTTTACCGGCACGCGGCACCCCGGGGATACCGGCGGTGAATTCGGACCCTACCTTGTCTACATCACCGATGGCTCTTATGCGCAGCCCGGATTGCCGGTCAGCCCGGAACAACCGGCTGTCTGCGTGTCGCGCCTGGAGATTGCAGGTTACCTTGATTGGCTGAGTGCAAAGACCGGCAGAGAATATCGTCTGCCCAGTGAAGCGGAATGGGAATATGCGGCGCGCGCGGGAACCCGGACGATCGGCTTCTGGGGCAATGATTTCGCCGAAGCTTGCGACTATGCGAATTTTGGCGACAAGCGTTCAGGCTATCAGGCGGGTATCGCCGCCCCCTGCGCCGAACAGGCAAGACATGAATGGACCGCGCCGGTAGGTTCCTACAAACCGAACGCCTGGGGCATTCACGATATTGCCGGAAATGTTCAGGAACTGACAGCGGATTGTTGGCATGAAAGCTATAATGGCGCGCCCGCTGACGGTTCGCCATGGACCGAACCGGATTGTTCTCTGTGGGTGGCGCGCGGCGGCGATTACGAGCACATGTTCGTTTCCATGCGCGCGGCCGAGCGGCTATTCTACGGGTACGTTCCCGAGGCAGGCGGCGTCGAGGGGCCTGACGCCGGCGACAATGGCCGCTCCAATGTCGGGGGCTTCCGCGTTGCCGTAACGCTGGAATAAATAGATTACGGGGATTACGGTGACAGTTTACCAAATCCCCAATTCCCATGGGCGAGGCACTTTGTAGAGCCGATAGCACCCAATCGCAGTCGCGTTCGCGAGACCGGCCGCAGCCGCCAGCTTCACGCCTGCTTCAGCTTGAACAGCCTGATGGGCTTTGAGTAGCCCTTGACCGTTTCTTGCCCAAAACTCTCGGCTTCGAAGCCGGAGCCGGCAAGTTCTTCCGCAACCGCTTCGGAAAAGACCAGGGGCAGGTCGTGTTCCTTCGCCTTTTGCTCAAGCCGGGCAGCGATATTGATGTGATCGCCGTTGAATTCGATCGACCGGCGAAGGTCTCCCTGTTCGCTGGCAATCACCACGCCGGCATGCAGGCCGGCGCGGAACTCGGCTTCGTAGCCATAGATTTCGCGATAGTGTTTTGACCGTCTTGCGAGTGCCTTGCGCGCATCCAGCACCGCCGAAACGGCGTCCGATATGCTCGACCTATCATCGTGCCGCCACACCGCAACGATGCCGTCTCCCATGAACTTGTAGATGTCGCCCCGGTTGTCGGTGACGGCTTTCGATACATCGAAAATGAACTCGCTGATGAATTCGCGGGCGCGGACCACGCCGAGTTTCTCGGTGATTTTCGTCGAACCTTTGAGGTCGATAAAGAGAAAGGCCCGGTTTTCCTGCAAGGGCCGCTGATAGCGGCCGGTCAAAAGGTGCAGCAGGTTTTTCCCGCCGATGAAACTGACGACGCGCAGGACCAGCATGATGGTGACGGAAATGAGGAAAACCACCGGCAGCGTGATCGGGATGCGCGCGATGATCGCCTCCGCCGTGGAGGGCGGCGCGAAATAAAGCACGAGGAACGCAAGACCCGTCACGTACAAGATAAGGATGAGACCCGCATAAAGCACGGCATGTTTCAGCGGGCTGAGCTTGCGAAAGGCAATCCCGAGCGGCGCCTGTATGTAAAGAACCTCGAACAGGCTGACGCCGAGGCCGATCCAGGTGGCGAGGATCACCGCGTTGGAAACCGGCGCTCCAATCGCAATGCCGGCAACGACCCCGACCAGGACAAAGCTGAGTGTCCCGATAATCACCGTGAACAGTTTTCTTTTCGTGGTGTTGTTCACCGGCGCCTCAACTCTCCATGTCCCGCTATCGTAATCGTACCATATAGCTCAACGAACCTTCGCCGCCGAAATGAATTCCCCGAACGTTTCGCACCGCTCAAGCACCGTGCCGTACTGCGCGAGATCGACGCTGTCAGGAACGTGGAGGATAAAACCCTCGAAGGTCTTCGCGTCGCCGATCAGCCTTGCCTTATTTTTCAAGGGGAAGAAGCCGTGCTCGTCTTCGACGAATTCGCTGACGAGGTAGAGCTTGTAATCGGGGCTCCGGCGCGAGGCGTCCTTCGTGGATGACCTGGGTCGGCGTCACGCTGATTTTGAATTACGGCCACTGTTTGCCAAACCCCAATTTGTAAGGAGGCGGATCTCGCCCGCGCCGGAGACAGATAATTGTGCATCACGCGCACAAGCTTAACTGCGGTTAAGTTTAAAGGGATCCAACAAATTGCAACTGCAAAAACCCTTTCACGCCAGTTTGCGAATTAATGCTAGTCCAAGGCACACCAATACGGGAATGAGAAATGCGATCAGGCAGCCAAAACCTAAAAATGCATAGAGGTTGCAGCTTCCAAATTCCGTGCAATCGGCATTTTCATAAAAATAAATAAACACAAATGCTGCCAGTCCGGCAGGCACAAGTGGCAGAAGACAATAAAGATAAATACTTATCGCAGACCCAGCGACAAGAGCTAATACAAATAATATTGTCCACTCCTTATATTCACCCCACCAATACGCACCAAAGAACGGGTCATCAATGACGCCGTTTTCCAGCGCAAAATAGCCGCCGACAATAACAATCAGATCAATAATCGCTTGCGCGACAATTCCAGCGAAAGCACCGAAAAGGCCACCGTTTTGATCGTTTCCGTTTTGATCGTTTCCGGTCATCTCTAGTTTGGACAGTCATCGAGCGAAAATCTAATCGGCGCTGGTGCATATGCGGGGACCAGCATGCAGTCGACACCATCACCGGTTGCAATCGCGACCGGGTGTGCAATGATGGGGAGAATGTTCACCTGATCTGTAAGTAGTTGATAACTCTGACTTGTCCCTAAAGCACTCTCCACGCTGCTCTTTACCGTTATCCAACTATCTTCCCAGGATGCAGAGTAGGCGACAACATCCTTGTAGCCTTCAGATACCGAGTTAACGTCATCACCGCCGCCAAGTTTCAGCAGTGCCATCAAATATGGCGCATTGATACGCATCTCTTTGCCTGCTGTATCGCTTGCCACCTGTACGGAATTCGTAATACGGATCTGGTTTCCATCCGTGCCCGATACACGGGTAGATGTTTTTAATATTGTACCGTCGCCCAGCGAAAGTACCCGCACAATTTCTTCGGGCTCAAATGACGCATCGGTGAGAGCTAGTCCTTTGAATATATTGACCGTCCGCTCTGGTTGAACGGCTGCCACGTCTCCTACGGCCTTTGCAATCGCAGCCTCAAGATCGCTTGGCTTGAAACGATATTGCAAGCTAGAACGCGATCCCGTTGGTGTCTGTTGGGGTTTGGTAAAACTGGCAGCCCTAGGCATGTAAGAGATAATTTCGTCAGGAGTGTTTGCAAAGGCTACGATGTCAGAGGGATATGGATCAGGATAAGGGTTGCTATGGTAGTTTCCAGTCAGGCTTCGTTTATCACGCTGTTTACCTTGAGCCGAAAGCAGTCCGAAACTTAAACCAGCAAAAGGCCACCGAACACCGTCAACATCACTGTTCCCTGCATTATGTATTTCGAAGCGCATACAATAAGTGAATTGGGTTCCTTCCGACGTGTACCCAACATAAACATCTAATGGATAGAGAATGTTCAACCTGTCGATTTCTGCGCGATCATGTGAGATGCCACTCTCATTATCTGACGAACGGGATACATCTGAAGGAGAATATGGTTTGAAATTATTTGCTGATTCTGCAAGACAGGCCTGCCTCCAAGTGTGGTCAGAAGCTACCGCTTCGTAAACGGAAAAGAATGCTACTAGTAATGCGAGAAACCTATTCATTGCAGGACCCCAATTAGTTGTATTGTCCTTTTGGGTTCCCAATTTGTCAAGTTGCCCACAGTAAACACTCTAGTATCTAAAGATTATTGATTTCGAGTAGCAGGTATTTAGGCAGATTTTGCTATTACGAGAATGCGGTAGCAGGTTATAAACCACAATTGAGGTGGAGAATGAGCTTGCTTGTATCGGCACTGAACAATCACACCTTAAACACGTAGATATTACGATATACAACTTAAAAGGTTCATTCCTAAATTCACAGAAACAGCACCCCCCAACGATACTTCGCCGCCGCAAGAAACCAGCTGGACATCCGCAATATCTGGAAGTTTCCACTTGGCACAAAGGGCTGATTGGCAGTTTTGCCGGGATCTATTCCCCGGTCCCGTCGAACGTTGTGTTCCAGCTTTCCGGCCACAGGCCCAGCGCTTGCGTGATCACGCCGATCAGCAACAGAATAATAAAGAGGACGCCGACGATCAGCGCCTGCCGGCCGGTCGGCCACTTTTGAAAACGGCGGTAGCCGCGGATTTTGTGTTTCGGGTCGTCCAAGGCTCCGCTCCAAATGTTGAGGGGTCATGGTTCAAGTTTGCTCGCCGAACCTATTATAGCGGACAATCGTGACGCTACGGTCAGGTCTTCGGCAGGGCCGCCCCGTCCATCCGCTGCATCGCCCAGCGCACCAGCCCGCCGACCCACAGGAACCCGAGCACCCCGCCGAGATAGACATTCATGGTGCCGCCCGGCGCGAGAAAGCCGCTCTGGCCGAAAACGGTGACGGTCTCGATGGCCTGTTCGAACAAAAAGACGGCGCTCAGCCCCGTGAGCCAGCGCGGAATGAGCGGCGACGCGCCAAGGCCGAGAACCATGACGGGCGCCGCCATCGTCATGGTCGATCCGTTGACCAGCGGACCCCAGAAGGCGGCGATGTCGAAGATGGTGCGGGCGGCGGCCGGATCGAGCCCCTGCGGATGGAACGCCAGCCCGGCCCAGATCCAGGCCTGTACCTGCACGGTGATGGCAAAGCCGAGCACGCCCGCAAAAAAGATATAGCGGTGGGGCTTCGGAAGCAGGGCCGCGATCTGCCCGGCGAAAATGGCAAGCCCCAGCGAGATAAACGCCGCCGTCCACGCGTAGGTCCTGGCCTTGCCGCCATTGTTGGTGAACCAGTCGACCACTTCCTGGCCGCTCGAATCGATGGTCGGGAATCCGCTGCCGAGCGCAACAAAGCTGTAGATATAAAAGGCTGCAGTCGCCAGGATGGTGATGAGCAGTATGCGTGACGGTTTCATGCCGTTCCCTCCTTCCGGTCATGCGCGCTCGTATCGCGGCGCCCCCCTCAGCGATACTTCGCCGCCGTGATGAACTCGCCGAACGTCTCGCACCACACAAGCACCGTGTCGTACTGCGCAATATCCACACCCTCCGGAACGTCGAGGATGAAGCCCTCGAAGGTCTTTACGTCACCGATGAGTTTTGACTGGTCCTTTAAGGGAAGGAATGCGTCCTCGTCTTCGACGAACTCGCTGACGAGGTAGACCTTGTAATCAGGGCCGGGCGCGAGGCGGCCTTCATGGATGATCTGGGTCGGCGTCAGGCTGATCTTACCTTCGCCCCAGTGCAGGAAATCGCTGCCTTTCAAGTCGCGGGTAAAGTTCGCCGAGAACTGCGCGGCCTGCGCCTTTTGCTGAAGCACCGCCGCATCGGGCGCCTCGGGCGCGGTCAAAATCGGTAGGAAATAAACCCCGAGCCCGAAGCCGATTACGAGCACCACCCCGTGAGAAATCACCAGCAGGATCAGTCGACGCATTTGAATCTCCACCGCTTTATCTGAGGCCCGAGACTATATCAGCGCAGCCGGGGCGTCCACGCGGCCGCCCCCTTTATGCCGGCTAATTCCCGGCGCGCTTCTCCGTCTCAGCTCGCCTCTTCCGCGGGCTCCAGCTTGTCCTGCGTCCGCAGCTCGAAATCCGAGGCATCGTGGCGTTCGTGCAGTTGCTCGTGCGGCTCGCCAAAGGCGCGGTTGACCATGCGTCCGCGTTGAACGGTGGGGCGGGTCCCGATCTCTTCGGCCCAGCGGCGCAGGTTCTTGTAGCTTTCCACATCCAGGAACTCGCCGGCCTCGTAGACCTTGCCGAGGACAAGATTGCCGTACCACGGCCAGATGGCCATGTCGGCGATGGTGTAGTCGTCGCCGCCGATGAACCGGTTATCGGCCAGTTGCCGATCCAGCACATCAAGCTGGCGCTTTGCTTCCATGGCGAAGCGGTTGATCGGGTATTCCAGTTTTTCCGGCGCGTAGGCGTAGAAATGCCCGAAACCGCCGCCGAGATAGGGCGCCGAACCCTGCAGCCAGAACAGCCAGTTCAGCGTTTCCGTGCGCCCGGCTATGTCTTTCGGCAAAAAATGTCCGAACTTGTCGGCAAGATACAAGAGGATCGCGCCGGATTCGAACACCCTGCTGCCGGTCTCGGTGTCGAGCAGCACAGGGATTTTCGAATTCGGGTTCAAATCGACGAAGCCGCTGGAAAACTGATCGCCGTCGCCGATCTTGACGAGATGCGCGTTGTACTCGGCGCCTTGCTCTCCAAGCGCCAGAAGCTCCTCCAGCAGGATCGTTACCTTCACGCCGTTGGGCGTGGCGAGCGAATAAAGCTGCAGCGGATGTTTGCCGCGCGGCAGCACCTTTTCATGGGTCGGCCCGGCGATCGGGCGATTGATCGACGACCAGTTGCCGCCGTTTTCCTCGTCCCAGGTCCAGACTTTGGGCGGTTCGTAAGCATTGCTATTGGACATTAATCTCATCTCGTTGCGTGTGTTGCGGTCGAGTGCGCAAATAGGGCGCCCCGGTGGCCAGGATCAAGCACCGGCAGGTTTGATTGACCGGGTTTTTTCACCTCATACCATAAACAAGGAATGATCTGTTGAGTCCTTCATCACAGCGGCAAAATCATTTCACGAGAAACGGGCGATCCTGTTCGGGTCAGCCGCAAGCAAGGCTCCGCCAACCGGAAATACTGCGCAAAAAAAGGGGCGGATTTGTATGAAAATACCGGTCAGGGTTGTCAACGGCTTATATTGAATGCCAAAGTTGCAGTCCGGGCTCCGGTTACAGAGTTGCGCGCCGGGTTCGGTGGGAAATCCAACAGTCTTTGCACGTCCGTTGAATAGATTGAATTTATTTCGGGGATCGGGGGGTGGCATGGCCGGCAAAAAGCTCAGACACATCGAAATTGAAGCGTTGAAGATCGACCCCGGCGAGCCCATTGTCATTACCCACCTGCGCGGCACCTATGACCGGCCCGTCGTCGTCACGTGCAAATCCACAATCAGCGTCAATACATTCGGAATCCCGGCTCACACCGCGTCGAACAGGATTGCGCAACTGCGCCAGGAAAACGGCTTTTATCCGAGCGTCGGACAGGTGTCGGATCAGGCCGCGCTCACCCTTTCCAACTGTCAGTTTGTCGTCCTGATAGGCTTGAATTTCGATAAATGCTGGCCCGCCGCCCTCAACCTCGACAACTGCCAGAATATTGCCGTGCTGGATTGTACCTTCGGTGCCTGCACGGTCGCGATCGGCGCCAACGGGATTGATACCCGCGACATTTGGGTGGAAGGGTGTACCTTCAATCAGACCGACAAACGCCGTTTGTGGGACAAAATCAAGTGGCAGCAGGTCCACGGCTCGTTTGAAAATTCGGATGAGAAGGTCTCGGTCGAGGATGATCAGCGACAGTTCGACGGTGATTTCTTTCGTGCCTGGAACATCGCCGGAAACGTGACGATACGCGACTGCGACATTGCGGATGCGTTCAACGGAATTCACTTCTTCAACAGCGTCGACGACCTGCCGGACGATGAGGACCGCATGGCGGTGCGCTTCAATAACGGCCGCCGGTCTGCTTCGAATGTTCTGATCGAAAACAACCGGTTCGCGCGCATCAGGGACAACTGTATCGAACCGGAAGACCATGCTTGGAACTGGGTGGTGCGCAGCAACACGTTCGACAATTGCTACGCACCTTACTCCTTCGAGCTTCAGCGGGCCGGCTGGTTCTATATCTATGACAATCATCACTGGCTGGAAAAGCCCGCCACCGTCGGAGGCCGCAAGGGCGGCTCCGGGTTCAAGCTCGGCGGCAGGCAGAACAACGAAGGCGATTTTTACATATTCAACAACTCCTGGCTTTTCGAACATGGCGAGCGTCTTTTCCGCAAAAGGGCGCTGGGGCGCATGAAGCATTTCAACAACGCAGTAAAGTTGAAAAAAGGAACCAGGCGTTTGTTCGGGTCTGCCTGGATGAGGCAAAACGAATATTGTGACGATCCGGCCGAAGGCGAAGACCAGCGCTTTACCCGCCGCTGGAAAGATCTCGGTATTTCCATCGACGGTGACTGGATCCACGAGCTCGGGGGCCTTGACTGGCGCGATTATGTGAAGGCCGGCTATAACCTTGGAGACGGCACCACCAACAAGGATCCCGGTTATTCCCGCCCGACAAAGCGCCCGAGGCGCAAAAATGCGGAAATGTGGCTGGAGCCGTCGGCTGAAATGCAGGTGAAGGGTGTGGCGTGGACGATGCGACTGCCCGGATATGAAGAGGCCGGCAAAGGCAAGGGAACCTTTCAGAAAGACTACGAGATAGCGATACCGGAAGAAAGTGGCGTCGGAGCCGGCATGAGCGACGACAGGCTGGCCAATTTCAGGGAATTGTTGCGGTTTGTTCCCGATTTTCCTGTATCACGCTCGAGCCTGGATGGCGGCACTGCATGAGCGGTGCGCAGCCGTGATATTTCTGCCCTCATAGCGTGCCTATATCCGGCACATCGTCGCCGTTGCCCCGGCAAAACTGGAAGCGAATAATGCATCCGACTGAAATCCCGAAGAAATACATCGACCGCATCATCGCCCGCCGTGGCCGGCTGCATCTCTTCGAACGCATCGATCCGGCCCGCACGGCGCTGCTGGTGCTCGACATGCAGAATGTGTTTCTCGAGCCCGGCCTTTCGCCGATGGAAATTCCGGGGCTGCAGCAGATCGTGCCCAACATCAACCGCCTGGCGCGCCTTTGCCGTGATAACGGCGCGATGGTCGTGTGGACGCAGCATACGGCGGGCAGGGAGTGGCGCTCTTGGGCCCGCAATCTCGCCGCGCCTGAGACGCGCGACAGGATCATCGAACTTACGGCGGAAGGATCCCACGGCTTTGCGCTTCATAAATCCCTCGACGTCGATGAAGCGGACCTGCGCATTGCCAAGCGGCGCCACAGCGCGTTCGTAGGCTCTTCAGGAATGCACGAAAAACTGCAGGCGGCCGGCCGCGATACGCTGATCGTCACCGGCACGCTCACCAATGTCTGCTGCGAGACGACGACGCGCGATGCCATGCAGCTCAACTACAACAGCATTTTCGTGTCCGACGCCAACGGCACCCGCAGCGATGAGGAGCACCTTGCGAGCCTCATCAATCTCGCGCTCTATTTTGCCGACGTCATGACCACAAACGAGGTGGCGCGGCTGTTCGAGACCAGCCGTTCGAAAGGCGTCACCTGAGATAGCGTACAAAAACGTGGCAGGGCCCGTAGGTCGGATCGTCAAAATCCGTGAGCCTTTCGCAGCCCGCCTTTCGGAAGGCGCTGTGGGCGCGCGTATTTTCCACCGAAGTGCACAGACCCGCGAGCGGTGCGTCCGTGGTTTCGGCGAGGCGGGCAAAAAGAAGCTCCAGAGCTGACGGCCCTGCACCTTTTCCGGCCTCGTCCGTCGCACCGATGAAGATGTCGATATCGACCGACCGCGGCGGAACAGCGGTGAGCCCGACCGAGGCCAGCGCATCCGGATCGACGGTCTCCCAGCGCAGATATCCGACGGGTCTTCCGTCGCGCGCGATCAGTGCGTGATTGTCCGGCCCCGTCTCGTCGAACTGTTCCAGCCGTCCGTCCGAATCGCCCCACCATTTCGACACATGGTCGCTGTGCAGCCAGCCGGCAATCGTTTCGCGGTGGGAATTTTCGACGGGCAGGAGCGTGATCATCGCCGGACCTTTTTCAAATGCCGTTCCCCATATAGGACATGGGCGAACAAATCTCCATGGGCATCCGCCTCTCCGACACTAAGTTTTTTACCTAAGTAATATTGACGGCGTTCCAGCATCTCTATAAAGTTAGGTTTATGCCTAACTATCAGACACGGATCGACACTTTCTTCCATGCGCTCGCCGACCCGACGCGGCGGGCCGTGGTCGAGCGCCTCGCCGGCGGCCCGGCCACGGTGGGCGAACTGGCGCAGCCGTTCAAGATGGCGCTGCCGTCCTTCATGCAGCATCTGCGCGTGCTCGAAGACGGCGCCATCATCACCACGGAAAAGACCGGTCGCGTGCGCACCTGCCATCTGCGCCGGAACGCGCTGGAGACGGTGGAGGGATGGCTTCGCGACCGCCGATCCGTCTGGGAGGCGCGGCTCGACGGGCTTGAGCAATATCTCGACAACGAACAACAGAATTAGAGCAAAGCTTTAGGGAGAACAGCATGGCAGGCAAACCGGAAATCGTCCATGAAACCATCAGGGTAGAGCGGCTTTTCAAGGCCGCGCCTGAGCGGGTTTTCGCCGCCTGGGAGGACAGCGACGCGCGCCGCCGCTGGGAGCCGACGCCTGAGGACATGGAGATGGACTATGAGAGTTTCGACTTCCGCGCCGGCGGCTACGAAAAGAGCCACCTGAAGAAGAACGGCGAGGTGATCGTGAGTTTCGATACGTGGTTCATCGACATAGTTCCGGCGAGCCGTATCGTCTCCGCCGTGCGCGTTATTTCAAATAGTGCTGCCTTTTCCTGCATGCAGTCGACCATCGATTTCCGCCCCGAGGGCACCGGCACACGCCTCGTGTGCTGCGAGCAAGCCGCCTTCATGACCGGTCAGAGCATGCGCTCGGCCCACGAAAACGGCTGGGGCGTCATGCTCGACCGGCTGGAGAAGGAGGTGGACGGGTGATGCGGCCGGTCCACGGAACGATCGCGCTTGAGCGGTCCTTTGCCGCCGCGCCGGAAAGGCTGTTTTCAGCCTTCGCCGATCCGCGCGCACGTGAACGCTGGTCGGCGCCCAGCACGGACGTGGAGGTCAGAATTCTTGAAAGCGACCTTCGCACAGGCGGCGGTGAAACAGCCCGCTGCGGTCCGAAGGGCGGCCCGATGAACTGGGAAACGCGTATCTCCTACCATCTGGTCGAGCGGCCGAGCCTGATCTCCTTTACCGAGGAGCTCCGGGATGGCGAGCAGCTTCTCACCGTGGCGCTGATCACCTTCGATATCGTCGAAGCGGACAATGGCGGCACTATCCTGCGGCTGACCGATCAGGTCACCTCCTTTGTTGGCGAAGGCGCCGTGCAGGGGCACCGGGAAGGCTATGCGGCGGTGCTCGAAAATCTGGCCGTAGCGCTGGCCTGAGGGTCGGCCCTTCAGGCTTTGTCCATCCAATCGGCGGCGACCGCCGCAACATCCTCCCAGCCGGGCTCCATAAACAGGAAATGCGCGTGGTTTTCGGCGAGATGATAGGTTCCCTTGTCGCCGTACTTTTCGGCGATCTGCTTGCCGACCGCCGGACGCACCGCCCGGTCTTCCGCCCCGCAAACGACGACGACGGGGCAGGTGACCTTGTCGAAGTCCACGGCCACCGCGCGGTTGTCGTCGAACATCCAGAAGAACATCTCAAACATCACCCGGCCGGATTCGGGGCCGAGCTTTTCGAAGGTCTCGTGCTGGGTCTTTTCATCCAGCCTGTTCCAGGCAAAGGGCGCGATGAGGTCGAAATCGACGTGTACGGGCGCTTTCCAGAACGGGCCCTGTTCCATGAAGGCGCGCGCCACGGCCCGCTCGTCATCGGTCTCGGGTAGCATGCCCCATGTTGCGTTCGGATTGATCAGCACCAGACCGCTCGCGAGCCCCTGCGCCGCCACTTGCTGAGCAACGATGGCGCTGACCGCGTGGGCGATGATAACCGGCGGGCTGTCGAGTGTCTTCACAAACGCCGCTATGTCCTTCGTGTAGTCGAGGATGCTGGTGTCCGTCAAAGCGGGATCAGGATCCGATTTCGTGTCACCCCCATGGAAGCGCAGCGCCGGGACGTGACAGGTCCAGCCGCGCGCTTCCAGAAATGTACGGTAGTTTTCCATGCACCACGGCCCTGCAAATGCACCGTGCAGCAGAACGACATTCTTGCCCATGATAACTCCCTCGCGGTCAGTTGCGGATTTTGGCCTGCACCGCCGCGCCGTTTTCTTCCAGCGCGGCAATCGTATCGTTGTCGAAGCCGTGTTCGGCGAGGATCTCCCGCGTCTGCTGTCCGAGCACCGGCGCGCCGAGCCGGTTTTCGGCTTCCGTGGTCGAAAAAAGCGCCGGATTGCGGGTCTGGCGGATCGGGCCGGCCTCCGGATGATCCAGTTCGACGATCAGGTCGTTGGCCGCGATCTGCGGATGGCTGATCACTTCGCGGCGGGTCAGCACCGGCGCACACGGAACATCCTCGGCTTCGAGAGCCTCGAGCCATTCTGCAGTGCTGCGGTCCTTCAGGATCGACTGGATGAGTTCAAGCCGCTCGTTCTTGTGGGTCTCGCGGCCTGTTGCCGTCTTGAAGCGTTCGTCCTCCAGAATGTCCGGCCGTCCGGCGGCGCGGGCAAAGGCCTGCCACTCCTTGTTCTGCATCACCGCGACGCTGATATAGCCGTCGGTGGTCTCGTAGATGAGATCGATGAAGGACTGCGCGGTTTCGGCCCCGTTTTCCTCGCCGACGAAAGTGTGCCGGCCCATATCCGAACTCCAAAGGAACGAGACGACCGTGTCGAGCATGGAAAGGCGCACATGCTGACCCTTGCCGGTGCGTGTCCGGGACAAAAGCGCAGCCGTAATCGCCTGCGCGGCCTGGATGCCCGTCAGCTTGTCCGGCAGGATGGTGCGCACAAGGCGCGGCCGCTCCTCGTCCGAGCCGGCCTGCACGGTGGTCAGGCCCGAGACCGCCTGGATAAGCGGGTCGAACACGGGCTTGTTCGCGTAAGGCCCGTCAAAGCCGAAGCCGGCAATCGAAACGTAAATAATCTGCGGATTGATCTCGCGGATCGCCGCTTCGCCGACGCCGATCCGGTCGGCAACACCCGGCCGGAAATTCTGCACGATGACATCGGCGTCCGCCGCCAGGCGCTTGAGCGCCGCAAGCCCGTCCGGGTTTTTCAGGTTCAGAACGATCGAGCGCTTGTTGCGGTTGTTGTTCAAAAATGAAGCCGAAAAGCCGCCGCGACGGGTTGCGACATGCCGTGCGTGGTCGCCCTGCGGGGCTTCCACCTTGATGACGTCGGCGCCCTGGTCGGCCAGCGTTCTGGTGGCGAGCGGGCCTGAGATCATCGAGGTCAGATCGATCACTTTGAAACCGTGCAGCGGACCGGACATGTTTGAAGCTCCAAAGGTTAAAGACTGCGATATAGCGGCCTTTGAATGAAAGACCATATTACCGGACCGGGCAGACGGCCATCATAAAAATTCCACGCTTTTCCGGCTTCATTTCCACCTCAGATTGTCCATACTCGCAATAGTGTACGATTGCGGGGAAAGCACATGAGCCAGACCGGTAACACTGCTGCGAACAGCGCCGATCTTGAAACCATGCCTGTAAAAGACGTGCTGAAAGAGCTTGGCGTCGAAGCTGAAAAGGGGCTTTCGACTGGCGAAGCGGAAAAAAGGCTACAGGAATACGGGCCGAACGCGCTGCCCGAAAAGCATGTGAGCCTTGCGGCAAAGATCCTCAAATATTTCACCGGACCGATTGCCTTCATGATCGAGGCGGCCGCGCTGGTCTCTGCCTTTCTCGGACGCTGGGACGATTTTATCATTATCTTCGGCCTGCTCGTTTTCAATGCCAGCCTTGAATTGTGGCAGGACATGAAGGCTTCCAATGCGCTTGCGGCGCTGAAGGAAAGCCTCGCCCCGCACGCAACAGCATTGCGTGACGGCGCGTTCACCACCATCGATGCCGCAAATCTCGTGCCGGGCGACATCGTCAGGATTCGGCTTGGCGAGATCGTGCCTGCGGACCTGCGGCTGGTTTCGGGCGATTATGCCTCCATCGACCAGGCGGCGCTGACGGGCGAGTCGCTTCCCGTCGATAAAAAGCCCGGCGACGAGGCCTATTCCGGCTCCGTCGTCAAACAGGGCGAGATGCAAGGGCTGGTGATCGCCACCGGCGCCAACACCTTCTTCGGGCGTACGGCAAAACTTGTTGCCGGCGCCGGCGCCGTCAGCCATGCGCAGCGGGCAATGTTCCAGATTGGCAATTTTTTGATTGCCGTTGCCGTGGTGCTGGCGCTGGTGATGGTTGCGGTGCAGGTCTGGCGCGATATCGTCGTCACCGACAATTGGGGCCTTGCCGACGCGCTCGATATTCTGCAATTCGTGCTGATCCTGCTTGTTGCTTCCATTCCGGTGGCAATGCCCGCCGTCTTTTCGATCACCATGGCGCTCGGCGCGCTGGCGCTGTCGAAGGAAAAGGCCATCGTCTCGCGCCTTGCTTCGATCGAGGAAATGGCCGGGGTCGACATATTGTGCTCCGACAAGACCGGCACGCTGACCAAGAACCTCCTGACGCTGGGCGATCCGATCCTGCTGGAGGGCGGGGATGGGCAGGAGGTGGTGCTTGCCGCCGCGCTCGCCTCGGAAAGCGAAAACAGCGATGTCATCGATTCCGCCGTGATGGAGGCGCTGAGGGACCGGGCGGTGCTGGACGCTTACAAGATGGTCAAGTTCACGCCCTTTGACCCGGTCTCGAAACGCACGCTGGCAAGCGTCACCGATGAAAACGGCAAGGCGCTCACCGTCGCCAAGGGCGCGCCACAGGCGATTGTTGACCTCGCAAAGCCGCCGGCGGAGATCGCCAGCAAGGTTGAGGAAAGCGTCGCCGAGCTCGGCAAGCGCGGCTACCGGGCGCTTGGCGTTGCCCGCTCGCAGGACGACGGCAAGAGCTGGAGCCTCCTTGGTATCCTGCCGATGTTCGACCCGCCGCGCGACGATTCCAAGGACACGATCGAAAAGGTCCGCGCCAAGGGCGTCTCGGTCAAGATGGTGACCGGCGACGACACGGCGATTGCCCGCGAGACGGCGCGTCAGCTCGGCCTCGGCACCAATATCATCGCCGCCGCCGATGCCTTCCCGAAGGATATGGACCCGGATCATGTGCCGGAGCGCATCGCCGATTCGATCGAAAAGGCCGACGGTTTTGCCCGCGTTTTCCCGGAGCACAAATACGCCATCGTCAAGGCGCTGCAGCAGCGCGGCCATCTCGTCGCCATGACCGGCGACGGCGTCAACGACGCGCCGGCGCTCAAGCAGGCCGATTGCGGCACCGCCGTTTCCGGCGCGACGGACGCGGCGAGGGGCGCGGCGGCACTGATCCTGACGGCGCCGGGCCTTTCCGTCATCGACAACGCCATCGACGAGGCGCGGCGCATATTCGGGCGTATCACCAGCTATACGATCTACCGCGTGGCGCTCACGATGGACATCATGTTCCTGGTGGTGCTGTCGACCATCTTCCTCGGCTTCCAGCCGCTGACGGCGATCATGATCGTCATCATGTCGCTGCTCGACGACGTGCCGATCATGACCATTGCATATGACAACACGGCGGTGACGAAAGATCCGATCCGCTGGCGCATGCCACGGCTTTTATCCGTTTCGGCGGTGCTCGGCCTTGCCTCCATCGTTCAATCCTTCGGGCTGCTGCTCATCGGCTTTGCGGTGATGGCGCATCCGCCGGCAAGAGAATATTTCGGCCTTCACGACCAGTCGCATCTGCAAACGGTGATGTTCCTGCAGCTTGTCGCCGGCGGGCATCTGCTGCTGCTTGTCACCCGAACGCATAAATGGTTTTTCGAGCCGCCGGTCCCGGCGCCGCCGCTCGCCATCGCCATCGTGCTGACGCAGGCGCTTGCGGTTCTGATGTGCGGCTTCGGCTGGATCGTGCCGGCGATCTCCTGGACGACCATCGGCTGGATCTGGGTCTATCTGCTTGTCTGGCTCTGTATCCTCGGTATCGTGCGCGTGGCCATGGAGAGGCTGATCGACAACCGGCTCGACCGCCGCGCCCGCGCCGCCGAGATCGTCAATACGCACCTGCACCACCACCGGCATCTGCACCGTTAACTCAGGAGGCTAAAATGGATTATCGTGAGCGCCTGATCGTCAAGCCCGGCACGCATGTGAAGCTTGCCGATATCGATCCGGGCTTCCACGGCCGCCATGAAAGCCACGAAAAGGCGGTGCCGGACCTCGAAGCAACGCTTGATGACATTACCGGCCTGCAGGAGCTCCTATACGCGGAAAAGAAACACGCGCTGCTGATCGTGCTGCAGGGTATCGATGCGGCCGGCAAGGACGGCGTGTGCTGGCACGTGATCCGCGCCATGAACCCGCAAGGCACAAATGTTTCCGGCTTCAAGCAACCGTCGGCGGAAGAGCGCGCCCATGATTTTTTGTGGCGTATCCACAAAAAGGTGCCGGGCCTCGGGCAGGTCGGTGTCTTCAACCGCTCGCATTATGAGGATGTGCTCGTCGTGCGCGTACATGATCTGGCGCCCAAAGCCGCGTGGGAAAAGCGTTACGAAGCCATCAACGCCTTTGAGAGCGGGCTCACCGACAGCGGCGTAACCATAGTGAAATTCTTCCTTTATATCTCGAAGGAAGAGCAGCTCGAGCGCTTCAGGAAACGCCTCGACGATCCGGACCGCCAATGGAAGATCTCGGCGGCCGACTATGCCGAGCGCGAGCGCTGGGACGATTACGTCGCCGCCTATGAGGCGATGCTGTCGAAATGCTCGACGCAAAACGCCCCCTGGTATGTGATCCCCTCCAACCACAAATGGTTCCGCAACCTCGCCGCCTCGCAGATCATCCTCGAAACGCTGAAGGCCATGGATCTGAAGGCGCCGGAGCCGACCGTCGATATCGACGAGATCCGCAAAAAATACCACCAGGCGAAGAAAGAAGGGTAGGGCGAATATGCACAATCTTGCGTTGGCGGGCCTTGCCTTCGTCTTTTCCCTGGCGGTGCTTATTGCCGGCGGGCATTTGATGAACCGCGCGACGAACCACAGCATCGTTGCCTCGGCTCTGCAGGGCGCGGGGCTGAAGGCGCTGAATGTCCGTTTCGCGCATTACGGTACGGAAGACGCGGCAAAGGTCTGGTCGGTGATTTCGAAAACGGATGGCGGTCTGAAGGCCGAACGGGCTTTCCTGAAGCTCGATCTCTTCTTCCCCGTCCTTTACGGCGGTGCGCTCGCCTTCAGCCTGCTGGCGGTTTTGTTCGCCCTCGGCGCCAGCCCGCAGGGCGTCTGGTTTTTAACGCCGGTTGCCGTCGCCGTCCTTGCCGACTGGACCGAGAATTCCATTCATCTGCGCCAGCTCAAAACCTTCGACGGCACGGCGGCCTCGCTCGACGCCGGGCTCATCCAACTCGCGAGCGTTGCGACCGGCATCAAGCTGGTCTTCGTCATTTTGTCGCTTTTGCTGATCCCGCTTTTGCCTTTGCTTTTGCGGCGCGCCTGACACGCGGTTTTGGCGCGGGCGGCTCCCCGACGACAACATGGTCCGCCGGAATGTTCGGCTGCTCATAGTCGCTTGGCGTGCCGCGCCGCTTGAAGACGGAATGATGGATCGAAGCGCCAGGCGGAATGATCCGCTTTTCAAAGCGCGGAATATACCAGCCCATGAAGGCGGGCCGCGACGTCGGATCGTATTGCGACACCCGCCGCGGCAGATATTCGAGGATCTTCCACGCGAAAGTCATCGAATTGTTGGGCGCCGCCAGCGGATCGGGCGCGACATAGGGCTTGTTGGCGTTCTTGCCGAGCACGATCTCGTTGACCGTGCGGGTCTTGTATTTCAGCCCCAGCGCCTTTGTCTCGTCGATCATCCATTCGAGCGGGATCTTGGCAAGGCGGCTCTCGCGCTCCGGATAACCGCCGCCGGCATCGCCATGAACGCCCGAGAACCAGACTTGCCTAACATCCTGTTTTATGACCGTCTTCGGCCTGAACGGCCCGCCCCAATAGTCGACGCCCTCCGGCCAGAGCTGCGGGCGGAACATGGTGCGCATTTCGTCGATCGCCACCGCATGGCGCACCGCCTCGACGGATTTGTTGGTCCGGGTAAAGGCGTGGGTGCGGGTGCGCGGGCCGTAGCGGCCGAGCTCGATCACCGAGCCGACCGTGTCGAAAAGCCCGAGACAGCGGATCGCCGGCCGCCGAGGCGAAAGAATCCGCTCGAAAAGCCGCGCTTCGGCAAAGGGGTTTTTCGCCGGGTCGCGATCGTCGCTCACCGTTTCGCCGCTCCGCTCGCTGATGCCCTTATAGGCGCGGTAGGCATAGTCGAGAAGGTTGAGATTGATCGGTTCAATCAGGCCGATGGCGTGGATGAAGCCGGCAAGCACGCGCACCGTATAGGCGCCGCGCGAAAAGCCGAAGAGATAGATCTCGTCCGGTTCGCCGCCCGAAGCCTTGCCGTCATCATAGGTCTCGGCGAGGAACCGGTAGGCCTCCTTGACATTGTGGTCGAGCCCCCAGCCGGTCGCCAGCCCCCAGATCTCGTGGGCCTTGCGGTAGTGATAGGACCAGGCATTCGCCGCCCCGAACGTGCCGACGCCCGGATCGTAAAAGACAAGCTGTTCGTCGTTCTTTTCGAGCGCGCCGTAAAGCCGCAGGATATTGGTCCGGTCCTCCGATATCTCGTTGGACGTTCCGTCGCACAAAACCACAATCCGCCTGCCTGCCATGCCGCACCTCCTCTAGACACGCTCTAAATTGCAGGTTGCAATCCAACATTGGCAAGAGTGGGACGGGAGGCTTCAGCGCACAAAGCCGCCGGCGGGCTGCATATAGACGGGGTCGGCGCCTTCCAGCTCCTTTTTCAGCGCCGCGCTGGGCTCCCCAAACACCACCATGCCGGTCGGCTCGACGAGTTCCATCAGCCGCGCCGCGAAGTTTTCGTTGAACGAGGCGAGATGGGTGAGCGCCGCTTCCGAATCGCGGTAATGCTCGTGAACCTGGCCGTTTTTGCCGTCGTCGCTGATCGACCATTCATAGCCGAGCGTGCCGGGCTCCGAGGCCTTGGCCCCGTCCGCCATCTCGGCAATGATGGCTTTCAGCTTTTCAACGGCGCCGTCCTTGATCGTCACCGAAAACACCCAGGATACGTCCGATCCGCTCATGGTCTTGTCTCCCTTTTTTACCGAAGCCTCGTCAGCCGCGCGCGCACCGCCCACCGGGGTGAAACATGCCGCCAGGCTGAAAATCAGCGCACGGCGCGATAGTCGAAGATGCGGCATTGCGGCCTCCAACGTGAGGTTGCAACCATATCAGTGAACCGGCGCCGGTCAAATTGCCTTTGTCCGGCAGCAATGCACTTTCTTGCAGTTGTTTTCACCCGCGTCATTAGCGGGCATACTTGGCGTTGGGAGGCAGGTGACGATGACCCTGTTGCAACCGGGCGAGGCGGCGGATTTTCGAGCCCTCTTCGATGCGCTGGCGATGGCCTTTGAAACCGAGGGTCGGCCGGGCGGCGATGAGGCCGTGGCGGCGCTGCGCGCGGCCGATACCGCCGCCTACCGCCGCGCCGCCTCGGCGTCGCATCCCGGTGCCCTGCTTGAAGAGGCCTGCGCGCTTGTCGGTGCGCTGCCCGAGGCCGGTCTTGTTCTTGCCTGCCGCCGCCTTATCGACTGGACGTGCTGGCAGGGCGAGGGGCTGGACGCCGGCGTCTCCGCGCGCCTGCACGCGGCCGAGCTTGTCGGCCCCGACGGCCACATCCCGGCGAAAAATGTCCGCATCGGCCTTCTCGTCTCGGAACCTGACACCAACTATCCGGTCTCCAGCCATTCGGGCGAGGAGACGTATTTCGTGATATCCGGCACCGCCGAATGGACCGTTGGCGATGAGCCTTACCGCGCCCGTGCCCCCGGCACACTCATCCACCACCCGGCCTGGGTTCCCCACGGCCGCCGGACATTGACTGAGCCCTTCCTCGGCGCCTGGCGCTGGAGCGGCGATCTGGATCTTGCAAGCTTCCGGGTTGAAAGGTGAGCCGCTATTGTCCGCCGGCCCACGGCGTGTAGTCTTGCCTTAAGCGTTTCATCAGGCCGAGGATAACAGGATGGACATCTACAAGGCGGGCAGCCGCCCGACGGGCGAAGGCAGCGCCGACTATTTCACCGGAACCGTCACCATGGACCCGATTGTCACCGCGCCGGAACCCGCGCGCGTGCGGGCGCTGCGGGTCAGCTTCGCGCCGGGCGCGCGCACCGCCTGGCACACCCACCCGCTCGGCCAGGCGCTGCATGTCGTCTCCGGCGCCGGCTACGTGCAAAAACAGGGCGAGCCGGTCCAAAAAATCCTGCCCGGCGACACGGTCTGGATTGAACCCGGTGAAAAACACTGGCACGGCGCCACAAAAGACAACGCCATGACCCACATTGCCATCCACGAGGCCCTCGACGGCTCCAATGTCGACTGGCTGGAGCATGTGAGCGATGAGGAGTATGGCGAGGCGGGGTGAGGGGAGGGGGTTGCGGAAATGAATTAAATAGCGGTAGCCGGCCCGTTGCCGCCATTGGCGAATATAGCTGATACCGAAACGCACATCTCTAAAGAGGACTTTCGCCGCGGTGCCTTGGGCCAGCCTACATTAATGCTGGGTATGCGGACGAATCCGACATTCGAAGTGGTGAGGTTAAACTACAGCTGGAGAAAACAAATAGGCTTAACTGTTGTCAGAATCTTCAATCAATCGATCCGAGTTGATCCGCCGAAACTGCTCCGACGGTAAGTCTATCCATGTGGGCGAAAAACCAATTTTGGGGGAGCTGATATTTGGCAGATGTCTGATTTCGTCTGTGTATGAGAAGAAGCGATTAAAGCCAGAACGATTTAATTGGTAGTGCAGTGACGCAAGAAGGGTGGCAATAGTTTTGTCCCCTTGCCATTCGAATTTGTCCTTATTTGACACGCTACGTAGATAGCGCCCCTCATCAGATGCCCATCCTTCTGCATATTCGAATCCAGTTTCGCTTGGGTTTTCTGACATATAACAGCAGTTGGTAATCTCGAAATCATCGTAAACCAACACCTTTTCCAACAAAGGAAAAGCGTCAGCTTCATCAGCAAGGAGATGATTTCGGTATGTCGATGCAATAATTTCCCTAGTTCTGGAAGGTGTTATCTGCCTATGGCCCGTTCTATTGGTTTTGACCTGCCACGCCATCAAAAACAATCCGGGCCGATTTGCTTGTTCTTGATGATGATCCCGATAAAACTGCTGCGTTTGTCGCCATTTTTGACCGAATTCGATTGCGTTTTCGAGGGTGTCTCGCAATCCCTTGGATGTCAAAGAACCCTTCACTTCAATTATGGCTTTGACAGATTCTGGCCTCACAACCACGAAGTCGTCGTCACGAAAGATGACCGGTACTGTGCTAGAGTCAAAAACTATAATATCGCATTGTCTCGACGGCTGAAATGATGCTTGATTGAGTTCGTCGAAGTTCTCCAGGTCCACTCCTTTCTCGAGAGGACACGGAAACAGGACGAACCCTGTTCCGACCTCAATTGTTCGCGGCAGATAATCGCGTAATACTTTAGCAAGCAGCCGCTCTTTGTATTGACCAATTGACGGAAAGTGTGTGCTCCCAATGACATGCTCTAGCATGTCAACGCGGGCAGAGAAGCTCTGGCCGACTAATGTAGCATGTGAGGTAAGATCAACGCGTTTTGTCAAAGGTGAGCCGTAAAGTTCGATCTGAGCGCAAATAAACCCAATTGGTTGTTGGCGGAGATGTCGGGAGCCACTGTAGCGGAAGACTGCAATCTTAGTAGCCTAAGTTAGTTTGCGCCGCTTTCCAACGACCAAAATGGGCTCATCGCATGATTGCTGTTTCTCAGAAAGGTCGACCAGACTTTGAGATGACAAACGGCATACTGCGCACAGTTGCCGTTCATCGGGAAACGTCTTTGCTGCGGATTGGTCGGTCGAAGCTGACCTAGCTTGACAGTGCAGCATCCGCTCGGCGATTGAAGTGGCCTCAGCGAACAGTACCAACCGAGGCTCACATCGCTTCCCCAAGGTGCCTCCCGTCGAATAAGTTGCAAGTTCGCTTCGTACCCGTCACAGTGCAGTGAGTTTCCCCAATTCACTAGAACCGACATGCCACTTGCCATCACCGCACCTAAGAATTTCTCTGATTATCCGGACTTTGAATACCCCTGCCCAGAATGCAATATCGGCTTCCTTGTCCCCGATCGAAGCACATTCAAAAAAATTGAACCGCCATACTCAGAATCTGCGCATGGGCATGAAGCTTGGGACCCGGGCTGGATTACGTTCCGTTTCACTGTCACCTGCGTGTGCAATAAGAAGGATTGCGGTGAGGTCGCTTTTGTTTCTGGCAAAGGCGGTGTTGATCAGCGATATGGTTATGACCGGCACCCCGAATATTATGAACACTTCACGATCCAATCTTTTTTTCCTTCACCTCGACTTTGCTACATCCCGCCTGAAACACCATCCGAGGTGGAGAACTTATTAGAAAGGAGTTTTGCCTTGTACTGGGTGGAGGCATCCGCTGCAGCAAATTCGCTTCGAGCAAGCTTAGAGGCCCTGCTAGATGAACTGAATGTGCCGACTCACGAGAGAAATAAAAGAGGTGAAACGGTAAGAATGAGCTTGCACCGCCGCCTCGATGTTTGGGCGGATACCAACAAAGATCATGCGGATTTATGCTACGCCCTTAAGGAAGTAGGTAATCTTGGCTCTCATGGGGATGTAGTGAAACCCAAACACTATTTTGGATCGCTTGAAATCTACTCGTACGTCCTAAAAGAGCTATTCGAAAATAATGCTCAAAAGATGAAAGAGCTAGCGAAGAACATTCAGGACGATATAAAGACAAAGAAACCATAGCCATGCAGGATAAAAGATTCTCCGTCTTTATTAGCTCTACCTTTGAAGACCTGAGGGAAGAGAGACAGGCTGTACAAGACGCCGTTCTGAGCGCCGGTGATTTCCCGGTTCAGATGGAGTCATTTCCCGCCGCCGATGAAGACCAATTTGAGTTTATCAAGACGCTTATCGATAAGTGTGATTACTACGTTCTGATTGTCGCCGGGCGATATGGAACCCCAGCCGATGACGGGGTTAGCTACACGGAAAAAGAATATTACTATGCCAAATCCCGAAACATCGCAGTCTTGGTCATGCTCCACGGCGATCCCGGTAGCATCCCCGCCGCCAAGACGGAAACTACCGATGACGGCAAGAAACGCCTCGCTAAGTTTGTTGAAGAAGTCTCAACGGGGCGCCTCCGTAAAACTTGGATCACCACAGGCGACCTGAAACACGCAGTCCGCGACGCCCTCGACAACGCTAAAGCCACTCGTCCCAGTATCGGGTGGGTTCGGGGTGACACTACCGCAAGCGCCGAACTATTACGTGAAATCAATGAGGTGAGGAAAGAGAATGAGAAGTTTCGGGACGCAATAGGACACCTGGAAATTGAACTTGCTCTGCCTCCCATCCCGGCAGCAGACGAACCTCTGGAAATCGACTTGATACCTATGACCGTAGGAGGCGGCTTTGGTGGGGACACGTCCGGTACCTATGCGCGGATCAAGTGCACATGGATTAGCGCATTCCCCGTCTTCTACAATGCGCTTGAATGGCGAACAAATGATTGGAATGGCGAAATCCAATACTATAGTGAAGATGAAGAGTCCCGCGGCGCTATCGGTGCAGCCTTCGCTGCTGAACTTGCGACATTCGACACCCAAGGCCTGTTCACCATATCTAAAAACACTTTTGAACGCCTGATGAGCTACTATATCGAAACCGGTTTAATGGTAGCAGAAGGCGAACAACCGTTTACAGAAGCCGGTAAGCGGTTGGCACGCCGCCACCGCATTGTTCACGCAGGAAGAGGCTTGTTTTCTGTTGTGGAGGGGGAGGTAGGTAAGAAGCACACCCTGCCAGATAGGTCGGCCGCTGACGAAGAAATACCATTCTAACCCCTCTTAACTGCAATACGTGAGCCGCATGCGGGCCGGTATGATAATGCAAGCGCTACATACTCAAGCCGAGTGCCAATGACAACTTTTGTACCTCACTCTTTTGGGTTTCGCGCTCGCAGCGAATTTCCGCTCTCCCCCAAAGCGGCCTGGGTTCACGAACCTACCCCTCCACCCGCGCCATCACCCGCTCCGCCGCCGCGTTTGCCTCGACCAGCTTCAGCGGAAACACGCACACCTTGAACCCGTTCGTTGGTAGGGCGCCCAGATTCACAATTTGCTACATAAGCAATTTGATCGCAGGGGCGGGGAAGTGACGCTCACCAATAGGTTGAAATTAGCCGCCTATTCTGAAAGCTTGTTGCCAATTGCATTTATTAGGCATTTTCAAACATGGCATTTGGAATATTCATGCACAGGGCCGACTCGATTTATAACGATATCCCATCCGTGCAGTATCAGTTCCCGAAGCAGTATCTTGGTAGGGCAGAAGAATTTGTCGGCGACTGGATAATCTATCTTCAACCAACAAAGGTTCGAAATACGAAAGGGTATTTTGCTGCCGCGAAGGTAAAGAAGATTGTTCCCGATCACCAACTCAAAGATATGTATCTCGCACTTATCGAGCCCGGCAGTTATCTCGATTTCGGTGACCCAGTGCCATTTCGCATTGGTGACCAGATCACTGAGGCGGGTCTCCTGAATGCACAAGGTCGCATTTCTGGTAGAGCTCAAGCAGCAGTCAGGCCTGTTTCTCCGACAGATTTCGCCAGAATTATTGAACTAGGCATTGGCAAGACAGAGGGTGACTTACCCCGAACTGACAAGCCGAATGAGATCAGCGAAGAGCCGGCGCCATATGTTCACCTGACTGCGCGCGACCGGATTGAGCAACTGACAAGCAGGCCAGTTCGTGACCGGAATTTCCGAAAAACTGTCTTGCGTGCCTATGGAGAAAGGTGCGCTATTACTGGGTTGCGGCTGATTAATGGTCGCGGAAGGGCCGAGGTTGAGGCAGCTCATATTCGACCGGTCGAACATGACGGCCCGGATATAATTAGCAACGGGATCGCTCTTTCCGGTACAGCACATTGGATGTTCGACAGAGGGCTTGTTGGTCTGTCGAACGATTTGGAAATCCTGATTTCCCGTCAAGCAAACGATGCGGAGGCCATCCGCTCAATGATCAACCCTAGCAGGGCGCTGCTCACACCGGATAGGCACAGCGAGTGCCCACATCCCGAATTTGTAACGTGGCACAGGGAAAAATGTTTCAAACATTAAGTGGCATTCCTGCTGCATCACCCCCCTACACAAACAACCCCACCTTCGCAAACTTCGTCACATCGATAATCCCCACATCCGAAATCCGGATTTCCGGGATCACCACCAGCGCCAGCAGCGAGTGCTGCATATAGGCGTTGTTTAAGGTGCAGCCGCAGGCGGCCATCGCTTCGACCATCTTTTGCGCCTTGGCGGCGACAACTTCCGCGCGCTCGTCGGCCATCAGGCCGGCGATCGGCAGTTCCACCAGCGCCAGCTCCTTGCCCTTTGAATAAACGACAATGCCGCCGCCCACTTCGCCGAGCCGGTTGGCGGCGAGCGCCATGTCGGCCCGGTCGGTGCCGACGACGATCATATGGTGGCTGTCATGGGCGACCGTCGAGGCGACGGCGCAGTCGGTGTCGTAGCCGAAGCCCGAGACGAAACCGTTGGTGACGGTCCCGGTTGCCCGGTGGCGCTCGACCAGCGCGATCTGGCAGACGTCCTTCGGCCGGTCCATCTGAACCAGCCCGCCGGCAACGCTTAAGCTCGCCTCCAGCGCCTTGGTCGGCGCCTGGTTCTCGATCACTCCGATGACCCGCGCCGTCACGGCCTCGGCGCCATCCGGCGCGGCAATCTCGAAATCGCGGGCGGCGAGCGGCTTGCCGAGTTTCACCGTATCCTTGGCGAATGCCGGATAGGCGTGGTGGGGGATTTCCGCCGTCAGCACACCGTTTTCGGCGAGAACTTCACCGCGTGCGATCACCGTTTCGACCGGTAGGCTTGCAAGGTCCGATGACAGGATCATGTCGGCTCTACGGCCGGGCGTGATCGAGCCGAGCTCGCGCTCCATACCGAAATGTTCCGTCGTGTTCAGCGTCGCCATCTGGATGGCGGTGACGGGTTTGAGGCCCTGCGCGATGGCGTGGCGCACCACCCGATTCATATGGCCGTCATGGACAAGCGTTCCCGAATGGCTGTCATCGGTGCAAAGGATAAAATTGCGCGGGTCGAGCCCGTCCTCGGTGACGGCCTTGATCTGCGGCGCGACGTCGTACCAGGCAGAGCCCAGCCGCAGCATGGCGCGGAGCCCCTGGCGCACGCGGGCAATCGCATCTTCCTTGCGGGTGCCCTCATGGTCGTCCGCCGGCCCGCCGGCGACATAGCCGTGGAAGGCGAGCCCCAGATCCGGCGAGGCGTAATGCCCGCCGACGGTCTTTCCGGCGGCCTGCGTTGCGGCAATCTCGCCGAGCATCGTCGCATTGCCGTTTGCCACGCCCGGAAAGTTCATCATCTCGCCAAGGCCGATAATGTTCGGCCAGGCCATCGCTTCCGTGACTTCCGCAACGCCAAGCTCCGCCCCGGCGTTTTCCAGCCCCGGCGCGCTTGGAACGCACGAGGGCATCTGCACCAGAACGTTGATCGGCAGCTCCACCGCCTCGTCATGCATCAGCTTGACGCCCGGCATGCCGAGCACATTGGCAATCTCGTGCGGGTCGATGAACATCGAGGTGGTGCCGTGCGGAATGACGGCGCGGGCAAATTCGGTAACGGTGACGAGCCCGCTTTCGACATGCATATGCGCGTCGCAAAGGCCGGGCACCAGATAGCGCCCCCTGGCTTCGATCACTTTCGTGTCGTCGCCGATGGCGTGGTCGGCATTCGGTCCGACAAAGGCGAACCGGCCTTCGGCAATCGCGATATCGGTGTTCGGCACAATCTCGCCGGAATGGACATTGACCCACTTGCCGCCCTTGATGACCGTATCGGCGGGGGTGCGGCCCATGGCAACGTCGATCAGCCTTGCTGCCACCTCGTTCCAGGGTTTGACCGGTGCCATTTTTTCCTCCCGCGCAGATTCGTTTCTTCTTGGTGCACAAGCCTACCCGCTTCACGGGCCTGCTTGTCAAGGCTGCGGGGAGGGGCCGGTCCTCGCCAGCCATTGCGACAGCCGTGCGAATGACTCCACACCACCTTCTTCCGCGCCCCGTGCCTTCGCCCGATCGCGGGACGCTGACGACGCAAACAGCATTCGCAGAGTGACCAGCGTATGCGGATCCTGCCCATCGAATGTGACGATCATCCTGCAGGTCAGATGCCTGTCGCTCACATGGCCGCCCGTGTTGAAGAACACGAGACGCTTCGGCGGGTCAATTTCCTCGAACACGGCCCGGTTGGGATAGTCCGTGCCGTCCGGGCCGTGCAGGACATAGTCCCATACTCCGCCCACCTTCAGCTCCATCGCTCTGATTGTGAGGGAGAAACCCCTTGGCCCCCACCAGTGCACAAGCTGGTCAGGGTCTGTCCAGGCACGATAGACGATATCGACGGGTGCAGCGAATGCGCGTGAAAAGACCAGCTCATGGGCGCTTTCCGCGCTGCCGATCTTCACTTCAGTCACCATTGCGGTCTGCCTTGTCCGCAAGGAACGCGTCAAGCCGGTCGAAACTCTCGTCCCAATACCTCTGATATGGCTGAATAAGGGCGTAAACATCCTTCAGAGGTTCCGGCTGCAGGCGGCAGGGCCGCCGCTGCGCGTCCCGAAGACGCTCAATCAATCCCGCCCGTTCCAGAACCTTCAGATGTTTTGTAATCGCCGGTCCGGTCATGTCGAATGGTTCGGTCAGTTCCGACACCGTCAGCTCGCCGGATGTCAGCCTTGCCAGGATTGATCGCCTCGCCGGATGGGCAAGTGCGGAAAGAGTGAGACTCAATTTATCAGTGGACATTGTATATTACCATGTGGTTAGATAACTATATGGTAACATACAAATTCGAGCACGTTAAGCCGCTGCAACAGCGCGCGGCAAAAGAGTAGGACACAAAAACATGAGAGAACTGGCAATCCTGACATTTCTGACGCTTGACGGCGTAATGCAAGCGCCCTCGATGCCCGAAGAAGACCGTTCGGGAGATTTCGACAGGGGCGGCTGGGCCGCCCCCTACTGGGATGAAGTCATGGCGCAGGTGGGTCGTGAAGCAATGTCCACTCCCTACGACATGCTTTTCGGGAGAAAAACGTATGAACTGTTTGCGGGACACTGGCCGCGTGTCGACAACGATCCTGCCGCCGACGTGATGAACGCCGCGCGTAAATATGTTGTCTCGGGAGGCACACCGGATCTGAGCTGGAACAACTCGCACCTTGTCAGCGGCGACATTCCGGCCGAGATCGCTGCATTGAAGCAGCAGGACGGTCCTCTGCTGCAGGTACATGGCAGCGCGCAGCTTCTGCAGACCCTGCTGGCGCACGATCTTGTCGATGAATTCCGCCTGTGGAACTTTCCGGTGATTGCCGGCTCAGGCAAACGGCTGTTTGAAGCCGGCGCGGCACCAAATCGCCTCGCGCTGGTCAAGAGCGGACAATCTCCCAACGGCGTGGTCATGACGATCTACAGGAGAGGCTGACGCGTTGAACTTGAAGTTCCCGCAAGCGTCTGACGCCTGGATTACTCTTCCAGCAGCGCCACCACCCGTGCCGGTGCGGCCGATGCGCCGACCAACTTCAACGGAAAAACGCAGACCTTGAAGCCTTGCACGGGCAGGGCCGCCAGGTTGCAGAGCTGTTCCATGTGCCAGTAGGGCCGTTTCTGGCCCACCCGGTGGCCTTCCCAGAAAAGATCGTCGCGGTTTTCCGCCTTCGATTTGGCGATTTGATAATGAAACGGCAGGTCCCAGCCCCACTGGTCGATGCCCATGATGGTGACGCCCCTGTCGATCAGCCAGTCCGTCGCCTCGGCGCCCATGCCGGTGCCGCGCTTCCAGTATTCGCGCGTGCCGAGGAATTCGTCCCGGCCGGTGCGGATAAGCACAATGGTGCCGGGGCCGATCTCGGCACCGGATTTTTCCAGGGCCGCTTCCAGGTCCGCGGCCATGATCATCTCGCCGTCCTTCTTGTGGGTCATGTCGATGACGACGCCGGGGCCGATGCACTGATCGAGCGGTATTTCCTCGATCGTCTGCGCCGGTTTGCCGCCACTTTGCGGTCCGTAATGCCAGGGTGCGTCGATATGGGTCGTCGAATGAACGCCCATCTTGGTGATCGTGTCGTCCGCCCAGCCGGTGAAATCCTTCGGCATCAGCCGGAAAGGCAGGCCGAGAATGCGCACCAGGAAGCGGCCGATCCGATGCGGCTTGTGCTTGATCTTGACGCGCATGAAGACAGGGTCTTGCGCATTGTATTTTATGGGTTTCGACAGATCGACGACGTTCATTCGGGGTCCTTTTGTGCAATTGTATTCGACAGCGTGCCGATCCGGTTGATGCGAAGCTCGAGCCGGTCGCCCGGTTCAAGCCAGTGGCCGTTTTCCATGCCGCTGCCGCCCGGCAGCGTTCCGGTTCCGAATAGTTCGCCCGGGTGCAGCTGTTCGCCCATCGACGCGGCGGCGAGAACCTCGCCCATGGAATAGCGCATATGGGCCGAGCTGCAGTCGGCGACCGTCTCACCGTTGATGGATACCGACCCTTCGAGATTGTTGATCTCAGGCAGGATCTCGTCGGCCGTCGCGACAATTGACGACATGGCGTTGGTGAAATGCTTGGCCTTTTGCGGGCCGAAGCCGGAAGCCATTTCGTCGCGCTGCATGTCGCGGGCGCTGACATCGTTGAGGACGACGAAGCCGCCGATGGCCAGTTCCGCCGCTTCCGGCGTGGCGTTGTCGAGGGGATGTGCGAGAACCGCGCCCAGCTCCAGCTCGTAATCGAGCGCGTCCGTATAGGCCGGCCAGCGGATCGGGTCGCCGTCGGTCAGGAAATTCATGTGATTGCCGAAATAGTAGATCGGCCGCCTGTACCACAGCGGATGCGGGCGGAATTTCTTGAACGGCTTGCCGGTGATCTTTTCGACAATTGTCGCAAAACGGTAAGTGCCGGGCACGAACTTTTTCAAATATCCGCGCGTTGCGTTGATGACATGGTCTTCATAGAGCATGAAATCGCGAAACGAGGCAGGAGCAAAGGGAAGAAGCACCTCCTTGTCTTCCGGCGCCGTGTCCCCGACATTGGCAATCTCGGTTTCAAGTGCCGCCCAGCCTTCCTTTCCAAGCTGCAGCACTGCGATCATGTCGCGCGCCAAATCGCCCTCAACGCTGAAATCGCCGGCAAGGTCGTTTAGCCGGGCAACATCGCAAAGGCACACCCAGTTTTTAAAGTGCAGGGCTTCAATACCGGAACCGTCGTTGGTCCGAACCCGTCTCAGCTTCATTCGGTTACCCCTGCGGCTGGTACTGCTAATATATGGTCAATTAGCCGGCTTTATTGCAATAGGGACTTGGCATCGGGCCATGTGTCGAAATCGTCATACCAGACCTTGTTGTGCATGAAATCGTCGAAAGACCCGCCGCCGATTTTCGGGCCCGTTGTCTGGGTCAGTCTGGAAAATTCCTGCGCATAGCTGTCGAATTCGCCGTCCGGAACGGAAAACGCAACCGAAATCGGCTGGGTCTCGTCATGAATGCCCTTCAGTTCCTTGATCCTCAGTGAAATAGCCGAGGCGACACGCGGCATGAAATCGCGCGTCACATGATTTTCGATCTGCGTCCAGGCGGCAAGCCCGTCGAGTGTCCTGGGCAGCAACGTCTCGAGATACCGGAAACGTTGCGCAAGTTTCCTGCGGATATAGCGGTTGCGTTGCGTAACCAGCGCCCCCGCATCGGCTTCGGCGTGTTTTTGCAGAAGCTCGAAATCGCGCATGCGCATGGCGTTGCCGGCTTGCGGCGCAGGTTCCGCCAGCCCGTCGGTCACCAGGCCGAATTTCATTGCCTGGGGATCGTCGAGGCTGTCGAATATAAAGAACTGCTCCTCATGTTTCAGCGCCTGCTCAATGCCTTGAAGTTCCCAGGCGATCTGCCGCAGGTAAAGCGCGGCATTGCGGGCGGCCTCGATCTGCTTCGTATAGAAAGTCTCGCCGTGGAACGCCGGATTGCTCGTCCAGTAATCGTGCGGCGAGAGCGCCGACAGCTTCTGAAAGCTCTCCAGGCGCTTTTCCATGCATGCGGCCTGGGTTTCGAGCGCCCTGGCTGCACCCTCTTGAAAGGGTGTAAATCCGGCACGCAGTTTCTCAATGAATTCGACCGTTATGTCGTCGGCTGATTCCGGCAGGCTTTGGCTGAATTCGGCGGTCCGGAAACTGTCATCAAGAAAATTTCCGCAGGGACCGGCTCCGGTCGGGGCCGGCGGTGCCGTGATGATGGCGGCCCGGGCAAGTTCCGTATCCCCCGGAAAGACCAGCCGAGTCGCCAAAGCGATATTTTGGGGTGCCGGCCGCCTTTCTCCCTGAAATGCCAACGCATCCGAAAACGAGACGGAGCGGGATTGATCGACATTGCCGTAAAATATGAGTGCATCAGTGATAACAACGCTGCGTGTGCCGTTTCGACCGTGGTGGAATTCGAGTGTTTCCAAAACTGCAACTTCCCGCGTATGCGGTTCTTCGCCGCGAAATGTCAGCGCTTCGGATAGTTCGGTAATGCGGCTCGCAAAGCGCTTGCCGCTGAACACAAGGCCCTGAGAGAGTTCGATTGTGCGGGCCGCATAGGGCTCGCCGTGAAATTCCAGAGACTCTGCAAGGTCGATCGTTCTTTTCGGTCGGGGTTTGCCGCGGAACTGCAGCCCGTCATCGAATGCAATGGTCCTGGGATCAGTGGGCGGGCCATGAAACTCCAGTTTCATGTCGAATTCGATGGCTGCGATTGCTTGCGATGTCCCGTGGAAGGCAAGTTTTTCAGATAATTCGACCATCCGTGTTTCGCGGACGGCGCCCTGAAATGCCAGTTGCGCCGACATGGTTATGGCAGTGCCTTTACCGGACTGGCTTTGAAATTCCAGCGCCTCGGCAAAGATAATTCCCCTTGGCGGATCCGGTTCGTCGACAAACAGATATCTGACATTTTTCCAACCGTGAGGCTGGTCCGCGTCGTCATCGGCGCTGGTGATCGTGATGGCGCCCGGCTCCAGGGATGCCGAAAAGTCACCCGTCATCAGCCTTTTGCCGGAAGGTGCAAACAGCGCGCGCCACTTTCCGCTGACCGATCCGCAATCCGCGTCGATTACACCGTAAAAGACATAATGCGCCCCCGGGCCAAGGCTCTCAACCGCATGCAGATCCGTGTGTTCCGCCAGGAATGAATCGCCCGGCCGCGCAACCCCGCTGGCGGTTGTGAAAGACCATCGCGATTCAAAATTTCCGTTCTCGGTCCGGTAAAGGCCGCTCAGCCCGCCCAGCTCTGCGCAAAGATCCTGCGTCGCCGGGGACGGGCTTTGCTGAGCCCAGCCGGCGGCCGGAACTGCCAGAAACAGCGCTGACAGGAAGGACGCGAGAACCCGTCGGCCCATATTCACTCCGTGTCCGTGTCCGCTTCTGTGAGTGAATGCCTGATGAGCCCCAGGGCCTGGGTGCCTTTTTCGGTGCAGGCCGCGCGCAGCCATTCGACTTCATTTCTGCAGGCCTGCCGGTTCTGCCCGAATGGCGTTGTCGACCCGTAAAGGCTGGAATCGATCCGCTCCTCGCCCCGGTCCGTTTTCACGGTAAATGTCATTTCGCAGGCGATTTCGGTCGTATCGGCCGGATCCCAGTAGTCCCGCACAGTTAGATTAAGTTCTATGACATCGTCAAAATCGCCGGTTCCAAGATCGCCCGACGAGACAGTCGCGGGCGTTTCTTTCCCGCCGAACTGGTAATCCGCCGAGTAGGCTTCGCAATGAACATATGATCCGGTCACATCCTTGTGCAGATTATCGAAGCGCACCGGGACCTTTATGACGAAATCGGGCTGGTCTCCCGAGCCGGAGCTGTCCTGCCCGAAGGCGCTGGCGCCGTAAAATCCCGTGAATAATATTGCTAAAACAGTTACTAGGCGAAGTCGCATTGCAGAACTCCTCAGTCTGCGAAACCGGTGTCCGGGATCTGCGGGATGCATCTGCGCCGTCTGTCCAACAGTTTGCAATCATGCGCCGCCCCGGGTGGACTTTCTGTCCGGAAAAAAGTGTAGCGGCCCTTCAAACTGGCTGTCAATCAAGGCGCGGGGTCACAGGTCCTTTCATTGGATTTTATCTGTCAACAAAGTTACCGGGCTGAAATAAACTGGCAGAGAACCGCCGCGGTTAAACGCAATGGAAGAGGTTAACATGCCGCAAATTTCTATCAATTCCGGTCGTTTACTCGAAGATATGAGCCGGCTTCGCACATTCGGGGCATGTGGCACAGGTGTGGTCCGGCCGGCATTTTCAGAAGCGGATATCGCAGCGCGAAAATGGCTGGCAAACCGTATGAAGGAAGCCGGCTTAGAACCGGTGTTCGATCCGGCAGGAAACCTGTTTGGCCTGCCCGCGGGCGACCGGCCCTGCCTGTTGGTCGGTTCGCACACCGATTCACAGCCTGAAGGCGGCTGGCTCGATGGTGCATATGGTGTCATCGCCGGGCTTGAAACAGCCCGAACCTCCATCGAGGCCGGCGGCCCGCCCGTTGCCGTTGTCTCGTTCCAGGACGAAGAAGGCCGGTTCGGGGTTTTGACAGGAAGCCGCATATGGTCAAACGCGTTGTCGCTGGCGGAGGCTGACCGTCTGGCCGATGCGACAGGCCGGACATTTGGTGAAGTGCGACGCAGCATGGCGGATCTTTGCACGGGCGACTTCCTGCCTGCCGATCGGTTTTCAGGATTTATCGAAGCCCATATTGAACAGGGGCCGGTGCTGGACAGCGCAGGCGAGGTGGTCGGTGTGGTGGACGCTATCGTCGGTATTCGCAGTGAAAACCTCCGGTTCCGCGGCCAGCAGAACCATGCCGGCACGACACCGATGGCCATGCGCCGGGACGCGTTCCAGGGGCTCGTCGCCTTTACGGATGAACTGAACCGCCGGCTTGCCGAAATCGTCACGCCCGCGAGCGTATGGACAATCGGTCACGTTGCGGTTCACCCCAACGCCGCTTCTATCGTTCCGGGCGAGGTCGATTTCACTGTCCAGTGGCGCGATGGCGAGGACGCGCGGCTTGACCGCATGCGCGAGGTTATAATCGGTGCAGCCGAAAAGACTGCCCGCACGCGTGGTCTGGAACTGGAACGCTCGGCCTATATGGCGGTGCCGCCGACAGCGACTGACGACACATTGCGGGCCCGGCTCGAGGCGGCCGCCGAAAAGCTGGCATCCGGCAAATGGCGCAAAATGCCGTCGGGCGCACTCCACGACGCTGCCAACGTCTCGCGGCTGATGCCGGTCGCCATGCTTTTCGTTCCCTCGATAGGAGGCATCAGTCATGATTTTGCGGAAGATACGGCAGAGGAGCATCTTGTGCTTGGAGCAGGCGTGCTCGCCGAAGCGGTTTTCAAGAGCCAGTAAACCGGTCAGCGGCGCATCCGGAAAAGATTCTCAACGTCATCGCGGAATAATATCGGCCAAACAGACGTCTTTTATCCAATGCGACAACTGATCGCAGATGGAGGAGATACTGATGACTGACGAGAAGGACCATCCGAAAGGACTCTACGAATTCTTTGAAAAAGACCCGGAAAAGGCGGACCAGGAGTTTTTCGGCAGGAAGACAAATCGGGACCGGCGCGGATTTCTGAAGGGAGCGGGACTTGCGACCATGGGCGCAATGATCGGCACGGCAATACCGTTTCACAGAAACATGCCCGCCGGCTTCATTCCGGCTGCTTTCGCTGACCAGCATGCACTCACCGGCAAGGACGGGCTGACCCTGCTCAACGACCGTCCGGTCAATGCCGAAACACCGCCGCATCTGCTCGACGATCCGATCACACCTACAGCGCGACATTTCATCCGCAACAACGGCGTTCCACCGGAAGGCGTTGATGTGGAGAGTTGGACACTGACGGTCGACGGGCTCGTCGATAAGCCGATGAAAATGACGATCGCCGACCTGAAGAGCAATTTCGAAAACCATACAATGGCCCTGACGCTCGAATGCGGCGGCAACGGGCGTGCGGCCTTCGATCCGCCCGCAAAGGGCAATCAATGGACGCTCGGGGCCGTCGCCTGCTCGGAATGGACCGGTGTAAAGCTGAAAGATGTGCTCAATGCTGCGGGCGTGAAGGACAACGCCGTTTATACGGCCCATGTCGGCGCCGACAGCCACCTGTCGGGCAATCCCGACAAGTTGCCGATATCGCGCGGCATGCCGATCGCCAAGGCGATGACAGACAACATACTGATCGCATGGGCCCAGAATGGCGGACCGATCCACCCGAACAACGGAGCGCCGCTTCGCCTGGTCGTACCCGGCTGGCCGGGTTCGGTGTCGCACAAATGGCTGGAGCGTATTTACCTGCGCGACATCGTTCATGACGGGCCGAAAATGACAGGCACCTCCTATCGTGTGCCGAACCGGCCCGTTGCACCGGGCGAAAAGGTGGACAAGAAGGACTTTGTCATCATCGAGCGCATGCCGGTCAAATCGCTGATCACATCACCGCAAACGGGAAGCGGCTCAAGCAGGGAAGTGGAAGTGCGCGGCCACGCCTGGTCCGGTGACCGCAAGGTCGCAAGGGTCGATATTTCCCACGATTTCGGTGTCACCTGGCAGGAAGCCGAGCTTGATAACCCCGTCAATGACGGCGCCTGGCAGAACTGGCGGGCCAAGGTGGCCTTTCCGCAGGCCGGATATTACGAAGTCTGGGCAAGGGCAACGGACGATGCCGGAGAGCAGCAGCCTTTCGCCATCGCCTGGAATCCCAAAGGCTACCTCAACAACACCATGCACCGCGTCGCACTGACCGTGAACTGACGCCCGCATTGATGATTGACCTGAAGCGTGCGGCAGATAATTCTGCTGCACGCGGTCGAAATCCACGGAGAACACCATGCCACGTGTCTTCAGACAGCGCCTGCTGTTTGCCGCACTCCTTTCGCTCGTCGTCCTGCCGTCAAAGGCCGCAAATATCGACGCCGGGGAAAAACTCTTTAAACGCTGCGCCGCCTGCCACACGATCGAACAGGGCGGCTCGTCGAAAGTCGGCCCCAATCTGTGGGGAATCGTTGGTGCGCCCGTTGCCGCCAATGAGGCCTATGCCAGAAAATACTCCAAGGCGATGAAGGCCCATGGCGGCATCTGGTCGCCCGAGCGTCTCGATGCCTTCCTCAAGAAGCCCAAGGCCGAGGTGAAGAAAACCAAAATGGCCTTCGCCGGTCTTAAGAAGGATGCCGCCCGTGCCGACCTCATTGCATTTCTTAATGCACAAAGCGACGAGCCGTTGAGCCTCGAAGCGGCGAAGGACACAGCCGTCGAAACCGAAGAGCATGATGAAAGCGAGTTCGGCATACTGGTCACTGAGCGGGGCGCGGAGGAAACCTTCATCTACTGCACCGCCTGCCATTCCGAGCGGATCGTTGCCCAGCAGGGCCTCAGCAAAAAAGACTGGATAGAGCTGCTCGAGTGGATGGTCGATGAGCAGGAAATGGATGTCATTGAAGAGCCGGACTACACGCTGGTTGTCGAATACCTCGCAAAAAACTACGGCGTCGACCGCCCCAACTTTCCCAAAAACTAGATCGGGATAGGCTTATCCGAGCGAGCAGCGCGCCGCGTTCTCATAGCCTTCGGCTGTGGCGATGCGTGTCTGCCCGTCCGGGTCCGCCGAGATCTTGGTCAGCATCTCCACATAGTCGGCAATGGATCTGAAACGTTCCGCATCCATGCCTCCGGCAACGATGCTGATGTCCGTCGGTCCGGCCAGCCAGCGGCGGTAATTATCCGTTCCATCAGGTGTGGCGCCGCTTGAGGTCGTGTCGGTGCGTGCCCCGTACCAAAGGGTCAGGCGGCAGCCGCGCAGGCCGCGATAGTGAAAAACCGCCTGTCTTGCTTCCGCATCGAGTTCGACCACCCGGTGATCGACCAGATAGAGCCGCCAGGCCGTAAGATCTGGGATCGGCACGTCCGCGGACTGACCAAGGGACACAAACAGCGGCTGGTCGGTTTCGCCGACGACATATTCCTCGTTCGAAAGCAACTTGTGCCAGGCAACGATTCCTTGCGGCGCGGTCGCCGGCGCGCTCTGCAGCCACAAAGTCAGTGCGCCGGTAAAGACAATAGCTGCGACACCCGCGGCGACAGCCCATTTGCGAATTCCTGAATTGGCCGCGGAGTATTTCCTTTCAATCGCAATATCCGGCGCAAGGCTGGCAATCTTCTGCTTCACCGAAACGATTTCATCATAGGCGGCTTTGAGCTCAGGTTCACGCTGAATGCGTTCCTGCCATTCACGCGCCTGCACTTCGCTCAATTCGTCGTCGGCGAGAGCGTTGAGATATTCGCGATCCTTGTCTGACAGCTTGTTCAATTCTAGTTGTTCCTGCGATGTTTCAATGGACGTACTGACGTTTCGTTCAATAACCTGATCATTTCTGCCCGTGCCCGGCTTACTCTACTCATCACAGTTCCTTTTGCCACGCCAAGCGTTTCGGCTGCTTCATCATATTTAAAACCCATTACATCGACGAGAAACAGGATTTCGCGATGATCCGGGGAAAGCTGTTCGAATGCATTCCTGACGATCAACTGTTCGACGGCATCGAATGCCGAGTTGCCGCCTTCGTTTGATAGACGTTCCTGTTCGGCAGAATATTCCCGCCTAATTCTTTGTTTTCGCAGATTGTCTATGTGGAGATTGCGCAATGTCCTGAACGCATAGCGCTTTGCCATGGTGCTGTCTTGTGGACTGTCGGGCTTTTCATAGATCCGCGCCAGCGTTTCCTGTGCCAGGTCTTCCGCCGCATCGGCGTTGCGCGTCAGGGCCAGCGCGTAGGCTTTGAGTTCGCCTGCAAGCTTCGCAGCCGGGTCGCGTTTCCTGCGGAACCGTGAAATCAACCTTTATCCTCCCCATCAGGCTGTTGGCACTGACCCGGCAAGTTTATGCAATCCGGATACCGCGGTCCATTGTCCCGGCTGCGCCTTCGGACCGGAAAAAGCATTGGTGACCGTTTTTTAATCAACGCAGGTCAAAATAGGTCAACAGTCTAAAACTGGTATTTTGGGGGTAATACACATGCGCATCCGGGAACTTCTTGTTCAAAAGGTTCAAATCGAGCTGAAATCTGTTCAACCAAATCTTAGTTTGCTCGATGCTGCAGGTATTCTGAGCGCCAACAATATCGGTGCGCTTCCCGTTGTCGGAGATGCGGACAACATTATCGGGATCATATCCGAGCGTGACCTTATTCGCTCATTCGTTGAGTTTGAAGGTCAGTGCATGGACAAGCTCGTGTCCGATATCATGACAACATCGGTGATTACCTGCCGAACGGATGATCTGATGGACGATGTATATGAAATCATGAGCGCCAAAAAAGTTCGTCATATTCCGGTCGTTGAAAACGGAAAACTGCATGCAATGCTTAGTATCCGCGATTTTGAGATCGCTCACAAACGGCTGATTTCACAATCGTTGAGCGATGGCCTCACCGGACTGCACAATCATCATCATTTTCTGAATGTGCTGGATGGCGAATTCAACCGATTTCGCCGCTTCAGATCACCACTTTCGGTCGCGACAATCAAGGTCGACCGTATTGCGCAAATCAGGGAAGAAAAGGGTCATGCGGCGGGCGACGCGTTGCTCAAGAAGCTCGCTGAAATACTCGTTGAGCAGACCCGCGCCTATGACGGTATCGGTCGAACCGCCGATGACCGGTTTGCAATCGTCTTTCCCAATACGGATGCCAAAACGGCCATCCGCGCGTGTGAGCGGATTGTCGGCGCGGTAAACGCGCATTCCAAGGGCGCCGAATGGAGCACGATCAGTATCGGTCTCGCGCACGCCGACCACGAAAACGGTGACGGCATGAGCATATTGAACAAGGCCGATCAATTTGTTCAGGCAGCCGCCGCGGCCGGTGGTGATAGTATCGAGGCACCGGAAGCACATGAGCCGGAACAGCCGGATTCGGCAACGTCATTGTCGGCGAAAACCGGGTTCGGGACCCGAAATTCCGTAAAGGGAGATTGGCCCGGCGCGCATTGATCGCGAAGAAGGCCTGAAGATTTCCTAGGGATTCAGTTCGAATATCCGGTTCTGATCAATGAACATCTGCCAGATTTTCTCACCGATCAGGCAGTCGTAACCTGCTTCCGTCGCACCCGAAAATGCGGCTTTGAGAACGGGCGGAGGGGCCTTGCCGGCAAGCTCGAGAACCAGTTTTCTGCGCACCGCTTCAGGAAACTCGTCCCAGCTCGTAACCGGAATGACGAAGGAACCAGGCCCGCCGATCACGCAATATCGATAGTAATCGTCAAGGTCATCAAGGTGGAACTGGGAACCCAGCCCTTCGCGGGTCATCAGTGGCAGGCCGTTGATCGTGATGCCCAGGGAGAGGGCCCTGTCCCGGGCACCCGGGGCCGGGGGACCTGAATTGTTGGGGCCGTCGCCGGAAACATCGATCACTTTGCGCAATGCGGAGATTCCGTTGGTTTCGATCCTGTTGGTGGCATAGTTGATGGCGCCGGAAATAGAGGTCCTGCGCATAGCGCCGTCGAAATTCGAGGTTATTTCTGCGGCAAAGGCGGCGAGGTCGTGTTCGTTTTCGATAATCCGCCAGTCGACGATTGTGCGCTGATAGGCCCGGCCGCCCCATTCGACATAGGTGAGAGCGATTTTTCCGGTCAGGCCGCTCTTGACCGCTCGCGCGACCGCCTCGCTCCGCAGCGCTTCCGCATAGCCGCGGCGCTGGATCTGCAGTTCCCGGTCGGTCATCGACCGGGAGACATCGACCGCAATGACGAGTTCGACATCGACCTCATCATTGGCTGAGGACGGATCGGCGAGAAGCAGCAACACGATAGCCGCCACACAATACAGGCTGGTACGCAACATGGTGGCCATTTGCCGCCGTCCCAGTGCCCGGGCCGACAGTCGAGCCGCGGATATCGGAACATTCGTTGCGTTATTCATGTCGACCTGTCCTCAACGACCTGTGCCGGGTGCGATTGTGCCCAGCCTGCCAGGAATTCAGCCAGTCCCTCTGCGCCGCACAATTCGATCTCCGATCGGCGCAGCGTAGCCCCTTCTGCAAGAACCATCTGCGCACAGGCTGTGTGATTGCGCGTGTCTCTCGCCGGGCAGAACTCCGCCCCGTGAATAATCGTTCCCAAAAGGTCGCCGCCATAATCATTTTTGCGTGACAGGTCCGGATTGAAAGTCAGCAACCATTCGACGGCCTCCGCCTGCCCCTCCCATCCGGCAATGTGGATGGCGGGCATGCCCATCTCGTCGGTCCAGTTGGGATCGATGCCGAGGGCGCAGAGGTTTTTGACGTGATCGAGCCGCCCGGAACTGCTGATAACACGCCCCAGGATACGCCGGGCCTCGTCGGTGAGTTCGTTCGGATCGATCCGGCCGGATACCTTGCCGGCTGCCGCATCCGCAAGAAGCCTCTCCGCGCGGCTGAGCGCTGTTGCCTGTCCCGCCGATTCAAGGGCGTTTGCCACGGCATCGTTTCCGAACATGCGGGCAAGGGCATAGGCCGTATGACCCTGATAGGCGAGAGTCCCGTCCGCGCCGTGGGCAATCAGCAGTTCCGCAAGCTCGCTCGAACACATACGACGCGCCGCCTGATGCAGCGCGGGGACCGTCAACGCCGGCTGGCCCGAGGGGTGCGTGGCGATCCCCTCGTTCGGATCGGCACCCGCCGCGAGCAGCAGCCGCACTGCTCCAAGATCGTCGAAATCCATCGCCCTTGGCAGCGCGTTCGTTCCCGCCGGATCGGCGCCGTGTTTCAACAAAAGCTTCAGCCCGTCGTGATGGCCGAGTTCGGTCGAGTGGTAGAGCGATTCATTGTCGTTCGGATCGGCACCGTGTTCGAGCAGCCATTTTGCCAGCGCCGTATTGTCTGCATGTCCCAGCGCCCCGTAAAGCGCCGACAGGCGGTGCTCCGATCCCGGTTCGGCGGGGCAGCTGTCATTGACATCCGCGCCGTGTCGAACCAGTGCTTCGGCGATGGCGATCATATCGTCGCGCCTGTCCGGTACGGCATGGATGTGACGCGAAAAAGCCAGGTGCAGGATCGGACTTCGAACTCCGATCAGGCGGGTTGCCGATGCCGGATCGGCGGCCAGTGCCTTTTCAACTGCCGCCCGGTCGTACAGCGCGATTTGAAGCCCGGGATTGTCGCTGCCAAGATCCGGGTCTTCCTTCAAAAGCGCCTTTGTGACCCAGTGCTGCCCGTAGTAAAGGGCAATTCTCAACCGCTCTTCCCGCTGGGCGCGGTTCATGGCAGCCGTTTCGATCGCCAGTTTGAGACGTGGCCAGCTTTCATGACCGTTTTCGCGGGCGATCACATGCAGCGCATCGGCGTGTTTCAGTGTTTCCACCGTTGGAAATACCGCCTTGGCGCGGGCAAGGGCCTCGGCATCGCCTGCTGCGAAATCGCGTTTCAATTGCTTTGCCTGACGGCGCAGATAGTCGATTGAATTGGGCATCGGTTCCCTCGCAAACGCCCGCTGATCCGCCGTCCGGGCCCGAGATTACCGAAGGATAGTCAAGGACAAAGCGAGGTGCTGATACAGCTTTCCGCGGATCGGGACGCCGCCTCGAACGGCCCGGTCAGACTAGTTGAAATAGGTGGATTCGGCAAGAAATGTCACATCTTTGGGGGAGCGGGCGCCTGGTCTTAGGGCTGTGCAAGACCGCTCCCACAGGTCGCCCAACGTCATCAAGCATTGCTTCGGCGGCATGGTGTCCGCCCATCTTGACGGCGCGCAGCGCTAACGGGCAATCGGCCAGTCATGTCCGAGCGTCTTCATTCACCCGGCCTGCGTGATGCAAGGTGCAGCGGGCGTCCAGGCGTCCTCTTTGCAGCTGAATTCGTGTCGTCTTGAAGGGGCAGAAGTCTGACCTATCCTTGACAGGTGACTGCACTGCCCGGAAAGTCGGTCAAAATCAACGAGGGGAGGGAGCGTGACGCAGCAAAACCGCAAAATTCTCGTGCTGTTCGCCCATCCGGGCCAGCGCTATTCCAAGGTAAATGTCGAGTTGGCCGAAGCCGCCAGCAAAACACGGGGCGTCACGCTTGTTGATCTTTACGCCGAGTATCCCCGCTTCAAGATCGATATCGAGACGGAGCAGGAGCGGCTTCTGGAACATGATGTGATCGTCTTTCAGTTTCCGCTGTTCTGGTATTCGACGCCGGCGCTTTTGAAGGAATGGCAGGACCTGGTCCTCGAATACGGCTTTGCCTATGGCGAGGGCGGGGACAAGATCGCCGGTAAACTGTTTGTTCCGGTCATCACCACCGGCGGACCAGAGGATTTTTACCGGACCGGCGGCCGGAACAATTTTCATCTGCGCGAGTTCCTCGCGCCCCTTGAACAGACGGCCAACTTGTGCGGCTTGCGTTTCGTGCCGCCCTATACGCTTTTCGCGGCACTGAAGGCAGCTGGAGGGGAACGCATGGAAGAACATGTCAACGGCTATGAGCGGTTTTTAAAAGCGCTGCGCGATGATCGGCTGGACATGGATCTGGCCGCCTCAATGCCACTGCTATCAGCCCGGTCACTGCCGATCCTCGAAGAGGCCAAGTCATGACGGGATTGTTGTTTCAGGCCTTTGTCTATCTGTTGGCGGCCGTAATCGCGGTGCCCGTTGCAAAGCGCCTGGGTCTCGGATCGGTGCTTGGCTATCTCATCGCAGGCATTGTCATCGGTCCGGCACTCGGACTTGTCGGCTCGGAAACAAAGGGAATCCAGCACATTGCCGAATTCGGCGTTGTGATGATGTTATTTCTGGTCGGTTTGGAACTGGAGCCGCGCACCCTGTGGACCATGCGGCACCGGCTGCTGGGTCTCGGTGGATTGCAGGTCGGTGTCACGGCGTTGCTCGTCATGGCGGCAAGCATGGCGCTCGGTCAGCCCCTGAGCGTATCGCTTGCCATCGGACTTGTCTTTTCACTGTCGTCGACGGCGATAGTCCTTCAGACACTGAACGAAAAGGGACTGATGAAGAGCGACGGCGGCCAGTCGGGATTTTCGGTGCTGCTGTTTCAGGATATCGCCGTCATTCCCATGCTGGCGCTGATCCCGCTCCTGGCATTGCCCGAACTCGTCCAGCACGCCGCCGAAGGCCACACCGGCGGTGATCATGGCGCCGAACTCAGCCTCATCGAGGGGCTGGCGGGCTGGCAGGTCGCCATCGTCAATATAGGCGCCGTTGCCGCCATGGTTGCCGGCGGCCATTACCTGTCGCGCCCGCTCTTCCGGTTCATCGCAGCGGCAAAGCTGCGCGAAATTTTCACCGCCGCGGCGCTGCTGCTGGTCGTCGCCATCGCCTTTTTGATGACGCTGGTCGGCCTGTCGCCGGCGCTCGGCACATTCCTTGCTGGCGTCGTGCTTGCCAACAGCGAATTTCGTCATGAGCTCGAAAGCGATATCGAGCCGTTCAAGGGTCTTTTGCTCGGGCTTTTCTTTATTACCGTCGGCGCCGGCATCGATTTTTCGCTGCTCTATGAAAATATCGGCACGGTGCTCGCTCTGACCATCGGCCTGATGGTGTTGAAGGCGGCTGTACTGCTGACCCTGTCGTATATCTTCAGACTGCGCGGAGCCGATCGCTGGCTCTTTACGCTTGCACTTGCGCAAGCCGGAGAGTTCGGGTTCGTGCTTTTGTCGTTCACTGTGCAGAACGCGGTTATTCCGACGGAACTCGCAAATCTTCTGCTGCTGGTCGTCGCACTGTCAATGTTGTTGACCCCGGCACTGTTTATCCTGTTCGACCGCGTGGTGCTGCCGCGCATGGATGAGGATCAGGGCAGGGGCGCCGACGAGATCACGGAAAAGGGGTCCGCGATCATTGCCGGCATGGGCCGGTTCGGGCAGGTCGTCAACCGGGTGCTGAAAGGCAACGGATACAAGACCGTGGTTCTCGACGTCAGTGCAGACATGGTCGACGGCTTCAACAGGTTCGGCATCAGGACATTCTACGGTGATGCATCGCGGCCCGACCTTCTCAACTCGGCCGGCCTTGGCGAGGCAAGCCTTCTGGTGGTGGCGATTGACGACATGGAGCGGGCGGTTGAGATCGTCAAACACGCCCGCCGCGAGCGCCCCGATCTGCACATCATTGCCCGCGCCCGCAACCGGCACTTCGTCTACGAGCTGTACAAGGCAGGAGCCGATGACATTGTGCGCGAGACATTCGACAGCGCGGTGCGGGCATCGCGTTATGCCCTGGAAGCCTACGGCATGCATCCGCACGAGGCCGAGAAGCTGGTGACCGTATTTGTCGATCACGACAAAAGCGCCATCCGGCGGCTCGCGCGGCTGTACGATCCCGAAATTCCGCCGTTTGAAAACGAGCCCTATATGAAACTCGCCCGCGAAATCGACAAGGAGATGGAAGATACGCTGTCAGACCGGGGTTCGGCGCACGACGCGGTCAAGCGCGCATGGCTGCCGCCCGGCAGCAAGCCGGAATAGCGGCATTGTCAGCCGGGTTCGTCCTGGACGAGTTCCTTCAGCAATTTCAGCTGAGTACCATCGGTCTTGCGTATCAATGGTCCGAGCAGCGGCATGAAAATCGCCATCCAGCCGCTCGCGACGCACGCGGCATTTAAAACAATTCTGGTGGGAGGCTGGCCGTTTTTACCGGGCGTCAGAGCATAGCGGTACGTGGCCGTGACCGGACCTTGAGTGGAGATCAGTGTCATTCTCCGCGACGGTTCGAACTCGCTGACGCGTGTCGTGCGTTCAGCTCCGCGCGCAACAAACAACAATGTGCTGCCTTCCCCTATCGCCTTTCCGTCAGCGGTGCGCATATGCTCAATACCGCTCATCCAGCGAGGCATCCGCGCCGTGTCGGTCATACATTGCCAGACTGCATCGGCAGGCGCGTCGACGGATTCTTCCACTTCGAAAATCAAGAGTTTTGTTCCCGTTGAATTGGGGTGAAGTCTAGCCGCTGGATATTGCTGATAATTGTAAAAATATGACCCGCAAGGGGCTTAGAGCGTTTCTTGTTCATACGGGATCATTTGATGGCGGAAAATCGGTTCACTCGGCTAGGCGCGTCGCGCAGCGCGATGTGGTACATCGGGCAAGCGGTGCAACGACGCCGATGGGCCGATTTTCTCCACCGTTGAGAGGAAAGAAGATGTTGAAACCCAACGTTGAATGGGCCGGGCGATTTTGCCCGCTGACCGTGTTGGCTTGCGCTTGTGGTGGGTTGGCACCACGGCGCACAACCCGCCTTGTCAGCGACCAAAATCGCCTCGGTCAAATGATCCCGTATGAACAAGAAACGCTCTAGTCATTCGGAACGAAGCTCACATTCTCGCCTTTTGCAATGTCCGGCCATTGCCGGCTCCGTTCAGCGCTGTAGCGACGCGGGCTCAGGCCGGAAAATGTCCTGAATTCGCGATTGAAATGCGGCTGGTCGAAAAACCCGAAGCGGTGCGCAAGTTCGGTCCAGGCAATTGGATGGGCCGGCTCAATTGCTTCCAGAAGCGCCTGCAGGCGGCAAATGCGGCCAAGCACCTTCGGGCTCACGCCGACGGCGGTCTTGAAGCGCTGGTTTACATATCGGGCGCTGCGTCCGGTCTGAAGATAAGCCTCATCCATGCGCAAGGCTCCCCGGGAGGATACGATACGATCGCAAAAACGCATGAGCCAGTCAGGTGTGTTGGCGGACAACCGACCTGCAAGCCGTTTGTGCAATGCATTATGGGCAGACCCGGCAGATGCATCGGGATAGAGCGCTTCGAGACCGGAAACAAAATCCTGCGGAAGATGAAGGCGCGCATCGACGGTCACATCCTTGAGCAGGCGCATATCAAGCCCGAACAGCGCGTGCAGCCCAAGCGGCTCGAACAACAGGCCGAGCACATGTGTTTCTCCCAGCGGCATATTGTAAACCGGCGATGTCTGGATGCCATGCAGCCAGCTGTGGTCGAAAAGCGGATTGGTGTCGGCATCCGGCGATTTGCCGAGGCGATGCGGTTCGCCAAGCGTGAATATGGCTACCGCAAGGCCATTTGGCAGGATCTTGTCGAACCGGTAGGGGATCTGCCCGCGCGCAAAAAAGGAAGACCGCAACAACTGCCTGAGCGCGGGCGGAGGTTGAAATTCAACAAACTCGAAGCTCAATTTTCCACTCCTGCAGACGGCAATCGGAAATAGGCAGCCATGCGTTACGGAAGTTTGTGTGTTTCACCCCAGGATTTGAGCGCCTCGATGATTGGGGCAAGCGTGCGCCCCTTGTCGGACAGCGAATACTCGACCCGTGGCGGCACCACCGCGTAGACCTTGCGTTCGATCAGGCCGTCCGCCTCAAGTTCGCGCAGTTGTTTTGTCAGCATGCGTTGCGTGACGTCACCGACATTGCGCTTCAATTCGTTGAAACGTTTGGTGCCGTCAAAGAGGTGATAGAGGATCACGCCCTTCCATTTGCCGCCAATGAGCTCCAATGTGGCTTCGACGGGGCACCCGTCTGAACAATCATATCGTTCGAAACGCTTTTCCATCCTGTTGTAATATAGCCTCTATACGGATTTTAAGTACCTTTTTTGTACCTATATCACATTGTTGTGCGTACTTGCCAATCATAAACCAAATGATCATTTTCGCGCCAACGCAATTGGAGATAATGAAAATGGCATTGACCATCGTAGCGAATATTCATGCAAAGCCTGAAAAGAGAGAACTTGTAAAGTCGGAGCTGGAAAAGCTCATTGCCATAACCCGTTCCGAGGAGGGGTGCATCCAGTACGACCTTCATCAGGACAATGAGGATCCCGATCACTTCATGTTCTACGAAAACTGGCAGAGCCGGGACCTGTGGCAGATGCACATGAATGCGCCGCACCTTGCCGCCTACATGGAAGCCACTGACGGCGCCGTCGCCAATTTTACACTCAACGAGATGGAGCGTATCGGCTGATATCTGAACGACGGTGTGGACGCCGCTACGGCGTCCACATAGTCAGTTTGAGCGGGCTTCCGGGTCAGCGCCATGGCAGATTCAGATGACCGTTTGTCACCGCAAGGCCCAAAAACAGAACGGCAATCGAGACAAACAGCAGCGGGCTCAAAGGTTCCGCGAATAAAACCGCACCAGCGGCGATGCCCGACAGCGTGGCGAAATAGCCAACCTGGCTGAAACCGACACCGTCCGTGGTTCGCTGTACCGCAAAGGTCAGTATATAGCCGATGGCAGTCAGCGCTCCGATGATCAGGACGGCCGCCTCGACCGTACCTGCAATATCAACCGGCGAGAACGAATAGCCGCGATAGATCAACACCGGCCAGACAAGCAGCATTTGCGATCCGAGCATGCCGGTGGCGAGCGCCAGCGGGTCCGCTCCCTTGGGATAGGCCCGGTTGCGGTAGATATTGCCGCTGGCGAGCAGCAGAGGCGCGCCGAGCGCGGCGATTACCCAGACATAGCCGCTGTTGCCGGCATCGAAACTGCTCAGTGTCGCCATGCTTATGCCGATCAGGCCAAGCAGAATTCCTGCGAGCCTGTAAAGCGGCAGGAGCTGGCGGTCAACGACGGACACCATCATGAAAGTCGCGAGCGGCGACAGTGTAATCAGCGTCGTGAACAGCCCGGCCGGAATATGCTTGAGCACCACATAGGCAATCAACTGCGGTCCGCTGACACCAAGCAGGCCACTGATGATGTAATAGCGCAGATATTGCGGCGACAGGTCCAGCCGCTTTCCCCGCACGACCATGGCTGCGAGCAGGATGATCGTTGCGCCGAAAAGCTGCCAGAAGAGCGCTGCGAATGGAGGAATGCCATTGGCGACGGCAAATTTGGCCAGCGTGTAGCTGACGCCGACAATCGCTCCGATGGCAATGATTGAAACTGTCGGGCTCTGTAGAAATTGGCGCCCGGCTGAGGGTCTGTGGGTGAGTGGTAATGGCCGTTCGGTCAGTATCTGTCCCATCGTCTATATTCCTTTGTGAAGACAGGACAGATGTAATTCGTTTCCAATTCGATTATAATTACGAAATTGGGAAACAAATAGGTGAAAAAATCTCATCAATGAGGCTGTCATGGAAGGGATGGGCGATATTCCGGTCTTGGTTGCGGTTGCCGAAAACGGTGGCTTTGCCGCAGCCGCCAGGAAATTGGGCGTGTCAAAATCGGCTGTCAGCAAGCGCATAACGCAACTCGAGCTGCGCCTTGGCGCGCAGCTGTTTCACCGGACCACGCGGCGCATCAGCCTGACGGAGGCCGGTGAGCGATACCTGGTGCATGCAACGGAGGCGGTATACGCGGCGAGACAGGCCGAAGATGCGGTTTCCGCCCTTCAAGGCGCGCCGCAGGGCAGGCTCCGGGTCAATACGCCGATGTCTTTTGGCAGGCTGCACGTCGCGCCGCTGATTGCCGGTTTTCTTGAACGCTATCCGCAAATCAGGATCGACCTTGTCATGGATGACCGCACCGTTGATCTCATAGAAGACGGCTTCGATGTCGCGATCACGGGCAGGGCACTGAAGGAATCTTCCATGATCGCCCGCAGACTGGCGCCGCTCCATAGCGTCCTGTGCGCATCTCCCGGCTATATTTCCTCGCATGGAAAGCCGGTTCACCCTGACGATCTCACGCGGCACAATTGCCTGCATTTTGCCTATTCAACGGATTTTCAGGAGTGGAACTTTACCGGACCGGACGGTTCGGTGCGGGTTCATTCCAGCGGCAACTATCAGGCCAACAACAGCGAAGCGCTGCGCGAAGCGTTGATCGGCGGCTGCGGCATCGCCCGTCTTCCAACCTTCATCGCCGGCCCGGACATAGCAGCCGGCCGGCTTGTCCATCTGTTGCGTGAATATCGCCTGCCATCGCAGGCGCTATATGCGGTCTTTCCAGAGCGCCGCTACATGCCTGCCAAGGTGCGGGCGTTCATCGATTTCGCCGTAGAGCGTTTCGGCGCGGACATACCCTATTGGGACCGGGGTATCTGGGACTGAGCGGGATGAATCCTTAATGGCCTCAGTTTCGGTTTGACCGCAGGCATTGAAACGATCGCCGGCCAATCATATGTGCATGGTTCGATCGTAGCTCCGGACATTGGCCGTGATTGCCCGGTCTCCGCCTTAATTTCACTACAGCTTTCTGTTTTTGCTCGATAAAGACCAAAGGAGCATTTCTAATGAAAACACTTGTATCGACGTTACTCCTGGCAGCCACTCTCGGTGTTGCCGCGGCCCCGGCTTCTGCCGAATCGGTCAAGCTCGGTCAACTCGCCTGCTCGATTGAAGGCGCCGGCGGAAACATCATCGTCTCGGATAAAACGCTGGGTTGCCAGTTCACCTCCGTTAACGGAGCCACGGAGCTTTATGACGGCAAGATCGAGAAGTTCGGGCTGGACCTCGGCAAAACCGATATATCCGAGCTTGTCTGGGTCGTACTGGCCCCCAGCAAGAACGTTCCGAAAGGTGCACTTGCAGGAACTTACGTAGGAGCGAGCGCCGAAGCCACTGTCGGTGTCGGTGCCGGCGCCAACGTGCTGGTCGGGGGATTTGAGAAATCGATTTCGCTTCAACCGGTCAATCTGCAGATACAAACCGGTTTGAATATCGCAGCCGGTCTTTCGAAATTCACGCTGACGGCCGCAAACTGAGCTAGCGATATTAATTGAAGCGAACACGCCGCTCGGGAGCTGATTTTCCGGGCGGTGGCTTTGGCGCATCCGTAGCCAAGCACATATTATTTAGCCGGGTGCGACAGGCTGCCGCAACGCTTTCCATAGATTGGTCGCGTCCCGGTCTGGACATTGGCCCGGCAATCATTAGGTGTTCTACCGTGCAGTGCATTTGTGCTGCCTTCCCGATTTATCCACGAGACAGCGCCTGGCTGAATATTGATCCGGTATGGCCGCTGCCCGCCCGCAATTTGCGTCTTTGAAGGAGTATCAGATGATCGGCAAATCCGTTCCGCAGGTTACATTCCGCACCCGGGTTCGTGACGAATCCATTGAAGGCCCCAATCCGTTCCGTTGGGAAAACAAAACCTCTGACGATTATTTCGCCGGCAAGCGCGTCGTTCTGTTTTCTTTGCCGGGTGCCTTCACACCCACCTGCTCGACCTTCCAGCTTCCCGATTTCGAGAAGCTCTTCGAGGAGTTCAAGGCCCAGGGCATCGATGAGATCTATTGCGTTTCGGTCAATGACGCATTTGTCATGAACGCCTGGGGCAAGTCCCAGGGTGTCAATAACGTCAAGCTCATTCCCGATGGTTCCGGTGAATTCACCCGCAAGATGGGCATGCTTGTTGCCAAGGACAATCTCGGCTTCGGCATGCGTTCCTGGCGCTATGGAGCGGTCATCAATGACGGCGTGATCGAGAAATGGTTCGAAGAAGCCGGTTTCGAAGACAATTGCGAAAGCGATCCCTACGGTGAATCCTCGCCGCAGAACATTCTAGAAGCGCTCAAGGCGGAAAAAACCGCCGCCTGATCGGGAGAATATTCCCGGACGCTCAGCGCCGCCGATCTTACGAAACCCCGGACTTGGTCCGGGGTTTTTTATGTTCTGGCTCTGGGCCCGGGAGTGCCGATTTTGCCGGCCGCACACTGGCCCCCTGTCTTTTCCTGTGCTGGCCCTCCCGGCCAGGATGCGGGTTTTCTATAGATTGGTTTCCGTTGTCTGTGGCAGCCACTGGAAGTCATAAAAGATATAATATAGAAGACTCGCAAAACAGTGCGGTCTGCATAATCACAAGGGAGTTCATCAATGGGCGGAGATAGGCACAATGTGGAGCTATCACCCCATGTTTCCGATGAAATCCGCAAAACCACCTGCTACATGTGCGCCTGCCGCTGCGGCATCAACGTCCATCTGCGCACCGGCGAAGATGGCCAGCCGAAGGTCCGTTACATAGAGGGCAATCGCGATCACCCGATCAACAAGGGCGTTTTGTGCGCAAAGGGTTCGGCCGGTATCATGCAGCACTATTCACCGGCGCGGCTGAAGAAGCCCCTGCTGAGGACCGGTGAGCGCGGCAAGGGCGAGTTCAAGGAAATCGAGTGGGACGAGGCGCTGTCGATCGCCGCCGAATGGCTGGGCGAAGTGCGCGAGCGCGACCCCAGGAAGCTTGCCTTCTTTACCGGCCGCGATCAAAGCCAGTCCCTGACCGGCTGGTGGGCACAGCAATACGGCACGCCGAATTTCGCCGCCCATGGCGGCTTTTGCTCAGTCAACATGGCGGCCGGCGGCATTTACACGTTCGGAGGGGCTTTCTGGGAATTCGGTTCGCCCGACTGGGACAAGACCGAACTGTTCATGATTTTCGGCGTTGCGGAGGATCATGATTCCAATCCGATCAAGATCGGTCTCGGCAAGTTGAAGGCGCGCGGCGTCAAGGTTGTCGGCGTCAATCCGGTGCGCACCGGCTACAACGCCATAGCCGACGAATGGGTCGGCATTACACCCGGAACGGATGGCTTGTTCATTCTTTCACTGGTGCACGAGCTGTTACGCACTGGCAGGGTCGATCTCGACTACCTGCTGCGCTACACAAATGCACCCTGGCTGGTGGTCGAGAACGAAGGCGGTGCGGACCACGGCCTTTTCGCGCGAGATGAATCCGGCGAGCCGCTTGTGTTCGACAGAGAGGCACAGGAATGCGTTTCCTCGAAATCAACCGGTGTTAAGCCGGCATTGAAAGGCCAGGTGACCTTGCCTGACGGGCGCATGGCACGGCCGGCTTTCGAATTGCTGGCGCAAAAATATCTGAGCGACGCATATGCGCCTGAAACCGTGGCTGAAACGACAGGCGTTTCACCATCTCAGATCCGGCGTCTGGCCGCGGAAATAGCTGAAGCCGCCTTCGAAAAGGAGATCACTGTCGATCAGCCCTGGACGGATATGAAGGGCGAACGGCATGACAAAATGGTCGGGCGACCCGTCTCCTTCCACGCCATGCGCGGTATTTCTGCCCATTCCAACGGCTTTCAGACCTGCCGCGCCCTGCATCTTTTGCAGATCCTGGTCGGCTCCATCGACTGCCCCGGCGGTTTCCGCTTCAAGCCGCCCTATCCGCGGCCCATCGATGGCCAGCCCCGGCCGCATGGCGGCTGCAAGCCGGGCGAACCGCTTCCGGGACCGCATCTCGGTTTTTTGCGCGGCCCCGAAGAACTGCTCCTGGAAGAGGACGGTGTGACCCCGCAGCGCATCGACAAGGCATTCAGTTGGGATGCGCCCATGTCCTCGCACGGCCTCATGCACATGGTCATCTCAAATGCCCATGCCGGCGATCCGTACCCCGTCGACGTCCTTTTCATGTACATGGCCAACATGTCGTGGAACTCGTCGATGAATTCCGGTGGTGTCATGAAGATGCTCGAGGACAAGGACGAAAACGGCGAATACAAGATCCCGAAGATCATCTATTCGGATGCCTACAATTCCGAAATGGTCGCCTATGCCGATCTGGTGTTGCCCGACACCACCTATCTGGAGCGGCACGATTGTATTTCATTGCTGGACCGGCCGATTTCCGAGCCGGAAGCGCTGGCCGATTCCATCCGCTGGCCGGTAGTCGACCCTGCCACGCAGGGCGAAGGCCGCGACGTGCGTGGCTTCCAGTCGGTGCTTCTGGACCTTGGCGCACGTTTGCGCCTGCCGGGCATGACCGACGAAGACGGAAATGCGCTTTACGCCGACTATGCCGATTACATGATCAATCATCAGCGCCGGCCGGGTGTCGGCCCGCTCGCTGGCTGGCGTGGCAAGAATGGCGGCTCCAGCGGGCGCGGCGATCCGAACCCGGACCAGATCAACCGCTATATTGAGAACGGCGGTTTTTTCGAGGCGCATGTGCCGGCGGAGGCGCAATATTTCAAACACGCCAACAGGGCCTGGACGGACTGGGCCATTGAAATGGGGCTTCAGGACGGACCGGTCGAAAACACCTTTCAGCTTTATCTGGAGCCGCTGCGCAAGTTCCAGCTTGCCGCCGAAGGGCATGGCGAACGCCAGCCGCCCGAGACCCACCGCCAGCGCATCAGTGCGACGTTCGACCCGCTTCCCATCTGGTACGCGCCATTCGAGGGCGAGGGGATAGACGAGGGGCAATATCCCTACCATGCGTTGAGCCAGCGGCCGGCGGCTATGTATCATTCCTGGGGCTCGCAAAATGCCTGGCTGCGGCAGATACACGGTGCCAATCCGCTCTACGTGCCGGGACCGATCTGCGACGAGGCCGGGCTCGAAGATGGCGACTGGGCCTGGGTCACCTCGCATCATGGAAAAATCAAGGTGCCTGTGCGCCGCATGGAAGCCGTCAACGGCAAGACCATGTGGACGTGGAACGCCATCGGCAAGCGTTCCGGTGCCTGGACGCTGGACGAAAATGCGCCGGAGGCGAAGAAGGGCTTCCTGTTGAACCATCTCATCCACGAATTGCTGCCGCCCAAGGCAGATGGCCTGCGCTGGTCGAATTCCGATCCGATCACCGGGCAGGCGGCCTGGTTCGATCTGCGGGTCCGTATCGAAAAAGCGCCTCCCGAGGTTCACCCGGTCTCGCTGCCGCAATTCGAGCCGCTAAAGGATACGCTGACAAAACCCGCCGATCACATTGCTTACGGCCATGAGTGGGAGGCAAAATAGTGACCAGCCTGCCGCAATCAACGGAAAAGGCACTTGGCCTTGTCATCGATCTCGATACCTGCGTCGGCTGCCATGCCTGCGTCGTCAACTGCAAGGAATGGAACACGGGCGGTTATGGTGCGCCGCTTGCCGATCTCGACCCTTACGGTGCGGAACCGGTCGGATCGTTCCTCAACCGCATTCACACATTCGAGGTCAGCCCCGAAGATGCGCCGGCTTCAATCGTGCATTTCCCGAAATCCTGCCTGCACTGCGCCGATGCGCCCTGCGTCACGGTCTGCCCGACAGGCGCCAGCTACAAGCGCTCCGAGGATGGCATTGTGCTGGTCGACGAATCCATGTGCATCGGCTGCGGGCTTTGCGCCTGGTCGTGTCCTTACGGTGCACGCGAGATGGATCCGGTCGAAAACGTCATGAAGAAGTGTACGCTGTGCGTCGACCGCATCTACAACGACAACATCCCGGAGGAAGACCGGCAACCGGCCTGTGTGCGCACCTGCCCGGCGGGCGCCCGCCACTTCGGAGATTTTTCCGACCCTCGATCGAATGTCTCGAAACTCGTCGCCGAACGCGGCGGCATGGATCTGATGCCGGAAATGGGCACGGCGCCGGTCAACAAATACCTGCCGCCCCGCCCCAAGACCAAACCCGAATGCGGATCTTCTGCTGTTGCTGCATCCGTTGCCGAAAAGCCCGGAGGCTTCCTCGGCTGGCTGGATCAGGCGCTGGAAAAACTGGGATAGGACGGACATGCATCCTGCGATATCAGTCATTTTCTTTACCGTCATGTCCGGTGCCGGCTTCGGGCTCATCGCCATGATCGGCGTTGGCATGCCGCTTCCAAGCGGATTGGCCGCCGCCTTTTTCATTCCGGCGCTTGCCGGTTTGCTTGCGGTTGCCGGTCTCGTCTCCTCCACGTTCCATCTAGGACATCCGGAGCGTGCCTGGCGCGCCTTTTCGCAATGGCGTTCGTCCTGGCTGTCGCGGGAGGGCGTGATGGCTGTCATCACGCTGATCCTCTTCGGCATTTACACGCTTGCGTGGCTGGTCAGCGGGGAGCGTATCCTTTGGCTCGGTGTAATTGCCGCCATAGGGGCGGTTTTGACTGTTTACACCACGGCTATGATCTACGCGCAGCTCAAAACCGTGCCCCACTGGCACACCGGCCTGACACCGCTTTGCTATCTGGTCTTCTCGCTGACCTGCGGTTTGGTGCTGGCGATCGGCCTAAACGGCTTCGCATCGGGCAGTTCAGGTTCTGCGGGCCTCGCTCTTTTTGCAATTCTGATTGCCTGGGGCTGCAAATACGCCTGGTGGAAACGGGCCGAAACGACGAGCCTCGCCGCAACCGGTTCAACCATGGAATCGGCCACGGGTCTTGGGCCCATCGGCAAGGTGAAGCTGCTCGAGCGGCCGCATACGGGCGAAAATTACCTGACCCGCGAAATGGTCCATGTCGTCGGCCGCAAGCATGCCGCCAAGCTCAGGACCATCGCGCTGGCGCTCGGCGCGGGATTGCCGCTGCTGATTGCGCTTGGCGTGTGGGTGTTCGCGGCTTCAACATTGTGGCTCGTCCTCGCCTTCGTCGCGCTGATGGCGGGCCTTTTTGTCGAACGCTGGCTGTTTTTTGCCGAGGCCGAGCATGCGGTTTCGCTTTACTATGGCGGGCGGCAGGCTTAGGGTCCGGCTTCCTTCCACCTTCGGACCCTCCCATTCATGCTTCTAGACCGCCTCGCGCCTGCGCTTTTTGTCCTGCTCTGGTCGACCGGCTGGATTGTGGCGCGCTATGCGGCTCCGCATACCGAGCCGCTGGTTTTTCTGACGGTGCGATACGCCATGGCGGCCATTGCTCTTCTGGCGATCTGTCTTGCGGTGCGCGCCGTCTGGCCGAAGACACGGGTGGAGTGGTGGCATGCGGTCTTCTCCGGCGTGCTGCTGCATGGAATATATCTCGGCGGCGTATGGTGGGCGATTGATGTTGGCGTGCCGACGGCGATTTCCGGACTGATTGCGGCCCTGCAGCCGCTGATGACTGCCATGGCCGCGCCCTTTGTCGTTGGGGAGCGTCTGTCGCGTATCCAGTGGGCCGGTATCATTTGCGGCCTGACGGGCTTACTCATAGCTATTGTTCCCCGGCTGATTTCTCTCCATTGGTTCGAAGTTGGCGCGGCAGCATTTCCGTTGCTGGTGAATGCGGTTGCGATGGTGGCAGTAACAGCCGGTTCCATTTACCAGAAGCGCTATCTTCAATCCGGCGATCTGCGTTCCACAGCCATGCTGCAATATATTGGTGCACTGGCCTTCACGCTTCCGCTGGCGTGGCTGATTGAGGACATGCACATAACGTGGAATTTCGAAATCGCCGTGGCGCTGTTGTGGTCCGTTTTCGGCCTGTCGCTCGGTGCCATTGTGCTGTTCCTGTATCTGATCAGGCGTGGTCAGGTTTCGCGCGCCGCATCGTTGATCTATCTGGTTCCGCCGGCCGTCGCGATCGAAGCATTCCTGCTTTTTGGAGAAGGGCTTACCGTTCCGATGATCATCGGAACGATTGTCGTGGTCGTCGGCGTTTATCTGACAAACCGGTCGCAGCCGGCCAACGCATAGCATGATTTGCCTAGCCGGCTGATAATCAGGAAATACCGCATGTGGCGCATCAACTGACGGCGCGGATAATTTGCCGGGGCAGGACTTCTTTCAGGTTGTATACCAAAATTGAATTTTCGGCTTTCCAGTCACAATTGTTTCGCTATGATTGCCCTCAACTTTCCGTGATTTAGCGGAAAGGACCGTTTATACGGAAGAAGGGCTGGAGGAACTGGCCCAAAATTATGGGAGTAATTCTAAATGTTGCCAAAACTTAAAATGGCGCTTGCAGCAAGTGTTGCCCTGGCGGGTCTGTCGGGTGCGGCAATGGCTGCCGATGTCAAGTTTGGTTTTCTTGGGGGCGTGACGGGACCGATCGAAAGTCTGACGCCGCCGATCATCGACGGCGCAAACCTGGCATTGACCCACGTCAATGAGCAGGGTGGCCTGCTTGACGGCAAGACAATCGAGCTTGTCGTTGGTGATACGACCTGCGCCGATGCGACCAAGGCCGCTGACGCAGCCGACCGTATCGTCAATGTCGACAAGGTCGCGGCCATCGTCGGAGCGCTTTGCTCCGGTGCGACGATTTCGTCGGCCAACAATGCCGGTATTCCCGGTGGCGTTGCGATGATCTCGCCGGCATCCACATCGCCGGCCCTGACGACGCTTGACGACAAGGGTCTGGTGTTCCGCACGGCAACCTCCGATGCCTATCAGGGCGGTGTGCTTGCACGCGTCGTGAAGGCAGCTGGCAAGGACAACGTCGCCGTTTCCTACGTCAACAACGACTACGGCAAGGGCTTTGCCGACGCTTTCGCAGCCGCCTTCAAGGCTGCAGGCGGAACGGTTGCTGCTTCAGAAGCGCATGAGGACGGCAAGGCCGACTACCGCGCTGAAGTCGGCTCGCTCGCATCATCCGGTGCGGAAGCACTGGTTATCCTCGCTTATGGCGACGGCTCCGGTCAGACGATTCTTCGCCAGGCGCTCGAAGGCGGCGACTTTGACGTCTTCTACGGTGGTGATGGCATGGTGTCTCAGGCCATGGCCGACAACGTTCCTGCCGCCAACGGCAAAATCATCATGACACGTCCGGCAACGCCGGATCTGCCTGGTGCGGATGCCTTCGGCGTTGCCGCTTCCGCTGCTGGCGTTGACGGCAACGGCACATTTGTCGCCAACAGCTACGATGCCGCGTTCATCCTTGCTCTGGCCGCGGAAAAGGCCGGTAGCGCCGATCGCGCAGCCATCGCAGGCGCCATCAGCGACGTTGCCAATGAGCCTGGTGAAACCATTCTTCCGACGGAATGGAAAAAGGCCAAGGAACTGATCGCTGCCGGAAAGGACATCAACTATCAGGGTGCCGCCGGTCCGCAGTCGTTTGATGAAAACGGCGACGTACCGGGTGTCTATGAGACGATTGCCATCGAAGACGGCAAGATCACAAGCACGGGCATGGCTGAATAAACCTGCCTCAATTGCTGAAAAAGATAAGGCCCGGAGTGATCCGGGCCTTTTTTGTTGGCGGGTTCGGGCTATAGCTAAAATCCTCCGCTTGCCCAAGCCTCCTTAAGGCGTTCGGGAATGGAGCCGCCGCGGGTTTCGGTGATGGCGCACCCTGCCGCCACCAGCTCCCGCTTGATAAGCGCCAGAAGGTCGGACGATATCCGCGAAGTCGGACAGGCGATTGCTGCGGTTCCGATGGGCGCCTGGTGCTCGTTGAAGAACGGCACGGCAATCCCGTACACCTCTTCCTCGTAACCCTGATCGGATATGCCGAACCCGGTTTCGGCCGCTCTTTCCACCGCATGGCGCAGCGTTTCGCCATCCGCGTGGGTAAAGGCGGTATACCGTGTCAGTGAACTTCTTATTGCCCGCTCCAGCATCGTTTTGTCCGAAAATGCCAGGACACACAGACCGGACGCGGTGGCGTGGAGGGGGATGATCTGGGATTCGCTGAAAGAAACACGCGCCGCGTGTTTCGGGCTTTCCCTTTTGGCAAGCGTCGAAAGCGACATTCCCTGCAGCAGGGACACATGCGCCGTTTCTCCCGTCGCCTCGGAGAGCCGATCTGTTATGATCTGAATGGATTCGCGCATCGGAAAGACGCTTTCGCGTACATTCGCAAGCCTCAGAACCGCCGGCCCGAGGCGGTAATTGCGCGACAGCCGGTCCTGTTCGAGCAGTCCGAACTCCACCAGTTCGCTAAGATATCGATAGGTCGTTGCCTTGTCGCGGCCCGATAGCTTCTTGAAATCGGCCAGGCCGATCTCCGAGCGTGCCTCCGAAAAGTAGTTCAGCAAACTCAAGGCATTGCTTATTGTCCCCACGGGTTCCTGCTCCGGTTTCAAACATCACAGTCATGAAAACGATCTCGGTCTTGAGACGCATTTCCTTGACATGTCGATCCTATGGGATCATTTTAATATTTACAACAGCGTTTTAATAATTAAACCGATCGGATCGTGAAACGAATGTCAGTAGCAAGCCTGTTGCAAAGACGCGCCCGGCTCATGGGTCCCAATGTTTCCACCTTCTACGACGAACCGGTGCACCTGGTGAAGGGGGAGGGGGTCTGGGTCTGGGATGCCGATGGCAGAAAATATCTTGATTGCTATAACAATGTGCCTCATGTGGGCCACTGTCACCCGTTCGTGGTGGATGCAATCTGCAGGCAGGCCGCAACACTGAACACGCACACGCGCTACCTGCATGAAGGGATTCTCGACTATATCGAACGGTTGACGGCGACCTTCGCCGACCCCTTGTCGACCGCGATCCTGACCTGCACCGGATCGGAAGCCAACGACATTGCGCTGCGCATGGGTGAGGCGGTGACAGGCAGACGCGGTGTCATCGCCACCGATCACACTTACCATGGCAACACCACCGCCGTATCACAGCTCAGCCGCACCAACCCGCCCACCGGCGGTTATGGCAGCTATGTCCGCCACGTGCCGGCGCCCGACAGCTACCGCCCCTTGGGAGGCGAAGCCGGCGCGGCACATGCAGAAGCCTTTGCGGCAAAAGTGGCCGAAGCGATTGCGGAACTGGAAAACACCGAACACGGTTTCTCGGCGCTCATCATCTGCCCGTATTTCGCCAATGAGGGTTTCCCTCACCTGCCGAAAGGCTGGCTTGATGCCACCACGAAAGTGGTTCGCGCCGCGGGCGGCATCATCATAGCCGACGAAGTACAGCCCGGTTTCGGTCGCATCGGTACGCATATGTGGGGCCACCAGCGCATCGGGCTCGCGCCCGATATCGTCACGCTCGGCAAGCCGATGGCCAACGGTCATCCTGTTGGCGGTGTCGTCACATCACCGGATATCATGGCAGCTTTTCGCAAGTCATTCCGCTACTTCAACACATTCGGCGGCAATCCGGTTTCCTGCGCCGCAGCCAGTGCGGTGCTTGAAGTTCTTCAAAGCGAAGATTTGATGTTAAACGCCAGAACAGTTGGTGACTACGCCCGGCAGGGACTGGAGCGGCTCGCTGAAAGGCACGAAATCATCGGCGATGTACGCGGTTCGGGCCTCTTCTTCGGCGCCGAACTGGTGCTCGATAGAAACAGCAGAGAACCGGCCACCGACTATACCGGTCGGGTTGCCAATGAAATGCGCAGGCGCGGCATCCTGCTCAACAGGCTGGGCATACACTACAATACGCTGAAGATCCGTCCGCCGCTGCCGTTCACGCGCGGCAATGCCGATCTTCTTTTATCGACCTTGGACGAAGTCCTGAGCGAACTGCCGGTGGACGCATGAGCCGGGCTGTCGCCGAGCGCGCACTTTCCTTCTGGGGTCTGGAAGGCTGCGTTCCGGAACTCGTCGCTCAACGCGAAAACAGGGTCTACCGGGTCGCCGGCCCCGATAACGTCACATACGCGTTGCGCCTGCACCGGCCCGGCTACCGTTCGGATGCGGAGCTTTCCTCGGAACTCGCGTGGCTGGCGGCGTTGCACGAAGGTGGCCTGCCGGTGCCGCTCCCGGTGGCATTGACAAGCGGTGCTTTGCTCCATCGGTTAGACGGTATGCCGGTCAGCCTCCTGTCGTGGCTTTCCGGAATCCCGATGGGCGAAAGCGGGCGGGGCTTGGATATTGCCGATCGGCCGGCAGCATTCAGGGCGGTTGGAAACGCCATGGCACATTTGCACAGGATCTCGGATGAATGGCAGCGGCCTGCCGGTTTCGAGCGCTGCAACTGGGACTTTGACGGTCTGCTCGGACGGGAACCGTTATGGGGTCGGTTCTGGGAAAATCCGCAGCTGTCAGCACCTCAGCGCGATCTGGTCGTTGCCGCCCGTGACAAGGCACGCGGCCATTTAAAGAGTGTTGAGCAAAAACTGGATTTTGGCCTGATCCACGCCGATCTGGTGCGCGAGAACGTTCTGTTTTGCGGCGACACGCCGCAACTGATCGATTTCGATGACGGCGGATTCGGCTTTCGCCTTTTCGATGTCGCAACGACATTGAACAAGAACCGGAAAGAGCCGGATTATCCGGCTCTGCAGGCCGCATTCGTTGAAGGCTACAGGCAAGTCCGGCCCCTGGATATGGCCGAACTTTCGTTCTTTATGGCACTGCGCGCATTCACCTATCTCGGCTGGATCATGACCCGCATGGATGAACCTGGCGCACCGGTCCGCTGCACACGCTTTATCGAAAACGCCGTGGAGCTGTCGCACGACTATCTGGCGCCGACGGAGGCCAGATAGTCTCAATCAACGCGTTGAGGCCGCTAATGTCTGGCCTGTCGTTCCGGCAGTACGCCCTGCGGTGCGAAACGCAGCACCAGTGTTATCGTCAACCCGATGACGAAAACCCGCATCTGCAGCGCCCGGCTGGCAAGGTCTGACGGCGGCTCCCATCCGGTCCACGCCTGTCCGTAGGTACCGATCAGACCGAATAGCCACAGGGCAAACGGTTCCGACATGACCCAGACAATATAAACGAACACGGCTCCGAAGATCGCGCCGCGATTGTTGCCCGATCCGCCGAGAATGACCATTACCCAGACGAGGAATGTATGGTTGAGGTCGATAAAGCCGGACGGATCGTATATCGAGGCGAAATGAATGAGAATGGCGCCCCCAAATCCCATCAGCACGCAGCCGAGCACGAAGATTTCGAGCCTGCGGCGGTTGACGTCCTTGCCCATCGAGGCAGCGGCGTTTTCATTGTCGCGTATCGCCCGCATCATGCGGCCCCAGGGCGCGTGATAGGCGCGTTGCAGAAGCAGATAGATAATAACAATAGCAATTGCGACGACCGTGAGATAGGACGCGCGCGCCATGATGAATTCGCCGTCGGCCGGCGTCTGCACCGGCCAGGGCAGGGGCGACACGGTCAGCGTTCCGCGCGTTAGCCAGTCGGCGTTCTTGAGGAAATGCTTGATGATCTGGGCAATGCCCAATGTTGCGATTGCCAGATAGTCAGAGCGCAGCCCCAGGCAGATCTTGCCGACGAACCAGGCAATCACACCGGCGATCACACCGGCGACCAGCCAGCCGACAATGACGGGAAGGCCGAGGCCGCCGATCCAGCCGCTGGCGGTTTCGATTTCCTGGGACATCTCGTCCATATGCTCGGACAGCACCAGATAGGAAAAGGCTATGGCAACGGCGATCAGCAGTGCCCGCAGTTTCGGGCCGATACCCCAGCGCGCCGATTTGTTGGCAGCCCAAAGAGCGATACCGCAGGCGACCAGCTTGACGATGAACATGCCGACAAGTGCAGGACCCGCAGAGTTCCAGAATTCCGGATTCTGCGGGAAGGATATCAGCATGGACGAGGCGGCGCCGGCGGCGATGAAGCCCATGACGCCGACATTGAAGAGTCCGGCATAGCCCCACTGGATCGTCAGGCCAAGCGCGATGATGGCGTAGCAGCCCGCCTCAACCATCATACGCAGCGAATAGACCGTGCCCTGGCTTAAAAAGACGATGAGGACAAGGACGCCGAGAGCTGCAAAGAGCAGGACATCGCGCATGATCGAATACTGGTTTTGCTCGCTCATTACAGGACCCTCCCTTTGAAGATGCCGGTGGGACGGTAGATCAGCACGATTATGAGAATTAGGAACGGTACCATGAGCTTGTATTCTGTCGGCACCAGCGCCAGGTTTCTCGGCACCTCGAACCAGAGCTGGTCCTTGATGGGTCTGAGCAGGATGGCCCAGTTGAAGACGGCAAGCGTTTCACAGAAACCAACGAGGAACCCGCCGGCGATGGCGCCATAGGGTTGCCCAATGCCGCCGACAATGGTCGCGGCAAAGATCGGCAGCAGGATGTTGAAGGAAAGATCGGGTTTGAGTGTTACGTCCATCGACAGCATCGTGCCCGCGGCGCAGGCAAGCGCGCCTCCGATAATCCATGTTGCCCACACTACGTGATTGGTGTTGATGCCGGTGATCCGCGCCAGTTCAGGATTGTCGGAAACGGCGCGCATCGCCTTGCCGAGGCGCGAGCGGGTCAAAAACCAGTGCAGCACGACAACGGCGACGATCGTGAAGACGATCAAAAGCGCTTGTGGTTCGGTGACGATCAGCGGCCGTGTTGCGCCCGGAAAGGGAATGCGGAAAATCTCCTTCGGCGCCTCTATGAACATGTCACGCGAGCGCACGCCCGCAAACAGCCGGATAACCCCCTGCAGCATCAGCGTCACGCCGACCGACGCCATGACGAGCACGACGGGCCGTGCACCGGCCTGCCGCAACGGCTTGTAGAAAACCTTGTCCAGGCCGATCGCCATAACGGCTGTAATCGCCATGGCCGGGAACATGGCGATGAAGGCCAGCGGAACCGGTAATGTGATGCCGAGCGCTGCCAGCGCTGCGGTCAGGATCAGCGTGACAAAGGCGCCGAGGGTCATCATGTCGCCATGGGCGAAATGGGCAAAGCGCAAAATGCCGAAAATCAGCGTAACGCCGATGGCACCAAGGGCGTAGATCGAACCGATGATAAGTCCGGATGTTATGCCCTTGTTGAGAAAAAATACGATTTCGTTCACGTGGCCTCTCCCGCTACCCGCCCAGAAAGCTTGCGGCGACTTCGGGGTTGTTCAAAAGGTTCTGTCCGGTATCGGTGTATGAGTTGCGCCCGCCAGCAAGCACAAAGCCCTTATGGGCAATGGCCAGCGCCTGCTTTGCGTTCTGTTCCACCATGGCAACGGTCACGCCGGTGCGGTTGATGGCGATGACCCTGTCGAATATCTGCGACATGAACATCGGCGAAAGGCCGGCGGTCGGCTCATCAAGCAGGATCAGTTTGGGTTCGATCATCAGCGCCCGGCCAAACGCCACCATTTGCCGCTGACCGCCCGAAAGCTCTCCTGCCGGCTGGTTGCGCTTGTCCTGGAGCGGCGGGAAGATGTCGTAGACATGATCCATCACCGAGGAAAAGTCGTCGCGCCGCACATAAGCGCCCATTTCAAGGTTTTCGTGTACCGTCAGGGTGGGGAACACGTTGTGCTCCTGCGGCACGAAGGCGATGCGGTGTTCTGCAAGCTGTTCCGAGCGTATGCCGGTAATGTCCGCGCCGTCGAAACTGATTGAGCCCTCGGTGATGTTGAGCATGCCGAAGATGGCTTTCAGCGTCGTCGACTTGCCGGCGCCGTTCGGGCCGACGATGACGCCGATCTCCCCGGCCTCAAGGCTCATATTGACGCCCTTGAGAATGCTCATCACGCCGTAGCCGGCATGCAGATCCTTGATATCCAAAAGGCTCATTGCTGGCCCTCCGGCGCCTGTCCGTGGTCGGTCTCGATTGTCGCCTCACCGGTGGGAGAGCCGCCGAAATAGGCCTCGATAACCGCTTCGTTCTTCTGGATTTCCTCAATGTGGCCTTGGGTCATGACCGAGCCGGCCGCCATGACGATAACCGGATCGCAAAGCCGTGCAATCATGTCCATGTCATGTTCGATGACAAAGAATGTGTAGCCCAGTTCACTGTTGAGCCGTTCGATGTTGGAGACCAGATCGTTAAGCAATGTGCGGTTCACGCCGGCGGCGATTTCGTCGAGAAGCACAACCTTGGCATCAACCATCATCGTGCGGCCGAGTTCCAGCAGTTTTTTCTGACCGCCGGAAAGATTGCCCGCCAGCTCGTTCTTGACGTGGGTGATTTTCAGGAACTCCATCACCTCTTCGGCCTTGCGGCGCACCTCCGCTTCCTCGCGAGAAACGCGTGCCGGCCGGAACCAGGCCGAGGCGAGGTTCTCGCCGCTTTGCCGGTCGGGCACCATCATGAGGTTTTCCGTCACGGTCATATGTGAAAATTCATGCGCAATCTGAAAGGTGCGTAGAAGGCCGCGGTTGAAGAGTTCATGGGCGGGCAGGCCGGTGACGTCCTCGCCGTCGAGAAGGATTTGGCCCGATGTTGGCACATAGGTGCCAGCTACCATGTTGAAGAGGGTTGTTTTTCCGGCTCCGTTCGGACCGATCAGTCCGGTTATGGAGCCCTTTTGGATGGACAGCGTACAATCGTCAACGGCATGAAAGCCGCCAAATCGTTTGGTCACACCCCGCACATCGATGATCGCGTTCATGCTTCCCCGTTATTGTTGTTCTTGATTGTTTACGGCCCGCACCGGTTCCTGTGAAAATGAGTGCGGCCCCTTGCAAACAATCGGGCTTTTAAGCCTCCCTTAACATTCGCTCAACAGCTTGGAAAGGCCCCCTCCGGTTTGCGGCAGAATCAGGCGTGGATATACTGCAAAACAGGCAACACAGCAGCCCGTCATGGCGGCCATAAGGCCCGATAGCCGGTGTCGGATGAAAGCGGTTCATCCGCCCGACAGCCCTTTGGCGTGTTCAGGTATTTTGCCAAGTTATCATTGCAGGAATATATTATTCACATGGGTTGAACGGGCGCATGGCCGCGACTATTCTTACGCTGCGGCCTTTGTGGGAGGAAATGCCGCAATGTGCATCGTCACGGAACGGAGAGGCGCAGCGGTGTGATCTGCGGTGTCTCCCGAAGCTGTTTTGTCGCGCCAGCGGACCGGAGACAGGCCGGATCGGTGGCGAAATTTGCGAAATTGCGGCATGGCCAAAATGTCGTAAATTATGTCGCAAATAAAACAGGCGAGTGCACAAATAAGTGTTGATCTCCCAACAAAATTGGCCATTCTAGCGTTTGGAACAACAAGCGCCGCAAAGGCGTAGATCGGGGAAGTATGCAGCTGGCGAATGTACAGTCTGCAGATCGGGGTCCAATAGCGGGCCGACGGGAGGAAAGCACAGGCAGCGCTTTCGCGCTGGGTGGGTTCTATTCCATTTCGATCTTTGAATTTCGAAGCGCGCGGACGCAGCAACCTGCATTATATGCAGGTCACGGTTGTACGCGCGATCTGACAATCAAGAACAGTGCAATTATGGGGACAATTGGATGACGACCCAGCGTGGCGCAAGCGTACGGTTTGACAAGGTGCAAAAGAGCTATGACGGCGAAACGCTTGTTGTCAAAGACCTCAATCTTGATATCAAACGGGGCGAGTTTCTGACCATGCTGGGCCCGTCGGGGTCGGGCAAGACAACCTGTCTCATGATGCTGGCGGGTTTCGAGCCTGCCAGCCATGGCGAGATATTTCTGAACGACCGCCCCATCAACAATGTACCTCCGCACAAGCGCGGGGTTGGCATGGTGTTCCAGAACTACGCTTTGTTTCCGCACATGTCTGTCGCTGAAAATCTCGCTTTCCCGTTGCAGGTCCGCAGCATGAACAAGGCGGAGCAGCAGGAAAAGGTGAAACGTGCGCTTGAGATGGTCGAACTGGGCGAATTCGGATCCCGACGGCCTGCGCAGCTTTCAGGCGGCCAGCAGCAGCGCGTTGCCGTTGCCCGGGCCCTGGTATTCGATCCGGATCTGGTTTTGATGGACGAGCCGCTCGGCGCACTCGACAAGCAGCTGCGCGAGCAGATGCAATATGAGATCAAGCATATTCACGAAAATCTCGGTGTGACGGTTGTCTATGTAACCCATGACCAGACCGAGGCACTGACCATGTCCGACCGCGTCGCGGTCTTTAATGACGGTGTCATCCAGCAGCTGTCGAGCCCCGATGCGCTCTATGAAACCCCGCAAAATTCCTTCGTTGCGCAGTTCATCGGTGAAAACAACAAGCTCAACGGAACCGTGACTGCCATCAATGACAATATCTGCGATGTCCGTCTTGCCGACGGCACAGAACTGAAGGCAGACAAGGTCAATGTCGGTGGTGTCGGCGATACGACGACTCTGTCCCTGCGCCCGGAGCGCATAGAGATTGTTGCCGTCGACGCCATGGAAAACCGTGTCCAGGGTCGTGTCGAGGAATTGATCTATCTCGGTGACCATATCCGCGTGCGCATGAATGTTGCCGGTAACCCGGAGTTCATCGTCAAGGTCCGCAACCGTGCGGGGGAACGAAAACTTGCCGAAGGGCAGGATCTAGAGATTGGCTGGTTTGCAAGTGACTGCAAGGCACTTGATCCGGTCGGTTAAGCCGGTCTCCGGCTGTCTCCACAGTAGCGGCGATCAACGCCGTCTGTACAAAATCCGGGCAATTGCTGTCCGGCATTATTGAGTGAAAAGGGAGAATGCAATGAAACTGAAGTCAATTCTGATTGCTGCCACCGCATTAGCGGTGGGAACAACAGCGGCTCTTGCCGAGGATATGACCATTGTTTCGTGGGGTGGCGCCTATTCGTCGTCACAGAACAACGCCTATCACAAGCCCTATATGGCTGCGAATCCGGGCGTTAACATCATCAATGACGAATCTTCCGCTGAAGCGGTGGCAAAATTGCGCGCCATGAACGAAGCAGGCAATGTGACCTGGGACGTTGTGGACGTTGTCGCCTCGGACGCCATTCGTCTTTGTGATGAAGGGCTGGCTGAAGTCATCGATCCGGACAAGGATCTGGCCGCCGCACCCGACGGCACATCCGCTGCCGACGATTTCGGCGACCTGCTGGTATCTGAGTGCTTCATTCCGCAGATCGTCTATTCGACGACCTTCGGCTATCGCACCGACAAGGTTGGCGACACACCGCCGACCGATATTTGCGCTGTCTTCGACACTGCCAAATATCCCGGCAAACGCGCCCTCGAAAAGCGCCCGATCAACAATGTCGAATGGGCACTGATCTGTGACGGCGTCGCCAAGGAAGATGTCTATGATGTGCTTTCGACACCGGAAGGCGTCGACCGCGCGCTCGCCAAGCTCGGCACCATCAAGGACGATGTGATCTGGTGGTCTTCGGGTTCCGAAACACCGCAGCTCCTGGCTGACGGCGAAGTTATCATGGGTTCGACCTATAATGGCCGCCTGTTTGCGCTGATCGAAGAAGACAAGCAGCCTGTGGCAATGCTCTGGGACGCACAGGTCTTCGACCTTGACGGCTGGATCATTCCGACCGGTCTTTCTCCGGAGCGTCTTGCTGCTGCGAAGAAATACATCATGTTCGCAACCGACACGCAGCGCCTTGCCGACCAGGCCAAGTACATCTCGTACGGCCCGGCCCGCAAATCGTCCGCTCCGCTCGTCGGCAAGCACGCCGAGCTCGGCATCGACATGGCTCCGCATATGCCGACCGATCCGAACAACGCGAAGAACACCTTCCTCTATAACTACGAGTGGTGGGCTGATAATCGCGACGACCTGGATGCCAAGTTCCAGGCCTGGCTGGCCAAATAAGGTCATCATGACATTCGAGGCGGGGCTTCGCGGCCCCGCCTCACCACACTTTGAAATTCTTGACTGCGGGCAGATGATATGACCGATCAGACACATGCACAGACAGTGTTGACGACCCAGGACGGCGTTCCGCTGAAAGTCAGCATTGCGCGGGCATTGAGGGCGCAAAAAATCCGCTCTGCGTTGCTTGTCGCGCCGCTGTTTCTGTTCATTCTCATATCGTTTGTGCTGCCGATTGCGGACATGCTGTACCGCTCAGTCGAAAACGACATCGTGCCCAACACACTGCCCAGGACAGTCGTAGCGCTGCAGGAATGGGATGAAAATTCCGGCGAAATGCCCTCTGAGGATGTGTTTGCCGCGCTTGCCGAAGATATGAAGATTGCTGCGGCCGCCAAAACACACACCCGGGTCGGCTCACGCCTCAACTATGAAAAGCCCGGCATTGCCAGCCTGTTCAGAAAGACCGGCCGGCGCGTCAAGCGCTTTGAGGACGGCGATTATACCGCTCAGTTCCTGAAGGCTGACAAGAACTGGGGCGACCCGGAAGTCTGGCAGACGATCAAGCAGTTCAGTTCGCCGGCGACAGCCGGCTATTTCCTGGCCGCAGCGGATGCACAGCGCACTCCCGACGGCGTGCAGTTCAAGCCCGAGGATGAGCGCATCTACCTCTTTCTGTTCGGGCGGACGCTAATCCTGTCGATTACGATAACAGTGACATGCATCCTGCTCGGCTATCCAATTGCCTTCCTTCTTTCCAGCCTGCCGCTCAGATCATCCAACCTTTTGATGATCCTGGTATTGCTGCCGTTCTGGACATCTCTGCTGGTGCGTACATCGGCATGGAAGGTGTTGCTGCAGCAGCAGGGCGTGATCAACGACACCCTTGTCTGGCTCGGTATTGTCGGGGATGATTCCCGATTGGCGCTGATCAACAACCAGACCGGCACCATTATCGCAATGACGCATATCCTGCTGCCCTTTATGATCCTGCCACTCTTCTCGGTGATGAAGACCATTTCGCCAACCTATATGCGGGCGGCGAAGAGCATGGGCGCATCGGACTGGTACGCCTTCTGGCGGGTCTATTTCCCGCAGACGATTCCCGGTATCGGCGCCGGTAGTATTCTCGTCTTCATTCTTTCGATCGGTTACTACATCACACCGGAACTGGTCGGCGGCACATCCGGCATCTTCATTTCCAACCGGATCGCCTATCACATATCATTCTCACTGAACTGGGGCCTCGCCGCTGCGCTGGGCGTCATGCTCCTGGCAATCGTCATGGTGCTCTACTGGCTCTATGACCGGATTGTCGGTATCGACAACGTGAAGCTGGGGTAAAATCATGTCAGCACTTCCACCCTATGCATCCGTCGGCCAGCGCACCTGGTACTATTCATTCCGCATCATCTGCGGGCTGATCTTCTTTTTCCTGATCTTTCCGGTTCTGGTGATCATCCCGTTGTCGTTCAATGCGCAGAATTTCTTCACCTTCACACCGGAAATGCTGTCCTTCGATCCGGCCGGTTACTCGCTGAAGCACTATGAGGATTTCTTCACCAATTCCGACTGGCAGACGGCAATGTGGAATTCGGTCAGGATCGCACCGATGGCGACAATCCTTGCGACCGGCTTCGGTACCGTCGCAGCGATCGGTCTTTCCCAGTCGCATATGCCGGCCCGATCCGTGATCATGGCCATCCTCATTTCGCCGATGATTGTGCCGCTGATCATTTCTGCCGCCGGCATGTACTTTTTCTATTCCCGCATCGGTCTGCAAGGCACCTATTGGGGCGTGGTCATGGCCCACGCGGCACTCGGTACGCCATTTGTGATCATCACCGTGACAGCGACGCTGGTCGGGTTCGATCAGAGCCTTGTTCGGGCTGCGGCAAATCTCGGTGCAAACCCGGTAACGACGTTCTTTCGGGTGCAGATGCCATTGATTCTGCCGGGCGTCATTTCCGGCGCGCTGTTCGCATTCATCACCTCGTTTGACGAAGTTGTGGTCGTGCTGTTCCTCGGTTCGGCGTCCCAGAAGACGCTGCCCTGGCAAATGTTCACCGGCCTGCGTGAGCAGATTTCGCCGACTATTCTTGCCGTCGCAACACTTCTGGTGGCCATTTCCATCGTTCTTTTGACGGTGCTGGAACTGTTGCGCCGCAGATCGGAAAGACTGCGCGGACTTTCACCGGGGTAGGCCAGGCAATCTATCCAACCACCAGATTTTAGTGGAAAAATCGACGTTTAACGGCAGGGAGCGTACCCTGCCGTAAATGGTTGATGTTCGGTTAACCGTTCATTGCAATTCCTTACAGATGCATTTTGCTGAGACTTCGTCACAATCGAATCTGACATACCCGCATGGGGATTTGGCTCAGAGGATGACTGGTGAAGGGCGGATTGACTGGTCTGGAGGGAAGCGACATTGATTCGGCTTGCGCCGAACTACACTCGCTTGCACAGCCGGCGTATATTAAAGATGGTGATCTGCGTTATTTGGCTGCAAATGCGGCCTATTGCGCACTTGCAAATTGCCGTGAGGAAGATCTCCTCGGGCATGAGACCGCCAATGCGGCAGCGCAGATGCAGGTTAATGACCGGGATGAAAAGGAGCGCCGGGCGCTTGTTTTCGGCAAGGATCAGACGGCCGTCTTCAACGGCGCTGGCGAAAATCAGCAGTTCCGCCTGCAGATCAGGCAATTGACCGATGATGGCGGGTTCCACTACATAGCCGGCCTTTTCGAGCCGAAGGACAGTATTCGCTTTGAAGGTTGGCGTGGACCAACCTCAAACAAAGATAGCGGCAAACCGCAAGGCTGTGCCAAACAAGAGGCACGCCCTGCCAAATTGCGGGTGATCCCGTCGGATGCTGCCGCGTCCCAGCCATCGCAACATGCCGTTGCCGACACGTCTGCCTGGCATGAAGCTCTTGAAGTACATGGCAACGCATGCGTCATCTGGGACAGCAGTTACCGGATCCGTGCGACCAACCGGGCGTTCCGGCAACGATATCCTCTTGTGACCGACTGGTCCGAGGGCCGCAGTATAACCGAAATTGTAGAGCAGGTAGCCGATAGCGGACAGATCCAGGATGCGGCAGAGAACCGGCAAGCTTGGATCGAATCGCATATTGCCCAGCGGATTGCGGAGATCGATGAGGATGTTGCACTTCGGTGCGCACGCGGCAAGTGGTCACTGTGGCGGGGTCATACCGCTGCCAATGGCGACCGCATTGTGATAGCGACGGATGTTACCGACATTGTCGAAAAGGATCGACAGGCCGGCAACAGCGGCGCCGTCCGTCCGGATTTCTTTGCCAATATGAGCCACGATATCCGCACACCCATGAACGGCATCATTGGCATGGCCGAACTGCTGATGAACTCGGGCCTCGATGCCAAGCAGCAGATGTTCGCTGAGGTCATATCGAAATCCGGCGAGGTTCTGCTCGGAATTTTCAACGACATCATCGACTACTCACGCAGTGAGGTGGGCGCCCTGGTGCTCGAGCATCAGCCATTCAGTCTCGTAGACGCCGTCGAAGACGTTGCCTCGCTCTATGCGGCACGGTTCGCGGAAAAGGATCTTTCGCTCCACGTGGACATCAACCCGGATCTGCCGGACAAGCTGGTCGGCGACGGGTTTCGCATCCGGCAGATAATGGGCAACCTTCTTGGCAATGCAATCAACTACAGCGATATCGGACAAATCAGGATCGGAGTTCACAGCGCGATTACGGATCCTGACCATGCTGAAATCACGGTGACCGTAAAGGATTGCGGTACCGGGCTTACGCCGGAAAAGCAGCGGACGATGTTCGACATGTTCTCACGGGCAGAGGATCTTTCCACGGAGCGCCACGAAGGAACCGGGCTTGGCCTGACGCTGTGCGCCCGGCTGATCGCTCTCATGGGAGGGCGCATCGGGGTCAATAGCCATCAGAACGACGGATCCGAATTCTGGTTCAATCTGACCCTGCCCATCGGTCAGGCCGCAGATAACCGGCTGGTACGCATGCGTGAGACGGAAGGCGCGCGCGCGCTCGTCATCTGTACGGATGGTTTGTCCGGAGGAAAGGTCATCGCGCCGCTTTCCGACCTGTCGATGGATTTTTGCATTGCAAAGAGTCCCGACGAGGCGCAGAGGGTTCTAAAAGCCGCGCGGCAGATCGAGGTCGGCACAGACCTGATCATTATTTGCAATGGCGGCGACATCAACGCCTGCGCGGCTGTCGTATCCGATCTGGAACTCGGTTCTCCGCTGGAGGGCCCGCCGATAATTCTGGCAGGTCCCGGGGAATTGGCGCTGGATGACGATCAGTGCCGCGAAACCGGCATCGCCGCACAGTTGCACACATTGTCCGATCCTGCCGGACTGCGCGATATCGTGGTGAAAACGCTGCAGCAATCCCGTGGCCTTGCCGGGAATGAGGTTCAGGAAACGCCGCCGCTGGACAATTCAGATGCGACCGGCCCCGCCGGCGGCGGGCGCACGGAAGTGGGCACCACAAATGTTCCGGACAGGGCGGTAATGCCTTCTCGCATCCCTGAAAACCGCGCTGCTGCAACAAGGGTCGAAGTGCTGATCGCCGAAGACAATGACGTCAACCAGATCGTCTTTGCACATACTCTGCAGCAATTGGGATATTCTTATCATATAGCCGCCGACGGCGAGCAATTGGTCAAGGCCTGGAAACGGATGAAACCGGCAATAATCCTGATGGATGTGGCGATGCCCGTGATGAGCGGCTATCAGGCCACCAAACTGATCCGACGCGCCGAAGACGCAACGCAGGAACGTACGCCGATAATCGGTGTTACGGCCTACGCGCTGGCAAGCGATCAGGAAAAATGCCTTCAGGCCGGCATGGATGACTGCATGTCGAAACCCATCAGTCTCGAAAAGCTGCGTGAAAAACTATCAAATTGGCTGCCCGGCGCGGACGCCTCGGCCGGATCGTCACTTTAGTTCGATTGACACCACAACGGTGTGACAATCATCCGGCATAGCTCCGGCTTCATGACGCCCGTCTGCCGACGGACATGTCCCGCTTGCCGGCGTGACCTTTCTTCTTTTCGACTATAAATCCGGCAGATTCCAGGTTCCGTCGCACCCAGCCCGCCGCTGTATAGGTGGCAAAGCTCCCGCCTGGCGCCGTATGATTGAAAACCTCGCGCATGAGCGTCTCCGACCACATATCCGGATTGCGGGCCGGGGCAAAACCGTCCAGGAACCAGGCATCGGCGGTGTCGGCCCAAGGGGCAAGACAGGGCAGGGCATCGCCGACATGCAATTCAAGGGCAATGTCATCGCTGAAATCGATCCGCACCGAGGCCGGCGCTTCTTCCGGCCAATGGGCAACTAGGCTGCGGCTGAAACCGGCAAGTTCCGGCCACGCGTCAAGCGCACGGCCAATTTCGCAGCCGCTCAACGGATATTTCTCGAAGCTGACAAATCGCAACTGGCCATCCGCCGGCCACCGCGTGCTCCATTGCCGCCAGGTCTCGCAGAAATTGAGCCCGGTTCCAAATCCAAGTTCCGCAATGGTGAAGCGCTTCTGTTCCTGCCAGCGTTCCGGCAGGCCATTGCCTTTCAGAAAAACGTAGTCGCATTCGGCGCGACCATCGGCGAGGGAATAAAAGTGATCGCCAAATGCAGTCGAATAGGGCATATCACCCGCATGCCATTCGATCCCGCCATTGGCCGGGTTTTCGCGGCCATCATCTTTGTTCCGGTTCATGGTCACTCCTCATGACGCCTCAAATCAACGCGCCGCATTCACCGAAGGACGACGATCTGTCCTGCGATCTTCTTGTTGTCGGCGCGGGCGCGGTCGGGCTCTGGATTGCGCGCCTCGCCGCAAAAGCCGGCCAAAGCGTTATCGTGCTTGAAAAACGCTCAGTCGGCACAGGTGCCAGCGGCGGTCTGCTGGGCGCTTTGATGCCGCACATGCCCGAACGCTGGAACCCCAAGAAGCAGTTTCAGTTCGAGGCGCTTAGCAGGCTTGGCGACGAAGTGGCAAGCCTTGAAGCCGAAACGGGCCTGGGTTGCGGATACCGACGATGCGGCCGGCTGATGCCGCTGATCAGGCCGCATCATGCCCAACTTGGGGTCGAGCGCAAGGTGGATGCCGAAAAAGTGTGGAACAGTGCTAAGACCGGTTTTGAATGGACCCTGCTCGATGCGCCCTACAAAAAGGACTGGCCGTCTTCCGCGGCGATGCCGCACGGGCTGGTGCTTGAAACGCTGGCGGCAAGGGTCAGTCCCAGGCGCTATATCGGCGCGCTCAAGGCAAGCCTTGGCCAGCAGGTGACGATCATCGAAAGCGATGGATTGAGCCGGTTCGAGGAAGATTCTGGAAAAGCCGTCACTGATTTGGGCAGAACCATCACTGCCGATCACACGATCCTAGCCGCCGGACATGAGACATTCACACTGCTCGGTGATTTGCTGGCGCGGCCGGCAACGCAATTCGGTGCCGCCATCAAGGGGCAGGCGGCCTTGCTTCGGGCCGATATTGACGATGATCTGCCGCTGGTTTTCCAGGATGGTGTTTATATTGTGCCTCACGAGGGTGGAGCCGTTGCAATCGGCAGCACCAGCGAGGCTGAATTTGCGAGTGGCTCGGAAACCGACGAAAAGCTGGAGAACCTGATCGCGCGTGCGCGGGAGCTTTGCCCGGAGCTTGAAAATGCAACGGTACTTGAGCGCTGGGCCGGTCTGAGACCCAAGGCAATCAAGCGTGATCCGATGATAGGCGCGGTTCCTGGCCATCAGCGTCTGACAGTGGCAACCGGAGGCTTCAAGATCACATTCGGCATTGCCCACAAGATGGCGGCCTGTGCACTGGAACTTGCAACTGACGGCCGCTGCAACTCACTGCCGGACAGTTTCCGCATCGAAACGCATCTGCGTTAGCAAGTTTCGGTCAGTTCGCCGGCACCGGCGCGCTGTGATCGATATCGAGCTCGATCCGGTCGGCGGCGAAAAAGGTGTTTGAGTATTCGACGGGGCGTCCGCCGATTTCAGCATTGATCGCCTCTGTCCTGAGCATGATTGCGCCTGGCGAAAGCTGCAGGTCTTTTAGTGTCGTGGGATCGGCATGATGGGCTGAAATTCGGGTGGAGACGCGCAGATAGTCCTTAATGCCATAGGACTTCAGTATTGCGGTTATGGAATGGTACTTTTCGTAACGATCCGCGAAGTCCGGAAATCTGTTTCCATCAAACCAGCTGATCGCTCGCGAGACCGGCAGTTTATCGGCCGTATTGACCGTTTCCAGCCGCACCACCGTCGCGCCCGGCTCCAACGCCAGGGCGCGTGAAACATGGGACGGCGCCGGCTGCAATCCGTGGTCTTTCAGAACCCTGTCACGCGATCGGATCTGCCCGGCCAGCCCTTCCGAAAAACGGGTGCGCCGGCCGATCGGATATTGCAGGCGCTTGCGCCGGGTGATGAACGTGCCGCGTCCCTGTTCAACCCGCACCACGCCTTCCCTGGCAAGCGAGGCGATCGCGCTTCGAACCGTGTGGCGGTTGACATTGAAGCGCTTTGCCAGAGCAATTTCGCCGGGCAACATGTTCCTGTCGTCATATTCGCCGTTGCTGATGGCAATGCGGATCTGGTCGGCAATCTGCCGCCACAGCGAAATTCCGCTACGGCGCTCCACAAATTCCATATTATTTTCCGTTCCGTTTCACACAGCTGTCATTTTTGCGCTATAAGCATAACAACAGGATGTCTAGTTGTCTAGATAAATAGACAAATAAGGATGATTTCATGAGCGATACCGTTGCTCCAGGCGGGCCCCAGGGAAAACCATCGGATGACGCCCATGCGGGGCGACAACAGGCGATGGCCGTGCTGGCCCGTGCATCGGGGAAGGAACTGGCTGAAGCCTGGCAGGCCTGGCCCGACAGACCCGAGGTTCGTCCCGTGCGGGGCCCTGAAACCGGACTGGTCATGGTCCGTGGCCGTATTGGCGGTGGCGGTGCGCCGTTCAATTTCGGCGAGGCGACGGTGACGCGGGCGACGGTGAAATTATCGAACGGAAAGGTCGGCCACGCCTATGCGCTTGGCGCCGACAAGGAAAAGGTCCGCCACGCGGCGATATTCGACGCGCTCTGGCAGGACGACGCTTTCAGGGCTGACGTTGAAAAAAAATTGGTCGCGCCCATCAGAGATCGGCTTGAGGCTGAAGACAATGAGCACCGCGAGGAAACGGCAGCCACCCGTGTCGACTTCTTCACCATGGTTCGCGGAGAGGATTGAATATGGAAGTTCAATCAAACAACGCGTCCATGTTCCGGGGCGGATTTTCAGACCCGGTTTTCAACGCACAGTCGGTATTCCGGCGCGTCATGGACGCCCTTGCGCGTCCAGGCAGCGTCGTCCGGTTTGACGATTTGACCAGCCCGCCGGCGCCATTGCTGCCGACGGTCGGCAGCATCGCTGCGACGCTATTCGACCACGACACCAGGATCTGGCTCGACCCGGCACTTTCGCGCAATGGGGAGGTTGCCGGTTGGTTGACTTTCAATACCTCTGCGCAGCTCACCCTTCAGTCGTATGATGCCGATTTTGCCGTGGTGGCGGATTTGGAATCTCTGCCTTCGCTCGAGAGTTTCTCACAGGGCACGCAGGAATATCCGGACCGTTCGACAACGCTTATCCTGCAGATTGACGGTCTCATGGGTGGCCGCAAGCTGCATCTGTCCGGGCCGGGCATAGAGGATGTTGCCGCCGTTGCTCCAAAGGGTCTGCCGGAACACTTCTTCGATCAGTGGGCATCCAATGGCGCGCGCTTTCCGCGCGGCGCTGATGTGCTGCTTGCTGCTCCCGAAGGCATCATCGGTTTGCCGCGCACCGCCAAAATCTCGCTGAGTGGAGGTTGAAGCCATGTATGTAGCCGTAAAGGGCGGTGAAGCCGCCATCAGCAACGCACACCAGCTCCTGGCGGATCGCAGGCGCGGCGACCGTTCGGTTCCAGCCATGCATATCGAACAGATTGTCGAACAGCTTGGTCTTGCCGTCGACCGGATCATGAGCGAAGGCTCACTCTATGACCGCGAACTGGCCGCGCTTGCCTTCAAGCAGGCGCGCGGCGACATGATCGAGGCGATCTTCCTGCTTCGCGCCTACCGCACGACACTGCCGCGCTTCGGATATTCCAACCCCATCGATACCGGCAACATGCTGATCGAGCGGCGCATTTCGGCGACCTACAAGGATCTGCCGGGCGGCCAGCTTCTGGGTCCGACATTCGACTACACCCACCGCCTTCTCGATCCGGAACTGATGGGTGACGAGGCGGTTGACGCGCCGAAACGGCGCTATGCCGAGACCGGGCGCACGCCGCGTGTATCCGAGATCCTTGCCCATGAAGGCCTGATCGAGGGCGATGGCAACCTTCCGGACGATCATCAGACCGGCGATTTGACCCGCACACCGATGGAGTTTCCGATGACCCGCGACGTCCGGCTGCAGGCGCTGTCGCGCGGCGACGAAGGATTCCTGTTGGCGCTCGGTTATTCGACCCAGCGCGGCTATGCCCGCAGCCACCCCTTTGCCGGTGAAATCCGCATCGGCGAGGTGGAAGTCGAGATCGACGTTCCCGAGCTCGGCTTTGCTGTCAGCCTCGGGCGCATTCAGGTGACCGAATGCCAGATGATCACGCAGTTCCAGGGCTCATCGAAATCGCCGCCGCAATTTACCCGCGGTTACGGTCTCGTGTTCGGCCAGAGCGAGCGCAAGGCGATGGCCATGTCGCTTGTCGACAGAACCCTTCGCGCCACCGAACTCGGCGAAGACCTGACGGCGCCGGCGCAGGATGAGGAATTTGTCATATCCCACTCTGACAATGTCCAGGCCACCGGCTTCGTCGAGCATCTGAAGTTGCCGCATTACGTTGATTTTCAGGCCGAACTCGACCTCGTCCGCCGCATGCGCGCCGAATACGACGAAGGCCGCGATGGCAAAGCACCACAAGGCGATGATCTGGAGGCCGCGGAATGAACACCCATACGCAACTGGCGACCTATAATTTCGCCTATCTAGATGAGCAGACCAAGCGCATGATCCGCCGTGCCATTTTGAAGGCAATCGCCATTCCGGGCTATCAGGTGCCTTTCGCCAGCCGTGAAATGCCGATGCCTTATGGTTGGGGAACGGGCGGCGTGCAGGTCACGGCTTCGGTACTTGGGCCTGACGACACGCTGAAGGTCATAGACCAGGGCGCGGACGACACCACCAACGCCGTATCGATCCGCGCCTTTTTCCAGAAAGTGGCGAATGTCGAGGTCACCACCAGGACCGCCGATGCGACCATCATCCAGACACGGCACCGCATTCCGGAAGAAACGCTGACAGACGGCCAGATCCTTGTATATCAGGTGCCCATTCCGGAGCCGCTGCGTTTTCTTGAACCGCGCGAAACCGAAACGCGCAAGATGCATGCGCTTGAAGAATATGGCCTCATGCACGTCAAGCTCTACGAGGACATCGCCAGGAACGGGCACATCGCAACGACCTATGCTTATCCGGTCAAGGTCGAGGGGCGTTATGTGATGGATCCGTCACCGACGCCGAAATTCGATAATCCCAAGATGCACAAATCGCGAGCGTTGCAATTGTTCGGCGCCGGCCGGGAAAAACGCATCTACGCCATCCCGCCCTATACTGACGTCGTGAGCCTCGATTTTGAGGATCACCCTTTCGAAGTGCAGAAATTCGACGAACCTTGCGCCCTTTGCGCGGCCCAGGGCGTCTATCTCGATGAGGTTATTCTCGATGATCATGGTGGGCGCATGTTCGTCTGCTCCGACACCGACTATTGCGAAAAACGCCGTGACGAAGGCCATGTCGGCCCTCTCGCGGGCGACAGTGCGGAGACTGCACAATGAGCGACCATCCACTCTTGCGCGTTAGCGCAGTAACCAAGTTTTACGGAAGCCGCGTCGGCTGCCGGGACGTCTCATTTGAATTGTGGCCGGGCGAGGTCCTGGCCGTCGTCGGCGAATCCGGATCCGGTAAGACAACCTTGCTCAACGCCATATCAACACGCCTTATGCCGACTTCCGGCACGGTCGAATACTGCATGCGCGACGGCAAATTCCGCGACCTTTACCGCATGGGCGAGGCCGAGCGGCGCTTTCTGATGCGCACCGACTGGGGTTTTGTGCACCAGAATCCGGCTGATGGTCTGCGTATGACGGTTTCGGCCGGCGCCAATGTCGGCGAGCGGCTGATGGCGATCGGCGATCGCCATTATGGAAATATACGCAGTTCGGCCACGCAGTGGCTCGACCGGGTGGAAATCGAGGCCGACCGCATCGACGATCAGCCGCGCGACTTTTCCGGCGGCATGCGCCAGCGTCTGCAGATCGCCCGCAACCTCGTAACCGGCCCGCGGCTGGTGTTCATGGACGAGCCGACTGGCGGGCTCGACGTTTCCGTACAGGCACGGCTGCTCGATCTTATGCGCGGCCTTGTCAACGATCTCGGCCTTGCCGCTATTGTCGTCACCCATGACCTTGCCGTTGCCCGGCTTCTGTCCCACCGCATGATGGTGATGAAGGACGGCAATGTGATCGAACACGGATTGACCGACCGTGTGCTCGATGATCCGCGCGAGCCCTATACGCAGTTGCTCGTGTCCTCGATTCTGCAAGTGTAGGAGCTCCGAAATGCCAACACCTCTCGTTGTTTCCGAAGTTGCCAAGAGCTTCACCATGCATCTGCGCGACGGCATCAAGCTGCCGGTCGTGAAGGACGTAAATTTCTCGGTTACCGCCGGTGAGTGCGCAGTTCTCGGCGGACCATCCGGGGTTGGAAAGAGCTCCATTCTCAAGATGCTTTACGGAAACTACTCCGTGGACAGTGGCCAGATCCTCATCACGCACGGCAATGTAACAGTCGACATAGCAAGCGCCGACCCGCGCACGGTTCTGAATATCCGCCGCGACGTCATCGGTTATGTCAGCCAGTTCCTGCGCACCGTTCCGCGCGTTTCCGCCATGGATGTTGTCGCCGAACCCTTGTTAGCAAGAGGCATATCCCAGGATGAAGCACGCGAGCGTGCCAGGGCACTGCTCGAAAAACTCAACCTGCCGGAGCGTTTGTGGTCATTACCACCGGCAACCTTTTCAGGTGGAGAGCAGCAGCGTGTCAATATTGCGCGCGGCTTCATTACCGATCATCCGCTGCTTCTGCTTGACGAGCCGACCGCATCGCTCGATGCGGCGAACCGGGCAGTCGTGGTCGACCTGATCCGCGCCAAAAAAAAGGCCGGTACCGCACTGCTTGGCATCTTCCATGACCAGGACGTGCGTGAGGAAGTCGCCGACCGGATCATCGATGTCTCCGAATTTCGAGCCGGTAAGGAAGCCGCCTGATGAAGAACCTCTCCGAACGGCCGATGATCCACGAAACCGCCATTGTGCGGGATTGTACCCTCGGCAGGTATACCGAGGTCGACGAACGCTGCCGCATGGTCGAATGCGCAATGGGCGATTACTCCTACATCATTCGCGACAGCGAAGCCTGGGCCGCCCAAATCGGCAAGTTCGTCAATATCGCAAGCCATGTGCGCATCAATGCGACGAACCATCCGACCTGGCGGGCGACGCAGCATCATTTCACCTATCGGGCAGGGGACTATTTCGATGGCGAAAGCCACGAAGAGGAATTCTTTGAGTGGCGCCGCGAGGGCACGGTCACCATCGGCCACGATGTGTGGATCGGTCACGGTGCGATATTGCTCCCTGGCGTCACGATCGGTAATGGCGCCGTGGTCGGTGCGGGAGCCGTGGTTTCAAGGGATGTCGCGCCTTTCACCATAGTCGGCGGTGTACCGGCGACGATGATCCCGCGGCGTTTTCCGGAAGATACCGCGGCTAAAATGGATGCGCTGGCCTGGTGGGACTGGGAGCATGACCGCCTGCATGAAGCGCTGGCGGATTTCCGTTCCCTGACCGCTGAGCTTTTTTTGGAAAAATACGCCTGACGGAAAATTCAGGCGGTTTGAAAATTCCACCGGTCCCGCTGGCCTCGTCAGCGGGATTGCCGTGCTTTTACAATGTATTGGTCTGGTTTCAGTGGATAACCTGCCGGCACTGTGGATTGTAATATTTGTGACATCAAACTGACATTGCGCGGTCATGCGCGGGCTCTAACCGATACCCCTAGGAATTAATGTTCACAGGATCCGGGGTCGCCGATGTTGAAGCTTGAAAACGTAACCCGCCGGTTTGGCGAGTTTGCCGCCGTTGACAATGTGTCGGTCGCAATCCCGCAAGGGCAGATGGTGGGTGTCATCGGCCGTTCTGGTGCAGGCAAATCGACCCTTTTGAGAATGCTCAACAGGCTGATCGATCCAAGCGACGGAATTATCCGCTTCAACGAGACCCGGGTTTCATCCCTCAAGGGGGCGGAGCTCCGCCACTGGCAGCGCGACTGTGCGATGATTTTCCAGCAGTTCAATCTCGTGCCTCGGCTCAATGTACTGACGAATGTGCTGCTGGGCCGGCTTAATCACCGGTCCACACTGCTGAATCTGGCCGCTTCCTTTTCACGCGAGGAACGCGCCATGGGAATAATGGCACTTGAGCGGCTGGGCATCGCGCAGACGGCGCTGCAGCGTGCCGGCACGCTCTCCGGTGGGCAACAGCAGCGCGTGGCAATCGCCAGAGCCCTGATGCAACGGCCTAAAATGCTGCTGGCCGACGAACCCATCGCCTCCCTCGATCCTCTCAATGCGCAGATTGTCATGGATTCGCTGAAAAGTATTAATCGGGAGGAGGGGATCACGGTGATCACCAATCTTCACACGCTCGACACCGCGCGGACCTATTGCGAACGCGTCATTGGCATGGCCGCCGGGAAGGTTGTTTTCGACGGGCCGGCGAGCGAACTGACCAGCGAGGCGGTGCGGATGATTTACGGCGCCGACGGCGCGGAGCTGTCGGAATCCGTCACCTCGACCAGTCTTGGCGCGGACCTTGGCCGGTCTAAGAAAGCCGAAACCCAATCGATTGGTCCCCTCGTACCTGCCGCGTAACCGGCCCGGGATCGTGATCGTTTTGCCCGCGTGAAGGGCCAATTACAAAATCAGCTTTTGATTTGAGTGGGATAAGACAGGAGAAACCCATGTTCAAGAAAACGCTTCTTGGTGCAGTTGCACTTACCGCCATGCTTGCCGGCATGGCACAGGCAGAAGACCTCAGGGAATTTCGCATCGGAATTCTGGGCGGTGAAAACGAAGCCGACCGGCTGCGCAACTTCCAGTGCCTGGTTGAGGCGCTTCCGCCGGTGCTTGGCGTTGAAAAAGTGTCGCTCTTCCCGGCAGCCGATTACGACGGCGTTATCCAGGGTTTGCTCGGCGGAACGCTCGACTACGCAGAGCTCGGCGCATCCGGCTATGCCAAGGTTTACCTTGCCGATCCGAAGGCCGTAGAGCCGATCCTGACGACAATCCAGACGGACGGTTCTACGGGCTATTACTCCGTCATGGTCGCCCGCAAGGATTCCGGCATCAGGTCGCTCGATGACATGAAGGGCAAGAAACTTGGTTTCGCCGATCCGGACTCCACTTCCGGTTTCCTCGTTCCGAGTGTTTCTCTGCCCGGCGATGTCGGCACCACCATCGATGAATATTTCGGTGAGACCGGCTTTGGCGGCGGTCATGAGAACCTGGTTCTCGAAGTGGTCAAAGGCAACTTCGATGCCGGTACCACCTGGTCTTCAGGCGTTGGCAAATTCGAAGACGGCTACACCTCCGGCAATCTGCGCAAGATGGTCGACAAGGGCATCCTCGACATGGGCGATCTGGTACAGGTCTGGCAGTCTCCTCAAATCCCGAACGGTCCGATCGTTATCCGCTCCACCATGGATCGGGAAATGAAAGCCAAATTCAAGGATTTCATGATGGCGCTGCCCGAAAAGGATGCCGAGTGCTTCAGTGCCATCCAGGGTGGTGATTACAAGGGTTTCACGGAAGTCGATGAGAACTTCTACAAGACCATCATCGCCGCGCGCAAAGCGAAAATCGGCAGTTAAAGGCCTGAGCCAGAATGCGCCGTGGCCACTCACAGGCCACGGCGACTTACCCGCTTCGCAGGAATACCGACAAATGACCATAGCCCACCCTCCGGTACAGCTCTCCGCTGAAGGCCGGATCGCCGAAAGGCACTGGCAGGAAATGCTGTTCAAGCGGCGTCTCTATACCTGGGGCGGGGCCGTTGCGCTGATGGCGGTTCTTGCAGCCTCGCTGTGGTTTGCCAACGAAACCAACGCCGGCAAGTTCTTCGACCGCCTGCCGCACTTCTTCGATTTCATCGGCGACCTCATCCCGCGTGACGGATTTGAGATCTGGCGCGCCATGTTCGACCTGCCGTCTCCCTATGCCGACGGCAGTCTGAAATTCGACTATCCGGAGGGCCGCCATTACATCGCAGGCAGCTTCTATATTCCCGAATATGTCTACAAGATGCTGGAGACCATCAATATCGCGCTCGTCGCGACGCTGATCGGTTTCGCATTTGGATTTGTGCTATGTTTCCTCGCCGCCTCCAACCTGACAACGCGCCGCTGGCTGCGGTTCTTCGTTCGCCGGTTCATGGAAATCCTCAGGGCTTTTCCGGAAATCGTCATTGCCGGGTTCTTCCTTGCCATTTTATCCCTCGGTCCGATCCCTGCGATCATCGCCGTTGCCATCCACACCATCGGTGCGCTCGGCAAGATGTTCTTCGAAGTGGTCGAAAACGCCGACATGCGGCCGGAGGAGGGCTTGCGCGCCGCGGGCGGAAACTGGGTCGAACGCGTCTGGTTCGGCATCGTGCCGCAGGTCATGCCGAATTTCCTTTCCTATGCGCTGCTGCGCTTCGAGATCAACGTGCGCGCCTCGACAATAATCGGCGCGGTTGGCGGCGGCGGTATCGGGGAATCGCTGCGTCTTTCCATCAGTCAGGGCCACGAGGCCAAGACGCTGGCCATCATCATCCTTCTTTTCGCAACGATTGTTGCCGTCGATCAGCTTTCGGCGCATTTGCGCAAGCGCATCGTCGGCAACCAGGCATTCGCCTTTGGCGGCGGGGAATAGACGAATGACAACAATATCTGCCGAGGCCGTCGAAGAGATCGTCGCGCGCCACTGTGACGTGTTCAACCGCCCGCTAATGGAGCGTTGGCGAGCGCCGATCATCGCGCTTGTCGTTCTTTTCTACCTCTTTGTCGCCTGGTCGATGTTCGGCATTGGCGCTGCCTTTTCGAACGGCAACTGGGGAATCGCGGGAAACTATCTAGCCGACTGGATCAGCTACGAGGCGCGGCCGGACATCGAATATGACGGCGACTATCTCACCGTTGAATTCCCGCGGTTCTCACCGCTCGGAAAGGATCCTGACCCGCACTGGCTGCAAAAGAAAACAGAAACGGTCGAGCGGCAGGTCGTTGTGGATGCCGGGGCTGGCAGCGGTACCGAAACCAGCACGAAGTCGACGGTCAGCAGCTTCATGGTTCAAGGAGCGCCCGGCACACAGGACGGCGGCAGCGGCGACACGTCAAAGGCCATTGACCCCGTGCCCACAGCATCCGAGCAGCAGGCCAAAACGGTTTCGCAGACTGTGGTCACACAGGTCGATCTGGAAATAGGATCGGCAAAAATAGGGATCGTGCCGGGCCTTGTTACCGTCGACTATCGCGGCGACACGCTGCTCATCGACGTTGTGCCGGAAGAAACCGTCAACGCGCGGGGCGAAATGCCCGGATGGGCGGTGCAGAAAGAAGCGGATGGGGATATCCTCATGCGGTTCGGTTTTGCCGGCACGCTGGAGGTCGAAGACGACGAGGTTAAGATACGCCACAGGTTCCTCGGTTGGGAAAATTTCTGGTTCGACACCAACTCGCCGTTCTGGGGCAGGAGTTTCTCACAGGTCACTGGACTGATTTTTTCGGGCGAGCGGATCGATCCGGCGATGTCTAATGCTGCGCTTGCCTGGCGCAATTTCCTCTACAATGCCGAATGGCAGCATGCCGATGTGTGGATCAAGCTGTTGCAGACGATTGTCATGGCATTTGTCGGAACATTGTTCGCGACGTTCCTTGCCTTTCCGCTGGCTTTTGCTGCCGCGCGCAACATCACCCCCAACCGGGTGGTCAACCAGCTGCTCAAGCGCTTCTTCGACTTCCTGCGCTGCGTCGACATGCTCATATGGGCACTGTTTTTTACCCGCGCATTCGGTCCCGGGCCCCTGGCCGGCATCTCGGCGATTTTCTTCACCGATACCGGAACCCTCGGCAAACTCTATTCCGAAGCGCTTGAAAACATTGACGACAGGCAACGCGAGGGCATACGCTCCGTCGGCGCGGCGCCCGTGCTTGTCCAGCGTTACGGAGTGGTGCCGCAGGTCCTGCCGGTGTTCGCAAGCCAGTCGCTGTATTTCTGGGAATCGAACACCCGCTCCGCCACAATCATTGGCGCGGTGGGCGCCGGAGGGATCGGACTGAAACTTTGGGAGGCCATGCGCACCAACGCCGATTGGGAAAACGTCGCCTATATGGTGGTGCTGATCCTGGCGACGGTGTTCATTTTTGACAATATATCAAACGCCATCCGCAGCCGTCTGATGGGGCGCGGCCGGAAAGAAAATTAGGACCGTTTCATCCGATATTTTTGTCAAACTGACGTGTTACTGATTCGAAACAGCCTGAATTGCGACCCCGGCGGGAATGCCTCAAAAACCAGGATAATGGGATGCGCTACGCACTATATTTCGCTCCACCGTTGAACGACCCGCTGACCCGGATCGCCACAAACTGGCTTGGACGCAACGCATTCACGGACGAAACCATGGAAGCGCCCGCCATTACCGGGCTCAACGACGCTGAAGTCGCCTTCCATACAGCAGCGCCCCGCCGCTATGGTTTTCACGGCACATTGAAAGCGCCGTTCGAACTGTCAAAGGATACGAGCGAGGCGGATCTGGTTGCCGCAATTACAGCGTTTTCCACCACAGTGCCTGCGTTTGAAATTCCGCGTCTTGTCATCCGGCGCATCGGCCCGTTTTTTGCTCTGGTCCCGAAAGAGCCGGTGGCCGAACTCGCCGAACTTGCCGGACGCGCCGTCCGCGAATTCGACCGCTTCCGTGCGCCACTGAGCGAAGCGGAGGTCGAACGCCGTGCGCCGCAGAATTTGACGCCCGCGCAGCTGGCCAATCTTCAGCGCTGGGGCTATCCTTATGTGTTTGAGGAATTCCGCTTTCACATGACACTCACCGGCCCCGTGAATGCCGGCGACGCAGTGCGTGTGAAGCGGGCGCTGCATGCGTTTTTTGATCCGGTTTTGAGCGAGCCGGTCGAAGTCAGAAATATCGCACTGTTTACCGAGGCGGAGCGCGGTGCGCCGTTCCGGGTGCATTCGCTCTTTCCGCTGAGCGCGGGCGAAAGGCGCCGCTCGGCCTAGACAATAAAATGATGCGTATGATTGCAGGGATATGATGTCTGAATTGGTTTTGAAAAATGCCAGGATCGTCCTGGCGGACGAGGTTGTGGACGGCACCGTCCAGGTGCGCGATGGCCGCATCGAGGATATTGGCGGTCAGACCGCCGTCGCGGTCGCCGAAGATATGGACGGTGACTTCGTCATTCCGGGGCTGGTCGAACTCCACACGGACCATCTGGAAGGTCACTATGCGCCGCGTCCAAAGGTACGCTGGAACCCCTTTGCCGCCGTTTTGGCTCATGACGCGCAAATCTGCTCATCGGGAATCACCACGGTTTTCGACGCACTTCGTATCGGCATGGACGAGGACGCCGAGCTGTCGGTCGAGGACATGCGCAAACTGGCGGACGCCATCGATGACGGGTGCCGCAACGACCGTCTGCGCGCGGATCACTACCTGCATTTGCGCTGTGAAGTTTCGGCTTCCGATTGCTTTAGCGGATTTTCTGAGTTCGAAGACGACAGCCGGGTAAAACTTGCTTCGCTGATGGATCATTCACCGGGGCAGCGCCAGTTCCGCAATCTGGAGGCCTACAGCATCTACTACCAGGGCAAGCTGAAAATGTCCGATGAGGCGTTCAAGGCGTTCTGCGAAAAGCGCATTGCCGATTCCGAAGCGAATTCGGACCGCAACCGCAAGGCTATTTCTGAGGCCTGTCGGGATCTCGGCATTGTGCTTGCGAGTCATGATGATGCAACGCTCGAACATGTGGATGAGGCCGTCGAGCAGGGAATACAGGTGGCCGAGTTTCCGACAACTTTCGAAGCCGCCAGGGCCTCGAAGCAAGCCGGTCTCGCCGTTTTGATGGGCGCACCCAATGTTGTGCGGGGCGGCTCCCATTCGGGCAATGTCGCCGCCGGCGAACTTGCCGAGCACGGGCTTCTCGACATCCTTTCCTCCGACTATATCCCCTTCAGCCTCATCCAGTCGGCGTTTGCGCTCGGTGAACGCGTTGACAGCATCACATTGCCAGAGGCGATATGCATGGTTTCTAAAAATCCTGCCCGTTCCTGCGGATTGGATGATCGCGGTGAAATTGCCGTCGGCAAGCGCGCAGACCTTGTGCGTGTCTGTGTCGATCACCATGTTCCCGTCGTGCGCACGGTCTGGCGGGAAGGCCGCCGGGTGGCGTGATGTCGGCCTCTGCCGAAAAGCCACAAAACAGCGATGCGCGGGTAACGGGCGGCGTCTTCGTTGCCGTCGTCGGACCGAGTGGCGCCGGCAAGGACACGCTGATGAACTTTGCCCGCAACGCGCTCGGCGGCCGCGACGAGATGTTTTTCGTTCGCCGCGTTATCACCCGCCCGGCAGATGGCGCAACGGAAGACCATATTCCGGCTACGCCCGGGCAGTTCGAGGAACAGGCGAGAAACGGCCGATTTGCCTTTAGCTGGGACGCCCACGGGTTGAAATACGGTCTTCCGGTTGAGATCGACGAGCGCATCCGCGCCGGACAATGTGCCGTCTGCAACGGTTCGAGGGCAGCGCTTCAGGGGCTTGCCGGGCGCTATGCAAATTTTGTCGTTATCAGCATTACCGCTTCGCCCGAAGTGATTGCCCGCCGATTGGCTTTGCGCGGCAGGGAAAGCGAAGCCGAAATTCGCCGCCGCCTCGACCGCAGTGCAAGCCTCGGTTCACCTTGGCCCGGCGCCGTCGTAATCGATAACAGCGGTACGGTCGAAGCAGCCGGCAAAGAACTCGTTGATGCCATTTTGCAAGCATCAACACGCAGATAGCGTTGCCGGGTAATCATCCCTTGATAGATGTCTGATTGCGATTGCATTTGAATACGCAATCGATAGGCTGATCCCGGCAATATTGCGAGCGGATCGGAGAAAATTTGAACCTGAACGTCTCGACCCTTCGGGCACTGCTCTGGACGCTCAGCGCGGCTTTCATATTCACCTTGATATTCGCATCGGCAAAATTCGTCGGCTCGAAGGCCGACCCGATCCAGATCGTGTTCATGCGCTATGCCGGTGCGGCTGTGGTGATCTGCTGCGCCGTTCTCATCATTCAACGCGGATTTTCAGGGTTGAAAAGCGCCATTCCGGGTATTCATATTGCCCGTGCCGCGAGCGGCGTGCTTGGCGAGATATGCATCATTTCAGCGCCGCTCTTCATGGCCTATGAGGACGCGACGGCGATCGGCCTGACCAATGGCGTCATCGCCATGATCCTTGCTGTGGTCCTTCTGAAAGAGCGCGCCGGTCCCATGCACTGGTTGGCGGCGATGACATGCCTTGCGGGGGCGATGATGATCGCCCGGGCCGATGTCGGAACGGGTGCAGCCGGCACATCCTCAATTGGCGTTGGCATTGCGATTGCCGGTGCGGTGTTGTCGGGTGCGGAGCTTTTCTTCATCAAATTCCTGACCGACCGGGACCGGCCCATTCTGATCATGCTCTATGTGAACATTCTGGCCGTTATCATGCTGGCGATCCCGGCCTTCTGGGTCTGGAAACCACTCAGCGGCGCCGACCTCATCTGGCTGCTGTCGATCGGTCCTCTCGCGCTGCTTGGTCAGTTTTGCTGGATCAAGGCATTCCAGAACGCCGACGCCGTCATCGTCGTGCCGGTCGGTTATGCTGCCATTCCGATTTCAGCCGTTCTCGGCTTCGTCGCCTTTGACCAACACCTCGGCTTCTTTGAGGTATTCGGGGCCGTTCTGGTCATCGCGGGAGGGGTTGTTCTTGCCCGGCTGCCTGCTCAGCAGCAGCGTGATCCACAGGCCAGTGCCTGAACCTGTTTTGCGAAGATCGAAATTCAAGATCAAAAATACTATATAAAATACAACGGGATAAGACGAGTATTGGTGCTGCGCGGAAGAAAAATCACCGCCCGGAAAACCATGAATGGTGAAACAGTTTCAATAAAAGCCGGGGGTTTGAAGCGTCGAGTTTTCGCCGCATCGGTGTTACCGTTGCGCAAACAATTTGGGAGCATTGTTGGTGTCGAAATATCCACGCGACATGATCGGCTATGGCCGCAACACACCGGATCCGAAATGGCCCGGAGGGGCCAATGTCGCGGTCCAGTTCGTGATCAATTACGAAGAAGGCGGCGAAAACAACATCCTGCATGGCGATGCGGGATCAGAGGCTTTTCTGTCTGAAATCGTCGGCGCCGCCTCCTGGCCCGGCCAACGCCACATGAACATGGAATCCATCTATGAATATGGATCGCGCGCTGGATTCTGGCGCCTGTGGCGCATGTTCACCGACCGGCAGATGCCGGTCACCGTCTACGGTGTCGCCACCGCGATGGAGAAGAATCCCGAAGTTGTCGCCGGTATGAAGGAAGCCGACTGGGAAATAGCGTCCCACGGCCTCAAATGGATCGAATACCGCGATTTCACCCGTGAAGAAGAAGCCGAGCATATGCGCGAGGCGATCCGCATTCACACCGAGGTCACCGGTGAGCGCCCGCTCGGCTGGTACACGGGCCGCAGTTCGATCCATTCCGCCGATCTGGCGATTGAAGAGGGCGGTTTCCTCTATTCGTCCGACGCCTATGCCGACGATCTTCCCTATTGGGTAAAAGGACCGAAAGGCCCGCATCTCATCATTCCCTACACGCTGGACGCCAATGACATGCGCTTCGCAACGCCGCAGGGCTTCAACAGCGGAGACCAGTTTTATACCTACCTCAAAGACAGTTTTGACGTGCTTTATGCCGAAGGCGAAGCCGGCGCACCGAAGATGATGTCCGTCGGGCTGCACTGCCGGCTGGTCGGACGGCCGGGAAGGGCGGCGGCGCTCGCCCGCTTCCTCGATTATGTCGCCTCGCACGAAAAGGCCTGGGTGCCGCGCCGGATCGATATCGCCCGCCACTGGCATGAAAATCATAAACCGACCGGAGAAATTGAATGACGGCGCGCAGTTCATTCCTGTCGCAATGCGGTGGCGTATTCGAGCACTCGCAGTGGATTGCAGAGCGCGCCTATGATTCAGGTGCCGTGTATGATCCGTTGCGCGCCGGTGCCGTTCATGCCGCCCTTTGCGCGATTTTCCGCGAAGCAACGAAAGAAGAGCGCCGCGACGTGCTCCTCGCCCACCCTGATCTTGCCGGCAAGCTGGCGATCGCGGGCGAGTTGACGGACGAATCCAAGTCGGAACAGGCCGGCGCCGGTCTCGACCGCCTGAGCGAGGCCGAACATACCGAGTTCACGCGTCTGAATTCGGACTATATGCGCCGCTTCGGTTTTCCATTCATTATCGCGGTCAAGGGACTGGACAAGGACGACATTCTGTCGGCATTCCGCACACGTATTTCCAACAGCGAAGACGAAGAATTCGACACGGCCTGCAAGCAGGTCGAGAAGATCGCTCGATTACGGCTCGAAGCCATATTGCCGGAATAGGCGGCAAGACCCGACATGAACAACGCTCTGATGATAAAGCCCCTGACACGCGAGAACTTTGCACCCTTCGGCGAAGTTCTCGAAATTGAGGGCGCCGAACTCAGAATGATCAACGAGGGCACCACTGAGCGCTTCCACGCGCTTGCGCATGCCGAGATTGATCGCGAAGGCACGGCGATTGTCAGTTTGTTTCGCGGTCAGCCAAGAACGTTCCCCTATTCCGTTGATATGATGGAGCGTCACCCACTGGGCAGTCAGGCGTTTTTTCCCCTTGCCGACAGACCATGGCTGGTGATCGCCGCTGAAGACGACAACGGAAAGCCGGGCCATCCACAGGCGTTTCTCGCACACGGGCGCCAGGGCGTAAACTACCGCCCCAATGTGTGGCACCATCCGTTAATGGCATTGAACAAGGTCAGCGAATTTCTCGTGGTTGACCGCGATGGAAGCGGATCCAACCTCGAGGAGCAGTCCTATCAGGCTCCCTATACAATTGAGGAGGCTGATTGGACTTAACCGGCCGGTTGGATCCGGTCACAGGCTTGGCGCAGACGTTGAAGGCACCGCTCAAGAGTGCCTGTTTTGCATTTTCAAGCTGATTTACCGAGGGGAATACGATGACAGATGAAACCGCCGCCAAAGGTGGCGATCTAACCAATCCAGAATATACGCCCCCGCTTGCGGTGGCCATTCCGCTGGGCATCCAGCACATCCTGGCGATGTTCGTTTCGAACTTTACGCCAGCGATCATCATAGCGGGCGCTGCCGGCTTCGGCTTCGGCTCGCCCGACATCAGCGACATGATCTACATGATCCAGATCGCGATGATATTTTCCGGTATTGCTACATTGCTTCAGACCATCGGCGTTGGTCCGGTCGGTGCCCGCTTGCCGGTTGTTCAGGGGACCAGCTTTGCGTTTTTGCCCGTCATGATCCCGATCGTTAAGACGTCGGGCATGGCCGCCCTTTTCGGCGGCATTGTCATCGGCGGCATATTCCACTTCTTCCTTGGCACGATCATCGGGCGTATCCGCTATCTGCTGCCGCCGCTTGTCACTGGTCTTGTCGTCCTGATGATCGGGCTTTCGCTGATCCGGGTCGGTATCCAGTATTCCGCCGGCGGCGTGCCGCTGATGGGCAAGCCCGAGTTCGGCGGGCTCAATCACTGGGGCATGGCGCTGGTGGTGATCATCGTAACGCTTGGCATCAAGTTCTTCGCCAGGGGCATGATGTCGGCAGCGGCTGTGCTCATCGGCCTGATGGTAGGCTATGTCTTTGCCATATTGCTGGGTGAGGTCAGTTTCGGAAACATAGCCCGGGCTTCCTGGTTCATGGTTCCGCAGCCGATGAAATTCGGTTTTGAAGTCAATGTCGCGGCCATCATCGGCATCTGTCTCATGGCCATCGTTTCCGCAATCGAGACCGTAGGGGACGTGTCGGGTATCACCAAGGGTGGCGCGAACAGAGAGGCGACCGACAAGGAACTTGCCGGCGCGACGTATGCCGACGGCGCCGGATCGTTCATCGCAGGTCTCTTCGGCGGTCTGCCGAATACATCCTTCAGCCAGAATGTCGGACTGATTTCGATGACCGGTGTGATGAGCCGCCATGTCGTGACGATCGGCGCTATCTTCCTGATCATCGCGGGCCTGGTTCCGAAGGTCGGCGCTGTGATCTCGTCCATGCCGATCGCGGTTCTGGGCGGCGGCGTCGTTGTCATGTTCGGCATGGTTGCCGCGGCCGGCATCAACATGCTGTCAGACGTCAAATGGAACCGCCGCAACATGGTCATCTTTGCCGTGTCGCTGTCGGTCGGTCTCGGCCTGCAGCTTGTTCCCGACGCGCTGCAGCATCTCGATCAGACGCTGAAAGTGCTTTTGACATCCGGCATTCTTCCGGCCGCATTCCTGGCAGTGGTGCTCAATGCAGTCCTGCCCGAGGAGCTGGAAGGCGACGCCTGACAAACCATGGGCGCCGCTTTCGGGCGGCGCCCGCAAAACAACGGAGAAACTTATGGCCTCAGAAACAGGACGGTTGACGACACATGTTCTCGACACAGCCTCCGGAAACCCGGCGGCTGGCTTGTCCATCGATCTATATTCCCTGGACGGCGATGCGCGCACGCACATCAAAACCGTCGAGACAAACAGTGACGGACGCTGCGATGCGCCGTTGCTTGCCGGTGAAACGCTTGCCGTTGGCGAGTATGAACTCGTGTTCCACGCCGGCGACTATCTGAGGCAAAGCGGCGTAGCCTTGCAGGAACCCGCGTTTCTCGATGTTATCCCGATCCGCTTCGGCATTGCCGATGCCGGGGCGCATTATCACGTTCCGCTGCTGATTTCGCCTTACGGCTATTCGACTTACCGCGGCAGCTGATCCTCCAAATCTGCACAAAAATGCAGACAAAAAACCCGCCATGGTTTCAACACCTTGGCGGGTTTTGCTGTTTTAAGGCTTGCGTTACTTAAAGTACGCTTTTCGCAGGCTCGCCGGCAACGTAGGTTTCGACGATAGCGCGATCGTCGCCGAGCGTCTGTAAGAGGAAAAGCTCTTCCGTCAGCTTGGTCACGGCTTCCATCTTCAGTGCCATTGCCGGTGTTGCGCAGGCGTCGAGTACGACGATATCCGCCTCCCGGCCGGGTTCTAGCGAGCCGATCTTGTCTTCCAGCGACAGCGCGCGGGCATTGCCGAGCGTGATGCGGTAGAAGCTCTCCAGCGGCGTCATACGCTGGCCCTGCAACTGCAGCACCTTGTAGCCTTCGTCGACGGTGCGCAGCATGGAATAGTTGGTGCCGCCACCGACATCCGTCGCTACCGCGATGCGCACCGGATTGTCACGCTCGTCGAGGGTCTTGAGGCCGAAGAGGCCGCTGCCCAGGAAGAGGTTCGATGTCGGGCAGAAGACCGCGACAGATCCGCTTTCCGACATGGCGTCCGCCTCGCGATCGCTCAGATGGATCGAGTGACCGAACAGGCTTTTCGGTCCGAGCAGTCCATAGTGCTCATAGACATCCGTGTAGTCCTTGCTCCACGGATAGAGCTCCTGGGTGAACTCGATTTCCGCACGGTTTTCGGAAAGGTGAGTCTGCATGTGCAGGTCCGGGTGTTCGCGCACCAGCGTGCCGGCCATTTCCATCTGTTCGGGTGTCGAGGTGATCGCGAAGCGCGGCGTGATGGCCACCATCTGGCGGCCCTTACCGTGCCAGCTTTCAATCACCGACTTGGTGTCGTCATAGCCGGTCTGTGGCGTATCGAGCAGGCCGGGCGGTGCGTTGCGGTCCATCATCACCTTGCCGCCGATCATGCGCAGATTGCGCCTGTGGCTTTCGGTGAAAAACGCATCGGCAGAGGTCTTGTGGACCGAGCAGTATGTGACGGCGGTCGTTGTGCCGTGGCGTACCAGTTCGTCGAAAAAGGCCGTTGCGATCCGCGCAGCGTGCGCTGTGTCGGCAAAGCGCTGCTCTTCCACAAATGTGTAGTTGTTGAGCCATTCGAGCAGTGCGGCGGCATAGGAGCCGATCACCTGCATCTGCGGAAAATGGATGTGGGTATCGATGAAGCCGGCGGTGATGAGATGCGGACGATGATCCGTCTCGACCACATCGGCGGGTGCCTTACCCTTGACGGCGGCATAATCGCCGGATGCAACGATAATACCGTTATCGGTCAGGATCGCGCCGTCTTCCTCGTAAACATAGGATGTGGTGTCGTCGATCCCTTTGGGTGCATCCCTGAACGACAGAAGCCGTCCTCTGATCAGTCTTGCAGTCACTAATTTTGCTCCGGTTTGGCGGCAATCGAATCTTCGAACCAGGCAACGAGCATCTTGCGCTCCTCCGGTTCGATCATGGTTATGTTTGCCGGCGGCATGGCGTGGCTTCTGCCCGCCTGCAGGTAAATATCGCGTGCCTGCGCTGCGATTTCGGCGTCGTTTTCAAGAAGGACGCCCTTTGGCGGCACGATTATACCCTCCCAGACGGGTTCCTGCGAATGGCACATCGAACAGCGTGACAGGACGATGTCCTTTGCCTCTTCGAAGTGGACGTTGTCGGCAAAGCGCGCGAAGGCGGGCGCAACCGGCGCTGTGGCTTCGTCCGTCTCGCCGGTCAGCACCTTCGGAACCGTCGACAGCCACATGATGATGATGAACAGGACAACGGTGACAAGCCATGTCCAGGTCGGGTTGCCCTTGCGGGCATGCCGGGTGTTGAACCAGTGGCGGATGGTAACGCCCATCAGGAAGACGAGCGAAGCGATCACCCAGTTGTACTCCGTCGCAAAGGCCAGCGGATAATGGTTCGACAGCATCAGGAAGATCACCGGCAGGGTGAGGTAGTTGTTGTGCGTCGAACGCTGTTTGGCGATCTTGCCGTATTTCGGGTCGGGCTTGCGCCCGGCAATGAGGTCGGCAACCACAACCTTCTGGTTTGGAATGATGACCATGAAGACGTTGGCCGACATGACGGTCGCCGTAAATGCGCCAAGATGCAGGAAAGAAGCGCGGCCGGTAAACACATGGGTATAACCCCAGGCCATGGCGACGAGGACGATGTACAGGAACACCATCAGCAGAGTATCGCTCTTGCCCAGGAACGCCTTGCAGGCGAAGTCGTAGGCAATCCAGCCGAATGCCAGCGAAGCAATGGAAATCAGGATCGCGACCGGCGCTGAAATGTCGAGCACTGCAGGGTCGACGAGATAAAGATCGGCACCGGCATAATAGACAATTGCCATCAGCGCGAAGCCGGAAATCCAGGTCATGTAGGATTCCCATTTGAACCAGGTCAGGTGTTCCGGCATCTCGGCCGGTGCCACCAGGTATTTCTGGATGTGGTAGAACCCGCCGCCGTGAACCTGCCATTCTTCCCCGAACGCCCCTTCGGGAAGTCCCGGACGCTGGCGCAGGCCAAGGTCGAGCGCAATGAAATAAAAGGACGATCCGATCCAGGCGATGGCCGTGATGACGTGCAGCCAGCGCGCGGCAAAGGATAGCCAGTCCCAGGCAATGGCAAAGTCGTACATGAGAATTCCCCTATTGTTTGCCGTATTCTGCCGGTCGCGTCACTTGAAAGAAAGTGGCGACTCCCCGGATGACTTTCAAAATTTTCTAAATAATCATAGGATCGCCCCATGTCGTATTTTGAAAATATCAAAGTGTTCCTGCGCGTCGTCGAACTCGGTAATTTGTCTGCCGCTGGGCGCGATTTACGAATCTCTCCGGCGGTTGCCAGCAACCGTGTCAAGGAATTGGAAAAATATCTCGGCGTGCGGCTGTTCAACCGCACAACGCGGCAATTGACGCCGACCGAGCATGGCAAGATCTTCTATCGCGGCGCCGGCCGCATCATCCAGGCTGTCGAAGATGCCGAAGCCTCAATCGCTTCCGTTTCGGGACAGCCGAAGGGCGTGATCCGGGTGACGGCGCCGCTTGGCTTCGGCCGCCGCTTCATTGCCTCCGGCATACCGGAATTTCACGAACAGTACCCCGATATCGAGGTGCGGCTGCGGCTTTCGGACCACAATGTCGATATACTGAAGGAAAGCATCGACCTTGCCTTCCGGCTGGGTGTCATCGAGGATTCCAGCTTGCGCATGCGCGGGCTTATGGATTGCGACCGGGTGCTTTGTGCTTCGCCCGATTATATCAAGAAAGCCGGTACACCGGAGACGATCGATGACCTTCTGCGCGACGACTACAACTGCCTGCTGTTGCGGTTTCCCGGTTCCAGTGAGTTCGTCTGGACGCTGCAGACGGATGAGGGGGTGCGCAAGGTGGAGGTCAGCGGCGTATTCGATTCCGACGATGGCGACGTGCTGATGGAATGGGCGCTTGCCGGCCACGGCATCGTCAACAAGCCGCGCTTCGAGGTCCAGCGTTTTATCAATTCCGGCCAGTTGATCGAAATATTGCCGCAACATCCGCCGACACCGGCCAAACTCGCGGTGATCTTCCCGCACAAGGATTTCCAGGATCCCAAGCTGCGCCTGTTCATCGATTTCATGGCCGCGCGCTGTCAGAAAATGATCCGCGCGGCGTTGCAGTAGGAATCAGCTCGGTCAGGTTTCAGCCGGCGAACACAACCTGCTCCTCACCGCCCGCAACATCACATGCAAGGACCGGGTGCTGCGAAGCATGCTGCCCTTTGTCCGCTCGGAACAGGCCTGATCAGCAAACCGCCGCGTCGTTCCAGCGCGTGTCTTCGAAAACGCGGCCTTGATACCGGCCGCTGACAATGGCTTCGCGTGCTTCATCCCATCTTTGCGCCCAGGTGGCGGGATCGTGTAGTTCAGCAGAGGGATCGGAACGGCTGCGGGCAATGAAGCCTGGAAATGCGGGACGGCCGGAAGCTTGGCCGGTCGGGTGGTAGCGCAGGTCCATGCTCCAGCGCAGATCGTTCGAACGGTTAGGCAGCGCCCGGTGAACATTCATCTTGTGAAACAGCACAACGCCGCCGCGCTTGACAGGCAGGGGCACGGCCTCGCGTCCCTCCATCAGCTTGCCCGGCACCTGCGGCTCGGAGGCGAGCGCGAGATTCGAGCAATGGGTCTTGGGGCCCTCCCGGTGCGAACCCGGCACAGAGACGAGGCAACCGTTTTCGACCGTCGCTTCCGTCACCGCGACCCAGACGGTCACCTGCTCCGTTTCGTCGGCTTCAGGAAGCAGTGCGACAATATCCTGGTGCCACGTCGTCGCTCCGACATTGGAGTGCTGGGCGTTGCTTTCGGAAAGCTGCCGTTCCGGTGGTTTCATACGCATCTGCTGCACCGGGCTCACATAGATCTCCGGCCCGATGAGTTGCTCCACGAGATCGAGGATCTTGCCGTTACGCAAGGTTTTGAAGACGGCCGCTCCCGTGTGCATACGATAGGTTTCCGGATCAACCGGCCCGTTGATCAGCGGCAGCGAGATGTTGAAGTGGCGGTGCAGGTCAGGATAATCGGCCAGTACCTGGCAAAAGCGCCTGCCGAAAGGTAGTTCCTCATGGCGCGCCCGAATGTCTCCGTTGGCGTAAAGTTCGCCCGCGACGCGATCCAAAAGTGCATCATATTCGGCTTCCAGAGGCGCGAGGTCCGCGTCGTCGAGTAGTTTCTCGATAGCCAGAAATCCGTCTTGTTCGAAAGCGGCCAGCTGCGCATTGTCGAGCCTGATGGCGGGGTTCCCGGATGTCATCATCTGTCTCTCCTGATATTGGACGCCGCATCAGGATGCGATTGAATAAGACCAGCGTCAAACGAATGCTTAACGGCCTTAGGCTAGTAATTATTGGTGGCTAAATCCAATCCGGCCGCCTATCCTTGGCCTGTTATGAGAAATGGACTTCCGCCACTTCCCGCCCTTCAGGCGTTCGAGGCTGCTGCACGGCATGAAAGCTTCGCTTCGGCTGCGGAGGAACTGCACCTTTCCCAGTCCGCGGTAAGCCATCGGGTGCGCATGCTGGAGCGACATCTCGGCTATTCGCTGTTCGAGCGGCTGCCGCGGGGGCTGAGGCTGACTGAGAACGCCAAGGCCTATCTGCCGTCTGTGCGCAAGGCCTTCGACATGATCCTCGGTTCGACGTCAGGCATCTTTGGCCCCAGCGGCGAGGCGGTGGTGACAGTGCGAGCCCCGGTTTCCTATTCGGCCCTTTGGCTAACCCGGCTAATCGACGGGTTCATGACGCAATATTCCGACATTGAGGTCAGGCTGGTGAGTTCGGTTTGGGCGGACAGGCTGGCTGCAGACGAAACCGATCTTGAATTCAGGCTCGGCCACGGCCATTGGCCCGGATACAGAGCGGAGCTTGTTTTGCGCGATCCGGTTCTGCCTGTCTGCAGCCCTTCCGCGTGTGCGCACAGGGCCATGACGGCAAGCGAATTGGCGGAGCAACCGCTCATCCATGTCCTCGGCACGGAAGATCATTGGAGCCTCTATTTTGCAGCACACGGTGTGGGGGTTTCGGAAAGGCTGCCGCACGTGCGTTTGGATTCCTCCATGGCCGCCGCAGAATTGGCAGCCAGCGGCAACCGTTTCGCCTTGCTGCAAAAGCGCCTCGTTGATCCCTACCTTCAATACGGCCGTCTGGTTCGTGCGTCCGATCATGAACTCGCGGTGGACCAGGGTCTTTATCTATTGCGCAGTGAAAATGCGGACCGGATGACGCCCGAAGCAATCCTGTTGCGCGGCTGGCTGCTCCATGCTGCCGGGGATATGTCGCGCTGACACGCAATTAAATCGCTTTGGCGATTGCGTCGCGGGCGTAATTCATAAAAAAGGAGAGTACCTGTCCCGCTGCCACGCTGTTGCGTCGGGCACCGGCTCATTCCGAACCCGGAACTCCGGTTCCGCCAGCACCCGTCAAGAGCGATTGCGCAAAGATGAAACTGTCGTCCGAACATCGCGAGCACCTTGCAGATATTCTGCGATGGCGCCGCGACATCCGGCATTTCAGCACCGACGCGATCGATCCCCAAATTCTGGAGCAGATCGAGGCATCGGTTGATTTCGCACCTTCCGTCGGCAACAGCCGCCCCTGGCGCTTTGTGCGTGTCAATGACGCTGAAAAACGATCATCCGTCGCAAAAACCTTCGAAAGTGAAAACCGGCGGGCGAGCCTCATCTACGACGATCCGAAACGGGAAAAATACGTCGCGCTCAAGCTTGCGGGCCTGCGCGAAGCGCCTGTGCACTACGCAGTGTTCACCGATGCCGACCCGGCAGAGGGCTGCGGGCTCGGCCGCCAGACCATGCCCGAAACGCTGACCTATTCGACCGTCATGGCAATCCACACGCTGTGGCTGGCCGCACGGGCGTTGAATGTCGGCGTCGGCTGGGTGTCGATCCTCGACCCGGCGATCATGAACGCGATATTGGATGTGCCGCAAAAGTGGAAATTCACTGCCTATCTGTGCGTCGGCTATCCGCTGGAATATAAGGATACGCCTGAGCTCGAGCGGCGCGGCTGGCAGGTAAATGTCCCGTCGGTATGGACTGAAAGATAACAGGGAGAACCCACCGGCCATGGCATTTTCGGCAATTATCTTCGATTGCGACGGCGTGCTGGTGGATTCGGAAAAGATCTTTCTTGCCGTTGAGCGCGAGCACCTTGAACGCATCGGCCTTTCCTATGACAGGGCCGAATATCAGCGCCGTTTCATGGGTTTGAAGACCGCCGACTATCTGAGCGAACTGGGCAACGATCATATTGCAAAGACAGGTAGGGCGCTCCCCGCTGATTTTGCCGGCAAACTCAAAGCAGAATGTCTCGAGCGGCTGCAAACGGAACTGGAACTTATCGACGGCGTCGAAACGCTGCTTGAACACCATGAAGGCGCGAAGGCCGTCGCGTCCTCAAGCGCCCTAGATGCGCTCCACATGAAGCTCGAAATCACCGGCATTCACCGCCGCTTCCACCCGCATATCTATTCCGGCGAAGAGGTCGAGAACGGCAAGCCGGCACCGGATCTGTTTCTCATGGCCGCACACAGACTCGGCGTTGAGCCTGCCGGGTGCCTGGTGATCGAGGACAGCGAAAACGGCGTCATTGCAGGCGCCGCGGCCGGCATGACCGTCTGGGGCTTTACCGGAGGCGGCCATGCCGATGACGGGCTGAAACAGCGGCTGCACGGAGCCGGAGCACATGCCGTCATGTCCAGCTTTGAAGAAATGTAAACGCATTTGTGATGTCACCGCACGATTGACCAGCGTAGCAATTCGGTCATCATAGCCGGCAACGATGGGAGGCATGGTTATGAGCGACGACAAGGTCATTATCGAACAGCGCGAAAACGGTCCGCTCGTGGTCAAGAACCTGAGCGATCTGCGGCTTGCAGACGGCACGGCCGCGGAGGCGAAGCCGGTGATGGCGCTTTGCCGTTGCGGAGGCTCGCAAAACAAGCCCTTTTGCGATGGAACCCATAAAAACATCGGCTTTGAAAGCGCCGGTTCCGATGTCGCGGCAAAGGACAAGGTCCGCGCCTATGAAGGCAAGGACGTCACCGTCTATTACAACATGCTTTTATGCTCCCATGCCGGCGAATGCGGACGCCGCGCGGCGGCGGTTTTCAATCCGAAGCAAAAGCCGTGGATACAGCCCGACAACGGCACCAGGGAGGACATCCATGAAGTCATGCAGGCCTGTCCGTCCGGTGCGTTGCGCTACAGTGAAACAGGCGGTCGGGCCGAGCTGGTTGCCAACGGGGATGTCTGCATTACGGTCGAAAAGGACGGTCCCTACCGGGTGAGCAATGTTCCGGTCGAAGCCGGATACTGGGCGCAAGGACAGTCCGAGAAAAAATATGTGCTGTGCCGGTGCGGCAAATCCGGCAACAAGCCGTTTTGCGACGGCACCCATCGCGACGAAGGCTGGAGCGACGAAACCGGGGCCTGATCGGACAATTGTCAGATCTTTCCGTCGCCGACCTGCCGTGTTCAGAAAAATGGAATAAACGGCCCGAAGCTGGCGGACACGTCCTGATTTGCGGCGAGGCAAAGATGACCGTTGTTCGCATTGGCTTCCTGGAACTCCTTGCCCGGGGGGTGCTTTACCTTCGGAGCAAGGCTTGGGAGGGCACCGGTTGGGAATAGGGTGCGGGCAAGGAGTAATTTATACTACCTATGCGATAGAAGTGCCGCAATACTGCAATCTAAGGGGTTTTTAGCGGAACGGCTGCGGTGACCGATGCCCTTTGCCCGCCAGCGCTCAACCTGGTCCGTCAACGAGGCTTTGCACCGTTTTTGAAGGGGCGCGGACAAAGAGCAGCTCACACTACTTTTGCGGCAGCGGTCTCGCAATCCTGCAATCTGAGGGGTTTTCACAACAAAGTTTCGAATTGCCGAAGAAACCGCTGTTCGCAAAACACTTTGCCGACCAGCAATGCACCCCGTTGTCAACCGGATTTGCCGTCCTCCACCAAAGCCAGGACCGTCAGCTTGAGCGATTTGAGCAGCTTCAATAGGTGGTCTTTGTCCTTGGCGTTGCCCTTGGCGCCCTTTGCGGCGCTTTGAATGTAGTCGGACAGATCGCGTACATTCAGACCCGCTGCCTCAATCTGCTTGCCATAGGGCTCCAATATGGTCTGGAGTTCGGCGCGTTTGTGCTCATAGGACGTTGCTAGCTCGTCGCGGGCCGCATCGTTGAACCCGTCGATGATGTCTGCGGCTTCGGGTGACGCGTGGATCCATTCGAACGGCTTGACCACGGAGTGTTCGAAGACGATGTCGAGTTTCTCGCTCAAACTCGTTGCCTCGGCGCATTCGCTCTTGATCGCGGCCAGGGACTGTTCGCCCCCGTATCTGATTGTTGCACGCAGCAGATCTTCCTTGCTGGCATAGGCGTTGTAGAGCGTCTGGCGCACGATGTTCGCTTCCTCCGCCACGTCGTTCATGGTGGTGCGCTTAACGCCGTAGCGCGAGATGACGCGTATTGCCGCCTCAATGATTTGCTCGCGATTCTTCATAATCGGCTTATTGACAAAAAGTTTGATATTGTCAAATTTAGACAAAACGACTATTATTGTAAAAAAGTACAAAATCCAAGTAGCCGCAGGCCGGCGCCAGCCGACCGGGCGAGGGAGATTTTTCGGTTCGAGCCAGATTGCCGATCTGCAACCCGTTTACACCCCCACCCCAAATCACCGTTGAGGAGAATTGCCTTGCAATATTCACTGCAATTGAACGGCAAAGCGCACAGCGTCGAGGCCGAGCCCGGAACCCCCTTGTTGTGGGTCATCCGGGATGAACTGAAATTGACCGGAACTAAATTCGGCTGCGGCGTGGCCTCGTGCGGTGCCTGCACGGTGCATCTCGACGGCGAGCCGGTACGCTCCTGCCAGACATTCATCGAGGATGTGGGCGATTCTCAAGTGACCACCATAGAGGGGCTTGAATCCAAAGAGGCCGCTGCCGTTCAGCAGGCCTGGGTCGAGCTTGATGTGGTGCAATGCGGCTACTGCCAGTCCGGCCAGGTCATGTCGGCGGTCGGTCTCCTGAAGGAGAACCCCAAACCGAGTGTTGCGGAAATCGATGAATATATGTGGGGCAACGCCTGCCGCTGCGCCACCTATCAACGCATCCGCGCCGGCGTCCAGCGCGCTTCAGAAATCATGGAGGGCTGATATGACAGTCCAAACATCCCGTCGCGGCTTTTTAAAAGGCGCCGCAGCCACCACCGCCGTCTTGATGGTCGGTGTTCGCCCCAATGGAGCACTCGCCGCCGGTTCAGCCGAAGGCAAAATGTTCAATCCCTTTGTCAAGATCGGTTCGGACGGAACCGTCACGGCCATTGTGAAACATTTCGAGAAGGGGCAGGGCCCGGCAACCGGCCTGCCGACGCTGATTGCCGAGGAAATCGGCCTGCGCATGGACCAGATCGACTATACGTTCGCACCGTCAAACCCGCAGGTCTACAACAACCTGCTCTTCGGCCAGTTCCAGGGCACCGGCGGATCAACAGCCATGGCGAATTCGTTCATGCAGTATCGCCAGGCCGGGGCCGCCGCCCGTGAAATGCTGATTTCCGCCGCAGCCAAAGAATGGGGTGTCGATGCATCATCCCTGGCAATCGAAGAAGGCATTGTCGTCGGTGCCGGCAGGTCGGCGCCTATCGGCGAATTTGTTGCCATGGCCGCGGCGATGGAGCCGCCGGCTGAGCCGAAACTGAAGGATCCGGGTGAATTCAAGCTGATCGGAAATCCGGGTGTGCGCCGTCTCGACACGGCGATCAAATCCAACGGCAAGGCCAAATACGCAATGGATGTTCACCTGCCCAACCAGATGGTTGCGGTCATCAAGCGGCCGCCGCGTAAGGACGGGCTGGCCGTTGGCATGGATGACAGCGGCGCAAAGGCCGTCAAGGGCTTTATCAACGCCGCGATCCTGCCCAACAAGGCGGGCGTTGCCGTTTACGCCGAAAATACCTGGGCCGCCCTTCAGGCCCGTGAGGCGCTGGAGGTCGAATGGGATCTGAGCCAAGCGGAAAACCGCAGCTCCGACGAGATCAAGGCGGAGATCATGGCGGCACTTGAAGCCGAGCCGGAATTCAACGTGCTCAAGAACGATCAGGGCGCGATTAATTCGGCCCTCGACGGCGCTGCCAGGGTGGTCGAGCAGACATTCTACTTCCCGCTTCTTGCCCATGCACCGATGGAGCCGCTCAACTGCACTATTCAAGCAACGGAAGATGGCGGCATTCTGCTGCATGACGGTTGTCAGTTCCCGACCGGGCCGCATGCGGCGCTGGCGCAGATCTTCCAGTTGCCGATGGAAAAGGTGCAGATCAACACCATGCTCGCCGGCGGTTCGTTCGGCCGGCGCGCCACTCCGGATGCCGATTATCAGGTCGAGGCCGCCCTGGCCTTCGTCATGACGGATCGCACGAGGCCGGTAAAACTGGTGTGGTCGCGCGAAGACGACATAACCGGTGGCCGCTATCGTCCCGCCTTCGGTCACAAGGTTCGGGTCGGCCTGGACGAAGAAGGCAATATTGTCGGCTGGGACCACCGCATCGCCGGCCAGTCCATCATGAAGGGAACCCCGTTCGAAGCCCTGACCGTTCATGACGGTGTCGACCACAGCTCGGTCGAAGGTGTCTCGGATACGCCCTATCGCATTCCCGGTCAGTTCGTCGGCCTGACAGACACCAGGAAGGCGACGAGCCTGTTGTGGTGGCGATCGGTGGGTCACACCCATACAGCCTATGTCATGGAGGTGATGATGGATCTGGCGGCGTCCGCCGCCGGCCGGGATCCCTTCGAGTTCCGCCTGGCTCATCTGAATGGCGAAAAGGACCAGGACCGCATGGCCGGCGTTTTGAAACTGGCCGCCGAAAAGGGCAACTGGGGCAAAGCGCCTTCCGGCCGCTCGCAGGGCATTGCCGTGCACAAATCCTTCGGCAGCTACGTTGCCGAGGTGGTTGAAGTCTCGGGCAACGCTGAGGACGGCGTGCGCATCGAAAAGGTCACCTGCGCTGTGGACTGCGGCATTGCGGTCAACCCGGATGTCGTCAAGGCACAGATGGAAGGAGGCATCGGCTACGGTATCGGCCACGTGATGCGCGACAAGATCACCCTGACGGGCGGAGAAGTCGACCAGTTCAACTTCCCGGATTACGAGCCGTTGCGGATCAGCGACATTGGCGCGATCGAGGTGCACATCGTGCCCTCCGCCGAGCCGCCGACCGGTGTCGGCGAACCTGGCACGCCGCCTGCGTCGCCGGCACTTGCCAATGCCATAGCAGCGGCCAGCAACGACCTTCGGGTCTCCAGCCTGCCGATGAGCGAGAACGGCGTGGTCTTTTCCTGACCCAAATCACTCGGAAGGCAGCAGACACTGCCTTCCGAGGCAAGTCAGTTCGATTGCGGCGAGGGTGTTACATCGGCAACGAGCCCGTGATTTCTGAAAGCAACGAAAATCGGTTCCGAGCCCAAAGGGCCTTGGAAGGGCAGGCACCCGGTCAGGTGAGGTCTTCAAGCTTTGCCGCAGGCGCATTGGTTTTTACGGATTCGATACCATTGTCCCGTGACGACGAGCTTTCGTAGGATTCGCTTGTCCCGATGACCTGGCCGTTGGTTGCCTTGAGATTGAACCTGTACTTGCCGTTCTTTGTTTCAGACCGCTCGTACCGCGTGTCGTCGGGAGCGTTTTTCCGCACAGAATCGATGCCATTGTCAGCACTCGCGCGCTGTTTGTAACCTTCACTTGCAAGGATGATCTGTCCGTTTCCCGCCTTGAGGCGGAACCGGAATTCACCAGCCTTGTCTTTGTAAAGTTCAAACTTTCCTGCCATGATTCAGTATCTCCCTTTAGAACTGCATGAAATTGGCAACCTAACCAAGCATTACACTGTTCGCAAATACAAAACGACTTTAATCACCACGAAAAAATACTTTGGCAACTTCGCTTGGTGGCATCGGTCACCTGAAAGGCTGCGCGGTCGTACATTGTACGAATTAAGTGCGTGCAACGTCGCGAAAAACTGAATAACCCATGTCGACCAAGAGCCGTTTCGGGGCGTTGTCCGCAGAGCTTGTGGCCGTTAGCATCGCTGCATGACAAAGACGGCGATTCTTGTGGGTGGACTGCCTGCGAGCGGCAAGACGACGGTGGGCTGGACCGTTGCGCACCTCCTTGATATCCCGTGCCTCGACAAGGATGATTTCCTTGAAGAGCTGTTCGAGCAGCGGGGTATCGGCGATCAGGCATGGCGGCGCCAGTTGAGCAACGAAAGCAACGATTTGTTCGAAGCCGAAGCAAGGCGGTACGATTTTGTCGTCCTGGTCTCGCACTGGCAATCGGCCGCAACACCAGGATCGGGAACACCCACGGCCTGGGTGAAAGAAGCGTTTCAGCGGATCATCGAGTTAAACTGCATCTGCCCGCCGGATATCGCCGCAAGACGCTTCACCGGCAGAAACCGCCACCCGGGACATCTCGATGCGGAACGCACCTATGACGAAGTCGCTGCCTGGATGAGCGGCATGGCGGAGGGCTATCCGCTGGGTGTGGGCCGGCTGGTCAATGTGAGGACCGACATCGGGATTGGCGAGGCGGCGCTGATTACCGAGATTCGGTCATTGCTGGTTGTCGGGGCCGGGTAGGACTGTGGCGACGGATTTCTTGGTTTCCAATCGGACCACCGTGCCGGTGCTCATGTGGGAATTTTGTAAACTATTACCGCAATTCGCCGGTTGGCGGTTTAATGACCGTTTTGGGGGGGAAGCGGCCGTTCCCTGCATTTAGCACAAATGTCTGCTCCGGGGCCAATTGCAGAACGATTGGTACTAGCAGTGGTATGAGGAAAGTTGTCCTTTGAAGGGCCGCGTCCAGCAGTCAGAAACAGCAGATGCTACTAAAAAAGTAACGGCAATCGATTTTACGGGCTCCGCAGCCGATCAATCAAGCTTCAAGCAAGGTTTGAATCCAAGGGTGTTCACTGGCTCGCTCAGCACGCAAAAGAAAGTGCTTCTCGCCGCTGTACTCAGTTGATCGGTCCATTGCCGCAAGAATCTCCGCAGCCTTTTGCTTGAAACGCTGATGGCCCGCTGGCCCTGTTCCTATCTTCAAGTAAAGCTGTTTGGTTTCTTGAACTAACTGGACAAAACGAACAGCCTCAGCATGTCGCGCCTTGCAAGTTGGTTCATGATGCAGATGAAAAATCTCAATCGATGCCTCAACCCGTTGTTTCTCGACCGCAACCTGAGAAGTTGAGCAAGGTTTCCCATTTTCGAGCTTGCAGCCGAGCAGCCTCCAATCAGTAGGATCACAAGGGTCGAGGAGAACGGGCTGTTCTTCGTCACACGGCCCCTCAGTGTAGACCCTTTTTGATTCATCAAGCAGAGGGAAGCGGTCAGCTTTTCCTCCCTCGGTGTCGCCCTTCACATTTACTCGACGCTCATTGCAGAACCTGCAGGAGTAGCGAAAATTTCTAAAATCAAATGCCAACCATCGATAGCCGGAGTGAGGGTTTGTTGCGTCATGGACTCTACCTTTCGGGCGGTAGTGATCGACCGCATTATCGTCACGCGAACACCTTGTTTCACAATACCAGCATTTCTCATCAGGGAATAAGTCGGCCAGATTGTGTTTGAGATCTCTCCAAACGTCAGCATGGTCATCTGGATTATCACCAGCCTCTACAGCTGTTTTTGCTGCAGCGGCTCTTGCGAGCCAGTCATCAGGGAGCACAAGAAGATTGAGATTAATGCTTCTCACTCGCTCGCCTCGGTGTCGGATGCTTCCGCTTCGAGAAGTTCGGAGATGAGTCTTGTCGCAATCTCCTCCCGTTCGGAGCGAGACAACGAGACCGTGTTCTCGACCAACTCGTCAATTTCATCGGTCTCGAATCTTTCGCGCAATAGCGCCCCTCGAATTCGCAGATAGCGCGAGTATTCAGCATCGGGATGAAAGAAGCGAAAACCGAGGCGATCAAGCTTCTCATTGATGACATCGAGTGCAGCTTGCTGATCCTCGGTTAATTGCTCAAAGCCGGCATACATCCGTTGCTTTTCGAGTAACTCTTGAGTCGGCTGGTCAAGCGTTGATGCGATCCCAAACATGTCGCTGGTAACGATCGCAGCATAGCCCAGACCTTTAGGGTCCAACTCGGGATGCACGGCGATTATCTGGCGACCGTCTTCTGACTTTGACAAGCGAAGAATTTGGACTTGCTCTTTGACCAGTTCAGCAATTGCCATGGGGTTGTGAGTAGTCAGGAGAATATGGTTGTCGTCGCGCTCACCACCATCCTCACCCGCAAACCTCCGCAGATATCCTAGATAATCGACAGCCCAACGTGGATTGAGATGTGTGTCTGGTTCATCCAGGAGGAACAAGCTCTCACTTTCCGCGGTGAACCTGAGAAGACCGAGTACAGTGAAAAGTTGCTGCTCCCCCTCGCTTAATTCTCGAAAAGTGACTGTTCCGTCATCCCCTTTGAGGCGCACCTTAATGCGCACTTCCTCAATCAGCTGAGAAACATGGGTGCTTTCCAGGTCGCGAAAGAATTCCGCAGGTCTTTGCTCCCCGACCAGCTGTTTCAGTGACGCGATATCCTTCACAAACAGATATTTGAATTCGAGCTTCTTGTTGTTCCAAAGGGAAACTGGAACGCTTCTGCGGGTCTCGATAGGAGCAAGAGCGATATCTTGGAGGCGGCTCAGGAAATCAGCGACGACGCCTTTCGCATACCAAAATCTCGGGTCTCCCTCTTTCGAATTCCAAGGAGGCTGCCGAAGTACGAAGAGTACCGACTCAATCCCTTCCTCCGGATCAATGCCCAGATGGTCGGCCAGGAAATCGCGTACGTCGTCAGATTGCTGGATCAAAAATGCCAATAGGACAAACTGGCTATGTACAGGCAAGGCATAGAACAGACGCTTCAAGCCAGGATCCTTGCCTTGGCGGAGCTGCCTATCGAAGCCTTCCAGGTATGGCTTAAACACCTCGTAGAGCCGCTCACTCTCACCCGAGTAATAGGCGAAGACATAGTGGGGTAGGTGTTTGGCTGGCTCGTCGAAGAATGCCTTGAGCGATAGCTTCTTCCCTCTGAGCGCTGACGTTTCTGGCTCACCCTCTATGAAAGGCGTGAGCGTCCCGTCGCCTCTTGCTTCGCCTTCAGTAGCGACATGGATGATAAGTGGTTCCTGAGCGCGGTCAGGATCTGCGTCGACATTGATGTACAAAGTATCTTCGCCACTGCCCATTCGATAGCTCAAGTTGAATGCGATAACGGGTCTCTTGGGCTTGCTAGGTTTCTCGCTACTCTGAATTAGGTCGCGGAAAATGATTGTCAGTGCTTCGAGGACATTGGATTTCCCTGTCCCATTCCAACCGATGACAACAGTGATCCAGTGGTCCTGATCAAAGTCGATCGTGACGTCTTTCAGGTTCTTGAACCTATGGGTGGGGCTATCTTTTGGACTCCCAATCGTGATCTTATCCAAGCGCATGAGCGTTATGCTGCCTTCAAGCGAAGGCGATCGTGAAGCTTGCGTCCTTGCTTGTCGTTGACTGCCTCCGTCTCGAGTTTGCCATCTTTATCCAGACGCCGAAGCTCTGCGTACAGCGCTTCAATTTCTTCCGTTGAAGCGCCAGGCCCGATCCCGCAGCTCTGAAATGCGTCTTGCGCAGAGATCCAACCTCCAGCTTCTGCAAGAGCTTCTTGAAGGTTTTTTGCCATCGTTCTTGTCTCCCTAGGCGCCATTGGTATGCCAGGTTTGCGACCCCGTTTCTTTTTGGGTGCGGCGGCGCGCTCCGCTTTGAGGCGCTCGAGCAGCTCGCTGGCTGGCTCATCATTCGGATCTTGAGGCACAAGTTCGCCACGGAACGCCTTTTCGAGGATCGCGGCTTCAAGTCTGGGTAGTAGGCGTTCGGCAGCCGCATGATCGGTGGCCAAACGATCGAGCCAGCCAAACGCGGATTCAACTCGGCGAACGATTTCCTGTTGTTCGTCGATTGATGGCAACTCGAACCTGAAGGCTTTGAGTTGCTTCAGAGAAATTCTCGGCCGTGTCGCGCCGTGGACGGAATCTTTCAGAACATCATAGGTTTGAGGTGCAGCCAAACGGTACGTCAGAAATGCGGGCAGACATTGGTCCGTGTTCGGGCGGACGCAGAAGCAGTCGGCCTTGTTGATTGCGGTAGTCGGAAGATCGTCGGGGAGGCGACAAACTCTGATTTCTTCAGCAATGAAGGATGAGAAAAGGACATCATCTGCCTGGAGCGTGTGGCGCCTCAAGCCCTCATACTTCTTCTTGGAAATGTATGTTTCTTTTTCCCGGATGAAGGAGAGGCTTCCAATGTTTTCTAGCCTGACTACGCGAACGCCCTTCGCGACGTAATCGGCGGATTTCAGGTTTGATCCAAACGGGCCATCAAAGGTGGTCTCAGCTACCTCGTCAACGGTGACTTCATTCCATCCCTCGCGCTCGATGTTCTTCCGCCAATCCTTCGTCAGCTCGCCAAGAGCGGCCAATTCAAGTACGCGCCGCTTGTAGCGAGCGATGAGGATGGGGATTCGGTCTAGGTCTTTGCGGGCGCGGGCGGTGCGCTCGGTCAACCCATCCACCTTCGCTGCAATCCGACCCTGCTCGGGGAGCGGGGCGAGTGGGATTAGATGCTTCTTCAGCCAATCCGCAGGAACGCGCTGCTGCCCAACTGCACCGGACATAACCGCTTGCGCATCATCTCGGAACGTCTTTTGCCGTACATAATGCCACAAGTATTCAGGCTTTATTGTCCCATTGGTGCGGAAAACATGGAACTCTGTAGACCCCATGCCCGTACCATTCGTCAGGTTGCTGGCAACCGCTGATTTGCCGTTCTCCATGGAAGGCGTAATCTTGGCGAAGATGACATCCCCATCTCGGAAATGTGTGAATCCCTTCGAGACCTCATTATATGGTCTATCGATAGGTGTAGCTATTGTACCCGAGACTTCATCGACTGCAGCCATCGGCACGAACGACACCAAGTCATCGCCAGTCAGTTCTACGTCCTTTCGGGGATTGACCTCCGCAACTTCGCTGATCGGAGCATGTTCCCAAGTCTCAGGAAGAGCACTCAATGTTCGGCCTCGTCAGAGCTAATGCGTGCCTGTTGCCAGTCATGATACGTGCGTTTTTGCCCCTTCACCTTCCATTCGGTGCGGCCGTTGCTGTTACGATCAAGAACTACGGCTGCTGCGGCTGATGGACTGTTGAAACTGTACGGCTTGGCAAAAACGTGCTTCCCGTCAGCGCCAGGCACCAAGACACCCTGTTTGACCAGGTTCACTTTAAGGGTGCCGTAGCTCTGTTGAACATAGCCAGTGTCCATGAGCGCTTGCGAGCCCTCGAGGACGACAAACTCACCATCCTCCTCAACAGCTTCCGCACTAACGCCCGACTTGTGGCGAATTTCGAAAGTGGTCTCATGCGCGGTACGCTGCTCGACCGGTGTGCTCGCTTGTGCCACGGCACGTGGTTGCGGTTTCAGGAGGTCTAGTCCGACCACGGGCAGAATAATTTTCAGATTTGCGAGAAACTGCTCCATGTTGGCCTGGTCAGCCTCAGGCAGGCGACGGCGCTGACCAGCAGGGTTTGTTCCGTTGTCGAGCGTTACTCGGTTTGCATCTGACGCCATCTGAATCAGCCTGGCTTCCAGATACTCAACATGACCCTTGGACAAGTCATCATCGCTTGTCGTTACAGCAATCGCAGTTTCCCAAAATTCCCGCTGTTGGGCGCTCTGCTTGATCCTCTCGCGGACGCTATTTGCCGATCCTATGTAGGCCCGCGTCCCGCCTACGGCTTCGACGTCAGGTCCGGACAGAATGTAGATGCCGGTTCGGTCGAGTTCGGGCCGCGAAGTAAGCGCAGCAAAAGTGGTGCCAGTGGCGACGAATGTGAGGCCAGTCCAACCATGGATGGTGGCTTTGCGAAGACCGTTGGGCGTTCCGTCGACTAGAAACAGCTGGATGGTCCGGCCAAAAGATTGGGGCGATGGGCTGCTCATGCTTCAGCGTCCTCCGTCTCAGCTAGCCCTTCCGTCACGGCTTCGATCTCATCTATTGCGGACCTGAGGTGGCCCAAAATGGCCGCTGCAATGTCGTCGAGCTCGGTTAGGACTTCTTCGGCCTCTCCTTCGTCCTCACGTAGCCAACTAATGTCTAGATTGTCGTTTCTAGCGGCGATCTCCCCGCGCGTGAACTTGCGGAAGCGGCCTTCCTCGCCCTCATCCTTGCGCCTGGATTTGCCAAATGGATCATCGCCAAACGCCTTGATAAAGGGAGCAAAATCTTCATTGGTAAGGGGACGCGTTTTGCCGAAGCTCGGCATCTGCGCGCGCATGTCATAGAACCAAACCTCTTTGGTCGAGTTGGTCGCTTCCTCGCCGATCTTCGTGAAGAAGATCACGTTCGTCTTGACGCCTTGCGCATAGAAGATCCCGACCGGCAACCGCAAGATGGTGTGCAGGTAGCATTGATCCATCAGCCAGGTGCGAATTTCGCGTCCGACGTTTTCTTCAAACAGGACGTTGTCTGGCAACACGACGGCGGCTCGACCGCCGGCTGGCAAAGAATGAACGATGCGCTGAAGGAACATAAACTGCTTGTTAGATGTCCTGTAGGGTAAGTCATCTCGCCGTGCCCTTGCCCCTCCAACGCTGCTACCGAAAGGCGGATTGGCGATAATCACGTCGGGCGAAGTGAGCTCGTCGACATCATGTGTTAGCGCATCGCCATGTATGACTTTTCCGTCCATTCCGTGCAAAAACATGTTCATGAGGCACAAGCGGTACGTGTCCCCTTCGATCTCGACCGCTTGGAAGTGGGGTGGATTGCGAGCATAGGCAGCGTTATCGTATCGTTCGATGATGTATGTTTGTGCTGAAATGAGAAATCCGGCCGTACCGGCAGCTGGGTCTTGAATTGTCTCGCCCAGACCCGGTTGCAACACCTGGACCATCGCGTCCACTAACGGTCGCGGAGTGAAATACTGTCCGGCCCCGGAACGGGCTTCAGATGCATTGCGTTGAAGGAGGCTTTCGTAGACGGCACCGAGCCCATCCGAGAGCGCCTCATGCCAGTTGATCGCGTCGATACCCTCCACAACTTTGCGCAAATTCTCCTCATGATTGAACACCGTTGTCGGGAAACGGAAAATATCCCGGACTATTTGTTCTTTTGCATCTTCACCGAGGCTCGTCAGCATTTTGCGGTAGTAGCTTAGCATGTTGGAGTTGGGTTGTGAGGTTAAGTCCTTCCAGCGACGCCCCTCAGGCAGAAGGTCTTCCTTGCCGGCTTCAGAGGCCGCCTTCAAGAAGAGCAAATAGGTCAGTTCTGACAGATATTTATGATAGACTATTCCGTCGTCACGAAGCACGTGGCAAAGGGACCAGATCCGTTTCGATATTGCTGCGATAGACATGACTGCATGCTTACGATGCATCGACAGATGTCGCAATGATTTCGACGCTCCGATATCGTGTTAATCGAAGGGGACGAGCGCTACGACCGCCTTCGGACCCGCGTGCACACAGACTGAATGTCAGAAATGGGGCGCGAAGCGGACTTTGACTCCTAGAGGGTTTATCGGCAGCTAAGGGCCGCAAGCCGACGGGAGCCGAATGTCGGCCTGACGGATGGTGCACCACACGACCACCCCATCAGCACTCCTTCTCAATGAGTGCCAACAATCTGATTCAAAACAATAATTCGTGATACGCGTTGCGAAAAACGGTGATTCGCGAGATAATTGATTCGTTGAGAGGTGCATTCGGGAGGAGCGGATGATCACCAGTGAAATGGAGCTGATGCTGGCCGGGCACGGCCTGACAACGGCTCAAATCTTCTATCGCATGCCGGACTATCAGACGGTTATTCAGTCTTATCTCTGGCAGGAATACGATGTTGCCCCGGATTTTCCGAAACTCCACGGCTTTATCGATTTCTGGCAGGAAAACCTGGATGGTCCGATCCATTCGGTGCAGTTTACTCACCAGCATCTGATCAAGCCGGGTGAGTGGAAACGCGTCGACTGGGAATTCAAGCTGCATTAGCAGCCATTGCAAAAGGGGATGCGGCGGCAGACTGCAGGATAAAGGGCCTTGCGATTTCGAAGGCCCTTGCATCCAGGCGAGATCAGCTCGCCATGTATTGCCAGAATTTATAGGAGCGGTCGAGCTGCTCCAGGCGCTCGTGCTGACGCCCTGTCAGCCGGTCGCTATCGGCAACCAACTGCCGGATATCGGCATTGATCGCATCCATCCTCTGGCGAGCAACATATTTGATCATGTCATCATCCTTTCTTCGGTTAAGACGGCCCGAAACAAAGGGCGGGCCATCATTCGCAATTGAAAGGTGGGAACCAAATAAGGCAGTTGAAAATTAATTCGCGGTAATGTTTGGAGCGCCGGGAAGGGCACGCAACCAATGAGAACCGTCATGATTTCGGCGGCCACCAGTGCCGCAATAACCTGCAAGCGCTTGTCTTTCACATCGCTGCCGCCGATGAGGCAGACGAGACGATCGCAATCCGCCGGGTCGCCGTCGTTTTTCCGGTGCCGGCTATGATAGGTCGCCCGTTTGGTCTTGGAGCCGATCATGCCGACATGGGCGGCGTCTTCACGGGCAAGCGCGGTCTGGATAATGGTGCAATTCACCTACCAGCATCTGATAAAGCTGGGTGAGTGAAAACGTTTTGACCGGGAATTCAAGCTGCACCAGCGGCGGCAAATCGCAGCGGTGTATGTGCAAGATAAAGGGCCATGCGGTTAAGCAGGCCCTTTCATCCGAGCGGAATTAAGCCGCCATGTTTCGCCAGAATCTGTGGGCGCGGTCGAGCCTGTTAAGACGCTCTTCCTCAGCTCTGGTCAGAGCGTCCTGAACGTCGACCAGTTTGCGAATTTCACCATCGATCTGGTCCATCCTGCGGCGAGCAAAATCCTTAATCATGACAGTCTCCTTTCATGGTTTGAACAGCCCCGCATGGCACGGGACCATCCGTTCCATTCTTATGTTGGGAGAGAATGTGGCAGTTGAAAATTAATTCGCGTTCATGTTTGGAGCGCGGGGAAGGGCACTCAACCAAGCAGCGCGGTCATGATCTCGGCGGCCACCAGCGCCGCAATAACCTGCGGACGCTTGTCCTTGACATCGCTGCCGCCGATGGGGCAGACGAGGCGATTGCAATCGGCCGGGTCGCCGTCGTTTTTTCGGTGCCAGCTATGATAGGTCGCCCGCTTGGTCTTCGAGCCTATCATGCCGACATAGGCGGCGTCCCTGCGGGCAAGCGCGGTCTGGATAATAAGGAAATCAAGCGCGTGGTCGTGGGTCAGCACCACGAAGGCAGAACCCGGCGCCGCATCGCCAATGAGGCTTTCAGGTACTGCCGCAAGGCGCTTTTCAACGTCCGCCGTTGCCGTATCGAGTTCGTCCTGACGGGTTTCGACCAGGATCGCCCGCACGGGCAGCAGGCTGAGCGCCTGCGACAGCGCCTTGCCGACATGGCCTGCGCCGAAGATGTAAACCTGGGGCAGGGCGTCATCGTCCTTGCGGGCGCGCTCCTTGAGATCGTCGATGGATTTGCCGTCTAGCCGGTCGAGGGAAAGGGCAACGCGGCCACCGCAGCACTGGCCGATTTCCGGCCCCAGCGGAACGTTCATCTCACCGGAAGCCTTGCCGCTTTCAAGAAGATCGCGGGCCTGCGTGATCGCCATCATTTCAAGCTGTCCGCCGCCGATGGTGCCGAAAAGGCCCCTTTCGGAAACGAGCATCCACGCGCCGGTCTCCCTTGGCGTTGAGCCAAGTGCCTCGGCCACCTCGACGCGCACGACCGGACTGTTAGTGTCGAAAAACTGCGACAGCCGGTTTGCGCGCGAAGCCATGGTCAGGCCTGTTTCAGCCGTTCGACGGCCATCAGGATGCGCTCCGGCGTCGCCGGCGCATCGAGGCGTGGGCAGACGCGGTAATCGGCAACGCTGGCTGTCGCCATCGAAAGCGCTTCGAGCACGGAATTGGCCAGCATGAATGGGGGTTCGCCGACAGCTTTCGAGCGGCGGATGGTGCGCTCCCGGTTGGTCGACCAGGTGGCGAGCTGAACGTTGAATTCCTTCGGTCTGTCGGAGGCCAGAGGGATTTTGTAGGTCGACGGCGCATGGGTGCGCAGCCGGCCGTTGTCGTCCCACCAGAGTTCCTCGGTCGTCAGCCAACCCATTCCCTGAATGAACGCGCCCTGTACCTGGCCCATATCGATCGCCGGATTGAGCGAGCGGCCGACATCGTGGAGGATGTCGACGCGGTCGACATGGTATTCGCCCGTCAGCGTGTCGATCGACACTTCCGACACCGATGCGCCATAGGCGAAGTAGAAGAACGGCCGTCCCTGGCCCTTCTCACGGTCCCAGTGGATCTTTGGTGTCTTGTAGAAGCCGGCGGCCGAAAGCTGGATGCGGGCCATATAGGCCTGTTTGATGAAATCCGGGAACGGGATCAACTGGTTGCCGACCTGCACGTGGTTCGGAACGAATGTGACCTGATCTTCCGGTACGCCATAGTGCTCGCAGGCAAAGGCGACCAGCCGGGTCTTGATCTGATCGCAGGCATTGGCAGCGGCCATGCCGTTAAGGTCGGAGCCGGACGACGCGGCGGTTGCCGATGTGTTCGGCACCTTGCCGGTCGAGGTCGCGGTGATGCGGATGGTCTCGAGATCCACCTGGAATTCGTCGGCAACCACCTGCGCGACCTTGGTGTTGAGGCCCTGGCCCATTTCGGTGCCGCCATGGTTCAGGTGGATCGAGCCGTCCTGGTAGACATGCACCAGAGAGCCCGCCTGGTTATACCAGGTGGCGGTGAACGAAATGCCGAATTTGACCGGCGTCAGCGCGATGCCCTTGCGGATCACAGGGCTTGTCTTGTTGAACTCGATGATCGCCTTGCGGCGGGCCTGGTAATCGGACGAGCCTTCAAGCTCGCCGACAATGCGGGCAACGATGTTGTCCTCCACCGTCTGGTGGTAGGGGGTGACGTTGCGGTCGGTCTCGCCGTAGAAGTTCAGCTTGCGGATTTCCAGCGGGTCTTTGCCGACCGCATAGGCGATTTCCTCGATCACACGCTCGCCGCCAAGCATGCCCTGCGGGCCGCCGAAGCCGCGGAATGCAGTGTTGGAAACGGTGTTCGTCTTCATTGGCCGCGAGGTCAGGAGGACATTCGGCAGGTAGTAGCAATTGTCGGTGTGGAAGAGCGCCCGGTCGGTCACCGGCCCCGAAAGATCGGATGAAAAGCCGCAACGCGCGGCAAAGACCGCTTCCAGCGCCTCGATCCGGCCCTCGTCGTCATACCCGACCTCGAATTTCATGTGAAAATCATGGCGCTTGCCGGTCGCGATCATGTCATCGTCGCGATCCGGTCTGATTTTGACGGCGCGGTTGTGGCGCTTGGCGGCAATCGCAGCAATCGCAGCAAACTGGTTGCCCTGCGTTTCCTTGCCGCCGAAACCGCCGCCCATGCGCCGTGCATTGACGGTCACGGCATTCGACGGCGCATTAAGCGCGTGTGCCACCATGTGCTGGACTTCGCTCGGATGCTGGGTGGACGAATAGACCGTCACTTCGTCGTCTTCGCCCGGCACCGCCATGGCAATATGGCCTTCCAGATAGAAGTGATCCTGGCCGCCAATGCGCATTTCACTGGAAAGCCGGTTGGCGGCGGACTGCATCGCCGTCTTGACATCGCCGTTTTCCAGCTTCAGCGGCGGCGTGACATGCGGATAGTCCGCAGCCATGGCGTCGATAACATCCGTCTTGTGGTCGCGGTCCTCATATTCGATTTTCGCGAGCTGCGTTGCATTGCGCGCCGCCTCGCGGGTTTCCGCGATAACCGCATAGAGCGGCTGGCCGTAGAACTCGCAGTAGCCGTCGGCAAGCACCGGCTCGTCGTCTCGGGCCGTTGGGCTGATATCGTTGTGTGGGACGTCGGCGGCGGTCAGGACGTCGACAACGCCCGGTGCTGCGCGCACCGCATCCAGATCCATCGACTTGATCGTCGCATGGGCGCGCTCGGATAGCCCGAGATAGCCGTGCAGTGCACCGGCTGGCATCGGCATGTCGTCGATATATTCCGCCGCGCCGGTAACGTGTTTATGTGCTGAATCGTGCTGGCGCGGCGTATGAACGCCACCGGAAATTTCCTTGCTGCTGCGTGCGCTGACGGTCTGTCCCATGATTTATACCTCCGCCAATGCGTTAGCGTGCCGGACGACCTGCACGGCCTGTCCCTGCGTTTCCAGGAAGAACCGTTTTAGAAGGTTCTTGGTGGTCAGCATCCGGTATTCGGCCGATGCGCGCCAGTCGGTCAAGGGTGTAAAATCCTGGTCGAAAACGGCCATCGCCCTTTCGATCTCGGCTTCGTTCCATGGATTGCCGGTCAGGGTCTGTTCCACTGCCGTTGCTCGTTTCGGCGTTGCGGCCATGCCGCCGAATGCAAAGCGGGCGCTTTCGACGTTTCCGTCAGCATCGAGGCGGACGCGGAAAGCGGCGCAGACGGCTGAAATGTCTTCGTCGCGGCGCTTTGAAATCTTGTAGACGGCAAATTTGTCGCCTTCGGGCAGCTTCGGTATATGGACCGCTTTGACGAACTCGCCGGGAGCGCGGTCCTGTTTGCCGTAATCGATGAAGAAGTCTTCCAGATCGATGGTGCGGGTAGCGCTGCCCTTTTGCAGGGTGACACTTGCGCCGAGCGCAATAAAGGGCGGGGGCGTGTCGCCGATAGGTGAGCCGTTGGCGATGTTGCCGCCTACGGTTCCCATGTTGCGAACCTGCTCGCCGCCGATGCGGTCCCAAAGGCCGCCCATGGTCGGGATGCTTCGGGAAATCGCCTCGAAGGCATCGGTATAGGTCACACCCGCGCCGATGGTGATGCCGGTCTCGTCCTCAGTGATCGTCTGCAGATCGACAAGATTGCCGATGAAGACGGCCGGGGAGATGTCTCGCATATGCTTGGTCACCCAAAGCCCGACATCGGTCGATCCGGCAACCACGGTGGCATTCGGGTGAGCCTCGAGCACAGCGGCGAGATCGTCGGCGGATGCCGGAACGATTGTATCGCCTTCCGGTGAGCTGATTTCGACCCGGTTTCCGTCCTTGAGCTCGGCGAGTTTGCTGGTAATTGCCTCGTGGGTCACAACAAGCTTGTCGCCGCTATTGTCGGTGTTGCCAACCGCTTCAGCGGCGTTGAGAATCGCCTCATAACCCGTGCAGCGGCACAGATTGCCCTGCAGGGTCTTTTCGATGCGCTCGGCGTCGGCCTTGGGCGTTTCCAGCCACAGGCCATAAAGAGACATGACGATGCCGGGTGTGCAGAAGCCGCATTGAGAGCCGTGGAAGTCGACCATCGCCTGCTGCACGGGATGAAGCTTGCCGTTGAGATCGGCCAGGTGCTCGATGGTAACCACGTGGCAGGCATCGAGCGAGCCGACGAAGCGAATGCAGGCGTTGACGGATTCGTAAACCAGCCCCTTCGGTCCGATACGGCCGACGAGCACGGTGCAGGCGCCGCAATCGCCCTCGGCGCAGCCTTCCTTGGTGCCTGTCAGTTGCCTTTGCAGACGCAGATAGTCAAGCAGCGTGAGGGTCGGTGATACATTTTGCAGATGCACCACTTCACTGTTCAAAATGAAGCGAAGCTCGTTACGGACTGCGGTCGGCATGCCGTCTACTCCTCCCTCGATATTATTGGTCTGATCCATCCTACCTTTCTGAGCGGAAAAAAAACCATCTCGGGCGCAAAAAGACTTTCAATAAAACCTGGCAAATACCGGTTAGAGATCAAGGTTTGTTTGAAAATAATGGTGTGAGGGGCCTGAAGCGGCCTTTAAGACGCAACGGGTGTGCATCGGAATTGACGGATCTTTTTTTGCTGTAAACGGGCTTTTTCTGCCACACGGGCCCGTCATATCAGGCCCGCGCGCCAGTTCACATCTCATCTGAATATCTGTTACCGATCCCTTGCAGCCCGAACTGGGTGCGGAACCGGTGCGCCTTGCTACCGGTCGATAAAGGCTCGAATGGCTGCTGTGTATTCACCGGGGGCCTGGAACGATGCGAAGTGACTGGTGTCCTCCAGAACCAGCAGATCGGCGGATGGAATGAGCTCGGCAATCATTTTTGAGTGGTCCATCAATATTGCCTCGTCAAACTCGCTTTGCACGACCAGAGTCGGTACCGAAACCGATTTCAATGCATCGGCACCTCCGGGTTTCTCTGTTGCCCACATGGTGGAAACACCCTTCAGGAAATTGTCAAAGCCATCGGGTGTCGGCGACATCTTTGCAAAATCCGCAGCCATCATACCCACATAGCCGCCAAACACTTCATTCGTTTCAACCGACGGATCGATGCCATCCAGTGTTACGTTGCCCGCATGGGCAAAGTGGCTTGCCAGACGCTCCGGGTTGGTTTGCGATATCGAATAGCCGATATTCGCTCCGTCGGACCAGCCGACCAGATGCACCTTGTCGACACCCAGATGATCCATCAGCGCCATGTAATCAGCGGCAAGCAATCCGTAGGAATAAGCACTGCCGTCATTTGAGGATCGCCCATGGCCGCGCGTGTCCGCGACGATCACGGTATGATCCTTCATCAGGTCGGCGATCTGCGCGCTCCAGATGTCCGCATGCGCCAGCCCTCCGTGGATCATCAGGATCGGCGTGCCGTCATCGCTTCCGTATGTGGCGTAGTACATCTCAATCCCGTTTACGGGCGCTGTGCCGCTTTGTGTCGCAGCCGGCATTGCGGCGGGTTGCGGGATCGACATCCAGCGGTCCTGCGCCTGTGCCACGCCTGCGGTGAAGATGAGTGCAGCTGTCGCAATCACTTTCAGCATTTCATTCTCCCTTGGTACCTGGTTGGATTTGTTCTAGCCTCATCTTAGCGAGGATGTGGCCGATACCGTTAAGCGCAAAACGAAGCGCAGGCGGGAGTTTGAATGATGAAAAATGCAACAATATCTGCGCGTTGGTTCCCTTCTTGTGACATTAGCGCAAAACATGAGGCGATTGCGGACCGGATATTCACTGATTTTGATCAGCAGGCCGAACAGCTTGTCGGACACGATCAGTCCTATCTCCAACTGACTCCCGGTGCATTCAGCGGTCGCTTCCTTTCCGGCTTCTTCGGCAAAGATGTCGCAATCCACATGGAATATTGCAATCAGGCGCTGGAACAGGAGGTCAGCGGATCTCCTGGTAATTTCAGCATCGGGATATTGTTGAGCAATCGCCGGTGCTTTCGCGTCAATGGCATGGAAATGACAGGCGACAATGTGTTCATCCTGCCTCCGGACGGCCACCTTCATGTATTCAGTCCTGTTGACGGTGCTATCATGGCGATCATCATCAGGCGCGAATTGCTGCTTGGGCATCCCGGATTGGCTTCGAAAATTGCTGATTGGATGGACGGTTTGACGAACCATGTGGAGATGCTGCATGCACCGCGGCTTGCGCAAAGACTCCGCGAAGATGCCGTTTCAGCTCTCGAAAGCGCGTCTCAGGCCAGGACCGAGGCGTCCCGTGACTTGATCGGGCGGGCACTGGTGGCCAGTATCGTCGCAAAGCTCACATTGGAATGGAGCGGCCCGCCGACCGCCAACGAATTCACCGCCGCGAAATCCTACGAGCGGTTTCAGGAATGCCGCCCGCTGCTCATTTCCGACTGGAAGCGGTTCAGCAGCACCGCCGCGTTCACAAAGTCGGTGCGGGCGTCGCGGCGGTCCGTCGAGAACGCATTTTCCGAGAATGCGCAGGTCGGACCGCTTGGATACCTTCGTATTTTCCGGCTCCATCAGGTCAGACGTCAATTGGTCAATCCCGACTGTTTTCACCTCAGCATCGGCGATATCGCTGCCGAGCACGGCTTTTGGGACTGGAGCCGGTTCTCAAATCACTATCGCCGCCATTTTGGTGAACTGCCGTCGGAGACCAGACGCGAACTGACCATGTGAATTTAGCCCCGGTAGGGTATAGCGTAGAAACGGGACGGACGATCCGTCCCGTTACCTGGCGGTCGGCAAAGATCTAGTTGCCGAGGATCCCCGGCAGGCGCAGGCCGTTTTCGCGGGCGCATTCGATGGCGATGTCGTAGCCCGCATCGGCGTGGCGCATGACGCCGGTCGCCGGATCGTTCCACAAAACCCGGCCGATGCGCTCGGAAGCCTCGTCGGTTCCGTCACAGCAGATCACCATGCCGGAATGCTGCGAAAAGCCCATGCCAACGCCGCCCCCGTGATGCAGGCTGACCCAGGTGGCACCCGAGGCGCAGTTTAACAGCGCGTTCAGCAGCGGCCAGTCGGATACGGCGTCGGAGCCGTCCTTCATGGCTTCTGTCTCGCGGTTGGGCGAGGCGACTGAACCGGAATCGAGATGGTCGCGGCCGATGACGACCGGCGCTTTCAACTCGCCGCTCTTGACCATCTCGTTGAAGGCGAGGCCGAGGCGGTGGCGCTGTCCGAGCCCGACCCAGCAGATGCGGGCGGGAAGGCCCTGGAAGGCGATGCGCTCGCGGGCCATGTCGAGCCAGTTGTGCAGGTGCTTATCGTCCGGGATCAGTTCCTTGACCTTCTCGTCGGTGCGGTAGATGTCCTCCGGATCGCCTGACAGGGCCGCCCAGCGGAACGGTCCCACGCCACGGCAAAACAGCGGCCTGATATAGGCCGGCACGAAACCCGGAAATGCGAACGCATCCTCGAGGCCTTCGTCGAAGGCGACCTGGCGTATATTGTTGCCGTAGTCGAGCGTCGGAACATCCATGTTGCAGAAGTCGACCATGGCCGCGACATGGATTTTCATCGATGCCCGTGCGGCCGCTTCCACTGCCTTCGGATCGCTCTCGCGCTTTTCGTTCCATTCGGCAAGGGTCCATCCGAGCGGCAGATAGCCGTTGACCGGGTCATGGGCGGATGTCTGATCCGTGACCATGTCCGGCCGTATGCCGCGGCGCACGAGTTCGGGAACAATGTCAGCCGTATTGCCGAGCAGACCGACCGATTTAGCTTGGCCAGCTGCCGTCCAGCGCTCGATCATTGCAAGCGCCTCGTCCAACGTCTCGGTCTTTTCATCGAGATAACGGGTACGCAGCCGGAAGTCGATCCGGTCAGGATCGCACTCGACGGCAAGCATGCATGCCCCGGCCATGGTCGCGGCGAGCGGCTGTGCGCCACCCATGCCGCCGAGCCCGCCGGTCAGGATCCACTTGCCTTTCAGATTGCCGCCGTAGTGCTGGCGGCCGGCCTCGGCGAATGTCTCATAGGTGCCCTGGACGATGCCCTGGCTGCCGATATAGATCCACGAACCGGCCGTCATCTGGCCGTACATCATCAGGCCCTTCTTATCGAGCTCGTTGAAATGGTCCCAGTTGGCCCAGTGCGGCACGAGGTTCGAGTTGGCGATCAGCACGCGCGGGGCATCCGCATGGGTGCGGAAAATGCCGACCGGCTTGCCCGACTGCACCAGCAGGGTCTCGTTGTCTTCCAGCGTCTTCAGGCTGGCGACGATCTTGTCGAAGGCATCCCAGTTGCGCGCTGCGCGGCCGATGCCGCCGTAAACGGTCAGTTCATGGGGGTTTTCTGCCACATCGGGATGCAGATTGTTCATCAGCATGCGCATCGGCGCTTCGGTCAGCCAGGATTTTGCGCTGATTTCGGGGCCTGTCGGCGGGTAGATGTCGCGAATATTGTGCCGCGGGTCACTCATTGTCTTGTTCCTTGCAATCACTGTGCTTTCGGCATGATGAAATTGATCGTTTTGTCGCCTAGCTGGGCGTCAACCCAGATAATGCGATCGGGGCTTTCGCTCTCGCTCTTTTCGAAATGGACTTCGTAGCAGCGCCACGCGCCTGACGGCGGCCAGGTGGAGCAGTAAAAATCGCCCCGTACCCGCCATCGGCCGTTGCTGACCCGCCCGTCTTGCGTAAAAACCGTTCCGCCATCGGCGGCAAAGGTCTGCTTGATCGAACCGATCGACGCGGTGATTTCGGGAAGCAGGGAGGCGATTTCCTTGCCGGATAGCCGGCGTTCCTCGGCCAGGGCCGGGATGCTGACGAAAAGCACGATCAATGTGGCGAGAACGCGCATATCAATCCTTCCCTTCTGCCGCTTCCAGCGCCCAGCGCTCGATGCCTGAAAGGACATCGCCAAGAGGCTTCCTCAGGCGGCCCGATTTTTCCGTATCGAGATCGTAGGGATGGGCTTCCGTTTCCAGATGGGTCCTTTGCGCCAGTTCCATCTGGATCGCATGGACGCCGGTTTGCGGCTGACCATAGTGACGGGTTGTCCAGCCGCCCTTGAAGCGGCCATTGAGGACGCTTGTATAGCCTTCCGCATTGCCGCAGATATCAGCCACAATTCTTGTTATTTCGGGCGCGCAAGTCGTGCCGCCATTGTCGCCTATATTGAAATCGGGAAGCGTTCCTTCAAAAAGGAATGGCACGACGGAACGGATAGAGTGGCAATCGTATAAAACGGCAATGCCGTGTTTTTCGCGCACCCGCTCGATTTCCGCGGTCATTGCCGCGTGATAGGGCGCATGAAATGCCTTGCGCCGTGCTTCGATCTCCGCGTTGTCCGGCTCCATGCCTTCGCGATAAAGCGGATTATCGTCGAAATCGATGAGCGGGCACAGCGTTGTCGTGTTCTGTCCCGGATAAAGGCTCTTGCCCGACGGATCGCGATTGGCGTCGATGACGTAACGGTGGAAGGTCGCCCGCACGGTGGTCGCGCCTGGCAGCAAGTTCTTGTAAAGGCGGTGGATGTTCCAGTCGGTATCGGTCAGCGCCCGGCCGGTTTCGTTGAGCTTTGCCCAGATGTCATCAGGCACATGAAGGCCGGTATGCGGTAGTCCCAGGATAACGGGGCTGTCGCCCCGGACAACGTCAACCGGTTCCATCAGGCTGCCTCCGTTCCGAGCGGCGCGACAAGATCGATGCCGCATCGATCGACCAATGTGCGGTTTCGCACAAGTACAGCGGCGCTTTCCAGATCACCGGCGAGGTAGCGGTCGTCACCCAGCGCTTCGACCTCCTGGCGCAATCCGTCGATCGCATTCTGCAGTGGCGCGCTGGTTTTCAGCGGAGCACGGAATTCGACACCCTGCGCGGCGCACAGAAGCTCGATGCCGAGGATGCGTCCGAGATTATCGTTCATATCGGCAAGCCGACGCGCGCCATGGGCCGCCATGGAGACATGGTCCTCCTGATTGGCGCTTGTCGGCGTACTGTCGGTCGAGCAGGGATTTGCACGCTGCTTGTTTTCGCTCATCAGCGCCGCACTGGTCACTTCCGCAATCATCAGCCCCGAATTCAGGCCTGGCTCCGGTGTCAAAAACGGCGGCAGATCGAAGCTCAGCGTCGGATCGACCATCAGCGCGATACGCCGCTGCGAGATGGCGCCGATCTCGGCAATCGCCAGTGCAATCTGGTCGGCCGCAAATGCCGTCGGTTCGGCGTGGAAATTGCCGCCCGAAATCACGTCGCCCGTATCGGTGATGACCAGCGGGTTGTCGGTGACCGCGTTTGCCTCGATCTCCAGGGTGGTGCCTGCCTGACGCAGAAGGTCGAGACATGCGCCGGTCACCTGCGGCTGGCAGCGGATGCAGTAGGGGTCCTGCACGCGCGTATCGCCTTCGCGATGGCTTTCGCGGATTTCAGAGCCGTCCATCAGGTGACGGATGGCCGCCGCCGCCTCGATCTGGCCGCGATGGCCGCGCAGCGTGTGGATTTCCGGTCGCGTCGGCGCGGTCGAGCCCATGATGGCATCTGTCGACAATGCACTCACCAGAAGGGCATTTTCAGCACAACGCCAGGCTTCAAAAAGCTCGGCCAGCGCATAGGCGGTAGAAAACTGGGTGCCGTTGATGAAAGCGAGGCCCTCTTTCGGGCCGAGCGCTATCGGTGCAAGCCCAGCGGCTTCGAGCGCCGCGCGGCCGGACATGATCTCGCCGCCGAATTCGGCCTCGCCTTCGCCGATAACGACCGCAGTCATGTGGGCGAGGGGGGCCAGATCGCCCGATGCGCCAACCGACCCTTGTGCCGGAATGATAGGCGTAACCTTGCGCTCCAGCATCTGCTCGACGAGAGCAATCAGCTCCCAGCGCACACCGGATGCGCCGCGGCACAGCGACAGGAGCTTGAGGATCATCATGAGGCGGACAATGCGCTCGGGTATCGCCGGTCCGACACCGCAGCAGTGCGACCGAATGAGGTTGCGCTGCAACGTGGCGGTATGCCGGGGTGCGATCTTGACACTTGCCAGCTTGCCGAAACCCGTATTGACCCCATAGATCGGCTCGTCGCTGCCTGCGACCGATTCGATCAGCGCGGACGCAGTATCGACCGCGGCGCGGCATGCCGGGTCGACGGCGACCTGTGCCTTGTTCCAGTAGATGTCTTCAAGTTGATGCAGCGACATGTTTCCGGGCTGCAGGACGACGGCACTCATGACAGGTCTCCCACAATACGCTTGGCCAGCGGATTATAACCGATGCGGTAGGAAAGTTCCGCCGGGTGAGCGACGTTCCAGACGGCAAGCTCGGAGCGTTTTCCCGGTTCGATCGTTCCGCTATTGGTCAATCCGAGTGCGCGGGCGGCTTCCCGCGTTGCGCCTGCCAGCGCCTCTTCCGGCGTCATGCGGAAAAGCGTGCAGGCCATGTTCATCGACAAGAGCAGTGATGTGACGGGAGAGGAGCCCGGATTGCAATCCGTCGCGACCGCCATGCCGACACCGTGCTTGCGGAAAAGATCTATCGGCGGCTTTTGTGTTTCGCGCAGCGTATAAAAGGCGCCCGGAAGCATCACGGCAACGCAGCCGGCGGCTTTCATCGCCGCAACGCCTGTCTCGTCGAGATATTCGAGATGATCTGCCGAAAGTGCGTTGAAGCGCGCAGCTAATTCCGCCCCGCCGAGATTGGAAAGCTGCTCGGCGTGCAGCTTGACCGGAAGCCCAAGCGCGCTTGCCTTTTCAAACACACGCTCGATCTGCGCCGGCGTAAAGGCAATGCCTTCGCAAAACCCGTCGACGGCGTCGACAAGGCCTTGCTCATTGGCCGCCTCGAGGGCGGGAATGCAGACCTCGTCGATATAGGCGTCCGGCTGGCCCTTATATTCGGGCGGAACCGCATGGGCGCCGAGAAAGCTGGCGCGCACGCGAACGTTCCGCTCGGCGGCAACCAACCGGGCCGTCTTCAGCATCCGCAGTTCGGTGTCGACATCGAGCCCGTAGCCGGATTTGATCTCGATTGTCGAAACGCCCTCGGCAAGCAGATGATCGACACGGTTGAGAGCGGATGCGAGCAGTCTTTCTTCGCTTGCCTCACGCGTTGCCGAAACAGTCGAAATGATGCCGCCGCCGGCGCGCGCTATTTCCTCGTAGGAGGCACCTTCGAGGCGCATTTCGAATTCACGCGCCCTGTTTCCGCCTGCAACGATATGGGTGTGACAGTCGATGAGGGCAGGCGTAATCAAACGCTCCTCCATATCTTCTGCCTCCAGCTGCCGAAATTGCGCCGGTAATTCGCCAGCCGGACCCACCCAGGCTATCTTGTCGTCTTCGACGGCCAGCGCACCATGTTCCACAAGCCCATAGGCAGGTGTTCCGCCAGCCATCGTTGCGATTGTTGCATTTGTCAGGACAAATTCGGCCATGGGTGAATTTCTTTCGGCTTTCGCTTGCAATCGTGATTATGTATATTCATAATAAAATTATGTCAACGATATTGGAACGACTATGACCACGCTTTTTGCCGAACGCGCCCTGCTCCCCGAGGGATGGGCCAGCAATGTCCGCATCGTTGTCGATGACACTGGTCACATCGCCAGTGTATCCAAAGATAGCGCAGCCGAGGCGCAGGACGAAAAGCTCGGCGCAAAGTTCCTGTTGCCGGCACCGTCGAACCTGCACAGCCATGCCTTTCAGCGCGCCATGGCAGGCATGACGGAATACCGTTCGGCCCGTCACGACGACTTCTGGAGCTGGCGCACATTGATGTACCGCTTCCTTGACGTTCTGACGCCTGATCAGATCGAGGCCATTGCAGCACTGGTCTATGTCGAGATGCAGGAAGCTGGTTACGCGGCTGTTGGCGAATTCCACTATGTCCATCACCGTCCGGGCGGTGGAACCTATGACAATATTGCAGAACTTTCAGAGCGCATTTTTGCGGCGGTGAAGGAAACCGGGATCGGCCTTACGCACCTGCCGGTTCTTTACACCTATGGCGGCGCGGACAAACAGCCGCTCAAGGGCGGCCAGCAGCGTTTCGGCTGCGATCTTGAACGGTTCGTGAAACTGCACGAGGCTGCGCGTGCCGGATTACGCAATCTCCACACAGACAGCGCCATGGGTGTCGCGCCCCATTCCTTGCGCGCCACCGATCCGGAACAGCTCAAGGAAATAGAAAACCTGTTTGCCGACGGACCGGTTCACATCCACGCCGCTGAGCAAGTGCGCGAAGTCGAGGATGTGGAAGCCTGGCTTGGTGCGCGCCCGGTCGAATGGCTGCTGGACAATGCCGGCGTCAATCAGCGCTGGTGTCTCATCCATGCAACGCAGATGAACGCGGCGGAAACCAGCGGCCTGGCGAAATCGGGAGCGGTCGCCGGACTTTGCCCGATCACCGAGGCCAATCTCGGCGATGGCATCTTCAATGCACAGGCCTTTTTTGCCGATGGCGGGCATTTTGGCGTCGGCTCGGACTCCAACATCCGCATTTCGCTGGCGGAGGAACTGCGTCAGCTGGAATACAGCCAGCGTCTGAAACACAAGGCACGCAATGTCCTGGCGAGCAGCGCGTCAACCGGCGAAAATCTATATATGAAAGCAGCTATCGGCAGCGCCCGTGCGCTCGGGCGCAACAGCGGTGTGATCGAAAAAGGCCGACTGGCCGACATTGTCGCGATCGACGCCGGTGATATGGCGTTTTGCGGGTTGAAGGAATACCAGTTGCTGGACGGGTGGATCTTTGCCGCTGACGATGGGGTTGTCAGCGATGTCTGGTCCGCGGGGCGACACTGCGTGAAAAATGGGCATCATATAAAGCGCGATTCGGTGGAACGCTGGTATCGCAAGGTGCTTGGCGAACTGATGGATCAGATCTGACCGGAAGACGACTGACGATGCGCTCCTACAAGGACATTCACAACATTCTGCTGGACCGCATCAAGAGCGGCGAATGGCAGCCCGGTGCCCTTGTTCCCGCCGAAGCCGACCTTGCCCGGGAGTTCGGCTGTACGCGTGTCACCGTCAACCGCGCCATGCAGGCGCTGGCCGATTCCGGCCTGCTTGAGCGCCGCCGCAAGGCCGGCACGCGCGTTGTCCAGCGCATGACACGCGACGCCGTATTCCAGATTCCTATTGTTCGTCACGAGATCGAGCAGCGCGGCGGCAACTACAAATATCTGCTGATCAACCGCGAGGAAGTGACGCCGCCTCAAAAGGTGAAAGCGGAAATGAAGCTTTCGGGTGACGAAGCCGTCCTGCACGTGCTCAGCCTGCATTTTGCCGATGGCGAGCCTTACCAGCTTGAGGATCGCTGGATCGACATCAACACCGTTCCGCAGGCCCGCAACGAGCCGTTCGACACGCTCAGCCCGAATGAGTGGCTGCTGCGCGAAATTCCCTACACCAATGCGGAGCATGTATTCCGCGCCGCCCAGCCTCTCGCCGGGGAACAGGAGCAGCTCGGCCTTTCTGAGAACGAGCCGGTCTTCATAATCGAACGCACCACCTGGCTTTCCGATCAGGCCGTGACCCATGTGCGGCTGGTGCATCCGGCAAACAGTTTCCGGCTGGTGACCCGCGACCAGCACGGCGGGGCAATCTGAACATATAGCGTCGCACTTTTGCATTGACGCAGCCCGGCGAAATCAGCAACCTGACCGCTTCCACGCATGCGGGGGACATTGTGAGCAAACGCTATTACGGGCTGCCTTCGCTGACGACGCTCGCCGTATTCGAGGCCTCGGCGCGCCATTTGAGTTTCAAGCAGGCCGCCGCCGAACTCAACGTGACGCCGGGTGCGGTCAGTCATCAGATAAAAGCGTTGGAAACCGAGATCGGCACGGTGCTTTTCAAGCGGGTTCATCGCGGTGTAGAACTCACGGAAGCAGGAGGGGAGCTCTACGCAGTCCTCGCCAGCTCATTCAGCCAGACGGCATCGGTTCTTGAGAAAATCGGCTCGGGTTCGGACAGTCCGACGATCACGATCGGCACGTCCACTGCCGTTGCAAGCCTTTGGCTGATGCCGAGGATCGGGAGGCTGTGGCAGGCACATCCCGAATTGCGCATCAACCACCGGGTCTCCGATCGGCTCTTCGATCTCGACCGTTCCGACGTGGATCTGGTCGTGCGCTATGGAAATGGAAACTGGGAAGGCGAAACGGCGGTTGAGCTGTTCACGGACACGGTCGGGCCGGTATGCAGTCCCGAATTTGCCAGAACACACACCGTCCGAAATCGTCCGGACCTTCTGACTCTGCCTCTGTTGCAGCTGGAAGCGGTCGATACCGGCTGGATGAGCTGGCGTGAATGGTTTGCGCTGGGCGGCGTTGATGTTCAGCGCATCGGTGGACCGAAATTCAACAACTACAGCATTGCCCTGCAAGCGGCGGAAGAAGGCGCCGGCGTCGTCCTTGGATGGACCCGGTTGATCAGCTCCTATCTTTCCACCGGCCGGCTCGTACAGTTCGGTGATCTTTGCATTCCCGCCCCCGGCGCGTTTTACCTGACTTGGAATAGCCGCAAAACGCCCGATGCCCCGGTTGCGCTGGTCCGCGACTGGCTGGTGGAAGCCGCCTGACGCAATTTCACTTGAATTGAGCTCACCTTGGAGCGAAACTAATCCGAATTGAAAACCCCCATCGCTTTGCGCCATGAATTTTCGATTGGAACTACCGCGGCAGGGAGGATGCGATGCGCTCGGTTCAACAGGCAAAACTCGACAAGGTCATGCGTCCGGTCGGCGGCGCGCAAGGGCTTCCCAACGAATATTATGTCGACCGCGATCTGTTCGGCAGTGAGAAATCGGCCGTGTTCTTTCGAAACTGGGCGGCGCTCGGCTTTGCCAAGGATGTTGCGGAACCGGGCGATGCCCAGCCGGTGGACTTTCTCGGACAGCCTCTGCTAATCGTCCACGGCCGTGACGGCAAAACGCGGGTCTTCCAGAATACCTGCCGCCATCGCGGCATGATCCTGGTGGAGGAAAAAACCCGGCTGCGCGGTGCCATACGGTGTCCGTATCATTCCTGGTGCTACGACCACGATGGTGCGCTCAAGACGACGCCGCATGTCGGTGGCCCGGGCAACAACGTCCATGACGATGTCGATCGCAGCACGCTCGGGCTCGTTGAAATCCGTTCCCACATTTGGCGCGACATCATATTCGTCAATCTGTCGGGCGATGCACCGGCATTTGACGACTATGCAGCGGACATTAAGGCCCGCTGGGCCGAATTCGAGCAGCCGCTGTATCATTCCGGCAGCGACAGCTCCATACGGCTCGAACTCGACAGCAACTGGAAACTGGCTGTCGAGAACTATTGCGAAAGCTACCATCTGCCCTGGGTGCATCCGGGGCTCAACAGCTACTCGCGCCTGGAAGATCACTACCATATCGAAGAGCCCGGCCATTACTCGGGGCAGGGCACGCTCGTCTATCGGCCGATGATCAACGAAAGCGGAGACCGGTTTTCAGATTTTGCCGGACTGGGCGAGAAATGGGACGCCGGCGCCGAATATATTGCGCTGTTCCCCAACGTGCTTTTGGGCGTTCACCGCGATCATGCCTTTGCCATCATCCTGCAGCCGGTGACGCATGAAAAGACTGTCGAGCTTGTCGAGATCTACTACGCGTCTGAGGAAATCATCAGCAAAAAATGGGCTGATATGCGGGCTGCCAATACGGCGCTTTGGAAGACGGTTTTTGAGGAAGACATTTTTGTCGTCGAGGGCATGCAAAAGGGGCGCCACGGTGCAAAGTTCGACGGCGGCAGGTTCTCGCCGGTCATGGACAGCCCGACGCATCTGTTCCACCACTGGGTCGCAAGCCAGTTTGTCGATGCGGACGAGCACTGAATAACAGGTGGATAGCCGTGGACCGCGATGACCTGGATGCCGCGTTGATTGCCGCCCACCGCGAAGAAAATGGCCGCAGGATTGCAGAGCTTTATCTCGAGGCCGGCGAACTGGCTGAACAGGCCGGTGATACAGAACAGGCCTGTTTCTATTTGGTGCACGCCTATGTCTTTGCGCTGCAGGAGGGCATGGAACTGGCTTCTGACCTTCACGCGCGTCTTAAGGCGCTCGGCCGGGAAATCTGAAAATCGTAGGTCTCACAGCCCGATGGTAAGGCTTGCCGGGGTGATTTCCGGTTCGATGAATTCCCGCGACAGTGCCCAGTGTTCATAGACAAGGGCTTCCGAGCGGTCTTCGTCGCGATTGCGGATGGCTTCCACCATTTCGTGATGCTGGCTGCTGGCCCTGATCAGCATCGTCTTGAGCGCCGGATCGTCAGCGCGGTAGAAGGTTTGGGAAATCCGCGCGTGGTCAATCAGCAGCCGGTTATGGCTCGGCAACAGAAACTCATTATCGGCCAGGATGCCGATCAGCTGGTGAAATCGGTTGTTGTGAAGCGACAGTTCGTCGGTAGAGCCGGCATCCAGAGCCTCGTCGAAATGGAGTGCGGATTGTGCGAGTTCTTCTATCTGCTCGTATGTTGCATTGCGTGCAGCCAGCCTTCCGGTCGCGGCATAGATCATCGGTGCGGCAAGGAAAAAATCCCGCAGGGTCTTGTGCGAAAGCGGTGATACGCATGCGCCCCGGTTGCTCTCGATAGACAGATAACCTTCGCCGGAAAGATGCCGGAACACATCGCGCAGGGGCGTACGGGAAATTCCGTATTCCTGGCTCAACTGGGTTTCGTCGAGGTCGGCTCCCGGCTCAAGTTCCAGTGTCAATATGCGTCTCTTGAGGTCTTGATAGAGCTCTAACTTACCGTTTTTCAAATTAAAATCCGAGCTATACTTTTTTTGAAACCACGAACTGTCCGCTTGCGGTCTATCCCTAAAAGCATAGATAAAAGGCCATTGTGCCCAAGAAGGCAACCTTGGTGAATTCATCACTGGCGTTGATGATTCAACGCAAAGCCGCGGTATCAGCAAAAACGGATTACATCGCCGATTGCGGCAAAACAAATGCGCCATTACCGGACGGTACGGCGCCGACACGCAGATTGCATTCAAAGACGCTTTGCAAAAGCCGGTTCTCGATCACGTCGCGTGGTGCGCCAAAACCCCTGCATTGGCCGCGCTGCATGACCAGCACCCGGTCCGAGTACATGGCCGTAAGATTGAGATCATGCAGGACCGCAAGCACGCCGCCACCGCGCCGTGCATAGTCCCGCGCTATGTCCATAATTGTTAGCTGGTGGCGGATATCGAGACTGGAAATCGGTTCATCCAGAAAAAGGTAGCGTGGCACATCGTCGATTTGCGGATCCCAGACCTGGCACAGCACCCGGGCCAGCTGCACCCGCTGTTGTTCGCCGCCCGACAGTTCCTGATAGAAACGGCCGGCAAATCCGCAAAGGTCGACCCTGTTCAGCGCTTCCTCGACGAGGTCCGTTGCCCGTGCGCCCGGTATACCGGAACGCCCGGTGGTCAGGCCGAAGCGGACCACTTCGCGAACGGTGAAGGGAAAGGCAAGGTTCGAACTCTGTGGCAGAACGGCCCGCATTGTTGCCATTTCCCAGACCTGCAGATCCCGAATTTGCCGCCCGTGCAGACGAATGGAGCCGGTATAGGAAAGGTCGCCCGAAACGGCTCTGAGCAGTGTCGTCTTGCCGCTGCCGTTGGGGCCGATAATCGTCGTGATTTCCCCTGGCGCGGCATAGAAACTCGCATCGGTGACGATCTGCTTTGCGCCGATGCGGATCGCTGCCTCGTTTATCTCAATCACGCGAAGCTCCCGTCGGTTAGAGATCCAGCACGCCGCGGCGGCTGAGCAGGATCCACAGGAAGAACGGAGCGCCGACAACCGCGGTGATGATGCCGATGGGAAGCTCGGCAGGCGCAACGATTGTGCGCGCCAAGGCATCGGCCGCAAGAAGAAGGCTTGCGCCGAGCAGTGCGGACGCCGGCAGGAGGTAGCGGTGATCCGGGCCGATCAGAAGACGCAGGAGATGCGGCACGACTATGCCGACAAAACCGATACCGCCGCTGACCGCCACTGCTGCTCCGGTTGCCGCAGCTACAACGACAATGGCCGTCGCCTTGAAGCGCTGAACGGGCAGGCCCATGTGCCGCGCCGTCGCTTCACCCAGCGTCATGGCGTTGAGCCCGCCTGCGAGCAAAGGGCCTGCAAGAAGTGCAAGCAGGATGATCGGGCCTGCTGCCAGCACCTTGCTCCAGGTGGCGCCCGCGATGGAGCCCATTCCCCAGAAGGTGAGGTCACGAAGCTGCTGATCATCGGCCACATAGACAAGAATACCGGTCGCCGCTCCTGCGAGCGCCGCAAGCGCAATGCCAGCAAGCAGCATTGTCGCGACCGAGGTGCGGCCGTGCCGCGTTGAAACCCGGTACAAAAGAAAGGTTGTGACAAGCCCGCCGAAAAAAGCGGCCAGTGGCAGGGCGTATATGCCGAGATGGACGGTGAGGGGCCCCAACGCAGTCGAACCGAGCACGATCATCAGTACCGCTCCCAGGCCCGCGCCCGATGAAACACCGACAATGCCGGGGTCGGCAAGCGGATTGCGAAAGAGGCCCTGCATGGTCGCGCCGCACACGGCAAGGCTGGCGCCGATCAAAACGCCGAGTACCATGCGCGGAAACCGGATATCGTGAATGATGATGCTGTCCCGGGCGCTCAATTCGGCGTCACTGCCCGATAGTTGTGCCAGCCATGTCCTGATGACGGCGGCAACGGAAGCATCGGACGCGCCTGTTGCAAGGCTGAGAATAGCCGTGCCGGCAAGCACGAATACCAGGACCACAATGGAAAGGCGTGCCCGATGCGAACGGTCGCCCTCGGCCCGGTTGTTTCGCAAGGCCGGTGCGTCGGCAGTCACCGTATGCTGCATCATTGTCATTGGGTATCGCCGTTGAACGCGATTGAAAGGTCGCGAATGGCTTCAGCCGTGCGTGGTCCGAAGCCGAGTAGATACTGACCACCCATCTGCACAATGGCGCGGTTTTCTGCGGCGGGCGTGGCGGCGAGTGCCGGGTGCGCAAAAACCGTTTCTTCGTCGAGCGGATGATTGCCCGTGCGTGTCATCATCAGGATGATATCGGGCGCGGCGGCAATCACCGCTTCATCGGTAATCTGCTTGTAGCCGTCGATGTTCGATACGGCATTTTCCCCGCCGGCCATTTCGATGATCGCCGCGGCACCAGTCCGGGCGCCCGCGGCCATGACGCGTCCGCCGTTCAGGCTGAGGACAAAGAGCACGCGCTTGGCGTCGGCCTTTTTTGCGGCCAGCTTCTGTGCTGTGCGGACATCGTCTTCGACCCTTGCGGCAAGCGCCGCGGCCTTGCCATCGACGCCAAGCGCGCCGCCGACAGCCCTGATCTTGGCCACAATACCGGCCCTGTCATAGCTTTCAGGAATAGTGACGACCGGAACGCTCGCTTTCTTGAGCACTTCGAATGCCTCTGGCGGTCCTGAACCTTCAAGCGCAAGAATCATATCGGGATTGATTGACAGGACGCCCTCCGGCGAGAGCGCGCGGATATAACCGACATCGGGCAGTTTGGTTGCCTCGGCGGGAAAGACGCTTGTCGTGTCGCGCGCAATCAACCGGTCTTCTTCACCGAGCGCATAGACGATTTCCGTCACCGAGCCGCCGATGGCGACAATGTTTTTGGCGTCGCTTTCCGCATGAGCGATTTCCGCAGTCCCCAGGATAGCCAGGAAACAGGCGGCGCGTGCGATCGATGGGGTGATCATTGCAAATTCCTCAATGCTTCAATGCACGTTCACGCGGCGACATGGCCGGGCAGCTTCGGCAGGTTCTCCATCAAAAGCCGCCAATCCGGGCGTTCATCAGTGCCCTCCTGGCGCTTGCCGAAGAACTGGATGATCAGTTTCTTGTTGCTGTCATAGGCTTCCAGTGAGGTGACGTGGCCATCCCGGTTCGGCTTGCGCACGGCCCACAATTCAGCGATGTGATCGAGACGCAGATGCAGGTGAAACTTCGGATCGAGGATATTGATCCATGGCCCCATCGGTTTGATTTCCCTGACCGGGCCCGTATGGATCTGGATCACGCCGGTGCTGCCGACGAAACACATGATCGGGATTTCCTCGCCGACAGCGAGATTGAGCATCGCAACAAGCGCACTGTCGTCGAGCCGCCAGGCAAATTCATCGTCTATAGCGCTGATCGCCTGATGGCGCGTCAGGCCGAACTTGCGCAGGATGCCGACGAATTGGTGAACGTCGGTCATGGCGGCCCATTTGTCGCGCATGTCCGACACGCCTTCCTCGCTGAGTGTAGTGTCGGCCTCTGCTTCAGCCTTTTTGTTTTCGACTGAGATATTGTCACACTGGTTTTCGCTTCGAAGAGCCGCGACGAGCTGTTCATAGGCGGCAACGTCGGAAGATGGCCGCAGATGGATCTTGTGCACGGCCTCGCCACTGGCATCGAAGAACTGCAGACTGCGGTTGACACTCTCGCCGTCGCGTTTTTCGACGGCAAATCCGTGCACCCAGTTCTTGTGGAAGATACGCAGGTCGATATCTTCGCCAAGCACAATTGCCCCGCGCTCGCTCGTGTGGACCTTGTCATATACGCCGATCTTTTCATGGACCGCGCTGTCGTTGCGGGTCAGCGCCATAACCTCACCCAGGGCTTCAAGGCCATTGAGCACATCATTGACCCGGGGCTCGATGCGGGTCGCCGAAATACCACAACAGGCGGCGACATATTCAGCCTCCGAAATGCCGAGCATGACGGCCAGCTCGCGCTCGCGCATCTTTGGATTTTCCTCGCGCGCTGTGCGAATGGATTGTGCGTTAATCGACAATGGAACAACTGGGGTCGAGTGATCGTTCATGCCACTTCCTACTTGTTCAAAATGAGTTTGCCCTGACGGGTGATTTTCAGCCTGTAGAGTGCGCCGTGGTGATCAATTCCCAGCTCCTTTGCGCCATTGAAGAGGTCCTGGCTCTTCAGGGTTTTGACAGCGTCCTCCTTGGCTTTGGCGCGCGCGGGAGCAGCGGATTTATTTCCGGGCGATTGTTCCGACACGGGAATTTACCTTTCTTTGTCAAAAACTTGCCTGATCCTAATTTGCAGCCGGAGCAGTGGAAAAAGGTGCGTTTATTAACTTGACATCAATTATCATATTTATTAGTGAGTGCAATACCGGATAATAATTGTCAAGTTTTATTGAGCAGTTTTTCCGGCAAATATCCACACATTAGCCAGCAAGCATTTCGGCCAGCCAGCTCTGATGAAATAAACGGAGAAAAGAAGATGGGTTTGGTTGGCTGCAGGGCGGCGCTTTTGTTGGGAGGCGCTGCATTTATCCTGTCAACCGGCATGCAGGGGGTACGGGCGCAGGACGCCACCGATCAGACGGGAGAGCAGGTTGTCAATCAGGACGAAAAGAAGGGCCGGGTGACGGCTCTCGACCGCCTCGTTGTTGGTGCAGGTGTTGACAAGGTGGCAATCGACACGCCCCAGTCCGTCACTGTCATCGACCAATCGGAAATCGACAGCGACCAGGCGACGGAAATCACCGATCTGGTCAAGAACGTTGCCGGCGTCAACGCGACGGGTGGTGCCAGCGCCTTCGGACAAGGTTTCAATGTGCGTGGTATCGGCGGATCGGAGACCGCCGGTGAAGAAGGGCGCATCATCATCAATGTCGACGGCGTCAACAAATATTTCGAGCAGTACCGCATGGGCGGCCTGTTCACCGACCCTGAACTTTACAAGCAGGTGGAAATCCTGCGCGGACCGGCATCCTCCACCCTTTACGGATCGGGCGCTCTTGGCGGGGTCATCAACTTCACCACAAAGGACGCATCCGATTTTCTGACCGGCGATTTGAACACTGTCCTGCGCATCAAGGGATCCTACGCGACCAACAGCGACAGTGCGCTGGGCGCGTCCATTCTGGCGCACCGTTTCAATGACAATGCCGAAATATTGCTTGCGGGCAACTACCGCACGGGCGGCAATTATACGACTGGAGACGGCACCGAGGTCACCGGTCTCGAGCTCGATTCACCCAACGGCCTTGCCAAGGGCACATTCACCTTCGGCGAGAATATGGAGCAGCAGATACGGCTGTCCTACCAGCAATACACCGCAACGGCCACCGATCAGGAGTTCAATCAGATCAACGGCGGTTCGTCCTCTTTCGGTGATCTGGACAAGCGCGTCGTAACGGATAAGACGGCCATCATTGCCTATCAGAATGAAGCCTCGGACAATCCCTGGCTGGATCTCAACATTCAGACGTCCTATTCCGACACCTACAACGAACAGACGCAAGATGGCGGCTCGTCCTTCTACAACTCCGATTACGGCTACGAAACCTACCAGTTCAACGTCGACAACACGTTCGAGCACATCGGCGACAATTTTGAGAATTTTCTGACTATCGGCAACCAGACGGCCTACCAGAAGCGCACGAGGGACGGGTCGGATTCCTCCAGCCACGCCGAAGGCACGGATTTCCAGAGCGGCTTTTTTGTGCAGAACGAATTCATCTGGGATGAAAGACTGACGATCATCACCGGAACGAGGCTCGATTATCAGAACCTTTCGCCGCAGGAAAATTCGGTCATCCCTGCGGGCACGCCAGACAAGGACCACATTGGATTTTCGCCCAAGATCGCGGCGCTCTATAAAATCACCGACGATTTTGCCGTCTTTGGCTCCATTGCCCATACCGAGAGACTGCCGACGCTCGACGAGGTTTATGACAGCAGCGGCGGCAACACAGGTTTCCATCTCGACCTCGAGCCTGAGAAATCCAACAATTACGAGATCGGATTTGCCGCTTCCGCCTATGACCTGATTTCCGATGGCGATGCCCTGCAGTTCAAAACGACGGGATTCTACAACGATGTCACGAACCTGATCGAGAGCAATTTCGGCAGCATCCCGCGCTATACGAATGTCGGCAATGCCGAGATCTATGGCGTCGAGATCGAACTGTTCTACGATTCCGATCCGTTTTACCTGAATGCCGGATACTCTCATGTGCGTGGCAAGAACAAGGACACGGGCGGCTATCTGAACACCGTGGCGCCGGATGAACTGGCGCTGACGGTCGGCCATAAAATGCCCGAAAAGGGCATCGATTTCGGTTGGACAAGCCGCATCGTTGCGGCGCAGAACCAGACCGATACGCGCGCGACCACAGCCGCGTTCGATGTCCACGATGTGTTCATTAACTGGATTCCGGTCGACGGGATGCTGGTCGGCTGGGAGGCCCGTTTCCGCGTCGACAATATCTTCAATGAGCAGTTCCAGGAATATCTGGAAGGCTATCCGGCGGAGGGCAGAAGCTTCAAATTCACGCTTGCCCGTCAGTTCGGCTGGTCCTGATTTGAGGACCCTCAAGCGCGCCATATGTGCCTTGTTGCGCGGCGGTCACGCATCGCCGCGCCTTTGGCCGAAATGCAATCCGATGTGGCGGTGCGGACTGAACGGGGGAATGGGAATTATGAAAGACGCTATGGCCGCCCTGATGATTTCCATTGTTGCTGCGGGCACATTGCCTCCCGGTTCCGTCAGAGCTCAAATCACAGATTCGGAACCGAAACTATATTTGGAACTTAACAATCTTTCCGTTAGCGAAACAGGTTGTCTCGCGACTTTTTTGATTAAGAACAATTTTGACAGTTCCCTTGAAAAGGGCGCGTTCGAAATCGTTCTTTTCGATAAGAGCAAGAAAATAAACCGGCTAATGATTTTGGATTTTAGCCCGCTAACGACCGGCAAGACGCAGGTACGGCAATTCGATTTGGCGGCCACGCGCTGCGACGGAATCGGGCGTGTTCTGATCAACGACAGCGCGTCTTGCGAAGGCGGCGACCTCCCGGATCATGCCTGTCTCACCCGTCTTGAAACACGGACCAGGCAGCAGATCGAATTCGGCAGCTAAAGAGCACAAAGGACGATAGCAATGGAAAATCTGTTTTCGACGACCGCTTCCCTCGTGAAGCTCGGCGGGCCGGTCGTCGCCATTCTTCTCGGGCTTTCAGTCATAGCGCTGGCGGTCATCCTGCTGAAACTCGCGCAGTTCCTCTACCAGCGCGTCGGCAGACGCGATCGTGTCCACAAGGCGTTATTGTTGTGGGCACACGGAAGCACGGCCGAAGCGCTTTCGGTATTGGAGACCGACCGCTCCGCCGTGGCCGAGGTGATGGCGGTCGCCATGCGCCTCGGGTCAGACAGATTTGTACCCAAGGACGTCATAGAAGAGGAGGCTGGACGGGTTGCTCTTGCGCGCCTCTACGGTCTCCAGCGCGGCTTTCGCGCACTCGACGCCATTGTGCAGATCGCGCCCCTGCTGGGTTTGTTCGGAACGGTTCTCGGCATGATCGAGGCCTTCCAGACCCTGCAGAGCGCCGGCAATGCCGTTGATCCGTCTGTTCTTGCCGGCGGCATCTGGGTGGCGCTGCTGACAACGGCGGCCGGGCTTGCCGTCGCCATGCCCGTCTCGCTGGTTCTGACCTGGTTCGAGAGCCGCATAGAAAACGAGCGGGTTGCGATCGAGACGATGACGACAAAGCTGATGTCCCAGCAGCACATCCTGTCGCTGGGCTTGGAAGAAGAGCCCCGGCAGCGGGTCGTCAGCCTGGCGGAGCGCCTGAGCCATGCACATTGACAAGACCCTGAAAGGGCGTCGCAGGTTGTCACTGACCTCGCTCATCGACGTTATCTTTCTGCTTTTGCTCTTTTTCATGCTTTCATCGACCTTCACCCGGTTTGCCGAAGTTGATATTGCAGCCGGCCGCGCCGGGCAAACGGCGGCGATCGCGAAACTTCCCGACATTTTCATCCGGCTGGGTGCCGAGGGGGCCTGGAAAGTCAACGGCGCCGCAATGACCGCTGACGCGGCGATGGACGAGCTTATCCGATTGGAGTTGTCGGGTGCTGCAACTGCGGTGCTTGTCGTGCGTCCGGACGTGTCGTCGCAAATGCTGGTCGACGCGCTTGAGCGCATCGGCAAGAGCGGCAAGCTGAGCGTTTCGGTGGCCGGATGATGAGACTTCAACGCCCGGCTCCGAAACCGCGCGCGGAAAACACAATCGCGCTCATCAACATCGTTTTCCTGATGCTGATCTTCTTCCTGATTGCCGGCACGCTGGCGCCGCCAATGGACAGCGATGTGGAGCTTATCCGCGCGGCGGACGCCCGGGCGGTTGAGCCGCCGCGGGCGCTGTTCGTAACCGAGGCGGGCATTTTAAGATATCAGGGGGAAAGCACCACGCCGGAGGCCTATCTGGTACGTCTTTTTGCGGACGCGGATGAAGCCCCGGCAGAACCGACCACAGCAAAAGACGGTCCGGTCGTCAAACTGGCTGCCGATGGGCGGTTGCCGGCAACCCGGCTTATCGAGGTTATCGGCCGGCTGAAATCCGCCGGCGCCGGCAAGATAACCGTGATCACTGAAAGGAAGGCCGAGTGACCTTGCGTATGTGGCAATTCTGTCTGGCGCTTGTCGTGTCGCTTACCATCCACGGCGCCGTCGATATGTGGCTGAGCACCGCCGAGGAGCCGATACGCGAAGCCGGCGTCGCCAATGCGCAGATCGCCATTGTCGGAAATGAAATGGCCGACATGATCGCCGACGGCGAGGACATCGATCACGTCGCGCCGCAAATAGTCGAGGCCGTTGAAGCCGTCCGCACGCCCGTTGTCAGGCCGGCGGCCGCGTCCGAAGTGAAGGCTGGGGTGGTGATGGAGCAGGCAAAGGCTGCGGCTCTGCCGGTCATCGCAGCAGCCACGACGGAGGTTCATAAACCGGTAAAGGCACAGCGGGCGACGGATTCAAAGGCCGAGACCGCCCAGAAGGCAGAAGCCATTCCGGCACAAAAGGTTGAGCAAAAATGGCGCGAAGAGATCAAACCGGTCGAAACGGCGGCCATCGTCAAGGCGTTGGAGCCCAAGATTGAGCCGCCGAAAAAGAAACAGGCCCGGAAAAAAGGCAGGAAGGGGCGCAGCAGCCAAAGCGCCAAGAAAGGACGTGCCGATGGCGGCACGTCCGGCGCGGAGAAAACCGCCGGCACCAAAAAGAAACGTGGCAACAAGGGTGCGGCCGGCAATGCCGCTGTCTCGAACTATCCGGGCAAGGTCAGGCGCAAGCTGCGCCGCGCGCTGCGCTATCCCAAGAAGGCGCGCTCGGCAAAACTGAGCGGCACGGCGCTGGTGCGCTTCAGCGTCAGCGCCGGCGGCGGCGTGACCGTTTCAGGCATTGCCCGCAGCTCCGGCTCGCCCATTCTGGATTCCGCCGCGCTCGCCGCGGTCAAAAGGGCCGCGCCGTTTCCGAAAATACCGGCGGCCGCTGGGCGCAAGAGCTGGACGTTTACCGTCCCGCTGCAATTCACCCCGAAATTTCGATGACAAGGACAAGGTGATCCATGCACGATGGTTTCCGTACGTTGGCAATCGACGCCGGACTGGCTGAAAAACAGTTCACCGCACCCGCGACGCAAGTTCCCTCGGTGAATTTACGCAGGGACTTTTGTCACAGCGTCGCAACGGCAAGGAGCAACAGGTTGCCGCTGCTGGCGGGCAAAACGTTGCTTTATGTCACAGGCGGTGACCTGCCGGAAGGTCTGATCGATATCGCCGATTGGTTCGGCGCGACGCTGGACGTGGCTGCGTCCTGCGATGGCCTCCGCACGGCACCCGATTGCGTTCTGTGTCCGCTTCATATGCTCAACGGAAAAGACCGCGCCGCGCTGCGTCGCCGTTGCAAGAGCGCGGGCACGCCTTTGATGGCGCTGCGCAGCCCGAGCAGGGCGTGCTTTCGCCACGCCGTGATGAAATTTGCCGACGGGCTTTCCGCCGGAGCCACGTGAACCAAGGCCGGATCTGCGCATCCACCAGGCTCCCGTCGAGGGGTGTTTTCTGGTACAATGGCGGGTTTGTTGGTGCAGTAACGTTCCATAATCCGAATGCCGGCCGCTCACCAGCCGGTCGGCCGATAAAAGGAGGATGAACATGCCCCTCTACATGTATCAGGCTGCCTATACTGCCGAATCCTGGGCCGCCCAGATCAAAAATCCGCAAAACCGCGTAGAAACTGTCGGACGCCAGGCTTGCGAAGCCGTCGGCGGCAGGCTGATCGGCGGATGGCTTTGCTTCGGCGACTACGATCTGATGATCGTCGCCGATGTGCCCGATGACGAAGCCATGGCGGCTCTTTCGCTCGCGGTTGGCTCCGGCGGTGCCATCAAGTCCAGCAAGACGACCGTGCTGCTCTCAGGCGATCAGGGCGTGACAGCGCTCCAAAAGGCTCAGGCCGTGGCTGAAGTCTATACGCCCGCACGATAAGCGGTGCTGCAATTAGGGATACTCATTCGAGCGGGCGCGGATAAAACCGCGTCCGCTTCTGCTTGCCGGGTGCTAGTGGGCAATGTGAAGGATCGGCTTCACGCCGTCGAACATCGGTTCGAGTTCGACACCGAGCGCGTCGCCGAATTTCGACACCGCGATATAGATCGTGATCACGAAAACCGCGTCGACGATCTGCGGCTCGCTCCAGTGTGCGTGCAGCCGCTCCCAAAGCTCTTCGGAAACATGGTTTGCATCGATGCCGATCTGCACGGTGAGATCCAGCAGCGCTTTCTCGCCCTCGGTAAAAAGCGGGCTGGTCTTGTATGTGTCGCCGTCAAGCGCGGCGATCTTGTCGTCTTCGATGCCGAGCATGTTTGAGACCCGCTCGTGCTGGACGACGCAATACTGGCAATCATTGCGTTGTGTGGCTTTCAGGATCAGCAGTTCCTTGGTCTTCCAGTCAATCACGCCGTCCTTCAGGATCGCCATGATCATATCGGTAAAGACCTTGCCGTATTCCGGCTGGTGGCCGAACACCTTGAAGATATTCAGCAGCGCCTGGAAGCGCTCTTCCGCCTGGTCGTAGAACGCCAGCGTCGTTGCGTCCGCCTGGTCCCTTTCCACATAGGAAACGCTCATTGTCTTCCTCCTTGTTTTGAACGATCGTTCCAAACTGGCCAAATTTTTTATTCCAGCATCGTCCTGGCCTGGGACGTGATGGCGTCGATGGCTTGTCTCCGGGGCTTCGACCGGGTCAGTACCCTGAGCCCGAGAAAAAGGCCGAGCAGCGCCTGCGCCGCCGGCCGGGCGTCGATGGTTTTATTCACAGTGCCGTCGCGCTGGGCGGCTTCGATATTGTCGAAGAAAAAATCCTCCACCTGGCGCAGGGCGGCGTCGACAAAGTCGCGCACCTCTTCATCGTGCGGTGAAAGCTCCAGCGCCGTATTGACGAGCAGGCATCCCGCCGGACTGCCGTCGCTGCCGGTGCCGCGGGCCGCGCTTTCGAAGGCGGCGAGAATTGCTTCCCTTGGTGAATTCTCCTCGCCGATACGGGTCAGGAATTCGGCCCGGTGCACCCGGTCGTAGTGGCGCAACGCCTCGATGAAGAGCCGGTGTTTGTTGGTGTAGGCCGCATAGATACTGCCGCGGTTGATACCGGTCGCCGCGACCAGGTCGCTCATCGACGTCGCCTCGTAGCCGCGCGTCCAGAACGCCCGCATCGCACGCTCGAGCACATCGGCATCACTATAGGATTTTTCCCACGGCATAGGCATTCCTCTGCCGCCAGTATAGGTGTCTGGAACGATCGGTCAAACAATTGTGGCTATTTTGTGCAGAATGCCGGCGCCGGGTCAGCGCGCGCGCCTGAAAAACATGAATCAGGATCCGCGCAAACGCGGCGATCCGTTTGAATTGATTCTTTATTCGAACATCGCGTTTTCAATCCGATTTTAAATCGGCATAGATGGAACCGATTTGAACGCCTGAATTTAACACGGCCGTATCTGCGCAACTTGCGGTCCGCGACGACCGCTCGCGACGGCATCACCTGAAATTGCCGTTACACCATGCAGAGCCTGTCACAATGCGTTATCGACCAGCTGCTTTTCCAGGGTGTTTTGTTGAAGTTTGAGGCACCAAAATTGAGTATCGTGCCTGCGCAAACAAGCGCACAGGCGAAGTTAGAAAAGTGCCGGTGGGTGTGGCTGGGGCTGGGACCACAATCCGGGTAAATCAGAAGACAAAAAACCGCCAATACCATGGACCAGCGTCACATATCGTCAATACTTTGAATCAAGTTATCCAGTGTAGAAATCAGGTCATCATAGGTATAAAAGGCGAAACCGTCATTTGGCCGCATGCGCAGCTTCCGCAGATGTCCAGCATCATGCCCCGAGTCTCGACCGGCAATCACTACGCCACGGATTTTGTTAACGTGATCGTTTTGTAGCCCCATTCCTTCAAGAATAGCAATGCGGTGGATTTCAATTTCATTTAGCCAATCCCCGACTTGGTCAAAAGCGTGGGTAAGTCCACTTGTTCTGTGACCATCTTGCTTTAATAACCGAAGTCCCGGTCTTTCAATTTCCACCAGATTAAGATCATTGTTTGTATCCAAAATCCCGAAATCAGCTTTGAATTTTGTACCAATCGACGGTTTTGGTATGATTTTCGTTGCGCTGTATGTGTAAAGTAGAATTGTATTTTCTTTTATGAATTTCTGAACCTCTTCCTCCCTTGGGCTCTGTTCCAAAAGCTCGACAAAATTGTACCTTATATTCTCAAGCACCGACTTCTTGTACAGCGGTTCAACCGAAAGATTGGCCGAACTGGTTTGGCGGCGTCCAAGTACCGAGCTGAATCCCATCTTCAGATAGACTAGAGGCATCTCGGTGGCACCGCATCCGCATTTCCAACTGTCATCAAGTTCAGGACTCCAGATCCAACCCTCGGTTTCGAGTTTGGGGATTCTTTCTAAGCCGTAATAGGATTTGTGCTCGTCTCTACAGACCGTGCAATTGATAACAATACGCGCAGATTTGCAGGCTCCAGGATCACTCTGAATGGCTGAAATACGTTCAGGTGTCAGGTGAGGCGGTTCAATAAAGACGGCTTCAAAGGTGCCAATCTGCTTTTTTTCACCATTGCATTCTTGAAAAACAAAAAAAGTTGCGGGACGTTTGATAACAGCAGTGGAGATGTCTAAGCGTGCAAACCACGGCTGCCATATTAGTCCTTCGGTACCAGTCTCCTGCTGCTGTTTGGCTGATTGGTTTAGCTCAATTGAAGCTTTGTAATCGAGCTTGAGCAACTCCTCACCGTCAGCATACTCGATGCGCAAGGTTGATGCCTCCGAAGCAGCATCCAGGGGAAACGCAATTGCCAGGTAAAAACCATACAACGACATTGGGAATATATGCGTTGGCAAAATCGGCGACAGATCAAGTACATTCCATCGATTTAATCGAATGTCGTGTTCTGCGCGTTTGCAGAGGCCCAAAAAAACTGTGTTTCGCTTGGTCATACCGCAATTCTTTCAGTTTGTATCTCTTGTCGTAAATGCATGACCAGTGTGGAGCAAAATACCAGGCGAGGTACAAGGAATTTGTCTAACTCGATCGTTGTAAAATCCTCCCGAAATGAATTCCAAGCTTTTTCTGCAATTCTGGAAATTCCGTCTCCCGTTCGGCGTACTAAAGCGGGTATACACACACACCATTCCACGAGCTTCCGTGGAGGTCTTCAATCTGAAGCACATTGCGGCGGATAAGAGAGTCGAATGGTCGATACGGCCAAGTTGATTACTGGCCGCTCTTGTCGGACTGCCCATCAATGAATTTGCGAGCCCGATCGATGTTAGGGAACCATTGTTCGCCGACGTAGTTTCCATGGTTTGTTTTGTATATTTCGACGCCTTTGTATTCTTCTTCCACGAGTGCGTCAGCTGGACGGCCTGAGTTTTTGCGCTTATCGCTAGCCCAATCCGCTGAAGAACTTTGAGATTTTTTTGTCGGCGGCTTTGCTTGTCCGGAAATGGGGGAGGTAGTTGAGTTATGTCTATTTGTTGCCGCTGACCTTCTGGTCAACTCAAGGATCATTCGGGTCATCGACGCCGTGTCAACAGTGGCCCGCTGCACTTGAGCCCAAGCAACACCGGCGAAACCGCCGTACGCTATAATCATCCCTGGAATCGCTGAAACCAAGCGTGCAAGGAATGGGACGTGGCTGCGCGATCCGAATCCACTTGACATCATGCCAAATACGCCACCAGACGCAAAACCAACAAGTGCCAATATCAATCCAAGAACCGCAACAACCCAGGCAATTAATTCCACAAAGCCAAGCAATGACCTCGCAGTGGTATATTCTCTTTCTGCTGAAAACATTATTTCCGTCCTAATCTGATCTACCTATCTCAATAATTGGGCCCTTTCATAGTGAAACTCTTGCAACCATCCGTTGTCAAATTCGCCAAATTTTCGACCTGCCGGAATTCGCCACACAGCGGCGCTTGCGAGTTTCGACGCCTGCGCTACGTCCCATTTGATCTTGCGCACAACCCGACTGTAAAATCTTGAAACAGCCCGTGGTCGGAAGATCAGCCGATACTGAACCCCGCCTTTTGGCTGATCCCGTTGGAATCACTGTGAAATCAGTTTAGAATAATTCTAAAGGTATGTTTTCATTGATTAATTCTGATTTTTTATTTGACTTTTTGAGTCAGAATAATCATTTTCGCGTTTCGTAAGACACTGCCTTGTCGGATGGCGGCTCGTATGCGGTAGGACAAAATGATCACCTGTCAATGCAACATCATCACCGAAGCTGAAATCGAAGAGACCATTGTCTCCATGCTCGATGAGGACCGCTGGCAGCTGATCGTTCCCGCGAAGGTCTATCACGCGCTGGAAAAGCGCGGAAAATGCTGCCGCTGTTTCCCGAATGTCGTGGATATCATCATCCGCACCACGGATGCCTATCATGCGCGCTTTGACACGCCCGACGCCGATATGATTTCCTACCGGGCGAAACTGATTGAATTGCGCAACCAATACGCGGGGGGTCTCCATGAAGGGCAACGCAAAGGTAATAGAGCGGCTTAACGAGGCGCTGTTTCTGGAACTCGGAGCCGTCAATCAGTACTGGTTGCATTACCGGCTTCTTGATGATTGGGGCTTTACCAAGCTTGCCAAGAAGGAAAAGGAAGAGTCCATCGAGGAGATGAACCACGCCGACAAGCTGATCGAGCGCATCATCTTCCTGGAAGGACATCCCAATCTGCAGACCGTCGCCCCGTTGCGCATAGGCCAGAACGTCAAGGAAGTCCTCGAAGCCGATCTTGCCGGCGAGTACGACGCCCGCACCTCCTATATCAAATCCCGCGAGATCTGCCGCGAGGAGGGCGACTATGTCACGATGGGCCTGTTCGAGGAACTGACGGCGGACGAGGAAGGTCACATCGATTTTCTCGAAACCCAGCTCGATCTTTTGAAGACCATCGGCGAGAAGCAGTACGGTCTGCTCAATGCCGGTTCGGCCGACGACGCCGAATAATCCGGACAGCAAGGGCAGGGCGCTCATCGGGGCGCTGGCTGTCCGGGTCAAGCAGAAATATCCCATTTACGGATTGTTCAGTTTTCGAGCAGCGGCTTGAGTTCTTCGGGAATGTGCCCTTCATTGATGAGCCAGCGGCGCATCGTGTAGTTGCGGCCGCCCTCGGCATGCATCGGATCGGCATCGGCAAGTGCCCGTGCCTCTTCCTCCGTTGCCGCCCGGTAGATCATCATGCCTTCCCCCAGCATATTGTCGCCGCTCTCGTCTGAAACCGGGCCGGCAAATACCAGCTTGTGCTGATCCTGGAGGCTGACCTGATAGGCAAGGTGGCGGGGCAGGATTTCCTTGACCCGTTCGGGCGGAGCGACCGGTTTGCTGCGTACCATGAAGAACTCGGCCGCCAGCGATCCGCGCGCGCGCGCTTCATCCACGTATTCACTCCATTTGGGCATTGTGTCATCCTTCATCGAACTTCTGATCCTTGTTAAAAAAATATCGATATAATTTGACAAAGCAAGAAATTATTGATTATTTCAATCTGAGCAAGGAGGATTGAGATGCGTTTTATGGTCGCCCGCGACGGGCAGGATACGGCACTCTATGTTGTTGACGGCGAAAACGCCTACCGCGTCACGGGACAGAACGGCTTTGGCGGAACTGATCTTGCCGCGGTCATAGCCGCTGACAAAGCGCAGATTGAAGCTGCCGTTGACGCTGCCGGAAAGCACGCACCGGTGCCGGTTGCCTCGCTCAGCCCGGCGCTGCCGTTCAACCGGTTCGGCAAGATCCTCTGTCTCGGTCTGAACTATGTCGATCACGTCAAGGAGGGTGGTTACGAAATTCCGACCTACCCGGCTATGTTTGTTCGTATGCCCAGCTCCATGATGGCCGCCGATGCCCCGATGGTGAAACCGGACTGTTCCGACAGGCTCGACTATGAGGTCGAACTGATGATCGTCATGGGAAAGGGAGGGCGCCATATAAAGGAAGAGGACGCGCTGGACCATGTCTTCGGCTACACGGTCTTTAATGATGGCTCCGTGCGTGATTACCAGCGAAAAACGCATCAGTGGACGCCCGGCAAGAATTTCGACGATACCGGCGCCCTCGGCCCGATTGTGGTGACCGCGGATGAATTGCCCGCCGGCGCCGCCGGGCTCAACATCCAGTCCCGGCTGAACGGCAATGTCATGCAGGATTCGAACACGTCGGACATGATGTGGCCTGTGGCAAAGACCATTGCCACGGTTTCCGAATTCACGACGCTCGAGCCGGGCGACCTCATTGCCATGGGCACGCCGCCGGGCGTCGGTCACGCGCGCACGCCTCCGGTCTTCATGTTCCCGGGCGATGTCGTCGAAGTCGAAATCGAGAATATATGCACGTGCCGCAGTCCGATTATAAGCGAGAAGGACGCGGCCAATGGTGAGGCCGCCGCATGACAAAACCCGCTCAAAAAGCTCCGACGGGCGAACAGCTGGAAGCGTTGAGGAGCCAGGCGCAGGGCCATGTCCGCGAGCTTCGCCAGCGCATCAAGCGGCTTGGCGAGGATGAAATCAAACTCATCCTTTCGGGCGCGCGGTCCCATTATGCCTGGACGGACCGCCCGGTAACCGAAGAAACGCTCCGCGAGATCTATGACATCGTCAAGATGGGCGCGACCAGCATGAACAGCTCGCCCGCGCGCTTTGTATTCGTGCGCAGTCCCGAGGGGCGGGAAAAGCTGGCGAAATCGCTGAAACCGGCCAATGTCGCCAAGATGGCATCGGCGCCGGTTACCGTCATCATCGCCCATGACCTGGAGTTCTGGCGCGAACTGCCGTTCCTGTTCCCGCACGAGGACCGTCGTCCGCATTTCGAGGGCAAGCCGGAACACGCTGCCGACACGGCTTTTCGCAACGCCACGCTGCAGGGCGCTTATCTGATGATTGCAGCCCGCGCGCTCGGTCTCGATGTCGGCGCAATGTCCGGATTTTCCAATGAAATTGTCGACCGGGAGTTCTTTGCCGGCACCACGCTGCGCTCCAATTTCCTGTGCAATCTCGGATATGCCGATGAGAGTGCATTGTTCCACAAGCTGCCGCGTTTCGAATTCGAGGATGTCTGCAGCTTCGCCTGAGGATTGAGTTATGGCCATAAGAATGAAATCCGAAGTGACGTTGAAGGCCCGGGCAGCGTGTCCGAGCCATTCGCGCTCGGATATTGCCATTCGCGACCTGGCCTTTGTCATCGACGAGCCGGTAGAGCGTGGGGGCGGCAATGCCGGCCCGACGCCGACCGATACGGCTCTGGCGGCCTTGATCGGCTGCACCAATGTCATCGGTCATAAATGCGCCGACAAGCTTGGTGTCGACATCGGCCACCTGGATATATCGGCAAATTGCACATTCGACCGGCGTGGTGTCACGCTGGAAGAGGAGATCGATGTTCCGTTCCGCAAGATCGAGCTGTCGGTAATCAGCCACGGCACGGCAACCGATGAGGCGCTGCAGCGCGTGGCCGCGGAAGTGAAAAAATTCTGCCCGCTGTCCAAGCTGTTTACCGCCGCGGGAACGGAGATCGTCGAAGTTTGGCAGGCGGCGCGGTAGCCCCGCTGCCAGAACCCGGTCAGCGGGAGGTTGACCGTCGCAAAGGAGGAAGGAAATGAACAGATTGCTACGCAGGTCATTCTTGGCTGCCGTTGCCGCGATTGGAGCAACCGTTTCGACGGCTGTGGTCCCGGCCGGAGCAACCGAGACGATCAAACTGATCGCAATTGACGGATATCCGGAGCGGTCAATGTGGGTGAAGGAGTTTTCCGGCTTCTTTATTCCTCGCGTCGACGAGGAGCTTGCCCGCACCGGAAACTACAAGATCGACTGGCAGCAGGCCTATGGCGGCCAGATCGTCAAGCCCCGCGGTGTCCTTGAGGGTATCAAGCTGGGTCTCGGCGATATCGGTATCGTGACCACGATCTTCCACAATTCGGCGCTGCCCAGCCAGGCGATCTCGGCTGCGACGCCGATGATCTCGACGGACGCCCGCGTGGTCGCCAAGGCGGTCGATGAAATCGCCAAGGAATATCCGCAGATGCAGGCCGAATTTGCCGCCGAAAATCAGGTCTATCTGGCGACCGGCGTCGTGCTCGACAGCTACCAGATTTTCTCCAAGGAACCGGTCAATTCGCTCGATGACCTGACCGGACTGAAACTGGCGGGCGCGGGCTACAACCTGCGTTACCTGGAAGGGCTGAAGGACGTGGCCGGCGTGCGCGGCGGTCTGCCGAATTTCTACAACATGCTGCAGACCGGCGTGGTTGAAGCGGCCATGTTGTGGCCGGAAGCCGCCATGACCTTCAAAATCTACGAAGTGGCTCCGCATATGCTCAAGGTCGACCTTGGCGCGGTGAACTCGAAAACCGTGACCGTCAACAAGGACGTCTGGGACAAGCTGCCGGACGAGGTCAAGAGCGTGCTGGAATCGGTCGCCATTGAATACCGTGACCGTGTCGCAAGCGTCGCCATGGATCGTGCGGCCTCGTCGCTTGACGCCTTCAAGGAAGCCGGCGGAACCGTGGTTGTTCTTACCGAAGACCAGCGCGCGGCCTGGGCCGACGCCATGCCCAATATTGCAGAAGAATGGGCGGGTTCGCTTGACGTCAAGGGTGCACCCGGAACCGCTATGCTAGGCTCCTATGTCCAGAAGCTGAAAGATGCAGGCTCCGTGCCTGTACGCGACTGGGCGGCAACACACTAGGATCGCGGGCGACCTGTCATGCAAAACGAGAATATGATGTGGCGGGTCGCCCGTAGAACCACCAGAATAGTCAAGTCTGTGGCGATCGGCGCCAACGCGGTCGGAACCCTGATGGTGTTGGTGCTGGTTGTCGTCATGAATATCGATGTCGTTGCCCGCGGTGTGTTCCATGCACCCTTCCTGGGCGTGGTCGAGATCGTCATTTTTTCGATGATCCTGATCGTCTTCCTGCAATTGCCGGATGTTGTCCGGGTCAATCGGCTGACGCGGTCGGACGGATTTCTGGTGCTTATCCGCGACAGTCAGCCGCGCTTTGCGGACGCGCTTTATCGCGTGATTGATTCACTCGCATGTGTGCTGATGGCGGCCATTGCCTATGCCACCTATCCGGCGCTGGTGGAGGCCTTCGAGACCTGCCACTACTTCACCCCGCCTGAATTCGGTCCCAAGCCGACCGGAAATCTCTGGGTGGACTTTATGGATGCGACGGCGCGGTGCCACTATTTCGGCACGCTCGGCGTCTTCACGGTGCCGTGGTGGCCGGCAAATGCCGCCATTACCGCGAGCGCCGGTGTCTGCAGCCTGCTGTTTTTCTTCAAGGTCATATTCGGCCATTTTGACAACAACGGAGCCGCCCCGAATGGAAAAGACGCAGAAGAACTGCGCGACAGCGCTGGGGAGACAAGCTGATGAGTCCCGTTGAAATCGGCGCCATATCCGTTGTTGCCATCGTCGTGCTGATCTATCTCGGCGTTTACATTCCCGTTGCGCTTGCCAGCGTTTCATTTATCACCCTTTGGGTGGTCAGTGACCGGCCGATCCTTGCCATCAATTTCCTGCGCCAGACAATCGGCGACAGCGTCACCGAATACGAGTTCGCAACAATTCCACTTTTTACCTTCATGGGATTGCTGGTCTCGAAAGCGGGGCTCGGCAAGGATGTCTATGAGGTGATGAACCAGGCATTCCGCCGTATTCGCGGCGGCATTGGCATGGCAACGGTCGGCGCCAACGCCGTCTTTGCGGCCGTTACGGGATCGTCCATTGCATCGGCTTCCGTTTTTACCCGGGTTTCCGTACCGGAAATGCTGCGCCTCGATTACAACAAGCGTTTTGCCGTCGGCGTTGTCGCCGGCTCGTCCGTGCTCGGCATGATCATCCCGCCGAGCGCCATGCTGATCATCTATTCCTTTGTCGCGGAGGTTTCGGTCGGCGACATGTTCATTGCCGGCATCATTCCGGGAGTGCTGCTGGCGCTGGCCTATATTGTCGGCATTGCGATTATGGGCAGGATCTCGCCGCGCGCCATTGGCGGCCGCATCGAGGATATTGCGGAAGACGAACTGCTGGGCTGGGGGCAGATCTTTGCCAAGACCGCCCCGATCGTTGCGCTGATCGTCATCGTGCTCGGCGGCATCTACACGGGTTGGCTGACACCGGTCGAAGCCGGAGCGGCAGGCTCGCTCGCAGCCCTCGTCATTGCGCTGTTGCGCCGGCGCATGACGACCGGTTCCTTCTGGGAAGCACTGCTTGAAACCGGGCATATCACCGCCAGCATTCTGTTCCTGATCACCACCGCCTCGTTTTACAGCCGCATGCTCGGTTTTGTTGATCTTCCGAACGAACTGCAGAGCTTTCTGGCGGAGCAGAACCTCAACTTCTTCTGGATCATGGTCGCCTATGTGATCCTGATGCTTTTTCTGGGTACGCTGCTCGATACGGCATCGATCATACTGATCGTCGTGCCGCTGTTCATCGATGTGATCGAGCCGATGGGCATGAGCCTGATCTGGTTCGGCATCGTCACCGTGATCGGCGCGGAAATCGGTCTGTTGACGCCGCCGCTGGGCATATCGTGTTTTGTCATCAAGGCGACGCTCAATGATGACCGCATAACCCTGAAGGACGTGTTTTTGGGCGCCCTGCCATTTGCCGCGATCATGCTGCTCATTCTCATTGTGATCATTCGCTTTCCGACAATTTCCACATACCTATTGAACTGATTGGAGACAGCCATGCGCGAAGTCACCGCAGAGACACTGACACAGGCATTCCTGAACTATTGCGGCCCGGAAACCTCGCCGAGGTTGCGTTTCGTGCTGGAAAATCTGGTTACCCATCTGCACGCCTTCGTCAAGGAAACCGGCCTGACCCACGCGGAATGGCGCAAGGGCATCGAGCTATTGACGAAAGCCGGCGAAATGACCGATGAGGAGCGCAACGAGTTCGTTCTCTTTTCGGACGTGCTGGGTTTTTCATCCCTTGTCGATATGGTCAATTCCAACCCGGAAGCGACCTCGTCCAGCGTTCTTGGACCATTCCATATTCTGGGCGCACCGGATCTTGCCTATGGCGGAGATCTCAAACGCGACAATGACGGCGCCACGGTTGTTGTCAAAGGCGTTGTTCGCGGCCCGCAGGGTGTGCCGATCAGCGGCGCGGTCATCGAGCTGTGGCAAACAGCCGACAACGGTCTTTATTCAAACCAGGATCCGCAACAGTCGGAGTATAACCTGCGGGCGCGCATGACTTCCGGTGAGAACGGCGAATACGGGCTGACGACGATCAGGCCGGCGCCCTATACGGTTCCCGATGACGGACCGGTGGGTGAGCTTCTGCATGCGACCGGGCGCCACCCGTGGCGGCCGTCCCACCTGCATTTTATCATCAAAGCTCCGGGCTACAGCACGTTGGTGACCGAAGTGTTCCCGAGCGATGATCCGTATCTCGACGAGGACCCTGTATTCGGCGTGCGAGCGGATCTGATCATGGAATATGTGGAACAGACCGATCCTGGCCAGGTGCCGGACGGTTTTGAAGCAAGGGACCGGCTCACATGGCCCTACTACAGTGTCGACTTTGATTTTGTGCTGGCGGCGGAGGCGGCAGAATAGGTGCACCTTTGCCCGGTTAACCGGTGAGATGAGTTGATGGAGGTTGTGCCAAAGCTCCCGAAAAGCCGATTTCCGGCCTGACGCTGGACCTGGAGATAACAGATGATCACAATGCCCGGAATTGGGGACCGATTCGCATAGCGATGCTATAGATTGTGCTGATAAGCGGCATTTGGCCGGATCAGCCATCGCAGACGGCAGTGTTATCCGGGATCCTGTCGGGATATCCGGACAGGGGGAATTGAAACCGGGAGAATTCGTCAAAGCGCAGTTGCGCACCAGGATGGAGAGCTAGAGAACGAACCGCGCAGTTTGCAGATGGGTTTGCCTGATACGCGGTTTGGCAATGCGGCACACATAATGAGGTGAATGCAATGTCTGCTGAAATAGGACTGGAAACGATTGCTGTCGCATCGGGTGGGGCGTCGATCACAGCACAATTGTTTGACCGTCTTCGCAACGATATTTTGAACGGCGCGCTGCAGCCGGGACAAAAACTGAAAATCGAAACGCTGCGCGAGCATTACGCGGTTGGCGCCAGCCCGGTGCGCGAGGCGCTGAGCATGCTGACCTCCGAAGGTCTGGTGCAGAGGCTCGACCAGCGCGGATTTCGCGTTTCGGAAATATCCGTCAGTGCCTTCGAGGAGCTTTTGAGAACCCGCTGCTGGCTCGAAGACCGCGCACTCCGGGAGTCGATTGCATCCGGTTCGGCTGCATGGGAGGAGGGGGTCCTGCTCGCCCATCACCGGCTAACGAAAACTTCGCGCACCAGCGGATCGTCGGATATGGCCAGCCCTCAATGGGAACAGGCGCATAAGCTGTTTCATATGTCGCTGCTTTCGGCCTGCGGTTCCGGCTTCCTTGTCGGCTTTTGCGAGCAGCTCTACGACCTCAATATCCGCTATCGTAACCTTGCCGGCGCGGTCGCCTATCCTTCACGCAATGTGGCCGCCGAACATCTGGCCATTTGCGATGCGGCTATTGCACGTGATGCCGACAATGCCGTCAGGCTGCTTGTCGAGCACTATACCGATACGGGTGAGTTCTTGAAGATGCGGCTGAACGCGCTATCGAAGTAACGCCGCTCTTTGTTTCAATCTGCCATTTGCGATCAGATGGTCCGCCGGATGAATGATCTTCCCGATCATCCGATCCAGCGGACCTTGTTGTTTTCGTTTAGTTTTTCTCCGGCAGGGTGATTGTCGCCAGGTCGGTGCCGACAATCGTATTTCCCTCGAAACCGCTGGAAGCGACGGCTTCCTTGTAGGCGGCTTCGTCAAGCGCGCCGCCCGGGATCGGGTAGGGGCCCTGTTTGGCCGCGCCCATGGGCGGAATGAGATGCGTCAGCATGAGGTTTTTCACGCCGGCGCGTTTCGACAGCGCCCCGAGATCGGCGGCGTTGCTCTGCCTGAAATAGATCGGTGGCGGAAAGCCGCTGTCCTTGTCAGGCCCCATGACCGGGTGGATGGTTGAATGAACCAGCACATCAGCACCCTGAGACAGTTTTTCCACCTGTTCCGACGTCGATGACGGACGCGGCGGTTTCGGCGCATCGTTGCCGGCATCGCCGCCGACCACCACGCTTCCGGCAGGTGTATCGACCCGGTAGGACGCGTGTCCCGGAATGTGCCTGGAACCGATGGCGGTGACCTTCACGTCGTCCTTCTGCCAGACCTCGACCGGCTCGCCGCCGGGTGCAAATGTCTGCACATTGACGAGATCGGCCGGGCCGCCGGGAAGACGTTTCTTGTTTTCGGCAAGCCGCTGTGCAATCTCGCCCGATTCAATGAGAGAATCGCCGATATGGGCAACGTATCTGCTGCAGCTCAACGTATGTCCGAGCGGCGATTTCGCATCTTCGCTGCAGACCACATCGACTTTCGGGCCGCCCGAATTGAAGTGCCAGCGCAGTTGCAGGATGTCGTGCAATCCCTCCGTATGGTCGGAGTGCATATGCGTAAAGAAGATGGCGTCGAGTTTGCCGACCGGAACCTTCATCTGCGAAAGGCGCATATTGGTTCCGCGGCCCGTGTCGAACTGCAGTTTGACTGCGCCGCAACCATTTGTCTCGTCGCCAAACTGAACAAGTGTTCCGGCACCGGCCTGGCCATTGAACAATGGCGGGCCGCCCTGTGTGCCTGTCAGCGTGACTTTCATGCACGGCTCGGCTGCTGCAGCCGAAACTGAAAGCGCCAGCCCAATACCCGCAAGGGTGCATAAACTTAACATCGATAATTTCATGTCCTTACCTCCCAAAATGGATAATAGACAAAAGAATTGAAAAAATCGATATTATTTTGTGAATAAACTGATGTCGATATGAAAGAATTGATCATCAGGCCGGAGTGGAAGGTGCGGACTTGTGCGGGCGAATTGGCAGTACTGCGCCCTATAGGATTGAATTCCAGCCGATCAGTGCAAGATGTTGCAGTCGCCGGCCATGTACGACTACCATCGCTTGCAATTGTTTTGATTGCAGTCCGCTAATAAATTGACTGCAATTATCATGAAAATTCGCGCAAAAACACAGGACGAAAGCGGAAGCCATGGCTGCTCACAAAAACTCGAAACGCGTTGAATCCGACTCATTCGGCGAATTGGAGGTGCCGTCTGAAAAATATTATGGCGCACAGACGGCGCGTTCGCTGATCAATTTCCCGATCGGCGGGGAAACCCTGCCGCTGCCGATGATTTCCGCACTCGGCATCATCAAGCAGGCGGCGGCAAGGGTAAATCTTTCCATGGGCAAGCTCGACAAGCCGCGTGCCGACGCAATTGTGAAGGCCGCCCGCGAAGTGACCGAGGGCCGGTTCAACGATCATTTCCCTCTCGTCGTCTGGCAAACCGGATCGGGCACCCAATCAAACATGAACGCCAACGAGGTCATCTCCAACAGGGCCATTGAACTGATGGGCGGCAAGATCGGCAGCAAGGACCCCGTCCATCCAAATGATCACGTCAATATGGGCCAGTCGTCCAATGATACCTTTCCGACGGCAATGCACATTGCCGCTGCCCGTGAGATCACCGGCACGCTTATTCCTGCGCTCGAACACCTTCACCAGGCAATTGAGACAAAATCCAAGGCATTTGCCCATATCGTCAAAATCGGCCGGACCCACACACAGGACGCGACCCCGCTAACGCTTGGACAGGAGTTTTCGGGTTACGCGGCGCAGGTCGCCAGCGGCATCGACCGGCTCAACCGGGTGCTGGACGGGCTCTACGCGCTGGCGCAGGGCGGGACCGCCGTCGGAACCGGCCTCAACTCGGTCAAGGGCTTTGCCGAAAAATTTGCCGCGGAAGTCGCAGAGCTCACGGGTCTCCCTTTCATCACCGCGCCCAACAAGTTCGAAGCGCTAGCCACGCATGATGCCTATGTGTTTGCGCACGGTGCGCTCAACACCGTCGCAGCCTCGCTGTTCAAGATATCCAACGATATACGCTTTCTGGGATCCGGGCCGCGCTCTGGTCTTGGAGAACTTTCCCTTCCCGAAAACGAGCCGGGTTCTTCGATCATGCCCGGTAAGGTCAATCCCACCCAGTGCGAGGCGATGACCATGGTCTGCGTTCAGGTGATGGGCAATCATACGGGCGTCACCATTGCCGGCAGTCAGGGTCAGTTTGAACTCAACGTCTTCAAACCGCTGCTGGCCTATAACCTGCTGCAGTCCGTTCATCTGCTCGCCGACGCGTCGCGCAGCTTCGCCGACCGCTGCGTCGTTGGCATCAAGGCAAATGAAGAGCACATCACCGCACTGATGGAGCGCTCCTTGATGCTCGTCACGGCACTGGCGCCGAAGATCGGATACGACAATGCAACAAAGATTGCCAAGGCGGCCCACAAGAACGGCACCACCTTGCGCGAAGAAGCGCTGCGGCTCGGTTATGTTACCGGTGAGGAGTTCGACACGACCGTGAGGCCCGAGCACATGATCGGGCCTTCGTAGACAGGTGGTCAGGTCACCCGATGGCCAAAAACCGTGTGCAGGTTCGAGCGGTCAAGGTCTGTGATCTTACGCTCGCCGCAAAGTGCCATCGTCGTGTCGAGTTCGGTGTGCAGTATCTCGAACAGTCTGGAAACGCCGCTCTTGCCGCCGGCGCCGAGGCCGTAGACGAAAGGGCGGCCGACATAGGTGCCCTTGGCTCCCAGGCACACGGCTTTCAAAATGTCCTGTCCGGAGCGGATGCCGCCGTCGATATGCACTTCGATCTTGTCACCCACGGCGTCGACGATATCGGGAAGCGCGCGGATGGCGGAAGGCGCGCCGTCGAGCTGCCTGCCGCCATGATTGGAAACGACAATGGCATCGGCGCCGCAGTTGAGCGATTTCCTGGCATCCTCAGCGTCGAGAATGCCCTTCAATATGACCGGTCCGCCCCAGCGCTCCTTGATCCATTCGACGTCGTCCCAGGAGAGGGTCGGATCGAACTGTTCCGCCGTCCAGGAACTGAGCGACGACAGGTCGCCGACTCCCTTGGCGTGGCCGACAATATTGCGGAAGGTGCGCCGCTTGGTCATTGCCATGGCCATGCACCACGAGGGAGACGTTCCGATCTGCCACACATGCTTGGGTGTGAATTTCGGCGGTGCGGAAAGGCCATTGCGCAAATCCTTATGACGCTGTCCGAGGATCTGCAGGTCGAGTGTTATGACCAGAGCCGAACAACCGGCGGCCTTGGCCCGGTCGATCAGATTGCAGACAAAGTCCCTGTCACGCATCACGTAGAGCTGAAACCAGAATGGTTTGGTGGTGTTTTCCGCAACATCCTCGATCGAGCAGATGCTCATGGTCGAAAGCGTGAAAGGAACGCCGAACTCTTCGGCTGCCTGCGCCGCGAGAATTTCACCATCGGCCCATTGCATGCCGCAAAAACCGACCGGTGCCAGCGCTACCGGCATCGACACGTCCTGACCGATCATCGTGGTGGCTACCGAACGGTTGGTCATGTCTACGGCAACGCGTTGCCGTAACGTAATGTCGTGGAAATCGTGCTCATTGGCGCGGTAGGTGCTCTCGGTCCACGAGCCTGAATCGGCATAGTCGAAAAACATCTTTGGAACCCGCCGTCTGGCCCGCTTTTTCAGGTCTTCCACTTCAAGAATTGGCGCCATTGCGCACCTCCACAACTGATGGGTCCATGCCGGTGCAAGACACCGCGATCCGTGTATCGGGCATCGAATGAGCGTCCGGAATTGGGCGCATCATAATGATGATGAAGGCAGAGGCAAGCCACTATAGTCTAATTGGACAATTTTTTTTACCAGTTGAGAATTGAATGCTAATCCGTGTGCAGTTCAAGCATCTGCTGACGGATCTGCTTGTCCTCTATGACGTAGGCTTCGAAGGTGTGCGATGCCCCTCCGGCAAGGTCGGGGAACGGGTTCTTGCTGACGAAACCGGTATAAAAATCGATGTGATGACCCTTAACGCCACTGCCCGTATCGGCGGCAAAGACATATCCGTCATGGGTAAAGGCGGTTCCGTCCGCATACACCAGATCACGGCCCCGAAGGTCGGGAATGAAGATCAGCGTCCGGTAGCGGATGGGAAATTGGCGGCGGTCGACTGCGATCGACCGAAACGCCGCGAGCGGCATGTCGTCTATGCCATAGCCGTATTTGACCTTGGGCGAGGTGATCTTGAAAAATCGGGTATGGCGCATTCCAAAGCGGGCCCGGGCGTGAAGGTGGGGAAAAAACTCATCGCAGTTAACCTGCGACGGTCCTCCCGCGTCACGCACATTGACGATGACCTTGCTGCCGTCCGGCATGGCGATGACCGCAGCTCCCTCAAGCGCGGCTTTGCACCAGTCTTCCCGGCTGAGTGCAGGCCCGATCGGCTTGTTGTGCTGGTTCAACAGTGCAAAACCATCCTTGCTGTTTTGCGCAATCTTGGTGTGGTAGTAGGTGCCCCATAAATGCAAGCGCCGGTGTTTTGAAAGATCCTTGGGCTCGTCATAGCTGAAGGCAGACGGATCGCCGTTTGCGGTTGTGACCATGGCAAGGCTGGACACCAATGACAGCGCCAGCAGGCAGATTGTGGATCTCAAGAACATCGCAATTCCGGCGGTGTGTATAGGGCAGTCAGGCAGATATCGAGCAGTCAATATAAGAATAAACTGAATTTTATTTAAGTAAAATCAAATAGGCGCGATCAATACTGTCAGATACGTGCGGTATATACCGTAAGTAATGCCGCGCAAATAACCGCACGATCAGGTCAGTAGCCCCTTTCAGCCCGTTGTCTGAGCTGATGATAGCGACCGAAGGCGAATTTTCTCAGGGCAAGGTAATTGCCTTTGACGGACGTTCCGATACCCCGGTTGTTGTACTTTATCTTGCGGCGCCCGTCCTCCAGGAAGCTGCCTCCAAGGCTGGCGCTTATTTCCCCTACGAGCGACGGCCGAGCCGTCCATATATCCAGCCCCAGTTCCCAGAAATATTTGATATCCTCGTCGATCTGCCTGTAGATCCGTTCCCGTGACAGAATTTTTGCCGCGCCCTGTCGGCTGAGGATATATGCGACGGCTCCGGCTCCGACGCTGCGCGGTTTGATCAATTCGATGGGGCCGTGGTTCCGCTTGGTGACAAATCCGTTCCTGGGCGGTCCGAAATCGAACAGTTTTAACATATCGCCATCGGCCATCACCGCCCCGATGTTGGCGATGAGGTGCCGCCAATGCCAGGCAGATCCCAGATTGCCGAAATCATCCTCGAAAAACAGACCGAACGGATTGCCGCTTTCAAGGAACATTTGCATCATTTTTCTGTGGCCGGCATAGACGGCGATCTCGCCTTGGCTGAGCGGCCGTTTCGAGTATTTCCTGTTCAGTTCGGTGTCGTAGTGTTGTTCCAGCCTCGTGTCGTCAGGATTGAATCCGGAGACAAATTGCCAATCGATTTCCGGTGCGATCACCCTCATCTGTGCACCCGCCGAAGAGCGCCGCCGCTGGCCTGCGCCTTCGAATGTCAACACATAGGCGGTCATGTTCGCAACATGTGTCATGAGCGCACATGCCGGATTTCGGTGTTCGGCAAACCGATCGGAACGATGCCGCAATCGTGCGCCCAGTAGCCGAATCCCTCCGTTTCAAGCAGATTTTGATAGGGGATTTCCGGGAAGCGGATTCTGGCTCTGTGCACCGATGCATGGACCAGCAGCATCGTGCCTCCGACACCGTTCATTTTGATGCGGTCGCAATAGCGCAGATCGTGAAAGTAAAGACGCTTGCTGGTGTCGACCGGCGGTGTGTACAGGCCGCCGTGGACATGTTTGTAATAGGCACTGTCGCGGTTGTCGTCCGTCACGACAAAACTGTTGAGATCATAGGTCAGGCCGCCCGGCTCCAGCACGCAGTTCGGCACCACGATCTTCTCTTGCTCGCGCAGCAATCTGGTCAGAATGTCCGGCGGATAGTGGTTGACATCGGCGTCGATCCACAGCGCCCAGTCCGCGTCGTCGTCCAGTGCTTCGTCGATCAGGTAATTGCGAACTTGCGCCAGTCCGCTCCTGCGCTGCTTCTGCAGCCTTGGCTTCCAGCGGTCCGCTCTGTCGAATCTGTTTCCGGTATTCTTTCTCAGACATCTGATGCCGGCAAACTCACCGCGAAGTTTCTCTTCGATGCTTTGCAGCTTGGACCAGGTGCCGTCCTGGCTGTCGCCCTCGCAGAACGCGATTTTGAGGTTGGCGCGGGGGTGGTCGAGCTCGCGCAACAGTTTGATGCAGCGGTCCAGGTGGGGTTCAGCGTCACGCACCGGAATGAGACAGCAGATTTTCTGATCCGGGATGGGCCTGGACGTGTCGAGCGGCGTTTCAAGAACTGCCCGGTCCACCAGTGACACTGCCTGACTTTGCGACATGAAAGGTCCGCGGGTCAGCCGATGGCGGATCCGCCTTGCGTTCTTCTTGATTTTTCTGAACGGAGTTTCGGACCAGGGACTGAACCAGCTGCCGAACCAGTAATGGGTTGATAAATGGTGGTCGCAATATTCCCCGAACCTCTCCGACCGTGATTGCGTTCCGTCTTTCGCAAGCGGGTTGAAGATATGGCAGGAGTTGATGCACAGGGAACCGGGGGCATCATAGCGTTGCGCGCAGGCGGTCAGGACGAGCGGACCTGTCGTGTCGAGGACGTTACGGGCATAGCGGCAGCGTTTCATCTCCTCAAGCATCATCACCCAGAAGGGGTGACCTTTCGGGCTGGCGATGATGCCGTTGAAGAGCACATGGTCGAGGTTTCGCACCTTGCAGTGCGCGTCGAAATGTTCAGCCGGCTCGTGCGCCAGAACAATCCGCTCCTCGTTGCAAAGCAGATCGAACGGCTTGTGACACAGTGTGTCCAGATCCGCATAGACGCCGCCGTGCATGTATAAAATCATGTATCGGCCGGCATCGGCGCGCTGAACCGGATTTCCGTAGGCGCGAAACTGATCGAGGAAATCCGGGCAGTTCTCGGCGATCAGCCGGTCAAGGTCCTTGTCCGTCCACAGCCGGTAGGTCCACCCGGGGTGCTGCGACTTCCAACTGTCCACCAACTCCCGATATTTGTCGGGGATGTTTTCATCGCGCCAGGTTTGGTGAATTATCCTCGGTATCATGCAGCAGATCCGGCCACTAAAAATCGTCCAGTTCGTTATCGATCCGTTTCAGCAACCGGTTTCGGGAGCCGAACTGAGGAATGATGCTGTCAGGAAGGCGCTGTCGCAGATTGCCGATGTCGCAGTGGTTTCGCCGCAGTCTTTCGGTGTCTCAGGTAAACGTTTGTCATACAGCAAGAGCACCCCCACCCTTCTGGTGCCAGATGATGCATGTATGAAGAATTTCGTCAAGTATATCAATGAAGAAATACCCGACATAATCTTGCTTGAAGGAGTTTCGTTGCTGAAATTCGGTGAACAAATTCTTAAAAAAGGTAACTCTTTCTTTCCAAACGTAATATTGGACAGCCACAATGTAGAAAGTGCGCTGCAAGAGGAATTGGTGCTTGGAACTGCTTCGGCCTCAATCCGGAAATTACGCGCACTCCTGTTCGGCGGCGGGCTGAGCAGGGCACGCGAGGCCGATGCACGGGCCGTGCAGCTGTTCAACAGGGTGCTCGTTCCGACTCGGTCTGATTATCGCCGGCTTTCAAATCTGGTAGGGCCCGACTTAGCGAAGGCGAAAATCCGCGTGGTCGAAAACATTGCACCCGAATGGGCGCTGGACCATCTTGCCGATGGCGGGCAGGGCGCGCCGGAAAACGGACGACCGGTAAATCGTCTGCTGTTTGCCGGGCATCTGCGATACCGGCCAAATGTCGACGCCGTGGGTGATCTGTTGAGCGGTATTTGGCCGCGCATTCTGTCCGAATTTCCCGAAATGCATTTGCGCATTGCGGGTCGAAGTCCAAAATCCCGCATCAGGCGATGGACGGCTTCTGGCAGGAATGTGGAACTGGTGGCCGATCCGCAGTTCATGGCCGATATCTACAGCGCCTGCGATGCCGTCATAATTCCGCTTCGCTCCGGCGGCGGTTCCAGATTGAAGGTACTCGAGGCACTCGCAGTTGGAAAACCGGTAATTGCGACCGCTAAGGCCGTTGAAGGGCTGGATCTGGATGAAGGCAAACACTGGCTGAGAGCCGAGGCGCCGGACGACTATGTCAGGGCTGTTGCTCTTCTGAACGAAAGCAGGCAATGCGTCGCCGATTTGGTTCAAAACGGCCGGGAAATCGTCCGCCGGCGCTACGGCAATGATGCGATGGAGGCGAGCCTGAAGTCAGTGCTGTCCGAATTCCGTCCGTGATTGCCAAACGCGATCTTAAAACCGGATTTGCCCGACACTCATTGACTAGATTGGAAGGTTTTCGCGCTCAGCTGCCTGTTTGTGCATCGCATAGGCGCCGATCTTCGAGGTTTTCAGCCGCGAGGCGATAAGCGCTTCGGCAAATGTGATCGCGCAGGTCACACCATCAACCACGGGAAGCCCGTGTTCGTGCGACAGCCTTTGCATGAGATCCGCCATGCCGGCGCAGCCAAGCACGATCGCCTCGGCATGATCTTCTTCAATCGCCTTCTGGATTTCAAGACTGATCCGGCCCACGGTATCGGGATCGTTTCGCTCCAGTTCCAGAACGGGAATATCCGTCGCCCGCACCCTGGCGCAGCGCGATGCCAGGCCGTAGCGCTGCAAGTTGGCTTCAAGCCCCGGAACCGAACGCACCAGCGTTGTAATCACCGAGAATTTGCAGGCCAGAAAACTGGCGGCATGATACGCCGCTTCGCCAATGCCAATAACCGGCACATCGACCGCGCATCGCACCGCGTCGAGACCCGTATCGTCGAAACAGGCGATGACCACCGCATCGATATCGCGGTGACGTCCGACTTCGGACAGCAGCCCGGGAAGCGAAAGAGCGATGTCATAGAAACCTTCGATACTGCTCGGTCCCTGGTCCGGATTGACGGCTATAATCTGCGTGTCGGGTCGGGCGACGGAGCGCGCAACCTCTGCTATTTTCCCCGTCATCGAGGACGTTGTATTGGGATTGACAATCAATATACGCATTCGCTTCACCGCTCAGATGTCGCCGCCGAGATAGGCGGCTTTGATGCGGTCGTCATGCAGCAATTCGCTGGATTGTCCGCTGATAACAACGCTGCCAGTGGTCATGGCATAGGCTCTGTTGGAAATGCTGAGCGCCATGCGCGAGTTCTGCTCCACCAGCAGGACTGAAACACCCTCGTCCCGGTTGATCGATACGATCGAGCGGGCAATGTCCTGCACGAGTTTTGGCGCAATGCCGAGCGACGGTTCATCGAGAAGAAGCAACCGCGGCTTTGCCATGAGTGCCCGGGCGATAACGACCATCTGCTGTTCTCCGCCACTGAGCGTGCCGGCAGCCTGGGTAAAACGCTCCCTCAGGCGGGGAAACCTTTCAAGCACGTTTTCAAGGCTGGCCGAAACCTCGTTCTTGTCGGAGCGGGTAAAAGCACCCATCAGCAGATTGTCCTTCACCGACATGAGCGGAAAAACCCGGCGGCCTTCCGGAACCATGGCAATGCCGCCTTTCACGATGTCCGGAGCGGACATGTTGTCAATCCGCCTGCCGCAAAAGTGGATCGCACCCGATTTGATCTTTCGAAGACCCGTTATCGCTCTCAGGATGGACGACTTACCGGCGCCGTTTGCGCCGATCAGGGCAACGGTTTCGCCTTCTTCAACACCTATGGAAACGCCTTTCAGCGCATAGACATTGTCGTAGAAGAGTTCGACGTTTTCGAATTTGAGCATCTCGGTCATCGGTCAGATCCCAATCGCATCGTCTTCGCTGCCGAGATAGGCCTCGATGACTTTTTCGTTCTTCTGGATTTCCTCCGGACTGCCCTCGGCGATCTTCTCCCCGAAATTCAGAACGATGATCCGGTCGGAGATCGACATCACCGCCGGCATGTCGTGCTCCACCAGCAGGACTGTTACGCCCCGGTCGCGAACCGCACGTACCAGCTCAACGGTACGCATTGTCTCGTCGTGGTTCATGCCGGCAAACGGTTCGTCGAGCAGCAGAATGATCGGGTTTGTTGCAAGCCCGATGGCTATGCCGAGAGCCCGAAGGTGTCCTTGCGGCAGGTTGCTGGCAAGTTCGTTCCGCATCTCGTAAAGGCCCAGAAACTGCAGTATCTCGTCGGCGGACCGGCCGAAATCTCCGACGTCCTTTCGCGCCGATTTTGTGCTCAGGAAATAGCCGCCAAGGGTCGCGGTGGATCGAAGATGGTGAGACACCACCACACTCTCGCGCACGGTCATGCTCTTGAAGATGGTGGATTCCTGGAAAGTGCGCACAACGCCCTTTCGGGCCACCACATGAGGCGACAGGTTGGAAATCCGCTCGCCGCGCAGCAGCACTTCCCCGGAACTGGTTTTCAGGAAAGACGAGATCATCTTGAACAATGTCGACTTGCCGGCACCGTTCGGACCGATGACTGACAGGATCTCCTTTTCCTGCACGTCGAACGAAATCGCATTGTTGGCAACCAGACCGCCAAACCGGCGGGTAACATCCTTGACTTCCAGAAGCTGGGTCATTGTCCGGCCTCCCTTTTGCCGGGCAACCGGATACTCAATACGCCATTTGGCAGGAACAGCATCAAGGTGATGAGCAGGCTTGAATAAATGAGCAGTTGGTATTTGCCGAATTCGAACAGAAGGTCCCAGCCGAAATAGAGCAGCAATGTTCCCAGCATCGGCCCGAATACGTAACCCAGCCCGCCGAGGAAGCAGTTGAGCATGAAGTTGACCGAATCGGCGACCTGAAAGCTGGACGGATAGACCGATTGTGAAATGGCGACGAACATCGCACCGCCAATGCCGCCGAGAAACGAGGAAATCGCATAAACGATGATGCGCAGATAGGTGATGTTCACGCCGATCGAGGAGGCGAGTTCCTCATTTTGCTGCAGCGAACGGCACAGATGGCCGAGCCGCGAATTGACGAGACGGTACATGCCGGCAAAGCACAACACCATGAGGACACAGGCAACGTAGTAGAATGCGAGTTTCACATTCTCCAGCGTTGAAAAGTCCGGAATGAGCGTTAGGCCGAAAACCGACAGTTTCTGCGGCAGCGGTATGGAGACAATGCCCTTCGCTCCGTTTGTTATCGGCAGGGCCAGTGCGCTGAGCCGGGCGACTTCGGTCAGCACCAGCGTGATCATGGCGAAATAGACGCCTTTCAGCCGCAATATGGGCAGGCCGATGAAGACGCTCAAAAAGGCACAGAAGAGCCCGGCGAGGGGTAGTGTCCACCAGAAGACAAGGCCGTATTTCGTAACCAGTATCGCCGATACGTAGCCGCCGACGAGCGCATAGGCGCCCTGGCCGATATTGATGCGGCCGATATAGAAGGTCAGCCAGACACCGGCACTGGCGATCGAAAGCAGCGCGACCGATGTCAGCGTGTAGTAAAAGTCCCAGCGCCCGGTCAGGCTGATCATCATGGGAACGACGACAAAAAGGACGATCAGGAAGACGGCCGCGCCGGCAAGCTGTTTGGTGTGAGTTCCCGACACGCCGGTCAGTCCCGCTTGTTTGGTCTGAATATCTGACATGTCGGTCAACCCCACGGTTTGCCCATCAGCCCTTGTGGGCGAACGGCAAGGAAAATCATCAGCGAGACGAAGATCAGCAGATAGGTGATGTCGCCATATTGGGACAGGACCGCCAGTCCGACAGCTTCAAGAGCACCGAGTATGAAGCCTCCGGCAATCGCGCCTGAAATGACACCGGCGCCACCGATCATCACCATCATGAATGCCTTGATCGACGTCGGACCGCCCATGCCCAGATTAACTCCGGTGATGGTGACCAGCAGTCCGCCGACAATCCCGGCAAGCATGGCGCCGAGGGCAAAACCGACCATTGAATAGCGGTCAACATTGACGCCCATGAGTTGGGCTGCAACGCGGTCCTGTGCCAGCGCGCGCAGTGCACGGCCGGTCTTGCTATATTGCATGAAGGCAATAAAGCCCCCGATAAAGACAATGGCCAGAATACAGATGAGGATCCGGTCATAGGGCATGATCAGCCGGAAATCCCAATTGAAAACGCCGTTGACGATTTTCGGTACGCCGCGCTGTTTTTCACCGAAGACCAGCAGAATGATCGCATCGAGCAGAAACGCGATTCCCGCCGCCAGCAGCATGCTGCTTTCTTCGCGGACCGAGCGTTTCATAACGGGGCGGAACAGGAAGTATTCGACCAGCGCGCCAACGACGGCCAGGCTCACGGCGGAGGCAAGCAGCGCGACGACAAAAGGCAATCCAAGCTGGCCATAGACAGTGTAGGTTACGAATCCGCCCAGAACATACATCTGGCCATGGGCGAAGTTCAGGACGTTCATCAGGGCGAATATCAAGGTCAGCCCGAGTGCGATCATGGCGTATTGCGAACCAAGATAAAGGCTGTTTGCGATGACCTGTTCCATAGAGAATCCTCTTCATTCGGCCCCGGGCAACTTGCCCGGGACTTAAAGTCGACTTTGGATCTTGGAGGGGAGTCTAGTCGACTTCGGCGACAAACAGTGTTTCGAACTTACCGTCACGATACACGTTTACCACCAGAGGAACTGCAACCTGGCGCTTCTGGCCGAAGGACGTCGAGCCCACATATCTGAGCTTGGCGTCGCCCTTCATGTAGGGATTTGCGACTTCGAAGGAGTCCATTGTCTTCTTGAACTCGTCGACATTGTCGATCGCCGCCGGATTGGCCTTGAGGGTCTCGAGTATATATTCCAGCGCGTAGACCTTGGTGTTGGATTCGTCGTTATATTCGCCGAACTGTTTTGTGTAGCGTTCGACGAACTCGTTCATCAGATCAGAAGCAATATCCGGTGTTGAAGCGCCGCCAACCGAAATAAAGCCGTTGGCAAGATCGCCGGCACCTTCCTGCAGCACCGAAGCATCCTGCGCGGTTTCGGTGGAGATCAGGCCTTCATATCCGAGCTCGCGCGCCGAGCGGATCAGTTGCGGTGCGTTCGCCGGCGATACGCCGGAAAGCACCAGAAGGTCGGGTCTCGAGCGCATGACGGGAGTCAGCACCGGCGTGAAATCCGTCGTGTCCACCTGGAATGTGACGTTGCCGGAGACGACTTCAAGGCCGATGGCTTCGGCCGCTGCAATGCCGCTGTCGCGCTGGCTCAGCGGGTCGGATTCGTTGGCTGCAACAAATGCGACGGTCTTAACGCCTTCATTTTCCTTCAGATATTTGTAGATGGCCGGTCCCGACTGATAGTTGGCGACCATGCCCAGGACCGCGTTTGATGCCGGCGGGCTGTAGAGTTCCTTCGGGAACGCGTAGGGGAAATAAATGATGCCGTTCTGTTCTGCGACAGGGCGGACCGCCGCCGCACCGTCATCGACATTTGGTCCGACGACGTAGTGAATGCCCTCCTGCGCCATCTTTTCCATGCCTGCGATGGCCCGCTTCGGGTCCTTTTGATCGTCGAAAGTGACGATCTCGATGTCGTAGGTTTTGCCGCCGATTTCGACGCCGCCGATCTCGTTCAGCCAGTCGGCGCGGGCCTGCATGGACCGGACATTGGATATTCCCCATGCGGCGGCCGGCCCGCTTGTGACACCGACAAATCCTATTTTGAGCGTGTCGTCTGCCGCCAGAGCACCGGTGCCCATGGCAAACGTACCCGCGATGGCAAGTGCCGCCATTCTTGAAATCATTGATCTGTGCATGCTGTCCTCCCTGACTCGCACAAACTGCATTCGCATTTGTAAGCAACGGACCGGAATTCCGTCGCCGGTAACTTCCGTCCACGCCGCATTGAACGATTGTTAACAAAAATTGTCAACCATTTAAAAAATTATTGTAAACAATTTTGAATGTGCTTGTTTACTTTCAGGTTGAATTTTCTTAACAATATCACCAATCACAGCTATCTGGAATCACACGTCCCTTGGCGAAAAAGGTGCTGAAATTGGGCAAAGCTGCCGTAGAAATGAACGACAAGCAGTCCGGAGGCGAACGCGAACCGGACGAGCAGGAAATCGTAGACAGAATTTACGCTGCGGTCATGGAGCAGCGATTGCCGCCAAAGACCAAGCTTAGCGAGGCCAAGCTGTGCGAAAGCTTCGGCGTCGGCCGCATGCGCATCCGCCGTGCGCTGCTTTTACTTGCAAGCCAGGGGATCGTCGACCTGCACTCCAATCGCGGTGCATTCGTATCCTGTCCTGATCGCCGCGAAGCAACAGACGTGTTTGGCGCGCGCAAGCACCTTGAGTCGAGCATTATCAGGGAAGTGGCGGTCAACGCGTCCGCCAAGAACCTGGATGTTCTCCGCAATCACGTTGCACTAGAGGATGCGGCACGCCAGCAGAACGAGCGGCGTGAGATCATCCGCCTGTCGGGCGAATTTCATGTCAAGCTTGCGGAGGCGACCGGCAATATGGTGCTAAGGCGCGTTGTGCGCGAACTGGTGACCCGAACTTCGCTCATTATCGGCCTGTTCGGAACTTCCGGCGGATCGAGCTGTCCCGACCATGAACATCAGGATATTCTGGATGCTATCCAGGACAAGGATCCAGATGCTGCCGAAGCACTTGTACGGGCGCATCTCGAACATATCGAGGCAGATCTCAACCTCGCGACCGAAAGAGACAGCCAGCCGGATCTCGTTTCGATCCTTGGGCTGTAGCGTTGCCGGCATTCCCGCCCTGCGGCAATTCATCCGCTTGAAATTGAAGTGCAACGGCAACAGATTCACTGCGACCAACGGGGTGGATCGCAGATGAACGAGCGGCGCGAAAAGATATCGAGGGAAATTTCCGAAAGGACCGGCATCACCGAAGAACTGATAGAGCGGCTTGTCCGGCGGTTCTATGACCGCGTTCGCGCCGACGGCGTTCTTGGGCCGGTATTTTCCGCGCGCATCACCGACTGGGAGCCGCATCTTGAGCAGATGTTCGCGTTCTGGTCATCCGTCGCCCTCATGAGCGGGCGCTACCACGGACGGCCGATGCAGAAACATGCGCCTTTGCCGGTCTCCGCGCAGCATTTCGACCGCTGGCTTGCGTTGTTTGAGGAAACGGCGCGGGAGCTGTGTTCCGCGGCCGCGGCTGATCATTTTGTCGAGCGGGCGCACAACATCGCCAAAAGTCTTGAAATGGGTGTTGCACAACATCACGGTGTAATGCTCGCGCCCGGTGAGCGGCTGAATATTCCGAACGAAAAGGCACCCGGCGCTTTGGCTCAATGAGCAGCGGCGGGTGGAGCCTCCGGGCAAGAGGGCAGCAGCTTCTTTAATGCGTCAAGTTTTGACGATGCGTAGTCGGCGCGCCACACCAGCAGTGTTTTGATGTCGGAAAAGAGTCCGGGCAGGGGCTGTTGCTGAAACTGACCCTTGGTCTGCACCATGTCCAGAACGGATCGGGGAACCACCGCATAGCCGGTTCCGGCTGAAACGCAGGCCAGGATGGCAAGATAGGAACTCACCGCCATCACGTTGCCGGGAACAATTCCCGATTCCAGCAGCCACCGTTCCAGATACCTGCGATAGGCACAGCCGGTTTCAAAGGCGACAACGGTCCTGCCGCTGATTTCGGCGACATTTTGGAGAGACGGAAATGATTTCGGGGCGACCAGGACCAGCTGTTCCTGGAATACGACCAGCGTGTGCACGCGCTCGGAGCTGACCGGCTCGGCGATAAAGGCCGCTTCGATTTCGTAATTTTGCAGACGGTCCATCAATGCCCCGGCCGTGTCGGTGGTGAGTTCGATTTCAACGTCCGGATAGAGCTCATGATAGTGCGACAGGATTTCAGGCAACCGGGCGGCTGCCGTGCTCTCCATGGCGCCGATCCGGAACGATCCGCTCGGTTTGCCTGTTGTTAGTGCTTCGGAGGCTTCGATGGACAATTGCAGGAACCGCTCGGAATAGGCAAGCAGCAGTTCACCGTCCGGTGTCAGCGTTAGACCCCTGTTTTGCCTGAGAAACAGCGGTTTGCCCAGCTCATGCTCAAGCTGTTTGATGCGGGTGCTGATATTTGACTGCACCCGGTTCAACTTTACCGCTGCCCTGGAGATGCTTCCTTCAATCGCCACGGTCCGGAAGATCTCAAGGGCACGCAAATTAAGACCGTGCATATATATCTCCAAAAGAGAAACCTAAGTTCACTATAATTCATTTTTTTAAATGTATACCGCGAGCTACCGTGCGGGCAAGCGTCGAAATCAGAGACCGTATTATGCCCAATTCATCGCAGACGGCCCGGATAGTCATAGTCGGCCTGGGTTCCCTGGCAATCGCCATGGGGATTGGCCGATTCGCTTTCACGCCATTGTTGCCCTTGATGCGCGAGGACGGGTTGGTCGGCATTTCCGATGGCGGAGTGCTGGCATCCGTCCATTTCCTCGGATATTGGCTCGGCGCGGTTTTTGCGGCGAAAATCCCTTACCCGCCAAAAACAGTCTTGCGGCTTTCCCTTATTGCCATCGGTGTTTCGACCTTCGCGATGGGGATGACGGACAGCCTATTATTGTGGTCCGTCCTTCGATGGATATGTGGTGTATGCAGCGCATTTGCCCTGGTGCTTGTCAGCAACTACTACATCAAAAAACTTGCGGATCTGGGTCTTTCTCAAAAACAGGGCTGGGTGTTTTCAGGCGTTGGCATCGGGATAGCGGTTGCGGGTTCAGGAACATTAGCCATCATGGCCGGTGGAATTGGCAGTGCCCATAGCTGGCTTATATTTGGTGGGGCCACGCTTGTTGCGGCGGTAGTTGTGTGTGCAGGTATCGGACCGGAAATTGCCGCGTCCCGTGCCGATGCGCAAAGCCAGGGATCGCGAACGAGTCCGCTGAGCTGGCGCCTCGTCATTGCCTACGGCACTGCGGGTATCGGTTACATCATTCCTGCGACCTATCTGCCGGTGATGGCCCGCGAAACGGTGTCGTCTCCACTGTTGTTCGGCCTGGCCTGGCCGGTTTTCGGGATCGCGGCTTTTTTATCGACGCTATTGGCTGCAAGAATAAACAGCCGCTATTCAAACGCGCAGATATGGACTGCGAGCCAGTTCATCATGGCAGCCGGATTGGTCCTGCCGGTCATTTGGCCACACATTTCCACGGTCATCATTGCGGGAATTTGTGTGGGCGGGACTTTCATGATCATCACCATGATGGGAATGAAGGAGGCGCATCGCATCGCGCCGGTGCACGATGTTATGCGTCATATATCGGTGATGACGGCCGCCTTTGCCAGCGGACAGATGATCGGCCCGTTGTTCGCAGGCGTCCTTTACGATGTAACACGGAGTTTCAACGCCTCCCTCGTGATCACGAGCCTCGCACTCGCGATCACCGCGCTGTCGTTGATGTGCGGTTCAGCCGTTACGAAGACAGCCGCAACATGATCGAAAAAACCGATCAGTTCCGGAGCGGCAACCGGTCTTCGACGATCTTTGCCCAGAATGCGATACCGTAGGGCAGGGCCTCATCGTTGAAATCATATTCGGGATGATGCAGTCCAGCCGTCTCGCCATTGCCGACAAAGATAATGGCGCCGGGATTTTCCTGGAGCATGTAGGAAAAATCTTCCCCGCCGAGCCGCGCCGGCTGCTCGCGGTCGACATTCGCCTCGCCCACCACCTGCACTGCCGCTTCCGCCGCATGGCCGAACTGGTCGGAGTGATTGAATGTCACCGGACATAGCCGGTCATAGGTCAGGTCCGCACGCACGCCGTAGCATTTGGCGACACCTTCGACGATTTCATGCATGCGCCGCTCGATTGTATCGCGCGTATCTTCATGCAGATTCCTAACGGTCCCCTTCAGCGTGGCGGTTTGTGGTATCACATTGTTGGCTTCACCGGCCTGCAGGGCGGTGATCGAGATGAGGCCGTTCTTCATCGGGTCCGAGTTGCGTGTAATGATCGACTGGAAGCCATTGTAGATGGCGTTTGCTGCAACAAGCGGGTCTACGCATTTATGCGGCCGTGATGCGTGGCCGCCGACGCCCTCGATCTCGACATAGAAAAAATCTGTGGCCGCCAGTGTCGGACCTTCGCAAATCCCGAAATGACCGATAGGCAAATTTGGCATGTTGTGCATGCCGTAGACCTCATCGATGCCGAGCTTGTCGAATATTCCGGTATCGAGCATTGCCTTTGCGCCGACACCGCCTTCTTCTGCCGGTTGGAAAATGAGAACTGCCTTGCCCGCAAAATTGCGTGTCTCGGTCAGATATTTGGCGGCGCCCAGCAGCATGGCGCTATGGCCGTCATGGCCGCAGGCGTGCATTTTGCCAGGCGATTGCGATGCATGTTCCGCATCCGATGCCTCTTCAATGGGCAGTGCGTCCATATCAGCCCGAAGACCGACGGTCGGGCCTGCGGCGGACCCGTGGATTACGGCAATAATGCCAGTCTCGGCAATGTTTTCATGGATCTCGTCAACGCCGATTTCCTTGAGCCGGTCGGCAATGTACCGCGACGTTTTCGGCAGGTCGAATAGCAGCTCAGGATTGCGATGCAGCCACTGGCGCCATTCCCTGACTTCGGGAATGATATCGGCAATTCGGTTGTTTGTCGGATGCATGATTTATCCCTGTGAATTTGCGCGGCTGTTTGCGCCGCTTCAAAGCCGTAATGTGTGCAATGTCTGCCGGTCTGGTGCAAGAGCGAACCAGTAGATCAGGTGAAAATTCTCCGCTATCGACCTTCAAATTTCCGGTATTTCATCCGCATTTAGGTCGTTTTTTCAGCCCTCCCGGTCCCATAAACCGAATAAACCTTTGTCATAAGGCGCGCAGATTAAACCTCCGGGCAATGGGCATTCTCCGTATGTCGTGGCCTAAGCGCATTTGTCCAACCCTGAAATTTTATTGAGTCTCGGGTTTTTCGGACACATGGCGCGAATTCATATTGGGGACACATATGCAGCTTCGAGGGGAAGCGGCAGCGGCGGAGCCGGGCTCCGGGCGTTGTCACACGTTGACCGGAAAAGACAAATCAACGACACAAACATCCACAGAAGGCAAGCATCGGGTATCCGCTTGCCAATGGAGGGGATTCCCGAGAAATCGGCAGGTACGAAACCCCCGAAGCCATGCATGGCGGCGCTTAAGCCTATCCGTCGCGCTGTTTGCTGGCTTCTGTATCGGTGCGGAGGCGGAAGAGAATACGTACCACTCTGACCCCGCCGCAAAGTGGCACGGCTGGCTCGAATTCGGTGGCTATTACGGTACCGATCGGACCAGTCGCGGCGAGGCGACCGTCTTCGCACCGATCGTACAGACCCCCGACAGCCTTTTCTTTCTGGATATCAAAGGCAAATTCTTCGAGCAGAACAACCAGGAAGGCAATTTTGCGCTCGGCTATCGGAAGATGACCGATAGTGGATTTAATCTCGGCGCCTGGGTCGGAACCGACATCCGCGCGACAAGCCTCGACAACACGTTCTGGCAGTTTTCCGGCGGCGTTGAGGCGCTTTCCCACAATTACGACTTTCGCGCCAACTTCTACATACCACTGACCGATCCGAAGGCCGGCGGCGCCGGACTGACGCAAGTGCATCTGCAGGGCAACAGCATCTTCATGACCGGTGGCCAGGAGGTTCCGCTCGGCGGTGCGGATGCCGAAGCCGGATTTCGCATACCCCTTGAAAAGCTCAATGAGAGCTTTTCCGCCGTCGAGCTCAGGGCCTACGGCGGCGGCTACTATTTCGACAGCTCGGACGCCAACCAGGAAGTTGCCGGCGGCAAGGCGAGGCTGGAACTGCGTGTTCCGGACGTTTTCGAGGCGCTGCCGGGATCGCAGCTCACCGCCGGCTATCAGTTTACCTATGACGATGTCCGCCAGTCGCGTCATCAGGCCGGTCTGAAACTGCGCATTCCGTTTGGGGAAATTTCGGATGCCGATTCGGACCGGTCTGTCCAGCTTGCATCGCTCTTACCGCAGGAGCGGCGCATGCTCGACGGCATTGAGCGCGATACCGACATTGTCGTGACTGCATCGGGGCGTGAAAGTGTCATTGACGACGCGACCAATGTCGCTCTCGACCGGGTGGCCTATGCCAGTGATCTCGCCACGCTTCAGGCGGCGATCGGGCAGGGCGCCAATACCCATATTATTGTTCGGGGCAGCGGCACGGAAATCGATGTGACCTCACTTGGCGGCATCCAACTTCAAGATAGCCAAACCATCCAGGGTGGTGGCAGCATCATATTGTTGCGCGGCGCGAGCAGCGGTACGGTGGCTGGCTTTTCGGCGCCGGGCTCGAGGCCGACGCTGGCATCCAGCGATGCGTCGTTCAGAACCGGTGTCGTCATGATGGCTGCCAACACCCACGCGGCTGGATTGAAAACGCTGGGCGGCTATGCCGGCATTTTCGGTGGTTCCGGTCTCAATAATGTGGTCATTGAGCAAAACGAGGTGTCGAGAACCCTGCAAAACGGCATCCAGATGGTCGATGCAAATACCAACTTCGCAGTACTTGGCAACAGGCTGTTCGATATCGGCGATGACGGCATCGATATTGGCGATGACAACAGCTCGTTCGTCGTTGCGGGCAATGCGGTCGGCACAGCTCCCGCGATCGGTCCTAGTGGACCCGAAACCGGTTCGGATATAGGCGATGATGGCATCGATATCGGCGACTACAACAGCTTCTTTGCCGTCGCCAACAACGTCATCCGTAATACGGATGACAAGGGCGTCAGTATTGCCGACGACAATAGCGATTTCGTGGTAGCTCAAAACGATATCAGACACACTGGCGGCCGCGGAATCTGGGTTGACGACAGGAATACCTTTGTCGGGATCATCGGCAACACAATCTCCCATGCCGCGCATGAGGGTATTGCCTTCGATGACGAAAACAATCTTGTGCTGGTCGCTGGCAATATGGTTTCCGATACAGGGTGGGAAGGGATATATTTCGACGACTACAACGGAGGAGAATACCTGGACCCGGTTCTCGGCCCGCAGCCGGGATTTGTCGCGGTAATCGGCAATACCGTCATGCGTTCCGGTCTCGACAAAAGCGACGATTTCCAGAGCGGAATAAAGTTCTACGATGACAATGTGGCGGTCGTTCTGGGTAACACCATCATTGATCCGGGTACCAACGGAATCGAATTTGTCAACTACAATGCGGCCATTGTGGCCGGCAACATGATCGCCGGCGTGAGGGCCGGCAACGGCATTCATATGAACGGCAGGTTCAATGAGCTTGTCTTCGGTGGCAACCGGTTTGGTTCTGTCGCGGGTAATCTCTTCCATTTTGACGCCCCTGGCAATGATCTGCCGCCGGCTTCGACCGTCGCTACCCTGCTTCAGGGAGCCCTGGGCGCCAACCCGGCATTTGTTGCGCAGGCGCGGAAGGCAGCACTTGCTATCGGCGTCAGCAATGCCGAGTTCGACCGGATCATTGCGGATCTGACCAGAACATTGCTCAGCCCGAATGTTGCCATGGTTGCGCCGGGCGGGCTCCTCTGCGGCCAGTTCCATCCAACAATCCCTGGCTTCAGCGGTACGCTTAACATCGTCGATCCGTCGGGCGGTCTGCGGACATTCACGGACGGCTGCTAGCAGCCGTTCACGCCTTGTCGGACCGGCGGTGTTTAGGCGCGCGCGAACCGGCGGGGCAATGGCGGGAAGGCAGTGGCGACAGCCTCCCGCCAGCTACCTCCAGAGGTGCGTCAGCTGATTGCTGGCAGCCTGGCGGGAACACGCGTCCGGTTTAGCAGTACGGAACGAGATAACTCGGCCATGTCTAAGGCAACTGCGGCGGAACCGGCGTCAGTACAGATGGGATTACGTTCACATGCCAAACAGTATGACACGTGACCATATCGGTTTGTGGGGTCTCATCGGAGTCCAGGCTCTATGCGTATTTATCCTGATTGCAGAAGTCGGTATTGAACTTTATGGCGAAACCGGCGGGAAGTCTGCCGACGGACAACCGATTGCGCCCAATTCCGACCATGATCACAATTTTGAGTTTGTTGTCATTGTGCTTTTGACAGGCAGCCTCGCATCCACCGGTCTGATCGTTCGGCGGGTTCTTAGCCGTCACAAGCGAACGGACGAGCTGTTGCAGGCCGCAACCGGCGCTTTTTTTGAACTGGTTCAGCAATATTTCGACGATTGGGATCTGACCCCATCGGAACGTGACGTCGCGCTGCTGTCGATCAAGGGACTGATGATTTCCGAAATCGCACAACTGCGAAATACCAAGCTTGGGACCATCAAGGCCCAGTGCGCTTCGATCTATAGAAAGGCCGGTGTCAGCGGCCGGCCGCAGCTTCTCAGCCTGTTCCTTGATGAGCTGATTGCAAAGGGAATGAGCGATTGTAAGAAAAGTTGTCCTCAGGCCAGGAGTATCGGACACAATTTGCCATAATAACGCTGGTTCTGCGATATGGCAGAAAATATCGATATTGATGACCGTGTCGGACCGACATCAACCACATTTTGCTGCCCGGTGGCAATATTTTGTATGCGGCTGGTGTGCTCCTAACGGATTCCGTCGTATACACAGTAATAATGCCGCGGCACCGATGCGTGATTTGCCGGTGCAATTTGGCACGATTAATATTTGATAGGCACTAAGACTGCCGGGATACTTTTGAATGACGAATATGATACGCCCGGGTACAGGTTTGTGGATTCTGTTTGGTGTACAGGCGTCTTGCGCGCTGATTTTACTGAGTAAGGTTATCTGTGAACTCGCCGGCTGGGGAAAAGCAACTGCGGCAGGCCATTCACACATCCCGGAATTCCTGGTCATATTGGTATTGATAATCGGGCTCTCGTCCACCGTGTCCGCTATCAGAAAAATGACGTCACGCCAGAACCGTATGCTCAGGCAGCTTAAAATCAACTCGGGGGCGTTCATGCGCCTTGTGGAGGACTATTTCGACGAGTGGGGGCTGACGCCATCCGAGCGCGAGGTTGCGCTGCTTTCCTTGAAAGGTTTGCTGATTTCAGACATTGCCAGTTTGCGCAACACGAGCCAGGGCACAATCAAGGCTCAGTGCAATGCGATATACAGGAAGGCCGGCGTGAACGGCCGTCCGCAACTGCTCAGCGTCTTTATCGAAGATCTGCTCGCTCTTGGCTTGACCCGGAATGAATCGCAAACCTCTCCTGCGAAATAGTTCTCACGGCAAGCCAGCCCGTTAAACACCGGGCAGGAACCGGTGCTTTATTTGAGCTGGTTCAGCAATATTTCGACGATTGGGATCTGGCCCCTTCGGAACGTGATGTTGCGCCGCTGTCGATCAAGGGGCTGATGATTTCCGAAATCGCGCAACTGCGAAACACCAGGCCTGGAACCATCAAGGCCCAGTGTGCTTCGATCAATAGAAAGGCCTGTTGCAAAGGGAATGAGCGATTGTAAGAAAAGATGCCCTCGGGCAAGAAGTATCGGACACAATTCGCCAAAATAACGCTGGTCCTGCGATATGGCAGCAAATATCGATTTTGATGACCGTGTCGGACCGGCATCAATCACATTTTGCTACCTAATGGCAATATTTTGCATGTGGCTAGTGTGTTCCTATCGGATTGCGTCGTATACACAGCAAATATGCCCGCTGCACCGATACGTGATTTGCTGGTGCAATTTGGCGCGATACATATTTGATAGGCACTAGGACTGCCGAGGTACTTTTGAATGACGAACACGATACGCCAGAGTTCAGGTCTGTGGATTCTGTTTGCTCTACAGGCATTTTGCACGCTGTTTTTGCTGGGCGAGGTCATCGGCGATCTCATCGGTTGGGAAAACAAAGCTGCTGAGGATCTCACCCACTTTATCGAGTTTTCGGTGATATTGCTGCTGTTGACGGGACTTGTATCCACGGGATCGCGAATTACGAGGATAATGTCACGCCAGAACCGTATGCTCAGGCAGCTTAAAATAAACTCGGGGGCGTTCATGCGCCTGGTGGAGGACTATTTCGACGAGTGGGGGCTGACGCCATCCGAGCGCGATGTCGCACTGCTTTCTTTGAAAGGGTTGCTGATTTCCGACATAGCCAGATTGCGCAATACGAGCCAGGGCACAATCAAGGCTCAGTGCAATGCGATATACAAGAAGGCCGGTGTGAACGGCCGCCCGCAACTTCTCAGCGTCTTTATCGAAGATCTGCTGGCACTGGGCTTGTCCCGGAATGAACCGCAAACCTCTCCTGCACAGTAGTTCTCACCGCAAGCCAGCCTGTTAAACACCGGGCCGGACCTGAAGCGCCGACCCGGTTTGAGCTCCCGTCAACTGATGTCCAACCCGCGCATGGTCAATGGGTTGGGACGGGAACGGCCGCCATCCAGCCGGGACATGAGCGCCTCACGGGCGGAACGGACGGTGCGAAGGAAGAGACGCCATCTGACAAGGCGCGCCTTAACCATCATATCCAGCGAATCTGCCGGATTGTGTGAGCTATATCTGTTCATGGTTTTTCCAATCACTTGAGCTTTCCACTGTTCAATCCGTATGTGGGGCCGCAAAGTGAACGCCGCCTTGACGTTGCATTACAGTTCTGTAATCCAGTCCCTGCACTGAGTAAGACAACGCGACATCTAAAAGCAGGACAAAAAACATGGAATTCAAGCGCCGCCGAATTGCCTGTGTCGGCGAAGCGATGGTGGAGCTTTCGCTTGACGGCGAGGGCGCGAATGCGCAAGTCGGATTTGCCGGCGATACCCTTAATACTGCCATTTATATGACCCGTGAAATCCCGGGTGCACAGGACGTGTCTTTTGTATCCAGCCTGGGTGTGGACGCCTTTTCAGACCGCATGATCGCCTTTATCGAAGGCGAGGGGGTTGCTGCAGCGGTAACGCGAAACGAACAGCGACTGCCTGGCCTGTACGCGATCAACACGGACGAACATGGCGAACGCTCATTTTCCTACTGGCGAGAGAATTCCGCGGCCCGCACGATGTTCCAGTCTAGCGGTAGACCCGACTTTTCGGCGCTGGAGGATTTTGATGTCGTCTACATGTCCGCAATCACGCTGGCGATTCTGCCGCCCGAAATCCGCGAAGCGCTGTTTGATTGGATCGCCGCATTTCGCGGGCAGGGCGGGCTGTTCGCATTCGATTCCAACTACCGGCCCCGCCTGTGGGAAAGCGTGGACGCCGCCCGTGATGCCGTATCGCGGGCCTGGCGGCTTTGTGATATCGGTCTTCCGTCGGTTGACGACGAAATGGCCTTGTTCGGCGACGTCGATGCGGATACCGCGATAAAGCGGCTCGAAGGATACGGTATCGGCATCGGCGCCTTGAAACGCGGGGCGGAAGGCCCGGTGCCGATCAATGCGCAAGCCGATCCGGGCATTCAATATGCCCGGGCTCAAAAGGTCGTTGATACAACCTCCGCCGGTGACAGCTTCAACGGCGCTTTTTTGTCTGCCTATCTATCCGGCAAATCGATGAGCGAAGCCATGTTGGCAGGTCACAATCGCGCCGCAAAAGTGATCGGCGTCCGCGGCGCGATTATTCCAAGAGACGCGGTCTAGCCGGGCGGTATCTCGCCTACTTTTTTTGGCACATGGTACCCGCGCTGAACCGCTTCGCGCGCCGCCAGCCGCTGATACCAGGCCCGCACGTTGGGGTATTGCGTCAGATCGATCTGTTGCCATTCATAGCGCGAGACCCACGGCCAGCAGGCCATGTCGGCGATGGTGTATTCATCGACAATGTAGTCACGGCCTTCGAGCCGCTTATCCAAAACGCCGTAGAGGCGGTTGGCTTCCGCTGAAAACCGCTCTTCCGCATATTCCGCCTTGCCCGGATTGAAATGGACGAAATGGTGAACCTGACCCGCCATCGGGCCGAGACCACCCATCTGCCACATGAGCCATTCGAGCACGCGGATCTTTGCAATCGGATCGGCGGGGATGAATTTCCCGTATTTTTCGGCGAGGTAAATCATGATGGCGCCCGATTCCATCAGCTTCAGCCCGTTGTCCTGATCGACGATTGCGGGGATCTTGTTGTTGGGGCTGATTTCGAGGAATTCCGGTGTTTTCTGCTCGCCCTGGCCGATATTAATCGGGTGTACGTTATATTCGACACCCAACTCCTCAAGCAGGATCGAGACCTTGCGTCCGTTGGGTGTTGTCCATGTATATAAATCAATCATCAAAGCTATCCGTTGTTGTGTCTAATCAGTTCTGCGCCAAGTCGAGGGCCGGATCATCGTCTGCCCAGGGGCTGAATGGCGCTGGGATCAGGATCTTGTTTTCCTGGCTGACGACCAGCGGGCGGATTTTCTTCACATAGGCTTTCCAGCCATCGTCGGCTCCCAATCGCGCCCGCCGTTCGCTCCGTTCCGCCATATCCCGGTAGGCCCACATATGCACGATCTGGTGCAAGGGGCCGATCTCGGTAGTAAAATAGCCGACCATGCGGCCAAGGATCGGCCGCTGTATGGCAAGGCCTTCCGCCTCATAGAGCCTCAGATATTCAGGCGCGGCACCGACTTGCAGTGAGTAGATCCGTTCCTCGACAATCATTGTTTTCCTCGCACGGTACTGTTTCTAGCTGAGTTCGAGTTGCCTTGCTTCGCCCTGGGCGCGCGCCGCTGACAGTGTTTGTGTCGGTGTCAGGGCCTCCGGATCGACAACAAGCTCGATGAGGTAGCCGCCCTTTGCCGCCCGCGCACGCTTAAGGGCGGCGGGAAACTGGTCCGTTGCCACGACACGTTCGCCCGCAATGCCGAATGCCTGTGCATAGGTGACGAAGTCCGGATTTGCCAGCTCCGTTGCCAGCGTGCGGCCCGGATGGTTGCGTTCCTGATGCATGCGGATCGTACCGTACATGCCGTTATTGACCACCAGGTAAATCACGTCGGTGCCATATTTTTTTGCCGTTGCCAGCTCCTGCGCCGTCATCAGGAAGCAACCGTCTCCGGAGATGCTGACCACTTCGCGTTCCGGCGCAATCAGTTTTGCGGCAATGGCCGCCGGAACCCCGTAGCCCATTGAGCCGCTGGTCGGTGCGAGCTGTGAGCGATAGGTGCGGTGCTGGTGAAACCGGTGAACCCAGACCGAGTAATTTCCGGCGCCGTTTGCGACAACCGTGTCCTTCGGCATGGTTTCGGTAACGTGCCGCATGACCTCGGACATATTGAGATCACCCGGAACATTTGTCGGCGCAAGAAAGGCTTTATAATCCCTGCGTTTCTCGTTCCGCCATGTGGACCATCGCTCCCTGCCGTTGCCGTCGGATATCGCATCGGTTGCGTTCCAGAAGGCAGACGGCGTCGCGGTCATCGAGATATCCGGTGCATAGACCTGGCCAAGCTCCTCGGGCCCGGGATGCACATGCACGAACTTCATGCGTGGATTTGGAATGTCAATCAGCGAATAGCCCTGCGTCGTCATTTCACCGAAACGTGGACCCACGGCGATCAGAAGGTCGACCTCACTGCGGATCCGCCGCGTGAGATCCGGTGAGGGTGCTATGCCTATGGCGCCAACGTAATTGGGGTGTGCATTGTCGACATAATCCTGGCATCGAAACGACGCGGCGACCGGTATTCCCACGCGCTCGGCAAAGGCGATCGCCGCGTCGGCGCAGGCCGGGCTCCACGATGGTCCACCCACCACCAGAAGCGGCCGTTCGGCCTTCGCTAACAGAACCTCCAAATCACGTATTGCTGCCCGCGTCGGCGCACTCTCGGTAACCGGCTTCGGGCGGATATCTTCAACCTGCGCCATGTCTGTCAGCATGTCCTCAGGCAGGGCAAGGACGACGGGTCCCGGCCGGCCCGAAAGCGCGACATTCCAGGCGCGCGACAGATATTCGGGAATACGGGAAGCATCGTTTATCTGCGCAACCCATTTCGCCATTTCTCCGAACATGCGGCGATAGTCGATTTCCTGGAAGGCTTCGCGGTCCATCATGCCGCGGCCGACCTGTCCGACAAGGACGATCATGGGCGAGGAATCCTGAAACGCTGTGTGAATGCCGTTGGATGCGTTGGTCGCGCCGGGACCGCGCGTTACCGCGCAGATGCCTGGTTTACCAGTCATCTTGGCATAGGCATCGGCCATGTTCGAGGCGCCGGCCTCATGCCGGCAGGTCACCACCCTGATGGCGTTGCGGTGCTCGTAAAGCCCATCGAGCAGACCGAGGAAACTCTCCCCCGGCACGCAGAACAGCGTGTCGGCGCCGAGAATAGCGAGCTGGTCCGCAAGGATACGGCCGCCATGGCGAAGTTCGCTCTTTTGCGCTGGCTGCTTGTCGGACATTGGCTTGTTCGTCATCTCGCTCTAAATGCTGCGGATCATGCCGCCATCGACGCGGGTGATCTGCCCGGTCACGTAACCTGCCGCATCGCTCAACAGGAACACCGCAACCTTTGCGAATTCCTCCGGCTGGCCGTAGCGTTTGATCGGCAACACCGCCTGTGCCTCGGTACGCACCGCTTCAACGGTCTTGCCTTCGCGTTCGGCGCGGGCGGCGTCGAGCCGGCCAAGACGGGCGGTATCGATCTTGCCGGGCAGGATCATGTTGACTGTGATGCCGTCGGCGGCGACTTCGGCGGAGAGCGACTTGCAAAAGCCTGCGACCGCGCCGCGGATTGTGTTCGAAACGGCAAGATTGGGAATGGGCTGGACAACGCCCGATGAACCGATTGCAACGATGCGGCCCCAGCCGCGCTCCTTCATGGCGCCGAGTGCCGCCTCGGTGATGCGCACGATGGAAAACAGCATCATCTGCGTTGAACTCTGCCACACTTCGGTTGATACGCCCGTCGACGGGGAGGGTGGCGGCCCGCCAGCATTGTTGACCAGCATGTCCGGTTTGAATTCTTCGCTGATCCTCGTGCACAGCGCTTCGACGGCGCCAGGATCGGTGAGATCCACAGCAACCGGTGTGGCGGTAATGCCGTGTTTTTCTGTTAGCGACGAGGCGATGTCCTGAAGAGCGTCGGCACTGCGCGCCGCTAGAACGACGTTGGCGCCTTCCTCGGCCAGCGTTTCGGCGATGGCGCGCCCTATCCCCTGAGATGCACCGAGCACGAGTGCGGTTTTGCCTGCGATACCAAGATCCATGGAACTGTCCTTTACTGCTGAACTTCTTCTTGCTGCGGTTCGGTGCGATAGCGCCTTATCAGCATCACGACCCCGGCGATTGCCATGCCGATAGCCGCCACCGGCCGGATGATACCCGGCATCATGAAGACCGGAAGCGCCATGACGATCAGCAATACGGACGGGTAGTACTTCGTCCATGCCGCCTTGCCGAGATGTTTCTGATAGGCCGGAAAGACGATAGAGAAACACGCAAGCAGCAGGAAGAAAAGCGACCACGGCCGGGTGAGGAAAATCGCGATATCGTCTGAGCGGGCAAAGACCTGGCTGAGCCGCGCCTCGGCGATCTGGCCGAGAACAACGCCCAGCACCATCGGCACGATCGGAAAACCGAAGGCGCGCAGAATGAAACCGGCAACGCCGAAGATGAACAGCGTCCACATGTCGTAGCCGACATTGTTGAGCGCGAAGATGCCGAGGGCGCAATAAAAAAGGATCACCGCCGTCAGCATGTACATCTTGACCTTGGTGACGAGCACAAAGCCGCGCAGTGTCACCGACTGCAGGGCCAGCATCATGAAGTTGGCGACAAAGAACGCCAGGAAGATCGAATAGGCGATCACCGGTTCATCCGAAATGAAAGACGGGCTCGGAATGACGTCGTGAATGAGCAGGGCGCCAAGCATGATCGCCGTCATGATGTCGCCCGGCAGACCAAGCGCCATCATGACGATCAGGGCGCCCCCGGCCGTCGCGTTGTTGGCGGTTTCGGGCGCGATGATCCCGTCGACCGCACCTTTGCCGAAGTCTTTGCCGTCCTTCGATGTCTTCTTGGCCTGGTCGTAGGCGAGAATATTCGAGATTGTGCTGCCGGCGGCGGGAAGAACGCCGACAAAGACCCCGATGACCGCAGAACGGATGACATTGCCCCAGCGCTTCAGCACTTCCTTGGCCGAGTGGATATAGTCGATATTGACCGCGTGGGCATCGTGTCCGCCAAGCGCCTTGTGTGCGGCTTCCGGGTCACGCACATCGTTAAGCAGACGGCTGAAGGCGAAGAGGCCGACAAGCACCGGCAGGAAGGCAAAGCCTTGCGTCGCGGAATCGATGCCGAAGGTGAAACGCGGCTGACCGAAGACAACGTCGCTGCCGACCGTCGCTACAAGCAGGCCAAAGAGCGCCGCCATCAGGCCCTTGAGCATCTGGTCGCCGGCAAGGCTGGCGGTCACCGTCAGCGCGAAAATGATCAGCGCGAAATAATCGACCGGCTGGAATTCGAGGCCGATCAGCGCCAGTTGCGGTGCGACGACCATCAAAATGAGGGACGCAATGACGCCGCCGAAGAACGACGACCACACGCCGATGCCAAGGGCAAGGCCGGGCTTGCCGCCGCGTGCCATGGGATAGCCGTCAAAGGTCGTGGCAACGGAAGAGGGCGTTCCCGGAATGCCGGTCAGGATACCGGACATCAGACCGCCTGAAAGCCCGCCGACATAGACCGCGATCATGGTCGCAAGGCCCTGCACGGCCGACATGGTGAAGGTGAACGGCAGGACAAGCACAACGGCCATTGCTATGGTGAAGCCCGGTATGGCGCCGGCAAGGAGACCGGCTAGCGTTCCGACCATCATCAGGATCATGGTCGAGACGGTAAATAGCTGCGGGGCCGCGGCTGCAAGGTTCTGAAAGAGATCCATCAGAACACCCTCAGGAGCGTGCCTTCGGGCAGAAATACGCCGAGAAGCTGGGTAAAGACCGCCCACATGCCGACAACGAAGATGGCAGTGATAACGGCATGCAATCCCAGTTTTCTAGGTGACCAGCCGCCAAGCACCGAGAGTGTCAGGAACACATAGGCAAGCCCGCCGATGAGCATGCCGAGCACCGGCATTGTCACCAGAAACAGAAAAAACAGTCCGAAGCAGAGGATCGGGTTTTTGTAGTAGACCAGCCATTCCCGAAGGCTCCTGCGTGGCTCTTTATCGGCGGACTGTCGCTGCGAAATGATGAGCAGCACGAAGGACAGTATCGCCAGGGGAATGAGGATGGTGCGCGGCCAAAGCGCCGACGACATCTGCCCGAACATGGGCGGGGGAAGCTGGAAGGTCGCCACGAACATCACGCCCGAAAGGACGAGAAAGAAGAGGGCGACAAAAAAATCCCGGTTGAGCGACATGGTTTTATCCGGACCAGTAAATCAAGGGTTGGTGTGCAGGATAGGATCCGGCATTCAGCATTGATAGTGCGGCCCTGTTTCGGGCCGCACCTGAAAACACGCCTACTGGAAGCGGCCGACCTTCAGAGCCTTGGCGGCGTCGAGGAACTCGGTTTCGGTTCCTTTCCACCATTCGGCATATTCTTCCGGCCCGAGATAAACGACGGCTGTGCCCTTGGCGGCCTGCTCGTCGACAAAGGCCGCGTCCTCGGTCGGTGCCTTGAAGACCCCGGCCCAGTAGTCGACGATCTCCTTCGGCGTTCCCTTCGGCAGAACGACGCCGCGCGTCAGTGAGTAGTTCATGTCGACGCCCTTTTCCTTCAGCGTCGGCACGTCCGGAATGAGCGGGCTGCGTTCATCGGCGGCGATTGCAAAAGCCTTCAGCTTGCCATCGCCGCGCTGCGTGCGGGCTGCGGCCATGTTGATGCCGCCAAGATCGATCGAGCCGTTCAAAAGGCCGGTGATGCGGCCAGCCGTGCCGCCCTGGAAGGGCACATAGGCAAAATCGGTGCCGGTCTTGGCGCCGAGCATGATCCACAGGAAGTGGCTGGTCGCGCCCATCGAGACGCCGGTCGGAATTTCACCCGGTTTGTCCTTGGCTGCTGCCAGCATGCCCTCAAGATCGTTATAGGGAACATGACCGCCCGCGCCGATGATCTCCGGCGTGTCGGTGAGCATCGCCACCGGCTCGAATCCGTCCCAACTGAAATCTGTCACACCGTTGATGTAGTTGACGACGAGATGCTGGTGGATCGCAAACAGCGTGCAACCGTCCGGCGCTGCCGCATGGGCTTCCTTTGCGCCCTTGCCGCCGCCCTGACCCGGAATGGTAACGACCTTGACCTTGACCGGCGCGTCGGACTGCTCGATTGCCTTTTCGAATATGCCGAAAATGACACTTGTACCGCCCCCGGCTCCCCAGGGTACGATCAGTTTGGCAGTTGTGCAGGGCAGGTCGACCGCCGAGGCGGATGTGGTGCCGATTGCCAGCGCCAGGACAGACGCCGCTCCATAGGCCAGTGCACGCAGTTTGTTCAATTTCATGAGTTCCTCCCGAGTTAGCTTTCCGGTTGGCCGTGGTCGGATGCGGCTTCTGAAACTGTCCGCTTAGGCCGGGTCAGGCCCGCCAAGGTTTGCATATTGTCATGAATAATAAAATCCCGTATTTTAGACAATAGAGTGCGAACAGGAAACATTGTTGCGGAGAATGGACAATAGATGGATGCTGATCTCCTGACCGATATGGCCGTGTTTGCGGCCGTCGTTGAACACAACGGATTTTCGGCTGCCGCGGAAACGCTGCATATGTCGAAGTCCAACATAAGCCGGCGTGTCGCCGTCCTTGAAGAGCGTCTGCAACTGAAACTGATGCACAGGACGACACGCAAGATCGGACTTACCGAGAGCGGGCGTGTCTATTATGAACATTGCGCGCGCCTCGTCGCCGATGCGCGCGAGGCGGATGCTGCAATCCGCGCGATCCACGCTCACCCGAGCGGTCTGTTGAATGTCAGCCTGCCGGAAACGCTGGGCCGCGCCTTCATACTGCCGCTGCTTCCCGAATTCCTCGAACTTTATCCGGACGTCAAGCTCAATCTCACCTTCACCAACCGCAAGGTGGACCTCATTGAGGAGCGCTGTGACGTTGCCGTGCGCAAGGGTGAGATCGAGGACGATTCCGTCTGCGCCATCCCGCTGGGGGAATCGTCGCAGTATTTCTATGCGACACCCGGTTATCTGAAATCGTCCGGCGGATTGCGTGACCCGGCAGATCTGGAAAACCACAGTTACCTCGCAAGCCGCCTGACAGTCGGCCCACTGGATCTTGCCGTTACAAGGGGCGAGGAGAACCTGACTGTCCGGCTCAATCCGCGTGTCGGCGTGCGCGACCACGAGGCCGTGCTGCATCTGACACTGTCAGGACTTGGCGTGGCGCTGCTGCCGGTCTGGATGGCCAGAAAGCATGTGCAGAAGGGAACGCTGGTTCCGGTGCTTGAAGATTGCCGCGGCCCGACAGTCGCTTTCAACGCGATCTTCCAGCCGCACCGGGGCATGGCGCCCAATCTGAGGGCCTTCATCGAGTTTTTAAAGGAGCGGTTCCGGATCAACCGCCCCTGGGAGTTCGAAGCGCCGCCCGAGGCGGAGCTTTCGCTGACAAGCTGATCAGGCCTGAACCGTTTTCTGTTTTTGCACGCCAAGCCCATCGACGCCGAGTTCCATCACGTCGCCGGGTTTGAGATAGACCGGTTCGGGCTTCTGGCCCATGCCGACGCCGGGCGGCGTGCCGGTCGAGATGATGTCGCCGGGCTGCAGGCTCATGAACTGCGACAGATACGCAACCACATAAGCAACGCCGTAGACCATGGTCTCGGTCGTGCCGCTCTGGAAGCGCTTGCCGTTGACGTCGAGATACATGGAAAGAGCCTGTGGGTTCGGAACCTCGTCGCGCGTCACCAGCCACGGACCTATGGGACCGAACGTGTCGGCAGACTTGCCCTTGGCCCACTGGCCGGACCGCCGGATCTGGAAATCGCGTTCCGAAACGTCATTGATGACGCAATAACCGGCGACATGGTCGAGCGCCTCTGCTTCGCTGATATATTTTGCTTCCTTGCCGATCACCACGCCAAGCTCGACTTCCCAGTCGGTGGCGCTTGAGCCGCGTGGAATTTCCACGTCGTCATTGGGTCCGCAGATGGCCGAAGTCGCCTTGAAGAAAAGCACCGGTTCGGGCGGCACATCCATCCCGGCTTCCTCGGCGTGGTCGGAATAGTTGAGGCCGATGCACAGGAACTTGCCGACGCCCGTGACGCAAGGACCGATGCGCGGATTGCCTTCGACGAGCGGCAGGGAAGCGATGTCGTATGCGGCAATCGCCGCCAATTGATCGTCGTCAAGAACATCTCCGGAAATATCGGTGACATGGGCCGAAAGGTCCCTGATGTTGCCGTTTTGGTCCAAAATGCCCGGCTTTTCCTGCCCGGGGTCCCCGTAACGCAATAATTTCATCGCTCAATCCTGTTCTGTTAAATTCGGCTAATTCACCCAGCCACCGTCGATAATATGAAACTGTCCCGTCGTGAAGGCGCTTTCGTCGCTGCCGAGGTAAACCGCAAGCGCTGCGATCTCCTCGGTCCTGCCGACACGTCCCATGGGCTGGCGCGCGATGAAATCTTTCAGCGCCTGGTCATAGTCGCCCATGGCGCGCAACCGCTCGTGCAGGGAAGGGCTGTCAACCGTGCCGGGGCAAATGGCATTGCAGCGGATGCCCTTGGTGACGAAATCGGCCGCGATGGCTTTGGTCAGGCCGAGCACAGCGGCCTTTGAGGCGCTGTAGATGAAGCGGTTCGGCACACCCTTGAGGGACGACGCGACCGATGACATGTTGATGATCGATCCGCCGCCGCGCTCCACCATGGCCGGTATCACCTTCTGGCACAGGCGGAACATCGACTTTGCGTTGAGGTCGAAGGCGAAGTCCCATTCTTCCTCATCGCTTTCCAGGATTGTTCCGGAATGCACGAAGCCGGCACAGTTGAAGAGCACGTCCAGCGGCCCGGTTTTTTTCAGTGCCGCCTCCACGGCCTGACCGTCCGTCACGTCAAGGTGGATTGCGGTGATGCCGTCGATGGCGTCGAGTTCGGCAAGCGTGCCTTCATTGATATCGGCGGCAAAGACCTTTGCACCCTCGCGTACATAGGCTTCCGCTGTCGCGCGGCCGATGCCCTGGCCCGCAGCCGTAATCAGTGCCGTCTTGCCTTCAAGGCGATTGGATTCAGTCATTTTTAAACACCTCCGATTGGAACGCCGGCGTGTGGCGGCACCATAGCCCGAACTTCACCCCCATGTGCACCAGGAAGTCGGGTGCTCATATATGAATGATTTATTCATGTGTAAAAACATATTTGACAGCGAGTCAATGACGTGGTGAGAATAAAACGGAAGAAGGGAGGCCGGTTTCGTGGTCGCAAATGACAGCATGAACGAGGCGGACGGCAAATACCGGGCGCCGGCCCTTGAAAAGGGGCTGGACATCATCGAGCTGCTCGCCGGCCACGCCGACGGGCGCACCCAGGCCGAGATCGCCAAGGCGCTGGGGCGCTCCGTCAACGAGATTTACCGCATGCTCACCGTGCTTGTTCAGCGCGGCTATGTCTCGAAAACGCCGGACGGTGACCGCTTCCAGCTCAGCATGAAGCTGTTTACCCTTTCGCACCGGCATCCGCCGCTGCGCCGGCTTGTCGATCAGGCGACGCCGCTTCTTCGCGAGGCCGTCGAAGTGGCGAACCAGTCAGCCCATATCGGCATCCACGATCGCGGCGAGATCGTCGTTGCCGCGATGGCGCAATCGCCGGAGAACTGGGGGCTTTCCATGCGCGTCGGGGCTGTTATCGGCCTCTACAACACCGGCACCGGCCGCATCCTTGCCGCCTTCGCATCGTCCGATAAGCGCGCCGGTATCATCAGGGAACATGAACTTGTCGCCGGCGAAACGCAGATGGACAGCAATGAATTTGATGACATTCTGGATCGCATCGTCGCGCGCGGCTACGAAGATATGCCAAGCGAGACGACCGTGGGCGTCACCAATCTGTCCTTTCCGATATTCGGTCCGGATAACGAGGCTGTTGCTGCGCTCACCTGTCCCTATCTGCAACGTATCGATGTGTCTGATAGCCCCGATATTTCAGGCGTGACCGAAATATTTGCCGATGTTGCGCGCCGGCTGTCAATGTCCCACGGCGCGCGCGAGTGACTAATCTCAAATGTTCTCGAATTCATAGCGTTTGTCTTCGACGCTGATGCGTGGGGGCATCTTGTCCGCCTCGAACAGATCGTGCCCTTCCTTCAAATTCCGCCAGAACCCGATCCATTGCGAACCAGCATGGTCCGCCATGTTTTCCTCGGTCATGCGGAAAGGAAAGATGTGTACACCGAAGGATGACTGTCCGCCTTCGAGCGCCGCCTCGACAATCAGATAAATCTCCTCGATCCCGGCATCCGTCATGGCGTAACAGCCGATGGAAACGCATTTGCCGTGAACCATCAGATAGCTTCCAGTACGTCCATGCGACAGGTCATAATTATTCGGAAATCCGATATTGAAGGACAGGTGATAGCTGCTGTTCGGATTGAGCTGACCGGCCGTAACCGAATAGAAGCCCTCCGGCGACTGCCCGTCGCCCTCCTTCAGCTTCGGTCCGAGATCACCGGAATAGCTGCAGATCGGATAGGTCTTGAAAAGCGCGAATTCATCACCGTCTTTCATCCAGAGTTCAAGTTCGCTGGACGCCTTGAATATGCGGATGAAGACCGGCGCGCCGAGGCTGAGGTTGCGCTCCGTCAGTTGTTCTTCCAGCCGGGGCGCCGCCTCCGCCCGTACCGCGTCGAGATTGGCTGTGCCGGGAATATACGGACGGACGAGATAACCGGACAGCGCCAGAACCGCGATCAACGCGACAGCGGCAATTGAGAGTTTCGAACGCAACTTCATGGATTTCCGACAACGTGTTCATATACATAAGGCGGTTATCCAGTAAACATCATTATGTCCGCAATGGGGTGCTCAACTACGGGAATGGTATTTTGAAATAAGACGCTCCACCTCCTCAAACGGGACCTGTCCAGTGTCGGCCAGTAGCACCGTAAAGCCCATGAATGTTTTTTCCGGCTTGGCCATCAGTGAGTGAATCCATGAGAGTTTCGCTATCTTACCCAACGGCTTCGTCGTGTTTATCCCGATGAACTTCTTGTTGAAGCGGTCAACAATTTTGTAATTTTCAATGTACTCCCAAGCAATGAGAGGGCGTGTATTTCCGTATAATGGACTAATGGTTATGCCGTTCTCGTCGATCGAAAATGCAGGTTTTGATTTAAGAACATTGATCACGGTCGCAGGAACAATAAGAGCGGCAAGTGGCAGCAGTACTATTGCACATATGGTGGGATAGATCCCTGGCCTTTTGTCGTCTGCAATGAGGAGTGGCAAATGAAGTTCAAACCGAGAATTCAAAATTTCGAGTGAAAAATACGCCGCGACAACGAGTACCAAAATCACTCCGTACAATTTGAATTTCGGAAGCGGTATGTCCAGTGAATCACTGCCATTGCTTACTGTTTGAGACATTTCTTGAGCACCTCAATTCGTTTTCCCGTGCCTTGCTGAGGGCAGCGCGAGATCGAAATCCTGCCACTAACTATTACCACCAGAGGTAGTAATTGTTTTAACGCCGATCGCTCAGTTTTACCGAATTGCAAAAAAAAGTGTGCCGGGGCCGAAGCGCACCCGACCATTGACGCTTCATAGGCAGCTCACCAAATGCTTGGACGACACAGAAGCAAAGCGTCAGACTTTCTACAGGATCGCCGTCCCCACGCTCGCCCCGCCGCATACATAGAGCGTCTGGCCGGTGACAAAGCTCGCCTTCGGATCGGCGAAGAACATGAAGGCGTTGGCGATATCCTCGACCGTGCCCAGTCGGCCGACGGGAATGCGCGCCGCCAGTTCGTGCTGCTGTTCGCTGTCCTTGGGAATGAGGTCCCAGAACTGGTCGGTGAGGATCGGTCCGGGTGCAACGACATTGACCGTGATCTGGTGCGGCGCAAGTTCCAGTGCCCAGGTGCGCGCCATACCGATCATGCCGGCCTTTGAGGCGCTGTAGGCGGTGCGTGTCTTTACGCCAAGCGCCGCGCGCGAGCCGTTGAAGATCACCCGGCCGAAACGCCGTTCCTTCATGCCCGGCAGGAACGCCTGCAACAGGGTAAGGGCAGAGCCGAGGTGAAGCTGCGCAAGCCCGGTGATGTCTGATGATTTTGCGTCTTCCACAAGGTTTGGCCAGATCATACCCGCATTCTGGACAAGATGCGTGACGTTGTAATTTGCCGCAATCTCGCTGGCCGCTGCATTGACGGCGTTCTCCTCGAGCAGATCGGCTTCCACCGAAGAAAGCCGTTCGTGGGAAAAGTCCGGCGCATGGCGCGCAACCGAGATTACAAAATAGCCGGCGTCCAGCATGTGCCGCGCGATTTCCGCTCCGATGCCTTTGTTTCCACCGGTAATGACGGCTGTCAGTTGCTCGCTCATGACGATGCTCCGCCGTTCGCGACCAGCGCCATGACCCGCAAGGGGCTGCCGGTGCCCTGCTTGATCTTCAGCGGCGCGGAAACCAGCATCGCGCCGGTCGGCGGCAGCTGGTCGAGATTGTTGAGGCACTGCAGCCCGTAGCGGCCTGCGCCGTGCAGAATGTAATGGGCGGGGTAGGGGGGCGTGTAATGCACGCCCTGACCGGCATCCGTGCCGACGGTTTCCGTTCCAAAGCCGCGAATGCCGCGCTCCTCGACCAGAAGCCGCATCGCGTCCGGCGTCGGTCCGGGCGAATGCGGTCCGTCCTCGCGCATGTTGAGATAGGCTTCGCCGCGGCGCTTCGACCAGTCGGTGCGCATCAGCACCCAGCTGTCTTCGGGAATGCGCCCGTGTTCCTTTTCCCAGGCGATGATGATCTCGGGCGTCAGCTCGAAATCCTCGTCCTTTGCCGCGCCATCCGAGCAGTCGATCACACAAACCGGGCCGACGAATTTATCCACCGGGATCGTATCGACGCTGTTATTGGGAAGATCGCGGCCCGAAACCCAGTGCATCGGCGCATCGAAATGCGTGCCTGTGTGTTCGCCGCAGGTAAAATTGTTCCATTTCCACCCCGGACCGCGATGGTCGTAGGCACAGATCTCCTCCATGCGGAAGCGTGCGCACTGGCCGAATTCCGGCGGCAGGATGATCACCGGAAAATCCGGGTCGAGCGTGTGGGTCAGGTCAATCGTCCTGATCGCGCCGGAGGCGAGCGACTGCGCAAGGCCCGTCAGAAGATCGGCAGGATTTGGTGCGGTTTTGCTCATCATTGGCCTCCGCTCTCGATCATTTCGCGCTCCAGGATTTTCGGACCCGCCCGCCAGCGATCGATCAGGTCCTTGGCGACATCGCCGACAAAGACATCCTCAAGTCCGTCCTTCAATCCCCCGATCACCGATTTTGCGAGCGCCGCAGGCTGCACTTTCGGCGGCGGCAAGGGCTGGTGCCATTCGTCTTCCGTCGGGCCTGTGAAGACGTTCATCACCCGGACACCACCTTGCCACAGCTCCGCGCGCAGGCATTGCGACAGCGACAGGGCTGCAGCATTGGAAGCGGAAAATGCCCCGTATTCGGGCATGTTCGACCAGGCATAGACGGAAAGGATATTGACCCAGGCGGCGGCACTGTTCTGGCCGTCGGCGCCGCGGCCGCGCATCGCCGGGCCGAAGGCCTGGGCAAGGCGCATCATGCCGAAGAAATTCACGTCCATTTCGTCGCGCGAGAAATTGACGTCCGTGCGGTCGATAATGCCGCCTGGCCGCACGAAGCGCGCATTGTTGACGAGGATATCGGTCTTGCCGCCGATCTCGCCGGCAAGTTCCAGCACCGAACCTGTATCGGTGACGTCCAACGGCAGGATCTCGACTTTCGGGATCTTGCGCAGCGCCTCGCGGTGCGGGTAGGGGCGCCAGCTTTCAGATTCGCCAATGAAGATGATGGAGGCCTCGGCATCGGCGAAACTCTTTGCCAGCGCCGGGGCGTTTTCATTGCGGGCATCGGTAATCAGCACCCGCCTGAATTTCGGATCGCAAGTCATTTCCCGCATATGAGGATCATCCTCCATGTTCGGTGTCGCCTTGTCGGGCAGCGCAAAAAGAACGCCCTGGCCGGATTTGTCGAGCCTGATGATGAGCCGCACCTGATCGTCGACCGCCGCATCGCCATGGACATGGCAGATGACGGATGGGCCGATGTCGAGCTGCACCGTGCCGACGCGCCAGGGGGTGCGCTCGCGAAAATAGACATTGGTGCTTGTCCGCACCGTGGTGTCGGCAATGAGCCGTCCCTTTGGCGAAACGTCTTTCCAGACGAGTTCGACCGAGAGGCACGAGCGGCAGGCATCGCGCGGCGGATACTGCACCGTTTTGCATTCGTCGCAGACCTGCAGCATGAAGCGGCCTTCGGCCGCCGCTGCGGCAAGCCCGAGCGCTGCGCGGCTGCGCATATGCGAGGGGCGGGTCGGCACTCGCGAGCGCTTCTGCGGGTTCTTCTTCGGCGGCGGAACGAGCGGATTGGTCATGATGCCTCACTCCCGCTGATGATGGCGGCGCCGGAGCACACACCACGGTCGAAATTGATCATGCCGAAGCCGGAGACAAGCGCCGTTTGCGCGTCCTTCACCTGTGTCGGCCCCGCAGAGCCCGTGACCTGCCGGATCGCTTCCACCATGCCGATAAAACCGCCGGCGGCGCCCGCCTGGCCTGCCGAAAGCTGCCCCCCGGATGTGTTGTGGGGAAAATCGCCATCGATCGTCAGATCATGCGACCGGACGAATTCGGGCGCTTCGCCCTTGGCGCAAAAGCCGAGATCTTCCAACTGCATCATCACGATGACCGGATAATCGTCATAGGTCTCGACAACGTCAATCTGGTCGGTCGTCATGCCCGCCATGCCGTAAAGCTCGTCAATATCCATCTCCCAGCCGCCGCGCATCTGGATCGGATCTTCCGCAAAGGCATTGTGGCGCTCGATGGTCGAGCGGATTTGGGCGTAAGGCAGATTGGCGGCGCGGGCGTCCTCTTCGCGCATCACCAGAAAGGCTTCGGCGCCCGCCACCGGCATGACGCAGTCGAAAAGCGCGATCGGATCGGAGATCGCCCGCGCATCCATATATTGCTGCAGGCTGAGCGGCTTTTTCATGATGGCGTGCGGATTGCGCAGCGCATTTTCGCGCTGGGAAACGCAGATGGCGCCGAAATCCTCGCGCTTCGCGCCGAAGTGGCGCATGTAATAGTCGGTCAGCAGCGCAAAACAGGCATTCGGTCCGCCCGAGCCGTAAGGGTAGGAGGCGTCCTGGGCAAAGCGGCTGAAGCTTGAAAGCATGCGCCGGAAACTGTCGACATGGTTGGTGTCGCCCGAAACGCAGGCGACAAGGTTCGCGTCTCCCGCCTGAACCGCCCGCGCAGCACGCCGAAGTGCTGCAACGCCGCTTGCACCGCCGAAAGGGATATGGTCGAGCCAGCGCGGTGTCAGGCCGAGATGCTGGGTAAGGCCGACGGCGGTATCGGGAAAAAGCGTAAAGCTCGACACGGAAAATCCGTCGAGGTCGGCAGGCTTGATGCCGGCCGACCTGGTGAGTTTGCGCAATGCCCGTGCGATCCACCAATGCGCCGTCTCCTTGGAAAAACGCTGATAGGGAACGGTCACCGGAGCGGCAACGACGACGCCCCCATACCCCTGGCGCTTCGAACTCACGATGCCACCAGCCGTTTCTTCATGGACCGCGTGTCAACGGTTGCCGGATCCTCAAGCAGCTTGGGCACCAGCTTCTTTAGCTCGCCGCGCTGGATCTTCTGTGTTGGCGTCAGCGGCAATGCGTCAAGGAAGGCAACGTAGCCCGGTGCCTTGTAATAGGCCATGCGCTCCAGTGCCCAGGTGACGATTGAACGCGCCGTTTCTTCCCCATGAGCCATGTCTGTGACAATGCAGGCAAGGACTTCATCGCCGCGCAGGGCATCGGGCGCGGCGGCTGCAGCTACGGCCCTGATGTCGGGATGCTGCATTAGGATGGTCTCGACCTCCACCGCAGCGATGTTCTCGCCGCTGCGCCGGATGACGTTCTTCTTGCGGTCGACAAAAAAGTAGTCGCCCTCTTCATCGCGCATGATGATATCGCCGGTGTGGAACCAGCCGCCCTTCCACGCCTCGGCCGTTGCCTCCGGGTCCTTGTAATATTCGGAAAAGAAGCCGTAGCGCGGATCGTCTCCGGCGCGGCGCACCAGCAGTTCACCGGGTTCACCAGGACCAGCTTCCGAACCGTCATCAAGAACGATGCGGGTTGCGACTTCGGGTTCCGGGCGTCCGAGGCAGGCCTCGCCGCGCCGGCGCGGCTCATGATTGGCCATGATGACGGCGCTCATGCCGGTTTCGGTCATCGCCCAGCCTTCGACCAGGGGTATGCCAAACCTCTCTTCGAACGGAATCTGCAATTTCGGATCGATCCCGGCCCCGAATCCGAAGCGCACATCATGATCGCGTTCGCCGGGAACTTCGTCGGCCTTCATCAGGATCGACGGCATGACGCCGAGATAGTGAAGGCACGTCGATTTGCTGTCGCGCACGCTCTGCCACCAGCTGCGCGGATGGAAGCGGTCGAGCACCGTCAGGCAGCCGCCGACGGTGATCATCGCCATCAGCGAGCAGGCCATGGCGTTCATATGGAACATCGGCAGGGGCGTGATCATGCGCTCGCCGTCTTCGGTCAGCGCACACACGCCGCCTGCATGTGCGTAACAGTGACCGGCATGCAGGAAATAGGTGTTGGAAAGCACGCAGCCCTTGGGGTTTCCCGTGGTACCCGAAGTGTAAAGCATGGCTGCTTCTTCACTTGCAGCCGGCTCATATCCGGGTCCGCCGCCGGAACCCAGCTTAGGTATTTCAGCATTTTCGGCAATGACCGGAAACTCCTTGCCGGATGCACGGCTTGCCGATTCGAGATCAGCGACGCGGTTGTCGATTGCGACGGCAAGCACCGGTTCGGCGTGGCCGGCCATGTAGCTGAGTTCCGCCGATTGCAGGTCCGGATTGACCGGCACGACCGAAAGCCCGAGCGCATTGAGCGCAAACCAGTGCAGGAAATAGGAGGGCTTGTTTTCAAGCAGCAGCATCACCCGCGATCCGGCACGGTATCCGGCCTCACGATAGGCATCACGGAGATTGTCGACCGCCTGGAGTGCCGTACCGTAAGTCAGTTCCCCGGCCTCGATGCCATAGGCCTCTGCAGTCTCTGGCAGATAATTGAGGAACGGGCGCTGCGGCCATCGTTCGGCAGCAGCCGCAAACAGCTCATAAACGGAGCGGGCAGGGGATATGTCTTGCGTCATACCTACAGCTTTACAGGAAGAGCTGGATATTGCCGAACGCCGCATCGCTGTTCAGCAGATCGACACGTTTGAGGCGGATCTTCAACTTCCCTTCGATGAGCACAAGCTCATGGCGCGCATTGGCGGCGAGCAGAAACTGCTCGTCGAGCCGCGTTTCGACATAGTGAAACGGTGTGTGGGTCACGAAGAGCCCGTTTTCATGGTCGACTTCGTCGACAAAAGGACGCGACAGGACGTGATGACATCGGCTCTTGGGTTTCTGCGAGAATGTCCGCTCGCCCTTGAGGCGCTCGACCCTCAGCTTGCGCAGAAACTCGTCCTCGTAAAGCAGAGAGGTGACGAGTTTTGGGTCCGTCTGCTTGTAGTCGAGCGGCATCCAGTAGTAGCCGTCCTCGGTCCACAGATCGAGCCATTCGTCGTAGCGCCTGTCATCGATCATGCGCGCTTCTTCGTAAACGTAGTCGATCAGGTCGTCGCGGGAAGGAAAAGTCATTGCGCCGCTCCTTCCAGGGTCATCATCATGTATTTCTTCCAGGCATGGAACTGGTTGCGCATCTGCCGTTCTGTCGTGCCGTTTTCGACGGCAATTTCGCCCATGTTCTCGTCTTCCGAATAGAGCCGTTGGACATTGACCCATTCCAGCCCGTCGGAATGAAGGCCCTCCTGCGCGCGCTCATACATTTCCAGATCGTCATGACCGACGACCGAGGTCGGCGCGTTGATCAGCCGGTTGTACATGGCCGTGCGCTCCAGAAGCATGTCGGGCGCGCCGACGAGGCGGTAGATATAGGTTTCCACCAGTGTCTTGTTGGCCGCCAGCGGTATGAAGATGCGAAGCTGCTGGATCGGGCCCTTGATCATGATGTTGGGGAAATAAACCGTGTTGTGGCGGTTTTCACCGAGCACCGCCTTGGCCTTTTCCTCGCCATGCGCCTCGATCATCTTTTCAAGATAGCCGGGGATGGCCGAATAATCCGAGTGGATGGAATGGTAGACGCCCGTATGGCCGTGACCGTTGGGCCAGGTGCGAATGCCCATTTCCTCGAAAAACTCGTAAGGCGACATGAAGGGCGCGATCACCTCCATCGCCATCGGCTTCTTTGTGCCTTCGGGCTTTTCGAGCGATTCCCACAGCTTGACCGCCGTGCCGGCGGAACTTTCATGGGCGACCATCGGATGGCAGGCGTCCGTCTGGTTCTCAACCAGCATTTTCCAGTTGCACTGGTGCATGTAGCGCAAGGGCGGGCCGGCGACCTCGAGGCGGCCCTCGGGCGAGCGGTCGACCATATTGTCGATGGAGCTTAAGGATTCGCCGAAGAAATCGTCGAAATCCGGTCCCTCCTCGTTCAGCCTGGCAAAGACGAAACCGCGATAATTCTTCACCGCACCGACCTGCGCCAGCCCCTTTGCGGCTTCGCTGTCCTCAAGGCCGGTATCCTTGTAGCCCTTCTTCAGCGGGATCGCGAGCAGGCAGCCGTCGGTCTTGAACGACCAGGCATGATAGGGGCAGCGGAAGAACTTGCCGGTGTTGCCTTCCCGGTCGATAACGATTTTCGTTCCCTTGTGGGGGCAGCGATTGTGCATGACGTAGATTTCGCCATTTGAATGGCGCGACATCAGCACCGGCTGGCGGCCGATTTCAGTGGCGAAATAATCGCCCTTGTTGGGCACCTGGCTTTCATGTCCGACGAACACCCACGTGTTGGCGAACAGGTGCTTCATTTCCAGATCGAAAACCTCTTCGTCGATATAGACGTCGCGATGAACCTGCGTCGGCTTTATCAGCGCCTCGACCATAGCCGGATTATCTGTATACCTGCCCATAGCCTCTTCCTCCCAAACGCGTACAAACGTTTATAAATCCAGTACCAGCCTGTCCGATTTCGCCCGCGATACGCAAATCTGCATGACATCGTTGGCGGCGCGCTCGTCATCGGTCAGGATGACGTCGCGATGATCGGGGATACCCTCCAGAACGTCCGTCTGACAGATGCCGCAGTCGCCACGCTGGCAATCGTAGATCAGATCGACACCGGCTTCCTCCAGAACTTCGATGATCGACTTGTCCGGAGGGATTGTAAACACCTCGCCGGTCGAGCTGATCTCGACCTCGAACGATCCGCCGGCCACCTGTTCATCGTGTTTGCTGAACAGTTCGAAATGGACGTGATCCTTGTCGAAGCCGCAATCGTGGGCCCGTTCTCGCACCGCCTCGATCATGCCGCGCGGGCCGCAGACATAAATGTGACTGCCGGGTTCAACGGATGTCACGAGACCGGCAAGGTCAACCGCCGTGTCCGGCTCGTCGTCGCAATGGATGGTGAGGGCATCGCCGCACAGCGCCGCGAGCGGTTCGACAAATGCAAGGGCGTTTCTCGTGCGGCCGCAATAATGGAATTCGAAGGACTGGCCCTTTGCCTTCAGCTCGGAGGCCATCGAGATAATCGGCGTGATGCCTATGCCGCCGGCAATGAGCACGATGCCGACGTTCTCGCTTGTCACGCCAAACTGGTTTTCGGGGCCGATTGCCGTGACGGCATCGCCCTCTTTGAGCCCGTGCATGTAACGCGAGCCGCCGGCGCTGTCCTCTTCCAGCCGGACACCGAGTTGATAGGACGCGGGATCCGTCGTTGCCTCGCTCGAAGCATCGGCATTGACGAGAGAATAGGGGCGCTCTCCGCCATCGGGCAGTTGCACCTTGATATGCGAGCCTGCGGTGAATGACGGCAGCGCCTCATCGTTTTCTTGAGCAAGCGTGATGGCTCTAATCTGCGGCGTGACCGCCTCGCTTTTCGTAACGACAAGCCTGAGTTCCGGCATTTTTACATCCGCGTCCCTGAAGGTGGTGGCGTCCGCGCGCCATTTCGCACCTGAAATATGCTTGATCGCAAATTCTTCTGTCAAGCTTTAAATATAAAATATTTTGTTTGCATATATATCGGCTTCAAAAATGTCGGGCGACTTTTCTCTTGAATTTTACCGGAAAAGGTGGATTAATGAGAAAATATTATGTCTCGTGGGTGGAAAGCGTGATGGAAAGTCACATCAAGATGATTGCAAATGCAATTATTGTGGCCACGGATGCTCCCACGGTGAAACGGTGTTGTCATGAATGAAAACGCGCTCCGCTCGGATCAGGTCTTTGATGAGGTGTCGATACCGAAGACGATCGGCGAAATCGGCCTGCAGAACTTTGTACCCTATCTGCTGAACCGTATTACGGGGCGCTACAATCAAAGCCTTCAGGACAGCCTTGGAGAAACGGGACTGTCGGTTGCGAAAATGCGGACCCTTGCGGTGCTGTCGGTGGTCGACGGCCTCATGACCAATGAACTGTCCGTCTATGCGGTGATTGAACAATCGACGTTGAGCCGCACATTGGATGCGCTGGAAGGCGAAGGTCTGATCCGGCGCGAAGCCGGTGCCAGGGACAGCCGCGTGCGTCACATATACATCACGCAGGATGGGCGCGACGCCTTTACCAATGTCTGGCCAATACTGGCGGAAGCCTACCAGGCGATGTTTGCCGGAATTCCGGCGGACGAGCATGACCGGTTCGTCGGCACGCTCAACAAAATACTACGCAATATCCGCAAGCACGAGCTCTAGAGCGCTGATCAAAGCGCCTGCGGTAAGGGATACGGACACAAGGGGAAGGCATGGCTGAGCGATCTTTCGCAAAGGAAGTTCAAAAGCTGAAGATGGGTGAGGGCGACATCTTTCGCGGGGAGGGCATTCTCGCCATCACCAAGGCGCTTCTGGAAAACGGCGTCGGCTATGTCGGCGGCTATCAGGGCGCGCCCATCAGCCATCTGATGGATGTTCTTGCCGATGCGCAGGAGATCCTCGGCGAACTTGGCGTGCATTTCGAGGCAAGCGCTTCTGAAGCCGCGGCCACCGCCATGCTGGCCGCCTCCGTTCATTACCCTATACGCGGTGCCGTCACCTTCAAGTCGACGGTCGGCATCAATGTCGCCTCCGACGCGCTCGCCAATCTGTCTTCCGGCGGTGTTGCCGGTGGTGCGCTGATCATCGTCGGCGAGGACTATGGCGAGGGTTCGTCCATCATGCAGGAGCGCAGCCACGCCTTTGCCATGAAGAGCCAGGTCTGGCTGCTTGACCCGCGCCCGAATCTTCCGTCGATCGTTAAATCGGTCAAGGACGGTTTTGAGCTTTCGGAAGCGTCCAACACACCGGTCATGCTGGAGGTGCGCATACGCTCGTGTCATGTCCACGGTCAGTTCGAGGCGCACGACAACAAAAAACCCGAGATGAGTGTGGCGGATGCGCTTGAAAATCCGCGTCGCGATGCACAGCGCGTCGTCCTGCCGCCTGCCGCCTTCCAGCACGAGCAGGACAAGATCACAAAACGTCTGCCGGCGGCAATTGAATTCATTGAGAAAAACAAACTCAATGAGCTCTTCGGACCGGATGATGAGAAGGTCGGGATCATCCTGCAGGGCGGCATGTATAACGGTGTCATTCGTGCGCTGCAGCGTCTTGGCCTTGCGGATATCTATGGCGACACCAAAGTGCCGCTTTACGTAATGAACGTCACCTATCCGCTTATCGACAGCGAGGTTACGGCATTTTGCGAAGGCAAGGACGCGGTGCTGGTGGTGGAGGAGGGCCAGCCGAACCATATCGAACAGGCTATCGGCGCGATACTGCATCAGGCTGGCGCTTCCACCCGGCTTGTCGGCAAGGGACCGTTCCCGGTCGCCGGCGAATATACCGGCCAGGTCATGCTCGACGGTCTCCGCGCCTTCCTGAAAGATCATGCGGCCGGCCTTTTATCGGACCGTGACCGTGCGCCCAATGTTCCGGCGGCTGATGTCGTCGGCAATCTTGCCGACGTGGTGCCGATGCGTCCGCCGGGCTTTTGCACCGGTTGCCCGGAGCGGCCGATCTTTGCCGCAACCAAGCTGGTTGAACGCGAACTCGGGCAACATCACATCGCCTCCGACATCGGCTGTCATCTGTTTTCGGTCCTGCCGCCCTTCGACATCGGCGCGACGACCATGGGATTTGGTCTTGGGCCCGCCTCGGCTTCCGCATTCAATACGCCCGATGCCACCCGGCGCTCCATATCCTTTGTCGGCGACGGCGGCTTTTGGCACAACGGGCTGACCTCATCTATCGGCAATGCGGTTTTCAACCGCAATGACGGCGTCATTGTCGTGGTCGACAACTATTATTCCGCCGCGACCGGGGGGCAGGACATTCTGTCTTCGCGCGCGGATAACCGCACAAAATCCACCAAACACCCGATTTCGGAAGCGGTGAAGGGCGTCGGCGTCAAATGGGTGCGCGAGATCGACCGCACCTATGATGTCGGCAAAATGGCGAAAACGCTGAAAGAGGCTCTGACGACCCCCGAAAAGGGGCCGAAAGTCATCGTCGCATCTTCGGAATGCATGCTGAACCGACAGCGGCGCGAGCGTCCGCTAACAAACAAGGCCATCGGCAATGGTGAGCGGGTGGTCAAACCGCGATTCGGCGTCGATGAGGATGTGTGCACGGGCGATCACGCGTGTATGCGCCTTTCCGGCTGCCCGTCCCTGTCGGTCAAGAAACTCGATGATCCGCTGCGCGACGATCCGGTTGCCCATATCGATCAGAGCTGCGTCGGATGCGGAAATTGCGGCGAGGTTGCCGATGCGGCGGTTCTATGCCCGTCTTTTTATCGTGCCGATACGATTCACAATCCGAACGGCCTCGACCGTTTCCTCGACCGGTTGCGCAAACGGGTGATCGATTGGATGCAGGCCCGGCGCGAATCCCGGCAACTGATCTTCCGGGAGCAATAGGATGAATGTCGGCAAGCATCCGCAGGTGAAATCCCTCGGCGTAAAGTCCGATGGTGTCGACACCACTGGCGATATCATCAAGCTTGCGATGCTGGCTGTCGGCGGCCAGGGCGGCGGCGTGCTTTCGGACTGGATCATCGATGTCGCTGAAAGCAACGGGTACCGGGCCCAGTCCACATCGGTTGCCGGCGTGGCGCAGCGTACCGGCGCGACGATCTACTATGTCGAAATGACGCCAGACACGGGGCGCGAACCGGTTTTTTCGCTGACACCGGCGCCGGGTGACGTCGATATCATGATCGCCGCCGAACTGATGGAAGCGGGCCGGTCCATCCTGCGCGGTTTCGTAACCCCGGACCGCACCACGCTCATCATGTCTTCGCACCGTATATTGGCGGTTTCTGAAAAAATGGTGCCGGGCGACGGGCGGCGCGATTCCAGCAAGGTGATTGAACGGGCGCAGTCGGCCGCGAAGAAGGTTGTCGCCTTCGACATGGAACGCGAGGCTCTCGACGCCGGCACGGTCATTTCGGCGAGCCTCTTCGGCGCGCTTGCCGGCTCCGGCGCGCTTCCGTTTCTGCGCGAGAGTTACGAAGAAACGATAAGGGCCGGCGGACGCGGGGTCGATGCCAGCCTTGCGGCATTCGGCGCCTGTTTCGAAAAAGCCGCATCGAGTGATGGGGCCTCCTTGCCGGGCGTGCAAAATGAAACTTCGCCAGACAAACCAGCGCCCCGGATCGAGGGCCCCTCAGAATTGCTCGACCAGTGGAATGCCCTGACAGCACGGACACAACAACTGCCCGATGCGGTCCAACCGATGGCGCTTGCCGGGCTGCATAAGGTTGTCGATTACCAGGACGTTGCCTATGGCGACGCTTATCTTGAACAGGTCGAACGGGCAGTCGCCGCTGACAGTGCAAACCGCGATTGGAAGTTCAGTACCGCGGCGGCGAAATATGTCGCCAACGCCATGGTCTATGACGATATCATCCGCGTTGCCGATCTGAAGCTTCGCAGCGCCCGGACAAAACGCGTGCGCGACGAGGTTGGCGCGGGTAAGGACACGATCCTTAATGTCACCGAGTATTTCCATCCGCGCGCGCAGGAGGTTTGCGGCACGCTTCCGGCCGGGCTGGGACTTTTCATCGAGAACCGGCCGACGCTGTTCAGGCTTCTCGACAGGCTGGTCAATCGCGGCCGCCGCATCCGAACCGACAGTCTGACCGGCTATTTTTCCCTCTGGGTTCTCGCGGCACTGAAACCGGTCCGCAGGCGGTTGCGCCGTCACACGGTGGAGGCCGATCATCGCGACAAATGGTTTGCGCAGGCAATGTCCTCCTGTGCCAGTGATTATGACCTTGGCGTTGAGGTTCTCAACTGCCGCAGGCTGATAAAGGGATATTCTGACACCCACGCACGCGGCCAGTCGAAATTCGATCTGGTCATGTCTGCGTTGGATCAGCTTGCCGGAAAGTCAGACCCTGCGAGCTTGCTCAGGCACTTGCGGGAAGTGGCGCTCGCCGAAGAAGGCACCGGTTCGCTTGAAACGGAACTGGCGCTGCTCAGGACTTGAGCCGGGGCAACGAAATCGAATTCAGCAGTCACTTAGGTTGGTGAAATGATGACTTCGCGCGTATAAGCATTACCTGACACGGAAGATTTCTTGGCTGAAAGGAAACCTGGATTGTCGGAAAAAAGCGCTGCGCTCAAACAAAATCCGCATCGGCTGGAGCGGCTTGACAGACCGGATGAAAAAACCCTGGAACTGTCGATCGGACGCGAAGTCAAGGCTTTCCGCAAGAAGCTCGGCCTGACCGTCGCTGACCTTTCGGACGCCACCGGTATTTCCATCGGCATGCTCTCCAAGATCGAGAACGGCATGACATCACCGTCGTTGACAACGCTTCAAACGCTTTCGGCTGCGCTGGGCGTGCAGATCTCAAGCTTTTTTCGCGAATATGAGGAAACACGCAGTGCGGTCCACGTAAAGGCCGGTGAAGGGCTGGAAATCGAGCGCCGCGGATCACGTGCTGGCCATCAGTACAGCTTGCTGGGTCATCTAGGCGGCAATTCCAGCGGCCTGATGGTCGAACCATACATGATCACGCTGACCAGTGACTCGGATGTGTTTCCAACCTTTCAGCATGACGGGCTTGAATTTCTGTACGTTCTGGAGGGCGAAGTGGAATACCGGCACGGCTCCAACGCCTATCATCTGAAGCCCGGCGACAGCCTCTATTTCGATGCCAACGCACCGCACGGCCCCGATAAACTCCTGCAGCTTCCCATCCGGTTTCTGTCAATCATCTCGTATCCGCAGAAAGATTAAATATTCCTAGCAGGAAATTTTTATTCCTGGCTATTGCGTGACCTCCGCGACTTCTCTATGCTTGCCGCAGAGACTTTTGTCAGTGGAGACAGGCAATGTGCGGAATAGTTGGGCTATTTCTGAAAGATGCGTCGTTAAAGCCGCAATTGGGTGAGCTGCTGTCGGACATGCTGGTGACGATGACCGACCGCGGTCCCGATAGTGCCGGCATAGCCGTCTATTCGGATACGGACGGTAAAAGCGGCAAGATCACCCTGCAGTCGGATCGGCCAGACGAGGATTTTTCAGCACTCGAAAAAACGTTGGCGGATGCCTCGGGCGGCGCGGCCAGCATGGTGCGAAACGACACCCATGCGGTAATCACCGCCCCGGCAGAGGCGCTGAAAAAGATTGAAGCGCATCTGGCAAGCGCGCACCCCGGCCTGCGGGTCATGAGCCGCGGCGAAGCCATGGAAATCTACAAGGAAGTCGGCCTGCCGTCTGATGTGGTCGACCGTTTCGGCATCCGCTCCATGCAGGGCAGCCACGGCATCGGCCACACCCGCATGGCAACGGAGTCCGCCGTCACCACGATGGGCGCGCACCCGTTCTCGACCGCCACCGACGAATGCCTGGTGCACAATGGCTCGCTGTCGAACCACAATTCGCTGCGCCGTAAGCTGGTGCGCGAGGGGCTGCGTTTCGAAACCGAAAACGACACCGAAGTCGGCGCTGCCTATATGACCTACCGCATGCAGAACGGAGCCAATTTGGGTGAGGCACTGGAGGATTGCCTGAGTGCGCTCGACGGTTTCTACACTTTCGTTGTCGGCACCAAACGCGGTTTCGGCGTGCTGCGCGATCCGATTGCCTGCAAGCCGGCGGTGCTCGCCGAAACCGATCGTTACGTGGCCTTCGGCTCGGAATACCGGGCCCTGGTAAACCTGCCGGGTATTTTGGACGCCCGGGTCTGGGAACCTGAGCCCGCAACCGTTTACTTCTGGGAGCACTGATTTATGCCGATACTGGATATGTCCACGTGCTCGCTACGCGAGCTCAACGCAACGCTTCAGGAACAAAAAACCGGCACGAATAATACCGAATGGGAGGTGCTGCACCCGCGTGGCTCCCACGCGGTCGCCGTCGGTCTGGATGGACCGCTGACCGTGACCGTGCGGGGCAGTACCGGCTACTACTGCGCCGGAATGAACAAGGAAGCGACAATCCTGATTGACGGTTCGGCAGGTCCGGGCGTTGCCGAAAACATGATGTCCGGCAAGGTCGTCATCGAGGGCGACGCCAGCCAGTATGCCGGCGCGACCGGCCGCGGCGGAACGCTTGTCGTTAAGGGCAATGCTTCCTCGCGCTGCGGCATCTCGATGAAAGGCATCGACATCATCGTGCACGGCAATGTCGGGCACATGTCGGCCTTCATGGCGCAATCGGGCAGTCTTGTTGTCTGCGGCGATGCCGGGGATGCGCTCGGCGACAGCCTCTACGAGGCGCACCTGTTCGTCAAAGGCTCAGTAAAGTCGCTCGGCGCCGACTGTATCGAAAAAGAGATGCGTCCCGAGCATCTCGAGCTGCTGGCCGAACTGCTTGAGCGTGGGGAGGTCACGGGCGCAAAGCCTGAGGACTTCCGCCGCTATGGTTCGGCCAGGCAGCTTTACAATTTCAACATCGACAATATCGACGCTTATTGAGGGGCATGACATGGCAAAACCGATTACCCTCCCACGCCAGCCATCGACCTTCGATGAATATACCAATTCCGAAATTCGCCGTGCGGCGGCCACCGGCATCTATGACATCCGCGGCGGCGGAGCCAAGCGCTATGTGCCTAATTTCGATGATCTTCTGTTCCTCGGGGCATCGGTTTCGCGGTATCCGCTTGAGGGCTATCGTGAGACCTGCAACACCAAGGTCACGATCGGAACGCGCCATGCGAAAAAGCCGATCGAGCTCGATATACCGATTACCATTGCCGGTATGAGCTTCGGTGCGCTTTCCGGCGGCGCCAAGGAGGCGCTCGGGCGTGGTGCCTCGGCGGCAGGTACGTCCACGACAACCGGAGACGGCGGAATGACGACGGAAGAACGCGGTCATTCCGATAAGCTCGTCTATCAGCTCCTGCCGTCGCGCTACGGCATGAACCCGGACGACCTGCGCCGCGCCGACGCCATCGAGGTGGTGGTCGGCCAGGGCGCAAAGCCCGGCGGCGGCGGCATGCTTCTGGGCCAGAAGATCAGCGACCGCGTTGCCGAAATGCGCGACCTTCCCAAGGGCATAGATCAGCGCTCAGCCTGCCGTCATCCCGATTGGACAGGCCCGGACGACCTTGAGATCAAGATCCTGGAACTGCGCGAGATCACCGGCTGGGAAAAGCCGGTTTACGTCAAAGTTGCCGGATCACGCCCCTATTACGACACCGCGCTGGCGGTCAAGGCCGGCGCCGACGCTGTCGTCCTTGACGGCATGCAGGGCGGCACGGCCGCGACGCAGGAAGTATTCATCGAACATGTCGGGCAGCCGACACTTGCGTGTATCCGGCCCGCCGTTCAGGCGCTGCAGGATCTCGGCGTGCATCGCGAGGTGCAGCTGATCCTTTCCGGCGGCATCCGCAACGGCGCCGATGTGGCTAAGGCGATGGCGCTGGGAGCCGATGCCGTATCAATCGGTACGGCCGCGATGATAGCGATCGGCGACAACGACCCGCACTGGGAGGAAGAATATCGCAAGCTCGGAAGCACGACAGGTGCCTATGACGACTGGCATGAGGGTCAGGACCCGGCCGGAATCACCACCCAGAACCCGCAACTTGAAAGACGGCTTGATCCGATAGCCGCCGGACGCAGACTTGCCAATTATCTGAAGGTGATGACACTGGAGGCCCAGACCATTGCGCGTGCTTGCGGAAAGAGCGATCTTCGTAACCTCGAGCCGGAGGACCTTTGCGCACTGACCGTCGAGGCGGCGGCTATGTCGGGCGTTCCTCTTGCAGGTACCAGCTGGATACCGGGGCAGGAATAATACTGAGGGCATAAGGAAAATAAACGACAGGGATTGGGAGCACACCATGGCGAAAGATCTGGCCGCCTTTGCCAAGGCAAACGGCATCAAATACTTCATGATTTCATTCACCGACCTGTTTGGCGGTCAGCGCGCCAAGCTGGTTCCGGCCGAAGTAATCGGCGAAATGCAGGAGGAGGGAGCCGGCTTTGCCGGTTTTGCCTCCTATCTGGACATGACGCCGGCGCACCCCGACATGCTCGCTGTTCCCGATCCCGACAGTGTTATCCAGCTTCCGTGGAAACCCGAGGTCGCCTGGGTTGCGGGTGACTGCATGATGGATGACGAACTTGTCGCACAAGCGCCGCGCAATACTCTAAAGCGTCTTATTGCTGAAGCTTCAGGCGAGGGCATGCGCATCAAGACCGGCATCGAGGCGGAATATTTCCTGACGACGATGGACGGCACGCAGATCTCCGATCCCCACGATACAGCCGCGAAACCCTGCTACGACCAGCAGGCGGTGATGCGCCGATACGATGTTATTGCGGAAATCTGCGACTACATGCTGCAAATGGACTGGGGCCCGTACCAGAACGACCACGAAGACGCCAATGGCCAGTTCGAAATGAATTTCGCCTTCGATGACGCGCTGGCGACCGCCGACAAGCACTCCTTCTTCAAGTTCATGGTCAAATCGATTGCCGAGAAGCACGGTCTTCGCGCTACCTTCATGCCGAAGCCCTTCGAAAACCTCACCGGCAACGGCTGTCACGCACATATCTCGGTCTGGGACGAAAGCGGCAGCAACAACATCTTTGTCGACGATTCCAGGGAACTCGGGCTGTCCGATTCAGGCATGAATTTTCTCGGCGGCATCATGAAGCACGCTGTCGGCATGACGGCGATCACCAATCCAACGGTCAACTCGTACAAGCGCATCAACGCGCCGGTAACGACATCCGGCGCCACCTGGTCTCCCAACACGGTCACCTGGAGTGGTAACAACCGCACCCACATGGTGCGTGTTCCGGGTCCGGGACGCTTTGAGTTGCGGCTGCCCGACGGCGCCACCAACCCCTATCTCCTGCAGGCCGTGATCATTGCCGCCGGCCTTTCCGGCATGCGCTCCAAGGCCGATCCGGGTAAGCGTTACGATATCGACATGTATGCCGAAGGCCATCTGGTCACCGATGCACCGCGCCTGCCGCTCAACCTGCTCGACGCGCTCAGGGCAATGGATGCCGATACTGATCTCAAAGCCCTGATGGGCGACGAGTTCTGCTCTGCGTTCCTGAAGCTCAAGAACAAGGAATGGAACAGCTTCGTAACGCACTTTTCCAATTGGGAGCGCGATCATACGCTGGATGTCTGAGGTTTGAGGCCAAACGACAGCTTGATGCAGTAACCGGTTGAGATGCCCCGATAAACGTCGATTTCCGCTTGTGTTATGCTGAGCCGGGGTAATGTCGTCCGGCCCGGTACAAATCGGCCTGATGAAACCTCGGATTTGCGTTTGAGGGAGTGGGCACGTGCTAACCCGCTTTATTCGCATCGGTCACGCGCGCGAAGATTCTGAACGCGAGAAGCGATTGAAATCGATTTTCGCGCTGATACTGATCTGCGTGATATTCATGGATCTGGAATATGTGCTGTTCCGGGATCGTTCGGTGGTCGAGCTGACAACCGACGCGTGGATTTTTGCGGCCTGCGTCACCGCTCTCGTCATCATGCATCTGACCCGAAGGATGGATGTGTCCTATGTGGTTTTTGCCTGCATGATGATTCCTGTTTTCATGTTCGAATTGTGGATCGCCGGAAACAAACACGGGGCGCTTTACACATTTGCGATATTTTCGATCTGGACGATTGCTGCTGTGGGGCCGAAGGCCTCCATTCCCATGTTCATCGTCTGTGTCGCGGTGGTGATCATTTCGGTAGCCATTGAACCGTATCTTCCCAGGATGCGCACGGAATTTGCCATGACAGCCAGCAATCCGGAGGGCTGGCTCTTTCACAATCCGCAGAAGGAGCCTATCGGCCGGGATGAGGCGCTGACATTTCTGTTTGGCCTGTCAATTCTCTATGCCGGCATGTATTCCGCGCAGAGTGCGCTCAATCAGGCCAATCGGCGTATCGAGCATTTGTTGGTGAATGTCCTGCCACCTAGCATAGCAGCGCGCCTGACGGAGCGAGATGAGCATGATTTCCTGGACGGTGGTGCGACCATCGCTGATGCGCATGACGAGGCGACCATTTTATTTGCTGACATTGTCGGATTTACAGAGATTTCATCGAAAATCCCACCCGATGAGGTCGTGGCATTGCTGGACCGCATATTCGGCACCTTTGACGATCTTGCAGAGCTTTACGAAGTGGAAAAGATCAAGACCATTGGCGATGCCTACATGGCCGTGTGCGGCCTTCCGGAACCGAATACGCATCATGCGGTAAACATTATGGAAATGGCGATCGCTATGCTCGATGCCGTCAGCCGCATCCGCACGGAATCCGGTTCGCAGATCCACCTTCGTATTGGCATCAACACCGGGCCGGTCGTTGCCGGCATCATCGGCCGCCGGCGCTTCCTCTACGATTTGTGGGGCGATGCGGTCAATACGGCGAGCCGCATGGAAAGCCATGGCGAAGCCGATACGATCCAGGTCGGCCGCAATACCTACGAAGCGCTCAAGGATGCATATGAGTTTCGCGCCCTCGGCAATATCAAGGTAAAGGGGAAGGGCCTGCTGCCCGCATGGCAACTCATCGGGCGGCGCCGCATCGCGCCGCTCGAAGGTGGAGACGCCGCGGCAATATAATCGCTCAGATTTCGGCCGCGATACGTCTGGCCACGACCTGCTCGCGGAAAATCACATAAAGACCGGCACCCACCGTTATCAGGATGCCGAGCGCTGCAAGCGCATTGGGCAGGTCGCGAAACACCAGCCAGCCGATGAATGTGGCGAATGGAATCTCCAGATACTGCATCGGCGCCAGCGTCGCCGAAGGTGCGAAGCGCAGCGACCAGGTCATTAAAAGATGCGCTGTCGTTCCGAGAATACCGAGTGCGGCAAGCAGCAGCGTGTCATCGAAGCTCGGCTTGATGATTTCCAGCGGCTGCAGGTCGACGCCGCTGAAGAGCCACAGCAGTACCGCCAGCAACACGCTGCCCAGTATACCGTTCGATACCTGCAGGCTGATCGGGTCGATTTCCTTGGCGATCTGCCGGGTCACCAGCATGAAAAGCGAAAAGATGACGGCGACCGCCAGCGGCAGCAGCGCCGGCGGGCCGACCGCTGCAAAATTCGGCTGGATCACCAGCAGCGTGCCAACGAAGCCGACGGCACAGGCAGCCAGCCGGTGCGGACCGACTTCTTCGGAAAGGACGAATTTGCCGAGCAGGAGCATGATGAACGGCATGACGAATGCGATCGCCACCGCATCGGCAAGCGGCAGGAAACGCAAGGAAGCAAACATCGCCCCGACACCGACAATATGCAGCACAGTGCGTATACTCATCAGCCAGAAAACCCGGCGCGTCATGCGCAAGGTGCGGTCCGTCAGCAAAACGAGCGGCAGGAGTATCAGTGCCTGCATCGCAAAACGCACCAGCAGAAGCTGGCCGAGCGGAACGGTATTGCCGAGCAGCTTGGCGATGGAATCACCCAGCGGTGCAAGAACGCAAAAACCGATCATCAGGAGGATGCCGAGAATTGGCCGGTCCGAAATCATTGCGCGACGTTAGTGAGATGCCGATGCAATTGCAATCAGTGAGCGTGTGATGATTGTATTGTACGGCCTGTTTCGAGCACGAAAAAAAATCGATCCCGGTGCATCCAAACCGTATCGCGCTGCATCTCTAAGGACAGAAACCTCTTAAACTCAGGAGAGTGAAATGGAAGGAATGAGCGGTATGGCGGGCGTCGCTGCCGGATTGGGTGCCTTTGGATTTTGGATTTTCCTGGCAGCGGTTGTTATTGCAGGCATCTGGTACGATATCCGCAAGAAGGAAGTCCAGCACGAAACGCTGCGCCGGATCATGGACAGTGATCAGAAAATCGACGAAGCACTCTTGGACAAACTCCTGTCGGCAAGTTCGGGCGGCAGCCGGCGGCTCGAGCGTGAGCTGAGGATTTACGGCGTCGTGACACTGTTTACCGCACCCGGACTGGCACTGCTGGGCTGGATTCTCGGGTTTCAATTTCCGCCGGCGATGCTTCCCATATTGGGCGCGTCCGTACTGGTTCTGTTTGTCGCCGTTGGTCTTCTGGTGGCTGCCGGCGTAGTCGGTCGCGATCAGCGGGAAGGCGAGACTGTCTCCGGCAAGCTGGGCAGGGGTTAAGTTTCTTGCCCACGGCTCGAGACGACTATTCGAAAAGTCCGGAAAGTCTGGTTGTCGGGCTCGCGCAGACCGGCGATCACAGGGCATTTGAGGAATTGGTGCGCCGTCGCCAATCGTGGATCCGCAATCTGATGCGCCGCTGCTGTGGCGATCCCGTGTTGGCGGACGATCTGGCGCAGCAGGTGTTTTTGCAAGCATGGCGAAATATCGCCCGCCTGCAGAAACCAAGCAGTTTCGGCGCCTGGCTGAAGCGGCTGGCCATCACCGCCTGGCTGCAGCACAGCCGCAGAAACGACGCCCTTCGCGATGCCGAGGTCCATGAGGAAGCCGACCTGCCCCACGAGGGCACAACCGGCGTTGCCATGGACCTCGATCGCGCCCTGTCGACCTTGCCTGATCCGGTTCGCCTTTGTGTCGTGCTGTCCTATCACGAGCGCATGACCCACGGCGAAATCGCGGAACTCACCGGTCTTCCGCCCGGAACGGTAAAATCCCACATCCGGCGAGGCGCGGAACGCCTGCGGCAGCGCCTGTCCGCATACCGGCAAACACACAGTTCAGAGGAACTATCATGACAGATGACCGCGACCCCAAGCTGCAGGCCCTGTTCGCAGAGGCCGAAGAGGATCTGTCCGCAGGCGACTTTACCGCAAATGTGATGAATGACGTCGCCGGGCTGAAACGCCGCGCGCTCATTTTGCGCCTGTGTGCAGGCCTGGCACTGGTCGCCTGTGCCTGGCTGCTCGCCATGCCGCTTCAGGATGCGGCCAGCCATTTGTCGCAAGGCCTGATGACGCCATTGATCGGCCTGGAGAACCCATTGCTCGCACAGCTCCTTTTGCCGCTCAACAACGTTGCCTTTCCGATCGCGCTGGCATTGCTGGGGTTGCGCTTCATTCGTCGCAGGCTGTTTTCGTAATTCGCAACGCATCGATTTTATGGGAAAATAGTACGGCTGTATTGGACCATGTCCGGCTGCCGCGCCAGCGCATTGTAGGCTCATCACCTGAAAAGATCCGAAGCCGGATCCGCCCCAACCTGCAATATGGTCTCCTGACAAAACGCTGTCAGGAGGGTGGCGGCTGTAACCTTTACGCCTGCTCACAGCATCTTAGTTTAACAGCGGTTCACAGAAATTGAGCCTTGCAGTCGGACCGGCGCCCTATTTCACCGTCAAGTTGCAGAAGACGACCTGGAGATGCGGAAGCGGCGTGCCGTCATTGTAAGCCGTAACATACTGATAAAAATCATAAAGGAGGCGAAGCCTCACCAATAGGCATGTCATGTAATCCCAATCCAAGATCGAGGACTTGAAACAGTGACACCTGAAAAAAACACAGTAATTTCAACCCAGACAGGTATCAACTTTTACAATGCAGTCCGCGCCCGCAGCCGGACTTTGGTGGAGGGCCTGTCGCCGGAAGACATGACCCTGCAGTCGATGGAGGACGCCAGCCCCGTCAAATGGCATCTGGCCCATACGAGTTGGTTTTTCGAGGAGTTCATCTTAAAGCCTCGCGTTGCGGACTATGTCTCACCCGACGACCGTTTCGCTTTCCTTTTCAATTCCTACTATGTCCAGGCCGGTCCGCGGCACACACGCTCAAAGCGCGGTCTCATTTCCCGTCCGACCGTGAAGGAGGTATTCGCATACCGCGAACATGTCGACGAAGGAATGCGGCAATTGCTGTCGCAGTCCCGCGATGATGCGGGCGAGATCCGCGATCTGACAGAGCTTGGATGCCACCATGAAATGCAGCACCAGGAACTGCTTGTTACCGACCTCCTGCACGCGCTTTCCCACAATCCTTTGATGCCGCCTTACCGTGTGCCGGAGCCGATCGGTCTGGCAACCGAGCGCCCACTCGGCTGGATCGATCACGAAGGCGGACTGGTCGAAATCGGCCATGCGGGCGAAGGTTTTGCCTATGATTGCGAAGGGCCGCGCCACAGGACCTACCTTGAACCGTTCCGGCTTGCCTCGCGTCCGGTGACCAACCGTGATTGGATCGGCTTCATGGAGGATGGCGGCTACGAAACAGCGACGCTGTGGCTTTCGGACGGCTGGGCGCGACGGCTGAAAGAAGACTGGGACGCACCGCTTTACTGGTGGCGGCAGGATGATGCCTGGTGGAGTTACACGCTGCGCGGACCGCAGCCGGTCAATCTTGACGCGCCGGTGGTTCACGTCAGCCATTACGAGGCCGATGCATTCGCCCGCTGGGCCGGCAAACGCCTGCCGACCGAGGCCGAATGGGAGGTGGTCGCCCGGGATCGCCCGATCCGTGGCAATTTTCTGGAGGACGCCAACTACCGGCCGATGCCGGCCAGCCTTCGCGCAAAACGCGCGACGCAGGACGAGCAGTTCTGGGGTGATGTGTGGGAGTGGACGCAAAGCCCGTTCACGCCCTATCCCGGTTTCCGTCCGCCGGAAGGCGCGATTGGCGAATATAACGGCAAGTTCATGTGCAACCAGTTCGTGCTGCGTGGCGGCTCCTGCGCGACACCACTGGCACAGATGCGCCCCACTTATCGAACCTTCTTCTATCCGCACCAGCGCTGGCAGATGCTGGGCCTGCGCCTGGCCGATGACGGCGGTAAAACCGATGGCACTAGTAAATATTTTCATACGGCCAGGGCTCCTGCCAAGACATCCAACCAGCAGGACGGTGGCTTTGCCGGATCGGTCCTTTCAGGATTGAAGGGCGAGCGCAAGACCATTGATGCCAAGTGGCTCTATGATGCGGCGGGCTCGGCGCTTTTCGACCGGATTACAGAGCTTGATGATTATTATCCGACACGCACCGAGACCGGCATATTGAAGAACAGGGCCGCCAGCCTTGCGGATTACACACCCGCAGGAGCCGCACTTGTCGAACTCGGCAGCGGATCCAGCGTCAAGACCCGTCTTCTGCTCGATGCAATGCCGTGGCTGTCCGCCTATGTGCCCGTGGATATATCGGGCGAGCATCTCGATGGGGCGGCAGGCCGGCTGTCCGCCGACTACGGTGCGCTTGATGTGCATCCCGTAGCCGCCGATTTCACCGGCGATTTCGCATTGCCGCCGGCCCTTGAAGACAGCGCCAAACTGCTGTTTTTTCCGGGATCCACAATCGGCAATTTCGAGGTGGATGAAAGCATTGAACTGATGCGGCGACTACGCGCGATAGACAATGTCTCGGCGTTTGTGATCGGTATCGATCTCGTCAAGGACCGCAAGACGCTGTTGCGTGCCTATGATGACGGCGAGGGTGTAACTGCGCGGTTCAACCTCAACCTGCTGACCCGCATCAACCGTGAGCTCGGCGCCAATTTCGATCTTGCCGGCTTCCGCCACCAGGCGTGCTGGAACGAGACGGAAAGCCGTATCGAGATGCATCTCGTCAGCCGCCGCCGCCAGGAGGTCATGGTTGCAGGAGAAACGATCGTCTTTAAGGAGGACGAGACAGTCCACACGGAAAACTCCCACAAATATACCTCCGCCCGTTTCGAGCAACTTGCGGAAAAGGCCGGATGGAACCTTGCGGAGCTGTGGACCGACGAGAAGAAGCATTTCGGCGTAGCGGTGCTAAACTAGTCGATTGCCAAAAAAGTAAGACACCGGCGGTCTACGCGGATCGCCGGCCCTTCTAAGGAACCGTGAGATTCGAAGCGAAGGCTGTTCGAACCTCGCATGGAAGCGCGGTAACGGACCGCATCCGGAACCTGATCGATCGGTGCAATCGAAGGTGTGGAAAGCCTGTCCGCGGCAACAAATTGCGCGGCGTCAGGACAGCCCGCTCAGCAATTTGGTAAGTGTGCGTTCGATTTTCTCCAGCGAGGCAACAAGAAGCTTGTGCCTCTTTGCTGCTGTTTTTGACACATCAGAGTAGTAGGATTGCAGCTGTTTCGACAGCTCATCGTGCGTTATACCGACCAGGCCGGCCACCGAATCGCAGTTAACACAGACGAGAACCGGCAGAAAATGGGGCACGTCACTATCGCGTACATCTCCTATTCTGAATCCGTCTTCTGAGTTGCAAAATCCACATTTGGCCATGCGTTTATCCTTGTCATGTCCAGATTCGTTCGGAACCAAACAGACCAACGCCGCGGCAACGAGTCGATAAACCTTAGTGCCATCCGGGCCTGTTTGCGCGGGGATATGCACAGCATTGCCATGGTCGTGAAAGTGGTCGACGGCGATACGTTCGAAGCCAGGTTCGATCCTGATTTTGATATCCGCGTCAAAAATGTCCGTATACGTCTCGCCGGCATTGATGCACCTGGAAACCGTGGCGTGGAAGGGGAGAGTGACAGATCAGTCTGTCGCGGTCCAAGGTGCGGGCTGACGGCGGACGTAAATCTGCCGGTTCATGCGCCTGGGGAACAGGTTTGCAACAGGAAAAACAGCAATCAGCCTGTCTCGCTTCTTCTTAAGCGTTGTTTTTCTGATGAAAAATTTGGCTGGGGAACCTGGATTCGAACCAGGACTAACGGAGTCAGAGTCCGCGGGTCTACCGTTAACCTATTCCCCAACGGCGCGTGTTAGCGCGGCGGCGTTATAGACAAAATTATAGCGCGATGTAAATGCCGGCGCAAAAATAATTTTAACGCCATTTCTGCGGCCGTCCAAAAATCATTTGGTGTTATATGACCGCGCTGTTACAGTTTCCCCAACGAAGAACAGATAAGCGCCCGCTGCCGCTATTTTTGCCTGGCGCGGCGCGACAGGAAATAAAGTGACAGACCCCGCAGACGACGCATCCGCGTCCGGCAACGGGGCGCTGAGAACTGGCGAGGTGAACGGGCACGAACGCGATGTTCGGTCCCGCGAGGACGGCGCGCAAGGGATACCATCCCCCGATGCCAGAACCGCCAGAGAGCCCGGATCGCAAGGCGAGGACGGGAGCCGGCGCTTCGAAAATGACAGACAAAAGGCTGCCGGTGACAGGCCGGACGAGCGCGGCGTATTTTCACAAAATTCCGACAAAAAACGGCGCCGCCGGCGTTCCAGGCGCGGCAAATCCGGTCGCGGTCAAAATGCCGGCCAGAACAAGGTCAACGGTTCAACGGACGAGGCGCGCGATCCGCATGGCGCCTCGCACAAACGCCGTGCAAGGCCGGTGCACTGGAAGGATGGCGCCGGCGAAGCGAAGTCCGCCGACGGGGCCGGCGCTCAATCCGCCAAACCCGGACAGGGACAGCAGTCCGGCCGCAACTCCAAGCATTTCAGGGGCAAGCGCTATTCCGGCAATGCGCCGCTTTATGCAGCGCTTGATCTGGGCACCAACAATTGCCGCCTGCTGGTTGCACTGCCGACCAAACCCGGCCAGTTCCGGGTGGTTGATGCCTTTTCGCGTATTGTGCGGCTCGGTGAAGGGCTAGGCGCCTCGGGAAGGCTGTCGCAGGCGGCTATGGACCGCGCCGTTGACGCGCTGAAAGTCTGCGCCACGAAACTGGAAAACCGGCCTGTTCGCCGTCACCGCCTCATTGCGACCGAGGCCTGCCGTTCGGCCGCCAACGGCGCCGAGTTTCTGGACCGGGTCAAATCGGAAACCGGTCTTGACCTGGAAATCGTCAACCGCGAAACCGAAGCGCGCCTTGCGGTTTCGGGCTGTTCGTCGCTGGTCGGGCGCGAAACCGATGGCGTCGTCCTGTTCGATATCGGTGGTGGATCGTCGGAAATCGCCGCCATCGACCTGTCCGGAAGCCGTTCCAACCGGCTGGCCAATCACATCGCCGCCTGGACATCACTTCCCGTCGGCGTGGTAACGCTTTCAGAGCGCCATGGCGGCCGTGACGTCACAAGCCAGATCTTTGCCGATATGGTTGAAGAGGTTGCCGATCTCCTGGAAGGTTTCCGGTGTCCCGAGATTCCGGGCTGCAATGGCACCAGGGACGGTGTGTTTCACCTGCTTGGAACTTCCGGGACGGTGACGACACTTGCAGGCGTACATCTTGACCTGCCCCGTTACGACAGACGGCGTGTCGATGGCTTGTGGCTGAGCAGCCGCGACGTCGACCGCATGACCGAAAAGCTCCTGTCATGGGATTTCCACGCCCGCTCCTCCAATCCGTGCATCGGATCGGACCGGGCAGATCTGGTGCTGGCCGGTTGCGCCATCCTTGAAGCCATCCGCCGGCGCTGGCCGTCGGAGAGGCTGCGGGTCGCGGACAGGGGACTGCGCGAAGGATTGCTCACTGAAATGATGGCCGCGGACGGCATCTGGCGACGGGGCAGAGGGCGGCGAAACTATTACAAGCGCCAGCAGGGCCAGGGGCCAAAGCGCGGACCGAGGCCGGGGGAACGGCCGGAACCGAAGGAAACCGGGCGATGACGCGATCAACCGCCGGAAACAGGACCGGGCGCAAGCTTGGTCAAAGAGTGAAAAAGCGCGGCAAGCTGAAGGCATCGTCACGCCGCTGGCTGGAACGGCATCTCAACGATCCTTATGTGCAGCGTGCAGAGCTTGAGGGCTACCGCGCTCGGTCCGCCTTCAAGCTGCTGGAGATTGACGAAAAGCACAAGATCCTGCGCGGCGCCAAGCGTATCGTCGATCTTGGTTCGGCGCCGGGAAGCTGGTCGCAGATCGCCGCAAAGGTGACCGGATCGAGCGATGCGGACCCAAAGGTCGCCGCCATCGACTTTCTGGAAATGGATCCGGTTCCGGGCGTCAAATTCCTGCAGATGGACTTTCTTGACGATGAAGCGCCCGGCAAGCTGATCGAAGCCTGCGGCGGCGCGCCGGATCTGGTGATGTCGGACATGGCGGCGCCGACGACGGGCCACCGCCGAACCGATCATCTGCGCACCATGCACCTTTGCGAGGTAGCGGCCTATTTTGCTGTTGACGTGCTTAATGAAGGCGGCCATTTCCTCGCCAAGACCTTCCAGGGCGGCACGGAAGCGGACCTTCTCAACATGCTGAAGAAGAACTTCAAGCAGGTGCTGCATATCAAGCCGCCGGCAACACGCGCCGAATCGGTTGAAATGTATCTTCTGGCCAAGGGCTTTCGCGGCAGGGACGAAGAGGCCGAATAGTCCTGAAATGCGCTTGGGGTGCGGCTTTTGACGGCTTCACGGCCCGGCAGCGCTTTTTCTGTTCCCTTCACCGTCTATCCGTGGTACCAGCCAACGCCAACTTCTGAACGAATAACAAGTCTGTAGCGGCGCTTTAATGGCGAACCGCCGCATACCTACACCATAGAGGATTGGCCATGGCGCACATTATCGAATCGGCGACAGGACACGAAGCCCTAACCTTTGACGATGTGCTGCTGCAGCCCGGACACTCTACCGTCATGCCCGGTCAGACGGACATCCGCACGCGCATTGCACAGGACATCGACCTGAACCTGCCGATCATATCGTCAGCAATGGATACGGTAACGGAGGGGCGCCTGGCGATCGCCATGGCGCAGGCCGGTGGCATCGGCGTCATACACCGCAACCTTTCGCCAGCTGAGCAGGCTGAAGAGGTCCGCCAGGTCAAGAAGTTTGAATCCGGCATGGTCGTCAATCCGCTGACCATCGGGCCGGAGGCAACGCTTGGCGATGCGCAGGCCTTGATGAAGACGCACGGTATTTCCGGCATTCCGGTTGTCGAAAACGGCGGCACCGGCGGTCACAACACGGGCAAGCTTGTCGGCATTCTGACCAACCGCGACGTGCGCTTTGCGTCCGATCCGGGGCAGAAGATCCGCGAGTTGATGACAAGCGACGGCCTCGTCACCGTCAATGAGAGTGTCGAGCAGCGCGAAGCAAAAAAACTACTGCACCATCATCGCATCGAAAAGCTGTTGGTCGTCGATCCCGACGGCCATTGTGTCGGACTGATCACCGTCAAGGATATCGAAAAGTCGCAGCTCAATCCCAGCGCGTCCAAGGATGCGCAGGGTCGTCTGCGCGTTGCCGCCGCCACCAGTGTCGGCGATGACGGTTTCGAGCGCGCCGAGCGGCTGATCGATGCCGGCATCGACCTTCTTGTGGTCGATACCGCCCATGGTCATTCGCAGCGCGTTCTCGATGCGGTGACACGGGTCAAGAAACTCTCCAACTCCGTTCGTATCATGGCTGGAAACGTCGCCACTGCCGACGGCACAAAAGCGCTGATCGACGCCGGTGCGGATGCGATCAAAGTGGGTATCGGCCCCGGTTCAATCTGCACGACGCGAATCGTTGCCGGTGTCGGCGTGCCGCAATTGTCGGCAATCCTGGGTGCAGTCGAGGTCGCCCAGGCGACCAACATTCCGGTCATCGCCGATGGCGGCATCAAGTTTTCCGGTGATCTGGCAAAGGCCATCGCAGCCGGTGCCTCCGCAGCCATGATCGGTTCGCTGCTCGCCGGCACGGACGAAAGCCCCGGCGAGGTCTATCTCTACCAGGGCCGCTCCTTCAAGGCCTATCGCGGCATGGGATCCGTCGGAGCCATGGCGCGCGGATCGGCCGACCGCTATTTCCAGGCCGAGGTGCGCGATACACTGAAACTTGTGCCGGAGGGCATTGAGGGGCAGGTGCCCTACAAGGGGCCCGTCTCGGCAGTTCTTCACCAGCTCGGCGGCGGTCTCAAGGCCGCCATGGGTTATGTCGGTGCGGGTAATCTTGACGAACTGCACGAGCGGGCGCGTTTCGTGCGCATTTCCGGAGCGGGCCTGCGCGAAAGTCACACGCACGACGTGACAATCACCCGCGAAAGCCCGAATTACCCCGGCAGCGTCTGACAACGCCCGTTGGGCTGTTTGAATATGCGAACGCCGCGTACTGTCTGAAGGCATGGCGGTCGCGTACGTACAGGCGTTGAAGCGCAATATTACTGCAAGCCGAGCAGATTTAACGATTAAGCTTTATATAAGCAAGAGTTGTGGCCGCGCTCATCAGATTTTATACGAAAATATGAGAAATATTCATGTATAGATTTAAAGGTTGCAAGAATTAGTCAAATTTAAGGATTGTTAATGCTTGCGACTATTATTTTGTCGACTAGGTTTGACACGCAAGGGTGAAATACGCAATCTTTAGTAGCCACGTATACTCGCGCCTCGTGGTGGGACTGGGCGGTATATCTTACCCTGGCTTGCTCGCTGCTGTGAAGAGTGAGTTTATGGACAACCGCCCAGTCACCTTTGCCTCAAAAAGATTCGTTTATCCGATTGTGATTGACAGCGCATGCAGCCGTGCCAAGTTGCCGGATGGGTGCGGTCGAGCCGCCCGTAATGAGTGAGATCTTAGAATTGACAGCCCTTCGCTTCCCGCATTCCCGAGCATCTGAAAAAATTTAGGAAACCGCTTGACCTCAAGTTCACTTGAGGAATTAGGATATAAATATCAGATAAATGAAGACCAGGGGAGGGCAGAATCGAGCGCGATCATGTGCAATGGCGGGAAATCGCCGCACCCGGATACCGGGAACCGCTGGCGGCCGCCTGTCTCGGTGTCTGGCTGCATGCCGCCGACAGCCTGCTGATCTCCACCATGATGCCGGCGATTGTCTCGGACATCGGCGGCGTGGCGCTGATTCCGTGGACATTCGCACTTTATGAAATCGGTACAATCGTTGTCGGTGCTGCCTCCGGATTGCTCTCCATGCGTTTTGGTATCCGCAAGCCGATGGCGCTGGCCGGCGCTCTGTTTGCGCTTGGCTGCGTGATCAGCGCCGTTGCCGCTCAAATGGAGGTATTGCTTGCCGGTCGCATATTGCAGGGGTTTGGCGGCGGCGGTCTCATGGCGCTGTCTTTTGTTGTTGCGGGTTCACGTTTCCCCAAGCGGTTGGCCGGCCGCGTCATGGGTGCGATATCAACCATCTGGGCGGTGTCGGCCTTCATGGGGCCGCTGGTTGGTGGCCTGTTTGTCGAATTTGCTTTCTGGCGGGGCGGTTTTCTGTTTTTCGCCGCTCAGGCACTCGTGCTGGCAGTGTGGATGGCGCTCTCAAAGGACCCGGGAGAAACGCCGCCAGTAGCGGATACGGGTGAGCGCATACCGGTCAAAAGGCTGGGCTGGCTGACTGCCGGGGTCGTCCTCGTCGCCTATGGAGGCATCGAGGTTTCGATCCTCAGTACGACCGCGTTCGTTGTTTCAGGACTGCTTTGCCTGGTAATGTTTGTCAGACTGGAAGCCCGCCATGAAGGCAGCAGGATGCTGCCGCGGCAGCCTTTCAGTTTGAAAGACCCGGTCGGCGCCGCGATGTTGATGGTTCTGTGTTTTGCTGCGGCGACGACAGCAGTCACCGTCTATGTGCCGTTTCTCATTACCGGGCTTCACGGCGTTTCGGTGCTCGTTGCGGGCTACATCATCGCGCTTGAATCGATTGCCTGGACTGTCGCCGCCCTGTTGATTTCGGGGCAACCTCAGCACCGCGACCGCATATTCATCATTCTTGGAATGGCAATCGTTACCGTTGGCATAGCAGGATTGATCTACGCGGTTCCGCAGGGGCCCATCTGGCTTATTGCGGTGTGTGCATGTCTGCAGGGCTTCGGCTTTGGTCTCGCCTGGACATTCGTGCTGCGTCAGGCAACGACGATCGCACCGGCCGAGGAAACACAGCGCGTGTCGAGCGCATTGCCGACCGTTCATCGTCTCGGTTATGGGCTCGGCGCAGCATTTATGGGCATTGTGGCCAATGCGGCGGGAATTGAGGGCGGACCGGGTCCAATGAAATTTGCCGCCGCGGCACTCTTTGTTGCAAGCATGCCGGTGGCGTTCTTGGGCCTGATTGCAGCTGTACGGTTCGTTGGCGGCGGAAACGGGGCTCGCTCCACCGTTCATTGATCAGATCTGCAACCGTTCCGAAACGATCTTGCGCAAATCCGGAACTCTCCCGGTCTCGAACACGCATTCGCCGTGATCAAGCAGGTGAACTTGATCGGCAACCTGTTCGACGAGCGTCATATTCTGCTCGACGATCAGGAACGATCGCCCGCATGCAGTCTCCTTCAGGATGGATTTGCCCATGCGGTCGATGTTTTCGGGCTGCACGCCTTCGGACGGTTCGTCGAGAATGACAAGCCGCGTCTCTTCGGCAATCGCACGGCAGAAGGACATGATCTTCTTTTCCCCTCCCGAAAGCGTGCCGGCAAGTTGCGCCAGCCGCTCGCCAATGCGCGGAAAGAGGCTGAAAAGATTGTCGTATCGGGTAAGATCGCGGTCCCGATAATGAAGCGTCAGATTCTCGAATATGGTGAGTGTATCGAAAACGACGCTTTCCTGCGGTGCGTAGCCGATACCAACGCTTCTTCGACTGTGTCCCGGTTCTTCCGTAATATCCCGTCCATTGAATGTTATGGTGCCGTCGGTCGCTTGAAGCTGCGCTGCGATGAGCTTGACCAGCGTCGATTTGCCGACGCCGTTACGCCCCGTAACAAATACGGCCTGTCCGGGGTGAACGTCCAGCGATACATTGCGAATGACGGTGACATCGTCATAGCCGCCCGTCAGATTCCTGACAGCCATAAGCGGAGTCCCGGTCATTTGGTGCCTCCGCTGTAAACGGCCCGGACTTGCGGGTTCTGGCGAATTTCGTCAATGGTTCCGTTTGCGAGCAGGCGACCCTGATGCATGACGAGAATATGATCGCACAAGCGCTCCACCACCCGCATGTCGTGCTCGATAACGATGGCGGTCGAGCCAAGGCGGGCATTGACTGCGGCAATCGCATCGATCATTTCGGCAGTCTCGCCGGTGGAAAGACCCGCGCAGGGCTCATCCAGCAGGAGCAGCCGCGCTTCCGTGAGATAAGTCATGGAAAAATCGAGCATCTGCCTCTGGCCGAGCGACAGTGCGCCGGCTGCCTGGCTTCCTTCGCTCATGAACGCAAACCGTTCCGAAAGATCGTCATAAAGGCTGCTGCGCCAACCGAAAGGCCGCATGGATAGAAGTTCGGCCCACCGGATGCGACTAGCCCACAGCGCAATATCAACGTTTTCGTCGACGCTCAGCCCCGCAAAAACGGACGGCACCTGGAATTTCCGCGACACGCCCTTGCGGGCCACCTGATAAGGTTTCAGACCCGTGAGTGTTTCGCCCTGCCAGGAAATCAGGCCGCCGGTCAGTTGCAGATTGCCGGTCAGGACGTTGAATGCAGTCGTCTTGCCTGCTCCGTTCGGGCCAATAATGGCATGGATGCCGGGCGTTGAGATGTTGAAGCCGAGGCCGTCGAGAATGGTGACCGGACCAATGACGAGTTGGACACTATCGAATTGCAGCTGCGGCGCCTGCGCAGCCTCGCGTTCGGGAAGCAGGACATCGCGCCGGCGTGGCGATTTGCCGTTTCCATCCGTAAGGCTTGACAGTGCCGCTTCGAGGATGCCGACGAGACCACGCGGGAATTTCAGCACCACCACGATGAATATCAGGCCGATAATGACTTCCCAGTAGCGGAAGGTGTCGCGCAGTTCCGATGCAAGAAAGCCGATCACGACGGCGCCGACGACCGGTCCGGCCAGCGACGCCCGCCCGCCAACGGCAGTCCAGATGACGAATTCCGCCGACAGCAGGAAACTGACGGCCTGCGGTGTGACGATACCCTGATGCGGTGCGTAGAGCGCCCCGGCGAGGCCTGCGAGACCGGCACTGATGGCAAAGGCCGCAGCCTTTAGGGCGCTGGTGTTGAAACCGAAGAACTGTAACCGTTCCTCATTTTGCGATGTTGCCGCAAGCAGCACGCCGAGCGGCGTCCTCAGTAGCCGGAAAAGCAGCAGGGAAACGCAGGTAAGGGCCGCAAGGATAACGAAATAGAGGCCGCCGAAACTGTCGATCCCGGGCAGACCGGGAATGCCGGTCATGCCGTTGAACCCGCCGGTCAGCCAGTCGAGTGAATTGGCAAGCTGGAAGCCGAGCATGGAGAGTGCCAGGGTGATCAGCGAAAAATACGGCCCGGAGCCGATCTGGCGGTTAAAGACGAGCAGGCCGACAATAGCGGCAAGTGCCGCCGGCACCAGGCAGGCAATAGCAAGGGCAGGGACTAGAAGGGCGTAGCTGCCGCCGAAATTCTTGAGTGCGGCACCTGCGATATAGGCGCCCATGCCAAAAAACAGCGCCTGCCCGAGCGGCAAAAAGCCGGTGCGACCCCAACACAGCGCAATGCCCTGGCCGACAATGCCGTAAAGAAGATACAACCCCAGCTGATAGGCCGTGAACGTGCCGAAAAGTGCCGGCACGATTGCAAGACCTGCGAGTATGAAAAGACTAGCGACGCGAGAATAGACCATCGGGCCTCAGCCATAAAAAGAGAATGGAAATTGACAAAACGGCCATATAGCCGCTGGTCTTGCTGAACAGCGTTGAAATGGCCGCATCCGATCCGCCGATGACGGACGAGCCGATTAAAAGCCCCTCGAGCGATCCGAGGCCCCCGACAACAAGAATGAAAAAGGAAGAGAGCAGATAGTCGATGCCCATATAGGGTTCGATACGCACCAGCGGAGCGAGCGCAACACCCGCAAGCCCGGCCGTGCATACGCCGAATATGAAGGTGTAGCGGGCAAGGCGTGCCGTATCGATGCCGACGGCTGCCGCAAGCGGTGGATTTGAAACCATGGCCTTGATGCGTGCGCCCGTGTTGCTTTGCCGGTACCACAAAAACAGCAGGCCGAAAAAGATCGCGATTACCGCCAGAAGCAACAACCGGTATGCGGGATAGGCAACGCCCAGGAGTTCGACCGTTCCCGGCAGTATCTGGTCGATGCTCTTGTAATCGCGGCCGAATACCACTTCGACCATCTTGCGCATCAGGATGGAAAGTCCCCATGTTGCAAGCAGCGTATCGAAGGGTCGACTGTAGAGATGGCGGACGATCGACCATTCAACGATATAACCGATCACACCACAGACAGCGAAGGCCAGCGGCACGGCTGCTATGAACGGCAAGCCCGCTCCCTGAACGACATAGACACTGTAGGCACCGAGCATGACGAATTCGCCATGGGCCATGTTCATCACGCCAAGCAGGCCGAAAACGACGGCGAGCCCCAGCGCAATGAGCGCCAGGGTCGCGATGGCATAAACAAGGTTCATGCCGTTTGTCAGAACAAGATCCAAGGTTTCCGAGCCGTCCCGCTATCTGCAGTTTTTGCCTGCACCGACGGCCGGGAAGGCCTCGACGACCCTGAACGCAGCGCCGTCGGCCTCGGCAAGGTAGATGTCCTTCGAGACATGTCTTTCGCTCATTGTCGCGCGGCCGCGCGGACCGTCATAGCTGGTGCCGTCCGCGGTGCCTTCGAAGTCCGCCACTTCAAGCGAGCCGGCCTTTGCGGCCAGGGCCTGGAGCAACTTCATGCCCTCATAGCAGGACTCGCCCAGCGTGTTGAGCGCAGCGGCGTCAGCGCCGAACTTGCCTTTATAGGCTTCGGAAAATGCAGTTGCGGCGGGTGTATCGATGCTGGCGAAATAGCCGGCGGAAGAAAAGAGGTTTTTCGAGTTCTCCGCACCGATACCGGCCAGGGTGTTTTCTTCGATCAGCGTTCCGAGCCGCACCACGGTATCCGGCAGGCCGAAGCTGGCAAAGGCCCGGTTGAAGCCGACAGATGCACCGCCGACCAGCGTTATCAACACGGCATCAGCGCCGCTGCTCTTGATCTTGGCAAGGTTGCTGTCGAAATTGTCGGCGGTGAACGGCAGATATTCCTCGCCCACCACGGCTCCGCCCGAGGCCTCGATATAACCTTTTGCAGCAGCGTTGGTATCGCGCGGCCAGTTATAGTCATTGCCGATGAGGTACCATTTGCTGGCACCCTTCTTGTCGGCCATCCACGGAATGACCGGTTCGAGCTGCTGTGCGGGCGTTTCTCCCAGCACATAGGTGCCGGCCGAGCACTCTCCGCCCTCATAAACGGGCGTGTAGATATAGGGGACCTGCCCCTTGAAGAGATTGGTCAGCGCTCCGCGCACGGCGCTGTCATGCATGCCGATAAAGGCGTCAACCTTCTGACCTTTCCAGAGTTTGAGTGCAGCCTGGGTGGCATCTGCAGGCGGGCCGCCGACATCCGCAAAGACCGGCTCGACCATACGGCCCAAAATGCCGCCGCCCGCGTTGATTTCGGCAACAGCCAGGTTTGTGGCGTTTTCGCATGATGGCCCGAAGAGCCCGGCCGGACCCGATTGAGGCAGGAGAACCCCGACCTTGATGGGATCGGCGGCCCGCGCAACGGTGCCGAGCAGCGACGGCAGGGCGGCAAGCGCCGATACGCCGATCGTCAGCTTGATGAGATTTCTGCGGTTCATGATGTATCCTCCCTTATCGTTCTAAAATTCCGGCGCCGCGTTGAAGCCGATAACGGTTTCGACCGCCTGCGCGATGGCCAGCAGCGTGTCGTCGGAGCCCTCAGGACCGTCCAGTTCCATGCCGACCGGCAGGCGGTCCGCCGTTATGCCTGCAGGCAGGCTGATGCCCGGAATGGCAGCATTGCTTGCCGGGTCGGTATTGCGGATGAAGGTCGGAAAGGTCGGCACGCGTTCGCCGTTGAGTTCCACCGTTTCATCGTCCCCGATTGGGCGGGCGGCAAGCGGAGCGGTCGGGAAGAGAATTGCCGGCACATCGTATTGCGCAAAGCAATCGGCATAGGCGCGCCGTAGCTGCGGCCGCGCCACATCCATGACCTGGCGGTAGACGGTTTCCGGAATGGCATCATCGCCGAGCTGCGATCCGAAGACGGCTTTGACGTCGGCGCTGCCAATCCCCTGATAAATGTCTTCCAGGGTATAGGTGAGACCGTGGTCCGCCAGATATTTTGCGAGATCGACCTTGAATTCATAAAGGGCGACCGGAAAACCGACCGCGTCGTTAAGGGCCGCGATATCGGGTATGTCGACCTCGATCAGCGCCACGCCAGCCTTGCCGAGTTCTTCTATGGTCCGATCGGCGACCGTCGCAACACCCGGGTCGAGATTGTCATAAAAATGCGGGCGCGGGATTCCAATCCGCAGGCCACGCAGATCCGCAATCGTCTCGGCCGGCTTTTGATTGCGCATGGCCGCATCAAGCAGCCGCGCATCCTGGACATTGCGGGTGATGGGGCCTGCCGTATCGCGTGTATGGGAGATCGGGACAATGCCGTCTCCCCGATAGCGCCCGACGGTTGGTCGGAAGCCGACAATGCCGCACAGGGCCGCCGGCAGACGCACCGAAGCACCGGTGTCCGTGCCGATACCGCCCGGCATCATGCGCGCCGAAACGGCTGTTGCGACGCCGCCGCTGGAGCCGCCCGGTATCATCTTGGCATTGTACGGATTGCGCGCCGGGCCGGTCACCGCATTGTTGCTGGTAATACCAAAGGCAAGCTCGTGCATATTGCCCTTTGCCCCAAGCAGCGCGCCGTTGGAAAACAACGCATCGGCGACCGGCGCATTGCGTCCCGCGATATGATCATTAAGTGCGCCAGTGCCGGCGCTCGTCGTTAGCGTCCGGGTATCGATATTGTCTTTCAAAACCAGGGGAACGCCGGACAGGCCTTCGCCGGCCCGACCGCTTTCGTCGACCGCCTTGGCCGCATCACGTAGCGCGTTCCAGTCATGACTAACATAGGCATTCAGTTCAGCGCAGCACTCGCTCCGATCGATATGCGCTTCAACATAGTCGCTGCAAGAGAGCGAGCCGGCCCGCATGGCTGCGAGTGCCTCGGTTATGGTGAGGTCGACAGGGTTTGACAAAGCAGGCACCTCCCAATGCGTGTCGCCTCAATCCTGCCGCTTGATCGAAAGGAGCGGTATCCTCACAAATGAGGATATTTTTTTGCCGTAGCGGATGCGGGTGACCGAGCACCAGCCTTTTCGAAGCTTTCGGAAAGCGGATACGGCGGAGGCTCGCGATTGGTGCGATTTGGTCGGGTAGGTGTTTGATTGGAAAATCAATTATATAGAAGTAGGCAGGTCGATATATGTAAGTAATTACTGATTTTTTATTGAAGCGCACATGTTTAAAGAGATTTTCGATGATCCAACTATTGTTGCGTGTGGTTTGAACTGGTTGCAACCAATGTATTGATTGATCAGTGCGAAGCATTAACTGAATTGAAACCACGTGTTACGATAAATACATAACGGTTGCTTGAATTGTATTGATTCAAAGGCATGACGCCCTGCTGCCGTGTCGGCATAAATCCAACATGTACAAATCGGGTCGGAACTCAACGCATCTGCCAAGAAGTTGCGTGGGGACTTGCTGTGCCGTTTTGCCACCAGGTCAGGTCGCGGCAACAAATATGAGGGAACTTAAATGATCAGGAAGTGTAAATATGGGGCGGTCCGCAGGCGCAGCCACTGCACGCCCCCCTTGGCTTATGAGGGCAGGGCCGCAACGGCCACTTCACCAATCGGCGTCGTTGCGCATCCCGCGCAGCCGGCCGGCAATCACCTGAAAACCATCGGCATATGAGCCGACCCGGATTTGGAGAAATCAGATGAAACGGCAAAGTGGATTTAATACACAGTCGAAGGCTGGCGCCAGATCAGTCGGCATCGGCGCCAAGGTTTATATGATCGTCGGTTTGTGCCTGGCATTTTTGTGCCTGGCCGCAGGCACGGGCATCTGGCAGATGCGGCAGGTTGGTCTTGAAGTCGAGGCAATCGCCGAACGCGATGTCCCGATGACGGCAAGTCTGGCCAAGGTGACGGTCCATCAGCTCGAACAGGCCATTAATTTTGAACGCGCCTTTCGAACGGCACAGGAGATGAAGAACCATCCCGAGGCAAAGGCCGGGTTCGAAAAGGCGGTTCAAACGTTCGAAAAACTGACCACGAAGGTCGACGGCGAATTCGTCGAGGCGATCGAGATGGCCGGTCACGCGCGCGATACTGCCCTGACTGACGCGGAACGCAAAGAATTTCAGAAGATCGCTGAGGAACTAACGGCCCTCGGCGAAATGCACAAAAGCTATGACACGCAGGCCCTCGACGCTATCGAACTGGTCCGTGCGGGTAAGCTGGAGGAAGCCATTGAGATGCTTCCGGGTATCGAAGCCCTGGAGGATACACTGGACCACGGCCTTGAGGCCCTGCTGTTCGAAATCGAGGAATTTACATTGCAGGCCGCGCTGGCGGCCGAGCACCACGAGCAATTTGCTCTCAAGCTGATGTCCGTCATTGCCGCGGTGGCTGTTCTCCTGGGAGTGGTCATCTCGATATTCCTGGTACGGCGGAGCATCACCCGTCCGCTGGCGCAAATCGTCAAGGGGCTCGAGGCGCTCAATGCCGATGACATGTCGGTTGATGTCGAGGTCGTCAGCAATGACGAGATCGGCAAGGTCGCCATGGCCTATGGTGTCTTCAAGGACAATATGATCAAGTCAATGGAGCTTGAGGAAGAACAACAGCGGCTGCTGCAAAAACAGCAAGATGAGGAAGCAAAAGCAAGAGAGCGGGACGAAGCCATGGCCGCCGAAACGGCGATGGTGACCGAGAGCTTCGGCAAGGCAATGTCCTCGCTTGCGCAGAAGAACCTGAGCTACCGCATCGATGAGGCGTTTCCGCCATCCTTCCAGGCGCTAAAGGACGATTTCAACGGTGCTGTGGAGCAGCTCTCGGCAACGATAGACCAGGTTGGCGCCGCCTCCGGACAGATCCTTTCCGGTTCGAAGGAAATCAATTCGGCTGTGGACACGCTCGCCAGCCGCAGCGAGCATCAGGCTGCATCAGTTGAAGAGACCGCTGCAGCAGTCAGTGAAACCACGTCGGCCATGAAATCGGCGAGCGACCGGGCACGGGAAGCCAGCGAACTTGTGACAACGGCCAGAAGCAACGCCGAAAAATCGGGCACCGTCGTTCGCAATGCGATCGAAGCCATGGGCAAGATCGAAGCGTCTGCGGATAAAATCACCGACATCATCGGAGTGATCGACGAGATTTCCTTCCAGACCAACCTCCTGGCGCTCAATGCCGGCGTGGAGGCGGCCCGGGCAGGCGAAGCCGGCAAGGGATTTGCCGTCGTCGCCCAGGAGGTTCGTGAACTTGCCCAGCGTTCGAGCAGCGCCGCCAAGGAAATCAAGGAACTGATCGATACCTCCGGGCAGGAAGTCAAAACCGGAGCTGCGCTTGTCAATGAAACCGGTGAGGTGCTTGAAGCCATCGTCTCGCAGGTAACAGAAATCAACGAGCATATCGGTTCGATTTCGGGTTCGGCCAACGAACAGGCCCTGGGTCTGCAGGAGATAAACGAGGCGGTCAACAATATTGATCAGGGCACGCAGCAAAATGCCGCCGCTTCGGAACAGGCCGCTGCCGCCAGTCAGATGCTCGCGGACGAGGTCGTGCGTATCAACGATATGCTGCAGCAGTTCGATATCGGTATGGCCGGACAACGCAAGGTGTCCGAGCCCGTCGCTCAAAACAGCAATGCACAAAAAGAGCAGGTTAAGCCAAAGCCGGCCGCCGCTGCTTTTGACGGCAACGCCGCCATCGATACAGATGGTGATTGGGACGAATTTTAAGCAGATTTTTCCTGTACAGCACAAATTGAGGGCCGCACATCACGTGCGGCCCTTTTTTTGATACCTCGGATTCACTGCCCTGGAAGGCGCTGCAACAAGCGCGGGTCGGTCACGCCGCGCGGGCCATTGCAAAAACTGTTGACGCGGGTGAATTTTTATATAACCATCATGTTATGGAAGCAATTGGTTATATAAATAGGCAATCAAGTCTCGATGCCGTTTTTGCAGCTTTGGCCGATCCGACGCGGCGGGCAATTCTGTCGCGGCTTGCCGAAGGCGAGGCTTCGGTCAATGAGATCGCCGCGCCTTTTGAAATGAGCCAGCCGGCAGTGTCGAGACATCTCAAGGTGCTCGAACGCGCCGGGCTCATAGAGCGCGAAATTGACCAACAGCGCCGCCCTGCGCGCCTGAAAGCCGAAAAGATGGCCGCTGCCGTCGCGTGGCTTGAGGAGTTCAGGGCATTTTGGGCTGGAAGCTTCGATCAGCTTGATGATGTCCTTGTCAGTATGAAACTAGCCGAAAAGAAAGAAGCAAAAGATGAGTGAACTTCCTGAATATGTACATGACCGCGTTTTCGACGCTCCCCGCGAAATGGTCTGGCGTGCCTGGACCGATCCCAAGCTGCTGTCCCATTGGTATGGCCCGGGGGTGGAGACGGTCATTCACAAATTTGAGCTGAAGCCGGGTGGGGTATGGCTCAACGAAATGAAATGGGGCGCCAAATCCGATCTGAGCAAAATGGAATTTCAGGAGGTCGTGCCGCAGGAAAAACTGGTCTGGCATCACTCGTCGACAGACTCTAACTGGAACATCATCACCAGTCCGATGATGGCGGACTGGCCGCGTGTGCTGTTGACGACTGTGACGTTTGAGGATGCAGGCGCCAAAACAAATGTGCGGCTTACGATGGTGCCGCTTGATGCGACGGATGCGGAGATTGCCTGCTGGGCCGGAGCCATGGAAGGCATGAAGAAGGGCTGGGGCAGCGGATTTGTCGTACTGGACGAACTGTTGGCGAAGCTGCAGGCGGAAAACTCCTAGAGCGTGTCCTTCACCGCCAGATATTCCGCGCGAACAGCGGCTGCGCCCTATCGAACACGCGCGAGCCGTTGTTCGCGATAAAGGCGGGGAGGGTCCCCGAATTCGCGTTTGAACCATCGTGAAAAGTGGCTGCTGTCCGCAAAACCGCATTCATGGGCGATTTGTGTGATTGTCCGCTTGGAGTTGATCAGCCGCCAGCGGGCGTGCTGCAGGCGCATATCGCGCCAGATTTCCTGCGGCGTTGCTTTGGCATGGGATCTGAAAGCTCTGTTGAGTTGCCGCACCGTCGTTCCGAGCGTTCGGGCAAGATGCTTGGTGGTATCAGGCTCCCTGAGCTTCTGGCGCATGATCCGAATTGCCTGCTCGACCCGCCAGTTGCCGCAATCTTCAAGGTCCTGATAGGGCATCCTTCCAACATCATGAGCCTGCCGGTGCTCATCGACGACCATCGCCGTCAGACCCTTCAGACCGCGGGATTTGCCGCAGTGTTTGATCAGGATCTCGACAGCCAGGTCAATCGCGGCGGTTCCACCCGGGCAGGTGATAATCTCGCCGTCATCGATATAGATTTCGTTCTCTATTGGCACGACATCTGGAAACAGCTCAACGAATTCGGGCCGATGGTGCGCGTGGATGGCGCAGCGCCGCCCGCTGAGAAGGCCGGCTTTGGCTATGGCGAAACTGCCGGTACACAAGCCAACGAGCTTCGTTCCCCGTTCGAACGACTGCCGAAGGAATGCAAACGTGTCCGGGTGAATGTCATCAAGTTCAGAGAGCAGGCCGCCAATCACGACGATGTAGTCATAATCGCCCGCATCCCCGAAGGTCTTCCACGGCAGGACAGACAGGCCGGAACTCGATTTTATTGGTTTCGTCGTATGGGAAAGAACCTCCCAATTGCAAAAAATCTGCCGGCTTCGGTCCGCTTCATCGGCAGAATGGCGTACCGCATCCAAAAAGCCGGCAAATGGCAGTAGCGTGAACGCCGGCGTCGGGATGAAGGCGAAGCGGACGTCCGGCTCCACATCTGCCGGAACGGGAGTAGGCTGAAACATGTCGTGCTCCGTCGCTGTCTTCCGCCGCATACATATAAATGTCTGACCTATTCTATTGGATGTCTTGTCCGTTCAGCAAGATCTTCTCAAAATGATGGAGGTACAATGCGCTGGAACCGGACAGTAACGATTGTGGGCGCCCACGCCGAAGGGGAAATCGGCCGGGTGCTGACAGGTGGCGTTCTGGATATCAAAGGAAAGACCACGCTCGAAAAACTCGAATATCTTCAGGCGCATGATGAACTGAGGCAGTTCGTCAATCATGAGCCACGCGGATGCGCGCAGATGACGACAAACCTGCTGTTGCCTCCCAGCCGTTCCGATGCTGATGCGGCCTTCATTCCCATGCAGGCCGACGGCAGCCATGCGATGTCGGGCTCGAATGCGATGTGCGTGACGACGGTCCTTCTGGAAACGGGTATCTTGTCCATGCAGGAACCCGAGACCACCGTTGTTCTCGACACGGCGGCGGGTCTTGTAAAAGCGCGTGCCGTGTGCCGCGACGGCCGGGTCGAGCGGGTTTCGCTGGATTTCTTTCCGGCGTTCGTTGAGCACCTCGGCGCCAGTCTGGAAGTCGAAGGACTTGGAACGCTGTCTGTCGACGTCTCTTTCGGCGGCGTTTACTACGTCCTTCCCCGAGCACGTGAACTGGATCTCAGGATCAGCCCCGATACCGCCCAGGACATGGTGTCACTGGGCAACCGCATAAAAGCGGCGGCAAGGGAACAATTGCCGGTGCAACATCCCGAGATCAGGCAATTCAACGCGATCGAGTTTCTGATGTTCGTTGATGACATAGACGCTGCCGCAAACGCCTATCGCAATGCGACGATCATGCCTCCCGGGCGGGTCGACCGGTCCCCGTGCGGCACCGGTACGGCCGCGCGTCTTGCCGTCATGCATGCCAGAGGCGAGGCGCGGATCGGGCAGGATTTCGACATGCGCTCCACGATCAACAGCCGGTTTTCCGCAACCATTCTCGGAACCACAACCGTTGGCGGCAGGGCGGCGGTCTTGCCGCGCATTTCCGGAAGGGCGTGGATCTACAGTGTGACGCAACTGGGCACTGACCCGAGCGATCCCTATCCTGTCGGCTTCACCATGGCGGACACATGGGGTACGGATATTGCGCACGCAATACCCGGGGTCTGACCGGCCGCCGGTCAGGCGGCAGGTTTTTCGCGGTATCGGGTTGCATCGTAGAGGACATTGATCACCTGATCCCGGGTCAACAGACCCATGTCGACGATAACGTCGACAAACAGTTTTCCCTCCGCCTCGGCATCCTTGACGATTCTACTCACATCGGAATAGCCGAGTTTCGGCACGAACACCGTTGCCAGCGCGCTCGATGCCAGCAGGTTTTCAAGCGCCTGTTCTTCATTCGCCTTGATGCCGGATACGCACCTGTCGGCGAAAATACGGCTGCCGCGGGTCAAAAGATCCATAGTGTCGAACAGACGTGAGGCTATCACTGGCTCGAAATGATTGATCTCCAGCTGCCCGCCGAGGGAGGCGAGCGACACCGCCGCATCGTTGCCGACGACCGCGAAAGCGATCTGTTGCATCATCATCGGCAACACCGGATTCACCTTGCCCGGCATGATCGAGGAGCCCGGTTGCACCGCGGGCAGGCGTATCTCGCCGATGCCGCTCTTGGTTCCCGAAGACATGATGATGAGGTCGAGACAGATCTTTCCCATGACTTCGGCGGCAATGCGCAATTCACTTGAAATGCGAGCGAAGGAGTCCGCGTTCTGCATGCCGTCGAACATGTCGGCTGCAGGCCTGACGGGCTTGTTCAAACCGGCAGACAGATGGCTGTACACGAGCTCGCGAAAACCGGGGGCCGAGCCAAGACCGGTGCCTATAGCCGTGCCGCCCAGCGGCAGCACAAGCAGCTCTTCCACGGCCTTGCCGGTTTTATCGCCGATACGGTGGATGGCTGCGGCATAACCCCCGAATTCCTGGCCCAGGGTCATTGGTTGCGCCGCCTGCATGCATGTGCGGCCGATCTTGAGAACCTTCGAAAATTCCTGCGACTTGATCTGGAATGCATCGCCCAATCGCTTCAAAGCTGCCGTCAGGTCAGTGGATTTTTCATGAACCGCCAGCTTGACCGCCGAAGGAACGACATCGTTGGTGGATTGTCCCATATTGACATGGTCATTGGGGTGCAACCGGTCGTAGCGGCCCGGTTCATGGCCGAGTAGCTGCAACGCCCTGTTGGCTATGACCTCATTCGCATTCATGTTGATCGAGGTGCCACCGGATCCTTCCAGAAGATCAACGACAAAGTGACAGGTGTGTTTGCCTGCAAGAATCTCGTCGCAGGCTTCGACAATTGCCGCACCTTTGGCTGCGTCCAGTACACCCAGCGCCGTATTGGCCTTGGCTGCGGCTCTCTTGATCGCTGCGAGGGCGCGGATGAGGGCAGGCTCGTCGCCGATCTTCAGCGGTGAGACTTCAAAATTTTCGACACCCCGGAGCGTGTTGATGCCAAACAGGACATCCGCCGGTACATCGCGCTCGCCAAGGCTGTCGGTTTCTTTTCGGGTATTTTTCATGGCTTGTTTTGCTCAGTAGAAAGTCAATCGATTGTGGTCCTTGCTTGCGCCGGGCAATGCGAGGATCCTGTTGTGGAAAACGACATAGGCACCTGGAGGCAACAGCCGCAGTGCAAGGAGCGCTTCGGTTACATTCTGGACGGCATCGGAACCGGCGATCGTGCCGGGAATCATTGCACCTGTGAATACGACGGGCACGTCCGGGCGTCCGATCGTCCGGCATAGCTCTTCGCCCGTCTCGGCCATGCTGTCGGTGCCATGGGTCACCAGCACGGCATCATGAAGCTCTGCCGCCTTCGCGACGGCATCGACAATCGCCCGGCGTTCCAACGGGCCGATGTCGAGGGAATCCCTGTGCATGAGATCGCAATAGTCAAAATGCAGATCGTCCGTTCGCAACGAGGCAATGATGTCTCTGACCTTTGTCTCAAAATTGTAGAGGCGCGCCTTGGCCGGATTATAGCTTTTGGCGATTGTGCCGCCCGTCATCACAACGGCGACGGAAAGCGTGCTGGACCTGTAAAGGCTGCGCTCCAACTGCATCGAACTGTTGGACATATCCGATGATCCTACCCACCCTGCAGGCCGTTGCGCACGACAAACACGGAACAATTCGCGTGCCGTACTATCTTCGCTGCATTGGGGCCAAGCAGGTAGTCGCCGAAATCAGGCAGATGCGAAATCAGCATGATGAGATCGGCGGCTGTCTCCTCGGCGGTCGCGAGGATTTCGGAATAGACCGAGCCTGACCGCGTAACCTTGTGGATTTCGCCGAATTCGTCCCCGACTTCCGACACGAGCCGGTCGAGCCGCTCCGTTGCAACCGCAAGGGCGTGCTCTTTCAGCTGCGCCGGGGCCTCCGATGTGAAAGGCGCTGCCTGTGCTGCCTGGGCAATGACCGTTCCGAGTTCAGGAACAACGGTCGCTACCGTCAATTCGACATCACTGCCTTTGGCAAATTGCCGGAGCGGATCGAGCACCTTGTGCCAGGAGCGGGGCTCCTCGACATCGACCGGAACAAGAATTCGTAACGTCATGATTGTTTTCTCCGGTAACCGTCAAAGGCCGGTGATCAGCGACGGCAGCCAAAGTGAGAGCTGCGGAATGAACGTTGTAAGCAGGACCACCGGAAAATAGGCAAGGAATACGAAAACCAGGGTCGGATTGACGACTTTTGCCAGTGTTGTCTGACCGATCAGCGTTCCGAAATAGAGAATTGGAGCCGTCGGTGGCGTAATCAGTCCCATTCCGAGATTGGTTCCGATGATTGCTGCGAAATGAACCGGGTGAACGCCTGCTTCCGTCACCACCGGCAAAAGCAGCGGGGCGGCGAGCAGGATGCCGCTGACATCCTCCATGAACATGCCAATCATCAGGAGAAAGGCGTTGACCAGGAGCAGCAGGACGATCGGATTGTCCGAAACCGCCAGCATCGTTTCAAGAATCTGTTGCGGCACTTCCTCCAGCGTCAAAACCCGGGCCAGCATATTGGCGGTAAAAATCACCAGCATCAGGACCGCGGTCACCTGTGCCGATTTCCAGACGACGTCATAGAAGGATCTGAAAGTCAGTTCGCGGTAAATCATGAACGCCACCGGCAAAGCATAAACGACAGCGACCGCGGCAGCTTCGGTTGGTGTTGTGACACCACCATAGATCAGGCCCAGAATAATCAGCGGCATTGCCAGCCCGAAGCCTGCCTCGCGTGCACGCCGATAGACCGTTTTCACCTGTACATTGAATGACACCGGTTCGGCGACGCGAATATCCATCTTGCGGGTCAAAATCATGTTCCAGAGGGAGAACAGCACGATCAGAAGCAGTGCCGGTATCAGCGGAGCCAGGAAACAGGCGGCTATCGAGGTGCCGGTGACCCATCCATAAAGGATCATGGTTGCGCTTGGAGGAATCAGCAACGCAAGTACGGCGGAGCACGAAACAAGCGAGGTTGCATAGCCGCGGTCGTAACCCTGTTCGACCATGCGTGGAATGGCTATCGATCCGATTGCCGCCACGGCGGACGAAGCCATTCCTGAAATCGCCCCGAAGATGGCCGTGGTAATGACGGTCACGACGCCCAGGCCGCTGCGATAGCGGCCAAGTATGCTGTCGGCAAGTTCCAGGAGACGCCGGGCAATGCCGCCCTGGGTCATGATCCCGCCGGCCAGGATGTAAAGCGGAATAGCCAAAAGCACGACCGACGAAACCTTGGAATAGCCGGCGGTGATCAGGAATGTCGTGGAGTTGTAGTCACCGAAAATGACCAGGAAGGCTGCTGCAGCGACAAAGGTCAATGCGACCGGAACCCCAAGGATCATCAATGTCACGAGAATCGCGACATCCATAAGAATTAGCGAGCTCATTGTTTCGTTTCCTCGGCGGGTACGTGCCAGATCGTCGCGCGCAGGCTGTCGTAAAATTCCAGCAGAAAGTAAAAGGCGGTAAGGCCGAGACCGACAAGCATCGTGCCGTATATCCAGACCATCGGCAGTCGCAGCTCGACCGATTTTGTGTTCATGCGTTCGGTGAATATGAACAGGTCGAACAAGGAACTGAGGATGTAGAGCGTAAGCAGAAATGCCAGCAGCCGCGTAAAGGCGTGGACACCGGCTGTAATGCGCCCTTCGCCGAAAATCGTATCGATCAGGCTTGCCGAAATGTGGCTGCGTTCATGCGTGGCGTATGCGGCGCCTATGAAATACATGATTACGCCGGCGAAGCTCGCGAACTCCTCGATGCCGAACAGCGAATAATTGAAAAGGTAGCGCGCGACGACCTGAAGAAAAACGGCCATTGTGAAGACAATGCTGGAGATGAACATCACCAGGCGCAGGATTTTCAACTTGAACTGCCACAGCGGGTGCTGGATCTGGATTTGACGTTCCTGAAGCATGGTTCATTCTGCTTTCGGAGGCTGACGGCGAAGGGCCGGCGCTGTCACACCGACCCCTCGCGCCGTGTTAGGGCTAGTTGGCGTAATGAGTTGTGATCAATTCATAGAGCTCATCGCCAATTTCGCCCTTCATTGCCGGCCAGGCGTCGCTACGCACGGCATCGGCAAGCGCTTCAATTTCCTCGCGTGAATATGTCACAACCGTAACGCCACTCTCGCGGAGCTGGTCCAGATAGGCATTGTCTGCAGCTTCGACCGCGTCAAAGCGCTGGGTTGCCAGATCCTTGGCCACGGCAAGAACTGTGGCACGATCTTCATCCGACAGGTTTGCCATGGACATGGCGCTGCCAAGCAGCCAGTTGATTTCAAAATGGTCGTTGATCTGCAGCCAGGTCTTGACGACACCGTTCCAGTCGCGAACCGCATTTTCCGGTACACCGCCAACCATGCCGTCGATCACCCCGGTTTGCACGCCGGTGTAAAGTTCAGCCCAGGGCATGGTCGTGGTCGAGTATCCCAGTCGCTCAAGCGTCGGCTTGTGAGTCGGAACGCCGGACGGCCATACACGGATTTTCAGCGAGCTGTGGTCCGCGTCCGGATTTTTCGGATCGTCCACCTCTTTGCCCACCGCCATGCCGCCAAGGCCGAAAGCATAGGGTGCCAGCACATTGATCTGCTGTGGCTCGACCAGTTCGTCGACGATGTTGAACAGGAAGCCGCCAGTGTTCCAGGCTTCCCTGGCTGAATCGTAATCGACAGCCGTGTAGGGGAACCAGGTCAATGCGAGACGGGAATCGAATTTGGTCGATATGGACTGAATGGCCAGATCCACCGATCCCTGGCTGAGCTGTTCATAGACTTCTTCCCAGTCTCCCAATTGGCTTGCCGGGAATATGCGCACATTGATTTCGCCGTCCGTCTCGGCAGAGACGCGATCGGCGAACTGATGCGCCCATTTGTCCATATCCGATCCGGGTGGCGAAAGATGCGACAGACGAAGCGTTGTCCCTGCTGATGCCACACTGCCCAGCGAAGCAAGGCCGACGAACAACGCCGTGGTAGCACCCAACGCAGCGCGGCGGTTGAGTTTGGAAAACATCGGTATCCTCCCTTGAATGTAACCCTGAAACATCCGAATTCCTGGACGTTCTCTTGGTTGTTTCAGGGTATGGGGTACCCGGGATGTCAACTTGAATAAAATAGTCCTTTGTCTGAACAAAAAGGACGTGAAATGCGGGAATCCTTGTTTGGCAGGCCCCGCTCGGACCCGCCGGCAAACGGCAATTCGGTAATAGGCATGTGCCGTCGACAAGTCGGTCTGGTCTGCTATCGGAAGAACATCTACTCGGTCAATCCCGCGCTCTCGAGATCAAACCGCCGATCATCCGGCTGTCGCAGACTACACCCTAGTGAAGTGCGATACGGTGCATGAGCTGGGCCCGGCTCGAAACGCCGAGTTTGCGGAAGAGGTGTTTGAGGTGGGTGCGCACCGTGGTGATGGAGATGAAAAGCTCCTGCGCGATCTGAAGGTCCGTCTTGCCGAGCATGACGGCAGCGGCGATCTCTTTTTCACGGTTTGTCAAATGCACCTTCATGCTCTCGTGCTCGATCGCGGTCGTTACGGAAATGCGCGATTCCGAGCGTCCTTCGCGGGCAAGCGCGCGGCGCATGGCATGGGTGAAAGCCGGTCCGATGGCATCGACGATTTCGAGGTCGCGGCGGCAGAAGTCTTCCCGCCCGCGCCCGCGCCAAATGCGCAGGTCGCCGATGTTCTGGCCGGCGGAATAGGCATAATAGTTGATGCCGAAAAAGAGACCGTCGCGAACCAGGAAGTCGTTGAAGAACTCGCTGCGTTCAAGCGCCGAGCGGGAAATGATCTCGCTCACCGCCGTTGTCTTGCGCCTGCGCTGCAGGCGTGGCGTGATCGGATCCCGGAACTGGTAGTAGGTTTCGTAGGTCTTCAGGTTGTCGTCGCTCATATTAAGGGCGATGCGGCTGTCGAATGTCGTTGTCTCGTCGCTCCACACATAAGACGCAAAATATTGCGCGCCCAACAGATCAAGCAGCATCGGGCCGATCGTCGTACGCAGTGAGTGTGACGAGTGGTCGGTCGACAACTCGCCCATGATGCGAAAAACGATGTCGCTTTCTCTTGCTGTGAGGCTCACCATGCAAACGCTCCGGGCACACTGGGTCTGAATTCTAGCAAACCGGCCTGCGTTTTCAAATTTTGACCACCGCATCGGCAATTGGCTCGTGCGGCATGGCCTTCAAATCATCTTGAAGAAGGTGATTGCCGGACTCGATGCATCGCCTGATGGCAATCTTGGCCAGGTAGAAATCCTCGTGACTGAGACCGGAATATTTCCGGTCGACAATGTCGGCGGTTGCATCATATGCGGACATGGCGCGGTTGAAGGCGTTGCTCACCTCCGGCAGCCGGTTGTGATCGGATCCGAGCTGGAAGATGATATCGTAGGTTGTACTCATCGCCGATTGCGCCCACTCCTCGACGCCAACCCAGTCGCCGATATCGCTGTTTCTGTCGATCGTCTCGACGGGAAAGGCCTCCAGAGACCTTTGCAGCGTGCACAGATGTTTTTTCAGCCTTTCCTTTTCAAAGGTGCTGAGTGATTTTCGATCAATTGCGTTTTTTGATGCGGTCATCGAGTTTCGCTCCCGATCACAACCAGCAAAACTGATTTTGGTTTCTCAATACGTGAGTTTCGTACTCGAAATACTATCGAAACAGCTGCTCAAATTCCGGCTACATGCGAAGATCCACAAGCAGCGGCGCTTGTCTTCCCGGACCCGCCGCAACGTTCAATTCCGGTGTATTGGCGGATGCGAGGCAATTTCGCACCACGCCGGAAACCGGGCTTTCGGCCCGCCGGAGCGCACGGGTCATTGTTCGCAAACAATTGCTGTTCACGCCCCCCGACCCAGCGTCTCCCGTAAATCCAACGCAGCCAAAAGTGTGAGCCCGAAATGTGTCAATTTCCCGGAGGGCAACCGGGTCGCCGATCACATTGTGAGAAAGCCCGGTCAATCCATATCGAAATCGTCGTCATCATCCTCATCGTCCCGGTAGGAATCGAAATCCACCTTGGCCATGCGTATGTCGTTGAGGGCGGATTCAAGTGCGCTGTGCGCATCGGCTATCCTGTCCGCGGCGGTTTCAAACCGGGCCTGTGCCGCCGGCGATATGTCAGTGGCGACTTCCAGCGTTTCTTCAATCTGGATTTCGGCTGTCGTGATCTCGGTCAGCGCCTCATCTATCTGTCTTAAGAGCGTTTGGTCGATCTTGCCCGTTTCAGCGACAGTCTCTGCGTGCTGGCGCGCGCGCTCTGCAAGTTCGAAACAGGGCTTGCACTGGTTTTCGAACGAGCCCATGACTTCGATGAACTCGTCGCAGCCCATCAGCCCGGCATTGCCGTCCAACGGCGGGACGCCGTCAATGGTCGGTCGGTCGGAATTGGATGACAGTTTTGACCGCAGTTTTTTGAACATGCCAGCACTCCACGTGTTGAGCCTGTCCCCCGGTATCCTCTCAATATGGCTCTTTGCCCTGAACTTCTCAAGTAAGGCAGTTCCATCCGCTGGCGTCTCGCACTAAAGTTTGCGCAAAGATTCGGAGCGGGGTACGCCATGAGCAACACAGCAATATTTTGGCCGCTGATCGTCCAGACCGGCCTGATTTATGTAATTTATCTGCTGGTAACGCGCCGTCGTTACTCCGCTGTCATGGCGGGCAAGGCAAGGGCATCGGATTTCAAGGTGCCGATTGTCGAACCGGAACCAACCGCAACGGTGGCCCGCAACCTGGTCAACCAGTTCGAATTGCCCTTCCTCTTTTATGCGGTCTGCCTCGCGCTCTACATGGTCAATGGCGTCAATTACGCCATTATCATTCTTGCGTGGATATTCGTTCTGAGCCGGATAGGCCATTCCTGGATTCACATTACCACCAATGACCTGCGCCTGCGCCGGCCGATCTTCATTGTCGGATATGCGGTCAATGGAATCCTGTGGCTGTGGCTCGTCTTGGTGCTGCTGCGGGTGTAGCGCTTTTCGGCAACACACCCACGGGCGGGCCGATTACTCGGTCCGCTGGTTATTTCCGGCGATGTGTTTGAGACATGATTGTGCGGCGCCCGCTTCAATCACGATTTGGAATGCGTCTTGACCCATTCGTCCATGGCGGCAACACAACGCTTCAGCGATGCATGCAGATATTCGACATCGGCCTCTGCACGCTGCCCCGTATTGACGATCTTTTCCTTAAGGTGCCGGTCTGTCTCCATGGCGGCTTCCGAGAGCCGGACGTTCAGCGGAACATCTTTCGAAAGGCCCTTGCAGGCCTCGGCCATGGGTTCCGTGTGGCGGACAACGAGCTCGCGGAGCCAGCCATCATCCGGCGGATATGTGAAGTTCTCAAGCTGAGAAGCAAGTGCGTCGCGGCGCTTCGACCAGTCGGCTAGTTCCTGGTCGCTCGGCCTGTAATTTTGAGTGCTCATCTTAACGCTCCTTCTTACCATGCGGCTTTTGAAAAAGTCGCGTTGTTATACCAATCTATATGTGTGGTCGCGACCGGTGATGCAACCGGATTTCAAGATCAGCGCAACGATATCCAATGCAACTTTTCGCGATCCGGCAAGCAGGACGTTGCGGTGCGATTTCGCAAAGCTTCCTAAGCACCCGCTTTTAACCGGATCCCGGCTTTCATTTGTGCGCAAGCCGCGTTATGGCTCGGCGCAAATGTACTGAGCAAGGATCATCTCATGCGGCTTGGCGGTCGGATGGCGGCAGCCATCGAAGTTCTCGGCGACATAGACCAGCGAAAGCGGCCCGTCGCGGACGCACTGAAGGATTGGGGTCTGTCACACCGTTTTGCCGGATCGGGCGACCGTGCCGCGATCGGCAATATCGTCTATGACGCGCTGCGCAAGAAACTCTCGCATGCCTATCTGATGGACGATGAGAGCCCCAATGCCCTTGTCCATGCAGTGCTCCACCGCCAGTGGGGCATCAGCCCCGAAAAACTGAAAGCCCAGTTGACCGACGATAAATTCGCTCCCGAGCCGCTGTCCGATAACGCCGTAAAAGCCTTTGCGGGCCACAAGCTCAAAAACGCTCCGCTTCATGTGCAGGCGGACATTCCCGAATGGACGCAATTTGCCTTCGAGGAGAATTTTGGCGGCGCGTGGGTGGCCGAGGCGCAGGCACTCGCCGGCCGTCCGCCCCTTGATCTGCGTGTCAACACGCTGAAATCATCGGTGCCGAAGACGCTGAAGGCGCTTGCACGCAGCGGCGCGGTGCAGACGTCGCTGGCGCGCAGCGGTCTGCGCATTGTACCGGGCGAGGGGCCGGCACGGCTTCCAAATGTCACTGCGGAACCCGGATTCCAGAAAGGCTGGTTCGAGGTACAGGACGAAGGAAGCCAGATAGTCTCCGAACTGATCTTTGCGCAGCAAGGCGAGCAGGTCCTCGATTATTGTGCCGGCGGCGGCGGCAAGACCCTTGCGCTTTCGGCGGCTATGGAAAACAAGGGCCAGATCCATGCATACGATATCGACAAGGCCCGTCTCGCACCGATTTTCGATCGGCTGAAACGCGCTGGAACACGCAATGTCCAGGTCCATGAGGCGGGTGCCGATTTAAGCGGACTTGCCGGCCGCATGGACCGTGTCGTCATCGATGCTCCATGCACCGGAACCGGTACCTGGCGGCGGCGTCCGGAGACCAAGTGGAAACTGACGCAGAAGAACCTTGAAGAAAGGCTCGATCAACAGCAGGAAGTGCTGGCGTCCGCTGCGCCATTCGTGCGCCCCGGCGGGTTCCTCATCTACATTACCTGTTCGGTCCTGCCTCAGGAAAACGAGTCCCAGGTCTACGGTTTTTGCGAGGACAATGGCGACTTCGAACTGGTTTCGGCAGGTGAAGTCTGGCAGGACCTATACGGTGAAAACAAGCGCCGGCCCTGGTCCGCCGACATGAAAACGATCACGCTGACCCCGGCCGCGACGGCAACCGACGGATTTTTCTTTGCCGTCATGCAGAGGACCTAGCAGGGGAGGAATCATGCCGGACTTCAAACCGCGAAACCCGCAATACGAGGCCCGCTCGAAAGACAGTTTTGACCGTCAGCAAGTCATGAAGACGCTTGGCATGAAGCTCAATGCCGTCGGGCCGGGCACCGTCGAGATGGAAATGCCCTATAATGCGAACCTGACGCAGCAGCACGGTTTCCTGCACGCCGGCATAGTTTCGACAGCGCTCGATTCAGCCTGTGGATATGCCGCCTTTTCGTTGATGGCGGCCGATGCCGCCGTATTGACGATAGAATTCAAGATCAATCTTCTGTCGCCTGCTCGTGGCGAGCGCTTCATCTTTCGTGCCGAAGTCACCAAGCCGGGCAGCACCATTACCGTCGCCGATGGCAGTGCCTTTGCCGTGAATGAAAAGGGTGATGAAAAGCTGATCGCAACCATGACCGGCACCATGATGGCGGTCGTCGGCAGAGAGGGAATAGAAGGATGATGGAATTCGTCAAAACCGTTGCCGGGCGCAGGCTGTTTTATGTCATGGCGGCGGACCAGGAATACGGACCCGAACTGCAGTCCCGGTTCAAACCGCTGATCACCGGTGTCGGACCGGTTGAATCGGCGATCAAGGTTACCTCGGCACTCGACCGGCTTGAGGCAGCGGGAGCAAAGCCGGACCTTATAATTTCGGTAGGCTCTGCGGGTTCGGCCGAACTGGAGCAGACCTGCGTCTACCAGGTGTCTTCCGTCTCCTATCGCGACATGGATGCCTCCGCGCTTGGCTTCGAAAAGGGTGCGACACCATTTCTCGACCTGCCGGTGACGCTGAAAATGCCGGTCACAATCCCGGACATTCCGGCCGCAAGCCTCTCGACGGGCGCCAATATCGTCTCCGGCGATGCCTATGACGGCATCGATGCGCAGATGGTGGACATGGAGACATTCTCAATCTTGCGGGCCTGCGATCATTTCGGTTTGCCGCTTGCGGGCCTGCGCGGCATTTCCGACGGCAAGGCGGAACTGAAGCATGTCGATGATTGGACGCAGTACCTGCATATCATCGATGAAAAGCTGGCCGATGCGGTGGATCATCTCGAAAATGCCTTGGAGAAGGGCCTGATTGCCTTCTGATCCGACCGGACGCTTGCGCTAGCGCAAAGGATTAACTAAAGCCTTGCCATGAACAGCTCAGCCCATCCCGACTCCATCCTCATTATCGATTTCGGCTCGCAGGTCACGCAGCTCATCGCCCGCCGCGTGCGCGAAGCCGGTGTCTATTGCGAAATCGTTCCGTTCCAGTCTGCACAAGCCGGTTTCGAGCGTATGCAGCCCAAGGCGGTCATCCTGTCCGGCGGGCCCGCCTCGACGGCCGATGTCGGATCGCCCCGCGCGCCCCAGGCCATCTTCGATGCCGGCGTCCCGGTGCTGGGCATCTGCTATGGTCAGATGACGATGTGCGTGCAGATGGGCGGCAAGGCCGAATCGTCCGATCACCGCGAATTCGGTCGCGCCTATGTTGAGGTCCTGAAGGATTGCCCGCTGTTCGAAGGCGTATGGACGCAAGGCCAGCGCCACCAGGTCTGGATGAGCCACGGCGACCGGGTCATCGACCTGCCGCCCGGTTTTGAGATTCTCGGACGCTCCGAAGGCGCACCCTATGCCGTCTTTGGCAATATCGAGCGCAAGACCTACGGTATGATGTTTCATCCGGAAGTCATCCACACGCCCGATGGCGCCCGGCTGATCAGCAATTTTGTTCACAAGATCGCCGGTCTTGAAGGGGACTGGTCGATGGCCGCTTACCGCGAGCAGGCAGTTGCGGCAATCCGCGAACAGGTCGGCGACAAGAAGGTGATCTGCGCTCTTTCCGGCGGCGTTGATTCTTCTGTTGCGGCACTGCTGATTCACGAGGCCATCGGCGACCAGCTCAATTGTATCCTTGTTGACCACGGCCTGATGCGCAAGAACGAGGCGGCGGACGTGATGGCCATGTTCCGCGAGCATTACAATATTCCGCTAACCCTGGTCGATGCTTCCGACACCTTCATTGATGCGTTGGAGGGCGAGAGCGATCCGGAGGTCAAGCGCAAGACCATCGGCAGGCTGTTCATCGATGTCTTCGAGGCCGAGGCCAAAAAGCTCGGCGGCGCTGATTTTCTTGCCCAGGGCACGCTTTATCCGGATGTCATCGAAAGCGTCTCGTTTACCGGCGGCCCCTCCGTCACCATCAAATCGCACCACAATGTCGGCGGCCTGCCGGAGCGCATGAACATGCAGCTCGTCGAGCCGCTGCGTGAGCTCTTCAAGGACGAGGTGAGGGCGCTTGGTCGCGAACTCGGCCTGCCCGACAGCTTCATCGGGCGCCATCCGTTTCCGGGTCCCGGACTTGCCATACGCTGCCCGGGCGGCGTTACTCGCGAAAAGCTCGAAATCCTGCGTGAGGCCGATGCCATCTATCTCGACGAGATCCGCAGCGCCGGTCTTTACGACACGATCTGGCAGGCCTTTGCCGTTTTGCTTCCCGTGCAGACCGTCGGCGTTATGGGCGACGGCCGCACCTATGAATATGTCTGTGCACTGCGCGCCGTCACCTCCGTCGATGGCATGACGGCCGATTTCTACCACTACGACATGGAATTCCTCGGCCGCGCCGCCACCCGCATCATCAACGAAGTCCGCGGCATCAACCGCGTCGTCTACGACGTCACCTCCAAGCCCCCCGGCACCATCGAGTGGGAGTGAGGAGCGGTTGAAGAGCGCAGCGCTTCAACGAAAAGGTCCAGTGGACCTTTTCGAGCGACGAGCGCCCTGAGAGCTGTGCTCGAAGGGCTGGAGCGCTGGTGCGCAGCACCAAAAACACCAACGATTTGGCGTATTTAGCGACGAACGCGCGGAGCCATGGCGAGGCGCCGAAAAGCCGTTACACCCACATTGTTATCCGCGGCAAGGACGACCTCGGGCAGGACCTGGTCATCGCACAGGGCTACGTGATACATGGGTTTCGGGAACGGGCACGCGATCTTGTCACTCTTGAACTCGGCTCTGAAACGCCGGCCGAACCCGACCAGAAGCCCCGGGCCTGGATTAAGGCTGGCCGGTTCACCCGCCTTGACCGATAGCTCATGCGGAAAGTGGATGAGGCTATCCTGCATCTCAACTGGGCGCGCTCAGAAAATCCGCACGGGGGCACTGTAAGATCGGAATCGGCTATCCCAAAAGTTTCTTTTTTGTTTGACGACGTTCGTGTTCCTTCAATTGACCGTTCCCTTGCTGTCGTATTGCTCGTGACATCGGTAGTGGGTCTGCTCGGTGATACGAACCGCGCGGTGCGCATCTATCCGCACACTCACCGTCCGACAACCATCCCTGCCTGCAGCAGCTTCGCGGCATTGCCCTAGGGTTTTTATCGTTTCGTTGCCATTCGGATCCTCTGTTTTCCTGATCACAACCGCGGACCAATTCAGCGGGTGAGGATCGAGGGAGCCGGACTGGTTTCACTCTAAAATTACTAGTAATTCCGACGATATGAAATTAAAAGTGACATTGTCGGATTAATTTGACATATTGTAGCTAATGTGAGATTAAGTGAGCAGGGAGAACATCCAAGTGTCAGCGACAATTGATTCAAAAAGGCATCTGAAAACAGCCAAGCGGCTCGACACCGCGGGCGACGCCGTCAGTTCAGAATTCGGCTCTGCCGGTGTTAAGCAAATTCAGTCGGTCAGTCGTGCGCTGACGATCCTGGAAGTGCTGGCTGCCGAGGGCGATGCGCTGCCGCTGAACGAGCTGGCGATACGGGCAGGGCTCAACCAGTCGACCTGCCACCACCTGATTTCGACCCTGGTCGGCCGCGGCTACATCGTTCACCTGGGACGCAACCGCGGTTACGCCCTCGGGCGGAAGCTTCACGAGCTCGCGGATCTCGCCGGTCGCCAGGCGGATCTGGCGGAGGTCCTGAAAGCCGACATCGAGGCGCTCAGCGAGCAGTTCGGCCGCAGCGTGCAACTGGCGGTTCTCAGCGACACGTCACTGTTGACCAAATTGAGCTGCACCCAGCCCGACAATCAGGTCGAGGAGCCCGACGAGATCATCAAGATGGCGGCCCCGCATGCCACCGCGACCGGGAAGGCGATCCTGGCATGGCTTCCCGATGCGGAACTGGCGCGGGTCGTCGCGGCAAACGGTCTCACTGGTTACACCGACAAAACGATCACCAGTCTTTCCGGGCTGATCGAGCAGTTGAGGCTCGTGCGTCGAAACGGCTTCGCCGTCGATGACGAAGAGCTCAAGAACGGAATCGTCTGCATCGGTTCGGCGCTACGCGAGAGCAGCGGCGCCGTGGTTGCATCGATTTCGGTGACGCTTCCTGCGAGCGAGGCAACGCCCGAATACCGCAAGGAGCTGTCGCGTTCCGTCATTCGGGCCGCCCAGGAGTTTTCCAAGCGGCTGCGAAACACCAAGCCCTGACGGGCACCAATCCCAGAGACTCAGGAGTACTGAAATGGCAATGCCGGATAATGTGACTGTAAGTGCGGACCATCCCGTCCCGGAATCCATGAAAGCGTGGGTTCTCGGCAATCCCGGAGAGATGATCCTCACCGAAAAGCCGGTGCCGGCGCCGAAGAAGGCCGAAGTTCTCGTTCGCATCGACGCGGTCGCGATCTGCGCCACCGACCTTGAAATCATCCATCACGGTCCGCCGGCACAGATCCATGGCGGCGATCCGTTCAACAAGAACTTCACGCCGGGCCACGAGTATATGGGAACGGTCGTCGCGCTCGGACCGGGTGTCGACGAATACGAAATCGGCGAACGCGTGACCGTCGAAATTCACGCCGGTTGCGGCCAGTGCAAGCGCTGTCGCGAGGGCATGTACACATCGTGCCACAATTACGGAAAGAACTACGGCGCCGTGGACAAAGGTCACCGCGCCAACGGCTTCACCACCGACGGCGGTTTTGCCGAATACGCCGTCAACAACATCAACACGCTCGTGCATGTCGATGACTCCATGACCGACGAGGAAGCGACGCTTGTCGTGACCGCCGGAACGGCGATGTACGGCCTGACCGAACTTGGCGGCCTCGTCGCCGGCGAGAGCGTGGTGGTGACCGGTCCGGGGCCCATCGGCCTGCTTGGTGCAGCCGTGGCCAAGGCCCTCGGTGCGCAGCCGGTGATCCTGACCGGGACCCGCGACAATCGCCTGGAAATCGGCAAAAAACTGGGTGCGGATCACGTGATCAACGTTCGCAACGAGAACGTTCTGGAGAAGGTGCATGAGTTGAATGGCGGCAAGGGCGTCGACTATGTGGTCGAGTGCTCCGGTGCGCCGAACGCGCTGAACGAAGCGGCGCTGATGGTCAACAGGGGCGGCAAGATCTGCCTCGCCGCCTTCCCCGGCAGCAGCCCGGAAGTCGATGTCGCCCATCTGGTGCGCAACAACATCTATCTCTACGGCATCCGCGGCGAGGGCAAGACGGCGACCCACCGGGCCGAGGCCTTCATGCGCCAGAAGCGGTTCGACGCGACCCTGATCCATACCCACACCTTCGAAATGAGCGACCTCGAGGAGGCACTGCGTTACGCCAAGGACAGGGTCGAGGACGCGATCAAGGTGGTGGTCAGGAACCAGACCGCCGCTGCCAGCCAGGTAGCAGCCGAGTAGGCCGGACGGAGGACGTGAACCATGCTGACCTGCGACGCTTACCATATGCCGACAAGCCTGACCGAGGCATTGGACATCTGGGCCAGTGCGCCGCAGGGTAGCCGGCTCGTCTCGGGCGCGACCGACCTGTTGCCCTGGGCCCGCGAAGGCCGGGCCGGCGATGTGCACGTGCCGGCGCTCGTGGACGTGACCCGGATTCCGGATCTGCAAGGCTATTCGTTCGAAAACGGACGCGTGCGGCTGGGGGCGAATACCGTTTATCAGGACTTTCTGACCGACAGCGCCCTCATTCGCAGCCTGCCTTGCATGCCCTATTGCGCCATCTGGTTCGCGGACGACCAGATCCGCGAGCAGGCTTCGCTGGCGGGAAATCTTATCAACGCCTCTCCCGTTGCCGACGGTACGCCCCCGGTTGTCGCCCTCAACGGCGAGATCGAATTGGCAAGACAGGAAAACGGCGAAATCGTTCGGCGCTGCGTCGCGGTTGAAGATTTCATCGAAGGTCCGGGACGTACCCGCATTGCGGATGACGAAATCGCGACGGCGGTAATCCTGGATACCGCGTCAGGCTACGGCGGATCGTTTCAGAAGGTCGGCCTGCGTCGCTCGCTGGTTATCTCGGTGGCCTGTTGTGCAGTGCTGATCAAAGCCGATCGCGACGGGCGCGTATTCGAAGATGTGCGGCTTGCGCTGGGAGGCGTAGGCCCGCGTCCCATCCGCTTGCGCCAGGCAGAAAAAGCCATGCGCGGCGAACCCATATCCCGCGCGCTGATCGACCGGGTTGCCCGTACCGCCGTTGATGCGGTCGCTTCCCGCAGCCGACAGGAATATCGCCGGGAGGTCGTGGTCAATTTTGTACGGGCGGCGATCGAGGAAGCATTGACCAACCAGCCGGGCGTGGACGTGAAACTCAATGGCACAAAGGAGCGCGCGCATGTCTAAGGTCAAGATTGATGTTGACGTAAACGGCCGCCAGGTCTCTCAGGAAACTGATGTCCACAAGCGTTTGCTGGATTTTCTGCGGGACGATTTGAACCTGACCGGGACCAAGGAAGGATGCGGCGCCGGGGAATGCGGCACCTGTTCGGTCTTTGTCGACGGCAAGCTGGTGAAATCCTGTTTGATGCCGGTTGCCAAGGCATCCGGAACAAGCATCGAGACGATCGAAGGGCTTGCCCGGCCGGGAGACCTGACGCCGGTGCAGAAGGCCTTCCACAAGACCGGCGCCAGTCAGTGCGGATACTGCATCCCTGGCATGGTCATGGCGGCGACGGCGGCGCTGCGCCAGAATCCTGATGCCGGGATCGAGGAGATCAAGGAGCGCCTCGGCGGCAATATCTGCCGGTGCACCGGCTACACCAAGATCTTCGAGGCTGTGGAGATCGCCCGGGCGGTGACCGCGGGCGAGACGCCGGCGACCGTGCTGGATGAGGACGAGGCCGTCGAGGAAAGCTACATCGGCGCAAATGTGCGCCGCCTCGACGCGCCGTCGAAGGTGTCCGGCCGGTTGAAATACGCTGCCGACATGAAGATGCCCGACATGCTGCAGATGCAGGTTCTGCGATCGCCGCATGCCCATGCCCGCATCGTCTCGATCGATACGAGCGAGGCAGAAGCCATGGACGGGGTCGCCTGCGTGATTACCGCCGACGACGTTCCGGGCAAGGACGGGTTCGGTGTCTTCGTTCACGATCAGCCGATCATGGCTCGCGGAAAGGTGCGTCATGTGGGCGAGGCCGTCGCTGCCGTTGCGGCGGAGGACCTGGTGGCCGCCCGCCGGGCGCTGTCGAGGATCAAGGTCGAATATGAGGAGCTTCCCGGACTGTTCGATCCTGAAGACGCTCTGGAGCCGGGCGCGCCTGTGATTCACGACTACGCTGCGGACAATATTGTCAAACATATTCCGGTTCGAAAGGGCGATGTCGAGGCGGGATTTGCCGAAGCGGACCTCATTCTCGAAGACCATTTCTCCACCCAGCAAGTCGAGCATGCCTATCTCGAGCCGGAAGCGGGCATTGCCTATGTCGACCCCGACGATGTGGTGGTTGTGGTCTCGCCGTCACAGAACATCACCCATCACCGCCACATGTTGGCCGAGATCATCGACCGACCGATCAACAAGGTGCGCTTCATCATGAGCCCGGTTGGTGGCGGCTTCGGCGGCAAGGAGGACATGATCTATCAGGGCATGCTTGCGCTCGCGGCAATGCAGACGCACCGGCCGGTGCAACTGAACTTCACCCGCGAGGAAAGCCTCATCGCCTCGGCCAAGCGCCACCCCTCGCGCGTCCACTACAAAATGGGGCTGAAATGGAGCGGTCATATCACCGCGATCGAATTCAGCATGCTCTCAGACGGCGGCGCCTACGGCATGTCGAGCGAAGGCGTCATGCGCAAGGCGGCGATCCTGTCCTGCGGCCCCTACGAGGTGCACAACCTCAAAGTGGATACGACGGCCGTCTATACCAACAACACGCCGTCCGGCGCCTTCCGCACATTCGGCGGCATGCAGGCCCAGTTCGCCACCGAAAGCATGATGGACATGGCCGCCGAGGCCTTGGACATGGACCCGTTCGAGATTCGCCGCATCAACATGATGAAGATCGGCTCGCGAACCCATACGCGGCAGAAGCTCGACACTGCGTCGCTCGACCGGGTGCTGGACGCGGCCGAGGAAGCCTCGCGCTGGGAAAAGGGCGCGCCCAAGGTCCGCGGCGATGCGCGCGGCGACCTCGGCGGTCCCGATACACGCAAGCCCTGCACGCTGGGCGCGCGGATTGTGAAACCAGGCACTTCGAAATCGAAAGTCGAAAGGGTTGCGTGATGACCAGGATGAAACACGGCCGCGGCATGGCGGCAAGCTGGTACGGAATAGCCCGAACCGCGACCATCGACCGGGCCGGCGCCTGGGCGGAGCTGGATGATGGCGGAACCGGCAAAGTGGTGACCGGTGTAACCGAGATCGGAGAGGGCATCCTGACGCTGCTGGCACAGGTGGCCGCCGATGAAATGGGCATCCGGCCGCAGGACGTGACCATCGGTGACAACGACACGGCCCGGTCGCCCGAGGCGGCGCATGCCGGCGCCACCCGCCAGACCTACATGATCGGCAACTCCGTGGCCCTGGCCGCGCGTGAGGCCCGTACGGTCCTGTTCGAGGAAATCGCCGACCACTGGGAGGTGCCGGTCGAATTGCTGCACGCCTTCGACGGTGTCGTCCGCGTGGCCGATACAAACCTGCGCATGTCGATGTCCGACGCGGTTGCGACCTGCAAGGCGCGCGGCGTTGTGCCTGTCGGATCGGCTTCGTTTACCGCTCACGGAACCGGTCTCGATCCGGTCGACGGATCCGGCAGCCCTTGGCAGGCCTATGTATTCGGCACCCAAGTCGCCGAGGTGGAAGTCGATACCTGGACCGGCGAGGTACAGGTGCTCGGGATCTGGGCGGCCCACGATGTCGGGCGGGCAATCAACCCGCGCGGCGTGGAAGGGCAGATCGAGGGCGGCGTCGTCCAGGGACTCGGTCAGGCGCTGATGGAGGATTACCAGACGGACAAGGGTCATGCGGTTACTCACGGTTTCGCTAAGTACATCCTGCCGACCTCGCTCGATATTCCGCAGATCAACAGCACGATTGTCGAAGATCCGGACCCTCTTAGTCCGCTTCAGGCCAAGGGTATTGGAGAGCCGGCCCTGGTGCCGACCGCACCGGCAATCATGAATGCGATCTACGATGCAATCGGAGTACGGATCAAATCGCTGCCGGCCACTCCGGAAAAAATCCTCCAGGCTTTGCGTGACCACGTTCCCGGACGGGAACTGATCGCCCAGTCTGCGAGGGAAGAGCGCGCGAATGCTGTCAGGAGGACTCATTCGCGTACCGGATGATTCCGGGTCAAAACGGCTGTTTCAACGGCCAAGCATGGGAGGAAAACATGAAGTTTACTGGAAAAGCCCGCGTTGGCATGACGGCCATTTTGTCCGCGGCATGCATCGCATTCGGCGGTGCTGCGCAGGCAGAATATCCCGAAAAGCCGGTCGAGATGACGGTGCTGTTCGGTGGCACCGCGAACACGATCGCACAGTTGCTGTCAGAACTGATGTCGGATGCGCTGGGCCAACCGGTCGTTCCGGTCAGCCGCACCGGCGGCGGCGGGGCTGTCGGCTACTCCTACGTCGTGGCCACGGCGCCGGACGGTTACAACATCGTCTGGAACTCCAATTCCATCAGCACGACGCACCACACCGGCCGCGTACCTTTCGACCACACCGCGTTCAAGCCGATCGCCCGGGTCTCCACCGAGATTCCGGCGCTTGCGGTCAACAGCTCGACCGGGTGGAAAAATCTCGGCGACCTGGTCGAGGCAACCAAGGCATCCGGCGGAAAGTTGAAAGTCGGCATATCCGGCAAGGGTTCCTTTACCCACCTGACTTCGGCGGCACTCTTCGATGCGATGGGGATCGGCGACAAGGTGGCATACATCTCGTACGGAAAAGGCAAGGCGCCGGTTGAACTGCTGGCCGGTCGCATTGACGCCGCCATCCAGTGGCCGGGACAGTTCGCTTCCTTTGTCGAGGCCGGTGATCTGAACGTATTGGCCGTCACCGGCGCGGAGCGCGTTGCAATCCTGCCGGACGTGCCCACCGCGCGGGAACAGGGAGTGGACGTCAACATCTCGATGTGGCGCGGTCTGGCCGCTCCCGCCGGCACGCCCGACGATGTGGTTGCCAAGCTGCAGGCCGCCGCCGAAGCCGCGGTCGCCAGCGACCAGTTCAAGGATGCCGCCTCCAATATCGGATTCTCGCCCGCGTATCTGACCAGCGCCGGTTTCGGCGAGGTCATCGAAACGGACGACGCGTTCTACGGCGCGCTCCTTCAGCAACTTGGCATGGCCAAGTAACGGACGGTGGAGGTGGAGATGACCAGTCGTATTCAGGAAACGGTGCTGGGTGTTTCGCTCCTGGTTCTTGCGGGATGCTGGATCTGGTTGGTCATCGACACCATTCCCCCGGGTTTCGGTGACGGGGAGATCGGGCCCCGCGCCTTTCCCCTGTCCTTCGGGGTCATCCTGCTGGCGCTGACGGTCCTGTTCCTGCTGCGGCTGATTCTTCGCAGAAACGCCGATCCGAATGGGGACGCGGCGGTCGATGCGGAGACACCGGCGGTCGACAGACCAAGCTGGTTGACGGCCCTGACGGTTCTCGGAGAAATCGCGCTTTACGGCTATCTGCTCGAAAAGATGGGGTTCCTCCTGGCGACGCCGGCCATCGTGCTGCTCGCCATGTTCCTCAGCCTGCGGGTGCGCTCCGTCCCGAAACTCCTCGGCATGTCGCTTGGCCTGACGGTCGGGTGCTGGCTGATCTTTGAAAAAGTTCTCGGCATCCATCTGGCCAATGGCATCTGGGTAAACCTGGGATAGCGACTCATGGATATTTTCTTGCAAGCTGCCGCCCATGCGTTAACTCCCCCGGCCGTCGCCGCAGTTGCTCTCGGAGCATTTGTCGGCCTCATATTCGGCTCGATACCGGGTCTGACTTTCACAGTGGCTCTGGCGCTGGCACTGCCGATCACCTTCAGTATGGATCCGGTGCCTGCCATAGGGCTTCTGCTCGGAACCTATATCGGCGGGATGACCGGCGGATCGGTTTCCGCCATCCTTTTGGGCATTCCCGGCACGCCGTCGGCGGCGGCAACGGTCATCGACGGCTATCCGATGACCAAACGGGGCGAGGCCTCCATCGCGCTCGGTACGGCGGTTATCGCATCGGTGTTCGGCGGTATCTTCAGCCTCATCGTCATGATCGTGTCGGTGGATCTCGTGTCGCGTCTGGCCATCGGGTTCGGTCCCGCCGAGATCTTCGCCCTGGTGCTGTTCGGCATGTCGACCATTTGCGGCCTGTGCGGCGATTCACTGATCAAGGGTCTGATCAGCGGCGTGCTCGGCCTGATGATCATGACTATCGGCATCGACGCGATCGACGGCGTTCCGCGGATGACCTTCGGCAGCATCAATCTGCTGCAGGGCGTCAACCTACTTGTCGCCATGATAGGCCTGTTCGCGGTGCCCTTCATCATCGAGGCTTTTTCAGACCGGTCTGCGACCCGCGACGAGACGAAGGGCGTTGCCAACGCCCGCGCCGAACTGCCGTCGCCGCGCATGATGGTTCGCAATCTCTGGCTGATGGTCCGGTGCTCGGTCCTGGGGACGGGCATCGGTGCGATTCCCGGCACCGGCGGAGCGATCGCGGCGTTTCTGGCCTATGACCACGTCAAACGGTTTTCCAAAAAGCCCAAGACTCCCTTCGGCAAGGGCAATATTGAGGGTGTGATCGCCCCCGAAAGCGCCAACAATGCCGTGACCGGCGGTACTCTGATCCCGCTTCTGTCGCTTGGCATTCCCGGCGATCCGGCGACGGCCATCGTCCTGGCCGGACTGATGATCCACGGAATTACACCGGGACCCGCCCTGTTCATGAACCATGCGGGCGAAGTTTACAGCATGTATGTGGCGGTGGTGATCGCCTATGTCTGGGTTCTCGGGCTGCAACTGATCGGCATTCGAATCTTCGTTCACGTTCTGAAGATCCCGCGGGATCTACTGGCCGTCGTCGTGCTGGTTTTGTGCGCGATCGGTGCCTATTCCATCCGCAACAGCGCTTTTGACATCTACGCCATGGGGGTCATCGGCGTGCTGGCCTATGTGCTGGTGGCCATTCGCGTGCCGATCACGCCGATCATCCTGGGAATGGTTCTCGGCCCGACGCTGGAGAACGAGTTCCGCACTGCCATGATGCTCTCCGGCGGCAGTGCCGATATTTTCCTGACATCTCCCACCGCTTTGTTCTTCTTCGCCCTGGCCTTGCTGGTCATCGGCCTTCAGGCGGCGAGTGAATTGAAGCTGAAAAGAAAATCCCGAGACAAAGTAGAGACTTCCGATGCTTGACAAAAACCAGGCGCCCGGCGGGGCGGAACAGACCATGCGTGCCCGCGCGGCCAGGCTTGCCGCGGATTCCGTCGAAGATGCGCTGATCGACGACGCAAACGGCGGAATCCTCGAACTCACACTGTCCGAGGCCCTCGTCGTCGGAATGCTGAAACAGGGTGTGCGGCGGTACTACGCCATCTTCGGCCACGGCTCGACGGATCTGGGTGAAGTGCTTCGCATCTATTGCGAGGAAGGCGCGGTTGAGGTGATCAACTGCCGCAATGAGGTAGAGATGGCTCATGCGGCCACGGCATACGCCTGGATGCATGGCGAAACGCCTGCCGTCGTCACCTCGATCGGACCGGGAGGATTGCAAGCCATGGCCGGATCGCTTGCGGCCGCTTCGAACGGCGTGGGCGTCTATCACATCTATGGGGACGAGACCACGCAGGGCGAAGGCTACAATATGCAGCAGGTCCCGAAAACCGAGCAGGGTGTATTCGGCAAGGTGACGGCGTTGATGGGGCAGTCCTATACGCTGCATACGCCTGGTGCGCTGCGCGAGTGCCTGCGCCGCGGCACGTCCTGTGTACATCATCCATACAAGGCCGGGCCCTTCTATGTGATGCTGCCGATCAATACGCAGCCTCTGGCCACGCGGATCAACATTGCCACGCTGCCCGCGCGCAATGAAGTTCCGGCAGTTGCACCGGCCCGATCCGGCGACGTCGCGGAGGCGGTCGAATTCGTCCGAACGCACCGACGCATCGTTATCAAAGCCGGCGGCGGCACCCGCAACCACTTTCGCGCCGTGCGCGAGTTGGCAAGCAGGATCGGCGCTCCCGTCGTGCTGTCACCAGGCTCTACCGGTGTGATCGCGGATGCCGATTCACTGAACATGCATGTGGGCGGCTCGAAGGGTTCAATCAGCGGCAATCATGCCATGCAGAATGCCGATGCGGTCGTCATGATCGGCAGCCGTGCGGTGTGCCAGGCGGATTGCTCGGGCGTAGGGTACCCGAATGCACGGGCCGTGCTGAATATCAATGGCGATCTGGCCGACCTGACGCACTACGCGAACACCGTCTGCCTGCCCGGAGACATCACTGCAGTGATCGAGGTACTGCTGGAAGCGCTCGGTGAGGCCACCGGTGCCGGCGCACGGAAAGACTGGTTGCGCGAATGTTCAGCCAAGAAGGATGAGTGGTCGGATTTCAAGGCTGAGCGATTTTTTGCCGAACCGCTCTGCGACACCGTGTGGCAACGTCCAGTTCTGACGCAACCGGCGGCCATACATGCGGTATCGTCCTTTGCAAGCAGGGTCGGCGCGGTCAAATTCTTCGATGCCGGCGACGTGCAGGCAAACGGCTTTCAGATCGTCGAGGATGACGTGCCGGGGCAGACCTTCACGGAAACAGGAGCCTCCTTCATGGGGTTCGCGGGTTCGGCGCTCCTTGGAAATGCTTATGTACCGGACGCAAAATATGGCATCGCGTTCACAGGCGACGGTTCTTTCATGATGAACCCGCAGATCCTGATTGATGCTGTTGAGCATGGCGTGCGCGGTATGATCGCCCTGTTCGACAACCGCCGCATGGCAGCCATTACCGGCCTTCAGTACGACCAGTACGGCCACGAATTCAAAACCAATGACGCGGTCGCCGTGGACTATGTTGCGATGGCCGGCGCCATATCCGGAGTCAAGGCTCTGCATGGTGGGTACAGCCGCGAAGAACTTGAATCTGCGCTAGAGGTAGCGCACGCACATAAAGGACTCTCGCTCCTGCACATCCCAGTCTATTCCGGCCGGGATCCTGTTGCCGGTATGGGCGCCTATGGTTCGTGGAATGTGGGCAACTGGGTTGATGACGTACAGGAGCGTTATCTCGCGTCAAGCATCTAAGGGAAACGGACCATGTATCAGGATCTCGATCTATTCATCGGGGGCGATTGGCGCCCTGCATCGGACAACGGCACGAAGGCCGTCTCAGACCCCGCCACCGAGGAGGTGCTCGGCACCATCGCCGTTGCGACAGAAAGCGACATCGATGCGGCCCTGGCGTCAGCGCAAGAAGGGTTTGCGGTCTGGCGTAAAACAGGCACATGGGATCGCGCCGCCAAGATCCGCAGGGTGGCCGATCTCATTCGAGAGCGGCAGGAACACATTGCACAATTGATGTGTTTGGAGACCGGCAAACCGTTGGCCGAGGCGATGGGCGAAACCGGTGCGTCAGCCGACCAGTTCGAGTGGTATTCCGAGGAAACCAAGCGCATATACGGTCAGATTATTGAAGCGCGCGCGCAGGACAGCCGCATGGCCGTCATCCACCAGCCGGTTGGGGTTGTCGCCGCGTTTTCGGCCTGGAATTTCCCGGCGCTCCTGCCGGCGCGGAAAATTGCCGCCGCGTTGGCGGCGGGCTGCGCAATCGTCATCAAGCCCGCCGGCGAGACGCCGGCGTCCTGCGCGGCGCTGATTCAGGCTTGCCATGACGCGGGCATCCCCGCTGGGGTCGTTTCCATGGTCACCGGCAGTTCCGGCCGGATCGCCGAACAGCTGATCGGCTCGCCCATTGTGCGCAAGGTCAGCGTCACGGGATCGGTGCCTGTCGGCAAGCAGATCCTCTCACTGGCCGCCCAGGGTGTGAAGAAAGTATCAATGGAACTCGGCGGTCACGCTCCGGTTTTGGTATTCGACGATTTCGATGCCAGGATCGCCGCCGAAGTCTGTGCGGCAACCAAATTCCGCAATTGCGGACAGGTCTGCATTTCCCCGACGCGCTTTTATGTACACCGCAACAGCTACGACGCGTTCTCTTCCAGATTTGCCGAGATCGCAAAGTCGCTCAAGATCGGGCGCGGGCTGGATGAGGGCGTACAGGTGGGGCCGATGGCTAACCGCCGGGGGCTTGAGACGGTCAGGCGCATGACTGAGGATGCATTGTCGCGGGGAGCCAGGCTTCTTGCCGGCGGGAAGGCCCCCGCGGGTTTCAACAAGGGGCATTTCGTCGAGCCGACCGTATTGGGCGATGTGCCGGACGATGCGCTTGTCATGACCGAAGAGCCGTTCGGCCCGATCGCGCCGATCACCACGTTCGACGATTACGACGATGTCATTGAGCGGGCAAACGCGCTTCCGTTCGGTTTGGCCGGTTACGTTTTCTCCAACGATTTGAGCGTGGCGACGCGCGCCTATGAGGACCTTGAGGTGGGTATGGTGGGCGTCAACGAGATGCTGCTGGCCACCGCCGAGGCACCCTTCGGCGGCGTCAAGGAAAGCGGTATGGGGCGGGAAGGTGGCTCTTTCGGGATCCATGACTACCTCGACCCGAAATACGTCAAGATAAAGCTGGCGGGGTAATCACAATGGCAGAAGACAAGTCGACGGGCCTCGCCGGAGGCCTGACCAATTATGGCGACCGCGATTTTTCGGTTTACCTGCGCAATTCCTTCGCCTCTTCGATGGGCTATTCGCGTGAGGTGCTGAAAAAACCCATCGTCGGCATCGCGAACAGCTTTTCGGGCTTCAATAACTGCCATCGGCACTTTCCTGAGCTGCTTGAGGCCGTCAAGCGCGGAGTTCTGCTGGGCGGCGGACTACCGATCGAATTCCCGACCATCTCGCTGGGCGAGGTGTTTTTGAGCCCGACAAGTCTCAAATTCCGCAACCTGATGTCGATGGACACAGAAGAAATGATCCGCGCCCAGCCAATGGACGCGGTGGTGCTGATGGGTGGGTGCGACAAGACGGTTCCGGCGCAGTTGATGGGTGCCGCCTCGGCCGATCTGCCGGCGATTCAACTGGTTGCCGGACCGATGATGACGTCCCGCTACGGCGACGAACGTCTCGGCGCCTGCACCGATTGCCGCCGCTTCTGGGGCAAGTATCGCGCCGGCGAAATAACCACCGAGCAGATCAACGACATCGAGGGAAGACTTGCCACCACGGCAGGGACCTGTGCCGTCATGGGTACCGCGTCGACCATGGCATGCATCGCCGAGACGCTAGGAATGTCGCTGCCCGGAACGGCCGCCATTCCGGCTGTCCACGCCGACCGGCTGCGTGCCGGTGAGGCTTCGGGACTGGCCGCGGCGCGGATGGTCGCCAATCCGATACGGCCCAGTGATGTGGTGACTGAAAAGTCGGTCGAAAATGCGCTTCGGATGCTGCTCGCCCTCGGAGGATCGACAAACGCCATCATCCATCTTACCGCCATCGCAGGGCGGCTGGGCATCAAGGTTCCGCTCAAGAAACTGAACGAGCTGTCCGACACAACACCGGTCCTGGTCAATCTCAAACCCGTCGGCTCCGACTATATGGAGGATTTCTTCCATGCGGGAGGTGTCGGCGCGGTGTTGCGCGAGCTTAAACCCTTGCTGCATCTCGACACGGTGTCGGTGACCGGTGAAACTCTGGGTGACCGGCTCGAATGCGACCCCGGCTATGTGGACCGCCGCATCATTTCAGCTGCCGACGAACCGCTGGAACCGCAGGGGGGATTGGTGGCGCTGTTCGGCAATCTTGCACCCCGCGGAGCTATCTTGAAGCGGTCGGCCGCCGACAAGCGGCTTTTCGAGAAGGAGGGCCGGGCCGTCGTTTTCGATTCGCTCGAGGATCTGGCGAACCGTATCGACGATCCGGATCTCGATATCTCGCCGGACGATGTCATGGTGCTGCAGAATGCAGGCCCGAAAAGCGATTCCGGCATGCCCGAGGCCGGATACCTTCCCATTCCGAAAAAACTCAGTGCCTTGGGCGTCAAGGACATGATCAGGATCTCCGATGCGCGCATGTCGGGAACCGCATTCGGAACGATTGTCCTTCATGTGACACCGGAGAGTGCGGTCGGCGGCCCCCTGTCGCTGGTGCGCACCGGCGACCGGATCCGTCTGTCCGTCGAAGCAAAACGCATCGACTTGCTTGTCGACGACGAAGAACTCCAGCGTCGGCGCGATGCCACAGTGGTGGCGGCCAGGCCGCCTGAAACCAGGCGCGGATATGACCGGCTCTACGCCAGCGAGGTCGGCCAGGCCGACGAGGGTTGCGATTTCGCGTTCCTGCTGCCGGTCGAACAGAAAGACGAACAATCCGGGGAGAATGGATCATGAAAATCGGTACACCGCGAGAGGTTTTTTACGGCGAGAACCGGGTTGCGATGACGCCGCAGTCAGCTATTCAGCTGCAGAAACTTGGACATCAATGTCTACTCGAAACGGGTGCCGGCGAGGCGGCTGGATACTCCGATGAAGCCTACCGCGGGGCGGGCGTTCAAATTTTGAATTCCGCGACCGAGTTGTGGGAGGAAGCGGATATCGTTGCGAAGGTTCGTCAGCCCGATCCAACCGAGATAAACCGGCTTCGCAAAGGGCAGACACTGATTTCATTCTTCAATCCCGGCGGCAATGCGGCCGGACTGGAGGGCGCGAGGGCAAAGAACGCCACCGTGATCGCCATGGAGATGGTGCCCAGGATCAGCCGCGCGCAAAAAATGGACGCGCTTTCCTCGATGGCGAATATCGCCGGTTACCGTGCAGTGATCGAGGCCGGAAACAATTTCGGCCGCTTTTTCACCGGCCAGATCACAGCGGCCGGCAAGGTGCCGCCAGCAAGGGTCCTGGTCGTGGGCGCAGGCGTCGCCGGACTTGCCGCAATTGGCGCTTCGACTTCGCTGGGCGCCGTCACATACGCCTTCGATGTGCGGCCCGAAGTGGCAGAGCAGGTCGAATCCATGGGTGCCGAATTCGTCTATCTTGATTTTGAGGAAGATCAACAGGACGGTGCGGCAACAGGGGGCTATGCCTCCGTTTCATCGCCGGAGTTTCGCGAAGCCCAACTGGCCAAGTTTCGCGAACTGGCGCCCGGAATAGACATCGTCATAACCACGGCTCTGATCCCCAATCGCGAGGCACCCGAACTGTGGACCGAGGATATGGTCGCCTCGATGAAGCCCGGATCGGTCGTCATCGACCTGGCTGCCGAAAAGGGTGGCAACTGCAAGCTCACGGTGGCGGACGAGAAGATCGTCACCGGCAACGGTGTCACCATCATCGGCTATACCGACTTCCCCAGCCGCATGGCCAGGCAGGCGTCCGACCTCTATTCCACCAACATCCGCCACATGCTGGCGGATCTGACGCCCGGCAAGGACGGCATCGTCAAGCACGACATGGAAGACGACGTCATTCGTGGTGCGACCGTTACGCATGAAGGGGAAATCACCTTCCCGCCGCCACCGCCGAAAGTGCAGGCGATCGCGGCGCAGAAACCGAAAGCGCCGGAAAAGACTGCCGAAGAAATCAAGTCCGATGAAGCCGCCATGGCGGCGAGGGCCGGGCGCCAGCAGATCGGCCTTCTGGTCGTCGGCGGCCTGCTGATGCTGCTGATCGGACTCTATGCGCCCGCCAGCTTCATGCAGCACTTCATCGTCTTCGCGCTGGCGGTGTTTGTCGGCTTCCAGGTGATCTGGGGTGTGGCGCACGCCCTTCACACGCCGCTGATGGCGGTGACGAATGCCATCTCGGGCATCATCATCCTCGGGGCACTGCTGCAATTGGGGACCAGTTTGCCAGTCGTGACCGTCCTGGCGGCCGTCTCGGTGTTGATCGCCACCATCAACATCGTCGGGGGCTTCATGGTGACGCGCCGCATGCTCCAGATGTTCCAGAAATCCTGACCGCCGGAGGAATGCCATGACCTCGGAACTGCTCAACGCGGAACTGCAGACAGCTGCCTATATCGCGGCTACCGTGCTTTTCATCCTGTCACTCGGCGGGCTGAAGGACCAGGAGAGCGCCAAGCGCGGCGTGTGGTACGGAATCGTCGGCATGGCCATTGCGGTGCTTGCCACCGTCTTCGGCCCCGGTGTCGCCATCGATGCCACGCTGATCGTGACCATCGCCGTCGGGGCGGTGGTCGGTGTCATCGTTGCGCAGCGGGTCGAGATGACCGGCATGCCGCAACTGGTGGCAGCGCTTCACAGCTTCGTCGGCCTTGCTGCCGTCTTTATCGGCATCAACTCCGACCTGACCGAGCATCACTTTGTCTCCAATGCCGAAGCGATCATTCACGAGGTGGAGATCTTCCTTGGCGTTTTCATCGGTGCAATAACCTTTACCGGTTCGGTTGTCGCCTATGGCAAACTCGCCGGGCGTATTTCGGGCAAGGCGCTGATCCTGCCCGGTCGGCACTTGTGGAACGGCGCTATGGTTGCAGCCTCGCTTGTTCTGTTGGGAATGTATATGGGCGGTGCCGGAAGCTGGACGCTCTACGTCATGACCATCATTGCCTTCGTTGTTGGTGCGCATCTGGTGCTGGCGATCGGCGGTGCTGACATGCCGGTGGTGGTCTCGATGCTCAACTCCTATTCGGGATGGGCAGCGGCTGCGACCGGCTTTCTGCTTGGCAACGATCTGCTAATCGTTACCGGAGCGCTGGTGGGCTCGTCCGGCGCCATCCTTTCCTACATCATGTGCAAGGCCATGAACCGGCACTTTCTGTCCGTCATACTAGGGGGATTCGGAAACACGGCGGGTCCGGCGATGGACATCGAAGGGGAGCAGATCGCCATTGATGCGGATGGCGTGGCTGCGGCACTCAACGATGCCGACAGCGTCATTATCGTTCCCGGCTACGGCATGGCCGTTGCCCAGGCGCAGCAATCCGTATCCGAACTGACCCGCCGCCTGCGGGCCAAGGGCAAGGACGTGCGCTTTGGCATTCACCCGGTGGCAGGCCGCCTGCCGGGGCATATGAACGTGCTTCTGGCCGAGGCGAAGGTTCCCTACGACATCGTTCTGGAGATGGACGAGATCAACGATGATTTTCCCGAGACGGACGTGGCCATCGTAATCGGTTCGAACGATATCGTGAATCCAGCGGCACAGGAGGATCCGAACTCGCCGATCGCCGGTATGCCAGTCCTGGAGGTCTGGAAAGCCAAACAGGTTTTCGTGTCGAAGCGCGGGCAGGGGACCGGTTACTCGGGAATTGAGAATCCGCTCTTCTACAAGGAGAACACCCGCATGTACTACGGTGATGCAAAAGCCTCGCTCGACACGCTGCTGACAATGACCGAGTGACGGAATGCGCAGCGTCCTTCCGGTTTGCGCTTTGCGTGTGGACAAAGATCTTATCTGTTGTCGTGCGGGTGAATCAGATTTGGGAGCCGGGTTATGAAATTACTGGTCTATGTCAGTCAGGCGACGAGACCGTTCACACGCGAGCAACTGAAAGAACTGCTCGATTACAGTCGGGCCCGAAACGTCCAGGACGGTATCACCGGATTGCTGATTTACCGGTTCAATCCCGATTATGATCGCGGCAGCTTCCTGCAGGTCCTGGAAGGGCCGGACGCGGCGATCGAAGATGTCTGGCGCCGAATTTCCAGGGATCGCAGGCACCACACGGTCGTGGTGATAGAAGACGGAGGTATCGAACGCCGCATGTTCGGCGACTGGTCCATGGGGTTCAAGAATGTGGACGCTGAGGATCTCCGCGATTTTCCCGGCTTCGCGGATCTCGGCAGCGATGCCTTTTGGGAGACTGCAAGTGCTGGTGTGCTTCGCGAAGCGTTGGAACTATTGAAGAGTTTTTATGACGGCATGTGAACAGTCGAATCTGCAAACATTAGCCAACTAAGATTTGCGTTCTGGTCCGAAATTGTGTGTCTTCGATCCGGTGATCGATCACAAATCGGCACATGGTCAGCTGTGTGTGACGTTCCATTGCATTTTTTCAAAGGTTGTTATCCGCTAGCGAAGAGTATAAACAAAGCAATTTCAAAGACTTAGAGCATTGACGGTATTTCTGACGGTATGCGCGAATTGTCGCGGATAAAATCGTCACAAAATCAAAATGTTACCAACCTCGTTGATCATCGAGTGGGAGTAGGGATCCGCATGGATCTGCGTTGATGGCAGTTGACCGGTGTTCTCACAAGCAATTGAATCAGTAAATTTTCCATCATCATCCAATGTCCGCCATGTGCGGATATCGCGGTGAAGCGAGAATTATTGACGGTATATTTGACGGACCCCCACGCCCTTGAATTCGGCGATTCCCGCCGGCACCGTCACCTGAAGCAAATCCATAAGCATATCTTCTATGTAGATGAAGTCCGCTCCGGATTCGGTGTCGATCTTGCCCATTCGCCCGCGCTATCCAATGATGAAGGCGACCACCACGCAAAGCGGGAACAGACCAAATGCAATTTCCAGATATCGAGGGGGAAGCCAATGCGCCAGACGCGTACCGAGCGGTGCGGCAAGGATCGAAAATGGTGCGATCATGATGACGGCAGCACATAGATATAGCCAAAAGTGTACGCTGGTAGACTTGGTAAACCCCACCCAGCGGCCAGATTGCCGATCGCGCCCGGGATCGCGATTAGAATACCGAGACCCGCAGATGTGGCGACCGCCTGCTGCATCGTCTGGCCATAGGCGGTCATGAATAGATTGTTTATATTGCCACCACCTATTCCCATGAATGTCGACAAGAAGCCGATCGTGAAGCCGACGATGCTGGATGTGATCTTGCTCGGCAACGTATTGCTGATTACCCTGCTTTGGCGATTGAACAGCATTTTCAATGCGATGAGCGTGGCTACCCCTGCGAAAACCAACTTGAGGATCTTTCCTGGAACAAAACCGACTGTTCCCCCTGGAAAAAAGCGGATCGCATTTCCGTCGAATGCGGCCGGCAACTCAGGGGTGCTGTTTCAAAAGCGGGGGGGAATCGAGCGCTGCCATCGCTGCAGCAAGAGCCTGACGCAGTACCGCCAGTTCGCGCTCGTCACTGTGTAGGACAGCCAGCCCGCGCGAAACGACAAAAAAAAGCGAAGCCAGAGCATCGGTATCGGTCTCGTCAGGAAGCTCGCCATCCGACACGGCTCTGTCAAACCTCCGCTTGAGGAGTGTCAGGAGCCGGTCAAGCTGCAGCTTAACAAAGGCGCCTCCGTCACCCTCGTATCGCCCGCTCGCAAGCGCGCCCATTGTCGCTAGGCTTCCGCAGGGAACATCCGAACCTTCAAAATGCTCGAATAGCGCCTCGAAATAGGCTTCCAAAACTGACCGCAGCCCCGGTTTTTCGAGTCCCTCCAACAGGGCGGATTCGTATGCGTCCTCAAAGCGGTCCAGGCATCGGCGGTAGATCTCGGCCTTGTCACCAAAGGCATTGTAGAGACTGGATTTCTTTAGTCCCGTGGCCGCCTCGAGATCGGCAAATGACGTGCCTTCATAGCCCGAATGCCAGAATGCGACTAAAGCCTGGTCAAGGGCCTTGCCTTCCTCAAATGACTTTTTACCGGCCATGTTCAACCTCTCGTACCGTGCCGAATTAAGAATTATCTTGTACCGAACGGTATAAATACCTATGTTGTACCGCTTCGTACAAAATAAATTAGAAAGTCACCCATGTCACCTAGGACGGAACGGAATCACCTGCTGATAGCGGCAGTCATTTCGGCGGTCACATCGATCGGAGCAACCCTATTCCTCAACAAGCCTCTTTTCGCAGTGTTTCTTGGCAGCGTGAAATCTCCGTTCAGGAGAGCAGAAATTGGCACAGGTCGAAGAAAGACGACTTTGCATATCAGCCGATCGAAGCGTTCGCATTTTAAGGTGTTAAGGACGAGCATCTCCAGATACGCGGGATGGGGAGTGCGATCGGCTTTAGGAACACTGCTCGCCGCGATTCCGATGGCTGGAACAGCAGCAGACGCTGCACTTGAAGATAATGTTCGGCGCATTGTGGAAGAAGAGCGCGCGCACGGAGGCACCCCGGCGATGTCCGTGGTGGCGGTGCGGAACGGCCGAGTCGTGGTCGAGATTGCGTCTGGGCTCGCCGATAAAGAGACCGGTCGGGCTGCAACCCTCGAGACGCAATATCCTGCAGGCTCAGTTTCGAAGGTTCTGACCGCTGTTCTCGTTATGCGGCAGGTCGAAGAAGGAAGGCTGAATCTCGACGAACCGGTGAATATGTACCTGGAACCCAAGTTATGGGTGCGGGACCGTACCGGCAAACCCGTACCCGTGACGCTCCGACAGCTGTTGTCGCACAATTCCGGGATGCCCGTGACATGGAAGGGCATCATTGATCTGGGAGATCAAGTTCGGACAATTGAAGAGCATTTGGCGGATGGCCAGCGTATTCTCCACTCGCCTGGCGAACGTGTCGTCTATTCCAACAATGGCTTCGCACTCGCCGGCTATGTGGCGGCCAAGGTCGCGGGGCAGTCATTTTCGGATTACGCACGTCACACACTTTTCGAACCGCTCGGCATGTCTCGATCGACGTTCCAGTCGCCATGGCAGTTTGAGGATGCGCTAGCGGCAGCCTATGGTCACTGGTTCGAAGGTGGCTCCGATCGAAACCATCATGCCGATGCGACTGCGATCGCTCCGGCCGGCGCTCTCATTACCACAGCTCGTGACCTTGCGCGCTTTGCCTTGATGATCCTTGGCGAAGGCGAGTTCGACGGCGTTCGCGTTCTGCAGCCGCAGTCGGTCGCCGAGATGATGCGTCTCCAGGCCCGACCGCATCCCGATATGGATCAGGGTTTCGGTCTCGGTTTCGCAGTGCGTGAGCGGCACGGTCGGCACTTGGCTTGGTGGGACGGCAGTCTCAGCGGAGCCGCGGCACGGCTGACTTTGTTGCCTGACGCAAAGGCAGGCGTTGTGGTGCTATCGAATCTGGCAAATAACGAGGCCTCGTCTGTCGCGGGGAGACGGATCTTGGATGCATTGGTGCAGCCGCCATCCGTCTCTGTCTATGAACCCTTGGCGGAGGACCTGAACGGTTTGGCCGGCCTGTACCGTCCGCTTGACTTTGTCGATCCGGAGTACTGGTACTTGAACTACCTGATGGCATTTGAAATCAAGCGTCGGGGCGACAGGTTGGTACAGAAATCGCTCATCACTGGAGAGCGCACACTGTCACCTATCGGGCCCAACCGCTTTAGGATAACGGGCTCTATGTTCGACGACTCAACGGTTTTGTTCGACGGCGATACGATGTTTCTGGGTTACCTTAGCGCCAAGCGCATCCCAGTCTGGCAGTCGCCCATCGCGCTCGTTATTTATGCCGTTTTTGTCGTTCTGACGGTTTTTAGCTTGCTTGGTTGGTGGGCGTGGCGAGCGGTACGGCGGCCGCGGCAATCGCGCGCAGCAATACATCAATCGTAGTCTTATGAATATCCCGAAAGGTTCTGTGAAGCAGTCGCGGTTTCGGTTGTGGCGGCTCCGTCGAACCATTGTTTGGGCCGGGTGAAGAGCCAATCGGGCCGCAAGTTGGCAGAGGCGCTTTTTTCGACGTCGTCCAGTGCAGATTCGACGCAAAAAAATCTTGTACTAAACGGTACAAGAGATTATCTTATACCGATTGGTACAAGATAAAGGCAAAAAATCAGATGTCGTCAACATCCATACGAAATCCTCTGCCAATTGCTGCGGCCATTTTGGCGGTAACGTCGGTTGGAGCCGGTCTATCCCTCAGCATGCCACTCCTCTCGATGCTTTTTGAGCAGCGCGGCATTTCCGGTCACTGGATTGGTGTTAACACTGCGACGGCCGGTCTGGCGGCTATTGTCGCCGGGCCGACCATTACACCGATGGCCCAGAAATTCGGCGTTGTCCGATCGCTGACCACGCTTCTTGTCACTGCATCTGTCAGTCTTGTTAGCATCTACCTTGTGGACAGCTTTCTTGCGACATTTCCATTGCGATTTGTTTTCCATGCCGCCATTACCGGCATCATCATCCTGAGTGAATTCTGGATCAATGCCGAAGCACCGCCAGAGCGGCGGGGATTTTTCCTCGGGCTCTACACTACAATGCTGAGCATTGGCTTCGTGATCGGCCCCGTGATCCTGCAGGCGACTGGCATTGAGGGGCCGGTACCATTTGTGATCGGTGCGGCGGTGATTTTGGCGGCTGCGGTTCCTGTTCTCGCAGCTGCTTCCCATGCGCCACAACTTGGTGATGAACCGGAGGCCGCGTGGTGGAGGTTCATTTTCCTTTCACCCCTGGCAATGGGGGCGGTACTTGTTTTCGGAGTTGCCGAGAGCGGTCTATTGTCGCTCTTCCCGGTTTATGGATTGCGGCTCGGTTACACGCCGGAAATCGTCGCGACCTTCCTGATTGCGATGGGAGCAGGCAACGTTCTGTTCCAGATTCCGATCGGTCTGTTGATAGACCGGGCATCCAAGCGTGCGCTGATAGTTCTGTTTTCGCTGGCCGGTCTTGCCGGAGCTATCGCATTGCCGATTGCTACCGATAGCGTGACGGCGATGTATGCCGTGATCTTCTTCTGGGGAGGCGTCATTCCGGGCCTCTACACGCTAGGCTTGGCTCAGCTCGGAACACAGTATTCCGGTGCCAATCTCGCCGCAGCAAATGCAGCTTTTGTGATGGTCTATTCATTCGGGAATCTGGTCGGGCCGCCGTCGATCGGCACAGGTATGGAGATCTGGAATCCGCACGGTGCCATGTGGGTTATTGCCGCAGGTTTCGGATTGTTGAGCGTCTTTGCCATCGGGACTTCCGGGCAAAGAGCCTTGTCTCGGCGAACACGGGAGACCGCTTAGTATAAGGTCAGGGTAGACAGCAAAAGTCATCAGTTCAAATTTGAAACTGGAGCTCCCTCATCAAGAACGGTTGTTTTCCTGTTACCAACGAGCTGGGCCACATATCCGATTCACGGGTGTAACGGATTCTGAGACAAGCCCAGACGACAATCTACTGGCGCAGCGACGGGGTGTTGCACTTGCCACATCCCGCGCCGTTCCGGTCGCATCGATTTACAGCCCTTGACCTTACCCCAGCTGGAAGCCCTATCTTATTGAAATACCGAAGATAGAAAAGCTCAAGGCTTGCTTCTTGTTCGCAGGTTTCATGAGCAGCCCGGATTTCAGCAACGGTGCAGTCCATTCCGTCGACGGGCACACAACGGCCGGGCGGAATACAATAAGGAAGTGCCATGGCCAGTCACTCAGGGCATAACATGGCTCGGATGGGCGCCAAAACGCGCGCGTTGAAAATCTCGGCCTGGCTTACCGGGATTTATTTCCTCATCGAGATGGCCATCGGGATCTACACGGGGTCGATCGCCGTCATCTCTGATGCGTTTCACACATTCTCGGCGGTCGGCGGTGTCATATTGGCGCTTGTTGCGGCGCGAATTGCCCGGCGGCCAGCCGATGCGGCGCGCACTTATGGCTCATTGAGAGCTGAAATCATCGGCGCCCTGCTCAACGGTGTGTTCCTGTTCGCGATGGCAATCGTTGTTCTGGTGATGGGCTATATGCGGCTTCAGAATCCAATCGACCTTCCGACAACGCCGATGTTGATCGCGGCTTTCGGTGGCCTGATCACGGAAATCATATCGCTATGGCTGCTCTTTGGTGGCCAGAAGGGCGACCTCAATGTCAAAGGCGCATTTTGGCATGTAGTGCAGACCTTTGTGGGAAGCCTGTTGATTATCGTCACGGCGCTGGTTATCCGCTTCACCGGCTATTTGCCGATCGATCCGATACTCGGCATGACCTTCGGCCTCGTCCTGCTCTACGCGTCTTGGGGAATAATGGCCGAGACCGTGAATATTCTGATGGAGGGAACGCCGCCGGATATCGATCTCATGCGAGCGGTCGGGCGGTTGGAAACATTGCCGGGTGTCGTCGATGTTCATCACGTTCACGCTTGGACACTGACTTCCAATACGCACGTCTTTTCGGCGCACCTTCGTGCCGCAAGCAATGATGTCGCTCCGGCTGTGCTCAAGCAGGCACACGAGCTTCTGCGCAACGAATTCGGTTTCTATCTTTCGACATTGCAGGTCGAGACGATTTGCCTCGATGAAGATCGGGCAATGGCGGTTGATTTTTTGAACATCGGCTCAATGACGAAGGAGGCCTAGGGCAAAAAAGCGGGCATTCGATAACAAACATCGCCAAGACCGAACGCGGGGCATTGAATGCGGGCGCTCACGTCAGACTGGACAGCAGAACGGATGGCGCTTCGCAACCCAATCGAAAAGGAGCATGAAAATGATAGCGAGATTTGTGGGAACGGCCCTGATCACCGCCGGAGCCGTGCCATTGATGCAAACAATCGCGTTCGCTCAGCAGACGGACAGATATGATTTTGGTCCACACATGATGGGTTGGGGCGGAGGTTGGTTCGGTATGATTTTTGGTCCGATATTCATGATATTGGTTCTTGCGGTGGTGATCGCTGTGGCAGTTTTGATCGTTCGTTGGATCGGCGGGCCTTGGCAAAGCTCACATGGAACGCACCAACCAATGCGCACTCCGCTCGATATTCTGAAGGAACGCTACGCTCGCGGTGAAATAGACAAAGAAGAATATGAGGAACGGCGCCGTGTGATCGGGGACTAACATTTGATGGACGGGCCCGGCACGTTTGGTGACCGGGAAGCGGGTGAGCCTCAATAAAAATATCCAAAAATACGATCATAAGGTTCGAATACCGGTAAAGTGGCGAATTCCATACGATTTTGCAGAGCAACACTACCGGGGAGGGTAGGTTGGAAATGGATCATTGCGGCAGCGAACATCACTCGCCTGCCACGTCACACAGTACAATCGCATTTGTGGATCTGGCCGGATTCAGCGCGATAGCCGATGTTTTTGGCGACGCCCTGGCGATAGATATTCTGGATCGGTTCGAGGAATTGGTCAGGGCGTCGCTGGGAGACGAAGGCAGATTGGTCAAATGGATCGGTGACGAGGCGTTGCTTGAATTTGCCGGTCCCGACGCCGCAGTTCGGGTATTCGGGCGGCTGTTGCCGGCTTGTCGATCCGAAAGAAGAATTCCATTGACCAGATCAGGAATCAACCACGGCCCCATAATTCGCCGGGCGAATGACGTTTTTGGATCGACGGTCAATATCGCCTCGCGGATCACATCTCTTGCGGCGCCCGGTCAGTTCCTGGCGACTCGGTCCGTGGCGGAAGCAGCTGCCGCGCAGGGGGTTGCGTTCGAGGTGCTTGGCCCTCATTCGCTGCGTTCGGTCGCTGACAAGGTTCAGCTCTTCGAGATTAAGTTAACACCGTCAGCGGATCCTGCATGGATTGATCCGGTTTGCAAAATGTATGCGCCTGATTCAGTCGATCGCAGAGAACGCCCAAAAGCCCATTGGTTTTGCTCCAGCGGTTGCGAGAACGCTTTCTGGAAATCGCCCGAGACCTATTCGATCAGGATTAATAAATAGAAACCCAGGAAGCACCGGTCCATCAAACAGGACCGCCCCAGCATGCGATGTCTGATCGAATTCGTCGATTTACGAGAATTTCTCGAAAGCAATTGACACATATAGTTGGTTTCATTGCCAGTTAATGTTCTCCGTTCAAGGCCGGGGATAAGCTGTCGCGGAGATCCGACGGTCTTTGCGATGCGTTCAGGGACCTGCGAAAATCGTTGTTCAGGCGGTTCCGCGCCAGATGCGCCAAGTTTTACCGTCCGCCAGATCGAGCTGCGGCGCTGCGTTTCTGATTGCAGCGAAGAAATCGGCCGGTGCTGCCGACAGAATGCCCGTTTCGGCTTCGTTGAAGAACGACAGTACGGTTTGCTCCACATCGGCGAGCCGCACGCCCCGCAGGGCGGCCTCCAGATCAAAGACTGTGCGCGGCGGCGTGACGAAGAAATCCCCGGTAATGACCACCTCGCGGATGCGGTCCTGTTTCGGCCCTTCGAGACGGATATGGGCGGCGATGGTTCCCCCTTGTCCGGTGCAGCTTCCGGAAAGAACGCCGGCGCTCGCCTGCGGATCGTCGATCTCGTGAACGAATTCGTCGCTGCCGATTTCACTGTCGAAGATTGCCCGCGCCGTATCTTCCTCCATCGCGAGGATCCCGCCGGGTTCGGGAAGAATCCCCAATCGCTCCGAGAACCCCTCAAGCAAGGCGTCCTTCACCTCGTCGACCGGCGGCGGCAAACCGTCGAAGAGTTCCGTCAGGGTGACAATCCGCTGCGCACCGCTGGTCTGGTTGCGCTTTGCCAGTTTGGCCGCCGGGATGTTCAACAGCGCCGCCATTTTTTCGGCATCCATGTCCACCAGCGTCGTGCCCTGATAGAAGATGGTCGTGCCGTCGAAAAAGCCGCCGGTACCCGAAATCTTGCGTCCGTCGACCTCGATATCGTTGCGGGGACGGTAACGTGCGTCGATGCCCAGCAGCGATAGGCCTCGGGCTGCCGCCGAGCACAGTTCCTTCGCCAGATCGCCGAGATTGCGGATGCCCAGCGTGTCGCGGTGGAAGACCAGTTCCCAACCGAACTGGCCCTCGTCGAGATAGAGCGCGCCGCCGCCGGTGATTCGCCGGCCGATACCGACCCCGGCCTTGCGGCAGGCGGCAAGATGGAGTTCCTGGGAAAGCGCCTGATGCCGGCCGACGAGCACTGAAGGCGGGAATTGCAGGAAGCGGACCGTATCGGGGATTTTGCCGGCCCTGTGGTTGTCGATCAGCGCCTGGTCGAAAGCGATCTGCTCACGGCAATGGCGGATGCCTGTGTCGATGACGCGAAACTGTTTTCCCATCAGACCAACCTCAGTTCTCAGTCGTCGAACAGATCGAATTCGTCACCGGGCTCATAACGCTCGCCGGGCCGGTCCATCGACAACTGGCTACGTACCTTGCGAATATCGACATCCTTCAGCGCGAACGGATAGCTGGCGATGTCGGAAGGCGGCGAATCGCCGTAAGGCCGGTCGCAGGCGGAAATGTCTTCCGCGAACTTGCCGGGGCACCCGGATGTCCTGAAAGCGATGCCGGAATCGATCACTGCATCGAGTTCTGCCGACGGTATGCCGAAATCGATGACGCGCCCGGCTTCGTCGAACCGCATATGGTCGGCCCGCACGTCGCAGTAATCGATCAGATAGCGCGCCAGTTGAACCCGTCGCCACTGGTCGCGCGGCGTGGCCGGCAAATGATCCATCAGCGAGCCTTTTTCCGGGAAGAAGCAGAACATGTGCGAGTGGCCGCCGAGGTCGACGATCTCCTGAACAAGGTTCAGGACCTCCCATTCGGTCTCGCCCATGCCGACGATGATATGGGCGCCGAATTTTCGGCTCCCGAAGATGTCCTTCGCGTCGAGCAGGATCTCCCAGTATTTTTTCCAGTTGTGCGGCGATTGCACGCCCTTGCCGCGCGTACGGTCGAAAATCTCCGGCGTCGCTGCGTCGAGCGCGACGGTAAAGATGTCGGAACCCATATCATGCAGCCGCGCGACATCGCCGCGTGTCATCGTCGTCGGATTGGACAGGATGGATATGGGGATGGCCGACGGATCGATCCGGTCGGTCCAGCGCTTCAATACCGTAACGGTATCCTCGTCCGAATTGGGGTGGGTGATCATCGATATGCACATGCGGTGGAAGGGCGAGGCCTCGCCGTCGCGGGCGACGATATCGACCACTTCCTCCATCGGCACGGCGGGCCAGTCGACGCGGATGAAATTGCGGTCGGCATAGTCGCGTTCGGCTTCGCGATGGCGGGCAAGTCCGCAATAGGCGCAGTTGGCGCGGCAGCCCTCCGGATAGGTCAGCAACAGGTTCAGGCACCGGGTACAGCCGCAGCGATGCATTTTGCCGGGGACCAGGCCCAGGGTGATCGCCGCCGCTGTCGACATCTGCACATAGTCGGGCGAGCGCATGTTCGGCGTCATGATGTTGTATTTCGGCCAGTAGAGCCCGTCCGGCGCGACATCATTCGCCTTGACCGGCCCGCCGTTGCGTGCTGCGGCGGGTGTCGCACCGGGTTCGCGCGGCTGCATGCGGGAGAATTCGTTGTAGTCAAGTTCGCCGATGCCGGCCTTTGCGGGTTGGATGCCTTCCGGCTTCAAACAGGTCATACCATCTCCCTCGCCTTGTCGCTTTTCGCTGCTGCGCCCGACTGCTGCCAGTATTGCGGAAAGGCAATCCAGCCGTCCCGCAAATCGCGGTCTTCCGGCAGGCCGTTGTCATAAAGTCGCATCAATTCACGCCGCTTTCGTACCGAATGGGCAATCGACCGCGCGAACAGGCTTTCGACCTCGGCGCGATAATCATCCGCCGCGTCCGCGTCGCCAGCAGCCATTCGGCCGGCCGCTTCACCCGCAAGGCGCCCCGAGACAACCGCTGAGTTGATACCGGCGCCGGTCACGGCATTGGTCAGCCCGGCGGCATCGCCGCAAATGAGCGCCGGCGCGGCTCCGATCTTGCCGGTAAGGCCGGAAATGCCGCCGACCGGGATGAGACCTCCGGTGCTTTTGTGGATCTCCGCACCCACGCGGCCTTCGCCCACAAGCTGCCGGTGCAGCTTCTCAAGCAACGGTTTCAGATGGTGCTTGTAAGCCGGATCGACTCCCAAACCGACATTGCAGACGTCGCCCTTGGGAAAGAGCCAGGCATAGCCGCCGGCGATCTTGCGATGCAGGAAGATATCCGTGGCGTTGTGCGGCACGCGCAGGTCGACGGTGATCTGCCGCGTTTCGACGAAATCGCGGTTGCCCAAGCCGGCCGCCAGGGCAACCGGCGAACGCGGTCCATCGGCGCCGATGATCACTTTGCAGCGGATGGCCATATCCGGTCCCGCGTTTGTGGTGCCGTTGTCGCCGATGCCCCGCAGCGGCGCGGCGAAATGGCACCGGGCGCCAGCCTGCATCGCGCTCTCGATCAATCTCTGATCGAACAGCGCACGATTGATGATATGGCCGCGAAAATCCGGCATCGTTTTGGCGTTTTCACCGCCGACGAATGTGCGCATTTCACGGATGTCCTGGACACTGGACTTGCTGACGTCCGGCAGTTCCGAGCCGAGCATCATCGGTACGAATTCGGCGCATTGCACCGGCAGGCCGGGGCGGGCATTGCGTTCGATGGCGATCACGCTGGCGCCGGATTGCGCGGCCGCGCGGGCTGCGGACGCGCCGGCGGGGCCAAGGCCGCAGACCAACACGTCGGTTTCGACGATGTGGCCTAAGCCGCGCATGAGCGCCTCGCCATGCCGCTGCGCCCGGATGTCCGGTCGGCGCCGATCTTGATGGAGCAGCAGGCATGTTCCTGATGATAGTCCCGGCCGATGGCCTCACACACGGCCACCGCCCCTTCGGCGGGAAAGGCGATCCCGTCGAGGCCGGCCATCACGGCATAGGCGTCGACAACGCGCTTGTGCATGCCCGGCGGCCGCGCGCAGCCGAGCAGCACCTGCTTGCCGGGCAGACGGTTGCGCGCCTCGAGGAATATGCGCCCGACATCGCTGGTTTCGGGTGTTTTGAAGGTTCCGGGTTTGGCGTAGAACGGCATGATCACCACCAGCACCAGCGCATTGATGTCGTGACGCGCCACCATGTCGAGTGCGTTGGTTTCGCCAAGGATCTCGCCGTAGTGCAGGCCGATTACGATATGGGGCGAGACCTCCATGGACGTGGCGGTCAGCGCGGCCAGCGTTGCCTCGAAGTCCCCGACGCTCCGGTCGAGGTGGTAGATGTTGTTAATCGTCTCCTCGGCGCCGATGACATCCATCATCGCCGTGTCTATGCCGGCTGCCTCCATGCGCCGGGCGCCGCCTTCATCGGTCAGCGCCGTATGAACGGCGATCTTGAGATTGGGAAAGTCGCGCTTCAGATCCTCGATGACCGGGTAGAACCGTTCGTAGCGGATTTCGTTGCGCCGGTTCGATCCGCCGGAAAGAAGAAAACCCTGGAGATCCTGCAACAGGATCAGGTCGCGGACCTTGCGGTCCAGGACCTCCGGCTTTGTCGCTGGGATCATCGGCTCGAGTATTTTCGCCTGGCAATGATCGCAATTGAGAGCGCAGGCGCCGCCGGTGATCGAAAATGCCGGAAAGCTGTTCTTGCCGCACCCCTTCAGTTCGGTGCTGTCATATTCCTTAAAAGTCGGCGTGGAAAAACGAATCGGTTCCGGTTTGCGCCGGTTGAATGCCTCCTGCAATTCATTGACGAGGGACGCGTCGAATTCGGCGTCTTCCAGATCCTCGATCCCGGCAATGTCATCGATCCATGCGGTCAATGTCTCGTTTCCTCTTCCGTCGCCATCGTCCTATTGCGCCGCCGTCACCGCGTTGGCGATTTCCGTGATGCGCGGCCGCACCGCGCCCGAATTGCGCGGATCGATCAGCGTTGTCGTCCAACTCGGCGAGCGCTCGTCTTCATCTACGAGATCGCAATCCAGCGATTCCAGCAGCGCGCGGCTCTCGGCCGGCAAGGCCGGCGTAATTCGATGGCCGGACAGGCGGCCCCACAATCCGGTCCAGCAGCGCGCCACGGTCCAGGGATTGTATCCACCGCCTCCCAGCACGACGGTCGGCAGGCCGAATGCGCACAGCGCCATGACTGCATCCCAGAGACAGCCATTGCTCAGCGCCATTGTCGAAAGCGGATCGCCGGCCAGCCCGTCGGCACCGCAGGTGATCACGACGGCGTCAGGCCGGAAATTCCGCGCCAGCGGCAAAATGGCATTGGCAATGAGATAGTCGAGCTCGCTGTCGTTGAAGCCGCTCGGCACCGGCATGTTGCGGGCATTGCCGGTGCTTCGGTCTGAAAGGCCGCCGGAATGGGGCCAGCGGTCCTCTTCATGAACGGACATAAGCAGGACGCGTCCATCGTCTTTGAACGCCGCTTCGACGCCGTCGCCGTGATGGGCGTCCAGGTCCACATAGAGCACCCGGTCGAAGCCGAGTTCGAGAAAAGTCAGGACCGAGAAGACCGGGTCGTTGAAGAAGCAAAAGCCGCTGGCGCGTCCGGCCATGCCGTGATGCGTGCCGCCCGAGGGGTGATAGGCAATTTTGCCTTTTGCAGCGAGTTCGGAAGCCCTGATCGAGCCGCCGACCGAGGTACTGGCGCGCCGGAACAGTCCCGGGAATATGGGATTCTCCATCGTGCCGATATGGTATTTCCGCCGCACTTCGGCCGGCACCGCACCATTCAGCTCGGCCGCCTGAAGCGCTTCGACATAGTCGCGGCGATGGAATCTGCAGAGCTGTTCAACGGTGGCCTGAGGGCTGTTGACATAACCGCCTTCGCCGGTTCCGGCCAGCCAGCCGAGCTGTTCGCATAAAGTCAGCACCGTTCCGACGCGCTGGATCGCCAACGGATGGTTGCCGCGGTAGCCGGTCTGCCGGTAAATCTCGCTCGACACGAAACAGCACTGCCTGTCAGCGTCACTCACGACCGGAAAGTCCCGCTGTTCCGTTTCCACCGGTCTGCTTGTATGTGGGATTGGAATAATGTCCATGGTCGACCTGGTTCAAAAGGAGACGAGATTGGCGATGCCGGGAAACCGGCTCTCGTGCTTTGCGCGCAGTTCCGCGGGAAACTCGACAGGCAGACGGGATTTTCGGTCCATCACGATCGAAACGGCGCTGATGGAAGCCAGTGGATTTCCATCAGGAACTGAGATGAGCTGGTTGGAAAGCGGCAGCATCTTGGCTGAAATCCCGGGCACCCACGAGACGATGGCATAATCGACATCGGCATGAATTGGCGCATGGTGCGTCAGTTTCATCTCCACAGCCGCGCCGCCATAGTCATTGTCCTTGAACCATAGCGGCTCGAATCCGGCATACGCCCAAAGCTGGGTTGCAGATTCAAAAAAACGGGCGACCAGATCGCCATCTGTCATGATGCCGTCGCCGGTGCATTCCGAGGCCAAAACCCGGTTGCGGTGCGCCACAATTGCCTGCCTCATTGAAAGCAGTGCATCGGTGTCCACTGGTTCATACCTGCCTGCTGTGATACCCCGCGGCTTTGCCTTTGAAGGCGGCCCGCCACGCGTTACCGGAAGCCGCTCCGGCAAACATTCGAAATCGCTGTCGATGCAGGTGGCGGTAACGGTGTTGCGGTCGGCGTCCTGCATGACATGGAGGACTTGTCCACAGTGGTCGCCTGCGCCGATCTGTACGGACAGAACCAGCGCGCGGGAATCGGCCTCCATCTCGCGATGAAATCGGAAATGCCGGTTTGCCGGATTGTACCGAATCGCGTTTGCGCCGTGCATCGCAAACAGATTCTGACCCGCCTCGCTGAAGCGCCGCACATAGTTCGCCACATTCATGTGAGCATTCGCGTCACATTCAATGTGGCCTACGAGACTTTTGTGCGTTTCGATCATAACATTACGCGTGTGCGGGCAATTGGCCCGTCCTTCGGGTTCGGCGTCAAGCGAACGCCTACGACCGGTCACAAGCGCCGGAAAGCGGAAACATCCACCACCGGTCGAATGGGCTCAGTCCTCAGGCGGCGCGCTTGATCACGAACCGGTAGACATCGGCTTCCTGGCTTGAATCCATAAGTTCGTTGCCGGTCGTGCGGCAAAAGGCTTCGAAGTCCTTGACCGCGCCGGGATCCGTCGCCAGCACTTCAAGCGTGCCGCCCATTTCAACGTCCTTGAGCGCCTTTTTGGCTTTCAGGATCGGCAACGGACAGTTCAATCCTTTCACATCGAGCACCTGATCGGCCATTTTCTGCTCCTTGGTTGCAAGTTTGTTCGTTCAGATGAACAGATTGATGTCACTCTTCGTGGCGTTCTCGATATAGGTCGCAGCACCGCCCAGTTCCGGACCTTCGATCATGTCGTCCATGGAGTATTCGAACAGGTCCATGGTCATCTGGCAGGCGATCAGCTGAACATCGGATTCGACGGCCGCTTCGCGTAGGTCCTCAATCGATGCCACGCCCTTTTTCTTGATCAGGTTTTTCATCATCGCGCTTGCCGCGGCATCGACGCCCGGTATGGCGGACACGACATTGGGCATTCCCATATGCATACCCATCATCGGCATCTTCATTGCCGGATTGCCGAGGGTCGTTACCTGTAAGTCGAGCTTTTTCTTCAACAGCGTCAGGCCGTAAAAGGTGAAAAACATCGACACGTTGAGCCCCATCGCCGCGGCGGTGGTCGCCAGGATGAAGGGCGGATAGGCCCAGTCGAGCGATCCTTTCGTCACGATCATGCTCATGCTTTTGGTGTTTGAGACTGCTTCTTCCACAGAAGTTCTCCTTGTGCCTTGGGCGTCCTGTTCCCGTGCCCGGACGCCTGGTCGTTCTTTTGATGCACGGTTGGGCTATGGCGCACAGCCCTCAAAAGAATCTGCATCCATTTTTGCTTCATAGGGCTCGGCGACTTCCGTTCCCGGTGTCAGTCCCGGGCTGGCGACACCCCAGTCGTCGGGTTTAACTTTGACCATCCAACCCTTGCCGTAGGGATCGGCGTTGGCGAGCTTCGGATCGCCGGACAATTCGTCGTTGACCTCGACAACCTCCGCTGCGAATGCGATTTTCGCCGGCCCGACCCATTTGCCGGATTCAACCGTCGCGCAGGATTTGCCTTCCTTGACCGACCTGCCGACTTTTTTCGGCGTAAAGGCGACCAGCGGTCCGGCCATCGCCGCCGCGACGGCGGTCATACCAAGCGTGACGGTGCCGTCCTGATTGTCCTGGTACCAGATGTTGTTGTCGACATCGTAGAGAAGCTCGTCCGGCAGGTTGCAGCCGCGGATTTCAGGCATGGTCTTGCTCCTGTTCGATAGGGTCGGGTTCCGCCGGCCGCTCCGCCGAACGGATCGGGCGCGACGAACAGCAGAATTCGCCGAGGCCTGAGTTTTCAAGCTTGCCGTCGATGAACAGCTCGAGATGCCGGGCAACCATTGCCGCCATTCGCAGGTTGCGCGCGGCACCTTCGTTGGTCTCGTCAAGGCAAACGCAGTTGTACAGATAGATAAGTTCGCGGCAGGTCTCGCGGCAGGCGTTGAAACTGGGGTCGCCCTTGGCACCCTGACGATGCAGGCCCAACAGCCGGAAACCCTCGACAGGTTTGTCGGCCGGTTGGCGGCCGGCGGCCAGCAGCCAGCGTTCCAGGGCCGACTCGCCGATTTCCAGCAATTCGGTTGCCAGCGCAATTGAATTTGCGGCAATTTCCTCGTCGGACAAGGCCAGGATGCCGTCCAGACGACTATGAACGCCTCCCTCGGATAGGATCCGGATGTCTTGAACCGCCGGGGTCATGCCAGCCCCTTCTCCGCCAGGAAATCGCGCGAAGGGGACAGATTCTCATGGACGCCGACCTTGCGCGCGGAAAGTCCGAGCGCCACCCCGAGCAACTGGGTGAAATAAAGAATTTTGACCGAGGTCATTTTACCGAAGACCTTTTCCGCCCGCATCTGGTGCATCTCCAGCCCGGTGTGGCAGGTCGGACATTCCGTGGCGATGACGTCGGCGCCGCAGGCTTCCGCCGTCGTCAGCAGATTGAGCACCAGTTTGGTCGACATATCAGAATCCGACAGTGTATGCGCGCCCCCGCAACAGGCGGTCTTCAGCGGATACTCGACGATCTCCGCGCCGGCGGCGGCGAGCAGATCGTCCATGAAATGCGGCGTCAGCGTCGATTCCGAACCGGGACCCTGGTCCTTTTCAGGGAAAATATGGCGCGGACGCGTATACATGCAGCCGTAATAGCAGGCCACTTTCACGCCACTGAGCTTGTTCTTGACCCTCTCCCTCAGACCGTCTTCGCCCATCGCATCTTTTATCCAGTCGAGCGCGTGAATGGTGTCGACCTTGCCTGCCTTGTAGTTTCCATGCCCCGCCTTGCCGGCCAGCCTTTCATTGACATCCCGTGACGCCTGGTCGTTGGCGAGGTCATATTCCGCTTTTTTCAGATTGTGATAGCAACCGTTGCAGGGCGCCATGACGGTGTCGAAACCCATGTCGTCGGCTATCTGCAGATTGCGGGCCGAAAGATAGGTCTGGAGCTTGGGGTCTATGTTCTTGACCTCCATCGCGCCGCAGCAGTTCCAGTTTTTCAGCTCCGCCAGTTCAAGACCAAGTGCCTTTCCGACCGCCTTGGTCGACCGGTTGTAGGCATGGGCCGTTCCTTCGAGTGCGCAGCCCGGATAATAGGCGACCTTCTTGTATTTTTGCGTCATTGGCGGGCGCCCTCCGTTTTCAGTCCGAGCGCCCGGCGGTCGGCACGTTCGCGTTCTTCGACATAGTCTTCCAATGCCTTGCTTGCCGCGCTCCAGCCCCTTGTGCGGGGGTGAAAGACAGTCGATAGTCCGAGTTTCATCAGCAGCCCGACCGGCAGACGGCTCAACAGCGACCGCATGAGGGCGACCAGCCAGTCCTGCAGCAGCGGCTGGCCGGTATGGGCGAAAAACCGGCGCATGATCGAGGATTCCTCGATCTTGCCTTTGGCGAAGACCTGATTCGAAAATTCCTTATCGAAGATGGCGGCAGGCTTGGGCTCGGTGTGCCCCTTGAGCTCAAGCCAGTGGGCCGTCGCCTTCATGACGCCTTCGGGATTGACGTCGCGGGGACAGGCATAGGTGCATTTGTTGCAGGAAACGCATTGCCAGATGATATCCTTGTCGCGCAGCAACTCCTCTTCCATGCCGCAGCGAATTAGATAGATCCAGTAGCGCGGATTGAAATCCGGATTGATGGCGTTGACCGTGCAGGCATTGGTGCACGAGCCGCATTGCCAGCACCGGTGGATGAATTCACCGCCCGGCAAAGCGGCGATCTCGTCCTGCATCGCCTCATTATAGTCCGTGACCGACCGGTTCTCGATGAAGGTGCTCCAGTGACCGGAGACATCGATTCCATCGATTTCCAACTCTTCATTGGTTCGAAGGTTCTCCGGGCGGATTAGCGATTTTTCGTGAATAGGCATGGTTCCGCCCCGTCAGTGAAGTCTGGGCGTTTCGCCCAGCACGTGAGCCCGCCCATCCATCAGTTTCAACCTTGTGCGGCCGGTCTCGGTGTCGACGGCATCGAGTCCAAGCATGCGCCGCGTATGCATCATCCCGCGCTCGTGATCGCCACAGAAATCGGGCCGCAGATACTGGCCGCCGCGGTCGTTGATGTAGCCTGAATAGACATGGGCGCAGAGCATATCGACGTAGTAGTCCAGGTCCCGAAAGACGCCATTGTCCCGCAGAAAACCGCTCAATTCCTCGCGTAGTGTCAGATGGGTCGCCAAATCATCACCGACCGTGATCTCAGCGCTGTCGACATCATCGGCGTGCCAGATTTCCCGCAATACGCCGGAGCCGACCCGCGCATCCCAAATCCACCGGGTCATGAGCGGATACCTATTGGGCGCGGTAAAATGGAGAACCTCGGCGGCGAGATCGCGCACCCAGCGATGTTCCCGGTCGGACGGAAAGCGATCGCAGAACTCGGCGATCCGATCATCTGTTGTCGATAAGTCGCTCCAGCCGGTCAGTAGGGTCTCCAGCCATTTGCGCAAGAGTTCGAAGCGGTTCTCGGCAAGCCAGGCACCGATCCTGCGCCGGACCGGTGCCATGAATGCAGCGAGATCGAGAAGCTCGGTCTCAGACAATTCGGTGACCCGCCCCTTGCCGAGGATTTCCTCGAACAGGGAGGCCTTCAGCGACAGCACGGTGACGTAGCGCTCGACGCCGCCTGTCGGCTCGGCCGCCTCAACCAGATGCTCAAAGGCCCGGCGCAATCGCGGCCCCGACAGGTCCAGAACCGGACCTTCCTGCACGATTGGCGTGTCCCTCGATTTCAGCAGTCCGAACATCATTCCGCCGCTTCCAGTTTTGCCGACTGGCAGATCGTCAATGCGGACATGGCCGCCGAACGTCCCTGCGCAATCGAATCGTCGATTGTCTCCGGCCCGGTGGCGGCTCCGGCCACGAATACGCCGTCACGGGAGGTGCCGGACATTCCCGAGTAGCTCGACGCCTTGTCGATATAGCCGTGCTGTTGAAGTGCGATGTCGAATATTGCCGACAGTGTCATGTTGTCGACATTGGGGTCCATGCCGATGGCGTGCACGACCATATCGAAGGGGATGGTGATGGGGCGCTTGACCAGCGTGTCCTCGCCCTTGACGATAAGGCGTTTACCGTCAGATGTGACTTCGGCGATACGCGCCTTGATATATTTGACCCGGTGCTTTTCCTGGCTGTCCCAGTAATATTTGTCTTCGTAAAGGCCGAAGGTGCGGATATCCATGTAATAGATGTAGACATTGCAGTTCGGCAGCTCTTCGCGGATCTCCATCGCGATATTGGCCGATACCGTGCAGCAGATTTTCGAACACCAGGTCCTGCCGATCTGGCGGTCGCGCGAACCGACGCAAAGAAGGATCGCCACACGCTCCGGCTCGCGGCCGTCGGACGGGCACTTGATTCCGGACCTGGATGACAGCATCTGCTCGACCTGCGTGGTGGTCACCACATCGGGGTAGGCGCCGAAGCCCCATTCGGGCTTGTTGACCGAATCAAAATGCGTAAAGCCGGTCGCCAGGATCGCCGCGCCGGCGTTGATCTTCTTTCCGCCCGCTAATTCGGCTGTGAAATCGCCGGGCGTACCGGAAAATTTCGTGACGGTCTCATTGAGATGAACCGTGATGTTCTTCTGCTTTTCGACGCGCTCGACCATGCCGCCGATGGCATCCTTTGCCCATTCGCCGGAAGGCACCAGGCGAGCATATCCGGACAGGATCGGCGCGCCTCCAAGCTGCTCGGCCTTTTCGACGAGTTCGACCGGTTGACCGACTTCGGCAAGTGCCTGGGCTGCAGACAGCCCTGCGGGTCCGCCACCGACAATCAATACAGGCTGGGTCATTCTATTTGCCTCCGCCGCCGGCGATTTCGGCCGGTTTCACATAGCCTTCGCCGGAGGTGATCGCCAATCTGGGATCGTAGAGTGTCTCGATCTTCCCGGCTTTGACTTCTTCAAGATATTGCTCGAACTCCGCCTTCGCCTTTTCCCAGTCGATGCCGATTTTTTCCAGCAACGTTTCGAACGGCGATGCATGCCAGTGCAGTTGCGCCAGCTTGTAGGGATGGGCGCCCAGTGCCAGTGCCGCGAACTGGCAGTCGGCCATGATGGGCAGCGCGTAGACCTTGTCGACCGCCCGGCCGATCCATTGATTCTTGTCGAGCGTTGTGATGCAGCCGGTATCGTGGCCGATCATCACGTCGGCCCGCGCTTCCTCAACAGCCACCTTGATCTTGCGGTCGATTGCGAAGGATCGGGTAAACTCGCGTTCGCCGATAATGTGGCGGAAGCCAAAACCGCAGCAATCATACCACGTCGAATAGTCGATGACCTGAACGCCTAGCGTATCCAACAGACCGGTCGAAACCGCGACCCGGTTGCCGTCAAGAACCGTTTCGTCATAGATCGCGTCTTCCGGCACCATTTTGTAGACGTGGCAGGCGGGATGAACCGTGGCGCGCACGCCGGACATGTCGATCTTCTGACGGTCCGCAATGCGGTCACGCACCACGTGCAGCCATTCCGAATAGTGGACGATCTCCTCGGGGATGAGCAGTTTTCCATCCACCAGCCGGTCAAGTTTTTCCAGGATCTTTTTGACTTCGGCCCGCAGTTCCGCCGAATGCATCAGGAAGGTGCGCATCTCCTTGTAGTTGCCGAATGACGTGCCGCAATGAACCAGCGGATAGTAGGTGCCTTCGGAAAGTCCCCTGGCTTTGGCTGAGACATAGGCCTGGTGGAAATTGCGCAGAAAGACGGTCGCCAGGCTGACGACGTTGCCAATGCCCGAACCGTGATAGTTCCACGCCGTGCACGACGTCTGGTCGGTTTCGTCAAGATAGCTGATGTCCAGTTCGTTCATCAGCCACAATACGCTCGAGGGATAGCCCGGAATGTTGCCGCACTGGCCGCAGGATTTGTGGTGCCACAGATTGTTTGTGGGAACCTTTTTCTCCCAGCCGTAAAGGGTTCTGGCGGTCACCGGTGCGTGTCGGTCATCGACGCGGTGGACGACGATTTCTCCGTCCTTTTCCAGCTCCCACATGGCATCGCGGACGTCTTCGACGCGGTCCTTGTCGGTCAGCATCGATCGGCGGTCGATTTTTGCCTCCACCCAGTCGGTTGCCCGCCGTGCATCGGCCGGCGTCAGGTTGGAAGGCCGCCATTCATCGCCAAACCCGGTATAGCCCGGTGATTTATCGCCCGATCTGCTCATCTATTCCTCCAGGCAAAAGCCGCGGGCGGCTTATGCATCTTCTTCCTGTTCTTCGAGCCATTCCTCGTATTCTTCGCGCTTTTCCTCCATGACATCGCTGACGACGTCGAAGAGGTTCTCGTCGACCTGCTCGAGCTGGTCGAGCACGCCGGTCTCTTCCCAGATCGTGTAAAGTTCGATCGAAGTCTTCAGGTTGACGATCCAGGCGGTGTCCATCGTGTGCATGGTCGGAACCGGTATGGCCTTGCGCAGGATGTTGAGCGGTGCATCGACCTTGGAGACGTTGGGTCCCCAATCCGGAAAGGCTTCACGGGTGATCATGTTCGGCGCCAGCTGGTTGCCGGTGGAAATGACCTTCAGCAGCACGCGCGAGAACGGCCGCAGAACCTCTTTTGCCGATTCCATGCCGTGCTTGATCGCGGTTTCACGCATGATCATCACCAGCCCGCCCGGCGAATTTTCGAACGGACAGCGCGCCGCGCAGGTGTAGCACTGGGCGCAGGCCCAGATTTTTTCCTGCATGGCGTCGTAAATTCCTTCGAGATTTTCCGTCCACAAAAGCTGGACAATCTCGCGCGGCGAGTAGTCGTAATACTGGGCAGACGGGCAGGTTGCCGTGCAGATGCCGCAATTGAGGCAGCCGTGCAGTTCATGGTCGTAAAGAATGTGCGAGCGGATATCCTCGAAGATTTCTTCGAGAGTTTCCTGCGGAACAGGGGGCTGCGCTGAGATCGGATCGCCTATCGCCGCGTGATGATCGGTCATCACCGTCTCCAGTCAATAGGTCAGCACACGCACCTCATCGTCTTCCATGACAGTTTCAATGACGTGCGCGCCGCCGACAATACCTTCACATTCCGGGATGAGGTCATCCTCGGTCATGTCGAACAAATCGAGATTGGGAGAACAGCAGTAGAATTTCACTCCGGCCTCGTGGGCATCGGTAATGAAATCATACACGGATTTGGGGGAGCCTTCCTTGACGTAGAGGTTTTCCGCCACGCCCCTTTTCATCAGTCGCCCCGCCGTGGCCGTGCATATGACGTCCACCTCGTAGTCCATGGCGGCCGCGACGGTTGCCTGGAAAATGGGCGCACCGAGTTCCTCGCCGTTGCGCGGATCGGTGTTCACCATGATGATAACCAGTTTCTCGGCCAGAGGACCGTCCTCCTAGCAGTCCTATCTGCCGCCGGTTGCGGCTTATATTAGATACTGCTATATCAGTATATTCGAATTTTTATATATAATGCAAGCCAAAAAACTATCAATCCTGATCGGACCGCTTATCGGTCATCCAGCCGGTCCACGAAATAATGAACCGCATTATTGTGGAAAGGGTTCCGGCAATTTCCGCCTGTATCCGCCGCAGTTCCCGCAGTTTCTGCGCTGTGTCGTCCGGCGATTCGGCAAATTCAATTACAAGATCTTCGATGATACCGGATTTCATCCCGGGATGCCCCAGAAAGCCCAGGACTTTTTTTCCGATTGTAAATACTGCCGGCGTTCCGTCTTCGAATTCGGCAAGGGTAACTGCCTCGTCGGGCAGAACGGGAGAATCACGCAAGTATGACACCATGGCAAACCGCTCGGGAAAATCCGCTTTCGTGGAGCTTTCTGGGCATCGAATCGCCATGTCGATGTTGAAGCGCAGCGGTGCTTCATCAGCGCCACCGCCGGCGGCGACTGCGACAAGGATAGCGCCGAAACCAATGCCGATCACCGGCAGGCCCTTGTCGATGAAGTCCTTGGCCAGTCTCAATTCGGGTGCAAGGCTTGGCACCAGGTGACCGCTTACGATACCAAGCGGGCCGGCGCCCAGCACAATGAGCCCGTCAAATCCGAATGAACTCTTCGGCACGCCCCCGCCGGCCGTGAACGGTCGGAAGTACCTGAAACGAATTCCCCGGCCTTCCAGATGGTCTTCCATAAGGCCCAGATATTCCGCTTCCACGTGCTGCAATACACAAACAGTTTTCATCGTTTGACGCATATACGAGTTCAGTTGCACCGCATTATACAGAACAATGCCGGAAACCTGTCCATGCAACGGCATGAATTGCGGAACGCAAACTGTGTTCGGTATACGGGCAGGGGTGCGCGGCAATTTGTGGCCCGCCTTCAACTCTTGTCGGATTGTTGTGGAATTGAGAGTATTGCCGAATTCAGAAAATCGTATGCGGTAATTTCCAGCAGATCAGCATCCCGGTGAAACAGCGGGAGAAGAGTGTTGAGACTTCCCGCAACCGACGCTGTGACGGTTGAAGCGGAGGCCAGCTCACTTTTTGTGTTCCTGTCGTCGCCGAGCGAGCAATAACGTCGAACACGCGGCCGGTATCGAATGGACAGACAAGATGGGAGCTTCAGACACACTGGGCAGGGGCCTGACCAATTTGTGTGCATCGAATCTCCACAGGCTTGTTGAACTGCAATTGAAAGAAAAAGTGTCTTATTTCAACATCTTAGTATTTTGACGGTATTCCTGACGGTACGCGCGAATTGTCGCAGATAAATTCGTAATGAAATCAGAGGCTTATCCACCCCATTGATCATCGAGTGGGAGTGAGGAGCGGTGGTGCGCAGCACCAAAAAACACCAACGATTTGGTGTTTTTAGCGTCCAGCGCGCGGAGCCAAAGCGGAGCGCTGAAGCGGCATTTGGAGCGGATAGAACTCCACAGGCAAAGTGCATGCAGCGAACGCCCTGTTGGCCGTACGCGAGTAGCAGGGCCAGCGGCGTATATCCCTTTGCAATGGGCAATTCGTACCGAGAAAACGAAGGGCCTGGAATCGATTTAGCAGAATTCGCCACTCGACAAAGCCGTATTCGGCGGCACAGCGTTATTGAGGGCCCGTCACAAGCCACGCGGCGAACGCCGCGTGGATTTCGCTCAGCCTTACACCGGCCTAAAATCCTGCCTTGATCTTCTCAAACTCCGCGATCATTTTTTCACGCAAGTCGGCCGGAATCGGCGACTGCCACAGGGTGTTTTCGCGCAGTTTTTCGGTGCTCTCCAAACCAACTGCTTTAAGGGCATCGGCGTCCATTTTGTTCATCGCGGCCGCGTTCGCATGCCCGTAGCCCCACTGGGTCACCAGATAGTCGGCGCTGGCCGGTTCCAGCCAGGCATTGATGAAGTCGTAGAACTTGTCGTCGGAGCCTTCACCGTCCTTGAGCTTTACATATCCGCAAACCCAGCTGGATGCGCCCTCGTCGGTGCCCCGTTCCATTGCGATCGGATTGCCGGCACCGCTCATGGTCGAGTAGGTCTCGTTCCAGGCCCAGGCCAGATAAACCTCGCCGCTTTGCATAAGCTGCGACAGCGAGGCGCCATCGGCCCAGTAGGCACGGACGTTCTTGTGAACCTTGCGAAGAAAGTCGGATGCGGCCTTGAAGTCCTCATCCGTGGCCGTCGACCAGTCCTTCACGCCGTTGGCAAGAAAGGCGAGTGCATAGGCATCGTCGACACTGTCGCCGATGGACACACGGCCGGCATGTTTCGGATCGGCAAAAGCCTGCAGCGAGGCAACGTCCGCTTCGTTCAGCATGTCTGTCCTGTAGGTCGTGGCGGTGTTCCCCCAGTCCAGCGGGACAAAGTAGTATTTGCCGTCTACCTGATAGGCCTTGATTTCGCGGAATGACTCATTCAGTTCGCTCCAGCGTTCGATGCGGGAGGTGTCAAGCGGCTCAAGAAGCCCGGCCTCTATCCACTTCGGTATGGATTGGGAGCAAGGGTGCGCGACGTCCGCGCGGAAACCGGACCGCAGTTTCTGGAACGCTTCTTCCTCGTCACCGAAAAAAGCAAAGGTCGGTGCATCGCCGTTTTTTTCGACATAGTTCTTGAAAAAGGCGGGGTCCTCGTAACCGGCCCAGTCGAATACCACCAGCTCCGAATCCGCTGACAGCGCCACGCCGGTCGTTCCGCCCAACAATGCGACCGCCGCCATCGCCGTCTTCATTCTCCCAAAAGTCATAATTGTGGTCTCCCAATATATCTGTGTCTTTTCCAGCCGCCGGTATGATGGCAGCAAAGAACCTCCGCTTGGGGCGTAGCCCGTGCTGGCATAAATTGCCGATAGCAATGAGCCTAATTGCAAATTGATGTTGACACAAGTTTTTTTGAGCGCTCAAATAAATTTAGTTGAAACCACAGGTGAGCATATGCGAGACGCGCGGCACGATATTCTATTTGAACCCCTTCAAATCGGCCCTGTTACAACAAAAAACAGGTTCTACCAGGTACCGCACTGCACCGGCATGGGCTGGCAAAGCCCGAAAAAACTCGCGGCCATGCGCGGGCTCAAGGCGGAAGGCGGCTGGGGCGTGGTCTGTACAGAGTATTGTTCGGTCCATCCGACCTCCGACGATAGTGCCTATCCGCTCGCCACCCTTTGGGACACACAGGATATCAAGGCACAGGCTCTGATGACCGAGCGTGTCCATGAACATGGCGCCCTTGCCGGGGTCGAGCTTTGGCTGGGCGGCGGGTTCGTAGCGAATTTTGGAACGCGGATACCGCCGCTCGGCCTGCAGGACCGGCCGCTGACAAACCCTTCTGTTCTTCACCCGGTGCAATGCCGGCGTATCGACAAGGACGATATCCGTGATCTGCGCCGCTGGCATGCGGAAGCCGCAAAGCGGGCGGTAACGGCCGGATTCGACATCGTCTATGTCTACGCCAATCACGGTTACCTGCTGTCGCAGTTTCTGAGCGCCGAGACCAATGAGCGGACTGACGAATATGGCGGTTCTCAGGAAAACCGCACCCGTATCGTGAGAGAACTGATAGAGGAAACACGCGAAGCAGTAGGCGGGGAAATCGCCGTTGCCACCCGTTTCAGCATCGATCCCAGTGATAGTGAAACCTATGACGCACTCGGTCTGCTCGCCGAATATCCCGATCTGTGGGACCTGACAGTATCGGACTATGACATTGAAATGGGCGTTTCGCGGTTCGTCAAGGAGGGCGCGATGGTCGACGCCGTCGCACAGGCAAAATCGCTGACCGGCAAACCTGTCGTGGCGGTGGGCCGTTTCACCTCGGCCGATACCATGGCCGCGACGATCCGGTCCGGTGCTCAGGACCTGATCGGCGCGGCACGCCCTTCGATCGCGGATCCCTTCCTGCCGAACAAGATCGATGAGGGCCGCTCGGATGAGATTCGCGAGTGTATCGGCTGCAACATCTGCTATGCCCACAATTCGATCGGCGTTCCGATCCGCTGCACACAAAATCCGACGATGGGAGAGGAGTGGCGGCTGGGCTGGCATCCGGAGCGCGTCGCATCCGCGGAAACGAAAGAAAGAATCCTGGTCATCGGTGCGGGTCCGGCGGGGCTTGAAGCCGCGCGGGTGCTGGGCGAACGTGGTCATGATGTCATGCTTGCCGAAGGTGAACGCGTGCCCGGCGGCAGGGTTACACGCGAGAGCAAGTTGCCGGGGCTTTCCGAATGGGCGCGCGTCAGGGACTGGCGCATGGGCCAGATCGAAAAACTGCCCAATGTGGCACTCTACCCGGAAAGCAGGCTCAACGCGGAGGAAACCCTTGGTCTTGAAGCCGATCACATCCTGGTGGCAACCGGCGCGCGATGGGCGACGGACGGTATCGGCAGACACCGCAACAGCGCTTTAGAGTGCAGCGAACCGACAGCCGTTATCAGTGCAGATACCGTCATCGACAAATTGCCGCTGCCGGACGGCAGGGTGATGATTTTCGATGACGATCACTACTATATGGGGCCGGTCCTGGCGCTGGCGCTCAGGAAACGCGGACACGATGTCATTCTGGTCACGCCCGCCGGCCGGGCCGGCGCCTGGGGCAGCTACACCGAGGAAATCTTCGCGTCCAATGCGGCGCTGATAGAGGCCGGTGTTGAGATCCAGACCAATCAGGTGCTGGAGTTCTTCGGCAAGGGCAGGGCAATCTGCTCCTGCCTGTTTTCCGGAAAGGTAAGGGAGTCTTCCGCCGATCTGATGATTCCGCTGACGCGGCGCATTCCCGACGACAAGCTTTTCATGTCCCTGTCGTCGGATGCCGGCCGCCTGTCCGAGTCAGGCGTCGGTTCCGTGCGGCGAATTGGTGACTGCGAGGCGCCGGGAACCATCGCCGCCGCCGTTCATGCGGGCTACCGCGCCGCCATGGAACTCGGTTCATCCGCGACACTGACAGAGACATTCGGCAGGCGCGAACATCCGGTGCTGTGACACCGGACTGCGCGCTTGCCGCCGCCCCGACTGAGTTACCCTGTTCTAAACCGGATCTGCTCTAAAAGCCGAGTTCCTTGCTGACCTGCTCCAGGGCTTTTTCCAGAATGTCGAACATCTCATCGATCTGTTCGCGGGTAATGATCAGCGGCGGCGAAAACACGCACATGTTTATGAGCGGCCTGACGAGTAGGCCGAGTTCCTCGCAAGCAGCGTCAAGTTTTGCGCCGAGGTCGCGCTCGGCTTCAAGTGTCGAGCCCTCACGGCCGGTCCGCCCCTCGATACAGCCAAGAAGGCCCATGCCGCGTGCGTCGCCGACAATCGCGAATTTGGAAAGGGCGGAAAGGCGCTCCTGGAAATAGGGCGCATTGTGGCGCACCCGCTCGAGGATTTCCTCCCGTTCGATGATCTCGATGTTCTTGAGCGCGGCAACGCAGCTCACCGGGTGCGCTGAATAGGTGTAGCCGTTGGAAAACAGAACATTGTCCGGCCCGCTCATCTGCTCCATGATCCGGTCGGAGATGATGCAGGCCCCAAGCGGCAGATAGCCGGAGGTCAGGCCCTTGGCGCAGGTGATCATGTCCGGTTCGATGTCAAAGACATCCTTCGATGCGAACCAGTGACCGAGCCGGCCGAACCCGGTCACGACCTCGTCGGATATATAGATGACATCGTATTTCCGGCAGATCTCCAGTGTCCGCCGGTGATAGCCGGGCGGTGGAACAATGACGCCGCCGGAGCACAGGATCGGCTCGGCGATGAATGCCCCGACCTTGTCGGGTCCGACTTCAAGGATGGCCTTTTCCAGATCCGCGACCTTTTCATCGCACCAATCCTCGACGCTCGTGCCGTCGGGGCGCATATACGGATTGACGTTCGGGATGAAATGAACCAGGCGCTTTTCGACGTCAAACCGCGTCTTGTCCCGCTCCTTGCCGCTGACTGTTGCAGAAAGATATGTCGAGCCGTGATAGCCCTTCTCCCGCGCTATCACGACCTTCTTGCCGGGCCGCCCAAGCCGGTTGTTGAGAAAATGAACCGCGCGAAGTGCCGTATCGACGGCAGTGGAGCCGCCAGTTGTGAAAAACACGTTGTTGAGATCGCCGGGCGCCAGTTCGGCGATTTTTTTCGCCAGAACCGCACTTGGCTCCGTCGTCGTCGTCCATGGCGAGGTGTAGGGAAGCTTCATGACCTGGTTAGATATGGCATCGGCCATTTCCTGCCGTCCATAGCCAATCTGGACGCACCACATGCCGCCCGGGCCGTCGATATAGCGCCGTCCGTTGCTGTCCCACAGATAGATGCCGTCGGCACCGTCGACAAGCATATGGTCGTGGCTGGCCGAAGTGTCCATGGAGGCCCAGGGATGCAGGAAATGTTCCCGGTCCCAGCTCTTCAGCGTCTCGGCGGACGGTTCGTTTGCGCCTGGATTGCGATTTTCGGTCAGCATGGTTCAAACTCTTTTCTGTTGCTGGCTTCAAAAAGCCGCTGGGGGTGTTGCTCTGGCACGGGCGTTCTTGAAAAACGGGCCTTTGATGAAAGAAATGCGCTTCATGCGCCGGTCCCACACGCCCTCGTGGTTGACAAAGATCTCAGCCCACAGGTCTTCGAATTTCTCCACGCCGAACGGTGCCTTGAGTTCGGCGAGAGCGATGTTGCGCTTTGTCGTCGGCGACCAGGCCGCCGATGTGACGTGGCCGACCTCTTTTTTCCCGCGGTAGTAGATAAGCGCGTCGTCGGCGGGTTCAAATCCGTCGATATCGAGGCGGACGAGCTGATAGCGCGGGCCTTTTTTCATCTGCTCGAGCAAGGCCCGGCGGCCGTTGAAATGACCCTTTTCGAAATCGACCATGCGGCCGAAGCCGAGCTCCATCGGCGTGCGTCCGCGGCCGAGTCGCTGGGCTATGTGGACAGGCTGGAAATCGGCACCTGCCGCGATGAAGCCGGCCTCGAGACGGGCGATGTTGAGGGCCTCGTAACCGATGGCGCGAAGCCCCCAGGTCTGGCCAGGCCCCCAGAGCCGGTCCCAGATCTCCAGCGCCGTTGATGCCGGCATCCAGATTTCGTAACCGAGATCTCCGGTAAAGCCGGTGCGTGAAATCCACAGATCCTTCTCGATTTCAGTGAGATCGAAGGGATTCATATTGCCGGCGGCTCCCAGTCCGGCCGCCTGCAGGACGGAAAATGAGGTCGGCCCCTGCAGTGAGAGTGCCGCGATTTCCTCACTCTCATCAGAAATGTCGACATCAAATCCCCAGGCGACATCGAGAAGCCAGGAGTATTGCGGCTCCTGGCAACACAGGCGCCAGTCGTTCTCGCCAAAGCGGAAAACCGTGCCGTCGTCGATCACCATGCCTTCTTCGTCGCACCACATGGCGTAGCCGACGCGTCCGATGCCGATCTTTTCGGCATTGCGGGTAATCAGGCGGTTCACCACACGGGCCGCATCGGGTCCGGAGATCCGGTATTTGTGCATTGGCGAAATATCAAAAAGCGTCGCTTGGTTGCGAATGGCGAAATACTCGAATTCCAGCGTGTCGAGCACGAGCGGGGAGATGTATCCGGCCCAGCCGGTCCAGCGCTTTGCTTTGCTGAGAGGCGCCAGCCGGTCGTGGAACGGCGTTGGCACGATGCCTTCGGGAACCGCACCCGCAAATGCTTCGGCATGTATATCCTTCATGATCACGGTCATGATGCAACTCCGTCCTTGATGGCCTGCAGGGCGCTGTTGCGTCCGGCAGCTCCCGTCACGTCCCCGCCCGGGTGCGCGGAGGCACCGCAAAGATAAAGGCCGCCAACGCCGAAATTGTAGCGCGAGAGCCGGTTGACGGGACGCACCGTCAGGAGTTGATCGAAGCTCATCTCGCCGTGATGCCAGTGACCGCCGGGGGCGCCCGTTTCGGCTTCGATATCGGCTGGTGTCAGCGCGTCGGCATGGGCGACGAGGCTGCCGAGACCCGGAGCGTATTGTTCAAGCGAATCGATGGTGAGCCGCACCAGCTTTTCCCGCGCTTCGCCGGTCCAGCCGCCATTCAGTGTGTGCGGCACGTATTGAACGATGGCTGACATCACATGTGCACCGGCCTCGGAAAGAGCCGGATCGGCCAAGCCGGGGATGACGGCCTCGATCACCGGGTGGGTGGACATGTCGCCATATTTGACAGGGTTGAATGCCCGCTCGACATAGGTGACGGACGGCGCGACGAGCAGCCGCCCGGCACGCTGATCGGGCTGTAGTCCGGCAAAGACAGGCACATCTTTCAAGACCAGGTTGACTTTGGCGGCCGTTCCCTTGTGACGGATGTTGCGAAGCCTTCTGACGGCTTCGGCATCGAAGTGTTCGGCGCCCGTGAGCATCATCGACTGAAAGGCGCCAATGCTCGACATAACGGTTTTTGCAGTGATCGTGCTTCCGTCTTGCAGGACGACGCCACGTGCCCGATCATGCTCGATGATGATTTTTTCGACGCTCGTGCGGGTATTTATTTTGACTCCGTAGTGGCGTGCTGCTTTTGCGAAGGCGTCGGCAACTGCACCCATGCCCTCGATCGGCAGCGCCACATCCCCGCCTTGCGCCAGCCGATACATCAGCGAAAATACCGTTCCCGGGGATCGCGGACCGCTGCAGCTGCCGCGAACGGCATCGGCGGCAAGCGATCCGGCGAGCGGTCCGTCCTCGAGTTCGTCAAGCAGTACGTCGTTGGCGTTCGACAGAATTATCCGCATGAACTCGCGCATGTCTTTCTTGCCTAAGCGTTTGGCATCCAGACCGAGTGCCGCCAACGCACCCAGCTCTTTCAGGCCGGACATGCTGGACAGCCCTCCGGAAAGATCGGGCGGGGACATGGTCGACAGCCTTCCAAGGAGCTGCGCAAATTTGTGCAGCCGGCTGCGCAGCGCGGCATAGGTCGCGGCTTCAGGGTGCGCCGATCCGTCGGCATATGCCGGTGTGCCGTCGCGTATGACAACGTGGCGGCCATCAGGCGAAAGCGTGACTGTCGGGATCACGCGGGTGGCCAAAGGGGAGGAAGCGCTGCCGATGCCGAGCTCTTTTGCCACCACCGGGTTCAGATTGTAGAGCAGATGCGCGATACGGGAGGCACGCACGCCTTCTGAAATCTCCGAGGTCCGGGACATGCCGCCGATCTGAGCGGACTGTTCCAGCACGACGACCCGCAACCCCTTGCGGGCCAAGGTGGCTGCCGCCGCCAGACCGTTGTGTCCGGCGCCGATGACGATGGCGTCGTATTCGGGATTCGTTGAACTGACCACAGAACTCTCCCTATGCCGCATGAGAGGGCATTGCTTTGCCCCTGCCGTTCCGGCGCAAAATTTCGCGTGCCGCATTGGCGCCGGGCGCCGCCATGACGCCGCCTCCCGGATGCGCGGACGAGCCGACGATATAAAGACCGTCAATCGGCGTGCCGTATTGCGCGTAGCCGGGAACCGGGCGGTTGAAGATCAACTGATCGAAGGTCAGTTCGCCCTGGAAGATATTGCCTTCCGTCAGGCCGACCTCGTTTTCGATGTCGAGCGGCGTGCGGATCTCGGCATGCAGGACATGCTTGCGGATATCCGGGCAGCCGGTTTCGATCTTGTCGAACACGGTGTCGGCGAATGCCTTGCGCTGCGCATCGCTCCAGTTCTGGCCGCTGCGCACGCCGTCGACCTCGAGATCATAGGGCGCATACTGCACGAACACCGTCATCATGTGGCTGCCGGGCGGCGCCAGTGTCGGATCGATCTGAGACGGGATCAGCATGTCGAAATAGGGTTCCGACGACCAGCGTCCGTCCTTCCAGTCGTCATAGGCCCGTTCCAGCTCTGCGAGGCTGGTGGAACAATGCAGGTCTCCGCGCATGAAGGAGGCGCCCTTGGGGATAGCCGGGAAATTCGGCAGGGCGTCGAGCGCGATGTTCAGCTTGCCGCTGGAGCCGCGGATCTTGAAGCGCTCGACCGCGGTAACGAAGTCGTCCGGCAGTTCGCTACGGCCGACATGTTTGAGGAAAGTCCGCTTGACGTCCATGTTCGACGCGACAATGGGGGCCTCGAATTCATCGCCGTTTTCCAGCGCGACACCCCGCACCTTGCCATTTTTGACGAGGAAACGGTCGACACCGGATCCCGTCCGGATCTCGCCGCCGGCTTCCTCGAATGCTGCGGCGAGCGCCTTTGAAATCGCACCCATGCCGCCACGGGCAAAGCCCCAGGCGCCGATGGCGCCGTCGACATCGCCCATATAGTGATGCAAAAGAACGTAGGCCGTGCCGGGGGAATAGACGCCCAGCCCGGTTCCGATGATGCCGGATCCGGCTATGTGCGCCTTGATAAGGTCGGTTTCGAAATGCTCGTCGAGGAAATCGCCGATGGACATGGTCCAGAAGCGGATGGTTTCCCCGAGTTCTCTCGCCCCAAGGTCATGCATCTTGCGGATCAGGAACAGCATTTCGTTCAGATCACGGGGCTTGAGAGATGTCGGATCGACAGCATTGCGCAGTAGAAACGGACGGATGAAGCGGCACTGGCGCACAACGGTCTGGCTGAAACGCTCATAGGCGTCGACGTCTTTTTTGCTGTGGCGGCCGATCTCCGGGCGCAGTGCGTCATGATCGGAGAGATAGGCGAAATAATTGCCGTCCGGCGTCAGCGTTGCGCCGCCTTCGTAGGGGATGACCTGCAGGCCGAACCGGGGCAGTTCCAGGTCGCGCACGATTTCCCTGCGCAGCAGCGAACAGACATATGAACAGTTGGAATAGGTCCAGCCCTCATGCAGTTCCCGGCTGACCGCGGCACCGCCGATCCAGTCGCTTTTTTCAACAACCAGGACCTTCAAACCTGCTTTTGCCATGTAGCACGCGGCGGTCAATCCGTTGTGACCGGCCCCGGCAACGATAGCGTCATATTTACTGTGTTTGCCCATTCACGGCCTCCAATGATGACCGGACTGTAGCCGACGTGAGTGAGGGCGTAAAGTTTTTTTGAGCGCTCAAATAAATTTTTTGACACGGGTGGTAAAGCTATCGAATAACCACTATGAATCATTCCAAAATCAGATGATGCGACATGAATCAATCAACACAGAACAAGCCCAGGCCGCGCAGGGAACGCAAAGACAATGCCGACAAGCGCCGCCTTCAATTGATCGACGCCACCTTGCGCTCAATCGTGGCAAACGGCCTCGCCAAAACGACACTTGCAACGGTGGCGAACGAGGCGGGTTTGTCCCAGGGCGTGGCCGTTTTCTACTTCAAAACGAAAGACGGCTTGCTGGCCGAAACCCTCAGAACCCAGTACAGCAGGTACCAGGACAACTGGATGCGGGAGCTCAACGAGGCGAACAGCGATCCGGCGAGCAGGCTGATTGCGCTGATCCGCGCGGATTTCGCGCCGGCGGTATGCAATCCGGAAACCCTGTCGATCTGGTTCGCGTTTTGGGGGGAGCTGAGATTCCAGCCGCACTATGCCGAAATCTCGAGGGAGTTCGATCAAAAGCGGGGAGCGGCGATCCAGGAGATATGCGCCGAACTCATGCCGGGCGCCTCTGAGGCCGAGGTCGAAATGACGGCCACGAGCATCGATTCGCTGACGGACGGCCTTTGGCAGAAACTCTATATCTGGCCGGAGACACTGGATCTGGACAGCGCCCTCGATGTCACCATCAGGACTGTGCAGAAGCTGTTGCCGGGACACACCGCCGGTCTGGTGCGCTGATCCTGACAAATTCTCCGTCACCGTATCCCGCTGTCTTCTTACCGGAAATATCTGCCGGCGCGTAGTCTCTGTCGCCGCTGGGAAATCGTGATCGGACGGGATGTGCGTTTGGCAGCCGGTTGTGCTGCGGCCGGAAAACGCCGCTATGTTCATAATGCTATGCCGGGTACACATTTTTCCCATGCGATGGGCAAAACAAACTATTGCAAATCGGTTCGCGATCTGTATTTTTATTTGAGCGCTCAAAAAAATTTAAGAGGGTGACAATGACAACCAACACGTCTGAATCAGTTAAGGACCGGCCAGTTTCCAGCGTAAATTCCGCGGACAAATACCCGCCGGAAGGATGGGATCGCAGCGGCCTTCCGGCCTGGAGCTACTTCAGTGAGGAGCTGCTTCAGCTGGAGAAGGACGAGCTGTTCAGGAGCCATTGGCAATGTGTCTGTCATGTCGCAGACCTGCCGAACAACGGTGACTATATCGCCTGCGATCTCGTCGGCGAGAGAGCGCTGGTCGTGCGCGGATCGGACGGCGTGGTGCGGGCTTTTCACAATCTGTGCAGACACCGCGGTTCGCGAGTTGTGGGCGAGGACAAGGGAACCTGCCGTTCGGCAATAATCTGCCCGTTCCACGGATGGGCTTACAATCTTGACGGAACCCTGCGCGGTGCTTCACAGCCGGCAAGCCTTCCCGATCTCGACAAGGTCAAATTCGGGCTCAAACCGCTTGAATTCGAGATCTGGAACGGATTTGTGTTCGTCCGTTTCAAGCCGGGGCCGCAGCCTTCCGTCAAGGAACTGCTGGGCCGGTTCGATGCGGAGCTCGAGCAGTATGGCATGGCCGGTCTTGCGGCAGATGGCAGGGGCATGTGGACGGAGACCGTGGATGTCAACTGGAAGTGCATCCGCGACGTGGACAATGAGGGCTACCACGTTCCGATGGCGCATCCAGGGCTGAACGACCTGTTCGGCAGCAACTACTATGACGAGCCGTTCGAGGCGGGGGCAGCGCGTTCATTCTCCGCGTTTCGCGGCGGCGAGGGGAGTCTGTGGAGCGTTCGCCACTACATGAAAATGCTGCCGGAAATGGCCAATCTCGACGGCGAACACAAGCGCGCGTGGCTTTATATCGGCGTGTTTCCGAACCTCGTGTTCGGCATTTATCCCGACTCCGTCATTTTCTATCAGGAGTTCCCGGTGGCTGTCGGGCAGTCCATCCAGCGCGGCGCAGCCTATCGCAGGCCGGATGAAGACCGGCGGCTTCGCGCGGCGCGGTATCTGAGCGGGCGTATCGACCGGCTGACCAGCCGCGAGGACGAACTGCTCACCAAGTGGACCTGGGAGGCGGCATTTTCCAGCGCCTATGACGGTATAATGCTTTCCGACAGGGAGTATGGCGTGCGCAGCTACCATGACGCCCTGCGTGAACGCTTCCCTGTGCTCAACGGTGATGAACCGACGGCAGGCAGGCTTGCCGCACGCAATGCCGAATTGAGGCAAAGCCCGGTAAATAAAGGCAACTAGCAGTGCGTCGGATCGGTCAAAGGTTCCATAAAGCAGGTCATTCAGCCGCAACCACGGGGATGTATGCATGCGAATAGGGTTGAACCGGGAGGGCGTTCAGGGACTGACGCTCATCTCTCCGACACTGATCTATTCGATACTTTTGCTCGCGGCGCCGCTGCTCATGGTGGTCACGCTCAGCTTCTGGACGCAGGACTATCTGGAAATCGACCGGACGCCGACCATCGAGAATTACAGGGTGGCCTTTAGCGATCCGCTTTACCGCCTGCTGATGATCCGGTCATTGGCCATTTCCCTCGTGGTGACCGCCGTAACGGTCCTGCTGGCCTTTCCTGTCGCCTACTACATCTCGTTTCACGTGCAGAGCAAAAAGGCGCTGTGGCTTTTCCTGATCACCATCCCGTTCTGGACCAGCTATCTGTTACGCGTGTTCCTGTGGAAGGTGATCCTCGGTTACAACGGCGTGCTCAATACGGCCCTGACGGGACTTGGCATAACCGAGGAACCGTTGAGCTTTCTGCTCTACAATGCCAATGCCGTCGTCATCACGCTGGCCCATGCGTGGGCGCCCTTTGCCATCCTGCCCATATTCGTTGCGCTCGAAAAAATAGACCGCAACCTCCTGGAAGCGGCGGAGGATCTGGGCGACGGTCCGTTCCGCCGCTTCCGTCGGATTACATTGCCTCTGGCAATGCCGGGGCTGGTTGCAGCCACTTTAATCGTGCTCATTCCGACCATGGGCGACTTCATAACGCCGCGGTTGGTCGGCGGAACAAACGGCCTGATGATTGCCAACATGATCCAGATCCAGTTCGGAAAGGCCAACAACGCGCCACTGGGTGCCGCGCTCGCCGTTTCTTCGATGTTCATCATCGGCGCCGTCAGCCTGGCGATTGTTTTGGCCAGCAGGCGGTTCAGCGGGGGAGCAGGCCGATGAACACACCCGGTGTCAGGTCAGGACGGTTCAACTGGCTCGCCGCCTATGCGATCGGCTACATGGTGTTTCTTTATGCACCGGTCGTTTTGCTTCCGCTGTTTGCCTTCAACAATTCCACCATCGTGGCCTTCCCGTTGCAAGGTTTCACAACCAAATGGTTCCAGACGCTGTGGACCACCGAAGCGCTTCACAGCTCCGTCGCCAACAGTATGATCGTTGCCGTGTCGACGGCGGTGATCAGCACGATTCTGGGAGCCTGTGCGGCGCGGGCCGGAGCCCGCTACAGGTTTCCGTTCAAGAAAGGCATTGTCGGCTTCATCATGCTGCCGCTGGTGCTGCCGGAGATCATTGTGGCCGTTGCGCTTCTGGTCCTTCTGGTGCAGCTCGGCATGGGATTGTCGCTGTGGACCGTCGTCATCGGCCATGTGCTTATCTGCATGCCGTTTTCCGTGGCGGTTCTGAACTCGGCTTTCCAGGGGCTCGATGTGAGCCTGGAAGAGGCGTCATTTGATCTCGGCGAATCGCGATGGGGCACGTTTCGCCGCATAACGCTGCCGCTGGTCCTGCCGGGCGTGATCTCAAGCCTGCTGATCACGTTCACGATTTCGCTGGACGAATTCCTCATCGCCTTCTTCCTGACCGGTACCGATGTGACCCTGCCTGTCTATATCTGGAGCCAGTTGCGCTTCCCGACCAAGCTGCCCGGGGTGATGGCGCTGGGCACCATATTGCTGAGCGCGACGGTTCTGCTTCTGATTCTCGCAGAAATGTTCCGGCGCCGCGCCGCGGCCCGTCAGGGCAAGGACAATACACCTGCTGGAGGCCTCGTTTAGAATTGACCCCTGAAAACAACAACGACCGGCGTCAGATAGTCGCGCTGAACGATGTGACCAAACATTTCGGTTCCGTCGTTGCATTGGGCGGTGTTTCCGCTCACATCAACGAGGGCGAGTTTTTCTCACTGCTGGGGCCGTCGGGCTGCGGCAAGACCACATTGCTTCGCATGATCGCCGGCTTTGAAGATCCGACGTCGGGTTCCATCGAAATCGATGGTAAGCCGATGACTGGAATTCCGGCCAACCGGCGGCCGACCAACATGGTGTTCCAGAACTACGCGATATTCCCGCATCTGTCGGTCGCCGAAAACATCGCCTACGGGCTGCGCCAGAAAAAGCTGACGAAGGCCGAACTGGCAAGGGAGGTCGACGGGGCACTGGAGATGGTGGATCTGGCGGGCTACGGCGGCCGGGCATCGCACGCGCTTTCCGGCGGTCAGAGACAGCGTGTGGCTCTTGCGCGCGCGCTGGTCATGAAGCCTAAGGTGGTGCTTCTTGACGAACCGCTGTCGGCGCTGGACAAAAAACTCCGGGATCAGATGCAGCTCGAACTGCGCAATCTCCAGCGGTCGATCGGGATCACATTCGTGCTGGTGACCCACGACCAGGAAGAGGCGCTGATCATGTCAGACCGCATCGCCGTTATGTTTGATGGTCAGGTCGCGCAGCTCGCCACACCGGAAGAACTTTATCGCCGGCCCGTAAATCGTCAGGTGGCATCGTTTATTGGAGTGATGAATTTCCTTGGCGCACAGATGTCCGAAGAGTCCGAAACAAGCATAACGCTCGATGTCGCCGCGCTCGGGAGCGTTGAAATTCCCAAGACCAGCGTTCCCGCCGGCCTGACGCCGTCGCAGATCAGCGACGTTGGCGTCAGGCCCGAGATGCTCACCGTCCTTTTCGATGAAGCCGAAACGGCCGAACGCGTTATCGAGGGGCAGGTGGAAGATACGTCCTATTACGGCGACATGACCTATTACAATGTCGTGCTGCCGGGCTTGTCGACACCGGTCAGCATTTCGATGCGCAACACCGCGGGCCGATCAATTTTACAGCCGGGAAGCAAGGTCCGAGTGGGATGGGCAACGGATGCGATCGTGCTATTCAAATAGCATTTGCGCAAACTTGACCGCCTGACGCGCTGGTGTGTCATTGGTTGCCGCCCGGGAAAAGTGCCTTGATGCAAGGCGCCTCTTTCGCGAAGGCCAGTCACAGGCCAAAGCCCATACCGGATTTCAACTTAGGAACCGGACCAACCAAAAGGCCCCGCCAAAACCGGTCATCTTTGCGATTGACCGGTTGCGCGCACGGCAGTCCTGAGTGCCGCTTACCGCGCAAAAACGATTGATGCAATGTTTGTGTGTCGTGCAGTGAAGCATTCAGTTCATCCTTACAAGATCCCCCATCAATGTTGGAACCAGTTCCGAAACTGTCGGATGAATATGGGTTGCCCGTTGAACCACCTTGTACGATGCACCGGCATACATGACGTCGGTGAGCGAGTGGATGACTTCATCCCCGCCGATGCCCAGAATGGCGGCGCCCAGTATTTTTTCGCTCTCAGCGTCAACCAGAACCTTCATGAAACCTTGTGTTTCGCTTCGCTCGCGCGCCCTGCCGACGCGCTCCATAATCATTTTGCCTATCAACGCATTTCGCCCGGACCCGCGCACCTGTGCTTCGGTCATGCCGATCCTGCCCAGCGGCGGATCGATAAACAGCCCGTATGTCATGATGCGGTCGGATACCCGCCGCGGATCGTTTTCAAACATGTTCGCTGCGAGGATTTCGTAGTCATTGTAGCTGGTATGCGTGAAGGCACCGCGACCGTTGACATCGCCCAGTGCCCAGATGCCGGGAACATTGGTGGAAAGCTGATCATCCACGGTAATGTAGCCACGGGCATCCGTTTCCACACCGGCAGTATCGAGGCCCAGGTCGTTCGTGTTGGGTTTTCGCCCGACCGCCAAGAGGACATGTGACCCGATAACCTCTTCAGGGCCCGGTTCACAGCTTGCCGTGACGGCTACACCCTTTTCATGGTTTGCCAGCCCGATGCAGGTTGCCTTGAGACGAACGTCAACGCCTTCGGCTTCGAGGATCTCCTGGACAGCCGCCGATATGTCGGCGTCTTCTCGGCCGATCAGGCGGTCGCCCATTTCGACAACCGTCACACGGCTGCCAAAACGCCGGTACATCTGCGCGAACTCAAGCCCGACGTAGCTGCCGCCGACAATGATAAGATGATCCGGCAGAAAATCCACGTCCATCATGTCGCTGCTGGTCATATGGGCGACGTCATGAATGCCGGGCATGTCCGGCAGGACCGGGCGTCCTCCGACATTCAAGATGATTTTATCGGCTTCCAGCAGCTCTCCATTTACCCGGACTGTTTTCGCACTTTCGAGCCTGGCATGGCCTTCGTATACGGTCAGATTGTCGATTGAGTGAAGCCATTTCGTGACGCCGGTGTTTGATTGTTTAACGATCGCATCCTTGCGGGCTTTGACCTGCCGCATGTCGATATTGATGGGACCACCAACAACGACACCAAAGTCAGCACCCCGACGGGCCATGTGTGCTGCCCGCGCGCTGGCCACCAAAGCCTTGGTTGGAATGCAACCGACATTAACGCAGGTTCCGCCAAACAACTTGCGCTCGATGATGGCGGTTTTCATGCCTTCTTTGCTCATCCGCTGTGCCAGTGACGGTCCTGCTTGACCGGTGCCGATGATGATTGCGTCGAAAGTCGTCGTCATGTGTCTGCTCCCTTTGGCCGCCAATTTCTGTATCCGTTGATCCACGCACATGTCTGCGACCGGCACGCGTCCACCGTTTCAGGTTGATCTTGCCTGATAGCGCCGACTCTGGCGATATCGTGCCGCATCTCCACCGGATCCGAAGTGGGCAGGGCGACAATGTAAAAATGGAAGACCTGCCCAACCCCTTCAGCCAGCAAAGCCGCGCCGAACGCGTCCGCCGCGGCGCTTGCTGGCCCGGCCTTGAAGTCCGGATCAGTTGGTTTCGGCGGTTTCGATTCCTGCCAGGAACTTTAGCATGTTCGCGGCGATCTCCGGGCCATATTCCTCAAGCGCAAAGTGACCGGTATCAAGGAGATGGAACTCCAGATTTTCAAGGTCACGCTTATAGGGGTATGCGCCCTCGGCCGGGAAGATATGGTCGTTTTTACCCCAAACCAGCAACGCCGGCGGCTGATGTTTCCGGAAGAGCGCCTGCCATTTGACATATTCAGGAACGTTGGTGCCGTAATCCAGAAACAGTTCCAACTGGACTTCCTGGTTTCCAGGACGGTCGAGCAGGTACTGCACGTGCCAGAAATTGTCGGGGCTGACAGCCTCCGGATTTTGCATACCATGAGTGAACTGCCATTTGGTGGCATCGAGCGACAGGAAACCGCGCAGCTTGTCGCCATTTTCTCTGGACGGATCGGCCCAGTAGGCCTTGATCGGATCCCAGAACTCCCGAAGCCCCTCCTCGTAGGCATTGCCGTTTTGAATGATGAATGCAGATACCCGCTCCGGATCGTCGGCGAACATGCGGTAGCCGACCGGAGCACCGTAGTCCATCAGATAGACGGCGTATTCATCGACACCCTTTTTGTCGATAAGACTGGTCATGAGACTGGCGATATTGGCAAAAGAATAGTCATAATCCTCCGCTGCCGGCATATCGGAAGCACCGAAACCGGGATAGTCGGGAGCGAGGACATTGTACTTCTGCGCCAGTACCGGAATGAGATTTCGGAACATGTGTGAAGATGTTGGAAACCCGTGCAAAAGCAATACCGTCGGGCGATCCCGATTTCCGGCTTCGCGATAGGCGATCTTCAATCCGTCTATCATCTCGCTCCGGTATTGCACACTATGGCTTTGTACGGGCGCAGACATATCAGCCGCTGATGAGGGCTGAGACGGCGCCAGTACAAACCATGCGACGAGTGCAACAATGGTCGCGAACGGTACATGTCTGCGGACGGCGCTCGTTAACGTGACAGTCTGTAACATCAGTGTCTCCATTCAGTTGTGTGGCGGCGCCGCATCTCAACGGCGCCCACAATTACGTTTTTTAGATCCCGGGTTCGAGCCGGGCAGGCAGATCAGGACGCTGTCTGGATTTTTGCGACTGCATCGCTGGTCCACCAGACGGTGCTGGCGACGAAGCGAAAGTTGATCAGGGCGGCGAGATAACCGTCACCCTCCGGCACTTTTGCACCCGCTGTCGCATCCCGAACGACCGCAACTTCGAAGCCTTGCTCAAGCAGTTCGTACAAGTGGGCCTGCACGCAAAGATTTGCGGACATGCCGGCCAGGATCACCTTGTCCACGCCACGCTTGCGCAGTTGCAGATTGAGGTCATTCTGCTCCGGTCCGTAGACCTTGTGGGGCGAGGTGATAATGGTCTCACCATCGTTGATGTATTTCTTGTACTGCGGCAGCCAGTCAGCACCCGATCCCTCGAACCCGGTCGTGTCCAGTGCACCGGGACGGTCGAACATCGAGATATCGTGCATGACTTTCTCGAGCACGCCCTCGAACTTCCACTTGTGATCCTGCGGGTAGTAGTAGTGGGGGGACACAAAGACCGGCATGCCGACCGACTTGGCGGCAATAAACAGCTTCTCGATGTTGTTCACCGTATTCTGCTCGGTAACGCTTTCTCCGACGACTCCCCAGGTGGCACCGTCGGGCGAGAGGAAGTCGTTCTGGGGATCGGTGACGACCAAAGCGGTGTTGGACAAATCGATGTCGAACGGCCGCACGGGAAGCGCAGGATTTTCCGGGTCTGCATAAAGCTCCGTGCCGGCGATGGCGCTTCCCGGAGTCGCGGCGATTACACCCGCGGCGGTCAGCGCCGCGGCCCCGGTCGTCAGGATCCGGCGACGCGAGGGATCGATCTCCTGGTGTGAGCAGTTGCAAGAATGTTTTGTCATCTGATTGTCTCCATGTGTTTCGATTGAACGGTTGGGTTTTGCCTGTCGGCTTGCACCGGCTGAGACCGGTTTGGGTTTATCAACCGGTCGGTTCGCTCAGGTGATGTCCCTGTAGGCGTCGCCGGCGATCCAGAGCGCAGCTCCAAAGATCGCAATGTCCTTGAGGAGGAACTGGCCAGGGACAACGGACAATGCCGGAAAGCCGCCGAGGCTCGGCTCCCAACCGGGTGCAGAAAAGAGAAACGATACCGTTGTTGCCGTCGTTGCGAGGACAATCGCCGCACCGGCAATTCCGGCACGTGGCGACCATGGCCTGGCAAATAGCAATATGGCTCCGCTGATTTCGATGACACCGATAAGCGCTGCGGCGCCACGTTGACCAAGGATTGGGTAGAGCCATGAGACAAATGGACTTGAAGCGACCAGGCCTTCTATTGCGGCTGCCTCATAGGCCGTGAACTTCATGGCGCCGATCCACACGAAGATCAGTGCAATAGCGTAAAGCGTTATGTATTTGCCGCCCGTGCACAGATTTGCGGACAACGCGCCGTATGAGCGCGCCGCATCGCCGGACGTTATTTCTGATGTAGTCATGGTTCTTGATCCCTCATCGATTGAAATGGTGCCGCGTCAACGCGCCGGCGCTGCGTCCCGCAGGACCGGGTAAAACTGGGTGAACACGAAGTCCGTGTCCGCGCTGGCTTCATGGCAGGCGTTGCAAGCATCAGCAGGAAACGCGCTGGAGGTCTTCGCGTAAGGCGGTGCGTGATGGCCGAATGAAAAATAGGCCCAGCCACCAGGCATATCGGGAAAGCGGGCAGAGTCTTTTACGGTGAGTTCCAGGCCACCGAATTCACCCTGTTGATATCCGCGACCGGAGACTTCTGTTGTCGCACCGACTTCATCATTGTCGTTCTCACGCACACTCACCAGTTCCTTGACGATTTGCGTGCCTTCCGCCCATTCGCCGGTTTGCGCAAAATGGGCGAATGCCGATGGCTCGACATAGACGTTGTGAAATTCCGGAAATGGAGCCTGTCCACCGTTAAGTGCGTTCGGTGTCAGCGGTGCACCGACAAATACCCACTGCCGATAGCCTTCGGGCAAAGTGGCTTCGTTGTTCTCAGTGAACACCGCGGGCTGTACGTTGGATTGCGATTGGGCGATGGCGCCGACCGAGAGGACCAGTGCTCCGGCCATCAACGCTGCTATGGGTGCTTTCATCATCTTTTTCTCCTTTGAGTCAGTCTTGGGGGTGAAAAGGGTTGTTGTCGGAATCGGCCGAAGGTTGTGCTTGAAGCGGCTGTCCGGGACATGTGTCATTCAAAGCCGTCATGATCGGCTCAAGCGACGGAACACATTCCATTCGCCGTTTCATTGTTCGGCTTTTCCAATGCGGAAAATGCGGCGCATACCAGTCGCCATTCGTTGCGAAGAATGACTTCAGGCGCATCCAGTTCGATCAGATGTTCAAGGCGCGAAAGCCGCCTGAGGGCAAGGGTCCACTGTCGCCGTTGAACCAAACCGGTTTTGTCCGGTGAGGCTGGGTGTGCCGATCCGGATACCATCCGCTCGTTTCGTGACGACAACGAATGAAAGTGCAGTGCCGCCAGCCCTTCAGCGGAGAAAAATGTGCCAGATTCAATCCTGTCCATGTCCATACCTCCCGCATCGGACCTGCGACACGAAAGATGGCATCAGGGGGAGATTTACTCTTTCAGTTTACGGCATTTCAGAATCGGACATTTGTCTGACAGGCCGATTGCCTATGGGCAGGTGCCGGAAGCTCGGCGCGAATTAATCGGAAATGAGACAAGCCGGGCGGCGTTGTTATTGTCCGGTTCCCTTCTTCGAAACCGCGTTGCGCAATTCGACCTTTCGAATTTTGCCGGTCGCCGTTTTGGGAAGGTCCTGAAAGACAAATCTTGTCGGAACGGCGTCCGCGGGCAGTTGGGACCTGCAGAACGACATCAGTTCATCCTGCGATATAGCGCGCCCATGCGTTGTTGTGACAAAGGCACAGGGAGACTGGCCAGCCGATGCGCTTGGCTGTGCAATCACGGCAACCTCGAGAATGTCAGGATGACCGTATAATATGTCCTCGATCTCGACGGATGAAACGAACACACCGTTTGACACGATGGCATCGACTGCCCGGTCTTTGATCTCAATGGACCCGTCCTTGTGCCAAAGCGCAATGTCTCCAGTATGAAACCAGCCGTCGTCCAGAACATTTTTGGATGCGTTTTCATCGCCAATATATTCGAGCATCACCGTGTTTCCGCGAATGAGCACTTCGCCCAGGGTTTTTCCATCCTTTGGAACGGGCCTAAGGGATGCATGTTCTGCGACCATCAGATCGTCAACCGCCGGGGTCGGCGTGCCCTGGCGGCCCATCACCTCCCGTTTTTCGACGCCGAACAGCCTGTCAATCTCAGGCCTGTGCATGCTTACGGTGGCCGGGCCGTGGCACTCGGAACTGCCATATTGATGGACAACTGTGATCCCCTGCTTTTCAAGCCTTTGTACAAGACTGGACGGCGGCGGCGCGCCGCCCGTGATGCATTGAATGCGGTTGAGATATCGCTGGCCGCTTGATGTGAATTCCCCGGCAAGCAGATGGAGCAGGCTGGGCGGCAGGCAGAGATGACTGACCCGGTGGCGGAGAATTTCCTCCCGGAGATCTGCTGCTGAGACTGACCGCAGACAGATATGCGTTGCTCCAACGGCTGTCACGGTCCAGACAAATGACAGTCCGTTGCTGTGGTACATCGGCCAGGTCCAAAGGTGAACCGAATTGTGCGTCACACCGAAGCTAATGGCATTTGACAGAGCGGACAGATAGGCACCGCGGTGGGAATAGACGACGCCTTTTGGACTGCTCGTGGTTCCCGACGTGCATAATATGCACAGCGGTCGCCGCTCGTTGTCGATGCGATGCATAGGACCGGCGTCCGGCGCGCCGCCGATAAAGTCTTCGTAGTCCTGCATGCCTTTCAATTTGGCGTGGCCGGCTTGTTGATCTGAAATGACGACAAGCTGAACCGTGCACTCGGCTTGTTCGATCGCCGCGTTTGCAAGCGGCAGGTATTCCTGGTCGCAGATCACAAGGGCTGTCTTGGTGTGAGCCCATTGCCGGGCAATCACTCCGGGTTCCAGCAGTGGATTCTGTGTGAACAAAACCGCACCTGCAAGAGGCACCGCAAAATGACACTCGATCATCGCCGGAATATTGGGTGCCAGAACGGCGACGGCCTGATCGGGTTTGAGGCCGGCACTGCCAAGGGCGGAAGAAAGATGTCTTACCCGTAAATACAGGTCTTCATAGGTTGTCTTTTTGCTACCGTAAATAATTGCGGGGTGCCGGGAGAAGAAATTTGCACCTCGCATAAGAAAACTGAGTGGCGTCAACGGTACGTAATTTGCCTCTGAATGGTCTTCGATCATTACGAAACCGGTATTTCACAAGATTTGTGCGCCTACGGAAGTAAATCTTTTCAAAAATACAACAAACACAGGCGCCGACCAAATCAAAAGGGTGATTTGGTGTGGCGTCTTTGGGTTAGGTGAGCATGGCAACTTGGATAGGTGGGACGGTCAATCCGCCACATGAAACGGAGCGCGGGTCCGTCGTTTTACCTTGTCTGGTCGAGCGCGACTTCAGCGGAACGGCTTGTTACCCAGTTTGCATTTTTGATGTGGTTTGACATTAATATTTACAGGTTGAGGTGCTTGTAATTCATGTCCAACAGTATGAATCAGACGATGAACATCATGGCTCCGCCGCGTGGCGAATTGCCGTGTTGGGGCAAGCGGGTCGATCTGGGCAATTTTTTCGTGGAACTGGTGGAAGCCGGTTCTCGCCGCATCAATGTTCGCCTGTCCAAGTGTTTTGCCAGCATCAGCTTTGATTCCGACGAGGGCCACAGTTCCCTGGCCGGCGACCGGCTCCGGCGCTATGAACGGCGCGCCTATGAGTTTATCGTCGCACCGCCCGGTTTCCCGATACGCGGAGAATCCACTTCGGCACCCGAAGTTCTGGTTTTTGTGTTTGATTTTGATTCCATCCGGCAGGATGTTGCAGCTGCTCTTCAGGTTTCACCCGACATTCTGGAACCACGCGTCATCATTGATGGGCCGAAGGTGCTGACCACCGAGCTGGCGCAAAGAATACGGCGTCACATGTTGCGCGGGGATATATCGAAGGACTATTTGCGGGCGCTTTGTATGGTTCTGCTGGTCGACATGATGCGGCTTCCGCAAACGCACGCACGTTCGGGGCGGGGCCAGATACTCGATGATGCGCTGCTGGAATCCGTTCTCACCTTTATTGATGCCAATCTCGATTCAGACCTTGCGATCGAGAACCTTGCCCGTCTGTGCGGTGTCGTTACCCATCGGTTTGCAAGGTCGTTCAAGGCAAAAGTCGGCGAGCCTCCTCACAAGTTTGTCCTCAATCGCCGTATCAACCAGGCCCGGCGGCTTTTGGTGAGCACGGACCTCCCGATCGCCGAGATTGCGTACACATCGGGCTTTTCCTCGCAAAGTCACATGACAACAACGCTTCGCCGCCAGCTTGGACTGACCCCGGCGCAGCTTCGCGATCCGGCAACTTGAAAGGCGGCGGCCAATTTGCAGCAGTTTGATGCCGGCATGCGGCAGGATATCCTGAAATGGTTCCTGGTCCGGCTCCATCATGATGTTGTCATCAGGAAATCGTCAACCAGCCGCGTCACCTCATCAGGTGCGTCTTCCGTGCTGTAATGTCCGGCCTCCGGAATGATCTTGATTGGAGCTGTCGGAAAGAGCTGACTGAACAGGGGCAGGAAATGTTCCGGATGCAGCGTATGGTCTTGCGCGCCCCATATGGCCAGGGCCGGTTTTTCCAAAATGGCTGCCTTTGCGGCGGGAGCCGGCACCTCAAATTCATGGGCCCCGATGGCAAAGCCCTTTGCCCAGCTGATTGCACCTGCTGCCTCAACCGCAGTGGGAAACGGTAGGCTGTAGGCCCGGATCCAAGTGTCGGTCACGATATCGTTGCGCACGAAACCATTCAGCTTCATCGTGGAGAGAATGTTGTAGTCGAGGTGACCCAGCACCTCTTCGAGACTGCCATTTTCTTCAGCCTTCACAATCCATCGGAACCAGGGTGAGACGCCGGCATTTGCTGATATCCGGTCAATAAGGTCGGACTGGCCGAGTGGAGTCGGCCCGTTCGCCGAGGTGATCCGCCTGATCCGGTCCGGTTGTCGGGCTGCCAGGCCCATGCCGACGGGACCGCCAAAGTCATGCATGATGAGCGTGACATCGCGCAGGTCCAGGTCCAGAACAAATGTTTCCATATTGTCGATGTGATCCTGCAGCCAATAGGTTCTGTCTTGCGGCGTCGCGCTCTGGCCAAACCCCATATGGTCCGGTGCGATAACGCGTGTGTTTCTTGACCAATGGGAGATCTGCTGACGGAACAGGTAACCCCAGGTCGGTTCACCATGAAGAAGCAACAGTGTGTCCGGCCCGATGCCCTCATCGATGTAGTGCATCTTGAAGCCGGCCACATCTGTTTAGCGGGCACGGAACGGCCAGGTACCTTCAAATGTCTCAGTGGCCGGGACTACCGGGTGTTTATTACCGGCTGTTGATTTTGTCTGCTTAACCTGAACTGTCTGCGCCATGTGGTTTCCCTTCGCTTGGTGTGAACCGGCTGGACGACAATTGGCTGGAGCCACGGCATCCACGCGAGAAATGCTGCTGCCTGTTTATCCAACGGGTCATGTCCCGCGCTTTCAGATTTCGCGGTTTCAAAATCACACAGGTTGGAAAACGCCGGGCGAAGAGCACCATAAATACGTTGATGTCGGTCGGCATCGACATTGGCAAAGACACATTCCATCTGGTCAGCTTCGATGAAGGGGCTGGTTTGCCTTGCGCAAGAAGATCAAGCGGTTTGCATTGAAGGCGGCTTTCGAGGGACTACCGCGTTGGATTGTCGGTATGGAAGTCTGCCTCAGTGCGCATTTTGTGAGCCGAACGCTCCGCACACGCCGCGCCTGGTTGTATTCCTTGGAGGGTCGGCCAATTATCCACAAAATTGAAATTACGATTCTGAGAAAAAAACCCTCAAATTCGACAGCTTAAGAAGTTGGCGGTTTTTCCGACGGTATGCGCGAGTTGTCGAAGATAAATCCGTCAACAAATCAAGGACCTATCCGCCCTGAAATCTGCGCTCGAAGGGCAGTGCTGCGAAACTCCCCTGCATTGCCAACACCACGACAGCTGCCCGTCAAATTCTGTTGACGGTACTTTTGTTAGAGCAAAACGGTGTGACGTATCTGCGTTGCCCTAACGCTCTGTTGTCCAGAGCCAGCCACACACCAGGTGTTTGTGTAACAATGCCGATTGTCCACATATTGTCTGTGGGAGTGCCGGGAAGTGGGGCTTAAATGACGCCAGGCGTGTCAGTGAGTGGGGCCATCGCCCGGGCGATCACATGGCCGCCAGTGTGTGCTCCAGGCCTTTTTCGATATGTATTTGAAGGATTTCTGCAGCCTTGTCGGCCTGGCGGGCGAGCGCGGCTTCGAACATTTCCCGATGTTCGTCTACAGCTTCCTGACCGCGATAGGTCAGCACCAGCATCTGGTATCTGAGGTACTTGTCGTAAAGGATTGAATGCAGCGATAGAAGATTGCCGGACCCGCAGGCCTCGATCATGGCGAGATGAAACTCCCAGTCATAGCGCTTCCAGTCTTCTTTTAAAGAGGTGTCGCCTGCAAGCATGCGCTGTTCCATCAAATGCAGTTTGTGATGCGCAGCCACTAGGTTGCCCTCCCAGTCAGTGTCGCCGTTCTGGATTGAAAGCCTTGCCGCGTGACATTCCAGGAGGATCCGCAGGTTGGAAATCTCGATCAGATCTTTCTGAGATACGGCCGTGACAAAAAAACCGCGCTGTTCTTCTGAAGAAACAAATCCTTCACTCGAAAGGCGGCTGAGCGTCTCCCGCAGCGTTGACATGCTGGCCGAATAGCGTTCGCGCAATGCATCGAGTTTCAGCTTCGATGCGGGTGCGAGATTGCCGAAAATGATGTCCCGCTTGATGCGCTGATAGGTCGAAGAGCCGACCGTGTTGCCTGTCTTGTCCATGGTTTCTGCCGTCTGATTTTTCCGCCATTGTCATGAAATTCAAACATATACGGCCTTCTCCAAAAAAGAAATATAAATCTGCATATCATAAAAATATCAGATGATATTGATAAACTCAGATAAAAAATATACGTTGTGCCACCTGACGAACACGAACGAGAACGGGGAGAGCATGTTCCATGCCTGACGTCACACGCATCGCTGTTGTTGGCTTTGGTCTGGTTGGCAAACGCCATGCTGAATCAATCCGGCGCCTGCCGGACCTTCGGTTGGCAGCGATCGTTGAGCCGGATGACGAAGCGCGCGCATCGGCGACTGCCATGGGCGCTCCGTGTTTCGCCACGCTGGATGAGATGTTCGACAGGACTGAAGTGGACGGGGTTATTCTTGCGACGCCAACGCCTCTGCATGTGGAGCAGGGGCTCACCTGCATCGAAATGAAGTGCCCTTTGCTGGTCGAAAAGCCAATTGCGGTCACCGCGCAAGAAGCCAGGGTGCTGGTCGATGCGGCAGAAGCCGCGCAGGTCCCGTTGCTCGTCGGCCATCACCGACGGCACAACGGCATGGTTCGCGCGGCAAAGTCCGCCATCGCAGCCGGCGCCATCGGTGAACTGAGGGCGATACAGGCCACATGCTGGTTCTACAAACCCGACCACTATTTTGAGGCAGCGCCCTGGCGCATGCGCAAGGGCGCCGGACCCGTTTCGGTCAATCTGGTGCATGACGCCGACCTGCTTCGTCATTTCTGTGGAGAAGTTGCGCGCGTTCAGGCACAATCCGTTCCGTCGGCGCGCGGGTTTGAAAATGAAGATCTTGCGGCAGCCTTGCTGACGTTCAAATCAGGTGTTGTCGCGACAATTTCGGTTGCCGACACAATTGTTGCGCCATGGAGCTGGGAACTGACGGCGCGGGAAAATCCTGCCTATCCGGCCACCAATGAGAGCTGCTACCTGGTTGGCGGATCGCGCGGTTCGCTCTCTATCCCGGACTTGCGGGTCTGGAGCCATGAAAACGAGCCGGACTGGTGGTCGCCCATCTCAGCCAAAACCCTTGTTGCCGGGACGGGCGATCCGCTGTCGGTACAGGCGGCACATTTTTCGAATGTGATTTTGGGACAGGAAGCCCCACTTGTTTCGGGCCTGGACGGATTGCGGTCGCTGCAGATTGTTGAGGCAGTCCAGCGCGCCGCCGAAACGGGAAATCCCATTGAAATCAACCCGATGAAAAATACGGATTCGCAAGTCGAGTCTGATCGAAAGGCTATATTGATTTAATCAGGCGGAGTTTAAAAATATCAGATATTTTCTAAAATATCTTGCAAATTAGATAAAATCTGTCAATAGTTGAAAAGACCTCAATACGACGTCCGATCCATGGGAGGAAAAGGAATGTTCTTAAACGTCACACGCCGCGCAATCTTATCGGCGATAACTGCAACCGGCATTGCAGCGACGATGGCAATGCCAACACTTGCGGCAGACAAGATCAAGCTGCGCCTGGCCACGTCCGGCTCTGAAACCGACGCACGCTCGGTCGCCATGGCCGAGGTTTTCGGTCCGATGGTCGCCGATTTTGCCGACTACGAGCCAGGCTATAATGGCACCCTGTTTGCGCAAGGGACCGAGCTGGAAGCCATTAGCCGCGGTAATCTTGAGATGTCGATCGCATCGGCGCAGGAACTGGCACAGTTCTTCCCCGAGTTCTCAATCTTTACCGCCGGCTATGTTCATCAGGATGCTGCACACCAGGTTGCGGTCTTCAACGATCCCTTGATGGATCCCTTCAAGCAGAAGGTGGAAGACGAACTGGGCGTGAAGCTTCTTTCGGTCATGTATCTTGGCCGCCGGCAGGTGAACCTGCGGCAGTCCAAGGACGAATTGGACGTTAAAACGCCGGCCGATCTTGCCGGTGTGAACCTGCGCATGCCCGGTACCGACTCCTGGCAGTTCCTCGGCAAGGCACTTGGAGCGTCACCCACCCCGATGGCATTTGCCGAGGTCTATACCGCACTTTCCACCGGAGCCGTTGACGGTCAGGATAATCCGCTTCCAACCGTCGTGGACGCAAAATTCTACGAGGTGACCAATCAGATCGTACTGACCTCGCATCTCGTCGATCTCAACTATATCGCTTTTTCAAAAGCGGTATGGGACAGCTTGACGCCTGAGCAGCAGGCCACCGTGCAGAAAGCCGCAGATGCGGCGGCAGAATCCGGTCGACAGAAGCAGCTCCAAAAGGAGGCCGACCTTGTCGCTTTCCTCGAAAAGCAGGGATTGGCGATTTATGAGCCCGATCTGGCCGCGTTTCGCGATCAGGTGCAGTCGATGTACCTCGAAAGCGAGTTTGCCCAGTCCTGGCCTGATGGCGCGTTGGAAAAGATTAACGCGCTCGGCAAATAAGCTCTAGAAAACCAGCCACGGGAGGGCCAGATGACTGGACCAATCAAATGGTTTACACGTGGCGTAGAGTTCATCGCCGCCGCCATGTTGGCGGCGATGTTCATCACATTTCTCTTGCAGATTTTCTCGCGTTACGTCCTCTTGACGCCTTTCGGATGGACGCTGGAGCTGTGCCTGACCCTCTGGGTCTGGATCGTCTTTTTCGGTTGCGCATTCATGGTTCGCGAAAGAGATCACGTGACATTCGACATATTCTATCTTGCCGCACCGCGTCGCATTCGACAAATGCTCGCGTTGATTTCCGCGGCGGCGATCGTGATCGGCATGGGTTGGGCGCTGTTGCCCACCTGGGATTACATCGACTGGATGAAGATTCGAAAGACCACGACGATCGTGAACCCGTTCACCGGCGTCAAGATCCCCATGCGGACGATCTTCTCGATTTACGCGATCTTCATGGTCGCACTGATTGTTCGCTATGCCTGGCGGTTCATCGACGTTTTCCGCAATGGCCCGCCCGACGAAGACCACGAAATCCCGGGGCATGAATCCGAACCGCCGGCTCTGCGCCACGGGGAGGATGTGGTATGAGCATTGAACTGGCTGCCTGCCTCTTCACCCTGTTTGCGCTGGCCGGCATCGGCACGCCTATCGGATACTCGATTATCCTAGCCTCGGTGGTCTATCTGGGTCTTGCCGGACTGGATGTGGCTCTTGCGGGCGAAAAAATCCTGCAGGGTCTTTACAAGAGCTTCGTTCTGCTCGCCGTGCCGCTGTTCATCGTCGCCGCCAACATCATGAATGCCGGAACGATCTCGGACCGGCTGCTGAATTTCTGCGTCGCCGCAGTCGGCCGCTTCAGGGGCGGACTCGGTCACGTCAACGTCGTTGCCTCGCTTATCTTTTCCGGAATGTCGGGTTCGGCCGTGGCTGATGCCGCGGGTATCGGCAAGATCATCATCGAGATGATGACCAAAGACAACCGCTATAGCCGCGGCTATGCGGCTGCGATTACAGCAGCCACCGCCACAATCGGTCCGATCATTCCGCCGTCGATCCCGATGGTGCTATATGCGCTGGTATCGAACAGTTCAATCGGCGCCCTTTTCCTTGCCGGCATCTTGCCCGGACTGGTCATGGGAGGTGTGCTGATGGGTATGAACACATACATCTCGACCAAGCGCGGCTTCGCGATGGAAGATCCGGTGCCGCTTGTTGAACTGCCCAGGATCACCGCCAATGCCTTTCCGGCACTGCTGATGCCGGTTATTCTGCTCTACGGAATTTACGGTGGCGTGACGACCCCAACCGAGGCCGCTGCCGTGGCCGCATTTTATGCGCTCTTGCTGGCTGCGGTGTTCTACCGTGCCTTGTCGGTCAAGTCTCTCTACAAGATCCTCGTGGAAAGCGCCCGTTCTTCGGCGGCGGTCGGCGTGGTCATCGGCGGGGCGCTGATCCTGAATTTCATCGTCGTGTCAGAGAACATCCCGGGCATGATGTCAGATGCCCTGGTGGGCATTGATGTACATCCGCTGGTCTTCCTGCTGGGCGTCAACCTGCTGGTCCTGGTCCTGGGCTGTGTGCTGGACGCAACAACGATCATCCTGGTGATCGTTCCGCTGTTCATTCCCGCCTGCAAGGAATTGGGGATCGATCTGGTGCATTTCGGCGTACTGGTGGTCGTCAACTCGATGATCGGGCTCATCACGCCTCCCTACGGCATCCTGCTTTTTGTGATCAATGCCGTGACGGGCATTCCGCTGAAGGAAATCATCGGCGAGGTGTGGGCATTTCTCGGCGTTCTGATCGCGGCTCTGCTGTTCCTGATCCTCGTGCCGGATGTGGTTCTCTGGCTGCCGCGAGTATTCGGATATCAGGGTTGATGCGGCTGACAATCGCGACCACCTCTGTTCCCGGCGACCTGCCGACCAAGCTTGAGACAATCGCCGGGGCAGGCTTTCACGGCATCGAACTCTACGAACCGGACCTGACCGGGTGCGCGCACTGCCCGGCAGATGTGGGCAAACTGGCAAGAGAGTTCAACCTGACGATCGACCTGTTTCAGCCGTTCCACGATTTTGAGGGATTGGCCGGCACCTCGCGCGATCGGGCCTTCGACCGGCTGGAACGAAAACTCGATTTGATGCAGGAAGTGGGCGCAACCACGCTCCTCGTCGGCACGTCGACCCATCCCGATGCCAGCGGCGAACGGGGACCCATCCTTACAGACCTTGCGGAGCTGGCGGATCGCGTCGGCAAGCGGCAGATCCGGGCGGCTGTGATCGCGCTGCCGTGGGCAAGGCACATCCAGACGGAGATGCAGGTGCTGAATCTTGTCGAACAGGTGGACAGCCCGCATCTTGGAATTGCCGTCAACAGCTTCTTTTCGCTCGCGGACGGTTCAATGCCCGCCAGGCTGAGGGATATTCCGGGCGCGCGGATTTTCCACGTGCAGCTGTCGGATGCGCCAGCGCTTGATTTTGATATCCGTAAACTGAAACGCTTGTTTGGAATGCTGCCGGGTCAAGGAGGGCTGAACCTCGGCGGGTTTGTCCGCGTCCTTGCCAAAGCCGGGTACAAGGGACCCTGGTCCCTGGCACGCATTCACGACAGTGCGCAGATAGGCGGAGGCACATTCGCCCGTGACGGCTACCGGGCTCTGGTGACCGTGCTTGATGAGGTGTCCGCTCAGGAGCCCGCCCTACCGGCCCCGGTGCCGGACCTTCCGCCGCGTGTCTACCCCACGGGATTTGAATTCATAGAGTTTGCCGCCGACGCGGAATCCGGAGCTAGGCTGAAAGACATGCTCGGCGCGATGCATTTCAGAATGGAGCGGAAGCATATCGCTAAATCGGTGGAGCTTTGGCGTCAGGGCGCCATCAACCTGGTGGTCAACACGGAAACCGAGGGATTCGCCGCCGAAGCATTCGCGAACCACGGTCCATCGGTGTGCGACATGGGTCTAAGGGTGAAGGACGCCGGCCAGACGGTCGCCCGCGCGACCGCGCTCGGCACGCCGCAGTTTTCGCAGCCGGTCGGCACCGGCGAACTCGATATACCGGCGATCAAGGGCGTCGGGGGAAGTGTTGTCCATTTCATCGATGAGAAGTCGGACCTGCACCGTGTGTGGGACATCGAATTCGACGTGGTGCCGAAGGCCGAAGCCGTTCAGCCGGCGGGCCTCAGGCGCATCGACCATGTTGCCCAGACGATGCGGTACCAGGAGATGCAAAGCTGGCTGACCTATTACACATCGACCTTCGAGATGCGGAAAAGCTCGGTGGTCGATGTTGCTGATCCGTCCGGTATCGTGCTGAGCCAGGCGATCGCCAGTCCCGAAGGCGAGGTGCGGCTCAATCTCAACGGGGCTGGCGAGCGACGGACCTTTGCGGGCGCTTTCCTGGCAGATCGCTTCGGAGCCGGAGTCCAGCACATCGCGTTCCTGACCGACAACATCTTCGAGACATCGGATCAACTTGCGGCAACCGGTTTTGAACGGCTGGCGATCTCACCCAACTACTATGTCGACCTGCAGGCGACCTTCGGTCTCGATGACGCGTTCGTATCGCGCTTGGAAGCAGGCAATATTTTATATGATCGCGACGGATCTGCTGAATATCTCCAGATCTACAGCGCGCCGATTTTCGAAGGATTCTTCTTCGAGATCGTCGAGCGACGCAAGGGTTACCAGGGCTACGGCGCGCGCAACGCACCGATACGGCTGGCAGCGCAGATGCACCATCAACAATACAGGCTAAAGACATGACCGACGGCGACGACACGGCTGCCATTCGCAACTGGTGGCGGACTTCCATCATCGACATGAAACCCGGCCGCATAGCGTTTCGCGGTTCACCGATCGAAGAGCTGATCGGAAACGTCGGTTTTACCCAGATGATCTGGTTGATGGTGTGTGGTGATCTGCCGAGCAGGGAACAGGCCGACCTGCTGGAATGCGCGCTGGTTGCGGGTGTCGACCATGGGCCGCAGGCCCCGTCCATTGCGGCCGCCCGAATGGCAGCCACCTGTGGCGTGGGTTTGAACAATGTCATGGCGACCGGCGTCAACATGCTCGGCGATGTGCACGGCGGTGCAGGGGAGCAATGCGCTGAGCTTTATTTCGATATAGACGGCCGCATCGGCCAGGGCCAGCAACTGAACGAAGCGGTTGCGGATGCGCTTGCTGCCTGGCGCGAGGTTCACGGCAAGATCGTTTCCGGCTTCGGACACCGGTTTCACAAGCCGGTCGATCCGCGGGCACCGCGCTTGATGGCATTGGTGCGCCAAGCCGCGGATGCCGGTACGGTATCGGGACGATTTGCTGACATCGGAGAAGCGGTACAAGCGGAAATTGGCCGCCAAAGGGGCACGCCGATCGCCATGAATATCGACGGGGCCACGGCGGTGATCTTTTGTGAACTGGGTTTTCCGGCGCCCCTGTCGCGCGGTCTCTTCTGTCTGTCGCGCTCGGTTGGAATCCTCGCTCACGGATGGGAGCAGATGCAACAGGGTGGGCGGAACAAGGGACCGATGCCGCCATCATTCCTGCCGTTTTATCAGGCCGATCGGGTCGATTGAGGGGATCTTCTGCAGCTTGTGGAGCATAATATGCAGCCGCTGAGAATAGGCGTTATCGGCTGCGGCCGTATCAGCGACATCTATTTCACCACCCTTGCCAGGTACGACGCCGTCAGGATCACCGCCTGCGCCAGCCTGGACATGGAAGAAAGCCGATTGAAGGCGGTGCAGTACAACATTCCGAAGGCCTGCACACCGCAGGACATTTTCGCAGATCCGGATATCGATTGCGTCCTGAACCTGACAATTCCCACCGCGCATGCCGAGATCAGCCTTAAGTCGCTTGAATCAGGCAAGCATGTTTATTCAGAAAAGCCGTTTGTATCCGATATGAGTGACGGGCGGTTGGTGCTGCAAAAGGCGGCTGAAAAGGGTCTCATGGTCGGCAATGCGCCCGACACGTTTCTTGGCGGCCGTTGGCAGACAGTGCGCAAGCTCCTCGACACCGGAGCAATCGGCAGACCCACTGGCGTAGCAGCATTCGTCGGGTCGCACGGCACCGAACGCCATCACCCGAATCCGGATTTTTACTATCGCAACGGCGGCGGCCCGATGTTTGACCTGGGACCGTATTATCTGACCGCCATGGTTTTTTTCCTTGGCCCGATCACCCGGGTGGCCGGTATGTCGAACCGCGCATTCGACAAGCGCATGATCGAAAACGGGCCACGAAACGGCGAATGGATGCAGGTCGACGTCGACACGCATGTGCAGGGCATGCTGGAATTCGCCTCCGGCGCCATCGGATCGATCACTATGAGCTTCGACATCTGGGACAGCGAAATGCCCCGCCTGGAGATTTATGGAGAAAACGGCACGATATGCATTCCGGATCCTGATCCAGTGCATGGCGCGAATGTTTTTGAAGGTGAAGTGTTGTACCGCACCCGCGAGACCTCTCGCTGGTCCCACAAACCGCGGGCCACCGGGCGGGAGAGCTGGCAGGTCGCCGAAAACGGCCACGGGCTGAATGAAGACAACCGTGGCATCGGCCTTGTCGACATGGCCTATGCCATACACGAGAACCGTCCGCCGCGTGCTTCCGGTGAACTGGCGTATCACGTGCTTGAAGTCATGACCGGCATTCTCGACAGCCATGGAGCCGGCCGGTTTGCACAAATATCAAGCCGCTGTGCAGTGCCTGAGCCGCTGCCGCAGATTTTTCCCACGACAAAAGCTGAGAATCATGCCCGTCCAGAGCCTTGATATCGCCGAACCGTTTTTTTCCGTCAGGGTGATCGAAAACGTAAAAAGCCATCCGATAACCGGCAAAACCATCGTCCTCAATCTGTCGGAATCCCCGATCGCCGTGCAAAAGCAGACACTGGCGCATCTGCAGTCTGCTATCATTGTCGATACGGTTATCGAGCCGGTCGATCATGCGGTTGTGATAGAGCGGATTGCCGATTACGAGGACGAGGACGCGCTGTTTCAACGGGTCAGGGAAACCTGGCCGTCAGCTTTTAAGGTGCGCGGCGAGGAACGGTTGCGCGGCGTCAGCCACTACATGTCGCCAAAGGTGTGGATCGGCAAGTACGGTTTCACCTTCTACCATTCGGGATCGGTACCGTTGAACGTCGGACTGCACCGCGACCACGCATTTTGCCCGGTACCCGGCTTCCGCGAGGTGCATACTCAAATTGTCGGTTTCGGCAAGATGCAGCAATGCCGTGAACGCGACGTTGACACACTCTATCTGGAGGAGCCGATGGCGCCGGGTGCGACCCACCGCCCGATGTATGACGCGAACGGCAATTATCCGTGGCACCAGTTCGAGACCATAACGCCAAGCATCTTCATGGCAGTGGAGATGTTGCCGGATGGTGCGATGCCACCGCAGGGAGTTTGAAAATGACCGGCACACTGCTTCCCGAAATGCTTTTTTTTGACGGACCGTTTCCACGCATTTCTCGGCGTCTGCGGCTCGGGATCGTCGGTGGCGGTCGCATTTCCGGCATGCAGGCAACCGCTGCACGCCTGACCGACCGGTGGGATGTGGTTGCAGGCGCACTGTCGTCAGATCCGGGGCAGGCGAAGGCGAGGGGTGCCGAACGGTATCTTCCGCAAGACAGGTGCTACGCGTCGTTTGAGGAAATGGCCATAGCCGAAGCCGCGCGGCCGGATGGCGTTGACGCGGTCATGATCACAACCCCAAACCATCTTCACCACGCCGCGGCCAAGGCATTTCTGAACGCCGGCATCGATGTGCTGTGCGACAAACCGCTGACCAATGAGATGTCAGAAGCCAAGGAACTGGTTCTGCTGGCGGGCGAGACCGGTCGCGTCTTCGGTGTATCCTACACCATGTCCTGCTTCCCGATGATCCGGCAGGCCCGTGAGATCGTGGCGGACGGACAGATCGGACGGATCAACCAGATCCATGTCGAGTTCATGCAGGACTGGATGATTCCCGATTCAGTTGCTGACGCGCCGCATGTCAAATGGCGGCTTGATCCGTCAAAGTCCGGGCGCACGAGTTGTACCGGTGACATAGGCACCCATGCGGCTCATTTGGCGAGCTTCGTATCGGGTCTTGCCATGACCCATCTTCGTGCCGAAATGCATGTCTGCGGGGCGCCGAAACCCCTTGAGGATACTGTGTTCATGATGACGCGGTATGAAGGCGACGTGCCGGGAACGCTGATGGCGACGCGTCTGGCGCCGGGAAACCGCGGCGGGCTTCGATTGCGGGTGTTCGGATCCGAAGGCGGGCTGGAATGGGACCTCGAAAAGTCCGAAGTCCTCAAATTCAACCGTTTTGGCGAAGCCGACCGGATCATCAGCCGCGGCCACGGGCACGGCGTATCGGCGCGAACGGAACGCCTGGTACAGACCGCCAGGGGTTTTCCGGAAGGGATCATTGAAGCCTGGGCCAATCTTTACACCGAGTTCGCTCTGGCTGTCGCGGCGAGGCGCGATGGACTGTCTGTTCCTGACGACTGGCTCGGCATGCCACGTGTTGCCGACGGCGCCAGGGGAGTCCGCTTCATCGAAGCGACGGTGCGATCGCACAATGGCGGCGGTGCATGGGTTGCCGTCTAACGGTCTGCCATCCAATCTGTCCCACAAATATTCACTTTATTCCGTCTGCACTGGTTGCCGGTTTGAGGCCGCCCGCAAGATTCCGGGTTGATGTTTTTAATAATATCTGATATTTTTTATTTTATAAGTTGATATGGATAATATCCGGCCTTTTGCCAGGGGATTCAGAAATGCTCAACAGCCGATCAGAGCATGGTGATCAGCCGCTTTATTCGCTGGCACACCTGACCCTGATCGGATGCACCCCGCCCGAACTTGTCTACATTGCCGCGCGCGCCGGATATGACGCAGTGAGTCCCCGTTTCATTCCGATGAATGTACCGGGGGAATTCAGCCAGTCGCCGATTGACAAATCACAGGTGCAGGCAACCAGGACAGCGCTCGAAACGACCGGCCTGAAGGTGCTCGATATCGAGCTGGCGCGCATCACGGAGGATTGCGATCCGCGCAGCTTCGCGCCGGCACTGGAACTGGGCGGGAACCTTGGCGCTGAACGCATGATCATGAGTGCGTGGACCAATTCCCGGGACGACCGCAACTTTCTGGTCGATGTCTATGCCGAAACCTGCGATCTGGCCGCACCGTACGGTTTGACGGTGGATCTGGAGTTTCCGTCATTTTCGCGGTTGCGTACCCTGGACGAAGCGTTGGATATTGTACGTGCCGCGGACCGCCCGAATGCGGGAATTCTTGTCGACACGCTTTATCTCCATCTCAGCCGCGTGGACATCGGCGAATTGCTGCATGTTCCGCCCGAGCTTCTCCACTTTCTGCACATTTCAGATTGTCTGCCGGGCATTGCCGATACCCGGGAAGGCATGATCCAGCTGGCGCGCGATGCGCGGCTTTACCCCGGCGAGGGGTGGATCGATTTCACCGGCATTATCGAGCGCATTCCTCCAGTCGACTATTCCATCGAACTGCCCAATCAGAGCCGCCTGGCGGAACTCGGTTTCGAGGAGCATGCGCGCCGTTGCCTGAACCACGCCAAGAAAACATTCGGATCCGTCCGATCGAAACGACGCGAGATCAGCCAGATCGCGGCTTGATCACAACATTCAATTGAGGAAAAGCATGGCCAGAGAACTGACTGAGGAAGAACGCCAATTTGCCGCCGATATGCTGACACGCGCCCGCGCTGCAATGGCGGAAATCGAGGACTGGAGCCAGGAGAACCTGGACCGGCTGGCGCAGGCCATCGGCTGGTATGCCGGCAACGAAGCAACCTTCACCAGGCTGGCACAGATGGGTGTCGACGAAAGCGGAATTGGTGACCGGGAGGGCCGGCCAGCAAAGCGATTCAAGATTTACGGCGTGCTCCGGGACGCGCTGCGCCAGAAATCGACTGGCATCGTCGAGGTGAACGAGAACAAGGGCATCGTCAAATATGCCAAGCCGGCGGGCGTCATTGCTTCGCTGATCCCGATGACCAATCCGGCGCTGACGCCGCCGGTCACCGGAATCTATGCCGCCAAGGCCCGCGACGCCGTAATCTTTTCGCCGCATCCGCGTTCCGCGGCCACCACTTTCGAGATGGTTGAAGTCATGCGCGCGGCCTGCCGCGCCGTTGGAGCGCCTGAAGACCTGTTCCAGGCTGTCCGCAAACCGTCCATTCCTCTGACCCAGCATCTCATGGCAATCTGCGACCTGACGCTGGCCACCGGTGGCAAGCCGATGGTAAAGGCGGCCTATTCGTCTGGCCGGCCCGCCTATGGTGTCGGCGCCGGCAATTCCTCCATCGTCATTGACGAAACGGCCGACATCGAGATCGCCGCGGCCAACTCGCGCATGTCGAAGACGTCCGATTTCGGTTCGGGCTGTTCGGCGGACGGCAACATTATCATCCAGAAATCCGTGTACGATCAGATGGTGGCGGCGCTGCAAGCCGAGGGCGGCTATCTCTGCAGTGCTGAAGAAAAAGAGATGCTCAAGAACGCCATGTGGGACGAAAAGGGTAACCGGACCTTTCCAACCATCGCCTGTCGTCCCCAACAAACGGCCGAAGTTGCCGGATTCTCTATTCCCGATGATCGCAAGTTTCTGATGGTCGACAACCAGGGTCAGATCGGCCCCGAGCACCAGTTCTGCAAGGAAAAGCTGACGACACTGATGGCGCTTTATCACTTCGAGACTTTTGACGAGGCTCTCGACACGGTGCGGGCCATTTACAGTGTCGGCGGCAAGGGACACTCCTGCGGCATCTACAGCCACAATGACGATCACATCGATGCCCTCGCACGTGTCGCCCCGGTCAGCCGCATGATGGTGCGCCAGCCGCAATCGAAAGCCAATGCCGGCAGCTTCACCAACGGCATGCCCATGACATCCTCCCTGGGCTGCGGGATCTGGGGCGGCAACATCACCAACGAAAACGTCAATCTCAAGCATTTCATGAACTACACATGGGTCAGCAGGCCGATTCCCGAAGACCGGCCTTCCGATGAAGAACTCTTCGGCGAATTCTTCGGGCGGGAGGTTGCGTAATGAAGGACACAGCTGACAGGACCGTTGCCGAACACCTGGTCGATTATCTCGAACAGCGCGGTGTTGAGCACGTCTTCGGGCTTTGCGGCCACACCAACATTGCCGTTCTGGCGGCCATGGCAGACAGCCCGATCGACTTCGTGACGGTCCGTCACGAGCAGATCGCCAGCCACGCGGCAGATGCCTATGCACGCGTGCAGGGCAGGGCATCCGTCGTGCTGTCGCACCTGTCGCCAGGCCTTACGAACTGCGCCACGGGCGTTGCCAATGCCGCACTCGACTGTATCCCGATGGTGGTGATTGCCGGCGACATCCCTTCCCATTATTACGGCAAGCACCCGCATCAGGAGGTTAACCTGCATGCGGACGCCGCGCAGTGGGAGATTTATCGTCCCTTTGTCAAGCGCGCCTGGCGCGTGGACCGGGCCGATCTGATGGCGGAAATCCTCGAAAAGGCATTCCAGCTCGCCGAAAGCGGTCAGCCGGGACCGGTGTTGGTGAACGTTCCGATGGATATTTTTTCCGCGCGCATCCCGTCGGACAGTTTCGACCGGGTCGCCACCAACACGCGGGCACTGGTCAAGCCGTCGATCGATGATGAAACCGCAAGAAAGATCGTCACAGCGCTTGCCGAAGCCGAGCACCCGGTGGTCTACGCCGGCGGTGGCGTTCTGCTTGCCCGGGCGTCCGAGGAATTGCGTGCGTTCGCAGAACATATGGGATTACCGGTTGCCCATTCGCTCATGGGCAAGGGCTGTCTGCGCGACGACCATCCGCTGGTCCTCGGCATGACCGGTTTCTGGGGCACGGATCTCGTCAATCAAAGCTGTCTCGAAGCCGACTGGCTGTTTGCCGTCGGCACCCGTTTCAAGGAAGCGGACTGCTCGAGCTGGTATCCGGGCTACACCTTCAACATTCCCGGTACGAAGGTCATTCACCTCGACATCGAGCCGTCGGAAATCGGCCGCAACTATCCCACCGAGATCGGTGTTGTTGCCGACCTGAAGTCGGCCTTGCAGGTTCTGAATCGGGTGGCAAGGGAAGTTTACCCCGATGGGTTTCGGAAGCCGGCGCTGGAACAGAAGATTGCCGCCTTCCGTGAAGAGTTCAAATCAGGCAACCGCGAGATGGCGACATCTTCGGCCTTTCCGATGATGCCGGAACGCATTCTTGCCGATACCCGCAAGGCACTGCCGGATGACGCGATCATCACGACCGATGTCGGATGGAACAAGAATGGCGTCGGACAACAATTCGATGTCCTGACGCCGGGTTCGATCCTGACGCCGGGCGGATTTGCCACCATGGGTTTCGGCCCTCCGGGTGCGATCGGTGCCAAACTCGCAGCCCCTGACCGCGTTGTCATCAGCCTCGTCGGCGACGGCGGCTTCGGTCAGAATCCTTCGATGCTGGCAACCGCAGTGGAGCGCGGCCTCGCCATCGTCTGGCTGGTCATGAACAACAACGCGTTCGGGACGATCGCCGGCCTGCAGAAGGCCCATTACGGTCTTACCTACGGCACCACGTTTCCAGGTTCACCCGACGCGCCGACAAATGGTCCCGGCTATGCCGAGATAGCCCACGCCTACGGTGCCGAAGGCATCCGAATATCGTCCGCCGATGAGCTGCTGCCGGCCTTGCAGGCGGCGATCGCCGGCGGCAAGCCGACCGTGCTCGATGTGCCGATGATCAACAATCCGACACCGACCACCGGCCACTGGAATATTCTGGACATCTATTCACCGGACCGGGATGTATCGCATGTGTCTACCTGAAGCAGGCAAGGTGTGAGGAACAGGTAAGACCGGAATCGATGCTCAAGAAAAAAACTGCTTCATCTCCGGCCGAACGTCTGTTGGCGCACCTCGAAATTCAATCCTTCACAGGCAATAGGACTGGATTGCCAAAATGAGAGTGGCAAACGCCTTGTTCGGTTTGTTTGCGTGCCGAGTATCCTGATCCGGTGGTTGATCACTATTTTCTCAAATCGCTGATATTGTTGATTATTCAACGGCATTTCATTCATCGCTGTCCGTAACTGTTGTCCAGCAATCACAATTGACGGTACATTTTGATATGGCGAAACTGTCTGATGGATCAGGGTTTCACCTATTTTTTGTTTTCAAAAGACAAATATGCAAAATTCACCGTTTACCCGGCAACGATGCAGTACTGACGGTGCGCTGAGTGTCGAACGCAGGAAGATCGACGCATTGTTTCAGAGCAATCTGGCCTGAGTTAGCGCCCACCGTGGCCGGCAGAACCCGTAACATCCAAGCTGTGCGTGTAAATATATGTTCCCGGCAAATCGAACGGTTTCGAGGAATGCGTGCCTATCCGCTGCCATTTCCCAAGTCCACCGAACTACCAGTCAGGAAAAACGCGGCTAAATGCGCGGGGCAGGGAAAACGTTGCCACCTTGCAAAGCCAGGATTTGATCCGGATCTGCAGATTGAGTGAAGGGGAACCGCCGTCTTCCGGTTCAAATCCGATCAGCTGTTTTGTTTCGGAAATGTCCCACCGCATGCCGCGGTTGTTGGACATCAGATTCACGGCGGCGAAGTTGACGTCCCGGGCCGTGATGGCCGCCAGAACGCCTTTGAGGTAATCCCGGTCGCTCAACCACATTTCCTGGCCCCATTGACCCATCGCCATGTGGGGACCCGGTTGGTTGTCGTGCGTCCATTGTGTCCAGCCGATGCGCAGGCAAATGACCGAAAGGCCTCTGCATTTCGCAAAATATTCGCCGGTTCTTTCGCAAAACAGTTTTGACATTCCGTAGGCATTAACCGGCCCGGGCGGCGTTTGGCCGTTCAGTTGATCGTCGGTGAACCTTTTATCGCCATGAATCCAGTTCGAGCTCGCCAGTACGACGCGCGAAACGCCTCTTGCCGCTGCATGATGGTAGAGGGCAAGCGTGGCGTCCATGTTGTTCCGGATGCTTGACTCCCATGAGGCTGCGGGCTCCCGGTCTCCTGCGAGATGAACGATGACGTCAACATCCTCAAAATGCTCTGCCCAGGCGGGGGCGCCGCCAAAGTCGGCCATGTGAATTTGCGGGTGATCGACCGGGCGGATGTCCAGTCCGCTGACCGTGAATTCCGGCCGGGTTTCCAGAAAATCGAAAAGTTTTCGGCCGAGGTGCCCGCCTGCGCCGGTGACTAGGACATGCATCTCAGCAGCTCCTGTTCCGCGGGTGTAAAATCTTCTCCAGGGCGCCCATCTGATCCCGACCAGATTTTAAAGTTCTGCATGAATCCGGTGCTTTCACCGGGCTTCAGATCCTTCGCCGGCGCATGCCATTCGGCTTCGCAATAGAAATAATCACCGGAGTTGAAGACTTCGAATTCGTGACCATGTGCAAATCTATCACCTTTGGCGGGAGCCGGAGTTGTACACACGATCCAGGCCGGGTTTTCTGTGTGCGCGAGTGCCATGAACACTCTGCCGGCGGAATTGTTCATACCCACTTTGAACTCTTTTGCCTCGTTGCAGTTGAAGATCGCAAAGGGTGCGCGCTTTTTGCTGAATCCGTCAGCGTTCCCGAACACGGATCTGATGTCTGCATTCTGGCCGATTTCTAGACCAATCCGTGTCGGGTGGTTGAGCATCAGCACCGACCAAATTCCCGTCAGGCGCTCGGCGGTCCCGCAGTTGCGCACTTCGTGTTGCAGGTTCCAATTGGTTGAAGAGTTCAGGGTGATGCGTCTTTCGATCTCGAGCCCTGTCAGCGGGCAGACCTCACTTTGCATGGTCACTTGCCGCCCGTCTCTGGCGGTTATTCTGTAGGGGGCTGAATCCAGGACTGGAAAGGGCGCGCCATTGACCCATGCGCTGTCCGGCGCGATCCAGGTTTTCTCTCCGCCCCAGAGCGGGAACTTGAACTGCGGTGATTTCGTCGGCAGATCGGTCAGGCGTTTCAGTTTTGGGATCTGTTCGGCAAGATCCGGATTCTGGAATAGCAGTGAGCGACCGGAATAAACAACGTCCCAAAGCCTGCCGCCGATACCGGGCAAGACCACCAGTTTCAGATCGCCTAAGGACAGTTCAATGGTCTGCCAGATATCGTTCATGGGCATTTACAGCTTTCGCCCGGTGCGCGTTGCGGCGCACCGGGACAGCCAGATCAGTGTTTGAACTGAGAGACATTCGCCTGTGTGATCGGCATAACGCCGGTTTCAACGCGTTCAGGCAACGGATTGATGCCGGCTGCACGCCAGTCGGGAAGAACTTTCAGGCCGTCGGTGTTCTGCCAGTGCATCATGTGGAACGCCAGGAAGATCTCGAGATAAGATTTTTGGGCAACCGCACCGGTGATCGTTCCGTCCTCGATATAGGGCAGCATATCATCGTTTCGGTCCATTGCGACGATCTTGATATCACCGGCCCGGCCCGCCTCATGAACAGCGATTGCGGCACCCTTGCCACTATCCCCGTCCGTACCCCCAATGCCTACGACCTCTGGGTTTGCCTGAATGGCCTGAAGATAGGCAGTCGGTGCATAGGATGGATCCGCCTTGTCATTCACGACGTCGACCACTTCGATTTCGGGGTACTTTTCGGCAAATATCTGTTTGTAGCCTTCGACGCGTTCCAAAGTCGATGGAGCGGGGAAGGTGCCCAAAATGACCTTGCCTTTGCCGCCGATGGCCTGCGCCAGCATTTCTCCGCCAACACGACCCGCCTGAACGCCATTGATGCCCAGGAAACTGGACCGTGGACTGCCCGGTATGTCGCCGATGCATGTGGTGATGGGAATTCCGGCTTCGACGGCCCTTTCGACGCCCGGCGCCAGAGTGGCCGGATCGCCCGGGAAGATCAGGATGCCGGCGGGGCGGCGGGCAATCAGCTCATCGAGTTGACGGGCCTGTGCGGCAGTGTCGAAGTCAAGCGGACCGGTGAAAGTCGCCTTGATGCCCATGAGTTCTTCCAGGTCCTTCATGGCATTGCGGTAGTCAACCCAGAAGGGGACCTGGGTCACAATGGACAGGAACACGTACTCCTTGCCGGCTGCTTCTGCTCGGGCTTCATCCGTGAGCCCCGGCAATCCGAATGCGCTGGCAAGCCCAGCGGCGGTTCCCGCGGCAAGAAGATTGCGTCTGTTTATGTGTAATTCGGTCAATGTGACCTCCCTTTTGTGGTGGTTGATGGAAATATTTTCAGTCGCGCCGGCTGCGGATCAGCATGTCGAGCGCAACGGCGCTGACGAGGACGGCTCCGATGACGATCATCTGCCAGTAGATCGACACGGCAAGCATGGTCATGGAGTTGTTGATGAGGGCGACGAAGACGACGCCGAGGAATGCGCCGAGGATTGTGCCTTCTCCGCCACGAAGGGATGCGCCGCCGATGACCGCGGCCGCAAGCACCTGAAGTTCTATGCCGTTGCCGGCCGTGGGCGTTCCACTCATCAGGCGCGACGCCAGCAATATGCCGGCCAGCGCCGCCAATACACCGGTGAGCACATAAGCAATGATGCGGACACGGTTGACGTGAATGCCGGACAGCATGGCTGCTTTTTCATTGGCCCCGATGAAATAGACCTGGCGGAAGAAGCGTGTGTGTCGCACCGCAAGATCGAATATGATGACGAGTGCAAGAGTCAGGATGACAAGCACCGGGAAACCGCCAAGACTCGCCTTGCCGACCCAGGCAAATTCGGGCGGCAGACTTGAAAGCGAAAAACCTTCGGTCAGCACGAGTGCAATGCCGCGCGCGATGGACATTGTGCCAAGCGTGGCGATGAGCGGGTTTATGCCCAATCCGGTTACGAGCAGACCATTGGCAAGGCCGGCGACCGCGCCAAGCAGCAGCCCGCAAATGACTGCCATTGGTATGTCCATCCCTGACAGCATCAGCATTGCAACAACGGTGGACGAAAGCGCCATGACGGATCCGACCGACAGGTCGAAGCCGCCCGATGCCAGAAGGATTGCCATACCGATGACAATGACAGCCGTCGGCGCCATGCCGACCGACAGCGCCCGAAAATTCGACAATGACAGGAAGTACGGATTGAGATTCGCCATCACGATGATGATCACGGCGATCATGACGATCAAGGTCAGTTCGCGAACGTCGATGAACGCCCTCAAAATCCGTTGAACAGCGGATTTTCTTCCGGAATGTTCGGTACTGATAGCGATGGTCACGACAATATTCCTTTTTTGACCGGGTGTTCGGGTTCATGTGCCATCGGCAGACCGGCAGCCATCTGCAGGAGACTGTCCTCGGTGGCATCGCGCGCGGCGACCTCGCCGGACACCCGGCCTTCGTGAATCACCAGGATCCGACTGGACAAGGAAACGAGTTCGGGAAAGTCCGATGATACGACGATGATCGCCATGCCCTCGGCGGCCCGGCGTTGCAGTTCGGTGTGAATTTGGAATTTTGCACCGACATCCACGCCCTTTGTCGGCTCTTCAACGATCAGTAGATCCGGAACACGCTCGAGCCATTTGGCCAGCATAATCTTCTGCTGGTTACCACCTGAAAGTGCGCCAATCTTTTCCGCAGGCCCACGGGTTTTAACGCTGAAGGCGTCTATCGCTCCTTGGCTGGCTTTCAGAACGGATCCCTCGCGCACAATGCCAAGGGCTGTGTGCTTTTCGAGGCTCGCAGCAACAAGATTTGCGCTCAGCGCATCGTTCAGAAACAAGCCTTCGGTCTTGCGTTCTTCCGGTACAAAACCAATGCCGGCTCGCATGGCGCTGCGAATCGATGAAAACGCGACTTCGTTGCCATTCAACAGGACGCGCCCGCTGTGTCCGTGAGTCAAACCGACCAGGGCGCGCATGATTTCGCTGCGACGCGAACCCAACAGGCCCGCGATGCCGAGGATTTCCCCTTTGTGCACCGAAAACGATACGTCATTGAAATGATCTGCGTGGGTCAACCCTTGAACGCTCAGGATTTCTTCGCCCGACCGGTGTTCCGATCGATCGACATCACCCGGATGCGCCCCCCCGATCATTTCGCTGACGACTTGCGCCTGAGACGTGTCGCCGGTCGCCTTTGTGCTGATTTTCCTGCCGTCCCTTAAAACGGTTATCCGGTCGGAAATCTCGAAAATCTCGGACATGTGATGGCTGACATAGACAATGGCGATGCCTTTTTGCGTGAGCTTGCGCAAGACTGCGAACAGGGATTCGACTTCGTCCGGTGTGAGCGCCGAAGTGGGCTCATCAAGCAGGAGGATCTGCGAATTCATGGAAAGCGCCTTGGCGACTTCCACGATCTGCCTTGTGCTTATCGGCAGACTGTCCACGGGTCGGGAGACGTTGATGGAAATGTCGAATTCGGCGAGAAGCGCCTCGGCACGGAGCTTGAGTTCACGCCACTCGACCACACCAAAACGCGATGGTGCGCGGCCTGCAAAAATGTTCTCGGCAACTGAAAGTGAGCCTGCCAGGCTGAGTTCCTGAAAGACACAGCCGATCCCCAGCGACTGCGCATGGGATGGGCTGTCGATGCGAACCGGTTGGCCGTTTCTCAGGACAGACCCGTCTGTCGGTTGATGCAGCCCGTACAGAAGCCCCAGGCATGTCGACTTTCCGGCGCCGTTTTCGCCGACCAGCGCATGGATTTCGCCTGGTTGCAGTTCAAAGTCGATGTGTTCCAGCACGACGTTCGATCCGAAAGTCTTTTTGACATCGGACAGGCTGAGTACTGGTTCCGCGGAGATTGTTCCGGAACCTGTCTGAACAGATTCTAGCAGCATGTGGTTCCTCCCGGCGCTATATTGGTATCTGATATCTCAGATGTCAATAGCGAATAATTGCGCCTTTCGACCGGGATGTATTTTTGGCCGTTAGGGGGAGGGGACGCCTTGTCGTGGCTGAAACACAGATCACCGCCGCGTCACCGGCTTGGCGCCGGCGTCGCTCTAAAAGATCTGATCTTTCAGATTGTAGTTCTAGAAAGCGGCGGCTTGTTCGCTGCCCTTGGTCGCAATGGAATAGGCCTGCCTCGTCCGGTCGATATGTTCGACCAGCAGCTTTCGGATTTCCGGCATATTTCCGTTGCGCACCGCCTTGGCTAGCATCTTGTGCTCTTTGAACGAGAGCTGTGTGTGTTGCGGCAGGTTCGACAAATGTGTGCGCAATGCAGCGATCTTGCCGACAAATCTGGAGTAGCTTGCGGACAGGTAATCGTTTCCGCAGTGTTTGAATATCAATTGATGAAACAGAGTGTCGAGGGCGAGATACTCGTGCATGTCGCCTCGCTTGTGTGCGGCTGCCATATCTTTCACGACCTGGTCCATCTCTCGGGCCAGCGCATCGGGATTGCGTGCCAGCGCAAGTTCGAAAGCAGCCGTTTCGATCGCCTGCCGAAAGTCGCAAATCTGCGCAACTTCACTTTCGCTCAGGGAAAAAACCCGGGCGCTCTTCTGAGGCTCGATGATGACAAGACCCTCATCGTGAAGTTGTGCCAACGCCTCACGCACGGGCGACTTCGAGACGCCGAGTTCTTCGGAAATTCCGCGCTCCGACAGTGCCTGCCCCATCTTCAACGTGCCGTCGACGATGCTGTTGCGCAGATGCTCCAGAGCGAGCTCCTTGAGGGACTTCGGCCGGACAATAGACATTTTTGCTCCTGAAAATAACTGTTGCAAAACTCATAATATCTGATACACCAGATAATGCAATGTGGTATATCAGATACCAGTTGAGTTTATTTAGGAGGATATGCGTTGCGCGCTGCGCTCGTTCTTGACTGCAAAAACCAGCATGGTGAAGGGATCTTCTGGAACCCTGAGGACGGCCGTGTCTGGTGGACAGATATCGAGGGGCGCGCGATCTGGTCATTTGATCCGGCGCACAACACAAGCATGTCCTTTCCCATGCGGGACCGCGTGTGTTGTTTCGCTCCCAGACAAAATGGCGGGCTTATTGTTGCGTTTGCCGACCGTGTTTCGCTGTTTAATCTGGCAACCGATGAAGAAGTAACGATCGCCGAATACCAGCCTGAAAACCCGGAAACGAGGTTGAACGATGGCCGTACGGACCGACAGGGACGTTTTATCCTGGGCGGCATGAACGAAAAAACCGGCACCGCAGACGCCGATGTGCTTCGCATTGACCCGGATCTTTCAGTCACCAGGCTGTTCGGCGGCGTGTCCTGCGCAAACTCCACCTGTTTTTCACCCGATGGCTCGGTCATGTATTTTGCCGACACACCCGAACGCGAAATCGTCGCTTTTGACTATGACGCCGCTGCCGGCACCATATCGGAACGGCGCGTTCACAGTTCGTTTAAAGAAGAGCCCGGCCTTCCTGACGGATCGTGTGTCGATGCCGAAGGCGGCGTATGGAATGCCGAGTGGGAAGGGCACCGCGTCGTGCGTGTTGCACCGGATGGTCAAATTGACCGGGTCATAGAAGTGCCGGTCTGGAAGCCGACCTGTTGCGCCTTCGGCGGAGCCGAACTGGATACGCTTTTTATCACATCGTCCCGGCTCATGAGCGACGAGGATGCACTGGCCAGGGAACCGCAATCCGGCGGCCTCTTTGCCGTCAAACCTGGAGTGGTTGGAGTCTTGGACACACCATTCCGTGGCTAATATCCAATGATCAGGGAGGTAAACATGATCAAAGCACTACGCAACATTACTCTGGCAGTCGGTTTCGCAGCCGTCGCGGTTGGCGCACAAGCCGCCGACTATCCCGCACCGGTTCCGCTCAAGGAGGGAGCACAGGCTGACATCAGCGCGATCAAGCCGAAAAACGAAAAATTCCGCATTGCCTATATGCCTCCGGCAACCGAGTTCAACTACTACATTGCTATCGGTGAAGGCATCAAGTCGGTTGGCGCCGAGGCCGGTGTTGAAGTTTTCATGCTGGCGCCGCAGAGCGGTGCGGACATCAACGGCCAGATGGGCATGATCCAGGACGTTCTGACCCAGGATGTCGATGCGATCATATTCGGAACGCATGATGAGTTTGCAGCGGCACCGTTGCTGAAGCAAGCAGTCGACCAGGGCATTGCGGTTTTGATGATCAACTCCGACATTCCCAATTTCCCGACGCCTATTCATGGCGTGGTGGGCTATTCACAGCGCAATGGCACCCACGCAATTGCCGATTGGGCAATCGAAAACTACGGCGACAAACCGCTCAAGGTAGGGATTATCGAAGGGCAGCCCGGCTATCATTCGACCGAACGCGTCGGTGGTTTTCTGGACGGCATCAAAGGAAATGACAACTTTGACGTCGTTGTTTCGATTGATGGAAAGTGGAATGTCGAGGGCGGCAATACAGCCGGAATGGACATTCTGCAGTCGCATCCGGATCTGGATATCATCTTTGCAGCCAATGACTACATGATTATCGGCGCCTCGTACGCCGCCAAGGCGTTGGGTCGTTCGGATCTTGTATTGCTTGGCAATGATGGTGATACATCCGGGCTCGAGGAAATCGCTGCCGGCAACATCACCGCGACCGTCAATACCTCTCCCTATCTGATGGGCAAGGCTGCCATGCATGCAACCCTCGATGCGTTGGCAGGCTCCTATCCGGGCGGTTGGATCGAAACGCCGACGTCGATCGAAGACAAGGCCGGCGCCGTTGCGGTTTTGCAGGAGCCCGAAAAGCTCTTCCCGCAACCGTCCAAGAAGTACTGAGCTTCTCCCTGGTCTCCGGTGGCACATGTTTCGTGTCGCCGGGGAGCAGGAAGACAAAACTTCCAGCATTGCAAAGCAGTAGCAATCAGATGTCCAGCAAAGCCACACCTCTCTGGGAATTTGTCGATGTCAGCAAGGCCTATCCGGGCGTGCTGGCGAACGACAAGGTCTGCATCAAGCTCATGCCAGGTTCCATCCACGGTTTGCTGGGTGAAAATGGCTGTGGCAAATCCACGCTGATCAAAACACTATCGGGCGTGCAGCAGCCGGACAGCGGAAAGATCCTGCACAGCGGAAAAGAGGTTCAGATCGCAGACCCGCAAGATGCGCGGAACAGGGGTATTGCGACCGTTTTTCAAGAGTTTTCGATCGTTCCGACATTGTCGGTCGGCGAGAACATCTTTCTCGGCAATATGCCGAGATCCCGTCTTGGCATGATTGACTGGAACAAAGTCAATGCCGATGCGGCAGCCGTGCTTGAGGAAATGGAAGTCGAGATCTCGCCGGAAGCTATAACCGGCAGGCTGTCGGTCGGTGAGCAGCAACTGGTCGAAATCGCCAGCGCCGTGGCGATGGACGCGAAAATGATCATCCTGGATGAACCGACGGCGGCGCTTGGCGAAAGTGAAATCGAGCGCCTGCACCAGTTGCTTCGGAAAATGCGAACACGCGGAACGGCGATCCTCTATGTTTCGCACCGGCTGGATGAAGTCGAAAGGATCGTCGACGAGGTGACGATCCTGCGTGGCGGCCGCGTCGTACGTGCGAGCGGTGAAACCGAAATCAATGTCGGTCAGATTGTCAGTGCCATGGTCGGAGAAGACATCGCCGAACATTATCCCAAGGAAAGAAATTCCACCGATCAATTGGTTCTGTCCGCCAAGGATCTGAAAACCAAAGCCGGCGTTCACAATGTCAGTTTTGAACTCTTCAAGGGAGAAGTTCTGGGGCTTGGTGGTGTGCTCGGCAGCGGGCGGACCGAAATCGCCCGCGCGCTTTTCGGTGTCGATCCGCTGCTGCAGGGCGAGGTCATTCTCAACGGCAGACCATTGGAAGTCCGGCATGAAATGGATGCCATCAATGCCGGTCTGGCCCTGGTGCCGGAGAACCGCAAATTTGATGGCCTGTTTTTCAATTTCAGGGCGAGCGGCAACATTACGGCAGCATCGCTGGGGTCAATTTCCCGTTTCGGCGTGCTCGATTTGAGCGCCGAAGAAAAGGGAACCGAAAGACTGATCGACGAGCTCGAAATCTCGGCGCAGGCTGAAGAAAAAACAGTCAATTTCCTGTCCGGCGGCAATCAGCAGAAGATCGTCATCGCCCGCTGGCTCTTTTCCGAGGCGCAGGTGCTGATTCTCGATGAGCCGACGCAAGGCATTGATATAGGTGCAAAAATTGCCGTCTACAAACTTATCAATGCACTCACCAGAGCAGGCAAATCGATCATCCTGATCAGTTCCGATCATGACGAGCTGCTCGCGATGAGCGACCGGATCGCGGTTGTTCAGCACGGAACCGTGGAGCGTGTCGTCGCGGCAGCAGACCTGACCCACAACGATCTGGTTCGCGCATCCGCGGATTCACTTGAAAGCGCGACGATGGAGGCAGCGCAATGAAGCGAATTTTTGACTCCCAACTCATCGGTCCTTTTGCAGCGATGGTCATCGTCGCGGTGGTTGTCGCACTGACGACCGATCGCTTTCTCAACCCGGGTAATCTGTCGAACCTTTCTCTTCAGGTCAGCATCGTTGCGCTGATTGCCATAGGCTCGACCATTGTGATCTTTGCTGCCGGCATCGATCTGAGCTCGGGTTCGATGGTGGCGCTTTTAACGATGATCCTTGCGCAGATGCTGAAGTTCATGGGCATACCGCTTGCCGTCGCCCTGCCACTGATACTGGTCATAGGCGCTCTGTTTGGCCTGGCATTGGGTATGATCACCGCCTATGGACGCATACCTGCATTCATCACCACACTGGCGGCGCTGATCGCCTTTCGCGGCCTGGCGCTGACTTTCAATAACGGATCGCCGATATTCTCGCTCGATCCCGCGCTGGAACCGGTTTTTTACGGAAAACTCGTCGGCATACCGATGCCGTTTTTCTACCTGGTGTTCTTCTACGCCCTTGCTGCGTTCATGATGAATTTCACCAAGCTTGGCCGCGAGATTTACGCTGTTGGCGGCAATCCTGCTGCCGCTGTTCTGACCGGCATCAACGTGCGCAAGGTTCAGGCGATGACCTTTGTCATTGCCGGATTCATGACCGCCGTCGGCGCGGTTTTGATGTCGGCACGTTTGAATAGCGGCTCCCCCAACTATGGCCAGACGCTGGAATTGCAAGCCATCGCGGCAGCGGTGGTTGGCGGCGCGAGTCTTGCCGGCGGACGCGGCAACATCCTGGCGACCCTGATGGGCGCGATGACGATTGTGATCGTACAAAACGGCCTCAATCTGAACGCCGCTCCCTCTTCGGTGCAGAACATCGTGCTCGGTGTGATCATTCTGCTCGCCGTGGGTATCGACATGTGGCGAACCGAGATCTCAGCAGCACTTTCCAGAATATTCGGAAGATCGAAAGACGGCGCCGAAAGCACAGCGGCAAGCGGCGAGTCGGTAGCGAGCAAAGGACGCTAAAATGGATCTCGGACTGAAAGACAAGCTTGTCCTCGTTACCGGTTCCGGCTCGGGAATCGGCAAGGCCACGGCAAAGGTATTTCTGGAAGAAGGCGCTAGGGTGGTTATCCATGGCCTCACCGTTTCAGAAGTCGAAGCCTGTGTTGCCGACCTGTCGGCGATCGGGGAGGTCACGGGCAGTGCCGGCGATCTGACCAATCCGTCAGATGCAAACGATCTCTGCGCGTTCACACAGAATCTTGGTGCGGTGGATGTGCTTGTGAACAATGTCGGGATTTTTTCGGTCAAACCCTTCGAGGATCTGACCGACGAGGACTGGATGCGCTATTTTGACATCAACGTGCTCAGCGCCGTTCGCATCAGCCGTGTGATCCTTCCCGCCATGCTCAAACGAGGCACCGGCTCCATTGTCAACCTGGCAAGCGAGGCGGGGGTCAAGCCGCTGCCGCAAATGGTCCACTACTCGGTGACAAAAACCGCCATGTTGGGGCTCACGCGCGGCATGGCGGAACTGACCAAGGGCACAAAGGTCCGCGTCAATTCCGTGCTGCCCGGACCGACCTGGACCGAAGGCGTTAAAGCCTATTTCGACGGCCTGGCTGAGCAAAAGGGCGAGCCGCTGGACGGCATCGTTGAAAACTACTTCAAGCAAGATGAGCCGACGTCGCTGATTCAGCGCTTCGTTGATGCCAATGAAGTGGCGCGAACGATTGTGACCGTCGCGGCCAATCCGGCAGCCAATGGCGCTGCATATCGCATCGAAGGCGGAATTATCCGCAGCATTCTATAGTTCAAAAATACGCAGGAGTCTCCAATGGTTGCGCTGACATTCTCTCATATCGGTATCACTGTCCCGGATCTGGAAAAGGCCGTTGAGTTCTACTCCAAGGCCTTCGATCTCTATGTGATCATGGGGCCGACCGAAATCCGGCATGACGAAAGCGCAATCGGCCAGATGTGCGATGATGTATTCGGTGAAGGCTGGGGCTCATTCCGGATTGCCCATCTGTCCATGGGCGACGGAACGGGGATTGAGCTCTTTGAATTTCCCAACACGGTCGAGGAAGAACGGCCGTTTGAATACTGGCGTCGTGGGCTGTTTCACTTTTGCGTTCAGGACGCCGATGTGGAGGCCCGTGTCAAGCTGATCGAGGAACTGGGCGGCAAGCAGCGCATGAGCCAGGTGCGCAAATACTACCCGGATGAAAAGCCCTATCGCATGGTCTATTGCGAAGATCCGTTCGGCAATATTTTTGAGCTCTACAGCCATTCCTACGAACTGACTTATTCGGCGGGGGCCTATGTCTGATCCGGGGGCACTGCTCAGGCGGTCGGATCGACCCAAAGTCGTCATCACCGACTACGACTTTGGCGATGTCGATATCGAGCGCGAAATACTGGAAGGCGCTGGCGCACAGGTCGTCGCACTGCAGAGCAAGCAGGAATCAGACCTGTTCAGTGCGGCGCGGGATTGCGCCGCGATGATCAACCAATATGCGCGCATCGGCGGCGAGACGATCGCTCGGATGCAGAATTGTGAAGTGATCGCGCGCTATGGTGTTGGTGTTGATATCGTCGATGTCGAAGCGGCAACGAGCAGGGGAATTCTCGTTACCAATGTCCGCGACTACTGCACAGAAGAGGTCGCGGACCACGCGATCTCCCTGTGGCTTGCGCTGGCGCGCAAACTGCCCGACTACGATCGCGCCACCCATCAGGGCATCTGGCGCTGGCAAAGCGGCAAGCCAATCCATCGCTTGCGCGATCGCACCATGGGCATTGTTTCCTTCGGCAAAATCGGACAGGCCATTGCCATGCGCGCCAAACCCTTTGGCGTGAGGGTGATCGCTTTCGATCCCTATTTGCCGGCTGATGTCGCTGCAAGTCATGGTGCCGAACTGGTTTCGAAGGCAGAACTGCTGAGACGGTCAGACTATATTCTGATGCAGGCTCCGATGACGCCGGAGACCCGGCATTTCCTGTCGGATGCCGAATTTGCCGCCATGAAGCCCGGCGCGATTCTGGTGAACACGGGACGCGGTCCGACCGTCGACAACAAGGCTTTGTACCGCGCACTCACCGAAGGCCATATCGCCGCTGCGGGCCTGGATGATCCTGAGGAAGAGCCTGCAAAAAGGGCTAAGTGGTCACCCGATAACAACCCGATCTTCACGCTTCCGAATGTGATCGTCACGCCCCACGCCGCTTACTACTCCGAGGAATCCATAAAGACCGCGCGAGTGACCGCAGCAACGCAGGTTGCAAAAGTGCTCACCCGACAACAACCCGACTATCCAGTGAATGCAGAAGCACTGGTGCTGTCCGAACAACACCGGAAAGAAAACGATGCTGAAAGTATACAATGAGTTCGAACGCCGTCCCGACCTGCTGGCCAAATTCGATGATGTGTTGAATTGTTATTCGGCTGCGGCCGTATTTGCTGATGTCCAGTACCGGCTTGGCGTCATGGACAGCGGTATCAAGCCGGCTTTCCGCGCAAAGGTGACAGGACAGGCCATTACGGTTCAGCTTTCAAAGGGCGACCTTGTCGATCCGCTGAAGGCGCTTGAGATGGGTCAGTCGGGAGATGTGATTGTCGTCGATGCCGGCGGCGATCCGAATACATCGGTTTGCGGTGGTCTGATGGGCGGCCTGGCCCGGAACCGGGGTATTCGCGGCATGATCGTCGATGGTGCGGGCCGCGACACCGACGAGCTTGAAGACATCAACTGGCCGATCTGGACCCGGGCGATTACGCCGCGCGGCACCCACACCATGTTCTCGGGCCGCAAGGAAGAACTGTCGATCAACGTTCCAATCCATTGTGGAGGTGTTGTCGTCAATCCGGGAGACTTCATCGTGGCGGATCTGATGGGCGTTACCGTGATCCCGCTCGAGAATGCCGAAGAGGTCGTGAAACTTGCGCAGGAGCAGGCCGATCGCGAAGAAGAAACCCGCAAATGGGTCGCCCAGGGCAAAACTGTCGAGGACTTGCTGAATGAATTCGGCCGCATCTGAACCGGCCCTGATCGGTATCGATTGGGGGACTTCGTCGCTTCGGGCGTTTCTGATCGGATCGCGGGGCGAAGTGTTGGACAGCGTCTGCTCCGGGCAGGGGATCATGCATGTGGAAGACCGTGATTTTGACGCTGTCTTTCATGGATTGATCGAACCCTGGGCGGAAATGAAAAACCTTCCCGTGATCGCGTCAGGCATGATCACCAGCCGAAACGGATGGGTGGAAACGCCCTATGTCAACGTGCCTTCAGGTGCCGAGGATCTGGCTAACGCATTGGTGCCCTTCGAAACCACAGATGGCGTGACCGTTCGATTTGTGACCGGCATGACAACCGAACATGGCGGCGCTCCGGACGTGATGCGCGGAGAAGAAACCCAGATCGTGGGTGCATCGGCCATGGGCATGGGTGATGGTGTTTTTGTCATGCCGGGCACCCACAGCAAGTGGATCACCGTTTCGGATGGCCGGATCGAAGACTATGCCACATTCATGACGGGTGAAGTTTTTGGCGCGCTGCGCTCCCACACGATTTTGGGAACATTGATGGTCGATGCGCCTTTTAATGAAGATGGATTCCACCAGGGTGTCGAATCCGGCCTGGTGTCCGGTGCAAATCTGTTGCACGAGCTGTTCCACGTCAGGACCCTGCCGCTGTTCGGCAGGATTTCAGAGGAAATGGTCGCCGACTATCTTTCGGGCATGCTGATCGGAGCCGAGATCCGCGCTGCAACTGCCGGGCAAACCGCGAATGCAACGGTCACCATCGTCGGACGTGATGATCTGGCAGACCGCTACGGAATCGCGCTCGAGGTGGCTGGCCTCGAGAGCCGCCGGGCGCCGGACAATATTGTCGCGCGCGGACACTTCCTGATCGCAAAATCAGCCGGTCTGCTGTCATGAACCTTTGGCAGAAGGTTATAGCGGAAAATCCCCTGATCGCCATATTGCGAGGTCTTGAACCGGGTCGCGCCATCGATGTTGCGGATGTTCTGGTCGATTGCGGATTTCGCATCATCGAGGTGCCGCTCAACTCGCCCGACCCACTAAGTTCGATCGAACGAATTGCCAGGAAATATGGCGACCGGGTTGTCGTGGGGGCAGGAACAGTTCTGACAGCGAGTGATGTTTCAGATGTCGTCGAGGCTGGCGGCCGTATCATCGTTGCGCCCAATATGAACCCGGAAGTCGGCGCACGCGCCGTCTCGCTGGATGTAAAATGGTGTCCCGGCGTGTTGACGCCGACCGAAGCCTTTGAGGCGTTGCGACTTGGTGCGGAAGTGCTGAAATTCTTTCCCGCCGAGTTGGTGCCTCCACAGGCGATTGCAGCGCTTCGCGCCGTTCTTCCGCAAGGTGCGCTTGTGGCAGCCGTCGGCGGGATCACGCCTGAAACGATGCGATCATACTATTCCGCCGGTGCCAACAGCTTTGGCCTGGGTTCTGCTTTATTCAGACCGTCTTACGAGTTGGCCGACCTCAAGCAACGCGCAACAACCTTTGTTAAAACGTACGCTGAACTGAAAAGACGATGAAAAAGATCGTCGTTGTGACCGGTGGAACCCGGGGTATCGGTGCTGGAGTGGCGAAGAAACTTTCGCAGGCGGGATGGCAGGTAATCGCTGCCGGTGTTTCGCAAGCGGAAATCGATGCCTTCGACGGGCCGGAAGAGATTGAATTGCAGCTACTGGACGTTACAGATTCAGAATCTGTGAAGAATCTGTTTTCCACCTTGGACCGCTTGGATGGTTTGGTGAACTGCGCCGGAATTCTTCAGCGCGGGGTGGAGTACGACATAGATGTTTTCAGTCATGTCATCGACGTCAATCTGACCGGCACAATGCGCTGTTGCCTGGCTGCTCATCCGCTTCTCGTGAAAGCTGGCGGTGGGGCCATCGTCAACATGGCATCGATGTTGAGCACATTTGGCGGCCCTCTGGTGCCGGCATATTCGGCCTCGAAAGGCGGTGTTGCGCAACTGACCAAGGCCCTGGCCGGAAAATGGGCCGAAGAGCGTATTCGCGTCAACGCGGTTGCTCCTGGCTGGATCGAAACGGAAATGACGCAGGGTTTGCGGGATTTGCCTGAACGCGGCGATGCGATCCTGTCGCGGACCCCGATGAAACGTTGGGGGCAGGCCGTCGAGGTTGCAGCGCTTGTCAAATGGCTATTGTCTGATGAAGCCAGTTTTGTCACCGGAGCCGTCTATCCGGTCGATGGCGGTTATCTGGCGATGTAGGGAGATTGAGTGATGCCAGTAGAAAACGATACCGATCCCGGAACACCCTATCAACTGCCGTTTCCGCAACATGCACTTGATGAAATCGTCATTCCCGATGCTGTTCCTGAGGACGAGCGTCTTTGGGTGCCGCAAGCGGAAAACGTCTGGTTTCGCCCGTTATGCCTGAACCGGTCCCAGGGGTATTGGATGAATCTCCTCAAGGTCAGGAAATCCGGCGTTCTTTCACGACACCGTCATCCGCAGGCCGTTCACGGCTTCGTTCTTAAAGGCCGCTGGCACTACCTGGAACACGACTGGGTGGCTGAGGAGGGAGGATATGTTTTCGAGCCTCCCGGTGAAACACACACTCTTGTCGTACCTGACGGGGTGGAGGAAATGATCACCTATTTCCAGGTCAATGGCGTGATGTGTTACGTCGACCCATGGGGCAAGGTATTGGGATACGAAGACGTTTTTACCAAGATCGACCTGTGCAAAAAGCACTTCGCCGCCGTTGGCCTGGGTGAAGATTACGTTGACCGCTTCATAAGGTGAACCAGATCCGTACCTGATAGCTGGTCTGTAATTGTTATTTTTTCAAAAGCTTGAGAATCTGACAGTATGCGCGAATTACCGCAGATAAATCCGGCATGAAATCAAAACGTTAGCCGCATGATTGATCTTCGAACACCCCACGATCTGCGCTCGAAGAGCAGGGCTGCGAAACCACCATGCATTGCCAACGCCACAATAGCTGTCCACAATTCCCGGCGGCCTTCAGTTTTGAGTGCTACCGGCAGGGCAAGTGTTTTGTTTCGAAGCTACGACAATGAAGCATGGCATTAGGGCGGGCGCCAGCGCATCATGTCCGCATTCAAATCTGCTGATTGAGCCTTGGTTTCCAGAACGGGCGGAAGAGTTCGATTTTAGGGCAGCGGTTCATGACCACTTTCATGCCGGCGTCCTCGGCAAGGCGTGCCGCCTCGTCGTCACGCACGCCGATCTGGGCCCATAGCACCTTGGCGCCGATGTCTATGGCCTCCCTGGTGATTTCCATCAGCGCATCCGAGCTGCGGAAGACCTCGACCATGTCGACCGGCCTGTCGATGTCGGCCAGCGATCCGTACACCCTGATGCCGCGTATGTCGCCGCCGGCGATCCTCGGATTAACAGGCGCCATGTCATAGCCGGTTTCGTGCAGCACGCGCAAAACGCCGTAGCTGAATTTCGTCGGATCCGGACTTGCCCCGACCATGGCGATGGTTTTGACGCTTTTGAGGATGTCGGCCAGGTATTCGGCCGGATAATCCTCGTCGTGGTTAATGTGAGTCATGGCGTTTCCTTTTCAGGTGTCGCGATATCCGGCTTCAACTCGTCCGGCCGCAGCGGGCTGGCGAACGGATTGCGGTAGAGCGTGTCATGGCTTTCAACGCCGATATTCAAGGTGCAGTCGCTCAAGGGCCGGGCAACGCACAGCAAAATGTAGCCATCGCGAAGCTGGCGATTGTTGAGCGCAACGGCCGCCTTCTGATCGACTTCGCCGTCAATCAGCTTCGCGGCGCAACTGATGCAGCCGCCATATTTACATCCATAGGGCAGGGATACGCCCTGTGCTTCCAGCGATTTCAGCAATGTCTGCCGGCGATCGACGCGGAATGCCGCACCGCCACGATTGGCCAATGTGATCGTGAACTTGCCCATCAGATGAAAATGTCCGATGTGCAGTCGCCGCCCGGATAGCGCGTCTCGTGGCAACGGGCAGGACCGTTCGGCTCCTTGCCGAAATCGACAAAGAAGTCCGGGTCGATTTCCATGCCGCCGTTTTCCGTGTCGCAGTTGACCATCACCATGCAGCCGCCGTTCTGCCGGATCTCGGGGTAGAACTGGTTGTCCCAGGTCGAAAACAGCGAGGTGGTGACGTAGAGCCGCTTGCCGTCGAGCGACAGTTGGATCATCTGCGGCCCGCCGGTGATGGTGTGCCCGTTCACCTGTGGTGCTTTGTTCAAAAGGCCGCCCATCCACACCTGCCCGGTGAATTTGGGGTTTGACGGATCGGAGATATCGTATTGGCGGATATCGCCATGCAGCCAGTTGCAGAAATACAGGAACCGGTCATCCATCGACAAAAGGATCACGGTGATCATGCCGGGCAGCGGGATCGGCCATTCGGGGTGCTTTTCGTTCTCCACGTCGATGATCTTTTCCCAGGTCCATTCATCGTCCTTTTTGTACCAGTGGATGATGTTGGAGCTGAGCGCGGCGCCGACAAAGCCGTGACAGGAATCGGGATCGTGGTGAAAACGAACCTCCAGCGGAACAAGGCCGTCCTCGCCAAGATAGAAGGTCTGCTCGACCTTCCGGTTCTCGAAATCCCAGAAATGCAGTTCGCGGCCATATTTCAGATGACCGACCTCTTCCAGGTCAAATCCCGGCATGAAGGTGTTGGGGGCGGCCCATTCGGATGAGACCATGACATTGTGGCGCGGCTGGTACCAGAAATCATAGTTGAACTTCATGCCGCCGAGATCGTTCTCCCAGCGCCCGACGATCTCGAACTCCTCGTTGAGATGCAAAAAGCCGCCCGGCGCATTGCCCTGCGCATCGCCAAGCATTGAAATGATGATGTCCGGTCCAAGGCAATGAACCGTATGGGGCGCCGAGAGATTGGTTTTGGCCTTGATCTCGTCGCCTTCAATCACCTTGTGCAGGCGCGGCTGGCGCGGATCGGTAACGCAGTCGACGATGTGGATGTTTGAAGAACGCACCCCCGGCACGATCAGATAACGCCGTTCCTTGGTGGCATCGTGATGGCACGATGAGCAGGCATTCCAGCCCATATGATGCAGCTCGTCGCCAATGCCGGGCATCTCAAGACGGCTGATGACCTGGCTGTAGGTCGGGCTGTCGGGGTCGGCATCGACGGTTGCCAAATAATCGGGTTTCTGAATGCCCGTTCCGATGTAAAGCGCAACGGTGTAGAGCAGTTTTTCCCGCGGTGCTTTCATCGCCTCTGCGGGAGACGCGAAGCCGGGCCCGCAACACGCTTCGGCATTGTTACTTGCCATGGTTCCCTCTCTATCGTCAGCTTGTGCTGCCTGTTTTTCACCGGTTGGCCTTGGTCCAACGCAGGATAGATCGTGGATCTTATTTGATAATGATAATGTTGTAGGGCACTCATTTGGAAAGACTATGAATAGGGTGCCTGTGCATTGAGCGGCAGCGGATTTACTCACATCGTCCCTGATTGCCCTGGCGATCGGTTTTGCGTATCAATAGAATTTATGAATGATTGTGTGGTTTGCCACCAAAATTCAAATGATACTGTATGCGAGGTGAACCGTGAATTTGAGGCAGCTGGAAGCGTTTCGCGCCACGATGCGCAGCGGATCGATCACCGCCGCTGCTGAAATCCTGCATATCTCGCAGCCAAGCGTCAGCCGTCTTATTTCAGATCTGGAAGCCTCCGTCGGCTTTCCGCTCTTCCTGCGTGCCGGGCGTGGCTTGACTGCGACGGTCGAGGCGCGCCGGTTCTACCGCGCCGTCGAAGGCATGTTTGTCGGCATCGACCGGCTGCAGGATCTCGCCAACACCATACGAAACACCGCCGGCGGCGTTGTTTCGATGGGTATCATTCCGTCGCTTGCATCGATCGAAGCACCCAAGGTGGTCAATGAACTCTACCAAAAGCGCTCCGATATCCAGATCATGATCTACGAGCGCAACACGCCGTCGATTGTCGACGCTGTTCAGATGCAGCAATTCGATCTGGGAATTGTCGGGCGTCAACCGCCCTATGGCGGTGTGGAGACCCTGTTCCAGACCACCATCCCGTATGTATGTCTCATTCCCGAAACGCACGAGCTTGTTGGCGAGCCGGGTCCGGTGGATTTGAATGAGCTTGCGGATCAGGAGACATTTGTCACTTTTGGCGGCGTCTTTCCCGATGAAATGCTGGGTATGGATCAGGCATTGTCGCAGCGTCTTCAAAGCAGGTCGCGCTTGTCGGCTGCCAATATGCCCGTTGCGGCGTCGCTTGTGCGCGAGACCGGAGCCTTTGCCATTGTCGATCCGTTTTCGGCCGAAATGGCTGTCAGGCTGGGCGGTGTCGCGTTCCGGCCCCTTCGGCAGAAGCTCAATTACAATATCGCCGTCATCACCCGTGGGCGCGACACGCTTTCCCTCGAGGCGAGCGAGCTTGCGAAAATCGCCGCCGAGCGGCTGAGCGCGCGCGTCGAAGAGGTGAAGGCCTTTTCCGCGCACCGCTCATAAAGTGGCGCCATCTTCAGGAAAACGGCAGATCTGAAATCTGTCCGAGGTGGCGGTTTTCGTCGGCGGAGGTGACGATAACCTCGCGACCTGTATCCCAATAGGAACGGTCAATCATTGCCAGCCCCACATTGCATTTCAGCCGCGGTGACCATGCAGCGGAGGTCATCTGACCCACTCGAACACCGTCGGCGGTGACCGGCCAGGGCATTGTGCAGGAAGGGCAGGGCACGGTGCCGAACGCAACGCCGCGAATTATGCGCGTGACGCCTTCGGCTGCGATTTTCTGCAACGCCCCACGCCCGATAAAATCGATGGAGCCGTCCAGCGTGCAGTATTTCCCCAGACCGATCTCGAGCGGGTTGTTTTCCCGGGTCATTTCGTTGCCGTAGGAAAACAGCCCGCCTTCAATCCGCTCGATTAGGTTGGGGCAGCCGGGCCGGATATCAAATGGCCTGCCAGCCTCCCAGATCGTGTCCCAAAGCGCGGGTCCTAGCGCACTGTCATCGAGATAGATTTCGAAGCCACCCTGCCGGGAATAGCCTGACCTGGCGATGAGCTGTGGTGCGCCACGAAAATCGAAATGGTCGAACTTGAAAAATCCGACTTTGCTGATGGCGTCGCCAAATACCGATACCATTAGCGCCTCGGCTTTCGGGCCCTGCACAGCCAGCGGCGATACATCCGGTTCGCTGACAATCACATCCAGACCGGCGCCGACTGCCAGCCCGTCGGCATAAAGCAGAACATCGGAATCCGCGATCGATAGCCAGAACCTGTCGGCGGCCAATTTGAGCATGACCGGATCGTTGAGGATGCCTCCGTTGCGGTCGGTGATCGGGATATAGAAACAGTCGCCGATATCAGCCCCGCTGATGTCGCGAGGTGTCATCCACTGTACCAGTCTGGCTGCATCCGGGCCCTTGATTTCAACCTGCCGCTGGCAGGAGACGTCCCAGATCTGCGCATGTTGGCGCAGGTGCCAGTAGTCTTCCTCGAGGGACGGCTCGAATGCCTTCGGCAACAACATATGGTTGACAACGGAATAGCCGCGAACGCCTGCTGCCTCGACGCGGTCCGTATAGGGCGTCCGCCTGATCCGGCGGGACATGTTCAAGCCATCTGCCACGGCTGTCTCTCTTGATTAACTCGACCACCAGACGGAATAGCTGTTAGGCGAGATGATGATGGGAATATGATACCGCTTGTCCGGGTCCTGCATCTGCACCCGAATGACGATTTCGGAAACCAGCTGGGGACCATCGCGCGGCAGCTCGCGTTCGGCCCAGTATGGACCTGTCCTGAACGTCATTTCGTAAACGGTTTGGGGATCGGCCCAGCTTAATTCGATTTCCCGCACGAGCCGTCCGTCCGCCCCTGTTGATTGCGTGAACCATGTTTCACGCGATCCGTCGCTGTTCAGCCTGGACAAAGTGACTTCGATGCCACCGCAGTGGGATCCGTCGACACCGTTGAGGACATGCGTTGAGATGGTTGCCGTCATTCGATCGATGCCTTGTCGCGCTTGTCTGAGGTTGCCGCCACGATCGGACTGATGACACCACGGCATTTTACGTTCACGCAGGCCGTTTTGCCGCTGTTCATGGCGCGGCGCAGGGCCGGGACCAGTTCCGAGCGGTTGGTGACCAGTTCTCCATGCCCGCCAAGCCCCTCGAACATGGTGTGGAACGGAATGTCCCGAAAATCAGTGGCGAAGTGCTTGCCGTTCGCAAACAGGCGTTCCTGTTGCTGCGAAATGCAGTCGAGCCCGCCATTGTTGTCGATGACGACCGTAATGGGCAGGCCTTCCTGAAACGCCGCTTCTATGGAAAGACCGCCCGACAGGAACGCGCCGTCCCCGGATATCAGGACAACGTTCCGGTCTGGATGCGTGTTCTTTGCGGCCAGTGCAAATGATACACCGACGCCAAGCAGGCTGTAATTGCCGGGATGCATGATGCCGCCCAGCTTTCTGCCCTGCCAGCCGGCAAGATTGACCGCGATCTCCGACCAGAAATGCGTATTGCCGCCATCGAAGACCAGCCAGTCCTCATCGCCCATTTCCTCCTGCACATCCAGCGACAGTTGAAGGGGATGCATTTTGCCGTTCTTTGCGGCGTCGGCCTCCGTTTCTACGGCGAGATCGGCCAGTGTTTTTTCGACCCATTCGCCACGTTTTTGCCGGTTTGCCTCAAACCAGTCATTTGAAAGAGCCCAATTGCCGCTGGCTTCAATTTCCATCAGTGCGTCGAGGAATGCTCCCGGATCACTGAGCAGCACCGCATCCGCGGCGCGATTATACTCCAGCTCCTCATGGCTGCCGTTGACGCATATCAGCTTGGTTGTTTCGGGAAAAAACGGCGGGTTGCCGAAATTCATCTGATTGTCGAGACGTCCGCCGATCATCACCACGACATCGGCCTTGTGAATGGCAAATTTCGAGGGCTGATACTGGTGAAAATCGGCGAGCCCCATATAGGCCCCGCAATCCTCGCCCAGCAGCTTCTGGTGATAGGGTACATTGAATATCGGAATGTTCAGCGTTTCACCGACCGCCTGCAGTTTGTCTTCGTTCCGTGACCACCAGACGCCGTGTCCTCCGATGATGACCGGGTGTTTGGCGGAGCCGATGAGATTCAGAACATCTTCAAGCGCCTCAGGGTCTGGCCAGGCACGTGGAGGGCTGCGATCATTTCGCACAAACGGGCGTTCCTCACGTCCCGCATTCTCCTCAAATGAGGAGAACATGATGTCCACGGGCAGGCTCAAGTGTACCGGCCCGGGATAGCCCGTCGTTGCCGCCGTCCAGGCGCGATCGACAAATTCGCCGATCCGCTCTCCGTCGGTGATCTGGATGGAATATTTCGTCAGCGGAGCGGCGATTGCCACGTCGTCAATCTCCTTGAAACCGCCCGATCCCTGTCGCTTGAGGGTTGACGACCCGGTGACGAATATGACGGGAGACCGTTCGCCCCAGGCTTCCAGCATGGCCGGAACGGCATTGGCAAATCCTTCCGGCCCGACAAGGCAGACGGCGGGTTTTCGGGTGATGCGCGCATGCCCGTCAGCCAGATGGCCGGCAACCTGTTCGTGCGGGCTGTTTATCACCGGCATCTGACATTCCATAAAGCCTTCAAGCGCCGGGTTGCAGAACCCGCCGGCAAGGGTGAAGACGTGGTCCACGCCTTTTTCCTTGAGGGCCCGGGCAAGCAGCGCACCGCCGCGAATTCTGTTTGTACTGGTCATGTCGGGCTGCGTCTTCCTCAGGCTCTCTTGATGGACTTGGTGATGTGAAGTTGGGTGCTCTTTTCGGTCAGCGATGCCGGCGGGTTGATCAACACGTCCCGGCTGATTTCGCCGGGCCGCGTCAAACCAAGCTGGGCCAGCGTCAGGCTGATTTCCTCGGTAAATATGCTGAACAGCGAATTGAGGCCGCGTTCTCCCTCAGCGCCAATCGCGAACAACAGGGGACGGCCGAGCATGACGAAGTCGGCGCCGAAGGCAAGCGCCTTGACGACATCTTCGCCGCTGCGAATGCCGCTGTCGAAAATCAGCGGATAGTCCGGTCCGAGTGCTGTACGGATTGCGGGCAGGAGTTTGATGGCTGCAGGCGCACTGTCGAGCTGGCGGCCGCCATGGTTGGAAACATAAATCGCGTCTGCACCGCAGCTCTGGATCCGTTTCGCATCCGCCACGGATGTCACTCCCTTGATGACAAGCCTGCCGGGCCAAAGGTCGCGCAGGCGGTTGAGAAAAGCCCAGTCGGCACCGGCCCGGCTTGCACCCCTGTCAAAACCGCTGTTGCCGCGGTCCGTCGGAAAATTCTTTGCTGATGGCGCGCCGTTGACAAGGGTTGTCAGCGACCATTTCGGATGGGCGGCAAAGTCCAGAAACTGCCGCGGTCCAATCCGGAACGGCATTTCAAAGCCGTTCCTGAGATCGCGCACACGCCGCGATACCTGGGGAACATCGACAGTCAGGACCAGCGTTTCATATCCGGCTGTTTTTGCCCGCTCGACCATGTCGAGTGTGTGGTCCATGGATTGGCCGACATAGAGCTGGAACCAGGCCCTGCCTTCCGTCCAGCTAAGCATGTCCTCGATCAGGCAGGATGCGGCCGAAGACAGGCACAGCGGCGCGTTGAACCTGTTTGACGCACGCGCCAGCATCCGGTCTGCGCCGTGCCAGATCAGGTCGCACATGCCCATCGGCGCGATGCCCACTGGACAGTCATACTCCGAGCCGAGAAACGTCGTTCGCAGATTACGGCTGGAAACGTCCTGCATAACGCGGGGCTGCAGTTCGATTTCGTCAAAGGCTGAAATATTCTTCGCGGCAGCGATTTCGCGGCCTGCGGCACCGTCGACAAAGTCGAATACAAGCCTGGGCAGCCTGCGGCGGGCAAGCATCCGCGCGTCCTCCGCCGTGAAGATGCGGCGGCTCTGTTTCGTTGTCTTGTCGCCTGAAGGTGCTATCTTACTTCCCCCTCGAAATGGTCGGGCATTTGCTCGTTGCAGGATATGCCGGACCGAATTCAGCCCGCCAATCGAATGTTGTCGGGCACTCATTCGGATTTGCTATGAAATCCAAATGTTTTCCGGTGGTTGAAGCAATGAACAGATCGGGTGGTTGAGGCATTCGGGCGGCTCCTAGTTCAAAACACCCGGCAACCAGGTCGACGCGGCAGGAACCAGCGCCATGAGGACGCCGTAAACGATCCCGACGAGGACAAAGAGCGGTATCTCCCGGAAGGCCTTTTCGGGACTTGCCTTGACCACCCCGGCGGCCGTATAGACGCCGACGCAAACCGGCGGCGTGATCATCCCGATCCCGGCAAACGCGACGAAAACCACATAAAGATGCAGGATGTCGAGTTTCAGCGACAGTGCGATCGCGGCAAAGATCGGAACCGTCAGATAGAAGACCGGCACGATCTCGATGAATGTCCCTAAAATCAGGCAGATTGCGGCAACCGCGAACCAGAACATCATCTCGGTGCCGCCCATATCGGTGAAATAGGCAATGATCTTCTGCGGCGCCTGCGAATAGGTCAGCACAACGCTTAAGAAGGTCGCCATGGCGATGATCGCAAATATGACCGCGGTGACCTGTGCCGTTTGCTTCAGACAATCAAGAAGTGCCGAGGGCGTCAGTTCACGATAGACGAAAAAGCCCACCAGAATGGCCCACACACCAGCAACAGCAGCGGATTCGGAAGGTGTCAGGAGACCCGCATAGATGCCGCCGAGTATTATGACCGGTGTAAACAGGCCCGGTATGGCGGCCCACGCGGCGGAAAGTTTTTCGCGCCCGGTGGCGGCAACCGGGTTGCGGATCTCCCGGCATTTCCATACGACGACCGCAATCATCATCAAGAGCAGGACAAAACCCGGCACCACGCCCGCCGCAAATGTCTTCGAAACGGGCACATTGGTCAGGGCGCTGAAGAGGATGGCGGCGTTCGAGGGCGGGATCAGCGCTTCCAGCAGAGCTGCCGAGGCCGCAAGCACGATGACAAAGGGCCTGGGATATCCCTGCTCGATCATCTTTGGCATCATGATCGTGCCGACCGCGGTGATCGCAGCGAGGATGGAGCCGCAGAAAGCGGCGAAAAAACCCATGGCAATGACCATTGCAATGCCGAGACCGCCGGGCCAGTGGCCGACAAGCACGGTTGCAAAGGAAACGAGCCTTGACGCCGCGCCGCCGCGCAGCATGACCATGCCGGTGAAAATGAACAGCGGAACGGCGATCAGCACGTGTTTGGTCATTGAACCGAATGCCACCTGTATCAGGGTCGACCACGGTAGATTCAGCCCCCAGATCGCCGCCACGGAACTGCCGAGTCCGAAGACCAGAAAAACCGGAACGGAAAGGAGCAGAAGAAGAGCCGATAGAACAATCGCGATAAGGTTCATGTCAGAGATTTCTCCGCATCCCTCTGCCCGACAATCTCGTTCGCCGTTTCGAGAAACAGCTCAAGCGAGAATGAAGCGAGCATTGTGAACCCGACGGGAAATGCCAGATACATCCACCAGATGGGTACCTCGATTTCCAGTTCCATCAACTGGCCCAGACGCCGAAACAACGCCACGGCTTCGCCGCCTGCGATCAAAAAGATGATCGAAGCGCCAAAGGCGATTGCGTAGCAAACGAGCATCAAAACACGTTTTGCGTCGGGTCCGATAAGTGCGGGCAAAAGATCGACCTGAATGTGCTGCCCCGAGCGAAGCAGCGGTCCGAGCAAGGGAAAGACCAGCCAGGGCACCAGCGCCGGCGGCAGCTCTATCAGCCAGTCGTAGCCTTGCCCCGAAACAAAACGCGTTGCCGCGCTTGCCGTGAGTGCAACAACCATGATCCCCACAATCGTGAGTCCCACCGTCATCGCAAGCCTGGTGAGGCCCTCATTCAGGATGCGCAAAGCCTTCAAGATCGTTTTCATCTTGCTCACATTCCAACGGGCCCGCCGCCGCGGAAGCTGAAAAAGCTCCCGCCGTGACGGGCGATTTCTGGGCAGGTCGTCAATTAGACGAGAATTCCTGGGCGGCCTGCAGCGTAGATGATTCCACAAGATCAGCCATTCCCGGCATGACCTGTTCGGTCATCAGCGCATCGAACTCGGCCTTGGCATCACCATCCAGCATGGTGACGGTTCCGCCACGCTCCTTGAATTCGGAAAGCGTGTCTTCCCCGGTCTGCATGATCGTGGCGGTCGATTTGCCGCCAATCTCGGCGCCGACATCCATAATGATCTTTTGCAGGTCTTCGGGAAGATTGTTGAACCAGTCCGAGTTCGCCATGATGTAGGCGTCGGCGAAATACTGATAGGGGAGCTGCGCGTATTTGAGGTATTCCCACCAGCTATAGGCCTTGATGCTGCCGGGCGGGCTGTTGATCGTATCGATCATACCGGTCTGCAGAGCGGTATAGACCTCACGCGTCGGCAGCGACACCGTATTGGCACCGAAAGCCTCCCACATGGGACGTTCGCTCTTGATCAGCGCGCGCGCTTTCAATCCCTTCATTGCAGCGACGCCCGTCAGTTCCCGTGCGGCACTGAATGTCATCACCGGTCCTACCGGATCGAACATGACAAGCGTGGTATTGGATTTGGATGTTATGTCGTCCCAGATTTTTCGTCCGGCTTCCGATTCAAGAAAAAAAGCGCGTTGCTGATCGTAGGATGCGAAAGCACCCGGATAGGCGATGACATTGTAGTTCTTGTTGATCGGCGGAAAGCTGACGATGCCGACAATGCCGCCAAGCTCGACCGCGCCTGACGTGACGGCCCCGAGGATTTCACGGATGCCGAAAAGCTGTCCTGAAGGAAATGTATCGATGCGCAGCCGTCCCTTGGCACGCCGGTTCACCTCGTCGGCAAACATCTGGGCATGAACAGCTGAGTGGTGCGTAGGGCTCCAGTGATAGCCCAATCTGCCGACAATCTCCTCAGCAGAGAGCGGCAAAGTGCCCAGTCCAACGAATATACCGGCGGCTATTGCTGCGAAACGTCCAAGTTTCGACACACCGCTTCTGATCAGGCTGGTTGTCATATACATGTTTTCCTCCCTTCATCGCCACGCTGCCAGAAGCAGTTGCTCCTATGAATCAATGCGTTGGCGCCATCATGGCAAAGCAACGCCGATTTGGATCAAACGTGCCTGCTGCACGGATCCTGATCGAGCCTAGGGAGAATGAATGCATTCAACAAATAGCAATTGTTGGAGGATGTATCCGGATTTCCTATGGTTTTATTGAAGACGCCAATGGAAAGGGGACCGTTAAAGCGCGACGCATTTCAACGAAAATGGTTTGACGGGGATTTGCAGGCAATTAAAGCCTGAAAGCAGTGAAATTCACACGTGGCGACGGGCCTAAGCCCAGTCGCGGCACACATACTTGACCTCGGTAAAGGCTTCCAGCCCCAGGCGGGATCCTTCACGTTCCAGGCCGGATTGTTTCATGCCGCCAAAGGGTATCGGGGCCCCGGTCACCTTGGTACGGTTGACGGCAACCATCCCGAATTGCAGCGTCCTGCTTGCGCGGAAAATCCGCCGAGGGTCCTGCGTGTGCAGATAGGCCACCAGCCCGAATTCGGTATCGTTTGCCCGTCGCAAGACCTCTTCCTCGCTGTCGAACGGAGTGACAGCTGCGACCGGACCGAAAGTCTCCTCGTGCAAGATCAGCGCATCGTGCGGGACATCGCACAGAACCGTTGGCTGGAAGAACAATCTGCCGCTCTCGTGGCGCTTGCCTCCCGTGAGAACCCGTGCACCCCTGGCAACGGCGTCGGCAATATGTTCTTCCTGCTTGGCCACTGCCTTTTCGTTCATCAGCGGACCGATATCCGGATCGTCAAGCCCCGGGCCGACGGTCAATCGTGCGGCTTCGTCGGCAAAACGGCTGCAGAACGCCTCGTAGACAGGACGCTCCGCAAAATAACGGTTGGCTCCAAGGCAGTCCTGGCCGGATGTGGCAAACTTCGCCTTGACCGCTTCGCTGACCGCCAGGTCTAGATCAGCGTCGGAAAAAAGGATGAACGGTGCGTGTCCGCCCAATTCGAGAACCAGGCGTTTCACCGTGCTTGCGGCCTGCGAATAGAGCAGTTTGCCGATATCGGTCGAGCCGGTGAACGAGACCGCGCGGACCCGCGGGTCTGACATCCACGGCTCGACGACGGCCGGCGCACTGCCGGTCACGACGTTGAACACGCCGGCGGGAAAACCTGCGCGTTCCGCCAGTTCGGCGAGTGCCAGTGCGGAAAAGGGTGTCTCGGCGGAAGGGTGGGCAACGACCGTGCAGCCGGCGGCAAGCGCAGCGGCAGCCTTGCGTGTCAGCATCGCCGAAGGAAAATTCCACGGCGTGATGAGAGCCGCGACGCCGACCGGCTCGCGCCACACTTCAACCTCAGCATCGGGCAGGTGAGAGGTGACGCTTTCGATATTCGGGCGCTTTGCTTCTTCAGCGTAGAATTCGACGAAGGACGCGCCATAGTCGATTTCACCGCGCGCCTCGGAAATCGGCTTTCCCTGCTCGAGCGTCATGATCCTCGCCAGGTCTTCCCGATGCTCGATTATCAGTTCGAACCACCGCCGCAGCATCGATGAGCGATGCTGTGGCAGCAGCAAGGACCATTCGGGAAATGCGGCCTGCGCGCGGTCAACGGCCGCGGCGCTGTCCGTGCCCGACAGGCTGGCAACCTCGCCGAGATGACCGTCATCGGCCGGATTGGTGACCGCAGATGTTATGCCGCCGGTGCCGGCGGTCCAGCATCCGCCGACATAGGCAAGACTGCGCAGCAGGGATGGGTCGGACAGGCCCCAACAGGTCGTTTTGGGCGTGGATATAGCTAGGGACATGGCATCGCTCGATATTTGATGAGATGCCTGAGCGTAGCCCGGCCAGACCAGACGAAACGCGCTAAGCGCGCATGCTTCGCAGATGATTCCTCTTCATTTGAGCCGGTTGGCGGTCAGTCCTTCGCCGTTCGCTCGGAGAGCAAGGCGGAAAATGGCGGCGTTGCGGAAGCTTTCACCGGCTTGGTCACGATATAGGTGAAGTAGCGCGAAAGCCCGGTCCCGCATGCGAGCATTTCATCGATCAGGTTTTGATAGCTGTCGATGTCGCGGGTCACCACGTGAAGCAAGTAGTCGAATCCGCCCCCCAGTGCCCAGCACGCTGTGATTTCATCGTGGCGTAATATCGCCTTTTCAAAGGCCTGGAAGGTCGAGGCGCGATGGTTTTCAAGCTCAGCCATGACAAACACCGAAACATGCGGCGCAATAAGCCGGAGTTCTATCTCTGCGCTGTACCCTGAGATCACGCCGGCCTTTTCAAGGCGCTTCAGCCGTTCCCAACAGGGCGTTGCTGAAAGATTGACCTTCTCGGCCAACGCCGCTTTGGACATCCTGCCTTCGCGGGACAGAATGGCCAGCATCTTGATATCGCGGTCATCCAGTTTGATCATGGTCATGAATAGCATCAATGGGGCAGCAGATATAACTTGTCAATTGTCACGAAAAACGCCATCAATGTTTCATGACAAATTGGCCGCCTCGTCCTGAGGATCTGCAGCGTCCCGCCTATCGCTCGCTAGCCGAGGCGGTGATCCGTGCCGTCGATGCCGGCGAGTTGCGCGGTGGCGACCGGTTGCCGACCCACCGCAACCTGGCCTACGATCTGGGATTGAGTGTACAGACCGTCAGCCGCGCCTATGACGAGCTGATTCGGCGCGGCATCATTACCGGCGAAGTCGGCCGCGGGACATTCGTCAGATCCGGGCGCAACGACACCAAGACACCGTTCCTTCCCGACAGCAGACAGGGCGAGATCATCGATTGCTCGATGCTGAAACCGGTTTTTGAAGCGGTGCATGCCGATGCGATGCGTGAGGCCCTGGCGAAACTCAGCGTCGACATTCCGGCCTCGGTCATCTCCTCGTTCAGACCGTCGGGAGCGCTTCGAAGATATTCCGAGACCTCGTGGGACTGGCTGCGACGATGCGGGCTGGAGCCCCAGTCGCAGAGCCTGCTGCTGACGAACGGTAACACCTCGGCAATGACCATTGCCCTGATGACCGCCGCCAATCCGGGCGATCTCGTTGTGACCGAAGAACTGGGCCATCACACGTTAAAACCCCTGACCAGATATCTTGGCCTGCGCATCCGCGGCCTGACGATTGACGAGGAGGGCATTGTTCCGTCGGCGTTTGCCCAGATATGCGAGCGGGAAGCCGTGAAGGCGCTCTATGTCATGCCGTCCGGCCTCAATCCGACCGCTACCAACATGCCAGAAGACAGGCGCTCGGAGCTGATTTCCATCGCGCGCAAGCACGATGTCCTCATCATTGAAAACGATGCCTGGGGCCCGCTTCAGGCGAGCCGGCACCGGCCGATTGCGGCCATGGCTCCGGAGCGGACCTTCTATTTTACGAGCATGACAAAATGCATCATGCCCGGCATGAGGTTCGGGTTCCTTGTCGTGCCGGAAACCTTCGAAGCGGCTACCGCGAACCGGCATCTCGTCACCAACTGGATGGCGACCGCGCTGATGGCCGAAATCAGCACCCGGTGGATAGCCGACGGCACTGCCGAGCGCCTGCTGCAGTGGCAGATGAAGGCTCTCGGTGAGCGGAACCGACTGGCGAAACGGGTGCTTGCCGGCATTCCCTTCAACAGCAGTGAAAACGGAATGCACATCTGGCTGCCCTTGCCCGACGAGTGGACCGAAGATGCGTTTGACGCACACACGAAGCTCAACGGTGTCGCCATCGCACCCGGGTCATCCTTCGTGCTGTCCGATACCGTTCCCAGCAAAGGGGTGCGGATCTGTATCGGCGCTGAAAGTGTCCAGGCCCTGGAAAGGGGACTGTCGACAATCTCCCGTCTCGTGCGTAGCCAGCCGGAGCCCGTCCTGCTCACATACTGAGCGGGCGCCCGGTCCGCTGACAACAACTGCTTTACCCACCTGAGCCGCAAATCCGCAGGAAGCCGTCCGGATGTCGGCGCACGCTCAGTTAAATTGTCATGATATTATATTTGCATTGACTCTCGATTGTCATTGTTTCAGTTTTCGAAAATCATAACAATATGAGGAGAGAGGGATGCCTCGTCAGTCGCAACAGACAGGTCTGACATTGGGATCTTTCCGGCAAACCTCAAGAGCCGGTTGCGCCGTCCGAAAGGCGCCGTCGGCGGACAACAAAATGTCAAGAGAGGAGAATTCTCGAATGAAACCGAACATCCGGACAATTTTAAGCAGCGTCGCGGCTGCCGCCGTACTGGCCGCAGGTGTTGTTACCGCCCAGGCTGAAAACTGGAAATACGCTTTCGAAGAATCATTGACGGAAGTGCAAGGTGTATATGCGCAGAAATTCAAGGAGGAGATCGAGAAGAACTCCGACCACACGGTACAGCTCTTCCCCTATGGCACCCTTGGCGAATCCGCCGACATCATGGAGCAGGCGCAGGCCGGAATTCTGCAGTTTGTCGACCAGTCGCCGGGATTCACCGGTGCTCTGATCCCGGAGGCGCAGGTCTTCTTTGTGCCTTACCTGTTGCCGACGGACCAGGATCATCTGGCGCGGTTCTACAAGCAGAGCAAAGCAATCAACGAAGACTTCATGGGTCTTTACGCCGACAAGGGCCTGGAATTGCTTGTCATGTTCCCCGAAGGCGAGGTGGCAATGACCACCAAATCGCCGGTTACCGGATGCGAGGACCTCAACGAGGTCAAGTTCCGCGTCATGACCAACCCGCTGCTGGTCGAATCCTACAAGGCCTTTGGTGCCACGCCGACGCCGCTGCCGTGGGGCGAGGTCTATGGCGGTCTTCAGACCAACATCATCCAGGGGCAGGAAAACCCGACCTTCTTCCTCTATTCGACCAAGATCTACGAGGTGACCGATCACATCACCTATGCCGGGCACAACAATTTCACCACAGCGGTGATGGCCAACAAGGACTTCTATGACGGGCTCGGTGATGCCGACAAAAAAGTCGTCCAGAATGCGGCATCCGCGGCCTACGACTACATTGTCGACTATCAAAAAGGGTTGGCCGACCAGGAACTGCAGAAGATCAAGGAAGCCAAACCTGAAATGACGGTGACCGTGCTGACCGACGAGCAGCGTAGCTGCTTCAAGGACGCCGCCAAGGAAGTTGAAGCCAAGTTCATCGAGATGACCGGCGACAGCGGCAAGGCAATTCTTGAGCAGATGAAGGCGGATCTTGAAACCACCAAAAACTGACCGCGACCGTCAGGCGGTATGCGGCAAACCGGAGGCTGCGCCTGTGAGCGGCCTCCGGAGCGCCTGACAATAAAAGTTGGGAGGACATTGTGGACGACACCAAGGGCAGTAACCCTCACGCATCGTCGTTGCCCGGCGTTTTGGGCGCCATCGATTCTGCGGTCAGCCGCCTGGAATCCGTGTTGCTGGCGGTCGGCGTGCTGTTGATGGCGTTAAACACCGTCGCCAACGTCATCGGCCGGTTCGTCCTGCAGTACAGCCTGTTTTTTTCCGAGGAACTGAACCGGATCCTGATTATCCTGATCACCTTTGCAGGCATCAGCTATGCGGCGCGGCAGGGCCGGCACATCCGCATGTCCGCGGTCTATGACGCCCTGCCGCCACCGGCCCGCAAGGGTCTCATGATCCTGATCGCATGGATCACCGCGATGGCGATGTTCGCACTGTGTTACTTCTCGATAGGATACATACTCAAGGTCGCAAGTTCCGGGCGTGTACTGCCGGCTTTGCAGGTGCCGGTCTACTGGATATTTCTGTGGGTACCGGTCGGCTTTTTCATGACCGGACTGCAGTACCTGCTCACAGCCATCAAGAACCTCGTCGAAGACAACATCTATCTCTCCACGCAAGTGCTTGAGGGCTACGATGACGACGAGTTGGAAGTGTAGGGAGGCGGAACCATGGCCCTGACTATTTTCCTCATCATGATCGTCCTGCTTCTCCTCGGCTTCCCGATGATGATCCCGTTGATCGTCGCGACTTTTGTCGGGTTCATTATGATGTTCGGCGATATCAGCAAGATGGAATTCATGGTTCAGCAGATGATGGCCGGCATTCGCCCGGCATCTCTGATCGCGGTTCCCATGTTCATCCTGGCGGCCGACATCATGACCCGCGGTCACTCGGCAAACCGGCTGATCGATATGGTCATGAAGTTCGTCGGCCATATCAAAGGCGGTCTGGCCGTCAGTACGGCTGCGGCCTGCACCCTTTTCGGAGCGGTTTCCGGCTCCACCCAGGCGACCGTTGTTGCCGTCGGCTCGCCGCTGCGGCCGCGCATGCTCAAGGCCGGCTACAAGGATTCCTTTGTGCTTGCCCTGATCATCAATGCCTCCGACATCGCATTTCTCATTCCGCCGTCCATCGGCATGATTATCTACGGTGTCATTTCCAGCACGTCGATCGCCGAGCTGTTCATTGCGGGCATCGGACCCGGCCTGTTGCTGCTGGTTCTGTTTTCAGCCTACAGCATGGTCTATGCAGCCGTGAAAGGTGTTCCGACAGAACCGAAGGCCAGTTGGGGTGAGCGCCTGAGCGCCGTGCGCAGTGCAGTCTGGCCGCTCGGCTTTCCGGTGATCATAGTCGGCGGGATTTATGGTGGCGTGTTCAGCCCGACAGAGGCGGCGGCTGCCTGCGTGCTCTATGCGATCATCCTCGAATTTGTCGTATTTCGCTCGCTGCAACCGGCGGACATCTACCTGATCGCGAAATCGACCGGTCTGATCACGGCGGTCGTTTTCATCCTCGTGGGAGCAGGTGCGGCATTTTCCTGGGTCATCTCATTCGCCCAGGTGCCGCAGCAGATCCTTGCGGCGGTGGGCGTTGCCGATATGGGGCCGAAAGGGGTCCTGGCCGTGATATCGGTCGCCTTTTTCATCGGCTGCATGTTTGTCGATCCGATCGTTGTCATCCTGATCCTGGTGCCGATTTTCGCACCCGTCGTAAATGCAGTCGGGCTCGATCCCGTTCTGGTCGGAACCATCATTACGCTTCAGGTGGCGATCGGGTCGGCGACGCCACCCTTCGGCTGTGACATTTTCACCGCCATCGCGATCTTCAAGCGGCCCTATGTGGAAGTCATCCGCGGCATTTTTCCGTTCACGGTCATACTGCTGCTGGTTTCCGTGTCCCTTATCTTCTTTCCGCAGATAGCGCTGTTCCTGCGCGATCTGGCCTTCCGCTGAGGGATAGTAGTCATGTTCAAGAACATTGTTGTTGCATCGGACGGATCTGAAGGCTCAAGAAAAGCGCTCAAACTCGCTGCCGGACTTCAGGTGACCTGCAAGAGCGAACTGCTCATCCTCACCGTATTCAGGCACCATTCCCTGCTTGAGGCGTCCATGTCGATGGTGCGTCCTGACGATCCCGAAATCCTCGATGACGTAATGCGCGATCATGCAAAGCAGGTTGCCGAAGAGGCCAAGGAAATGGCGGTTGCCGACGGCGCACAGAAGGTCCGCGCCTTTGTGAAGGGCGGGCAGCCGGCACGAACAATCGTCAAATTCGCCGAAGACCACCATGCCGACCTGATTGTCCTCGGCAGCCGTGGGATCGGCGACAGGGAAGGGTTTCTGCTGGGCAGCGTTTCGCACAAGGTGACGAGCCTGGCTGATTGCCCTGTACTGGTGGTGTAGCGGTTCCGATCCGGTCCGCGCCGGTTCGAGTGTGTTGGAAACAAGCGTAAATGAATAAAAGTCCGGTCTCTCTGTCTCCACTATTGCCTGAATTTGAGGATCGCGGCCGCGCCATCCGCTTCGGGCTGATTGCGCTCGCAACGGATCTGACAAGCGAGCGGGACCTGTACCGCATGCTGCCGTCGGCGGATACGTCGATCCACGTGACGCGGGTGGCCTTTGAAAATCCGACGACACCGGAAAATCTGCGTAAGATGGCGCCACGCCTGACCGAGGCCGCCGACCTTCTGGTGCCGGGAGAGCCGTTGCGGGCGATCTGTTACAGCTGTACGGCCGCATCCGTCATGATCGGCGACCGGGAGATTGCGGACGCGATCAACCGGGCTCGTCCCGGCGTACCGGTCGTCACACCGACGGCGGCCGCCTGCATGGCGCTGACTTCCCTCGGAGCCCGGCGCATAGCGGTGCTCACGCCCTATCTTGAAGCGACCGCCCGGCCTATGGCGGCATATTTCTCGCGTAACGGATTTGCAGTTGAGCGCATGCATTGCTTCGGGCTTGAGGACGACCGTGAAATGGCGCGGATTTCGGTATCCTCCATTGTCGATGCGGCGCTTGCCGCCGACACCGGCGAAGCGGAAGCCCTGTTCATTTCCTGCACGGCGCTTCAGGCGGTCGGAGGAATATCGCAGATTGAAGAACGGATCGGCAAACCCGTCGTCACGTCCAACCAGGCCTCCGCATGGGCAATGGCCAGGCTTGCCGGATTGCCCAATCACAGGCCGCAGGGCTATGGTCGTCTGTTTGAACTGCCGATTGTTCAACAAAACAATGGAGAGGTTGCGTGAGCGAAGAACCTTTTGTCACGCCCGCCGGGATCGAAGCGGCGCGGGCCGCCATAACAGGCACGATACGTTCAACACCCGTCAACCCGTCTCCGTCTCTAGGAGAAACCGCTGGGTTTCCTGTGCATTTGAAGCTTGAGCACACGCAGGTCACCGGCAGCTTCAAATTGCGCGGTGCGACCAATGCAGTGGCAAAGCTCGACGCAGAACAAAAGGCCAGGGGTGTCGTCGGCGTATCGACGGGCAATCACGGCCGGGGCCTTGCCTATGCCGCCCGGGCAGCGGGCGTGCGCTGCATCATCTGCATGTCGGAACTGGTGCCGCAAACGAAAATCGACGGCATAAGGGCACATGGCGCCGAGGTGCGCATCATCGGGCGTTCACAGGACGCAGCGCAGGAGGAGGTCGACCGGCTGGTGATGGAAGCCGGCATGACCATGATCCCGCCCTTTGATCATCACGACGTCATCGCCGGCCAGGGAACCCTTGGATTGGAACTTCTGGAGCAGGTTCCGGATGCGGAAACTGTTTTGGTGCCTCTGTCCGGTGGCGGCCTGATATCCGGCGTCGCTGCGGCGATCAAGGCTGAGCGGCCCGAAACCCGCATCGTCGGCATTTCTATGGAGCGCGGTGCGGCGATGCATATGTGCCAGAAGGCGGGCCGGCCGATAGCGGTCGAGGAACTGCCGACGCTGGCGGATTCGCTTGGCGGCGGTATCGGCCTCGACAACCGTCTGACCTTTGCCATGACACGCGATCTCGTCGATGACCTTGTTCTAGTCAGTGAAACCGAGATTGCCGCTGCCATCCGCCACATCTACTGGCAGGAGCGCCAGATCGTCGAAGGCTCCGGTTCCGTCGGCGTTGCGGCACTGCTGGCCGGTAAGATCGAGGCTTCCGGCCCGGTCGTGGCCGTGCTCAGCGGCGGCAATATCGATATGAACCAGCATCACCGTATCATCTCCGGCGAAGATATTGATGTCACAAAGGAGGTCGCCTGACATGACGGACATAAAGATCCTTGCCGAAAACGACCTGCGCGCGGCCGTAGCGCTCGACATCCAGGCGGTAGAATGCATCGAACAGGCGTTTGCGGCGCTGGCGACCGGCGATGTCGTCATGCCGCCGATCCTGTCGCTTGCAATCGAAGCCCACAATGGCGAGGTCGACGTAAAAACCGCCTATGTGCCGGGTCTCGACAGTTTCGCGATCAAGATATCACCCGGTTTTTTCGACAATCCCAAGCTGGGCTTGCCCAGCACGTCCGGATTGATGGTCCTCTTTTCCGCAAAGACCGGAATGGTCGAGGCGTTGTTGCTGGACAATGGCTACCTGACCGACGTCAGGACGGCGGCCGCGGGCGCGGTGGCGGCAAAACATCTGGCCCGGTCCGACGCATCGTCCGCATGCATAATCGGCGCAGGCACACAGGCAGGCCTCCAGTTGCAGGCCCTTTGCCTCGTGCGGCCGATCGAACGGGCGACGATCTGGGCGCGCGACCAGGATAAAGCCGCTGCGACCGCTCGCCGGATGAGCGACCGGCTTGATATTCCGGTTTCCGCTGTCACTGACGCTGCCACTGCAGTTGCAGAGGCCGATGTGATCGTCACAACGACCCCGGCAACCGCCCCGGTGCTCAAGGCCGAATGGTTGCGGCCGGGCCAGCATGTGACGGCGATGGGATCCGATCAGCACAACAAGAACGAGCTGGAACCCGCCTGTCTGACGCGCGCCGATCTTTATGTGCCCGACAGGCTGTCGCAAACCCGCTCGCTTGGCGAATTGCGCGCCGCCATCGAGGCCGGCGTGGTCGCAACAGATGCCGAATTCACAGAGCTCGGCGCGATCGTTTCCGGCAGGATGACGGGGCGCCCTGACGGCCAGGCCGTCACCATCGCCGATCTGACGGGAACGGGCGTCCAGGATACAGCCATTGCCACCTTCGCCCGTCAGCGTGCCGTGGCGCTGAATGCCGGCACTGACTTTATCAACTAGATTACGCAACCAACTATGAAAGCGACCCGGATGACCGCGCCTGCATTGCCATTCAGCCGTGAAGAATATGCCCAGCGATTGATGAAGACCCGAAAGGCGATGGATGCCGCCGGCGTGGATGTCATTATTGTCTCGGACCCGTCCAATATGGCGTGGTTGACGGGTTACGACGCATGGTCGTTTTACGTCCATCAGTGTGTGCTGGTCGGTCCCGACGGCGACCCCGTCTGGTTCGGCCGCGGGCAGGATGCGAAGGGTGCCGGCCGAACCTCCTATCTGGAGGAGGCCGACATCATCGGATATCCGGACCACTATGTGCAATCGGCTGAACGCCATCCCATGGAATTTCTGGCCGCCCGGATAATCGAACGTGGTTGGCCGGATAAACGCATCGGCGTGGAAATGGACAATTACTGGTTTTCCGCGGCCGCTTTCGCATCCCTGCAGAAGCAACTGCCGAACGCGGCCTTTTCGGACACCACCGGTCTGGTGAACTGGCAGCGCGCGGTAAAATCGTGCCAGGAACTCGATTACATGCGAAAAGCGGCGCGGCTCGTCGAGCGCATGCATTCGGTGATCGTCGAAAAATGTGAGCCCGGTTACCGTAAATGCGATCTCGCCGCGGACATTTACGATGCCGGTCTGCGCCATGATGAGGAACTCGGTTTCGGCGGCGATTATCCGGCGATTGTCCCCCTGCTGCCGTCCGGCGAGGACGCGTCCGCGCCGCATCTGACCTGGGACGACCGGCCGATGAAACCGGGCGAGGGGACGTTCTTTGAAATCGCCGGGGTTTACAAGCGCTATCACTGTCCGTTGTCGCGCACGGTGTTCCTCGGCAGGCCGACACAGACATTCCTGGACGCCGAAAAAGCCGTTCTGGAGGGCATGGAGGCAGGGCTCGAGGCGGCCAGGGCCGGCAATGTGTGCGAAGACATTGCCAACGCGTTTTTCGGTGTTTTGAAAAAATATGGCATTCAAAAGGACAATCGCACCGGTTACCCGATCGGCCTTTCCTATCCGCCGGACTGGGGCGAACGCACCATGTCGCTGCGGTCCGGTGACAGAACCGTGCTTGAAAAGAACATGACTTTCCATTTCATGACCGGCCTTTGGATGGAAGATTGGGGGTTTGAAATAACTGAAAGCATCGTCATTGGCGAAAACGGTTCGGAATGCCTCGCCAACGTCCCGCGCAGACTTTTCGTGAAGGATTGACCTTTATGCCGACGAATCCCATTGCTCCGACAATCGCGCTGGATGCCGACGGAAAAAACCACGGATTTTTACGCCTTCCCTACAGCAGGGACGATTCCGCCTGGGGCTCGGTCATGATCCCCATCACGGTCATCAGGAACGGCGACGGTCCGACAGCACTGCTGACCGGCGCCAATCACGGCGACGAGTATGAAGGTCCGGTTGCCCTGCAGGATCTGGCCCTGAACCTCGAGGCTGAAGATATATGTGGGCGTGTGATCATCGTGCCGGCTTTCAACTATCCTGCTTTTAAAGCCGGATTGCGCACATCGCCCATTGACCGGGGCAATTTGAACCGGTCATTTCCGGGTCGGCCGGATGGCACGGTAACGGAAAAAATTGCCGACTATTTCAACGCCAGCCTCGTGCCTGAGGCCGACATTGTCATTGATTTTCATTCCGGAGGCAGGACACTCGATTTTGTGCCGTTTGCATGCGCCCATGTACTCGACAATAAGGAACAGCAGGCCGCCTGTTTCGCGGCCGTCGAAGCCTTCAACGCACCCTATACCGCGATGCTGCTGGAGATCGACAATGTCGGCATGTACGACACGGCGGTGGAAGAGCAGGGAAAGATCTTTGTCACAACCGAGCTCGGTGGCGGCGGAACGGCTACAGCCCGCTCCATCGCCATTGCCAAAAAAGGCGTGCGCAACGTACTCAAACACGCCGGTATCCTGGGAGGCGAACCGGAGATCGGACCGACGGTGATGCTGGATATGCCGGACGGCGATTGTTTTGTTTTCTGCGAGGATGACGGTCTGTTCGAACCGTTGTTTGATCTCGGCGATCCGGTGGCAAAGGGCGATGTCGTCGCCCGTGTCTGGCCCGCCGACCGCACAGGCCGGCCGCCGGTGGACTACAGGGCAGAACGAACCGGCATCATTGTCTCACGCCATTTTCCCGGGCTGATCAAATCCGGCGACTGCCTTGCCGTGGTGGCGGTGAAGGTTTGAGCCTTCTGTCGGATCAAACAATGCCACCGCTTGAGCCCGAAACCGCCGGTCTTTCGGCTGCGGCCGATTTGCGGTAGCCGGACTTTCGAAACGCTGCAATCGGGTTGATTGCAGCCCCTTTTTCCAGTCTTGCCATTGCAAGGATCGGCTCGACATCCGTTCGGAACGCCGATTTTAGTGTTGTCGTTGCCATGAGGGCGTCATTCGTGTCCTGATAGCCTTCCAGTGCCGCGCGATCGACGAGCAGAGCCTGCGTATAGGCACGCTGCACTTCCATGGCACTTGCCATCAGGCTTTCGACCGGATCGGTGACATTGTGCGACTGATCGAGCATGTGTGCCGGGTCGAAGTTTGCAACGCCACGGTGTTCGGCATCCACCAGTTCATTGAAGACGAGGAAGAGCCGGTAGGGATCGATCGATCCGGTATCGAGATCGTCGTCGCCGTATTTTGAATCGTTGAAATGGAAACCGCCGAGCCTGCCGAACTGGATGAGCCGCGCCACAATCATCTCAATGTTGACATTGGGAGCATGGTGACCGAGATCGACAAGGCAAAACGCCCTGGGCCCGAGCTCCTGAGCGATCAGATAATTGGTTCCCCAGTCCTGCACGACCGTTGAGTAAAATGCCGGCTCATGGATCTTATGCTCTGTAAAGAGCCGCCAATCCTCCGGAAGTGCCGCGTAAACCTGCCTCATCGCGTCCAGATAGCGCTCGAACTGGCGGGTGAAATTGGACTGGCCGGGAAAGTTTGACCCGTCACCGATCCAGACGGTCAGGGCCTTGGAGCCGATCGACCTGCCTATTTCGATGCATTCGATGTTGTGCTCGACGGCCTTTGCTCGCGTCGCTGGGTCGGTGTGCGAGAGGGAACCGAACTTGTAGGAATGGGTCTGGTCCGGCTGGTCCTGGAAAGTATTGGAGTTCATAGCATCGAAGCGAAGCCCGGTTTCCTCCGCCTTCGCTCTAAGGTCGGCCGGGTCCGCTTTGTCCCAAGGGATATGAAGCGACACGGATGGCGTCGCCCCGGTCAACTGGTGGATAACCGCACAATCGTCGAGTTTGTCAAAGATATCGCGCGGTTCGCCGGGGCTTGGAAACCGTGCGAAGCGCGTGCCACCCGTTCCGACGCCCCAGGAGGGTACGGCGACGCCGTATTTGGCCACCTTGTTTTTGATATCGTCAATCGCCACGCCGCGGCGCGCCAATTGTTCACCGAGCGCATCATAGTCGGTCTGCAGGGCGGCCAGGCCGGTTTCGTTGGTGTCTTCAATAACGGATGACGTGATCATGTTCTTCTCCCAACCGGTCAATTCGCGGACTCGCGCTGTCAGCGCGTGAACGACTGCACATTGCCGGCATCGACATTGATGATATTGCCCGTCGATTTGGAAGAGGCGTCGCTGGCCAGGAAATAGGTCGCCTCTGCAATATCCTCCGGCAGCACCGAAAGCTTGAGAAGCGAACGCTGCCGGTAGTGTTCTTCCAGTTCCGAGATGTCCTTGCCATAGGCATCGGCGCGCTCCTTGAGCCAGTCGCCAGACCAGATTTTCGATCCGCGCAACACGGCGTCGGGATTAACCACATTGACCCTTATGCCGTGCGGTGCGCCTTCCAGCGCCAGGCAGCGGGCAAGGTGAAGCTCCGATGCCTTGGCCGTGCAATAGGCGGCAGCCCCCGGAGAAGCTGCAAGGCCGTTCTTCGACCCTATAAAGATGATCGAGCCGCCGATAGCCTGTCGCGTCAGCACTTTAAACGCGCCACGCGACACTAGGAAATATCCCGTCGACAGAATGGAAAGGTTCCTGTTCCACAGATCGAGTGTCGTTTCTTCTATCGAGGCCGATGAGGCAATGCCGGCGTTCGAGACGACGATATCGATGCCGCCATATTCGACCGCAGCGGCGGCATAGGCATCGTCGACCGCGCTTTCATCCGTCACATTCATCAGCACGGAGCGCACCGTATCCTGCGAATAGCGATCGGCCAGGTTGTCTCTGCTCTTTTCCAGCCTGTCTGCATCGATGTCTGTCAGGACAACACAGGCACCTTCTGCAAGGAACCGCTCTGCCGTTGCCGAGCCAATACCGCCGGCGCCTCCGGTAATAAGCGCGATGCGCCCCGCAAGGCTCTTCGGTTTCGGCATCCTTTGAAGCTTGGCTTCCTCAAGGGCCCAGTATTCGATATCGAATGCTTCCTTTTCGGGCAGGCCGCGATATTTAGAAACGGTCGATGCGCCACGCATCACGTTGATGGCATTTGTGTAAAATTCCGCTGAGATGCGCGCCGTCGCCTTGTCCTTTGCGAAGGTGATCATGCCGACACCCGGAACAAGATAGACAACCGCATTCGGGTTCCGCATGGGCGGGCTGTCCGGGTGTTTGCAGCGCTCATAGTAGCCGGCGTAATCGGCGCGATAGCGAACAAGGGCGCCTTTGAGGCCCGTTACAGCCGCATCGATATCGGGGTTAGCCGGATCGAAATTCACCACCAGCGGCCGGATCTTGGTGCGCAGAAAGTGATCCGGACAACTGGTTCCGAGAGCAGCAAGCCGGTCCATATCGTGCGAACAGACAAACTCCAGCACGGCTTCGCTGTCATCAAAATGGCCGACCATGTGAGCCTTTTCCGACACCAGGCCGCGAATAGCGGGCATCAGGGCTGCTGCTGCGCTGCGGCGCTGGGCTTCGTCCAGCGTGTGGTGTTTGGGCCCTCCGAACGCAGGCTTTCCGGCCGACTCCCGTTCAAGCCATTCGATGGCGCGGTTAATGACGTCCAAGGTCGTTTCGTAGCACTGCTCAGCCGTATCAGCCCAGGTGAATAGGCCGTGGCTTTCAAGAATGACGCCCTTGGCATCCGGGTTTTCAGTGCAGAATTTTTCAAGCCACAATCCGAGTTCAAAGCCGGGGCGTTTCCACGGCAGCCAGCCGATTTCCTTGCCGAATATCCGCTCCGTCAGTTCCTTGCTGTTTTCCGAGGCGGCAATCGCAATAATGGCGTCGGGATGCATATGATCGACGTGCTTTTCGGGAATGTAGGCATGAAGCGGCGTATCGATTGAAGCGGCACGCGGATTGAGGTTGAACGTGCAGTGCGGCAGGTAACCGACCATTCCGTCTTCGAAATCGACGCCCCGGTAAATACCCTTCAAAGCTTTGAGCTTGTCCAGATAAAGCGTCGCAAACCCGTCCATCCTGATTGTTCCGACATCGCCGCCCGATCCCTTGACCCAAAGAACCTCCACCTTGTCGCCGGACAACGGATCTTCCTGCATCACCTTGGTGGAGGTGTTGCCGCCGCCGTAATTGGTGATGCGCTTGTCGGAACCGAGAAGGTTGGACCGGTACAGCAGGCGTTCCGGCTCGCTCATGGCTTGCGCGAGCGATTTGTCCCATAGGTTTTCGAGCCGAGTGCCTGCGGCTTTGTTGAGCATTTATTTCCTCCCAATTCGCGCTTCAGCGACTAAGTTGCCGCTATCGTTGCGTCTGCAGCCTTAAATGTCAATCACAAATGATCAAATTCAATCATGAAATAGCAATATCTGATCTTTTTTGATCAAATATGATTGACAATGCACGATTTTGATGGAAATGTTTTTGAAGGAGGAGCCCATGCACGAAAAAGAACGCCATCGCATCATCCTGTCCGCGGTTCAGGAAAAACCCGTTGTGACCGTGCAGGAAATGGTCGAGTTGACGGATTCATCCGAGGCGACGATCCGGCGCGATATAGCCGGTCTGCATGTGCAGAAGAAACTGCGCCGCGTGCGGGGCGGGGCGGAATCGATGCATCCGCCGCAGTTTGTCGGTCTTGCCGGGCGGCCCTTCAGTGTCAATGAAACAATCAACATCGCTCAAAAACGGGCAATTGCCATGAAGGCTGTTGAACTGTGCGACGACGGCGACGCCATTATCATCAATGGCGGGACAACGACTTTCCAGATGGTGCATCCGTTGGCGACCAAGCGCATGCAGGTGTTCACCAACTCATTCCCGATTGCCGAGCATCTGCTCAAGCACTCCAAGAATACGATCATGTTGTCGGGCGGAGCCATCTATCGCGAGCAGAACATCATCTTGAGTCCCTTCGACAACGATGTGACCCGGAATTTTTATGCAAAACGAATGTTTATGGGTGCGCAGGGTCTTGGGCCCCTCGGACTGATGGAGGCTGATCCGCTGCTCATTCAGGCGGAGCAGAAACTGATCGATCAGGCCGATGAACTGGTTGTTCTGGTGGACTCCTCGAAGTTCAGCAAACGCTCGAGCCTCATACTGTGCCCGCTGGAACGTATTTCTACCGTCATCACCGACGATGGCATCGATGACAAGTCCGCAAGGATGCTGGAGGCGGCAGGAGTGGATCTGATCGTTACCGCGCGGACGGCACAGGAGGAATCATCGGTTGCCGGCTAGGCGCCGCATCATCCCGAAACGAACGAAACCCAAGGGAGGAACACATGGGTATCTTAAAGACACTGCTTACGACAGCTGCGGTCACAGCTGCGCTGATGACGACCGCCGCACAGGCCGACGACAAACGCATCGCACTTGTCGTCAAGGCGCTCGGCATAGGCTTCTTCGAGGCGGCGGCCAAAGGGGCGGAAGAGGCTGCGGCTGAACTTGGTGACGTTGAGATCATCTACACCGGCCCGACTGACACGACGGCTGAAGGCCAGATCGAAGTCATCAATTCGCTTATCGCGCAGCGCGTCGATGCAATCGCCATCTCCGCCAACGACCGCGATGCGCTGGTGCCGGCGCTCAAGCGTGCCATGGATCGCGGCATTACTGTCATTTCCTGGGATTCAGGCGTTGCCCCGGAAGGCCGGCAGATGCACCTCAATCCGTCCTCCAACGCGCTTATAGGCAACATGATCATAAAACTCGCCGCGGATCATCTGCCCGAGGGCGGCGATGTCGCGGTCCTGTCGGCATCGGCCACCGCGACGAACCAGAACACCTGGATCGATGAGATGAACAAGGTCAAGGGAAACTACCCCGGCGTGAATGTCGTCGCCACGGTATACGGCGATGATCTGGCGGATAAATCCTATCGCGAAGCTCAAGGCCTGATGCAGTCTCATCCCGACCTGAAGGCGATCATTGCGCCGACATCGGTCGGCATTGTGGCTGCTGCCCAGGCCGTTACCGACGCCGGCAAGGCCGGTAAAGTCAATGTGACCGGCCTTGGCCTGCCGTCTGAAATGGCAGGACATGTCGCTTCCGGAGCCTCCCAGTCCTTTGCCATCTGGAACCCCATTGATCTCGGCTATGCGGCGACGATGATCGCCTACAATCTGGCGACCGGCAATGCCGAGGCAGGTGGCGGCAAATCGATCCCGATGGGCCGTATGGGCGAAGTGGCGCTGGATGAAAACAGCGAAGGTGCCATGGCCGACCCGTTTGTCTACGACGCCTCGAATGTGGACAAGTTCAAAGATATTTTCTGATCGCCGCAAATGATGGTCCGGCACCGGCGAAAGCCGGTGCCGGATTTGCTCACGCACTTTTCCCACTATGGAAGTTTCGTTATGCTCGCGAGATCGGAAAACGCCACCGCGGGGGGCGGGTCGGTTAATTCAATGGCACAACCCATCCTGTCGCTGCGCGGTATCTCCAAGTCATTTCCCGGTGTCAAAGCGCTGAGCGATGTGTCGCTGGACCTTTATCCGGGGCAGGTAACTGCACTGGTCGGAGAGAACGGCGCCGGAAAGTCGACGATTGTCAAAATCCTCACCGGAATATACCAGCCCGACGAAGGAGCAATGACAATTGACGGCAGTGATGTTGCGTTTCCCAATGCCTATGCTGCATCGGATGCCGGTGTTACGGCGATCCATCAGGAGACTGTTCTGTTTGACGAACTCTCGGTGGCGGAGAACATATTTATCGGTCACGCTCCGCGCGGACGGTTCGGCCTGATCGACAAGCGGCGAATGAACAGCAGTGCTGCTTCTCTGCTTGATCGGGTGGGTGCGCAGATCGATCCTTCGGTACGCTTGCGTGACCTCGGGATAGCTAACAAGCACCTGGTGGCGATTTCCCGGGCCCTGTCTGTCGACGCGCGTATCGTGATCATGGACGAACCGACAGCGGCGCTTTCCTACAAGGAAATCAACGAGCTCTATGAACTCGTTGAAAAACTGAAGGCGGACGGCAAGGCAATCCTGTTCATCAGCCACAAATTTGATGAGATCTTCCGCATTGCCGATCGCTTTACCGTATTTCGCGACGGTCAAATGGCTGGCAGCGGCGCGATTTCCGACGTCACAGAAGACGCTCTGGTAACGATGATGGTCGGCCGTACCGTGGACCACATATTTCCCAAACGGGAGGTCGAGCTTGGCGGGGAAATCCTCACGGTTTCCGGATACAGCCATCCGACCGAATTCGAGGATATCGGTTTCAGCCTGCGCAAGGGGGAGATACTGGGCTTCTACGGCTTGGTGGGTGCCGGCCGCAGTGAAATCATGCAGGCGTTATTCGGCATGACAAAACCATCAAGTGGCACCGTCAGGATCGATGGCGAAGTAGCAGTCATCCGCAATCCTGCCGAGGCCATAGACTGCGGCATCGTCTATGTTCCGGAGGACCGCGGCAAGCAGGGAGCCGTGCACGGCCTGCCGATATATCAGAACGTCACCTTGCCATCGCTCGCCAAAACCTCCCGCAATGGATTTTTGCGCCTTGCGGAAGAATTCAAACTGGCGCGCGAATATACGGAGCGTCTTGATTTGCGTGCCGCCGCACTCGACCAGGACATAGGCAACCTGTCCGGAGGCAACCAGCAGAAGGTGGTGATCGCGAAATGGCTGGCCACCGAACCACGCGTCATCATCCTCGACGAGCCGACAAAGGGCATCGACATCGGCTCCAAGGCTGCCGTGCATGAATTCATGGGCGAACTGGCGGCTGGCGGCCTTGCTGTCATCATGGTCTCATCGGAACTTCCGGAAATACTGGGCATGTCTGACCGTGCCATCGTCATGCGCGAAGGGCGAATGGCCGGTGAATACACCCGCGATGAAATGACGCCGGAGCTGCTTGTAAGGGCCGCCGCAGGATTGTCGGAGCGCACGGCATGATGATGCAGTTACTCAGATCTCGCGAAGCGTTGCTGGCGCTCGCAATCGTCGCGATGATCGTTGGAATATCAACCCGTTTCGGTGCATTTGCGGCGCCGGAAAACCTCACAAACGTGTTCAATGATACGGCCATATTGATCATGCTGGCACTGGCACAGATGGTCGTGATCCTGACGCGCTGTATCGACCTGTCAGTCGCCTCGAACCTGGCATTGACGGGAATGATCGTCGCGACGCTCAACACCATCGTGCCGGGCCTGCCGGTGCCGGCGCTGATAGCGGTGGCGCTTTTGTTCGGGGCGGCGTTTGGAGCGGTCAACGGTATCCTTGTGTGGAAGCTTGATATTCCGCCCATCGTCGTCACGCTTGGCACGCTGACTATTTTTCGCGGGATCATCTTCCTGATTTCCGACGGCCAGTGGATCAATGCGCACGAAATGAGCGATAGCTTCAAGGCACTGCCGCGTGTCGTATTTCTGGGCCTTCCGGTTCTGTCATGGGTCGCAATTGCGGTTGTCGGCCTGTTTGCAGTTCTTGTCACGCGCGCACCGCTTGGCCGTGCATTCTTTGCGGTCGGGGGTAATCCCGATGCGGCCGTTTACACGGGCATCGATGTCGGCTTCACGCGCTTCATGGCCTTTGTCATTGCCGGGGCGGTGTCCGGTCTGTGCGGCTACCTTTGGGTTGCGCGCTATGCGGTTGCCTATGTCGATATAGCCGCCGGTTTCGAACTGGAAGTGGTTGCAGCATGCGTGATCGGCGGTATTTCGATTGCCGGCGGCATTGGCTCGGTCGGAGGCGCTGTGCTGGGTGCGCTGTTCCTGGGTGTCATCAAGAATGCACTTCCGGTGATCAATATCTCACCCTTCTGGCAACTTGCCATATCCGGCTCCGCCATCATTATCGCGGTAGCCTTCAACGCACGCTCAGAGCGCAACAAAGGCCGGGTCATTCTTAAAAAGGCGGAGCATCTGGTATGACCATCGATACGGCTGCACGCCGCATACCTGACCGTCTCTCATCGCCCGGCGAGCGTATTCTCAAAAGCTGGGAGAGCCTGCTGTTTGCAGTTGCAATCGCTGTGTTCATTGTGAATTCACTGGCTTCGCCATATTTTCTCGATCCGTGGAACCTTTCGGACGCGACGTTCAATTTTACCGAAAAGGCAATGATCGCCTTTGCGATGGCGCTGCTCATCGTTTCCGGAGAAATCGATCTTTCGGTCGCCTCCGTCATTGCGCTTGCTTCGACGGCCATGGGCTTCGTTGTCCAGCTTGGGTTCGGAACGCCGGAGATCGTAATGACGGGTCTTCTGGTCGGTCTTGTGTGCGGAGCCTTCAACGGCTTTCTGGTGACACGCCTCGGATTGCCGTCCATTGTCGTGACCATAGGAACGATGAGCCTGTTTCGCGGCATCTCCTATATCGTGCTCGGAGATAAGGCCTACACCGGATATCCGCCGGATTTTGCATTTTTCGGACAGGGTTACGTCTGGTGGGTGTTCTCGTTCGAGCTGGCGCTGTTTGCCGTGCTGGCGATAGCCTACGGCGTCGTGCTGCACAGGACAAACTTCGGCCGGGCCGTCTACGCCATCGGCAACAACCGGATAGGCGCTCAGTTTTCCGGCATTCGCGTCGCACGGGTTAAATTCATCCTCTTTCTCCTGACCGGGCTGATGTCGGGTGTGGCCGCCGTGTGCCTGACATCACGGCTTGGATCCACGCGTCCGTCGATCGCTCTTGGATGGGAACTTGAAATCGTGACGATGGTGGTGCTCGGAGGCGTCAATATTCTTGGCGGTTCCGGCACGGTTCCCGGCGTGGTCATTGCCGCTCTCGTGATGGGCATGGTCACCTTCGGGTTTGGACTGCTGAATGTGCCGGGCATTGTCATGTCCATATTCATTGGCTTGCTTTTGATCACGGTGATCGCTCTGCCGCGGCTGTGGAGCAGGTTTGCGCGGAGCAGGGGATGAGCGATGGAGAAACTCGCATTCAAAATGGTGCTCAATCCCGGTTGTGAGGCCGAATACAGAAAGCGCCACGACCAAATATGGCCCGAACTCGTCGCCCTCCTGAAGGAAGCCGGTATCTCGGACTACTCCATTTATCTCGACCGCGAAACCAATATCCTTTTCGCCGTCCTGTGGCGCCGCGACGACCATGCGATGGACCGGTTGCCGCTGCAGCCGGTAATGCAGCGCTGGTGGGCACATATGGCCGATATCATGGAGACGGAAGCGGATAACGAGCCAAAATCAGTGCCGCTCGCAACCGTCTTCCACATGGATTGACAGATCATGGTAGCCAGCGGTCACATCGCGGTCATTGATATCGGCAAGACCAACATAAAACTTGCGATTGTCGATGCCGAAACTTTGGAGGAGCGTGCGGTCAGCACAATGCCGAACCGCGTCCTTCCGGGGCCGCCCTATCCGCATTTTGACACGGATGGCATCTGGGCCTTTTTGCTTGCGGAACTGGCCGGACACAATCGGGCGTGTCCGCTAGATGCCATTTCGGTCACTACGCACGGGGCTTCCGGCGCGCTGTTGGATGCGGGCGGCGAACTTGCCCTGCCGGTGCTTGATTATGAGTACGACGGACCGGAAATCGTTGCGCCGCTTTATGACGCGATACGTCCGCCATTTGCCGAGACCGGCTCGCCGCGCCTTGCAGGAGGCCTTAATCTGGGTGCCCAGATCTTCTGGCAATTTCAGACGTTTCCCGAAGCAGCCAACACGGTTGCCGCCATCGTGACCTATCCACAGTTTTGGGCGCATAAGCTCAGCGGGGTCCTTGCGACCGAAGTTACGTCCCTTGGCTGCCACACGGATTTATGGCGGCCGGAAACGGGGGCATTTTCTTCAATGGTTGCAAAGCAGGGGTGGGCCGGCCTGATGGCGCCGGTGCGGCGGGCCGACGACATGCTGGGGCACTTGCGACCGGATATTGCGGAAAAAACCGGCCTTTCTCCTCAAACACAGGTTCATTGCGGTATCCACGATTCCAACGCTTCCCTCTACCCGTATATCATCCGGCGACGAGCGCCATTCAGCGTTGTTTCGACGGGAACCTGGGTGGTTTGCATGACGATTGGCGGAAAGAAGGTAGAGCTCGACCCGGAGCGCGACACACTTGTCAACGTCAACGCACGCGGCGATCCAGTGCCGTCGGCACGCTTCATGGGCGGACGCGAATTCGATACGCTGATCAGTGGCGATGCATCCTGCTCCTCTAAGGACATCGAAACGGTGCTTGCGGAAAAAATCATGCTGCTGCCGGCCGTCGAGACGCAAACCGGCCCGTTTAAGGGCCGGCAGCACGTCTGGTCGCATCCGGAAGCCGAATTGAAGGCAGGCATCCGGTTCGCGGCAGCGTCGTTTTACCTTGCAATGATGACGGCGACCTGTCTTGAACTGACGGGCGCCGAGGGACCGGCGATCGTCGAAGGACCATTCGCGAAGAACGATGCCTATCTCTCTATGCTTCGTTCTGCTGTCGGCAGGCCCGTGAGCGTGTCGGAAACAGCCACGGGCACGAGTACGGGTGCGGCTATGCTTGTCACCGCAGGCCGGCACCTGGACGAGCAGCCGCCATGCGACGATCAGGCCGGAAATACTGCCATGCGGGACTATGCGCGGCGCTGGAGCGAACTTGCTGGCTGACCCGGCACGATTTCAATACACCTCAATCGATTGATTGGTCTTTGTGGGTTGAATCAACGCGGCTGTTCGAAAAAGCGCACCATCCAGCCGGCGAATTTGTCGCCCTCGGCCTTACCGTTCATAGAGCTGCGGGCCCTTGCAATTGTCTCCGGAGGCACGAATTCGGCAACGACATCGACAAGGTCGTTCATGTAGTCCGGAGTGATCTCCGGATGGTGCTGGGTGGTGAAAATATGCTCGCCGATGCTGAAAGCACCGACCGGTGCGATGGCATTGCTGCCGAGCACAATGGCGCCCTGGGGCAGCTCCAGCACCTGCTCGCTGTGGGCGGAATAGAGCGCCAGTTCTTCATGTGCCGGATCCATCCAGTCCACATGGCGCGTGAATCGAGTCGAAGTGATGCCCAGGCCCCAGCCGCCCGGATTCTTTCCGACCCGCCCGCCAAGGGCAGCAGCAATCGCCTGATGGCCGAAACAGGCACCAATCGTCGGCTTTCTTTTGACATCGAGCTCCCGGATGAAGTCTTTCAGATTTGCAATCCATGCATCCGGATCATTCACAGAAGAGGGGCTGCCGGTGATGACGTACCCGTCATAGTCGTCGACCGATTGCGGAAAGATATTGTCCTTGATCGAAATGGTTTCGTAGTACCAGCCTGGTCGGTGTTGCGACAGGAGCCTATGGAATTTCTGCCCGTCGTCGGGATGGTTCTGCGACAGGATCGTGTCGTCCGTGTCGGCAAGCAGTTTGGCGATGCGCATGAAAATCTACCCGGCCTGTTCCAGTACTATTCGTGTTGTCTTTCTTTGCCTTGTGTTTTGGCTTTCACATTCTAGTGTCCTGAATCTGAAGTTCGTCACATTATGCAGCGCACTCTGAACGAACTTCAGGTTCAAAAAGGACACTAGCAAGATGATGATTCTAGTGTGGTTTACGGATTTGAAGTTCCTCCAGGCGTTAGCTGCGACAATGATAGGAACTTCAAATCCACCACACTAGTGTCTATCTGCTGAAACAGGCATTGGAATAGCGTGAGATGGCGGAACTGCTCATTATTTATCATTCGAAGACGGGCGGCACCAGGCAGATGGCCGAAGCCGCGGCTACTGCGGCGCGCGATGAAACACCGACTGTTCTTATGAAAGCGGAGCAGGCCGGGCCCGGCGATCTTTTGCATGCCGACGGCTACATATTCTGTGCGCCGGAGAACCTTGCTGCCATTGCCGGTGTAATGAAGGATTTTTACGACCGGTGCTATTACCCGGTCCTCGGACGCATTGAAGGGCGACCGTACGCCCAGATAGTCTGTGCGGGCTCGGACGGTGAGAACGCGGCGCGTCAGACGGCGCGCATCGCCCGCGGTTGGCGGCTGAAGGAGGTGCAGGCGCCACTGATTGTCTGCACTCATGCCCAGACACCCGAGGAAATTCTCGCGGAAAAAACGATCCCGGAGGACCAGCTTGCCAGGTGTCGCGACCTCGGTAAGGCCTTCGCGGCGGGCCTGAGCATAGGCGTTTTCTGATCACAGTATAATAGCGGTTCATTCGGCGGTGCAGTATTTTGCCGCCGAAACCAACGACGAAATAGCCGAAAGCTGCGGCCGTTCGCTTCAAATGGATTGTGAGCGTTGTGTAACAATGCAAATGTTGTATGGACTGGGCGATTCTAATCTCTGGCGCAGATGTTTTGTGCCTCTGGTGAAATACACCGCAGGGTTCGGCTCGCCGCGCTGGTGAAAACTATTGCCTTTGCGGAATGTATCAATCTAAGCGTAACGGTCTGGACCTGTCAGGATCACCGTGCCGCGGGGAGGTGGCTTTCGATGAAGCTCTTTGGAATACGCAATTGCGACACGATGAAGAAGGCGAGGCGATGGCTGGAAGACAATAACATCGCCTATGAATTCCATGACTACAAGAAAGATGGCGTTGATGTTGAACGCCTCAAGGCGCAGATCGACCGGGCGGGATTGGAAAACCTCGTCAATAAAAGAGGAACGACCTGGCGAAAACTGCCCGAGGAAGACAAGGCCAAACTGGTTGACGGAGACTCTGCCATAAACCTGCTTCGGGAAAATGCATCCATGATCAAACGTCCGGTCCTTGAGGTTGGCGATGATGTGCTCGTCGGTTTCAACGAGGAGATATGGAGTGAACGGCTTACCTGATGTAAGACGGCGCGTTGCCACGTCGCCGGGGCCTGTCAGGATCCGCGCGACGTGGTAGAACCTTCAAGCTGCAAGTCGCGAAAGCAGAATTTGTACTTTGCGGCTTTGAAAGTTTCGGCCAGGCAAAACAGGCGTTTGCTCTGAGTGATGACCAAAATAGAACCAGGCAAAAACAACCCGACGGTCCAGGACGTGGCCCGTGCCGCCAATGTCTCGACGGCAACGGTCAGCCGTGCTCTGTCCGCGCCTGATCGTGTATCGGAAAAGGCACGGGCACGCGTCGCGGAGGCCATTAAACAGACCGGCTATGTTATCAACCATGCGGCGCGCAATCTGCGGCGCCGGCAGACGGGCACCATCGTTGCGCTTGTTCCGGACATTGGCAATTCGCATTTTTCAAACATCCTCAACGGCATCGAAAGCGTATGCGCGGAAAATGATCTGAACGTGCTGATTGCCGATACGCGAAAATCCTCCATGTCACGCACAAGGCTGCAGACCTATTTCAGTCACAACAATTTTGATGGGATCGTGATCCTTGATGGCGAAATTTCGGTTGAGGAAATGCGCGGTTCGAATCTTAACCTGCCGCCAGTGGTTACCGCGGGCGAATGGTGTTCCGATCCAACGGTACCGGTCGCCCTTGTGGACAATCTGAAGGGTGCGGAATTGGCCGTCACACATTTGATCGAACAGGGTCACCGGTCAATCGGCCACATCTCTGGCCTGCTGACACACCAGCCCGGCAGGGACAGGCTTGAGGCGTTTCGCACAACGTTGTCCCAGTCTGGCATCGATCCTACTGGTGCCTGGGTCTGTCAGGGGGATTACTCGCTCGCGGCTGGCAAAAATGCCGCTCTTGCCTGGCTTGATATGAGCAGCAGGCCGACAGCCGTGTTTTGCGCAAGTGACCGCAGCGCGTTTGGATTTATCTCAACCCTGCACCAGGCCGGAGTTGTGGTTCCGCGTGACGTATCCGTTGTCGGGTTCGATGACATTGACGTGGCACAGCATTATATCCCGGCGCTGACCACGGTCCATCAACCGCGCAGAGCCGTCGGGTCGTCCGCCGCACGTCATCTGCTCGCGTTAATGAGTGGCCATATGCCGGAAAATCGGCTTTTGCGGCTTGATCCATGGCTTGTGGTGCGTGAGAGCACCGCTCCACCCGGCTCCGGTTGATGCAAAACTGGATGGTGTGCCGCCAGTGTCCAGTTGCTTATAATGGCGAAGCCCAGGCAGGGATTCCGCGCATAACGTCCGCGGCTATTGTTCATCAGCGTGACAGTATTTTTGAATCGGTTTCTCAAGTCATTGAATCAGGACTTGCGCCGCGGCCGGCAAACACCGGATTTTGTTGAAACAATCGAAGGACGACGGCTCTACGGGGAAATCGCGTGCTCCCAGCGCCTGACGAGATAATTGTGCTCTTCCATGACCGCATCCCAAACAACGATCCGGTCGATGCGGTCCTTGTAAGGGCCGCCGCCGCGGCTTTCGCCGACCTCGTAAACAATCTGTCCCTCAGAATCGGGAATTGGGCTTGCGGCCGGTTTGCCCTCGTACCAGAAGTCCCACTCGGCCGGTGTCAGATGTTCGCGAACCGCCTCCGGGTTGGACATGTAGGAGCCTTGGCGGGCCATGACCGCGCCGGCGTATCCGTCAAGCCACCAATTCAGATAGTCGTAGGCAGCGTCCAGTTCGCGGCTTTTGAGATGGGCCGACAAAGCCATTCCGCCGAACCAGCCGCGATATCCCTCAACCGGTGCGACCATTGTTACCGGGACACCCAGTCGCCTGAGCTTGACGGCACCCGACCACCACAGGCTGCCGATCAGGTTCGCTCCGCCCCGCATGGCCGCAATCGCTTCCGCCTCGTCCGCCCAGATCTGGCGAAAGTGCCCGCGAGAACAGTATCCTGCCAATCTGTCCGTCACCGCTTCGATCTCCTCGAGAGACAGATTTCCCATATCCGCAACGTGCAGATCATTGCGGGCCTGCAACGCCAGCAGCATGTCCAGGCAGCCGATGGCGGCATCGCGCTGCAGGATGACCTTGCCCGACCACTCCGGATCAAGCAGACTTCCCCAGCTGTTGATTTCATTTGCATGATCGCCGACCACTGCGAAGCTGTCGGCGTTGTGCACGGTCGGGACCATGCTGATGCGGTCCGACTGAGAAGCGCCAAGGGATCCGTCAAGCTGAACGTAAAGGCGTCTGCTGGGATCGCCTCCCGAGGTGGGGGTCGCCGACGGGGAGAGTTTTCCGGTTTTTGGCAGATCGTTGATCTGGTCCCAGCGGTCGATCCTGTCGATGTCAATTCCGCGAATGGAGCCGGTCGGCCAGATAAGGTCAAGATCGTGGAACCACTGGTCGTAGACATCGAAACTGTGCGGGGCCATGGCACCGCGCCGCTGCGCTTCTGTTCCGTCGAGAGTGATGAAGTCCAGTGACAAGCCGAGATCACGCTCTGCCGCATGCTTCAGCGGCTCGATCTGGGTGACGGACGTTCCCAGCACACGCAGGGTCGGTTTGCCGGCATTGACGGCCGGCGTTGCCAGTTCCGCATCCGCAGCTGCGACATCATCCGTTGGCTGGCCACTATCCATCGACAAATCAATCCTTGGGGAAAATCGACTGTTGTTCTAGTTCATCCCGTATTGGCAGTCCACCGGATGGTTATCCGGCTACGGCACGCGCTTGACAAGGTATCTCGGAAACTCCGGTTCCGGAAACACGGACAGCGTCATGAGCCTTTGCCGGGTGCGGCGCGCGGCCAGATGCAGATGCTCTTCGAGTGCCTGGGCCGCCATCTGATAGGCGCCGCGCATGATGAATTCCAGAACGATCGCGTGTTCGCGCAGAGAGTTGTTGAATGGACCCGTGCCGATGAACGACGCGAATACGCGGTTCACGACAAGTGCCAGCTGGCTTTGATGAACCATGCGCATCAGGTGCCCGTTGCTCGAGCCGGCGAGCAGCCTGACATGCATGTCGGTTTCCAGTTCTTCCAGCTTGTCGCTCGAAAGGTCGCTCCCCTGGTCGAGGCCGCTTTGGAGCCTGCTCCACATAGCCTTGATTTCGGTGGCGGGAAGGCGCGGCGCGCTTTCCTCGAGCGCCAGCGGTTCAAGTTTGCTGCGTACCGCGAAATACTGAGCAACCTCGCGGGCGGTCAGCGGGCCGATGATCCAGTGCGAACGGCGGTTCTTGTCGATCAGTCCGCGATCCTGCAGCCGGGAGAGCAGTTCACGCACGACGGTGCGGCTGACATGATAGTGGTCGGCCATCGCCTGCTCGTTAACGCCGAACCGGCCAAACGGCAGGGCGTGAACCAGGACGGTTTCAAAATCCCGCGCAATACGCTGGGATGTGACGGGCGCCGGATCGGCGGAATCCTCTTCCGAAAGGCCGAGCATCGCATGGGTAAGCGCGGTGCGCACCGGATCGCCCGGACCGTCTCCCTTGACGACAAATCCCCGCCCTTCGAAGCGCAGCAGGAGGCCGCGGTCGCACAAACGGTTCAAGGCAACGCGCACCGGCGTACGGCTGGTGCCGCAGAGTTTCGATATGGGCCCCTCCATCAGCACAGTCTTTGCGGGCAGGGTTCCGCTTTCGATGGCGCTGGCGACCAAGGTTTCGATAACCGCGTATCGCGGTGCGGACTGATCAATTGAGGAGGTTTTGTTGTTGCTCATGTTGCCCTGTTTCTTTAAATGAACATTGTGTACTTGATACAATAAATACGAAAAATTATCCAGCAAAATATGCCGAAAAGATCGGAAAATCGAAAGAATTTACACTTTTTTGAAATCAATAATTGACTTTTGAACACAAAAAGCATTATTGAGTCGTTCCCATGGATTTGGTTCTTCGAATTGAATGGGGGCGCAGATGATGGAACTGCAGGGGCTGACGAAGTCATATGATGGCGTTCCGGCCATCGCCGATTTCAGCCTCGACATCCGGGATGATGAATACGTAACGCTCCTCGGGCCGTCCGGTTCGGGTAAGTCCACGCTCCTGCGTTTGATCGCCGGGCTCGAGCGTCCGGATGCCGGCTCGATCATTCTCGACGGCACGAACCTGACGGGAACGCCTACCCATCTGCGGGGGCTCGGTTTCGTTCAGCAAAAGTTCGGCCTCTTCCCGCATATGTCGGTGCGCGAGAACATTGCCTTCGGTCTGCGCTATCGGCAGATCGATCCGGTTACCGACCGCAATGAGCTCGATGCACGTGTTGAAGACATGCTCGAACTGGTCGGTCTGGATGGCTTCGGCGATCGTATGGTTGGCGAGATTTCAGGGGGGCAGCGGCAGCGCGTCTCGCTGGCGCGGACGCTTATTTGCGAACCCAGAATATGTCTCCTCGATGAGCCGCTGGGCGCACTTGACGCCAATCTGCGTGAGCGCATGACAATCGAATTGCAACGCATCCGTTCGACCCTTGGCGTCACCTTCATGCATGTCACCGGAAACGAGGCGGAAGCGCTTGCCATGGGTGATCGCATGATTGTCCTGAATGAGGGACGGGCTATACAGATCGACACGCCCGACACGATCTTCAACCACCCCGGATGCGTGCAGGCGGCAAGGTTTCTCAACACCTACAACATCCTGCCCGGCGGCATGGAAAACGGCCACTTCCTCAGCGCCGGCACACGCCTGGCCGCTCCGCGCGGCATTGGCGACGCAGCCCACTATGTCATTCGCCATGACCATATCGACATACGCGCCGGGGGCACCGAGCCTCGCGAGGGTTTCGCCCACATGGAAGTGGAATTCATCGCCAGTGAGTTTCTTGGCGCACGCGTGATTTACTTCTTCCGGCGTCCCGACGGCGGCGTCATCGAAGCCGAACGCCATCTCAGCGTTGTGCGACCCAAAGACATCAGGCGAGGCGAAACGCGTGTGCTGCATTGGCCGGTCGATGATGTCCTGTTCTACGACCGCGACGGCGACCTTCTCGAAACCCAATCGTCAGTTCTGGAGGCCGTGTGATGAGCGTATTGTCTGCCGAGGCGGTTGGTGAAGCCCACCGCGAGAGTTTCTGGCGCCGACATCTGCATGTCTTTCTGCTTGCGCCCGGCGTTGCCTGGATGGTGCTGTTTCTGATCGTTCCGCTGATCATGATGGTCTATGTCAGCTTCTGGACACAGACGACCTTCGCAATCAATTCGACGCTGACGACAAAGTCCTGGTCCACATTCTTTGCTTCCGAAACTTACTACGGCGCGCTTGTCCGCACTTTGAGGCTCTGGCTCACGGTGCTTGCGCTGACCTTCATAGCGGGTTACCCGACGGCGCTCTTCATCGGGCAGTTCGTGCGCAACAAGACCTTTCAGACGGTCCTGCTCGTAACCTGCGTCATACCTTTCTGGACGTCTTTTCTGATCCGGGTTCTGGCATGGCGGCCGATGCTCGGCAAAGAGGGCGCTATCAACATCGTGCTTGAGAAACTCGGGCTGATATCGGGGCCGATCGAAGTGCTGTTGTTCACAGAGCTCTCGGTCATCATCGGCATGGTGCAGATCTATGTCGTGTTCATGGTCGGGCCGATTGCATTCATGCTTGCGCGCATTGACGACAGTCTTCTCGAGGCAGCTCGTGATCTCGGCGCATCACCGATGACGATCTTCCGTAAAATCATCTTCCCGCTCAGCCTGCCGGGCGTTGTGGTTGGCGCGATCTTCGTGTCCGTCATGGTGCTTGGTGAGTTTGCAACCGCCTCGGCGCTGTCGGGCCGCAAGGTCAATCTTCTCGGCAACATCATCGTTACCCAGGTCGGGTCACTGAAATGGGCCTTCGCCGCCGTTGTCGGGGTCGTGCTGACCGCCGTCATGGCGGTGGTGATCACGGGCCTGTTGCGGCTCGTCAATCTGCAAAAGGAATTGTGAGGAGCTGGCCATGCATCATCTTGTCGGACTTCGCTGGCTTCTCGGGCTCTACACGGTCCTGTTCATAGCCTTTCTCTACGGGCCCTTCGTCGTCATGGGCATTCTCAGCTTCCAGCAGGGGCCGGAGGGCGGACCGCAATTTCCAATCCGCGAATGGTCGACCTTCTGGTACGAGCACGTTCTGGGGTTTGCGCCGCCGTCCCGCATTGCGCCGCTGCCGATTGCCGAAGCGCTCACCCGATCGGTCTCCCTCGCATTCGCGACTATGGTGGTTTCCACCGTGCTCGGCACACTCACCGCACAGGCCTTTCGCACGAAGTTCAAGGGCTCCGGCGCCGTCTTCTATCTCGTGGTGCTCGGCATGATGGTGCCCGGCGTTCTGCTCGGCCTTGGCATGGCGCTCGTCGCCGATCAGTTCGGTATTGACCGGACCTGGTGGGGCACGGCCTTCGTGCTGCACGTCGTCTACACCTATCCCTTTGCCTTTCTGGTCATGCTGGCGATCTTCAACCGCTTTGACCGCTCGGTGGAGGAGGCGGCCTGGGCGCTCGGCGTTCCGCCCGGCCGCACATTCCGCAAAGTCACCTTTCCGATGATCTTCCCCGGCGTCCTTTCCGCCATGCTGTTTGCGCTGACGCTGAGCTACGACGAATTTCCCAGGACCCTTTTTACCAGCGGTTCCGACGTCACCATGCCGATTGCGATCTACGGCACCTTTGCCGTGGAGATCCATCCCAACCTCTTTGCATTCGGCATTTTGACGACGCTGTTCTCCTTCGCGGTCCTCACCGTTTACGGGATCCTCATGGGCATTTCGACACGCCGGGCGCGTGCGCGGTTTGCGGATCTGCAGGAGGAGATCGCATGAGCGCCCTGTCGATGCACAACGCGATCGTGACGGGCGCCGGCGCCGGTATCGGCCGGGCAATTGCTCAGCGGCTGGCAGCCGAGGGTGCACGGGTGGTCGTCAACGATCTGGCGCGGCACGCAGCCGATGAAACAGCGTCACTGATCAGGTCGGCCGGCGGTGCGGCGATGGTCAGCAATGGGGACATCTCAACGCCCGAGGGCATTGAGGACGCATTCCGGCAGTGCGAAGAAAACTGGGGCTACTGCAGCCTGTTGGTCAACAATGCCGGCATCGTGCAACAAACCCGTTTCAGCGAAATGGATTTGGACGACTGGGACCGCATGATCGCGGTGCATCTGCGCGGCTGTTTTCTCGGATGCCGGCGCGCCATCGGATCGATGCTGGAACGCGGCAGTGGCGTCATCGTCAACATTGCCTCGCAACTCGGCCAGATCGGTGGTGTCGAGCTTGTCCATTATTCAGCGGCAAAGGCCGGGATCATCGGATTGACCAAGGCGCTCGCCCGTGAAGTCAGCGCGCGAGGCGTGCGGGTCAATGCGGTTGCGCCAGGCCCGGTCAACACCGAGCTCGTCATGGCGCTTTCGCAGGAATGGCGTGAGGCCAAGGCGGCGGATCTGCCGCTCGGGCGGTTCGGTGAACCGCAGGATGTTGCCGCAACAGTGGCATTTCTCGCGTCAAAAGACGCCAGGACCTATGTCGGCCAGACACTCGGACCGAACAGCGGCGACGTGATGTTGTGAGGAGCCAGGAAATGACATCCCAGACAGTTTTGATAACAGGCGCCGGCATCGGCATCGGCAAGGCCACGGCATTGGCTTTCGGACGCGTCGGGTACCGGGTCATCGTCACCGACATATTGAAAGATGAAGGCAGGGCGGTTGCCGAAACACTCTTAGGCGAGGGCGCTTCAGCCGAGTTTCTAAGCCTGGATGTCTCATCGACCAAGCAGTGCGACGCGGTGGTCCGCGACATCGAAGACCGTTTCGGCGCACTGGATTGCATCGTCAACAATGCCGGCATTGCCCACAAGGTACCGCTCGACGAATTGAGCGACGACAAGTGGGATCACACGCTGGATGTGGATCTGAAGGGCATGATGCGTCTGGCGCGCGCCGCCGCACCCAAGATGAAGGCGAGGGGTTCCGGTTCGATCATCTGCCTGTCCTCGATCATGGGCGTTGCCTATGGCTGGGACAGCCACGTCCATTATTCGGCCGCCAAGTCCGGCGTGGTCGGACTGGTTCGCGGTCTTGCCGTTGAACTTGCAACGAGCGGCATCAGGGTCAACGGCGTTGCGCCCGGTTACATCCGCACCGCCCAGGCCCTTTCCGAGGAACATTCGCTCGGACCTGCGGGCCTTGAGGCAGCAGCGTCTTTCATACCGATGGGCCGGGTCGGCGAGCCTGAAGACATCGCCGACGTCATCGTCTTTCTGGCGTCCGATGCGGCGCGCTACCTCACCGGGCAAGTCATCACGGTCGACGGAGGACTTCTGGTCGGCCGCTACTGAATAACAACAAGAAAAACGCACGTTTGAAACCAACTGATTAGGGACGAACACCATGAGAAACTTCACTATGAACCGCCGCCAGTTCCTGGCAACAACCGGGGCCGCCGGGTCAGCCGCCCTTATGCATCCGGGCATGTCATGGGCGGGTGGCAATCTGAATGGGCTGCAGCTCAGAACGGTTGGCCTGTCGGTCACCGTTCAGGAACGCATTCTGAATGACTTCAAATCCAATTCCGGCGTCAGCGCGGTCTCCGGCAAAGCCGATATTTTTCCGAATACCCAGACGGAGCTGTTGTCGGGCTCCAATGCCTATGATTGCTGGGAAACGATCGGCGAGCGGCTTCCGGCCATGACAGAGACCAACACCATCAAGCCGATTGCCACCTCGGATCTTTCGAACTGGGGCAACATCCGCTCGACATTCATCGATACGGATCCCCGGATTGGAGCCGACGCACAGATCTCGGGACAGATCTGGGCCGATGAGGGCAAGACCCAGCTTTGGATGGTTCCCACCGTCTATAATTTCGACTCCATCGGCTATCGGCCGGACCTCGTGAGCGCCGAGGAAGCCAATACCTGGACGGCATTGTTCGATCCGAAATTCAAGGGCAAGACGGGCCTGAACGTCGATCCGCTGATTGCCTTTGGACAGGCTATTCTTGCCATGAATTCGCTTGGCCTGCTGGAGGTCCAAAATCCCGGCAACCCGAATGCCGAGGAAATCGACGAAGCCGCGAAATTCCTGATTTCCAAGAAGAAGGACGGTCAGTTCAGGGCCCTTTGGGGCGATTTCGGCGAACTTGTCAATCTGCTCGCATCCGGTGAGATGATACTCGCGGATGCCTGGCAGCCGGCGGTCATGGCGGTCAAGGCGCAGGGAATCGAGTGCTCCTATGCGGTTCCCAAGGAAGGCTATCGCGGCTGGTCGATCGGTATTTCACTCATTGGCAACTCCCCGAATGCCGATGCCGTGAAAGCCTATGCCGATTACTGGCTGTCAGGACCGCCGGCAATCATCGTCTCCGAGCAGGGTTACTACTCGCCGACAACGAACATCAAGGACGTCATGTCACCGGAAAAATACGGCTTCTGGTACGAGGGCAAGCCATGGGTCGGCCCCGGCGAAAGAGGCATCAAGGAAGGCGATGTGCGCGATGGCGGCTCGCTCGATCAGCGTGCCAGCCACGTATCCTACTGGCATCAGTGGCCCGCCGAATATGACCACCTCATCATGCGCTGGGACGAGTTCCTGAGCGCCTGACCGGCAGCAGCGGGAGGGGCCCACCGGCCCCTCCCATCAGGCCCCAATCGAAGAAGATATCGACCATGAAGCAATACGATCTGGAACTGCTCAACATCGGCAAAGTGTATCCGGGAGGCAACTCGGCGGTGGAGGCTTTCGATCTGCAGGTCGAGCCGGGAGAATTCATTTCATTTGTCGGCCCGTCGGGCTGCGGCAAGACCACAACGCTTCGAATGATTGCGGGACTTGAGGACATCACATCCGGAAAGCTGCTGATCCGCGGCCGTGACTACACGAGCGTATCGGCAGAAAGGCGCCCGACCTCGACGATCTTCCAGAACTACGCGATTTTTCCGCACATGACCGTTCGCCAGAACATCGGCTTCGGACTTGATGTGCGCAAGGTCGAGGCGGGTGACAAAAAGCGCCGCGTAGACGCGATTATCGACAAGCTGCAGCTCGGCGATGTTGCCGGTGCAAAAGAAGGCTCGCTGTCAGGTGGACAGAAACAGAGGCTGGCGCTCGCCCGCGGATTGGTAACCGAACCCGATATCCTGCTTTTGGACGAACCGCTAGGCGCATTGGACGCGAACCTTCGAAAATCCATTCAGGAAGAGCTGAAACTGCTGCAGCGGTCGCTGAACATAACATTTGTGTTCGTCACCCACGCCCAGTCGGAAGCCCTGTCGATGGGCGACCGGGTTGTGGTCATGAACGACGGCCGGGTCGAACAGATATCAGCGCCCTATGAGCTTTATACCCGTCCGAAGTCACCCTTTGTCGCCCGGTTTATCGGCCGCAACAACCTGTTTGAAGGAACCTTGAAAGAAATCCGCAAGGATCGGGTGGTTGTGAATACGGTGTTCGGCACGCTGCGGGGCACACCGGGATTCGATGTCGAACGGGCACGGTCGGGAAGCGAGGCGATTGTCGTCGTACCATCCGAATATATCGAAATTGACGGCGCAGGCACCAAGGCGGCGGATCCTGATTTCGACAGTGTCGATGGTGTGGTCCGATCCGTCGATCAGGTCGGCCAGCTTGTCTATCCGACAATCGTCATCGATGGCGGCCGTGAGCTGCGCCTCGAAACCTATGCCGAAAAGGTCGCCGGCCGCGGGATCGAACCGGGCGGCAGGGTGACTTTGCGGTGGAAGCCGGTGCGGGCAACAGTCGTGTTTGATCAGTAGCCGGCAAATCAATTTGTATATCAAGCAAGGGCCTTTTTCAGGTCCGCAACCTGGAGGAAGTCAAAATGGCTAAGGAAATTTTTTGTGCCTTTGGTGTCGATGTGGATGCTGTCGGCGGCTGGCTCGGTTCATACGGGGGTGAAGACAGCCCCTGCGATATTTCGCGGGGACTGTTCTCCGGCGAAGTCGGCTCGATGCGCCTTTTGAAACTGTTTGATCGCTGGGGCATCAAGACGACCTGGTTCATCCCGGGACACTCCATCGAAACCTTTCCCGAGCAGATGCGTGCAGTGGTCGAGGCAGGCCATGAGATCGGCATGCATGGCTACAGCCATGAAAATCCGATTGCCATGACGCCCGAACAGGAAGAAGCGGTGATGGATAAATCCATTCACCTCATCGAAAAGCTCTGCGGCCGCCGCCCGACCGGTTACGTCGCACCCTGGTGGGAGTTTTCACCGGTCTCCAACGAATTGCTGCTCAAGAAAGGCATCAAATACGACCACTCGCTCATGCACCGGGATTTCGAGCCTTACTATGTGCGGGTCGGAGACAGCTGGACCAAGATCGACTATTCCAAGCATCCGGAAGAATGGATGAAACCGCTGGTGCGCGGTCATGAGACCGATCTCGTGGAAATCCCGGCCTCCTGGTATCTGGACGACCTGCCGCCGATGATGTTTATGAAGGCGGCGCCCAACAGCCACGGTTTCGTCAATCCACGGCATCTGGAAGAAATGTGGCGCGACCAGTTCGATTGGGTCTACCGCGAAATGGACTACGGCGTCGTCACCTTCACGCTCCATCCGGATGTATCGGGCAAGCCGCAGGTCCTTTTGATGCTCGAGCGTCTCTACAACCACATCATCAGCCATCCGGGCGTCAAGTTCACCACATTCGACGCGATCGCCGATGACTTCACCCGGCGCTCACCGCGCGCGGCGTAACCGATCGGGAGCTTGAAAACATGTGCGGTCTTTGCGGATTGCTGGGCATCGTCCACTGGACGGAAATATCGGCCCACCGGCAGGCCTTTACCGGAATGGCCGCTCCGACAGTGCGCTCGGAGCGGATCGCACGGACCAAACTCATCAATGCGGTGCTGGAACCCCGGCGCATCAAGGTCGGTGATTTTCAGGCGGCGAGCTATGTCGTCTCTTCGCCGACCGGGCGGCGGGAAATCGTCGATGATCTTCAGGCCGTCTGGACGGCGATAGAGCGTCTTTCCGGCACACCGGTCGATCCGCTGGACGAGGGCTATCTTCAAGACCTTGCGCAGGTGCGTCGATGATCCCGGTCAATGTCATCACGGGATTTCTCGGTTCGGGAAAAACCACGCTGCTTAAGGAAATTCTGCGGCATCCGGATTTCTCCGATGCGGCCGTGATCGTCAACGAGTTCGGCGAAGTCGGCCTCGACCACATCCTGCTTGAGCAAGTGGAAGAAGGGGTTCTTCTGCTCGAAAACGGCTGTGTCTGCTGTACGATCCGGTCCGATCTCCAGCAGACGATCCGCGCGCTGCAGGACAATGTGGCGGCGGGACAGATCGAACCGTTTCGGCGGGTATTCATCGAGACGACCGGATTGGCGGACCCTTCGCCGATCGTCTCGACGTTGCTTGCCGAACCTGTCATACGCAATCATTTCCGTGTTGGGAACATCCTGTGCACGGTCGATGCCGTTACCGGCTTGCGCGCGCTTGAACAACAGCCCGAGGCGGTCAAGCAGATTGCCGTTGCCGACCGGATCCTGATCACCAAATCCGATTTGGCGGATGAGCCTGCAACGGATCTGCTTGAAAACGAGGTTAGGCGGCTGAACCCGTTCGCACCGACACGCCGGACGATCGGCTCCGGCTTCGAGGCCTCCAGCCTTTTTGCCCGCGATGTCGGCACGGAAGAAGGGCGGGCAAGGGAGGTTGCAGACTGGTTTGAAAATACCAGCCATTCGCACGGCCATCAGCATGACCACAGCAACCAATCCGGTTCGGCACGGGCCTTTACGATCGAGTTTGCAAACCGGATCGACTGGGCCGCCTTCGGTATCTGGCTGACCGCGCTGCTGCACGCCCATGGGGAAAGGATCTTGCGGGTTAAGGGCATTTTGAATGTTCACGAAAGCCAAACGCCGGTCGTTATCCACGGCGTGCAGCACATGGTTCACCCGCCGCTTCATCTGGTGCGATGGCCGGATGAGAGCCGCAAATCGCGTTTGGTGTTCATTACGCGCGGCATTGAAGAAGCCAGAATACGTGCATCCTTGAAAGCCTTCCTTGCGTTGGCGGAACGAATGAAGGGCGGTACCGAAATACCGGCCGTCGATGGAGTTGAGTATCATGGTTGATCTGGAAGAACTGTCTTCCCGTTCCGCGGCCGCCGTCGGGCGTGCGCTTGCGGCAGGCGAGGCGAGCCCTGTCGCCTTGGCAGAACACCTTTTGAAAAAGGCTGAAGCCGGCAGATCCGGCAACATTTTTATTGCGCTCACCCACGAACGCGCCATGGCCGAGGCGAGGGCGGCTGAAAAGCGGCTTGCATCAGGCCAGCCCCTGTCACCGATGGACGGTGTTCCCATTGCCTGGAAAGATCTGGTGGACCTTGCCGGGCAGCGCACAACTGCTGCCTCGAATATCTATCGGGGAAGCGAACCGGCGCGGATCGATGCGCCAGTCGCTTCAAATGCGACGGCCGCCGGTATGGTGACATTAGGCAAGGTGAATCTTACAGAATTTGCTTATTCCGGTCTCGGACTCAACCCGCATTTCGGAACGCCGCACAATCCTCACAGCAACGGTGTGCCGCGTGTTCCGGGCGGGTCTTCGTCCGGTTCGGCGGTGGCGGTGGCGGCCGGTTATGTTCCCTGCGCCATTGGTACGGATACGGGCGGTTCAATTCGCATACCGGCTTCGTTCAACGGTATTGTCGGCTACAAGCCGAGTGAGAGGCGCATTAGCAAGGAAGGGGTTTTCCCGCTGTCGCGTACACTGGATACGGTTGGCCCGCTGGCCCGTTCCGTGGAGGACTGCGTGCTGTTGGATGCCGTCCTGCGCGGTGCGGTAACAACTGGGGTGCGGCGCAGATCCATCTCCGGCCTGAAGATTTGCGTTCCCGAAGCCGTAGTGCTGGACGATCTCGAACCGGCGGTCGAAGCCAATTTCCGTGACAGTATCAATCAGCTCGAGGCGGCCGGTGCGCGCATCATTCGAGGCCCTTCGGAAATCTTCAGAAAAACCGCGCAGCTTGCGCAGGACCACGGTACGATCACGGCGGCCGATGCCTATGCGGAGCACCGCCATCTGGTTGACGGATCGTCCGTTCGGAAAATCGACGCGCGGGTCGTCTCCCGCATTATGGGCGGCAAGGCGATGTCGGCTGCGGACGTCATAACGCTCAGCCGTGAAAGGGAAGCGCTCGCAAAGGAGCTGGCACAGTTCGTTGATGACGGTTTGATCGCAATGCCGACAACGGCCATCACTGCGCCTGAGGTCAAACCGCTGGAAGCTGACGAAGAGCTGTTCCACAAGACCAACCTGAAAGTGTTGCGCAACACATCGCTCGGAAATTTTCTCAATATGCCGGGGCTCGCCCTGCCCAACGGAACGGATACCGAAGGTCTGCCGACAAGCCTGTTGATTTGCGGCACCAGTGGAACCGATGAGCGACTGCTCAGCTTTGGCCTGGAGATTGAACGCACATTGGGCAACCGTGAAGGTTTCAACAGCGCTCCCGCACGCAACCGGTGATGAGCCGGAAGCGGTCTCCCGCATTGCGCATCGGCCGTGCCGCATGATTCAGTTTGTGAACAACGTCATTCGCAGTCTTCATCATGTTTCGTAAGCCGGTGAAATGATTCATGCAATCAGCATCGCTGTTTGCCTGTGTGGGGCGAGCTGAGTTACCGGGCGTTGGCAGAAGAAACCGGCATGAAGCGGGCCGGGCGTCACGGCATCTGGCTGCGTATGACAGGCTCAGGCCCGCAAATCTTAGTTCACCTGTCCGCTTTCGGTCAGGAACCGGGCCATGCCGCGAATATTCGGCTCGCGCCATGTGTCGTATTGCCCCCAGTCGCTGAAATCATCGAGCATGATGGTCGATACCAGTTCGTCGACGCTTTTTCCGGCCTTGAGACCGGTCAGCACCTGGGCACGCAGCATTTCCATATAGATCCGCGCATCGATCGCGTCGGCTTTAACCCCGACATTGCCATGGGCCGGTGCGAATATTTCGAAGTCGAGGGTTTCAATCTTGCGCACCTGGTCGATCCAGCCGTCGATGTTGGAATTCGGCATGTCCCGGAAGGGCAGCCGTTTGGGCGATGCCGCATCGGTGATGAACGCGACATTCTCCGGCCGCACCACAACGGCGATCAGGTCCTTTCCGTGGCCTTCGCCGAGCCAGGTAAGCTCAATCGTCTTGCCGCCGATATTCAGCGTGTGAATGTCGTCGAACCGCTTCGTCGGTGCAACACCGTCGATGGCGTCAGGCGCATTGGCATGGGCTATCACCTCAATGCCATCTGCAAACACCTGTCCGCCAGAGGCGTGATCGAGGTGGCTATGGCTATAGATCAGATGGGTCACTGGTTTGTCCGTAATGGTATTGAGGTTGTCTTTCAGCCATTGCGAAGCGTCCGTATTAATCGTGTCGACCAGGACGACACCCTCGTCAGTCACCACCAAAAGACCGAAGTGAAAATTATTCTGGAACCGGTAGACGTCACCTGCCACATTTGTGATGCCTCGCTTGGCGTCCTGGGCGCCGGCGACTGTCATTGCAAACGCCGCTGCTGCTGCAATAGCCAACAGTCTCAAAAGGATCTTTGTCATGGAGTATCTCCTTTTTCCGGGTTCGGTAATTGCTCTATTTCTTTCATCGCAGCCGTGGCGAATGGACCGCGGCGATGCGGCTTAGTTGACGACAATCGTGTACCGGACGATGCGGTTGTTGTCGGAATCGGCGATGTAGTAGTTGTTGCCGTCAATCGCGACACCTTCCGGATCATCGAACAGATTTGGGCCCTTGCCCGGCAGGCCGCTGCCCAGAACGCCGAGAAGGCTGCCGCCGTTGGGCCCGTCCGGATCAATCAACAGCACCCGGTGCGCATCCTGATCGGCCACTACCAGCCGTCCGAACGGATCCACATCGAGGTAGCGCGGCCCGGCAAATCCGAACTTCGGATCGTCCAGTGTCTGCAGGAGGGTCAGGTCGGGCGCGAATTTGACCAGCCGGCGACTGAAATTATCGGCCACCCACAAATTGCCGTCCCGGTCCTCAGCAACGTCATGCGCACCAAAAAGGCCCTGGACCGCGGCTACAGCCGTGCCGTCCTTGTAGGCGACGAGTGTGCCTGTGCCGCTTGCCATTGCGTAGATCGTGCCGTTCGTGTGGATCACCGCCCCTTCGGTGCGCGGCGCGGCGAGAATGGCGGATGGCTTCGGATCACTTCCCTCGAGACGGTCAAAGACCATGACGGCACCAAGGCCCGTGACGGCAACGGCAGCACGACCGTCAGATCCGAAAGACACATCATGGACACCCGGCAACCGGCCCGCGGCAATCACCTCGACCAGTTCCAGGGAATCGGCGTCGAGCACGGCGATCCGTGAGCCGAATTTGTCCGCGACATAAAGCCGTCCGTCGGGTCCGATAGCCAGATCATGCGGATCGTTCAAAACGGATGGACCGGCGAGGTCAAAGGACGCAAATGGTCTTGGACCATCATCGGCCAGTGCGATGGAGCCTGTGGCGGCGGCGAACATCAGTGACAAAAACCAACGCATCGGCAAATCCTCCAGACAGCAAAGCCTAGCATCGGTACGGGGCAACGCCAGCGTCGCGGCGGTAACATTTTCGCGACACGCTGCACTCGGGCCACGCGGTACGGGATCCACCACAGCCTATTGTCAGCAGCAATTTGTCCGGGGAATGCGCTTAAAAGGCGTGCGCACCGCAATGGGTGCGCACGCCTGCAAGTCAGCCTGCCTCGTCGATTTTCTGCACCACCTCATCGGTGGTCCACACCGCATTGGCCATGTAGCGGAAATTGGTAAGCGCGGCGAGATAACCGTCGCCTTCAGGCAGCATCGCGGCAGCCGTCGCGTCCTTGATGACAGCAATTTCAAATCCCTGCTCGAGCAATTCGCGCATATGCGATTCCGTGCACAGATTGGCGGACATGCCGGCGAGGATTATCTGATCGACCCCGTTCTTGCGCAGTTGCAGGGCAAGGTCGTTCGACTCGTTGCCGTAAAGCTTGTGCGGCGATGTAACGATGGTCTTTCCGTCATTGATATATTGCTTGTACTGAGGCATCCAGTCGGCGCCCGAGTTCTCGAACCCTTCTGTCGTCAAAGCACCTTTTCGGTCAAACATGCCGATCTTGTGCATGAGTTTTTCCAGAGCGCCCTCGAACCGCCACCCCTTGTCGGTCGGGTAGTAATAGTGAGGCGAGACCGCAACGGTCAGGTCGCTGGCTTTAGCAGCCTTGAACAGCCGTTCGATGTTTTCAACGGTGTTATTGCGCTCGACGCTCGCGCCGACGACGGCCCAGGTCACACCGTCGGGGCTGAGGAAGTCGATTTGCGGATCGGTCACCACAAGCGCGGCGCGGCTGAGGTCGAGCTCCATGTCGCTGGGCGGCAGGGCCGGCTTTGCCGGATCGGCATAGGGGTCGTCCTCGGCGCTGGCATTTTTCGCGGCCAGCGTGGTTGCGGACGCCGCAGCAGCCGCCACCGCGATGCCGCTTTTCAGCGCCTGGCGCCGGTTGATGGTTTTATGGTTGTGATGTTCGCACATGGTCATTCTCCCTGCTGGCTTGTGTGATGCCTCAAGGATGCACCCAAAAATGTGCCTTTTTGTCCGAAATATGTCCTTTTAGGCATAGGAATGTATTATTCAGTCCAGCCGCTGCTATGATCATGCCATGAAGTTTGAACATGTTTTCAACGAGATGGAGATTGAAGCCGATCCGTTTGCGCTGTGCGAATTGAACGGCAGATGCGATCTGGGGCTCGGGCGTTTATCTGGGGCAACGCTGCACTACATTCTTTCAGGGCACGGGGAAATCATACTGCACGACCGGCCGTCCATCGGGGTGGAGCAGGGATCACTTGTGCTGATACCGGCGCTTCACTCCCACACTTTGCGAAACTTCGGTGAACCGGGCCAACCCATCCCGAAATGCCGTCCGGCTGAACTCAGCCTTGCACAGCATTTACAAGGTGATCCATCGTCGCGCCCGGGCACCAAATTGCTGGCGATCTGCAGCCGCGTGAATGTCGGCCTGCGCGGTGTCGACGGTCTGGTGGAACTGGTGCGCGAGCCACTCGTTGAAAGTGTCGGAACAGACAGCGCGATGACAGGCCCGATTGAGCAACTTCTGCAGGAATTATCCAGACCGGCACTCGGCAGCCGGGCGATGATCAGGGTGCTGCTGCTTGAATGCATGATCCGGCTTTTGCGCAAGCGGCTTCTGGCACGCGACCCGGCACTGGACTGGATGGCGGTTCTCGTCGACGGGAGGCTCTGGAGCGCACTGCGTCTGATGCTCGACAAGCCTGGGGATCCGCACAGTGTTGAAAGTCTGGCGAGCGCTGCCGGCATGAGCCGCTCGTCATTTGCCGAGCGTTTTTCTGCCGCCTACGGCAGTGGTCCCATGAGACTTCTGCGGGACCTGCGTATGAAGCGCGCGGGCTCGCTGCTCGAGCAAACCGAACTGCCGGTGAAACGCATTGCCGAGCAGGTCGGATTTCAAAGCCGCAGTGCGTTCACGCGAACATTCGAGAATGTGACCGGGAAAACACCGCGTGGCTTCCGCGCTGAAGCCCGGCGAAATGCGGAGTGAGGAAGGTTACAGAAAGACAATTCCGTCAAAGAGCTTCCTTGCCGTGCGCAGCATGCCGGTTTTGATTGCAGCCCCGTCCAGACCCGGCTCGACCAGCACAGGTGTCTGGCCGCTGGGATGCTCTATCTCAAGCGTCTTCTTGTCTCCCTCCGGCAGGTCAGCGACTACATGGGCCACAGAGCCTGGCAACATGGCTGCGTTCGCAACGCTGGTGGCTCCGAACACGCCGATCGATGCATGGCAACGGTGAGGAATGAAGGTGCGGGTGCATATGGTCCCGCCATTTTTGGGTCCGGCGACCAGCGTCATTTTCGGAACCGATTTTTCGCGCACGTCGCCAATATTCATTTCAAGGCCCGCTTCGAGCCGGATGGCCTCCACCTGGTTGCGCAGCGCGTCATTGGCTTCGAGCGCCTCGCGGGTCTCATAGCCGGTTATGCCGAGATCCGTTGCTCGAAGGATAACGCAAGGCATACCATTGTCGATGAGCGTGGCATCGAACCCGTTGATACGATCGACCGGATTGCCGGTCGGAAGGAGCGCGCCGCAGGTCGAGCCGGCGATTTCGTTGAAATTCAACGCCACCGGTGCATGGGTTCCGGGCACGCCGTCGATCCGGGTGTCACCCCTATAAGAGACCTTGCCGCCCGGTGTCTTCACCAGCGCTTCGGCTGTAGTACCGGTGTTTTCCATAAAGATGCGCACGCACGTAACGCCGTCCTGCGCCTCTACGAAGCCGCGCTCGATTGCAAACGGCCCGACACCGGCAAGGATATTGCCGCAGTTCTGGGCGTCCGTGACGATCGGCTGGTCGACAAAGACCTGAAGGAAAAGGAAATCCACATCCACGTCTGAACGCCCGGAGGGTCCGACAACGGCAACTTTCGAAGTCAGCGGGTTGGCACCGCCCAGCCCGTCGATCTGGCGCGCATGGGGAGACCCCATGATCGACATCAGCATTTGATCACGCTTGGCCGGGGAGGCGGGCAGATCCTCCTTCCGGAAATAGCCGCCCTTTGAGGTGCCGCCCCGCATCCACATGGCCTGAATGCCCTCAGACATATTTCAGACCCTTTAATTCGAGCCGCTCACGCATGCCGTAGATATCAAGTCCAAGTTCTCCGGCGGCGAGGCGGCTTCGCTTTTCTTCCTCGGCCTGCAGCCGCGCACGTGCTTTTTCAAGTACGTGTGCGGCCTCCTTTCTGCGCACGACGCACACGCCGTCATCGTCAGCAACGATCACGTCGCCCGCCTCAACATAGGCTCCGGCGCAGACCACGGACACATTTACGGAACCCGGCGTTTCCTTGACTGTTCCCTCTGCCGAGATTGCCTTCGACCAGACTGGAAATCCCATTTCGGTCAGGTCGCGCACATCGCGCACACCCGCATCGATAACAAGACCGGCCCCGCCGTGCGATTGCATTGACGTTGCGAGCAAATCGCCGAAATAGCCGTTGTCGCATGGCGATGTTGGCGCCAGGACGAGAACATCACCGGCCTGCACCTGCTCGATCGCCACATGCACCATCCAGTTGTCGCCGGGCGGCGCTGAGATGGTGACCGCGGACGCCGCAAGTGCGGCGCCCGGGTAAATCGGTCTCATATAGGAAGCCATGAGGCCTTTGCGGCCTTGCGCCTCGTGCACTGTCGCCACACCCGCATCGGCAAGACCGGCGATGACATCCGGACCGGCGCGTTCGATGTCCTGAACGACTATGCTCATTACGCTTGCGCCTTTTTGTCGACAGGAGGTGTTCCGTGGGTATGGAAGCTTTCGATCGTCTTTAATCCCCAGGCCTGCCCCTTCATGCGCTCGGCCTCGGTCCAGATCACCGGTTCCCAATCGGGCGCCAGCAGAAGCCGGGCACCGGCATTGGCCACTTCCACCCGGTTTCCGGCGGGTTCATAGACGTAGAGGAAGAAAGTTCCCTGCACCGCATGCTTGTGCGGACCGGTTTCGATGTAAACATCGTTTTCCAGGAAAATATCGGCGGCCCTGAGCACATCTTCCCGTTGGTCGACCGCATATGTAACGTGATGAAACCGGGCCGGCACGCCGGTAAGATCGCGCGTGAAAGCAATGTCATAGGTCTTGTTGTTGACCGTGAACCAGCATCCGGCAAGGGTGCCGTCATCAAGAACGATCTGTTCGGATACCGTGCTCCCGAGAGCCTTCGTCATGAAATCCCGGATCGCTTCGACATCCGGCGCAAGCAGGTTGAGATGGTCGAGCCTGCGGGGTGCGACCCCGCGCCCATGGAAGCGTTGCGCAATGTTCTTCAGAGCCGGTTTTTCTTCCGGCGGCGCCTCGTAGCGGCGTGTATCCCAGTAAATCTCGAAGATGTGACCGGCCGGATCGCGGAACCGGTAGGCGCGGCCATGCCCCAGGTCGCCATCGGTCCAGCCGATGCCGCAACCCATTTCTTCTATGGCCGCAACCCGCCTTTCCAGCGCCTCGGGAGAACTGACCCGGTAAGCTATGTGGCCGACGCCGGTTGTTTCATGCGCCGTCAGCTTGAGCGTGTGGAACTCGTAGTCGTCCCAGGCCCGCAGGTAGACGGAGTTGCCTTCATGGCCACTCTCGCTCAGCCCGTAGACCCGTGTGAAGAAATCAAGGCTTTCATCGAATTTGTTTGTGTAGAGCTCGATATGCGCCAGGTGTGCTACATCATTCATGGTTTTATAGCTCGTCTATTGTCCGTGGATATACCGATTGAAATCCCTCTGCATAACGCGCTGTTCTCCCACCTGCCTGTCCGCCTGAGTTGCGCCGGAAGTGGTTGCCGCGGTTCTGTGCCGCGTTCGTGTAGTAGTCCCAAAGGTGTTCCTGGCCCCGCATGCATTCGATGGCGGCCCGTTTCCTGTCCCAGACGTCGGTGATGTCGAGGAAAGTGTCGGGCTTCCAGCCCATCTGCTCTGTCTGATGGGGTTCGAACAGATAGAGCTGCGGAGCGCCGAGGACCTGTTCGCCCGGGTTGTGTCCCCAGGCCTGAGCGATCATCCTGCACTCCATGGCTATGCGGGTCGCATAGGCGTGGTCGGTATTGTACGGATCGTGGTGCGAGTGGCTGAGCATGAATTGCGGCTGCACCGCGCGGATTACGTCCACAAGCCGGAATTTGGCGTCCCGGTCCATATCAAGCGGATAGTCGCCGAGGTCGAAGAACTGGATATCCTTGACCCCCAGCGCCTGAGCGGCGTTTTCGGCTTCGGCACGTCTTTCCGACTTGACCCGTTCAAGTGTCATGCCGTCCTGCTTCCAAAGCTTGGCGCTCTCGCCACGCTCGCCATAGGACAGACACACAACGCTCACGTCGTAGCCGAGTTTGACGGCGTGCAGGGCGATCGCCCCGCCGCATCGCCAGACGAAGTCGGCGGAATGGGCGCTGATCACAAGAGCTGTCTTTTTACTGGTCATAGGTGCGTGGTGCTCGATCCTGGTGTGAGAATACCCTTTCATTTGATCGCAGCGAATTCTGAAAGCCAGTTGAATTCTTTACCAGTGTGATAAGTTTTAGCTATAGACGATGAACACATCGCACTGATAAAGAGCGCAGATGAACTACAATTTTCGTCACTTGAGAGCGTTTCTGTCGATTGCGGAGAAAGGGTCCGTAACGCAGGCTGCGAGTCAAATCCACCTGTCGCAGCCGGCATTGACACAGGCTATTGCCAAACTTGAAGCAATGCTCGGTGTTTCTCTGTTCGAGCGAACAAACCAGGGAATGTTCCTTACCGAAGCCGGCAGGATTTTTGAAAACCGCGTATCGCGCGCCATTGATTTTCTGATGGGTGCGTCCGGGGTCCGGCCCGCTCTGCGGCTGCGCCATCTGCCGTCCAACTCGCAACTCACCGCACTGTTGGCGGTGGTCGATGCCGAGAATTATTCTCTTGCCGCGCGAAGGTTCGGTATAGCCCAGCCCACCGTTTACAGGGCCGTGAAGCAACTGGAAATGGACGCGGATCAGCCGCTCTTTGAAAAGACCTCACACGGGATAAGGGCGACAAGGGCAGGGGAGATGTTGGCTTTGTCCGCCAGGCTCGCATATGCGGAATTGGCCCAGGCGGAGACCGAACTGGCAAGTTGGCAAGGCATTGAAGCCGGTGAAATAGCCATCGGTTCGCTGCCGCTTGCCCGGTCGTTTATCATACCGGCCGCCATATCCTCGTTCCGGCAGGAAAATCCGAAAACACGCATTCGTGTCGTCGACGGGCCCTATGACGATCAATTGGGCTGGTTGCGCAGCGGTGAGATTGATTTTCTCGTCGGGGCATTGCGGTTTCCAGTGCCCATAGAGGATATCGAGCAGGAGGAACTGTTTGCAGATGTCCTGACGATTATAGCAGCACCAACCCACCCCCTTGTTAAAAAGGGATCTGTTTCATTGGAGGATCTGTCCCGGTATCCTTGGGTTGTTGCGCGACAGGGAACGCCGACGCGGCATTATTTCGACGCACTCTTTTTGCCGCTCGGCAATGATCTTCCCGGCAATCTCGTGGAATCCGGTTCATCAATTCTGATGCGGCGCCTTCTGATGGACGATCGCCATCTGGGGTTTATTTCCCGCCACCAGGTGCAGGGCGATATCGAGCAGGGGCTGCTGGCCCAAATTGAGTTTGAACTGGGTGACACGCCCCGGCCAATCGGTATATCGTCACGTCGGAACTGGAAACCCACCGCAGTGCAGGAAGGCTTTTTATCGCTCTTGCGCAATGTTGCCCGTGACCGCCGGGATAGCTGATATTGCAACGGCCAATTCGGCCATCAGGATTTGCCGTCGCTCTTGCTTTTTGCCGAAAAAGTTGACGGCGGGGCAATCTGCCGTGAGATCACGGTTGTGAGGGCGGCAGTGATGAGGATGGTCACCGCTGAAAATACAAACACCCACGATCCGACCCAGGTGTAAAGCAAACCTCCGCCAATCAGCCCGGCGATGCTGGCCGCCGCGCCCATGCTGCTCGCAAGGCCCTGGACTGCTCCCTGAAGCTGATCGCCTGCCTGTTTGGAAAGCATGGCCATAAAGGTGGGCCACATGAGGCCGTTGCCGAGCGCTATCAAGGCACCGGCGCTATAGACAAATGCCCACTGGTTCCAGATAAGCAGAGCGAACCCGCCGCCAAGAATCAGGCTTCCGGTCACGACAAGTGTCTTGTCCGGGACCCATTTGGACAATGCGGAAAGCAACGGTCCCTGAACAAGCACCATCAGCAGGCTCAAAAAGGCAAAGAACGTTCCGGTGTCGGTAACGGTCCAGTCCAGCCCAATGGCCGAATGGGTTGGAAAGGCGACATAGAAAAAGCTGAATCCCAGCATCACAAGAAAATTCACCGCAAGCATTGCCGGCATCTGCGGTATCTTCATGATGTCACCGGCAGGAGTCTCGTCGCAGCCGCTCAGCTTGTAGCCTTCCTTGGTTTCCTGTCCGAAAATCTTGCAGGCGTTCGGCATGCCGGGCTTGTAATCGAGCAGCTGTTGTCTGCTCTCTTTCAAACCGAACGCGATCAGCAAGGCGGCGAAAACCGAGATCAATAGCGCGGCGATAACAGGCAAGACCTCGCCATAGATTGTGGCGCCGAGGATACCGGCAAGGGCAGGGCCAAGGATAAAACCCGCATTGGTCGACATCGCCATGCGGCCGAAATTTTCCGCCCGGTGCTCCTCATCGGTGATGTCGGCAAGGTAAGCGTTGGCGACGGACACATTGCCTCCGGTAAGGCCATCGGCGGCGCGGGCGGCAAATAAGATGACGAGAGGCAATGTCAGTGTGAACTGGCCGAGAATTCCTGAATCGACTTCGAACAGCGCATCGGCAGGCAGGAAAAATGCTGCAAGGAAAATGACCCAGGACAGCAGCGTACCCAACTGGCTTATGAGCAAAACCCTGCGGCGGCCGATACGGTCGGACCACCTGCCGAGAAACGGAGCGCCGATCAGCTGAAAGGCTGAATAGGTTGATGCCAAAGCGCCGAAGATGATGGCATTCCCGCCCCATTTGGCGACCAGGAAAACCATGAACGGCAACACGATGCTGAAGCCGAGTGTGCCGACAAAATTGACGGACAAGATAGGCAGCAATGGCAAGAGGCCAAAAACAGGCGATCCGTTTTGATCTTTAGGCAATCGAACATCTCCCGATCCTGCAGACATCCTAAGGTCAGGACCCGCATATATGAAAGGGAGTAACGGATATATGGAGCCCAGACCGGCTGGTCACCAAAGCTCTGGTTTGTCGAGTGCCTCGACACAGCGAGACGGACCCGACAACGGCTCTTGTTCCATGCCAGACAGCGATAGTCCCAACCAACCATGCGGTTGGTTCAATTTAAGAGGCGCCTGGGCAAACTCTTCGGTGATCGGCCGGAACCCAACCCTGGAATAATAGTTTGGGTCGCCATAGGTTACGGCAATATCAATTCCCTTTTGGCGCAATTCGTCCAACCCGTAAGCGATCAGCTTCTGTCCGACACCCTTCCTCTGCCGGTCGGTCTTTACCGCAACCGGAGACAGGATGAAAACCGTGCGATCATCCTGTTCATAGTTCAGGCGGGAAAAGAAGATACAGCCGACAAGTGTCTGGTCGTCATATGCGGAAAATACAAGCAGGTCCTGATCCGGTGTTGTCTCCATCAGCTCGTCCACCAGCCGGCCGATGATCTTACCTTCCTCGGCGCCCTCAGAAGCAGTAAAGGTCGCCGAAAAAAGTCCGGAAATCTCCCTTTCACGACCGATATGGCCGGAAAAGAACTCCATTATACCTCTCCATCTCAGGCGGAGGTCCGTCGTTGCTTCGTTAGACCGCCACTGCATGTTGTTGAAGGCGTTTTATCAGCGCTTCACAAGTCTGCAAAATTGGCAATCCACACGCATGCAGTATCAATGCCTGCATCCGTAACCTTTCGGTGCGGAACACGTTCATTACCGGTGCTGTTCTATTCCTGGTGAGCCATCGATTTGGCGTCTTCCGGCGATTGTGCGGAACGGGGCGGATGCTGAGGCGCGGGCTCGTCTCCCTTTTCGAGAAGCGGCCTTATCGCGACAAGCGCACCGTGGACCGCATCGCAAAGCCTGTCGATCTCGGCGTGACCCATCGGCGTCGACAGAACCGCGGAACCTGTGTGGATCAACATGACGCCGCGCTCATAAAGCGCGGTGATAAATGTGCCAAGGGCGCGCTTTTCATTCGGCGACGGGTGCGCCTCGCGGTAATTGCAGGGCGCGTTCGCCTTCAGATGGATACGCATCAATGAACCGGCTCCGGCCACGCTGGCGGGCACGTCAGCAACGCTGATCGCCTCGGTAATGCAAGCGCGGGCGTAATCGCCGAGTTCGTTAAGCCGGCTAACGCCTTCTTCATCATATGCGGACATGGCCACCAGGCCAGCCGTCATCGTGACGGGATTGGCCGAAAACGTGCCGGCAAGAGGCAGTCTCAATCCCTGTTTGCCCTGTTCGAACACGGCCATGACGTCTTCATGTCCGGCCAGCGCACCGACCGGGAATCCGCCGCCGATCATTTTACCAAGCGAAACAAGGTCGGGCCGGACACCGAGATTCGTGTGCACGCCGCCATAGCCGTTGCGGAAGGTGATGACCTCATCGAACATGAGCAATACGCCGTTCCTGTCGGTCCATTCGCGCATAGCTTTGGCAAATTGTTGGGAAACCGGGATCATGCCGATGCGATGGGGGACCGGATCGACAATGACGCAGGCGATCTCGCTCCTGTGTTCGTCCAGGATTGCGATGGCTTTTTCCGCGTCGTTGAACGGCAGAACAACCATGTTCTCAGCAATGGCCTCCGGCGTTCCCCGGGCGAGGGGAACCGCTCGGGGGTGGTTTGCGTCGCCCCAGTTTTCAGGCGTGGAACCCTGGCTGACCTCGGCGAAGTCATAGGCGCCGTGATAGCTACCCTCGACCTTGGCGATCTTTGGGCGGCCGGTGAAGGCGCGGGCGGCTTTCATGCCCGCCATGACCGCTTCCGTGCCGGAATTGACGAAACGGATCTTGTCGAAGGCAGGCGAGCGTCCGCAAAGATGCTCTGCAAACTGCACTTCGGCTTCGGTCGCCATAGTAAAAGCCGTTCCGCGCCGCAGCTGCTCGGCCACGGCCTCAACAATCGGTTCATATGCGTGGCCATGGATATGGGCCGCAACATTGTTTGCAAAATCGAGGCGCTCAGTGCCGTCGACATCGAAGACCCTGCAACCCTTGCCATGGCTGACATAGCGCAGCGGACCATCGGAAAGCAGCGTGTTGCGGCTCACGCCGCCCGGCAAAACCCGCCGGGCGCGGTCAAACAGCATTGCGCTTTTTGAAGATGTCTTTGCGGTCATCGCTCCAGATACTCCAGTTTTCCCGAAACCCCGTCCCATTTGGCCGCATCAGGCATCGGCTCCTTGCGCTCCGCAATATTGGACCAGATCTGCGAAAGCTCGCTGTTGATTTCGGCGAACCGTCTTTGCTCGTCGCTAAGATCGCTGTCGGCGACGATGGCATTTATCGGGCAGGCCGGCTCGCAGTCTGCACAGTCGATGCATTCATCCGGGTGGATGACGAGGAAGTTCGGCCCCTCGTAAAAACAATCGACCGGGCAGACCTCGACGCAATCGGTGTATTTGCACCGGATGCAGTTTTCGGTGACGACGAATGTCATGCCGCCTTTTCCAGGCCTTTGAGGCTGATGCCGTACATGGAATAGAGCTCTGCCTCGTCAAAAAGCACCCGGTCGTCATAACCGCTGAACCAGATGGCTTCCGGATTGCGTCCGACGATGGTCACCTTGGCCCGGTCCGGTGCATCCGCCGCCGATCTCAGGAGCTTGAAGATGAGGACGCCGTTTTCAGCGCCCGGCAGCCCCGGTATCGGTTCGTTGGTGACGGCAGCGACTTCGGTCTTGCCCTTATAGTGGGTGATGGAAAGCCGTGCATGCGCCTCGACGCCCGACAGGCCCTTTTGCGATTCATTGAGGATTGTCCAGGCTTCCTCGATCGGAACGTTGAAGGCCTTGTGGCCGACAATGTCACGGCCGCAGAAGAAGTAGTGGTTCTCGACGCCGTTGCGCTTCAGCTCGCGCTGCATGATGCGAAGCGCATCGGGATCGTTGTTGATGCCCTTTATGATCGGCGCCTGATTGTCGATGTTGATCCAGTTGCGCCGGCGCAGGCCCTTGACCGCCTCTCGCGTGTTGTCCAGCCACTGCAGGCTGCCGTTGGAATTTTCAACATAGGACCCGTCCGCCGCTTTCTTCAAAAACTCGTCCGGGTGGTTGAAATGCACCATGATGCGCAAATTGGTTTCCGGATAGGTTTCATGGAAACGGTCGAGCATGTCGAGAAATGCATCGTCAAAGCGGTCCGGAAAGAAGGCCAGTTCCTTCGTGCCGATGCGGATGGATTCGATACCGGCTTCGGCAAGGGCGGCAAGCCAGGCTGCAATGTTCTTGTTGCCGAGAACCATCGGGTCTCCGCCCGACATCAGGATTTCGCGCAGCTTTTCACGGCCGGTATCCGGATGCCTGCCGCCATTTTCGTCAACAAGGCGGTTGTGTTCTTTGATGTAGGGGATGAGTTCGCTGATCTGGGCAAGGCCCTTCGGGGCAACGGTTCCGTCGGGCCTGGTGACTTCCTTTTTTGCTATCAGCTCTTCGCGATAGCAAAACCGGCAATGGGCCGAACAGGTTGAAGCGACATAGATAAGACCAAGCTCGTATTTGTGGATCAAACCCTCGACCGGGCTGTAATCCATCTGCTTTCCGGGGTCTTCCGCTCCGTCCAGATCCACGGTTTCCTTGGGGCTCGCCTTGATCAGAACCTGCATCGGAAGGCTGTTTTTGGCCTGTTCGAAATAGTGGCGCGTGATCTTGACCGGCATGCGTTTTTGAACGTCGCGATCCGAATTTTCCAGCGCCGCCAGAGCGTCCAGTTCACCCTGCGAGTAGAAGGATTTCATATCGTCCGGGACATCGCCGGTGAGGAACTTTTTGATGCCGGTAATGATCTCGCGGTTGTATTTCGCGTTTTGAACCTGGTCCAAAAACGCCTGTTCCCGTGCGGATGGGACATATTTTTCAGGCTTTGTCATATTACCAAAAGTCCTATTATTTGCAGCAATGTTGCCGTCGGATTCAATGTGCATGGTTTGTGTCCAGGTTCGCATTTGCGCAAAAAGCCCGGTTTTATTGCAATGCTTGCCCAATGACGGTCATATCGTCTACAGTCGAGCGCGAAAGCTCAAACGATTTATCGTCATCAATTAGTTACTTTTGGTAATGGAAGAATTCTATCCAAGAAGATTGTTGCCCAGCACCAGTATGCTCATCGCATTCGATTCAGCTGCCCGAACAGGCAGCTTTACCGCTGCTGCCGAGGAGCTCAATCTGACGCAGGGAGCGATCAGCCGGCAGGTGCAGGCGCTGGAAAACCAGCTCGATGTGAAACTGTTCCGGCGTGCCAACAAGAAAATCACCCTGACCGATGCCGGAAGAGCCTATGCGCGGGAGATCAACGTAGCGCTGAAGCGGATACAGACCGCGTCGCTGTTCATCAAGACGAATCCGCGTGCCGGCCTGTTGAACATAGCCATTTTGCCGACCTTCGGCACACGCTGGCTGATGCCGCGCTTTCCCTCGTTTCTTGAACGCAACCCGGAGATCACCGTCAATTTCGTAACCAAGCTGTCGCAGTTCGATTTTGGCGAGGAGGGCCTTCACGCCGCCATTCATTTCGGCCTGCCGGACTGGCCGAATACGGTGAGCACGTTTTTGATGCGCGAGGAATCGGTTCCCGTCGCCTCGCCGCAGTTTTTGGAGCAGCGGGAGATAAAGCAGCCCGAAGATCTTGCACAAGCTCCCTTGCTGCACCTGACCAGCCGTTCACAGGCGTGGGCGGACTGGCTCGAGGCAAACGGCGTATCGGCATTCGAGCGCCAGGGGCTTTTGTTTGAGCAGTTCTCAACCGCCGCACAGGCCGCGGCGGCCGGGCTCGGCGTGGCGCTGTTGCCCAAATTTCTGATCAACAAGGAGATCGGGCAGGGGGAATTGAGCGTGATTTTCGACAAATCCGTTCCGACCAGTTCGGCCTACTATCTCATGGTGCCCAATGAGAGCACCGATTACGCGCCGGCTGTTGCCTTCAAGGACTGGCTTCAAGAGATGGCCGGAGAGCAATCCCATCAATAGGATGCTTTGATCGGCCGTTGCAGCGGTCTGCGTCCGCCGTTTTAGTCATCAACGCGACCGGTCCCATTCTCCCATCGTCGATTCTGCATTGTGGATTTTGATGGATAATCGAAAATTACCCAATGAATTCAATGGTTGACAAAATAGGTAGTATACTACATAATATTGGCCACAGCGTCGGGAGTTTCCGACAGTTGACCGGATCGGAAAAAGCAGCGGGAACAGTTGCGATCCAAACGGCAAATAGGAGGATACAAATGAACAAGCTTCTGAAAATTTTGGCAGCCGCAACAGTCGGATTGGCTGTTTCGACAGCCGCATCGACCGCCGCGGACATGAAGATGTTGACGGCGTGGGGTCCAAATCACTCCGGCACAGCCAACATGGCCTATGGCTATATCAAGCTGGTGGAAGAGATGACCGGCGGCGAGGTGTCGATCAAGCCGAGCGGGCCTGAAGTGGTTCCGGGCGGCAAGCAGCTGCAGCCGGTCTCATCGGGTGTTTTCGATCTTATCTACACACACGGTCTCTATCACACCGGTACCACCGGCATCGGTGCCGCCATTGATGCGGTGAACGGCGACATCGAAAAACGCCGTACAAGCGGCGTGTGGGATTGGGTGGACAAGCACTATCAGGAAACCCAGAATCTGAAGGTCCTGTCCATCCCGACGGCGACAACCGGTTTCCGGTTTTTCCTCAAGGACGAAATGGATCCCGGCAAGAAGCTTGACGGCATGAAAATCCGTGCACTGCCCTCATACAACAAGATTGTAGGTTCCCTTGGCGGAACGGCGGTGGTCATTCCTTTTGGCGAACTCTATTCAGCCGCTGAAAAAGGTGTGATCGACGGGCTGGTCTGGCCGAGCGTCGGCGCAGTCGGCTTCAAGTTCCATGAGGTTACCCCTTATCTTGCCGAGCCAGCATTCGGTACAGTGTCCTATCTCATCATGATGAATCTGGACAAGTGGAATGCGTTGGACGCGGACACGCAGAAAGCCATGCTCGAGGCCGGTCACAAGCTGGAACAGGACACGGTCGGCGTTTTCAACAAGTTGCTTGAAGAAGAAAACGCGATGATGGTTGAAGGTGGAGCAAAGACCACCAGCATCGGCTATTCGCTTGAGGAAGCAAACAAGCTGTTTGCCGATCGCGCCATGGAAGTTGCCGTAGAAAAGTCCGGAGCCACCGGAGAAGCATTCCGGGACTTCGTCGCCTCGAAAGGCATGTAAAATCACTCCCTGGACTTATCCGCCGTGGTTGCCACGGCGGATCTTTTTCAGCAATGGACATGTTTCCGGCTGACACGCTAGGCTGGAATCAAAGGCCTCACACCGCGCCGACGGGACAACATTCGCCATGAATAGAGTTCTTGCCAGGTTCTTTGCTATCCACGATTGGCTTACGCAGGCAGCGGCTGTCCTTGCCGCGTTCGGGTTGATTGGCATCGTCATTTCCTATGTCTACGAAGTGGTCACCCGCTACTTTTTCAACGCGCCAACGGCATGGGTCAGCGACTTCGTGTCATACGCCTTGTGCGCATCGATATTCCTTGCCTTGCCGAAAGTCACGAAGGACAAAGGACACGTCGCGGTGACAATTCTGGTCGATATCGTGCCTAAAAGAATTGCCGACACGATGCACACCTGCATCAACCTCATCGGCTTTGGCTGTCTCGGCTTTGCCGCCTATATCAGCCTTCAGGAAAACATCCGCCAGTACACCAAGAACATCGAGACCCTGGCGATTGTCCCTGTTCCCCAGTGGTGGATTTCGAGCTTCATTACCTTCGGTCTTGCGCTCAGTTCGATCTATTTCCTGCGTTATGCCCCGGCATCGCAGCGGGTTCAAAACGACGTTCTAGCTGAGAGGCCCGGCTGATGGAGTGGTATATTACCCTTTTGGCCGGTGTCGCGATCCTGTTCGCGCTGTTTTTATCCGGCGCGCCGATTTTCCTGGCGTTTCTCTTTGCCATCCTGACCGGTGTCTATTTCATCATCGGACCCGCCGGTTATCCGATGTTTGCCAACAGCATTCTGGACACCGCGTCCATAACGTCGCTGGCCTCCATACCCCTTTTTATTTTGATGGGCGAGTTGCTGTTCCGCTCGGGAACGATGGATGTGCTGTTCGATTCCATCGATAAGCTCGTTGGCCGGGTGCGCGGACGCCAATACGTGCTCGTCGTCGTTCTGTCGGCCGTATTCGGCGCGCTGTCCGGCGTCGCCATGGCCGTCGCTGCCATGCTTGGGCGTGCGATCATGCCGGGCATGCAGGCGCGCGGCTACGACCGCGATATTGCCGCCGGTCTGATCGTCAGCGGCGCAAGCCTGGCGCCGATCATTCCCCCAAGTCTTCTGGCAATCATCGTCGGGTCCATTGCCGATGTCTCGATTGCAAAACTCCTGATCGCCGGTGTCATGCCAGGTCTTCTGCTCGGCGGGATATTCCTGGTCTACGTGTTTGGACGAATTGCCATGAATTCGAAACTGGCACCGGCCAATGTCAGCACTGAGCGCGGCGACATTTCCTTCGGTGAGCAGGCAATGGCGCTGGTGCGCGTATTGCCGTTTGCGATCGTCATTTTCTCCGTGATGGGTTTCATTATGCTGGGCATAGCGACGCCGTCGGAATCGGCTGCGACCGGTGTTTTGGGCGCGCTCATCACAGCAGCCATCTACCGCAATCTCAGCCTGAAGATGATCGGGGATTCGGTGATGGCGTCAATCACCGTCTCGGCAATGATCCTCGCCATCATGGTCATGTCGAAGATGTTTACGCAACTGCTCGCTTTTACCGGCGCGACCAGCGAGCTTGTCCAGCTTGTCGCCAATCTCGGCTTCGGCCCGATTATTATGCTGATCATCATGCTCGCGGTGCCGTTTGTACTATGCATGTTCATCGACACGATTGCGGTAATCCTTCTGACCATACCGATCTATCAGCCTGTCGTGACAAGCCTCGGGTTCGATCCGGTCTGGTTCTGGCTTCTGTTCCTGATCAACATCACCCTCGGCGCGATCACGCCGCCCTTCGGCTACACGCTGTTTGCCTTTAATGCCGTGGTGCCGGAAATGACCATCAGCGATGTCTACAAGGCGACCTGGCCGTTCGTGGTTCTGTTTCTGGTCGGCATTGCCGTCATTATCATGTTCCCGGGCATCGCAACCTGGCTGCCGAGCCTGACCGGGTGAGGCGTTCAATCGACAATCAGTGAAATGGATGCACATCGCGGACGGCAGCGTGTCGTCCGCGATGTGTGTTTTCCGTTAAGTTACAGTCAGATAATTGCTGGCGCGGTCAATGATGCCTGGCGGCGCTCGGGCGTGGCATTGCCGTAAAGGGTCGTGCGCTGGCGTGACGGCCTGCCGAGTTTTTCGAGCAGCGCCTCCATGGCCTCGGGCGTCATTTCCTGGCCGTGTTCGGCCCCGGCAGAGCGGGTGATCGTCTCGTTCATCAACGTACCGCCGATATCGTTGACGCCGGCGGACAGGCAAGCCGCGAGGCCTTGCGGACCAAGCTTCACCCATGATGCCTGAATATTGGTGATGAGCGGGTTCAGTGTCAGCCGCGCCACCGCATGGATCAGCAGCGCCTCACGCCATGTCGGACCGCGTCTGGAGCCGCCCTTGAGGTAGATCGGCGCTTCCATGTGAACGAAGGGCAGGGGCACGAACTCGCTGAAACCGCCGGTGCGTTGCTGCTGTTCGCGCAGCCTGAGAAGGTGCCTGGCCCAGTGCCGGGGCTGATCGATATGGCCGAACATGATCGTGGCGGTGGTTTTCAGTCCCAGCCGGTGGGCTGTATCGACAACCTCGAACCATTCGTCGGTGTTGATCTTGTCCGGGCAAAGGCGCGCGCGCACCTCGTCATCGAGGACCTCGGCGGCGGTGCCGGGCAGGCTTCCGAGCCCCGCATCGATCAGCTGTTCGAGAAAGGCGGCAATGGGAATGCCGAGTGTCTGTGCGCCCTGATGGATTTCAAGCGGCGAAAACGCATGGACATGAAGTCCCGGCACTTCGGATTTGATCGCTTTCAATATTTCCAGGTAGGTCCGGCCGGTATAGTTCGGGTGAATGCCGCCCTGGAGGCAGACCTCCACTGCACCGCGGTCCCAGGCCTCTTTGGCCCTTCGGGTAATTTCATCAAGGCCGAGATCATAGGGCCGGCCTCGCAGGTTCTCGCTCATCTTGCCCTTTGAAAAAGCGCAGAAACGGCACTTGAAATAGCAGATATTCGTATAGTTGATGTTGCGCGTCACGACGTAACTGACGGTATCGCCGCAGACCCTTCGGCGCAGTGTATCTGCGGCCCGGGTGACCTGCCGGATTTCTCCGTCACGCGCTGCCAGCAGCCGCTCGATTTCGGGCAGCCGCAAATCACTGCCGTCTATGGCTCGGTCGAGGATCCGGTCGAGTGCCCGGTCCTTGATGAAATTCGGTGTTCGTTTTTGTCGCGGCAGCGTTTGCTCTGCAATGCCGGGAAACCAGTCATCGGTGCGTGCCAGTCCGTCCGCATCGATTGCGTCAAGCACCTGCGACCGAAGGCCGGCATCGAGCCACTGATCTCCGTCCTCGGCAAATCGCGGATATATGCCGAGCCTTTCAACAAGGATCTTGCCGCAAGAAGCGGTATCGTCCGCGAGATGGTCGAGATGCGGCCAGGGGGCTTCCGGATTGACGTGGTCGGGCGTAACCGGTGACACGCCGCCCCAGTCGTTCAGGCCGCTGGCAAGCAATTCGGAGGTGCATCCGGCAGAAAGGTTCGGCGGTGCCTGGATCGATATGTCCGGCCCGAATATCAGCCGAGCAATGGCAATTGTCCATTGCAGGTCGGCAAGGTCCGGTTCCGGCGCGTCAGCCATGCGCGTGCCCGGCTTGGCGCGGAAATTCTGGATGATGATTTCCTGGACATGGCCGTAGCGATCATTGAGATCGCGCAGGGCCAAAAGGCTCTCGATCCGCTCGCGCCGGGTTTCGCCGATACCGATCAGGATGCCGCTGGTGAACGGCACCTTCTGCCGGCCTGCTTCTTCAATCGTGGCAAGCCTGACCGTCGGATCCTTGTCGGGCGAACCGTGATGGCAACCGCCCCGTTCCAGGAGCCGCGGCGACACGCTTTCCAGCATAATGCCCATCGACACGGAAACTTCCCGAAGGGACGCGATTTCATCCGTATCCATGATGCCCGGATTGAGGTGCGGCAACAGGCCGGTCTCACGGAAGACCATTTCGGCCATGGCGCGCAGATAGGCAAGGGTGCATTCATAGCCCAGATCATCCAGCGCCTTGCGCGCCGCCGCATAGCGCAGTTCCGGCTTGTCGCCGAGGGTAAATAGCGCTTCCTTGCAACCGGCCTCCTTGCCCTGCCGGGCAATTTCCAGCACTTCCGCCGGGCTCAAATAGGCGGCCCCGAGGTTTCTTGGCGCCTTTGCAAAAGTGCAATAATGGCAGACGTCGCGGCATAACTGGGTCAGTGGGATGAACACCTTGCGCGAATAGCTGATCAGCCTGCCATGGCCGGTGTCGCGAACCGCTGCGGCGCGGGCAAGCAGGGCGTCCTGCGGCTGTTCAAGCAGCGCAAAAGCCTCTGCCTCTGACAGGCGCGATGCCATTGCACCGATATTGATCATCATGGTGTTCATGCTGCCCCCCTGTCGATCATCTGGTTAGTCACCGAGCCGCGCAATTTGCCGAGAAACTCATGTGTGGCGCCGGCAGCGGTGCACATTGCCAGATCGTGAAGATCGGCGGGTGTGTCTATGTCGAGGGCCATGCCCGGGGCGTCCAGTATCTCCGGCTGAATTCCGCACGTCTGTGATGCATATTTGTAGCCGGCAAAACTGTTCGGGCCGAAAGCCGGCCGGATGTGGCCCTTGGCGGAAAGGAACAGCCCGTTGGTGCCTTCCTGATCACGCGCTGCGACAAGACGAATGGTTTTTGCGCTTTTGTCCGCCGGTGCAATCAGCGCGGCAATTTCCGTGCTTGTTGCCAGTGGGATATCGCCCGGCAGAATGGCGGCATTCCGTTCCGATGAAACTTCCGCCAGTCCGAGAATGACCGCCTCGTTATAACCCTTCGCCTGCGTTTCCCGGACCGTTTGCGCTCCATATTTGCGGGCGATGTCGAACACCGCATCGTTGCTTGCGACAACAAGGGCGCCGCTGTGATCGAGCGCACTGACGGTTGCAAGCAGATCCTCCAGCATGGCCAGCACCAGCCCGGAGCGTTCTGAAGGGGTCAACACACCGGAAAGGCGTTGTTTGGCCAGCGTGAGGTTCTTTATCGGGATTATGATCTTGGTCAACGTTCAATACCTCCACTCAGCCGGGCGGCAAAGCCGACGGTTCGGTTGGCAAGTTCAATGCGGTCGTTCAGATCGTTCATGATGGTCGGTGCAACCTCGACCTCCATTCCGAGATCGGCAATGGCGGGTGCGAGTTCGGCGTCCATTTCGTCGATGACCAGCCCGTCGATAAACCCGCGATAATGCCGCGCGATTTCAAGGGCCGAAGCCGGCATGCCCAGTTCCTTCATCATCTTTGCCGCAGGTCCCTTGAGCGCTTCGCCGCCGACGATGGGCGAGACGGCGACAATGGGTGCTCCGCTTTTACGCAACATATTGCTCAGTTCCGGCACGGCGAGGATCGGCGCGACGCTGACGAAAGGGTTTGAAGGCGCAATGATGATCACCGCGGGATTTTCCTTCAGCGCGGCAACAACTGCCGGGTTGGGCTGTGCCTTCTCGATACCCTCGAATTCAAAGCCGGTCACCGTGGGCGCGCAACGCTCGCGAACGAAGTAGTGCTGAAAGGCAAGTCGGCCTTCGGGCGTATCGACCATGGTTGCGACGGGCTGGTCGCACATTGGAAGAATGGGAATCTTGATGCCCAGCGCGTCCGAAATTTCCGCCGTGACCGCACTGAGGCTTGAACCCTTATTGAGCCGGTCCGTGCGCAGGACATGCAGGGCAAGGTCGCGGTCGCCGAGATTGAACCAATCCTCGCCGCCGATCTGGCGCATGGCTTCCATGAAACCCCAGCTTTCGCCGGCACGGCCCCAGCCGCGCTCGCGGTCTGCAAGGTCTGAAAGCGTGTAGATCACCGTATCGGTATCGGGGCAGATCCGCAGGCCGAAATGATCGAAATCGTCGCCGGTGTTGGTTACGACCAGCAGCCGTTCGGCGGGCAGTGCGTGTGAAAGGCCGAGGACCAGCTTTGCGCCGCCGACGCCACCGGACAGGGCAAGGATACGGTCGTTGCTCATCGGAACAAATCCTCGGATATGTCGCGGATGAGGTCCGCCGCGGGCCGGGCAGGGGCGTTGTCCGATGCGCTGAATTCAAGCCCGCGGATCAGAACCACGGGCCGGCCCTCTGCGCCCTGTCCCTGAACAAGAGAGGCGGTTGCGGCCAGTTCGTCGGCAATCGCCTGCTGACTGACTTGGAGTTCACGGCCGAACATGTCCTTTTCGCCGCGCTGGTCCCAAAGGCTTGGAACGCCGGCAGCGCCAATCGCCACGCCCGTTGTCCCGAGCCGCCACGGACGGCCGAAACTGTCATTGATGATGACACCGACATCAGCATCCGCGCGAATGCGAAACTGCTCTCGAAGCTCCCCGCAGGACCGGTCAGGATCGGTAGGCAGTAGCAGCACGTTGTCTTCACCATCCTCAGAGGCGACATTGGAAGCGTCTATACCGGCATTTGCCATGACCCAGCCGTTGCGGTGTTCGGTGACCAGAACACCCGGCACCTGACGAATGACCGCGCGGCTTTCGGACAGGATCACCTCCGCCAGCCGTGGATCCTTGTCCGTGGCCTCAGCCACGTCTCTGGCCCGCTGGCTCGGAACGACCGTGTTCAGATCAACCAGCCTGCCTTCCGATTTGGAGACGATCTTTTGCGCTAGGACGACAATATCGCCGTTTTCAAGTGTCAGGCCGTTGCTCTTCAGAACATCGACAACAATATGCGCCAGATCGTCTCCGGGAACGATCATGGGAAAATTGTCGAGCGCCTGAATGGTCAAGGCCTTGGTCATGTCGCTGTCAGCTCTGAGCTGGCGCTGGATCGCCTGTGATTCGAATACCGGCACCGGGAATCTTGTACTGACCGTTGATGAAGATCAACGCCGATGTCAACGCTTCGGCAACGGCTGAATTGTCGATCCGCCCCGCATGCCAGGCTTTCATGCCGGCGTCGGTCGCAAGCGCAACGACCTGGTTCCGCGCCTCAGGGTCGTTTCCGCATACCAGCACATCGCAGTCGATAGCGTGATCGAGATCGGCCAGATGCGCAGCTGCAACGTTCTGAAAAGCCGAGACGACACGGACGTTCTCGCCCAGAATTTGTTGCACTGCCTTGGCGACCGATCCGCCCTCGGGAAGTTGCACGGTGCGCACCTTGGGTGGCATCAGCGGGACAGTGACATCGATCAGGATTTTGCCGTCAAGATGCGGGCGAATGGTTTCAAGCGTGGCTGCGTGGCTGGCATAGGGCACCGTCACAGCAACGATGTCGCCCTGTGCGGCGGCCTCCGCGTTCTCCAGCCCGGCAATCTCGGCTCCGGCCTTGGCCGACAGCTCGCCTGCTATCTCCTTTGCCCGCGCACCATCGCGCGAACCGATTGTCACGGCATGGCCGGCCCTTGCCCAGCGAAGGGCCAGTCCGGCGCCCAGCGCGCCCGTGCCGCCGATGATTGCAATTTTGATTTTGTCGGTCACGGTTCAGTCCTCCCAAACCAGTTTCAATTCTTGACGGTTAAACATTGTTCTTCGGTGGCCGGATCGCGTAGCAGGCGCGGCCGACGGCGACCAGGGTTCCGTCATCGTCGCAAATATCGACGTCCACAAAGCCCGCCGTTCGCCCGGACCGCCGCACTTTCGCGGTGGCTGTCAGGTCCGATGCGCCGGCAAGTCTTAGAAAGTCGGTGCTGAAATTGAGCGTCAGCATTGGTCCTGCCGCGACCAGCATCAGAGCATAGCAACCGGCTATATCGACCAGTGAGGCAATGACACCGCCATGCCATTGGTTGGTGTCGGGCTGGCGCTCGAATTCGGGACGCCAGTGAACCTTGAGAACCAGCGATTGCCGCTCGTTATCAACCTCCAGCACCTGCGGGCGGAAGAGCTGATGGTACAGCGATCGGCTGATCCGCTCCTGTATGTCCGATACCGTGAGTTGGTTGCTCATGGGTTCCCCTCAAACCGTGGTCATTTTCTGCAATTGCGGCAGGATTTCCGTAGCGCATTTGTTGACATAGTCCATGCGCTCTTCCGGCGGCATGACGAGCGCGATAACGATGTGGTTCGCACCGGCCTGTACATACTGACCGAGTTGCTCGACGATCCTGTCCGAAGGGCCGTAGGCGCAATATTTGTCGACTATCTTTTCAAACGGCATGTTGAAGCGGAAGCTGAGCTGCTCGATGGCACGGTTGCGCGCCTCCTGAACGTCGTCATGCATGCTGACATACATGAAGCTGGTAAAGGCGAAATCATCGGCCAGCGGACGATTGTATTCCTCGGCAAAGCCTCTGATCTTCTGCACCGATTCCGCCAGCAGGTCCGGCGTGTACATATAAGGCTGCCAGCCGTCGCCAAGGCGCGCGGCGCGGCGCATGGCCGGATCGCTCCTGCCACAGACCCAAAGGGGAGGGCCGCCCGGCTGGTGCGGCGTCGGCAGCATGTCGACGTCCTCCAGCTTGAAAATCTCGCCGTCATAGCTGAAGCGCTCTCCGCTCCAGTATTTGCGCATGATCTCGATGCCTTCATTGGCCCGCTTGCCGCGCTCGCCCATGGAAACGCCGCAGGCCTGGAACTCGCGCGGATAGTCGCCGCCAATGCCGACCGATGCGACCAGCCGGCCCTTCGACAGGATATCGAGCGATGTGAGTTCCTTGGCCATGATGGTCGGATGCCGCAGCGGTAGGATCAGCGTCGACGGTATCAGCTTGATCTTTTTAGTCACCGCCGCCGCATGGGCGAGAACCGTGACGACGTCGAGAATGGGGCGAAAGAAAACCATGTGCTCGCCCGTGGTCAGGAAGTCGTAGCCGGCCTCCTCGACCCCGGTGAGCTGTTCGGGTTCCCAGACGTCTCCGTCTACGTGAAATCCGACCTGAACCCTTGCCATCTTGTTCTCCCGTGCCTTTTGCCCGGCCCTCAGGCCGACTTGCGTTGTTCGATTTGTTTCTGGACCAGTTCTTCGAGATCGTTGCGACGCACTTTTCCGATGGCCGACAGGGGGATCTCGTCAATCTCAGTCATGAATTCAGGCCATTTGGCCTTGTCCAGACCGACCTCTTCACAATGCGCCCGCAGATCGTTGAGCGTGACCTCACCTGCCGCAACGACCACGGCCGCAAGGCGTGAGCCAAGCCTGTCATCCGGATAACCGACGATAGAGACATCGGTCACCGCCGGATGCCCGAGAAGCACATTCTCGATTTCCAGCGGTGAGATGTTCTCACCGCCCCGCAGGATGATATCGCGGGCCCGTCCGATCATTCGGATATAGCCGTCCGGACGCTGTTCGGCGGCGTCGCCGGTAGCGTACCAGCCATCGGGTTTCAGCTTTCCACCCGGATCGCCGCTCCAGTAGCCGGTCATCATCTGCTGCGGGCTGTGAAGCTCCAGCTCGCCGTCGACCACCCGTGTTGTTGTGCCGGGCAGGGCAATGCCGTCTGTCTCGAGCCGACGTTCAAGTTCCGCGTCGAGCGGAACCGCCGTCACGGCCCCGGCCTCCGAGGTGCCGAAATAGGACCAGATCTGGCAGTTCGGCAGTGCTTTGAGCCCGCGCTTTACCAGCGGCCGTGGCACCGGCGCGCCGGCGGAAGGGAAGAAACGCAGCGTCTTTAACCGGTCGCCGCCATTTTCCTCTGCCCACGTCACCGCATCCATGAGAAACGGCGTGGGGGCGACCGTGAAAGTACATCCGTGCCGCTCGATCAGGTCAACCGCCGTCTCGATGCGCCAGCGCGGCACCAGAACCATGACCGAATTCAGCAACAGGGACATGCGAACCCCGAACAAAAGCGCCACCGCGTGACCCACAGGCGATGAAACCAGGATCGGATCATCCGCCGTCAGGCCGAAATGCTGCGCAAAGACTTCCGTTTGCCGCTCGAGTGTCGCAGCGGTATGCATCGCAGCTTTCGGCGTGCCGGTCGTGCCCGATGTGCAGGCCAGCCAGACGATATCGTCCGGCTTCGTTGCGATGGGCTCTTCCGGGCCGATGGGTGCATCCTCATTCGGGCGGAAGCGGCGTTCTCCCAACTGGTCGAACAAAGGATTGTCGCCGACGAGATGTTCGGTCAGGATGACGCAGCTTGCATCGAGGATTTCTGCCAGTTCCGTGATGCTGGTTCCCGCTGCCCATGGCAAATTGACCAGGACCGCACCGCACAGCCGGATTGCCAGGTAGTCGACAACGAATTCAATGACATTGGGCCGCGCGACAATGACACGGCTGCCCGGGGTGACGCCCTGCGCGATCAATTGTCCGGCCCGGGCCCGGGACTGGGCGATGAGTTCGCCCACGGTAATCTGCCGGTCGGGCTCGGCAACGGCGAGCGAGTCCGGGTCACGCCCGCAAAGACGCGCCCATTCCTCGGCAATGAAGTCGCGGTCCGTCGCGATGCTGTCCATGTTTGCGCTCGTGCTCATGCCGCCCCACTAGATCTTCTTGATTTCGGTAACCAGATTTCCGACTTGCTCGTCGGTCAGCCCTTCGAACCAGGTTTCGTCGATCTGGATTCGGTTGACCTTTCCGCCGTAGCGCTTCTTCAGCGCACCCGGCAACGCATCCGGCTTGGCGATCACCGCATAGGCTTCCAGCATCTCGTCGGTTACGAGATTGCCCATCTCCTCCCATTTGTTTTCGCGGGTCATGGCCGCGAAATCCTCCTGGCTGACGGTCCAGCCGTGCATTGACAGCATTTCCTTGTATTCGGGTGTCGAGGCATAAAGCGCCACGCGCTCCTTCAGCCCCTTGACCACCTTGTCGATGCCGGCATCCGACGTGGCGCATCCGATAAAGCCGTAACCGCCGAGGTCGAGGTCTTTCAGCTTTCGGCCCGAGCGTTCCAGGCCGATTTCAAGGTTCGGCAGCATAACCTCCTCGTGCCATTTCCAGGTGATCGGATCGCCGGGAAGATGGCCATCGGCGAGTTCGCCGCACAGACGGCACATATATTTGTTGATCGCCGCCAGGTGTATTTCCGGGAAGCCGGATTCCAGCGGCCCCGGGTTGTAGTAGGGGATCATCAGATTGTGCTTGTAGTAGATCCCGTCATAGTCGAGCCTGGTGCCGTTCTGCCAGCAGTCCCAAATCGCCCGCAGCGCGTTGATGTAGTCCTTCATACGCCTTACGGGCGGCTGAAAATCCATGCCGAAGCGACGGGTCAGATGCGCCTTGATCTGCGAGCCGATACCCAGTTGAAACCGGCCTCCCGACAATTCGTTCAGCGACCAGGCGTCATAGGCGGTGGCCATCGGGCTGCGCGGGAAGGCGACAAACACCCCCGTCATCATCTTGATCTTTTCCGTCACCATCGCACCGGCAGCGGCCGAAAGCGTCGGCGGAACGGTGAGTTCCAGAAGGGTGGTGCCGTCATAACCGAGCCGCTCCGCCCGCGCGATCGCATCGGGTATCGCGGAAAGCTTCTTTGGCCGAACCATGGAATAAACGTGCATTTGCCTTACTCCGTCAGTTTGCTTGCTTGTAATGGCGATCGACAAACTCGTCAGAGTACTTGCCGCTGTTGTGATCCCGCGCGACCGCTTCCGGGTCGCGTTCTGCGGGATTACCGTAACCGCCGGCCCCCGGCGTCTCGACCGCTATGAGGGCGCCGAGCCGGACTTCCACCTCGTTTGGCTTGTCATCCAATCGCCGCTCGCCGTCCTTGTCGCGGATCAGGAACCGCCCCGAAGCGCCGTCCTCGCCGCCGAACAGCCCCCAGGGCTGATACCGGAACCGTTCGCCCGCTCCGTTAAACACGCATTCATGATCCACCGGGGTCAGAACCCGGCGCAGTCCCATACCGCCCCGGAACTTGCCCGCACCGCCGGAATCCTCAACGAAACTGTATTCTTCGACCCGTAGCGGATATTCCTGCTCGATCGATTCCACCGGCAGGTTCGACGTATTGGTGATGCCCACCTGCACCCCGTCCTTGCCGTCCTTTGTCGCCCGTGCGCCCATGCCGCCACCCAGGGTCTCAAAATAGAGGTAGGGTTTTCCGGTACGCGGATCGACGCCGGAAAAGACCGCGGTGGTGTTGGCTCCATTGGCTGCGGCGATTACCTTGTCTGGCAGCGCCTTGCTGAGCGCACCGAGCGTGACGTCGATCACCCGCTGGCAGGCATGCGCCCGTGCCGCAACAGGCGCGGGAAATTCGCAGCTCAGCAGCGACCCGGATTCTGCATGGATGTCCACGACATCTAGCACTCCCTGGTTGCTGGGCATCTCTGAATCAAGGGCGGCAATCAGTGCATAATTCACGCTGGCCTGCACCGCGTTGATCGTGGTGTTGATGTTGCCCTTTACCTGCGGGCTGGTGCCCGAGAAATCCAGATGGATGCGGTCGCCGCTCACCGTCAGCTTCAGACAGATCGGGATATCGAACGTATCAATGCCGTCGCCGTCCATGAAGTCGCTGAATTCGTAAACCCCGTCGGGGATTTCGGCGATGATCGCCCGCATGCGCGTTGCCGTGCGCGAGATGATCTCGTCGAATGCGGTCAGGACGTTTTCAAGCCCGTGGACCCCGACAACTTCCATGAACCGTCGCTGGCCCAGCCTGCATGAGGCAATCTGCGCATTGTGGTCGCCGCGCCGTTCTTCGGGCACGCGCACGTTCAACAGCATGATGTCCATGATGTCCTGCTGCAGCTCGCCCCTGCGAAACAGCTTGACCACGGGAATGCGCAGGCCTTCTTGATAAATCTCCGACATGCCACCGGCCATCGAGCCTGGAACCATACCGCCGATATCGGCGTGGTGGGCGATGTTGCAGACAAAGGCGACCAACTCGCCCTCGACGAAAATCGGCATCGCATAGTTGATGTCCGGAAGGTGCGTGCCCCCGGCGGTGTGAGGGTCGTTGGCGACGAATATATCACCTTCGTGGATGTCATCGCCGAACTTTTCCAGCACGCATTTCATCAAGCCGCCCATGGACGCGATATGGATCGGCAGCGTCAGCGCCGCCTGCACCACAAGCCGGCCTTCACGGTCGACGATAGCAATCGAGTGGTCCTTGCGTTCCTTGATGTTGGTCGAATAGGACGACCGCATCAGCGCCACAAAGCATTCATCGGCGATCGAGCGCAGCCCGTTGGCAATGATCTCCAGCCGGATAGGGTCGAGTTCAGGGGCGTCGATGCTCATGCTGTGCCCTCCTTATTGATTTTGATGATCAAATGTCCGTCGGGCGTCATTTCCGCGACGTCGCCGGGATAGACCGGCGTCGTCGTGTCCATCTGCTCGATGACCGCCGGACCGGTGATGCGTTGGCCGGGCTGCATTTCCGCGCGATCATAGATCCGGGCCTCGACCGGTTCATGAGCCTCGAAATACACCGGGCGCCGGTCGCGCGGGGTCGGCGTGCCGGGATCACCGGCCACATCCGGTTTGTCGGGGAATTCATGCAGCTTGGCGCTGGCCGAAAGCCGCACGTTGACGATTTCGATCGGGTCGGTGTCGCTCGAATAACCGTAGGCCACGTCATGCGCCTTGCAGAAGGCCGCATGAAGGTCCGCCGCGTTGGGCACATCGGTTCCGCTGAGCGTCGAACCGCCGGCAACCGGAACGGCCAGCTCGAAATTCTGGCCGACATAGCGGGCGTCGACCACCAACTGCACATGCCGCCCGCCTTGCGGGGCGTCTTCGCCGTCGAACCACTCGACGGCCCGGTCGTGCAGTTCCTCCAGCGTCAGCGCCAGTACCTTGACGCCATCCTCATCGATGGCAAAACGCCGGCTCGATACGAAATCTTCCTTCAGATCGGAGACCAGCAGCCCTTGCGCGCAGACGATCCCGGGCGCCGCCGGTACGACCATTTCGTGCATCCCCAGACTCACCGCCACGTCGCGGGCGTGCAACGGGCCGGCGCCGCCAAAGGGCATCAGGACGAATTCACGCGGGTCATGGCCGCGTTCCACAGAAATGGTGCGGATCGTGCGAACCATGTTGGCGACCACAATGCCGAGAACGCCGTGTGCCGTGCGTTCTACGGAAAATCCGAGGCGGTCGGCTATCGGCTGGTACACCTTGCGCGACAGTTCGGGATCGAGCCCCATATCGCCGTCGAGCAGGCCCCGGGACGACAGGCGTCCCAGCAGAAGATTGGCGTCGGTCGTGGTCGGCTGGTCGCCGCCGTTTCCATAACAGGCGGGGCCCGGATAGGCCCCGGCGCTGATCGGACCGGCCTTCAGCAGACCGTCACGGTCGAACCAAGCAACCGAACCACCACCCGCACCGACTGTTTCAACGTCGACGCAGGGCATCCGGATCGGGAAGCCGGCAACGTCGCGGTCGAATGCAAGATCGACTTTGTAGTCGCGGATCAGGGCGACGTCTGCGCTGGTGCCACCCATATCAAGGGTGATGATGTTCCGGCGACCGGTCTGGCGGGCGACATGGGCTGCGCCCACGGCTCCTGCAGCCGGACCGGAAAGCGCCGTGCGGACGGGAAACTCCCGCGACCGTTTCACCGACATCAGGCCACCGCTGGATTGGTTGATGCCCAGGTTGGCGTCAGGAGCACGGTCCGCAACACCCTTTTCAAGCGTCTGCAGATATTCCCACATGACCGGCTGCAGATAGGCGTTGAGAACCGTTGTTGAAAGCCGTTCGTATTCGCGGAATTCGGGCTGCACCTCCGACGACAGCGATACGGCGATTTCCGGTGCGCGCGAGCGAAGCGCGGCGGCGAATTTCTCCTCATGTTCCGAATTGCGGAAGGCGAAGAGGAAGCCGATGGCGCAGGCGCCGGTTCCGCTGGCGATCACCGCATCGATGGCTGCATCAATATCGGCATCGGTCGGGCTGCGGACGACCTCGCCCTGTGCGCCAATGCGTTCGTCCAGCTCTATGCGATGCTCACGGTCGGCCAGCGGAGCGGGGTGATCGTTTTGCAGGTCATACATATGAGGACGTGTCTGGCGACCGATTTCCAGCAGATCCCGAAAACCCTTGGTCGTGACAAGGGCGACACCGCTGCCGGTCCGCTGGATCAGCGCGTTGGTGCCAACTGTTGTTCCATGGGAGAGGCGTTCGATGTCATCAAGCGGAATCTCATACCGTTCGCACAGGTCAGAGAGACCCGACAGGATCGCCTGTGCCGGGTTTGCTGGCGTTGAGGGCGTCTTTCCGACATGAAAAATGCCCGCTTCGTCGTTGGCCGCGTAAAAGTCGGTGAAAGTTCCGCCGACATCCACACCTATTGTCCAGCCCATCCAACTGCCTCCCGGAAGAACATTGAGTAAAAAGTGCGTGCAAGAAACAGCTGTATGACAGCCCGTTTGCATAATAGGTAGTATACTACGTAATTTTCGGGAGTCAACGCTAATGACCGCGTCAGTGTCTGTCTCGCCGCTGTGCTGCAAGCTCCGGTTCAAACGGCGTCGATTGTGAGGTGGCATTGAAGAATGGATGCGGCAGGTTTGCAGGCCTGATGGCCCTCGGCTGGCGAAGGAAAGGCTTTAAGCTTTAAATAAGTGAAAAAATTGGGTAATCACTTTTCAGCCAATTTGCCTGCAACCGATCCATGGAAATCGAAACGTTATGAACGAGACGACACCGAAACGACGCGACTTTACCAGCTTGTGGGATCGGCCGGGGTTTCTCATCCGGCGGCTGCATCAGATTCATGTCGCTCTGTTTTTGGAAGAGTGCAGCGAATTCAACATCACGCCTGTGCAGTTCGGTGTCCTGACAGTGCTCTATGATCGAGAGACACTCGACCAGGTCACCATTGCCAACCAGATTGGCGCTGACAGAAATACCGTCGCGGATGTCATCCGGCGACTGGAGCGGCGCGGCCTGCTTGAACGGCCGGTCAGCGTGGCGGACAAACGCGCCAAGCTTGCGCGCATCACCGATGAAGGTCATGCATTCGTTGAAGCGGTACAGCCCAGGATGATCGAGGCACAGCGCCGTTTCACGCAACCGCTCGAGCGCGAAGAATACGATATTCTGATGAAATTGCTGCGCAATCTCATGCAGGAAAACAACGAAGCAAGCCGCGCACCGATGCGACCGGGTGTGCTGCAGCACGATGCCTGACTGTCCTTCATAGCCGGAACGGTTCGGATTGACGACCGGCAGCAGCGCGTGATTCTGTTTGTGAAGTGAGTGAAGCGATGCCTACGGCCCGGGCCGTAAGCCAATGAAATGAATCCTGATATCGGACGAGTACAAGGCCCGATTGCCGTGAATGGCGCGAAGCAGCGTGACTGGTTTGTTCTTCGGAATTGGTCACATGCACCGTCAGCCCTTTTGCCTATGATATGCCGTCGATCGCCAAAATCACCGGCTGAACAACAGGGCGGACCAATTCATGGCATCTCGTTCATTCCGAGGCAGTTTCACACAGCAGGAGCCGATCCCTGAGGACGCAATCGATGCGGCGGTTTCTGTTTTGCGCAGCGGTCGCCTGCATCGCTACAACCTGGCCGAGGGCGAACCCGGTGAAACCGCGCTTTTGGAGCGGGAATATGCCGACTGGCAGGGCAGCGCCTATTGTCTCGCGACGGCATCAGGTGGGCAGGCGATGCAGATTGCGCTGCGGGCTTCGGGTGTCGGACCCGGAGACAGGGTTCTCACAAACGCCTTCACGCTGGCGCCGGTGCCCGGTGCGGTTGCGGCGGTGGGCGGCGATCCCGTGCTCGTCGAAATTGACGAGAACCTGCGGCTGGACATGAATGATCTCGACGCAAAGGCGCGCGGCAGCGGTGCAAAATACCTGCTCGTGTCCCATATGCGGGGCCACCTTTGCGATATGGACCGGCTGATGGAAATAGCTGCACGGCATGGTCTGAAGGTGATCGAGGATTGCGCCCATACGATGGGCACGCGCTGGAACGGCAGGCGATCGGGCAGTTTCGGACTGGCCGGATGTTTTTCGACGCAGACCTACAAGCACCTGAATTCAGGAGAGGGCGGTTTGCTGACGTCGGACGATCCCGATCTGATGGCCCGCGCCACGATGCTTTCGGGAAGCTACATGCTGTATGCCCAACACGGCGCGGGGCCCGATGAATCCCAATTCGGCGAGGCGCGCTATCAAATGCCCAACATGTCGGCCCGGATGGATGCGTTGCGTGCCGCGATCCTCAGACCGCAACTGCGCGGGCTGGATGACAACATCGCGCGCTGGAACGAGCGATACGAGGCCGTCGCGTCGCGATTGCGAAGATGCCACGCCATCGCCATGCCCGAACGCCCGGAAAGCGAAGACATGGTCGGCTCGTCAATCCAGTTCCGCGTCCCGTCGCTTGACCCGGATGCTTGCCGCGGCCTGCTTGACGCCTGTGCTGCGCGGGGCGTCGAACTGAAATGGTTCGGCGGCACAGAGCCCAATGGTTTTACCTCCGCACACGGCTCCTGGCGTTACATGCGGGAACAGGATCTGCCGCGAACGGATGCAATCATGGCGGCGCTTTTCGACATGCGGCTGCCACTGACATTTTCGCTGGAAGACTGCGCGTTGATCGGGGACATCATCGTCGAAACTGCCATGGAAGTAGCACAGTGAAGGCTGAAATGCGGAAAGCCGCTGACCTGATGATTGGTTTGCCCTGCAATTTCAACACGTGAAACGCATTTGGAATTTGATTTCGCATGCGTTTTCTATGGCCTAGTAATGTTGCATGACAAATGATCAATCAAAGCGGCCTGACATGCACGTCGGAATCATCGGGCTGGGAAAAATGGGAAGCGCCATGGCCTCGCGCCTGGCGGAAGCGGAATTCATCGTCTCCGCGTGGACGAGGCGCGGCGTCTCAGAACAGGATGCCGAGGCTCTTGGAATAGAGGCAAAGCCGGACATTGCCTCCCTCCTTGAAGAATGTGATGTGGCCATTCTGTCGCTCCCGGACGATGCTGCCGTCATCACGGTTCTTGACCAGATTTGCCGTAGCCGACTGGATGGCAGGCTGATCGTTGATACCAGCACTGTCAGTCCCGATACATTGCGCAGCCGTATTGCAGCAATCGAAGCCGCCGGTGGTTCGGCGATCGACGCACCGATTTCCGGCTGGCCGCAGATGGTCGCGAGCGGCAGGGCCGGAATCTATATCGGCGGAAAGGAAGAGGATGTCGCGCGTTTCATGCCGATCGCCGCAGCCCTTTCCAACCGCATTCACCACGTCGGTGAACCGGGCGCGGGCGCAGCGGCAAAGATTGTCAACAACATGATGCTGACCGGCTATTGGCAGTGCCTCAAGGAGGCAATGCAGATTGGAAAGAAAGCCGGTTTAAGCGCTGAAAAGATGTTGGAAATTCTATCTGGAAGTCCCGCGGCAAACGGGTCCCTTGCAGGCAAGGCACCGGTCATATTGGGGCAGTCCGATGCCGTGAGTTTTACTGTCGACGGCGTTGTCGGTGATCTGACGCTCTTTACCGAAACGGCGGATCGGTTGGGTGTCGACACCCCCGCCATCGCCGCCGCGCTTGCCAGTTTCAAAGCCCATGGTGAAGCCGGCAATGGTGATGCCGATTTCATTACCATGGTGCGCAATGCCTATGATCAGGCGTAGCGTGAGGTCTTCACCCTGTTGAAACAGCACAAAGAAAAACATGTTTTTTGAACCCAAAAACGGGCACGGTCTGCCCCACAATCCGGTTGCCGCCTGCGTCGCGCCACGCCCGATCGGCTGGATTTCCACCCTGAGCAAGGACGGGATCGGAAACCTGGCGCCCTTCAGCTATTTCAACCTGGTGCACAATTTTCCGCCGACGGTTGCCTTTGCCTGCAACGGTCTGAAAGCCGATGGAAAGCCCAAGGACAGTTGGGTGAATGCGAAGGAAACCGGTGAATTCGTCTACAATGTCGCGACCTACGAACTGCGGGAAAAGGTCAATTTATCTTCGACGTCATGGTCGGCCGATATCAATGAAATGCATGAGGTTGGCCTGACACCCGAACCGTCACGGATCGTCAAGCCGCACCGGGTGGCGGAATCGCCGATCCATTTCGAATGCAAAACCATCGATATCCTGCACCTGCCGACCGAAAGGGAGGAAAACCCGAGCACCGTTGTCTTTGGGCAGGTGGTTGGCGTGCACATCGCCGAAGACTGCCTGACCGGCGGACTGGTGGATTACGATAAGGTGCAGCATCTGACCCGATTGGGTTATCTCGATTTCGCGACCATCGGTGAACGTTTTGCCATGCCGCGTCCCTATCACAAGACCGAGCAGGATTGAGACCGTGATTTCCTACGATCAGATCAAACAGGTTTCCGCCGATCTCTATGAATGGTCTTTGAAGAAGATCCCCGAAGACACCAAGCTGCGGCTGGCCGAAGCCTATGCGGAAGAGAGCGGCGAGGGCGCCAAAAAAGTGCTCAATTTCATGATCCGCAGTGCTGAAAGGGCCGAGGAAAAAGACCGGTTTTTGTGTTCGGATGCCGGCGTTCCGGTCTATTCGGTCAAGATCGGCTCGCAGGCCGTGTTTTCCGGCGACATCAAGCGCGCCTTTGCCGACGGTTTCGAGGATCTGGTAGGCCGTATCGATCCTCCGCTTTTGAAATTCGTGCAGAACCCGCTGACCAACGAGCGCTCGTACAAGGGCAAGGACATGCCCATTGTCAGTTGGGACGTGATCGACGGCGCCGATTACATTGACATGACCTGTTCGCCGAAGGCGCTGGGTTCCGGCCGCTGGGCGGCACTGGAGATCTTTGTCTATCCGAGCCTTGAGGACATCGAAAAATACATCATGGAAACCGTCATCCGGGCGGGCTCGCAACACTGTCCGCCGGTGATGATCGGCGTCGGCATAGGCGGCTCCTTCGATCACGCCGCCAAGATGGCGAAACAGGCAACACTGCGTCCGATGGGAACGGAAAATCCCGAGCCGATCCTGGCCGATATGGAAAAGCGCCTGTTGAAGGCCATCAACAAGACCGGCTTCGGGCCAATGGGGCAGGGCGGTGATACCACGGCGCTCGGCATCCATATCGACTTTTCCGCCGGCCATGGCTTCACCCCGGTCGCCGTCTGTTTCAATTGCTGGATCAACAGGCGCACCCGTGCCCGCATCTATAATTCCGGCGAAATCGAGCGCGTCGAATAGAGGCCTGAATGAGCAAGACCCATGAACTGACATTGCCGCTCACGGATGCCGATATTCAAACGCTCGAAATCGGCGATCTCGTCTATCTGACTGGCGACATCGTCGTCACCGTCGGTCTGCCGACGCACAAGCGGATCGCGGAGTTCATCGATGCCGGCAAGAAACTGCCGATGGATATTGAGAACGGCATACTGTGCCAGGTCGGCTGTTATGTCGAAGAACAGGGCGGCAAAAAGGTCAGCCGCTATATCAACCCGTCAACGAGCACCCGGTTCGAACCGTATCTTCCGACGATCATCGCCGGAACCGGTGTGAAAGCCATTGGCGGCAAGGGCGGGGTCGGGCCTGAAACCATTGCGGCGATGAAAAAGCACGGCTGCGTTTATCTCTCCTTCATCGGCGGCGCCAGCGCGCTGACTTCGGAGGCGGTTCTCGATGTTGTCGACGTCGCGTGGGAGGATTTTATCGTCCAGTTCCGCCTGACCCGTTTGCGGGTCAAACAACTTGGCCCGCTGACGGTGGGCGTCGACGCGCGCGGCAACTGTCTCTACACAAATCTGAAAAATGACGCGCAACAGATGCTCGACGGGTTGATGGACGAACTCAATCGCGACCGGCGGGTTTAGAGCCAACCCGGATTTGCTTCGGAGCGCGGCCGGGTTCCAGCCGCGCTCGAATGTCATATGACTAGGTCAGGCAAGGTCGAACCGGTCGAGGTTCATCACCTTGTCCCAGGCAGCTACAAAGTCGCGCACGAATGTCTCCTGCGCGTCCTGGCTTGCATAGACTTCCGCAACGGCCCGGAGCTGGGAGTTCGAACCGAAGATGAGGTCGACACGGGTGCCGGTCCATTTCGGCTCGCCACTGTCGCGATCGCTCCCTTCGAAGACATCACCTTCATCTGAAGTCGCCTTCCAGGCCGTACCCATGTCGAGAAGGTTCACCAGGAAATCATTGGAGAGTGTCTCCGGCCGATCGGTAAATACGCCGTTTTGGGACTGTCCGACATTGGCGTTCAATACGCGCATGCCGGCAACCAGCACAGTCATTTCGGGCGCGGTCAGGGTCAGCAATTGCGCACGATCGATCAGAAGCTCCTCCGCTGATACGGTGTATTTGCCCTTGAGATAGTTGCGGAACCCATCGGCGACCGGCTCGAGTACGGCGACGGATTCCACGTCGGTCTGTTCCTGTGACGCATCGGTCCGGCCCGGCGTGAACGGCACCGTCAGATCGTGTCCGGCGTTCTTCGCTGCCTGTTCCACGCCGGCGCAGCCGCCGAGGACGATCAGATCAGCGAGGGACACTTTTTTCCCGCCCGACTGCGCGCTGTTGAAGTCCTGCTGAACCCCTTCGAGAGTTTCGAGCACCTTCGCCAACTGCGCGGGCTGGTTGACTTCCCAGTCCTTCTGCGGCGCGAGACGGATCCGTGCGCCGTTTGCGCCGCCACGCTTGTCGGAGCCGCGGAAGGTGGCTGCCGATGCCCAAGCGGTCGAGACCAGCTCTGAAACAGACAGCCCCGATTCGAGGATTTTCGCCTTGAGACCGGCAATGTCATCCTCGTCGATCAGTTCATGATCGACTGCCGGAACCGGATCCTGCCAGATCAGCTCTTCGGCCGGGACTTCAGCGCCCAGATAGCGCGAACGGGGACCCATGTCGCGGTGCGTGAGCTTGAACCAGGCCCGGGCAAATGCATCTGCAAACGCGTCCGGGTCTTCATAAAAGCGCCGCGATATCTTTTCGTATTCGGGATCGAAGCGCAAAGAGAGGTCTGTGGTCAGCATCGACGGCGTTTGGCGCTTTGACGGATCATGTGCATCCGGCACCGTGCCTGTTCCCATGCCGCCCTTCGGGATCCACTGCTGGGCGCCGGCCGGGCTCTTTGTCAGTTCCCATTCATAGCCGAACAGGTTCCAGAAGAAGTTGTTGCTCCATTTTGTCGGTGTTGTCGTCCAGATAACTTCCAGGCCGCTGCCGATGGCGTCGCCGCCCTTGCCGCTGCCGAAGCTGCTCTTCCAGCCAAGGCCCTGCTCTTCAATGCCGGCGGCCTCGGGTTCGGGGCCGACAAGCGCCGCATCGCCCGCGCCATGCGTTTTGCCGAAAGTGTGACCACCGGCGATCAGCGCAACGGTCTCCTCATCGTTCATGGCCATGCGGCCAAAGGTGTCGCGAATGTCATGTGCAGCGGCAACCGGATCCGGATTGCCGTTCGGCCCTTCCGGATTGACATAGATCAGGCCCATCTGAACGGCAGCGAGCGGGTTCTCGAGATCCCGGTCTCCCGTGTAGCGCTTGTCTTCCAGCCAGACGTCTTCGGCACCCCAGTAGATGTCTTCTTCCGGCTCCCAGACGTCTTCGCGTCCACCGGCGAAACCGAAGGTCTTGAAGCCCATAGATTCCAGCGCGCAGTTGCCGGCAAGGATCATCAGGTCGGCCCAGGAGATTTTCCGGCCGTATTTCTGCTTGATCGGCCACAGCAGCCGGCGTGCCTTGTCGAGGTTGACGTTGTCGGGCCAGCTGTTGAGCGGTGCAAAACGCTGCGTGCCTGACGACCCGCCCCCACGGCCGTCCGCCGTGCGGTATGTACCCGCGCTGTGCCACGCCATGCGGATGAAAAGCGGACCGTAGTGACCGAAGTCGGCCGGCCACCAGTCCTGCGAATCCGTCATCAGCGCATAGAGATCGGCTTTCAACGCTTCAAGGTCGAGGCTCTTGAATTCCTCGGCGTAATTGAACGCCTCGCCCATCGGATCGGACAGGGAAGAGTTCTGGTGAAGCATCTTCAGATTCAACTGATTGGGCCACCAGTCCCGGTTAGACCTGGCGCCAAGTGACGTGCTTCCGTGCATTACAGGGCATTTGCCTGCGTTCTCAGCATTTTTTCCGTCCATATTTCTCTCCCATTGAGGCTAACTGAATTGAACTGTTCAAAGGACGAACATCATTTATGTATTGCATAGCGGGCCGGTTTCACGGCCTGTGCGAACCCAAAGTGTCAGCATAGCAGATGTTCGGGAAATCAGTGACATCTGCATTGTCAGTCTAGGTGACACGAAGCGGTATTGGCACTGGCTGCTCCTGATCGTCGCTTTACCTCCTATATCAAAGCCAATCCATTAGTTTAAGTTGGATTTACTGATTGTTGTGATAAGATCATCTTATGATGAATCTGACCCTCAAACAGCTTCGATATTTCGATGCCCTTGCACGGCACGGTCACTTCGGGCGCGCGGCTGATGCCTGTGCGATCTCCCAGCCGGCATTGTCGATGCAGATCAAGGAGCTGGAAGAAACACTGGCGACGGAGCTCTTCGAGAGAGGTGCACGCCAGGTCCGGCTTACCGGCTTTGGAGAGGAGTTTGCCGTGCGGGCGCGCGACATCCTGCGCTCGGTGAATGAACTGGGAGACCTGGCGCGTGCCTCGCAGGAGCAGCTTGTCGGTCGGTTGCGGATAGGCGTTATCCCGACAATCGCGCCTTACCTGCTGCCCACGATAATCGGCAACCTCACGCGCATGCATGAAGGCCTCGATATTCATGTGCGCGAAACCCAGACCGCGAAATTGATTCAGGAACTGGCGGATGGCCGTCTTGATACGGCAATCGTTGCTCTGCCGGTGTCGGAACCCTGGTTGACCGAGGTAGCGCTGTTTGCCGAGGAGTTCGTTCTGGTCCGGCCTGGTGAGGATGAGGGAAAGCCGGTGCCCGATCGTGAAATGCTCCGTGAAATGCGCCTGCTTCTTCTTGAGGAGGGACACTGTTTTCGCGACCAGGCACTGTCGTTCTGCAATTTGCGCTCGGCGCTTCCACGCGAGTTGCTGGATGGCAGTTCCCTTTCCACCCTGGTCCAGATGGTCGGTGCCGGCATCGGTGTTACCTTGATCCCGGAAATGGCGGTGGCCGTGGAGACACGTTCGGCTTCGGTGTCCGTTGCCCGCTTCAACAGTCCCCAACCCTCGCGGACAATCGGCATGGTCTGGCGAAAGACAAGCCCGCTGGCAATGCAGCTCATACAGATTTCCGAGGTCGTCCGGCAGTCAGCCGATACACTGCGCGAGCAGCACAGCCGGAGCGCGGATATCCGACAGTGATCGTCCCTTGACAACGGTCCCTTGTGTCAAGAGCGCATGTCCAAAAAAGCGGCCTTTCAATAAACGCACCTTAACGACTGCAACGCGGACGAAACTGCCGTTCGTTCCGCCAATTGTGAGGTCCGCTTCGCAATCAAACTTGATATGCAGTAAAATTACTGCATATTAGAACTGATGACAGATGATCAGCTCGATCTTATTTTCAAGGCTCTTTCTGACAGCACGCGCCGCCGCATCATCGACCATCTGAGCAAACAACCCGCTCAGTCATTGTTCGAGGTATGCGCGGCATCGGTTGCAGAGGATGGCATCGCTTTGTCCCGACAGACGATTTCCCAGCATCTAGCTGTTTTGGAGAAAGCTGGGTTGATCGAGACGACATGGAAGGGACGGACGAAAGCCCATTCGTTGAGCGTCAACGAAGATCATATCGCTGCTGCAGCATGGCTCGTGAATTACAAACAGAACGGAGAAAAAACATGAAAATCTATGTGACTAACGTCTTTGTCGACGAACAAGACAAGGCAGAAAAATTTTACACTGATGTTCTCGGCTTCACGGTGAAAAACAATATCCCATTGGGGGAAAATCGTTGGCTGACAGTCGTGTCGAGCGAAGACCCCGAAGGAACAGAGTTGCTGCTCGAGCCAAGCGACCACCCTGCTGTGAAACCCTACAAGGAAGCACTGGTTTCAGATGGCATCCCTGCACACTCTTTTCAGGTGCAAGATCTTGACGCGGAGCGGCAAAGGTTGGGCGACCTTGGCGTAGAGTTTACTGTTGAGCCAATGGATGCTGGGCCGGTTCGCATGGCGGTTTTAGACGATACCTGTGGGAACCTTATTCAGCTGATCGAGATGAAGGACGCCGCCCCATAGTAACGTCACATAAGTCAACATGATCTCGACCCGAACGACAAATACCAGCCGTTCGGGCAAGGGGCGGTCGCTCCTGTCACAACAGCTACGCGTTCGCAGTTGGCGGCGTGTTGTCGAATGATCTCCGCGATGGCATCCGGTTCCGATGGAACCGCTCCTTCGAAAGGTCTCGCGCCACCATCATCAAGAGCGCAGATATGCGTATCGGCCACTGATACGTCCAAACCAACGTAGGTCTTTCTGATCTCTGTCTCTTCTTTCATATAATGGTCCCCCAAATAACGGTTCAACATGCACCGATATTGGAGGTGGAGTACCGGACCATTGTCACTCTATATCAAATCCGCGCAGGGCCGATGATCATTGTTTGATCAGGGAATTGATATGGTCCGGAACATGACGTGCATCCACCTTGGCTTCACGGACCAGCCAGTCAAAGTGTTCGGTTAAAGAACGCACCCGGTCCAGCTCGCGGAATGTCAGATAGCATTGACCGATATAGACAACGGCAAGGTTGGGACCGAATATGGTAACGGGGGCGCTGAACTCCGTATGCGCGTCGAACAGAAAGATCCTGAGCCTGGGGAACATTTCCCGACACGTGGCGGAAATCACCTGCAATTGTTCATTTCGAATGTCCTGAGAAAGCCCTTCGTAATACCCGGTGCCTTCGGCGCAGGCTTTAAGCTCGTGGATCGGCAGCGATATCTCATAGTCCGATGCGCCCGTCTGCAACCAATCGAGCTGGCCGCGCGTTGATTCGACCGCTTGCGCCAAATGCCTGCCGCGAAACGAGGAATATTCCCAGTCCAGCATCCGTTCCGTTTTCAAAATGTCGGGCATGGTCGCCGGAACATGCCGTATCTTGTAACCGGCTGATTCCCGGTGCCAGGCTAGAAGCTGTTCGTCGGCGGAGCTGCGCTCCGCGGGGCTGAGAGCCATTGCGGCGGCAACAATATCTCCGGGCCGCTCGGGCCGGTTTGTCAGCCCCAAGAGCCAGTCCGCGCTCACGCCAAGTGCCGAGGCAAGGTCGGCCACAAGCTGTCCATTGGGCAGGCGCGGCAAGTCGGCATTGAGGAGCTGACCGATCGTTGAACGGTCGACTCCTGTTTTCCTCGCCAGTTCGCTGCGCGAAACCTTTTCGTGCTCCATCGCCTCGTGCAAGCGGCCCTTGAACATTTCGGAACGATCTCGCCTGTCCATTTCTAACACCAATGCAGAATAAAGTCACCAAAGCAGATATATTGCAGCGTAAACACAGAATGTCCAGCCCGGAGCAATTGCGATAGAGGATGGAAAACAAACAGATTTTCAGATTGGACGCCAGGATGGACAGCAAAAAGAGACTCTTCACAAAGTCCGTAACGTGGCAGCTCGCCGGAGTTGCAACAATGACGCTCATTGGCCTGCTGTTCACTAGATCCGTTTCGGCGAGTGGCGGCATCGCAATTACCGGCTCACTTGTCGGGTTTTTCAGCTACTTTCTGCACGAACTGGCCTGGACGAAGATACCCTGGGGCCGCGTCAAGGCGGAAGGCATAAACACCGACGGAAAAGAGGTTTGACCACTTCGGACATGAGGGCGAGAGCCGAACCGTCGCACATTTTCACAGCGCAACCGATGCCGTTTGAAGTGCCATGCCTTCGTCCCGCTAGCTCAAGCGGCTGATGTCCCTTGAAATTCTGTTGACCGCTGTTTGCAGCTTGCCGGAAAACTTTTGAACGGCATCCTGGCGCCGGTGGGCGGCTCGATAGTAGGTAATGCCGAGCGTGCCGAGTACACGCTCGCCGTTCATGACCGGCATGGCAATCGTGTTGGACGATCGCGGTTCCATATTGGCGTCGCGCTCAGCAAAGCCCTGTTCTTTGACGGTCCTTAATTTGCGCCGCAAAAGAGTTTCCTTTTCGGCAATCTTTGCCTTGCTGCCTTCTTCGCGCTGCATCAGGATTTTGATCAGCATGTTTTGCTGTTCGGGAGGGCAGAACGCGAGATACGCAAGACCCAGCGCGTGATGGTTGAGGGACAGCCGCATATTGACCGTGGCGTGGAATGGCGAATTGGGACTGTCGGGAATGGTTGAGTAGCGCACAATGACACAATCGTCATGCAGGATTGCGATCGTCGCCGGCCACATGAAGTGGTTGGTCAGGGCCGCCGCATGGGCGCGGCCTGCCTCCACCACCAGCGGGTCTCCATGAAATCCTGCGCTCAATGAGGTCACTTTCGAGGTGACCTGATAGCCACCGTGACGTGGATCGTTAGACACATATCCGGTCTGTTCCAGTGTCTGCAGCAGACGCACGATTGTCGGCTTCGGCAGTCCGGTCGCATCATGCAGGTCAGAAACGCGCGTCACCCGGTTCTGGTTCAGATGTTCGAGTATCAAAAGCGTACGCTCAACCGCGCGTACCGGTGAAAATGACGTCATGTCCGGGCCCCGTTTTGTCTTCGCTCAAATACCGAAAAATTTCATACCGTGAAACGATGCGAATAACAAATTGCGACGAACAGGCGCCGTATCTACCGTCCGAGGCATCGATGATGCGTAATCTGGAGCAGGAAATGTTGAACCCGAACGAACAGCAGGATGATGGCGGGCAGATGTCGGAACGGGTCGACGCTCTCATGAAGGGCTCGATCGATCTGCACGTCCATTCCGGCCCCTCGGTGATGGCTCGCAAACTCGATCACATCGACGAGATCAAGGAAGCGGCAGCGGCCGGGCAGCGGGCCATTCTGATCAAGGACCACTATTATCCCGGCGCTCCGATCGTCAACCTGCTGAAGCCGCATATGGAAGAATACGGCGTCGAACTTCTCGGCGGCATTCCGCTCAACAATACGTCGGGTGGTCTCAATCCCTTCACGGTCGACACATTCCTCAAAATGGGCGCCAGCCTTGTCTGGATGCCAACCTCGTCGGCGGCCAACCATATCCGCTCTACCCATCGCAAGAAGCGCCTTGTGACTGCCAAACCGATGCGCCCGGCCGAAGGCATCTCGGTCGTCGACAACAAAGGCAACCTTGTCGACGAAGTGAAGGAAATCCTTGATCTGATCGCGGAATTCGACGCGGTTCTGTCTTCCGGGCACCTTCACATCAGCGAGATCTGGCCGCTGTTCGAGGAGGCGAAGGCCCGCGGCGTCAACCGTCGCCTCGTCAATCACCCGACCTATGTGGTGGGTTGCAGCCTCGCCGATATTACGGAGCTCACCGAGGGCGGCGCAGTCGTCGAGCATTCCGCCGCGTTCTACATCGAAAGCAAATTCACCTGCTACACGCCCGAAGAGCTTCGCCAGCACATCGATGCCGGTGGTGTCGACCGCACGGTGCTTGGTTCGGATCTCGGCCAGAGCGGCAACCCGAGCCCGGTGGAGGGCATGCGCACCCTCATCGAAATGTGCCTGAACCTCGGATACAGCGATGAGGATATCCGCAAGATGACCACCACGAACTGTGCCCGCATCATTGGCTTTGAGGGCGCGAATTTTGATGGATCCAACTGAGTTCGGATCGGCGAAAACAACAGAAACAGGAAATTCCGACTATGAAATTCTGCCGGTTTCAACGCAAAAACGGTCAAAAGGCGATCGGTCTTGGCTGCAATGACGATCGGGATATTGCCGACCTTGCGCCGATCTACGAAAAACTGAAGGAAACCGATCCTTCTCTAGAGGCATACCTTTTTCCCAACAGTCTCAAGACGATGATCGAAGATGGTGATTTGGCAATCGCGGCGGCTCGCGCGGTACAGCGGGCGGTCGAGGGCGAAGCCGCCGATTCAAACGGGGCTTCAGCGCACATCATTCCCTTTGCCGGAACGCACATCTTCGCGCCGGTGGACGACCCGCAGAAATTCTTCGCCATCGCCATCAACCGGCACGGCGGCTGGGATACGGCGGTCAAGCCGGACAACCCGCATGCCACCTATTTTACCAAGCTTCCGTCCTGCATCGTTGGCCCCGCAGACACCGTCAGGATCCCCGATGTTGGACAGGTCGGTCCTGAAATTGAGCTGGTGATCGTCATCGGCAAGGGTGGTTACGACATACCGGAAGAAAAGGCGCTGGACCATGTGTTCGGCTATGCCGTTCACAACGACATCACCGCCCACGATATGCGGAAGAAAACGGAATGGATCCGCATGAACCGGGCTGACGGTTCGCAGGAACACCTGACCTATCCGGGGCGCTACAAGAATTTCGACACGTTTTCGCCGATGGGGCCGTGGCTTGTCACCCCTGACGAGGCGCCGCATCCAGATGAGGCGGTTCTGGATGCCTGGCTCAACGACGATCACGTGCAGCACGGAACGACCGCGGAGCACGTATTCAACGCGGCTCACCTCATCTCCTATCTGTCGCGCGCCCACGCGCTCAAACCGGGTGACATCATTTCCACCGGCACGGTCGGGCCCGTTGAGCCATGGACCATGGCGACGATCGATCTCGGAAAAATCGGCGGAACCATGCGCTCGTCGATCGAAGGTCTTGGAAGCATGGCAAATCCAATCGAATTCGTGCCCGGCCTCAAATAACGGCCGGGTGGATTGCTGTCGCAACAACGAATTTTCAAGGGAGGAAGAACAGTGAGTATCAATTTCGCAAAATTCACGGCAACGGTGGCGCTCGGCGCGCTCATTGCCGGAAGTGCACTGGCGGCCGACGATGTCGACCTGCCAAAGACCGTGTCCTGGACGGCGTACAGTGTCGGCAGTACGGGTTACGGCCAGTCGGTCGCGATCGGCAAGGCGCTTCAGGACGGGTATGGCGTTACGTTGCGCGTGGTGCCGGCCAAGAACGATGTGTCGCGGGTCATTCCCGTCATGAAGGGGCAAATCGACTTTTCTGCCGCGGGATCAGGTGTCTTTTATGCCGTCGAAGGGGTACTGGGTTGGGCAAAGCCCGAACTCGGGCCGCAGCAATTGCAGATGGTCATGAGCTCGACCGGCAACAACTGTCTTGCGCTTGGCACGGCCAAGGATGCCAATATCAAAACAGCGGCAGACCTGAAAGGGAAACGGCTGCCATGGGTTTTGGGATCGCCGTCGCTGCAGACGAATGTGACGGCATTTCTGGCCTATGGTGGCCTGACCTGGGACGATGTCACCCGCGTTGATGTTTCGGGATTCGATGCTGCGTGGAAAGCGCTGGTCAACAACCAGGCCGACGCCATGACGTCGTTCACCACCGGCGGCGGCACGGAACTTGACGCATCGCCGCGTGGCCTGGCATGGCTGGAAACACCCCATAGTGAAACTGAAAACTGGAAACGAATGCAAATGGTCGCACCGCACATGGCCAAGCGCGTGGCAACAGCCGGCACTAACCTGTCGAAGGACAATCCGCTCGAATGCGGTGGATTTCCGTACCCGATCCTGGTTACGGCGCCCGACCGGGACGAGGCTCTGGTGCACAATATGGCCAAGAGCATCAGCGAGCAGTTTGACAATTTCGTCGAGGCGGAGCCGTCAGCCGTCGGCTGGGCCGACGGTCGCCAGAACTTCCAGTGGGTGCTGCCCTACCATTCCGGTGCAGTCGAATTCTGGAAGGAAAAGGGAATGTGGTCGGATGAGGCCGCGGCCCACAATCAGAAACTGCTTGATAGACAGGCGATCCTTGCCGCCGCGTGGGAAGGCATGGCCGACAAGAGCGGTGACGATTTCAAGGACCGCTGGATGGCCGTTCGCGCCAAGGCGCTGACGGATGCCGGCATGGCACCGGTTTGGGATAAGTAGCGTGCAGGAAGACGACGACAAGGCGGCACCGAGCCGCTTCCGCTCACTCCCGGCGGGCTGGTTGTGGCCAGTCAGGGCAGGGGCTCTCGCCCTTGTTCTGCTGGCCATAAACCAGGCATTCAATCTGCATTTCTTTATCGGTGAAACGCTGCTGGCGAACCGGTATATCTACACGATCCTAATGATCGTCATTCCGTCGATCTATGTCCTGCTGCCGATGCATGCGCGGGCGCCGAAAGACCGGGTGCCGTGGTACGACATTGTCCTGGCGGCGCTGTCCGTCGCGGTGATCGGCTTCCTCGTCGCCAATTCATTGCGGATGATCGAGAACGGCTGGGAGCTGGCGGCACCGCAAAACGCGGTCTATGTCGCAATGGTCTTCTGGGCGCTGATCTTCGAGGCGTCGCGTCGTGCGGGTGGCACATCCTTGGCCGTCATTGTCGGCTTTGCCTCGCTCTATCCGCTCTTTGCCGATGTCATGCCGGGCCCCATCGAAGGTTTCTCGTTCCCGATAGACACCGTCGCCGCCTATCACGCGATGAGCAATGAAAGCGTCATCGGCATTCCGATGCGGGCCTTTGCCAATCTCGTCATCGGCTTCATCATTTTTGGCGCCGCTCTGCAACACACGGGCGCCGGTTCCTTCTTTATCAATCTTGCATTCGCGCTGCTTGGCCACATCCGTGGCGGACCGGCCAAGGTGGCGATCGTCGCCAGCGGACTGATGGGTTCGATGAGCGGTTCCGTGGTCACCAATGTCATGACGACCGGTGTCATGACCATCCCGGCCATGCGCCGCATCAAGCTGACCGCGCCCTTTGCGGCAGGTGTTGAGGCCTGCGCGTCGACCGGAGGCGTCCTGATGCCGCCGGTAATGGGGGCGACCGCCTTCATCATGGCGAGTTTCCTTGGCGTTTCCTATGCCAGCGTGGCGCTGGCGGCGGTCATCCCGTCCTTCCTCTATTTTCTTGGCCTATTCGTGCAGATCGACGCACGGGCCGCGCAGGAAAAGATCGAGGGGCTGGACCGTGCGGAACTGCCATCATTGAAAAAGACGCTGAAAAGCGGCTGGTATTATCTTTTTGCCTTCGCGCTGCTTGTTTACCTGCTTTTGTATTTGCGCCGGGAAATGCTCGCGCCCTTTTACGCGACGCCGGTGCTGATCCTGATCAACCAGTTTGCCTCGCCGGAAACCCGCTGGGGCTGGAAAGAACTATTCGGCTTTTTCGACACACTAGCGAAGCTCTTTGCCGAACTGGTCGGCGTACTGGCCGGCATCGGTCTGATCGTCGGTGCCTTGTCGATGACCGGGCTTGCGGGCACTCTGGTCAACGATCTCCTTTCGATTGCCGGCGGTTCGCAATTGCTCCTGCTCATCATCGGCGCGGCAACCAGCTTTGTTCTCGGCATCGGCATGACGGTGACAGCGGCCTATATATTCCTCGCCATCATTCTGGCGCCGGCGCTGATTGCCACCGGGCTCAATCCGCTGGCCGTACATCTCTTCATCTTCTATTGGGGCATGCTTTCCTTCATCACCCCGCCGGTGGCGCTCGGCGCGTTCGCGGCCGCATCGGTCGCCAAGGCCTCGCCCATGATCACCGGTTTTGAAGCGATGCGGCTCGGCAGCGTGATCTATTTCATACCGTTTTTCTTCGTGCTTGATCCATCGCTCATTCTCGAGGGAAGCATCTTGCAGACCCTTGCCGTGCTGGCTCTTGCCATCGCGGGCATCGTGTTCTTCGCCAGCGCCATGCAGGGTTATCTCGTCGGTGTAGGCAGGCTCAAATTGGTTGAGCGGATTTTCTTCCTGGCCGGCAGCCTGCTACTGCCGCTTCCCGGCGAAAGCGTCTTGCCATTGGCGCGGATCGAAATATTGTTGCTGAGCACGGCGCTGATCCTGCCAATGCTCGCACTGGCGGCCCGGCGCAATCTCAAACCCAATGAGCTCGTCAGCGCCTGACGAACCGTTCCCAGTTTGACGAAGTGAGTAGCCGCGATGACGCTTGCCAATGGCCGCGAGTTTGTACTGATCCCCGGACCTTCGATCCTGCCGGACCGGGTACTGAATGCCATGCACCGGGCGGCGATGGATATCTATGCCGGTCCGATGCTCGGCGTGACCGACGACTGTCAACACGGCCTGAAACGGATATTCGGAACGGACGGCGACACCTACATCTATGCCTCGAACGGTCACGGTACCTGGGAGGCCTCCCTGACCAACCTGTTTTCCAAGGGCGAGAAGATCCTGGTCCTGGAATCCGGACGTTTTGCGACCGGGTGGGGGGAAATGGCGACCATGCTGGGCCTCGATGTCGAGGTGCTTGCCTGCGACTGGCATTCGGCTATTGACCTTGACCGGCTTGAAGAACGGCTGCGCAATGACAGGGAGCAGGCGATTTCGGCTATCCTGGCCGTCCAGGTCGACACCGCCAGCGGCGTCGTCAATGATATCGGCGCGTTGCGCAAGGCAACCGATGCGGCCGGGCATGGCGCACTTCTCATGATCGACGCGGTTGCTTCACTTGCCACCATGCCCTTCGATTTCGACGGATGGGGCGTCGATGTTGCCGTTTCCGGTTCCCAGAAGGGGCTGATGTCGCCCGCCGGGCTGGGCTTCGTCGCCGTCAGCGCCAGGGCCAAGGACAAACACCGGCAGGCCGGCTTGCGCACCCCCTATTGGGATTGGACGGCGCGCGACGGCAAGGTCCATTATCAGAAATATTGCGGAACGCCTCCTGAGCAGCTGCTGTTCGGCCTGCAGGAGGCGCTGAAAATGATCTTCGAGGAAGGCCTTCCGTCTGTCTTCCGGCGACACGAGGCCATTGCAGATGCCACCCGGGCAGCAATCGCTGCGTGGGAGGCGGCGGGGGCAACCTTCAACATCCGCGAACCCGCCAGCCGCTCCAATTCTGTTTCGGTGTTCTGCTTCGAAGATGATCTTGCGACGAGGATTATTGACTATTGCAAGGTCAACTGCGGCGTGACGCTCGGTGGCGGGCTCGGCCAACTGGTGGATCAGACAATCCGCATCGGCCATATGGGCCACGTCAACCCGCCGACCATTCTTGGCTGCCTGGGCAGTATCGACATGGCTCTGGCCTCCATGGGCAAACAGCTTCCGCAGACGGGCGTCGGCGCGGCTTCCATGGCGCTTGGCCGATACGCAGCGGAAACGTCACATGCCCAGGCACAGGCCTAGAACGGCAGCGCGTCTTATCCAAGCACCGAAAAGCTGCTTTCCTCATTGATTTCCCGCTTGCGCGAGTAAAAGCCGACATCGATCCGGCGCTGGATTTTCGGCAGGTCGAACTGCAGCGAGGCTTCATCGTGGTCATTGCCTGCTTCGCAGTACTCAACGAGGCGGGCCATCATCTTGCCGGCAATCGGCGCGTTCTTGAACTGGTTGCCGCTTGAGCCGATGGCCATGTAGTAGCCGGGCAGTGCCGATTTGTCGTAAATCGGGATCCAGTCGTCCGAAACATCGTAGAGATCGACGACGCCCTTCGTCTGGTTAGGAATGCCGATGCCGGGAACGCGCTGCGCAAACCGGTGCGCCTGATGGGTCCACTGGTCCGTGAAATTTGTGTTGTAGTCGTCGGGATCGACCCATTCGCGTGGATCGCACTCGGGGTCTTCGCTGCCGACCAGAATGAAATTGCCCTTTTCCGGACGGCAGTAGCAGGCGATATCGCTGTCGGACGTAACGAAAGCCTTGCCGAAAAAGTCGAAATTCTCGGGCGCCGGCATATGCACGACTTCCTGCCGCAGCGCCCGGGTCTGGATTGTCATGTCGTCCAGCACACCGGCCATGGCGTTGATTTTTGCCGAATGGGGCCCGGCGATATTGATGACGACCGGGGCATGAACTTCGGTGCCGTCGTAGAGTTTGACACCCGAAACGCGCCCGGATTCGGTGAGCACTTCGACTACGGCCCGGTTGAACAGGAATTCACCGCCGGCCGATTCCGCCGCGCGCTGGAGATTGTGTGTGGCAAGCTGCGGGTCGGTGATATATCCGGCGGTGGGGAAATGAACGGCGCTTTCAACGCTGCCGGTACCGGGTAGTCCGAAACCCGGATCGTCCATGCGTTTCGCTGGCCAGTAGCTCGTCAGATCGTAGATCGGCAGCCGTTCTAGGATTTGCCCGGTGCCCCAGCGTTCAAAGGGTATGTCGAGCTCCTCGCAAATGTCGGTGTGCTTGCGCATGAACCCGTTCTGTTCGGTGCACATGACAAGGCAGCCGGTTTCCCTAAATTCGGCAAGGCCGCGCTCATCCTCGACGCCCAGATAGTCGGCCCATTCGCGCCAGTAGTGATAGCCCTCATAGGCAAAGGCCGTGCCTTCAAGCGTCGAGTAATGCACCCGGATGATGGCGCAGGAACCGCTGGTCGAGCCGTAACCGGCGGCCGGGTTCTTGTCCACGGAGATTGTACGTATGCCGGATCTGTTGAGCTCCAGCGCGGTTGCAGCGCCGATCACACCGGCACCGATGACAATTGCATCTGTCGTTAGAGCCATTCGATATTTCCCTCTGGTTGGCCGAACGATTAATCGACGGGAGGCGCGCCGCCCTCGCGTTTTCTTCTTTCAACAAAATCGGTTATCGCATCGAGCCGGTCCTGCGGCAGTGCCGGCGGTTCGAAGTCCCTGATAATCTGCTTCCACATCGTGTGCGCCTGCTCGACCGTCTGCAGCCCGCCGGCTTCTTCCCACTGGCCGAAATTCGTCCAGTCGCGGATAAGCGGTTCGTAAAACTGGTCGGAGTAGCGCGCCATCGTTTGTTGGGCCTCGAAGAAATGCCCGCCCGGCTGCACTTCCGCTATGGCCTCGAAGCCGATCGCATCTTCCGTTGCTTCAACCGGTTTCATAGCCTGGGCGATCGTCTGGCAGACCTCCAGATCCATGATGAATTTCTCGTAGGATATCGTCAGGCCGCCCTCCAGCCAGCCGGTCGAGTGTATGATGAGATTTGCGCCGCCGAGGACCGCGCCCCAAATGCCCAGTTGCGTTTCTGCGGCGCTTTGCACGTCGGGCGCATTGCCGGCCGTACCGGTCGCGGACCGCCAGGGAATACCGAGGCGGCGGGCCAGTTGGCCGGCTCCGAAATTGGTTCTGATATGTTCGGGCGTGCCGAAAACCGGGGCGCCGGACTTCATGTTCACATTCGACGAGAATGCGCCGTAAATAACCGGAGCACCGGGATTTACCGCCTGTGCGAGTACTGTTCCGGCCATGGCTTCGGCGTGGCTGAGTGTGAGCGAACCGGCTTCGGTTATCGGCGCCATAGCGCCGGACAGGCAAAACGGCGTGATTATTGACGGCTGCCCCCAGCGGGCAAAGTCGATAATGCCCTGCGCCATCGGAACGTCGATCTGGCGGGGGGAATTGGTGTTGATGACCGTATAGGTCCAAATCCGCTCCCTGAAAGCCTCTTCGCTCAACCCGCGGGCAAGGCGGATCATCTCGAAGCTGTCGAACACCTGACCGCTGCCGCGCGCATAGACCCAGGGCACCTTGTTCGAAGTTTCCAGCTGCACCTTTCCGGCCAGAAGGTGGCGCTCATGGATGGGAACATCCTGCGGCTCGATCGACGGCGCCAGGAACGGGATAATGTCGAAATGCTGCTGCAGTTTGGTAAAGTCGACATAGTCTTCAAGCGTGCCGGGCCTTCGGCCCCGTTCCGTGTCGGTAACGTTCGGGCAGCCCGCACCCGGTCCAAAGAGCAGCGCGTCCTGATCGATGTCGAGGGCAATGCCGTCACCGCCGTTCCAGACCATCGAATGCGGTGCCTTAGATACCAGTTCGGTGACGAGCTCGCTCGGGAAATGCACCATCATCTCGTCGCGTATCTCGCAACCGGCATCGCTCAGGATGCGCCGCGCCTCGTCGTTGAGGACGCGAATCCCGAGTTCCTGAAGCACACGCAGCGATGTCCGGTGGATCGCCTCTACTTCGTCTTGCGACAGGACTTCGACGCGCGGCAGCGTGTTTTTGATATGCTTGTAGTAGCCTGCGTCAGCGTGGCTCTTGTCGGCGCTTTGCGCCTGCCGTCGCCGTCCGCGCCTGCGGGCGGGCGTATTTAAATCCGTTGTCACACGCGCATCCTTTCGCCTTTCGGGTCATGCGGGCATTGCGCTATCACCTTTGCCGCCCGTTCCCTGCCGACCACGTGGGTGGTGAGGTCCGTGCCGACTTGCGCTATCTCGGGATCCAGAAGCGCAAGAGCGATGCTTTTGCCCACACAGTGACCATAGCCGCCCGATGTAATGAAACCCACCCGCTTGCCGTCGCGCCACACTGGTTCAAAGCCTGACGCGTCTGCGTCGTCTGCGTCGATTTCCAGTGTCACCAGCTTTTGTTTTGCTGAATTCTGCTGCTTTTCGCGCAGCGCTGCTTCACGGCCGATAAAATCGACTTTCCCGAAGTCAATCCAGCGATCCATGCCTGTCATGCCGGGCGTGTAGCCCTGTGTGAACTCGGCTGACCAGATGCCAAAGCTTTTTTCGAGCCGCAAGGCGTTCAACGCATAATATCCGAATTCGCGGATGTTGTGCCGGGCACCGGCCTCTAGCAGCATCTCGCGCAGCGTGACATGCTCGCTGGCGTGGCAGTTGATTTCAAATCCGAGTTCGCCGGCTACCGACAGCCGCCCGACCCGGGCGCGGATCAGACCGACATCAAGCGGTCTGCAGCCCATGAATGGCAGCGCACCGTTGCCGACATCCTCGTGTGTCAGTGCCTCCAGCACCTCTCGGGACTTTGGCCCGGCGAGCGCAAATCCGACGATGTCATCCGAGATATCACGAAGCCGCACGTCGCGCTCGGCTTCGCTCAGATGTTCCTCGAACCAGCGCATGTGCCATTCGCGCAGATAATAGGAACCCATGATCCACCAAACACCGTCTCCCCAGTTGAAGACCGTCAGGTCACCCTTCAGGCGGCCATCATGGCCAAGCATCGGCGCAAGCCGTGCGTGACCGGCACCGGGCAGCCTTCCGGCCAGGATACTGTCGAGCCAGGCTCCGGCGTCGTTGCCCCTGACTTCGTAGCGAGAAAAGCCCGAAATATCGATAAGGCCGACACTGCTGCGCACGGCACGGCATTCCTCGCCGACGATTTCGAACGCATTCGAACGCCGCAGGGTTGGCGTTTCCTCAAATCCATGCGGGGCGAACATCAGCGGCACTTCAAGGCCCCAGCTGCAGCCCCAGATTGCTCCGGCCGCATCCATTCCCCCATAGGCCGGCGCCTTTTTCAACGGCCTTCCGGCAGGAAGCTGCTCGTTGGGATAGGTCATGATGAACCGGCGCGAATAAAACTGCCCGGTCGTCTGCTTGATATATTCGCGGTTCGAGGCAAAGTCTCCATATCGCGCGATGTCCATCGACCATGCATCGGCTTCCGGCTCTCCATGGATCATCCATTCGGCAAGCGTCTTGCCGACGCCTCCGCCCTGCAGGAAGCCGGCCATCACGCCGCAGGCGAGCCAGTAATTCCTAACGCCGCGCACCGGCCCGACCAGCGGGTTTCCGTCGGGAGAGAACGTGAAGGCGCCATTGACCCAGTTTTTAACGCCCGCATTTTCAAGCACCGGATAGCGCTGGAATGCCATCACAAGTTCTTCGGAAATCCGGTCCGTGTTTTCCTGCAAAAGTTCAATGCCATAGTCCCAGGGTGCGCCGTCGACACTCCAATGGGCGGGGTTGGTTTCGTAGATCCCGACAAGCACGCCTTTCTGATCCTGCCGCATGTAGGTGAACCGCTCCAGATCCACCATCATCGGCAGTTCCCGGTCGAGCGCGGCAACCTCCGGAATGGTTTCAGTCAGGAAATAATGGTGCTCAAGCGGGGAGACCGGCAGTTCGAGGCCGACCATGCGGCCAAGCTGCTTGGCCCACAATCCACCGGCATTGACGACATGCTCGGCATGCACCGTGCCTCGTTCGGTAATCACATCCCAGCTCGCATCGCTGCGTTGCCGCAGTTCGATAACCCGGTTGTGTTCAATGACCTTCGCACCGTGCTTTTTCGCCGCCCCGGCATAGGCCTGAACGGTCCCGGTCGTGTCGACATAGCCTTCACGGTCCGCCCACAGGCCGCCGATCACATCGCTGGTGTCGAAGATCGGGCATTGTTCCTTGATCTCGTCCGGCGTCATGAGGCGGCAATCATCAATGCCGATAGTCTGGAATACCCGGTATGCCGATTGCAGCCACTCCCAGCGGTCCGGCGCGGACGCAACGGAGATGCCGCCGGTCATGTGCATACCGATGGACTGGCCGGATTCCTTTTCAATTTGGGAAAGAAGATCAATCGTGTAGGCTTGCAGCGCGGCCATGTTGGGGTCGGCGTTCAGCGCATGAACGCCGCCCGCCGCATGCCAGGACGATCCGGCCGTCAGAACGGAACGCTCCATCAGGCAGATGTCACTCCATCCGAATTTCGCAAGGTGATAGAGAACCGATGCGCCAACCACTCCACCGCCGACAACGACAACACGATAGTGATCCATTTGACCCTCCGCGATAAAATCCGACCGTGACTGTAGCTCAAAAAATGAGGCTGGACTAGACATAAGTGTCCAGATGTTGGAAATTGACAATATGACCACAACCAACACATTGAATATTGAAGAAAAAGACTCTGACAATGCCAAGCGCACGACGCGCGAAGAGTGGATCGACCTTGCCAAGGACATTCTTGTCGGCGAGGGCGTTGAAAACCTGAAGGTGATGTATCTGGCGCAAAAGCTGAACGTGTCACGCTCGAGTTTCTACTGGTTCTTCAAAAGCAGGCGTGATCTGCTCAACCAGCTGCTGCATCATTGGGAGCACAAGAATACCGCCAGTATCGTCGAACGGGCAAAGCGGCCGTCCCACACCATAACCGAGGCGGTGATGAATGTGTTTGAGTGCTGGATAGACGAAGCTTTATACGATCCGGGGTTGGATTTTGCTGTCAGGGAATGGGCAAGACGGTCGGCCGACGTACGGCAGCTTGTCGACCAGGCGGACAGCACCCGGGTCTTGGCGATTGCCGATATGTACCGTCGTCACCAGTACGACGAGACCGACGCTTTCATCCGAGCGCGCGTTCTTTACTTCATGCAGGTCGGCTATTACGCGCTTGAGCTTCGCGAGCCGATGGACCTCCGTCTTTCCTATCTCGAGGCCTACGTGCGCAGTTTCACCGGCAAGGATCCGTCAGCAAAGGAACTCAACCGCTTCCGCAATATTGTGAAGAAATATGCAAAGCCTTCTGGCGGAAACTGAATTCCATCTCGCCAGCAGGGCTAAATACGCTCGATACTGTACATATTTGTACAGATTTCGCAAAACTTCGTTTTCGTGGTGGTTGAGCTGCTGATCACGTCAACTCACCGGTTGATGAAAATGTTCCGGAATGAGGTATGGGCCTGGATCCGGGAAAGTGTACAAAGCCGTTCGCGATTGTCTTGAACAACCTGTGAATGGGCAGGATTTCGCCGCAGTTAAACAAGATCGGCGCCACTTGTTATGTTACCAATGGCTTATATATCTACTTATTGGGGTAAGCGCGAAAAACAGGAACGGATTTGAACACAGATTAATTACGGCTCCAGGTAAAACGCGCTTCAAACAAAGATCGATAGGGGTGATCGGGCGTTTGTTGCGAAACATGAAAAAAGCGGAAACCAACCCGCCTGGGACTTCTCAGGCCATGTGCCTGCGCGCTTTCGCCTGCGGTCGGCCGGAGTTTGCATTAAGTTCGGATATGCTATCATGACCGGACATTGTTCTGCATTTTCGATGGAAAAGATGGCGAAGGTACTGATTGTCGATGATCATCCACTATTCAGCGAAGCGCTTCTTAGCGCTCTGAAAGTGGCCTATCCGAAAGTGGAGACCATCGATACGACAAGTGTCGGCAGCGCGATCGAAATTCTGACGCAGGACCGGAAATTCGACCTCGTGCTCCTTGATCTCAACATTCCCGATGCTGACGGCTTCAACGGCCTGATGAAAATTCGCGGGCTCTTTCCGCGGCTTCCCGTGGTGGTGGTCTCCGGTCACGATGATCCAAGGGTTATCGAGGAGGTGATGTCCTACGGTGTGGCCGGCTTCATTCCAAAATCGACCAAGAAGGCGGAACTCGCCAATGCTGTTCAGGCGGTCATGGAAGGCGCGGTATATCTACCGGAAGATTTTCAGCCCCGGCAGCCAAGTGACGACGATTTGAAGCGCAAGGAGATGATCTCCCGGATTGCCACGCTGACGCCCCAGCAAATGCGCGTCCTGCAGATGATGCGGGAAGGGCTGTTGAACAAGCAGATCGCCTACGAACTCGACGTCGGCATGACCACGGTCAAAGCCCATGTCTCCGAGATTTTACGCAAGTTGAACGTTTACAATCGAACCAAGGCGGTCATTGAGGTGTCCCAACTGGATGCGGCGGAATTGCTTGATCTGATGGGACCCGAAAATCCGGCATCAAATGATCCCGCATAAACCAGAAATGCTCTAGAGCGAAGCCGCCGCTATTTCAGTACATTCCGTAGTTGGTTGCCCGGTTGCGTTTGCGCGACAGCAAATTGGCCATCAGCGCGCGCAGTTCGGCAGGCTTCAGCGGCTTGTGCATCAGTTCCAGGCCCAATGCACGTACATTTTCCGCAAGTTCGTCGTCTGCATCGGCCGTGATGATGACCGCCGGCACGTCTGCGCCCAGATGACGACGAATGTCACTGGCGATCTGTGTGCCGAGTTCGTCATTGTCGAGATGCTGGTCTGCAAGAACGATGTCGGGCTGCCAATCCCGGTTGCTGAGCAATTTTCTGACATCCTCGTACGAATAGGCAATTCGCACCGAACATTGCCAGCGTTCCAACAGGCTGGTCATTGCCTGCACGACTGCGGGATCGTTTTCAATCAAGAGGACATGAGCGCCGTAAAGAGCGTTGACGGGCTGCTGCAGATTGGAGCTGCCATCGCGTATTTGAAAGGCGATCGCGGGGTTTGAGATGGGCAGTTGCAGTGCGAATTTCGTGCCCCTGCCGGGTTCTGATGAGACCGACAGTTCGTGACCGAGCGCCGCAACCATGCGCTGAACGATGGAAAGGCCCAGTCCGAGACCACCACGATATGCGCGTTTGACAGAATTGGGCTGCGCGCCGCGGTAGAATTCCTCAAAGACGGCTTCGATACTGTCTTCCGGAATACCGATTCCCGTATCGATTATTTCGATGCGCAGATGACTGCCGCGTTCTCGCGCACCGACAAGGACACTGCCTTCCGGCGTGTAATTGATCGCGTTGGAAATGATGTTCTGTAATATACGGCGCAGCATCGTCCGGTCAGACGCGACGAAGTGGTCCGACTGCCGAAAGCGCAAGTTCAGGCCACGCTCGGCTGCGATTGGTTCAAAATCAGTGCGCAGTCCTTCGAGCAGTGCCTTCAACGAAACGTCCCGCACGTCCGGCTTCATGACACCGCTGTCGAGCTTGGAAATATCGAGCAGCGTCTTGAGCAACTCGTCCATTGTCGCCAGCGACTTTTCGACCTGCCTTGCAAGGGATTTGCCTTCCTCTGTGGTCTGCAGGTCGGCAAGTGTCGAGATGGAAAGACTGGCGGCGTTCAGGGGCTGCAGGACGTCATGGCTTGCAGCGGCCAGGAACCGCGTTTTGGAGATATTGGCTTCTTCCGCTGCCTCCTTGGCAGCATTAAGCGCCTGGTTGGTATCTTCAAGCCGGCGCAGCGCGAGAGCCAGTTCGTCGGTGCGTTCGCGCACCTGTTTTTCAAGGCCGATTGCGGTCTGAAAAAGCGAAAACGCATTGCCCTGCTGATCCATGGAGCGTTCAACCTGCTCCATAAGAGCCGCATTGATCCGCTTCAGTTTTTCAATCTCGCTCAGGGCCATTGTCGCTTACTCGGCAAGGTCAGCGGGGGCGGCGCCGAATGCAATTCCGGTCAATGTCTGGTTGAGGTGCATGGAGCGGAATTGTTCGCCGTAGGTGCAAAAACCAGCAACATGGTGATCTTTGTAAAGGGCTGAAAGCGCCGTAAAACTCTGCCGGTTTTGCGCATCCAGTTTTCTGAGCACACAGTCAAACCCGAGCAGCACGTCGATGCCGCCGAGTTCTTCGTCCACTTCCCGCAATTTTTCGCTGGTCGATTCCACCATGCCTTTCGGCTGGGCGATCGTCAGGACGATGCCATTGTCGATTGCGCAGAAAAATGAAAGCGATCCGTCCGGATTGAGTTTTTGAATGGAACGGCAATAGAAATCGCCGCCGATCCGCACGACAACAGGATGGGAAGCGAAACTCATTGGCCCAAGCGAACCCGGATCGATTCCGATGGCTTCCGCATAGGCCTTTGCCGCAGGTTCGGCGTTGAGTTCCATGACTGTACGGCTGTCCGGATCCGATGCGGTAACAACCAGCTTTTGGGTGGTCGGCACAAAATTGTCCGTCTTGAAAACGCGAAACGGCACCTTGCTGTGCACGAATATGACAATGGCGGAGTCGCTTTTGACCTGACCGTTCATGATCAGCTTGGTGTTGTGGAACCTGAGATTGTCACCGGCCGACCCGCCGATCAGTGGAATGTTGTCCAGGCTCCAATAGAGCGCCGATGTAAAGGCCTCTTCCGCGAGAGAAAGGCCGTCAATCAGCAATACGCTGAAGATGGATGATCTGTCGCTCTCCTGTTTGCCGTTTTCCATCTCACGGCGCATGTCGCTGATTTGCGTGACGACATCGTCCATCGAGCAGGTGGACAGATCCTCAATAAGGGTTGCGGATGCCGAGAAACGGTCGGCCGGAAACAGCATGGCGACGATCTGGCCCTCACTATAGCCGGCCGGGGTAATTTCCCCCGCCGTCGAGCAGCCGGCATATCTCAGATCCGGCGCCCGGTCGCTGATGGCGCGTGCCAGCGCCTCGGCCTCAAATTTTTCCTGACAAAAAAATATCGAGGCCAGGGTTGCGTTGGCTTCTGCTGCCGCAATCGCGAGATCGTCAGCGAATTCCTCCGCGGAAACGTCGCTTCCGAATACGATGACGATACCGCAGGAATATGCCGTGCGTTCGCACTTCACCGCCTGCTGTTCCTCCCTGTTGGCGATCCTGCGATCGCGGGCTCAGTATCTATGTCGATGAAAAAAGATGCAACCGGGTATGCGCTCCATCGCCCGATCGGATGGCGATCCGGTGATGCTGAACACGTGCCGAAGCCGGGCTGAATCGGCCTAGCCCTCGGCCTGTTCGAGTGCGGTGAGTTCGCCTTCGCTGAAGATGCGCGACCGGGTAAGGAAGCGGCGCTCCCTGCCATTGTCGAGAGAAAACATGCCGCCGCGGCCGGGCACCACGTCCAGGATCAACTGGGTATGTCGCCATACCGAAAATTGCGGCCCGCTGATATAGACGCGGATGCCGGCAATCTCGCCGAGACAGACATCCTGTTCGCCGATCTTGAAGTCGTCCGTTGGATAGCACATGGGGGATGAACCGTCGCAGCAGCCGCCGGACTGATGGAACAGAATGTCCGGATGGTCTCTCCTGATTTCTTCTATCAGTTCCAGTGCGGCCGGTGTCGCTGTTACCCTCGGCGGTATTGATGCTTTGTCTGCCATGTGTGCATTCCTGCCTGTTTACGAATGCAAACTCCCGCGGTTCAGCGACCGCGGGAGCAAGCATGGTTTCAAAGGCTCAGAAGAAGCCCAGCGCGTTGGGGCTGTAGCTGACAAGCATGTTCTTTGTCTGCTGATAGTGGCCAAGCATCATCTTGTGGGTTTCGCGGCCGATACCCGACTGCTTGTAACCGCCAAACGCCGCATGCGCCGGATAAAGGTGGTAGCAGTTGGTCCATACGCGACCCGCTTCGATTGCCCGCCCGAAGCGGTAGCAGGTATTGGCGTCACGGCTCCAGACGCCCGCGCCGAGGCCGTAGAGCGTGTCGTTTGCGATGGCGAGAGCCTCGTCTTCGTCCTTGAAGGTCGTGACCGAAACCACCGGTCCGAAGATTTCCTCCTGGAAGACACGCATCCGGTTGTGGCCTTTGAGCACTGTTGGCTTGATGTAGTAGCCATTGGCAAGTTCACCCGGCATGGAAGCTGCTTCGCCGCCGGCAAGCACCTGGGCGCCTTCCTGCCGGCCGATATCGAAGTAAGAGAGGATCTTTTCCTGCTGTTCCGAGGACGCCTGCGCACCGATCATCGTGGCTGAGTCCCTTGGGTCTCCCTGAACGATCGCCTCGACGCGCTTGAGCGCCCGTTCCATGAACCGGTCATAAATGGATTCATGGATGAGGGCGCGGGAAGGGCAGGTGCAGACTTCGCCCTGGTTGAGAGCAAACATCGCAAAGCCTTCGAGGGCCTTGTCAAAGAAGGCGTCGTCTTCGTTGGCTACATCCTTGAAGAATATGTTCGGAGACTTGCCGCCGAGCTCAAGGGTCACCGGAATGATGTTGTCCGAAGCATATTGCATGATCAGCCGGCCCGTTGTCGTTTCGCCGGTGAATGCGATCTTTGCAATGCGGTCGGACGAAGCGAGCGGCTTGCCGGCTTCAAGGCCAAATCCGTTGACGATATTGAGAACGCCGGCGGGCAGGAGATCGGCAATCATCTCGGCCCAGAGCACGATGGTTGCAGGCGTCTGCTCGGCAGGTTTAAGAACGACGCAATTGCCCGCCGCAAGCGCCGGCGCCAGCTTCCAGGCCGCCATCAGCAGCGGGAAGTTCCAGGGAATGATCTGTCCGACAACACCGAGCGGCTCATGGAAATGGTATGCGACCGTATCGGCGTCGATCTCGCCCATCGTGCCTTCCTGTCCGCGGATGCAACTGGCGAAATAGCGGAAATGGTCAATGGCCAGCGGAACGTCGGCTGCCGTCGTTTCGCGAATGGGCTTGCCGTTGTCCCAGGTTTCAGCAAGCGCCAGTGTTTCCAGATTGTCTTCCATCCTCTGGGCGATTTTCATCAGGATGTTGGACCGTTCCGTAACGGACGTCTTGCCCCAGCCCGTCTTCGCAGCGTGGGCGGCATCGAGTGCGGCATTGATATCGTCCGCGTCGGACCGGGCGACCTCGCAGATTGCGCCGCCGGTCAGCGGCGAGATATTGGTAAAATACCGTCCGGCGCGGGGAGCGGCAAATCCGCCATTGATGAAATTGTCGTAGCGCGCGGCAAATGGCGATCCGGACGCTGAACCGGATTGCGGGCGTTCGAGGGTATCGGTGGTCATTTCGGTTTCCTCCACATGTAGAAGTCAAAATGCGTGCAGTCATTTCGATGCAGCACAAACGCCCAAAGCGGCGTCTGGGTGCAACCTAACGAGAGGAAACAGGCAATCAATCCAATGGTTTAAATGAGGCGCCTCGTGTTGTTTCAAATGTGAGACAACTTGGCGAGACAATTCAAATCTTGGTTATTTTAACGCAGGCCAAGGCTCTTGAGGCGCCGGTACATGGTGGCGCGTCCGATACCGAGATCTTTGGCCGCTTCCGAGATATTGCCCTTTGAACGTGCAAGCGCCCTTTGGACTTCCCCGCGTATGGCGGTGCTGATATCCGAGCGCTGGCGCCGGCCGACAAGAACGTCATTCGCCGGCCGCGGTGTGCTTGACCAGCCGTCGCGCAATTTGAAGAGTTTTCTGGCGGCGCGCGTTGCGCCGACGATCAGGTCATCCTGGTCGATTGCGAGTAATACGGGACCGCTTTTCAAGCCGGCTTCGGCAACGACAATGCGCGCTTCCGAATAGGCGGCGTGAAACAGCTGCGCCTCGATATGGCGGGCGGCGTCATTGACGACCATGGCCATGATCCGGGCATTGGACTCGGTGTGATCGGACCTGCAGGTGGACACATCGAGGGCGGCGATCAAACGTCCGCGATGATCAAAAATAGGCGCGTCGATGCAGCTCATTTCCGTATTGCGGGTGTGAAAATGCTGGCTCCGGTGAACGATGACGGGTTGTTTCTCCGCAAGGCAAGTTCCGATGCCGTTTGTGCCCTCGGTCTCCTCGCGCCACACACCGCCCCGGTGCAGTCCGACCGCGGTGAATTCTTCCTGATCTCCGGGCTTGCATCTTATGTCGCATACAACGCCATCGGCGTCTGTCATGATGACGCAGCAGCCGGAATCGCCAAGCGCGCAAAACAGCCGGTCGAGAGCAGGTTGGGCGAGTGAAAGCAGTTCGGATATCCGGTCCTTTGCCTTGTTGAGTTCTGATGCGGTCAAGGCGCAGGGGCGTTGCTGTGCTTCCGGGTTCAGGCCGTGATAGACGAGGGACCGGCGCCACGACGCCGCGATAGGCGATTGGGCAACAATGGCAGAACCCGTTATGCCGTAAACATTGTCGGCATGGTTCTGTCCGGGATCCAAATTGAGTACTTCCACGGTCTCCTCCCTGGATAAAGACGCTCTTCGGATCTTTCATGTCGGCCGGTCTGCGTTATTCGGCCCGCGCTCCGTATTGAGCAAAAACGCGCGCCGGAGGGCGCGCGTTGGACGGTATTTCAAGCACCGGTCATCAGTTCGAGGACGCCAGTTGCTTGGGCAGTTTGAAGGTCCAGAGCGTCCCGCCCTGATTGAGGTAGTTCACCTTTTTGGCGACTTCCCCGCCCCAAAGCGGAACGGCGCCGCCCCAGCCCGATATGACGGAGACATATTGCTCGCCATCCTGTTCCCAGGTAATCGGCTGGCCAACGATGCCGGAACCGGTCTGGAAGGACCAGAGGACCTCTCCCGTCTCGTCGTCGAGAGCGAGGAACTTGCCCTCGGGCGTTCCGGTGAAGACAAGACCACCAGCTGTGGTCATGACGCCGGCCCAAAGCGGTGCCTCGTTCTTGTACTCCCATTTGACCTCACCGGTGTCAGGGTCGATCGCCTTGAGAGAGCCGATATAGTCTTCGAACAGCGGCTTGATGGTGAACCCGGAGCCGAGATAGGCGGCGCCCTTCTTGTAGGTGATCGGCTCGTTCCAGATATCCATGCCCCATTCGTTGGAAGGCACATAGAAATTGCCCGTCTTTTGGCTGTAGGCCATTGGCATCCAGTTCTTGCCACCCAGGAATGAGGGAACGGCAAAGACGGTTTCACCCTTTTTGCCGTCAGCCGCAGAAGCCGGGTTGCCCGGACGGTTGTTCTCGACATAGATCGGACGCCCGTTTTCGTCGATGCCTTCCGCCCAGCTGATTTTCTGCACGAACGGATAGGCATTGACGAACGCGCCATCTTCGCGGTTGAGCACGTAGAAAAAGCCGTTCCTGTCGGCCGTCGCAAAGCGCTTGTTGCCGCTCTTGTCGGTATAGGCAACGACTTCGTTGACACCATCGAAATCCCATCCCTCGCGCGGCGTCGTCTGGAAATGCCATTTGATTTCGCCGTTGTCCGGATTGATGCCGATGCGCGAGGCGGCGTAGAGATTGTCGCCCGAATTGTCACCCGTCGGCTCACCCGCATTGCGCAGCCAGCTGTTCCACGGGGCAGGGTTGCCGGCACCGAAGACCAGCGTATCGGTTTCGATATCGTAAGAGCCGCCGAGCCAGGTTGCCCCGCCGCCGGTCTTCCACATGTCGCCAGGCCATGTGGCGTTGAGCGTACCTGTCATCGAGCTTTCTTCGCCCTTGAAGGTGCCCATGTGGCCTTCGATGACCGGACGGGTCCAGACGATCTCGCCGGTATCGGCATCACGAGCCTGAACTTCGCCGACAATACCGAATTCGCCGCCGGAATTGCCGGTTATGACAAGTCCCTTCACGATCAGCGGTGCCGCCGTATAGGAATAACCTTCCTTGTAGTTGGCGATTTTCTTGCGCCAGACGACATCACCTGTTTTCAGGTCGAGCGCGACGATACGGGCATCGAGCGTGCCGAAATAAATCTTGTCGCCATAGATAGCGGCGCCGCGGTTGATCACGTCGCAGCAGGGCAGAATACCTTCAGGAAGGCGGGCATCGTATTGCCAGACTTCTTCACCCGTTTTCAGATCGATCGCATAGAGTCGCGAATAGGACCCGGTGATATACATCATCCCGTCATAGACAAGGGGCTGGGTTTCCTGTCCGCGCTGTTTTTCGCCGCCGAGCGAAAATGCCCACGCGGGCATCAGGTTCTTTACGTTGTTCTTGTTCAGGGTTTCAAGCGGGCTGTAGCGCTGCAGATGACGCCCCATTCCGTTTGTGACGATCTGCGATGTGTTTGCCTGATCGTTCGCCAAATCCTGTTCCGTGACGTCGGCCTGTGCGACGGTCATCGCAAGCAGGCTGACGGTCGCTGTCATCATCAATCGACGCATTTGCTTCCTCCCAGAGCTATCAAAATCCGCACGCATCCGGCTGGTTGCAGGCGGCAACTCTGGACTTATCCCAAGAAAGAAAGAGCGGCGGTATTGCACCAAGGTACAAAGCACGCACGGCATGGCGTCGGAATTGAAGCGTAAGGCGAGCGGTGTTTTGGGTGTTGCGAAACAGGCGGAATAAGCGACACTTTATCAATGGGTTAGGACGGCGTTGTCGCGTCATGCATGATGGTTGCTGAATAGGCGGAAGGTAGCGTGTGTTCTTGTCCTTAAGTCCAATTCCGGGATCGGACGATGGTGTTAGGGTCAGTCAAAATGGGAGGAAACCATGCGTGCAGCAACAGCCCTTTTGGGGGCGTTCCTGGCCGTCGTCGCTTCGTGCGCCGCAGCCTTTTCCGAAACACCGACAATTCGCATCGCGGTGCTCAAATTCGGCACGGTCAATTGGGAATTGAACACTATCAAGTTCCATCAGCTTGATGCCGAAAGGGGCTTTTCTCTCGATATCAAGGGCATGGCCGGCGGACCGGCCGCAAGGGTTGCGCTTCAGGGCGGGGAGGCGGACATGATCGTTGCCGACTGGCTCTGGGTCGCGCGCCAACGAGCAGCCGGCAAGGACTATGTTTTCATTCCCTATTCAAAGTCGGTGGGCGGGCTGATGATCCCGGCAGACAGCAAAGCCACGACTCTTGCCGATCTTGCAGGCAGCAAAATCGGTATTGCCGGCGGGCCGCTCGACAAGAGCTGGCTGATCCTCAATGCCTATGCCAGCAAGATGCACGGCATCGATCTTAAGAACGAGACCGAGCAGGTGTTCGGAGCGCCGCCTTTGATCTTCAAGACCGCGCTTTCGGGCGATCTCGACGGGGCGATCAACTATTGGCACTTCACAGCCAAGATGGAAGCGGGCGGCATGCGCAAGCTGATTTCGACATCCGACGCTGCCGAAGCTCTTGGCCTTGATCCCGACATGCCTCTTCTTGGCTACGTGATTGACGGAAAGCTGTTGCGGGACAATCCGGGCCTTGTCGAAAATTTCACCGGGGCGTCGCGGGCCGCCAAGGCGATTTTGGCGGAAGACGACGGCGAATGGGACCGTTTGAGGGATGTTATGAAGGCAAAGTCCGACGGCCAGTTTGAAGCATTAAAAGCGGGTTTTCGTGCCGGAATTCCGGCCGCGGGACCGGTTGACGAAGACTCGGCGAGGCGCATGTTCAATCTTATGTCCGAGCTTGCCGGTGAAGAGCTGGTCGGCAAGGCAACAGAGTTGCCAGATGGCATATTTGTCAATCCCGGAAGTTGAGGCGGATCTGACGGCGTCAGGCCACAGAGGGGCCGGTTGCGGAAACAGCAGGTTGGATCCGCAACCGGCCTGCCTGTCTTTGGCGCTGCGATCTTTTTCTTATGGGCACGAACCCGTATTGGGTGCCATAGAGCTGACATTGCAGCCGGGCGAGACCGCAGCAATTACCGGGCGGTCGGGGATCGGCAAGACCACATTGCTGCGCATTCTGGCCGGACTGGAAACGGCGTTCGAAGGTGAATATTCGGTCCCGGCGCGTTTGAGCATGGTTTTTCAGGAGCCGACGCTGCTGCCATGGCGCTCCGCGAAAGATAATCTTTGCCTTGTGGCCGGTGTCGATGACGCTGCGGCATGGGCAACCCTTGCCGAGGTCGGACTTGAAGGCAAGGGCGACATGTTTCCCGATCAGTTGTCCCTTGGCCAGCAGCGCAGGCTGGCATTGGCGCGCGCCTTTGCCAACGACCCGGATGTTCTTTTCATGGATGAACCGTTCGTTTCACTCGATCCGGCCATGGCGGACGAAATGATGGCCCTTTTCGCACGGCTGCGCGCCCACCGATCCACCGCCACCGTACTTGTAACCCACAGTCAGAGCGAGGCCGATAAGCTTGCCTCCCGCATTTTAACGCTGGACGGATCGCCCGCCTGCATCACCCGGGAGCGTCAGAACAGGGGTGCGTATTTCCAGTTGTCCGCATCCGGCGTTACGACATCAAAGTCGTAACCGGAATCCCTGAATACCTGAGCAGGCGCCAGCCCTTCACGTGCAGCTTCGTCAATCATACGCCGGCCAAGCGCTTCGTTGCGGGCAGTGCCGTGGCCGCGCATCAGGTTGATGCCGTGATTGAACTTGCCAATCGGGTCGCCGGCTTCCGCAGCGCGTTTGTCCCAATCAGCGGCGGCATCCGGATTTTCAGACGCGCCCAGACCGTTGTTTTCCATCTGGCTCATCCATGTCATCGACCCTGTGTAACCGGCCCTCGCGCAGACCTCGAAAAGTTCGCGGGCCAGTTTGTGCCGACCAGCCTTGGTGATGAAATAACCTGCCGCGCAGGTCGCCATGTCGGTCTTGCCCATACGGATGTTTTCCATCACACGGTTTACCGTCATTTCTTCCGGATTCAGTGTGCCGCCAGGTTCGATCTGAGCCGAAACCGGACCGGTGGCCAAGGTCGCAGCAACGAATACTGCATATTTCAACATGATCGGTATCCTCATTTTTTCCGGCGCATCGTTCCACGCGACGGGTCATATCCCCAAAGGGCCAGCGCCATGAAAATGCCGGCCGCCAATAGGGTCCACAGGAGCGCCGTTCCATTCCACTTTGCATAGAGCGCAAACCGGATCAGCTCGACAGCGTGCGTAAAGGGATTCAACGCGCATATCTGGTAGAGCAGGCGCGAACTCTCGGCCATCTTCCACAGCGGGTAGAGAGCCGAAGACAAAAAGAACATCGGGAAGATGACAAAATTCATGACCCCGGCGAAATTCTCCAGCTGCCTGATCAGAGAAGACAGCGCAAGGCCGAGCGCGCCGAGCATCAGTCCGGCAGCAAGGAGCGCAGGCAACACCAGGATGTAGCCAAGCCAAGGCATCGTTATGCCGAAGATCGCCGATATCGCCAGAAAAACGGCGACCTGAAGGATCGAGATCGCCGTGCCCGCCAGCAGTTTGCAGAACAGCAGCCACCAGCGCGGCAGTGGGCTTGTCAGCAACAGGCGCATTGAGCCCATTTCGCGGTCGTAGACAAGCGAGAGCGAAGACTGCATTCCGTTAAAGAGCAGGATCATGCCGCACAATCCCGGCACGATATAGGTCTCATAGGTGATGTAGGTCTGGTAGGGCGGTATGATGGACAACCCAAGGGCCGCCCTGAATCCGGCGGCGAAGACGAGAAGCCAGACGAGCGGGCGGACAAGCGCCGCAACAAAGCGGCCGCGCTGATGCATAAAGCGCTGAATCTCGCGCTTCAATATGGCACTAAGGGCAATTATCCAGGCGGTCATCCCGGCGTGGCCGTCATCTGAAGGAATTGCTCGGAAAGCGGCTTTTTGTCGGTGATCTCCGCAGCCACGCCGTCTGCCAGAACGCTGCCTTCGTGAAGAACGACAAGACGGTCTTCCGGTCGCACTTCGTCGGTCAGGTGTGTTGCCCACAGCACCGTCAGTTCGCTGCTGTAGCAAAGCTCGTGCACATGGTTGGTGATGCCGGCCCGCGAAGCCGCATCGAGACCCGCCGTTGGCTCGTCGAGCAGGAGAACCGAAGGCCGGTGAATGAGCGCCCGGGCAATTTCAGCGCGGCGGCGATGTCCGCCATTGAGGTCGCGGGTGCGTTCATTTGCCCGCTCCCGCATGCCGAGACGGTCCAGCGCCGCCTCGATAGGCATGCCCGCCTGACGGCCGGAAAGACCGTGCAGCGCTGCAAAATACTGCAGATTGCTTTTGACAGTCAGGTCGAGATCAAGCGTTGTTTGCTGGAAGACCACGCCGATTTCCGCCAGCGCCTTGCGCGGCGCTCTCGCAAGGTCGTGACCGGCAATGCTGATTTGGCCCAGCGGGGTTGTGAAAAGGCGGGTCAAAAGCCCGAACAGGGTCGACTTACCTGCGCCGTTGGGGCCGAGCAGGGCGCAAAAGGCACCTTTCCCGATGCTGAAGCTCACATTGTTGAGCGCGCGCTTTGGGCCATAGGAAAATGAAATCTCCGATACGGACAGACCGGTCACTTTATGATGATCTCCAATCGCTGTGTCTCGCCGGTGGAGCCTGGGACCTTCAGGAAGTAGCTGCCGGGTTTGACGGCAATAAAGCCGACCTCCATGGTTCCCGCTTCGTCGAATTCAACGCTGTCCAGCCCCAGCGGCCGGATTTCCAGGCCTTTGATGACGATCTCGTCGATCCAGATCGCACGGAAAAACTCCGCACCGACAAGCGCCAGTTCCTGGCTGCCGTCGGCTTCGATTTCGATTTCGTAGTAAGTGCCCGACTTCAACTCGAGGGGCGCAGCGGCAAGCGGCATGCCGGCCGAAAGCGTGATCGGCGGCAGGTCTTCCTTGTTTCCGCCTGACAATAGGCCGGCGAGGCCAAAGCCGTTGTCATCGTCGTCGTCATTTTGCCCGGCCATTGCACCAACCGGGATCAGCAGCATGATAGCCAAAAAGGCGGCAAATCTCTTCATTGTTATCTCCTACGGGTTCAGGGGCGCAGTGCGGCACCCCAGGGGAAGCGGCCCACTTTGATTGTCTTGATGGCCTTGCGGTTCGCCACATCGATCACAGTCACATCGCCGGAGACGCCGTTGGTCGTAAAAAGCTGAGACTTGTCAGGCGAAAAGGCCATATGCCAGACTCGGCGTCCGACGAGGATGTAGTCCTCGACTTCATTGGTTTGCGTGTTAACGACGGCGACATGGTTCGCCGGCCCGAGCGCCACGAAAGCGTATTTTCCATCGCCGCTGAATTCGAATCCAACCGGTTGAACGCGGTCGCGGTGTATTCCCTGGATCTCGAAGCCGATCTTGGCCATTTCGGCTTGGTCTTCGACGTTGAAGATCGTGATCGTTCCGCCGATTTCGGAACTCACCCACAGGTCGCTGCCGTCCTCTGTGAATTCGGCGTGACGAGGCCGGTTGTCGACGAGCGTATTGGCAAATAGCTCCTGCGTTTCCGTATCGATCCAGTGGGCCATATTGGTCGTTTCGGAGGTCGTAATCGCAATTTTTCCGTCCGGAGATACCGCCATGCCTTCAGGCTCGACACCGACATTGATCTGCGCAATGACCTTGCGCGTTTCCGTGTCAACCACGGTGGTGACTGCATCGTCCTCATTGGCAATATAAAGATGCCGGTCGTTGGGATGCAGCACGAACTGCTCGGGATCCTCGCCCGAGGGCAGGTCGTGCAGTATCTTGCCTGTCTCCGGATCCATTACCTGAACCGTGTCACTGTCCGAAGCGCAGATATAGAGACGGCTGAAATCCTTCGAGAAAGTGATGCCCCTTGGGCGCTCGCCGGTTTCGATTGTGCGGATCACTTCGAGCGTTGCGATATCGATGACGCTGATCGTGTCGTCTTTCTCATTGGTGACCCAGATTTCCGCCGAATGGGCCGGCATGGCGAATATGAGCGCGAATATCGATATGAGTCGTCTCATCGGTTACTCCGTAAAGGCCTGGCATTTACTTTCGGGCTGATCGAGCCCCAGCGTGTCGAGCTCGGTTCGCTGATGCAGAAAGCCCTCAAGTGGCGCCATCGCGACAAGGGCGCGGGGATGAACAATCGGTATGGGCTGCCGCAGCTGGCCGTTCCAGCTTCGGTAATTCATCGGTCGCCCCTTGAACCCGGCCAGCTCGAACTCGTCCGAGATCAAATATTCCCGGAGCGTGGCTGCATCGGCGGACTTAGTCCGTGTCACGGCCTCGCCGATCGACCGAATGGCCGCCCAGGCCGCATAGTCCTTTGATTGCATGCCGCGACCCGCAAAGTCGGCAAACCGGCTTTGCAGCTGGGCCGCGCCCCATTGTTCGACGACCGGAGCCCATGTAACGGCCGTCAGTCCTTCCGAGCCAGTTACAGGGCGGGCCTGCCAGGTGTTGTAGAGAACATAGCGCCCGAAATCCCCGGTCTCGTCGGCAATCAGCAGCGCGTCATAGTCGCCGAGATCCTGGGTAAAGAGCGGCACTTCCTGAGCCGCATTGCGCCGCATGTCGGCGTCAAACGCCCAGGTCTTCTCGGTGTCGATATCAAGGCCGAATTTTGCCGTCGAGTTTCTAAGCGTATCAGCGAATGCAACATCAGCCGGATGCACCCCCGCAACGAGCGCGAGATCATCCCAACGTTTGCGCACCAGGAACTGTGCCAGCGCATCCGTGCGCATGGCATTTGATGGCAGTGTGTGGAGGATGTTACCGCGACAGTCCTCGCTGCGCAGGCGCGCTTCCGGCGCGGCGACATTGAAGATCACCGCCCCGGCGGCCTTGTCTAAATCAGCGACGGCAAGCAGATCGTCCGGCGGGGCATCAATGACCAACAACTGCGTGTCGGCGAGTGCGGCATTCGCTGCCTCTCTCAGATCGTCATCGGGCGCGATGGCAGTGTATGTGAGTTCGTAGCGCTGACCGAGAAATGATCCGGTTGTCTGATTGTCGGCCAGACCGACCCGGGCACCGGCGAGGCCCAGATTGTCAGGAGGTGAATCCAGATTTGACAACGTCGGCGGTGCTTCGACATCCTTGCGCAAGTAGTGAATACGCAGATCGACATCGGCAAGTGCCGTGCCGGCAAAAAAGATCCCGCCCAAGCACCAGACAATGCGAAACATGACGTCCTCCTGACGGAGAGCCTCGCAACGAATTGTCGGGAATAAAATTGCACTTAGGTCCAAGGCAAAGCCTTGGCACCAAAGTACACTACCGCCACCGGGGCGGCGGTCCTAATCATGTGGCGAACAGACAGTTTCGTGCATGTTATTGGGAGGAAACAATGGCAACCACGCGCACGCGTATGTTTATGGCGATGTTCGGCCTCGTGGCTGCAACCGGCCTCGCATTTGCTCATGGAGATGTGGCGCCTCAACCCGTCGACACGGATGCCTTGCCCGATATCGGCGACGAATGGCTGACGGAAAACCCCTACCGGGATATGGGTGAAGATGTCTGGCGGACTGCGATCGACATCGGCTCCTCCGGTTACAACCAGAACTGCGCGCGCTGCCACGGGCTTGGCGCGATTTCCGGCGGACTGGCGCCCGATCTTCGCTATCTAGAAGCCGAAGAGGAAGGCGATGAGTGGTTCATGGATCGCTTTCAGACCGGCTATACGCAGAACGGCATCACAAAAATGCCTGCCTTCGGCGAACTTCTGGGCCAAAAGGCGGCCTGGGCAATCCGGACCTATGTCGAAACCCGTCCGGATGAGGGTGCATTGGACGACTTCACACCGCGCCTGAAGGAATTGCGCGATCTGCTGGCCGAATGGGGCCAGTCCGACGGCGATGGTGCCGATCCGAAAACGGTATCCATGGAGCTTGCCGAAATTGCGACAAAGATCGAAACCGGCTCCGGTGCGCCGACGGCTGACAGCGTCGCCTTTCGCGCCTCCCGTCAGATCGACGGAACAACGGCATCCTACAAGGCTGCAGCGGAAACACTGACGGTTGGCCTGTCCGCGGCCGAGTAGATATGGATGGTCAATGCACGGGGCGATTGGATACCTGATTTTGACGCTTGCGGTCAGCCTCGCAGCGAGCGGGACTGCATCCGCCCGCTGCAAGGATTTTGTACCCGGACCAAAGCCGCAAAATGTGGGTCGCGACATTGTCGGACAGGAACTTGATCAGATAATCGACCGCGGTTTCATCGAGTTCGCGGTCTATGAGGATTTTCCGCCTTATTCATACAGGAAAGGCAGCGCCAGCCGCGGCATCGATATTGAGATCGGCCGGATGATTGCCGCTGATCTGGGCGTGGAGGCGCGATTCAATTTCGTTGCCGCCGGTGAAAATCTCGACGCGGACCTCAGAAACAACGTCTGGAAAGGTCCGATAATCGGCGGTCGTGTGTCGAACATCATGCTGCATGTCCCCTATGACGGTGAATATGCGTGCCGCATCGAGCAGGTCGTATTCACGGGCCAGTATTTCGAAGAGGCGATCGCCATTGCCTACAGCGAAAGCGAATACGGCGACGAGCCGCCTGTGCCTGCTTATTTTCGCTACGACACCGTGGGTGTCGAGAACGATTCCATATCCGATTTTTACCTCACGACGCTCTTTGGCGGTCAGCTCGGCAAAAACATCCGGCGTTTTACGACCGCCGCCGAGGCGATGGCGGCGCTCGCCTCGGGCGAGGTGAAAGCCGTCATGGGTCCTATGGCGCAGCTTGAATTCGGTTTGAACGATGAAGTCGGCATTCATCAGCCGCCGCTTCCCGGATTCGCCGTCGGTCGCTGGACGCTAGGCGTTGCCGTCAATTTCCGCTACCGGCCGCTTGCCTATGCGGTTGACGATTCCATCCGCAACGGTCTTGAGAGCGGCCGTGTGGAGGAGATTTTCGAGAGTTATGGTCTGACGTTTTCACCGCCTGTGCGTTGAGGTGCTAAACGTATTTGGTTTTGAACGAGCACGTCCCGTCAAACGGTAACCATATCTCCGGCACTGTCGATGAGCGTGACGCGTTTGATACCCGGAAGCCGCTGGGAAATCCTTTGAACCAATTTCAGATCGGCATGACAAAGCGCGGTCGAAAGGCCGTCGGCAATGGTCGCCGAATGCGCCTCGACACTGACGGTGGACCAGACCGGCGGGCCGCCGGTGACCGGATTCAGTATGTGGGATTCGGCGGCAGAAAGCTGCAGGGCGCCGGGGCTGGATGTTGCGATGGCACAATTCGAAAGTGTCCGCTGCGCCAGCAATCCATGCACAGGATCCGAAATGCCCACACGCCAGGGGCCGCCGACAGCCCCAAATTCTCCCATATTGACGAGTGTTCTTGTTGCGCCAGCCTGGCGCATAAGGTCGACGATGAGGTCAGTAGCAAACCCCTGCGCAATACCGTTCAGGGTTATTTCCTGACCCGGTGAAAGCCTGATGTGGCTTCCATCGCGCCTGATGCGATGCCAGCCTACAAACTGTCGTTTTGGAACATCGAGATTTCCTTCCGCAAGCGCCCGCCATAACGGCTGGACGGTCGGATCGAACAAGCCGTCCGTGGCGCGGTGGACTATCCCCGCCAGTTCCATGAGCCGGTGAAACCGCGCGTCCTTCTCAATCAGAAAGCCTTTGCCATTCAGACGGGACAGCGACGATTGTGGATCGAAAAGGCTGAACAGATTTTCGACATCGCGAAGCGTCTTTTCTGCGTGCTTCAGCAGCGGCAAAGCCCATTCGTCTGGTCCGTGCAGCGTGATCTCGGCGTCGGCGCCAAACGCCCGCCCTTGCCACCTGACAGGCGATGCCGCGGCTGCCGGTGAAACGGTGCACGCTGCCGCCAGCGTGAGGAAGCGTCGGCGGGTAATCATTCGGCGGCAACCTTGCTGTACTGCTTTCGCGCCGCAAGAATGAGCGGTACGCATTGTTTTTCGTCGTCGTGGATTTTTACGCAGTCGAGGCATTGGAAACATTCCGAATAATCAACCGTGCCAGACTGCGAGATAGCGCCATATTTACACTTGACCTTGCAGAGCTGGCAGGGGCTGCCGCAGGCGCTGCGCCGGTCGATCCAGTCTCGCCCGCGGAACAATCCGCCAATGGCCATAACGGCGCCGAGCGGGCAGACATAGCGGCAGAAACCCTTGAACAGCATCGTTCCAAGCAGCAGCCAGGAAACCGCGTAGACGACGAAATACCATTCGCGCACGAAATAAACGGTGATGGCGGTTTTGAACGGTTCGATTTCGGCGACGGTGTCGATTTCCCCAGGTGCGACAAAGACGGTTCCGACGAGCCCTGCCAGAAGCACATATTTGATGCATTTGAGCCAGGCGTCCCAGCGCCTGGATGGCTCGTATTGCGGCAGACGCAGCAATCGTCCGATATGATGAGCAAATTCCTGAAGTGCGCCGAACGGACAAAGCCATCCACAGAACAGACCGCGCCCCCACAGGACAAATCCGACTATGGCCGCCACCCAGATGAGCAGCGAAAACGGATCATAGAGCAGGAACGAAAAACTGGCCCTGTCGATGCCGGCGCGCAACGCGCCAAGGACCGTGACGATCGAAAGCTGTCCCTGTCCCCACCAGCCGACGAATCCGACGACAAAAGCCAGAATGCCGAGCCTTGCCGGTGTGAATTGCTCCAGAGAGGCCATTTTGCCTTGCTGCCAATATAAAATGCCCATCAGGCCGATAAGAAAGGCGGCCAGTACGATCAGATCAGGCGCGCGGTTGAATAGGGCGTCCTGCCAAGGGGGAACCGGCTCCACGATGCCGGGGCGCATAAAGAAACGTTCATCGGTGCTGTGGGTTGAAGACAGCGTCACGCTGCCGACATCCGGCTGGAAAATACCGTGCTCACGAACCGCCTGAACATTCAGCGTCCAATCGCGTGTCGGATCGAAGCCGAGCCGCCTGTCGGTGCGCAGGATCATGGCTGTTCCGTCATGAAGGTCATCGGGCAGGTCGTCATTCAACTCGACCAGCAGATCAGCATCGCGCAGCGCCACCGGAAGCCCGTCCTGTTCCGCGGAAAGCCAGTCCGGCGCCGTATTGCGGACAAAGGCATCGGATACCAGACCGTGCCGTCCCGCATCGATGATCAACAAAGGTTCATCATAGGTCGATATAGACAGAAAGTTCTGCAGCTCATCAAAACTGTCGTCGGACAGGACCGTCCGCGCAATGGATGGCGGACCAAGATCGATGATCCACAAATCGAGATAGACGCCGTCCGGATCATCTTGTGCTTCCGGATCGTCCTCCTCCCACAGGGTGCCTGCAAAGGCCGCATCGACCTCGTGGTTCTGCACCGTTTTACGGGTAACAAGACCGGTGTCGACGAGATCCTGCCAGGTAAGCGTTTCGTCATGATCCCTGTCGGGGTAGGCGGGCGGACCTGTTGAAACGCCCTGCATCTTTTCACGGGCAACCGCGAGTGTCGCTGCAAGAACGCTCTCATGTGCAATGCGGATACTCGCGGTCGCTTTGGTGACACCATCGAGATAGACGAGCGAACTTCCGGCATCGCCGTCGCCATAGGGTGTTCCGACAACAAGTGACGACGAAATGGAGTGGCCGCGATACTGTTCAAAGAACTTTTGAAAGGGCGCTTCGCCGAGGCCTGAAACAAAGATCGGTTCATTGTGCGTGATCAGCCGCACATCCATGAACCGGCCGTCGAGGTCGAGGATCACGAGAATATTGATCGGCGTGCCGGAAAAGCCGGGCAGGGGGGCAAGCGGCTCGGTCTCGAAGACAAACCCCGCTTCAGCGCCGCCCGAATTCAGCAGTGTCCATACACCCTTGTCATTGACCGCCGGGCCTATTGAGAAGGGCGGCATGACATAGTCCGCCAAAATCTCCTTCGGCAGGCTTTCGGCGCGCGCCGGCAGAACCGACAGGCAAACCGCCGCGAGCAGCACGCATAGGAACCGGATATATCGAAACTCTCCCATTGTGCGGGAGCTTAAAGGCAGACAAATGCGCCAAACATTGTACCTAAGTCCGAAATAACCGGCGCCGGATGTGCTCTATCATGGGCCCGTTGCGAAATTGGATCTTTAAGGGATGCCGGTGCAATTGCAGGAACAGCGCGAAACCCGCTCGCGGGATTTCGGCGTCATGGGTCTTTCCTTGATCGGCCTGGTGGGCGGTTGGGCTGCTCTGGCGTGGGCGCTGAATGATGCGACAATTCTCCCCGGGCCGGCAACCGTGTGGAACGTGATCGCAGCTGAATTCTGGTCCGGTGCGCTTATCTTCCACACTGCCGCAACACTCGCGCGCGTGTGCGCGGCATTTCTGTTGGCGATGTCCATCGGAACGTTTGCCGGACTGGTGCTCGGTCTGGTTCCGCGCCTCAATAGGTGGGCCGATCCGTGGGTCGTCTTTTTTCTCAATCTTCCGGCCCTTGTGGTGATTGTCCTTTGTTATCTGTGGATCGGGCTGAACGAGGTGGCCGCCATCGTTGCGGTCGCAGTCAACAAGACTGCCATGGTGACCGTAACGATCCGCGAAGGTGTGCGGGCGATGGATCCCAAGATTGCCGATATGGCGGCCGTATACCGACTTGGTCTTTGGAAGCGACTGCGGCACGTGTGGCTGCCGCAATTGACCCCGTTCTTTTCGGCAAGTGTGCGCAATGGTCTGGCAGTCATCTGGAAAATTGTATTGGTCGTCGAATTCCTCGGCCGCGCCAACGGGGTCGGATTTCAGATTCACCTTTATTTCCAGCTCTTCGATATCGCCTATGTGCTTGCCTATTCGCTGACATTTGTCGCGGTCATGCTGTTCATCGAACGTGGTCTGGTTCAGCCCTGGGAGGCGCGGGCGTCGCGTTGGCGCCGGCGGGCTGCATGAGGCATTTGGTTCGGTTTGTGCTATTGGCCTGAAGCAGCCATTAAGCTCAGGTCGCCGCTGCGCGGGTGAGCGACAGCCGGGCTGTCTCCAGGTGGCTCTTCATCAGTGTTGCCGCGCGTTCAGGTTCGCGCGTGCGGATGGCGTTGAGCAGTTGGCGGTGCTGGGTGTTGTATTGGCTGATCGTTGCTTCATTGAGCGTTAGGCGCAGCATGCGCGACCACTGTTCTTGACTGCGGACCGAGTTGATCTGTCCGACCATCCAGATCAACAGGCTGTTGCCGGTGATCTCCGCCAGAAGATTGTGAAATGCCGCGTCTGCGACTGAAAACCCGGTGGGGTTGGAAACGCAGGATTCCATTTCCGACAGAAGCTCTTCAGCGCGCACAAAATCCGGCTTTCTGGCATGAAGAACAGCCAGCCTGCAAATATGCGGCTCCAGTGCAAACCGGGCATCGATCAGCTCCAGCGGCCGGGCATTGGCAACGATCGTATTGGTTTCCTCGACAGGCTCGAAGGTCACATAGGTACCGCTGCCCGGACGCACATCAACCAGCCCTTCCTTCTCGAGCTGATTGAGCGCTTCACGGATCGTGCCACGGGCAACATTGTAATCTTCGGCAAGTTTGCGCTCAGGCTGCAGCCTTTCGCGCGCGGCCAGTCGGCCTGCCTGGATTTCGCGCCGCAGCAGTCCGGCAATTTCGGCTGAACCCATTCGCGTCTGCTGTTGATTCATGGTGTCTCCTTGTTCCAAAATTGTACCAATATATCTAAAAACAGTCAAATTTTAAAAAACTGGACCAAAATAGGTTGCACTCTGGTACACTTTGGCATAGCGTTCGATGTCAGCGGCTCTAGAATGTGTTGGTCTGTCGAGCGGTTTTCAAGGCAGATCATGGATACTGAGGACAGTTATGGGTTTTCCGGATCGTGCAGAATACGTCATCGTTGGAGCGGGAATCCACGGTCTTTCGACTGCCTGGCGGTTGGCTGAACGCCTGATTGAGCAGGGCAGGGAAGTTGAAGGTCGCATAATTGTTCTCGACAAATCAGGAATCGCCTCGGGTGCCTCCGGTATCGCTTGCGGCGTTGTTCGCAACAACTATTTCCAACCGGCCATGCGCAATTTGATGGCGCATTCGGTGGGTGTCTGGGAAAGCGACCCGGAAGCCTTCAGCTATCACCCCGTCGGATACATGCAGATTTCCTGCGAAGCAATGCATAATGACATTGCACAAATCTATTCCGAGCAGCAGGCAATCGGATACGAGAGCGTTTTCATCGAGGGTGCAGACGCGTCAGCCAGCTACATGCGCGGCATATTCGACGACTGGCAGGCCAAGGGCATCACCTCTGTTCTGCACGAAAAGCGCGGCGGCTACGCAAACAACACGACATCCATATACGGCCTGGCCAAGAAGGCTGAGGCACTGGGTGTCCGCATAATCACCGGCGTCGAGGTCAAGGGCTTCGTCACGCAAAACGGGTCGGGAGCGGTGGCTGCCGTCGATACAAACCGCGGCATGATTTCCTGTGAGCATGTCGTCATCGGCGCCGGACCGTGGGTACGCGATTTCTGGAACATGCTTGATCTGCCGAAACAGATCACCGTGAAGGATCTCGACGGCACTATTCACGACAATGTGGACATGTGGCGGTTCTGGCAGCTGGAGGAGGGCGTTCTTCAGGTCGATCCGGGAATGATGCTGACCAATGACGGCAAGATGCCGCCGGTCATCCATGTCGATACCGACGCGCCGCTTTATTCGGATGTCGACAAAAGCCTCATAACCGACGAGATGTGGGGCATCTATTACAAGCCTGACTGGCACTTCGGTGGAATTCAGGGTGGCGCCTCCCCCTACAAGGTGGAAACACCGGTGGATGAGGTGGCGATCGACCCATACGGGCCGTCCAGTCCGGAATTCGTTTCCAGCCATGAATTTGCCCATATGTGGGTATCGGCCCTGGCCCATTGCCAGGCGCGATTCGAAGGTAAAATGCCCAAATATCACCGCGAACCATCGGGCGGTATCGGTTGCTTCACACCAGACAGCTTCCCGGTATTCGATCGCTTTCGCGAAAACGTTTCAATCATTGCCGACAGCAACCACGGCTACAAGATGCTCGGTGTCGGGCGCCTGGTCGCCGATGAGGTGATGGGTGACGAACAGGAGTTGCTGAAACCATTCCGTTTTGACCGTTTCAGTAAGGGCGCGCTCCATCCGACATCGAGCAGCCCGTTTCCGTGGAGCTGACCGACGGCATTTGAAAGGGACCAGAGATCCCGTGGCCATTAAATAGGGAGGATATCCGTGGCACGTATGGATATTGAGAATTTTGTAGAAGCCGATGGCAGGGACGCACAGATAAAGGAAGTGCGTGCCAAGATCGATGAGCTGGGTATCGAGTATCTTTACCTGCAGTTCGTTTCCGTCACCGGAAAAATCATGGGCAAGGGCATCCCGGCCGACCACTGGGAAAGCGTTGCCAAAAAGGGCTTTCAGCTGGTTTACGGCGCCACGGTGAACCTTTTCACCAACCGGCACGGCGAATATCTCGGCTACGGGCCGGAAGCGGCCGAGCTTGTGGGCATTCCGGAGCCGGAAACCATGATGCAGTTGCCGTGGGACAAGCGCATCGCGCGTTTCTACTGCACGCTCTTTCGCAACCGGGAGGAAAAAGAGGATCCGGGTGGTTTCCTGACGTCCGATTGCCGTGGCAACCTTCGGCGCCTTCACGCCGATTTTGCCGGAAAACACGACGGTCTGCGCCTGCGCATGGGCACGGAACCGGAAATGATGTGGCTGAAGAAGGACGAAAACGGCAAGCCCGCGGGTGGCTTTTCCAAACCCTATTGCTATCACATCGATCAGTTCGAGAGCCTTCGTCCGGTCTATATGAAAGTCATGGAATACTCCCGCGCCATGGGTCTCGACATGATCCAGGGCGACCATGAGGATGCGCCGGGTCAGCTTGAGCTCAACTGGATGTTCGACGACGTTCTGCGTAACGCCGACCGGTTGACGACCTATCGCCAGATCTGCGCCCAGGTTGCGCGCGAGTTCAACCTGATCGCCTGTTTCATGACCAAACCGTTCATGGGTGTTTCCGCCTCCGGCTGCCACCACAATATGTCGCTGTGGCGCGGCGGTGAGGACCATCTGCGTCCGACCGGAAATGATCCTGAAAACCTGCCGGGCATGAGTGAAAACTACATGTATGTCTCGGGCGGCACGAACACCTTCATGCCGGACGGCGACGACGTTCAGATGCCGGGCAAGGCCGGACTCGCGGCCATTGGTGGCATTGTCCACCATCTTCGGGCCCTCACGGCCATCGGCTCGTCCACGGTGAACTCATATCGGCGTCTCTGGGACACCGGATTCTGGGCACCGGTTTTTGCCGACTGGGGTTTCCAGAACCGGACCACGGGTCTGCGCGTCTCTGCACCGGGCCGGTTTGAGTACCGTTCCGTTGATTCCATGGTCAACCCGTATCTGATGGGCGCTGCAATCCTGGCGGCCGCCGATGACGGGATCGACAACAGTCTCGACCCGGGCGAACCGGAAGAACGCAACATCTACGAAGCCATCGAGGCCGGCAAGGATGTCAAAAAGCTGCCGATGTCGCTTGGCGAGGCGTTGGAGGCTCTGGCCGCGGACGAGGTCGTTCAGCGGGGTCTGCCTGGTGAAATGTACCGTCTGTACCACGAATACAAGTGGGACGAGTGGGAGCGTTTCATGCACACGGTCACCGAATGGGATCAGGACACCTACATGGAATGCCTGCCTTAAGGAAAAACAGCGCGGCGTCGCAACGGACGCCGTCAATCAGACAAACACGTTAATATTGGAGGATCGCATTCCATGTGTGGGATTGCAGGACTTATCCACCGAAGTGGCAGTTCGAATGTTGGTCTGGAAATGACCTCGATGCTGCAGGCCCTTAAGCACCGTGGACCGGATTCAACCGGATTTGCGGTCTACGGCCCGCCAAATCCAGGCGACTACGTTATGCGGGTGAAGGTGGCCGAACGCGAGGATATCGAGCGTGGGCATGGCATCATGGACGTTATATCCGGACGCATCGCAGAGTTGGAAAAAAGACTCGACGCGCACGGAGCCAACGTCAAGCAGAAGGACGAGGCAACGCCTTATGCACTGCGTTATGTCATGAGCCATGACGGCGACACGGCGGCGATGGCCGCTAATATTGAGGAGATCGACGGGGTTGAAATCCTTTCCTTCGGCAACGGCCTTGAGCTTATCAAGGACCTTGGCGATGCCGGCGAGGTTGCCGAAACCTACCAGCTGAATGATTTCAACGGAACGCATGCTATCGGTCACACCCGCATGGCGACGGAGTCGGATGTCGATATCCGCTCGGCGCACCCCTATTGGGCATTCCCGTACAACGATGTTTCGGTGGTGCATAACGGTCAGATCACCAACTACTGGCTTATGCGCAGACAGATGGAGCGCAAGGGCCACCGGTTCATGTCGAACTGCGACTCCGAACTGTTGGCCGTCTACACGGCGCACAATCTCGCCAATGGCGTCAGCCTTGATGACAGCCTGCGGCGTTCGATCGAGGAAATCGACGGGGTCTTTACTTATCTGGTTGCAACGAAAGACCAGCTCGGCATGGCCAAGGATACGATGGCGGCCAAGCCGCTTGTTCTCTACGAGAGCGACGACCTGATCGCAATGGCCTCCGAGGAGGTCGCGATCCGCGCCATTCTTCCACAGGAAATTGACACTTACGATCCGTATGACGAGGAGGTTCGGGTATGGCAGGCGTAACGGACACTGAACTTCAGGGCATGACCCAGGAGGAGCGCGCCGATGCGCTCGGCATGACCACCGAACAACTGACGGGACGTTCGCTCTTTGTCGAATTCGACCCTGACGCGGAGGCCCGGTTCACCTATCCGTGGGCGCCGGAGGTCGACTACAACAAGCGTATCGAAATCGATACCGACGATCTGACCACGACCGAAGTGAACGACAGGATGCGGGCGCTGATGGATGAGGGCTACGGCACGATCGTTGTCAAGAATCCGCGCGGAAAACACTCGCTGGGCGTTGGAGTCCTCAGCCGCCTGAACCTGATTTTCGAAGGTTCGCTCGGTTATTTCGCCGTCGGTCTCATCGACGGGCCCAATGTGCGCATCAACGGCCGTGTCGGCTGGTCATGCGGTGAAAACATGATGGCCGGCACTGTGCTCGTGGAAAAGAATGCGGGTTCGACATTCGGCGCGGCGATACGTGGCGGCGATCTTGTCTGCCGCGGATCTGTCGGCTCGCGTACCGGCATTGACCAAAAGGGCGGCACCATCATTGTCGGTGGCGATACTGGTGCGCTCTCAGGTTTCATGATGCAGCGCGGCCGTATGATTGTGTGCGGCAATGCGGGCAAGAACCTCGGCGATTCCATGTATGACGGAACGATTTATGTCGGCGGCGAAATTAAGTCGCTGGGTGTCGATGCCATCAAGGTCGATCTAACAGATCTCGATCGCAAATGGTTGACGCGCAAGCTGACGCAATACGAGCTCATGCCGGACAACGGCGTCGAGCATTTCACCAAGGTTGTCGCCGGAAAACAGCTCTGGAACTACGACAATCTCGAACCAACCGAAAAGAAACTCATTCTCTAAGTCACGGAAAGGACTGCGAATAATGGATCAGATACGCAAAAAACCGCTTGACCGTGACGTCTATCGGCTTGGAAACTCCTTCGTCTTTCCACCGCATGTCATTGACGATATTCACATCAAGTCCGAACTCGGGCGTTATCGCATGCGCGGATTTTCACTGTTCAAGAAAATCCCCCATTGGGACGACCTGACGTTCCTGCCGGGAACGCTAACGCGGTTTGTGATCGAGGGTTATCGCGAGAAATGCGAAACCAGAACCGTTATCGGACCGCGTGCAAAACGGCCGCTTGATCTGGACATTCCCGTCTACATCACCGGCATGAGTTTCGGCGCCCTGTCCTACGAGGCCAAGACGGCCTTGGCGCGCGGAGCGACAATGGCCGGCACTGCAACCTGCTCCGGCGAGGGCGGCATGATCCCGGACGAGCGTCGCTATTCGACCAAGTGGCTTTATCAGTGCATTCAGTCGCGCTACGGCTTCAATCCGCATCACCTCATGCTGGCGGACGGCGTTGAATTCTTCATCGGGCAGGGCTGTAAGGTCGGTCTCGGCGGCCACCTGATGGGTCAGAAGGTTACGGACCAGGTGGCGGAGATGCGTTCCCTGCCGGCCGGTATCGACCAGCGCTCGCCCGCACGTCATCCCGACTGGCTCGGGCCGGACGATCTTGCCTTGAAAATCCAGGAGATCAGGGAGGCGACGGACTGGCAGATCCCGATCCAGCTGAAACTGGGCGCAGCGCGCGTCTATGACGATGTGCGCATGGCGGTCAAATGTGATCCGGACTCCATCTACATTGACGGCATGGAAGGCGGAACGGGCGCCGGGCCGCATCTGGCCACCGAAGACACCGGCGTGCCGGGGATTGCAGCAATCCGACAGGCCCGCAAGGCCATTGATGACCTTGGCAAGACCGACGACATCACGCTGATCTATGCTGGCGGTATCCGAAACGGCGCCGATGTCGCGAAAGCCATTGCGCTCGGGGCGGATGCCATTGCCATCGGTCACTCGGCAATGATGGCGCTCAACTGCAACAAGGATATTCCCGAAGCAGACTTTGAAGAGGAAATGGGTGTTGAGGCCGGCAATTGCTACCACTGCCACACAGGCCGTTGTCCGGTGGGCGTGGCGACACAGGATCCGGCGCTACGCGCCCGCCTTGATCCGGACGAGGCAGCCGAGCGGGTCTACAACTTCCTGCACACGCTGACCATCGAGGCTCAACTTTTTGCACGCGCCTGCGGCAAGACCAATGTCCACTCGCTTGAACCTGAAGACCTGGCGGCCCTGACCATGGAAGCCTCGGCGATGGCAGGCGTTCCGCTTGCGGGCACCAACTACACGGTTGGCGTCGAAGATTATCACCATCTCTAGGGAGAAGTGCGAATGGCTGGCACACAATATCGCGGCTCCGACATCAAGGACGTCAATCAGTTTCTGGAGGACTCCGCCGGGCTGGAGAGTGAACGCGAAAAGGAAATCGGGCAGCACATCGGCTACCGGTATGACGTCAATCTTGTTCCGGATTACGAGCGGCTGACCCCCTTCCTGAAGGAGTATATGGAGGTCATGGGCTGGGATGATCTGAACTGGCTGGAAGATATTCATATGGGTTACGAGGACGGCAATGCCGCCGTGTTCGACCGAAATATCAATGGCTGGGTACGGGTGCCCGACACCATCGAGCTGCCGGACAATCAGCAGGACCGGGACATGATCGCCCGCGAGTTGCTGCTCAAATATCAGATGTCCGACCGTCATCCGCTCGTCAATCTCAGAAAGGCGTACAAAAAGTTTTGAAACAATGAACAGGCCTGTCAACATAGCCTGCCTGCAAACACGGCCCCAACCGGATTTCGATTCCGCGCTGGCCGAAGCGTGGATGCTGGCCGAGACGGCGGTCAGTGTCGGGGCACAGTTGATTGTCCTTCCTGAGTATTGCGGCGGACTGCGCACCGAAGGCGCGGCATTCGCGCCACCTGCGACGGCCGAAAATACCCACCCGGTGCTCGCCGGACTGCGCGATTTTGCCCGCAGTCAGGGGGTCTGGGTGGTCATCGGTTCGCTTGCGGTGACCGGACCTGCGGGCAAGATTTACAATCGTGGCTTCGTCATTGACGATGATGGCGCCATACGGAGCCGGTACGACAAGATTCATCTCTTTGACATCGATCTGTCGGAAACGGAATCCTATCGCGAAAGTGCTTTGGTGTCGGGCGGCAGGCAGGCGGTTCTGGTGGAAACGCCATTCGGCGTTCTGGCGCACACCATTTGCTACGATTTGCGGTTTCCGGGCCTGTACCGGGAGCTGGCGCAGGCCGGTGCTGAAATTCTGCTTGTACCTGCAGCCTTCACCAAGGTTACCGGCGAAGCGCACTGGCATATTCTCAACCGGGCGCGCGCAATAGAAAACGGAGCGTTTGTCGTTGCGCCCTGCGCGGTTGGGCCCGTGGAAGGTGGCGGTGAGAGCTACGGACACTCGCTGATTATCGATCCCTGGGGGGAGGTTCTGGCCGACGGCGGCGACCTGCAGGGCATCGTGCACGCAACGATCGATCTCGGTCAGGTTGCCGAAACCCGCCAGCGCATTCCGAGCCTGTTCAATGACCAGCACTTTGCTCTGTCCAAGGGACACGGGAGGGATGTCGCGTGAATTCACTGGCACAACTGGATGACCTTATGCATGCGCCGCACCCCGAAAAAAGCCGGTTTTTACGCTGGCAGTGCCGCGTGCGCCAGATGGCCATGCGCGGAAAGTCCGGGCAGCCGGACGACGGCGTCATGCCGGCGGTCCTGCTGCCCGGCGAGGATGCGCCCATGGGTCAGATCGTCACCGTCCTTTCCAAACGGGCGCAGTACTCGAAAACGCCCGAACTGATGCACATTGCCCGGCGCACAAACGATCCCGCGCAACGCCGCGAAAAGGCTCTTCAGTATTTTTCCGAAACCTATTTTCAAAAGGCCAACGAGTTCTCGGATGTACTGACCGCGGTGTTCTCTCCGAATTCGGCCGGTGCAAGGAGCATTGAAGACGCAGGAACCTGCAATTTGCTCTTTGACGCCTATGGTCAGCATTTTGATCTTGCGTGCACCGTCAGTCGCCTGGCGCCGGACCATTGGCAGCATCAGGCAACGTGGTGGCACAATTTTCAGTTCAACCCGCATTTGCACCCGCAATCGGTGGTGCTCGCTTTCAAACCGGATTGGGACCGTTGCACAGCCGATGAGGCAACGCAGCGGAATAATGGCAATTAGCCGACAATCGTGTCCCCGGGATTGATTTTCCGAGGCGCAACATACGGAGGATAGAACGACAGATTTTTTAGTTGGCCTGTATGCCGAATAAAAAGAATCCAACAGACGTGTGCAGGCAATTTGAACAGGTAAATCTCATCAATCGGGAGGATGAAAAATGAGTAAATTCAAGCACCTGCTGGGCGCTACCAGCCTTGGCACGGCCCTTGTGATAGCTGCGCCGGTTTTTGCGGAAGACAGCAAGGATCCAATCATTATTCCAATCCATAACTGGTCGAGCCAGATCGTCATGAGCAATGCGGTCGGTCAGATTCTGGAGTCCATCGGCGACAATGTTGAATATGTAACGACGGACAGCCAGGCCGTTTATGAATCGGTTCGTCTTGGTGACGTCCATCTGGAACTGGAGGTCTGGGAAGGGGCCTTCGGCAAGTCATTCCGTGAGGCACTCGAAAAGGGCGGTCTGCATGATGCGGGCGACCACGATGCCGTGACCCGGGAGGACTGGTGGTATCCGATGTGGACCAAGGAATCCTGTCCGGGACTGCCGTCCTGGGAAGCACTGAACGAATGTGCCGCCCTGTTCGCAACGCCGGAAACCGGTGACAAGGGCCGTTATCTGGATGGCCCGGTGGACTGGCTTAAGCACGGCAAGGAAAGGGCAGAAGCACTCGGCTTGGACTTTACCGTGATCAATGCCGGATCAGCCGCCGCACTATGGGCGGAAATCGGCGCTGCCGAAAAGGACAAGAAGCCGGTTCTGGTTTTCAACTGGACACCCAATTTTGCTGAAGCCGTGTGGCCGGGTGAATTTGTTGAGTTTCCGGAATGGGAAGACGGTTGTGACAAGGACCCGACAAAGGGCCCCAACAAGGAAGCGCTCTACGACTGCGGCAACCCGGCAAAGGGCTATCTGAAAAAAGCAGCCTGGGACGGCATGAAGGACAAGTGGCCCCGGGCTTATTGCGTTCTTACCAAGGTCAGCTTCACCAATCCGCAAATTGCGCAAATGGCCAAATTGGTCGATGTGGATGAACAGGAGCCCGAGGAGGCGGCCGAAAACTGGCTCGCCGACAATGAGGGTGTCTGGAAACCCTGGGTGGAGGCCTGCCCGGGTTAGTCTGTCATTCGTGGCAAATTAGCTGCATACTTTTGTTTCGGTATGAACGGGCATCCCGGCTTGTTCGGGGTGCCCAAAACCTGGGACCGCAAATGACTGATTCTCAACCGGTAATCTCCTGCCGCAATGCCTGGAAAATATTTGGATCGGATCCGGAGCAATTCTACGCGAACATAACTGCGGACATGTCCTTTGAGGACATGCGTGCACAGGGATATATAGCCGGTGTACGCGACGTTTCGGTGGATGTGGCAAAGGGCGAAATGCTCGTCATCATGGGTTTGTCCGGATCGGGAAAATCCACGCTTGTACGTTGCCTTTCACGACTGCATGACATCACCGCCGGCAGCATAATCGTCGATGGCCAGGACCTGGGCTCGCTCAGCGAAAAGGAGCTCATCGAGCTTCGGCGACGCAAAATGGGGATGGTTTTTCAGAGTTTCGGCCTGTTGCCGCATCGCACTGTACTGGAGAATGTCGCCTTTCCACTGGAAATGCGCGGCCAGGACAAACATGAGCGCCGGCAGCGGGCATTGGAGGTCATTGATCTCGTCGGCCTGTCCGGAAGAGAAGAGTATTTTCCACGCGAGTTGTCCGGCGGGCAGCAGCAGCGTGTCGGAATTGCCCGTTCGTTGGCAATTGAGCCCGACATCTGGTTTCTCGACGAACCGTTTTCCGCATTGGATCCGCTGATCCGCCGTGAAATGCAGGATGAATTTCTTCGCCTGCAGGAAATGCTCGGCAAGACAATTGTTTTTATCACGCATGATTTCGACGAGGCGCTCAGACTGGCCGATCGCATCGCCATCATGAAAGACGGCGCTGTTGAACAATGCGATACGCCGGACCAGATCGTACTCAATCCGGCGACCGAGTATGTCGCCAAATTCACAGAGGACATCGACAAGGCGCGCGTTGTTCACGCCGGGGCGATTGCCAGGCCCCTGAACGGTCAGCCCGCAACGGGTACGCCGGTTTCCTCGGGCAAAACGATTCAGGACCTTGCCCGGTTGCTGGTTGACGATACACGGGACCAGATTCCAGTCGCAGCCGATAGCGGAACGATCATTGGAAGCCTTGACCGGATCGAGGCATTGGACATTTTGTTGAGATAGCTGATGACGGTAATCGCAACACAAATGCCAGCCCGGGTCGACAGTTTGTCGAATGTGCGCGTCGCTACTGTCCTATTTGCAATTGCGGTTGTTCTTGCAGTTGCGAAGCCGATTTTACCCGATCTGCTAATCAGGCTTCCAGATTGGATGATTTTGCCGTGGGCGCAATGGCTGCAGGCCCTGTTCGATTTTGTGCGTGAGGATCTTGGCCTCATATATGTCACCCGCACAATCACTGCCGGTCTGGAATTTGTCCTCGACGCAACGGCCAACATTCTCTACGGCAAGCACCGCTGGCCGTATCTCGGACCAATTTCATGGGCAAGTGTTGCTGGTGTATCCGCAGTTTTGGGCTATTGGCTCGGTGGGAAACGGCTGGCAATCATTGCCGGCGGCACATGGGTCTGGACGGCGGTGATCGGCCAGTGGAAGCTGGCAATGGAGACCATGTCGGTCATTGTCGTCGCAGCTCCGATCGCGGTGGCCATCGGCGTCGGGCTTGGTATCCTGGCCTGGAAACACAGGCCGGTTGAAACCGCCCTGCGCCCGGTGTTGGCTGTACTGCAGACACTGCCGTTCTTCACCTATCTGCTTCCGGCTGTGATTTTCTTCAAGGTGGGCCCCACGGCGGCCGCTGTAGCAACAATCATTTTTGCAATCCCACCGATGATCCTGATGACGACGCTTGGGCTGAAAAAGGTATCGCCGGATGTCGTGGAGGCGGGCCAAATGAGCGGCTCAACACGCTGGCAGATGCTTCGTCATGTCTATTTGCCCGCAGCGAGGACCGAAATCCTGGTGGGCGTGAACCAGGTCATCATGCTTTGTCTTGCGATGGTGGTTCTGACGGCCTTTATCGGCATGCCCGGGCTTGGCGCCAAACTGCTGGCCATGATGGGATCTTTCAAGCTGGGGCGGTCATTCGAGATCGGGGTCACGATTGTGCTGATCGCGGTCATGCTTGACCGGCTTTCAAAAGCCTGGATCGTCAAGCAACCCGTTCATTTCGAAAAAGGCACACCCTGGTCGCAAAGACACTTTTTCCTTCTTGCGGGCATTGCTGCTTTTGTGCTGCTTGCCTTGCTTGCCTGGGTGGTTCCCTATTTTCATGAGGTCGGCCGCAGGCAGGATTTGTCCATGGGCAAGGAGATCGACTACGCGATCAAGTGGGTCCTGGACGTCGATGCGATTCAGGCAACCACCCAGTGGTTAAGATGGTTTCTCAACACCAAGATTCTGATCCCGTTCCGTGACTCCATCCTGTGGCTTCCGACCTCATCGGTCATCCTGCTGTTTTCCGCCGCTGCCTATTATATCGGTGGGCTGCGGTCGGCGCTTGTGATTGCCTGCTTCTTTGGAATTGTGGCTTTAAGCGGCTGGTGGGATCGTTCCATGATCACTCTTTATACGGTCATCTCCGCAGTCATACTGGCAACCCTTCTGGGAATTCCGCTCGGAATATTCGCCAGCCGGAGCGAAAAGTGGTCAGGCAGAATTTTGCTCGCATGTGACACCGCGCAGACCTTTCCGAGCTTCATCTACCTGATTCCCGCCATCATGCTTTTTGGCGTCAATGACGTGGCGGTGATCTTTTCCATTCTGATCTTCGCCATGGTTCCGCTGGCCCGCTACACGATCGAGGGGCTTCGCGGGGTCCCGGTTGAATTAACCGAAGCCGCGGACATGGCGGGATCAACGCGCAGGCAAAAGCTTCTGCACGTGCAGTTGCCGCTGGCGTTGCCGACAATGGCTGTCGGGTTCAACCAGGCAATCATGTTTGCGTTTTTCATGGTGATCATCGCGGCCTTCATCGGCACGCAGGATCTTGGGCAGGAACTGCAACGGACACTTGCGGGCAATGAGCTTGGCAAGAACTTCGTTCTGGGGACCTGCGTTTCGGTGATGGCACTCGCGTTCGACCATGTGATCAGGCGCTGGGTTGCCGTCCGCAAAGCGGCATTGGGACTGGACTGATGGGTGTGAAACCGCTGCTTGAAACTCCATATGAGCGGGCTGGCGTCATTACGCCTGGCCTGCCCGTTTTGCCACATGGCGTTGAACGGCACCCGATTCCGGGCGGCGGCTCAAGGGCCGTCCGTCTCGAAAAGGGAGACGAGTTCTCCGTCCTTGACCGGGAGGGGCTGCAGCCGGCTGAATTGGTTTTTTTTGCGCCCGATGGAACATCGGATGCAGCCATGATCGGAGCCCGTGGCGGCGGTGAGGCTTCCGGGTTGAAGGCTGCCCTCGTATCCGACGCATCCGGACAAAAGGTTGCAAGGGCACTCGATGCAGCAGGATTTGACATCGGACGGGCCGATGCGGTCCGGTTGTTTGAAGAAGGTTCCAGGGCCGGTGACATGGAGACCTTCCATGCCGCCTGCGACGGCCTGTTGATAGCCTGCGCGCCTGCGCGGCCGATGCTGCCCGAGGAGCAGGATACGGCAACCGAAATTATCCTTTACATCCGACGGGAAAGACCCGGCGAAGGCAAGGGCGGGCGCAAGCCGCCGGATCCGCTGGCTGACAGCCTGCTCGACACCAATATCCAGCCCGGCAATGCCACCGCCTACGAAGTCCGGGCCGGACAGTTTATCCAGATCGTCGATATACAGGGCAGGGAGTGTTCCGACTTCCAGGCATTTTCCGCGCGTGCCCTTGATCAGGGGCTGGAACGCGAAATAGACCCGACAACGACCCGCTCGCTGATGGGATCACTCTATCCCGCGCCCGGAATATTCTCCAAATATTTCAGTGTCGACCACGAGCCGCTGGTCGAGATCGTGCAGGACACATGCGGGCGCCACGACACGTTCGGTCTTGCCTGCACCGCGCGGTATTATGAAGATCTCGGCTACCCCGGCCACGTCAATTGTTCGGACAACATGAACCGCGAACTGTCACGGTTTGACGTTCGCCCGCGTGGCGGCTGGCCGGCGATCAACTTCTTTTTCAACACCATGCTCGATGACGCCAACGCCATCGGCATGGACGATCCCTGGTCGCGTCCGGGCGACTATGTGCTGCTTCGTGCACTGACGGATCTTGTTTGCGTCTCGAGCGCGTGCCCCTGCGATGTCGATCCGGCCAATGGCTGGAACCCGACCGATATCCAGGTGCGGGTCTATGGCGAAACTGAGGATTTCCAGCGTTCGATTGGCTGGCGTAAAACTGCGGAGGCAGATGTGGAAGAAACCAGAAAAACCGCATTTCATGATTGCTTTGCGCGGCACACACGCGATTTCGCCGAATATAACGGCTACTGGCTTGCCAATCAGATGACCAATCACGGCGCAATCGCCGAATATTGGGCGTGCCGTGAAAAGGCGGCAATCATGGATCTGTCGCCACTGCGCAAATATGAGGTGACGGGTCCGGATGCCGAGGAACTGATGCAGCTTTGCGTCACGCGCAACATGAAGAAACTCTCTGTCGGTCAGGTTGTTTACACCGCCATGTGCTACGAACACGGCGGCATGATCGACGACGGCACTGTGTTCCGGCTTGGCGAGACCAATTTTCGCTGGATCGGAGGCAATGACGACAGCGGGATATGGCTGCGCAAGCAGGCTCAGGAACGAGGCCTTGACGCGTGGGTCCGCTCATCGACGGATCAGCTCCACAATGTGGCCGTGCAGGGGCCGCTCTCGCGCGACATATTAAGAAAGGTCTTTTGGACTGCCCCAACCCAGCCGACGGTGGAAGAATTGCCGTGGTTTCGGTTCACGATTGCGCGTGTCGGTGATTTCCACGGCGCCGCCGTCGTCATCAGCCGGACCGGATATTCGGGCGAGCTGGGATATGAGGTTTTCTGTCATCCTAAAGATGCCGAGACGGTTTTTGATGCGATCTGGGAAGCGGGTGAACCGATGGGGATGGTTCCGCTTGGTCTGGCAGCGCTGGATATGCTGAGGATCGAGGCCGGCCTGGTGTTCGCCGGAATGGAATTCTGCGACCAGACAAATCCCTTCGAGGCCGGTATCGGATTTACCGTGCCGCTTAAAACCCAGGAAGATGATTTTATCGGCAGAGCTGCAATAGAAGAACGCAAGGCGCATCCTCAACGCAAGCTCGTCGGGCTTGAAATAGAGGGTGGAACCGTGCCGTCGACCGGCGACTGTATCCGGGTCGGCAAGGCTCAGGTTGGAGAGGTCACATCGGCCATGAAGTCGCCCATCCTCGGCAAAGTGATTGCACTGGCGCGTGTGGATGTGACTCATGGCGAACCCGGTACCGAAATCGAGGTCGGTCAGCTCGACGGCCTGCAAAAGCGGCTGAAAGCCAAAGTCTGCGCCTTTCCGCACTTCGATCCGACAAAGGAGCGGGTGAAGGGCAATTACGGATAAGCCTCCCGGCGTCGGATGCTGATTTGCCGGTCACGGCATGATCGGGTTGGCGCTTTTGCCTGCCGAAGATCGGCGTTTTTGTCAGCCGGCTAACGGTCGGCCGAAGCGGCCCGCTGGTGTGAATCTTATGTCCGACTGTCTCCGAACACTGACGAACACCCGCTGACGGGTCGGACCAATCTTAGCCACAGCCCTGTTGGATTCCCGAAGCTGTTGATCTGTCGCAAAAATTTACTGAAAAAACTGCTCCAAATGCCCATTTTGGTATAGAAATGGTACAAGTTTGGCTAAAAAACGTTAGTGATTGGTTTTGTTTTGGTTATAATGCGGCGGCTAATAAGGGGACCTGCCGCAACACCCACCCGGGAGTACGTGGGGCATTGGCCAGCTTTCGCAGTGGCCTTTGCGTGCATATGAGGGCCTACAGGAAATTTCTCCTAAGGAAAATATTTTTCACTAGGGTTGAAATTTCGCCTCGTAATTGGTAGTCTTTTTCGGATTAGCTGGGCTTTGAACGTTAATTGAAAAAAAGGGGAGGGAGGCTCCATGGGGAACAATCTGGACGCCCTGACCACGATATTTACCGAGTTTTACTACTGGGTGACCGTTGTCTTTATGTTTCTGATCCATGTTGGATTCTGTTTATACGAGGTGGCGGCAAGCCGCCGGCGCAACCATCTGCATACGCTGATGAAAAACACCATGCTGATCCCGCTGGTGACCATCACATTCTTTTTCTTTGGCTGGTGGATCTATTTCGCGTTTCCAAACGGGCCGTTCATCAATGGCGGCATCAACTTTGATGCGGCAACCGGGGCCAGACCCTGGGATCCGGCCATGGGCACCAATCTGTCGGATCATATCAACGGTGTATTCTGGGCCGCGTTCCTGTTGTTCTCATGGACTGCGGCATCCATCGTATCGGGATCGGTGATCGAGCGCATTCGCTCGGGAGCTTTCTGGCTGCTGGCGATACTGATAGGTTCGTTCACCTGGATTATCGACGCGTCCTGGGGCTGGCACTGGGACGGCTGGATGGTGAAGCTGCTGGGCTATCATGATGCCTATGCATCCGGCGTCATCCATGCCATCGCCGGCGGATTTGCACTTGGTGTGCTGGTGGTCCTAGGGCCTCGGCTCGGCAAGTTTGCGGCCGACGGCACACCGCGCGATATTCCGCCACACAACAAATGGCTTGTAACCCTCGGCCTTTTCCTCATCTATACGGGTTTCTGGGGTTTTTATGCCGCTTGCAACGTGCCGATCATTTCGCCGGAAGCCATTGGCGGACAAATCACCGGTGAGACCTGGACCGCGACCAATATCTATCTGGCGCCGACCACGCTCTCAGCCATCACCTTCAACTTCCTGATGTCGCTTTCGGGTGGACTGATGATGGCCTATGTCGTCTCCAAGGGCGATCCGTTCTGGACCTATTCCGGCGGACTGGCGGGTATCATTACTGCATCGGCGGGTAACGATCTCTATCATCCGATTCAGGCTATGATCATCGCCGCAATCGGCGCTTGGGCCGCTTACAAACTCCACTACTGGGTTGAGCGCAAATTCAAGATCGATGATGCTGTCGGCGCGGTTGCCGTGCATGGCTATGCCGGTTTCATCGGGCTCGTGATTGCAGGCTTTGTGCTTTGGGGACAGCCGTCCTCGCCGTATGAAGGCTACGCCACGATCAATCCGCTTGGTCAGTTCGCCGGAGCCATCATCATGTTCTTTGTTCTCGGCTTCGTGCCGGCCTGGATCGGTTCGAAGGTCCTGAACGGCCTGGGGCTTTTGAGAGTGCCGGAAAAAGTCGAACTCGAGGGCCTCGATTTCGAATCCGAGCAGGAATACCAGGCTGCGATGTCAGATGTCATCTCGGCTGAAAAAGCGCTTGTGAAATAAGCAGGTGAACAGAAAGGAGAATGATCATGTCCACGAATGGATTGAGTGACTGGGCCGTTGATCTGGCACAAACCGCCGCGGTCTATCCGTTTCAGGGGTTTGAATTCCCGATGTTCATCATCGGTTTGGCGTTCTGGATCTGGTGGCACTGGTTACAGTTGCGCCAGGAAGCGACGGAAATCCGGCACGAAACCGAGGCGGACGCATCGGGCGATGCCGCAAGAGATGCCATAGACAGATACTGAGTGTCTTTGGACTTTTCCTGAATCCGGGCCGGCCGTTCGCGGCCGGCTCTCCTTTTGGCAAGTATTGCAGCCGGATAAACATGTTTGCAATTCTTGCAGCAGAAACAATGCGTTACGCTATAACCTCTGATCAGCTCCAAAGTTATTCAGAAATTCTTTGAAAATCCGGCGCCCGTTTTACGTTATCAAAGTGGACAATAACCTTCCTGAATCCGGGTTTACCCGTTTTTACGGTTGGGACGATGCCTCGCCCATGAAGGATTTGTCCAGATGACGAACGAAAGCACACGACCCCGGCCGCGTCAGAATTCCTATCATGTCCCTGAGGGCGGGTTGCCTCCGCAGACCCAGTTGATGACCGATCGCGCTGTGTTCACAGACGCCTATGCGGTCATTCCCAAGGGTGTCATGCGCGACATCGTCGTCAGCTACTTGCCGTTCTGGACCAAAACCCGTGCATGGGTGCTGGCCCGCCCCCTGTCCGGATTTGCCGAAACATTCTCCCAGTACATAGTCGAAGTGGAGCCCGGAGGCGGCAGCGAGCAGCCTGAGACCGATGAGGGTGCCGAGGCGGTGTTGTTCGTCGTTGACGGTGAGTTGACGCTGACCGTCAATGGCAGCGAGCACAAGTTGGAGCCCGGGGGTTATGCCTACATTCCTCCGGCGGCTGACTGGACGGTTATGAATGATGCCCAGTCGCCGGTCCGTTTCCACTGGGTGCGGAAGGCCTATGAGTTTGTCGAGGGACTGGGTGTTCCGGACGTGGTCATTGCCAACGAACACAACATTGAACCGTCGCCGATGCCGGATACGGACGGCAAGTGGGCGACAACGCGTTTTGTCGATCCTGCGGACCTGCGCCACGATATGCACGTGACCGTCGTCACCTTCGAGCCCGGTGCGGTCATTCCCTTTGCCGAAACCCACGTCATGGAGCACGGCCTATACGTGCTCGAGGGAAAGGCTGTCTATCGGCTGAACCAGGATTGGGTGGAAGTCGAGGCGGGTGATTTCATGTGGCTGAGGGCCTTCTGCCCGCAGGCCTGCTACGCCGGTGGTCCCGGCAAATTCCGCTATCTGCTCTACAAGGACGTCAACCGGCATATGGCGCTGTAGGCTGGCTGGGCCGGTCCGCCGCGGTTGCTACCGCACTGTTCTTCAAAGCATCTCCAGCGCCTCGGCACAGGTCGCGATTTCCGAAACGGTGGAAAGATCGCCGATCGCGCGGTCATGGACCTCCTGCGAGAATGCGGCGCAGCCGTCCGACAGAACAATCGTGCGGATGTCGCGCACATGGGCGTCTCTGACGGTCGATGCCACGCCGCCATTGGTCACGATCCCGCCGACGATAAGCGTGTCGACACCGGCTTTGCGCAGCGCCCACTCAAGATGCGTCTGATAGAAAGCCGAAAATGCGAACTTTGAAATCGAAAGGTCCGCCGGCTGCAGCGCCTCATGGAGTTGATGGCCCCAGGCGCCCGGCTGAAAATCCCCTTTTTTTAAAAACGGCCGCAGTGTTTTCAGGTGCGGCGAAATAAATGGTTCGCCGCCCTTGCCCGGAACAAGCGTGAACTGGGTCGATATGATCCAGCCGTCTTTTTCTCTTATCCTGTCCGCCAGCGGCTTGATCCGGTCGGGCAGCGCGGAAATCGCTGCGCTAGTCTGGTCTGCGCGGCCATAGGCACCGTCCGGATGCAAAAAATCATTCTGCAGATCAACGATCAAAAGCCCGGTTGACGTGGGGTTGAGGGGCATATTTGCCACGGATCAGTCCTCCTCGCGGATGATGAGATTGCCAAAACGGTCGACCGTTGCGGTCAGACCGGGATCGACAAAAATGGTTGTATCGGGCTGCTCCAGAAGGGCAGGGCCCTTCAGCTTTGTTCCGATCTCAAGGTCGAGCCGCTCATAAACAGGTGTCGCCCATGTCTGGCTATTGGCGTAGACGGAGCGTGTTTCGGCGCGGCAGGCATCTGCCGGCTTGCCTTCCGTTGGCGCAAACAGCTTCATATCCAGACCGGGCCGGCGACCGGCGACGGCGATCCGGTAGTTCATCACACGCATCGGAATGCCGTCGAGCAGCCTGCCATAGGCGGCCCTGTAGGCGGTCTCAAACGCATCTGCGATCATTTCCCCGGTAAGCGCGCCCGCGGTCAATGCGACAGGAACGGCAACGGTATGAGTCTGGCCGAGATAAAGCATATCCAGTTCGAAAATGCGGTCGATATCCGAAAATGCGATATCGGCACTTTTGAGCAGCTCCTCCATTTCATCGGCATCGGCGCTCATCTTGCTGCCAAGATCTGCAGCGTCCAGCTGATCAAGGAGCTGATTGACTGTCTGGACCCGGTCGTGGCGCATATCGGCGACGACGCAGCCAAGGGCCGAGGTGACGCCCGGAAATCTGGGAATGAGCGCCGAGCCGAGACCCACATCCTTGATAAGGGCACCGGCATGCAATGCGCCGCCGCCGCCGAAGGGCATCGCCGCGAATTTTGACGGGTCATGTCCTTTCTCGATCGAAACCAGTCGGATTGCGCCGGCCATCTTGGCGTTCGCAACCCTCAGGACCGCCTCGGCCGCGTCCTCGATCGACAGGCCGAGCTTCTGACCGATATGGTCGGCAATTGTCTGACGTGCAGCACCGAGATCGAGATGCTCCAGCTTGCCGCCAATGGGGCGGGCCGCATTGATCCTGCCAAGCACCAGATTGGCGTCCGTCACCGTCGGGGACGTGTTGCCAAGGCCGTAGCAGACCGGGCCCGGATCGGAGCCGGCGGATTGCGGGCCTACCTGCAACAGGCCGCTGCGATCGACCGAAGCGATGGACCCGCCACCGGCGCCAATGGTTGTGATCTCGATCATCGGTGTTCTGACAACCATGCCGAAATCGATTGCGGTCTGTGCCGCCAGCGCCGCCTCTCCCCCGGCAACCAGCGAAACATCGAAGGATGTTCCGCCCATGTCGCAGGTAATGATGTTTTCAAAACCCGCAGCGCCGGCAATTTCGGTTGCCGCAATAACGCCTGCGGCCGGTCCCGAAAGGGCGGTGCGCACCGGCGTGCGTTTCGCTGTCTCCACCGCCATGACGCCGCCATTAGACTGGACAATCAGGATATCGCCATCAAACCCTTGGCTTTTCAGACCGGCTTCGAGACGTTCAAGATAAGAGGAAACAACCGGTTGCAGATAGGCATTGAGCGTCGCCGTGGATAGCCTCTCGAACTCCCGGATTTCCGGCAGGATTTCGGTTGCCGCTGTCACGTAAGGGTTCGGCCAGACGGACCGCACGGCTTCGACGGCGCTGCGCTCATTGTCGCTGTTTGCATAGCCGTTGATGAAGAAAACACAGATGGCTTCACAGCCGCTCTCGGCAAGGGTCCTTGCCCTTGCGCGCACGTCATCTTCGTTGACCGTCTTTAATATGGAGCCGTCGGCCAGCACCCGCTCGCAGACTTCAACGCGATCCGGCCTTTCGACCACGGGCGTGAAAGCGCCTTTCAGCCCCCAGGTCGTCGGGCGGTCGCGTCTGCGCATTTCAAGCACATCCCTGAAACCCTCAGTCGTGATGATACCGGTGCGTGCGCCTTTTCTTTCTAGCAACGCGTTGGTGCCTACCGTTGTGCCATGCACGACTGTGGCGATATCGTCAAAGTTCTCGACACAGGCGGTAATGCCCTCGATGAAGCCTTTCGACTGGTCACCACGGGTCGAGGGAACTTTCGCCGTCGTGATCGTGCCGGCTGCTTCGTCGAGCACAAAGACGTCGGTAAATGTTCCGCCGACATCCACGCCGACAACATAGGCAGGCTTTCTCATTCTCCTGCCTCCCTGGCGCGCAGTCTTGCTGTACCGTCAAGATCCGCCGTTCCATCGGCAGAGATTGCCACGCCATAATCCCGCTCGGCGTTTTCAACGCTGACATAACCCAGCCGGACATCATCGGCGACTTTTGCCGGATCGCGGGACCGGGCATTGCCGTATCCGCCGCCGCCCGGCGTTTCCAGGCGCAGTTTTTGATCCCGGCGGATGTGAATACCGACCATCTTGGAGACCATTGGCGGCATGAGTTCGCCATCATCCTGCTCGTAGGAAAAGCGGGTTGTCGCGCCGGGATGGCCGCCGACAACACCCTGCGGAGGGAATTTGCCACGCTCGCCAAACAGGAACACGTCTGCTTCCTCTTCCAGCAGCGCGATCTCATAAACCGCGCCAAGCCCGCCCCGGAATTTGCCGGGTCCACCTGAGTCCTGCCTGAGCGCCCACTGGGTAAACCGCACCGGATAGGCAGCTTCCAGTATTTCCAGCGGCGGAATGGTCGCCGTAGAAATCGGTGCGTTGCCATGGTTGAGCCCATCGCCGTTTCCGTGGGCACCGTGCCCGCCGCCGAAGAAGGAAAACATCACCCAGCGCTGGCCGCTCCGGCGGTGGCCGGCAAGCGAAAGCGCGTTGATCGTGCCATAAGCGCAGGCCATCGCCGGCTCAGGGGCGATTTTTGCAACCGCCTGAAAGACGACATCGATCAGCCGCAGGATTGTTTCCGTGTAGCCGCCGACCGGTTTGGGTGCGGTCACCGCAAGCAGCGAACCTTCATCTATTCTAAATTCAACCGGCTCCAGCACCCCGGCATTGGCCGGCACGTCCTCGAAGATATGCTTCAGCGCCACATAACAGGCGGCAATGGTTGTCGAGCGTGAGATATTGACCGGACCGGCGCAGGCCGGTGATGACCGCGAAAAATCCATCACCATGCGGTCGTCTTCAATTGTCAGGTCCAGCGCAATCTTCAGCGGCTCGTCCCTGATGCCGTCATTGTCGAGGAAATCTTCCGCCGAAACGGTGCCTTGCGGCAGGTCGCTGATCTGGGCGCGCATCATCTCTGCCGCGCGGGCTTTCAGCTCAACAAGGCTTTCAGCGACGGTCGCATCGCCATAGTCATCCAGCAACGCCGCCATGCGCTTTTCACCGAGATCAAGCGCATTGATCTGCCCGTTGAGGTCTCCGTAAAGTGACAGCGGCAGGCGGGAGTTGGCCGAAAGGATATCGACAATATCCTGCCGGAAGACGCCCTTGTCATAGAGCTTGACCGGCGGGATCAGCATGCCTTCCTGGAAGCTTTCGGTGGCTGCCGGATTATAGTTGCCGGGCACATTGCCGCCGACATCGTGCCAATGGCCGACAGAGGCTAGGAAACAGAATACCTCTCCGTTCCTGAAGATCGGTTTGACGAGCCGGAAGTCCGAAAGATGCGTGCCTCCGTCGTAAGGGTCATTGAAAATCCAGACATCGCCTTCGTGGATGCCGCCTTGCGTCTTTGCTTTTTCGATCACCGCCTTTACCGCAAAGGCCATGACGCCGACGAAGATTGGAAGGCCGGACTTGCCTTGGACCAGGGTGTCCCCGGTTTTCGCGTCGTAGATGCCGTGGGAAGCGTCGTGGGCTTCAGCAATGATCGGATTGAAGGCGGAGCGGAAGAGCGTTGCATCCATTTCATCGGCGATCTGCTCCAGTCGGCCCTTCAAGATGGCAAGGGTTATGGAATCGATTGCCATCATGGCGCTCCCTTGTCGTAGCGCCGGCCGTCATTGAGCATTCGGTCGGTGCCGATAAGGCCGTTCAGGCCGGCAAAGTCGAACATGCGGCTGCGGAAAGCATCGTTCGATCCCTGTTCAATGAGATTGTTGTAGTAGTCGCGTGCGGTGGCGGCGATGGCGCGTACGATACCCCCTGGAAAGACAACGAAACTGAAGCCGATCGTCTCAAGGGCTGCCGCGTCGACAACCGGACTTTTGCCGCCCTCGACCATGTTGGCCATCAGTGGGACGTGCCTGCTGAAATGCGCGGAGATTTGATTGAATTCTTCAACGGATTGCGGCGCTTCGATGAAAAGCATGTCCGCGCCGGCTTCGACATAGTCCTCGGCCCGCTCAAGGGCAACATCAAATCCTTCAACAGCGATCGCGTCGGTCCGTGCAATGATCAGCGTGTCATCGCCGGCGCGCGCATCGCAGGCGGCTTTGATTTTGCCGGTCATCTCCTGTTTCGATATCAGTGTTTTACCGTCGAGATGCCCGCAGCGTTTGGGCAGCGTCTGATCCTCCAGTTGCAGGGCATTCGCCCCCATGCGCTCGAAGACGCGTACGGTGCGCTGAACGTTGAGGGCATTGCCGAAGCCATTGTCGGCATCGACAACGATCGGAATAGAAATCCGGTCACACACCGCTGCGATGGTATCCGCGACCTCGCTCATGGAAACGAGCCCGATGTCGGGGCGTCCGAACCGCGTATAGGCAATGGCGGCGCCGGAAAGAAAGACGCTCTCGGCACCGGCCTGCTCGGCGATCAGTGCTGTGAGGGCATCATAAACACCGGGTGCGACGAGAATCCTGTCTTTTGCCAGTCGTTGCTTCAGCGTCATTGGCTCGGCTCCCTTGCGAAGCGCTTTTTCAGATGCGGTATCAGACCACCATCGGCAAGAAGGACCTTCAGATTGTCCGGCAGCGGTTCAAGTGCGATCGTCACAGCGCTATCGGTCAGGGTCAGCCGCCCGGCTTCAAGGTCGAGTTCCACATGGGAGCCGTCTTTCAGCGCCGAGATATCCTCGCACACGAAAACCGGCAGGCCGAGATTGATCGCATTCCGGTAAAATATTCCGGCGAATGAGCTGGCGACAACGGCACGTATTCCGAGGTGTTTCAGGGCTTCGGCCGCCTGTTCCCGCGATGAGCCCACGCCGAAATTCCTGCCGGCGACGATAATGTCCCCCGGTTGCACGGAGGCGGCGAATTCCGGCCGAAGACCTTCCAGGCAATGCGCGGCAAGCGCTTCGACGCCGCCCCGCATATATTGGCCCGGGGCAAGCTGGTCGGTATCGACATTGTCGCCGAAAAGGAAAATCCGACCGCTCATGACGCACTCCTGTTGTCGGACAGGAATTCGCGCGGATCGGTGATCTCTCCTGTAATCGCCGATGCGGCAGTGGTGTAGGGGGAGGCCAGCCAGACATTGGATGAGGGTGCGCCCATTCGTCCCTTGAAATTGCGGGCGGTGGACGAAATGCAGGTTACATCCTCGCCAAGCCTGTGCGTGCCGTATCCGGCGCAAATACCGCAGGCATTGGGCAATATTTTTGCTCCCGCCGCTTCGAATACGGCCATGATTCCCTCAAGCTCGGCACGCTCCTGATCAAGCCTTGAAGCCGGCGCGACGAGCAGCTCAACGCTAGGCCGTACCGAGCGGCCCTCAAGAATGGATGCCGCATATTTAAGGTCTTCATATTTGGCGCCGGTGCAGGCGCCGATATAGGCAACATCGACCGGGACACCGGCGGCCTCACGAACCGGCGCGGCGTTTGCAGGCGAGTGCGGGGCCGCGGCCTGCGGTTCCAGTTCCGCCGCATCGAAGACGTGATGCGCCTCTAGCGGCGCGTCGGCATCCGTCTTCAGTTCTTGCCAGTTGCCGGCATCGCCGCCGGCCTTTGAAATATAGGATGCGGTGGTTTCGTCCGGTGCGATGAGACCGGCCTGGGCTCCAAGTTCGGCGGCCATATTGGAGAGCGTCATGCGCTCCTGCATGGAGAGCGCGGCAATCGCCTCACCGGTATATTCGACGGCCTGATACCGGCCTCCATCCATGCCCAGACGGCCGCAAAGCGCCAGCATGATGTCCTTTGCGGTAACGCCTTCGCAAAGGCGGTTTCGCCATTCGATCAGGATTGTGCCTGGGACCGTCAGCCAGATCTCGCCGGTGGCAAGAACGCCCGCCATTTCGGTCGCGCCGATGCCGAAAATATAAGCGCCGAAGGCGCCGCCTGTCGTTGAATGACTGTCACCGCCAACGACCAGCATGCCGGACTGCAGGTGACCCCGTTCCGGAAGCACAACGTGGCAAATGCCCTGCGCGTCATAAAATGCGACCTGGCGTTTTTTCGCCCAGTCTCGGGTCAGCGCCAGGATCTGCGCGCCTTCTTCCGTGTCGCCGGGCACAAAATGATCCGAGATCAGGACGACCTTTTGTGCGTCGAACAGGCCGACGCCGAGTTCCCGCAGGATCGGCTCCACCCGGCGCGGACCGCCGCTGTCGTGGATCATGGCTAGATCGACGGATACGGTTACGACTTCACCAGGGGTGACCTGTTCACGGCCTGCCGCACGCGAAATGATCTTTTGTGCAAGCGTCGTTTTCATAACGTGCGCTCCGGGCAAGGGCGCTTCAACTTCTGTTCAGTCATCGGGTCGATCCGTAACCGGCGCGGAACCGGTCGTCGTCCAGTGCGGATCGCCCTCATCGGTTATGCGGCGCATGGACATTTCGAAATGATAGAGATCCGGCCGATAAAGGACGCGAATATATTCGACCGGCCGGTCATTGCGGTCCCGCACCACGCGCCGCACTTCGATCAGGGGCGCGCCCGCCGGGCTCTCAAGGACACCGGCGACTTCTGAATCGCAAATGGTTGCGGAGATAGTCTGGCGTGCCGAGGCGACATCGACACCCGCACGCTCAAGAAGATGAAGCAACGGTTTGGTATTGAGGTCGTCGCGATCGTATTTGCTTCCGATGTCTTGCGGAACAAAGGTCACCAGATACGACATTGGCTGCCCGTCGAGGCGACGCACGCGCACAGCCTTTTGGACCTCAGTTCCGGGATCGATCTCAAGCGCGGCTGCAATGTCCTCTCCGGCGGGCACGTAATGGAAGTCAAGGACCTCCGCCTCTGTCGACAGTCCCATCAGCGAGATGTTTTCCAGCCAGCCCTCGATTGAAGACGTCACGGCGGGGACAGGCGGGCGCTGGATTACCCGCGTTCCGCGGCCGCGCTCGCGGATAACAAGGCCGGCGTCTGCCAGTTCGTTCAAGGCGCGTTTGGCTGTAATGCGCGATATGCCGAACTCAAAGGTCAGATCCTGCTCGCTCGGTACGAGGTCTCCAGGGGTGAGTTCTCCGCCGTAGATCTTGTTACGGATGATCAGAAATATCTGGTGGTAAAGCGGAACGGGGCCGGACGGATTTAACCGGCCGTGGGCACCGTTCGCGGTCCCCGCCGTGTCTTTGACTGCTTCAGCCTGCCGCGCCATCCATACCTCATCTGATCATCAGATTTAAATGATATGAGAATATACCATTATGTCAATTAGAGCTGGTTCGCCAGGGTTGCGAAAGTTCGGGTGCCTATCGTGTTCGCGCAGCCAATTGGACTGGTTGAATCAGTCAAAAGTGGTTCTTTTCAATTGACAAATTTACGGTAGAACGGCAAGGCAGCCAATGTGTCCGCACGCCGAAAATGAACGAATTCCGGGCCAACGGCACGGCTGGGCAAGCAAACCGATATTGAAGCGTGACAGTGTAATCATCCGATGACGATTTTGATGAACGAAACGGTTGGCCATCTCGTTGATGGCGTGTGGATAAGACCGCAATCCGGGCGCATTCTCGAATTGTCAAATCCCGCGGACGGCCAGCTTCGGTGCAGATTGCCACTGGCGAGCGCCGATGAGGTCGCGGATGCTGTAAGGGCCGCGCGGCGGGCATTTGACAATGGCTGGGACCGCAGTGAGTTATCCGACCGGCTTGCCATCCTCCGCAGCCTGATCAACCAGATCGAGAGGTATTGGGAAGAATTTGCCCAGCTGATATCGTTCGAGATCGGAGCGCCGATCGACTTCGCACGCAAGCACCAGGTCGAAGCCGCGCTTGGTCATCTGGCCGCGACGCTTTCTGCGGCCGAGCGGGCGCAATTTGATCATCCCGAACCAAAGCAACAGCCGGAACATCGGGTTCGATATGAAGCGGTTGGTGTTGCAGCTCTTATTACGCCATGGAACTGGCCGCTCAACCAGGTGGCGCTGAAAGTCGGTGCGGCTCTTGCAGCCGGATGCACGATGGTGCTCAAGCCGTCCGAACTTGCGCCGATGACCAGCACTTTGCTGGCGCAATGCATGGCTGATAGCGGCGTGCCGGATGGTGTGTTCAACATGCTTATCGGTGATGGCGAAACCGGCGCCGCGCTCGCGAAAAATACCGACATTGATATTGTCTCGTTCACCGGCTCGACCCGGGCGGGCAGGGCCGTGGCGACGGCCGCCACCCGCAATTTCACCCGTACCGCGCTTGAACTCGGCGGTAAATCCCCGAATATCCTGTTTGAAGACTGCGATCTCGAAACCGCGATCGCACAGGGTGTGGCTCACTGTTTTCGCAATGCCGGACAGTCCTGCAACGCCGCATCGCGAATGCTGGTCGAGCGCACCATATACGATCAGGCAGAGGAGTTGGCGGCCGACGCCGCGCGTGCCACCGATGTCGGGCTTCCGAACGCAGCGGGCACGCATATCGGACCGCTGGTCAGCAATGCCCAATTTGAGCGGGTACAGACCTATATCCAAACCGGTCTGAATGAAGGAGCGAGACTTGTCGCCGGTGGTCCCGGACGGCCGGAAGGGCTCGAGACAGGCTATTTCGCCAGACCGACAGTTTTTGCCGGTGTGGCGTCAAACATGACAATTGCCAGGGAAGAGATATTCGGTCCGGTTCTCGCAATCAGCCCGTTCGAGGATGAAGAAGACGCAATCAGGCAGGCAAACGATACGGAATATGGGCTCGCCGCCTATCTGCAGACCGAGGATCCGGCAAAGGCAGACCGCGTATCGCGCCGGCTGCGCGCCGGCATGGTCCAGATCAATGGCACCAGCCGCGCGCCCGGCGCGCCGTTTGGCGGCGTGAAAGCGTCGGGCATCGGACGGGAAGCCGGCATCTGGGGCATCCGCACGTTTCAGGAAATCAAATCGATCAGCGGTGCAGCGGCCCTTTAGCCGTCTGCCGGAATTAATAGCTAAGCGCGAACAAGCCGCATGACCGTATCGATGTTGAATGCCAGCCTGGTGTCGAGATTGTCTTTTTCCATGAAGTCGCGCTCGAACAGGATCGAGCCCGTGAAGCGGTTGGTCAGATAATAGTAGCCGATCGCCGCGATCGTGATGTTAAGCTGAACGGGATCGATTCCCTTTCTGAAAACGCCTTTTTCTTCACCACGTCTCAGCAGGTCGCCGACCATGCCGACGAATTTGCGGCTGACATCCATCAGAACGGTCGACCGTTTCAGATGCTTTGCCTTGTGCAGATTTTCACTGTTGACCAGTGTCAGGAACTCCGGATTTTTCAGATAGTAGTTCCATGTGAAGGTGACCAGCGCCTCAAGAGCCTCTTCCGGCGCAAGGTGATCCAGTTCGAGTTTCTGCTCTGCAGACCGGATATCCAGATAGGCGTCCTCCAGCACTCTTTGAAACAGGTTCTCCTTGCTTTCAAAGTAATGGTAGATCATGCGCTTGTTGGCTTTGGCGCGCTCCGCGATGACGTCGACCCGCGCACCGGCCAGACCGTTTTTGGCGAACTCCTTTTGTGCCGCCGACAGGATCCTCTTTTGGGTGGCATCCGCATCACGAATGCGTCTTGGTTTTGTGTTTGTCGTCATCACACACCGCTTCTTCGTTTGCGATCCGGTTTATCGTGCAGCACTTTGCGCGGACCCCGTCCATGTGCTGCTTTTCGTACTTTCTTGCCAATGCCTCAGGAATTTCAATCGCTTGCGAATCAAGCAATACAGCCGGTTCAGAAAGTTCCATAGAAATAACCCGTTAGTTAAAAAAGGCAAGTTGGACATCCCTCGTTTTTTGTGGATGCGGTGCGTTTCCGCATCTCCGCTCACTCGTAAAGTGGTTGACAGTTTCAAATTAACGAAGTAACTAGTTAGTGCATTAACGTCAAATTGACGACCGCCATAACGTTGCATTTTTTGATCATCGGCGGCTTTGAAATCTGACGAGTTGATCCATTCCAGGGAGAGAGAAATGTCGTTCATAAAGAAGTTCATCGAGGAGGAGACGATCAATCGTCGCAAATTCCTGCTCGCATCTGCGATGGGGCTGGGCGGCGCGGCCGCAGCAGGCGTATTGGGATCGGGTCCGGCGCGCGCCGCGCTCAGCGATCCGACGATCGCCTGGAGCTATCGCAACCGCACCAACCCGTACTGGAACGAAATCGTGTCAGGAGGTGAGGCCTTTGTTGAGAGCCTCGGTATGCCGAAGAGCGCGCTCGTCCATCTGATCAATGACGGCTCCAGCGAAAAATCACTCGCCGATGTCAAGGCGCTGCTTGCCAAGGAGAACGGCAATGTCGCGCTGGCTATCGATACGAACGATGCCCCCAACTGCCGTCCGATCGTCGAAGCTGTTGCTGCATCCAAGGGTTATGTCTCTACAATCTGGAACAAGACCGACGATCTGCATCCATGGGATTTCGGTGACCACTATGTTTCCCACATGACCTGGTCTGATCTCGGCCCGGCGGAACAGACGGCGCGCATCCTGTTCAAGAAAATGGGCGGTAAGGGCGGCATCGTCGGTCTTGGCGGCATCGCCTCCAACAACCCTGCCATTGAGCGCAAGCAGGGCCTGCTCAACGCCATGAAGGATTATCCTGACATCGAACTTCTCGATTATCAGGCCGCTGACTGGGACACCCAGAAAGCCAACCAGATCATGTCGAGTTTCCTCACCCGCTTTGGTGACGAAATCAAGGGCGTCCACTGCGCCAATGACACAATCGGTTACGGCGTGCTCGAAGCGCTGCGCGCCGAAGGGCTTCAGGGTGTCATTCCGATTGTCACCTATGACGGCAATCCGCAGGCGGTGGATCTGGTCATCAAGGGCGATATCGAAGCGACCGTCTTCACCAATCCGCATTGGGGCGGAGGCATCACCGCGGCGCTCGCCTATTATGCGGCAACCGGTCACTTCAAGCCCTCGGACGAGCCGCACGCGAACCGCGAGTTTTACGGCCCGACAATCATGATCACGCCGGACGACGCCAAGGCGTTCAAGGCGGAGTATCTGGACAGTGTTCCGACCTACGACTGGAAGGATTTCTGGGGGCCGGGCAACGGTCAGATCAGCTACTGATCCAATGTACGACAGGCCCGCGCACCGCTAGGCCGGTGCGCGGGCCGGTTTTTTATCTTGCCTTCGGGAGGGGCACAGTGTCGCAAGTCATGTCGCGCGAAAACCTGCAGAAATGGGCTCCGGTTCTGGTTCTGATCGCTTTGATCCTGTTCTTTTCCATAGCGAATCCGAACTTCATGTCGGTGCGCAATTTTGCCCGGATCGCCATGGCGGCAACGCCGGCGCTGATGATCTCGATTGGCATCACCTTCATCATCATCATGGGTTCCATTGATCTTTCAATGGAGGGAGCCGTCGCCGTATGCGCGGTTGTCTTTGCCACACTCTTTCTGAGCCTCGGTGGGGCTTTGGACAGCTGGGCATGGGTGGCGCTCCCCGCAACGCTGGTCGTTGGCGCATGTTTTGGCCTTGTTAACGGGCTTGTCCACGTCAAACTCAAGATACCCTCATTCATGGCGAGCCTTTCGATGGGTTTTGTCGGTATCGGCTTGTCCTTGCTGATGACCGGGGGCGACCGCATCCGCGTCGAGGACCCTCTATTCCGGTCGCTGTTGACAGAGCGTGTCCTGAATTTTCCGCTGATGGTCTATTTCGCAGGGCTGGCTCTTCTCGTCGCCTGGTTCATACAGAGCCGCACAAGAATCGGGCGCAATTTCTATGCCGTCGGCGGCGGTGAGGAACTGGCGCACGCTTCCGGTCTCAACGTCAACCGCGTTCGCGTGCTCGGTTTCATGATTGCTGGTGCTTTCTACGCGCTTGGAGCGCTGTTTGCCGTTGCGCGTATAGGCATTGCCGAAACCGCGACGGGCTATAATCTGATGTTCATCTCGATTACCTCCGTCGTAGTTGGCGGAACCGCACTTTGGGGCGGCACCGGTGGTGTGTGGAATTCTCTGGTCGGTGTTCTGATCGTCAATGTCATTGCCAACGGCATGATCGTCATCGGCCTTCCGCGCTACGTGCAGGACGGTGTTCTCGGCGTCCTGGTCATTTTGGCCGTTTATCTGTCGACCGACCGCAAGTCGCTCGCATTCGTGAAGTGACGCGCCATGTTTGAATTGCAAAAAGTCGACAAGATTTTCCCCGGCGTGCACGCGCTCAAAGCCGTTGATTTCGAGATCAAGCGCGGCGAAATCGTCGGGCTTGTGGGTGAGAACGGTGCCGGCAAGTCGACGCTTATGAAAGTCATCTACGGTGCTTATCAGCACGACGGTGGGCAGGTCTTTGTCGACGGCAAGACGGTCCGCTTCCACAACCCGCGGCAGGCCATGGATATGGGCGTCGGCATGGTTTTCCAGGAACAGTCGCTCATTCCGAACCTGACCGTGATGGAAAACATCTTCCTCGGCTTTGAGAAGCAGTTCGTGAATTTCGGTGTCATCGACTGGAAGAAGATGGCGGAGGCGGCACGCCACCAGCTCAAGAAAGTCAAGCTCGATATCAGCCCGTCGACCACAACCTCGCAGCTGTCATTCGCACAGCGTCAGCTTGTCGAACTCGCCAAGGTGCTGACTTTGGAGGAGCGGGTTCAGGGGGATCTCGTTATCCTTCTCGACGAACCGACCTCAGTGCTCGCGAAAGACGAGATCAAGCTCCTCTTCGAACTCGTTCGCGACCTTCGCTCACGCGCCTCGTTCATCTTTGTCTCGCACCGCCTGGACGAAGTCATCGATCTGTCGGACCGCATCTACGTGCTGAAGGACGGTGAAGTTGTCGATGTGGTCAATGCCGACGAAGCGGATGTGGACTCCATCCAGCGCGAAATGGTCGGACGCAACATCAACAAGGAATATTACCGCGAAGAACAGCAAAAACCCTATGACGACACCAAGGTCCTGCTTGAATTGGAGAGTGTCGGCAATTCAGGCAAGTACCGCGACATCTCCTTGAAACTGCACGCCGGCGAGGTGCTTTGCCTGGTTGGAACCGAGGGTTCGGGCCGCGAGGCGATCCTGCGCACGATATACGGTCTGCAGCGCCCGGAAAGCGGAAGCGTAAGCATCAAGGGACAGGCGCTAAAGGGCTTCAGCGCAAAGTGCGGTGTTGAAAAGGGCGTTGCCTATGTGCCGCGCGAAAGGAAGATCGAGGGCATCGTCGGCGGCATGACCGTCTTTGAAAACATGACCCTTTCGCAAATGGGCAACTATTCAAGGGCAGGCGTGCTTGACGTCAGGCACGAAAGGGCACTGGCCCGCGAGTGGATCGAAAAACTCTCCATAAAGGCGTCATCCGAAAACGCCGATTGCGGAAACCTCTCCGGCGGAAACCAGCAGAAGGTGGTACTGGCAAAATGGCGCAGCGGCGGATCGGACATCATTCTGCTCGATCATCCGACGCGCGGCCTCGATATCGGTGCGAAAGAAGACGTCTACGACATGGTCCGTGACATGTCGGCTGCCGGCATCGGGATCATCCTGGTCGCCGACACGCTGGAGGAGGCGATCGGCCTCAGCCACACCATTGCGGTCGTCAAGGACGGTGAGATCCAGAAATGGTTCGACTGTAAGCCCGGTTGCAAGCCGTCCCTCTACGATCTCATCCATTACATGATTTAGAGGCTGTGACCATGGATCTTGAAAAACTGAAGCGTCACTTTCCCTGGATCACCCTTGTGGTGCTGACCCTGCTGGTTGGCCTGATGGATCCGAATTTTTTGCGCCCGCATAATCTCATCCAGCTGGCCGGTGATATATCGACGCTGTTCATCATGGCGCTTGGCATCACCTTCGTCATCTATATCGGCGGCATCGATCTGTCAGCCCAGTCGGTTGCCAATATGACCACGGTTCTGGCGACGATTTCGCTACCGCTGTTCGGCGTCTGGGCAGGTGTTTTTTGCATCGTGATCGGGCTGGGTTTCGGGGCGGTTTCCGGCTTTGTTACAACCAGGCTGAAAGTACCCTCGTTCATCGCGACGCTCGCCGTTGGTGGCCTGGCGCTTTCAGTCGGGCAATACGCATCCGGCCAGCGCGCCCTTTATATGGACGCGACGCTTCGCGATCAGGCATTTGGATGGATGATTGGAACGACAGCCGGCATTCCGCACGAACTGATCATCGCGATCATCCTCCTTCTCCTTGCCTATTTTGTGCAGAACCGCACGACAACCGGACGAGCGCTGAAAGCCATCGGCGCGGGTGAACTTGCCGCTGTCGCATCCGGTCTTAAGGTCGATCAGTACAAGATCATGGCCTTTGCGTTTTCCGGAATGTTCGCGGCCATTGCCGGATTGCTGTTCTCGGTAAAGCTTGCCGGCGGATCACCGACACTTGCCGAGGGCTTTCTGCTGCCGGCAATCGTCGCTGTTCTGGTTGGCGGAACGCCGCTGACCGGCGGTGTCGGCGGTGTGCTCAATACCGCCATTGGCGCGATGATCGTTGCCGTGGTGCGCACCAGCATGCTTTATCTGGAGATACCGGCAACCAGCCAGCAGATTTTCTTCGGTGTCGTTCTCATCGCGGCAATTGCACTGACGATCGACCGCAGCAAAATGCGGATCGTGAAGTAGCGATGGGAGGGGGCCGATCATGTCAACAATGAAAGCGGCGGTGCTGGTTGCTCCGGGACGGTTCGAAGTGTCAGACGTGCCTATGCCAGAAATCGGGCCGGATGAGGTTCTCATCTGGGTCGAGCGATGCGGCATATGCGGCACCGATGTCCATATTTTTAACGGCCACTATTCGGCGCATAACCTCCCCTTGATCCCCGGGCACGAGCTCGCCGGAACCATTGCCGGGCTCGGTGAAAATGTTACCGGTCTGGAGATCGGAAGAAAGGCCGTCGTCGACATAAATTTCGGATGTGGCAACTGCTTTTACTGCCGCAGAAACGAGATTCTCAATTGTGCATCGGTTGAACAACTCGGCATAGGGAGGGACGGTGCCTTTGCGGAATTTGTCAGCGTTCCGCAGCGCCATGTCATCACTGCGCCGGACGATGTACCGTTTGAGATCCTGGCGCTGGTCGAGCCGGTTGCCTGCGTCGTTCGGGCCACCAGGAAGGCGAATGTCGGGATCGGGCAATCCGCCGTGGTGCTTGGGGCAGGGCCGATCGGCAACATGCATATTCAGCTCCTGCGCCTTGCCGGGGCCGCGCCCGTTGTCGTTCTTGAGGCCAATCCATACCGCGCGGAACTTGCCGTTGCCGCAGGCGCGGACGCTGTGGTTTCGGATGCGCTGGAACTGAAAGCGGTCGTTAGCGATCTCACAGACGGACGTGGTGCGGATGTCGCTGTGGAGTGTGTCGGCATTCCCGAACTCTACCGCCTGGCGTTCGATGTCATTCGTCCGGGCGGACATGTGTCCGCCTTCGGACTGGCGGCAGAGGGGGAATCCCATTCCCTGCCGTTGCTCGAGACGGTGCTGAGAGAAAACTCGCTCAAGGGTTCGGTCGCCGGGATGGGGCAAGACATGCACGATGCTCTGGTGCTGCTGCGGCATGGGCGGCTTCGCACAGATGCTTTTACCGGCAGCGCCATCGGCATCGACAGGATTCAAACCGCCTTCGAAGGCAATGACATGCCTTCCGGTCAATTAAAGATGTCCGTGGTGATGGATAGCGCTGCCGTATCCGCGTGACGGCGGAATGCAGCGCGCGGATTGAATATCAAACGTTCATGGATGGAGTTTGTTTTGGGAAAGATACTGGTCATTTACGACAGCGAAAGCGACAGGCGGTTCACCGAAAGTTCGGTCCAATATGTGCGCCAGGGGGCGGAGCGGGTCGAAGGCATGGATATTCGGGTCAAGCATGTAGACGAGGCCGAGACGAAAGACGTCTTTTGGGCAGATGGTATAGCCGTTGGCTGTCCAACCCATCTGGGCGGTGTTTCCTGGAAGATGAAACGGTGGTGGGATGACCGCACGCCGGATATCTGGTTCAAGACCGATGGCAAATTCGCCGTTCCGTTCACGTCGGCGGGATCGCTGGGCGGTGGCGGCGAGCTGTGCTGCATGGCGCTGTCAATCATGATGATGAACATGGGCTATTTTGTCTTTGGCATCACCGACTATGTGGCCAAGAAAGAAAGTCTTCACTACGGCGCCGTCTTTGCGGGTGAGCCGCGCTCGGACGCAGCCATTGAAGCATGCCGCCGCGCCGGTCAGCGCCTTGCCGAGTGGGTTGGCTACTACATGGAGGGCCGCAAGGACCTGCACCCGCTTGATGCAAAATATCAGCGTTTCTGGGAGCTCGCGGACTGATGGAAAAAGCGCGTCTTCTAGTCGAACTCAACGTTAAACCGGAAGAGCTGGACGCTTTCCGCAAGATGTTTCACGAGGAGTTCATGTCACGCTCGCGGAGCGAGGATGGTTGCGAATTGTACCAGCTTTGGCATGACCCGATGGCACCTAACAAGATGACCATCGTCGAGGTCTGGTCAAGCCAGGCCCATCTCGACGCACATCTGGCACAGGAATGGTTCACCGAATGGGCGCCCAGAATGGAAGCCGCTCAGGCGACGCCGTTGCAGGTGCGGGTAATGGCAAATTTCGAAGACTGACAATTCGGCCCCGCAGTATCCGGGGCCACAAGATCTGACGGAGATCCCATGAACCAAGCAAGCAACATTCTGACGCTGCCAACCGAACCCCGCGATTTCGGTTTCTATCTCGATGGCGGCTGGATTGCGTCGGGGGATCGCGAGGTATTCGAGCGGGCGTCACCAGCCCATGGGGTGCCGGTAACGCGCATTCCGAAATGCACCGGGGATGATCTGAACGCCGCCGTTTCCTCCGCAAGGGCCGCATTTGAAGACCGCCGCTGGTCAGGCCTTTCCGGCGCCGAACGCGCGGCGGTTCTGCTGAGGGCAGCAGCACTGATCCGCGAGCGGTCCGAGGAGATCGCCTATTACGAAACGCTCGAGAACGGAAAGCCGATTTCGCAGTCGCGCGGTGAGGTTGAAGGTGCGGCGAGCATTTACGAATATGCAGCCGGTGCCGCACGGTCGCTGCATGGCGATACGTTCAACAATCTCGGCGACAAGATGCTCGGACTGGTGACGCGCGAGCCGATTGGAGTCGTCGGCCTGATCACGCCCTGGAATTTTCCGTTTTTCATCCTCGCGGAGCGCGTGCCGTTCATTCTTGCCTCAGGCTGCACGATTGTCGCCAAACCCAGCGAGGTGACCTCCGCGACGACGCTTCTGATGGCTGAAATCCTGACGGATGCTGGGTTGCCAGCAGGCGCCTTCAACGTGGTGACCGGGTCCGGAAGCGAGATCGGCCAGGCGCTTATCGAGCACAATGATGTCGACATGGTTTCCTTCACCGGCTCGACAGCCGTCGGGCGCAGGCTCTTGCAGGCGGCAACCGGCAATTTCAAACGCCTCGGGCTTGAGCTCGGCGGCAAAAATCCGCAGATCGTCTTTGCCGATGCGAACCTCGAGGACGCCGCCGATGGCGTCGTCTTCGGCATTTGCTTTAATGCCGGCCAGTGCTGCGTCAGCGGCAGCCGGCTTTTGGTGGAGCGCTCCGTTGCAGCGGAATTTGAGGCCCTGCTTGTCAAAAAACTGTCGCAGGTCAGAACCGGCGACCCGCTCGACCCGCAAACCCAGGTCGGCGCCATAACCACGCCGGCGCAGGCCAAAACCATCCTGCGGCACCTGCGCGGCGGCCCGGAAGAGGGTGCGCGGTTGGCCTGTGGCGGCAGCGTGATCGAGACGGATGCGGGACAGTTCATCGAGCCCACTTTGTTTTCTGACGTGACGCCCGAAATGGCGCTTGCAAGTGAGGAGATTTTCGGCCCCGTTCTTTCAATGCAGAGCTTTGGCAGTGTCGGCGAAGCTGTTGAAATGGCTAATGATACCGAATACGGCCTGGCCGCCAGCATCTGGACGAAGGACCTTGACAAGGCAGTCGCGACAATGCGCCAGGTGCAGGCGGGCCGTGTCTGGGTTAATACGACGATAACCGGCGGTCCGGAGATGCCGATCGGCGGTTTCAAGCAGTCGGGCTGGGGCCGCGAGACCGGCGCCTATGGCGTCGAGGAGTATACGCAGGTTAAATCTGTCCATATTGAGTTGGGCGAGCGGGTGCACTGGGTTTCGTGATGACAAAAAAGGGTTACGACTACATCATAGTTGGCGGCGGATCTGCCGGGTGCGTGCTTGCAAACAGGTTGTCAGAGCTTCCCGATGCACGGGTATTGCTGCTGGAGGCTGGCGGCCGTGACAGAAACCCCTTCATCCACATGCCCGTCGGCTTTGCCAAGATGACCTCCGGGCCTCTGACCTGGGGTCTTGCGACGGCACCGCAAAAACACGCCAAGAACCGGGAAATCCCTTATGCGCAGGCGAAAGTCATCGGCGGTGGCAGCTCGATCAATGCCGAGGTCTTTACGCGCGGAAATGCGGTCGACTATGACCGCTGGGCGCAGGAAGAGGGATGCCCGGGCTGGTCGTTTAAGGAAATCCAGCCCTATTTTCTCCGTTCCGAGGGCAACAACAGGCTGGCCGGCGACTATCACGGTACCGATGGTCCGCTTGGCGTATCCGATATCAAGTCTCCGCAGCCGCTGACACTTGCCTTCGCGCAGTCCTGCCAGCAACTCGGTATGCCGCACAACCCGGATTTCAACGGACCCGTACAGGAAGGGGCAGGGGTCTATCAGACAACGATCCGAAATGCGCGCAGAAGTTCGGCAGCCGTCGCCTATCTTTGGCCGGTCGCAAGTCGCAAGAACCTGACCATCGAAACCGGCTGCACGACGACCCGCATTCTTTTTTCAGGAAACCGCGCGACAGGGGTCGAGTATAGAAGGGGCGGCCAGCTGCGCCGCGTCATGGCCGACAGCGAGGTCATCGTCACGGCCGGTGCCATCGGTTCACCGAAAATCATGATGCTGTCCGGGATCGGGCCGGCGGATCATCTCAAATCGCATGGGATCGATGTTGCCCACGACCTTTCCGGTGTCGGGCAGAACCTGAATGACCATTTCGGCATAGACATCGTTTGCGAGCTGAAGGGTCCGACGAGCCTCGACAAATACAACAAGCCGCACTGGATGATGTGGGCCGGACTGCAATATGTGCTGTTCAAGTCGGGACCGGTTGCCTCGAATGTCGTCGAAGGCGGCGCCTTCTGGTATGGCGATAAGAGCCAGCCGGTGCCGGACCTGCAGTTTCACTTCCTGGCAGGCGCCGGCGTCGAAGAGGGCGTGCCGGCGATCCCGTCCGGTTCAGGATGCACGCTCAACTCCTACACATTGCGACCGAAAAGCCGGGGCACCGTTACGCTGCGCACGGCAAATCCGGCGGACAACCCTATCGTCGATCCGAATTTCATCGCCCATCCCGACGACCTGAAAACCTCCGTCGAAGGCATCAAGATCAGCCGCGAGATCGTGAACCAGCCGGCGCTCGGCAAATATGTCAAGCGTGAGCACTTCCCGAGTTCCGACGTAAAGACGCAAAGTGACTACGAAGAATATGCCCGCCAGTACGGTCGCACCTCCTATCACCCGAGCGGCACCTGCAAGATGGGCTCTGACGACATGGCGGTCGTCGATCCGCAATTGCGTGTACGCGGGCTGGAGGGCATCAGAATCTGCGATTCCTCCGTGATGCCCAGCCTGATCGGCTCAAACACCAACGCGCCGACGATCATGATTGCGGAAAAGGCCAGCGACATGATCAGAGGCAACCAATAATCACATCCTCCCAAGCAAACTGGGCGGCCATTGAGCCGCCCTTTTTTGTGAGATCTGGTCTCTGGACCAATCAATCAATAAACTGTCATTATTGACAGTTTATTGATTGATTCCTACATACCGGTCAATCGCATTAACCGGGATTGAAAAATGGCCCGCCCTTCGCTGAAGAATGAAAGAAGAGAACAGATACTGACGGCCTATGTGAGTACGGTCTCCAAGCACGGGCTGTCTGGTGCAACGCTGGAAGCCATTGCTTCGGAAGCCGAGCTGAAACGTCCCCTGGTCAGGCACCATCTGGGCAACAAGGAAGCCATGTTCGAACAGTTGGTCGAACATGTCATCGGCGAGTTCAGCAAACAAACCAGGCAACTGATGGATGTTCTTCCGCCATCCGGTCGCGTTGAAGCGTTGATAGAAATCCTCCTGGGAGCACCTCAGGATAAGACCACCCCGGAGTTGGTCTTCGCTTTTGCCGAACTCACGATGAAAAGTGTTTCCGACAGGGTCTTGGCTTCCAGGCTCGCAGCCAGCGTTGCCGAATTCGAGACTGCTTTGGCCACGGAAATTCACCACGAATATTCGTCTGTTCCGAAGGCCAGGATACGCGCTGTCGCCCATGGCATTGCGTCCATTTACTTCAACAGCGTTTCTTTGGCCCCTCTCGCACTTGGCACGTCGGAAGCCCGAAGCGCTGCCGATATCCTCATCCAATCCCTAAGAGAAAAGAAACGGACAAAATGAACGCACGTGTCTCCAATTACATCGCATTTGCGGCACTCATGGTCTCCACCGCCCTTGGTTACTGGTTCGTCTGGGGGCTCCTGTTTGTGTATTGGGCGATCCCGAGTTTCTATTCCGGTCATGCCTTTCTGCTCACAGATGTTGTCCGGGACGAAGATCCGGCCCTGTTCTGGCTGGTGCAAATTGCCTGGATCGTCCTTGGCGCGCTTCTCGTCATGCACGATGTCTTCCCACAGATCGGAGTTGGACGCTCATGAGCAAGATGCTGCATAATTTGCCTGTTGAGGCCTACACATCTCAGGACTGGTTCGATCGTGAACAGCGCCAGATCTTTTCGAATACCTGGCGCTATGCCGGTCTCATGGAAGATGTCAGCGAGCCGGGGCAATACATCAGCGTCCAGGCGGGTTTGAACAACATTTTCATCGTCATGGGGCGCGACAGGCGTCTAAGGGCGTTCCACAATATTTGCCGTCATCGCGGAACACAGCTCATTCGCGCGGTCGGCAAGACGCAAAAGGCGCTGACGTGTCCCTACCATGACTGGACCTACGATCTTGAAGGCAATCTGGTTTCCGTCCCCGACGAGGAGCGGGAGTTTGGGGAGATTGACAAAACCTGCCTCGGGCTGAAACCCGCCGGTGTCGACATCTGGAAAAGCATGATTTTTGTGCATCCCGACCCGAATGCGGGCTCGATCGTGGATTGGTTTGGCAAGATTGACGCCCTAATCGGGCCTCATGTTCCAGAAGAGCTGCCGGAATACGAAGAGGCCCGAAACAGCTACGAAATAAAGGCGAACTGGAAGATTGTCGTTGAGAATTACATCGATGTCTATCATCTGTCGCACCTGCATTCAGGCACGCTGCATATGTATGACCACGCCAAAGCGGAATATGGATTTGTCGGGCCGCACTTCATGTTCTGGGAGCCACCGGTCCGGGAATATTCAGAGGATCAGGACAAGAAACTGGCCGCGCCGCGCATTATCCCCAAGGATCAGAACGGCGTCTGGGTGCCGATGCTGTTTCCCGGCATCGGTATTGGCGCCGCAGAGGATGGCTGGAACATCTTCATTGTTGAACCCCTCGCGCCAAATCTGACACGGGTCACCAACCGAAGCCGTGTCGCGAATGCAAGCGCCTGGGAATTTTCCAAACAAGAGATGCGGTCAGCCGGTTTCTGGTCGAATTTCGGTTTAAGTGGAAAATACGAGGCTGACGACGCACAATCCGGTGATGATCCGATGGCGAGTGGCGATTTTACGGCTGAGGACATCTACGCCTGTGAACAGCAGCAGAAGTCCCTCTATTCCCCGCACTATGAAGTCGGTCCTGCCGCCGCTGGAGAAAGCCCCGTACTGGATCATCAAAAGATTGTGCTGGAATGGCTGGAGGGAGCGACGTGAGCCGCGAGTTCCACCCTCTGACCGTTCTCGACGTCAGCGACGAAATCGGCGGCATGGCCAAAACCGTTGTATTTGACATGCCGGATCGTCTGAAGGAGACCTTTGCCTGGCGAGCGGGGCAGCATCTGTCTGTCCGGTTCGTCCTGAATGGCAAAGAGGAGCGTCGCAGCTACTCGATTTGCTCATCTCCGGTGTCAGGTGAATCTCTGCGGATCACGGTCAAGCGTAATAAAGACGGGCTTGTCAGTAATCACATCAACGATACCGTGAAAAAGGGCGACGTCATTGATGTGATGCCTCCCTTTGGTACGTTTTGCCTTGATGCAGCGCCAAACCTGCGCCGGACGCATTATTTTTTCGGAGCCGGGTCGGGCATCACTCCGCTGTTTGCGATGTTGCATTCGGTGATGTGCTGTGAACCGCACTCTACGGTCCATCTCGCATACGGAAACAAAAACGCCGAGAGCATTTTGTTCCGCGAATCCCTCGCTGAGCTCAGCGAAACCCACGCAGGCCGGCTAGGCATACATCACGTGCTGTCGGCCCCTTCCATGTGGTCCGGATTTGCCTGCTGGCGAAAGGGGACTGTCGATGAAACGGCCGTCGAAGCGCTCATCACCGGGAATCCGCCTTATGCCCAGGACGCCCAATATTATGTCTGCGGTCCGGGTGGAATGAACAAAACCGTCAGGCAGGCCTTGATGTCACTCGATGTCCCCGCCAACCGCATTCACATGGAAAGCTACTGCAACACGGCCGAGATCGATGACACGATCAAAGGCGTTGCGGCGACCGCCAGGATTACTCTCAAAGGCAAGACCCGTGACATTCAGATTTCGCAAGACCAAACGGTGCTTGAGGCCGCACGACGCGCTGGATTGGTGCCGCCCTTTTCGTGCCAGTCCGGAGTGTGCGGTGCCTGCCGGGCAAATCTGAAAGACGGCTCGGTCCATATGCGCGCGAGAACGGCCTTGGAAGATGCCGAAATAGACAACGGGAAAGTGCTGACCTGTCAGTCGGTTCCCACATCGGAACGCCTCTCAATCGTCTATGATTGAGTGCCCGGGTCCTGCTGAGGCGGGCAAAAGCCTGTTGTCGTCGTCGGGCTGTTCTTTGTCGATGGCCCTGATTGGGCAGGGGACTTAATCCCAATCGGGCGCCCAGGGCACCAGGCTTTCGTCGACGATGCGGAAGCCGGTCCCGGTTAATGCATCGATCCTTGCCATATCGATGTTGGAGAGGGTGAAATCCATGACGTCGAAATTGGCGCTGATGTTGTGAGGCTTGGTCGACATCGTGTTGATTGAAACACCCTTTTGCAGGATCCAGCGCAGGACGATCTGGCCCGGCGTTTTGCCGTAGGCTTCGGCGATTTCGGCAAAGAGCGGGTACTTGAACACCTCACCGCGTGCCACCGAACAGTAGGATGAAAGCGGAATGCCCGTCTCCAGCGAAGCGGTGTGCAATACATCCTGATTAAGCAGAGGGTGGAACTCCACCTGGTTGGTGGAAAGCGGCGTGTCGATGATTTCTTTCGCGTCGCGCATCATCTGCGCCGTGTAATTGGAAACGCCGATATGCCGCGCGTAGCCTTGCTTATGTGCCTTTTCGAGCAGCTTCAGGGAAGGCGCGATGTCGCCACCGACCGGAGGCCAATGCAGGAGAAGTACGTCGACATAGTCGGTGCGCAGCTTTTCGAGGCTCTCTTCAACAGACGGCAGGAAGTGCTCCTCGGGAAAATTGTCGGGGTGAACTTTTGTGGTCACACACAATTCGCTTCTCGGAATGCCAATCTGTTGCAGCGTTTCGCCGACCTCTGCCTCGTTGCCATACATTTGCGCCGTATCGATTGACCGGTAGCCGGTTTCGATGGCGTGCATCAGCGATTGCTTCAGTTCCTCGCCCTTAAGCGGGAAAGTTCCGAAGGAACGCTGATGGGTCTTTTCAAAATAGATTCGCATGGCCGGTTCTCGCATATAAAACTAACTGGTTACTTACTAAAGCCTAATTTGGCTGTTTTGGCAAGAATGACGGCATTCACGATTTTCCGCAATGGCTGAATCGGTGGGCTGGAGGTGTTTTTGAAAATTGTTTGTCGGAAATATGCAGCCGGAGCGCTTGATTATCAGGGTGAAATCAGCATATAAATAACGAACTAGTTACTTAATAAAGGCAATCGGAACGGCGAGGGACGGATATGTCGAAAATCAAGAGCGCATCCGAAGCAGCGGGACAGGTGAGGAATGGTGCCGTCATCGCCGTCAACGCGTCGAGCGGCCTTTGCTGCCCCGATCAGGTGCTTGAGGCAATAGGCCAACGCTTCGACCGGGAGGCCGCGCCGCGCAGCCTTACAATGGTTCATCCCATTGCCGCCGGAGATATGTTCGGAACCAAGGGGATAGACCACCTTGCCAAGCCCGGGCTGATCTCCACCATCCTTGGCGGCTCTTATCCTTCTGGACCGTCTTCGGCAGAACCGCCACTGATCTGGCAGATGCTCGGCAGCAACGAGATCGCGGCATACAATGTTCCGAGCGGCATTCTGTTCGATATCATGCGCGAGGCAGCGGGAAAACGGCCGGGTGTCCTGACCAAGGTCGGTCTCGACACATTTGCGGACCCGGATCTCGAAGGCTGCGCCATGAACGACGCTGCGCGCGGCAAGCCGATTGTCAGGAAGGTGGAATTTGAAGGCGAGGAGTGGCTTTATTTTCCGGCGCTTGCACCGGACGTCGCTATCATCCGGGCAAGTACGGCGGACGAACGCGGAAACCTGACATTCGAACACGAGGGGGCGTATCTCGGCGCCATGGAGCTGGCGCTCTCGGCGCACAACAATGGCGGCGTGGTGATCGCGCAGGTCAAGCGCATCGCCAAGGCCGGAACGCTCAAACCGCATGATGTCAGGGTGCCCGGCATTCTGGTGGATACGATCGTCGAGGCGCCGGAGCAGTTGCAGACGACCGCGACGAGCTATGATCCGGCCATATCCGGCGAACTGTTCCGGCCGCTCGACACCTTCCGGACCGGCGACTTCGACGTTGCCAAGGTGATTGCGCGGCGTGTCGTCCAGGAGCTTCGATCCGGTTGGGCAGTCAATATCGGCTTTGGCATTTCCGCCAATGTTCCGCGTATCCTGCTTGAAGAGGGGCGCCATGGCGATATCACCTGGGTGATTGAGCAAGGCGCCGTCGGCGGTGTGCCGCTTCTCGACTTCAAATTCGGCTGCTCTTCCAACGCCGAGGCCTTCGTTTCTTCGCCGCACCAATTCACATATTTTCAGGCTGCGGGCTTCGATGCATCGCTGCTTTCGTTCCTCCAGATTGACCGCAACGGATCCGTCAATGTCTCCAAGCTCTCCGCCCGCCCGCATGTGACTGCAGGCTCGGGCGGTTTCGTCGATATCACCGCCAGGGCCGAGCGCATTGTCTTCTCCGGCTATTTCAATGCCGGTGCCAGGCTCGGCATTGCGAGCGGACGGCTGGTTATCGAAAAGGAAGGCAAGATCGCCAAGATTGTGGACGAAGTGGAGCAGGTATCGTTTTCCGGCCGCCGCGCGGTGGAGCAGGGGCAGGACGTCACCTACGTTACCGAGCGCTGTGTGATGAAACTGTCGCCTGCCGGTCTTGTTGTCACCGAGATCGCGCCGGGTGTCGATCTTCAGAAGGATATCCTCGATCAGGCCGGCACACCGTTGACGGTCTCCTCCGAGTTGAAGGTGATGGATGCGGCGTTGTTCTGCCCCGAGCCCTTTGGCCTTGAACTCAGACCGGCTGCGTAACGGCGCAAATTGGCGCCAGATATATGCGGCAAATTTCAAAGACCTTGTCGGGCAAAGGACAAAAACATGATACGCCACTTCGTCATGCTCCGGTTTCGCGATGATGTGACTTCGGAAACCAAAAAAAAGCTGTTTGCGGCGCTGGCGGGTCTTCAGGAGCATCTGCGCGGAATTCGAGGCTTTCACGCGGGCCCCAATGTCAGTGTCGAAACCGATCTCATAAGCGGGTTTCATGATGCTTTCTGGTTTGATTTTGACAATGAGGCGGCACGGGATGCCTACCTGACAGATGGCAGGCACCAAGCCGTCGGAGCGCAAATCGTGGAAAACACGGTCGGTGGAATTGATGGTGTGGTCGTGGTCGATTTGCAGTATTGAAGTCGGATGACAGATGATTCCCGCACCATCCTGACATCGCTGTTCGATGCTGCGATCGCCGCTGCCGATCCGGAGCGCACGATCCGGGCCCATTTGCCGCAAAAACCCAAAGGCAGAACGATTGTTGTTGGAGCAGGCAAAGGGGTCGCCCAGCTTGCCCGCGCGCTCGAAAACAACTGGGACGGTCCGCTCGAGGGCGTTGTCGTCACCCGATACGGCTTCGGTGTTCGCTGCAAGCAGATCGAAGTGCTGGAGGCCGATCATCCGGTGCCGGATAAAAGCGGCCTTGCCGGTTCGCGCCGCTTGCTTGACGCGGTAAGTGACCTCGGGCCGGACGATCTCGTCATCGCGCTGATTTGCGGCGGAGCATCGGCGTTGCTTCCCTGTCCTGCTGAGAATCTGACGCTGGAGGATGAGATTGCACTCAACAGTGCGCTTCTTGCGTCCGGAGCGCCGATTTCAGCAATGAATGCAATCCGCAAACAGGTGTCCGCAATCAAGGGCGGCAGGCTGGCGGCGGCGGCATTTCCGGCAAGAGTGGTCAGCCTGGTTGTCTCGGATATTCCCGGCGATAATCCGGCCGATGTTGGTTCAGGCCCGACCATTGCCGACAATACGACCGCAAAGGATGCCTTGGAGGCAATTGAACGCTACCGGATCGCGCTGCCCGCACAAGTCCTGTCGCATATCAAAGTTGCCGCTTCGCCGGCGCCTTTGCCCGACGACAGTCGTTTCGGCGGTCACGAACATGCCGTCATCGCATCGGCGGGCGTGTCTCTTGAGGCCGCCGCTGAAAAGGCGAGAGCTCTGGGATTTGAGGCCGCGATCCTTTCCGATGCAATCGAGGGCGAAGCGCGCGAGATTGCCCATATGCATGCTGCGATTGCCCGCGAAGTGGCTTCACGCAACCGGCCTTTCAAAAAACCGGTTGTGCTGCTGTCGGGCGGCGAGACGACCGTCACACTGCGCGGTAGCGGCAAAGGCGGAAGAAATACCGAATTCCTGCTGTCCTTCGCGATGGATATTGACGGGCTTGCAAATGTCACGGCCATTGCGGCCGATACGGACGGGATCGACGGGTCGCAGGACAATGCCGGCGCATTTGCCGATGGCTACACGGTCGCCGCTATCCGGCAGGCCGGGCTGGATCCGGCGGCGCTGCTTGCCGGCAATGACGCATGGACAGCATTCGATGCGGTGGGTGCCCTGTTCGTGCCCGGTCCGACGGGCACGAATGTCAATGATCTCAGGGCTATTCTGATCCGTTAGACATTGATCTGCGGAACACCATCAACTGGTTCGATCCAGTCTGGACGATATCGCCGTTCTGATTGGCGACGTCGCATTGCAGTTTGACAATGCCCTTGTCGGGATGCCGCGTGGCACGTTTATCGATGACACACAGCGTTGCCTTGATGGTGTCGCCGATCAGCACCGGCCTTTTGAATGACCAGTCCCAGCCGAGCGAGGCGACCGCGTCAAACCTTGCTTCCGCCCGGTTCTTGAGCCCGTCCACGAGTGAAAGCACCAGAAGCCCGTGGGCGACACGGCCCCCAAAACCATATTGCCGGGCCGTTTCGTCGGACATGTGGATTTCGAAACGGTCGCCGGTCAGGTCGGCAAACCGGTCGATTTGCGAAGCGGTAATTTCCAGAGCCGCGGTTTCAAGCCAATCGCCGATATTCAACGTGTCGTAGTCGTAACGAAGGCATCCCAGTTTCCGCTGTTCCTGCACGACCAATTCAGTTCCCCGCCGGTGTCGGCGCGTCGTCGCGCAAAAGGCCTTTCCGCTTCAGCTCGGCCCAGAATTCCGCCGGGATCGGGTGGCTGAACCAGGCAAGGTTCTTTTCCAACTGCTCGACGGTGCGTGTGCCCGCCGCGAAGGCCGGGACCGCCGGATGGGCGACGACGAACTGGATGGCGGCGGCCGGCAGTGGGACCCCATGCTCGCGGCAGACGGCCTCAATGCCGGAAACGCGTTCCATGATCTCCTTTGGGGCAGGGGCGTAATTGTATTTCGCGCCCTCAATGGCTCCGGTTGCCAGGATGCCGGAGTTGAAGCCGCCGCCGACGACAACTGCGGCATTGCGTTCTTCGCACAGCGGCAGGAACTCGTTGAGTGAATCCTGTTCGAGCAATGTGTAGCGTCCGGCAAGAAGGAAGCAGTCGAAATCCCGTCGCTTCAGGGCTTCATGGCAGACCTCCCACTCATTGACCCCGACGCCGATTGCTTTGACAACGCCTTCGTCGCGCAACTGCGACAGGGCTTTCCAGGCGCCGTCCATCGCATGTTCGAAGACTTCCGGCTGCTCGTTTCCGCGCGTGAAGACGTCGATGTCGTGGATGAAGCAAATGTCCATATGCTCCAGTGCCAGGCGCTGCAGCGAATCCTCAAAGGCCCGCATTGTGCCATCGTAGGAATAGTCAAAGATCATCTCGTTGGGCGCTGCATCGGTCCACGGCGCAAAGTCGATTTCGGAACGTTTTTTGGGCTTGAGGATCCGCCCGACCTTGGATGACAAAACGAGGTCATCGCGGTTTTTCCAGCGCAGCGAGTGGCCGCAGCGAAGTTCCGAAAGGCCGTGCCCGTACATGGGCGCGGTATCAAAATAGCGAACACCCGCATCCCACGCCGTCTGGATCATGGCGTCGGAGGTTTCTTCGTCGATCGGGCGGAAAATATTGCCGATGGGAGCGGCGCCGAAAGCGAAGGGTGTCACGTGCAGATCCACTCTGCCGAATTTCGATTTGTCGGTTAGGTTCATATTCGCCTCACAAGTAACTAGTTAGTTATATAGGATACATTCAATTGCGAAATGCGCAAGCAAATTTTGCTTGTATCGATCTGCCTGACGGGATTGGAGGGGAGGCTTTCCGGCAATTTCCGGCGCCGTCTTGACGTTCCGGAATTGGGCTGCTATTTAAGTAACTAGATAGTTACAATATTGGTGAACGCATGTACTTGACCGATACCCATCAGCAGGTTCGCGATATGGCCCGGCAGTTTTCACAGGATGTCATATGTCCGGCGGCTGAGGCATTGGACCGGGATGAGCGATTTCCCGAGGAGATCTACCGGCAGATGGGCGTGCTCGGTCTGTTTGGCATCGGCGTTCCGGAAGAATTTGGCGGGCCCGGATTTGACACGCTGTCCTATGCGCTTGTCATGGAAGAGCTGTCCCGCGGTTATTCTTCCGTTGCAGACCAGTGTGGCCTGGTCGAGCTGGTTTCGACGCTGCTTGTGCGCCACGGAACGGCCGGGCAGCGGCAGCGGTGGCTTGGCCCGATCATGTCGGCGCAGGCGCGGGCGGCCTATTGCATAACCGAGCCGGAAGCCGGAACCGATGTGTCGGGAATTCGCACCACGGCGACAAAAAACGGTGACGGCTGGGTACTGAACGGCGGCAAAATCTGGATACACAACGCACCGGTTGCGGATGTTGGGTTCGTTTTGGCACGGACCGACAAGGATGCCGGCCACCGCGGCATGAGTATCTTCATCGTCGACCTGAACTGCGAGGGTGTCGAACGTGGCCCTAAAGAGCACAAGATGGGACAGCGCGCCAGTCAGGTCGGCGCATTGACTTTCACCAATGTTGCGCTCTCCGCAGACGCGCTTCTTGGTGAAGAGGGGCGCGGTTTTCACATGATGATGAGTGTCCTCGACAAAGGGCGCGTGGGCATCGCAGCGCTGGCCGTCGGCATCGGGCAGGCGGGGCTTGAAGCTGCCCTGGACTACGCCCAGCAACGCAAGCAGTTCGGCTCTAAGATAGCTGAGTTCCAGGGCGTACAGTGGATGTTGGCCGATATGGCGAAGGATATCGAGGCAGCCCGGCTGCTGGTTCACAGCGCGGCCGTCGCCATCGACGAGGGCAGGGACGCAACCAAGGCCTGTTCCATGGCCAAATGCTTTGCCGGCGATATGGCGGTTGCGCGCACTGCAGATGCCATCCAGGTCTTCGGCGGTTCCGGCTATATCCGAGGTTTTGAAGTCGAGCGCCTCTACCGCGACGCAAAAATCACCCAGATTTATGAAGGCACAAACCAGATCCAGCGCATGATTATCGCGCGTGAGCTGGTCAAACATGGAGCACGCACATGACTAAGGTGCAGCATGCCGCCTTCGTAACGGGCTCAAGCCGGGGAATTGGTCTCGGTATTGCAATTGAACTCGCGAAAAGCGGTTTCAACATCGCACTCAACGGAAGGCAGGACAATGACGAGATGGAAGCCGCGGCAAAGGCGATTGCGGCCGAAGGTGTCGCAGTCGTCAAGATTGCCGGTGACGTTTCGGATCTGTCGCAGCACGAGCGGATGCTCGATACGGCAGAAGAGGCGGTTGGGCCGCTGTCGACGCTCGTCAACAATGCCGGCGTGTCAGTTCTCCAGCGCGGCGATCTTCTCGAAGCCAGCGAGGAAAGCTACGACCGCTGCATGGCGATCAATGCCAAGGCGGTGTTTTTTCTGAGTCAGGCCTTTGCCAGACGTCTCGTGTCGCGCGACCGTAGCGATGGCAAGTTTTACAGCATCGTCAATGTGACCTCGTCCAACGCGGTCGCGGCGTCCGCGCCACGGGCCGAATACTGCGCTTCCAAGGCCGCAGCCGCAATGATTTCAAAGACCTTTGCGGTGCGGCTCGGCGGGGAAGGCATTGCGGTCTACGACGTCCAGCCGGGTCTCATCGAGACCGACATGACCAGGACCGTAAAGGGAACCTATCAGCGCCGTATCGAGGAGGAGGGGTTGACGCTCTTTCCGCGCCTCGGTCAGCCGGACGAAATGGGGCGTATCGTTGCAACGCTCGCCACCGGCGGCCTTCCCTATACCACCGGTCAGGCGATTTCCGCCGATGCCGGCATGCTTGTTTCGCGCTTTTGAGGTGATTTATGCCAATTCGGCTTCCAGATGAAACCGGACGGGTGTCCGACTATGAAATGACGGGCCGGACCGTTGAAACGCGGCCGCTCGGAACTGAAACCTGCCGCATCATCTATTCTGCGGCCCATGTTGTGGCAGACCGCTTTGCGGACTGTGATCCTTCGGGACCGGCTGCGGTGGACTGGGAGGCGACGATGGCCTTCCGTCGGCACCTGGCAGACCTCGGTCTCGGCATTGCGGAGGCTATGGACACAGCTCAGCGCGGCATGGGGCTCGACTGGAACGGCGCCCTGGAACTGATCGCTCGGACGAAGGCCGAACTGCCCGATGCCCGGATCGCGAGCGGTGCGGGAACGGATCAGCTCGACGCCGCGGATGCACGTACAATCGATGATGTGCGCGACGCCTATCTGGAGCAGGTAGAAGCCGTGCAGAAAACCGGCAGCCGTATCATCCTCATGGCGAGCCGGGCGCTCGCAAAAGTCGCCCGGGGACCGGGCGATTATGAAAGCATCTACCGCGATGTGCTGGCGCAATGCGACGAACCGGTCATTTTGCATTGGTTGGGGGCGATGTTTGATCCGGCCCTTGAAGGTTACTGGGGCGGTTCCTGCTTTGAAGAAGCGCTGGAAACCTGTCTCACGGTCATCGGGGACAATCAGGCCAAGGTCGATGGTATAAAGGTGTCGCTGCTCGACAAGGACAAGGAAATCGCCATGCGACGGCGCCTGCCCGATGGCGTCAAAATGTATACCGGCGATGATTTCAACTATCCCGAACTGATCGAGGGCGATGAAGATAGTTTTTCCCATGCATTGCTTGGCGTGTTCGATCCTTTGGCCTCCCACGCCGCGCTGGCGGTGTCGCGGCTGAGCCAGGGTGATAATGGCGGTTTCCGTTCGGTTCTCGATCCGACCGTTCCGCTTGCACGCCATATTTTCCGAACCCCGACACAGTACTACAAGACCGGCGTTGTGTTCCTCGCCTGGCTGAACGGTTTCCAGGATCATTTTGTCATGCTGGGTGGTGCACAGGCGATGCGTTCGCTGCCCTATTTTGTCGATGCATTCAAATTCGCCGACCAATGCGGCCTGTTCCGCGATCCGGATCTTGCAGCCGGGCGGATGCAAACTTTGCTTGACCTTTATGGGGTTTCGTGATGCCCGACGTCCGGTTGCGTGATTTTTCCGAAGACCACTCGGCGCTGGCGCTCAACACCGCAACGCTTGGCCATAATATGGACGGCTGCGGAGCCGGCTGGTCGCCCGAACAGGTTATCGATGCCTGCGCCGAACGCGGTTATGGCGCGATTACCTGGTGGCGGCGGGAAATCGGACAGCGGGCCATGGAGATCGGCGAGCGGACGAGAGCCGCCGGCATGCAGGTTTCAGGCCTTTGCCGCTCGCCGTTTCTGGTCGGTCCGCTTGCGCCGCGAACACGTCAGGGCGTTCTGGATGACTTTTTCGGTTCCATCGAAATGGCTTCAGACCTCGGGGCCTCCTGCTTGACCATATGCGTCGGTGGTGTGGTGGAAGATACGCACAGCATTCGCGACAGCCTCAAAGAAGTCGCGACCATCGTGGCGGAAGCCGCACCGGTGGCGCAGGCCGCAGGGGTCCGCCTGGCGCTCGAACCGCTCAATCCGGTTTACGGCGGCAACCGCTCCTGCCTCGTCACCGTTCGCGATGCGGTCGACATGTGCGATGCGATCGATCATCCGGCGTTGGCGTTGGCGATCGATGTCTATCACGTTTGGTGGGACACCACTCTTGGTGCCGAGCTCAAGCGCGCCGGCGCCGGACGCATTGCCGGATATCATCTTTGCGACTGGCTCGCCGACACACAGGACGTGCTTCTGGACCGTGGCATGATGGGCGAGGGTGTTGCCGATCTGAAAGACATCAGAGGCGCCGTCGAAGGTGCCGGCTACACGGGCTTTTGCGAAGTCGAGATTTTTTCCGCCGGTAACTGGTGGAAGCGGGATCCCGCCGAGGTCCTCGACATCTGCGTGGAAAGGTTTCGCACCGTGTGCTGAACGGTGCAGACAACTGCAGACGCAAATTCAATCAATGATGGTCTTGAGAATGTTCGGGCGCCGGGTAATCTGGCCCCGACCTCCTTGCATTCGAAATTTCGAACTTTCTGGAAAGACCATCTGATGATCGAGCCTGGAACCACCCTGTGCGATGTTCAAATCAATGCCAGCCTTGATAAACTGGTGGGTATGTTCTCGTCGCCGGAATTTGCCGGCGCCGAGGTTGAGCTATGGGTTTTTGACGGGCGCGAGCGCCGTGAGAAAGCACGCAAGGCCCTTGAAACCGAAGGTGTGATAGCGCGTGTCCGCTCCGCCTATAAGCCGCTGGTTCATGCAGTGCTCGAGGAACTGGATTTCGATGGAGTCAAGGAAATCAGCATCCGGTATCCGGTTGTGGATGGCGTTCTGGAAAACCGGTTTCTGCTTGAAACATACCCCGTTGGCGAACTGGTCGGTGCGCGGCCTGTGACCTTTGAGCCTTCTGAACCCGTCGATGGATCAGGACTGATTTCCTATCAACTTGTGCTGAAACGAGGTGATGGCTCTCAGCTATTTGTCGATGTGCCGGCCCCAAATCTCTTCCGCCCGGATCATGTGGGTCATGGGATCTACACCGCCACCGGCTGGATACGCGTCCGTTCTCCCGATCGTCCTGATCTTGACCGGAACGAGCCTTACCGGACCGATCAGGAGCAGGCCTTCGATGCAGTGATGACGATCCTGTCAGAACGGAACTGGGAAGGCGAAGAACCTTTTTTCGACCGTCTCAACATGCGTGTTGAAGCCCCTTTTTATGACAGGCCACTGCCTTTTGCGCACGAATGTCTGAGCACCGCCGAGGCGATGCATGAAGACCTCTATTTTTCAGCCCTTGATATGTTCAAGAAGGCGCGCGGCCTGGATCTGGAAGATCGAACGCTGCGGCCAGGGCAACTGGTGCCGCAGATCGTGCCACGCACTGGCCCGTTGCGTGTCGTCATCGAGACCGGGAGCGATCCGTATCTCGAAACCGACAGATCCGTGCAGCCCGGGCCGTTGACTGATCTGGAAACCGCCGGGCATTGGCTAGAACCCGGCGTTATCAAGGCCCATGTCGACGACCTTGGCGGAGATTATTATGAGGTTCGCTCGCAGCGCGGCCGCCCTGTCTGGAGCACGCACATCGCCGGGCAGGGACCGGCCATGGTGATAACAGCCGGGCAGCATTCAAACGAAACCTCCGGGCCGATCGGGGCATTGAGGGCGGCCAGACATATGGCTGATAAGGGCCGGACCGGATTTGCCGTCTCGCCGCTCGTCAACCCGGACGGCTACGCGCTGTTTCGGGAACTGTGCCGCAATTACCCCGATCACATGAATCACGCCGCGCGTTTCACGGCCTCTGGTTGCGATCTGCAATATGTCGAACGCGGATTTGAAAACGAGGCGCATCATATCGGCCAGGAAAAAACCGGGGCCAGGCTGCACCTCAATCTGCATGGATATCCGGCACATGAATGGACGCGGCCCTTTTCCGGCTACGTTCCGCGCGGCGCCGAATTGTGGACAATTCCCAAGGGCTTCTTCCTCATCCTGCTGCATAAACCCGGTTGGAAGTCTCAGGGAGAAGTGATCCTCAATGCAATCATTGAGGAACTGTCCGGTTATCAGCCGATTGTCGATCTGAACCGGGAACAGTGCGGGCGCAGCCGGCTTTACACGAACGCCTCACCATTCATGATCCGAGAAGACATCCCCTACACCGTGGAGGAAGTCGAGGACAGTCTTTTCCCAGTGACGATCATCACGGAAGCGCCTGATGAGATGGTTTACGGCGACGCATTTTCATTGCTTCACACAGCCCAGATGAAGTCGGTCCTGGCTGCAGCCGATGCCTGTCCGTCCGCCTTTTCGTAAAATATCCTGAGTATGATGCTGATATTCTTCGGTACTCAGGGTTAGCCGGTCGTGTGCCATCCCGGCATTCACCGTGAAAGAACGCCACCATCGCTTGCCAATATTTTTTTGCCCTTCTTGCTATATGTATCGCATCGCTCCTTGCCGCCTCTGATTTTGTTGTATGACGTGCACATCTTGTTTCCCTTTATTTTCCAAGTGCCCCTGTCCTTTTTTATGTTCGTATTTGTGGTCACGTTAATTGACCCGCTTTTGTTGAACCTGATTGTTCCGTAATATTTTCCCTTATTCCATTTCCATTTTTTGCCAATCACTTCGGTTTTTATTTCGTTTGCTGTCAAATTAGCTGCGAATGAAGCTTCGGAAGTAAACAAAAAAGCAACACCGAAAAGTGCGTATTTCGCGAACGTTAACATATCGAATCTCCTGAAATGCCGGAGTAGTCAATCGAGTTTCGATTTTAGTCGCATCCCCCAAATGGGGCTAATATTGCCAATGCAATCAACTATTGGTAGAATAATTATACTGAACAACTGTTTAAATTATACTTCTTGCAGGTTGTTAGGCGGTGTCAGAGGGAACTTTCATAGCAGCCGTCGAGGCCGTTTATGCGGCTGCCAGCGAACCGGAATTGTGGCCAAATGCTCTGGATTCTGTTGCCACGTGCTTCGGCGCGGTTGGAACGGTAATGATCGTGCAGCAACAGGACGGCTCTTTGTCCACGATTGTCTCGCCAGCACTGACCGACGCACAGCATGAATATGATGCTGGTGGCTGGAAGCTGGATTTTATGGCGTCCCGCCTGTTTGAGAGAACATCGTTGTCGGAGTGCGGGTGTTTGACGGAACAGGATCTGGCGTCCCCGGAAGAAATTGCCACCCACCCGTTTTTTACCGATTTTCGAGCATCGTTTGGACTTGGCTCGGCTCTTGTTGCCACCGTGCTGCCCCACCCGCGAATGCCTGTGCTGGTTGCCGTACAAGGCGTGTTGGGCCAACCGCCATTCTCGGCAAGTGACAAATCACTATTCGAGCGCATCATAAGGCACTTGGAGAAGGCACTCACGCTGACTGTTCGGCTATTGGAAGCCGGCAGGGGGCAACGCGCACTTTCCGAAACACTGTCGCAGCTTTCATGCGGTGTCTTCTTGCTGGACCAGGGTGGCTGGGTCGTATTTCGGAACGCTGAGGCTGAACGACTTCTTGGCGGACGGTTGATCCTGCAGGAAGGCCGATTATGCGTAGAAGGTCCAGAACGCGATTTATATTTGAACGCTTGTCGATGTCACCTCAGTGATAATTCAAACAATGATCATTCAAAAACCCAGCCGCTGGTTGTAGAAGGTAGAGAGAATAGACATGTTATCGTTCATGTGCTGCCAGTCGATCCGCGAAATATAGCTGAACAATTTTTATCGGCTTCTCGCCTGCTGATACTGGTCATCGAGCATTCGGCGGCCCAACCGATCGATCCATCGCTGGTCAGGGATCTGTTGGGCCTGACCCTTGGTGAGGCGCGTCTCGCATCTCTTGTTGGCGCCGGGCATCCTCTTCGCGGTGCAGCACAAGAGCTCAATATCACCGAGGAGACAGCACGCACGGTACTTAAACGTGTGTTCTCGAAAACGGGCGTGTCGCGTCAGGTGGAATTGGCAACGCTGTTGTCCAATGTTGGCTTGCATTCATTGTAAAGTACGCCAACTTGGTGTGACCTCAGTTTGTTCAGCTGAGCTCAAAAGAGTGCAATTCTCCAATGGCTTATAGCAATAGGCAACAATGCCCTAGCGATAGCGATGGAACCGACATGCGGGCCACGTACCCGTGATTGGTGAAATTATTTTCTGTTTTGTACTGTGTGGGTAATGGAAAACAAAAAAGGGACGGGGTTGAAATGACCGAGCCAAAAGATGGTTGGGCCGGTGTTGTGAAGGGCAAGCCTTCCGTTGGGCAATCGGCGGAACGGTCGCGAATGACGCGCATGGCAGACATCGTTGCCTTTACCGAAATGACCGGCGATCGCAATCCAGTTCACTACGACCGCGCGCTCGCTGAAAAGACACCTTTCGGCAAACTTATTGTCCAGGGTGGCGTGACAACCGGCATCCTGAATGCTGTTGTGGCAGAGGATCTGCCGGGTCCGGGAACCGTGTTTCTGGGCGTGGAATGGAAGTTCGTCAAAGCCGTTGGTGTCGACGAGACGATAACGGGCCGCGTGGTTGTCACTTCGGTGCGTGACGACAAGCCGATCTGCCGGTTGGAAACAACCATCCGCGACGGCGAAGGGGATATCTGCCTCGAAGGCACCGCCACGACCTTTACCATGGCGCTCGAAGGCCTTGACTGACACGGCGAATGCGCGCTGGACTGCGCTTCTGGTGATTTGCGCCGGTGTTGTCGGCGCGCTGGCGACGTGGTTTTCGGCAACCGCAATCATACCGGAACTGCAGAAAGACTGGGCGTTGTCGCCGACACAGTCGGCATGGATGACCAATGCGGTCCAGCTCGGCTTTGTGGTCGGAGCGCTGGGTTCCAGTCTGGTGAATATCCCGGACATCGTCCGCATGAACAGGTTGATGGCTGCATCGGCCCTTGTTGCAGCGCTCGCCAATGCCGTTTTGCTTGTTGAGCCGGGTCCTTCCACAGCGATTGCAATGCGCTTTGTAACCGGTGTGGCATTGGCTGGCGTTTACCCTCCGGCTTTGAAAATCATGGCGACCTGGTTCCTGAAGGGCAGGGGGCTTGCTCTCGGGATCCTGATCGGGGCGCTCACGCTCGGCTCGTCAATGCCGTACCTCTTTAGAGCTCTCAGCGGCGGGGTTGATTGGCAAAGCGTCGTCATTGCCACATCGCTGGCCACCGGTGCGGCTGCGGTTTTCTTCGCGGTGGCATTGCGTGAGGGTCCGCATGCGTTTGCACGCGCGACATTCAATCCGCGCCAGTTCCTGGCGGTCTTTACGAACCGGCCGCTCTTTCTCGCCAATCTCGGCTATTTCGGCCACATGTGGGAACTTTACGCCATGTGGGCCTGGTTCCTGGCTTTTGCAGCGGCCGCCGAGGCCGGACTTGTTGATTTTCCCTTTGGGAACGCTTCGATGCTGACATTCATCGTTGTTGCCTCCGGCGCTGTCGGCGGCGTACTTGGAGGGGTGCTTTCGGACCGTATCGGACGTTGCTACACCACTGCGCTGATGATGGCGGGATCGGGCGCGTCAGCAATTCTCATCGGATTTGTGTTCGATGGTCCGGCCTGGGCGTTGGCGCTGGTGGCTATATTCTGGGGAATAACAATTGTCGGCGATTCGGCGCAGTTTTCCGCGGCGGTCACGGAACTTGCCGATCAGCGTTTTGTCGGTACCGCCTTGGCCCTGCAACTGGGCATAGGTTTTGCGCTTACGGTAGTGACCATCTGGATTACACCGCTCTTTGCCGAGTGGATCGGCGGATGGCGGTGGGCATTTCTGCTGCTGGTGCCCGGTCCGGTAATTGGCGCAGTTGCCATGCTTAGGCTGCGGAGGCTGCCTGAAGCTTCGAAGCTTGCGGGTGGTGCCGGCTGACCGGCGGCGGCCATCCGCGTTTGGTTCAGGTCAAATTACTTTGTCGAAAAGATATCGTCGATCCCAAGCGACTGGAGGTCGCGCCTGTCGGGTTTCAAGCCCTTTTCCAGTGCGGATGCAACGCGGGCAGCACTAGGGACTTTCCCCAGCAGATCAAAAATGCCGCGGGCGGTTGTCAAATAGCGACGGGTCATCCGGATTCTCCTTTTCATTGCACTCCTTTTATCTCAGCTGGCATTGGAGAATATTGCTCATTGGGAATGGCAGTTCGGAGATTTGTGCATGGCTGTCGCTGCTGTTGCCACAAAAAGCACAGCCTGCCTTCGGTTCCCGGGGGATTGAGGGTGCTGGGGCCGATGCAGGCTGTGAGGGCTTAAGCGCAGTCCCGTTGGAGGCGCGGCGGCGCTCAGCCGGAATATTTGTCCGTCAATCGGTCTGCTCGATTGCCTCGCGCAATGTGCCGATCAGCCTGTCGATATGTTCCTCCTCGAAAGAAAGCGGTGGCGACAGGGCGACAATGTCGCCGGTAACCCGGATAAGCGCACCGGCGCGATAGCAGGCTGTAAAGACGTCATAGGCACGCGTCCCCGGTGCTCCGTCACGCGATGCAAGTTCGATACCTGCAATCAGTCCGATGTTGCGGATATCGACGACGTTTGGCGCGCCTTTCAGCCCGTGCACGGCTTCTTCCCAATAGGGTGCGATCCTTGAGGCGCGGGTCAGAAGGTCGCCGCGCTCATAGATGTCGAGGGTTGCGAGACCGGCAGCGCAGGCAACCGGATGGCCGGAATAGGTGTAGCCGTGGAACAGCTCGATCAAATGATCCGGTCCGCTCATGAAAGCGTCGTGAATGTGGCTTTGAGCAAAGACAGCGCCCATCGGGAGCACGCCGTTGGTCAGGCCCTTGGCCGTTGTGAAGAGATCGGGTGTCACGCCGAAGAACTGCGATGCGAAAGGTGCGCCGAGACGACCGAAACCGGTGATCACCTCGTCGAAGATCAAGAGGATGCCGTGGTGGTCGCAGATCTCGCGCAGGCGCTGCAGGTAGCCTTTCGGCGGGATCAGCACACCGGTTGAACCGGCGACGGGCTCGACGATCACGGCGGCGATCGTTTCCGCACCGTGAAGCGCTACGATACGTTCCAGGTCATCGGCCAGATGTGCGCCCCACTCAGGCTGGCCGCGCGTATGGGCGTTGTGCTCTATGTCATGGGTGTGCGGAAGATGATCGACGCCGGTCAGCAGTGAGCCGAAATGGCGCCGGTTGTTGACGATGCCGCCGACCGAAATGCCGCCGAAGCCGACGCCATGATAGCCGCGCTCGCGGCCGATCAGCCGCGTCCTCGTCCCTTCGCCGCGCGCTTTGTGATAGGCGAGCGCAATCTTCAATGCAGTGTCGACGGACTCGGAACCTGAACCGGTAAAGAAAACATGGTCGAACCCGTCCGGCGCGATATCCTTCAGCCGCTCGGCAAATTTGAACGCAAGCGGATGGCCCATCTGGAAGGTCGGCGCGAAGTCGAGGCTCATGAGCTGCTGGTGCACGGCATCGGCAATTTCCGGATGCCCGTGCCCGGCATTGCAGCACCACAGACCGGCCGTGCCGTCGAGAATGTCGCGGTCATCGTCGCTACGGTAGTGAACGCCCTTGGCGCCGACCAGCATGCGCGGATCGGTCTTGAACTGCCGGTTCGCGGTAAACGGCATCCAGAAAGCTTCCAGGTCGCGATTGGATGTTTTGGCGTCGATCATCGGGTCTGCGCTCATGTCCGGTGCCTCCCATATTGACTCCCCCTATCAACGCATGATTTTCAATGCCGAAAAAGTCTGTTTTTTATCTTGGATAAAGTATTGTAATAAAAGAGTCTAAGCCTAAAATGTTCAGGATATTTAACATGGAAAACACGGATGACATTGCACGGGACATCGGTGCGCGGCTGCGCGCGTTGCGTCAGATACACAAATTGTCCCAGCGTGCGCTGGCAAAGAAAGCGGGCATTACCAATGCGACAATATCCCTGATCGAATCGGGAAGGATGAACCCGTCCGTGGGCGCATTGAAACGGGTTCTTGACGGAATCCCCATCGGCATGTCGGAGTTCTTCGCATTTGAACCCGAACGCGAGGAGAAAGTATTCTTTGCCGCGGAGGAATTGAAAGAGATCGGCAGGGGAGGCGTGTCCTTCCGGCAGGTCGGCAACAATCTCTTCGGCAAGCGCCTGCAGATCCTCCACGAACACTACGCGCCGGGCACGGGCACCGGCAAGGTCCGCCTTTCCCATGAGGGCGAGGAGGGCGGTATCGTCATTTCCGGACGTCTCGAGGTGACGGTCGGCAATCAGCGCAAGCTCTTGGGGCCGGGGGACGCTTATCTTTTCGAAAGCAGCAAGCCGCACCGCTTTCGCGCCGTCGGTGAACAGGAATGCGTCGTCGTCAGCGCGTGTACGCCGCCGACATTTTGATGCCTCGGTCGCGGGTATTTACCGCAAGGGAGAGACTTGCGCGCTTTTCGCGTTTGCCTTATCGCCAGTGCGGATAGCGCCACTGCGATAGCTGGCGCTCTTGCCTTTGACCGAGCAGGAAGAATTCAGGATTGTGAGCGGGTTTGACAAAGAGGCGGTAGCCGAAGCGTATAATCGTGGTCTGGCGCTTGAAAAGGCCGGCGACCGTGACGGGGCGGCCGAGGCCTATCGCCAGGCGCTGGCCCTTGATCCGGACGACCACGGCGGTGCGTCGGTTCGATTGGCCGCGATGGGCAGGGGCGAAACGCCGGAGAAGATGCCGGACGCCTATGTTGAAACCCTTTTTGATCAGCACGCAGACGATTTCGACGACATTCTGGTCAATCAACTACGCTATTGTGTGCCGTTGCTTCTGCGCGAACAGCTTCGCACCCATGCAGACGGAGCCTTCAACCGGGTGCTTGATCTTGGCTGCGGAACCGGGCTGGCCGGGGTTGCACTGAAGGATTGCGCAAAGCATATCACCGGCGTTGATCTGTCCGAGCGGATCGTGGAACTCGCCTATGATCGGGAGGTCTATGACGATCTCTATGTTGGTGAAGCTGTCGGGTTCCTGCGGGAATTTGAGGAAGAAGAAAACGCCAATCCCCGCTGGGATCTGATCGTTGCGACCGATGTTTTCCCATACCTCGGAGACGCCGGCCCCTTTGTCACTGCAGCCGCAGCGCGCCTGAACCGCGATGGCCTATTGGGATTTTCTACCGAAACGCTGCCAGAGGAAGCACTTAAGGGCAGACCCTACAAGATTGGACCCGACAAGCGCTTCGCCCATGATCCCGGCTACATTGCCGAGATACTTGCCGATGCCGGCTTCGAAACACTGGCCATGGACGACATCGTTGTGCGTCTCGAAGAAGGCTCACCCGTTCCGGGTCATCTAGTGCTTGCACGCTTGGCTTAGGCAAGGCTGGGCTCAGTGGAAACAAACTATCCGCAGCCTGTTGACAGCTTTGGCATTCGCGCCTTGGATGAATAAGGGCGTATGCCATGAGGCCGGCATTCATGCCGAGGCCGCAACAGGATGGAGAGTGTTATGAGTGACGCAGTCTATAAAACGGTCGACATCGTCGGCAGCTCTTCCGAAAGCGTCGAGGACGCCATCGAGGGAGCCGTCGCCAAGGCTTCGAATACCATAAAGAACATCAACTGGTTCGAGGTCGGGGAAATCCGCGGCCATATCGAGGACGGCAAAGTGGCGCATTACCAGGTGGCCATGAAGCTCGGCTTCCGGCTGGATTAGCATACGCGCGTTGGATTGTCCGGCGTGACCACTGTCGGCGTCATATCGGACACGCACGGCCTGCTTCGTCCTGAAGCACTTGAATATCTTCGGGGATCCGAACTGATCATCCATGCAGGTGACGTCGGACCTGAGCCCATTCTCGATAGGCTTGGCGAGATCGCGCCGGTGCGGGCGGTTCGCGGCAATGTCGACAGGGCGCCGTGGGCTTCAGCTCTCAACGAGGACGAGGTCATTGAGCTGACCGGGCGGTTCATCTATGTGATACACGATCTCAACGGGATCGAAATCGACCCGTCGGCCGCCGGTTTTGACGCCGTCATTTCCGGTCACTCCCACAAGCCCGGTATCGTGAAGAAGGACGGGGTCCTGTATTTGAACCCTGGCAGCGCCGGACCAAGACGATTTCGCTTGCCGATCTGTCTTGCAAAATTATATGTCACCGCAACGAAGGTCTCCGCTGAATTGCAGGAACTGGAACTCTGAAAATGGCTGTTGTCGTTGCCCCCTGCGGTCTCATATGCGATGTCCATGCTCGCCTATAGGTTGCAATTAGGCCGGGCGGCGCACATCGATTCGGGGCGGATTGCATCGGCGATCAAAGGCCGGGAACGGTTTGCTCTTGGACCAGCAATGATCGTGAAGATTCACTCAGATTCTGTGCGGTCATTTTGATTTGCCTTTCGCAACGATATAATTCGTGATGAAAAATCAATGCGTTATAAAAAAGTCGCTCTTCTACTAAATTTTTAGTTTGACTTTTTGTCACTGTTGGCCAGAGAATTTGCGAGCCAGATTTTGCTGGTCGAAAGAAATCTCGGGAGGTGAAGAGATGCGTAAGTATCTGCTATCCGCAGTAGCAGTCGCGGCGGTGGTCGCGGGGACGTCAGCAGCACATGCAGACGCAGCTGCGGCAAAGAAATGGATTGATCAGGAATTTCAGCCCTCAGTGCTCAGCAAGGATGAGCAGATGGCCGAAATGGAATGGTTCATCGAGGCTGCCGAACCGTTCAAGGGCATGGAGATCAACGTTCTCTCCGAAGGCATCCCGACCCATTCCTACGAAAGCGAAGTGCTGACCAAGGCCTTCGAAGACATCACCGGCATCAAGGTGAACCACCAGATCCTTGGCGAGGGCGAAGTCGTCCAGGCCGTGCAGACCCAGATGCAGACCAAGCGGAACCTTTACGACGCCTATGTCAACGACTCCGATCTGATCGGCACGCATTCACGCCTGCAGCTTGCCTACAACCTTTCCGACTGGATGAAGGGCGAGGGTGCTGCTGTTACCAACCCCGGCCTCGACCTTGACGATTTCATGGGCACGCAGTTCACCACCGGCCCGGACGGTGATCTCTACCAGCTGCCTGATCAGCAGTTCGCCAACCTCTACTGGTTCCGCAAGGACTGGTTCGACCGCCCGGACCTGCAGGAAGCCTTCAAGGCCAAATACGGTTATGACCTTGGCGTTCCGGTAAACTGGTCTGCCTATGAGGATATCGCCGAGTTCTTTTCCAAGGACGTCAAGAACATCGATGGTGTCGATATCTTCGGCCACATGGACTACGGCAAGCGCGCACCGGACCTCGGCTGGCGCATGACCGACGCGTGGCTTTCCATGGCCGGCGCCGGCTCCAAGGGCGAGCCGAACGGTATCCCGATCGACGAATGGGGTATCCGCATGGAAGAGGGCACCTGTAACCCCGTCGGCGCATCTGTGTCACGCGGCGGCGCGGCAAACGGCCCTGCGGCAGTCTATGCGATCCGCAAGTGGGACGAATGGCTTCGCAACTATGCGCCTCCAGGAGCCGCCTCGTTCGACTTCTACCAGTCGCTGCCGGCGCTCAGCCAGGGCAATGTTGCCCAGCAGATATTCTGGTACACGGCCTTTACCGCCGACATGGTGAAGCCGAAATCGGAAGGCAACAACACGGTTGATGATGACGGTAATCCGTTGTGGCGCATGGCCCCGTCGCCGCACGGCCCCTACTGGGAAGACGGCCAGAAGGTCGGTTATCAGGACGTCGGTTCCTGGACGATCCTGAAATCGACGCCGGTTGATCGTGCCAAGGCTGCATGGCTCTACGCCCAGTTCGTGGTCTCCAAGACCGTCGATGTGAAGAAGTCCCATGTGGGTCTCACCTTCATCCGCGACAGCTCGGTCAACCACGAATCCTTTTCAGAGCGCGCTCCCAAGCTCGGCGGCCTGATCGAGTTCTACCGCTCGCCTGACCGTGTTGCCTGGTCGCCGACCGGCATCAACGTGCCCGACTATCCGAAGCTCGCCCAGATCTGGTGGCAGCAGATCGGCGATGTCAACTCCGGCGCCTTCACGCCGCAGGAGGCTATGGACCGGCTGGCCGAGGAGATGGACATCACCATGGCCCGCATGCAGGCCGCCGACGAGCAGGCCAATGTCTATGGCGGTTGCGGACCGCGCCTGAATGACGAGAAGGATGCGGCCTTCTGGTACGAAAATGGTGGCGCCAAGCCGCCGCTGGAGAATGAAAAGCCGCAGGGCAAGACGGTCAAATATGAAGACCTCGTCGCCCGCTGGGCTTCCCAGTAAGTATTCTCCCTGTCGTGCCCACATTTCCTCCGGGCCGACCTGGCCGGGACCCTTGGGTCCCGGCTTATTTCCAAAAGTGAATTTTCCGAACGGAAAGCGCCAGCGTGGATATCCGTCCACCGCCGAAAGATACGCGAATATGGCCCTTGAACTCAGAAACGTAACAAAGCGCGTCGGCCTCGACACCCATATCAAGGAAACGAACCTTCGTCTGGAGCCCGGGCAGTTCAATGTCCTGCTCGGCGAAACCGGAGCCGGAAAGACTTCGCTCATCAAGTTGATGGCCGGCCTTGACCGGGTGTCCTCCGGGCAGATCGTCATGGACGGCCGCGACGTCACGGACCTGACGACCCAGAAGCGCAATATCAGCCTGGTCCACCAGTTCTTCGTCAACTATCCGCATATGACGGTTTTCGACAACATCGCCTCGCCCCTGAAGATCGCCGGAATGGCGAAATCCGAAATTCAAGGGCGGGTAGAGGAAGCCGCCGATATACTGCAACTCCGCCCGATGCTGAATCGCCGGCCGAGCGAATTGTCGGGCGGTCAGCAGCAGCGCACCGCGCTTGCCCGCGCCATCGCCAAGGAAAGCAACGCGGTGTTTCTGGACGAGCCGCTCGCCAATCTCGATTACAAGCTGCGCGAGGAATTGCGCGACCAGTTGCCGGAACTCTTTGCCGGACGGGGCGCCGTCGTTGTCTATGCGACCTCGGAACCCGAGGAAGCCCTTCTGCTCGGCGGCTATACCTGCCTGATGGATGACGGCAGAGTCACGCAATTCGGCCGCACAGCTGAGATTTACCGAAATCCGCGGGATCTCGTGTCTGCCGAGGTGTTCTCCGATCCGCCGATCAACACCGCTCCCATTCAAAAGCATGGCAATGAGGCGCGGCTCAATGCCAATGTCAGGTGGACACTTGAAGGTGCCGCTGCTGCTCTCGCCGATGGAGACTACACCGTTGCGGTGCGTCCCAACCATGTCACGCCGGTCAAACGGTCCGGCAATCTCGTTCCGATGATGGGTACCGTTCAGGTAACCGAGCTCAGCGGATCGGAAAGCAGCGCTCACTTTCTGCTTGGCGATCGGAGCTGGGTGTCGCTGGCGCCGGGCGTGCATCCATACCACGTCGGAGAAGATCACCAGTTCTTCATGGATCCGTCCAAGTGCTTCTATTTCGCACCTGACGGCAAATTTGCAGCTTAAGAGGCGGATACAATGGCAAAGATCACACTGTCCAAGCTGCGGCACAGCTACTTTCCCGAACCCGCCGGACCGCAGGACTATGCGCTTAAAGAAATCGACCTCGATTGGGACGATGGCGGTGCCTATGCGCTGCTCGGCCCGTCCGGATGCGGGAAATCAACGCTCCTGAACATCATTTCCGGTCTGCTCGTCCCGTCGGAAGGAAACATCCTGTTCGACGACCGCGATGTCACCAGCCTGCCGCCGGCCGAGCGCAACATTGCCCAGGTGTTTCAGTTTCCGGTGATCTACGACACGATGACGGTGTTCGACAACCTCGCTTTTCCGCTGCGCAATCGTCGCGTGGGAGAAGAAAAGGTCAAAGCGCGCGTCAACGAGATCGCCGCCATGCTCGAAGTGACCGACATGCTGCAGACCCGTGCGTCAAATCTCTCTCCGGACAACAAGCAGAAGATTTCGATGGGGCGCGGTCTTGTGCGCGACGATGTCAATGTCGTCATGTTCGATGAACCGCTGACCGTCATCGATCCGCACCTGAAATGGAAGCTGCGCTCGAAACTCAAGGAACTGCACCAGCGTGTTCGGGCGACGATGATCTATGTCACCCATGACCAGACCGAGGCGCTGACATTTGCCGACCAGGTGGTGGTGATGCAGGAAGGTGAGATTGTCCAGATTGGAACACCCGTCGAACTGTTCGAGCGCCCGGCCCACACATTTGTCGGCCATTTCATCGGCTCGCCGGGCATGAATGTATTGCCCTGCGAAGTTCGCAGCGGCGGCGCATTTCTGAATGGTACGGCAATCGCTCTGGAGGGGGCGATCGGCACCAATGCAACGGGCGATACGCAGATCGGCATCCGCCCGGAATTCGTATCGCTCGGTAAAACCGGGCTTGAGGCAAAGGTCCGAAAGGTTGCCGATGTCGGCCGCCATAATGTCGTCGAGGCAATGGTTGGTGAAACGCGCGTCAACGCGATCGTCGAAGGCGCAGCACCCGCGCAGGGCGAAACCGTGCACCTGAATTTCCAGCCGGCCCAGACCCGCCTTTACAGCGACGGCTGGATCGCAACCGAGCCGGGGGAGGCAGCCTGATGAAAACCGAATATCAAAGAGCCTGGCTGTTCGTCACACCCGTCCTGCTGCTTGTCGCCTTCAATGCGCTCATTCCGATGATGACGGTGGTGAACTACTCCGTCCAGGAAACCTTCGGCGACAATCTGTTCTTCTGGCAGGGCCTCGACTGGTTCGAGAAACTGTTGAATTCGGACCGGTTCCATGCCGCCCTTGGCCGTCAGTTCCTGTTCACCGGCATCATCCTCGCAATCGAGGTTCCGCTCGGCGTCATCATCGCGCTGGCAATGCCGCGAAAGGGGTTCTGGGTGCCGGTGTGCCTGGTCACCATGGCGCTTCCGATGCTCATTCCGTGGAATGTTGTCGGCGCCATGTGGAACATCTTCACGCTGCCCGATATCGGCCTCCTCGGCTATTTCATGAACCATACGCTGGGTGTGAACTACAACATGACCCAGGATCCGCTGGCTGCCTGGGTCACCATCATTGTCATGGATGTCTGGCACTGGACGTCGCTTGTGGTGCTGCTGAGCTACGCGGGTCTGGTCTCCATTCCCGATGCCTATTACCAGGCCGCCAAGATCGATGGGGCGTCCAGCTGGTCGGTGTTCCGTTACATCCAGCTTCCCAAGATGAAACAGGTGCTGACCATCGCCATACTGCTGCGCTTCATGGACAGCTTCAACATCTACACCGAACCCTTCGTTCTGACCGGTGGCGGACCCGGCAACTCAACGACATTGCTGTCCATTGACCTCGTCAAGATCGCCCTCGGCCAGTTCGACCTCGGTCCGGCAGCCGCCATGTCGCTCATCTATTTCGCAATCACACTCCTGGTCTCGTGGCTCTTCTACACGCTGATGACCAGAAACGATGCCCGTTAAGGTAAGGACAGATGCAGAAAAGAAGCCTTATACCAATCATCTACATCCTTTTCCTGCTTTTGCCGATCTACTGGCTGGTGGCGATGAGCTTCAAGACGACGGGCGAGATCCTGTCCGGCTTCTCGCTGTTCCCGCAGACCTGGACCTTCGACAATTACCGGGTGATCTTCACCGATCCGACCTGGTACTGGGGCTACATCAATTCGATCATCTATGTGTCCCTCAATACGGTCATATCGGTTGTCGTTGCACTTCCCGCAGCTTACGCATTTTCCCGCTACAACTTTCTCGGCGGCAAGCAGCTCTTCTTCTGGCTTCTGACAAACCGGATGGCGCCTGCGGCCGTTTTCGCGTTGCCGTTTTTCCAGCTCTATTCCGCCGTCGGCCTGTTCGATACCCATCTGGCTGTGGCGCTCGCCCACTGCCTGTTCAACATTCCGCTGGCGGTATGGATTTTGGAAGGCTTCATGAGCGGCGTGCCCAAGGAACTCGATGAAACGGCCTATGTGGACGGCTATTCCTTTCCGCGGTTCTTCATCCGGATCTTTCTGCCGGCGATCAGTTCCGGCGTCGGAGTGGCGGCCTTCTTCTGCTTCATGTTTTCCTGGGTTGAATTGCTGCTGGCCAAGACGCTGACGGCCGTTGCCGCCAAGCCGATCGCCGCTACCATGACCAAAACCGCATCGAGTGCCGGTTATGAGCTGGGGCTTCTGGCCGCCGCCGGAACCCTGACGATCATTCCGGGTGCCATCGTCATCTACTTCGTCCGCAACTATATAGCCAAGGGCTTTGCCCTGGGGAGGGTCTGATGCTGAGCTGGATGGCATGGACATGGCCGACGGCCCTGGTCTTCATCGGAATCTTTATGGCCATGGGCGTATTGACGGTTCTGGAAATCCGTTACCCGGGAGGCGCGGAGCGCAAGGGCGTTTTTGGTCTTGTGACCACCCGCGGAGACCGGCTGTTCATCTCGCTGTTGGGAACCGTCTACATATTCCTCGCCTGGCTCGGCATCATGGGCATGCCGCTGTGGGCGCCGCTCGGGCTCAGCATCGCCTGGGGCGTGTTCTGTTTCTGGAAAGTGTGAGAATCGAGTGCCGCTTCGCGCGCCTCTCCCCGATAATCAATAGGGCGGAAAAATATGCCTTGGAAAAACGAAAGATTTAGTATTTAGTGGTGCGACGCGCGGTTTGTCTTGGGACGGGATGATTGATGAGACAAAAGAAGAAAGCTGAATTTCTGACTGAAGTCGAGCTTGAATTCATGACCCGTCTTTGGGAAATCGGCGAGGGGACCGTGCGTGATGTCCTGGCCAAACTGGCTCCGGGACGCGATCTGGCCTACACGTCAGCGGCGACGATTATGAGAATCCTTGAGCAAAAAGGATTCGTTACCAGCACCAAACAGGGCAAGACATTCGTCTACAGGGCGTTGCTCACCAAGGACGCCTATCAATCCCGATCCTTGAAGGACCTTTCCGAAAAACTGTTCGACAACACGCCGGCATCGCTCGTTGCCCGGTTGGTCGACGACAATGATCTTTCGAAGGATGCGCTGAACGAGATCCGTGAACTGCTCGATAGGAGGTTGAAAAATGATACCGACTAGCGCCGTTCTTGACGCCTATCTCAACTTTAACATCCTGCTCGCCTTTGTCTTCGGTCTGTGGCTCCTCGCGCGTTTTATTCTCAACCGGCTGGGCATGAAACATGCCTATGTTACCCAGTTGCGCCTGCTGAACGGCCTGTTTCTTGCCGTAGCGCTAAGCCCGGTTTTTGTTCTCTGTTTCGGCCTGATATCGAAAACAGGCGTGCTTTCACCGGATGTCCCGGTGACACTGTCCGACATTATCGTCGCCCAGTATTTGCAGGGCCGCTTTGAGATGAACCCGTCACAGTTGGAAGCGTTTCTCGGCCTTCGCAACAGCATGACCAGCGATCTGTTCAACCTCAACAACCAGCTTGGCATCATTGTTTCTGCTTTCCTGCTGTCCGGAATGTTGTTTTTTGCAGCGCGCCTGGCAATCAGCATCTACCGGCTGCACAGGATTATCGACAACAGCTATGTCTGGCGCCGCTTCGGTCGTCTTCATCTGTTGTTGTCGGATACCACCCGGGTACCGTTCTCCACGCGCACACTGCGCAAACGCTTCGTTGTCATTCCAACGAGCATGCTTGCCGACGGAGAGGACCTGAAGATCGCACTGGGTCACGAACTCCAGCATTTGCGCCAGTCGGACATTGAGTGGGAACTGGCGCTCGAGTTTTTGAAACCCGTCTTCTTCTGGAACCCGGTCTACTACATCTGGAAGCGTCAGGTTGAGCATCTGCGCGAACTGTCCTGCGATCAGCAGGTGATCGCCCGCAACCGCTATGATGTGGAAGCCTATTGCCGTTGCCTGCTGAGAGTTTGCCAGAACAGCCTGCGCCGTGACCATCTGTTCTCCGTATCGCTGCCCAAAGTTGCCCTCTTCAAGCCCGACCGTTCGCTGTTTGGCCGGACACCGGCAATCCTGCTGCGCCATCGGCTGGTTTCGCTGTTTGAAGGCAAGGTCGACAAGAACCGCAAATCGGCTCTTGTCTGCCTGATGATACCGCTGCTTGCTGTCGTCGGTGCCGCAACAGTCGCGATCCAGAAGCCCAATGACTGGAGCCAGGACAGGATCATGTTGTCGACCATCATCAATCTGGAACGCCTGGCAGAACGGAATGATGTCGTGCCAATGCTGAACCAGTAGGGCTGCGCTTCCACCATTCTGGCGTTTGGGCGGGCTTCGGCCCGCACAATTTACATTCTTCCGGGCAAAAACAGCGTGATTGCCGGAATCAGTACGAGGAGCGCCAGGCGGAAAATGTCGGCGACCCAGAACGGCGTGACGCCCCTGAATATGGTCGCTGTGGTTACGTCGCCAACGACGCCCTTCAATATGAAGACGTTGAGGCCGACCGGCGGCGTGATCAGGCTGATTTCCGTGACGACCACGACAATGATGCCGAACCAGACCGGGTCATAGCCAAGCGACATGACCAGCGGGAAGAAGATCGGCACCGTCAGGAGCAGCATGGAGAGGCTCTCGAAAACGCAGCCGAGGATAATGTAGATCGCCAGGATCATCGCCATGACCATGAAGGGCGAAACGGCGTTGACCGTCACGATCTCGATCAGCGCTTCCGGCAGACCTGCCAGGTTGACGAAATTGGAAAAGATCTGTGCGCCGATCAGCACCGCGAAGAGCGCCGCGGCTGTGGATGCGGTTTCTTTCAATACGCCAAGCGTAGCCCGGAAGCTTAGATTGCCCCGGGAAAGTGCGATCAGGAATGCGCCCATTGCACCCATGCCGGCTGCTTCAGTCGGTGAGAAGGTCAGATGGATCGGGTAGAAATCCAGCGCACCGTAGAGCCCGCCGATCACCAGGAAAAACAGCACCAGCACCGCCCACACGCCCTTGACCGCGCGCAGGCGCTCGCGCCAGTGCACGCGTCCGGCCGCAGGGCCGGCTTCCGGATTCCTGTGAACCGTCCAGCGCACAGCGAAGAGATAGAACAGAATGCCAAGCAGGCCCGGAATGACGCCGGCGATGAACAGTTTGCCAATCGAGGTTTCGGTCAGAAGGCCATAGATCACCAGGATCACCGAAGGCGGGATCAGGATGCCGAGCGTTCCGCCGGCGGCAATCGAAGCCGTGGAGAGTTCGTCCGAATAGCCGAAACGGCGCATTTCCGGCATCGCCACTTTCGACATGGTTGCGGCTGTCGCCAGCGACGAGCCGCATATCGCAGAAAAACCGCCGCAGGCGACGACCGTCGCCATTGCCAGCCCGCCGCGCATGTGGCCGAGAAAGGCGTGGGACACGACGTAGAGCTCTCGGCTGAGGCCGCCTTTGCTGACGAACAACCCCATCAGGATGAACAGCGGAACGACGGACAGTCCATAGTCCTGGGCCGTGTCCATGATCTGGCGTCCGACCATCGACATGGCGCCGTTAAAGCCGCGTATGTGGATATAGCCGAGCGTGCCAACGAGGCCCATGGCAAAGACGATGGGCATACGGATGAGAACGAGAATGAGGACTGCGGCAAAACCAAATAGGGCGAGTGTCATGGGAGATCTTTTAGATTTGCGATGTGTCTATGAGCGATGGCTTGAAGAGGACAATCAGACCTTTGACCACCAGCACCAGGGCGGTGAGCGCCGTCGCGGCGGCAATAAACCAGCCGATCAGATATTGCGGTATCGCCAGATACTCGGTGACGTCGCCATAAGAGCGCGCGCGTTCGGCCAGAACCCATACCCTGTTGGTCGGCCACCAAAGCATCAGACCGCTGACAAGCGTAATGATCCCGTCGCGAAGGCGGGTTAGGCGGTATCGGTCAAACAGGCCGTCGGCAAGATCGACTGCAATGTGCTCGGATCTGCCCGAAATCACGGGCATGACTGAAAACACCAGAATGGCCATCAGTATCCTGGTCAATTCGGTTGCTGCTTCGATTGGAGCGTTGAATGCAGAACGCAGAACCACGTCGCAAAATGTCATGATCATCAGGACAAAAAGCGCTGCGGAGGCCAGGTATATGGGCGCATCGGACAAGCGCCTTGCCACCGTCTCAAGTGGTTTCATGGCATAGCCTTGCTTTGGCAGGGGAGGCGGGTGCTGACGCACCCGCCGGTTTCTTGATGTGGGTTAGTTTGCGGCCATTTCCGCCTTGACGGCTTCGTGTGCGGCCTTGGCGTCGACGCCCTTGTCGGAAAGTTCCGTCAGAACCTTGTCGATCACTTGTGCCTGGATGGCACCATAGGCTTCACGGTCCGCGTCCGAAGCCGCGTTGATCGTGTTGCCTTCAGCAGCGACCGTCGCCTCGCGTCCGGCTGCATCGATCTCGTCCCAGATCGCGCCGAGTTCGCGGCTCAGCCGCTCGCCGAACACCTTTTCCTCCAGCGCGGCCTGCAGGTCGGCCGGAAGATCGGCGAAGGCGTCTTCATTCATGATGTATGCGAATGAACCGCGATAAAGGCCGCCCGGCAGTTCATATACGTTCGGAGCGACTTCCGTCAGCTTGAAGCCTTTGCGGCTTTCGAACGGCATGACGACACCGTCGGCAGCGCCCGAGGCCAGTGTCTCGTAAACCTTGGGTGCCGGCACCTTGATGCCTGTTGCACCGAGCGCCGCGCCCACATCGCCGCCGACACCGCCGGGGATACGAACCTTCAGGCCGCTGATCTCATCGAGCGACGATACCGGTTCGGCGCTGTGAAGCTGAGCCGGGCCGTGCGTGTGCAGGGCGATCAGTTTGACGCCGCGATGCTCATCGAGATCGGCAAGATATTTGTCATGAACGCGCCAGTAGGCGACCGAAGCCTGCTCGGCATTGCCTTCATAACCCGGCAGTTCGATCAGCTTGGTGCCTGTGAAGCGGCCTGCCTGATAGCCGTGAAATATGATCGACAGATCGGCTGCGCCATCCATGACGAGATCCATCTGTGCGGGCGGCGGCGCAAGACCGAATTTCAGCTCAGCCGTCACCTTGCCGTCGGTCGCTTCTTCAATCATTTCAACGAATTTAGGCCACATCTTCGAGTTGATTCCGTGCGTCGGCGGAGCCCAGCTCGAGATCGTCAGCGTATGGTCCGCCGCAAATGCCACCGCGCCGGAAAGGGCAACGGTTGCTGCTGTGGCAAGTGCCAGAATTTTTGAAAGTTTGATCATGTTTTCCTCCTTCTGCGAGCCTATTCATAAAATTGACCGAACGTTCGGTCAAGTAATTCAATGCATTTGTGCGTGTGACGTTGTGGCGCGCTGCACGACAGGACCCGCACTTCGGCACCGAATTTGCGTCTTGCTACAGTGCCAGTGTGACCTTGCTTCCCTTTGCGCGTGAGCAGCAGGTCATCAGGCGATTATTTGCATTGCGTTCCGACATGCTCAGCACCTTGTCGCGATGATCGATATCGCCATCGAGAACCGCAACCTCGCAGGATCCGCAAAGACCCTCCTGGCAGTCGCAGGGCACATCGATGCCCGCCGCCTGAAGGGTCTGCAGAAGCGTTTGATCGGCGGGGACTGTGACCGTCAGACCGGAATCGCGCAACTCCGCTTCGAAAGCGTGTTCCTTGTCCGGGTCGAGTGCTGAATCGACGGCGGAAAAATGCTCAATGTGGAGTGTGTTTTCCGGCCAGTCATCTGCCATTTGCTGCAATTGATCCAGCATACGCTCAGGCCCGCACGCATAGACTTGCGTTGCATTGTCGAGGCCGTCAAGCAGATGAACCATATCCATCCGTTTGCCGTCGGCCTTCGCATAGAGGCTGAGAAAATCGCCGTGGTCCTGTTGCAGCCGCTTGATGAATGACATCGACGCCGTCGCGCGCCCGGCATAATGGAGCTCGTATGGTTTGCCGAGCACCTTCAACCGGTCCGCCTTGGCTAGGATCGGCGTGATACCGATGCCGCCGGCGATCAGGATATAGCGTCCGGCCGTCTCATCGAGGCGGAAATGGTTTTTGGGGCCGCGCATTTTGATAGTCGCGCCGGTCTTCACGCTCTCATGGATATGAACAGAGCCGCCGCGGCCGTCGTCTTCGCGCAGGACCGCCACCTGATAGCATGACCGGTCGTCGGCATCACCGCAGAGCGAATATTTGCGCTCGTAGTCGCCAACGAGGAGATCGACATGCGATCCGGGGCTCCAGCGCGGCAGCTTGCGTCCACGGGCATCCTTGAGGACAAGCCGTATGACGCCATCGGCTTCCGGCTTGATTTCGGCGACCGTGATCTGCCGTGCAATATCCGCTTTTGACGGTGCGCCGATGCTGTAGGTGCGGCGTCGGTCCAGGATCTCCGGGTTCATGCGTTCCGGGTTCTTCGCCGGATCCCATTCAACCCAAAGATTGTGCGGTCCACGAAAGGATGTATTGGGCAGATAGACGAATTCCTGATCGGCCGCGAGCTTCATATGCGGCAGACGGCGGGTGAATTCCTCGAGGAATATCCGCATTTCCATACGCGCGAGGTTCTTGCCGAGACACTGATGGCTGCCGTAGCCGAATGTCAGGTGATCCGTCGTGTTGTCGCGGTAAATGTCCAGCTCGTCCGGATTTTCGAAATGGCGCTGATCGTGATTTGCCGATGTCATGACGATAAGCAGCTTCGAGCCCTCGGGGATCGGAACGCCGCCAACCGACGTGTCCCCGGTCGCGATACGCCGCCAGGCGACAATGCTTCCCGAGGCGCGCAGGCATTCTTCGACTGTGTTGGGTATAAGGGTAGGGTTCTCACAGACCTCTTCCCAGACATCCGGGTTTGAGAGCAGCAGGCGCATGGCGTTTGCCATGGCATGCGCAGTCGTTTCGTGCGCCGCCACAAGGCCCGCCATCATCATGGAGTGGAGATAGGAGTCGGTAACGACATCCGGCAGTTCCTGCTGCCGTCGGATGGAAAAGCGCATCCATCCGTGGCCTGACGGATCGGCGCGCATCTTTTCAATGACCTTGCCGGAATACTGCCAGAACCTGCCGACGGATTCTGCAACAGCCACCTGTTCTTCCTGTGAGGGCCGTCCCCAGGTGTTGACGGTGTGAGCGACTGAGAACGCCTTGAGCGGCGCCATATCCTCTTCCGGCACGCCGAGGAAATGCAACGCCACGGTCAGTGGGATTTCGTAGAGCATTTCGTCGACGAGGTCGGCCTTGCCCTTGTCTATGAAACGGTCGATGAATTCGGATGTCAGCCGGCGCACCATCGGCTCGTGATTGGCGAGCTCGGCCGGCTCGAACGAGTGCATAAGAGCACGCCGGCGTGCCATATGCTCCGGTTCGTCCTCGTTCACAAGCGTGCGGTTCATGCCGTAGTCGTAGCGCTTGAGCGTATCCTGCGCTTCCTGCGAAACCGGCGTGATCTTTTCGAGCGCGATCGCCGGCGAGAACACCAGATTGTCGCGGAAAACCGCCTTCACATCGTCATAGCGCGTGACCACCCAATAGCCGAGCTTCGGACTGTAGAAGACAGGTTCCTGTTCACGGGACCAGCGCAGGGCTTCGGCGGGGTCGACCTGATACGGCCCCTCGAATGGATCGAATTCAGCGGCCCGCACGGAGACCGGGCAACCATTCGGCGCTGTCAGGTCGTGCGGAAACGGACACCCGTCGGCGATTGAAGCCGCGGCCCTGTCGTCACGTTCGCCTGTGTTCGTCATGCCAATTCCCTCAGTATTTACTTTTATCGCACAAAATGTACCTTATAATGCACACAAGCAAATGAAGCGGACCAAGTCAAGAAACCGGAAATCCCGATGGCGACACTTCAGACTTTGGACAGAGGCATCAGCGCTCTGCAGATTATCGCAGCCCGCAGGGACGGTGTCGGGGTTGCGACCCTGGCCGAGGAACTCGGCGTGGATCGCGCGATCGCCTACCGCATTGCCGCGACGCTTGAAGAGCGTGCCCTCATATCCCGTACTGCCGGGGGGCGCTTGATTTTGGGCGTGGGGGTGCTGGAGCTTGCCACGCAATTCGGGCCGCAACTGCGCATTATTGCACAGCCCATCCTTTCAGACCTTGCCCGCCGCACAAGCGCAACGGCCTTCATCTCAGTCGCCAGTGGCGAGGAATGCGCGGCTCTTTCGGTTGCCGAGCCGGATGAGGGATTACTGCGTGTCGGCTATCGGGTTGGAAGCCGTCATCCGATCGACCGCGGCGCGGCGGGCATTGCAATCCTTGCCGGCAGGAAAGAACTGCCCGATGACAGCGATGCGGTGAAGGAAAGCCGCCGGCTGGGATTCAGCGTTACGCGCGGTGAATTGCAGCCGGGTGCAGTTGGCGTTGCCAGCCCGATTCTTCCCGACGGCCGTCAGGTCGCGAGCTTCGAAGCGTCGGTCGGTGTCGTCGCGATGGAGGATCTTGACGTAGACACGGCGTCGGTCGCGGTCGTGGCCTGCGCGAAGGAACTCGCCTCGTTCGTGAACCGGTAAGGCCCGCTCGCGTCAGTCGCAGATATCCGCAATGGAACCGAGTTCGTCATGCAGCCGGTCGAGTGTTTCGTCGTCGATGGCGGCAAAGGCGCCGGCCACCCAGTGAGCATTGGCCTGCGCCATCTCGTCAAAGCGGGCAAGCCCTTTGTCTGTTAGTCGTATGAGATACCGGCGGCGGTCGTTCGGATCGGCGACACGCAGGACGAGGCCATCGGCTTCCATCCGGTCGAGCAGCGAGGATATGTTGCCCGAAGGGGCAAGAAGGCTGGCGCCGAGATCGCCCACCGACAGGCAATTGTCCGGTGCCCGATAAAGCTGGGAGAGAACGTCGAAGCGTACGAACCGCACTCCGAAGGTCTTCTGCATCTGAGCGCTGACGTCGGATTCGATGCGCCGGGATGTTCGCACCAGCCGCAGCCAAAGCCGCAATACGCGTCGTTCGCGTTCGCTGTAGCTTTCTTCAACCATTGAACCTTTTGCAGGTCCGGCCGGGATGGTTTGCGCGTCCTTGTCCATGCGACCGGGATATCATCAGGCGCAGACGGTGCCAATCCGTTTGTGCCTGGTCGGCATGTGAAGAGGACTTCTTTTCCCGGTTATTCAGCGCGTTCGGCACCGTGTCCGGCTCGGACTTTGATCTCCCTGCTCAAAAAGCTGTTGCATTTATCTTATATATGAAATATTAATATATAAAATAAATTTAGGCGCGTCGAGTCGAGATGCGTTTCGATAGGGAGTGCATCATGAAGATCACGGTAGTGGGCGGCGGTCCTGGCGGTCTCTATTTCGCGTTGCTGACAAAGAAGCAGCGCCCCGATTGGACCATCGAAGTTTTCGAGCAGAACCGGGACGACGACACGTTCGGTTTCGGCGTGGTTTTCTCCGACGACACACTCGATGAATTTCTTTCCCGCGACCCCGAGACCTACGAGAAAATCCGCGATCACTTTGCCTATTGGGATGATATCGCCATCCATTTCAAGGGTGAGGAGGTGCGCTGCGCCGGCAACGGGTTTTGCGGAACGTCACGCTTCACCCTGCTCAGAATTCTGCACGAACGCTGCGAGGAACTGGGCGTTGTTCTGAATTTCTCGGATCGCATTGAGCCGGCGGAACTCGGTGTCCGTTTCGCCGATTCCGACATCATCGTCGCTTCCGACGGGATCAATTCAGCCATACGCGATCATTTCGCTGACGCTTTCCAGCCAAGCATAACGATCAAATCGAACCGTTTCTGCTGGATGGGTTCGACCCGGCCCATGGACGAATTCAACTATTTCTTCCGCATGACCGAGCACGGCATCATCTGCGCCCACACCTACCAGTACCAAGCCGACGCCTCGACCTGGGTCTTCGAAATGGACGAGGCCTGCTGGCAGGGTCATGGCTTCGAGGAGTTCGATGAGGAAGGTTCGAAAGTAAAGCTCGAAGCAATATTCGCCGACGAACTGCAGGGCCACGGCCTGCTGTTGAATCGCTCCAACTGGCGCAAGTTCCCGCGCATATTCTGCGAAAAATGGTATCACGAGAACATTGTCATCCTTGGCGATGCCAAGGCGTCTGCGCACTTTTCCATCGGCTCCGGCACCAAGCTCGCCATGGAATGCGGTATCGCCCTTTCCGATGCGGTGCTCGAGCACGGCGAACAGTCTGTGGAAGTGGCCTTCAAGGCCTATGACGATGAGCGCCGCACCCCTTGCCAGATCATCCAGCACAATGCCGACGTGTCGCTTGCATGGTTCGAACATATGGGCCGCTCCTGGGACATGGACCCGATGCAGTTTTCCATGGTCGTTATGTGCCGGGCAAAATCCATTACCTATGACAACCTCATTTTGCGCGATCCGTCCTATGTCGAGGCTGTCGATACCGCCTGGTACGAACGCTACTACCGTGAGACCGGCATCGATGTGCGTAGGTCGCGTCCGACGCCGATGTTTACGCCGTTCAGGCTGCGCGAACTGGAGATCCCGAACCGCGTGGTCATGTCACCGATGGCGCAATATTCCGCTGACGAGAACGGCGACCTGACCGACTGGCATTTTGTCCACTACACCTCCCACGCGCTCGGCGGCATGGGCATGATCTATTGCGAAATGACATGCCCGTCGCCGGACGCGCGCATCACGCTTGGATGCCCCGGAATGTGGACCGACGATCACGAGGCCCAGTGGAAACGGATTGTCGATTTCGTCCATGCCAATTCCGACACCAAATTCTGCATGCAGCTGGGGCATTCCGGCCGCAAGGGCTCGACCCAGCTCGGCTGGGAGAAGATGGACTACCCGATTGCCGACGCCGACAAGAACTGGCCGCTCCTTTCGGCATCGCCGATCCCGTATTTCGAAGGCATTAGCCAGGTTCCGCAGGAGCTGGACCGGGCTGGCATGGACCGTATCCGCGACGATTTCGTTCAAGGCGCGGAACGGGCCGCGCGTGCCGGTTTTGACATGCTCGAACTGCATTGCGCTCACGGCTATCTTTTTGGCTCGTTCCTGTCGCCTCTCACCAACCGGCGTACCGACGCATATGGCGGCTCGGTTGAAAACCGGCTGCGCTTTCCGCTTGAGATATTCGAGGCAATGCGCGCCGTCTGGCCGCAGGAAAAGCCGATGTCCGTGCGTGTCTCGGCGACCGACTGGAAGGAGGGCGGCCTGAGCGAAGAAGATCTGTTCGCAATCGCCAATGCCTTCCACGACGCCGGCTGCGACCTGATCGACGTATCCGCCGGCCAGACGGTGCCGGATCAACAGCCCGTATACGGGCGCATGTTCCAGGCGCAGTTTGCAGAAGCCGTGCGCAACGTGCCGAAGATCGCCACCATGGCGGTGGGCAACATCACCGAGGCGGCGCAGGTCAATACGATCCTTCACACACGGCGCGCCGATCTGGTCGCGCTCGCCCGTCCGCATCTGTGGGATCCGTATTTTACAAGACGCGCCGCCGCGACCTATGGCGCAGAGGTCGGTCACTGGCCGCCGCAATATCTAACGGGCCGCGATCAGGCCTACCGCGAGCAGGCAAAGGCACGCGAAAGCGCGCTTGAACTGCAGCGCAAAGCGCGTCCCAGCCAGCACGTCAAACCCGTGGCGCTGGCGGCGGAGTAGACACATGGCTGGTGTTTTCACAGTCACGCGGGTTTTGCGGTTTGCCGATTGCGATCCGGCAGGCATCGCTTTTTATCCGCGGCTGCTGGAACACGTGAACAATCTGGTGGAGGATTGGTTTGCAGGACCGCTGGAATGCTCGTTCCACGACCTGCATTTCAAGCGCAATAAAGGCCTGCCCACCGTCACGGTGAATGTGAACTTCCTGCGCCCGGCAGAGCTCGGTGACGAGATCGACTGGAGCCTGAGCGTCAAGGCGCTGAACCGGTCGTCAATGACCCTGTCGGTCCGTGCGAAACGCCCTGACGGGGAGGAACTGCTGCATGCCGAGCCGACACTCGTGCACAGCGATTTTACCCGCGACCCGCCAAGATCGGAGCCGTTTCCGGACGAACTGAGAGAAAAAATCGAGACCTACCAAGACCCGCAATAATGGGCGACGCCGCGATATGCGGCGACAAGGTGAGGGATATGGAACGCAAAAAGGACACTCTGTGGAGCTGGCTCGAGCTCCATGCGCAAACGTCACCGGACACGCCGGCCATCATCGGCCCGGGCGGTTCGACGGGCTACGGCGAACTGGCGAACAAGGTCCGGTCCGTTGCGGGCGGTTTGCAGGCCTTGGGGCTGAAAAAGGGCGATGTGGTAGCCGTCCAGATTCCCAATATCGAAGCCTATGTCGTGGCGTTTCTTGCCATAACCGCTTGCGGTGGCATCGTGCAGACATTGCACATGCCCTACAGACAGGCGGAACTGCGGCACCTCCTTGAACACAGCGGCGCGCGCATGGCAATCGGGCTGTCCGTCTTCAAGGATATGTCTCCCGCCGCCGAGATGCACGCCATGAGCGCCGAGTTGCCGGCTCTGCGGCAGGTGATCGCCGTCGGCGAACCTGTGGAAGGCACACACGCATTCGCGGACCTGATGTCGGGCGATGCCAATGGCACTTTGCCGGAGCTCTCGCCGGACGATCCATTCCTGCTGCTCTATACATCCGGAACGACGGCAAGCCCCAAGGGCGTGCCGCACTCCTATCGCGGATTTCTCGGCAATGCGGCGCGTTCGGCCGAGCAGCTTGGCATTACCGCCGATGAAAAGATGCTGTCGGTAGCGCCCTATACGCATCTTTACGGTTTGTTCGTCATGCATATGTGCCTCGCCACCGGCGCTGCGCAGGCTCTGTTGCCGGTTTTTGATCCGAAAAGCTTCCTGCCCACCCTGGCGGAAGTGAAACCGGGCGGGATATTTGCCGCGCCCGCACATTTCGCGCCCTTCTGTGCAGCCGGCCTGCTAAAGGCCGAACACCTCGCCCATACGCGTTTTACCTGTCTTTCCGGCTCCACCGTACCGCCGGCGCTCGCCGAGCAGGTCGACGATCTTATGGAGCAGGGCAGCGTCATCCAGCTCTGGGGCATGAGCGAATTGCAGGCCGGCGCGTTCGGCCGTCCTGACGATCCGAAACAGACGCGCCTGACCTCCGCCGGGCGTGCCTCTGAGGCAACCGAACTACGGACGGTCGACACGGAGGGCCAGGTTCTCGACGCCGGCGAAGAGGGTGAGTTGCAGGTCAGGGGGGCGTCGGTTTTTGCCGGATACCTCAATAACCAGGCCGAAACAGACGCCGCATTCACCGATGGCGGCTGGTTCAGAACCGGCGATCTGGCGGTGCTCGACGCCAATGGCTTCTTGACCCTGACCGGACGTGTCAAGGAAGTGATCAACCGCGGCGGTGTCAAATACAACCCTATAGACATCGAGGCGCTGCTTATGGGGCATGAAGCCATCGAAGCCTGCGCCATCGTTCCCTATCCCGACCCCGATCTTGGTGAAAGAGCCTGTCTTTGCGTGCAGATTTGCGAAGGCAATGAACTGACGCTGGAAGACGTCACTGCTCTGCTCGAAGAACAGGGCATTGCCAAATACAAATGGCCCGAACGGCTCGAATTCGTTGAGGCCATGCCGTTGACGCCGACCCGGAAAATCATGCGCGGCAAGCTCAAACAATTGCTTGCCTGACACAAAACCCCGAATGATCCGAGGAAAGAACATGACGGAATTTACGCTCTACACCCCCGAAAACGCGCCCGGCAAATCCGGCGAACTGCTCGACGGGGCGCTCAAGAAGATGGGATTTCTGCCCAATCTCTACGCCAAGCTCGCCGAATCCGACACCGCGCTCGAAGCCTATTTCTCGCTATCGTCCCTGGTGTCGAAAACCAGCTTCTCGCCGGCCGAACAGCAGCTCATTCTTTTAGCGGCAAGCGTCGAAAACGAGTGCAATTACTGCGTGGCCGCACACTCGTCCGGTGCGCGTATGGCAAAGCTCGACAAGGACGTCATCGAAGCGGTGCGTACCGGAAACCCGATTGCGGACGAGCGGCTTGAAGCACTGCGCAAATTCACCGAAGCACTGGTTATCACACGCGGCCATGCCAAGGGCGAAATGGAAGCCTTCATTGCCGCCGGATTTGACCGCAAGAACGTTATGGAAGTGGTTTTGTGCGTCTCCATGAAGACGCTCTCCAACTATTCGAACCACCTGATTGATACACCCCTCGATGCAGCCCTGCAGCGCATGGAGTGGACCGGAAAAAGCGAACTGCAACAAACGGGCTAACCGGGGCCAGGGATACTCGCAACAGGGCCGGACAACGGCCGGAATGAAAATCATAGGGAGGAAGAAAATGAAAAAGCTCATTTGTGCTCTGGGCACTTTACTGCTGGCAACAACGGCGAGGGCGGAAGACCTGAAGATCGGTCTGGTGGTCACGCTTTCCGGACCCCCGGCGGTTCTGGGCAAGCAGATCGAAGACGCCTTCAAACTGGCTGTTGACGATATGGGTGGAAAAGTCGGTGGCCTCGATACGGAGCTGTTCGTGGTCGATTCCGAATTGAAACCCGACGTCGCGCTCACCAGGGTCAAGGGTCTGCTTGAAAGGGACGAAGTCGATTTTGTTGTCGGCACCGTGTTCTCCAACGTGCTGGGCGCCATCTTCAAACCGGTCACCCGGTCTGAGACATTCCTGATCAGCCCGAATGCGGGGCCGTCGACGCTCGCGGGCAAGAACTGCAGCCCGTATTTCTTTTCGACATCCTATCAGAACAACCAGAACTTCGAGGTGCTCGGCCAGCATGCCCAGGAACAGGGTATCAAGAGCGTCTTCATGATGGCGCCCAACTATCAGGCCGGGCGCGACGCGATGAACGGCTTCAAGAAATACTACAAGGGTGAAATCACCAACGAGGTCTTTACGCCGCTTGGCCACAAGGACTTTTCGGCTGAAATCGCGCAGATGTCGACATCCGACGCAGAAGCTCTGTTCACATTCATGCCGGGCGGCATGGGCGTGCGCTTCGTCAAGCAGTTCCGCGATGCCGGGCTCGCCGACAAGATGAAGTTCCTTTCCGCCTTCACCGTGGATGAGGCAACCCTGCCGGCACAGAAAGACGCTGCTCTCGGTTTCTTCGGCGCCACCACCTGGGCGCCCAATCTGGATTTGCCGCAGAGCGAGGCATTTGTTGCCGCCTTTGAGGGAAAATACGGCTACATTCCGGGCGGTTTCGCCATGCAGGCCTACGACGCGGCTCTGCTGATCGACAGCGCCGTTCGCGCCGTCGGTGGGGATCTCTCGGATAAGGACGCCCTGCGAAAGGCGCTTGAAGCAGCCGACTTCCAGTCGCTGCGCGGCAAGTTCAGTTTTAACAACAACCATTTCCCGGTTCAGGATTTTTACCTGCTGCGTGTCGCCCAGCGCGATGACGGTAAATACTGGACGGAAATCGATACGAAGGTGTTCGAGGACTATACGGACAGCTTCGCATCCGAATGCAAGATGTAGCTGAAACTTGAACAGCTCTCCCGGGGCGCGATCAGATGACATTCACGCTTCTACTCATCCAGATCCTCAATGGAGCGCAGTACGGTGTGCTGCTGTTTCTGATCGCCGCCGGGCTGACGCTGGTCTTCGGCGTCATGGGCTTCATCAATCTTGCCCACGGCGTGCAGTATATGATCGGCGCCTATCTCACCTTCATGTTCCTGAGCATCACCGGCAATTTCTTTGTGGCGCTCCTGCTCGGGCTGATAACGGCGCTTGTCCTTGGTCTTGCGCTGGAAGTCCTCATTTTCCGCCATCTATACGACCGGGATCATCTCGATCAGGTTCTTGCCACCTTCGGTATAATCCTGTTCGTCAACGAGGCCGTGAAAGTGATCTGGGGGCCGGGAACACTGACGATTCCGACCCCGGAAATTCTCTCCGCCTCGCTTCAACTCACCGATAATCTGCTTTATCCGGTTTACCGGCTAAGTCTCATCGTCGTCGGCATAATCGTTGCGGCGGGTCTTTACCTGATCGTCACCAAAACGCGCGTCGGCATGCTGATCCGGGCAGGCGCCACCAATGCCGATATGGTGAGCGCGCTCGGCGTCAATATCCGCCGCCTGTTTACAATCGTCTTCGGCTTCGGCGCCATGCTGGCCGGCTTCGCCGGTGCTCTTGCCGCACCTGTATTCACCATCGAGCCCGGCATGGGCGACGATCTGCTCATCGTGGCCTTTGTCGTCATCATCATCGGCGGCATCGGATCGATCCGCGGAGCCTTCATCGCCGCGCTGCTCGTCGGCCTGATAGACACTTTGGGCCGGACACTTGCGACTGATGCCATGAACCTCATCTTCGACGCTTCGGCCGCCAATCAGATCGGCCCGTCGCTCGCCTCCATGCTGATCTACATCTTCATGGCGGCCGTTCTGTTCTTCCGGCCGCAGGGGCTTTTCCCGGCAAGAGGTGCGGTATGAGAGAACTCTCCGTGGCCGGCGCCGAAACCCTATCCGGCAAGCAGCGTATCGACCGGTCGCTGCTGATCGGCATTTGCATTCTGGCCGTGTTGGCGCTGACCCCGTTCGTGACTGAAATTGCCGGCGGCAACTATGTCCTGAACCTTGTTTTGAAGGCCATGATCCTGGCGATCGCCGCTGTCTCTCTCGATCTGCTGATCGGCCATGGCGGTCTTGTCAGCTTCGGCCATGCCGCGTTTCTCGGGCTCGGCTCCTACGTCACCGGCATTGCCCTGACAGAGGGCATCACCAACGCGCTGCCGGTCCTGGGACTGGTCTTGCTGATATGCGGGCTCTTCGCGCTCATCACCGGCGCGATCTCGCTGCGCACATCAGGCGTCTATTTCATCATGATCACGCTGGCCTTTGGCCAGATGCTGTTCTTTTCGCTCTCGTCTCTGTCTTCCTATGGCGGCGACGACGGACTGACCTTATGGGACAGTCCCGTCCTCTTCGGCCAGAATGTGTTTCTTGCAGGTTCTGGGCTGTTCTATTCGACCCTGATCATCCTGGCGCTGACCTGGTTCTTCGTCGGCCGTCTCTCCGTGTCGCGCTTCGGCCGTGTGCTGCGCGCCGGCAAGGAAAATCCGGTGCGTGTCGGCACGATGGGCTTCGATATCTTCCATTATCGGCTGATTGCCTATGTGATCGCCGGATTACTCGCCGGCGTCGCCGGATTCCTCACTGCCTGTCATGCCGAGTTTATTAGCCCGTCCACCGCCGCGTGGCAGAATTCCGGCAATCTCATCATCATGGTTGTCCTTGGCGGCATGGGCACCCGCAACGGTGCGCTGCTTGGCGCCATATTCGTTGTGCTGATCGAGGAAAGCCTGTCGCTGATCACCCATGAGTGGAAGCTGATTTTCGGCCCGCTACTGGTCTTTATAGTGCTGTTCGCTAAAGGTGGTCTTGTCAGCCTGATTACCCGTCCTGGAGGCCGCGCATGAGCACCATCCTGGCGCTTGAAGGGCTGGTCAAGAATTTCGGATCGCTGCGCGTGACCGACGATGTTTCCCTGGAGTTGCGGCGCGACGAGTGCCACGCGCTCATCGGACCCAACGGCGCGGGTAAATCGACCCTGATCAACCTGGTTTCGGGAAATCTGGGTGTGGAGAGCGGCAAGGTGGTGCTCGATGGCGCGGATATTTCGCATTATTCGATGCCGCAACGCGCCCACGCAGGCCTCGGCCGGACATTTCAGATCACTTCAATCATCCCGAGTTTTTCCGTGCTTGAAAATGTCGCGCTGGCGGCTCAAGCGAAGGCGGGCTCAAGCCTGCATTTCTTCGGCCGGGCTGCCGAGGAACAGGAGTTGAATGAAAAGGCGCGCAGCGCACTTACTATGCTCGGTCTTGCCGACCGGCAGGATGTGCGCAGCGCCGATCTTTCCCATGGCGAGCACAGGCTCCTCGAGCTGGCGATGGCCATCGTTGGCGAGCCGAAGGCCTTGCTCCTCGACGAGCCCATGGCCGGCATGGGCAAGGGCGAAAGCGAGACGCTGACCGACACGCTGCTGACTTTGAAAAAGACCATGCCCATGCTGCTTGTGGAACACGACATGGAAGCCGTCTTCAAGCTGGCTGACCGGATTTCGGTGCTGGCCTATGGGCGGGTCGTTGCCACCGGAACCCCGGATGAGGTGCGTGCCGACGAGCAGGCCCGCGCCGCCTATCTCGGGAGCGATACGCCATGACCCTGCTTGAAGTCAGCGGCCTGCAATCGGGTTACGGTCTTTCCCAGGTGCTTTTCGGCGTCGAACTGAAGATCGACCACGGCGAGGCCGCGACGCTGCTCGGGCGCAACGGCATGGGCAAGACCACCACCGTGCGTTCGATCATGGGGCTCTTGAAACCGTCGGCTGGCAGTATCCTGTTCAAAGGCAGGGAAATCACCGCCGCTGCGCCATTCCGGGTGGGGCAGGCAGGGATCGGACTTGTGCCGGAAGGACGGCAGATATTTCCGACCCTGTCGGTCGAAGAGAATTTGCGGGCATTTGCTCGCCCCCGCGGCGACTGGAGCCTTGCGAAAGTGTATGCGTTTTTCCCGCGGCTCGAGGAACGAAAGAAAAACCTCGGCTCGCAGCTCTCGGGAGGCGAACAGCAGATGCTGGCGATCGGTCGGGCGCTGATGACCAATCCGTCGCTGCTGATCCTCGACGAGGCGACAGAGGGCCTGGCGCCGCTCATCCGCGAGGAAATCTGGGCAAAGCTCGCCGCGCTCAAATCGGAAGGGCAGGCCATTTTGGTGATCGACAAGGACATCGATGCGCTCTCGAAATTCGCCGACCGGCACACCGTTCTGAACAAGGGAGAGGTGGTCTGGAGCGGCACCAATGCCGTTCTGAGCGCCGAAGCCGATGTCGTTGAAAGCTATCTGCATTTGTGATCCGCACAGCAAGAAAGGGATGAACGATGAATGAGATGCCACTTGGAATAACCCGCGCCCGCGAGGGAATGGAAGGCATCAGCTGGAACATCCTGGGTCAGACCTATGTGCCCAAACAGCTGAGTGAATCGTCGTTTTCTTGGCATGCGACGCTGCCGCCGGGCACGTTCGTGCCGCCGCATATCCATCCAACGCAGGACGAGTTCCTCTACATACTCGAAGGCCGTTTCGATTTCCTGCTCGACGGAAAGGAAGATTATGCCGAACCCGGCGATCTGGTTCATATGCCGAGGGGCATTCCGCACGGCATATTCAACAAGGGCGATTCAACCATAAAGACGCTGTTCTGGGTTTCGCCCTCGCAGCGGCTCTATGATCTGTTCTGGGCGATCCACAATATGGGTCCGGAACCGGATCCGGCAAAGCTCGTTGCCATATCCGCCGAGCATGAAATTGATTTTCTGCCGCCGGAAGAAGAATAGGAGGCTACGATGGAAGTGCTGATAGCCGGCGCCGGCATAGGTGGCCTGACGACAGCCCTCATGCTGCACCAGCGCGGTATCCGGTCGCGCATTTTCGAGCGGGCGGCGCAGGTGCGCGAAGTGGGCGTCGGGATCAACACGCTTCCCCATGCCATCGAGGAACTGGCCGGCCTTGGCCTTCTGGAGAGGCTCGATGCGGTTGCGCTCAGGACGCGCGAACTGCGTTACCTCACCAAGCACGGTCAGGAAGTCTGGCGCGAACTGCGCGGGACCTACGCCGGTCACGAGATGCCGCAATTCTCCATTCATCGCGGCAGGCTGCAGAAGGTTTTATACGACGCCGTCATCGAACGGCTTGGAGCCGATACGGTGCAGACCGGCGCACAGCTTTCGGGCTTCATCCAGGATGAGGGCGGTGTGACAGCCAATTTCACAGACAGCATCGATGGCGGAAACAGCCGCACCGAACGCGGGGAGATCCTCATCTGTGCGGACGGCATACACAGTGTAGGACGACGCACCTTCTACCCCGACGAAGGCCCGCCGAGTTGGAACGGTGTCGTCATGTGGCGCGGTGCGACCGAATGGCCGGTCTGGGAGGACGGGGAAACCATGGCCATCGGCGGCGGCATGGGCGGCAAGTTCGTGCTCTATCCGATTGCGCCCAAGAAAGGCGGCAAACAGCTGATGAACTGGGTTGTGGGTGTCCGCGTCGCTGACGGCGCCACGTCACCGCCGCCTGAAAAGAGCTGGTCGAAGGTTGCGCATCTTTCCGAAGTTCTGCCGCATGCAAAGCGGTTTTCCATTCCGGGCATGGATATCGAGGCGCTGGTGCGGGCAACCCCTGCTATCTACGAATACCCGATGGCCGACCGCGATCCCCTGCCGCGCTGGACCCACGGCCGGGTGACGCTGCTCGGCGATGCGGCGCATCCCATGTATCCGGTCGGATCGAACGGTGCCTCGCAGGCGATACTCGATGCACGCTGCCTTGCAGACGCTCTGGAAGCGTCAGAACATCCCCGCGAAGCGCTTTATGTCTACGAAAAGGACCGCCTGCCTAAAACGGCGGAGGTGGTGCGGCTGAACCGGGGAGGCGGGCCGGAACGGGTCATTGACGAAGTTGAGAAGATCAATCCCTACTTGTTTGACAATGTCGACGATGTGTTGAGCCACGACAAGCGTGAGGCGATCGTCAAAGGCTATGCCGGCACCGCCGGTTTCCTTGTGAAAAAATCAAAGAAAAAGGCGGCGTCATGAAGTTCCTGGAACCGGCGGGCTGGAAGCCCGCAAAAGGCTATGCGAACGGCATTCAGGCAAGCGGCGACATTGTCGTGACCGGCGGTCTGGTCGGCTGGAGCAAGGACCAGGTCTGGGAAACGGACGATTTCGTCGAACAGTGCGAGCAGACCTTTGCCAATATCGTCGCGGTTATCAATGAGGCGGGCGCCGGTCCTGAGCACATTGTGCGCCTGACCTGGTATGTCACCGACAAGGCCGAATATCTCGCCCGTCCCAAAGAGCTGGGTGAAGCCTACCGCCGCGTGTTCGGGCGGCATTTTCCGGCCATGGCCGTCGTCCAGGTGACGGCCCTCATCGAGGACCGCGCCAAGGTCGAGATCGAGGCGACAGCTGTTATCCCGCGCGATTGAGCGGCATCACTCCTAATGCTGGCAACTGACATTGCTTGACCAAGGAAATCGGGGTCAAAGAGCAGGATTTATTCGTGTGCAAATCGGTGTAGGCGGCACTAACACTTTCACAATACGTGCTTGTTACACCAGAGGCGGCGCGCAGCCGGGCCTCGAACGAAGGAATTTTTGAAAATGAGGACCCATGCGCAAGTTGTGGTCATCGGCGGCGGCCTGGTCGGCTGCTCCATCCTCTATCATCTGGCCAAACTCGGCTGGACGGATTGCGTGCTGCTTGAACGGGACGAATTGACCAGCGGTTCCACCTGGCATGCCGCAGCAAATATTCACGGTTTGCACGACAGCACCAATATCAGCCGCATTCAGCACTACACGATGAACCTCTACAAGGATCTGGAAAAGGAAACCGGGCAGGGCTGCGGTGTCTTTCAGCCGGGTTCCCTCTACCTTGCCCAAACCGAAGAGCGCGAACACCAGCTTCGCCTTCAGGCGGCGAAGGCAAGATATTACGGCATGAACTTTCACGAAATCAGCCGTGAAGAAGCCGAAAAGCTGCATCCGCTGGCCAATTTCGATGGAATTCGCTGCATCATGTTTGAACCGGACGGCGGCAATGTCGACCCGTCCGGTGTCACCATGGCCTATGCCGCCGGTGCGCGGCAGATGGGCGCTGAAATCGAGCGTTTTACACCAGTCACGGCAACCGTCCCGCAGCCCGACGGAAGCTGGATCGTTGAGACGACGAAGGGCAACATCCACACACAGTGGATCGTCAACGCAGCGGGCCTGTGGGGACGTGAGGTTGCGGCCATGGCCGGCCTTGAATTGCCGCTGGTGCCCACCGAACATCAGTATTTTGTCACCGAGACCTTGCCGGAAATCGACGCGATGGACCGGCGTCTGCCGTCGATCGCCGACCGCGATGGCGAATACTATCTGCGCCAGGAGGGAAAGGGCCTGCTGATCGGCGCCTATGAAAAGGACATGCGATTTTGGGCCGAGGACGGCACGCCGCTGGATTTCGGCCACGAGCTCTTTGCCGACGATCTCGACCGGATCATGGACAATGTCATGCGGGCGATGGACCGTGTTCCGGCCGCTGCAAGCGCAGGCGTTAAACGGGTGATCAACGGTCCGATGATCTGGTCGCCCGATTCCAGCGCGCTGTTCGGCCAGGTGCCCGAACTGAAGAACTATTTCTGCTGCAACGGCATCATTCCCGGATTCTCGCAATCGGGCGGCCTCGGTCTCATGACCGCCGAATGGATCGTCGAGGGCGAGCCGACGCTCGACATGTTCGCCTGGGACCTGGCGCGGTTCGGCGAATGGGCCGACAGAAAATTCACCAGGGCCCGTGTCGAAGACCAGTACACTCACCGCTTCAGTATTCACTTTCCCAATGAGGAACGAAGTGCGGGCCGTCCGGCGCGAGTACGCCCTGCCTACGAGATGCAAAAGGAGATCGGCGCGGTCTTCGGTCTCAACTGCGGGTGGGAACATCCCCTGTGGTTTGCCGACAAGGCCGGCGTTGAGGAAACCAACGGATTTACCCGCCAGAACTGGTTTGAGCCGGTCGGCCGCGAGGTCAACATGCTGCGCGAGAGTGCGGGCGTCATCGATATCTCCAACTTCGCCAATTACATGATCAAGGGGCCGGGTGCTGCCGATTGGCTGAATGCGCTTTTGGCCAACAAGGTGCCGACAAAGATCGGGCGCTCTTGCCTCAGCCCGCTGATCGGCGTGCGTGGCGGCGTTGCCGGCGATTTCACCGTCACCAAGCTTGCCGAGGATGAATTCATGATGGTGGGCTCGGGCATGGCCGAGCGCTACCATAAGCGCTTCTTCGATATGGTCGAATTGCCCGAGGGAACGACCTTCGAAGCCAAGACCGACGATATCTGCGGCTTCAATGTTGCCGGACCCAAATCGCGCGAGCTCCTGCAGCGCCTGACCAATGCCGATCTTTCAACGCCGGAATTTCCCTTCATGAGTTCCAGGCGCATTGATGTTGCCGGCGTCAAGTGCATCGCCATCCGTGTGAGTTTCACAGGCGATCTCGGGTGGGAACTCCATTGCGCCGAGAAAGATCACATGCAGCTGTGTGCATCGTTGCTGGACGCTGCAAAGGATGTCGGCGGCGGTCCGGTGGGTTCGCGTGCGCTTGGAAGTCTGCGCATCGAAAAGGGCTATGGAAGCTGGGGCAGGGAATACAGCCCCGAATACTGGCCCCACGAAGTCGGCCTGGAGAAACTGGTCAAGCTCGACAAGGATTTCCTCAACAAGGAGGCCTTTCTTGCCGTCAAGGACAAGGCCCCGCGCGAGCGCCTGTCGGTTTTCGAGGTCAAGGCCGACAACGATGCCGACGCGTCGGGCGGTGAGCCGATATTCCTCGCCGATGGCACGCCGGTCGGACGCGTAACCTCCGGGGCCTACGGCTATTCCGTCGGCAAGTCGCTGGCCCTTGGCTACGCAAAGGAAGGTACTGCAAATCCGGGAGATACGGTGGAAATCTTCATTCTCGGCAAGGCGCACAAGGCGACTTTGCTTGCCGAGCCGCCCTTCGATCCGGCAGGTGGACGGCTTCGCGCATAAATCTCAAGCCGGGTGGGCGATTAATGCGGTCGGCGAGGTAATCCGTCAGGTCGTGATGTTCTTTTGAAGCCAGTTTCGAAACGTCTTGGCGGGCTGGCTCATGGACGGCGTTTCGTCCGACAGATAATAGAGCCACGGGCTTTCGATATTCAGTTCAAACGGCACCACCAGCAGATTGCGTGCGAGGTAAATGCCGACCAGTGAGTTCGGGACTGCTGCGCAGCCAAGGCCCTGTGAAGCCAGTTCAAGGGCAATGGCTGTTGAGTTGGTCTTGATGCCGCCGTCGGAGTTGATCGACTTGAGATTGAATTCCGCCGCGATACTTTGCCAGTGAACCGGGCGGCCAAGCACATGGATAAGATCGGCTTCCTGTAGTTGGCGGGGTTCCGCCAGGCGCTTGCCGGCAACTTTATAGTCGGGTGCGCAAACGACGGCGAGCTTTTCGGCCCAAAGCGGCACCACGCCTGCCGGTGCGTCATCCTGATGATTGATGGTCAGTCGAATGTCGGCGACCTCCGGTTCCACATCGGTCCAGATGGTTCCATGGACAGTAATTTCGATATCCGGATGAAGTGCCTGGAACTCCCGAATGCGGCCCGGAAGCCAGTTTTCCGACAGGCTGATGGGACAGGAAACGACAACGCTCTTCTTGTGGGTGCCAGATATGATCGCTTCCGTTGCCGCGTCGATCTGCTTGAGCGCCTGCCTGACGCTTGCAAGATAGGCAACCCCAAGCTCCGTCAACGCAAGGCTTCGCGAATAGCGAATGAAAAGCGGACGCCCGATGAAGTCTTCCAGCGACCGCACATGGTTGCTGATGGCGGATTGCGTGTAGTTCAGTTCCTCCGCCGCCGCGGTGAAACTGAGATGGCGTGCGGCGGCCTCGAAAGAGCGGACATAGGAAAGGTGAGGCGTGTGTTTCATTGGGCAAACCCCTGTCGCCGTCTTCCAAACAGCTTTTCCTTGCGCAGCCCGTGCGGGGAATTGTCAAAGCGCCGCCGGAAAAGCTTGGAAAAGTGAGCCGGAGAGGAAAATCCGCAGGCAACCGCGATATCGATGATTTTCATGTCTGTTTGCTCCAGCAGATTGCGGGCACGCTGCAGGCGAAGTTCGGTAAAATAGCGCTTTGGCGTTTGTCCGAGATAGCGCTGAAACAGCCGCTCCAATTGCCGGGTTGAGATGTTGACCCGCTTGGCCAATTCAGACGAGCTCAGGCCGTCTTCGATATTCTGCTCCATCTCGTGGATCACATGCGACAGTTTCGTATGGCGCAGATTGATCCGGTCCGGAACCGAAACGCGGGCATCATGCTGGATCACCCGGATGCTTGAATAATTAAGCTGCTGGGCCACCGCATCGGCAAGCTCTTCTCCTTCGAGTTCGGAAACCAGGTGCAGCATCAGGTCTATGCCCGAAGTGCCGCCGGCCGTCGAATACCGGTTCTCGTCGCCCGTATAGGTCCAGGTTGTCAGATCGACCTGCGGGAACGCCTCCCGGAAGCTGTCCTGGTTCTCCCAGTGGATTGTTGCCCTTCTGCCGTCGAGGAGACCAGCCTTGGCCATCGTGTAGGCGCCGGTGCAAAGTCCGCCAACGGAAAGACCCTTGCGGGCTTCGCGGCGCAGCCAGTGAACAACGGTCTGGGTCGTCGCCTCGTCGATATGCGCACCGCCGCAGATCAGGATCGTGTCGTCCCTGGACAGGACCTCGAGCCCTGTATGCACCTCGAAGTCCGTGCCGAGGGACGAACGCGCCGGCTGTCCGTCCTCCGAGCAAAGAACCCACTCGAACAGTTTCCTGCCTGCGATGCGGTTGGATATCCGCAATGTCTCGAGGGCAGTGGAGAGCGACAGGATCGAAAAATCCGTCAACAACAAAAAGATGTAACGCTTTGGTTTTTCGACGCTATCCGCGTTTTGTTCCATGATCGCCGTCCGCAGGCCGAATTGTCAGGTTTACCGGTTATCTCAGCCCCACGCGATCAAGCGCGGTGGAAAGGGTTGCAACCGTACCCTCGATGTCACCAAGCTTGTCGAGGCCGAAAAGGCCAAGCCGGAAGGTTGAGAAACCCTCGGGTTCGTCGCAGCGCAAAGGCACGCCGGCGGCGATCTGAACACCGTTTTGCACAAAGGCGCTTCCATTTTGCACGGAGGCGTCGTCGGCGTAGCAAACAACGACCCCCGGAGCTTCGTAACCGTCGGCGGCAACCGATACCAGGCCACGCTGCTTGAGCATGTCGCGAACCCGCTTTCCAAGCTCGAATTGCGCGCCTTTCAGCTTTTCAAAGCCGACTTCGCTGCATTCCAGGATGACGTCGCGGAACGCGGCCAGCGCGTCGGTCGGCATTGTTGCGTGGTAGGCATGCCCGCCGTTTTCATAGGCCGTCATAATATTCGACCAGGTTTTGAGGTTTGCGGCGAAACTGTCCGATTCGGTGGTTTCGAGACGCGCGAATGCGTCCTGGTTCATCATCACAATCCCGGCGCAGGGCGATGATGACCAGCCCTTTTGCGGTGCTGAGATCAGGACGTCGACGCCCAGTGCCTTCATATCGACCCAGATGCAGCCCGAGGCGATGCAGTCGAGAACCAGCAGTGCTCCCACGGAATGCGCGGCGGCCGAAATCTCTTTGATGTAGTCGTCCGGCATCAGTATCCCGGAGGACGTTTCAACATGGGGAACAAAGACGATGCCGGGTTTTTGCGTCCGGATAGTTTCAACCGATTCTTCGACCGGAACCGGCCGGAACGGCGCCTTTGGTTCCTGTGCGGTCTGACGGGCCTTCAAAACCGTGTGGCTGCGATTGAACTTCCCGGCGTCCAGAATCTGCGTCCAGCGGAAGGAAAACCAGCCGTTGCGGATGGTGACGACATCGGCGTCCTGGGCAAACTGCCTGGCGACCGACTCCATGGCGAATGTACCGCCGCCGGGCACCAGCGCCAGGTGGTCCGCGCTGTAGACGGATTTCAGGTTGGATGAGATGTCCCGCATCACATTTTGAAACCGCTGGCTCATATGATTGAGGGAACGGTCTGTGAAAACCACTGAAAACTCGACGAGGCCGTCCGGGTCAACCTTGGAAGCGGATTTGAGCATCGGTCTGTGATCCTTGTTTGCGGGGCAATTGGCTTTGCCGGAAATGAAAAAACCTGCATTGCGCTAAATAGGCCCCGTGTCAAATTTCGTTTTCTTAGTCAAAGGCTAAGAAATAGTCATTTGGCGCGTAAGAGGCTTTGCGGGCGGCGCATTCGCTGGCAGTATGGACGCCTCGCTTTGACCTAGCTCAATGTGATAAAATCTGCGCTTTGCTAACTTAACGCATTATCTCAAGTGGGAAATATGATCATGCAACAGATCGGCGACCGGCAGATTGCAATGGAGTCGATCCTGTTGGCGAGTGCGCCTGGGGATGTTGCCGACGCCATTCTTGCGCAATCCGAAGCCCGCAGTTTTGATCGGGGTGCAACGATATTCCTGCAGGCCGAACCCGCTCACAGCGTCTATGTCGTGCTCGGCGGCTGGGTAAAGCTGTTCCGTATATCGCAAAACGGCGCGGAGGCCGTCGTCAGCGTTCTGACAAAAGGCCAGAGCTTCGGTGAAGCTGTGGCGTTTCGCAATGATGTCTACCCGGTTACCGCTGAGGCGGCGACCGATTGCAGGGTCTTGCAGGTGCGCGCCAGCCTTATTTTGACAATGATGAAATCGCGTCCGGAAGTCTGCACGGCGATGCTTGCATCGACCTATAAACACCTGCACGACCTCGTAGCACAGGTGGAGCAGCTAACGGCCCAGACCGGAGCGCAGCGGGTGGCCGAATTTCTGCTGGAATTGTGTCCGGTAGACGAAGGCCCGTGCGCCGTGACGCTTCCATACGACAAGGTACTGATAGCCGGCAGGCTGGGCATGAAGCCCGAGAGCCTGTCGCGCGCCTTTGCGCGTCTGCGCTCCATCGGCGTGAAGGTAAACCAGAACCATGCCGCCATTTCCGACGTTGCGCGTCTGCATAATTATGTCGAGTCTGACAGGGCCGAAGCCTGGAGCAGGGCACAGTGAACGGCAGGCTCGACAAAGTCTATTCCGCTATCGATGCGGCCAACTCGGCCGACCCGACACTCGAGCATGATGAGAATGCCGAGCTGCCGGCGGCGCTTCTTTACGGGCACCGCATGTCGGCGGAACTGGAGCGCATTGCCCACGGCGCCAGCGAACACCTGAAGATCGCAGCGCGAGGCCAGCACATCGAGCGCTGGAAAATGCCGCGCAATTCCTATCCCGAAGGCCGAGCCGGATATCTGACCTGGCGCAAGGCGCAGGCGGCCTTTCATGCGCAGCGCGTCGCCGAGATCATGGCGGGAGCCGGCTACGACAGGAACGATCGCGATCGGGTGGAACAATTGCTGCGCAAGGAAGGCATCAAGCGCGATGCGGAAGTGCAGATGCTCGAGGATGTCGCCTGTCTGGTGTTTTTGAAGTGGTACTTTAAGGAATTTTCTGAAGGACATGAAACAGAAAAGATTTTGAGAATCGTGTCAAAAACGGCGCGCAAGATGTCGGCGGAGGGCCGAGCGCGGGTACTTGCCGAGTTCGAGTTGCCGCCCGAGCTGCGTGCCGCGGTGGACATTCAGGCCGATTTATAGCCCGGGTATCAAATAGAGCGCGAGCAGAAGCGCCATGAACAAACCGATGGCCAGATTGAATCCGCGCAGCCAAAAAGGCGCTTCGGCAAGCCCCAGATAGTGCGATAAAATCAGCCGCGCCTTGAAATAGGCAAGCATCAGAATTGCAGCTCCCGCAACATGTCCGGCATCGCCGGTGTCGACGGCCAGCGCTGCCGCGGTGCTGCCGAAACTGAGCGCCAGGAGCCAGCCCCAGCTGCGCCATAAAACATCGGCCATCATCGCCTTACCTCAACAGATAGATCACCGGAAACAAAAGCACCCAGACGAGATCGACCATGTGCCAGAAGGCGGTTCCGGTTTCGATGTTGCGCGGACTGTCGCGCCAGGCAGCGAGCGCCAGAATGATGATGCCAGCCACCACATGGGCCGCGTGAAAACCCGTCAGCAGATAATAGAATGTGAAGAACGGATGGGTTTCCGTACCAATACCGGCGGACGCTTTGTCGATATATTCGATGGCCTTGACCCAGAGGAAAACCCCTCCGAGGCCCGCCGCAGCGCCAAGCCACAGTCGTGCCTCAACGCGGTTGCCGGCGGTGCTGAGCCGCGCTGCGAGGGCGGCGCACAGGCCGCTTGTTATCAGCACCGCAGTGTTGATGCCGCCCGCCGCACGGTCGAGATGATCCTGCGCGGCTGCAAAGCCTGCCGGATCAGTGATCCGGACGGATAGAAAGGCGGCAAGTCCCGCACCGAACACCAGCAATTCGCTGACGATGAGAACCCACATCATCAGATCGCCGGGCAGTTGCGAAAGCGCGTCTTCTTCGCGTTGCGCCGTCATTCGCCCACCAGTTGGCGGTAAATTTCAGGCAAGGCCGTGGTCAGCCTGTCGGGGTTGGATATCACCGCGTAGCCACCACGCCCGAAAATGCGGGGAAACCAGGATTTAGCCTTGGCATCGATTGTGACACCGAAAACCGCTTGTCCGGCCCGCCGGGCCTCGCGGATCGCCATTCGGCTGTCCTCGATGCCATGGCGCCCTTCATAGTGGTCAAGATCGTTGGGTTTGCCGTCGGTTATGACAAGAAGCAGCCGCCGCTGGTGTGGCTGCAAAGCCAGATCGGCTGAGACGTGCCGAACCGCTGCACCGAGGCGCGTGTAAAATCCGGGCTTGAGCCCGGCGATACGTGCCTCGACTTCCGCATCCATCCGTTCGGAGAAATCCTTGCAGCGGCGGAGATAGACACGGTCCCGGCGCAGTGACGAGAAAGCATTAATGGCAAAGTCGTCGCCGCAGGCGGAAAGACCCCAGGCGAGGGCGGTCAGCGCCTCGCGCTCGATGTCGATAACGGCACGTCCCGTCACTGCGCTTTCGGTGGAGCGGGACGTATCGAGCAGGATTGAAACGGCCAGATCACGCGCCAGCGGACGTACATCGCGCCAGATACGCTGCGTGCCGCGGCCGTTTGCCTTCAGGTCAACCTGCGAGCGAACGGCGGCTTCGAGATCCAGATCGTCTCCATCCGGCTGGCCGGGAAGGGAGATGCGCCGCGGCTGGAGTGCCTCGAATTGGCGCCTGACCGCACGAATCCGGCGATGGGCGTGGTCGTCGGTATTGAACGGCGCGGATTCGTCTGTCGTTTCCGCTTCACTGGCCAGCACCCGGCAATGTTCGGGAAGATAGTTGCCTGAGCGCGCATCCCATTCGGGATAGACATGCGCGCCCGAAAGCCGTTCCCGATCGACATCCTCGGGAGCAAGATCGAGGTGCAGTTTCAGCCGCGTCGCCGGCGCTTTCGATATTTGCCCAAGCACGATTTCGTCGTGATCTTCGGCCGCCTTTTTGGCATTGTCAGGGTCGTCGTCATCAACCCTTCGGTTGATATTGAGAAATTCGGTCCAGGACAAAATTGCCTCGAACCGGTGAAGGTTCAGGCTGTCGCCGCGCTCTGCCTGGTCGGTCTTTCTGCGCCTGGCGCGGTGTGCACCTTCCTTGCTCTCCTGCGGTGCTCCGTCGGTGTCGGGCGTTTCCACCTCCGTTGCGGCGGAGCGGGCGAGTTGACGCAGGTCCGGCCACAGCGGAACCGGAAGAAAAGGTCTGTAGCCCTTTGGCGCAACAAATGCGCCCAGCTCTGCGTCAGCGTTCTTGACGCATGCGATCATCTCGCATGCCAGCCGATCTTTCGGAGATTCACCACCCAGCAGTGCATGAATGGTCTGCTCTACGGCCTTTTCCACGGCCGGCAGGCTTCGTTCGCGGCGGATGTCCCGGCTGCTTTGTGCCAGCATATCAAAAAGGCTGCGCAGGCCGGGGCAATCGGCAAGCGTGTTTTGCGTCATGCGCCATGCGGCCGACAGCGCTCGCAGATCGGCACGTAGCGGATCTTCTTCGATGATTGGCTCCACCGCATGGGCGGCTGTTGCCGTCAGCCAGAAAAACAGCGAGGCATTGGCCTCCCTTTGCGGAAACTCGGCAATGCGTGACGGCAGACGCAGGCATTCGCCATCGAAACTTGATCTGGCAATGCGTTCGTCGGGTGTCGCCACGCGCCGCCGCCAGGACAATCGATGCCTGCTGATTTCAGGCGTAACGGATTTGATTTCCACGGCGCGCCCGCCGCCGAGCCCGCGGAAAAAGACTGCCAGCCGCCCGTCGACCTCATCGAAGCCGACCGCGGCCCCTTCATGCACCTCAGGTGCATCCAGACGGCTGGCAAAGCTGTGCCATAATTTCCCGACAGTTTCTTCGGGTTCCCACAGCTCATATTCGATCCCGGTCACCGCCGTACCTCACCCGATAACAGCGGTTACGAGATCAAGGAGCCCGCGTTTCACATCCTCATCGTCAGTTAGCGGCTCAATCATTGCGGCCAGAATAGCCCGCTCAACGGGCATGCCCTGGCAAATCAGGGTTGCGCAGTAAACCAGCAGGCGCGTAGAGACGCCTTCTTCCAGATCCTGTCCCCGCAAGCCGCGCAGCTTGCCGGCAAGGCGCACCAGTGGCGCAACGCGCTCGGCAGGCAGGCCGCTTTCGGCGGCGACAACTTGCGTTTCCTGCTCGGCGTTCGGAAAATCGAACTCGATGGACAAAAAGCGCTGCCGCGTCGACGGCTTCAGCGTCTTCATGATGTTCTGGTAGCCGGGGTTGTAAGAGGCAACCAGCATGAAGCCGGGGGCTGCCTCGAGTTCTTCGCCAGTGCGATCGATCGGCAGGATACGGCGGTCGTCCGTCAGCGGATGCAGAACGACAGTCACGTCCTTGCGCGCTTCCACCACCTCGTCCAGATAGCAGATGGCGCCGGCACGAACTGCCCGGGTGAGGGGCCCGTCGACCCAAACCGTCTCGCCGCCTTTCAGGAGATAACGCCCGATCAGATCGGCCGCCGACAGATCGTCATGGCAGGCGACGGTATAGAGCGGGCGGTTGAGCCGCGAAGCCATGTGGGCAACGAAGCGGGTCTTGCCGCAGCCGGTCGGGCCCTTCAGGAGAAGCGGCAGGCCATTGGCATGTGCGGCGGTAAAGACATCGCATTCGTCGCCCTGCGGCAGGTAGAAGGGGGCCTGAGCCCCCTCCAGCGCACGTGAACCTTCCATGGTCATCACTCCGCCGGCATCCGGTGAGCGGGACCAGGTTCGATGATTTCCTTACGCGGCACGAGCACCGCATAGATGAAGAGCACCGCTCCAAGAACCACAGCGACACCGGCCCCAAAACGCATCAGGTAGAAGATGTGGAGCTGTTCCTGAACGCTCATGAAGTCCTCTCCCATGACCCGCTGCAGGTGGGTCTGAACCGTGCCCGCAAAGGTCAGGACGAAGGTCATGAAGGTCATGCCGCCGGCCATCAGCCAGAAGGACGCCATATTCAGCACCTGGTTATAGGGGTCGCGGTTCTTCAGGATCGGGAAGGCGTAGGTGAAGATCGCCAGATTCAGCGAGACATAGGCCCCGAAGAAGGCGAGGTGCCCGTGCGCTGCCGTGATCTGCGTGCCGTGGGTGTAGTAGTTCACACCGTGCAGCGTGTGCAGAAAGCCCCAGACGCCCGCTCCGAAGAAGGCCAGTACCGCGCAGCCGAGAGACCACAGGAGCGCCGCCTTGTTGGGATGATCGCGATGGCCTTTCCAGACCATGACGAAGGCAAAGGCCATCATCGCGAAGAACGGAATGACTTCCAGCGATGAGAAGACGGATCCGATCCACTGCCAGTAGCCCGGCGTTCCGATCCAGTAGTAGTGGTGACCGGTTCCAAGGATGCCGCTGAACAATGCGGTTGCGACGATGACATAAAGCCATTTTTCAACGATTTCGCGGTCGACACCGGTCAGTTTCAGCATCAGGAACGCCAGGATCGATGCCATGATTAGTTCCCATACGCCCTCGACCCACAGGTGAATCACATACCACCAGTATTGCTTGTCGAGGCTGAGATTTTCCGGGTTGTAGAAGGCAAAGAGGAAGAGCAGCGCCAGACCCCACAGACCGATCAGCAGAACGTTGGTGATGGCCGTTTTCTTGCCCATCAGCACCGTCATCGTGATGTTGTAGAGGAATATCAGAGCGGCAACCACGATGCCGACCTTGACCCAGAGCGGCTGTTCGAGGAATTCGCGGCCTTCCTTGCCGAGAAGAATATTGCCTTCAAACAGGTTGAAGACATAGGTGACCACAACGCCAAGCGTTCCGAGCACCAGTATGGCAAGCTGCAGATAGGCCAGCATCGGCGAATGGATTTCCCGCTCCGATTCTTCCGGGATGAGGAAATAGGCCGCTCCCATGAAGCCGAGGATGAGCCACACCACCAGACTGTTGGTGTGCAGCATGCGGATGATGTTGAAGGGCAGCAATTCGCTGAGCGTGTTCGGCGCAACGTAAATCCACCCTGCGAGCAGTCCGCCCAGCACCTGTATGGCGAAGAGCCCCATGGCGACCAGGAAGTAGACCTGCGCGATCTTCTGTGTTTGGTATTTCATTGCCTTGTCTCCTCAGCCCGCGTCGTTGGGTGGCCATTCCTGGGTTCGGATACTGTTGGTCCACAACAGGAAATCGGTGAGATCGCGGACCTCTTCGTCCGTCAGGTTGAACTGCGGCATCTGCCGCCGTCCTGCCACCTGCGTCGGCTGGGCGTCCATCCAGGTCTTCATTACGTCAAATGCGGCGTCCGGGTCGTCCGCAACGCCCCAGCGGGTCATCACATTGCCGACTTCGGGCGCGAAATAGGCGCCTTCACCCAAAATGGTGTGACAGTTGACACAGGCGTGCCGTTCCCAAAGGCGTTTTCCGCGGGCGACGCTTTCGGTCAGTGTTGCCTTATTCGTCGATGTTTCTTTGATGTAATAGTGACTGTGGATCGACAAGCCGATGAAGATGACGATAAAAAACAATGACCCGCCGTAAAATATGTTCCGGGCCATGGATTTGGTCATGATTTCGCGCATAGCGCATTCCCTCCTCGGAGTGTTTCCGGTGGCGGGAAAATGACTGGTGCGGACGAGTCGGGCCTTAACGAAAGTCAAGATGCGCGGATTGTTCGCATGCAGGGTGTTAAGAGCTGGCAAATATCAGACATGGGTCGTGCTTCGGCCCAATTGATTTACGGAATCCGAATACAAGCAGTCTTCCAAAGACAATGAAATTCCCGATTGAGGACATTGCTGCCGTTGAATTAGTCATGTATCTCGACTTTTTTTGCAGGCTTAGTGAGGGTTGGGCTGGTGACGATCTGGTAGAGCCATCCGGAAATTTCATAGATTGCCGAAGGTTCTTTTGCTCCGATTTCGTGTCTGTCCAGCTCGCTAACGACTACTGAAGTAACTGCGCCCACAATCGCTGATCTTACGTCTTCAAGCTCTTCGGCTATCGAGTCGAGCTTTCCTTGAGCTTGTTCAATCTCTGCCTCGGCACCTCCGTTTTGAAATCGGTCCTTGAAGAATTCAAGCGCTGTGGTCTCTTCTGTCCACGCAGCTTCCAAGCTGTGGAGTTGTCCAATTTTCGAGCTGATATCCGATGGCGTATCGCGGTAGAAAACTCTAACAAGATCAAGTACATCATCAGCATTCTCAACACCCATCTCGAAGGGAAACACCTGCCGATACTTTGCAAATACAACTTCGCTCTTTGGACGTTCAAGCACTCCGTCTAACTTGTGCATGATACCTTCGATTGCGTCGAGTTGTGCACGATTCGCCCTAGTGATTTGCGAAATTGCGTCGCCCATTCGACCTTGCTTGCGAAAAGCTAAAGCGGACGCAATGAGGGCACCAAGACTGTCGCGGGTGGTAACGGCAACGAGTTCACTTTCGAACTGGGCCAATTCTATGGCTGGCAAGTCTCCGTCACCAATCACCCGGCGAATTGTTTCGATGAGTGGCGACATTTGTTTCTCCTCATAGATGGTCTCGCACGATCGCCAAACAGCCGCAATGGGCTCAAAGCGGTCGCGCCACCCATTCGGATTGACCGGTCAACAGCCGGATCATCGCAGACAATAAAAACCCGCCGCCACGGCTTGCGCGACGGCGGGCGAAAGGTAAAGACTTATTCCGTGGCAGGCTCGAAGGTCTGCAGATAGGCGATGACGTTCTGCCGGTCCTTTTCCTTTTTGAGACCCGCAAAGCTCATCTTGTTGCCGGGAAGGTATTTTTTCGGTTTGGTCAGATAGGCGTCGATTTCCTCGACTGTCCACACGAAACCCTCGTCCTTCTTTTCCAGGAAGATCTTTGAATACTTAAAATCCTCGACGGATCCGATGGTGTTGTCCACGATGCCGTTAAGATGCGGTCCGACCTTGTTTTTCGCGCCGTCGCCCACGGCGTGGCAGGCCTTGCATTTCTTGAAGACCTTTTCGCCCTTGGCGACGTCGCCGTCGGCGAATGCAGGTCCTGCAAGGCCGGCGATAAGGGCGGATAATAAAGCGGTTTTAACGATCGACATAATAACTCCTTCGCAAATCTTCGATCAGACGAGAATTTCCAGTGAAACGTCGGTATTTGCGGCAACAACGGCATCGATTTCGATGCGCGGCATCAGGCAGAAAGCTGTTGAGAGACCGTCCGCAAGGGCTGCCCGTTCGGCCGATACGGAAACGAGTTTCCAATGCCCTCCCGGCTTGCCGGTGAGGGGATCGAGGATATGGCCGATGGACCCGGATGGATCGAGCACGGTGCCGAGCGGGGCAGATGTTGCCAGTGCCCGGTTCTCGAGCGGGATTTGCCGCACGATGGTGCCGTCAGGCGCCGAAATGCCGGCACGCCAGGACTCACCGGCCGGACCCCGGCCCAAGGCCACGACTTCACCCATGTCGATGGCGATGTCGGTGAGGCCCCGTTGCCGCAGGAGGGCTGCAACCTTGTCGGTGATGTAGCCCTGCGCGATACCGTTCAGCGTCAGCGCCATGTCGTCCCTGGCAAAGGAAACCGAGCCGCCGTGTCTGATCAGGTGCTCCCATCCACACCGCTTTCGTGTTGCCTCGATTTCTGACGCCGAAGGTACGCTGCCGTTTGAAGTGGCGCGTGCATAAAGCTGCCAGAGCGCCTGGATCGTCGGATCGAATGCACCGCCGGTCATGGTGTGAAGCGCGTCGCTGAGGCTGAGCAACTCGGCCAGTTCCGCAGGCGCGGATTCCAGCGCGCCGGACCTGTTGAGGCGGGCAAGGGCCGAATTTTTCCGGTAGAGGCTGAAGATGTCCTCAAGCCTTGAGATCTCGGCCTCGACGGCAGCAAATATGCCGCTGGCCTCACCTTGATCAATGCCTTTCAGGGTCATCGATGCGGCTGCTCCGAGCGCAACGCCACGCCATTTGGCCACCGGCGCGGCTGCGAGCGCCGGGCCGGGCAGGGCGGCGGCAGCCGCTGTCAGCGTCAGGAAACGGCGACGGGTCAGATTGAGCGTCATTGTGTTTTCTCCCCGGGCAATTCGAATTCCACGGCGCTCAGGACCGTTTCGTCGGGTATCCCGTCGAGCGTCGTCACCCGGCCGCCCCGACCCGCCATGAACTTGTTAGCATCGGCCTCGTTTTCGAAGGGAACGACTTCCGGCGCGCCCATGCCGCCTTTGGCGTCGGATTCGATGACAAAGCTCGCCTTGCCGGCATCGATCCAGTTGGTTGTGCCGGGCTCATCCCAACTCTTTGCGGCCGACATGTTGCTGACATAAACGGCGGCAACGGGGGCCTCGCGCTCGGGGCTGCGCAGATAGGCAACCGCATCGCGGACCTGCGCGAAGAACAGCGGATTTTGCATGCCTTCCAGGTGAATCTGCGCCTTCGGGCCGCCATGCTCGGACACCCACATCTGGCAGTAGTGGCTGAGGGCGCTTTCCGTCAGCGGCACGGGGTCCGGAATTTGCGCTTTTTCTTCGCTGCACGCGGCAAGGGCGAGCGGCGCGATGAAGGCGAGTGCGATCAGGTCGATTCTCATGGTTGAACCCTTCCGAAAGCGCGGCGCGCCAGAATGAAGGCCAGCACCGGCCACAAAATCAGCGATGCCGGGGCGGCCCAGGCGGGCAGGGCGCCTGCGGCGCCAGTCATGCCGTTGGCGAGCGCAACATTTTCCGATGCCGCGACATTCCACAGGCGGAAGGCGTCGGCCGGATTGAAGGCAAGCATCCACGGAAACACCGTCCGCGTGAAGAAACCGCCATCGTCGAATACGACCGCGCCGAGCATGCCGAGATCGTAGAGCACCACGAATACCAGCCAGAGGCCGGCAGCAAATCCCGCAGCGGCGGTCGAGCTGTTCGCGAAGGCGGACAGGGCGTATCCAAGCGCCAGAAAGACCGCACCGAGTAGGATGGAGGTGGCAATCAGCCGCAACAGAGCAACGATGCTCTCGGCACCAGCTCCGCCGGTCACTGCGGCGGCAAGACCGGCAGCACCGAAGCCGATGACCATTGCCAGCGCAATGGTGCCGATATGGGCGAGGAATTTGCCGAGGAGGATTTCGCCACGCGAAACCGGATAGGTCAGGAGCAGGGCAAGGCCGCCGCGCTCATTCTCTCCGGCAATGGCGTCGAAGGACATCATCAGTGCCAGCAGCGGGGCGAGATAGACCGACAGTGTCGTCATCGAGGCAACGGATACGGTCAGGAGGTCGACGCCGAGCGCACCGGTGGGGGCAGCGCCGGCAAAGGTGAGGGCCAGCGCAAACAGCGTCATGATGAGGCTGGCCATCACGACCCACAGATTGCGCCGGGCGATATGGAGTTCGGCCGCTGCAACGGCCATGACGCGCGAAATCATTTGCGGTCCTCCCCTGAATAGTGGCGGTAGAGATCTTCAAGGCTGGGCGGGTCCATCTCGACATCGATGACGAGGTCTCCAAGGGCCGCTATGCGCGCCAGCCTTTCCATCTTGTTTTCCGGCTGGCAAAGCAGCTCGACAGACGCGCCGTTGATGCGTTCGCCGCCGAGGCGCTCATGGATTTCGGTGGCATCGTTGTTTTGCGCCGTCAGCCGCAGCCTGATCGGCAGCTCTGCGCGCGAGCTCAGCCGGGTGAGCGTGTCGTTGGCAACAAGCCGGCCCTTGCGCATGATGGCGATGCGATCGGTGCGCGCCTCGACCTCCGTCAGCGCATGCGAAGCGATCAGCACCGCTGTTCCGTGCGAGGCCATTTCGTCGATGATGGCGTAGAGATCGTGGCGCGAAATCGGATCGAGACCGCTGGTCGGCTCGTCGAGCAGCGCGATGCGGGGCTTGCCCAAAAGAACCTGTGCAAGACCAAGGCGTTGGCGCATGCCCTTCGACCAGGTTCCGATGCGCCGGTCGGCGGCCTCTGCGAGGCCGACACGCTCGAGAAGCGGCCCTGTGATCTTGGGCGATTCTCCGGCAAGGCGGGCAAACATGGTCAACTGTTCGCGTCCGGTAAGCGCCCTGTGAAAGGCGACCGCTTCCGGCAGATAGGCTGAAGCCCTGCGCGCTTCCTGGGTGCCTGGAATGGCGCCAGCGACGCGGATTTCGCCTTCGCTGGGTTTCCAAAGGCCGAGGATGAGCTTCATCAGCGTCGTCTTGCCGGCGCCGTTGTGCCCGAGCAGGGCAACCCGTTCGCCCGGCTGCAATGTCAGATCGACATTGTGCAGTGTTTCGGTCTGGCCGTGGCGTTTTATCAGCCCCTTGATAACCAGGACATTGTCGCTGTCGGTCGGCGATGTGTTCGGGTGGGTATTCATGACGGATCTCCGAATTCGGGAATCTCGATCTCGACCGGACGCATCAGCGGGCGGCTGTCGATCACGCCGCCCGGCAGCAGCGCCGGAAATGAGGATTGGGCCCAGCGGACCAGTTGCACGGCCGGAGCGCCGAGCAGAAGTTTGGCGGAGGGCTGGGTCCAAAGGATATGGTCCATGCGGTCATTGGGCCTGTAGGGCGCATCGGCGACGCCGTCGCCATTGATGTCGTAGGCGGCGAAATCGCTCCAGTGATTGCCGCGCCCGCCGGCCGACCAGTCGACCCAGCGAGAGCCGACATACTTGACCTGCGTGCGGTTGCCGATGAAGGCATTGCCCGCAATATCGTTGCGCTCCGAGCCGGCGGTGAAGTGAATGCCGATGGCGCAGCGTTCGAAGCGGTTGTCTTCTATCTTGTTCTTGTGGGCGTTGTACAGGAACACGCAACGGTTCTTGCCGTCGCGGATGAGGTTGCCCCGGACCTCGGACTGGTTGGCGTAGTTGAGCATGATGCCGTGTTCGGCATCGCCGACGGATATGTTGTCCGTCACCTTCACGCGTTTGGAAAACATCACCGCATAGCCGAGATCGTTTCCGATCGAGATGTTGCCGGAAACCTCGCTGTCATTGGCGTACATGTAATGAACCGCAAAGCGCAGGTCGCGGAAGCGGTTGTTGGTGAATCTGTTGTTTTTCGACGTATTGACGAAGATGCCGTCGCGGCCCCAGCGAATGTCGTTGCCGTCGACAACGGCGCCGGGCGCGTTCCAGACATAGACACCGTTGCCACGGTCGTTGACCCGGTGGTCCTGGCGGCCGACGATGACATTATTGGCGACGCGTGAATTCTCGGCCCCGTGAATATCGACGCCGTAAAGATTACCGATGATCCGGTTGTTTTCGACGACGGCGCCGCCGGCCTCTTTTCCGAGGCTGACGCCGGCATCGATGGTCTCGTGGGATGAGCCGGAACCCTTGATGGTGAGGCCGCGCAGGGTAACGTCCTGCGCGGCAACAGTGATTACGCTGCCCCTTCCGGTGCCTTCGATGGTCGCCGTGCCCTGGCCCTCAATGGTCAGTGGACGGTCGACTGTGAAGTTGCCGGCATGGACACCTGGAGCAAGGCGCAGGATGTCGCCATCCTCCGCCTGCTCTAGAGCAGTGGCCAGCGCCCCGGTCTCGGCCGGCACCTGCCGTTCGCCGGCCAGACAGGTCAGCGGCGTCAGCAACAGTGCAAGTATGAGTCCGGAACGCATCATGATCAGGCCGCCCGCGGTTCGACGAACATGCGGCCGCGCATTTCCATGTGCAGCGCGTGGCAGAACCACTGGCAATAGAACCAGTGGACGCCCGGCCGTTCGGCAACGAAGGTCACCGACGCGGTCGCCAGCGGCGCCACTTCCATGGCAATGCCGAAGTTGGACAGGCAGAAGCCGTGCGTCAGATCGTCGATGTCATCGAGGTTGGTGACGTAGACCGTAACCTCGTCGCCCTGTTTCACCGTGAACTTCTCCAGGCTGAAGGTCGGAGCGACCGATGTCATGTAGACGCGCACCTTGTTGCCGTCGCGGATCGGCTCATCGGCACCTTCCTCCAGATCGACACCGTCGGCTGCGGCCTGTTTGCGGGCCTCCTCGAATGTCGGGTCGTTGCGGTCCCACACGGTAACCGGATTGACCTTGGAGCGGTGGACAATGATCGAGTCATGCGGTTCGGCAAAGGTCGGACCGTCATGCACCACCTTCATCTCGTCACCGGAGATGTCGATGAGCTGCTCGTTCTCGGGCTTCAGAGGACCGACATTGAGGAAGCGGTCCTTCGAGAACTTGTTCATCGAAATCAGCCACTTGCCGTCGGCTTCCGCGGTTTCGCCCATGGAGGTCGAGTTGTGGCCCGGCTGGTAATGAACGTCGACCTTGGAGATGATCGGATCGACATCCTCACCGGCATAGGCGCGAATGGCCTTGTCGATGTTCCACTTGGCGACCTGGCTGTCGAGGAACAGCGTGGTGTAGCCGTTGCCCTTGCCGTCGAAAGCCGTGTGGAGCGGTCCAAGGCCAAGCTGCGGCTCGGCGACGACGCAGGAGCGCGGATCGGCGTCCGTGTCGAAGAGTGCCGGGATTTTTTCCACGTCTAGAACGGAAACGGTCGGAGACAGCTTGCCGTTGATGACGATGTGGCGCTTGTCCGGGGCCGCGTTACAGCCGTGCGGGCTGTTCGGGATCGGCACGTAGCGGGTGAGCTTGGAGCCCTTGCGGCCGTCGACGACGGGCACGCCGTGGAGTTCCTGATAGTCACCGGCTGCGACTGCTTCCTCGATGGCCTTGATGTCGAAGATGACCACATGGTCGGTTTCGCTTGCCGTCATATCGGCAAGGTTCATGCCCATCTCGGAGTTGTAACTGGTGGCAAATGCATATTTGCCCTGATAGTCGCAGTCGCAGTTGTCGAGATTGCCCGAGACGATCACCTGCCAGGCCACCTTCATCTCATCGCCATCGATGGCGGTGAAGATGTTGACGTATTCCTCCGGCTTGTCGAGGATCTTGCCATCATTGACCAGCGGAGCCTCGTGCTCGCCATTGGCAAAGACATAGCCGGTACGCGGGAACTTCTGCGGACGCAGGCCGTGAATGTCCTTGGCATTCGGGATCTCGATGATCTTGTCGCACTTCATCACGTCACAGCGGACACGGGCGACGCGCGTGTTTGCCTTGTCGTTGGCAAACAGGTAGCGGCCGTCATAGGTGCCGTCGGTGAACGACATGTGCGGGTGGTGCAGATCGCCATTGTCGTAGGTGACCTTACCCTGCGCTTTCAGATACTGCTTGGATTCGGGAAGCAGTCCCTCGGTCAGGATCTTGAGCGACTCGTTGGTTTGTCCCCAACCGGTTGCCGAGCAGCGGTTGAAGACCGGAATGCGCATGAATTCGCGCATGGACGGAACACCCAGGATGCGAATCTCGCCCGTCTGGCCGGAAGACCAGAAGCCGTAATACTCATCGAGTTCGCCGGGTTCCAGCGCAAACTTGCCGGCGGCACGCGCAGGCTCACCGGAGGCTAGCAGCCCACCCGTGCCGGCTGCGGCAAGAACCGCTCCACCGGCCGTGGCGCCGAGCAGGTCCCGTCGGTTGATGGACCATGATTTCTCTTTGTCAGACATTGACTTTCTCCTTCTTCATAGCCGGTTTCGCGGCAGCCACAGGTGGTGCCTTGAAACTCTCCTTGTTGCGGGCTTCAAAAGCCTTGCGGCTTTTCAGCTTGCGCATGACGACCGGGCATTTTGTGCCCGATTGATACAGAACCTGGCAGTGCAGGCAGTTGACGCATTCGTTGGGGTTGATTTCGCCGGTCGGATGAATGGCCTGGACCGGGCAATCATTTGAGCAGGTCCGGCAGGGATGACCGCACTCGTGATAGCGTTTGAGCCAGTCGAACATGCGAATGCGGGCAGGGATCGCCAGCGCCGCACCCAGCGGACAAAGATAGCGGCAGTAAAACCGCTCGACGAACAAACCGATGATGAGCAGGCCGATAGCGAAGACCACGAATGGCCAGGCGCGGGCGAATTTCAAGATGATCGCGGTCTTGAAGGGTTCGACTTCGGCAAACGACTCTGCAAGTGGTATCGACGCGAGAGAGATGCCGAAAAGCCCGAAGAAAATCATATATTTGACGGGCCACAGCCGCTCATGCAGACCCCATGGAAGCTCCCATTGCGGCACTTTGAGCGCCCGGGCGACCTTGTTGGTCAGTTCCTGCAGCGCGCCGAAGGGGCACAGCCAGCCGCAATAGGCACCGCGTCCCCAAAAGACCAGCGCGGCGGCAACGGAGAACCAGAGGATGAAGATCATCGGGTCGAGCAGGAACGCGTCCCAGGTAAAGCCTTCCTTCAGCGCACCGGCCAGCGCCATCAGGTTGACGACGGAAAGCTGGGCATTGGCGTACCAGCCAAGAAAGACCAGCGTCATGGTCAAGAAGCCCATGCGGAACCAGAATAAGAATCGCTCGTTGCGGGTCCACTGGAACTGGAAGAAGAAGACGGCGGTCAGCACGGTCAGCATGGCGGCAAGCACACCGACTTCGATCTTGCGGTCGAGCCAGATACGCTGCCACAGCGCGGCTTTTGCGGCAGCTTCTTCGGCGGCTGTGTCAGCCGCTGTTGCGAGCGGTTGCAGGTATTTTTCCGGCAACCGGTAGCCGAGATCGAATGTCAGAAAGCTCTTTTCGACCGGTCCGGTCGCGCGCTGGGCCAGCAATTGCAACCGCCAGGGTGCGGCGGGATCGAACCCGGAATCGGCCGGTATCTTGAAGATATCCAGTTCGGTGAAGCTGGGAGCGCCGCCGGCTGCGACCGTACCGAGCCTGCGGTGCTGCTTGTCGAAGAAGCGCACCGAGCGGTCGCCTTGGATAAGCTGGATGCGGTCGAAGATGCCGCCCCGCACATAGCCCGAACCCTTGAAGGAATAGCGGCCGTGTCCGGCAACCAGGATGGCGTGCTCACCCTCTTCAAGCCAATTCTCAAGATTGGCGTATTCAGCCTCGCCAAGCAGGCTGAGGCCAATGGAGGGCACGCTGACCAGCGCGGCCTTCATGTCGATGTAAGTGTCCGTTTCCGGTCCTTTTTCCCGCCGCCGGGCCGCCTTTGCATCGCCGGACTTCGCAAAGGCGTTGTTGATCTGTCCGACGTCGAGGGTCAGCGCTCGGATCGAACCGTCACCGGCGAGGGTCAGCCAGTCTTCCGTGGTACGCAGCTCGGAATTGACCTGACGCTGCGGTCCACTGGCGGTTAGCGGGGCCAGGCCGCCCAGACCCAGCGCACGGGCAACCTTCAATCCGCCGCGCACGATCGAATCGTCTATCACCATGATTGTGACGGTGGCGCCTGAAATGATGTCGAGCTCATGCGCCGACCCGCCTGCCGCTGCCTCCGCCTTGAGGTCGAGGCCGGCATAACTCTGCGTCAGCCGCTGTACCTTGGCATCGGGTATGCCGATAAGCACGATCGGTTCGGAGTGTTCGACAAGCTGGACGCCGGTCAGCACCGCATCCTTGTCGACGGCGGCGACCACATGGATAGGCTTGCCGGAGTAACCCGTCGTGCCGACGAAATCGGACGTCAGAAACGCCCAGCCGACAGTCTCACCGCCCTTCAGAACCGGAGCAACGGGTATATCCTGCCGCAAATTCCCAAACCCCGTGGCGCCAGGAAAAAGCGAATCGGCCTGCAACTTCCCCAGGAAACGGGGTAGTTCCGCTTGATCTGCGGCGAGCACCGGCTGCGCGCACAAAAAGGCCGCAAGGACCAGAAATGTTCTCAAAAACGTACGGACGCGCACAGGTATTCTCCTAAATTCAGGAGAACCTTTGTCACCTTTGCAATTGACCGGCCTTGACCTCAGTCAATTGTATTGACGGTCGTGATTACAATTTCTTCGGCGTGACAAGAATGGGGAAAAATACTGCTACGAAAGTAGCAAACGCGGCGATCCAAAGGGCGCCGGAAGACAGTGTTGCGACGTTGTACCAGTCCAATCCGGCCATCGATCCCGAGGCGCGCAGGATGGCGGCTGCACAAACAAGACCATAGGCAACGGCTATCGGACGCGATGCGACGAGCGGCAGTCCGGCATGTCCGAGAATCGCCCGGCTCATCACTGCCAGGGTCATGCCGCCGACAGCGCCGATGCCTAAAATGTGCAGCGCCGCGATTTCACTGGTAAGTCCAAGATAGGCCAGTCCAAGCGCGAAATATCCGGCGGCAAGCATGGCAAACCCCAGATGCAGGCTCCACAGGATCGGCTGCTTGAGGCACCAGGCCGTGCGCCAGCCTGAAAGGCGAAGCGCCTGCGCCACACCGGCAATGATCGCGACCACACCGATAACCGTGTCGGAGGGGTCGAATGCGACGAGCAGGGGCAAAAGGATCGCTGAACCGATGCCGGCTATTTCCAGTGGCCGGCGTGAGCGCGGCAGATGCGTTTCGACGCCGGACCGGGTCATGGCATTGCGCGTAAAGGCCGGCGTGACGCGCCCGCCGATGACGGCAATGATGGCTGTGATACCCAGGAGCCCCAGCCGCAGCCCGGGCCATACGCCATTGTTGATGGCGCCGGTCCACTCCAGATGAACCAGGAGGTTGCCACTCCAGATGATCGTCAGCAATGCCAGGAACATCATATTCTGCGGCTTTGGCCGTTTGATGAGCTGCGTTGCGATCTTGGCCGCAAGCACCGGCAGGAATGCAAGGTCGATGACGGCGACAAGAACGGGATCGATGTGTCCCGACCACCAGATAACAAGGCGGCCGGCGAGCCACAGGCTTGAGACGGCAAGGATGAATGTGTGGCGGGAGGCCTTGGCGCCGGTCCAGTTGGGTACTGCGGTCAGGAAAAAACCACCGAGTGCGGCGCTCGCATAGCCGAAGATCATTTCATGGGCATGCCAAAGGTGGGGCGGCGGCGCAAACGGCATGGACGTGACCAGCCCCCCGGTTGCGTGAATGCCGAGCCATCCCTCCCACAGCGTTACCGAGAAAACCGCAAAGAGGCCGGCGGCCAGAAAGAAAATCCGAAATCCCTCACCGAAAAGGGTTCGCAGGCTGGTAATCATTGATATTCCTTTTTTCCGAAAAATGTGCGCCGGCGATTTCAAAGACAACGCGGCGTCATGACGCGCCCTTTTGCTGGACCGGGCGGGCGGACCGCGTGGCGCGTCTTTTCAGGATCGTACAGGTGCTGGGATCGTGATAGATCACCTGGCAGCGCAGGCACAGCACGCATTCATTGGGGTTTATGCGGCCGATCGGATCGATCGCGCCGACCGTGCATTTTTGTTCGCAGAGCCGGCATTCCCGGCCGCATTGCGAGCGGCGGCGCAGCCAGTCGAACAGTTTCAGCTTTGCCGGTATCGCCAGGGCAGCGCCCAAGGGACACAGATATCGGCAATAGAAGCGCTCAATGAACAGGCCAGCGACGAGCAGGGCGACGGCAAAGAGCACAAACGGCCAGGCACGCATGAACCGCATGGTCATGGCTGTCTTGAACGGCTCGGCTTCTGCGAGCATCTGCGCCTGTTCCACCGAATAGAACGACAGGCCGAGGATGATCACGAACAGCGTGTATTTGATTGCCCAAAGCCTTTCCTGCACCACAAAGGGTACAGCGATCTGCGGAACGCGGAGGCGCTGCGCGACGATGTTGGTCAGTTCCTGCAGCGCACCGAACGGGCATAGCCAGCCGCAATAGACACCGCGTCCCCAAAAGAGCAGTCCCAGTGCCACAAACCCCCAGAGGATGAAGATCACCGGCTCGATCAGGAATGTCTCCCATTGGAAGCCGTTCACGAGCGACTGCAGGAAGGCGACGACCTGAACGACCGAGAGCTGCCCGCCGGCTATCCAGCCGAGCCACACCAGTGTCACGGTCAGGAATGCGGCTCTTCCCCAGCGCCACAGTCTGGGGCGCTTCACGAAGGCCGACTGAAGGAATAAAATTGCGCCAAGTGCGGTAAGCATGACCAGAACGCCGGCAATCTCCAGGCGCTTGTTTTGCCATGAGGAAACCCACAATGGCGGAGCCTGTTGAACTGCTGTAGCCTGTGAAAGGAAGCGCGGCGGCAGTGTATAATCGACCGGTATGCGCATTTCCACGTTACCGCCATCCGCCGTCTTTCGGCTTGCCAGAACCGCCACCTGGAAGGGTTGCGCCGGGTCGAACTGCTCGGCGGGCAGTGCAAAGACACTGATTTCCTTGAAAGCCGGCGCATCCTCAATGGCAAGCTTGTCGATGCGCTGATAATGGTCCGCATCCGGTTTGAAGACGCGGTTGCCCTGCGTGATTTCGACCCGGTCGAATATGTCCGAACGCCGCCAGGCGGTCCCTCTGTGTGAGTGAAGGCCGCGAGAGGCGACGAGCAATGCGGATTCGCCAGGGGCGAGGGCGGCCATGATGCGTGTGAAGTCGGCTTGTCCGAGCAGGTTGGCGCCGATTGTCGGCGGGTCGATAACGGCCACGCGCAGGTCGAGAAAGGCCGCTTCGCCATCCGGAACCTGGTTCTTTGCGGTGGACAGCGCCGTTCGCGCCTCATCCAGCTTTACCGTGGTCGCGACGATCGCGCCCTCAGTCTCAAGCATGCGCCAGGGCAGGGGCTCGTAGCTGACGCGGTCTATCCCGCTGCCGGTCCTTTGCGCGATGGCGCTTTGGGAGGTGACGATCTGCGCCGTACGCAGGATCGCATCGCGGATGACACCGGTGGAAACGGTCGCCCCTGAAATGATATCGGGCAACTCTCCGGGCTTGCCGGCTGCGGCAGAGACCAGGTCAATCCCGGAAAATTCGTCGACATAGCGTCTGATATCGGCGGTTGAAATGCCGAGCGTCAGGATCGGTTCGTTATGGCGCACAAGCTCGGCGCCAGCTATGTGCCCTTTTCTGTCGACGGCAACGAGAATGTCGATCGGCCGGCCCGAATAACCGACGGAGCGTACAACCTCCCAGCTAGAGGCGATAAACCCGATACTGACGTTGGCGGATGAAACAAGCCAGCCAGGAACCGGGTTTTCCCTGCGGGAAATCCGAAGCGACTGCCGGCCGCCAAACAGGTGCGACACCTGCTCCTGGTCAGGCCTTGTTACCGCAATTGATTCCTCGCTGGCCACAGTTGTGGCCGCAGAACCGGGCTGCCAGACAGCGAGGGCCGCGACCACTGACAGGAACACAGCGAGTACTCTGACGAGCAGCATCGCAATCTCCGCTTTTGTGTGCGGACCCTGCCGACCGGGCAGTGGTCCTGCCTTAACGAAAGTCAAGGCGACTCGACCGGCCGGAGGACAATCTTGTCTCCGCCTCACCAGCGCAACGGAGAAACTCGGCATGACCAGCTTTCGCGAATTACGAAGGTTCGCACTCCTCGCCAGTGTCACGCTTCCAATGGCAATTGCCGCCAACGGAGTGTTAGCTCAGGACAAACCCAAAGAGCACGCGGACACGCCAGCGGCGGCCTACGAGCCTTCCATGACTACCCTAGGACAGATCAATGTCGAGATACCGGGGCGAAAGCCCGGTGACCCGGTCATTACCCCGTCCGAATTCCAGGCCGCCAACAAGGTCTATTTTGAACGCTGCGCCGGCTGCCACGGTGTCCTTCGCAAGGGTGCGACAGGCAAGCCGCTGACACCGGACCTGACGCGTGAACTTGGCTTTGAGCATCTGCGCGACTACATCAACTACGGATCGCCCGGTGGCATGCCTAACTGGGGCACATCCGGCCAGATGACCGATGAACAGGTGGACGCAATGGCGCGCTACCTGCTGATCGAGCCGCCGGCACCGCCGGAATTCGGCATGGCCGAGATGCGTGAAACCTGGAAGGTCCTGGTTGCTCCTGAAGACCGACCAACCAAGAAGATGAACGACATCGATATCGATAATCTCTTCTCGGTGACGCTGCGCGACAGCGGGCAGGTTGCACTGATCGATGGCGAATCCTACGAGATCCATAACATTATAGAAACCGGCTATGCTGTTCATATCTCTCGTATTTCAGCCTCGGGCCGTTATCTCTACGTGATCGGCCGCGATGCGCTGATCAACATGATCGACCTTTGGATGGATCCGCCGCAAACGGTCGCCCAGATCAAGGTCGGCGCGGAGGCGCGCTCGGTTGAAACGTCCAAGATGAAGGGCTGGGAAGACAAATACGCCGTTGCCGGTGCCTATTGGCCGCCGCACTACGTCATCATGGATGGCGACACGCTGGAGCCGAAGAAAATCGTCTCCACCCGCGGCATGGTCTACGACACGCAGGAATATCACCCTGAACCCCGTGTCGCAGCGATCCTGGCGTCGCACTACCGGCCCGAATTCATCGTCAACGTCAAGGAAACCGGCAAGATCCTTCTTGTCGACTATTCCGACATCAAGAACCTCAAGGTTACTGAAATCGAAGCCGAGCGGTTCCTGCATGACGGCGGATTCGATTCGACCAAGCGGTACTTCCTGACAGCGGCGAATGCGCGCGGCAAGGTCGCCGTGATCGACACCAAGGAAGGGTCGCTGACGGCCATTCTCGAGACCGAGGGCGAAACGCCGCATCCGGGCCGTGGTGCGAACCTGGTTCACCCCGACTTCGGTCCGGTCTGGGCAACCTCGCATCTGGGTGACGAAACTGTCGCGCTGATCGGTACGGATCCGGAAGGCCATCCCGACAGCGCCTGGAAGGTGGTTCAGCAGCTTTATGCCCTTGGTGGCGGTTCGCTGTTCGTCAAATCGCATCCGAAATCAGGACACCTTTACGTGGATGCGCCGCTCAATCCGGATGCCGAGATTTCCGCATCGGTTGCCGTCTTCAAGATCAACGAACTGGGCCAGGAAGAGCCGGAATATACCGTTCTGCCGATCGGCGAATGGGCTGGCATTGCCGAAGGGCAGCCGCGGGTTGTCCAGGGCGAGTTCAACCAGGACGGCGATGAGATCTGGTTCTCCGTCTGGAACGGACGCGATCAGGAATCGGCGATCGTGGTCGTCGATGACAAGACGCTGGAACTCCGTCACGTGATCAAGGATCCGCGCCTCATCACACCGACCGGAAAGTTCAACGTCTTCAATACGCGTCAGGACATCTACTGACACGTGAGGGAGGGCGGCCGCCGCCGCCCTCCTTTCCTGCCAACACATTTGCCGGGAGCGCATCATGAAAAATCTGGGACGGGTATTTCTGGTCGGTGCGGGTCCGGGCGACCCCGAATTGCTGACCCTCAAGGCGGTACGCATGCTGCGCGGTGCAGAGGCAATCGTATACGACCGGCTGGTCTCGAAAGAAGTGCTTGAACTGGTCCCGTCCGCCGCCCGGATGATCCCGGTCGGCAAAGCACCAAAATCCCACCCCGTTCCCCAGGAACGCATCAATGAAATTCTCGTCGAGCTTGCACGCGAAGGATTGTCCGTCGTGCGCCTGAAGGGAGGCGACCCGTCCATATTCGGCCGGGGCTGCGAGGAAGCGCAGGCTTTGAACGCCGCCGGAATTCCGGTCGAGATCGCACCGGGCATAACAGCGGCTCAGGGCGCCGCCGCCTCCACCGGCGTTCCGCTGACACATCGCGGCGTTGCCAGCAGCGTCCGCTACGTCACCGGCCACTGCCGCAGCGACATGCCGCTCGATCTGGATTGGTCCGGAATGGCCGACCCGCAGACCACGCTGGTCGTCTATATGGGGGCGGCGAATATCGGGGAGATTTCAACCCGGCTTATCGGACAGGGCATGCTCGCCTCGATGCCGGCCATGGCGATTGCCAACGCGACGACACCCCGTGAAGAGCGCTTCATCTCACATCTCGACGAAATCGCCAATGTTGCCACCGAAGCGGAAATCGAAGGCCCCGTTCTTTTCATCATCGGTTATGTCGTCTCGCTCTACCGCACATTGCCGGCCGATGTTCTGGCGCAATATGCCGTCGAACCAGTTTTGGAACGGGTTCATGTCTAGGGTATTTGCCGCAATGCTCATTGCCGCGTCTCCGGCAATGGCAAGTGAATTGCCGTTAGAACGGGCTGCAGAACTGGAGCGTCTGGTCATCCAGGACTGCGGGTCCTGTCACGGGATGACGATGAAAGGCGGGCTAGGTCCCGATATCAGGGCCGAGACGCTTTCCGGAACCTCGGCCGACGTCCTGGCGCAGATCGTTCTCGATGGCGTGCCGGGTGGTGCGATGCCGCCATGGCGCCCACTCCTGAGCGAAGCGGATGCGCAATGGATTGCGGAGTATTTACTGAAGGAAGATGCAGAATGAACCGCGCCTTTTCTCTCATGTTGATTGTCCCGGCGCTGATTGTGTCGATTGGTGTTGGCTCTTCTCGCGCGGACGAATTGCGGGCCACCGGTGACCTCGGTGTCGTGGTGGAGCGCATGACCGGTTCGCTGCTGATCGTCGACCAGTCCGAAAGGGCGGCCATCGGCCGGGTGGAAGGATTGGGCGATCTCTCCCACGCTTCCGTCGTATTCTCGCCGGACCAGCAATATGCCTTCGTCTTCGGACGTGACGGCGGACTGACCAAGGTGGATCTCCTGATCGGTGAGATTGCCGGGCGGGTGGTGCAGTCCGGCAATGCCATAGGCGGGGCGATTTCCGATGACGGAAAACTTGTCGCCGTCTCCAACTATGAGCCGGGAGGCGTGCGCGTCTTCGATGCGTCAACGCTGGAATTGGTGGCGGACATTCCAACCGGATCGAAGACCATCGGCCTTGTTGATGCGCCCGGTCGCCGGTTCGTGTTCACACTCTGGGATCTCGGCGAGACCTGGATAGCCGACTTCTCCTCCGGAATGCCGCAAATCACCAAAATCACGGGCATTGGCGACAGGCCCTATGATGCGCTGATCACCGCCGACGGCCGGCGATACATTGCCGGTCTGTTCGGTGAAGACGGTCTTACGGCGCTCGACTTGTGGGAGCAGCAGCCCACGCCGGAGCGCATCCTCGCGGGCTATGGCCGCGGCGAGGATGCGTTACCGGTCTACAAGATGCCGCATCTTGAGGGCTGGGCCCTGGCGGGCGAGCGTTTCGTGCTGCCGGCGGTCGGCCGTCACGAAGTCCTTTGGGTGGATGCGCGGACCCTTGAAGAAACCGGCCGCACAAAAACCCACGGCCAGCCGGTCTTCGCCGTTGCCCGGCCGGACGGGCGCCAGGTCTGGGTCAATTTTGCCCATCCGCTCAATGACACGGTTCAGATCATCGACACGCCGAGCGGCGAGGTGGTTCACAGCCTCAAGCCCGGACCGGCCGTTCTCCATATGGAATTCACGCCGCGCGGCCATGAAGTCTGGGTGTCGGTGCGCGATGCGGGTCGCATAGACATTTACGACACGCGCACATTTGAAAAAACCGGTGAGATAGCCGCTGATAGTCCGTCGGGTATTTTCTTCACGGCGCGTGCGCACCGTACGGGGCTTTGATCCATGAACCTCGCACTCGACCCCATCGACAACGCCCTTCTCGACCGCTGGCAGCGGGATTTCCCGCTCGTATCGCGCCCGTTTGAGGTGATTGCGGAAAGTCTGAGCCTCTCCGAAGCCGAAGTGCTGGAGCGACTGCAAAAGCTCAACATGGCAGGTGCGATCAGCCGTATCGGAGCCACGTGCCGGCCGAATACAGCCGGCGCAAGCACGCTGGCGGCGGTCTCCGTGCCGGAGCTTCAGGTCGATCACATAGCATCAATCATTGGATCGGAAGCCGGTGTCAACCATTCCTACCTTCGCGACAATCACTGGAACATCTGGTTCGTGGCGACGGGACCGAACCGCCTCCATGTCGATGCGACGCTTGCGCGGATCGAGAGCGCAACGGGCCTGCGCGTTCTCAACCTGCCGCTGGTGCGCCCGTTCAACATAAGCCTTGGATTTTCCCTGGATGGATCGGGCCGCATGCCCCCGCCGCGAAAGAGCGTCGATGCCGAGGTTCTGGAACCTGGTGATGAGGCTATTATGCAGGCGCTGTCGACCGGGCTTGCGCTGACATCGCGCCCCTTTGCCGAACTTGCAAATACACTCGGCAGATCCGAAGCCGAAGTGCTGCGGCGGGTCGAAGCCCTCTCGGCCGCGGGCCTCCTCACGCGCGTCGGTGTGATCGTGCGTCACCGGGCGCTCGGCTGGCGATCCAATGCCATGGTGGTCTGGGAATTGCCGGAAGCTGAAATTGAAAGCGTTGGACCGGCCCTGGCTGCGGTCCCCGGTGTAACTTTGTGCTATCAGCGCCGCCCGGTGCCCGGTGTCTGGCCCTACACCCTCTATTGCATGATCCATGCGCGCAGCCGCGCCGAGGCCTTTGGCATATTGGAGCGCGCCTGTGACGATGTCGGGCTGGCGTCCGTTCCCCATCAGGTCCTGTTCAGTGTCCGGTGCTTCAAGCAGACCGGCGCGCTCATCACCGAAGCCAAGGAAGCGACGGGATGAAACGCGCGGTCTGTGACATTGACGCGATCGATAGCCGCATCATCAACGCGCTGCAGGAGGGTTTTCCGCTCTCCACACGGCCCTATCGTGACGCGGCAACACAGTTCGGTATTAAAGAAGACGAACTCATCGCGCGTCTTGCAAGATTGAAGAAGGAAGGCGCGGTTACCCGCTTCGGCCCTTTCTACAATGCCGATGCCATGGGCGGTGCTTTCTGCCTCTGCGCAATGGAGGTTCCGAAAGACCGATTCGATACGGTCGCCGGTATCGTCAACGCATTGCCGCAAGTGGCCCACAACTATGAACGTGATCACAGGCTCAACATGTGGTTCGTGCTGGCGACTGAAGCCCCCGAGGGGATTGAGGCGGCGGCCGAAACGATCGAAGCGGAAACAGGTATCTGCGTATTCCGCTTCCCCAAGCTCAAAGAGTTCTTCATTGGTTTCAAGGTGGCCGCATGATCATCGACGAAACCGACCGCAGGATTATTGAAGAGACCCAGTCCGGTCTGCCGCTGGTTCCCGAACCCTATGGCCATATCGCCGCCGCGCTCGGCCTGGAAGAAAGCGACGTGATCGAGCGCCTGTCTGCAATGCAGGCGCGCGGTGTTATCCGCAGGATTGCCGTTGCGCCCAATCACTACGCATTGGGTATGACGGCCAATGGCATGACTGTTTGGGATGTCCAGGACGATGCAGCAGAGCAACTCGGCGCTAAAGTCGGCGCACTCGATTTCGTTTCCCACTGCTATCTTCGTCCGCGCGCGCTCCCGGACTGGCCGTACAACCTCTTCGCCATGGTGCACGGCACCACCCGGACCGAGGTGGGGGAAAAGCGCGAGGCTATTGCCGCGCTCCTCGGTCCGGCATGCCGCGCCGGCACAATCCTCTATTCAACGCGAATCTTGAAAAAGACCGGCCTGAGGCTGGCCCGGAAAGGAAAACACTGATGTTTCGCCTGTCGGAATATATGCGCCAGATCGTTGAGCCGAGGCCTGTGCGCCGGCACAAGGGACCGGTCAAACCGGTGGTGATCTGGAACCTGACGCGACGCTGCAACCTGCGTTGCCGCCATTGCTATACCGTTTCGGCCGATGTCGATTTTCCGGGTGAACTGACCCATGAACAGGCAATGGACGTGCTGGAAGATCTGGGCGGATTTGGTATTCCAGCACTGATCCTGTCGGGCGGCGAGCCGCTGGCCCGGCGGGATCTGTTTACGATCGCCGAGCGCGCGCGACAGCTGAAAGTGCATCTCGCGTTGTCGACCAACGGCACGGCAATCATTGGCGAGACTGCCGACCGGGTAGCCGATATCGGATTTGACTATGTCGGCATCAGCATTGACGGGATCGGCAAGACGAATGACTGGTTCCGCGGCCAGGTCGGGGCCTTCGATCAGGCCCTGGCCGGCGTGCGCGCCTGCAGGAAACGCGGCATCAAGGTAGGTCTGCGCTTCACCCTGACCGAAGACAATGCCGATCAGTTGCCGGATTTGCTGGCACTGGCGGAAGACGAGGGCGTCGACAAATTCTATCTCTCCCATCTCGTCTATGCCGGTCGCGGCGACAAGAATCGGGGCGGCGATGCAAGCTGGGCCCGTTCGCGCGCCGCGATGGATCTTTTGATAAGCCGGGCGTGGAAGGCCGCCGATGAGGGCAGGCCCCTCGATATCGTCACCGGCAACAACGACGCTGATGCGGTCTATTTCCTGCAGTGGGCGCAAAAGCGCTTCACCAATCAGCAGATTGATCATCTGCGGGCGCATCTTGAGGCCTGGGGTGGCAACTCGGCCGGGGTGGGCGTTGCCAATATAGACCCGCAGGGCAATGTACATCCGGATACCTACTGGTCCGACTATACGATTGGCAGCGTCAAGGAACGGCGCTTTTCCGAATTGTGGACCGGCGACGATCCGATGCTTGCAGCGCTCCGGCTCCGCCCGCGTCCGCTGAAAGGACGCTGTGGGGCATGTGCCTACAAGGCCGTTTGCGGCGGCAATACCCGCATCCGGGCGCTGCAGGTAACCGGCGATCCCTGGGCCGAGGACCCAGCCTGCTACATGAGCGACGAGGAGATCGGCGTTGAAAGTGGCGACCGCGTAACCGTGACACCATTTCGAGGTAAGAGCAGTGATCCGATTCATCGCTTTGTTTAGCTGCATGGCTTTGCTGAGCGGTCCGGCGCTTGCTGGGCCCGAGGCAATTTATGAAGAATACTGCGCGGTCTGCCACGGCGCCGACCGCCTTGGACGGACGGGGCCTGCATTGATCCCCGAGACCCTGAAGCGCATGCGCGGACCCAGGCTTGCCGATGTCATTTCAAATGGCCGCGCTGCCACGCAGATGCCCGCCTTTGCCGAAACGCTGGATGCCGATGAAATTACCGCTCTGGCTGAATTCGTAAAGGTGCCGCTTGCCGAAATTCCGCAATGGGGCGTCGATGAGATCACAGCCAGCCGGTCGCTCAATACCGATTACCGGCCGGCTGAAAAACCGGTCTTCGAAGCCGATCCGCTGAACGTCTTTCTGGTTGTGGAGACGGGTGACCACCATGTCAGCGTATTGGATGGCGACAGGTTTGAGGTCATGGACCGCTTCGCAACGCCCTTCGCGGTGCATGGCGGGCCGAAATTCACTCCGGACGGGCGCTATGTTTTCATCATGTCTCGCGACGGCTGGGTGCAGAAATACGACCTTTGGAGCCTCGCCGAAGTCGGGCGTATCCGCGCCGGGCTAAACAGCCGCAACATCGCAATCTCCAAGGACGGCAGACATCTGGCCGTCGCCAACTATCTGCCGCGCACACTGACGATTTTGTCTGCCGATGACCTATCGGTTGAACGCATATTCACGGTCAAGGCAAAGGACGGCACTGCCTCGCGCGTTTCGGCGGTCTATCAGGCGCCGCAGCGCGACAGCTTCATTTTGGCGCTGAAAGATGCGCCCGAGATCTGGGAAATCGCCACCGACCCCGATGCCGATCCGGTTTATGAGGGCTACGTCCACAGCCATGAAAAGGGAATGATCGAAGCACTTGCCTCATCCGAAGGCCTGTTCGCATTGAGGCGCATCGAGGTTGGTGAGCCGATTGACGATTTTTTCTTTACACCCGATTACCGCAATCTCATCGGCGCGGCGCGCGATGGAGAACGCGGCGTCGTGGTCAATCTCAATGTCGGGCGCGAGATTGCGGAACTGCCGCTCCCGGGACTGCCGCATCTGGGCTCCGGGATCTCGTGGTTCAGGGGTGATCGCCGCGTCATGGCGACGCCGCATCTCAGGGAAGGCCGGCTGTCCGTCATCGATATCGAGAATTGGGAGGTCGTCAACACGATTGAAACGCTTGGCCCCGGCTTTTTCCTGCGCAGCCACGAAAACGCCGACCACGTCTGGGCCGATGTGTTTTTCGGACCGAACCGCGATGCGCTTCACGTGATCGACAAGCAGTCGCTGGAGATCGTCAAGACACTGCGGCCGGTGCCGGGCGCAACGGTCGCCCATGTCGAATTCGACCGCTATGGACGCTACGCGCTGGTGAGCGTCTGGGAGGATGACGGCGCGGTCATTGTCTATGACGCAAAAACACTGGAGGAAGTCACCCGCCTGCCCATGAGGAAACCGTCGGGAAAATACAATGTCTGGAACAAGATCAGCTTCTCCGATGGCACCAGCCACTGAAAACCGGTCGGTGCTTGTTGTCGCACACGGTTCGCCATCGAAACCGGAAGCGCAGGACCGTGTGCTGGCTGAGACAGCGGGCTGTGCTGCCGCCTGCCTTCCCGGATGGACCGTTCGTGGGGCGACGCTGGCGGGCAGGGACACGCTAGAAGCAGTTGCGGGCGAATTGCAGACGTCCAGGCCTCTCGTCTACCCTTTGTTCATGTCTGACGGCTGGTTCGTGAGAAAGGAGCTGTCGCGCCGCTTGCGAGCGCTTGGTTTGCGGGAGTTCGAAATCCTCGCGCCGCTTGGTCTTGATCCGGCAATCCATTCTCTTTGCCGCGATCAGGCACACCTAGCCGCCATTGCCGGCGGCTGCGATCCGATGGAAACAACCGTCGTTCTGGCTGCCCATGGCTCCCTGACAGATCATCGGCCGCGGGCAGCAGCACAGGCCGCCGCGGATAAGCTTTGCAAGTTGTTCAAGCGCGTATCCGTCGGATTTCTTGACGAGACGCCGCGTTTGTCTGAGGCGGCAAAGGTTGATGGACAGGCGCTTTGCCTGCCGTATTTTGCCGGAAGGTCGCGTCATGTCGAAACAGATGTACCGGCCGCACTTGAAAAGGCGCGCTTCTCGGGCCCGATACTCGATCCGGTTGGAATATGGCCGCAGGTCCCACGCATCATTGCAGCAGCTGTGTCTGACCATTCCGTGAGGATGGCGGCTTGAGCAAAGATCATCCGGCGAACCAGGAAAAGGAAACCCGCTGGACGGTTCAGCGCATGGCGCTTCTTGCCTATCCGTTTGCCGCCGGCGCAGTAGCCATCAATATCTTCTTCATAGGATTGATGGCACAGGCGATCGGTTTGGATGCACTGACGCCGCTTCAGTCGATTGGTCTGGGGCTGGTGGGTGGAGTTCCCGCCGCGTGGTGGTTCGCCGGCAAGATACGTGGCCTAATGGATGAAGCGGACGGAATAGACCGGTCGTGAACCGAGGCCATCCGGTTTGAGTGCAGCATGCCCACCCGACGCTTTATGGCGGCGCCTTACCGAATTATATTTTTAACAGCGTGAATCAAAACGTGCATGTCGCACGTCAAGGTTTTGAAAATATTATAAAAATCAATGAATTCGGTGTGGTTTATGCACAGCTGTACAGCCTCAATGACGGTTCAGCCACATTGCTGACATCACTGCATTGTTGCCTGAAAATATGCATTGCGGGGCGGATTCGTTAGCTGCCGCAGTGAAGTCAAAACCCTTGATATTTGCCATTTGGCAAGGTATTTTATGCCAATTGGCAAGGAGCGAATGATGGCATTGCAACCCGTCCTGCAGGAATTTGCCGGTCCAGGTGCCGGGCTCTCCGTCTATGACAACGACCGTGTTTCGACAGTCGCCGCCAAGGCCTACACCCGCATTGCCGCCGCCTGGAAGCTTAACAACAGGACCGCTGCTGAACTGATAGCGGTGAGCCCGCGCACATGGGCGCGTATGAAAACCGGCGAATGGACGGGCCGGCTCAATCGCGATCAGTTGTTGCGGGTCAGCGCCATTACCGGCCTCTACAAGGCGCTGCATCTGTTTTTTGGCGAAACCCTCGCGGACCGCTGGGTTGGACTGCGCAACAAGGGACCGATGTTCGCCGGCCGTGAACCTGTTGAAATCATGATCGAGGGCGGCCTGCCGGTGATCATGGAAACGCGGAACTATGTCGATGCGCTAAGGGGCGGTGCGTGACGCCGCCTCTAACGACAATCTGCCAGCAAGCAACCGTCCGCCTCGTTCCCACCGCGTACTACAAGCCCCCGGTTCTGGCCCCGCTTGTCGATGGCGAAGAGGAACTGGCAATCCTCGCGGAGGTTGAGGGGCTGACCAACCGCCGGCTGAAGGCGCAGAGTTCGGGTTTGCCGGATCTCGATCCGCGCGAACTGGCTTTCAATGTCTGGGGTCAGTCCTATATCAACGCGGCATTCGCCTATACGAGGGCCGGCGGTAACCGTTTCAATGACGACGGAAGGGGCGCCTGGTATTGCGCCTTTGACGATCTGACGGCGATAGCCGAGGTTGCCTTTCACAAGACCCGTGAACTCGCGGCAATCGATGTGTTCGAGGATGAGGCGGTGTATCAGACGCTGCTTGCCGCATTCATCGGCGATTTTCACGATGTGCGCGGACTGGACGAACCTGTGCCTTACCTCGGTAAAGAACCGGAAACGGCGTATCCCGAAGGGCAGGCGTTTGCCGCGGGGCTGCGGGACAATGGCGGTCGCGGCATCATCTACCCGTCGGTCCGGCACACCGGCGGCACCTGCCTTGTGGCCTTCCACCCGTATCTGGTCCAGGACGTGCGTCCCGGTGCCCGCTGGAAACTGATCTGGGATGGTTCGCCCGAATACACCGTTATGGCAGACTGAACAGCGCGCCGGGATCACCACACAGGTTCGGCTGACCGCAGCATTCCCGCAGGATGCTCCCAAGCCGGCGCGATGCCGGTGATTTGAAGCGGGAATTTCACACGGCGGGCGGGTCCCCATGCGGTCCGCTCGATGCGCGGATCGGCATCATCCTCAGTCTCTGCCGGCATGGCTTGCGCCAGATCCGTTCGCCTCGTGCCGCACAGAAGGCGCGCCACCCCGGCTAGCGACAGACGGGCGGAGGAAATGCGGCCCGTTGCCATCCGGTCCCGAAGTGCATGCAGGGTTGCGGCGGCGAGCAGATATCCGGTCGCCTGGTCGAGCGCCTGGACGGGCAGGGGCACCGGCCTGTCTGCACCGCTCATTTTCATGCCGTAATCGGCAATGCCGCTGCTCATTTGCACCAGGCTGTCGAACCCGCGCCTCCCTGACCAGGGGCCGGACCAGCCGTAGGCGTTCAGCGATGTGTCAATCATCGCCGGATTGATACGGCGCAGCGTTTCAAGATCATAGCCGAGATTGATCAGGGCATCCGGCCGGTATCCGTGCAGAAGAACATCAGCCCCTGCAAGAAGGCGCTCAAATGCAATGCGGTCATCATGGTCCTTCAGATCAAGACCGGCACACCGTTTTCCGAGCGTAACCTCCGGTATGACGCCGGGCTCGTCCCAATAGGGCGGATCGATGCGCAACACATCGGCGCCATAAGCTGCCAGAAACCGGCCCGCGACCGGACCGGCAAGCACCCGCGTCAGATCCAGTATGCGGATGCCGGCAAGAGGCCGGTCGGTAACAAATCCATGCGGTTTTGGATCGACACTGCCATGCGCCTGCCAGAGTATCAGCGGCTCCTCCGAGACTGCGCTGCCCTGCGGGTGGTTTTCCCAGCCTGTGAGATCGCGCATGGTTGCGGCGCAGCCGCCGGCCTCGACAATGGCATATTCCAGATCGTCGGATTCCCATTTGAGCACGGCCGGTTCAAGGCCGGCGCGGTCGCTGTGCCGGCCCAGAACCGAAAGCGCGGCAGCCCGGTGATGGGGCGCATTGGTGTGCAGGCGGATCCACCCGTCCTTTGTGTGGTAGTCGCCGGCGATCGGATCCCAGGGCGAGGGCATTTCCCAGCCATGCGGCCTGAGCGTCATGCCGAACCACAAGGAAGCAAGCCGCCTGTCGATCTTGATGCGTGGTCTCCCATCGAGATGTGGTTCGATCAAGCGGGCCAGTTTCGCTCCGGCTATGCCGATTGACGCCACCGCAAGGTTCGTAACTTCGAACCACGAGGGTAACGCGCCTGCGCCAATTGCCGAAACGGTGTGTGGAGTGGCGGTGTCATCAGTGTGGGGAAAGGCAGTTTGAATCTCATCGAACATGGGAAGCGTCATCGCAGGTCCTTTGTTTTGAATTGCCTGAAACTTCCCCGGCATTTGACAGCGGGTCAATCTTGATCAAGATAATCAATATGAAAAATCGAACTGACAGTGATTACTGCACCGTTCGTTCCGGTGAAGCCTGCGAGCGGCTCGGCATATCGCGTGATACGCTCTACGCCTATGTCAGCCGTGGCCTCGTCAGGACAATTGCCCAACCGGGAGACGCGCGCAAAAGCCTTTATGACAGGCGCGATATCGAAGCCTTGCTTGTACGCAAAAGCCGGGGACGGTCGCGCCGGTCGGTCGCCGAATCGACTATAAACTGGGGCGAGCCGGTTCTAATATCGAAGATCACCCGCATCGCTGACGGCCAGTTTTACTATCGCGGAAACAACGCGGTCGAAATGTCCCGGTCTCGTACGCTCGAGGATATTCTCCATACCCTCGCCGGCGTTCGGTCAAAGTCCCCGGCACGTTCCAAACGGGTTTTCCCATTGCAGGACGGTCTATCTCCGTTCAACCGGATTTTGGAGATGATGGCCCGGCAGGCAATTGAGCATCGGGCAGGCGACGGCCGGCCGCGGGCGGGTGAGATCATGCGGCTGACGGCACTGAGTGCGGCAGGCTGCGACCGGTGTCTAAACGTGCCTGTTCACGCACTGCTCGCCAAAGAATGGTCGGATGATCCGGGCGCCGCGGATCTGTTGCGGAGAGCCCTTGTACTATGCGCCGATCATGAGCTGAACGCATCGACTTACGCCGCTAGAGTGGCGGCATCCGCAGGTGCCTCTCTTCCGGCGGCTCTGCTCGCCGGATTGTCAACATTGTCCGGTACCGGCCATGGCGGGATAACGACACGTTTTCTCGATTGGATGGATGGATTTGCAAGCGGGAAAACGCTGTCTTTGCAGCCCGGCGACGCACCACCGCCGGGTTTCGGCCATCCTCTCTATCCGGATGGTGATCCGCGGGCCAGGGAGCTGTTGCGTCACTGTCCGATGCCTGCCGCCTGGCGGGACGCAATGAGGCAAGTGAATGATGCGACCGGAGCCCGCCCCAGTCTGGATTTCGCGCTGGCGCTGCTGGAGCGGCACTTGCGGCTGCCGCAAGGAGCAGCCCTCGGAATATTCGCTGTAGGGCGAACGGCCGGCTGGATTGCGCACATATTCGAGCAGCGTCGCACAGGCAGGCTTATCCGCCCGCGTGCCGCTGTCGACGGCTAAATAGCTGTCGTCGCAGCGTTTTCTGGCATTCCTGTTGGTCCGATTTTACGTCCGGTCAAGGGTTCAATGGCTGGCTTTACATAACTTTACATTGGCGAAAAACAGCCGCAACACGCGCTCCCTATAACCGGCGCCGAAGAGAGTGCGTTTGAACTTCGATTGGCATTAAATTGCCGCAATCATCGGGAGTGACCATCATGAGCCGGAACCTGCAATTTTCCACCGTCCGCCTGATATGCCTGGGCGGTTTCTACCTGCTGCTGCTTGTTCTTTATGCAACTGCGGCTCCGGCACAGAATTTGTCGAATATTGACGGGAAACCAGGGGCCGAACGCATCCAGGAACTGGTGGTGCGGCTGCAACTGAGCGATGAGCAGCGCACGGCGATCCAGCCGATCATGGAAGAATTCGTCGTGTCGACCCGGGCGGTGCTGGAAAAACACGGCGTCGATCCGAAATCGGGAAACCGGCCGCCATTGCGCGTGCTGCTCGCCATGCGCGGCGACATGGAGAAAAACAGGACGCGCATGGAAGGACAGATGTCAGCCGTTCTTTCGCCCGGCCAGATGGATGAATTCCGGAAAATTCAAAAAGAGCAGCGCGAGGAACGGCGCGCACGCATGAAGAGGGCAGGCTAGTTTCGCATCATGTCGCTTCACCGGTGGTGGTTTAGGCCAGACCGGAATCGTAAAGCGCCGCGCGTGCAACCTCGAAATGACGCGACATCAGCTGGACAGCATCTTCGCTCCGTCGCTCTGCAATAGCCTCCGTCAGTTGCTCATGGATCTGGATGTGCTCCAGAACCATGTCGCTGCCGCCGAGTGCGGCCCAGCCGATCGGACCTGTGCGCCGCATGACCGACTTGAGTGACTCCATATTGACGACAAACAGCGGATTTTTTGCAGCCCTTGCCCAGGCAAGGTGCAGATTGATGTCCGCTTCGGTCAACTCATCGGTATTGCCAAGAGCGTTTTTCATCCGCTCGGTCATAAGCCGCATGTTGGCAATATCGCTGTCTTCACGCCGAAGCGCCGCAAGGCGCGCAACCCTGATCTCCAGGGTTTGTCTGAAGTCCCAGGTCTGCACGACCGTAACCTGAGAGGTGCGGACTGCGTGGTCGATCAGCACGGCCAGTTTTTCGCCGGTGAACGCCGCGACCGTTGCCCGTCTGCCGTTGCCGACGTCGAGAACGCCCAGTTGCGAGAGCGCCCGCACGGTTTCGCGGACGGTGCCGCGGCTGGCGCCGAAATCCAGCGCCATCTGACCTTCGCTCGGCAGTTTGTCTCCGGGCTCAAGCCCGCCGTCCTGAATGAGGGACAGCATCGCCTCAAGCACGTTGTCGGTAGCCGTTTTGCGGGTCTCTTCCGTATCAGCCGCGATTTTTACCGCCTTGTCATCCACCGTCCAGTTTTCCTCACACTGCAGGACACGTCACAGAAGTGACTCGATTTTCGAGATTGTCAGCGCCTCGGACTTCTCGTCGGCAACGATACGCCCGCGCGACATCACAACTATGCGGGAGCAACAATCGAAAACATGCCCCAAGTTGTGACTTATGAAAATACCCGAGTACCCCCGGTTGGGAAGATTCTTCGTAAAATCAATGACATTGTTGGTCTCTTTAACCGATATGTGGTTTGTCGGTTCATCCAGGATCATTATTTTCGACTGGAACTGCAGAGCCCTTGCGATGGCAACGCCCTGGCGCTGCCCTCCCGACAATTCACCGACCTGGGCATCGGGTGAGCGCAGGTGAAAACCGACATTGCCAAGCGAAGCCTCGGCCAGCCGCCGCATTTCCGACCTTCTCAAAATCCCGAAATTGCCGATGCGACCGGCAAGCATTTCCCGACCGAGAAATATGTTCTCCGCGACGGACATGGTGCCGACTGTGGAATTATACTGATGAATGGTTTCTATCCCGGCGCGCATAGCATCGCGCGGCGATTGCATTTCAACCGGCTCACCGCGAAGCATGATCTGTCCGCCCGTCGGTTTCTCGGCGCCCGAGATCATCCGGATCAGCGTTGTTTTTCCGGCGCCATTGTCGCCGAGAAGACCGACGACTTCATTGCTGGAAAGCTTGAAATTGACATCCTGGACTGCCTGTACCGCTCCGTAGGATTTGGACAGGTTGCAGGTTTCGACGACATAATCGGTTGACGTGTTCATTTGTCGTCTCCAGCCGCATTTGTCTTGGCGTATTTTGCGATGCTGGCATGCAGGATGACGGCGACGATCATGATCGATCCGGTCGCGAATTTGAACCAGTTCGCCTCGACACCCACCAGGATGAGGCCGTTTTCAATGACCTTGAGCAGCAGCAGACCGAGTACCGCACCGATGACCGAGCCGACCCCGCCGGTCAGAGCCACGCCACCGATCACGGCTGCAGCGATCACCTGCAGTTCCAGCCCTTCGCCGAGGGAGGGCAGGGGCGATCTCAGTCGGAACACCTGAAGCAGGCCGGCAAATCCGGCAAGGGCGCTGCACAGCATGAACGCTGCCATCTTGACGCGGAATGTGTTGATGCCCACCGACTTTGCTACTTCCCTTTGGCCGCCCGTGGCATAGACCCACAGGCCGTAATTTGTCAGCTTGAGGCCAAAGGCAGCCAAAGCGAACAACAGAAAAAACCAGATCATCGATACCCTGACGGGCCCAATGAAATCGGAAAACAGAAATGTCGGCGCATCTGCGGCAAATGGGGGCGGAAACCCGTCGGAAACCGATACCGTGATGCTGCGAACCACAAACAGCATGCCCAGCGTCGTTATGAAGGACGGCAAACGGTAAACCTGGGTGATATAACCGTTGATGAATCCGACGATCAGTGAACAGGCCATTGCAATGGCAAGTGTCAGGCTGATCGGAAGGCCGGATTCGGCGAGGGTAAACGCGATCATCGGGGTCAGGGCAAAAACGGATCCGACCGAAAGGTCGAATTCGCCGGCGATCATGAGTATGGAAACACCGATAACGACAAGTCCGATCTCCGGCAGCACGGCAAGCACGTTGGAGACGTTGTAGGGGCTCAAAAGAATGCCGCCGCTCAGTGCCTGGAAGGCCAGCACGACGACTATCAGGATGGCCGCACCAAGAGCTTCCGGCTTGGCGGCAACGGCAATAATGCGGTTTGAAAACGATGTTCGTGCGGCCGGAGCCGAGGTTACGTGCGTCATACGAATTCCTGCGCAATGTCACCCCGCAGCAATACTTGCGGGGTGATGGCTTGCGCTTTCCTACCTGAATGTCTCAAGGGCGGCTTTCGCCTGCTCGATGGAAAATACGCCGCGTCCGGTGTCGACGCTCCACGCCGGCTGGGCATGCTGCCGCATCAAATAGACCTGCATGACCGGCAGGTACCCCTGAAGGTAGGGTCCCTGGTTGACGACGGTCTGGATATAGCCTTTTTCCATATAGTCGACGACCTCGGGAATGACGTCGAATCCGGACAGCAATATCTTGCCTGCGGGAATGCCGCGGTTTTCAAGTTCCCGGGCGACCGATGCTTCCCAAAAACCCATGTCGAAATAGGCCGTCAGGTCGGGATTGGCATCGAGATAGGCCGTCACCCTTTGCGCCGCGATGGCCAGATCGGTTCCTGAATCGATGCGATTGACGACGAGATCCCTGTCCGGGTTTGCTTCCCTGAAGGCATTAAGGGCTTTCTCGATGCCCTGGGCTCTTTGTTCTGACCAGGTTTGCCCCGGCGCCGAAATGCCGAGCAGCACGTGTATCGGACCCTCATCGGGAAACAGGGCGGCGGTCTTGTTGCCCAACACTTCCCCGGCATCGACAAAATTCTGGCCCATATAGGCTTCGCGACCGCACTCGGATTTCGACTTGGCATCGACATTGGATGCCAGAACGATGATCCCGGCGTCGCTGGCTTGCTTGAGCAGAGGGCAGATCGCTTCGTCATTGGCGATCGCGGTCACGATCGCATCGGGACGACGCGCAATTGCGGCCTGAATGTTGCTGACCTGCTCCGCGATTGAGCCCTCTGTATTGGTGAAGACCATCTGGCAGTCTGCATTGACCAGCGCGCAGGCTTCGTCGAAGCCGCGTTTGACGCCCCGCCAGAACGAGTTGCTCACCGATGAGTGGTGCGTAAACACAATCTCCAGCTCTTCAGCTTGTGCTGCGCCGGAATGGAGCGCTCCGCTCACGGTGAACGCCGATGCTGCCAGCGCGCAGCACAGTTTTTTCGATAGTTGCATGATTTCCTCCCACGGCAACCCGACTGAATTGACGATATCCACTAACCTATATGATAGGTATTGTCAACTGCTCGAAAATTAGCTAGGTATTGATGAAATGATCCATCGTATATGACAATATATGCAAAAATATATCGATACTTTGAGAATTTTGGCTCTATCTATTGGATAGCTTAAGGGGAAATAGGCAATGGTACCTCAAATTTCATCGGTTCTGATTTTCGGTGGTGCCCGGGGTATCGGTGCCGCGACGGCGCGCGCCTTTACCGATTCCGGCGCGCGGGTAACCATTGCCGATCTCCTCGCGGAGGAAGGGGAGGCTGTGGCGGCGGAGCTTGGTTCGGATCGGGCGCAGTTTGTTCGTTGTGACGTGGCCGAACCACAGCAGATCAGCGCGGCCTATGACCGCGCCGTGGAGAAGTTTGACGCCATCAATGTGGTCTTCAACAATGTCGGCATCGCCCGCTATGGCACCGTTGACGAACTCAGCCTTGATGACTGGGATTTCACATTGCGGGTTAATCTGACCGCACAGTTTGTTTCTTGCAAAAGGGCGGTGCAGGAAATGAAACGCACCGGCGGCGGTGTCATCGTCAATACGGCGTCGATCCTCGGACATGCCAGCCAGAAGACCACGGCCGCCTATGCCGCAAGCAAGGCTGCGGTGATGGGATTGACGCGAACCGTGGCGATTGACCATGCGGGTGACGGTATCCGTTGTGTCTCGATTTCGCCCGGCACCATTGACACGCCGCTGGTTCAGATCGCGGCACGAACCTTCAAGGACCGCAAGCCGGAGGATCTGGAGCGCGAATGGGCGGCACATCACCCCCTCAATCGTCTTGGAAAGCCTGAGGAAGTGGCTGCAGCGGTCGTGTTTCTGGCCTCGCCGCAGGCCGGCTTCATCACAGGATCGGATTTGCTCATCGACGGTGGAATCCGTTCCGAACTCTATGCCTGAGTGCGCGATAGATGATTGCCGAACAGGGAGAATGAAAACATGAAGCTGGATGGAAAAACCATTGTCATATCCGGAGCGGCGGGTGCGCTCGGCGTCGTGATTTGCAAGTCACTTGCAGAGCGCGGCGCCCGCGTCGTCGCACTGGATGTTGTGGATGATGCAGAGGCAACGGAGCGCTTTTGGGAATTGCCAATCAAACCCTATTATTTCCAGTGCGACATCAGCAATGAAGCGGATACCAAAAAAACACTGGCGCAGATTGCGGAAAAGGTCGGCATGCCTGATGTGGTTTGCTGCCACGCCGGTGTGGTTCATGTCGAAAAGGTTCAGGACTATGCCCTCGAGCAGTTCGACGAACTGATGAACGTCAATGTGCGCGGAGCATTTGTCCTCGCCAAGGCCGCGGTCAATCAGTGGTTGGGCGCCGAACACAGGGGCGCTCAACTCATCTTCACCAGTTCCTGGGTCCACGATGTGCCCTGGCCCGAGATCACACCCTATACGGCCAGCAAGGCCGCGATGAATGCGCTGACAAGGGGCTTTGCGCGCGAACTGGCGGCGAGCGGTATTCGCGCCAACGCCATTGCGCCCGGCATTGTCGGAGCGGGCATGGCACTGAAAACCTGGAACGAGAACGCCGAGTACCGGGCGCGTGCTGAAAAGGCGATCCCGCTCGGATTTCTGCAGCCTCCCGAGAGCGTTGCCGATGCCGTTGCCTTTCTGAGCAGCGACATGAGCAGCTACATGACCGGCTCCATCCTGACCGTCGACGGCGGGTGCAGCCTCTATCCGAATATCTGAATTGCAACGAAAGCCAGCACCATGCGCATAACAGATATCCAAACCCTGGTGGTGAATGCCGATATGCGGAATTGGCTGTTCGTCAAGGTGGTAACCGACCAGCCCGGCCTCCATGGCTGGGGTGAGGCGACGCTTGAGTGGAAAACAAGGTCGGTCGTCGGTGCCGTCGAGGATCTGTCCGATCTTCTGGTCGGGCAGGACCCGACACAGATTACGCAGTGTGTGCGGATCATGCGCAAGCAGAGCTATTGGCGGCTGGGCTCCATCGGTCAAAGCGCGGTCAGCGCCATTGAAACGGCCCTTTGGGATATATCGGGCAAGGACCTGGGCGTGCCGGTCTGGAGGCTTCTGGGAGGCAAGGTGCGGGACAGGGTGCGGGTCTATACGCATCTCGGCATGGGTGAGATGTCGGCCGTTTATCACACTTTCGACAAGGACGCTCTTCTGGCGCGTTGCAGCGACCTGAAGGAACGTGGTTACACGGCGGCCAAGATCGTCAACGTCCCCTATACGCACTATCTGACCGAACCGGCGGGCGTTTCCTGCTTCGCCGAGTCGGTTCAGGGACTGCGAACCGCGCTTGGCGACGAATTCGCGCTGATGATCGATTTTCACGGACGTCCGGCCTCGGCGCGCGCGGCGCTGGATTATCTGACTGCCGTAGCCGACTGCAAGCTCATGTTCGCTGAGGAGCCGCTTCAGCCCGGTGACACGGAGGCGCTGTTGTTCCTGAAGGAGAATTCGCCGGTGCCGATCGCCAGTGGTGAACGTTTGATAGAACCGGATGAATTCGAAACGGTGCTGACGCGCCGCGCTGTTGATATTATTCAGCCAGACCTTTGCCACTGCGGTGGGCTGGCGGAAGGCCGCAAGATTGCGCAACGGGCCGAGACCATCGGCATTGGCGTCGCGCCGCACAATCCCGCAGGGCCCGTGGCGGGGGCCTCGGCGTTGCATTTTGCCGTTTCGACGCCCAACCACATCATCCAGGAGGAGATGGTTGGCGCCGTTCCCTGGTTCGACGAGGTTGTCTCAGCCAATCCCATACGCGCGGAAAACGGATACTGGCTGGTTCCCGAAAAGCCCGGCCTCGGCATCGAAATCGATGAGGCGGTAGCGGCCCGCCACCCCTATGAGCGCGAGAGTATCGAAACCAGGAACGCCGTCATGAGTGACGGCACCATCGTCGATTGGTGAAATCAGGGAGTTTGAGATGGGCGAATTGAAGTGCCTGTGGGAGGCCGGCGCCGAATTGGGCGAGGGCGTACGCTATGACCCGGACGAAGATGCGGTCTGGTGGGTCGATATTCTGGGTCAGAAGATATTCCGTCTCGACCTTCAGACGGGGGACAGGCGCACATGGGAAACGCCTGAAACGGTCGGCTGCACGATCCAGCGCGAGAACGGAGATGTGTTGGCGCTGCTCAGACACACCATCGCGCGTCTCGATATGCAGTCGGGCAGTTTTGATACGGTTGTCGCATTTCCGCAGGAACCCGCAGCCAACCGGTTCAATGACGGTGCCGTCAGTCCGGACGGGCGCCTGTGGGTCTGCAGCATGGACTTCGATTTTCAAGAGCCAACGGGTATGCTCTATCATCTGGGCAGGGACCTGCAGCCGGTCGTGGCCGATGAGGGTTACACCGTTGCCAACGGCCCGGCATTTTCGCCGGACGGCTCGAAGCTCTATGTCAACGAGACGATGAAAGGCGAGATCTTTGTCTGCGACTGCGACCCTTCCACCGGGGCGCTTTCCGGCAAAAAGCTGTTTGCGAAGCTGGAAGAAGGGGAAGGGCTCCCCGATGGGATCTGCGTCGATGCCGATGGCGGGCTCTGGGTGGCGGTGGTCACCGGCGGCCGGGTCAGGCGATACCTGCCGAACGGCAATATCGACATGGAAATAGAAGTTCCGTCGCCGACGGTTACCAGCGTCGGCTTCGGTGGTCGGGCCAATAGGACGCTTTTCATCACCACAGGCACGATCCTGATGGATGAGGAAACGCTTGCCCGTCATCCCTTGTCAGGCAGTCTCTTTGCGATCGAAGTGCCTCATGAGGGACTGGAAATGCCGGCTTTTTCCGGCTGAACCTGCAAGAACACACACAGGGGAAAGCACTTTGACTTCATTGGGTGAGCGACTGGAAAAATGTTACACGGGAGCGGTTTTCGATGTCCTGAGAGAGCGTGGCATCACCGATACTGTCCTGCCGAAAGATCTGCGCCCGCTGGACCGCAGCTTGGTGCTTGCCGGTCCGGTCTTTACGGTCACCGGCAGCCGCAAGACCGGGCTGAGCGATCACGAAACGCTGCTTGCCTGGACGGAATTCCTGGCTGCGGCGCCAAAGGATCATGTTGTTGTCTGCGCCGGCAACGATGACAGTCTCGCGCTGATGGGCGAACTTAGCGCCGAAACGCTCCAGTATCGCGGGGTCAAAGGCTATGTCACCGACGGTGGTTGCCGGGATTGCGATTTCATCCTGCGGCTTGGATTTCCGGTGTTCAGCCGGTTCAAAACACCCCGTGACGTGGTGGGCTCCTGGAGCGCCGACGCGTTCCAGAAACCGGTCACTATCGGCGGCGTTTCAATCCGGCCCGGGGACTACATAATCTGCGATATTGACGGGGCGGTTGTGATCCCGGAGGACCTTGCGCAAGCGGTCGTTGATGATGTCGAAAAGGTCATGCAGACGGAAAACCTTGTGCGCAAGGCAATTTTGTGTGGCGAGGATCCCAAGGCCGCCTATCTGAAGTATGGGCGCTTCTGACGCTACAAAGCATGCGTCACCGGCAATGCGCGAGCCGTGTCATGGCGTGCGATGCCGGAACTTTACATTTCTTTACCTGGCGGAAAAGCGTGCGAAACGTCCGGCTCCTAGATTGAAATGGAAGCAAGGGGAAATCCCACTCTTGCGACAAAATTAGGAGCGAGATTGTGTCGAACGATTCCAACAATGCAAACACAACCAAAACCAAAAAGGGCAACCGCCTTGCGATTGCGCTGATTGCTGGTGCCGGCATTACCGCTGGTGGCATATTTGGCGTGCAGGCCATAGCTCAGACCAACACGTATCAGCATATACGTCTTCTGACTGCCGATAGCGGAAGCGACGTGAAAAATGTGGGCTGGCGCGGTCGTTGGGGCCGTCATGGCGGTGGTTTTTCCAACCTGTCGGACGCGGAAATACAGGAAAAGATCACCCGTGGTGTCAAACATCTGGCCATCGAGATCGACGCCACGGACGAACAGCAGGAGCAGATCATTTCCATCGTCACACCGGCTGTCCTCAGCATGAAGGATACGCGCGCGCAAATGCATGAAACCGGCGAAGAAATTGCCGCGTTGCTGACCGCGCCTGTGATTGACCGGGCAGCTGTCGAGGCATTGCGGGCCGAAAAACTTGCGGAAGTCGATCAGATCAGCAAAGAATGGACCAATGTTGTCACCGATGTCGCAATGGTGCTTTCGGCAGAACAGCGCGAAACGATCAGGGAGCGGATGGAGCAGTTTCGATCAATGCGCCGCGGCTGGCGCCACTAGACGAAAATCCGAAAACTGCCGTTTTTCATGACCCAGCAGATTCTTCTCATTGAAGACGATCAGAGACTCGCCGAGATGGTCAGGGACTATCTCGGCGAGTCCGATTTTGACGTCACCATCGCTGCAACCGGGACCGAAGGGCTGGCCCTGCAGCGCCAGCGCGGTTTCGATGCTGTGCTGCTGGATCTCATGTTGCCGGATACGGACGGGCTTGAAGTGTGCAGAACGCTGCGCGCTACGGATTCGGTGCCGATCCTCATGCTGACGGCAAAGGGCGAGCCGATGGACAGGATCGTCGGCCTGGAAATCGGCGCCGACGACTATCTGCCCAAACCCTTCGAGCCGCGCGAATTGCTGGCTCGGCTGCGGGCGATCCTCCGGCGCGGAAAAGGGGAGGATCGTCCCGACATTATGCGCTTCGGCACGCTTGAAATCGATCCGCAGGCCATGGAGGCAAGGATCGGCGGCAAAGTCTGTGCTCTGACTTCGCACCAGTTCAAGCTTCTGGAAATCATGGCCGGCAGCGCCGGACGCGTGCTTAGCCGCGACTACATCATGAATGCGCTCAAAGGTGAGGATCTGGGGGCTTTCGACCGCTCGATCGACGTGCATATCTCGCGCATCAGGGCGGAGATCGAAGAAGACCCCAATCGACCGCGCCGACTGATCACGGTGAGGGGAGCGGGCTATGTCTTTGCCCGCTCGCAGGACTGATGGTCGTCGGTTTGTCGCAGCGATTGCAAACGGATGGTGGCCGGTCATGCTGAGGCGGCGGCTTTATCTGCAGATCTACCTGACCATCATTGCCAGCCTGGTTACCGTCGTCATTTTGTCGGGGGTTATGTGGAACGTCTTTGGCCGCGATCGTACCGAGGGCAGGATTGGGGATGTTATCAGCCGTCTCGTTTACAATGCGCTGCCCGATGCCGGTGCATCTGACGACGCGCAACGGGCCGCGGTTGTAGCGCTCGGCAATGAACTCGACATCGATATCAGTCTCTATGACAGCCGGGACCAGCTGATAGCCGCACGTGGATCCGTCATGCCCATGCCTCGACACCGTGACGGGGGCAGTGGATGGCGCAGATCCCGGGGCGGCCCGGCATTCATGCTGGATCTGCCTGATGGGCGAACCCTGATAGCCGACCCGAGTGAGGGAAAAGGATTCCATCCGCTGATCAACCTCCTTCTCATGCTGGGCACTATTGCTGTTGGCGTTGGCCTGGCCGCCTATCCCTTTGTCAGGCGCCTTACCAAAAGGCTTGAACAGTTGCAGCTCGGCGTCGAGCGCATGGGAGCAGGCGATCTCGGTGCCCGTGTCGACGTGCGCGGACGGGACGAGGTGGCAATGCTTGCCGAAAGCTTCAATGAATCGGCGGAGAAGATCGAAAAACTGATTGGCGCTCATCGAATGCTGCTCGCCAATGCCTCGCATGAATTGCGCACGCCGCTGTCCCGCATAAGGCTTGGGCTTGAAATGTCGCAGGGCCGGCAGAACCCTGAGCGCAAGGCACAGCTCAAGCGGGATATTGCCGAGCTCGACAGCCTGATTGACGAGATTCTCCTGATGAGCCGGTTGGATGCCGGCGCCAATATGGATCTCATGCAAACCGTCGACCTTGTTGCGCTGGCGGCGGAAGAATGCGCCCGTTACGACGATTGCGAGCTCTCGGGCAGCGCTCCTGAAATCAGGGGGGATCCGCGCCTGCTTCACCGGCTCCTGGCCAACCTTCTGGAAAATGCTTTCAAACACGGCGCACCGCCTGTTTTTGTTCGTATCGGATCGTCGCCGGATGCTGTCACCATCACAGTCGCGGATTGCGGCGAGGGCATAGCGGACGATGATCGCGAACAGGTCTTCCAGGCCTTTTACCGGGGGGCAGACCGTCAGAACATCAATGGCTATGGGCTTGGCTTGCCGCTTGTGCGCCAGATCGCACAAACCCATGGTGGATCGGTTTTGATTGTTCCTCGCGAAGAGGAAAAGTCGGCGATAAGAGTAACATTGCCAATGGGGCGAAAAGAAACCTGAAGCCGAGCTGGCGGCGGCGTCCGAAAAGCAAAACGGGCCGGAATTCCGACCCGTAATTTGCCTGCAAATAATTCTCAGGATTTGCCGTATTCGTCCCGCAGACACACCCAGTCCATCGGGTAGGGCAGACCGTTCTCGTCCCGGCCCTTCGGGACAAGGTCGAGATAATGGTAGCCGGCATTGAGCATGTCGAGGCCCCGTCCGTAAGTCGAATAGGTGTGGTAGATCCTTCCGTCTTCGTCCTTTATGAAAACGCTGATGCCGGGAGCCTCATTGGCCGGAAAACTGCTGGATCTGTAATTGTAGCGAATTTCGTCCTTTTCCCGGGCTTCGTCGGTAAAGGAGACCTCATAGTCATAATTGAAGTCGCTTTCGAGCGAAGACACCCAGTCGAAATTCCAGCCCATGCGTTTCTTGAATGCGTCGAGCGTTTCAAGCGGTGCGCGTGATACGGCAACCAGCGTCACGTCACGGGCCGCCAGGTGCACCACATTACGGTCGAAATTGTCGGCCCAGAAAGAGCAGCTCTTGCAGCCGACCTGCCAATCGGGACCATACATGAAGTGATAGATCACTAATTGGCTGTGATCGCCGAAAAGATCCGACAGCGTCTTTTTGCCGTCAGCTGTGTCGAAGGAATAGTCCTTTGTCACCTCGACCCAGGGCAGTTCCTGCCGATCGTGGCTCAAGGCGTCCCGCTCTTTGGTGAAGGCTTTCTCGCGTTCAAGCAACGCGACGCGTGCCTTCAGCCATTCCTCGCGGGATACGATAGAATGATTGTGCATCGAATTTCTCCTTACTCAAAGAGTTTGTCGAGACAGTTGAAGCTTGATTGCCAGCCCATTCCGTGCCTGTCGCGGTTTTCGACCTCGGCGAATGTGCGCTGATCGAGAGTCATCTTTGTGCCGCCGTCAACGGCGTCGAACGTCACCGAAATTTCGGTTTCCTCGCCGCGCGTTCCGTCCGGCTGTGTCCAGGCCCAGGTAAAGACAAGGCGGTTCGGGCTTTCAATGACCTTGTAGACACCGGAGACCACAACCTCGCCGCCCTCCGCGTTGCGCATGGTGGTTTCCCAGGCTCCGCCTTCACGTACATCAAGCGTGTGTTTCGGAATGGACATGCCCTCAGGCCCCCACCATTGCACCAGCAGTTCGGGGTTGACCCAGGCATCGAAGACTTTTTCGGGCGATGCGGCGATGGTTCGTTCAATGATCAGAACCTGATCGTCAATCACGGTCGTCATCTTTTTTTTCCTCTTCATCTTTCTTGTCAGTCAGCACTTTTTCAAGCCTGTCGAATGATGTCTGCCAGAACCTGCGATACCGGCCGATCCAGTCGTCGAGGCTGCGCAGGCTTTGCGGGCGCACACGAAAAGAGCGGAACTGCCGGTCGATCCTTCGTTCGATCACCCCGGCTTCCTCCAGTACTTTCAGGTGGCGCGATATTGCGGGCTTGGAAATGTTGAAAGGTTCCGCAAGGGAGCCCGCTGTCTGGTCGCCCTGTTCCAGAAGCTGTTCGACAATGGCAAACCGGGTCGGGTCCGACAAAGCCGAGAATATGTTTTGGACGTTCATTATTTACCTCATTAGTTAAATAACAATAATGTTAAATTATATGCCCTGTCAAGGCCGGATCCGATTTTCAGTCAAGATTTTAACTGCATTGACCTGAAGCGGGTGTGGTTGAAACCTGTCTTGCGTGGGGCGTTCGGGAATGCCATAGCTCGCAGCATGTTATTGGACAAAAGCCAAGCCGAATCGGAGCAATCCGGTGTGCACCGCCAGCCGTCGGTTGTTCGCCTGGCCGTTGGCGGCATGGTCGCAATGGCCGTCGCAATGGGCATCGGGCGTTTTGTCTATACGCCGCTTCTGCCGCAATTGATGGACGGCTTGCATCTAAGCCCGGCCGATGCCGGACTGATCGCCTCGGCGAATTATGTCGGCTATCTGCTCGGGGCCATCCTCGCGGCCTATGGTTGGGCCGCGGGCCGCGAACGCGTGATGTTCGTGGCAGGTCTGGTTGCCACTACAGTGTTGCTGGCCGCAATGCCGTTTGCCGGCGGCGTGGTGACGCTTTCGATCATCCGGTTTGCCGCCGGTATCGCCAGCGCCTTTGTCATGATTTTCTGCACGACCATCATCTTCGGCCATTTCGACAGGGCAGGCCGCAGCGGTCTGCAGGCGCTTCATTTCAGTGGTGTGGGGCTTGGACTTGGCGCATCGGCGCTATTGCTGGTGGCGCTGATTGAGACGCAGTCCCACTGGGCCGTCGGCTGGTACGCATCGGCGATCGTGGCCTTTGTCGGCTCGATCGCCGCGGCAATCCTCATTCGCGCGGATCCTGTTCGAGGTGCCAACGGCCACAAGGAGCCGCTGCTGCAGTGGAACCGTCCGTTGGTTTTGATAACGGTGGCCTATGGTCTGTTCGGCATCGGCTACATTGTGACCGCGACCTTCCTGGTGGCGATTGTCAGGGCCGGGCAGGAGCAATCCGTGCTTGAGGGATGGGTCTGGCTGGCAACGGGCATCGCCGCCGGTCCTTCGGTTCTGTTTTGGGCGCCGCTGCGCCGGCGTTTTGGCCTGATCGCAACATTTACTGTCGGTTGCCTTGTCGAGGCATTCGGTGTGGCCGCAAGCGTGTTGATGCCGTCGCCGGCGGGACCGTTCATTGGCGGGATGCTGCTTGGCGGTACATTTGTCGCCGTCACGGCCTACGGCCTGAACGTCGGACGCATGCTTGCCCCGCAATCCCAGCGCCGGGCCATCGCCATCATGACAGCGGCTTTCGGCACCGGTCAGATCATCGGTCCGCTGGTTGCCGGATATCTGGCCGACCTTTCGGGCAACTATACTTCCGGCAGCATGGTTGCCGCATTAGCGCTTGTGGTTGCCGCACTTTTGGCCATTATGGCCAGAACGCACGAACCGGGCACGCAAAATTGATGTGCCACGGAAGGCTTCAGGCCATAAGTACTTCCCCCATGTAATTTGTGTTAAGGGCAGGCGGATCGGCACTCCGCGGCCGTCGAGACAAGAAAAACGGCGAATACAGCGAGACCTACCTTGTTCAAATCTTTCTTCCCCCAACCCAAACTGTTTTTTCTTTCGGCCGTCATATGGTCTCTGTTGTCAGCCCTTGTTTGGTATATTTATGGGACCGAATTAGGCACGGCTCTGGGTTTTGAGTTTGCTCCGGACGACGGGCAAGTGGTCGGCATTCGGTACTTCTGGACTCAGAGCTTTCTTTGGTTTTACCTGTACTACGCGGTTGTCGTGGCTGTGTTCGCGACCTTCTGGTACCGCTATTCGCCCCATCCGTGGTTCATCTGGTCGGTGCTTGGCTCCGCGCTCATCCTTTTTTCGACTTACTTCTCGGTCCAGGTATCTGTCGCTTTGAACAATTGGCGCAGGCCGTTCTTCGATACAGTTCAGGCGGCATTGGAAGGAGAGGGGGACGTTACCTCGGGTGACCTCTACAGCCTGATCCTTATTTTCGGCTACATCGCATTCATGGCGATGGCCGTATTTGTGGCGACCAGATTTCTGGTCAGTCACTATATCTTCCGCTGGCGCACGGCGATGAACGACTATTATATGTCCAGATGGGCTGAAGTCCGGCATATCGAAGGTGCTTCGCAACGTGTCCAGGAGGATACGATGCGGTTTGCGGGCATCATGGAAGGTCTCGGAGTGTCAATGGTCGACGCCGTGATGACCCTTTTTGCATTCCTGCCCGTTCTGTGGAGCCTTTCAGGTTACGTTAGCGAGTTGCCAATTATTGGAGCCATTCCATCGCCACTGTTTACCGCGGCGGTTTTTTGGTCGCTGTTCGGAACGGTTTTACTGTCGCTGGTCGGCATAAAACTGCCCGGCCTGGAATTCAGGAACCAGCGCGTCGAAGCGGCTTACCGTAAAGAGCTGGTTTACGGCGAAGACGACGAGAACCGTGCTCAACCGCCGACTGTCGCCGAGCTCTTCAACAACGTGCGCAAAAACTACTTTCGCCTCTACTTCCACTACATGTATTTCAATATTGCGCGCGGATTCTATCTGCAGGCGGACAACATTTTCGCCTATTTTATCCTCATTCCGACAATTGCGGCGGGAAAGATCACCCTGGGTCTCATTCAGCAGATTCTCACCGCATTCAGTCAGGTCAGCACATCGTTCCAGTATCTCGTCAATTCATGGACGACGATCGTCGAATTGCTGTCGATCTACAAGCGTCTGAAGGCTTTCGAGGCGGCCATCCGCAACGAACCGCTTCCGGAAATCGATGAGGCTTATCTGGCGCGGATCGACTCGTCATCGGATCCTCTGGCTTCGGCAATCGAGGCAGAACGGCCCTAGAAAACCGGAAGGCGCCGTGCGTTACGCGCCGCCTCCGCCGCTCTTGCGTGCTTTGAGGGTGTCGAGTGCTTCGCTGTAGGTTACGCAGGCAACATCCTCGCTGCCGCACACTTCCGTCAGCAGCCGCTCCATGGCGCGCCAATAGGCGCCGCCATTCATCTCGACGAAATGAAGCCCGATCTGCAACGGTCTGCGCGGGCCGTTATACTGCCGGTCAAAGGCGCGACGGAATGCGTTGTAGGCCCGTTCTTCGTATATTTCCGACTTCGTGGCGTTTTCGATGCCGCCCGAATGGCGCACGAACATATTGTAGTCCATGGCAATCACGCGCCTGTTTCGCGGACCTTCCGGAATGAGCGGCAGATCGAAAGCACTGAGCCTGTTGCTGATCCGCGGCACGGACGGGCCCTTTGACACGCCGCTTGCATCATAGGTGTGTCCGGTCTCCCGCAATGCCGCGCTCAGATGACCGCTGGTGGAAAGGTAGGGCGCACGGAAACCGGTGATGTCGTTGCGTGCAAAAGCTTCCCAGCCTGCCGGCTCGTCCTCGGCTGCGTCGGCGCTGCGCCAGGCCGCTTTGAGGGTTGTCTTGAATGCTGTCAGTTCCTTGACCCATTCGGCGGCGCTCCAGTTCTTGCCGTCAAAATGGCCGCACGCATGGTTGCCGATCTCGTGGCCTTCGTTACGAGCTTCCCAGATGTGGTTGAGGCGCTCCCGCACTTCCGTCTTGGTATGCGCAAACCCGACATTCGAGCGGCCCTTTTTCTGGTCGGGCGCCTGGTAGGCCCATCTCTGGCCCTTGGTCATCAGGAACGTGCATGAAAGGAAATACGTAAAGCGCGCACCGGTGCGCTGTGCAATCGCCCGGCTCTTTTCCCAAAGGTTGTTATCGTGGGCTCCGTCGAAGGAAACGATGACCAGTTGCTTGTGTTTTTTGTCCTCGGAAAATGCGGGTTGAGTAATAGTGGCGGCAAGGAATGTAATAAATATGGCCTGGTAAGGTTTCAGCATGGAACAATTCAACATCAAGACAACCAACACTATCACGCGAATATTTCAATTCATGACGACCGCGTGATGACGATACATATCCGGAACTGATCCGGCAAATTATAGGGTATTACCACTGCAAGATTTACCTCGGGTTACGAGGCGCAGTGAACACACTTTTCGGCCATTGGGTCGATTTCAAGGCGACCGTCCGGGATTTCGGCGTCACATTCGACGCAGAAGCCGTAATCCCCATCTTTTATTCGTCGTTCGGCCATTTCTATGCGCAAAAGATCCCGCTGGCGCTGCCGTTCCTGAGCTTCGGCCATGGCCTGCTGCTGCATGGAATCCATCCGCGACAGCCGCCCGACGGCCTGCTGGTCCAATGTGACAGTGGAGCGAGCCTCCTCGGAAAGCTTTGATAACTCTTCGAGCTCTAGCTTGCGTTGGGCAAGTCTCTTTCTTGCAATTTCAAGATCGATCGCCATGTTGATATGCTAGGTATCCTGCCGATGCGGCGCAAGCTTTGATCAGCTTCACGGTTAAGCGAATGCCTAGTCCGCGCGAGAAAGCACGAGGGGAATTATATGTTCATTCTTATTTTGGGACTGATCCTGTTCTTAGGCATGCATTCCGTCAGGATTTTCGCGCCGGGTGTTCGCGAGCGTCTGATCGCCGAGCGCGGTGAAAACACATGGAAGGGAATCTACACGGTTGTTTCGATCGTCGGGTTTGGACTGATCATCTGGGGGTTTTCGCTCGCGCAGATTGTTGCGCCGGTTCTTTATGCACCGCCGCTGTGGATGAGCCACATCACACTGCTGCTGATGCTGCTTTCCTTTATCCTTCTCGCCGTCTACGGCATGCCCGCGGGCAAGATCAAACCGGCCGTCAAACATCCTATGCTGCTCGCGATCAAGCTTTGGGCCTTCGGTCATCTGCTTGCAAATGGCGATCTGGCATCGGTGCTTCTGTTCGGCAGTTTCCTTATCTGGGCGATAGCGGACCGGATATCGGTCAAGCGAAGAGTGCCTGCCGGTCAGGAGCAGCCCTCAGAGGCGGGACCGGTGCGAAATGATGTCGTAGCCTGTGTCGCCGGGCTGGTGGTCTATCTCCTGTTCGTATGGAAACTGCACGAATGGCTTTTCGGCGTTCCACCGGTGGTTCTTTGAGCCGGAAATGCGCTAATTCGCCCAATTTTTACATTTCCCCTTACATGCGGCGTAAAATCCGCTACAAGGCCCGCCTGAACAATCAAAGTACTGACGCGGACAGTCACCCGCGCTGAGTTGAGGGCCGGTTCAGCCGGTATATTATATGTCTGACGACAGTTTTATCCGTGAAGTCGACGAGGAGCTGCGCTCCGACCGGATGAAATCGATCTGGAAACGGTTCGGAAAGTACATCATCGGCATTGCTGTGCTGATTGTTGTCGGAACCGCGGCGGATCGTGGTTACGATTACTGGACGAAATCGCAGGCTTCGAAGTCAGGCGACGCTTTTCTGGCTGCGCTCAATCTGGCGCGCGAGGGACGACAGGACGAGGCTCTGGCCGCTCTGCGTGCACTCGAAAAGGACGGCTACGGGTCCTATCCGGCGCTGGCGCGCATGCGCGCCGCAACGGTGCTGGCGGATACCGGCGATCATCAGGCGGCCATTTCCGATTTTTCCACCATCGGCAACGATCGCAGCGTTCCAGCCGCCATTAGCGATATAGCGCGCATCAAGGCTGCCTATCTGCTGGTCGACTATGGTTCCTATGACGAAGTCGTTGCCCAGGTCGAGAGCCTGAGCGTTGCCGACAACCCGATGCGCCATTCGGCCCGCGAGGCGCTTGGGCTTGCCGCGTGGAAAGCGGGCGAGTTTATCCAGGCACGCAAATGGTTCGACCAGATTATCGGCGATACCGGCGTTCCGGCCGGTGTCACCCAGCGCGCGCAGATCATGCTTGACGTTATCGCAGCCAGCGGAAATGCCGGGCAGCAATCCTGACGGATTGCCTTGCGTGAGCCAGAAACGAGATAGCCATGAGCTTTACAGTTGCCATTGTCGGGCGTCCCAATGTCGGCAAGTCGACGCTGTTCAACCGGCTCGCCGGCCGCAAGCTCGCGCTTGTTGACGACACGCCCGGTGTTACCCGGGACCGTCGTCCGGGCGATGCCCGTCTTGTGGATCTTAAATTCGGCATAATCGACACGGCGGGCCTTGAGGAATCGGGACCCGATACTCTGGAAGGCAGGATGCGTGCCCAAACGGAGGCCGCCATCGAGGAAGCCGATCTGGCGCTGTTTCTCATTGATGCGAAGATGGGTCTGACGCCGGCTGACGAAACACTGGCGAAAATCCTGCGCAAGCGCGGAAAACCCGTCGTGGTCGTTGCCAACAAGGCCGAAGCGCGCGGCTCCGAAAGCGCTTTGTACGATGCGTTCCGGCTGGGACTTGGAGAACCGTGCCCGGTTTCCGCCGAACATGGCGAGGGCATGCTTGATCTTCGCGACGCCATCGTCGAGGCAATCGGCGAGGAACGGGCCTTTCCCACCGAGGACGAGGAGGCGGTCACCAATGTTGATCTGCCGCAATCCGACAGCGAGGACGAAGAAGAAGAGCCTCAATATGACGAGAGCAAGCCGCTGCGCGTTGCCATCGTCGGCCGCCCGAATGCGGGAAAATCAACTCTCATAAACCGCTTTCTTGGCGAAGACCGTCTGCTGACCGGGCCGGAAGCCGGCATTACCCGCGACTCGATCTCTGTCGAGTGGGACTGGAAGGGGCGCCGTATCAAGATGTTCGACACGGCCGGCCTGAGGCGCAAGGCGCGGGTTCAGGAAAAGCTGGAAAAGCTGTCGGTCGCCGATGCGCTACGCGCCATCCGCTTCGCAGAGGTTGTGGTTATTGTGCTGGATGCGGACGTGCCGTTCGAAAAGCAGGATCTGCAGATAGCCGATCTGGTGATCCGCGAGGGCAGGGCGCCGGTCATCGTCTTTAACAAGTGGGACAAGATTGAGGACCGGCAGGAAGCGCTGGCCGAGCTGCGTGAAAAGACCGAACGGTTGCTGCCGCAGGTTCGTGGAATCCGTGCGGTTCCGATTTCCGGGCTGACCGGATCCGGCCTCGACCGTATGATGCAATGCGTGGTCGATACCCACAAAGTCTGGAACAGCCGCATATCCACTGCCAGGCTCAACCGCTGGCTGGAGACCATGCAGGTCCAGCATCCGCCGCCGGCAGTGTCGGGCCGGCGGATCCGGCTCAAATACATGACGCAGATAAAGGCGCGACCGCCCGGTTTCGTCATTTCATGCACGCGGCCTGAAAAGCTTCCGGCGTCCTATACGCGATATCTGATCAACGGATTGCGCGAGGATTTTGACCTGCCGGGCGTGCCGGTGCGCATGTCATATCGCAAGGGTGACAACCCGTTCGCTCCACGCAAGAAACGGCGTTAGTTCCGACCGCTCCTGACCAATTACTACACGTGTGAAACAATTATTTATCCGGCAACCACAAAAATTTGGGGGTTTGCCCGATTAACGCTCCATAAAGGTTAATACTCCATCATCCGAACAATTGTGTTCGGTATGGGTGCGTTGGAGTAGGGTATTGCGTCAGAGATTAGCCTCTTTAGGCCAGCTCGCACAATTTGACCGCAGCTGGTCGGCTCCGCTTGCGTTTGGAGCATTGGCCTTTTTTGTATCAACATCGGCAACGGCATATTCCGACATTGCCGGATTGATGTCAGGTGCAAACAGCGGCAAGTCCCGCTGGCAGACCTACCTGGCCGATGCTCCGGCCGGGTCCATCCATAGTGCCGAGCTGATTTTCACCGATTCGATCACCACCGGTTCGACCGTCAGCGATGCGAGTCTCAAGACACCTGATGGCCGCACAATCGCTTTTCGCGCCAAAAAGGGTGCCAGGAATGTTGTACCCGATGAAGAGCGTATAACACGTGGCCAAAAACGCGGGCGGGTAACCAGCTCCGTTCCGGTCGCTCCGCCAAAGAATTTCTCCGCCGGTTCCATCCTCGAGCGGCGCAGCATGGTCACCACACCTGTGAACTCCAGTGACCTCGAAATGGTTTTCGTCGATCCCGATATCAAGGGCCAGGAAGTCCAGATCGCAACGGCCTTCCATCCGAAGCTCGACGAGGAAGAGTTCAACAAAGTGCCGGTTATGCTTGCCAGCCTGGTCACAAACGACAAGGCTGATGTCCTGGCGACCGCCTATGCGCCGGAAAAGCCGAACTATGCCAAGAACTCGCCATTCGCATCGGTGCTGCAGGATGACAATGAGGGACGCTTTCTGCCTCCGATCCCGAAAAACGACCACGCCTGGGCGGGCAAGGCATTGCCGCCGCACGTCTTTACCTCGAGCGAACAGCGCTGCCTTGCTTCGGGTGTCTATTTCGAGGCCCGCGGTGAGCCGGTTAAGGGACAGGCCGCGGTTGCACAGGTCATCCTTAACCGGGTACGCAATCCGGCCTATCCGAATACGATCTGCGGTGTCGTCTACCAGAACAAGCGCTGGCGCAATCGCTGCCAGTTTTCCTTTGCCTGTGACGGCGTGCGCGACCGGGTCCGCTCCCGGCGGCACTGGTCTGTCGCCAAGGATGTGTCGATGGCAGTGACCGCAGGCAAGATCTGGCTAAAGGAAGTCGGCTCCTCGACCCACTATCACGCCACCTATGTGCGGCCGAAATGGGCACGCACGATGAATAAGGTCGGCCGCATCGGCCTTCATATATTCTACCGCACTCGCGGTGGCGGCTGGAGCTGATCTCCACCCCTTTCAATAGTGCATCACCTGACATACTTTCCTGCTGATCGTACAGTTTGGAACAGATTCGTCGGAGAGATATATGGCGACTTGCAACATTTGTGGCGGAACGGCTTTCAAGGCCGGGCCGTCTGGTAGGCTGGCAAAAAACGGCCAAAAACCAAGGTGCATGACCTGCTCGTCACTTGAGCGGCATCGCATTATCAGGCAAGTCTATGACGCAATGCCTGACAAGCTGTTGTCAAAAACGTCCGTGCTGCAGTTTTCACAGGATACTGGTGCGCCAAAGGAGCGGTTTGGGCAGTATGAGATTTCGGTCTTCGAAGGGGTAAACAGTCTCGATATGTCCGATATTGACCGGCCGGATGACAGCTACGACTGGGTTGTGGCCAATCACGTGCTGGAACACGTCGAGGATGACTTTGCCGCTATGCGCGAGCTTTTCCGTATCTTGAAGCCGCAGGGCGTCTTGCAGATCACCGTGCCCGTAACCGCATCCAGCGTCGAGACGTTTGAATTTGGCAGGGCGGTTCCCGAGAGCCATTACCACTGGCGCGGATATGGCAGTGATTTACCGTTGCGGTTCAAAGACGAATTTGAGGGCAAGTTCGGCTTGGCGGTCATCGGCACGGATGCGATAACGGAACGTTGGGATATCGTTTATCTTCTGACGCCCTCCAGAGAAAAAATGTTGGAACTCAGCGAGGCTTTTTTTGCCGCGAAGCTACCGGTGCTGCGGTGTTGCTGAAACAGACCTGCGCCGAAGGCCGAATCCACCCGCCCGCGGACCCTTAAAAAGGGTGTGTGCGTGGCCACGGCAACGGTCAAAGTGCCGCAATGCAGCGTGATTCTTTGACACTTAAGTCTGAAGATTCGCGAAAATATTAATAAGATATTGATTTTAAACATTTTATTGATGGGTTATTCGGTTCCGAAGCCGCCTTGACTTGGCATGGGCGTAAAACTATGTTGCGCGCGACTTCGGAACGGTCCCGTTCAAGTTCGTCAGGCATCGTGTGGAGCGCGACTTTCATGAGAAAACCAGCGCAAAACGGAGGATCAGATGATCCTGCTCCTGATGATGGCGAGCGGAAAGATCAGGCCGGTAGTCTGGAAGAGCGCCGCAGGCAGCTGGAAGCAGAGCTCGCTTCCCGTCGTCCGGCGGACAAACCGGATAAGGAATCTGAGTGGGCGGGTAAGTCGTCCTACGCCAAGGCGTTTCAGCTTTCGACCGAGTTTGTCGCCGCGATATTTGTCGGAACGCTTCTTGGCTATCTGATCGACCGTTTCTTGGGGACAACGCCCTGGGGGATGATCGTCTTTCTTCTGTTGGGGTTCGTCGCAGGGGTACTGAATGTTATGCGTTCGGCCGGTCTGGTTGCGGAAAACCGCATGCCCGGCAAGAACGACAAGGACAACCATAACGCCGATGGCTGAACAGGCCGGCGCAACGAGAGAGGCATCCGGTGGCAAACGATCCGATCCACCAGTTCCAGATCAGCAAACTCATTCCCATTGAAGTTGGCGGTCTCGATTTCTCATTCACCAATTCGTCGCTGTTCATGGTTGCGACGGTTGCGGTCGCGTCAGGATTTCTGTTTCTGACGACTTCCAATCGCGGCATGGTTCCGAGCCGCATGCAATCCGTTTCAGAGATGTGTTACGAATTTGTGGCATCAATGCTCAGGGACGGGGCGGGGTCAGGCGGGATGCGCTTTTTCCCGATGGTATTCTCGCTCTTCATGTTCGTCCTCGTTGCCAATCTTCTTGGCATGTTCCCGTATTTCTTTACCGTCACCAGCCATATCATCGTGACCTTTGTGCTCGCCATGCTCGTTATCGGGACGGTTGTCGTCTACGGTTTCATGAAGCACGGCCTCGGCTTTCTCAATCTGTTCGTGCCGAGCGGTGTTCCGGGCGTGCTGCTGCCGCTGGTGGTGGCGATCGAAATCATTTCGTTCCTGTCCCGTCCGATCAGCCTGTCGGTTCGTCTTTTTGCGAACATGCTTGCCGGACACATCACGCTCAAAGTTTTCGCAGGATTTGTGACCTCGCTTGGTGCGCTTGGCGCACTCGGCGTCGGCGGCGCCATCCTGCCCCTGATCATGACGGTCGCACTGACCGGTCTTGAGTTTCTGGTTGCCTTCCTGCAGGCCTATGTCTTTGCGGTGCTGACTTGCATGTACCTCAACGACGCCCTGCACCCCGGTCACTAGGAGAAGAAATTGGCGGCGATGCCGCCAGTCCAATAGCCGCAATTATCCCATTCGAAGGAGTTTACTATGGAAGCGGACGCAGCAAAATTCATCGGCGCAGGCATTGCCTGTCTCGGCATGGGCGGTGCAGGCATTGGCCTCGGCACCATCTTCGGAAACTACCTTTCCGGCGCTCTGCGCAACCCTTCAGCAGCTGACGGCCAGTTCGGTCGCCTGATCTTCGGCTTCGCCGTTACGGAAGCTCTGGGCATCTTCTCGCTGCTCGTTGCACTGCTCCTCCTCTTCGCTGTCTGATTCATTTCGGACTGGCGCATCTGGCCACGCCTAAGGGGGTGGCCACGGAGCGGCGCCGATCTTTTTGAAGGTCACCGCTCTTGAAGTCGAACCGCAGCGCCCGGGCGATGAAACTGCTCCGGTTGTAGCGGAACTATTTTGGAGGCAACCATGCTAGTGACAGCGGCCTACGCAGCCACTGCTGAAACTGCTGAACATGCGGCAGAGGGCAATTTCCCGCCCTTTGACAGCTCCACATTTGCATCGCAAATTCTGTGGCTGGTCATTACGTTCGGCTTTTTCTACCTGTTCATGTCGCGGGTCGTGCTGCCGCGTATCGGCAGCATTCTGGAAACGCGTCGTGACCGGATCGCTCAGGATCTCAACGAGGCCAACCGCCTGAAGGAAGAAGCCGATCAGGCTTTCGCCACCTATGAGCAGGAACTGGCCGACGCCAAGTCCAAGGCGCACGAGATTGCCCAGGCAGCTCGCGACGCCGCAAAGGCGGACGCCGATGCGGAGCGTGCCAAGGTCGAGGCCGAGGTTGCCGGCAAGCTCGAGAAGGCCGAGGCTGAAATTGCGGCGGTCAAGACCAAGGCGCTTGCCGAAGTCGGCACGATTGCCGCCGATACGACGGCTGCGATCGTCAAGCAGCTGATTGGTGGAACCGTCACGAAAGCCAAGCTCACGGCAGCCGTCAAGGCTGCTGCGGAAGGGAGAGAATAATGGACGCCACTTTTTGGGCCTTCGTCTCCCTCATCCTCTTCCTGGGCCTGATCGCCTATCTGAAAGTGCCGGGCATGTTGACCAAGTCGCTGGACGAGCGGGCCGACAAGATCCGCAACGAACTCGACGAGGCACGCCGTCTGCGCGAGGAAGCACAGCAGCTCCTGGCCGAGTACCAGCGCAAGCGCAAGGATGCCGAGAAGGAAGCCGGTGAATTGATCGCCGCTGCCGAACATGAGGCTGCCGGCCTGGTTGCCGAAGCCCGGCAGAAGACGGAAGAATATGTTACGCGCCGCACGGCAATGGCCGAGCAGAAGATTGCCCTGGCCGAAGCCGAGGCGGTCAATGAGGTTCGCCGCTCGGCCGTGGATATTGCGGTGTCCGCTGCCGAGACGCTGATCACCGAAAAGGCCGACGCCAAAACGGCCGGCGAACTGTTCGATTCATCCGTTGCAGAGCTGAAAGAGCGGCTGAACTGATCCACGGTTCCTGATCGAAGTTTCAAAGGCCGGGGTTTCCCCGGCCTTTGCTTTTTTGGGACAGTTGGTTTATCGCTGGAAACGCATCGCAAGGTTTTGTGATGCATCGTTCTCAGGGCGGGGTGAAATTCCCCACCGGCGGTGACGATGGTTGAAGGCTGTTCAACGCCCAATACCTCGAAGCCCGCGAGCGCCCGGTCCAAAAGACCGGGGTCAGCAGATTCGGTGAGATTCCGAAGCCGACGGTCATAGTCCGGATGGAAGAGAGCGGGTCAGGACACGGACGTATTCCGGCTGCGGAATACTGTGTGTCATGCCTGTATGCCCTGATTCCTCTAGGTTCTTAAAAGGAACAAGTGATGAATCAGAAAACACTTCTCCAAAACGCTAAATTCATTTCCGGCAATCCTGCGCTGGAAGCCGCGTTCTATATGGTTGCCGCCGGCGCCGCCTTTGCGCTGGTCAATGTCAGCATTCAGGCGGTCACCATGCGGTACGGAATGCAATCGACGTCGGCGGCCTTCTGGCAATATCTTATCGCCATGCTTTGCGGCGTGCCGTGGATCGTTCGCACGGGACTGGGCGTTCTGAAGACGGCCAATCCCGGAGCGCATATCGTTCGTGTTGTGCTGGCTGCCATTGGCGTACAGTTCTGGGTTGCCGGACTTGCTGCCGTGCCGATCTGGCAGGCGATTGCCCTAATCATGACGTCGCCTTTTTTTGTAACGCTTGGTGCCGGTTTGCTGCTTGGCGAGCGTGTCGGGCCGGCGCGGTGGATGGCGACCCTTGCAGGATTTGCCGGCGGCATGATCATTCTGGCGCCGTGGTCCGATGCATTTTCCACCGCGACATTGTTACCGGTAGCCGCCGCAGTTTTCTGGGCCGCGACATCGCTGATGACCAAGCGGCTGACGGAAGACGAATCGTCGAAAACAATCACGCTTTACATGCTTTTATTGCTGACGCCCATCAATGCCGGTCTGGCGGCCTCATCCGGCGGTTTCGCCGTGCCGGGCTCCATGGCGATCGGGCTGATCATTGCCGCAGGATTGCTGACAATCATCGCGCAGTTCCTGATAGTCAGGGCCTATGCGAAGGCCGATGCGGCTTATGTGCAGCCATTTGATCATCTCAAGCTGCCGCTCAATGTCGTGGCCGGCTGGGTCGTCTTCGGGTTTGTGCCGACGGGCAATTTATGGCTTGGGTCGCTTCTGATCGTGTCGGCGTCGATCTTCATCGCCCACCGGGAATCGCGCGAGGCGGCACCTCAGCCCGCTTGATCGACGCGCTATGGATCGCTGCGCATCGGTCTGAAACTCATTCGGTGCAAGGAGCAGGGGCCGTTATCGGCAATTGCCTTGCGGTGGGCGGCGGTTCCGTAGCCGGCATGTTTGTCGAAGCCGAAATCGGGAAAGTCCGCCGCTGAGCGTTCCATCATGCGGTCCCGCATAACCTTGGCGACGATCGATGCGGCGGCAATCGACAAAGACCGCGCGTCACCCTTGATGACCGCTCTTGCGCGGCAACGAAGACCCGGCGGAACATCGCGTCCGTCGATCAGTGCATATTCGGGTAGGCGCGGAAGGGCGGCAAGCGCGCGGCGCATGGCATCGAGACTTGCCTTGCGGATATCCGTGCGGTCGATGTGGGTGGGGCCTGAAGAAGCTACCGCGACCTCGGCTGTGGCAAGAATGAGATCGAACAGGCTCTGCCGCTTTTTCGCCGTCAGTTTCTTCGAGTCGTCGAGCCCCGGCGGGATGTTTTCAGGATCGAGAATGACGGCTGCCGCGACGACCGGTCCGGCAAGCGGCCCACGCCCGGCTTCATCCGCGCCGGCAACAGGCCGCCCTGGTGCTCCGGCCTCGATTTCCAGGCAATAGTCAGGCCGGTCTGCAGGCAAAAGAAACAGCTCGGCCTGCTTTGCCGCCGTTTTGTTGGCGGCGGTCCTCTTCTTGCGAGAATCAGGTGGGGTGCGAGACATTGCGGCAAACTCGCACGCCCACCCGACCCCCTGCAAGTCCCTCCTCGGGGAGGCGATTGTCCGGACGGCAGAACCCGGATCATTCGCTCCCGAAAGACCGAATTCCCATGTGAGGCACGGGCGGCGGGAACTCGGCTGCGGCTTTGCGGAGGGAGACGTCGCCATGGCCGGTCGGGGAAAACGGCCATGGCGAAAGGCGTTGTTTCTAAAGAAGGTTGAGCTGCACCCCCATGCCGAGCGGCGGTGTGAACAGATCGGTGCGCAGCGAGCGCCATCTCCTGTCCAGACCCAGCTTCTTTGTGGCAATTTCGAAGCGCCGTGCCAACTGCCAGGCATAGGGCCCGCTGCCTTTCATGCGCTTGTTGAAATCAGCGTCGTAATCCTTGCCGCCGCGCATCGAACGCACCAGCGACATGACATGGCGATAGCGGTCGGGATAGTGGCGCAAGAGCCAGTCCCTGAACAGCGGGCTGACTTCGAGCGGCAGGCGCAGCAGGATATAGCTCGCCGTACAGGCGCCGGCCGCCTTTGCCGAATCGAGAATACGCTCCATCTCGTGGTCGTTGAGGCCGGGAATGACCGGCGATGCCATCACGGCGACCGGAATGCTGGCGTCCGAAAGGCTGCGGATCGCCTCCAGCCGCCGCACTGGTGTCGAAGCCCTCGGTTCCATGGAGCGGGCAAGCTTGCGGTCGAGCGTCGTAACGGACACGGCAACCTTGACGAGGTCCTTTTCCGCCATCTGTGAAAGGATATCGATGTCGCGCAGCACAGTCGCGGATTTCGTCACGATGCCGACCGGATGATTGCAGGCATTGAGCACCTCGAGCAGCTGGCGCATGATTCGCCACTTCTTCTCGATCGGCTGATAGGGGTCCGTATTGGTGCCGATGGCGATCACCCGCGGCTTGTAGCCGGCTTTGGCCAGTTCCCGCTCGAGCAGCTTTGGTGCATCGGGCTTGGCAAACAGGCGCGATTCGAAATCAAGCCCCGGCGAAAGGCCCATGAAGGCATGGGTAGGACGCGCAAAGCAGTAGATACAACCGTGCTCGCAGCCGCGATACGGATTGATGGAACGGTCGAAGGAAATGTCGGGTGACGTGTTACGGGTGATGATTGTGCGCGGCTTTTCAACCTGAACCTCGGTCCGGAAGGCCGGCAGATCCTCGAGCGTTTCCCAGCCATCGTCAAATATCTGACGGGACTTGTTTTCGAAGCGTCCGCTTGGGTTGATACCGGCACCGCGGCCGCGCCGCCGGTCGATGTCGATGCGCATGCCGGAGCGTGCGACAAGCGCGTCGGCGACATCGGCCCTGTTCGAAGGGGCAAGGGCGTTTTGCCTGAAATGATCCAGCTCGCTCATCGGAGCACCCTTCCGTTTGAAATTGGTTTGTGAATTTATTCCTAACAAAGGAATGAGAACATAGCAAGAACAAATATGGAGACTGTGGATTGAAATGCAAGACAGTCATCAGGAACGGAGGCCATATGTGATTGCTTCACGCGCTATTTTGTCCACCCGCGTTGACCGCGTCCGGAGGCAATGCAAGCATCGCGGCCGCAACGCAACCAGCGACTGACTGAAAAGGAAGCATCCGATGGGCAGCAAGGTTATTGTCGACAGGCACGGTCCGGTGACGGTCGTGACGATCAACCGGCCGGAAAGCCGCAATGCGGTCGATCCGGAGACAGGCGCACTGCTGCTTGCCGCGTTCGATGAATTTGATGCCGATGACACGCAGGCCGCTGCGGTTCTGTGCGGGCAGGGCGGAACATTTTGCGCCGGCTTCGACCTCAAGGCCGTGTCTGCCGGATCTCTCGAGTATGACCCGACAGGCGAGGGGCCGATGGGCCCGACTCGCCGGTTGCTTTCAAAGCCGGTCATTGCAGCCGTAGAGGGTTATGCGGTGGCGGGCGGACTTGAACTAGCCCTTTGGTGTGACATGCGTGTCGCTGCGTTCTCTGCCGTCTTCGGAGTGTTCTGCCGCCGCTGGGGTGTGCCGCTGATCGATGGCGGCAACGTCAGGCTGCCGCGGCTCATCGGCCACAGCCGCGCCATGGACATGATCCTGACGGGCCGCCCGGTCGGGGCCGAGGAAGCATTAAGCTTCGGCCTCGCCAACCGTGTCGTGCCGGAAGGAAAGGCTTTGGAGGAGGCGATGTCCCTTGCAAACGACCTTGCCAGGTTCCCACAGACATGCCTGCGCACAGACCGGATGACTGCCCACCGGCAATGGGGCATGGACCTGCAGGATGCATTGCGCCTGGAAGGCGTTGAAGGCGAAAAACCGGTGCTTGAAGAAGCGGAAAGGGGTGCGTCGCGTTTTGCGTCGGGCCGCGGCCGCTCCGGCAGTTTCGATGAAATTTAAAACCCGGGCCTGCGCTCGCCGCATCAGCCGGGGATGAGACCGCGCGCGGCCGGCAGGCAATTGCGGCAACGAATTCCGTTGGTTACGATTACAATGTGAATCGAATTCCAAACGAAGAAACAATGGAAAGTGTGCATTTGGCAACCAGAGATCAAAGTCCGGGTGAAAATAATGGCGGGCAGATAGATACACGCAAAGGCGTGCAGTCGGTCGACCGCGCATTCGCCATTTTGCGGGTTATGGAGGAGGCCGACCGTCCGCTGGCGGTCAAGGAGCTGTCGGAATTGTGCGGCATGCCTCCGTCAAAGGTACATCATTACCTTGTTTCGCTCGTCCGCTCCGCAGTCGTTCGCCAAAACAGCAATGGCAACTACGATCTCGGTCCGTTCGCCTTGCATCTGGGTATGTCGGCGCTGCGCAGATTGGACACGATCGCATTGGGAAGCCGCGCCGCAGAAGCATTGCGCGACAAAACGGGGGAGGCGGTTTTTGTTGCCGTATGGGGCAGCCATGGAGCAACGATCGTGCGTTACTTTGAAGGTTTCAGACCAGTTACCGTGGAGGTTCGGGCCGGTCTCATACTGCCTGTCTTTACCTCGGCGACCGGCAGGGTCTTCCTGGCCTGGGGTAATGCGGGGCAGGTGGAAGCGGTCGGCCAGCGTGAACAGACGAGGACAGGCAACGAGATCGAACAGATCCGCGCCGAGACAATGTCGTCGGGACTGGGCCGCGTGGACGGAGATCTGCTGCCGCGCATTGCTTCGCTGAGTGCACCCGTCTTTGATCGTGACGATAGGCTGGCGCTGGCCTTGACGTCTTTGGGCTGGATCGAGGAATTCGACACCGATCCTGACGGCGAAATCGCGGAAGCGCTGAAAGATGCCGCAAGTTCCCTTTCGAAGGAACTCGGCAATACATCCCGATAGTACCTGCAAGGCACCGAAAGTGCCTTGCAGGTCCCCCGGCCAACGGCTGCGCTTTTAGTTCGCCTTTGCCATCTCGGCCGCAATCATTTCCTGAGCCGCCTTGGCATCGACACCTTTTGCCGAGACCTCTTCCAGAACACCAGCGACGATCGGGCCGGTGATGGCTTCATACGCTGCCACATCGGCATCGTTCGCCATGTTGATGGAGTTGTCGCCGGTTTCCTCGGTCAGGGACCGGCCGCGCGCATCAATGTTGTCCCAAACGGCACCGGCCATGCGGCTGGCCGGCTCTCCGAACACTTTTTCATCCAGCGCCTTTCGCAGGTCTTCCGGCAGGCTGTCAAAGGCCTCCTGGTTCATGATGAATGCAAAGGAGCCGCGATAAAGGCCTCCGGGCATCTCGTAGACGTTCTTTGCAACCTCTGTCAGCTTGAAGCCGCCGCGGCTTTCAAACGGCATCACGACTCCATCTGCCACATTGGAAGCAAGCGTTTCATAGACTTTCGGCGCCGGAACCTTGATGCCGGTCGCACCGAGCGCTTCTCCCACCAGCGAACCGACCCCGCCCGGAACGCGCACCTTGAGCCCGTCAATGCCGTCAAGCGACGTCACCTTCTTGTTCGAATGCAGATGGGCAGGTCCGTGCGTATGCAGCCCAATCACCTTGACACCCCGGTGTTCGTCCGCCTTTGCCAGGTATTTGTCATGGACGCGCCAGTAGGCGACGGATGCGGCTTCGGCATTGCCTTCATAGCCCGGCAATTCAATCAGCTTTGTCGCCGAGAACCGGCCTGACTGATAGCCGTGAAAGATCACGGACATGTCGGCAGCACCGTCGATAACGAGATCCATCTGCGCTGGCGGCGGTGCCAGATTGTACTTCACCTCTGCCGTTACCCTGCCGTCGGTTGCTTCCTCGATCATTTTGATGAGGTTCGGCCACATCTGGGCATTCAGCCCGTGCGCAGGCGGTGCCCAGCTCGATATGGTCAGCTTGTAATCCGCAGCGTCTGCTGCCGCTGCCGTTAGCAGCACAGCTGCTGCGCCGTACAGAATGTTCTTAATAATCTTCATTGGCTCCTCCATGGGTTTTGTCTCGCCGCTTGTTTTGAACGCGGCGATTGGCCTTCAACGTGCCAGGTGTCTCTGCGTCGCAATAATTTATTATTGCTAAACGAATTTAATCATTGTTAATGTATGCAGGCAAGAACGTTTTTGGGAAATACAAGTGACACAGGCTCCAGTTTGCGAAATTGATCTCTATTCGGATGAGTTCATTGCCGATCCCTGGCCGGGATATGCCGAGATGCGCAAACTCGGCGCGGTTGTGTGGCTTCCGGTTCACGGAAACTACGCGCTGACCAGGTCCAGGGAAGTAAGGGAGGCGGTTCGCGACCATGAGCGCTTTTGCAGTGGGCACGGCGTGGCGGCCGACCGGTTCGGCTGTGAATTTCTTCAGGGCAACACGGTTGCGTCCGATCAGCCGAGACATACACAACTGCGCAACGCCATGGCTCCGCCATTAAGGCCCGATGCGCTGGAAGAAATCCGCCCGCATATTGAGCAGATGGCGGATGAACTTGTTGCGTCTCTGACGGGGAGAGACGGTTTTGACGCTGTGAGCGACCTCGCCCAGTATCTGCCTTTGACGATTGTGCGCGATATGGTGGGACTTCCGGACTTCGGTAAATCCAACATGCTGAAATGGGCGGCCGCGGCTTTCAACGTCCTTGGCGTTCAAAATGGCAGGGGGAGGGACGCTGTTGCCGATATCAGGGAAATGCGGGAATTCATCAGTGACGGCATCTCAAGCGATACAGTGAAGTCCGGCAGCTGGATTAGGCGAATTTTCGATCTTGAGAAAGAAGGCGGTATCGACCCCGATCTGACGCCATTTGCAGTTCGCGATTATATCAATCCCAGTCTCGATACGACGATCTCGGCAATCGGTCACCTGATATGGCAATTGGGCAGCAATCCCGGCGAATGGGAAAAGCTGAAGGAAAATCCAAATCTGGTGCTGAATGCGATACACGAGGCTGTCCGTATGGGAACGCCGGTACGAACATTTTCACGGCGCACGACCGAACCTGTAACGATAGACTCCGTTGAAATACCCGAAGGCGCCCGGGTCATGATGCTGTTTGCATCCGCAAATCGGGACGAGCGTGTGTTTGAAAACCCTGACACATTCGATATCAGCCGCAACAACCGGCGGCACCTTGGTTTTGGCGCCGGCATTCACATGTGTATCGGAATGCATCTCGCCCTGATCGAGATGACGGCAGTTCTGAAAGCCATGCTCGATCGGGTCGACAAAATCGAAGTCGGAACACCGACAGTCGCCATGAATAATACGATCTGCGCGTTCTCAAGCCTGCCTGCTAAGTTCCGGTAACAGTGCCGTGGCATGTGCCGAATATTCGATGGTTCAACGGAAATTTCTCACGCGAGATCACCCATTTCACTTAAGCGCACCGAGCCGGTTGCAGCCTGGTTGTACTCCAGGAGAATTGACGGCGGCCGGTATCCAAGGTTGAAATAGGAAAAAATGCCGCCGATCGACTGAACGATTGGAAGCTGGATGGGGCGCGATGGTTTGTAATTACCCGCGCTCGATACTCCGGATTGGCAGTGGGATACACACACCAGGCCATCACGGAGGTGCTTCTTTTGCATCGCGACATTTCAGAACAGTTTGCCGACATTGCAGTCAGCAAGATCAACTACGCCAGGCGAAATCCGCTTGGCTTTTTTATCCTTACCATGATGGCCGGGGCCTATGTCGGCGTCGGGATCGTTCTCATATTGACACTCGGCCACGAGGCTGAAGCCGCATCGCAAAAACTCATAATGGGATCGCTGTTCGGCATCACACTGACGCTGATCATTTTTGCCGGTGCCGAGCTGTTTTCCGGCCATATCATGTACATGACCTTTGGGTTTTTCTATCGGAAAGTCGGCGCGCTGACAGTGATAACGGACTGGATCTTCTGCTGGTACGGTAATCTTTTCGGCGCGATGATGCTGTCCATTCTGGTTGTCATGGGCGGCGGCAACGCATGGATTAACGACCAGACATCGCTGGTTCATCAGGTGGCCGAAGCCAAAATGAACAGCTCGGTCGTCGAACTCATTGCCCGCGCTATTATCTGCAACTGGCTCATATGCCTGGCAATCTGGATGTCTGCCCGGACAAAGAGCGACACAACCAAGTGCATCCTGATATTCTGGTGCCTGTTTGCTTTCGTCGCGGCCGGTTTCGAACACGGCATTGCCAATATGACTGTGTTCACCATATCCCTTTTGGGAAATCACCCAGAGAGCGTGACCGTTTTGGGTGGTGCGTACAATCTGGCGGTCGTATCGGTCGGCAACATTATCGGTGGAGCCGGTTTCATCGGCGTTGCGTACTATCTGGCCGCCGTCCCATTGTTCGGCGTTGGGGCCAATGGAGGCAAGGACAGCTGAGATCGGCTATCCGCGCGGAAGTCTTGACTGGAAGGAATGCAACCACGAATACATATGTGGATGCGGGTCACGCCGGCCCATGATTCTCACGCAAAAGGAAGACAGCGGTCATGTCCCAGCCCCTCAAGCACGTCGTCATTGTCGGGGCCGGCTTTGCAGGGCTGTCGGCGGCGAAGGAACTTGCAAGGGCACCCGTGACGATCACGATAATCGACCAGCAGAATCACCACCTGTTCCAGCCGCTTCTTTACCAGGTGGCGACGGCGGCGCTGACGCCGGCCGAAATCGCTGTGCCGATCCGCCATGTGCTGCGCAGACAGCGTAACGCGCAGGTTTTGATGGACCGCGTTGTGGACGTGGACACATATGCGCAGAAGGTGATGACGGAAAGCGGTCGGGCCGTGTCGTACGATGCGTTGGTCATCGCCACGGGTGCACGGCACAGCTATTTCGGCAAGGACCATTGGGCAAAATTTGCCCCGGGGCTCAAGACACTGAACGATGCGTTCGGCCTGCGTGAAAAGATACTGATGGCCTTTGAGCAAGCTGAAATTGTGGTCGAGTATGACCCGGAGGCAGCCAAGCGTTTTCAGACCTTCGTGGTGGTGGGTGCGGGACCGACAGGTGTGGAGATGGCCGGCGCCATCGCCGAATTGTCCTTCTCGGTCATGCGCGATTTCCGGCGCATTGACGGCAAGCAGAACCGGATCATCCTGCTCGAAGGCGGGCCGCGCGTGTTACCGTCTTTTGCCGAAGGTCTGTCATCGCGCGCCTTACGTGATCTGGGCGAACTGGGCGTTGAGGTGCGCACCGGCGCCATGGTGACCGATATCGCTGCGGGGCGTGTTACCACGAATCAAGGGGATATTGCAGCCGAGACCGTGGTCTGGGCGGCAGGTGTGCAGGCATCACCCGCAGGCCGATGGCTGGCGCTGCCGGTTCCCAACAGCGGGCATGTTGAGGTTGACGCAACGCTCAGGCCTGCAGGTCTCGAAAACGTCTATGTCATCGGTGATACAGCCATGCACAAGGCCGACGGTGTTGTATTGCCGGGAATAGCGCCGGTGGCCAAGCAAATGGGAATCTATGTCGGCCGCCGGCTGGCTAAGCTGGCCAGGGGGCAGGTGCCTTCCAAAGGGTTTCACTATTCAGATGCGGGAGCACTGGCCACCATCGGCCGGAACCGGGCCGTCGCGGACATCTTCGGACTGAAATTGAAGGGATTGCTGGGCTGGTTCATATGGGGTGCGGCCCATGTCTATTTTCTGATCGGTTTCAAGAACCGGCTGTTCGTCATGCTGCACTGGCTGTGGCTTTATCTGACATGGCAGCGCGGAGTGCGCCTGATAATGCATCGGGAAACTGGAGGGACCGGCAAGGATATCCGGACCCCTTCGTGATTGGATCTGCAGTCGGCAATCACTTCCCGCGTTTCAGGTGCTCGTCGAGCCGCGGCATGATCTCGATGAAATTGCACGGCATGTGGCGGTAGTCGAGCTGGTATTTCAGGATGCCGTCCCAGGCGTCCTTGCAGGCGCCGGGAGAGCCCGGCAGCACGAACACATAGGTCGCATTGATAACGCCGCCGGTTGCCCGCGACTGGATGGTCGATGTGCCGATCTTGTCGTAGGAGATGCGGTGGAAGACTTCCGAAAACCCATCCATCTGCTTGTCGAAAAGGGGGGTTATGGCTTCAGGCGTCACATCGCGTCCGGTAAAGCCGGTCCCGCCGGTCGTGATTACTACATCGATCTCCGGATCGTCCGCCCAGCCCTTCACGCGCGCGGCGATCTTGTCCGTATCGTCGGTCACAATGTCCCGCGCTGCCAGAACGTGGCCGGCTTCCTCGATACGTGTCGCCAGTGTCAAACCGGATTTGTCGTTATCAAGGCTGCGTGAGTCCGAAATCGTCAGTACTGCGATTTTGACTGGGATAAAGGGGCGCGATTCATCGATTCTGGCCATCAAGGCAACTCCAGATTAGCTCTACGCTGTCATGATGCGGTGCGGGTCATGCCTGAACGCACCCACCAATGGGGATATTTATCACGAAGCGCATCGCCTGCAAGGCGTGCGGCGACCGGATCGTGGAATATTCCGAAACAGGTTGCCCCAGAACCCGACATGCGCTGGAAAAGCGGCTGGCATTCGGCAAGCGCCGCCATGACCTCGCCAATGACCGGCGCGAGCCTTTTTGCCGGTTCCTCCAGATCGTTGCGCGTATTTTGCAGCGCCAGCACCAATTCGTTCAGGTCGCCGTTGGCCGGTTGAATGTTCAGTGGATCGTTGTTTTTATTGCCAAGGGCACCGAAGACCCGGGGCGTTGAGACCGTCTCGAGCGGATTGACCAGGACAATGGAAAACGGGGCCAGCCATTTCACCGGCTCTATATCCTCTCCAATTCCGCGCGCGATCAGCGGCTCCGAGACGTGGCACATGGGAACATCGGCGCCAAGGCCGGCCGCGATGCCGCCAATGTCGAGATTGCGGTCAGGAATATTCCACAGGCGCGCAAGGCCGCGCATGCAGGCAGCAGCGTCCGCCGATCCTCCGCCGATCCCGGAGGCGATGGGAAGGTTCTTTTCAAGATGTATGGAAACTGGGGCGACTGAGTGTCCCCGTTCGATTGCTGCCTGTCTGAAAAGGTCACGCGCCCTGACGACGAGATTGTCCGTATCTGCCGACAGCAGCTCGGCAAATGCGCCGCTTACAGTCAGCTTGTCGCTGTTGCTCGTTTCAAAGGAAAGAACATCGCCGATATCGGCAAATGTAACCAGGCTGTCGATAAGGTGATAGCCGTCCTCGCGCTGCCCCGTGACATGCAGGGCAAGGTTGATCTTTGCCCATGCGGTTTCGACGATTTCGACCATCTGATCCTACATGCAGAAGTCAGGGCAGCCTGATAATCTGCCCCGGATGGATCGTATTAGCGCGGTCTTTCAGCGACGGGTTCAACTGGAGGATTTCACGATAGCGGTTGCCGTCGCCCAGCATTTCATTGGCGATGGTCCACAGCGTTTGTCCCGGTTTGACCTCGTAGCTGATCGTCTTGCTCTCCGTGCGGCCGTTGAGCTGGCTTTTCTTCGGCAGGTCTGCCGGCTTGACCGGATCCTTGACTTCCCCTCTGTCGTCGTCGGTATTGGCTGCGGAGGGTGCTTTCAAAGGCGTTTCAGGCAGTCCCTTGTCGATCTTTGTCTTGATCTTCGGAATTTCGCTGAGTTCCGGCTCCATGGTCAGCGATCGTTCCCACTGATAGCGCGCTTCAATCTTGCGCCCTGCACGCCAATACGCGTCACCAAGGTGATCGTTGATGGTCGGGTCGCCCGGGCGGATCTCGACGGCCCGCTCAAGCTCCGCAACGGCGTTTTCATAGTCGCCCAGGCGGTAATAAGCCCATCCGAGTGAATCGACGATGTAACCATCATTGGGGCGCAGCCGCACCGCCTCGCGTATGAGGTCCATCCCTTCGTCAAGGTGGATATTCATGTCGATCCAGGAATATCCGAGATAGTTCATCACCTGGGGCTGGTTTGGATAGAGCTCCAGAGCCCGCTTGAAGTTCGGCTCGGCCTTCTCCCACTCCTTCAGCCGCTCATAGGCGATGCCGCGCTGGTAGTAGACGTTCCAGTGAGAACGGTCCGGCAGAACGCCGATGGCCTTGACGGCCATGTCGTAATTATCAGCCATTTCACGATAGGCCTTGGCGTCCGACAGCACACTGCCATAGGCGATATAGGAGCGCATATCGGACGGATCTTCCTTGATGAGATTCTTCAGGTGCTTCTTGGCTTCCTCGAGACGGCCAAGATCTGCCAGGTTAAGCCCGAGCTGGAGCTCCGACACCCGGTGCATGATGGAATCTTCCGGAACGCTTTCGTAAATGGCGATGGCTTTTTCCGGATTGCGAAGGTTTTCCGCAAGGCTGCCAAGCATGACCAGGGTTGCAGCGTTCTTCGGGTCAAGCGCCCTGGCAAAATTCAGATAAAGGGAAACGATATCCTCGGCGCCGCTGCGGTTGAGCGCGCTGCCGATCGTGTAGAGAACGGCCGATGCCCCCTCGGAGGCGTTGCGGATTTCCGGTCTCGGCGGATTGTCCTCTTCGATGCGCATGCGCAGAGTTTTCAGCGGTGCGTAGCCGGGGGCAAATGCGGTTCCGGTCGCCAGCGCATCGAGCGCTTTTTGCCTGTTGCCGTCGCGGGCTTCAAGCACCGCCAGCGACATGGCGGCACGTATATAGGTATCGGGGGCGGTTCCAGCGCTGTTTTGATCGGTGATAACGGCTGTGTAAAGGCGCCGTGCCTGCCCTTTATTGCCGAGCGCTTCCTGCAAAGCGGCACTGTGGAACGTCTTGAATATTCCGTACCATTCGGGGCCCTGCAAAGCGTCGATCGTTTCCTGGGCCTTTTCGCCCTTGCCGTCGCCGTAATAAGCCCAGCCCTTCAGCAGGCCGTGAAGCAGCCTTTCAAGATCGCTGACGCTTGATTGGTCGAGAAGTGTCTGTGCACTGGTGAATTCACGCTTGCGGATGGCGTCGATGCCGAGCGCCAGCCGTGCGGTGCTTTCAATAACCGGATCACCCTTCAGCCCATTGGCAAGCAGAACACCCTCGTCAAAATCGCCGTTGTTGAACAACAGCACCATGAGCCGCTGTTTGATGTCTGAATTGTCTGACTCGTATTCGAGCGCCTTGCGGTAGAGATCGATCGCGGTCTGCGTGTCACGATCTGCTTCAGCCGTGCGGCCGGCCAGCAATGCGCCGGCAAAACTGTCTACAGTTGCGGACTTGAACGCATTTTTGTCGCGTTCACCTTCGGTCGCTGCCGGATAGCTCATCAACAGACTGATGACAGCCACGCCGGCAGTTAGAGTGAGGGATTTGAGCCGCATCTGATCCTGTTCCTGCTTCTGCTTTAGACAATCGCGAATCCACACCGTTCCCCCAAAGCATGGCTTTTTTCGGCCTTCACGGCAAGCATTCGGGAAAGCCGACTTTAATTCAGTCAGTTGACCCGGCTGATGCAGAAATCGATCACCTCAAGCAGTGCGGATTTCGCCGGCGTATCCGCCAGGGGAGCGAGCGCGTCGCGGGCAATCGCACCGTAATGTTCAGCGCGTGCGATTGTATCCTTCAGCGCATTGGAGCGTGCGATCAGGGAGAGCGCTTTTTCAAGCGCTTCATCGTCGTTGCGGCCTTCCTCAATGGCGGAGCGCCAGAACGCCCGTTCCTCGTCGTTGCCGCGCCGATAGGAAAGCACTACGGGAAGGGTGATCTTTCCTTCCCGGAAATCGTCGCCGACATTCTTTCCGAGGTCCTGAGCCTTGCCGCCGTAATCCAGAACGTCGTCCACAAGCTGAAAGGCAAGGCCGAGATTTGTTCCGTACGATCGCAACGCATCGCGTTCGGCCTTCTTGGCGCCGGCTATGATCGGTCCGACTTCTGCGGCAGCCGAAAAGAGGGCCGCTGTTTTCGCACGGATGACGGCCAGATAGTCGTCTTCCGTCGTTTCCATGTTCTTGGCGACGGACAATTGCAGCACTTCGCCCTCGGCAATGATCGACGCGGCGCTTGAAAGAACGTCGAGCGCATCGATCGAGCCGACCTCAACCATCATCTTGAAGGCCTGGCCAAGCAAGAAATCGCCGACGAGCACGCTGGCCTGATTGCCCCAGATCATGCGTGCTGTGGATTTGCCGCGGCGCAGATCGCTTTCATCAACTACGTCGTCATGAAGCAGCGTGGCCGTGTGCATGAATTCCACACTCGTTGCCAGCTTGATGTGCCCATCGCCTTCGTAACCGAACATCGTGGCCGAGGCGAGGGTCAGCATGGGCCGAAGGCGTTTGCCTCCCGATGAGATCAGATGATTGGCAACTTCGGGGATCATTTCAACATCCGATCCCGCCTTGGAGAGGATTTGCTGGTTGACCCTTCCCATGTCCGTTTTGGTCAAATCGACGAGCGGCTTGACCGATGCAATGTTCCTGTTTTTATCCTCAAGCGGAATGACGACGCCCAAAATGCAGACTCCTGTGAATTCTGCGAGTGACAATAGAAACTGGCCGGTTCCGGTACAAGTGAAGAATCGACGCAGTGCATCCTATTTGCCAGTGACTTTCGCTCAATTTTTCGTGCCGCCGGCACAACTGGATGACAAATCGCACTCCGATTTGCATATAAGAGGAAACGCGACGGCGGCAATAGGTGTCGCCAAGTATCAACCGTTAGCTGCAGAACAATCCGAAAGGCTTTGAAAATATGGAGGAATTGATCCGCACCAACAATGTCGTCACGCTCTCCTTCGTCGGCACTCTTTTGAAGGAAGCGGGCATTCAGTATTTCATAGCGGATGAAAACATGAGTGTGCTCGATGGATCCATCAATGCACTCTCCCGGCGCCTTTTGGTTGACGCGGAACGTGTAGACGAAGCGCGCAAGCTCGTAGAAGGTGCGGGGCTTGGCGACGAGCTTAGACATCAGCGGCCATGAGCAAGCCGGATTGTAGAACCGATCAGGCGGCGGAAACGACCCCCGGTGAAACACCGCAAGCCACGATCGATGCCTTTCATCGCGGTCGTTTTCACCTGGTGCAGCCAAGAGGCAAGGGACATAGGGCCGGACTTGACGCAATGCTGCTCGCCTCGCTTGTCAGTGACGACGCGCACGGAAAGCTGGCCGATTTCGGTGCCGGCGCCGGTGCGGCCGGCATTGCAGTCGCAAGCCGGAGCCCGGAGCTTGACGTGGTGCTGGTTGAGCGCTCGGTGGAAATGTCAGGGTTTGCCCGGCGCTCGATCGATTTGGAGCACAATGCTGAATTTGCAGATCGGGTGTCGCTGTTGGTCGCCGATGTAACGCTCAAGGGCAGGCAACGTGCCGCCGCCGGGCTGACCGATTCATGTTTTGACCATGTCATCATGAACCCCCCATTCAACAGTTCCGCCGACCGCACCACACCCGATGCATTGCGGGCAGAAGCCCACGCCATGCCCGAACACATGTTCGAACACTGGATCCGCTCGGCCTGTGCGGTTTGCAAGCCGGGCGGGCAGTTGTCGCTGATCGCCCGTCCACAATCGCTTCGCGACATCCTGCAGGCCTGCGATGGCCGTTTCGGTGGTCTCCAGGTAACGCCGGTTCATCCACGGCCGGGAGAAGACGCCATCCGCATCCTGTTCACAGGAATAAAGGGCAATCGTGCGCGTCTTTCCTTTCGCACGCCTCTATTTGTGCATGATAGCGATGGCAGGGCTTTTTCGGCCCGCATGAATGATCTCAACAACGGCCGCGCCTTTGTGCATCGGTAAAGCGACGCAATTCCCGCATGCCATTGTGTTTCGAGTGGAAATACATACATCAGGTGGCAGGCATCCATGTCGGACAAACACAGAAACAGGCGGAATAGATGGCGTTCTACAAATCCATTGTACCCAAGCGGTTCAGGCGCGACGAGTTAAACATTCCTGTTGTTCAACTGCAGGGCATGATCGTGGCCGGAGGCTCGCAATTCCGCCCGACCCTGAACATCGCGACGGTTGCGCCGCTGCTTAAGAAGGCCTTCGCCGACAAGCGGGCACCCGCCGTCGCCATTTCCATTAATTCACCCGGCGGCTCGCCCGTCCAGTCGCGGCTGATCTATCGCCGCATCCGCGATCTTGCCGAGGAAAAGAACAAGAAGGTCTTTATCTTTGTTGAAGATCTTGCCGCTTCCGGTGGGTACATGATTGCACTGGCCGGTGATGAAATCATCGCCGATCCGACTTCGATTGTCGGTTCGATCGGCGTTGTCTCGGCAAGTTTCGGTTTCACCGACCTGATCAAGAAGATCGGCGTTGACCGTCGCGTATACACCGCAGGCAAGAACAAGGTGACTCTGGACCCGTTTCAACCTGAAAAGAAGGCTGATATCGACCATCTCAAATCGTTGCAACTGGAGGTGCACAAGGTGTTCATCGACATGGTCAAGGAACGCCGCGGAAGCAGGCTTGCCGATAATGACGACATCTTTTCCGGCCTGTTCTGGTCTGGCCTCAAGGGCAAGGAACTCGGGCTTGTCGATGAGCTGGGTGACATGCGCACCGTTATGAAGGAACGATATGGCGAAAAGGCCAAATTGCGGCTGATCACCATGCCGCGCGGTCTTTTCGGCCGCAAGGTAACCGGCGCCAATGCCGGCGACATGCCGTCGCGCATTGCCGGTGCCGCTGCGGCAGGAATTGCCGAAGTGGCTGAGGAAAGGGCTCTGTGGAGCCGGTACGGCCTTTGATACTGTCAAACTCAAACCGGCACTACGGCGCGGCCGGAACCGTGTTATAAAATAGCGAAATATTCGCGGGGGAGGCGAAGATGGTGCAGTTATTGCTGCTGGTGGCCGTTCTGCTGGTCGTCTGGATGGGCTACAAGCGCTTCCTGAAGGAAGCCGAACGGGTCAGCAAATCCGTGCGCAGGGCCGAAAAGGAAGCCGAAACAGGCGCCAGCGGTACCCTGGTCGAGGATCCAAAGACCGGCGAGTACCATGTCGAACGGAAAGAAGACGACGAATAAGGCGGCCCCGAGCCTCCCAAATCGGTGGCATCTTGCTAGAACGTGCCTTGTTTAAATTGGATCATTTGACCGGGGCACGCTCTAAACCCTTGACCCCGCAGGGACTGCATGGCACGTGTCCGGCGCATTCTCATTTATGTCCGGACCCGACCCATGACCACGTCAGAGCGTTCTCAGCCGTCTCACATGCATCCGACCAATTCGTTTCAAGGGCTCATCCTGGCTCTTCATAACTACTGGGCGGAATATGGTTGCGTGATACTGCAACCCTACGACATGGAAGTCGGAGCAGGGACCTTTCATCCCGCAACCACATTGCGATCGCTCGGACCGCGCTCCTGGAATTCGGCCTATGTGCAGCCTTCGCGCCGTCCGACAGACGGCCGCTACGGTGAAAATCCCAACCGGCTGCAACACTACTACCAGTATCAGGTCCTCCTGAAGCCGTCGCCGCCCAATCTGCAGGAGCTGTACCTCGGTTCGCTCGAAGCCATCGGTATCGACCCGCTGCTGCACGACCTGCGTTTTGTTGAGGATGACTGGGAAAGTCCGACACTCGGCGCCTGGGGCCTTGGCTGGGAGTGCTGGTGCGATGGTATGGAGGTTTCGCAGTTCACCTATTTCCAGCAGGTCTGCGGCATTGAGTGCTCGCCTGTTGCGGGTGAATTGACCTACGGGCTTGAGCGTCTGGCCATGTATGTTCAGGGCGTTGACAATGTCTACGACCTCAATTTCAACGGCGGCTCTGACAACGCCAAGGTGACCTATGGCGATGTCTTTCTTCAGGCTGAGCAGGAATACTCACGACACAATTTCGAATATGCCGATACCGCTACGCTGCTTCGTCATTTCGACGATGCGGAGGCTGAATGCCGTTCGCTGCTCGAGCAGGGTGCCGCCGGCTCTGATCCCGCGCAGGTGCACAAATGCGTGCTGCCCGCCTACGACCAGTGCATCAAGGCTTCGCATGTCTTCAATTTGCTCGATGCAAGGGGAGTGATCTCGGTGACGGAACGCCAAAGCTACATTTTGCGCGTGCGCAATCTCTCCAAAATGTGCGGGGAAGCCTTTTTATTGACGGAAGCCGGAGGGTTTGAAGTAGGCGGTGCTTGAATCACCGCTCGAACCAGATGACCCAACAAATTGAGACGATTGATAAAATGCCCGATCTCCTTCTAGAACTCCGCTCCGAAGAAATTCCTGCCCGAATGCAGCGCAAAGCCGCGGGCGACCTGAAAAAACTGGTCACGGATGCACTGGTCGATGCCGGCCTGACCTATGAGGCTGCCCGCGAATACTGGACACCGCGCCGCCTGGCACTTGATATTCGCGGTGTGACGGCACGCTCCGCCGATATCCGCGAAGAGCGAAAGGGTCCGCGTACCGATGCGCCGGAGAAGGCGGTTTCCGGATTTCTGCGTGGCGCGGGGCTTGAATCGGTCGATCAGGCCACCGTCAAGTCGGATCCAAAAAAAGGCGATTTTTATGTCGCCGTCATCGAAAAGCCGGGACGCGAAGCCGCGGACATCATTGCCGACGTGATGCCGGGCATCATCCGCAATTTTCCCTGGCCGAAATCCATGCGCTGGGGCGAGGCCTCCGCAAAGCCGGGTGCGTTGCGCTGGGTGCGTCCGCTGCAGTCCATCATCTGTACGTTTGGCCCCGAGACCGAGGAGCCCGTGATTGTCGATTTCGAAATCGACGGCCTGAAAGCGGGAAACATCACCTATGGACACCGCTTCCATGCGCCGCAGGCCATCACCGTTCGCCGGTTCGATGACTATGTCGAGCAGCTCGAAAGGGCGAAAGTGGTGCTCGATGCCGATCGCCGCAGAGAAATCATCCTGTCGGACGCACGCAATCTTGCCTTCGCGCAAGGCTTCGAACTGGTCGAGGATGATGCGTTGCTCGACGAGGTTTCGGGCCTTGTCGAATGGCCCGTAATTCTGATGGGCGAATTCGAAGAGGATTTTCTTGCTATCCCCCCGGAAGTGATCCGGCTCACCATCAAGGAAAATCAGAAGTGTTTCGTCCTGCGACCGCAAGGCGAGCCTGGCGCGCTGACCAACAAGTTCATCATCACGGCCAACATCGAGGCCAGCGACGGTGGCGGGGAAATCGCACACGGCAACGGCAAGGTGGTGCGCGCACGCCTTGCCGATGCGCTGCATTTCTGGAAGACCGACCAGGCTGACCTGCCGGATCTCGACATGCTCTCAGCCTCTGCGGCAGGCTTTGACCTGGACCTTTCAAAACCGCTCGATCAGCGAATGGCAAAACTCGATGCGCTCAACGTGACCTTCCACGCGAAGCTGGGAACGCAGGGACAGCGCATAAGCCGCATCCGCAACCTGGCGCATCAACTGGCGCCGGCCGTTGCAGATGCTTCCGACTTGCCGGCAAAGGCGGACCGGGCCGTGCTGCTTGCCAAGGCAGACCTGACCACCGAAGCGGTTGGGGAATTCCCGGAATTGCAAGGCACGATGGGCCGCAAATACGCGCTTTTGCAGGGCGAGGCGCCGGAAGTCGCCGAAGCCATTGAAGATCATTACAAACCGCAGGGCCCGTCGGATGTCGTGCCTTCCAGCCCGGTCTCGATTGTCGTGGCGTTGGCCGACAAGCTCGACACGCTGACCGGTTTCTGGTCCATTGACGAAAAGCCGACCGGCTCCAAAGACCCTTATGCACTGCGCCGTGCGGCGCTCGGCGTTATCAGGCTGCTTTTGGAGAACGAAATCCGCCTGCCGCTGCTGCAATTTGGCGTCTCGGAGGATCTGTTGTCCTTCTTCCACGACCGGCTGAAGGTCTACTTGCGGGACAAGGGTGCACGTCACGACCTGATCGATGCGGTCATATCCGCGGATGCCGATGATCTTCTGATGGTCCTCAAGCGTGTTGAAGCGCTGGGAGAACTGCTCGATTCCGAAGACGGTCAGAACCTTCTCGCCGGAACCAAACGGGCAGCCAACATTCTGGCGGCCGAAGAAAAGAAAAACACCCGGATCGCCGGGGTCGTGGATGCCGGGCTGATGACGGAGCCTGCCGAAAAATCGCTCTCGGCCGCAATTGACGAGGCGGAAAACACGGCTGCTGCGGCTGTCCGGAACGAGGATTTTACGGCCGCTATGCGCGCGCTTGGTGAACTGCGCCGACCGGTGGATGCTTTTTTTGATGACGTGCTCGTCAATGACGAAGACCAGGCTGTGCGGGCAAACAGGCTGGCGCTGCTTCGCAGAATCAGATCGGCAACCGAGACGGTTGCCGATTTTTCACGCATCAGCGGCTAAGGCCGCTTCTGTTGTATTTGCTGCGTCCTACTTTGAGGGGCGCAGCTCAATGATTTCAGGACCGTTATTGTGCGGCTCTTCACCGCCTGGCTCCTGGGGCTCGACGACGTCGTGCTCGGCGTCGTTCATGTTCACCGAAGATGTTTGCGATCCGCCATCGACTCCGTCCAGCGGGCGCTGATCTTCACCGACTTCCTCGACATTGAATTCGCCGCCGCCCTTATAAGTAACACCGCTGTCGGCAACGACCGGGCGCTGACCGGGCTGGAGGTGGATCGTGCCCTCGTGCCTGTCCGAAACGTTGGTTCCGCCGTTGGCGTGCACAACTGATTCACCGGCGTAGTTTTTGGTGCCTGCCGAGGCTCTTACGATGCGCACGGCACTGCCGCCCATCATATTGTCCGTCTGGACGACCTTTTTCTCACCACCGATATGCTGTTCGACAATCTCGACGCCATGGACATCGGGGCCTGTATATTTCGGCTTCAACGGTGGGCATTCGGAGCAGTCAACGGTGATGACACTGCCGGCTCCAACAATCTTGGATTTCACATGGATGACTGAATCTCCGGCCATTGCTGCGCTTGCGGCAAGTGCAAAGGCGGATGTCAAAATGATAAGGCGCGTCATATCGCTCTCCCGGGTTGTTCTCCCGAAATTAGCATATAAGCGTTTTCAAGCGGTTTTCAGGCATGGTTAACGCAAAGCAAATGGAATTCGGCGAAAATTCGCCTATTTCTCGCGTTTGATGGCGCGCCAGCCTATGTCGCGACGGCAAAATCCGTCTTCCCAGTCGATCAGATCGACGGCCATGTAGGCCTGATCATGAGCCACCTTGACCGTCGAGCCAAGCGCGGTCACACCGAGCACACGTCCGCCATTGGCTACGATGTCATCACCGTCACGCGCGGTTCCCGCATGAAATATTTCGACATCGTGGACTGCCGACGCGGCTTCGAGGTTGCGGATCTTAGAGCCTTTCTTGTAGGAGCCCGGATAACCTTTGGTGGCCATGACGACGCAAAGCGCCGCTTCATCCTCCCAACGCGCACTCATCGTCCACAACAGTTCATCCGCCGCCGCCTTCATCAGCATCAAAATGTCATCTTTCAGACGCATCATCAGGACCTGGCATTCAGGATCGCCGAAGCGAACATTGTATTCGATGAGCTGCGGACCGGTGCTGGTGATCATCAGACCGGCGTAGAGCACGCCGGTAAAGGGAGTGCCCCTTTCGGCCATTCCCTGCAGCGTCGGTTTGATGATCTGCTCCATCGTCTGTTCAATAAGTGCATCCGTCATCACCGGTGCGGGGGAGTATGCGCCCATTCCACCCGTATTCGGTCCCGTGTCGCCGTCACCGACGCATTTGTGATCCTGGGCGGTTGTCAGCGGCAGCGCGTTGGTGCCGTCGCAGATGCAAAAGAAGCTTGCCTCTTCACCTTCCAGGAACTCTTCGACGATCACCTCGGCGCCCGCTTCGCCGAATGCGCCTTCGAAACAGTCATCGATCGCCGCAAAGGCCTCTTCAAGTGTCTGGGCAACGGTCACGCCCTTTCCGGCAGCAAGACCGTCGGCCTTTATGACGATCGGCGCACCCATTTCCCGAGTATAGGCCTTGGCTTTCGGCGAATTGTTGAAGCGCATATAGGCGCCGGTCGGAATGTTGTGCCGGTCGCACAGATCCTTGGTAAAGCCTTTGGAGCCTTCCAGTTGCGCCGCCGCGGCCGTCGGGCCGAAAACCGGAATACCGGCCTCATGCAGATCGTCGGTGATGCCGGCAACAAGCGGGGCTTCCGGACCGACCACGACGAGGCTGATTTCGTTTTCGGCACAGAATGCGATGACCGCGCCATGGTCGCTAACGTCAATGTCCACGCATTCCGCATTCCTGGCGATACCGGGATTGCCCGGTGCGCAGTAGAGTTTGCCGAGAACAGGAGAGGCGGCGATCTTCCAGGCCAGGGCGTGCTCGCGTCCACCGGAACCGATCAAAAGCACATTCATCGCCTAAATCCCCTTTGCCCGGCTTCAGGAATGAACCTGAAGCGCCACCAACCCACGTTGTGAGAGACGGTTGTTGTCACGAAAAGGGGGTAGCATGGTTTGGCGCGGGGTCAAGAGGCGGCGAAATAATGCCCGGCATTTATCCGCCTATGCGGATCCGGTCGTATCGCTGTCTGCCCGCAGCCCGACAATGCCCGCCCGGTTGATCAGTTCAACGCGGTTGCGGGCGTCCAGCTTGCGCAGCACATTGCCGACGTGGGTTCTCACCGTCCAGAAGGCGATGCCGAGACTCTCCGAAATTTCGCGGTCCGTCATTCCCTGGGCGATAAGCCGGCTGACCTCGCGCTCACGCGGTGTGAGATCTGTATGTCGTTCGAAATTGCGTTCACACTTCGGCACAACCGTACAGATGATCGCACATTGCGAATGGGAAGCGACATTGCGCCAGCCGATCTTGAGGTCGAAACGTGGAAACGAGACAAAAGTCTGGCGGTTCCTGACGGCGGCCATCACCGTATTCTTAAAACCATTCTCGCTGATGCCGTTCTGCCGGGAAATCCAGTCAATGAGGGCCGGAGAGCAGATATAGCGGCGGTGGTCGGCAGATATCGCCACGGCCAAAATCCCGTTGGCGTGCACGGCCCCCTCAAGCCCGTCACCCGAAAGCATGGAGCGGTAGGCATTTTTAAGCATCGGGCGCAGGGCGATCAAAAGCTGCCTTTCCCTGTTGGCGAACTCCTTGCTTGCGGATTTTCTCCACACGCGGAAATCGCCGATTATCTTCCCATCCTCGAACAGATACTGATCGATGCCGTGGGAAACCCGATGGGGGCGCAGGAAATCGGCATAATATTCGCTGCGTTCAAGCCGCCTGCGCGAAATCACTTCGTAGGTGGAGGTTGCATCGGAACGTAGCCGGATGTGTTTCGAGATCGGGTCGCAGTGCTGGTAGTAGACTTCGAATTCCCATGACATGCGCTGGTCGCGGTTGTAGCAGAGCGGCTTTTCAAAGGCCTGCGTTTCCTCGTTCCACTGGGTCTGGCCGAGAAAATCGGCGCGAAACAGCGAAAGCAGGCGCTCGGCCAGCCGCGGTCGCGCCAGAACCCGCCGGTCGTCCGGCTGGGCGAGCTCATAGGCGACGAATGCCAGATCTTTCAGGTCGTCCGAATTGAGGATCGGCCCTTCCTCCCGTTCGCAGTCCCTATTTATAGCGATTGTGACGCAACCGATAAACCTCCTAGCCTTTGCCGGCTGATACACGGGAGGAATGGAATGAAGCACATGATCAAGGTGCTCGCGGCGGCGGCCTCGGCCACATTGGTGGCATTGCCGGCGCAATCGGAGCAATTGAAGGGGCTGGTGCCCTCAACGGTCACATCACCCGACGGTCTGACGATTTCGGTTGTCGAAAGCGGCGAGACGACCGGTCCGGCCATATTGTTTGTCCACGGATTTTCGCAAAGCGCCGCATCGTGGCGGCGTCAGATGCTCGGCGATCTTGCGAAGACCAACCACCTCATCGCGTTTGATCTTCGCGGACACGGCTATTCTTCCAAACCTGAAGATCCGAATAGCTACATCGACAGCAAATTTTGGGCCGACGACATCGCCGCGGTGATAGCGGGCAAGAATCTGGACGACGTCGTACTGGTCGGGTGGTCCTATGGGGGCTTGCCTGTGCTCGACTATGTGAAGGAGCACGGCGAGGACAAACTGTCTGCCCTGGTTTTTGTCGCCGCCGGATATAATCTGGATCTGCGGCCACCGGATGCCGGCGGCCCTGAGCCGGTTTTGGGGCCGGGCGTGGTTGAAAACACCGGTCCGATGGCCGGTATTCCGGCGGGTCCCCCAGGTGTCGATCTCGACGGCTGCGGCGCTGCCAATTCCTGCGGAGACTATGCGCGCCAACTGGCCGGCACGAAGCGCTTTCTTGATATGGTTCCCGGAAAGCCGCTTTCCGAGCCTCTGGCGGCGGAGGCCTTGTCCTACAGCATGCAGACACCACCCTATGTCAGACGGGCCATGGTCATTGACCGGTTTGTCGAGCGCGGGCCGCTCGATCATTCACCAACGCTTGGCACGATCGGGGTTCCGGTTCTTTTCATCCACGGGAACAAGGACCAGCATGTTCTGCCGCGTTCGACGGAAATCATGAAGGAGTTAATCGATGCGGGCGGCGGAACGACAACCCGCATCATCTATGAAGGGATCGGGCACGCGCCCTTCATTGAGGATTCCGGTCGCTTCGACAGCGATCTGGGGGAATTTGTTTCCGGGCTTTGATGCCAGGATAATTGCGCTGGAATCACGCACCCCTTGGTGCAATTCCCTGCTTGACTTGACGCCGGGGAAACTGTCACCAAGGGGCCATGCAAACACCGCTGACAGATCCGGGCCGCGTGGCCGATGCTCCATCCGACAATTGGGTCTACCGCCTGTTGCCGCGCTGGTGCTGGCCTTACGCGCAATTGGCGCGCTGGGACCGGCCGATTGGCTGGCAGTTGCTGATGTGGCCGTGCTGGTGGTCGGTGATGCTGGCAGCCAACGCACAGGTTCTGACGGCTCCTCCGCATACCGGACGCATCGTTCTGCATCTGCTTCTGTTTACCATCGGCGCGATTGCCATGCGCGGCGCGGGCTGCACCTACAACGATCTGGTTGATCATGAGATCGACATGCAGGTCGCAAGGACAAGGTCGCGGCCGCTGCCATCCGGCCGGGTCTCAAGGACGCAGGCGAAAGTCTTCATGATTGTCCAGGCGCTTGTCGGGCTGATCGTGCTGTTGCAGTTTAATCTGTTTGCGATTGTCCTCGGCATCTGCTCGCTGGCGGTTGTTGCCATCTACCCCTTCGCCAAACGCTTCACCGACTGGCCGCAGTTCTTTCTGGGACTTGCTTTTTCGTGGGGCGCGCTCATGGGCTGGGCGGCAGCATTCGGTGGCCTCGCTTCTGCTGCGGTTGCCCTGTATGCCGGCTCAGTCCTGTGGACCATCGGTTACGACACGCTCTACGCCCATCAGGACAAGGAAGACGACGAATTGATCGGCGTGCGTTCGACCGCGCGCCTCTTTGGCGGCCAGACAAAAGCCTGGCTGACCGGCATCTATTCGGCCACCGTTGTGCTGATGGCTCTGTCTTTCTGGCTCGCCGGCGCATCCTGGCCGGCCTTTGCGGGTCTTGCCGTTGCGGCAGCCATGCTGGGGCGGCAAATTGCCGTTGTTGATATTGATGACGGCGAACAGTGCCTCGCATTGTTCAAGTCAAACAACCGTGTCGGCTGGGTGGTGTTTGCCGGCCTTGCTGCAGGCGTTGTTGTCAGCCTGATCTGATCCGGCTGGCATCGTCCAGGCACATCCGCACGAAGTATATGAACCGGCAGTAACTTTGACCCAGCTCAAAGCGAACTGGCCTTGTGTGGTGCAGTCTGTCAATGCCGCAAAGAGATTGCGGTAAAATAGGTTCACCACCGCAAGGAGGGTTTCGCCATGCTTGAAATATCTCCGGAAAAAGTCTGCTTTACCATCATCAAGGCCCGCGAATTCGAGGTCAAGGATGCTGTGACGGACCCCGATCCCGGATCCAACGCGACCGATGACGGCATGTATGCCGTGCTGGAAAGCCATCGGGACGACCCGGTTGAGGAGGAACTGACATCCTTCATTTCGTCGCTATCCGTCGATGAACAAGTCGATCTTGTTGCCCTCACATGGCTTGGACGTGATGATGGTGACCTCGGCGATTGGTCAGATTTGCGCTCACAGGCCATGGACGCCCATAACGAGCGCACTGCGCAGTATCTTCTCGGCAATCCGTTGCTGGCCGAACACCTTGAGGAAGGCCTGTCCATCATGGGCCATTCCTGCGAGGAGTTTGAATTCAACAGGCTGTGACTTTTGAAAGCGTTGCCCGTTTCATTGCTGTAACGCTGTCGGAGTTCCTCAGCCGGTTACGGGATTGTCCTGTTCTTTGCCTGCAAGCCGGTCGATCCTGTTGCAGGTGGGGCATGAAATGAAATCGTTGATTGTCTATTATTCGCGCACGGGCAACACGGCCAGAGTTGCGAGCGCTCTCGCCCGGGAACTGAACGCGGACATGTTCGAAATTCACTGCGAGCAATATCGCGGCGGTCCGCTGCGCTATCTTCTGACCGGCTACGATAGTGTGATGGGAAGGTTGCCCGAAATCGAGATGCCGAGATACTCCGCCGAAGATTATGATCTTCTCCTGATAGGCACACCGGTCTGGACGAGCCATCCATCCTTGCCTGTCAGAGCATTCGCAGCCGCCAGACCGCCACTTCCTGCCCGGATCGGCCTTTTCCTGACCTATGGCGGTCATTCACCTGCGCAAAAAGCCATCGACGAGATTAGCGCAATGCTGGGCTCGGCCATCAACGCTAGCCTGGTGCTTGGCAGTGATCAGGTCAAAGCCGGCGACTTTACCGACGCAATTGTGGATTACGTCGGTGAGCTGAGAAATTGCGAATTCTAGTCTGAATTGATGACGCCCTAGCGCCGGGCGATAATCTCTTCGCCTTTGATCGTCATGCGGATGCCGAGGGAACCAGTGCTTCTGCGAACCAGGAACCGGGGACGCCGGCCGGCCACAAAGGAGTGGCGTCTGCGCGGCTTGGTCGATTTGGTCTTTATCGGTCCCAACTGTTCATCCAACGGCTTGGCCTGTCCATCCGACTCAATCATCAGCATGGGCAATTTATAGACTTCCGACCAGGAATTCCAGTCTGCTGCAATGTCATCGAGGTCATGTGCAACCAGCAGAGGAACGCACAGCTCGCTGTCTTCATGGTGCAGTTCCAGCGTGACAGTCACAGAGCCGTCGCCGTGATCCATGGCGCGGGCCGCAATCCCCTTGAAGGCACGAACCGGCAGGGCAATGGAAAGCGGCAGTCCGCTTTGCGGCAGGACCTTGCGCAGAACCGCGCCGCGCTTGTCCAGCGTAAAGGTCACGCCGTCATGGTCATGTCGCGATGCATAGGTCACCTGCTGGGGGAAGTGCCCCGGGTCCAGTCGCAATTCGTCGCCGGCCCAAGCCGGTTTGCGCAGTGAGTTCGTCATGTTTGCCTCTGTCTCTCCTGAGAGCCGGATGATCCGGTGCGGGACTTTTGTCCTCTTGCAAACAGCAACTTACGCGAATTCCCTTCGAGCGGACTTAAGATCTACGGTTAAGAAAATCCTGACTTTGTAAATGGTTAGCGAAATGAAACTTGCGATAATGGTCTTTTAATCAATGGGGCAGGGGCTTGCCTGGCGTGTTTATGACTTTCCCCGGATTCATTATGCCCGCGGGGTCGAATGCAGCCTTGATGCGCTGCATGAGTTCGATTTCGATCGGCTGGCGGATGGCCGCGAGCTTGTCGCGTTTCATTTGCCCGATACCGTGTTCGGCTGAAATCGAGCCGCCCATTTCAAGAACGATCTCGTAAACGATCTCATTGATTTCATGTCGCCTGGCAAGAAACGCCGCGGGGGTAACGCCCTTTGGCTGGGTGATGTTGTAGTGGATATTACCGTCGCCCATATGGCCGAAAGCGACGATGCGCGCGTCCGGCATGGCGGCGCGGACCGCGCGGTCGGCCCTTGTCATGAAATCGGGGATGGCGGCGATCGGAACCGAGACATCGTGCTTGATCGACGAGCCTTCAGGCTTTTGCGAATCCGGCATCATCTCGCGCAGATTCCAGAAAGCCGCGCGCTGGGATTCGGACTGGGCGATAACAGCATCCTTGATTATCCCGTCGGAAAAGGCTTCCTCCATAATGCCTTGCATCATGATATCGGCCGCTTCCTCAGACTGGCTGGAGGATATGTCGATCAACACGTACCAATCGTAATTTTCCTGCAGCGGATCGCGGTTGCCGGGTATGTGCGTTGTCGTAAACTCCATTCCGATGCGTGGCATCAGTTCGAATCCGGTCAGCGCGTGTCCGCATTTCCTTTCAGCCTTGTTCAGCAGGGCCAGCGCCTGGTCCGGGCTATCGAGGCCGGCAATGGCGACCTGATGTCCGACCGGGATAGGCAGGAGCTTGATTACCGCGGCGGTGATGATGCCAAGCGTGCCTTCTGCGCCGATGAACAAATCGCGCAGGTCGTATCCGGTATTGTCCTTTTTCAGGCTTCGAAGGCCATTCCAGATTTCACCGGTCGGCAACACGACCTCGAGACCGAGGCACAATTGCCGTGTATTGCCATAGGCAAGGACGGCTATTCCACCGGCATTGGTGGATAAATTGCCGCCGATCTGGCAGGTGCCCTGTGATCCGAGGGAAAGAGGAAACAGGCGTTCGACCTCGTTTGCTGCCTTGTGAATGTCTTCCAGGATACAACCGGCCTCAACTGTCATCGTGTTGCCGGTCGGATCGACATTTCGGATACGGTTCAGCCGCGACAGGGAAACAATGACCTGACTTTCACCCTCCAGGGGAACCTGTCCGCCTGTGTGGCCGGTATTGCCGGCCTGGGGCACCAGGGGAGTGCCGGTTTCGGTTGCCGTTGCCAGGATTTTCGAAACCTCGTCGACTGATCCCGGCTTGAGGACCATCGGCGAATTGCCGTGGTAGAGCCCGCGCGGCTCAATGAGATATGGGGCTATGTCATCGGGATCGCGCACGGCATGGGCGTCGCCGACAATTGCTGCAAATCGATCGAGAACAACCTTGGTCATGATGCATTATTAGCCGCTGCGGTTGCACCGGTCCATCGCCATTATGGCCGCGGTGCGGCAGCCCGTTTCAGCCTGTCATTGATCGCCTCGCCAAGCCCGGTTGGCGGAATTGGGACGACGGTAATCTGGCTTTGGGTGGCCGCGTCCGCGCGCTTCATGAAGTCGAACAGATTGGCAGCTGCTTCCCTCAGGTCGCCGGACGGGCTTAAGTCCAGCACAAGGGCGGCCGTGTCCTGGCCCGGTAAAACCCTGTCGGCAAATGTAATGACCGCGTCGCCAGCGCCGGCGTTTTCTGCATTGATCTGCAATCTGGAGCCGGGCGCATAATGTGAACGCAGCATCCCGGGCGCCTCGATTGCCGCCGACGGATCAGAATTCCGCACAAGCGACATTCCCATAACCTGCTCAATATCGGCCGCAGCCAGCCCGCCGGGTCGCAACAATTCCACACCTGTGGCGGTCGGTTTTAATATGGTCGACTCCAGACCAATCACCGCCGGACCGCCGTCAAGGATAAGCTCGACTTTTGATCCGAGATCGGCCGCGACATGGGCCGCAGTTGTGGAACTGACCTTTCCCGAAGTATTTGCGCTGGGTGCGGCGAGTGGTCGGCCGTATTGTTCAATCAGCGTGCGTGCAAAGCCGGTTGGTATGCGCACAGCGAGCGTATCAAGCCCGGCGGTCGTCAACGAATGGATATCGGAACCGGGTTTGAGCGGCAGAACAAGGGTGAGGGGACCGGGCCAGAAAGCATCGGCGATTTGCTGCGCCGTGTCATCAAACTCGACATAGCGTCGGGCCATTTCGATGCTGCTCATGTGGCAGATCAGCGGATTGAAGCGCGGCCGTCCCTTGGCCTCGAATATGCGCGCCACAGCCTTGCCGTTGGTTGCGTCTGCCGCGAGCCCGTAGACCGTTTCTGTCGGTAACGCGATCAGCCCGCCTTCAGACAGAACCTTGCAGGCCTCGTTGCGGGCCGTTTCTTCGTTTTGGGCGATGGACAAAGCGGTCATTTCGCTCATTCGCTGTTCGGATTTGCTCCGCAGATAGCAGGCTTCAGCCCGGCGCTCAACGTGGAAACTGCGTGGTGCGAAGATGTTGTTCAACCTTGACGAAATTAATTGACGTTTACGTAAAAATAACTTAGGGCCTATGCACGTGGTTAGGAGCAGGATGAAATCAGGCTGAATGATCCGACCGGGCGGTTTTGACCGCTGACAGCGTTGATTTGCGCCGAAGGGGTAGGGCGGTATCGGGCGCCTCATTCGTCTGTCAGCGACCAAAACTGCCCGGGCTGGATATTTCACTTTGATCGCGCCCGCTCCGGCTGGACAGATCAGCCGAAGCCTGATGTGCTGGCGCTAGAGTAAGTTCCAATCCAATCGGAGGAGATCAAGGACATGTATCGCGCACCTGTCGAGGATATCGCATTCACCCTCAAACATGTGGCGGGCCTTCAGTCGGCACTGGATGCCGGACATCTGGGCGACCTGTCTGATGATCTCGTCGATGCGATCCTGACGGAGGCAGGCCGGTTTGCTTCCGAGGAGATCGCGCCGCTCGCCGAAGAGGGCGAAAGCGGTACACCGCTCAATGACGGTGTCGTCACTACGCCAAAGGGCTGGAGCGCGCTTTACAAGAACTGGATCGCCGGCGGCTGGAACAGCCTGACCGGAACGCCGGATTACGGTGGGCAGGGGCTTCCGACCATGCTTTCGGTCGCCACCAGCGAAATGTGGAATTCCAGTTCGATGGCATTCAGCCTGTGTTCGCTTTTGACGATGGGTGCGGTCGAAGCCGTTGACGCCCATGCCGACGACCGGCTCAAGCAGATCTATCTGGAAAAGATGATTTCCGGCGAATGGACCGGTACGATGAACCTGACCGAGCCGCATGCGGGTTCCGATCTCGGCGTTCTGAAAACGCGCGCCGAACCGGTCGGTGACGGTTCATACCGCATTTTCGGCCAGAAGATATTCATCACCTATGGCGAGCACGATTTTGCCGACAACATTGTCCACCTCGTGCTAGCACGCCTTCCCGACGCACCGCCCGGAACCAGGGGCATTTCGCTTTTCCTTGTACCTAAGTTCCTGGTCAATGAAGACGGCAGCCTCGGTGAGCGCAACGACCTTTTCTGCCATAGCGTTGAACACAAGCTCGGCATTCACGGCTCGCCCACATGCACAATGATCTACGGCGACGGCAAGTTCGGCGACACGCCCGGCGCCGTCGGCTGGCTGATTGGCGAGGAAAACCGCGGGCTGGCCTGCATGTTCACGATGATGAACAATGCGCGTCTGAATGTCGGTATTCAGGGTGTAGCCGTCGCGGAAGCCGCCTATCAGAAGGCGCTGGAATATGCCAACGAGCGCACACAGGGCAAAGCGCCCGGCTGGCAGGGCGAAGGCATGAGCCCGATTATCGAACACCCCGATATACAGCGTAATCTCCTGACCATGAAAGCGCTGGCGCAGGCATCGCGGTCGATTGCTTTCTGCTGTGCCCATGCGATCGACATGGCAGACAGTGCCGACGAGCGCGGCGATTCGGACGCCGCCAATTTCTGGCGCGAGCGTGCCAATCTTCTGACCCCCATCGCCAAGGCATTTTCGACCGATATCGGCGTTGATGCCGCTTCGATTGGCGTTCAGGTCCATGGTGGCATGGGCTTCATCGAGGAAACCGGTGCGGCGCGGCTTTTGCGCGACTCCCGGATCTCCCCGATATATGAGGGCACCAACGGTATCCAGGCCATTGATCTGGTGACCCGCAAGCTTCCCCAGTCAGGCGGTGAGCATGTCGGTGGCTATATCGCCGAGCTCAGGGATATCGCTGGTGAAGTCGCAAAGCGGAACAGTCCGGAATTCGGCACGACCGCCGAAAAGCTCAATGACGCGCTGGCGGACCTCGAATCGGCGACCGGCTGGCTATTGCAGGCATTGCAGGACGGCCGCATCAAGGAAGCGCTTGCCGGTGCGACGCCCTATCAGCGTCTCTTCGGTCTGGCGTCCGGCGCCAGTTATCTTGCAAAGGGCGCATTGATCGAAACCGGTGACAACAGGGATGCAGGCCGTGTTGCACTTTGCCGGTTCTGCGCGGAAAACCTTCTCGGAGAAACATCGGCACTGAAAGACGCCGTAATGCAAGGTGCCGATAGCCTTATTCAGGCACGCGCCGCACTCAGCTGAGCTGGCGAGAGAAACACAAACGTCTGCGTGACATGGTGGAAACGGGACAAGGGAGAGTATTTTGAGCGAACATATCATCGTTGAACGGCCCGAAGAATTGGGCGGCGCGGTACAGGTCATCCGTTTCAACCGGCCCGACAAGAAAAACGCTCTGACGCAGGCCATGTACGGCACCATGGTCCAGGCGATGCGCGATGGAGACGCAGACGATGCGGTACGGGTACATGTGTTTTTGGGCACGGAAGGTTGTTTCACCGCCGGCAACGATATGCAGGACTTCCTGAACTATGCGATCAACGGTCGCATCGGCGAAGGCGAGGTCGGCAAATTCCTGAAGGCCCTGGCGACGGTCAAAAAGCCGATGATCGCAGGTGTTGACGGCCTTGCGATCGGCATCGGCACGACGATGCATTTTCACTGCGACCTGACTTTTGCATCGCCGCGCGCTGAATTCAGGACCCCCTTTGTCGATCTCGCTCTTTTGCCGGAAGCCGGATCAAGCCTGCTTGGCCCCGCGGTGATGGGCTATCAGCGCGCCTTTGCCATGCTGGCTGTCGGCAACGGCTTTTCCGCGGAAGAAGCGCTTGAGGCAGGCCTTATCTACAAGGTTGTTTCAGAAGATGCGCTGGAAGCCACCACGCTCGCCGCCGCCGCCGAAATAGCCTCCAAGCCGCCGCAGGCCATGCAGATCGCCCGCGACCTTCTGCGCCGTGGGGAGCGCTCGGAAATCGTTGCGCGCATTGAAGAGGAATCAGCACTCTTTGGCGAGCGCCTGTCGTCGCCGGAAGCGCGCGCTGCCTTTGAAGCCTTCATGATGCGAAAAAAATCCGCCTAACGCTCCAATAGAGCAATTGCCTCGACATGCGGTGACCAAAGGAACTGGTCGATGAGCGTGACGGAGCGCAGGTTGAAGCCGCCATCGATCAGGATGCGCAGGTCACGGGCAAGTGTTGCCGGATTACAGGAAACGGCCGCTACCTTCTTAACTGCTGATGCTGCAATCTCGACGGACTGCGCCTGCGCGCCGGCCCTTGGCGGGTCGAACACAACACCGTCCGTTTTCTTCAGTTCGGCGGCCATCAAAGGCCTGCGAAAGAGGTCCCGCCGCTCGGTGGTGACCGGTTTCAGCCCCTGTGTGTGGCGTGCTGCCTGATCCAACGCCGCAAGGGTCGCGCCATCGTTTTCCGCGGCATCGACGGCAATCTCGCGCGCCAACGGCAGGGTAAAGGTGCCGCAGCCGCAAAAGAGATCGGCCACTCTTTTTAGGCCGGCCATGTGTTCGCTTACCAAGGCAATCATTTTATCCTGCGCGGCTTCGCTTGCCTGCAGGAAGCCTCCCGGTGGGGGAGCAACATCGATACCGCAAAATTTCACCACAGGCTTTCGCGCTTCAATAAGAATCTCGCCTCCGAGTGAAAGGCGCGCCAGCCCGAGCTCAAGCGCCCTAGCGATAGCCCTGTGCCGCTGTTTTTCAGACAGATGTGCAATACCCTGGACGGTGACATCCAGCCCGCTCAGCGTCTCAAGAACCTGAAGCTGGAATGGTCTTTTGTTGCGAACAAGCAGCGTTGCGAGCGCTTGCAGGCCAGGCAGTTGATCGACGATGGTCCGGCTCAAAACCGCGCAGTTTTCAATACTGACTATATTGTGCGTCCCGGCTTGATTGAAGCCGAATAGCAGCCCGCCCTTGGTGCTGATCGCGGTGAAAACGGCGCGGCGCCGGCTGCCGGGTGAACAGGTGACGAGTTCGTCAATTCGGGTTTCGATGCCGCGTGAGGAAAGGGCATCGGCGACAAGTCGCCTTTTCCATTGCTGATAGGCGCCGAGGTTCAGATGTTGAAGCGAGCATCCGCCGCAGCGCGCGCCTTGCGGTCCGAAATAGGGGCAGGGGGGCTCGGTGCGTTCCTCTGACGCTTTTTCTATCGAAACCAGCTGCCCCTTTGATTTATTCCGCCGGATTGTCACATCTTCGCCGGGCAGTGCAAATCCGACATAAACAGGCCCGTCTTCACACATTGCGACACCGTCGCCCTGCGCGCCGAGACTGGAAATTGTCACCGTTTCGGTGTTCATGTCTTCACGCCCCCTAACAGGAATTCCCGGTTGCCGTCGCTACCCTCGATCGGCGAGGGGCAGGTCCCGATCGCCCGCCAGCCCGGCTGCTCACCGAGCCATTTTGACAGCGCTTCTGCAATTTGCGGTCCGAGTGAAGGATCCTTCAACAGGCCGCCTTTGCCGATGGCATCCTTTCCCGCCTCGAATTGCGGCTTCACCAGCAAGACGCAAAAGCTTCCGGGTGCGGCAATAGCGAGTGCCGGTGGCAAGGCCAGCGTCAGGGAGATAAAACTGACGTCGCTGACGACAATTCCAATATTCCTTTCGCCGACAATGTCGGCTGAGAGATTGCGTGCATTGACGCCCTCGTGGCTGTCTATACGCGGATCGCCGAGCAGGGATTGATGAAGTTGCCCGCGCCCCACATCGATGGCGGTGACATGTGCGGCACCGCGTTCGAGCAGCACCTGCGTAAATCCACCCGTTGACGCGCCGATATCAAGTGCGTTTCGGCCGGTGGGATCGAAGCCGAAATGATCGAGACCCGCAATCAGTTTCAGTGCCGCCCGCGAAACATAGTTCTGCGCTGCATCCGAAACTGTCACCTCTGCTTCCGGCGCAAACCGGGCACCGGCTTTGGTGCAGACCGAGCCATCCACCATTACAGCACCGCGGGTTATTGCGTCACGTGCACGGGCCCGTGTCGAAAAGTGGCCCGACTGCGTCAAAAGCAGGTCGAGCCGGATTTTCTTCTCTGTGCTGTGCTGTGCGCCGGCCATCGCCTCTCATGGCGCTTGAGAGGCAGGGAGGCAAGTGTTTTGTTGCCGCGGCAATCAGGAGCCGTCGAAGTTCACCGTGTAGAGGGGGTGATCGCTCCGCGATGCCGGCTTAAGCGTTCCGTCGGCTGCGCTGCGCGCTTCAACCGGGGGATAGAGGTAATAGGGCTCGTGAATTTCGTGAGAACCACGGATATCTCCGAGCTTCTGCGATACGATTTCAATCGCTGCCTGTTCGATTTTCCTGTCATACTTGCTGCCGGCAGTCGCCACATCGGCGAAACCCGCCGAAATGCACAGCGCACATACCGGAACTGGAAGAAAATAGGGCCGCATCTTCCGCCTCTCCTGCGTCAATTGTTGCGCAGCCTAACAAAACTTGAGGAAAGGTGGGCGGAAAGGTCTTGTTAACCTTAACGCGAACAGCTTCACGAAAAACGGGAAGGATCAGGCCTGCGTTGGCTGTGTCGTTGACAGGATATTGGCGGTTCCAAGCGCCTGGAAGGCGGTCTGGACAATGCCCTTTCGGTCAAGCCCGGCACGGGCATACATCGCATCCGGCCTTGCCTGATCCATATAATAATCCGGCATGACGAGAGGGCGGAACTTCAGGCCATTATCCAGCATTCCCTCATGGGCGAGGAACTGCATGACGTGGGAACCGAAGCCGCCAATGGCGCCTTCTTCCACCGTGATCAGCACTTCGTGATGACGGGCAAGCTGCAGGATCAGCTCATGGTCGAGAGGTTTTGCAAACCGTGCATCGGCAACGGTGGTCGGCAAACCGGCCGCATTGAGGTCTTCTGCCGCCAGCATGCATTCGGCAAGCCGCGTTCCGAAAGACAGGACCGCAATCTTGCCGCCTTCCTTGATGATGCGGCCCTTGCCGATTTCAAGAACGGAGCCGCGCTCGGGCAGGTCCACACCAACACCTTCGCCGCGCGGATAACGGAATGATATCGGTCCCTCATCATAAGCGGCGGCGGTTCGCACCATATGCTTGAGTTCCGCTTCGTCGCTTGCGGCCATCACCACAAATCCCGGCAATGTTGCAAGATAAGCCGTATCGAAAGAGCCTGCGTGGGTCGGCCCGTCGGCACCGACGAAACCGGCACGGTCGATGGGAAAGCGGACGGGCAGTCCCTGAATGGCGACATCATGCACGACCTGGTCATAGGCCCGCTGCAGGAATGTGGAATAGAGCGCGGCAAAGGGCCTGTAGCCTTCCGAGGCCATGCCTGCGGCGAAAGTTACCGCATGCTGCTCGGCAATGCCGACATCGAAACAGCGCTCGGGATAGACATCGTTGAAACGGTCGAGGCCGGTTCCCGACGGCATGGCAGCGGTAATGGCAACGACTTTGTCGTCGTGGGCGGCCTCTTCGATGAGCGCATCGGCAAATACACGTGTATAGCTCGGCGCATTGGGCGTTGCCTTGTCCTGTGCGCCGGTAATCACATCGAATTTGGACACACCGTGATATTTGTCGGCCGCTTCCTCGGCCGGCTGATAGCCCTTGCCCTTTTGCGTCACGACATGGATGAGAACGGGTCCCTGAGCGTTGTCGCGCACATTGCGCAAGACCGGCAGCAGGTGATCGAAGCTGTGTCCGTCGATCGGTCCGATGTGGTAAAAGCCCATTTCCTCAAACAGCGTGCCGCCGGTCACATAACCGCGTGCATGCTCCACCGCACGGGTGATTGCACGGTCGACAGCCTTGCCAAGATAGGCCGTCAGCTTCTTGCCGAATTCGCGCATACCCATATAGGTGCGGCCGGATGCAAGACGTGCAAGATACGCACTCATCGCGCCGGTTGGCGGAGCAATCGACATGTCGTTGTCGTTGAGGATCACGATCAGCCGCGCATCAAGAGCACCTGCATTGTTCAGCGCTTCATAGGCCATTCCCGCGGACATTGCGCCGTCGCCGATAACGGCAATCACGTTGCGCGGCTGTTCCGAAAGGGCGCTGGCAACGGCCATGCCCAGACCCGCCGAAATTGACGTGGACGAGTGCGCCGCACCGAACGGGTCGTATTCGCTTTCGGCGCGCTTGGTGAAACCGGAAATTCCGTCCTCCTGGCGCAGCGTGCGAATGCGGTCACGCCGCCCGGTCAGGATCTTGTGCGGATAGCACTGGTGGCCCACATCGAAGATCAGACGGTCGTGGGGCGTGTCGAAAGCCTTGTGGATTGCAAGCGTCAGCTCGACAACGCCGAGTCCTGCGCCAAGATGGCCGCCGGTTACCGAAACGGCATCAACCATTTCAGCGCGCAGCTCTTCCGCAAGCTGCGGCATGTCCCGATCGTCGATATCTTTCAGATCCGCGGGAATGTTCACGCGGTCAAGCAGCGGAGTTTCGGGCCTGTTGCTCACTTCTGGGCGCTTTCGTGTCGTTCTTTCTCAATATGCGTGGAAAAGCATATTGTTAACCTTTTGAGGTATAGCAAGTGCATTATCGTCGCAAGGCGTTGACCGGGTTCTGCACGTTCTAAGGCATAAATCCGGCTAAATTACCTGGATTTGTGGCAAAACAGCTTCACCCCGCGTCCAGCGGTTCCGTGCCGCCGGTTGTGCCGTTGCGGTCAAGTCGTATTTTCTCGATGCGGTCCTCAGCGGCTTTGAGAAGCTTTTCGCAATGCACCTTGAGCGCTTCGCCACGCTCGTATATTTCGATGGAGCGATTGAGCGGAACGTCACCGGTCTCCAGGCTCGCAACGATTTTCTCAAGCTGTTCGAGCGCCTGTTCAAAGCTCATCGAGGCAATATCGTCATTGCTCTTTTTTTCTTCGCTCATTTCTATCCCCTCATCAGGCGCTGAACATGGGAAGCGGCCGACTCGGCCAGTCCGACCAGATCATAGCCGCCTTCAAGCAGGCTTACGAGACGATTGTCGCAAAACCGGTCGGCAACATCCATCAGGCGGCCTGTTGCCCAGTCGAAATCGTCTTCGGTCAGATTGATTTCCGCCAGCGGATCGCGATGATGTGCGTCAAATCCCGCCGAGATGATGATCAAGTCCGGCCGCATGTTCTCAAGCGCCGGTAGAACCCGCGATTTGAATGCCTCGCGAAAACGTTCGCTGCCTGATTGCGGCGACATCGGCGCATTGACGATATTGCCGGCACCGGTCTCGTCTTTGGAACCGCTGCCGGGAAAAAGCGGCATCTGGTGCGTTGAGCAGTAAAGAACGCTCGCATCGTCCCAGAAAATGTCCTGCGTGCCGTTGCCGTGATGCACATCCCAGTCGACGATGGCAACGCGCTCGGCGCCATACACCTGCTGTGCATACCGCGCCGCAATGGCGGCCTGGTTGAAAAAACAAAAGCCCATGGCCTTGTCTTTTTCCGCGTGGTGGCCGGGCGGCCGGGCTGCAAGAAAGACATTGTCCGCCTCACCGGAAAAGACGTCGTCCACACCGGCTAGAGCACCGCCAACTGCCGTAAGTGCAGCTTCAAGGCTTTTGGGACTTGCCGTTGTGTCGGCATCGACACGCGCCATTCCTTCCTCCGGAATGGCTGATTTGACGAGGGTGAGATGTTCTTCCGGATGGGCGAGAAGAACTTTTTCCTCATCCGCCATTGCAGGCTCCTGCCTGTCGAGCTCGTTGAACCGTTCGTCCGCAAACGCTTTTTCAAGCGCGCGAAGACGGTCGGGACGTTCCGGGTGACCGGCTGGCGTCAGGTGTTCAAGATAAATCGGATGCGTGTAGAGACGGGTCGTCATCATTTACCTCTGGTGCGGGTTCATCCGGGCGGAGCAGGCGGCGACGGTATCAGCCTTCGACCACTTTTGTCTTGGATATTGCGATGCCGAAGCCTTCAAGGCCGACATAGTGGCGCTCGCGCGAGGCAAAAAGTTCGATCGAGGTGATGCCGAGTTCTTTCAGGATCTGCGCGCCGAGGCCGATCTCCAGCCACTCGTTCTCGCGCGCCATCGCTTCCTCGTGCGCTTCGCGCTCTCCGGCGGCGGTCCGCCCGTTGCCGAAATTCCCGACCCCGACCGAGCCCTCTCTCAAATAAACGATGACGCCGCGTCCATGCTCTGCGATCAGGCGCATATATTCGTTGATTGGCGGTTCCTGACCGAAAACATCGTCGACAACCGATTCCAGGTGCAGACGCACCGGAATATCAACGCCGTCACGTATGTCGCCGAAGACGACGGCGATGTGCTGCATCGGATCCCAGGGCAGGGCATAGGTATGGGCCATGGCCGCCCCGAATGGCGTTTCGACGGCGAACACCTCGCCCTTTTCAATGAGGGTCTCCTGCCGTTGCCGGTAGGCGATAAGATCGGCAACGGAAACCTGCTTCAGCCCGTGCTTTTCAGCAAACGCGGCAACCTGAGGTCCGCGTGTGACTGTGCCGTCATCATTGACCAGCTCGCATATCACGCCGACAGGCGGCAGGCCGGCAAGCCTGCAAAGATCGACGGCAGCTTCGGTATGGCCGGACCGCATCAGAACGCCGCCCTCGCGCGCAACTAGGGGGAAGATGTGTCCGGGACGCACGAAATCACCGGCGCCGGCATTGGGATTGGCAAGGTTGCGCACGGTCAGCGTGCGGTCGTCCGCCGAGATTCCGGTGGTGGTTCCGTGTTTGTAGTCGACCGATATGGTGAAGGCGGTCGCATGCGGGGCATCGTTTTCCGCCACCATCGGTGCAAGGTTCAGGCGCTTTGCCTCCTCGCGTGTCATCGGCGTACACACGATGCCGGATGTATGGCGCACGATAAATGCCATGTTCTCGGGTGAGCAGTGAACGGCGGCAATGATCAGGTCGCCTTCATTTTCGCGGCCGTCATCGTCCGTCACGACAACGATTTCACCGGCTTCAAAGGCGCGCAGCGCTTCCACAACGCGTGTTTGATCATATGACATGGTAATTCCTGTTCTAAATCCGGCCCGTCTGGCCTCTGTGCCGCAGATAATGGTCGGCAAGCGCGCAGGCAAGCATTGCCTCTCCGATCGGTACGGCCCGTATTCCGACACACGGATCATGGCGGCCCTTTGTGCGCACATTCACCTCGTTGCCGTCGGCGTCGATGCTGCGCCGCTCTGTCAGAATGGAGGAGGTCGGCTTGACCGCAAACCGGGCAACAATCTGCTGGCCCGTCGAAATACCGCCGGCGATGCCGCCGGCATTATTGGACAGGAATTCTGGCTTTCCGTCGGGACCCATACGCATTTCATCGGCGTTTTCCTCGCCGGTGATGCGCGCCGCTTCGAATCCGTTGCCGATCTCGACGCCCTTAACCGCGTTTATGGACATCAGATAGGAGGCAATGTCCTGGTCGAGTTTTGCATAGATGGGTGCGCCGAGCCCCGCCGGAACACCATCCGCTACAACTTCGATCACTGCGCCGACGGATGAGCCGGCCTTGCGCACCTCGTCCAGATATTTCTCCCATCGCGGCACGGTTTCGGGATCGGGGCAGAAGAACGGATTCTTGCCGATGCTGTTCCAGTCCCAATTGTCCCGGTTAACGGCAATATCGCCGATCTGAACCAGTGCACCGCGGACCGTTACCTCCGGCATGACCTTTCGTGCCAGACCACCGGCGGCAACGCGGGCAGCCGTTTCGCGCGCCGAAGAGCGCCCGCCGCCTCGGTAATCCCTGATGCCGTATTTGGTATCGTAGGAATAGTCGGCGTGGCCGGGGCGATAGCGCCGCGCGATTTCGGAGTAGTCTTTCGAACGCTGGTCGGTATTTTCGATCATCATCGATACGGGCGTACCGGTGGTGACCAGGATATCGCTGTCTTCCTGCGGCATGACGCCGGAAAGCACGCGCACAGTGTCGGCTTCGCGTCTTTGCGTGACAAAGCGTGACTGGCCGGGCTTGCGCTTGTCAAGCCAGTGCTGCAGTTCGGCCTCGGTAAAGGAAATGCCCGGAGGGCAGCCGTCAATAACGCAGCCAAGGGCAGGGCCGTGGCTTTCGCCCCAGGTTGTTACGCGAAACAGGTGGCCGAATGTATTGTGTGACATGCACCTTGCCTGCAGTTTTGCGCCCGGGTCAAACAAGCCGGTTTACCGGCGTTCGGGCATAGCAATTTCAAATTCCAGCACCGGCCGCTGCTCCAGACGGATTGCAGAGCCGTATCTTTCAATGTTTCGTCTATGCAGTTTTTGCGCACGGGTCAAACTCTAGAACCGCGCGAAAATTGATACTGATGCGGGAAAAATACAGCGGCGCACCGGCGGCCGCATTCGATTATTCCGGCTTCGGCAGCCATTCAATCGTTTTGTCCTGGATTTTCACGATCCGGTCCTGAGGCGTCGGCAGCTCTGCAGCATCGTTGCGCGCTGTTCCGGCTATCAGGTGAAAAAGCACACGGATAACGCCACCATGACACGCACAAACCGTCGGTTTTTCCACATCATTGAGCCATGCCGCAATTCGCCAGCTCAGGATTTCGTAGCTTTCGGCGTGATTTCCCGGCGGCTGGAAATCCCATTTGTTTCTGGCGCGTTCCCTGACTTTTTCCGGATTCAGCGCGGCCAGTTCCTCCAATGTATGGCTTTCCCAGTCACCGAAGGACAGTTCGATCAGCCGGTCGTCCGTGCGGTAATTGCCAGGCGCAAGACCCATTGCCTCGCGCAGCAGTTCCATTGTTTCGCGGGTTCGAAGCAATGGGCTGGCAACGTAGTCGAAATTGTCCGCCTCTTCACCGACAAGCGATTTCAGCGCCTTGCCGTTGTCGCGTGCCTGCCGCCGGCCTGTGTCGTTGAGTACGATGTCCTGTGCGCCCTGAAGTCGCTCTTCAATATTCCAGTCCGTCACCCCATGCCGAACGGCATAGATCAGCGGTAAAGAAGCGACCATTTAATACAGTCCCGTCATGTCTCAGGTGTTTTGTCAGTCCTTGACAACGGAAATATCCGGCGCATCGACGGACTTCATTCCAACCGTATGATAACCCGAATCGACATGATGCACCTCGCCGGTGACCGCGGCCGACAGATCGGACAATAGATAAAGCGAGGAAGCGCCGACTTCGTCAGTTGTCACCGTGCGCTTCAGTGGAGCGTTGTATTCGTTCCATTTCAGGATATAGCGGAAATCGCCAATGCCGGAAGCAGCGAGGGTCTTGATCGGCCCGGCGGATATCGCATTGACGCGGATACCGCGTCCGCCAAGATCGACCGCGAGATAACGCACACTTGCCTCAAGCGCCGCCTTGGCGACGCCCATGACGTTGTAGTGCGGCATGACCTTTTCAGCCCCGTAATAGGTCAGGGTCAGGATCGAGCCGCCGTCGTTCATGATCGCTTCGGCCCGGCGCGCAAGCGCTGCAAGCGAGAACACCGAAATTTCCATGGTGCGGCTGAAGTTTTCCCGCGTTGTGTCTACAAAACGGCCCGTCAGTTCATCCTTGTCCGAAAAGGCGATGGCATGAACCAGAAAATCGATCTTGCCCCAGCGTTCTTCAAGGTCGGCGAAGACCGCATCCATGCTGTCGGGGTCAGTGACATCGCAGTGGCCGGCGACATGGGCTCCAAGCTCAGAGGCGAGCGGCTCGACACGCTTTTTCAGCGCTTCTCCCTGGTAGGTCAGGGCCAGCTCGGCGCCTGCGTCCGCACAGGCCTTGGCAATTCCCCAGGCAATCGACCGATTGTTGGCGACACCCAATATTACGCCGCGTTTGCCCTTCATCAGACCTGCAGCCAGAACCATATCCCACTCCTTGCTTATTACTATCTTGGCTATGGCACAGCCGACACACGCGTTCAAGACGCTAGCAGCACCCTTCCGGCCATCTTTCTCCTGTTCTTCCCGATATCCAGCGGGTTCGGTATCGATGGAACAGGCAATGCGTCCGGATCAGGAATTGGCGAAGGCCACAAGATTTTCATCTGGTGAATCAGGAAGCAGGAGCTTCACATTCACGAACAAATCTCCGCGCCGATGGTTGCAGTCCGGCAGACCTTTGCCACGAATTCGCAGCACGCGGTCCGATCCCGACCACGGGGGAACGGTGACCAGCAGGCGTCCGTCGAGGCCATCCACGGGCAGTTTAGTGCCCAAAATACCGTCCTTGAGCGGCACCGGAAGGTCCATGACGAGGTTCACACCCTCTGCACGCAAATATTTATGCTTTTTGTAACGTATCGTGATGAGCGCATCGCCGGTTTTGCCATCGGGAAACGTCTTGCCCTTTCCGTGCAGCCGCAAAGTCCTGCCGTCCTCGATGCCGGCGGGCAGATTGACGTCAACCGTGCGGCCATCGGGAAGAACGGCTTTCTGGCTTGACGTTTTAAGCGCCGATTCCAATGAAATCATGATTTCCGCACGGAGATCAGGATAGGTCTCGTCCGGCTCGGGCTCGGGATGATCATCCAGTCCCGGAGCGTCCGCTGCGGTGGTGCGAACAAATGATTCGCCGAAGATACGCTCCATGACGTCTTCATGGGTTTCGTTCTGGAAACCGCCGGCTTCCGGTTCGGCCTCCTTGACGTTCTCATCCGCTGATTGCGCCCGCTCGGGTTTTTGGCGTTTAAAACCGAATCCAGCCCATGGCTTGACGCCCGAAAAGCCGGAAAACACCGACTTGCGAGCAGTGGCGCGACCGGCAGCATCGATCTGCCCGGTGTCGAACAATCGGCGCTTTTTTTCATCACCAAGTATTTCGTAGGCAATGTTGATGTCGCTGAAATGGGAAGCGGCATCCGGATTGTCCTGATTGCGGTCCGGGTGGCTGGATTTTGCGTGCTTGCGAAAAGCGGCTTTGATTTCATCGCCGCTGGCCGATCTGGAAACTCCGAGCACTGCATAGGGATTGCGCATTTGAACACCTACTCAAACAAATGGCGTTGCCGCGTGGCGGCATTAAAGGGTTGTTGAGGTCAGATGATTCTAGAGCGAAGTTATGAAAAAAGGCTTGATCGAATTCAGCAGCGCTGCACCGGTTGGCGCGTTGTGATTTGAGCAATTAACTCTGTTCGTTAAAGGATTTGAGTGTCCATGACTTTGTCAGGCGCGTACGGCAGATTTCGCCGGTATATTGCGAAATACCGTCATATGTGTGCTTGGAGACGATAAAATCCCTGCAGACCTTGCCGACCGAACTGCTTTCCCGGATGTAGCTGACGGAACCGAAATTGCCGGTGGTGACATTGTTCCAGGGGATATCCTGGACGTAGCCCGGCTTGATATCCGCCTCGGCGACAACATTGCTGATGATTGCATCATCAGTCGAGGCATTGGCCGGGATTGATCCTGAAAGAAGGCTTGTGTCCGGCTTGTCGGAAACTCCGAAATCCATACCGGTACTTGTGCATGCGGATGTTGATAGAAGGGTCAAAACCAGGATAACTGAACATTTGTTGGAACCGGATTGCCTCATTGACGAGATTCTGTTCTTTATTGCGTCCGATTTAGAATGTGTCACGTCATACAACCACGCAAAGTATTGGGGTTAGGCAGGATTGTTATCATGGCTAATGATAGTTTGTTAATGAAAGATGATTTTACGCTATCTGACGAGCCGTTCAAGCTGTTTGCCGCGTGGCTGGCAGACGCGGAAACCAGTGAGCCGAACGACCCGACTGCGCTGTCTCTGGCAACGGTCGATGAAGATGGAATGCCAAATGTAAGGATGGTTCTGCTCAAGGGGTTTGATGACGGTGGCTTCACAATTTACACGAATTTTGAAAGTCAGAAGGGAAGGGAACTGTTGGCGTCAAAAAAGGCGGCAATGTGTTTTCACTGGAAATCCCTGCGGCGTCAAATTCGCGTGCGCGGCGATATAACGGTCGTCAGCGATGCCGATGCTGACGCATATTTTGCATCGCGGCCGCGCGGCAGCCGGATCGGTGCCTGGGCGTCCAAACAGTCGCGGCCTTTGGAAAGCCGCTTTGCGCTGGAAAAGGCTGTTGCCGAATACACGGCGAAATACCCGGTCGGTAGTATTCCGAGGCCGGATTACTGGTCCGGATTTCGTCTTGCGCCGGTCTCCATTGAATTCTGGCACGACCGCAAGTTCCGGCTGCACGACCGAATTGTATTTCAACGCAAGCCGGACGGCGGCTGGTCGAAAACGCGGTTATATCCCTGAAACGACTTCGTTCTTGCGAACGATCAATCAGGCCTTTGGCCGGCAGGGCTGTAGCTTGCCCAGTTGAAGGGGATGCCGGTCAGCAGCGCTTTAACGTAACGGGTTTTCTGGTGGTAGCCATTGAGCGAAACGCGTGGCAGCGCCATGGGCTTTTTTGCGCTTTCCTCTTCAAGCAGGCCCGGGCGGGTCGTAACGGCGACCCTGAAGCCCTGGTCTGCCGCTGCCTCGAATTCACGCTCACAGGCAGCATTCCTGTTTCCGTAGGGATAGGCAAAACTGCTCGGTTGGGAACCTGTCAACGTCGCGATGTGGTCTGTTGAAACGCTGATTTCGGATTTCATTCGCGCATGATCCGCGCGCGCCAGATTGATATGACTGACCGAATGCGCGCCAAGCCTGACGAGCGGGTCCGCGCTGAATTCGCGCAGGCCGCCTTCGTCCAGTATTTCGCGGTCGACGATTTCAAGCGGCTCAATCCCGGCGCGGCGCGCAGCATCGTCAACGCCGGCTACAAACACATCTTCGTCCTTAGTGTCGAACCGGTCGCTGATGTAATCGTAGGCCGCGTATTTTTCCATTGTCGAGCGGGTGGAAAATGTGCGCTCGCCCTCACACATTCGCAAGGTTATCTCATCTCTTCGGGCGAGCATTTCTTCCAGCGTAATCCACCACATGCTGCGGGACCGGTCGGCAAACCCGGAAGCTACGAACACAGTGTAGGGAATTTTGTGTTTCTTGAAGACCGGATGGGCATATTCGAGATTGTCGCGATAGCCGTCATCCAGCGTAAATGCCATAAACCGCTCTTCGGGGCCCGTTTCCTCAAGCAGGCGCGGCATATCGTCGAGGCGCGCCGGTTTCCAGCCCTGGCTAAGCAGCATTTTGATGGTGTTGTCCAAAAATTCCGGCGTGACGGCAAGATGCGTGTTCGGCGCGAAGCTGGAATTGCCGGCAGGCCGGACCTGATGCAGCGTAAATATGACACCCTTGCTTTTAGGGCACCGCACGAGGCCGATCCCGGCAGCAAGCGCTACGGCCTCCAATCCACCACGTATGGCAAGCCATTTGGCAGCTCTGCGGGCCATGGTCCTGTATTGTGCAAGTTTTGAACGTGTTGGCATTTTTTTGCAGGCAGCCCGTGTGTTCCCCACCAAATACACGCCGTTCTACGGCAAATGTTCCTCATCGTTTATAGGGGCTCCTGCTTAACCGAAAATAAACTTGCAACCGAAAATTGGTGCTATGTCTGCGTTCCACCAACCGTCATCTCATCCATGCGCAAATGCGGCTGGCCAACCCCCACGGGAACACTCTGTCCGGCCTTGCCGCACATTCCAATGCCGTTGTCGAGTTTTGAATCGTTGCCGATCATCGAAACCCGGTGCATGGCATCCGGACCATTGCCGATAAGCATTGCGCCCTTGATCGGTGCGCCGACCTTGCCGTTTTCGACCATGTAGGCTTCCGTGCACCCGAAAACGAACTTGCCGGAAGTAATGTCGACCTGGCCGCCGCCGAATGAAACTGCATAAACACCCTTATCTACGGACGCTATGATTTCCTCAGGTGTCTTGTCGCCGCCGAGCATATAGGTGTTTGTCATGCGTGGCATGGGTTGATGCGCGTGGGATTGGCGCCGCCCGTTTCCGGTCGGTTTCATTCCCATCAGGCGGGCGTTCTGCCGGTCTTGCATGTAACCGACAAGCTTCCCATCCTCGATCAGCACATTGTAGCCCGACGGTGTGCCTTCATCATCGATCGTGAGCGAACCGCGACGCCCCGAGATCGTTCCATCATCGACGACAGTGACACCCTTTGACGCGACCTGTTCGCCCATCAGCCCCGCAAAGGCGGATGTTTTCTTGCGATTGAAGTCGCCCTCAAGGCCGTGACCGACGGCCTCGTGCAGCATTACGCCGGGCCATCCCGATCCCAAAACCACATCAAACGTTCCAGCGGGCGCCGGTATGGCCTCGAGATTGACAAGTGCCTGGCGCAGCGCTTCGTCGGCGCTTGCCTGCCAACTGTCTTCGGCCAGAAATTCGCCGAAGCCACGGCGTCCGCCGGCACCGTACGACCCGCTTTCCTGCCGGTCCCCCTCGCCAACAACGACACTGACATTCAGCCGTGTCATCGGCCGGATATCGCGCAGGATCTGTCCGTCCGCACGCAGGATGTTGACCACCTGCCAGACCGCGGCGAGGGCGGCAGTGACCTGTCTGACTTTCGGATCCTTTTCGCGCAGATAGCTGTCGATGCGCTGCAGCAGTTCAACCTTTTCGGCAAAGGCAGGTGTGCCGATGGGATTTTCATCGCCGTAAAGGTGCTTGTTGGTTCGCGCCGGCGCATCGGCATAGGTGCCTGTATAGCCGCGCGTGACCGCGCCCACCGCGTCGCTGGCCCGAAGCAGCGCTGCTTCCGACAATTCGCCCGCATGCGCATAGCCGACAGCTTCGTCGGCGACTGTGCGAAGGCCAAAACCCTGATCGCAGGAGAAATTGCCGGATTTGAGCCTGCCGTCATCGAATGTCAGCGACTCCATCTGTGCATATTCCACGAACAGCTCGCCGTCATCAGAGCCGTTCAGCGCGCTCTTGACGATGTCGGTAACACGCTCTTCAGAGCAATCGAAACTGTTGAGAAGATCGGTGTTCATGTCTTTGTCCGGATTTTGCGCCGCCTGGTCTGGCGCGACGCCTGGTTGGGAAACTTCTCCCCACCATATAAGATATCGGGCGTGCATTATCCATCGTATTGCGCAACGCGGCGTTATGGAGGTCAGCGATGGTTGAAAAACGGACCGCAGAAAACAAACGTAAGGTGGAACTCAAGACCCGGCCCAACAATTCCAGCGTCGAAGCATTCATAGCCGGTGTCGAGGATGAGAAAAAACGGGCCGACAGCCATGAGCTGATCAAGATGATGAGGCGTGTAACAGGTGAGGAACCGGTGATGTGGGGCACCGCGATCATCGGTTTCGGCACCTATCGTTACACCTACGCCAACGGTCGGCCCGCGGAAATGTGCGCAACCGGATTTTCTCCGCGCAAATCAGCCCTCACGCTATATATCATGCCGGGATTTTCGGCCTATGACGGTCTCCTGTCTCGGCTCGGGCGCTACAAGACCGGCAAGTCCTGCCTCTATATCAAGCGGCTCTCCGACGTCGACCCCGACATCCTCGAAGAACTCGTTGACCGTGCATATAGATATATGAAGGACAGGTATCCCGATTGACGGCCGCCGCCGCCAACGGCGCCCGTACTGATCAACTCCGCGGCTGTTCCTAAGCCACGAGCGGAAGGTAAATTTCAGTCAGAAGGTCATCCGGTTTGGTGTCTGCCGGACTGTTCAGGTAGAGCTCGTAGCATGGTGCTTCAGCCGGTTCTCTGTCTGAGTTGGGCAGCCAGTGGCCGAAAAGGTGATCATATGCGGCTCTCACGCCGTTATACGGTCCTTTGTATGTCAGGACCGCATAGTCTCCCGCCTCCAGCAGAACCTCCTCCAAACCTTCGGGTAGGTCGGTGCCTTTGCCTATCAGCAACCCGGCATGACTGCGAAGGTCCGCTTCCGCCACGAGATTTGGATCGTCGTGATAAATGGCCGCGACGCCTTGGACATTGGGCCGGAACACCGGCGACGACGCAATCTCGCCAAGTCTGACAAAACAATTGCCGATTTCCGTATAGGGACCGGTATGCGGAATCGCTCCCATATGCCGGTCGGGCATTTGCCTGATTTCGACGTCAAACATCTGATAATCTCCTTTGATGACCATGTTTATTTCAGCGCGGGCGTAGCCCGTCTTTCGAAACACAATCGGAGAAACGCCGTACCAGTCCTGAAAGGCACGGGAGAAACTTTTGACATTCGGATAACCCACGCTCGCCGCCACACTCTCAACGGACCGGTTTTCGTTTACCAGCCATAAGGCGGCCCGATAGAGCCGCAGCCGACGCACGGCCTGGGCACAGGTTTCCCCCGTCATTGCATGAAAGACGCGATGCCAGTGAAATCGGGACATCGCAGCCACTTCGGCCAGCGCATCGAGTGAAAGATCACCCGCCGGATTGTCATGGATATATATCAACACGCGCAAAATGCGCTTCTCATAATCTGAAGACAACACGTTTCCTCGTTTGGTTTCGAGGGGACTATGCGTCAATCCCATTCCACAAATCTTGCTGAATTGTGCTGACACGGACCGGTCGCCCGACTTCGGACAATTGCGGCCCTCCACCCGCATTGCGATGCATCACGATCGCTGTTCAACAGGTGGAAAATGTCTACCAAATATGGATTGGCGCCGCAGCAAATTTGAGCTTTGCAAAAGGGTGTTCAAGACATTCCCGGTAGATAGCAGCTTTGCCGGTGCCGTCAGGGCAGGGCGGCGAAACCATCGGTAAATCCGGCCAGATCGACGGGAATGCCGATACCTTCCTCCGGCGTCTGAAAGACGATGAAGGTCGCCGTGCCGCCGTTCTTGAGCGTATTGAGCAGCGTGTCTTCCAAAATCACCTCTGCGTAACAGCCATCGGTGAAGCAGCGCACGAAATAGGCTCTGCCGATATCTTTGCCGTCGACATTCAGCCCCAGGCCGTTGGGAAGCAATACGCCGAGCGGCGCAAGGACGCGCAACACCCGCGCTTTCTTGTCCGCCGTTTTCAAAATGACTACTGACAACCCGATTTCCGGGCGGTCTTCGGCAATAACGTTTTGCATGAGCGCGCACTGTTCGCTGGATGCGCCGGCGGGCTGGTCGCATACTATCGACCAGGCACCGTGATTGGCACGCACAGTGCCCGGTTGTTGTGCCGCTGCTGCGGTAATGTACCCGGTCGCCAGCACCATCAGCGCGGCAATCGGCAGTTTCTTCATCGTAATTCGCAGCATATCAGCTCCAGCGCTACCCGAATCAGTCGTGCTATCATGTATGTACAGACCAGCAATTGAAAAGCCCGCAATATCAATTGCGGCCTTGGACGGCGTCCCTAGGGGACAAATGCGGCGACAATTGCACCACAAATTGCTCTTTTTCCTAGGTTTGCCGCGATGGCAAAAACAATCCAGCAGAAGTTTTTTGCACAGGCGTTTTGCATTTATCAAGGCAGGATGGATGGTTAGTCGGGATCAAGTGCCCAAAATGTCGCACTTTATAACGGCTTCGCCAGTTGCGATCAGCTCTAAACTATGGTTTTAAGCGCAGTCAAATTAAAGGGACAATGCGCTGTTGCGACGGCAGCAGCGTGTGCTCGAGGGAGAAATTGTTGTGAGAAATCCGCTTCACGCAGTTTGGGCGGCGCTTGCCACACTGCTTTTGGCAACGCAGGCCCAGGCCGCACAGCCGGTCGACTGGCAGATAGGCTTCCAGCCCGCAGTCACAGATATCATGCGCGAAATCAACTGGTTCAATAACTACACATTGTGGTTCATCGGACCGATCACCCTTCTGGTGCTGGTGTTGCTGATCATCGTTATCCTGCGTTTCCGCGCGCGGACCAATCCGGATCCGTCCAAGACGAGCCACAACACTGCCATCGAGGTCATCTGGACCCTTGGTCCGGTTATTGTTCTCCTGTGTCTGGCGATACCCTCCTTCCAGCTCCTCAACGCGCAGTACACACCGCCGGAAGAGCCGCAGTTCACCATTAAGGCAACCGGCTACCAGTGGTACTGGGGTTACGAATACCAGGTCGAACAGGAAGTTTCCTTCGATTCCATCCTGCTTTCCGATGACGACCGCGCCGAATATGGCAAGGAAGACCGGGCCGAGTATCCGCGTCTGCTGGCTGTGGACAATGAGATGGTTGTTCCTGTCGGCACAACGGTTCGCCTGCTGGTGACAGCTGCCGACGTCATTCACTCTTTCGCCATGCCTTCCTTCGGTGTGAAGATGGATGGTGTCCCGGGCCGCTTGAACGAAACCTGGTTCAAGGCGGATCGGGAAGGTCTTTACTACGGCCAGTGCTCCGAGCTGTGCGGTAAGGATCATGCCTACATGCCGATCGGCATCCGTGTCGTTTCCGTTGAACAATACGGAACATGGCTGGCCGCCGCTGCCGACGATGTCGAAGCCGCCAATGCGCAGCTCATGGCGTCGATCCAGGAAGCAGAAAAATCCGTTGAGCTTGCTGCCAACGAAGCACAGAAGATCAAGGAGTAAACCATGGCCGGCGCGACAGCAGCACACGACGCTCACGATCACAAACCCACGGGTTGGACCCGTTGGGTCTATTCGACCAACCACAAGGATATCGGCACGCTCTATCTGATCTTCGCGATCATTGCCGGAATTATCGGTGGTGCGCTTTCGGTTTTCATGCGCTGGGAACTCGCTGAGCCCGGCATCCAGATTTTCCATGGACTTGCCGCCATGGTTTACGGTCTTGACGGTGACGCTGCCATTGATGGTGGCAAACACATGTTCAATGTGTTCACCACGGCACACGGCCTGATCATGATCTTCTTCATGGTTATGCCGGCGTTAATCGGCGGTTTTGCCAACTGGATGGTTCCGATCATGATCGGCGCGCCGGATATGGCATTCCCGCGCATGAACAATATCTCCTTCTGGCTGCTGCCGCCGGCGTTCATTCTGCTGCTGCTTTCCATGTTTGTGGAAGGGCCTGCGGGCGCCATGGGTGTTGGTGGCGGGTGGACGGTCTATCCGCCGCTTTCGACGACCGGACAACCCGGGCCGGCAATGGATTTCGCCATTCTTTCCCTGCATATTGCGGGCGCCTCGTCGATCCTCGGTGCGATCAACTTCATCACCACCATTTTCAACATGCGCGCGCCGGGCATGACGCTGCACAAAATGCCGCTTTTCGCCTGGTCGGTGCTGATCACAGCCTTCCTTCTGCTGCTGTCGTTGCCGGTTCTGGCGGGCGGCATCACCATGCTTCTGACGGACCGCAATTTCGGCACGTCGTTCTTCACGCCTGAAGGCGGCGGCGACCCGATCCTGTTCCAGCACCTATTCTGGTTCTTCGGTCATCCGGAAGTGTACATACTGATCCTGCCGGGCTTCGGCATCATCAGCCACATCGTTGCGACATTCTCGCGCAAACCCGTCTTCGGCTATCTCGGCATGGCCTATGCCATGGTCGCCATCGGTGCGGTCGGCTTCATCGTGTGGGCGCACCACATGTATACCGTCGGCCTTTCGCTCGACGCACAGCGCTACTTCGTGTTCGCAACCATGGTCATCGCGGTTCCGACCGGAGTGAAGATCTTCTCATGGATCGCCACCATGTGGGGCGGCTCGATGACGATCCGCACTCCGATGCTGTGGGCGCTTGGCTTCATCTTCCTGTTCACCGTCGGCGGTGTGACCGGTGTGCAGCTGGCCAATGCCGGTCTCGACCGCGCCATGCACGACACCTACTACGTGGTTGCCCACTTCCACTATGTTCTGTCGCTCGGTGCAGTCTTCGCCATTTTCGCGGCCTGGTACTACTGGTTCCCGAAAATGACGGGCTACATGTACAACTCCATTCTGGCAAAGACGCATTTCTGGGTCATGTTCATCGGCGTGAACCTTGTGTTCTTCCCGCAGCATTTCCTTGGCCTTGCAGGCATGCCGCGCCGTTATATCGACTACCCGGATGCCTATGCCGGCTGGAACGCAATTTCGTCCTATGGCTCCTATATATCGGCCATCGGCGTCCTGATCTTCCTGTTCGGCGTATGGGAGGCATTTGCCAAAAAGCGCAAAGCGGAAGACAATCCCTGGGGCGAAGGCGCGACGACGCTTGAATGGAAGCTGAGCTCCCCGCCGCCGTTCCACCAGTGGGAACAGCTACCGCGCATCAAATAGCGCAATCCAATATCTGGAGCCGCATCAGCGGCTCCGGCCCGTATCGAAAACAGGCAACTGGGTAACATGGCAATAACCGGCGAACATGGAGCGCTAAAGGGAACGGATCTCGGTCTTTCCGAAGCCGATCCGCGTGACTATTTTGCGCTTTTGAAGCCGCGTGTCATGTCGCTGGTGGTGTTTACCGCTTTTGTCGGCCTGATCATCGCGCCGGGCAATATCCATCCCTTCATCGGGGCTGTTGCTGTCCTGTGCATTGCCGTCGGCGCAGGTGCGTCCGGGGCGCTGAATATGTGGTACGACGCCGACATCGACGCCGTTATGTCGCGGACGGCCTCGCGGCCGATACCGGCCGGCCGGGTAACACGCGATGAAGCATTGACCTTCGGTCTGGTCCTGTCGGCATTTTCCGTCATCACGCTCGGTCTTCTGGTGAACTGGTTTTCAGCCGGACTGCTCGCCTTCACGATATTTTTCTACGCGGTCATCTACACGATGTGGCTGAAGCGTTCGACGCCGCAGAACATCGTGATCGGCGGTGCTGCAGGCGCTTTGCCGCCGATGATCGGCTGGGCCTGTGTTACCGGTTCCGTCTCCTGGGACAGCTTCGTTCTGTTCCTTATGATCTTCCTTTGGACGCCGCCGCATTTCTGGGCACTGGCGCTGTTCAAGCAGGGCGACTATGGCAAGGCCGGCATTCCGATGATGCCGAATGTCGCCGGCGTTGAGTCGACCAAGAGGCAGATATTCATTTATGCCATCGTGACCGCATTGGTTGGCGTGCTGCCTTACTGGATGGGATTTGCCAGCGCTGCCTACGGGCTGCTTGCAACGGGTCTTGGCATCGGCTTCGTCTGGTATGCGTTCCGGGTGCTGCGCATGAGCCCGGCCGATGAAAAGATGAAACCCGCCAAATCAATGTTCGGCTTTTCTCTGATCTATCTCTTCGCTCTGTTCGCAACGCTGCTTGTCGACGGTCTGATGACGAGCCTTGGAGCATGACAATGATCGAACAAGTCAGTCTGACAGACAAGCAGAAGAAGGCTCGCCGCCGCCGTTCCATTGCAATTGCCCTGGTGCTGGCTGCCCTGGTGGTTCTTTTCTATATCGCAACCGTCATCAAGTTTGGCCCCGCCATTCTGGATCGGCCGCTTTAGTGGGAAATGCGATGAGCGATCCACGGACAAATGCGACTGCAAAAAAGCCTGCCGGCAACTGGCGGGTATTAGCCGTCTGCCTGGGGGTGGTGGTCGGCATGGTCGGCGTATCCTACGCGGCCGTTCCACTCTATCAGCTGTTTTGCCAGGTGACAGGTTATGGCGGCACTACCCAGCGCGCCGAGCAGTATTCCGATCAGATACTCGACCGCACCATCAAGGTGCGTTTTGACGCCAACGTTTCGGACGGGATGAACTGGGAATTCAAACCCGTTCAGCGCGAAGTGGAATTGCGCATCGGAGAGACCACGCAAATCGCTTACCTTGCGGCCAACACCGGCGAGGTTGCGAGCGGCGGGCAGGCGACGTTCAATGTCACGCCGCAGTCTGCAGGCGCCTATTTCAACAAGGTCGAATGTTTCTGCTTTACCGAGACGGAACTTCAGCCGGGCGAGAGCCTGGATATGCCGGTGGTCTTCTTCGTCGATCCGGCAATCGTCGACGCGCAGGAAACAAAGGGTATCAACACCATAACGCTGTCTTACACGTTCTTCCCGCTGGAAAAGGAAAAGCCGGTGGCCAAGGCCGCCCGGGCCGACGAGAAAACGAAAGACAGGCTATAGCAACGATGCTGCGGGGGACCGTGGCCGCAAGGAAAAGGCAATTCGGGGATTTTTGAAATGGCTGATGCGCATCAAAAGCACCATGACTACCACATAATCGATCCAAGCCCGTGGCCGTTTATCGGCTCCATCGGTGCTTTGACCATGGCGATAGGCGGTATTGCCTACATGCGCTATCTGGCAGGCGGGTCGCTGGAGCTGTTCGGTATCGAGCTTGCAAATCCCTGGCTGTTCTTCATTGGCCTTGTCATCGTTCTCTACACGATGTTCGGCTGGTGGTCCGACTGCGTCAAGGAAAGCCACGAAGGACATCATACGCGCGTTGTCTCGCTGCATCTGCGCTACGGCATGATGATGTTCATTGCTTCTGAAGTCATGTTCTTCGTTGCATGGTTCTGGGCATTCTTTGATGCCGCGATCTTTGCAGGAGAGGCTGCGCAGGTCGCCCGTGTCGAGCATACGGGCGGTGTATGGCCGCCTGTCGGCATCGAGGTTCTCGACCCGATGCACCTGCCGCTCTACAACACCATCATCCTGCTCCTGTCTGGCACGACGGTAACCTGGGCTCACCACGCCCTGCTGCACGGCAACCGCAAGGGCCTGGTCACGGGCCTGGCTCTGACAGTCGCTCTCGGTGCACTGTTCTCCTTCGTGCAGGCCTATGAGTACATCCACGCACCATTTGCGTTCAAGGAATCGATCTACGGCGCCACCTTCTTCATGGCGACCGGCTTCCACGGTTTCCACGTTCTGGTGGGTACGATCTTCCTGATCGTGTGCCTGATCCGGGCAACCGCGGGCGATTTCACGCCGCAGAAGCATTTCGGTTTCGAAGCGGCTGCCTGGTATTGGCATTTCGTTGACGTTGTCTGGCTGTTCCTGTTCTTCAGCATCTACATCTGGGCATCGTGGGGCGCAACGATCGCGGCACACTGACCGGGTCAAATACCTGTCGCAATCTGGAGGGGGCGCAACGCTTGCAGGCGGGCGCCCTCTTGCTTTGGAGAAGAGATCATGAGCGGTAACGACAAGGCGCTTTATCCGCCGGTTGATCCCTTTACTTCCGGCATGAAAGGACGCTGCCCGCGTTGCGGCGAAGGAAAGCTGTTCGACGGTTATCTCACTCCTCAAAAATCGTGCACGAATTGCGGGCTCGACTACGGCTTTGCCGATGCCGGCGATGGACCGGCGGTGTTTGTCATTCTCCTGATCGGTTTTCTGGTGGTGGGCCTTGCCCTCTGGCTTGAGGTCAATTACGGACCGCCCCTGTGGCTGCATCTTGTGTTGTGGATTCCCCTGAGCCTTGGCCTCTGCCTGTGGCTGTTGCGCGCCCTGAAGGGTGTGCTGATCAATCTGCAGTTCAAGAACAATGCGCATGAGGGCGAACTGGACAATGGCTGAGACGACCAAGGGCAGTGGCGCTGAACCGGAGCAGGCTCGTGAAACATCGAAAGGCATCCGCTCGGCACTGGTCCTGATAACGTTCGTTCTGCCGGCACTTGCCCTTTTGTTGTTGCTTGGCAACTGGCAGGTTCAGCGGCTGCAATGGAAAGAAGACCTGATCGCCACCATTGAAAACCGCATGGAACAGGCGCCCGTCAATGTCGACGAAGTCATGGCCGTCTGGCGGCAATCGGGCGATGTCGACTATCTTCCGGTCGGGTTCGAAGGCACTTTTCTCCACGACAGGGAACAGCATTTCCTTGCCACACATGACGGGCAGTCGGGCTGGTATGTCTATACGCCGTTTGTGCTTGCCGATGGCCGCAAGATCATCGTCAATCGCGGCTTTGTTGCCTACGACATGAAGGAGCCTTCCGCCCGTCCCTGGGAGCAGACCCCCGATACGGTTGCCATAATCGGCCTTGCCCGCAATCCATTAGTCGAAAAGCCCGGTGATCTGGTTCCGGACAATGCACCGGGTGATCGCATTTGGTACTGGAAGGACTTTGCCGGCATGGCAACGGCAATGGAGTTGGATGATCAGGACCTGGTTCCGTTTTTTGTCGATGTTGCAACGACCAACGGCAATGTTTCGGCAGGTCCGGTAGGAGGCGTCACCCGTGTTTCACTGCCCAACAACCACCTGCAATACGCGGTCACATGGTTTGGCCTGGCCGCGGCTCTGGTGGTTGTGACCGGCTTTTACCTATGGCGTGCAATTCGGCGGCGCTGATCGCCGAAACACAGGTGTTCCTTAAAGTCAGAACTTGCTCTACAAGGTCGGCGAGCTATTTCGGAAAGTGCGATGACAACTGAAGTAAAGCCACCTTTGACAATCCGGCTGTGCGGCCCGCGCGGATTTTGCGCCGGTGTCGACCGCGCCATTCAGATCGTCGTTCTGGCACTGAAAAAATACGGTGCGCCGGTCTATGTCCGTCATGAGATCGTGCACAACCGCTACGTGGTCGAGGGACTTCAGTCGCGCGGCGCCGTCTTTGTCGAGGAGCTCGACGAGATTCCGGCCGAGCATCACGAGCAACCGGTCATATTTTCCGCCCATGGTGTACCCAAGTCGGTTCCCGCGGATGCCGTCGCCCGTAACCTCTTTTTTCTCGATGCGACCTGTCCACTGGTTTCCAAGGTTCACAAGCAGGCCATGCGTCACCAGCGCCTCGGCCGCCACGTCATTTTGATCGGCCATGCCGGCCACCCGGAAGTTATCGGCACGATGGGACAGTTGCCGGATGGGGCGGTCAGCCTGGTTGAGACAGTTGAAGATGCGCGCAACTATGCGCCAGCGGACCCCGATAATCTCGGTTTCGTCACTCAGACGACACTTTCGGTCGAGGATACGGCCGGAATTATCGAAGTTCTGCAGGCACGGTTTCCCAATATGACGGCACCCGCAGCTGAATCCATCTGCTATGCCACGACCAACCGTCAGGAGGCGGTCAAGGCCGCGGCGCCGGGTTGCGATTTCTTTCTTGTCGTCGGAGCGCCCAACTCATCGAACTCAAGGCGTCTTGTGGAAGTGGCCTCGCGCGCCGGTGCGCAAAGGTCGCGCCTTGTCCAAAGAGCGGCGGAATTGCCATGGGATGACATCGACGGTGAAACCACGCGCATAATCGGGTTGTCCGCAGGCGCATCGGCACCGGAGATAATCGTCGACGAGATTATCGATGCGTTCGGTGAGAAATTCGACGTCAGCGTCGAGCTAGCCGAAACTGCCGTGGAAGATGAGAACTTTCCTGTCATGCGCGACTTGCGTGATGCTGAACTGACCGTGGCGGATATGGCATTTGTCAACGGGCACGCGGGCGGTTAGATCATAGGTCGGGCCACTTGATTGCGATTCTGAAAGGCTGAAATTTGGCAGTCTATACCGACATTACGGAAGCCGAGCTTCGCGATTTTCTTGAGCCCTATGATCTTGGGGAGCTCTTGTCCTACAAGGGCATTGCGGAAGGCGTTGAGAACTCCAATTTTTTGCTCCACACCAGCATGGGCTCCTACATCCTGACGCTCTATGAAAAGCGCGTGGAGCGGAACGACCTGCCGTTTTTCCTCAGCCTGATGGAGCATCTGGCCGATAAGGGATTGAACTGTCCGCTGCCGGTACATAGGCGTGACGGCGGCGTGCTGGGCGAACTGGCCGGCCGCCCGGCAGCTGTCATTACGTTCCTTGAAGGCATGTGGCCGCGTCGCCCGACGCCGCAGCACTGCCGGGAGGTCGGAAAGGCTGCTGCCCAGTTTCACATCTGTGGCCGCGATTTTTCCAGGACCCGAAAAAATGCGCTGTCGGTGAGCAGTTGGCGTCCGCTTTGGAACCAGTCGGCCGCCCGTGCCGACGAAGTCGAAGCAGGACTTGCCGCGGAAATCGAGACGGATCTGGATAACCTTGAGAAAAACTGGCCCGAGGCGCTGCCCTCCGGTGTCATTCACGCCGACCTGTTCCCGGACAACATATTTTTTCTCGGTGAAAAACTCTCCGGCCTGATCGATTTCTATTTTGCCTGCAACGATATGTTTGCCTATGACGTTGCGATCTGTCTCAATGCCTGGTGCTTTGAGCGGGACGGTGCCTTCAATGCCACAAAGGGCATGGCGCTGCTGGCGGGATATGAATCTGTGCGGCCGCTGAGTGCGGTGGAAGCCGATGCGCTTCCGGTGCTTGCCCATGGTTCGGCAATCCGGTTTTTCCTCACCCGGCTTTATGACTGGCTGACCGTTCCGGACGGCGCCATGGTGGTCAAGAAGGATCCGATGGAATATCTGCGTTACGTGCGGTTTCACCGCAAGGTAACTTCGGCAACCGAATATGGCCTGCGTCAGAGCGAGATGAACTGAATTGAAACACGTTGATATTTTCACCGACGGTGCCTGTTCGGGAAATCCGGGACCGGGCGGATGGGGCGCAATCCTGCGCTACGGCAAGATTGACAAGGAAATGTCGGGAGGCGAAGCCGACACGACCAATAACAGGATGGAACTGACCGCTGCGATTGAAGCGCTGAATGCACTGACGCAGCCCTGCAAGGTCGACCTTTATACCGACTCGTCATACGTAAAGGACGGGATCGGCGGCTGGATCGAAGGCTGGAAGCGCAATGGCTGGAAGACGGCGGCAAAAAAACCGGTAAAGAATGTCGAACTGTGGCAGGCTCTCGAAGAGGCGCGCAACCGGCACGACGTGACATGGCACTGGGTCAAGGGGCACGCGGGCCACCCGGAAAATGAGCGGGCGGACGAACTTGCCCGCCACGCGATGGAGCCTTTTAAAGCTGCTCGATAAGCGCTGCAGCGCCGGATGTGACCGCTTCGCCCGGCGTATCTTCGATGTTCAGGGCTGTCACCGTTCCGTCCTCGACGATCATCGAATAGCGCTTTGAGCGCACGCCAAGCGTTCCGGCCGAAAGGTCCATATCCATGCCGATGGCCTTGGTGAACGCAGCATCCCAGTCCGCAAGGTAGCGAATCTTGCCTTCCCCGCCCGTGGCGGCCGCCCAGGCGCTCATCACAAATCCGTCATTGACGGAAAGGACGGCAATCTCGTCGACACCCTTGGCAAGAATGGTCTCGCGGCTTTGCAGATATCCGGGCAGGTGATTGAGGTGGCAGGTCGGGGTGAATGCGCCCGGAACCGCAAACAGCACAATCTTCTTGCCTCCGAAAACATCTGCGGTGGAGACCTCGTTCATGCCGTCTGAGGTGGATTCCTTCAACGTCAGTTCTGGCAACTTGTCGCCAACAGATATCGTCATGCTTTTATCCCTCTGATTGCCCGGCGCGGAGCCGGCCGGGTGTCATGTTTGCTTGGTTATTCGATTGGATGGTGTAAATGTATTCACTCAAATCAACCGTAAAGATAGAAGACCGGGCAACTATGTCCAGACCGTGTTGAAACTGAATATTGGTGAACGGGCCTACGGCAGGTCCAGCTCGGTTTCCATGGAGCGGCCCGCTGCCTTGACCACGATGCGGACTGTCTTTCCGGACAGGGTGTCAGTCTCCGATATGCCGCTTGCAGATACGTGGTAGGTGGCGACGTTGTTCTTGCGGCCGGCAAGCTTTGGCGTGTCAAAGCGCCAGCCTTGAGGGCCGGTGACAAACAGCTCCCCGACATCATTTTCCTGCGGCGTCGCAACAGACAACACCAGCGTGCCGCCGTCATCGTTTACGCGTGATTCGACAATCTCGAAGCCGTTTCCCGGTTCTTCCGGAAGCGACCGATAGGCCTTCTTTACCAAGCGTTTCTCGAATGAGTTTGCCGGTTTGTCCGGATCGATTTCCAGGGAAAAGCTGGTCTGGAACGGTATGCAGATGCTTTTACAGATGCCGAGAAACACGTCCGCTTCCAGGACACTGGATTTTCCGGGCGTTGCCTGCTGCAACGTGATCGGAAAGACGACCGGATAATTGTATCCGGCCCAGACCGAATAGTCGTCGCGAATACGTTCAGGAGGCGGAAAATGGATTTCGGCGGAAGCAATGTTGTCGCTGCGCTCCACCCGGAACGACGGTGGGACGCCGGCTTCGCCCGGATCGCGCCAATATGTCTTCCAGCCGGGCAGCAGTTCGACATCCAGGACGGCTTGAATGCTGCCGTCTTCCGACGGCGGCAGCGCCGATATGCGAATTCTGCCGCCATCGGTCTCCACCCAGTCGCTCGATGCCGCTTCGGTGCCGGCTGGTGTAAGAAAAATGCCGGCCACAACCAGCGCAAAAGTGGCGGATCGGGCATAATATGTTGTGAAACAGTATTTGATCATGGCGGCAATCTAAACGTCGTGGCCAGGTGATGCCAGTAACGAGCAGCGCAGTCTCAATCATATTCCGGTGATCGAAAAGCCCGCGCTACCAGTATATTACAGCTTTTCCGTGATCGCCGGTCCGGTTGTGGACTATTGAGCCATTTGTCGCGAACAGCAATATCAAAGGGCATATTCCCCTCATGCGCTGTTTCAATTTAACCGGCTTATGCGTTAAGCTGCCCTATGGATATCCTGCACGAAAATCTGTTGGGCAGTGGAGAACGCGGATGTTTTGACGGGCAGTTCCTGCTCGCCATGCCGGGGTTGGACGACACCAACTTTTCCCGCACGGTAATCTACATCTGCGCCCATACCGACAGCGGTGCGGTTGGCTTTATCCTCAATCGACCGCAATCGATCTCGTTCAGCGAACTGATGGTGCAGCTCGAACTGATTGAGCAGGAGGAGGTCGCAACACTTCCCGCGTCCGCCATTGAACTGAATGTACAAATGGGCGGTCCCGTGGACACGGGAAGGGGATTTGTCCTCCATTCGGAAGATTATCGCAGCGATGCCACTCTGCCGATCTCGGAAGACCTGTCCCTTACGGCAACGGTCGATATATTACGCGCCATCACCAAGGGCAGGGGCCCCAAAAGGGCGACCATGATGCTTGGTTATTCAGGCTGGGGCGCCGGGCAGCTTGAGGACGAGGTCAGCGCCAATGGATGGCTGACCTGCCCGGCGATTGAAAACATCATATTTGACGATGTGCTTGACGATAAGTATGAGCGCGTCTTTGCCTCAATCGGCATAGACCCGGCCATGCTCTCCAGCGAGTGCGGCCAGGCCTGAACCATTTCTGATTCTGTTCGACGGTCCCACGGATTTGAAAACCACGCCGTTTGCGCGCCTTGCATCGGCAGGCACCGCTTGAGTCCGGTACGCTGATAATGAAAACCGTTTATTTGCAACTACATGAGCGGAAAATGCTCACGAAGCAGTTTAAGAACTGAATTGGCGCCGATCGGAGGGCCGAACAGGAAGCTTTGGGCATATTCGCAACCGAGTTCCGCCAGTTCCTCCGCGTCCTCTTCTGTTTCCACCCCTTCGGCGACAATGTCCATCTCCAGATCGCGTGCCATGGCAATGATGGAGCGCAGCAATACAAGCTGTTTCTCGTTGGTCGCGCGCACCAGCGACTGGTCGATCTTGATCGTGTCGAACGGAAAGCGGGTGAGATAGGAGAGCGACGAATGGCCGGTGCCGAAATCGTCCAGCGCCAGTTGCAGCCCCAGATCCTTCAGCCGTGCCAGCACCCGCGCAGCCTGCTCAGGATTGTGCATGACGACGGATTCGGTCAACTCCATCTTGATCATCGACGGCTTGCAGCCGGTTTTGGTCAGTACCGACCGGATGTCATTATAGAGATCGTTGCGCAGCAATTGCGCGCTGGAAAGGTTCACCGACATGAAGACCGGGATCTGCCCCAGGGCGCGATACCATGATGCGATGTCCTCGCAGGCCTGCTGGAGCGCGTACATGCCAAGGTCGACAATCAGGTCGGAACTTTCCGCAATAGGAATGAATTCAGACGGCGGAATATTGCCCTTGCGCGGGTGTTCCCACCGCATCAGCGCCTCGAAACCGCCGATCTCGGCGCTCTCGATATCGACGATCGGCTGGTAGACCATCGTCAGTTCGTTGCGTTCCAGCGCCCGCCGCAAATCCGATTCGATCTGCAGTTTGTCCGCTCCGGCCGCCCGGAAGGCGGGGCGGTAGGGTTCGATCCGGTTGCCGCCGACGCGCTTGGCCTGATACATCGCAAGCTCGGCGTCCTTGACGAGTTCGAGCGGCGAAGCCATTTCGTCGACCCATGTTACGAGCCCGATCGAAGCGGTCAGGATGATTTCCTTCTGGCCGAAATTAATCGGAACCATGATCGCCTTGTTGATATTTTCTGCAAAGGCCGCGACCTTCGACGGCTCCTGTTCTGAAAGCAGGATGAGGCCGAACTGATCGCCGCTGATACGCGCCAGTGTGTCCTGCGGCTTGAGCAGGCGTTTCAGCCGCCGTGCGATGGTCAGGAGAATAGTGTCGCCAGCCGATATACCGAGTTCGTCATTGACCTGCTTGAAGCGGTCGATGTCGATGGCAAAGATTGTCGGACGCACCGAATCCTCGGCGCTCGCCAGTGCAATGATCGCATCCAGCCGGTCGACAAAGAGTTCGCGGTTGGGCAGTCCCGTCAGGTTATCGTGCACGGCATCATGCAGCAGCCGTTCCTCCGAGCTTTTCTGCTCGGTTACGTCGATCAGCGTGCCCACGCACCTGATCACCTCGCCGTCCGAACCTACGACCGGCCGCGCGCGCAACGCCAGCCAATGATAGTGGCCATCTTCGGCGCGGATACGGAACTGGTGGTTCAGGCGGCCGCGCCGGTGTTCAAGCACCACATCCAGTGTGGTGCGGAACCGGTCACGGTCGTCCGGATGAATGCGCGGCAGCCAGTTGCGCGCCGGACCGAAAAGGCTTCCGGGGGAAAGGCCGAGCTGGCGGCTGACATCCGGCATGGTAACGATACGGTCACGCGATACATCCCAGTCCCAGACGATGTCTCCGGAACCCGTCAAGGCCAATGACTGGCGTTCCAGATCGCTGAAGAGGCCCTGGTGCGCGCCTCCGCCCGCAAAGGCGTGCTGCATCACCGTAAAGCCGATGAGAAGCACGATAAGCACAAGCCCTCCGCCGAGCGCCGGCTGGACGATGTCGTTTGAAAGCTGCCCCGTTACGGTCAGCCAGGCGCCGAACAACCAGCATATGATCAGAACCCAGGTGGGTATCAGCATAATCGCCCGGTCGAAGCGGCTGAGGCCGAGATAGGCGATCAGGCCGGTTCCGGCGATCACCGTTGCGGCGAAGGAGAAGCGGGCAATGCCGGTCGCAATCACCGGGTCATAGACCGCAAAGGCGGACAGAATGCCAAGCCCAACGATCCATGCCAGTGTCGCAAAGCTCAAATTGGTGTGCCAGCGGTTAAGGTTGAGGTAGGTGAAAAGGAAAATCACCAGCCCCGCCGCAAGGGTGATTTCGGTGCCGGCGCGCCAGATGCGCTCATCGGTCGGCGTGGTCTGGACAAGCTTCGAAAGGAAACCGAAATCCACGCAGATATAGGCAAGCACCGCCCAAGCCAGAGCCGCTGTTGCAGGCAGCACCGACGTTCCCTTGACGACGAACAAGATGGTCAGGAACACTGCCAGAAGTCCGGCAATCCCGAGCACAATGCCCTTGTAAAGCGTGAAGGAATTGATGGTGTCCTTGTAGGCTTCGGGCTCCCACAGATAAAGCTGCGGCAGGTCCGGAGAGGACAGTTCGGCGACAAATGTTACGATAGCGCCGGGGTTCAGCGTTATGTGAAACACATCCGCTTCGTCGCTGGGAACGCGATCCAGCGCAAATCCCTCACTTGGCGTGATCGATACGATCCGCTCGGAGCCAAGATCAGGCCAGAAAAGCCCGGATCCCGCCAACCGGAAATGCGGTGCAACGATCAGGCGGTCGATCTGTTGATCGGAGACATTTGCCAGCGAGAACTCGGCCCAGTCGCCGCTGTGGCGGTCGGAACTTGCGCGAACTTCGATACGGCGCACAATGCCATCCGCATCCGGCGCGGTTGATGTCTGGAACGCGTTGCCGCGCTGGGTGTGAACATCTGTCGTTGCCGTCAGGTCGAGCGCGGTGTCGTCACGCGATATTTTGACCGTTTCCGCTGAATATGCGGACATGACGGACAGCATGAGTGCCAGAAGGGTGCAGATCCCCAGGATTGTGCGCCGCATGTTTTGAGTTATCCGAACGATCTGACCACACATCAAGTTAATTACGATCCGGTATTTTTTTCTGAAATATTTTGTTGTTGACCATCTTTCCCCCAGTCGGAGGCCAGCAGTGCATAAAGATGATGATCGCGCCACTCGCCATTGATCTTCAGATAGCCTCGCAGATAGCCTTCATATCGAAAGTTGGCCTTTTCAAGGAGCCGAACAGAACGATTGTTATCGGGAATACAGGCAGCTTCTATTCTGTGCAACCGCAACGTCTGGAAGATGTAGGGAATTGCCGCTTTGAGGCCGGCCAGCATGAGGCCCTTTCCGGCGCTGTTTTCGGACATCCAGTACCCGATCATACAGCTTTGGGCGGCGGCGCGGCGGATATTGCCGATATTCAGCCCGCCCACGAGTTGGTCTTCTCCGGACAAAAACAGAAACAACGGCACAGCCCTGCCTTCCCGGTAGTCGAGTTCGTACCGCTCAATGCGTCTGAGGAATGATCTCTTGGTCAGGTCATCGCGGGACCAGGTGGGCTCCCACGGTTCCAGAAAGCGGCGGCTTGAGGCGCGCACTTTTGACCACATTTCGAAATCGCGGCGTGATGGAAATCGAAGGTAGACGCCTTCGCCGTCTATGCGTAGCGCTGCTTCGCGCCTTGAAAGGAAACGAAGCGGCGTCACGTGCTTTATCCGGCAGCCGCCCGGCGAACGCCGCCCGCCGAAAGGCCTGAGCCGATGTCCTCAAGCGACATCAGATTGTCGAGCGGCCCCACGGCCGACAGCGTGACAGGCGTGTCGAAAAACAACCTGCCGGAAAGGTCCGTCAGACGCTGCGGCGTTATGTTGGAAAGCCGCTCCATCAGCTCGTCGGTGGGGATCGGCCGCCCGTAAAGCAGCATCTGCCTGGCGATCTGGCTGGCCCTGGCCGCCGGGCTTTCATGGGCCATCAGCAGACCCGCGCGGAACTGTGCACGGGCACGCTCGATTTCAGAAGGATCCACATTGTCCGCCACTTTGCGCAATTCATCCAGAATTACCGGGATGAGTTCGGGAATGTCTTCCTGACCGGTGGCGGCATGGATGCCGAAGACACCGCTATCGGAGAAACCCCAGTGCAGGGCGTAGACCGAATAACAAAGGCCGCGATGCTCGCGCACTTCCTGGAAGAGCCGCGATGACATGCCGCCGCCCAGCACGTTGGCCAGAATCTGCGAAGCATAGAAGTCCCGCGCGTGATAGGCGCGCCCTTCAAATCCGATCAGCAGTTGCACGTCCATAAGGTCGCGCTTTTCACGGTATTCGCCGCCGGTATATTGCGCTTCCGGTGCCTCGGATTTGGTCTCGGCCACTGACTTGATGCCGGAAAAACGGTCTTCGACAAGCCGCACCAGCGCCTCATGCTCCACCGCACCGGCTGCGACAATGATCATCTTGTCGGCTGTGTAATTCCGGTTGAGGTATTGGCGGATCTGGTCCGGCGTGAAGGATTGAACGGTTTCCGGTGTGCCGAGGATCGATCGGCCGATCGTCTGGTCGCGAAACGCGGTCGAGGAGAATTTGTCGAACACCACATCGTCGGGCGTGTCCATCGCCGCACCGATTTCCTGCAGAATCACGTGTTTTTCGCGGTGAAGCTCCGTTTCATCAAGAACCGAGTTGGTCAGGATATCTGCGAGGATATCGATGGCCAGCGGCACATGGTCCTTAAGCAGGCGGGCGTAATAGGAGGTTGTTTCGACGGATGTCGCGGCGTTGACCTCACCACCTACATTTTCGATTTCCTCGGCGATCTGACGCGCGGATCGCTTCACCGTGCCCTTGAAGGCCATATGTTCAAGGAGGTGGGCGATACCGTGCTCGCTGGTCGTTTCGTCCCTGGAACCGGACTTGATCCAAACGCCGAGAGCAACACTCTCCAAGTGGGGCATGTTTTCGGTTACTACAGTCAACCCGCTTGGAAGACGGGTACACTCAACGGTCATATTTCATTCCGATTTCAGTCCGCAGCACGCGCATTTCGGGCAATGAAGGCCTCGACCGTGTCGAGATCCGGCTGCAGTATCTCAAATGTCTCCTCCCGATCCATCAGATCAGAGAGCCACGACGGGAGTGCTGGGTCAATACCGCAGGCCGATTTAACTGCATCGGGGAACTTGGCCGGATGCGCGGTTGCCAGTGTGACCATGGGTGCGCGCGGCTTTTCGAACCGCCGCGAAACGTGAATTCCGGTGGCGGTGTGCGGATCGAGAAGATACCCCGTTTGCGCCAACATGTCCTTGATCGCCTCAGCCGCCTGTTTCTGCGTTGCCTTGCCGGCCGCAAATTCCCTTTTTATCGCTTTCAGTGCCTCTGGCGCGATGGTGAACGCGCCCGATTGGGAAAGTCCCGACATGCACTGACGGACCTTGCTGCTGTCGCGGTCAAAGGCGTCGAACAGCAGCCGTTCGAAGTTCGAAGAGATCTGAATATCCATGGAAGGAGATGTCGTTGCAACGACATCGCGCATTTCGTAACGGCCGCTGCGCAGCGTGCGGGCAAGGATGTCGTTGTCGTTTGTCGCGACAACCAGATTTGCGATCGGCAATCCCATGCGCTTGGCGCAATAGCCTGCAAAAATGTCGCCGAAATTTCCTGTCGGAACCGTGAAGGAAACCTTCCGGTCCGGTGCGCCCAGCGAAATTGCGCAGGTGAAGTAATAGACGATCTGCGCCATGATGCGCGCCCAGTTGATCGAATTGACGCCCGAGAGCCGTACCCGGTCGCGAAAGGCGATATCGTTGAACATCGCTTTGACGAGGTTCTGGCAGTCGTCGAAATTGCCTTCGACGGCAATGGCCTTCACATTGGCCGCACCCGATGTGGTCATTTGCCGCTGCTGTACCGGCGATACCCGCTGATGCGGAAAGAGAATGAAGATATCCGTGTTGTCACGCCCGGCAAATGCGTCGATGGCGGCGCCGCCGGTATCTCCCGACGTTGCGCCGACAATGGTCGCGCGCTCGCCGCGCTCCTTCAAAACGTGGTCCATGAGGCGGGCGAGCAACTGCATGGCGACGTCCTTGAACGCCAGCGTGGGCCCGTGGAACAGTTCCATGATGAAGCTGTTGTCACCGGTCTGAACCAGCGGAACGATCGCCGGGTGCCGAAACGTGGCGTATGCCGCATCGATCATTGCGCGAAAGTCTTCCGCTGATATTTCGCCTTCCACAAAGGGGTAAAGGACGGCAAAAGCGATATCCTGATAGGATTTTCCGCGCAGCGACCGGATGTCCCCTTTTGTCAGTTGAGGCCATTCGGCCGGGACATAAAGGCCGCCGTCGCGGGCAAGTCCAGTTAAAAGCGCATCACTGAAGCCGAGTTTCGGGGCTTCACCTCTTGTAGAGATGTACTGCAATGGCCAAATCCTGTCAGCTTTCATCCGCGGCATTGCGGAAGGTGTTGTGAAGAAATAATGCGCTGGTATAGAACATTGAAAAGACTCGTTAAAGACCAGAAATTCGGCTACCACAATATGGTCCAGCTTGGTTTTTAAGCCTGTCTGGTCATTTGCATTCGAGAGGGACGGGAAGTCGTGTCGTTAAATTCGGTTCGTTTGTTTATTTTCATGTTGATTGCAGCCCTTGTTGCGGGGTGCAATTCATCCGGCCTTGGTGGGTTGAAACCTGGCCAGGGCGGGCAGGAGGCCAATGTCGACCCGGTTCTCGGCAGCAAGGTCGTACAGGGGACATGCCCGCCAATCATATTGCGTGATGGCACGTCCTACTTCAGAAAATACGCCCGCGGCGGCGAGGACGATCCGTCGAAGATCCTCTATCAGGCGGCCATTGCAGACACCACGCGCCAATGCAGTGTGACGGGTGACCAGATGACCATTCAGGTGCTGGCGGCCGGCCGTGCCGCTGCAGGGCCGGCCGGAAAATCCGGACCGGTCAAAATGCCGATCCGGGTGGCAGTCGTGGAAAAGGGAACCAACAAGGTTCTTTATTCCGAACTGACGCAATTTGAGACGACGCTGCCCGACGGAACACCGACGACGCAATTCCTGTTCAATGATCCGAATGTGAATATTCCGATCAGCGCGTCCCGGTCGGTGCGGATTTTTATCGGATTTGACGAAGGCCCATACGACAGAGGGTAATCTGCTGTGAAAGCGCTGTCTTCACGGTTGAGGGCAGCGGGCCCGTCGGGTGAATCTATGCCACCTTGGCAAGAGCCTTCCAGTAGTCAATCCCGCATCGGGTTGCCTGGTCGTTGAAATCATAGCCTGGATTGTGCAACGGCATCGCGTTGGGGCCGTCGGTCCCGTTTCCCATAAGAACAAATGCGCCGGGGCGCACCGTAAGAAACTCCGCGAAATCCTCCGAAAATCCAACTCTGCCATAGGTGTCATTCACAGGGCCGATAGATGCGGCGGCACGGATGGCCAGTTCGGTGTTTTCAGGGTCGTTTGTCAGCGGACGAAACGATGTCGAGTAATCCACCGTGGCCTCTGCGCCCTGCGCCTTGGCCATGCCTGATGCAATCTCACGCATTCGGGATTCGATGCGGCTGGAAACCGTATCGCTGAACCCCCTGCAATCTCCGGATATCTCGACATTGCTGGCGAGAATATTCCTTGCGCCGTCCGTTTCGAATCCGGTCACCGACAACACGGCGTGGTCTTTCGCGGAAATGCTGCGCGACACGATGGTCTGCAGTTGCAGCACTATGGCCGATCCCAGCACGATCGGATCGACGCCGATCTCCGGCATGGAAGCATGCCCGCCCACACCCTTGATGTGGATCTCGAAATTGTCTTCGAATGCGCAAAATGGACCGGCCTGGGTTGCGAAATGTCCAACCGGCATGCCCGGCAAATTGTGCATGCCGAAAATCGCCTTCATCGGAAAGCGATCGAACAACCCGTCTTCGATCATTGCCTTGGCGCCCAGACCGTTTTCTTCATCGGGTTGAAAGATGAAGTGAACCGTGCGGTCGAGCGTATTGTCCGCAACCAGTTCCAGTGCCGCGCCGATCAGCATGGTCGTGTGGCCGTCATGCCCGCAGCCGTGAAATTTGCCCGGGGTCGTCGAGCGATGCTCGAATATGTTTGCTTCATTGATCGGCAGCGCATCCATATCCGCCCGCAAGCCTATGGCCTGATCATCCGAGCCGCGCCGCAAAGTCGCCACCACGCCCGAACCGCCGATGCCTTCGGTTACCTCCAGCCCCGCAGATTTCAACACCTCGGCAACTTTGCCCGCGGTGCGGCCGACATCAAAGCCGGTTTCCGGATGGCTGTGCAGGTCCCTGCGAAAAGCAGTCAAATCAAGCATCGGCTACGGCACCTTCGGAAAATATAATGAGCGGTCTGTCACGCGGAACATCGGCAAGTAGAGCCGCAAGCCCGGCAACCCCGGATGGCGTTGAGTGATAGCCAAGGTCGCTTGCCACGCTGACGGCATCTGCCGCCGCTTCGTCCGAGACGGTGACGAAATGATCGGCAGTTTGCCGCAAAATGTCAAAGGCCAGCATCGAGGGCGCCTTGCAGTCCAGCCGGCCCATATTCGAGACCGGCCCCTCGACTGTCGTCATCCGTCCGGCCCGCACACTTTCGCCGAGGCAGGGGGCGGCGTCTGGCTCCACAACGATAATTTCCGGCTGGACAGCCCAGTTCCGCCTGATCATGGATGCGATCGCTGCGGCCAGCCCGCCCACGCCGGCCTGCAAATACACATGGCTTGGCCAGTTACCGGTCTTTTCAAATGTCCGGCGCAGTTCCTCTGCAAGGACGGTGTAACCTTCCATGACAAGGCGCGGCGGCTCGGTATAGCCGGGCCACGATCCGTCTGCGAGATGTATTGCGCCGGTATTCTCCGCATCCTTGATTGCGGCGGCGATGCTGTCCTCGTAGCTTGCGCCGGATCGGACCACCTCTGCGCCCTTTGCGCGAAGACGTCTGGCAAAATCCTCGGGCACTGTGTCAGCCAGGTGGATTCTGGCCTTTGCGCCGAAGAGAGTGGCGCCCGCGGCAACCGCCATTCCGTGATTGCCGGCACTTGCGCAAACGAATGTCATGGCCTTTGCCGCATTCCGGACAGCCGTGCTTTGGAATTCGTCAGCGGAGAGATTGCGCCCAACTGCTCCGGAAATCAGCTGTGCCACTGCGTAGACGCCGCCGAGCGCCTTGAAGGCTCCAAGGCCCATCCGAGCCGTTTCGTCCTTGACCAGGATGCGTTGACCGTTGAGGTCGACGACATCAAGTGGAGAGGGCTGGTAAGCAGGGCATGCTTCAAGCAGCGCTGCCGGTTTGCGGGGATCGAGAATTGTATATTGGGTCATGGCGACAATTTAGCAGCTTGGTCTGATTGATCTTGCGCAACAAACAGTCATAATATGAAAAATATTCTCTATAAAAGAGCAGAGAGTGCGTTAATTATGACGCTTGATGCATGTGATCGTCTGATATTGAACACGCTTCAGAAAAATGCCCGCATTGGTCTTGAAAGCCTGGCAGCGGACACCGGCCTGTCGGTTGCATCGGTTCAGCGTCGCGTGAGACGACTGCGTGATGATGGCGTGATTACGGCAGAAATTGCGGTGTTGAACCCGGCCAAGGTGGGGCAGGCCATGACTTTCGTCGTCATGGTTGAGTTGGAGCACGAGCGGCTGGATCAGATCGAGACCTTTACCCGGCGCGCGGAGGCGGAACCCCATGTGCAGCAATGTTACTACGTGACCGGTGGCGCAGACTTCTGTCTTATTTGTACCGCACAGGACATGGAGGACTTTGAAGCCCTGACCCATCGCCTGTTTTTCGAAAGCGCAAATGTTCGCCGGTTCCGCACCTCAGTAGTCATGGGGCGCAAAAAGGTCGGTCTCGGCGTCCATATTCCGGAATGAAGGACCGGCACCGATTTGGCTGGCGTTTGGAAAACCAATCCGGCGGTGTAAATTTCAATTCCGATTGAAATCAGTTGCTTAAGGACGCGGACCAAGAAGAGGGGCCGAGTGCCGGATTGAAAATGGATGTTTACCGCAAGGAAGCAGCAACGCTCGGGGCATTTGTAGTCCTGATATTTTTTACCGTGTTTGGTGATGCGCTGAACCCGGCACAAGTTGGCTCGACGATGTCGATGCTGTTGTTGGCCGGGCTGTTTCTGGTGATGTTGTGGGCTGCATTTAGTGTGGTCCGGCATGCGGAGTGCCTGGCGTCGCTGCTCGGTGAACCCTACGGAACGCTTATCCTGACGCTGTCGGTCATCGGAATTGAGGTCGCCCTTATTGCGGCAATCATGATCGCAGGGGCTGACAAACCTACACTTGCACGCGATACGATGCTTTCAATCATCATGATTGTACTGAACGGGCTTGTCGGACTGAGTCTCGTGTTTGGCGGGCTAAGGCACCGGCTGCAGGAATATAATCTGCAAGGAGCCAGCGCTTACATTGCCGTGCTGATGCCGTTTGCCCTGCTGGGGCTGGTATTGCCGCGCTTCACGGAATCTGCCCCGGGAGGTGAGCTCTCGGGTCTCATGTCGGTGTTTCTGATCGTCATGTCGGTGCTGCTCTACGGGATATTTCTGGCCGTCCAAACGGTCACCCACAGCGACATATTCACACACCAGCCGGCAGCCGGTGTTGCCGATACGGAAGAGGAAACCGGTCATCATGTGACTGGAGTGCGAACCGTTCCCTTCCATGCCGTCGGTCTGTTGGCCGCGCTGCTTCCGATCGTGCTTCTGTCCAAGAAACTGGCAGTATATGTCGACTTCGGTATCGAAGCGCTTGGTGCGCCGCTTGCTTTTGGCGGCTTTCTCATCGCGGCCCTTATTCTGACCCCAGAGGCTTTGAGCGCGATCCGTTCTGCCCGTGACAACCAGCTGCAGCGATCGGTCAATATTTGTCTCGGCTCGGCGCTTTCGACAATGGGTCTGACCATCCCCACAGTTTTAATCATCGGCTGGAGCATAGGCGAGCCGGTCGAACTCGGACTGGAGCCGACGGAAATAGTGTTGCTGGCAGCCACGCTCGTCGTCAGCCTGGTTACATTTATCAGCAAGCGCACGCACGCCCTGCAAGGGGCAGTCCACCTGGCGTTGTTTGCAGCCTATGTCATCCTCATTTTTGACACGGCGAAATAGTGCATATGGGGCCGGAAGTACGGCTGTATGCGCCTATCTATAGGAATTCCGACCACTCGGACAGCGCATCTACGGTAGCGGGCAGATCTGCCATGCGGTTGATCACCGTTTCAGCGCCCGCTTCGGTCAACCGGTCGGCGTGCGACGGAAAGGTGTGCGACGCACCCGTGAAACCGACAACACGCATGCCAGCGGCCCGTGCGCCTTCAACGCCGTGGACGGAATCCTCAAGCACGATTGTCCGGCCCGCCTCGACGTTCATTTGCTTGGCAGCATGTAAAAATACATCCGGTGCGGGTTTCGGACGCTGATCGCCGATATCTTCAGCAGAGAAGATATGCGGCGCGAAAAGGTCCAGATAACCGGTCCTTTTCAGCATGGCCGTTATTCTGTGCTGCTTGGAATTCGAGCAGATGCAGCGCGGCAGGTTGATCCTGCCGGCAGCCTGCCTGACGCCGGCAATGCCCCTGACGCTCTTGGCCAGCTTCGCATCGACCAGTTTTTCGGATTTTTCAAGAAGGTTTGCCTGCAGGGGAATATCGGCTTCCTTCTCGATCGCCAGCAGGATTTCCTTCCAGCTCATTCCCGAAAAGCGTTCTGCAAGATCCAGAGCATCGATAGGATATCCGGCATCGGTCAGCAGTTTGGCCTCCTGCTGCGCCGCGATGATCTCCGAATCGACAATGACGCCGTCGCAATCGAATATGATGAGGTCGAAGCCTGTCATTAACTGGTCCTGATACTGGGAAGAAGACAAGCCGCGCTGATACACCAACGGTCGGTCGAGCACAATGGCGATACGCTTTCAGCCATGTCTTTCTGTCCGATGTTGTCAATTTGATAACCATATTGATTCACCATGGCCCGAGTTCTTCGAGTAAGTGTATTCGGGTATAAAATGTCTGTTCTTTCCCTTGCCGACTTCAAACGTGCACCACAGGCGCACGCATCCTCAATTATCGACACCATTATCAAGGGTGATTGCGTGGCCGCGCTGGAAGCGCTGCCGGAAAAATCGGTCGACGTGATTTTTGCCGACCCGCCTTACAATCTGCAGCTGGGCGGGGACCTGCATCGTCCGGATCATTCGAAGGTGGATGCCGTCGACAATTCATGGGACCAATTCGATTCCTTCCAGGCCTATGACGCCTTTACCCGCGCGTGGCTGCTCGCCTGCCGGCGCGTTCTGAAACCGTCAGGGACGATCTGGGTCATCGGCTCCTATCACAACATCTTCCGCGTCGGCACGGTTCTCCAGGACCTCAATTTCTGGATCCTCAATGACATCGTCTGGCGCAAGACGAACCCGATGCCGAATTTCCGCGGCCGCCGGTTCCAAAATGCCCACGAGACAATGATCTGGGCGAGCCTTGGTCAAAATGCAAAGGGCTACACTTTCAACTATGAAGCCATGAAAGCGGCCAATGAGGACGTGCAGATGCGCTCCGACTGGCTGTTCCCGATCTGCAGCGGGGGAGAGCGCCTGAAAGGCGACGATGGCAAGAAGATCCATCCGACACAAAAACCGGAAGCGCTTCTTGCGCGTGTATTGATGTCATCATCCAAGCCCGGTGATGTCGTGCTCGACCCGTTCTTCGGCTCCGGCACAACGGGAGCGGTGGCAAAACGCCTCGGAAGGCATTTCGTTGGTATCGAGCGCGAGCAGGATTACATCGACGCCGCGCAGAAGCGCATTGCCGGCGTGACGCCGCTGGGCAAAGCCGAACTGACCGTCATGACGGGAAAGAAGGCCGAGCCGCGTGTCGCATTCAATGTTCTGATCGATTCCGGACTGCTGAAACCGGGAACGAGGCTCCATTGCTCCAAACGCCGCTACAGCGCCATCGTCCGCGCTGACGGGACATTGGCCAGCGGCAATGATTCCGGGTCGATCCATCGGCTCGGTGCGAAGGTTCAGGGGCTCGACGCCTGCAATGGCTGGACGTTCTGGCACTTTGAACAGGCCGACAAGCTGCAGCCGATCGACGCATTGCGCAGGATTGTTCGCGACGAAATGGCACGGGCCGGCGCGTAGTTGCGGGCGACCCGGTGTTGTAGTGTCATCGGACAAATCGAGTATCCCTTTTGATTGGGAAATGATCACTCTCGAGACGAAAGGGCCACGACATGTACACTGTGCTTCCACAATCCGAAGGGGCGGTTCTTGGTCTCGAAATCTCCGGCAGGATCGACATAGAACAGGAGCGGGCCCTGATCGCCAAAGCTGAGGCGGTAATCAAGGAGCATGACAAGATCAAACTCCTCGTCGTGGTGCGGGAAGGCACCAGTGCGACGTTTGAAGCGACCATGGCCGACTTCAAGTGGATTTCCACCCACGTGAAAAACCTTGGCAAGCTGGCAATCGTCGCAGACAGCAAAGTTCTGGGCTGGCTGGTCGCGCAGGACGCCAAGATCGCCAAGCACCTGGGCATTGGCGAGCGGCATTTCACAACCGACGATATGGATGCCGCCTGGGCTTGGATCAGGGAAGACTAGCTTCCGTGCACCGTTAGAATCTTCAATCCGTCGGTTGGCCGGGTCTGCAGCTCCGTATCAAAGCGACAGGCCGAATTTCTCGAGATCGGCCTTAAGAGCCGGTGCGCCTGAAAACAGAACCGCGTTCCAGCCGGCTTTTCTGGCGCCTTCAACGTTGGCGGGGCTGTCATCGATAAAAAGCGTCGCTTTGGGCTCCAGCACGAAACTCGCCACATGGGTGTCGTAGATTTCCTTTTGCGGCTTGATCAGCCGGACGTCCCCGGAAACCGTTACCCCGCGCGTTTCGTTGAGGAAATCGAAGCGTTTTTGCACTTCCCGAAAAGTGTCGGATGCGAAATTGGTGAGCATGGTCACATCATGGCCAACACCAATCAGGCCGCGCATGATCTCGACGCTGTCCTCATAGGCATGCGGCACCATGTAGTGCCAGTTGGAGCGGAAGGCGCGGATATTTTCCTCATGGGACGGATGTCTGGCGATCGCCTCCGCCTCAGCGTCCTTCCAGGTGCGTCCGCGGTCCTGCTCCACATTCCATTCATGCGTACACACATTGTCAAAAAACCATTGCCGCTCGTTGTCATCGGGAATGATGCGGTTATACGGAATTTCGGGATCATAATGGAGCAGCACACGTCCAATATCAAAGACGACGTGCTTGATGTCCGCTTGTGTCAAAGCAACATTCCTTTTGATGACGTTTTATTTTCCTGTGAAGGTTCGATAGCCGCAGCAATCGCCTTTTTCATGACAGTTGGCAACGCTTCGCCGGAAACCGTGTGCGTCCCGGACCACCAGCCGTCTTCATATGCCGGCTTGTTGGCAAATTTTGCGCGATAGACATCAAGCCGCAGCTCAAAATGGGTGAAAACATGTTTGATGGTGCCCGCCATCTTCCAGTCGCCTGCAAAGGGAGCGGCGCCAACGCCGAGCGCGCCGTCCTGACGGGCAGTCCAGCGGCTGGTCGGCACTTCCGACATGCCTCCAAGCAAGCCTTCCCCGGGACGTTTGCGAAGAAGGATGGCACCGTCCGACGCAATGGCCACAAAAGCCGCGCCGCGCCGCACGGGCCGTGTTTTCTTGGGCGGCTTGAGCGGAAGCGACTCGGCCTCGTTGAGACCGGAGACGGCACAAGAGCCGTTGAGCGGGCAGAAGCTGCAGGCAGGCCTTTTGGGGGTGCAGATGGTGGCGCCGAGGTCCATCATCGCCTGCGCAAAGTCGCCGGGCCGGTCATGCGGTGTCAAACACGACATGTGCGCCTTTATTTCGGGTTTGACGGCGGGCAGGGGTGTTGCCAGCCGTAGGAGCCTGGCGATCACACGTTCGATATTGCCGTCGACCACCGAGGCGTGGCTGTTGAAGGCAATCGCCGCGATGGCCGCAGCCGTATAGTCGCCTATGCCCGGCAAAGTCTTCAGAGCGGTCTCATTGTCCGGAAACATACCGCCGTGCTGCGAGGCAACAAGTTCCGCACACTTCTTCAGGTTCCGGGCACGTGAATAGTAACCGAGGCCTGCCCACGCCTTCATGATGTCGTCATCGGGCGCGTCCGCCAGCGACACAACATCCGGCCAGCGTTCGATGAATGTGAGAAAATACGGCCTGACAGCCTGCACCGTCGTTTGCTGCAGCATGATCTCGGACAGCCAAACATGATACGGCGTCGGCTTAACGCCACGCTTGCGGTCCGAAGGCGAGATCCGCCACGGAAATTCACGGTGGTGCCGGTCGTACCAGTCCAGCAGTCCGGCACTGATTTTGGCGTTGTCGGCGGTCATGGGTTCCAGTTTACGTTGCGGCTTCTTGCACCGAGTTGTAAGCTTCGCGCCACGCGTGGCAATATCCTGCTGCGTGAAAAGGGGATGTTTTCACAAATATGGCCGATCGCAAGGGGGTAGTGCAGATCAGCGAGGTCGCCAACGGCGTCCTTGATCCGGTCCTGGCAAAGAGAGCGGGAATCAACACGATGCTGCTGGGCATGTGGGATGAGATCGCCGGCCCGGATTTTGCCGATTGCACCCGGCCCGAAAAGATCAAATGGCCGCGTCGCGCAAGTGAGAGCGACCCGTTTGAGCCGGGAGCTTTGACAATCGCCTGTGAAGGCGCGCGGGCTCTTTTTCTGGTGCATTCGCAGGACCAGCTCATCCAGCGTCTCAACAGCGTTTTCGGATTTCCGGCGGTCGACCGTATCAAGATCGTGCAAAAACCCGTATCAGGCGCATCACCTGCGCGCAAACGCCTGCGCGAGCTGCCGCCGGACCGGCAAAAGCACCTGTCGGATATGATATCGGGCATCGAGAGCAAAAACCTTCGCGACGCGCTCACAAAGCTTGGAAAGGGCGTCATGGGCAAACAGCAGGGCCGCAGATAACGTTGTTGTGAAGATCGGGCCGGCAAAATGGTTGTCCTGCCACAATTGTGGCGATATCAATCTGCTAACCCAAGGCGTGAGCCATCAAGAGTCGGAAGCTCAAGAAAGGTCCTTCGAATGCAGCTGTCCTCAAATGTCGTGTTTCGTGCGTTTCCAAAACTTGCCGCCGGCGTTGCGCTGACCGTCCTGGTCGCCGCCTGCAGCGACAGCGGAAGCGACGCGACCAAGGTATCGGACGCGGCTGGCGATGCCTCGGTGAATGAGGTGAAGATCGATCCGGTTACGACTGCCGCAGTAGACCTGCCCGACGCCGAGGGCGATGTGGATATGGCTGAGGTGCTGAAACCCGGCCCGATGAAGGAAATGTTCCTGGGCGACCCGGAAGCGCCGGTCAAGATTGTCGAATACATGTCGATGACCTGTCCGCACTGCGCCAACTTCCACAATGGCACCTTCAAGCAGATCATCACCGACTATGTGGACACCGGCAAAGTGCAGTTCATCGTCCGTGAATTCCCGTTCGATCCGCGTGCGACGGCGGCAATCATGCTCGCCAGATGTGCGCCGGAAGACAAGTTTTTCCCGATGGTCGATGTGCTGATGCAGCAGCAGTCAAACTGGGCCAGGGCCCAGGATGCGGCTGCGGCACTGTTCAATATCTCGAAACTTGCCGGTTTTACACAAGAGTCGTTCAATGAATGCTTGACGAACCAGAAACTTGTGGACGATGTGAATGAGGTCAGAAAAAAGGCGGCGGAGGAATTTGGGGTTAATTCGACGCCGACGTTTCTGATCAACGGAAAGCGGTACCCGGGGAACATGTCGGTTGAAAGCATGTCGGCACTCATCGATAGCCTGCTTTGATCCCGACCATATGCATATTGTGGTCGGGACGCGATTTGTCTCGGCCATCTGTCCGCCGATCAGCCAGCGCGCTGGGATGATGCGGGGTGGCCGCCCATGAAGTTCACCAAATTGCGGCTGCTGGGCTTCAAATCATTTGTCGAACCGACTGAATTTGTGATCGAAAACGGCCTGACGGGCATCGTCGGGCCCAACGGCTGCGGCAAATCCAACCTGGTTGAAGCCATGCGTTGGGTGATGGGTGAGAATTCCTACAAGAACATGCGCGCGTCCGGCATGGATGACGTGATCTTTTCCGGCTCCGGCAACAGGCCCGCCCGCAACACCGCGGAGGTGGGCCTTTTTCTCGACAATCATGACCGCACGGCGCCGCCGGCTTTCAATGATAGCGACGAAGTACAGGTCTCCCGCCGCATCGAGCGCGAGTCCGGCTCGGTCTACCGTATCAACGGCAAGGATGCGCGCGCTAAGGACGTGCAGCTGCTCTTTGCCGACGCATCTACCGGCGCCCGGTCGCCCTCGATGGTCGGGCAGGGCCGTATCGGTGAACTGATCCAGGCCAAGCCGCAGGCGCGCAGGCAGTTGCTTGAGGAGGCGGCCGGAATTTCCGGTCTGCATTCGCGCCGCCACGAAGCCGAACTCCGGCTGCGGGCCGCCGAAACCAATCTTGAACGGCTTGATGACGTCACCTCGGAGCTTGAAAGCCAGATCGAGAGCCTGAAGCGTCAGTCGCGGCAGGCCAACCGCTTCAAAATGCTGTCGGCCGATATCCGTCAGGCCGAAGCGACGCTCTTGCACATCCGCTGGAAAGAGGCAAAGACGGCGGAAGGCGAAGCGGAATCGACCCTGTCGTCCGTGACGAGCGAAGTTGCAGAACGCGCTCAAGCCCAAATGGAGGCCGCCAAGCATCAGGCCATTTCCGCACAGAAGCTTCCGGCACTGCGCGAACTTGAAGCCAAGGCGGCCGCGGCCCTGCAGCGTCTTCAGATCGCCCGTGGCCAGATCGAGGAAGAAGCAGAGCGCGTTACCGGCAGAAAGGCCGAGATCGAACGCCGGCTGAACCAGCTTCGTGAAGATATTTCGCGTGAAGAGCGCATGGTTGTCGACAACGCCGGAATTCTCGACAGGCTGGACGAAGAGGAAAAGGAACTCAACGAAGCCCTGGCCGATGCGGGCAGCCGCTCCGTTGACGCCGAAAACGAATTCAAACAGGCGCAGGCAAAGCTGACGGAGAGCGAAACCGCGCTTGGAACGGTAACCGCGGAACGCGCCGAAGCCTCTGCGGCGCGCAGCCAACTGGACCGGACCATCCGCGATGCTGTCGAGCGTGTGAGCCGCCTGGACCGCCAGATTTCCGAAGCTGAGGCCGAACTTGCGCAAATTGCGGAACGCATCTCGGGCCTGCCGGACCCGGTGGAAAAGAAGGCTGTTGTCGATGCGGCCGAAGAGACGGTTACCGCGCTTGAAGCCAAGCTCGCCGAGATCGAGGAATCCATCGAGACGGAACGGCGCATCGAGGTCGGGCTTCGCCAGCCGGTTCAGGAAGCCCGCTCCAATCTCAACCGTATCGAGACCGAAGCGCGCACGATTTCCAATATTCTCAATGCCGGAACAGGAAACGACCTGTTCCCGCCTGTCGTTGAGCAGGTAAGGGTTGATCGCGGTTTCGAAGCGGCGCTGGGTGCTGCGCTCGGTGACGATCTCGACCAGCCCGATGATCCGGCGGCACCCGCGCACTGGCGCGTTGTCGAAGCTGCCGGCGGAGATCCGCAACTGCCGGCCGGCGTCACGGCGCTTGCCGCGTATGTGTCGGCGCCCCGGGCGCTCGCAAGGCGGCTGGCGCAGGTCGGCGTTGTGACGACGAACGAAGAAGGCGATGCACTGCGCTCCGGCCTGCTGCCCGGACAGCGCCTCGTCAGCCGGGAAGGGGCCCTGTGGCGCTGGGACGGCTTTACCGCGGGCGCCGATGCCCCGACTGCGGCGGCGCAGCGGCTGGCACAGAAAAACCGGCTTTCCGAGCTTGATGCCGAGGCTGTCGAGGCAACCAAGGAACTACGTCAGGTCGAAGAGCTGCTGAAGGGCGCTGAAGAGCGGCTGAAGGCCAAGGAGGAATTTCAGCGCACGACCCGCGAAGAACTGCGCACCGCCCAGCGTGACCTTGTAGCGGCACGCGAAGCTCACGCAGCGGCTGAAAAGGCAGCCGGCCAGTTTGCCAACCGGCGTGCGGTTCTGACGGAATCGCAAAAGCAGTTGGCCGTGCAGCGCGAAGAAACGGTCGCACAGCAGCAGGAAGCGGAGGTAGCTCTTGCCGCAGCGCCCGAGATCGGCGAACTGGAACAGCGGCTTGAGCGCCTGACGGCGGAAGTCGCGGCGGATCGCGGCAAACTTGCCGAGGCGCGGGCGAATTTTGAAGGCCTGCAGCGTGAAAACGATGCCCGGCAGCGACGCCTGACGGCAATCGGCCAGGAGCGCGAAAGCTGGACGAAGCGGGCAAGCAGCGCCGAAGGGCACATTGCTACACTCAAGGAACGTCTTGAGGAAACAGCGGCGGAAGCTGCAAAAATTGCCGATGCTCCGGATGAAATCGATCATCAGAGGCGCAAGCTGATGAACGAACTCACCACCGCTGAAGGGCAGCGCAAGGAAGCTGCTGATATTCTGGTCTCGGCTGAAGAAAAACAGCGTGAAGCCGATCAGACAGCGGCAAAGGCCATCGAAGTGCTGTCGCAATGCCGCGAACAGCGTGGCCGCGCGGAGGAAAGGCTGACGGCGGCGAAGGAACGGCGTTCCGAGGCGGAGGCCCGCATTCACGAAACGCTCAAATGCGCACCGCATGAAGCCATCAAACAAAGCGGTCTGGAGCCTTCTGATCAGTTGCCCGATCCCGATCAGGTCGACCGCAAGCTGGAGCGTCTGAAAATCGAACGTGAAAGGCTGGGTGCGGTCAATCTGCGCGCCGAAGAGGAACAAAAAGACCTTGCTGAACGCCTGGAGACGATTGTCGTCGAGCGAGAGGACGTGATCGAGGCCATCGGCAAGCTCCGGCAGGCCATTCAGAATCTCAACAAGGAGGGCAGGGAACGCCTCTTAAAGGCCTTTGACGTCGTCAATGAACAGTTCCAGCGCTTGTTTACGCATCTCTTCGGCGGCGGCACCGCCGAACTTCAGCTGATCGAATCGGACGATCCGCTCAATGCCGGTCTCGAAATTCTCGCCCGCCCTCCGGGCAAGAAGCCGCAGACGATGACACTTTTGTCCGGCGGTGAGCAGGCCCTGACGGCAATGGCGCTGATCTTTGCGGTGTTCCTGACCAATCCCGCGCCCATTTGCGTACTCGACGAGGTCGACGCGCCGCTTGACGACCACAATGTAGAGCGTTTCTGCAATCTGATGGATGAGATGGCCGCTTCAACCGAGACGCGCTTCATCCTCATCACCCACAATCCGATCACCATGGCCCGCATGAACCGGCTGTTTGGCGTAACCATGGCGGAGCAAGGTGTCTCCCAGCTCGTATCCGTGGACCTTGAAACCGCCGAGCAGATGCGCGACGCGAGCTGATTTCAAAATTCCTTTGATATTCAATCGATAAAATCTGCTTTACGGCGCATTGTCCTATGGCGTTCCGGCCCGTTGATCGGCTATGTGATCCCCGACGGAGCGCGTCCTATGCAAACGAGTCACCATCCAGGACACGCTCCATCCCGATTGGAGAGGGAATAATGACCAAGTGGGTTTACACATTCGGCGACGGACAGGCTGAAGGAAGCGCCGGAGATCGCAATTTGCTCGGCGGCAAAGGCGCCAACCTTGCTGAAATGAGCAATCTGGATTTGCCGGTGCCACCGGGAATGACGATCACCACGGAAGTCTGTGGCTGGTATTATGACAATGGCCGCTCATTTCCCGCCGAACTGGCCGATCAGGTCAGCGCCGCCCTTGAACATATTGGCAAGCTCACCGGCCGGACATTTGGCGACACGGAGCGTCCGCTGCTTTTGTCGGTGCGTTCCGGCGGCCGCGCCTCAATGCCTGGCATGATGGACACGGTCCTCAATCTCGGCCTCAACGACCATTCGGTTCTCGCCATGGCGCGCGATGCCGGCGACGAACGCTTCGCCTATGACAGCTACCGCCGCTTCATCCAGATGTATTCGGATGTCGTCATGGGGCTGGACCACGGTGTGTTTGAGGAAATACTCGACGACGAGAAGGCGCGTTTCGGCCATGAACTGGACACCGACCTTTCCGCCGATGAATGGAAACAGGTGATCGCGCGCTACAAGCAGACCGTCGAAGAGGAACTCGACGAGCCGTTTCCGCAGGATCCCGTCAAGCAGCTCTGGGGCGCCATCGGAGCGGTCTTTTCTAGCTGGATGAATGCACGCGCCGTAACTTACCGGCAATTGCACAATATCCCCGCCGAATGGGGCACCGCGGTCAATGTGCAGGCCATGGTGTTCGGCAATCTTGGCGATACGTCCGCCACCGGCGTTGCCTTTACGCGAAACCCCTCGACGGGTGAAAACAAGCTCTATGGCGAATTTCTCGTCAACGCGCAGGGCGAGGACGTCGTTGCCGGCATCCGCACGCCGCAGAACATCACCGAGGAAGCACGCCTTGAGGCAGCCTCCGACCGCCCGTCGCTCGAAAAGCTCATGCCGGATGCTTTCGGCGAGTTCAACAACATCTGCCAGCGTCTCGAAAACCACTATCGCGACATGCAGGACCTGGAATTCACCATCGAGCGCGGCAAATTGTGGATGCTGCAGACCCGTTCAGGCAAACGCACCGCGAAGGCTGCTCTGAAAATCGCCGTCGAGCTTGCCGAGGCCGGCGTGATCACCAAAGAAGAGGCCGTGCGGCGTGTCGATCCTGCTTCGCTCGACCAGCTGCTTCATCCGACGATCGATCCGCATGCGGTGCGCGACGTCATCGGCGCCGGCCTCCCGGCTTCACCGGGCGCCGCAACGGGCGAAATCGTCTTCACCTCAGAAGAGGCCGTGGCCATGGCTGAAGCCGGGCTCAAGGTCATTCTGGTTCGTGTCGAGACGAGCCCTGAAGACATTCACGGCATGCATGCCGCCGAGGGCATATTGACGACCAGGGGCGGCATGACCAGCCATGCGGCGGTCGTCGCACGTGGCATGGGAACACCCTGTGTTTCGGGCGCCGGAAGCCTTCGTGTCGACATGCGCTCCGAAACCCTGCTGACCGTCGCCGGCCCGTTGAAAAAGGGTGACATCATCACCGTGGACGGCTCGACGGGCCAGGTGTTGAAGGGTGCCGTTGCCATGCTGCAGCCCGAACTTTCCGGTGACTTCGGCCAGATCATGGAATGGGCAGACGCTGCGCGCCGCATGAAGATCCGCACCAATGCCGAAACCCCGGCCGATGCACGTGCGGCGCGGTCCTTCGGCGCGGAAGGCATTGGCCTTTGCCGCACCGAGCACATGTTCTTCGAAGGCGATCGCATCATCGCCATGCGCGAGATGATTCTCGCCGACAACGAGAAGGGCCGCCGTTCGGCGCTTGAAAAGCTGCTGCCCATGCAGCGCTCGGACTTTACCGAGCTTTTCGAGATCATGAAGGGTACGCCCGTCACCATCCGGCTGCTCGATCCGCCGCTGCACGAGTTCCTGCCGAAATCTGAAGAAGAGATCACCGAAGTCGCAACCGCCATGGATGTCTCCATCGACCAGATGCGGGAGCGCACCGAGGCGCTGCACGAATTCAACCCGATGCTTGGCCATCGCGGCTGCCGGCTGGCGATATCCTATCCCGAAATCGCCGAAATGCAGGCGCGCGCCATATTCGAGGCGGCGATCGAGGCCGGCAGGAGCAGCGGCGAGCATGTCGTGCCGGAAATCATGGTTCCGCTCGTCGGCCTGATGGAAGAGCTGCGCTTCGTCAAGGCGCGCATCGATGCCGTCGCGGCAGAAGTCATGGGTGAGGCGGGCCAGAAAATAGAATATCTCGTTGGCACCATGATCGAACTGCCGCGTGCCGCCATCCGCGCGCACCGGATTGCCGAGGAGGCCGAATTCTTCTCCTTCGGGACCAACGATCTGACGCAGACCACTTTCGGGATTTCCCGCGACGATGCCGCCGGTTTTCTAACCACTTACCAGCAAAAGGGCATAATAGAGCAGGATCCGTTCGTCTCAATTGACATTGACGGTGTCGGAGAACTGATTGAAATCGCAACACAAAAGGGCAGGGCAACCCGCCCGCACATCAAGCTCGGTATCTGCGGCGAACACGGCGGCGACCCGCAATCCATCCGCTTCTGCGAAAAGACCGGCCTCGACTACGTCTCCTGCTCTCCATTCCGCGTGCCGATCGCAAGGCTCGCCGCCGCGCAGGCCGCGCTGGAGAAGTAAGGGCCAGGCAGAGATTGTGGCGGCTGGGGCGATTGCTTGAAACCTGCATTGGGTTTGTTGCGATGCGGAGAGGGTCAAGAGCGGGGAAGCGGACCTTGCAAAGTCTCGCGAACGGTCGAGAAGCAATGATCGTTAATAAATTGGTGCCGCGGTGCAATCCCCCGGAATCGGTCGTTTCGCCGAAAAAGAAATTTTGGGCGTATGCATAACCCCTCTGAATATATCAAGAAATTGCTAGCTGCCGATCTTTAGGAGCGCATCACAATCCGCTTCCGGGTCCATACGAACCGGACCAACACGCTCCGGCAGGTTCGCGAATTCGAGATACACGATCTCCTCGATGCCAGGACCCTCAACCACTTACGTGCCTGCTTCCTCGACGTAACCATGTCTTCGCAACGGCTGTTGCCACGTTGATCTACGTCATATCCGGTCCTCGTGCTTTGCGTATAGTGTCGTTGATTGCGCAGCGCTTTGTGCATGTGACGCACCGGCCGGGCCGGGTGCCCGAGTAAAGGGGCAGGAGTGTGAATCAATGAAACTGAAAGGTTGGATTGTTGCTGTTGTCGTCGTGGCGGTCGGCGGCGTGGGCGGCTTCGTCTACTGGCAACAGCAGATCGCTTCCCGACTGCCGGAGGGATTGGCAGCGGGCAATGGACGCATCGAGGCCGATCAGGTTGATATCTCCACCAAGATCGCCGGCCGTGTTCAAGAGATCAGCGTGGAAGAGGGCGACATGGTCAAGGTGGACCAGGTCGTTGCACAAATCGACACAGCTGAACTCGACGCGCAGCTTCGCAGGGCTGAGGCCGATGTCGCGCAGGCCGAAAGTGCGGTTGCGGCCGCGGAAACGGTTATTGTCCAGCGACAATCCGAACTGAGACTGGCCACGCAGAACCTCGAACGCACCGCCAAACTGGTTTCGAGAGGTTTCGACACCAAGGAAAGGCTTGAGCAGAGGATGACGTCCATGGAGACGGCACGGGCCGCCCTCGACGCAGCGCAGGCGTCCTCGACCAGCGCCAAACGTTCAGTTGAAGCGGCCGAGGCCGAGCGGGCGCGCATCCAGACGCAGATTGCCGACTGTACCTTGACTTCACCGGTCTCCGGCCGGGTTCTGTATCGCCTGACTGAGCCGGGTGAAGTGCTCGGAACCGGCGGCAAGGTTGTTACTCTCGTCAATCTCGATGACATCTACATGGAGATATTCCTCCCTTCCGCCCAGGCGCATCTGGTTAGTATCGGCAGCGAGGCGCGCATAAAGCTCGATGTCCTCGATGTCGCCATACCGGCAAAGGTGAGTTTCGTCTCGCCTCAATCCCAGTTCACGCCCAAGCAGGTGGAGACACCGAGCGAGCGGGAGAAACTGATGTTCCGTGTCAAGGTGCGTGTGCCACAGGATCTGGTGGCCAGATATATCGACCAGGTCAAGACCGGTATCCGCGGTGTTGCCTATGTGCCCCTGGGCATCGACACGAAACCGGACTGGCCGGATTTCCTGCAGAACCTGCCGCCGGACCCCGCCGCGCAGGCCGTGGAAACGAATTAGAGCAAGTCTGAGTAGGATGTACGACGTGTCCGCCCAATCCCAACCGGTCGTGCGCATCGACAAGCTGAGCCACACGTACAAAAAGGTGCGTGCCCTCATCGACGTGACGCTTGATATTCCCTCAGGGCAGGTGGTCGGCGTCATTGGCCCCGACGGTGTCGGGAAATCGACGCTTCTCGGGCTTGTCTCCGGCGCACGCCGTTTGCAGCGGGGCGGGCTGCAGGTGCTGGGAGGCGACATGGCCTCGACGCGGCACCGCAATCAGGTCGGACCGCGCATCGCCTATATGCCGCAGGGTCTTGGCAAGAATCTCTATCAGGACCTTAGTATCGAGGAGAATCTCGACTTCTTCGGCAAGCTGTTCGGCCAGGGGCGATCCGAGCGCAATGCGCGGATTGACAGGCTCACAAGGGCGACCGGTCTTCATCCGTTTCTCGACCGGCCGATGGGAAAACTGTCCGGCGGCATGAAACAGAAACTCGGCCTGTGTTGCGCGCTCATTCACGATCCGGACCTGCTTATCCTGGACGAGCCGACGACCGGCGTTGATCCGCTGGCGCGGCGCCAGTTCTGGGAACTGATTGCCGCCATCCGCGCCGAGCGGCCCGGAATGAGCGTTCTGGTATCCACCGCTTATATGGACGAGGCGGAAGGTTTTGACTGGCTGGTGGCGATGGATGCCGGGCAAATTCTCGACACCGGTACGCCCGCCGGGTTGAAACAGAAAACAGGCGCGGATGAGCTGGAGGCAGCGTTTGTTCGCCTCCTGCCGGAAGAAAAGCAGCGCGGAAAGGGGGAACTGACGATCCCGCCACGCCCGGAGACCGACGGCTCGCCGGCGATCGTCGCCGAGGGTCTGACTCGCCGCTTCGGTGACTTCACCGCTGTCGACCGGGTTTCCTTTGAGATCCGCGAGGGTGAGATCTTCGGTTTTCTGGGCTCCAACGGTTGCGGCAAGACCACGACCATGAAAATGCTGACCGGCCTGCTGCCGGCATCGGAAGGCGCAGCTTTCCTGTTCGGCAAGCCGGTTGACGCCAATGACCTCGACACCCGCAAGCGGGTCGGCTTCATGTCACAGGCGTTTTCCCTCTACGGCGAATTGACCGTCGCTCAGAACCTGGGCCTGCATGCCCGCCTGTTCCATCTGACGCCGGAGAAAGCGGCAGAGCGAATAGAAATGCTGACAAATCGCTTCGGCCTGAGCGAACATATGGACGCGTTGGCATCCGCCTTGCCGCTCGGCATCCGCCAGCGCCTGTCATTGGCCGTCGCGATCATCCACGAGCCGGAGATGCTCATTCTCGACGAGCCGACATCCGGTGTCGATCCGGTCGCGCGCGACGAGTTCTGGGAGCTTTTGATCGAGCTTTCGCGCCGGGACCGGGTGACGATCTTCATCTCGACCCACTTCATGAATGAGGCGCTGCGGTGCGACCGCATCTCACTGATGCATGCCGGCCAGGTCCTCGTCTATGACGAGCCGGATCACCTGGTGAAAGCCAAGGGCGCGGTTTCGCTTGAAGAGGCCTTTATCGGCTACATCGAGGATGCGACCGGCGAGACGGCCGACGGTGAGGACGAGGCGAGAGCGGTGCTCTCGGGTGCCCGGGGATCTTCCGTGGAAAGTCATGAGGCGGGCAATCAAGCGCTGCGCGGTTTCAGCCTGACGAGGCTGCTGGCCTACAGCTACCGGGAAATGATGGAAGTCATCCGCGACCCGGTACGTCTGGCTTTTGCTTTTCTTGGCAGCACCGTTCTGCTGATCGTCATCGCCTACGGTCTCTCGACGGATGTCGAGAACCTTTCCTATGCGGCGCTCGATCTTGACCGGAGCCCGCAAAGCCGTGCCTATCTGAACAATCTGTCCGGTTCGCGCTATTTTGTCGAACGGCCGGAACTGGGGAGCAAGGACGAGCTCGAAAAACGGCTGAAGTCCAACGACATCACACTTGCGGTCGAAATCCCCCCGGACTTCGGCCGGGATCTCAAAAGGCAAAGCAGTCCCGTGGTTTCAGCCTGGATCGACGGCGCCAACACCATGCGGGCCGGAACGATTGAGGGATACGTGGTCGGAGGACACGTCGTCTACCTTTCCGAACTTGCGCGGCAGTCGGGGGTGGACCCGGCCACCATGCAGGCGGCGACAATCGAACCACGATTTCGCTACAATCCCTCATTCGAGAGCATCTATGCGATCGGGCCGTCCACGCCCGCCCTGCTGCTGTTGCTGTTTCCGGCGATCCTCATGGCGGTCAGCGTCGCCCGGGAAAAGGAAATCGGCACCATCACCAATTTTTACGTCACGCCGACCGGCCGCTTCGAGTTCCTCATCGGCAAGCAACTGCCCTACATCGCTATCGGTATGGCAAATTTCGTCATCCTGACGCTCGTCGTGCTTCTGGTGCTCCAGGTGCCGCTCAAGGGCAGCCTTCTGGCGCTCGCTTCCGGGGCAGTCCTTTACGTTGCATCGGCGACAGGTTTCGGCCTGCTCATCTCGTCGTTCACGAAGAGCCAGGTCGCCGCGGTGTTTAGCGCGGCAATTCTGTCGATGTTGCCGACGATGCAGTTCTCCGGACTGATCCAGCCGGTCTCCACGCTGGAAGGCGGTGGCCGCATCATCGGTTCGATCTGGCCGACGACCTACTACATGCACATGAGTGTCGGCGCATTTACCAAAGGACTGGATTTCGCCGATCTCATGCCGGACATCCTCGCTCTTTCGGCGTTCATTCCCGTCTTTGTCGTCATTGCAGCGCTCCTCCTGAAGAAGCAGGAGACCTGAACAATGCGGACATGGGCAAATATCTTCTGGCTCGGCACAAAGGAGCTGCGCAGCGTCTTCAGCGACTATATCCTGATCGCCCTGATTGTCTGGTCGTTCAGTTTTGCCATCTACGAACAATCGAGCAGCATGGGCGAAACGGTCAACAACGCCTCGATCGCCTTTGTTGACGAGGACCGCTCGGCGCTTTCGCGCGCTCTGATGAATGCGTTTTACCCGCCTTATTTCAAGCATCCCGAACGGATCGAGGCACCGGAGGTCGATCACGCAATGGACCAGAGCCGCTTTATGTTCGTCGTTGTGATCCCGCCAGCATTCGAGGCCGATGTGCGCAGCGGGCGACAGCCGAGTATCCAGATCAATATCGATGCGACGGCGGTCGAGCAGGCGAGTCTTGGCGCGGGATACATCCAGAACATCGTTCTCGGCGAGGTCTCACGGTTTGTCGGCGGCGCCGATCAGGCAACCGCCATGCCGGTAAATCTTGTGGTCCGCCGCGCGTTTAATCCGAACGGCACCCAAAGATGGTTTCAGGCAATCGTAAGCCTGCTCGACAATCTGTCGATGCTGACGATCGTACTGACCGGTGCGGCTCTGATACGCGAGCGCGAGCACGGCACCATTGAACATCTGCTGGTCATGCCGCTTACCTCATTCCAGATCGCCATGGCCAAGGTGTGGGCAAATGGACTGATCGTTCTTGCCGCATTCACCCTGTCGATGCTCTTCATTGTCGAAGGCCTGCTCGATGTGCCAATTGCCGGATCAAGATTGCTGCTATTGAGCGGTACCATCGTCTACCTGTTCGCCGCAGCTGCCATCGGCATATTCCTGGGAACGATCGCCCGCACAATGGGGCAGTTTGCATTGTTGATGATGATGACCATCATTCCAATGATGATGCTGTCCGGCGGCATGACACCCATTGAGAGCCAGCCGGATGTCGTCCAGCTGTTCACGTGGCTGCTCCCTTCGCGCCACTATATGGCGTTTGCCCAAGCGGTAGTGTTCCGTGGCGCAGGGATGGATATTGTCTGGCCCGAGTTTTTAAAGGTTGCAGGTCTTGGCTCGGTGTTCTTCATCGCCAGTCTCATATTATTCCGTCATTCGATTACGGTAGCGAAGTGACATTCAGTTCGTAACGAATACGCCATCGGGACATGGAGAGGCGCGGACCAATTTCAGCGTTTGGCTGCAAGAAGGGCGATCTGCATTTCCAGACGCCTGATGGCATGCAGCATGCGATTGGCTTGAAACGAGGGCAACAAGCCAACCTTGGCAATCACCGCGGTGAGCAGGAAGAACGTTGCCGCCAGGCCCCAGCGAACGACGTTGACAACCTCCACCACATTATATGCCTTCCACGCCGCATAAAGACCAATACCGAAAAACACGAGCATTCCGAAAATCAACAGCAGGTTCAAAACACTGATCTTGCCGCGGAACATGTCGCCGGCCATGTCGAAAGAGCTCTGCTCCCAGCCGATCCTTTCAAGGATTTCGCGGTCTTCGTCATCGAGAGCTTCACTGATCATTTTGTCCAGTCTGTCCATCATGATTTCCTTTCCAAGGATTCGCGCAGCTTGGCGCGTGCGTTAAGGAGGCGGGACTTGACGGTCCCAACCGGAACATCCAAAGCGACCGCCACCTCTGCGACGCTCATCTCCTCCAAATAAAACAGGGCGACTGCCGACCGGTGCTCGGGCGAGAGCGTTGACAGCGCCGTGCGAAGTGGAGCGACATCTGCTGCCAATTCCATTGTATCTGATGCTTCGCAGCGGATAGGCGGTTCGCATGCAACGCCTGTTGAAATTGCGCGTGCTTTTTGCCGCTCGGATATGATCCGCCCGCAGCGCCGGGTTATTATCCGGAACGCCCAGGCCGGAAAAGCCGTGTCATCATTTAGCTTCGACAATCCGCGCATAATTTCGACCCATCCGTCCTGCACCGCATCTTTCGCCTGCTCGGTGTCGCCAAGCAGCCGATAGGCGTGGCGCAGAAATCTCTTCTGGTAACGGGCGACGAGTTGTGCCCGGGCGGCCTGGTTTCCCAACCGAGCACTGGCAACGAGATAACTCTCGATAATTTTTTTTGTGCCCCGCGCCACGTCAGTTCCTTTGTCTTGCTTCTTTGTATTAGGTGCGAGGATGTACGGATTTGGTTCACTCGGAAATCAAAAAACTTCCCGAAGACAGAACAACAGGAGGCGGCTCTCCGGACGGTTGAACCATGTTTGATGCCTGTTATTGCTCAATGAACCGGCCGAATGCGGCGACCTGCAATCCATCCGCGATTGTGAAATGACCGGCCGCGACTACATAGGCTGCGGATAAGTTTCTGGGATGATCAAGCGGTACAACGAATGATGTGCCTTCGCCTCTGGCATATCGTCAAGGCGACAGAGTACCCTCATTGAGCCCGTCCATTTCATTGTCTGCCCGCCGTGCCCAGCTATGCATCCCGCAGTTTTCGAACCGCCGACTGGCATTGGCAAACTTGCGACGTGCGCCCACGCCGTTACCTGTCATCTGATCTATGTAGGCGAGTTCGAGCAGGCATTTTGCAAATGCAGGTTTAAGATGGAGATTGCGGGCGATATCTATCGCCCTGGTTAAATCGTCACGTGCTGTGATGAAATCACTGTCTATCCGTGTTGCCAGCTGTGCCCGTGCCTTCAGCGCGGAACACAGGTAGCTCAGCTCATTTGCGTTCTCTGCAACGCTGATCGCCACGGCCATGTTTTTCCGCGATTCGTCGATTTCTCCGGCCATCAGTGCTATTTCAGCCAGTCTGGCACACCATCTTGATCGACCTGCAAAAACACCAATTTCCATCGAAGTGTTAACTGCTCGGCGCCCAAATCGAAGGGCCTCGGTGCTGTCACCCCTTTGTGCCAGCAACAGTCCCATTTGCGAAGCAAGAACCGGTGTGAGATAGGGCAGATCATGGGCATCGGCAATCTCCAGAGCTTCAGCCGTCACCTTGAATGCAGATGCAGATTCACCTTTGGTCAGCAGGACAAAGCCAAGTGCGGTTTTGGCATACATTGTGTCGAAAACCGTGGTCGAGGATTGTCCGGCCAACATTTCGCGAGCGAGACTTTCAGCGTCCGAAAACTCACCAAGTTCCGCCTTCGATACCGCCAGCCAGTACCGGCACATGAGCATTGGATGTACCAGCAAACCTGCAGGTGCAGGGCCATCTGCGGGTGAAATCTTTGGAATGGTCTTTTTGATGACTTCGATCGTTTTCGCGAACTTTCCCAGTGCATAATACGATTGTGCCAGACAAATACTTGCGGACACCAAAGCCCTGTTATCCTTGGCTGATTTTGCCAATGATATCGACTTGCGTGCCATTTTTTCGGCACCGGATGGCCCCCGCTGAAGATATTCGTGAACAGCCATCAGTCCGACAATGCCGGCAAGGCGTGCCTTGTCGTCAATTTCCTCAGCTATCTCACCGGCTGCACTAAGCAATTCTTCCGCCTCGTGGAGTTTCAGGACCTGCACGAGAACCGAGCGCAGGGAGATTCGAATGTCGATGGATTCAGCAGCATTGATTTCAGCGGTATCAAGCCTGTTAAGCGCATGCAGCGCATTGCTGAAGTGAATTGCGGCCTCGCGCGGCGCTGAATGCTGGGCCGCCTTTTCCCCTGCGGCCCGGCAATGAACGATCGCCTCACGCCACTTCATTCCGTTAAATGCATGGTGTGCCAGCGCCTCATGGGGAGGCGCTCGACCGGCAGGTAGTGCTGCAACGAAAGCGGTGAACGCAGCCGCATGCAGCCGAACGCGATGCCGTTTCAAAAGCGTCGAATAGCAGACTTCCTGAAACAGCGGGTGGCAGAAAGAGTAGCTGGCGACCTCGCCAATATTATCATGGGAAACGAATTCAAGCCGCTTCAGGTATTCCAGTTGCGTGATGACCTCTGCCTCTGGTCGTTCCAAAATCCGTGTCAGGACATCGCCTGAAAATCGCTCGCCAAGTACGCTGGCGGCTAACAATATCTCCTTTGCCCCGGCCTCCAGCAAATCTATTCGCTCTGCGATTATTGCCCAGATCGACGCCGGCGGTTGCGCCTTCACCAGCGCGATACGGTTAGGACTTGGCTCGACATCCGCGACAGCGTCGTCCATCATCCGGATGCATTCGCGCAAGAAAAGAGGATTGCCCTGTGCCCATTCTTTGATCCGCGCCAATACCCGTGTTGGTGAATCGTTGCTAACGACATGCTCAATGAGTTCATCAGCCTCTGTCTGGGTCAGGCCCGTTAAGCGGATGGTTTTAAAGTTGCTCGTTGTTGCCCATCCGGTCTGAAATTCCGGGCGCCCGGTAATCAGCACCAAAACCCGTTGATCTTCGATCGATTCAATGGCTTTTCCCAGCAACTCCACCGAACATGAATCTGCGTTGTGTACGTCTTCGAAAATCAACACCAGGGGTTGGCGAGTGCTGGCATAGGTGAGACATTTCAGGATTGCCTTGTTGACCAGCTCATGCTGGATATACGGATTAAGGGAATGCCAGTCGGATTTGGGTTCGCTTATATCGAATAGCTCAAGAAGTGCCGACTTGATTTCAGCATCACTAGCGGCATTGTCGACAAACTGCGATATCTGTGACCGCCGCTCGTCCGTCTCGGCATTTAATGCACCCATGAGATCTAACAGGATCGTTCGAAATCCATGAAAGGCAGCGCCGCTTTGATGGCGCCCGTTGTTGACTCTCGCCACTCGAAACTCACCCGGCATTGCGGCGACAAACTGGTTGATTAACCGGGTCTTGCCGATGCCGGCTTCTCCCGAAATCAAAACAACCTGTCCGCGACTTTCCATCGCTGATTCATGGGCCGATTTGAGGTTGTCTAATTCTATTGACCTACCAACAAAAGGTTCCTCAATCGGGGCAGTTCCTCGGTCACTGGCGCGAAGCCCGTCTAAAACGAAAATCTCAATTTTCTCGTCGAGGCCCCTGACGTTAATCTGACCCATCGACCTGGTTTCAAATTCGCTTCCGATCAATTCCTTGGTGGACAGTCCCATGACGGCGCATCCGTCCGGTGCAGCGGACTGCAAACGTGACGCGATGTGAACTGTTGCGCCGGTTGCGTCGTAGTCAATCGAAAAATCGTTAGTCCAAGTGCCAAGGACAACTTCACCCGAAAAAAGGCCAATTCGAACATTTAGCATCGGGTGGAGCTTTCGCGCATTTTTGATGCGCTCAGACAATAGCAGTGCGGCGTGGCAGGACCTCGCGGCGTGATCGGCCTGGGCGATCGGTGCTCCGAACACCGCCAGAACACCATCTCCAGTCGTGGACATCACAGTCCCGGAGTACATATGGATCGCGTCCTTCATCAGGGAAATCGCGAATGAAATAAACGCGTGAGCCTCTTCCGGATCAGAGTCCTGGATGGCGGCCAGAGATCCAATCATGTCGACGACCATTATCGTAACCAGTTTGCGTTCGGTAAGTAGATCACCTCCTCTGGCCGGAATCTGTTGAAGCGGGAGTTGATTAGGCGTGGGAAAAGGCTGGCCGGGGTTTTTCGTTACCTTCGCTCCGCAGGTGCCGCAAAACTGCGAGCTATGCGAATTGACATGTCCGCATTGCAGGCAGGTAACAGGTGCCTGTGCGCCGCAACGTTCGCAGAAAGGGCTGGGCACCGCAAAACGATGCCCGCATTCAATACAATGCTTGGCCACGGCATCGTTTTGATTTTGCAACACTATCTCCGTATCAAATTGTTGCTACCCGGCCTGGCACGAAGAAAGGGTTTCAGCAGATTGCTTCGATCAAAGCAGAGACGGCAACGCCGCACTGCATCGACACCAACGCCCTCGGTTCGCCCAATGCTACCTGGGGTGCATGCAATGCAATACAACGTCTGATGTCGTCGCTATCATGCGGTCCTGAGTTGATGACTTTAATTCCCCGGATCAATGCCGCTTTGTTCGGTCTTGAATGCTGCGATCCAATCACCTGCCACGATGCTTCAGCTTCTGTATTACCCTCCACGACAAGTTTTGCGGTCACGTCTAGCGCAGATATTGCAAATGTATCTTTTTTGTCGCCGGGGACAGCTTCCAGCAGTCCTTGAATTTCACCAACGCCGAACGGCGCAAAAAAAGCGCCCCTCCAGGGCTTATCTTGTCCGGTTTGCAGATCTGGAGCCGTAATCCAAATGTAAAATGGCGACCCATCGGCTCGTGTCGCTGCTCCGATAAATTCCTTATCGTCTATTTCGTCGGCTCTTAATCCCAATGACTTGGCGACATTTATGCCATCCCCGCGGAGATTCATCATCAAATCATATGGAATGGGAAATATTCCCGGTGTGCCACCCGGCAGCGGTGCAATCATGCAAGTCAAATTCGCCTCCCCAATAAAAACAAATGAATAAGTATTAATTCCACCTCATCGGCAATGATAGCTCCATTGAATGTAATTTGGAACAAGTAGTTGAGAACACCATGCCAGAGCCACAACTTCCGGGCGTGTGCAATTAACTTCGTTTCGGCCTTTTGGGCGTGACTCACGTCACCACCACACATGCTCGCATGCGGAGTGGCGCTACGAGAAATAGCTAAGCAAAATCATGTACTTAATCGAATTCGAAGTTTGATCGATGGGGCTTTAAAGCGAATGTCCGCTTTTGCGAGGCTGCAATACAACAGCTAGCGGATTCTCAAACAGCCGCTCAGGATCGAAACCCACACTCAACCAACAACCGGACTGCCGGGCACATCACTAATCCTTCGCAATAACGCAGCTTTCGCGGACTTGTCCGTTGAAAGCGTCGACCAGTCCGACGTCGCTGAGCCTTGGGCCGGCATTGCACACGAGGGACGCGCCGAAGAGCGCCTTGAACACCAGATAGGGCGGCTGCCAGTCGACGAGGCCGTCAGTGGCTTTTCTCACCTCGGCAAAGGCAGCGGCGACATCCTCCAGCGGTTCCGGGGAAAGCAGCCCGGCAATCGGCAGTGCAAGGGATGCGATAACACTGCCGCCCCGCACGACCGCAATGCCCCCTTGCGTGTCGCGCACGGCATTGGCAGCGGCTGCCATATCCTCCGGCTCCCGGCCGAAGACCGTCAGATTGTGGCAGTCATGCGAGACCGAGGAGGCGAATGCGCCGGACCACGCGCCCCAGTTCTCCATGAACGCCACGCGCACCGGCGTGTTGCGGCCATAGCGGTTGACGACGGCCATGCGGATCATGTCTTCGGGAAGCACAAGCCGGCCGTCTTCAACCTCGACGTCGCGCTCTCCCCATTCGGGGAACCTCGGCCTTGAAAGCGTTGCGATCCGGGCGCGCGGCCCGTTTGCCGTCACCTCGAAATCGGCGGGCGAAATGCGCGGCGCGCGCATGGTGTTCAACAGGTCCTTGGCCACCGGCTGCACCGGGGTCTTGCTCAGGAGCGCACCGTATCTTGCCTCGACTTTTCCATCCATGATCACGGTCGCGGGGCGAACCTCCGCGAGATCCGGCACAAGGGCGATATCCGCCCGCCTGCCGGGCGCGACAAAGCCGAGGTCCGGTCGGCCGATCCGTGTTGCCGCATTCAGCGTTGCGGCGCGATAGGCCCATTCGGGCGGCAGGCCGTGTTCAATCAGCAGGCGGATTACCAGATCAAGGCCGCCCCTGCTGAAGAGATCGTCGGCGAAGACGTCGTCCGTACACAAGGTGACGGTCTGGGGAAGGTGACCGAGGGCGCACAGCGCCCGGGCGAATTCCGGAAGCAGGTGTTCATGCGAGCCGCGCAACTCGATGGTAAGACCGGCCTCCAGCTTGGCGAGAAGATCGTCCGCCGACGTCAGTTCATGGTCGGTTCCGACACCGGCGGCGGCATAGGCCGCAAGATCGGCTCCGGCAAGGCCGCGTGCATGACCGCAAATGCGTTTGCTGCTCGCAAGGCCAGCATTGACGATATCGCGCACGCGCGGATCGCCGCTCAGCAGCGGCTGCATGGTCATGAGTTCGGCGGCGCCGTGGATTTCAGGATTGTCGAGGAGTTTTGCAACGGTGTCCGGGCCGAAATCGCCGCCGCTGAACTCGTATCCGGGGGCCGAGGGCACGCAGGTCGGAGCAAGCGGCAAAAGCCGCAGGATGGTATCGCGCGCCGCTTCAATCGCATAATCCACACCGGCCATGCCGCAGGCATTTGCCAGTTCGTGCGGGTCCCACACAACAGTCGTGACGCCGCGTGGAACAACCGCCGCTGCATATTCGGCGGGCGTTACCATCGAGCTTTCGACATGCATGTGCGTGTCGATGAAACCGGGCAGGGCGTAGGCGCCCGCGGCATCGATCCTGTCTTCGGCATCCTTGAGCCGGCCGGGCTCATGCACGCTGGCAATGAGGGCGCCGGTAATGCCGATATCGGCCTTCCTCTCCCTGCCGGTGACCATGTCGAGCACACGCGCGTTTTCGATCAGGATGCTGAACGGGCGGCGGCCCTGCGCGGCCTCGACCGCATCGGCACGCATGCGGGGATCGTTCAGATTTGCGTCACGCGCCATGTATTCCATCCTTGGCAAGAGCATTAAGGCAGATTTGCGCGGCGTCCGGGCGCACCTTCACCGCGAGACGGGTGCGTCCCGAGGGCGACGGCAAAAACCGTGTCGCGCCGTATGTTTCGTCCGAAACGACCGATACGTGCATTTCGCAGCGTTCGAATTCGAAAAACTCCGGCTCAAGCGCCGCAAGCGCTGCGACGGGATCGTAAATGCTCATACGGTCGCGTCCTCGCCGCAGCGCAATGTCGAGATATCCGCCGAGGAGGTCAGCAGTCAACGGGTCGGTGGGCGGCAGGTCCGATGGGCCGAACGATACCTTGCGGCAAAGTATGAGATCGACCACGTCCAGCGGCAGCCCCGCCGCGGCAACAATGGCGGCGGCTTCCGGGTCGGCAACGGCGTTGAACTCGGCAAGGGGGGTGTGGTTGCCCGGACCGTTGCTGCCGCCCATCCAGACAAGCCGCGTGATCTTTGCGGCCGCCACCGGCGCCCGCTGCACGAGCTTTGCAATATTGGTCAGCGGCCCGATGGCAAGGACCTCCCGGCGCGCACCGGAGGGTGCTTCGGCAAGCCATGTGCGTAAAGCGTCAACCGCGTCCTTTTGTATCTCGGCGTCCGCGACATCGGGCAGGTGGCGCCCGCGGCTTTGCATGCCTCGTGGTCCGAGGATGTTCTCGGCCGTTTCAGGCTTGCGTTTGAGCGGCGCGGCCGCACCGCTGTACATCGGCGCATCGAGGCCGTAGGCCTGCACCACGCCAAGCGCGTTGGCAACGATCTGCTTTAGCGATGCATTGCCGGCGACCAGAGAAATGCCGGCAATCTTCACCCCTTGACGCTTGAGCAACAAGAGCGCCCACAAATCGTCGAACCCGAAGTCCGTATCGACCCAGATTGCGCTCATGCCGCAAGTGGCCTCGCTGTCGACCGCGGCAAATCGAAGGCGATGCTCTCACCCAGCGGCACTTCGGGTGTTTCGATCGGTGCGTCCGCCTTGATCTGGCCGAGCGCGCTGTCGAGCACATATTCCCTGTGGCCGCCTGCAAAACTGCTTGCCAGGACACGGCCGCTATGGGGTCCGCTGCCAACGGAAACACCACCCGGCCGCCACGCCAGCAATGGCGCCCCGGCATCATAGGACAGCGGCAGGCTTCCCGCATCCGAGACCAGTGCGTCGTTTTCGACCCGAAAGATGTTTTCAAATCCCATGAACTCCGCCGCAAAGGCCGTGGCCGGTTTGGAATAGAGCTCATTGGGGGTGCCCAACTGCTCGATCCTTCCTTCCTTCATCAATACGATACGGTCGGCAAGCGCCAGCGCCTCGGCCTGATCGTGCGTGACAAAAACCATGGTAACACCGGTCTCGTTCTGGACGCGCTGCAGTTCGGTGCGCATTTCGAGCCTCAGCCGCGCGTCGAGGTTCGATAGCGGTTCATCCAGCAGCAGCACCTTCGGTTTCATCACCAGGGACCGTGCCAGCGCGAGGCGCTGTTGCTGTCCGCCCGACAATTCGGCCGGTTTGCGTTTTTCGAATCCCGCAAGGCCGACGGTCGCTATCCCAGTCTCGGTGCGGGAACGGATTTCCGCCTCCGCCAGCCGTTGGAGCCGCAGGCCGAATGCGACGTTTTCAAAGGCGCTCAGATGCGGGAACAGAGCATAGGATTGGAAGACCAGCCCGATGCCGCGCTTGTTGGCGGGCACCCGGGTCACGTCACGTCCGTCAATTGTGATCCTGCCCGATGTTGGTGCGAGCAGGCCGGCGATGGCCCGCATCGTGGTTGTCTTTCCGCAGCCGGACGGCCCGAGCAACGCAATCAGTTCCCCGTCGATAATGTCTAGGTCGAGGTCCGGCACGGCAACCGTCTTGCCATAGGAAAGGGTCAGGCCGGAAAGAGAGACGAGTATTTCAGACATAGCGAGAGAATCCCAAAAGACGTTCGGCGGCAAAGACGATAGCCAGCGACATGAAGGCGAGCATCGCCGAGAGCGCCGCAACTGACGGATCGTAGGTGATTTCCATATAGGCCAGCATGTCGATGGGCAGCGTGCGCACACCCGGCCCGGACAGGAACAGGGATACCGGAACCTGGTTGAAGCTGGTGACGAAACCCAAAATGAACGCTGCGAGCACCCCGCCGCGAATATTGGGCAGGACGACCTTCATGAACGCCTGCAGCCGCGAGCACCCCAGAAGCACTGCCGCCTCTTCCATATCGGCGCGCAAATTGTGCAGGCTGGAGGACACGACGCGCACGGCATAGGGCAGCACCAGCGCCGTATGGGCCATGAAGAGCGCCATCGTGACGGTAAAATCTAGCGGCACGACGAGATAGCGCAGCAGCGCCAGCCCGACGATGATGCCCGGCACGATGATCGGTGCCGCGACGATCGTGCGAATGGTTTCGTCGCCCGGCAGCTTGTAGCGGTTGAGCGCATAGGCCGCCGGAATGCCGAGGATCAGTGCCGTCAGCGTTCCGAATACCGCAAGGAACATAGAGAGCATGAAGCTGGCGCGGAAGCTCTCGACCGTAAAGACCTTGGCGTACCATTTGAGCGAAAGCCCGTCGGGCGGGAATGCCAGGGACTGGCCGGCGGAAGCGCCGGCAAAAATGATGATCAGAAACGGGCCGATCAGGAAGGTCAGGGTCAGCCCGAGGATGAGCCAGTTTGCAAGGTTCCTCATCGCATCATCTCCGTGCCGACGCGATGCGCTTGAGCAGCAGGTTCGCCGAAAAGGACATCACCATCAAAATCATCGCGATAACGCTGGCGGAAACGAAATCATTGGCGACATTCACCCGCTGATAGAGCAGCGTCTCGAGCATCAGGACCTTCGACCCGCCAAGGATAGCCGGCGTGATATAGGCGGTCAGCGCCCCGGTGAAGACCAGTGTGCCGCCGATCACCAGCCCTTCCTTGGTGAGCGGCAGGATGACCCGGACAAAAACCTGAAGCCAGCTTGCACCGAGCACCCGTGCGGCTGGAATGACGTCACGGGGAATGTTCTCCATTGCCGAGACCAGTGATATGATCATCAGCGGCATGAAGAGCTGCAACAGTCCGAGGAAAACGGCGGTCTCTGTAAAAAGCAGACGGATCGGCGTTTCCGAAAGGCCGAGCCCGACGATTGCGTCGTTGACGATGCCGGTGCGTCCGAGAATGACGATCCACGCATAGGTGCGCGCCACTGGCGAGATCATCAACGGCAGCACCACCAGGCCGAAGACGCGGCCGCGCGCCGTCGGTCCCAGATTGACAATGCAAAAGGCAGCGGCATAGCCGATGACCGCCGCTGTTCCGGCCACCAGGACACCAAGCTTGAGGGTCCGGAAAAAGACCACCTGATTGAGCGGCTTGGCGAAGAAATCCGTATATCCGCTCAACGTCCAGCCGGTGTCCGACTGAAAGGCCTCGGACAAAAGGATGCCGACGGGTACGAGAAACAGGAGCAGCGAAAAGAATGCCGCGGGCAGCGCCAGCGCCAGGCCCTCTCTGGTATTGAGGAACATCGATGCCCTCCGATCTTGCCGTGTTGGAACGGAGGGCGGTCGCAAGACCGCCCGGCAGTGTTACTTGATGACGTCAGCGTTCCACTGCTCGACCCAGGCTTCGCGGTTGTCGATAATCGTCGCCGGATCGAGAATGTTGAGCGACTCGATAAGCTCGGCCCCGTAAGTCAGGTTGTCGGCAACCTCCTGGCTTACCTTGACGTCCATATTGGCCGGGCTGTCGATCAGGGCTTCGGCGATCCGGGTCTGCACCTCTGTGGAAATCCAGTAGTCCATCAGCTTGTAGGCCAGCTCTTCGTTGCCGTTGCCTTTGGTCATGATCATGACGTTCATGCCGCCGGCCTGGCCTTCAGCGGGATTTGCCCACGCAAAGGGAAGGGGCGAACCCTTGAAACGGCTCCAGGCGAAGCGGCCGACGGGCGCTGCAATCACCTCTTCCTGATTCATGAGCTGTGCAAGCTCCGAGGACCGGGAATAGAATGTCACGATGTCATCGGCCTTTTTGCCGATCTCGGAAATGACGGGGCCGAAATCATCCGGTTTACCGCCCATTGCCTTGTCCAGCATCATCAGCGTCAGCGGGCCCTGCGTGCCCGTGATGTTCGGCAGCGCGACATTGCCGGCGAGCTTCTTGTCCAGAAGGTCGCCCCAGCTTTCGATCTCCACAAGGTCTTTGCGGTAGACGATCGAGCTTGCGTAAAACGTGTAGCCGACCGCCATGTTGTTGCCGATCGGGTCCTGTGCCGCCGGATACAGCCTGTCGAAGCTGGAGAGCTTGGACGTATCAAGGGGCGCGATCAGGCCCTTTCGCGCAAGGCTGAGCGCATCGTGGGAAGAGATAACCGCCATGTCGATGACCGGATCGTCGGCATTCGCCTCGATCTTCGCCATCCGCTCGACGCTGTTTCCGGTTTCGATGACGAGATCGCAGCCGCAGATCTCCTCGAAAGGATCGTAAAGCGCCTTCTTGTAGGCATCCTGCGCAAAGGAATAGACCGAGATGGTCAGCGTCTTGTCTGCTGCCATCGCGGTTCCGGTCAGTGCGCAGAGCGCCACGGCTATCGGTAGGGTCAGTTTCATGGCATTTCCTCCTGGTTGGTTTTTGGGTTTGACGTCGAATCCCGCACCACAAGGCGCATGGGCACTGTCTCTCCCGCTTCGGGCTGGGTTTTACCGCCAATCATCCGGGTGATGAGGTCAATGGCCCGGTCGGCAATCGCCTCGACATTCTGGGCAACGGTGGTGAGCGCCGGATGCATGGACTTCGAAAATGATAGATCGTCAAAGCCGGTCAGGCTGACATCTTCGGGAACGGAAAGGCCGGCGCGCATGAGCTGCGAGCGCACGCTGAGCGCCAGCAGATCCGATGTCGTCATGACCGCCGTCGCGCCGCTGGCGATCTCACCGGGCACGCGTGAAATGCCTTCATCGCCCCACAGCACAGTTGTATTGGTGCCGTCCGGTAGCGCCGCGGTCATCCCTGAGATCCTGTCGCGCTGCACTTCCGAGATCGGATCTCCGCCGAGAATGACAATGTTGCGGTGACCGAGCTCCGCGATGTGGCGGGCCACGAGCGCGCCGCCGCCGGCATGGTCCGCGGAAACGGAATTGTTGGGGTCGGAAGCCGTGTTGATAACGACCATCGGCACCGGCTGCGGTTCGGGCGATGTTCCCTTTTGCGGCACGACGAGCAAACCGTCGACGCCGCGATCGACGAGCCGGCCGAGCGCTTCGCTCTGCTCATCGGCGCTGCCGCGCGAATCGGCAATCAGGATACCCAGCCGGTGGCCGTCGGCTGCAATGGAAAGGGTCTGGGCAATGCGCGGAAACAGCGGGTTGGTGAGGTCCGGCATGACCAGCCCCAAAATACCGGTGCGGCCGCTTTTGAGGGCGCGGGCGGTTATGCTGGGGCGGTATCCCAGTTCCGCCGCCCGGCTGCGGATGCGCTCGATCATCTCCGGTGATACGCGGCCCTTGCCGGTCAGCGCATTTGAAACAGTCGCCGCCGAGACGCCGATATCCGTCGCAATTTGCTTGATGCTGACCAAAGCTCGCTCCCTGCTTTAACGTTTAATCATACCCAGATTTGCCGGTCAAGCAATAAGTTAAACGTTTAATCAGCAGGTTTTTGTAATTGCCGATGGGAGCCGGGTGGGGCAGTGACGGGTATCGCCGGTTTCAGGGGAGGGCGTGGTCGTCTCCCCCTGCGCAAAAATGCGGCGAAGGTCAGAAGCGGACTTCCGCTGCAGATAGCATCAAGGTCTGATGTGCGCGGACGAAACCGGCGTTCATTTCCACAGGACAAATATCTGCTCTTTCAGCCGTTGTGGTCTCACAGGTTGCGAAGCAAGAAGGACAGATAACAGGTGAGTTCGAAGACGTCGGCTAGGTTCTGGTTGATAATAAGCGCTTATCCGGCCTTTCGCCCAAACCACATACGGCTGATCAAACGGTCCTTGCGCACGAACTGGTGGTAGGCCCACCCTAACACGTGCAGAGCGACCAATAGCAGTATAAGCGTGGCGATGATCCCATGCGCTGTACGCGCAGATATGTCATTGAAACTGGCGGGCAAAGGCGCATCAGAACCACCGAATGCGACAGCAATTATATCCGCAGAAAAGGCAATTCCCAGGCCGCTGGCCACCATCGCAAAAACCAGCAGATACAGTGCCGCGTGCGTAACTCGCGCACCGAAATCGAGCGTGGAATGTCCGGCATCTGCATTTGGCGGCTTGCGCGTGAACACACGGATCGCAAGACGAGCCAGCATCAGCCCGCCAATGCACATGCCCCAAATCATATGTCCGGTGAGCACTGAGATTTTTTGAGGATCGGAGTTTTTGATATCTGCGAGCATCGGTCCGCCGACAACCAACGAAATGAGGATCATGATCGCAACAAGCCAATGAAGCGTTACAAGCAAAGGGTGATATCTGTTCATCGAACGGTTCCTTCTGAAGCCGACATGCGCGTAACGGTCCCGCCGTCCGCGACATTTTTCGATGCGATTTAACAGATGGTCATTCGGTCAAGAATATAACAAAATGGAATATGCTGTTACGAATATAGAACACATGGCAACGATATGAGATCATTTGATTGGGAGCTACTGCCATACTTTCTCGCCGTCGCCCGGACGGGCAGCTTGCGCGCCGCGGCTAGCACGATCAATGCGAGCTATGGAACCGTAAACCGGAACATTCAGGCGCTGGAGGCCAGTTACGGTGTGCGCCTGTTTCACCGCTCCAAACGCGGGTTCACCCTCACGGAGTTCGGAGAGGCCCTGCTGCCCGTTGTTGAAGATGCTGAACAAACGATTCTGGCTGCGCGCAGAAAGGTGGAAGGGTTGGATAAGAGCGAGTCAGGTACAATCCGCTTCTCGCTTTCTCCGACACTTGCCTATGACTTTATCGCGCCAATTATCGGTCGCTTTAACGAAAAGTACCCGAAGATCGACATCGAATTTCACCTGACGTCAGAAGTTGAATCCATCACCAACGACGAAACCGACGTCTCGCTTCGCGCTGCAGATAGCGTCATGGATGATGTTGTTGCGCGAAAGCTCTTCAGGCTGGTTTTGGGTGTATATGCGAGTGAGACTTACATTCAAAACGTTTTCCAGAACGCAGGCCATCAAGGCGAGGGGTTGAGTTGGATTGGATTGGCTGACGAAAACTGGCGCCCGCCGTCGATGCTCCAAATGGCTCAGATACGGCACCGGGTGAGCGATGGTTATATGCGTGCCTGCCTGTTGAACCAGCACTGCGGGATGTCGCATATGCCAGCCATATTCGAGCATGCATTTCCAGACCTTCGCCGCGTACCGGGTACAGATCTGTTAAAAGGTCCGTGGCTGTGGATCTTGCTGCATTCGGATCTTCAAAAGACGGTGCGGGTTCGCAGATTTGTCGACTTTCTGGCAGAGGAACTGCTCTCTTTGAAACATGCACTGTAATTTGCGATCAATGGCCTTCTTCGCACCGATCGCGATTGAATTCATTGTTGGAACGCCGCTTCTTGTGCTGTTCCTGTTGTGGCGGTGCGAGTCTTCGAACAAATTGGTGACCGATCGATGACTGGCCCGTTGATTGCAGTGGGGGTGAGCGGACATTCGCTGCGGTGTGTACCAATGCGGACAAAGGAGACCCTGGGTTGGCATCCGACTGGCAAAACGATTGTTACAATTGTCTGACACAGCAAGGCCGCATCAGGATACCGAAACAAGTGTCAGATATGCTGCCCCTAAGATCCCGGTTAGCAAGATCAGCGCCCAAGAACTTGGATTATTAAACTCATATGCCGGGTGCTTTCGGAAAATCCAATGCAGCCCGACATGAACAATTGCGAAACCCGCAAGGCCGAGCCGCAACCCGTTTGAGGGCTCTCCGTCCCCGCCTAACAACAGCAATGCGAAAATAGGTGCGTGGAACCATATGAAAAATTGTTCTGCACCGCGATCGGGCAAGTGACTCAATAGCGGCAAAACACGCCATTCATGTCTCTTGACCGCATCGAGCTCATGCGTGAAGAAAACGCCCACCATCAGATAGTAGATAATGTCGAACACTGCTGCTTGCTCCATAATCGAGTTTTCGACGGCTGCTTCCTGCGACCGAGAATTAGACCGTTGTCGCAGGGAATATTAGTGTCAAGTTAATGAGGCGGTGGGCCGCTTAGGGCTCCGAGTTGTCATTCGCTGCGGAATGGTCCTGCAGCAGTTCCGGGCCGGTTACGGCCCTGACCGTTTGGACGGCAGTTGGCGCTTTGCCGGGCTAATTGTTCGGGTTGAACCGAACCCGGAACACCTCTGCGTCGCCAGGTGCGCCATTCAAAAGCTGTTCTGCAGCGTCATTCCACGGAAGAAGTGAAATCGACTTGCCCCTGTAGGCCTGTTCCGGGCTGTCGCCGGTCAAGGGCAGCGAGAATATCGGAGCGGAAACGGCATTCGCATCGCCTGTGATTATAACCGCATAGTCGCCATCGGTGTTCAGCGCGATCACTTCATCTATGGGCTGGAACAGGTGGCCATCGGACATATGGTCCATTGCGGCATCCCGGTCCGAACGAATGCTGACAAACCTCGGATCTCTTTGAAATGCCGCACGGTTTTCAGAGGCCGGCCAGGCGCAGAACACGCCCATAACCGGGGTCATGCCCTCGACGTTTGTGGCCTTCACGGCGAAACCGGCCAGTCGCGTGTATTGATGTTCAGCCAGCGCCGAACCCACAGCAGGGAAATATTCGGTGGACATCCAGGCCTCTTTGCCGGGGACTATTTTACCAAAGGCGAATTCCAGGCGGCTGTCGGATTTCAGGACAAGTTCAGTGGTCATTTGAGGTCTCCTTGATTGCATTGACGGAAATGTAAGTGGACAGAAAATGATTTGAAATGACGGTTTCCGGGGGTTTATGGTGCAAAAATCGACCACCTCAGGAGAGCGTATTATGGCTAAGCTGGATTGGAACGACCTGAAGGTTTTCCTTGCCTTGTTCCGAGGCCGCTCCGTGCGCAGCGCCGCCGATGAATTGGGAATGAGCCATTCGACAGTGTCGCGTCACCTGACGGATCTGGAGACCAGCCTGGGGGCCGTCCTGTTCACACGGTCACGGGAGGGATTGCTGGCCACCAGCATGGCCGAGCAGATATTCAACAGGGCTGAGCGCGTGGAAGACGAGGTTCTGGGCCTTCAGCGGGAAGCGGCGAGTCTGGACACGGTTCTTTCCGGCGAAGTGCGCGTAACCGCGCCACCTTTGTTGTCTCAACACATGATCATGCCCCACCTGGCTGCGTTCGCACGGCAATATCCGGGCATCGAAATCTCGCTTCACTCTAGCAATTCGATTGACGATCTGATGAAGGGCGCATCAGACGTAGCTCTGAGGTCCCAGTTCAATCCCAACGACAATCTGGTCGGTCGCAGGCTGCCGGACTTCGTCAGCCGCGCCTATGCATCGCGGGATTACCTGGCCAATCACTGGTTTGACGGAAACCGGACAAACGCGACCTGGATCGGACTCGGCGTCATCGACCCGCAAAACAAATGGGTGAAAGAAGGACCGTTTCCGGACGCAAAAGTGCGGCACCGGATTCCGGATATGCTGGATCAGGCGCAGGCTGCCATCCAGGGTCTCGGCATGGTATCTTTGCCCTGTTTCTTTGGCGACGGGTTGGACGGCCTGGTCCGCGTGCCGAATACAGGCCCCGTGTCACAACGACCGGTCTGGGTTCTCACCCACCCGGACCTGCGGACTTCAGTCCGCATAAAGGCCTTCGTGCGATTTCTCGTTGCAGCAATCACCGGGCAAGAGAAACAAATTACGGGTGAAATTATCTGACGTCGGCATCGCGCGTATCCGCCGAGGGGCTGAGCCCAATCATCACGAAACAGTGAGCGTGTTTTTTGCGCGCTGCGTCTCGCAAGGCTCGGAAATTGCCGCAATCGCGCTATAATTCAGCAGCGATAACGTTGGAAACCAATCGATAGGCCGGGCGCGACAAACCCTGCAGGAGACATCAATATGACAACTGATCTCTTCACCCGCCGAACCGTCCTCGCAGCCGGCGGCGCCATGGTGGTGTCCGCGGGGCTAGGCCTTCTTGTTCCCGCCCGTGCCCAGGGTCTGGCACCGACGCGTACCATGCGGGGCGGCGCCAACAATTACCGGCCCGGCGCGCCGATCGTGGAACGGATCGGTGGCGGGGGCTTCTGGATGAGCGGCACCGTGCGCCGCGCCGGCGATGGTGCTCCGCTTGCCGGCCAGCGTATCCAGATCTGGGCACATACGACAGAAGGGCACGAACGCGATCCGCACAGCCACGGGGCGACGCTCACCGACGCGAGCGGGGTGTTTCGCCTCGAGATGCCGCAGATCGTCCCTGCCTTCGGCCAACCGCACGGCCATCTCGCCTATGACAGTGGTGACTTCGAAACCGTCTTCCTGCGTCCCGTCATGCGCAGTGCCAAAGACACCAGCCTGGAGGCGCATTTCGTCCTTCGGCCGGTCTGATCGCGTTGGATTTGAAGGAGATCAGCCGGACCCGCGCGACCCTGATCTGGGCCGCGCTCGCAATCGCCGTTGCGGTGCCAGTCGCCGCCGCTGCATCGAGCCCGCTGCTCGCATGGCGCGATCCGGTCTACATTGCCGCCGGTCTGGCCGGCGTCATCGCAATGGCGCTCCTGCTCTTTCAGCCATTACTGGCGGGCGGATATCTGCCGGGCCTGTCGGCCTATCGGGGGCGGCGGTTGCACCGCTGGATCGGCAGTGCCCTGGTCGCGGCGGTGCTTATCCACGTCGCGGCCCTGTGGATCACCAGCCCGCCGGACGTCGTGGATGCACTTCTTTTCAGGTCGCCAACTCCCTTCTCCGCCTGGGGCGTGATCGCCATGTGGGCGCTCTTCGCGGCAGCGCTCGCAGGCGCGCTGCGGCGGCGGTTGCGCGTCAGACCGCGAACATGGCGCCTCATTCACACATCCCTCGCGCTGGTCATCGTTGTCGGGAGTGTGGTCCATGCCGTGCTGATCGAGGGCACGATGGAGACGGTTTCGAAGGTGGTGCTGTGCACGCTGGTCCTTGCGGCAACAGTGAAGCTGATGACTGACCTGAAGGTCTGGGCTATCCGACCGCGCCGGAGGGTGTGACGGTGAAGCAAAGCGTCGAATTCGCCGGTTCATTTGAAGTCCCGCAAATGCGGATCGACGGCATAAGCAAGACCCTTGCAATAATGTGGCGTGTCACCTTATGGTCAATATATCCCTGAAATAATTAAGCAAAACGGCACCGCAATTCCATGACCGACAAATGCGCGACGACCAGAAGACCGGCGCCGGCCCGTATGAAGACCTTTCTGACGATCGCGCAAGCCTTCGCAGCCATGCTTTTTCTCAGCCTGCCTGCCGGTGCCGACATCCGCGCCACGGAAGTCGAAAAAACCTACGCGATTTCGGGAACGACCGGCCTGGCACTCTACAAGTCGATCGGCGCACGCGGCCCGCGCCTGCACGGCGGTGCGTCAAGCGCCATAGCCAAAACCGATTTCGACCTCAAATGGGGCCGCGACTACAGGCGCGACGGCAATGACTGCGTGCTGGTCGCCGCGCGGCACTTCCTGACCATCACCTACACACTGCCGAAGCCGGCGGAGAAACTGGCTCCGGACGTTGCCGCCCGCTGGCGCGTCTTCATTTCCGGCATCCGCGCCCATGAAGCCGTCCATGGCGAATACATCGTCGATATGGCGCAGGACATCTACGACACGACTGTTGGCTTCCGGCAGAAGAACGACCCGGACTGCAAGACGATCCGCAAAGCAATACAGGTCCCTCTAAAAGCCGCTTTCGATCGCTACAAGGCTCGCAACCGCGCCTTCGAACAGTCAGAGATGGGGGCAGGCGGCAATGTCCAGCAGCTGATCCTCGGGCTGGTCAACGGACCCTAGCTAACGTGATCTGCCAACGCGGCAGCCCGCCGCACCTCAGCCGCGCAGCCCTTCTTTCGCAACCACCGCCTCCGTATCGTCCAGCGCCGCTTCGAGCCGGTCGAAGAGGGTGTTGAGTTCGTCTTCGCGGATGATCATCGGCGGGCAAAGAGCGATGGTATCGCCGAGGGGCCGCAGGATCGCGCCGCGCTTTTCGAGAAACGCCGAGGTCTTGGCGGCGACGCCTTGCGCCGGGGCGAAGGAGCGTTTGGTCTCCTTGTCGGCGACAAGCTCCAGCCCGCCGACGAGGCCCGACAGGCGCGCTTCGCCGACCAGCGGATGATCGGCAAGCGCCATCATGCGTTTCTCGAACAGCGGCATCAGGCCGCGCACATGGCCGAGTATGTCGCGCTTATGATAGATCTCGATGGCCTTGACGCCGAGCGCACAGCCGAGCGGGTGGCCGCCATAGGTAAAGCCGTGGCCGAAGGTGCCAAGCTGCGCCGAATGATCGACATAGCCCTGATAGATCTCCTCCGGCACCATGACGGCACCGAGCGGCGCGTAGGCGGCGGTGAGCTGCTTGGCGGCCGAGATGGTCGTCGGCACCATGTCGTGCGTCTGGCAGCCCCACCAGTTGCCGGTGCGGCAAAAACCGTTGATGACCTCATCGTCGATGAGCATGATGTCGTATTCGTCGAGGATCGGCTTGATGGCTGCAAAATAGCCTTCCGGCGGCGTCACCACGCCGCCGGCGCCCATCACCGGCTCGGCGATCATCGCGGCGATGGTGTCCGGATCCTCGCGCTCGATGAGTTCGCGCAGCGAAGATGCCATGCGGGCCGTGAATTCCGCCTCGCTCTCGCCTTCGAGCCCATAACGGTAATAGTGCGGGCAGTCCGCATGCAGAACGCCGTCGACCGGCAGGTCGAAGCCGTCGTGGTTGCCGGGCAGGCCGGTCAGCGAGGCCGACATGATGGTGACGCCGTGATAGGCCTTGTTGCGCGAAATGATCTTCTTCTTTTTCGGTTTGCCACGCGCATTGTTGTAGTACCAGGCAAGTTTCACCTGGGTGTCGTTGGCCTCCGAGCCGGACGAGGTGAAAAACACCTTGGAGATCGGAACCGGCGCCAGCTCCTTCAGCTTTTCCGCGAGCTCAATGGCCGGCTCCGTGCCCCTGGCGGCGAAAAGGTGATAGTAGGGCAGGGTCTTGAGCTGCTCCGTCGCCGCCTCGATCAGTTCCTGGTCGCCGAAACCGAGGCCGGCGCACCAAAGACCGGACATGCCCTCGATATATTCGTTGCCCTGCGTGTCGTAGATAAAGACGCCCTCACCACGCTCAACCACAAGCGCGCCGGTTTCCTTCAGCTTGTGCAGGGGCGTATAGGGGTGCAGAACCGCGTCGATATCGCGTTGTTGAACATTGGTCAGCGGAACAGTCGGTGCCATGTGAGAAAGTCCTGTTGGGAGATGAAGCGACCGTATCGCGAAAGCGCATCTGCTTAAAGCCGGTACATGGATTTTTTGCAGCCCGCTGCAATTACCGCAACACCGGTGAGGGCTATTCCGATCTGCCCGAACTTGCGCTATTGCTGATGGCAATGTTGCGGGAAGAATTCGACATAACATGAAGATCCGTTACGAGCGTCCGGTCTGCCATGCCGCGTTCTGGTCCTTTCGACTGGGACTTTTCACCTTTGCGCTGTTTGCCATTTCCGCCGGCCTGCATCGGTTCGGAGTCATGGAAACGGAGATCTTCGCGGTCCTGTTTTCCATCTGCACGGGTATTGCGCTGCTGGCATTCGGGCTTGCGAGCTACGGAATCCTGCGGCTGTGGATGGTTGGCGCCGAGGGTGGGCGGGCGTCGGCGAAGGGCAGTTTCTTCGCTTTGCTTGTTCTCATACCGGCCGGCATTGGCGCCTACAGGGCCTACGCGTTGCCGCCGCTCTACGACATATCGACAAACACCGCCGATGTTCCGGTTTTTCTGGAGCCGATCGCGCACGGACCGGACTGGACCCCGGATATCGAAATCTTGAAATCGGCACCCTATGAGGGCCAGCTCGACGCCTATCCGCATGTGACCGGCCGGCGTTATGAGGGCGCGCTTGACCGGGTGCTTGCGGCCGTTCGGCTGGTGGCCGAGAACCGCGGCGTGATAATATCCGCGACCAGGCTGCCGGAGCCCGCCGAACCCGAAAAGCCGGAAACCGGTTCGAGCATTGTCGAGATCAGTCCACAGGCGCCGAGCGAATTCGGGCTCAATTCCGAATTGTCGGATGACGATGCCCCGTCTCCTGCCGAGCCGATGATCCTGAACCAGGTGCAGATTATCCTCCAGGGCGAGGCGCGCACGCCGTTTTACGGTTTTGCGTCGGATGTCAGCATTCGTCTCAGCGAAGAGGCCGAAACCACATTTGTCGACATGCGTTCGGTATCGCGGTTCGGCCCGCACGACCTCGGTACAAATGCCCGGATCATTGACGGGTTTTTGCGGGCGCTCGACACCGAGCTGGTCGGTATTTCGGTGCGCTGACCCGCACGGGCTGGAAATAAGCTATTTCGGGTAGTAGATGCCGTCGATGGACGGCGTGCCGTCCGTTTCCACGCGGCCGCGTGTCACCAGATCTTCAAGATGCGCCAGCAACGAAAGGCCGGCGGCCCTGTGCAGGCGCGGATCGGTGTCGCGATAGATCACCTTGACCATATCGGGGATGTTGCGGTCGCCTTTTTTGAGCCGGTCGAGGACAGCGCGCTCGCGCATCTTCCGGTGCGTGCGCAATGCTCTGACGAATTTTTCCGGCTCGTCGACCGTTCCGCCATGGCCGGGAAAATAGCACCGGTCTTCGCGCTCAAGCATTTTGTCGAGTGAAGCCATGTAGTCGGACATGGAGCCGTCCGGCGGTGCGACGATCGATGTCGCCCAGACCATGACGTGATCGGCGGAAAAGACGATGTCCTTGCCTTCAAGCGCAAACACCGCATGATTTGCCGTGTGGCCCGGTGTGTGGATAACCCGCAGCGACCAGCCGTCGCCATCGATCACCATACCGTCCTCGGCTTCGATATCCGGCATGAAATCGACATCCGAGCTTTCCTTCAGCGGATTGACCTCGCCCACAAAAAGCGGCCGGGCCGAGCGGTGCTCTCCTTCCGCAACGATAAGCGCGCCGGTGTCTGCGGCAAGCCGGTGCGCCAGTGGCGAATGGTCCTTATGGGTGTGGCTGACCAAGATATGCGAGACGTCGCGCCCCTTGAGCGCGGAGGTCAGCGCCTCGTAGTGACTTTCGATTTCCGGCCCCGGGTCGATGACGGCGACAGAGTCCTTGCCGACGATGTAGCTGTTGGTGCCGTGAAAGGTCAGCGGACCGCTATTGGGCGCCGTTACGCGCTGAATATCGGGGCCAACGGTCACAGCCTCGCCATGGGCGGGCTCAAAGTCGGTTTCGAATGTCGGTGACGCCATAGTTGTTTGGAGCCTCATTGGTGTGTCCGGATTGCCGGATAATTCATATACCAGTCGCGCCGCCATGTCATGACGCGTGCGTACATGAATCAATTCGCGAAAAACTCAGGCCAAGTGTCTGCAATCGCGTTACAAATTTCGATTTTTAGGCGGCACCGATGCGCAGCATGTCAAGCACGTGAATGACACCGACGGCCTTGCCGTCATCTTCGACCACCAGGGCGCCGACCTTGTGATCCTGGATCATTTTCAGTGCCGATGCGAGCAGCATGTCCGGCTCCACCGTTAGGCCGCCGACGGTCATGACCTCGTCGACCAGGGCTGAACCCGTATCGACATGGGCGTTGCGGCGCAGGTCGCCATCGGTGATGACACCGCACATCTTGCCGGCATTGTCCGCCACGATGACAAGACCGAAACCCTTGTCGGATATCGTTTCGATGGCTTTCATCAAGCGTGTGCCAGTCTGGACGATCGGCAGCGCGTCGCCGGCATGCATGGCATCGCGCACAAGCGTCAGGCTGGCGCCGAGCGAGCCGCCCGGGTGGAAGTGCCGGAAATCGCGTTCGGAAAATCCGCGCCGGACAAGCAGGCCAATGGCAACGGTATCGCACACCATCATCTGCATGAGCGTAGACGTCGTGGGTGCAAGACCGAGAGGGCAGGCTTCATCCGATTGCGGCAGGACGATCGCAACCGTTGCATTTTGTGCCAGCGTGCTGTCTGCCTTGGCGGTCACTGCAATAAGCGGGATATCGGCGCGGCGCGCATGGTAGAGGACATCGGACAGTTCCTTGGTCTCTCCCGAGTTGGAGATGGCCAGGACACAATCGTCGGCGGTGATCATGCCAAGGTCGCCGTGACTTGCTTCGGTGGCGTGCACGAACTGGGCGGGCGTGCCGGTCGACGCGAATGTGGCGGCGGATTTTGCGCCGATATGCCCGCTTTTGCCGACGCCGGTAATGACGAGGCGGCCGCTTTTTGCGGCAATGACTTCAATAGCCTCCAGGATGGCATCGCCCAGCGGGCCGTCCAGACCACCGACAATCGTATCCACACCCTTGCGCGATGTGGTTGCGGCCTTGAGAATTTCAGCCCGAATATTTCTGTCCGGTGACATTTAGAGATCCCGCCGTTTTGCCAGAGTATCGAATGCTTTCAACCGGGCAAGCAGCGCTTTCATATCCGCCAGCGGGATCATGTTGGGACCATCGCATGGTGCGATGTCCGGATTTTCGTGGGTTTCGATGAACACCGCGGCACAGCCGACCGCAAGCGCTGCGCGTGCCAGTACCGGAGCGAACTCCCTCTGGCCGCCTGAGGAAGATCCCTTTCCGCCGGGCTGTTGCACGGAATGCGTGGCGTCGAAAACCACCGGGTAGCCGGTTTCGGCCATCGTCGGAAGTCCGCGGAAATCATTCACCAGCGTGTTGTAGCCGAAAGTCGTGCCGCGCTCGCACAAAAGAATGTTGTCGTTGCCGGTCGTTGCGATCTTGCCGGCGACATTTGCCATTTCCCAGGGCGCCAGAAACTGGCCTTTCTTGACGTTGATTGCCTTGCCGGTTTCTCCGGCGGCCACCAGCAGGTCGGTCTGGCGGCAGAGATAGGCCGGGATCTGCAGGATATCGACAGCTTCGGCGGCTTTGCCCGCCTGATCGCTTTCATGAATGTCAGTAATCACCGGACAGCCGAATTTTTCCCGCACATCCGCAAGTATCTGCAGTCCCTGATCCATTCCGATGCCCCGCTTGCCGGATACGGAGGACCGGTTCGCCTTGTCGTAGGAGGATTTATAGACCAGCGGTATGCCGAGTTTTTCAGTGGTCGAAACCAGTTCTGCGGCGACGTCCATCGCATGATCGCGGCTTTCGATCTGGCAGGGACCGGCAATCAGCACAAAGGGCTTTTCGTTGGAAAACGTCACCGGGCCGACTTGGACGGATCTGCTTTGGGACAATTTGAATTCTCCGATGCACGGTGCGGCCATTGCGCTTCAGCGCTTGAAAGGCCGGTATCTGGTCAGTGCCGTATTCCAAATTCGGCGGCGGTTCAAGCACATAGCCCGCAAAACGGCCCGATTGCGCAATTTGTTAACGCGATTCCTTTGTCGCTAATGTGGCAACATAATCGCCTATGACAAGGCATGAGGTCAGGCCGGGTGATTCGATTCCGAAGAGCTGCACCAGTCCGTCAATGCCGTGGTCTGCGCGCGACTGGATGAGGAAATCGGCGGCCGGCTTTCCCGACCAGACGAGTTTCGGACGTATCCCGCAATAGGATGGCATCAAAGCGCCGTCCGGCAAACCCGGCCAATAGGTTCTGATGGCCTTCTCGAACTCCGCGCCCCGGTCCTGCGGCACCGAATAGTCGAGGGTTTCTCCCTCCATCCAAAGAACGTCCGGTCCGAAGCGTGCCTGACCGGCAAGGTCGCGTGTGAAATGTATGCCGAGCGATCCGTCCCCCGGAACCGGATAGATGAGCTGCCGGAACGGGCTGCGGTGCCCGGACAGTGAATAGTAGCTGCCCTTGGAAAGATAATGCGGTGGGATCAACTCGTTTTTCAGGCTTTTCATCGACCTGGCGATATCCCACGCACCGTGGCCCGCGGCATTGACGAAAGTGCTGCAGGAAACCGTATATGGCTGTTCGCCCTCGACACTGACAATGAATTTGCCGTTGTCTGCCTGCACGCTGCTGACTGTGCTGCCGAATGCCACCATCGCGCCGGCATCCTCGGCTTCGCCGAGCAATGACAGCATCAGAGCATGGCTGTCGATGATCCCGGTCGACGGCGAATGCAGTGCCGCGATGCATCGCAGTTCCGGTTCGAGTGCCTTTGCTTCGTCAGCGGACATTTCCCTGATGTCATCAACACCGTTGGCAAGTGCGTGTTCATGAATGGATTTGAGCTTGGGCAGGTCCTCGCCTTCGCTCGCAACGATCAGCTTGCCGGTCCGTTCATGCGGAATGTTGCGGTCCTTGCAATAGGCATAGAGCGCCTTTTTTCCCTCAACGCAAAACCGCGCCTTTAGCGAATTCGCCGCGTAGTAGATACCGGCATGAATGACTTCCGAGTTGCGCGAACTCGTGTGCGAGCCGATGATATCCTCTGCTTCGACGATAACCACATCGCGGCCGGCCTTTGCCAGTGAGCGTGCAATGGCGAGGCCGATCACGCCCGCACCGGCAACAATACAGTCGATATGGTCCATGGAAATTCAGTCCGTTCTGATTGACTCAGCTGGAACGAGCGGTACCGCAACAAGCAGAGCCAGACAAGGCTGGCGTGTCGTTAATCGCGACCGGTATTGATTGGTTCTGCAATTCCTCGGGTCGAGCCGGCAACCCGCGATCCGGTGCGAGCCAGATAACGTTCCAGCATCGCTTTGACATCCGATGATGGTTCCGTCGAGCGCCGTCTGACAGGATCAAAAAACACATTGACCGACTGGGAGAGCACACAGCAGGTGTCGTTTTGAAAAATTGCGTAGTGTGTTGTCATCGATCGGTCACCAAAGGCTGCAAGCATACCTCCGACCTCAACGGATCCGGGAAAGGTGATCTCATTCAGATAATCGACCGTCAGACTGGCAAGGACGACGCCTCTGGACGGCAGCATGTCGCCGAAAATATGCTGGAACAGGCCAACCCTTCCGGATTCCAGAAACGCGGTGATTGCAACATTGTTGACATGGTCCATCGGGTCCTGATCTGAGTAGCGGATGGAAACGGGAGTCCACAATGAATAGGACTCACGGTTGCGGGAAATCGTTTTGTTCGTCGGCATGGCTAGAGAATATCCCCCAGAAACGGTCTTGTGTCCTTGGATTTGGATGCGCAGTTCCTGCAAGTATAGATTGAAAAGGAATACCATATGTCATTCAAGTATCCATTCTATTTCTTACGCCATGGCGAAACCGAATGGAACAAAACGAGGCGCACGCAGGGACAACTGGATGCACAATTGAATGATGTCGGTCGCGAGCAGGCGAGGCGGGCGGCCAGTTTGCTGCAATCCGAACCCATCGAACGCATCATTGCAAGTCCGCTTTCGCGGGCACGCCACACGGCCGAGGCCGTTGCAGTCCACCATGAGATCGAGATCATGTTCGATGACGATCTGATGGAGTGTCACCTGGGGGATCATCAGGGCGAACCGCACGGACCGTGGCTGCCGTTATACTGGACTGGAGAATACGATCCGCCGAACGGCGAGACCTATTACGAATTTGCCGCGCGTGTCTGGGCAGCAATGGAGCGTGCCGTTTCGCACGGCCCCAATACCTTGATCGTGGCGCATGGCGGATTATGGATCGCCGCGCGCGAGCATGTCCTTATCGAACCGCACCTCCTGCCGCTGCCGAATGCGGTTCCCGTGCATGTCACGCCGGGTGGGGAGAAATGGCAGCAACGGGTACTTGGAGAATGAGGCCGGGAAAACCGCGAGCCTGATTACTTTCTCAGTACCTGCGCCTCAGCCGCCGCGCCGCGGATGGCCTGCGTGAACAGGGTCACATCGATGGCGGTAGCGACGAAGGTCGCGCCGAGATCCACGCAGTGCCGTGCAAATGCGGGGTCGGGTGCAAGAATGCCGGAGGCCTTGTCGCTCTTGCCGATACGCTCGAGGGCGTCCCTGATCGCAGCCTGTACCTCCGGTGCTCCCGGATTGCCGAGATGGCCGAGGTCGGCGGCGAGGTCCGCCGGGCCGATAAAGACACCGTCAACCCCGTCGACAGCGAGAATGCCGTCCAGCGCGGCAAGTCCCGCCCGGTTTTCGACCTGGACCAGCAGGCAAATCTGTTCATCCGCAGTTGCAAGATAGTCGCCAATGGCGCCGAATTTCGAAGCACGCGCGGCTGAAGATCCCACCCCGCGCATGCCGGTCGGTGGATAGCGCACCGCGCGCACAAGCTGCTCGGCCTGCTGAGCGGATTCGACCATGGGCACAAGCACGGATTGAGCTCCCGCATCCAGCACCTGCTTGACCATCCATGGTTCGCCGATCGGGATCCGAACAATAGGATGCGAAGGAGAGGCATCGATCACCTGAAGCTGATCGCGAATGGAGCGAAGGTCATTCGGCGCGTGTTCGCCGTCGATGAGAAGCCAATCGAAGCCGGCGGTCGCGGACATTTCTGCCACATAACCCTCGGACATCGAAAGCCAGCAACCGAGCTGCAATTCATCTTTTTTGAGGGCCTCTTTGAACGGGTTGAGCGGTGCGGGCATGATGGCTTCCTTTGTTCAGGCGAAATTCTGCGTGACGGTTCCGAACGGTCCGAAATCGGCGTAAAAACTGTCTCCGGGCCGTGCTTCGACCGGGCGAATGAAAGACCCTGATAGCACCACATCTCCGGAGCGAACAGACTGGTTGTATTCTGCAAGCCGTTTGACCAGCCATACGATGCCGGAGACAGGGTCATTGAGAACGCCGGCGCCAAGGCCCGTTTCCTCCACCTCGCCATTGCGCGTGACGATGGCGCCTGTCCAGCGCAGGTCCAGCGCACGCGAATCGTGGCGTTGATTGCCCAGCACCAGTCCGGCATTGGCCGCATTGTCGGCAATGGTATCGACAATGGAACGTGTCTGGCCGGTTTCGGGGTCGGATCGAAGAATACGGGTATCGAGTATTTCGAGGGACGGTACGACATAGTCGGTTGCCGCAAGCACATCATCGCTCGTGATCGATGTTCCCGAAAGCGGCTTCTTCATGACAAATGCGATTTCCGCTTCGATGCGCGGTTGAATGAAACGCCCGCCCGGAACCGTGCCGCCGTCTTCGAAAAGCATGTCGTCAAACAGAATGCCGCTGTCGGGAATATCGATCTTCAGAGCGTCCTGCATCGCCTTGGAGGTAAGGCCGATTTTCCAGCCGCAGATCTTGCCGCCGGCCTCAAGCTTGCGTTTGACCAGCGCGTCCTGGACGGCATAGGCGTCGTCCATGGTCATGCCCGGAAAACGGCGGGAAAGAAGGCCGGTCTGTTCACCGCTCCGTTCGGCGGTGAAAAGGTCTGCCGCTGCCGCATCAATCTGATCTGCCGAAAGGCTCATTGTTCGTCCTCAACCGTGTTGCGAAGCATACCGATGCCTTCGCCTTCCACTTCGATCACATCGCCTGGCTTCAAGAAACATGGCGGGTCGAACCGCGCGCCGGCACCCGTCGGCGTGCCGGTGATGATGATGTCGCCGGGCACAAGGGTCGTGAATGTGGAGATGTAGCTGATCTGGCGCGGGATGGGGAAGAGCATGCGGCCGGTGCGGTCATCCTGGCGGGTTTCGCCGTTGACGCGGGTGGTTATACGCACGTCTTCGAGCTGCGAGCGGTTACGGAAAGGCACGAGCCAGGGCCCAAGCGCTCCGGACCGGTCGAAATTCTTGCCTTGCGTGACATTGAATTTCGCATGCCGGACCCAGTCGCGCAGCGTGCCTTCATTGCAAAGCGTCATCGCCGCAATGTGGTCATAGGCTTCGGCTTCGGCGATATGGCGTCCGCCTTTGCCAATGACGATGGCGATCTCGCCCTCATAGTCGAGCTTGTCGGATGCCTTCGGCCGGATAAGCGGCCGGTTGTGGCCGGTAAAGGAGCGCGGAAAACGCACGAACAGCGACATGTTGTCGGGCGCGTCCTTGCCGTCCTTGTATTCGGCATTGCGGTCGGGAAAGTTGACGCCGACGCAGATGACCTTTTCAGGCTTCGGCAGCGGGATTTCGAATTGGAACGTGCCGTCGACGTGGGTGGCTTCCCGCCCCTCGGCAGCGTTGAGCACTGTATCGAGCCCGCCGGCTTCGACAACCGCATTCAAATCCGGCCACTGTGGAAATTCCGGCGACAGGGCAATCATGCCGCCTTCCGCCACAGCGCCGTAATATTGTGTTCCGTTCACCGAATAGGTCGCAAGTTTGCCGGTCATTTCAGGTCCGTTTGTTTATCGGGTTTCAACTGCGGTCAGGGTGCGATGATCGGTTGCGATTTGAGATCGCTCTCCTCGGTTTCCGCGCCCTCAAAGACACTGCCTTCCTCGAACCAGGAACGCGGTGCCGGCGCACCCCAAAGGGTCTGGCGCTGCGGGTCCCTGAGATCCCAGCGGATCGGCTCGAGATCAGGGTCGACCGTCTGGTAGTCGGAATTGTAGATCTCGATACGGTTGCCGTCGGGATCGCGCACATAAAGGAAAAATGCGTTGGAAATGCCGTGGCGGCCGGGGCCACGCTCGATATTGTCGAGATAACCCGTCGTCGACATGATATCGAGCAGGTCGATAATGTTGAGCGGGTTCGGCACCCAGAAGGCCGTGTGATGAAGACGCGGTCCGACACCATTGGTAAAGGCGACATCATGCACTCCGCCCTTGCGGTGCATCCAGGCGGCCCAGATGCGTCCTGTTTCCTTATCGTCCGTATATTCCGTCGTCCGGAATCCGATCTCATTATAGAAGGCGACGGCCGCGTCGACATTCGACGAGAACATGTTGAAATGATCGATCCGGAGCGGCCTGACGCCGTGATAGAGCTTGTATTGCTGATGGATCGGCTCGAGCCGGTCCATCTTTACATAAAACTCCAGCGGAATGCCCCACGGGTCGCGCGTGCGCAGGGTTTTACCCATGAACGGGCGGTCCACCCATTCGACTGGCAGACCCTTGCTTTCGAAAAACGCAGCGGCCTTTTCAAGATCCGGCTCGTCGAACAGCTTGAAGCCCAGCACGTTGACGCACGGCGCATCCGATTTCACCAGTGCGATGCAGTGGTGCCCGCGCTCCTCCAGCGCTCTTAGATAGACACGGTCATTGCCTTCATGCGTCACCTGCAGACCAAGAAGATCGCAGTAAAACGCCCTGGAGGCGTCCAGGTCCGTGACCGCATATTCTACGTGGCTGAGCCGGACGATGTTGAATGGCGGATAAAGGACAGGGGCGGGAACAGGCATTTTACTTCTCCTTGCAGAGGAAATGGTAGCGTTACTGGACAGGGAAGACGACGTTCACCTGACCGGTGCCGGAGCTCGGGAAATATTCGCCGATCACCTCGCCCCGGCCGGTGTAGCTGTCCCAGCCGAGCGCCGCAAACAGCATGACGGTATCGTGCATGCTGCCTTCGCCGCAGCAGTAATCCGCATATTCCGGCAGCATTTTCAGGAACGTCTCGATCTCGCCGTTCTGCCACAGATTAAGAACGTGCAGATCGACTTGGCGGTTGAACTCCGACGAAATGGTGAAGGTGCCGTTATTGGCTTCGTAGTCGTCATTGGCCCATATCTTGTGGCTGAGGGAGCCTGAGGCGAGCAACAGCACCTTGGCGTCGCTTTCCTCGATTGCCTCGCGAATGGCCTCACCGAGCTTGCGCGAGGATTCATAGCTGTGCACCGTGCACCACGCGGCAATGGACACCACCTTGAAGTCGCCGGCGCTGGACATGTAGCGCATCGGTACCAGCGTTCCGTATTCGAGATCGAGACTGTCGATCTGATGCGACAGGGTAAAGACATCCTTCGCCATTGCTTTTTCGGCAATCAGGTCGCCCAGCGCCGCATTGCCCTCATAGGCATATTCGAGACCCTGAATGAACTGCGGAAATTCGTGACTGGTAAAAACGCCTTCAAACCGGTGATTGGAGTTGATGTGATAGCCGGCGTTAACGCACCAGTGCGTGTCCAGCACCACGATCGTATCGGCGCCGAGTTCCTTTGCGCGACGGGCGATTTCCTTGTGCCCGTCGATCGCCTGCTGGCGGCAACCATGCAGGCGGCCGGGCTGTTCCGACATGATCATCGTGGGCACGTGAGTGATTTTGGCGGAAAGGACGATCTCTCCCATTTTTTCCTCCTTGGAAATACGAAAGGGCTAATTTGCGCCGAGTTTCGGAATGCTGTGTTGACCGAGAGCAAGGCCGATATGCTTTTGCTCCATGTAGAATTCGAAGGACCAGTCGCCGCCGTCGCGGCCGATACCGCTGGCCTTGACGCCGCCGAACGGCGTCGGCAGGTGGCGGACATTTTCCGAATTCACCCAGATCATTCCGGCTTCGAGCTGGTTGGTAAAACGCAGCGCCCGGCTGATGTCGTTGGTCCACACATATCCGGTGAGCCCGTATTGCACGCCATTGGCGATTTCGAGCGCCTCTTCTTCCGTTTCGAAAGGAATGGCGGTCAGCACCGGCCCGAAGATCTCCTCCTGCGCGATGCGCATGTCGGGCCGCGCATCGGTAAACAGGGTTGGACGGACGAAATATCCTTCTTCGCCCACGCGGCTGCCGCCGGCGGCTATGGTCGCGCCGTCCTCGCGGGCAATATCGAAATAGGACGTCACCTTGTCGAAATGCACCCTGTGGATCAGCGGGCCGATTTCGGTTTTTGGGTCGAGCGGATGGCCGACGCGGATATTGTTGACCCGCTCGACGAGCTTCGCCTGGAATTCCTCGGCGATGGATCCTTGTACCAGCAGGCGGCTCGACGATGTGCAGCGCTCGCCATTAAGCGAATAGATCATGAAGATCGCTGCATCCAGCGCCCGGTCGAGATCGGCATCGTCGAAAACGACGACCGGGTTTTTGCCGCCGAGCTCAAAATGCACGCGCTTGAGCGTATCGGCGCCCTGTTTCATGATCATCGAGCCGGTGCTGCTTTCGCCGACAAAAGCAATGGCCTTGATGTCGGGATGCTCGGTCAGCCGCTTGCCGGCGTCCTCACCGAAGCCGTTGACGAGGTTCCATACACCCTTGGGCAGGCCGGCTTCGTCAGCGATTTCCATGAGGATGCGCGCTGTCAGCGGCGAGAACTCGGCCGGTTTGTGAACGACCGTGCAGCCTGCGGCGAGCGCCGGTGCTATTTTCCAGGTCGACAGCATGAAAGGCGTGTTCCACGGCGTGATGACACCGACCGGGCCGATGGGCACGCGGGTGGTGATGTTCATCAGCGTTGGTGAGGGTAGGGACTGTCCGTCACGCGCGGCCGTTGCCTTGTCTGCAAAGAAACGGAAGTTTTCAGCGCCGCGAAGCGCCGCCTTCGACATGAAACGCACCGCCTGTCCGGTGTCCCAGCATTCGCAAAGGGCTATTTCCTCAGCGCGCTCGACAATGGCGTCGGCAATGCGATGCAGGATCGCCTTGCGGTCAACCGCTTTCATGTCGCGCCAGGCGGGGAAGGCCTTTTTGGCCGCCGCTGCTGCCGCGTCAATATCTGCGGCGCCCCCTTTGGCGACAGTGCAGATCAGGCTGTTGTCGACCGGCGAACGGGTCTCGAAGGTTTCGCCGGACGCCGTACTGGCGGATTCGCCGCCGATATGGTTGCGGATGCCGGTGTCCCTGAACCGTGCAAGGTAGCCGCCGAGTTTTTCGATGTTTTCTTCAAGACCGGGCTGTGCGTTGGTCATTGTTGTATCCTCTCGGCTCACGTCTCATTGATATGTTTGCGGATAGTATTGAGCTTCGGGCTCAATTCCGGATCGATGTCGCGCATTTCCAGCGAAAGGGCGATCGGCCGTGATGCGATGACATCGGCAAGGAATGCTTCGGCTGCAGCGAATATCTGTTCGGTCGCTGCCTTGCGGACGTCCAGCGGTCTGCCGGCCCGAAGCCGGACCGATATGTCGATGAAACCGTGATCGGGATTTCCGTCGGCAATGGCGTAGTGTTCGCAGCGGATTGCACGAACGCGGATGCCGGCAAGCGGAAAGATACCCGTCTCGATGCCCGCCTTGCGCAGATGTTCGCAAAAGGCGCTCATATCGACATGCGTGTCCAGATTGGCAGAATACTCGATCGAGAAATGCGGCATATGCGAACGATCCCGTGCATGATAATATTTAACATGTTAAGCATATATGAGATCGGTTGTCAAGGCGATGTCTTGGTATCAGCTTGCGAACCGGTTTCGGATCGGGGATAAGAAAACATGTTAACGACCGGGAGAAGCTGAGACGCCATGACCGAAAAGAAGCTGCGTGCAACCTCCCGGGCTCTGCCCATTTCGCTTTTGAGGGCCCGTGAAAAGGTCATGGGGCAAATCCGCCCGATGCTGGCCGATGCGGGCGTGACAGAACAGCAATGGCGCGTGTTGCGGGTTCTGACGGAAGACGGCGCCATGGACCCGACGGACATTGCCGACAAATCCTGCCTGCTCCTGCCCAGCCTCACGCGCATTTTGAAATATCTCGAAGAAAACGGTCTGGTGACCCGCACAAAGCACGAAACGGACGGGCGGCGGTTTGTCGTGGAAATAACGTCGAAGGGCCGCAGTCTGATCGACCACAATGCGCCAACCAGCAACCGGATCTACTCAGAAATCGAAGCCGCCTTCGGCGCCAAAAAAATGGATGAACTGCTTGATCTGCTGGACGAGCTGGCGCATCTGGAACTTTAGCCGGCGCAACCCTGTGCGCCGGCTTGTCGGGTGAGACTGTTCCTTAGAACTTTCCGTTGTCATTAGCCGCTTCCGATGCCGGCAGGATCGGCGCGATCACGTCCCAGTGCTCGGCAATCTTATCCTTCTCGACGCGGAAGAGATCGTAAAATGCCATCGGTTTGTCGCCGAGGATGCCTTCCGAGATGGCCAGCACGAAATTGCCATCGGCCAGCACCATGTGGTTTTTCGTAAAGCGCATGGAAAGGCCGGCTTTGGCCATCGCTTCCAGCCCGGCGGCAAGGCCGCTGAGGCCGTCGCCGATATTGGCATTGTGCTGGACATAATTGTCGCCGTCGAAATAGGCAGGCATCTTGTCAAAAGCGCCGCCAACCAGCACCGTTTCGATGAAATCCCTGACCAGCGCCCTGTTTGCATCCGTCTTGTCGCGATCCGAAACTTCGGTCGGTCCGTCGGTTTGCGTGTGGCCGGACGGGTTGGGCTCGGCAACCGGCATCAGATTGTCCCAATGCTCGACGATCTTGCCGTCTTGCACACGGAAGACGTCGAAGGCGACCAGGGGTGTGGGGCCGAAACCCTTATAGATGCCGTGGACAAACCCGAGATCGCCATCGGCGAAGCTGCGCACCATTTCATATTCGAATGCCGGATTGTCGGCGATGACCTGACCCGCCAAGCCCTTCAGCCCTTCAAGACCGGACGGCACCTGCTGATTGTGCTGGACATACGGTTCAGCAAAATAGTCGTCGATTGCGTCGACATTCTTGTTGATCATTAATTCGGTCATTGCGCCGGTAACGATCTCTTTTGTGTCGGCGGCAAAAGCGCCCGTTGAAAAGATCATGATTGCCGCGGTTGCGATATTGCGTAATTTCATTGCTTCAAATCCCCTGGGATTGTGGTTTTAAGGTCTGATGAGGGGAATATGACGTTTCACATCAAATGATATAAGATGATCTTATTGCAATTCATTGTTCGATTAATTGATGGAATAGTAATGCTCGATCATCTGAGGGCGATGGCCGTATTTTCCAAGGTCGCGGAAGCGGGATCATTCCGAGCGGCAGCAAAACAGCTCGGCATCTCGGCTTCTGTTGTCAGCCACCATATCACGGCCCTGGAGCGTCATCTCGATACGCCGCTGATCTACCGCTCCACCCGCAAGCTCAGCCTGACGGCTGACGGCCGGCAGTTGGCAGTGTCGGCGCAGGCAATGTTGCGCGCTGCCGAGGAGGGCTATGAAGCGATCGGACACAAGGCAGCAAGCCCCGTCGGCAGCCTGACGGTCACTGCACCGGCAGTCTTTCAATACGCACAGTTCGTCAAGCGGGTCGCCGAATTCATGAAACGCTACCCGACGGTGGAGGTCTCCATCAATTTCTCCGATCGCTGGCGCAATCTGGTGGAGGAGGGGTTTGATCTCGCCTTTCGCATCGGTCCGTTAAGGGATTCATCGCTCAAGGCCAGAAAGCTGGTCGACGGCCGGCAGTTCCTTTGCGCTTCACCGGTCTATCTGAAAGACAAGGGCGAAATCCGCAAACCGTCCGATCTCGAAAGTCTGGAAGCCATTTCCCTGGCCGGCCGGCCGACCGCTATCCGGCTGACCGGCAAGGAGAGGGGAGCGCAGCGGCAGCAGGTGCGCGTACCCCACCGCCTTACCGTGGATTCCGGCTTCGCCGCCCGCCGCCTTGCCGAAGAAGGTTGCGGCGTTACCATATTGCCGGATTTCCTGGCACGCCAGCCGATTGCGGCCGGCGCGCTGGTGGAGGTTCTGCCCGACTGGTCCGTGCCCACCTTCGGAATTTACGCGGTCTGGCCCGACAATCCGGGTACCAATACACTGCGGACATTGTTTGTGGATTTCATTTCGGAAATAGGGAAGTGAGCAAAGTTGTCTGAAACGCGGGGCAGGCTTCCGGTCGCGGAATTGAGATCCAATCGATCCCCATCTCCAAAACAATGATGGCGTTGCCGGCAAATAACGGTAGTCTGTAAAACTGCTTTGAGGGGAAATCAGTTCGGCAAGTCATAAGCCTGGATGTTGGAGGAAGCGGCCATGCGCCTGTTGTTAACGGTCCTGTCTTTTATAATTGTTGCTTTGACACCACCGGCAGCTGCTCTCGCCGAAGACTGCGGTGCCTGCAAGTATTTCGAGGCCTTCAGGATCGATGACGGATCGAAGCTGTTCAACGACATATTGGCCAGGCTGGAGGCGCGGCCCCTTGCACAGGTCACCCTCAATAGCGGCGCCTTTTGCGAAGAGGGCGCAGGTGCTCCGGTGGCTGCCGATCTCATTGCAGCCTCTGACAGCCAGTTCGCGCAAGCCGAGGAGATCGCCAAGAAAATAGATCAATGCCCAAAGGCGTGTGCGCCAAAGTTGAACGAGGCGGAGTTCTGCGCCTACGGTAAACGGCTGGTCGCTGACCGCTACCGCCTTGGCGCCATCGGGCTGCGGCTTTCGGAACTGATGCAGATGTACGAGCGGGCAGGGCGCAAGGCACAACTGCCCATCGAGGCCCTTTCCGCCGACATGACGCTCTATGGCGGTGAAGCGCTTGACGTGCTCAAGCGGGCTTCATCCGCATTGGCAACCGGTAATCCCGGCGAGCTACCGGATGTCCGGTGGGACGCGAGCGCAACGGAAGTTGCGGGCCTGTTTGACGCTGTTGCTTTGCTTGCGGATTTCTCGCTGATTGAAGGCGATGTCGCCCAGGTCGAAACGGCGCTGGAAAAAGCAACAACGGAGATCAATACGCTGCGCAACGATGTGAATGTTGCGTTGACGCGTGCGAAGGTCCTGGAGCCTTCCGAACAACTCGCACTGGAAGAGCGGATACTGACCGGTGCGTCGGAACTCGCTTACGTTGTTGCGAGCATACAGGCTTCTGCTAAGGCGTCCCGCAAAGATGTCGATACCCGGCTAACGACGGATGCAAATGCCGTACCGGCCGGTGAAGATCCGTTGGATATCCAGGCCACGGTCGGTTGCCTTAACCAGCTTTCGCTCAGTGCAGTCACGGGTTCCGAAGCGCCGGGAATGGCAGATGAGATATTGAGTGCATGCCGGTCTTTCGAGACCTGCAGCGACAAAAAACCGGTTTATTTGCCGGCAAATGTTTCACCGTTGCGTGCTTTCTTAAGCACTCAGGACAAGGCACAAAAGCAGACCTTCGCTCTGGTCAATTCCATGTGCACCGGAAATTGATGCCGCCGCTGGTGGATAACTTTGCGAATATAATGACACGGATACGAAACGATCTTTTGAACTCAGGCGTTGAATCGATTCCGAAATTTACCCGGTGACGCGGTGACTATCCTGTGGAAGGATCTTATTTTGTTCTCACTGCGGAACAAAGTGTTCCACGCGTTGCACAAACCGCTAATTTCAACTCGGGTTTGCACTCTGGCATAGTCGCTGCAAGGGAGTCTTGTGCATTCGCCTGTGTTTGTTTCAGCCACTACCGTTGTCGCCAGACTTTGCAAAGAAAACTAAAGAGAATAGCCGGTTAAAAAAATCCGAAATGGTCCGTTCGGCAACATTCTGATTCTCAAGAAAGGATGGTGGCCAATCAGTCGTTTCGGCACCGTTGGTCCAATGTGCCTCGTCTCGAAACGCGTTTTGAATTGACGCAAATCAACGCTGATCCGGCGTTGCAAATGTAAACTGCCGGAACCTTCAATCAGACTTGGACGGTGAATGAGATGGTAGAAAAATCACATACTGCCGGATGGATGCCGAACATTTATGATCCGCTTCGAAATCTTGGCCAACGTGTGGCCGACTGGTTTGCGCCGCGCTCCGACGCATCGGCAATGGAAGACTGTTACGAAATCAATATTGAACTGCCCGGGGTCAAGGCTGAAGACGTCGATGTCGCCGTGGACGGAAACAGTCTCACGGTCCGCGGCGAGAAACGTTCGCAGCGTGAGGAGACCGGGCGCACATTCTTTTTTTCGGAGCGGGAATACGGTTCTTTCCAGAGGACGTTCAGGCTTCCGCCTGATGCTGACAACGCCAAGATTGAAGCCGATTACAGTGATGGGCTTTTAAAACTGAAGATCGCCAAGGTTAAATCGGCAAAGCCCGAGGAGCGGAAAATTTCGATCAGGAAATCCTGAGTGAATTCCGGGATCGGTAATCTCCGGATTTTCAGTCAGGGCAGTAACACGGCTGCACCGGTAATGGCGCCCGACCGAAGATCGGATAGCGCCAAATTGGCATCGGTCAATGGATAGCGATGCACTTCCGTTTCGATCGGTGCCTTTGCCGCCAGCGCAAGAAACTCATGTCCGTCCTGGCGGGTGAGGTTGGCAACGGACCGGACAACGCGTTCTTCCCACAGGAGTGAATAGGCAAAGCGCGGTATGTCGCTCATATGAATGCCGGCGCAAACGACGATGCCGCCCTTCCTCACCGCTTTGAGCGCTGCCGGTACGAGGCCGCCTACGGGGGCGAAGATGATTGCCGCGTCGAGCGGCTCCGGTGGTTCCTGATCGGAATCGCCAGCCCAAACCGCGCCAAGTTCGCGGGCAAATTCCTGCGCCTGCACATCGCCGGAGCGTGTAAAGGCAAAAACATCGCGCCCCTGGTGACGGGCGAGCTGCGCCAGAATATGCGCCGCAGCTCCAAACCCATATAGTCCGAGCCGTCTGCCATCACCTGCCATTTTGTAGGAGCGGTAGCCGATAAGGCCCGCGCACATCAGCGGCGCCTGCCTCGCAGCGTCCATTCCGTCGGGCAGTGAAAAGCAATAATCGACGTCAGCGACCGTGTATTGCGCATACCCACCATCGATCTGGTAGCCGGTAAAGCCGGGTGCATCGCACAGGTTCTCCGAACCGGACCGGCAGTAGTCGCAGGCCCCGCATGTGTGGCCGAGCCAGGGAACGCCCACACGCTGGCCCGGTTCAAGTCCGGAAACGTCCTCACCGGTGGCAATGACTGTACCGACAATCTCGTGGCCGGGAATGATCGGCAGCTTCGGCTCCTTCAAATCACCGTCGACGACATGAAGATCGGTTCGGCACACCCCGCAGGCCAAAACGCGGATAAGCGCCTGACGCGGACCGGGTTCGGGTATCGCAACATCGCGCAGCACAAGATCTGCCCCTGGTCGGTCGAGGACCATGGCCTTCATTTGCCGGTCCACTGGTGGTGCGCCCGTCTTTGTATTCATCGTCCGGAAGCCCCGCTGTGCAATTCTGCCGACATCCACACGGTCTTCGGCCAATTCGCATGCCTGCCGAAAGCCACGCGTTTGAAGGTTGATCCTGTTTTTTCAACCGGTCAATCCCCCGATAATTTGTTCGTGAAATTCGGTCGTTGTCTGCCGGGCGTCGGCCCTTCATTCGCCAATGTGGTAACCTTACCGCCGAATCCTGCCTGAGGCGCATTATGCGATCGACCGGTCGCAGTTCAGTATATGCGGTGGTGCAGATGCGGAGACGACAACACGATGAGCATAGTGGAATATGATTACATCATCGTCGGCTCAGGCTCCTCCGGCTCGGTTCTCGCAAGGCGCTTGTCAAATGATCCGGATATCAGAATCCTGTTGCTGGAGGCCGGCGGCCCGGACCGGAATTTTTGGCTGAAGCTGCCGGTCGGCTACTACCGGACGATTTATGATCAGCGGTTTTCCCGCATATTCGAGACTGAGCCCTCCGAGGGCGATGGCTTTCGCGGCATCCCGTGGCCGCGCGGGAGGATCGTCGGCGGTTCAAGTTCCATCAACGGCCTGATATTCATCCGCGGTCAGCGTGAGGACTTTGATGACTGGGCAAAACTTGGCGCCCATGGCTGGTCCTATGAACAGGTCCTGCCACACTTCAGGAACATTGAATGTTACCATGGCGGCAGCGATCACTATCATGGCCGCGGCGGCGAACTGTCCGTTTCGGACTTGCGCAACCGGAATGCGGCATGCGGTGCCTGGGTTCAGGCAGCCTGTGAATATGGCTTGCCGCCCAACGACGATTTCAACGGCCATACAACCTTTGGCGTCGGTTCCTATCAGCTCAGCCTCAACGGCCGCTGGCGCGCCAGCGCGTCGTCGGCGTTTTTGCATCCGGTGCTCGGCAGAGGAAACCTCACACTTGAAACCCGTACGCATGTGACAAGGGTGACTATCGAAGCCGGCAGAGCCACCGGCGTGGAATGGATTTCAGACGGCGAAAAGCACAGTGCCCGCGCCGGGCGCGAAGTCATCTTGTCGGCCGGTGCGCTGCAATCGCCGCAAATCCTGCAACTGTCCGGGATCGGGCCTGCCGACCTGCTGCGCAGACACGCGATAAACGTCGTCATAGACGCGCCGGAGGTCGGCGAGAACCTGCAGGATCACTACCAGGCGCGTATGATCCTTAAGCTCACGAGCAGAAATTCGCTCAATGACGATGTCCGCAACCCGTTGAAGCTTGCAGGTATGGGGCTGGACTGGCTGCTTGCGGGGAAGGGGCCTTTGACGGTCGGTGCCGGCCAGGTCGGCGGCGCGGCCTGCACAAACCATGCAGTGGCAGGGCGTCCGGATATCCAGTTTAACGTGATGCCTTTGTCCGTCGACAAGCCCGGCACGCCGCTACACAAGTATTCCGGATTCACCGCGTCGGTATGGCAGTGCCATCCTGAAAGCAGGGGCTCGGTGCAAATTCAGTCGGCTGACCCTTTGAAACAGCCGCGTATTGCGCCGCGTTATTTTTCCTCGGATATCGACCTGAAAACCATCGTTGAAGGTGTAAAAATCTTGCGGGAGATTCACCGGCAACCGTCCTTCCGCGATCAATGGAGTGAGGAGATCGTGCCGGGTGCCACGGTGCAGAGTGACGAGCAGATCTGCGATTATGTCCGCAACACCGGGGGAACCGTTTTCCACGTCGTTGGCACGTGCCGGATGGGAAGCGACGAGCAGGCGGTCGTCGACCCGCAACTGCGGGTGCGCGGCGTTGAGGGGCTACGCGTCATCGACGCCTCGGTAATGCCGAAAGTCACATCGGCAAACACAAACGCCGCCACGCTGATGATTGGAGAAAAGGGCGCAAGCCTGTTGCTTGATGAAGGCCGGGAAGTGCAGCAGAATTCACTGCAAACGGCGTAGACATGTTCAGGCGTCTTTCACGGGCTGCGTAACCCGGCGATTGCCCGCGCCATGCGAAGCCCGCAAGGCTGTGATGCCCAAACGGCAAAGTACATTGCATTGCCATGCTGATATCTGTGGCGCTATCAATCGAATTTTGAGACCGGAGCACATATTTTCAAATGGGTTCGAACACCAAAGGCGCGCTTGTGGGGCTGCTTGGCTTTGCGATATTCGCCACCCATGACGTGATCGTCAAATATCTCGGTGCCACCTACAGCCCGTACCAGATCTTGTTTTTCAGCGTGATGTTTGGCTTCCCGCTGGTTTCATTCATGCTGGTTCGCGATGCGAGCGCCGACACGATGCGCCCGCGCCATCCCTGGTGGACTGTAATCAGAACCGTTTCGATCCTTGTTTCCTCGTCCTGCATTTTCTACGCCTTTTCGGTTCTGCCCCTGACACAGACATACTCGATCCTTTTTACCGTTCCCCTGATCATCACCTTGCTGTCTATCCCCATTTTGGGCGAGCGTGTCGGCCTGCACCGTGGCGGCGCAGTTCTGGTCGGGCTGGTCGGCGTTCTGATTGTTGTGCGCCCCGGTGCTTCCGAGTTCACCCTGGGACACGTGGCCGCCTTCGTTGGCGCATTTGGCTCCGCACTTGCTTCGATCATCGTGCGTCGCATCGGCCGTCACGAGCGGGATCTTGTCCTGCTGCTCTTTCCGATGCTCGGCAGCTTTTTGGTGATGGGCGCTTTGATGCCGTTCGATTACAAACCGATGCCGTTGAGCGATCTGGTGGCGGTGGCTGTCCTGTCCGTGCTCGGTTTTGTTGCGCTGAACTGCATGATCGGCGCCTACAAGGCCGCTGAGGCGGCGATCGTTGCCCCGATGCAGTATTCGCAGATCCTGTGGGCGACGCTCTTTGGCTTGCTGTTTTTCAACGAAGTCCCCGAAGAGCGCACGCTCGTCGGCGCCGTAATCATCATCATAAGCGGCCTTTACATAGTCCTGCGCGAAAGCCGCAAGGACGTATCCGAAAACACCCCTGTGCTCCGCACCCGAAGCAGGATTGCAGCGGGCACATATTTCCGCATCGGACCGATGATGAGAGCTGCGCGGAAGCGGAAGAACAAGGACAAGTAAACACTGATTGGCGAACGCTCCGGCTGACCGGGCTCATCTTTGTCAGGCTGTTCCCCGAATAATCCGCTGCAGAACATCCCCTCGAATTCCAAGTCCGGAGGCGAGGTTCGCGATGAAATGGAGGGGCCGCCCATCTTCTCATTCCTGTTGGAGCAGGTCAAAAAAGGCGGAAACTGAGCGGATCGCGAATGTCGGGAAATTCACAAAATCCCTAACCGATTGAAGTATAATTGAAAAAACTGGTCGGAGTGAGAGGATTTGAACCTCCGACCCCCTCGTCCCGAACGAGGTGCGCTACCAGGCTGCGCTACACTCCGACTGCAGGCGGGCCCGTGCCTGATCTTGAAGGGCCGCCGTGACCGCGTCTCACTGTTGCAAAGCGGTCTTGTGGGAGGTGTAGGTAATCGGGAAATACGCTGCCGTCAAGTGAAGAATTCACCGGAAAATGGTGGTTTGTTTTGCGTTGTTTGAACTGATGCCGCTTCGCGCGGAACAGGTTTGACTTACGGATACTCGCGCTGTGATCAAGTGTCCGCATAACGCCCAAAATGGCTATTGTAATCGATTTAAATTCGGTTATGTTGCGGCCCAACCATCCTGGGCACAGGAACCGCCGACATGTCCGTTCCAGTTAAAACGCGCTGAATTTTCTGGTGCGTGAGGCTGCGCGGCTGGTCAGCACCGTTCGGACGGTGCGCGATTTGCCGGTATCATGTTCCGGTCATTGCGGTCACAGCCCGCACGGAGAGCCCAAACCGTTGGCGTAAAGGAGCAGGCGCAAATGAAACGTTCACGCATCAACGAGATTTTGCTGGAGGCTGACAGCTTCATGCAGTCCTTCGGTTTTCGGCTGCCGCCCTTTGCTTACATGTCGCCCGAAGAGATGAAACAGCGCAGAGGCGAACTGAACGCAATCGTCGATGCCCGCCTCGGTTGGGACATTACCGATTATGGTGAGGGCAGGTTCGACGAAATGGGCCTGTTTCTTTTTACTGCCAGGAATGGCTCGCTTGCCGATCTGCAGGGCGGTGGCGGCATGTGTTATGCGGAAAAGATCATGATTTCGCGCCGAGACCAGCTTTCACCGATGCACCGGCATATCGTCAAGACTGAAGACATCATCAATCGTGGCGGCGCGAAACTGGCGATAAAGATGTATGAATCCGACGGTGACGGCAATCTCGATGAAAGTGCTGCTGTGCCGGTGGTTTGTGACGGCATTCCGCGCACGCTTTCCGCCGGTGACACGCTGGTTCTGGAACCTGGTGAAAGCGTTACACTTCGGCCTGGCAATTGGCACGCATTCTGGGGCGAGGGGGGTGACGTGCTGATTGGCGAGGTTTCCACCGTCAACGACGATATGACAGACAATATCTTTTTTGAGCCCATTGGCCGCTTTTCCGATATCGAGGAAGATACCGATCCGGTCCATCTTTTGGTGTCGGACTATGAAAGGTGGCTGGCATGATCCTTTGTTGCGGCGAGGCGCTGATAGACATGCTGCCACGGCAATTGCCGGAGGGGGAAAACGTGCTGCTTCCTGCCGCAGGCGGTGCGGTTTTCAATACCGCGGTGGCGCTTGGTCGGCTGGGTGTCCAGTCCGGCTTCTTTTCGGGTCTGTCGACGGATATGTTCGGCCGCCAGCTGGAAGATGCGCTTAAACACTCCGGCGTCGATACGGCATTTTGTGTTCGCACCGACCGTCCAACCACGCTCGCATTCGTCGAGTTGAATGACGGTCACGCCCGCTACACATTTTATGACGAAAATACCGCCGGCCGCATGCTTACGCCGGATGCATTGCCGGATCTCGACGAGCGCGTTGAGGCGCTGCATTTCGGTGCGATCAGCCTGATTTCGGAACCCAGCGGCTCATCCTATGAGGCGCTGCTTGCGCGCGAGGCCGACCGACGGGTGATCTCTCTCGATCCCAATATCAGGGCAAATTTCATATCCGATCCCGATGCCCATCGCAGCCGCATGCGGCGCATGATTGCCGGAAGCGATATTGTCAAAGTGTCCGACGAAGATCTTGCCTGGCTTGAACCTGAAAAGGACGCGCAAACGGTCAAGCAGGAATGGATCGAAGGCGGCGTGTCGATTGTTGTTGAAACCCGCGGTGCACAGGGCGCATCTGCCACGACCGGCTCCGGCAGCGTCCAGGTCCAGGCCAAGCAGGTAACTGTCGTCGATACCGTAGGCGCCGGGGACAGTTTCGATGCCGGACTCCTTGCCGGCTTGAAAAATGTCGGCCGCCTCGACAAATCGGCATTACGCACCATTGCCCGGGATGAACTGCAAACGGCTTTGGAATTGGCGGCGTCCGTAGCGGCGGTCACCGTTTCCCGGGCAGGCGCCAATCCACCATGGAAGGATGAGCTGGGGTAGGGCGCTCACGCGCGCAGGATCACCTGCTCAAGCGCCTTCGCGTAATCCCCGGCATCGTCACGCTTCGGATCGAACCATTCCAGTGACCAATTGAGCGCCCCAAGTACGGCAAGGCGCAGATAGCGTGCTTCGGCCTCAACACGGTCCGGGCCGAGCAGATCGTCGATCAGCCTGGCCCATATATCCTCATAGGCTCGGCGCACGGCACGCAATTCTTCCTGAACAGCGAGCGGCGTATAGGGAAAGCAGCGAATGTGGGCCGACGTGTATTCGCTTTTTAAAAGCAGCGCCTCGAGATGCGCGTGGATTGCAATGGAAACCCGCTCGGCGGGGGTTGTCACAGGGCCTGCTTCCTCTATCCGTGCCCTCACGGTTTGCGCGACGGTGTCGACGCCGATGCGCAGCACTTCGATGGCCAGTTGTTCCTTGGAAGTGAAGTGGTAATAGAGGCTGCCGGCCTTCATGCCGACCCGAGCGGCAAGCTCGCGCAGGGATGTGTCGCCATAGCCTTTTTCCAGAAACAGCTTTGCCGCCGCGTCGAGAATTTCGCGGCGTGAATCCGGCACGCGTTTTTGCGTATCCGGTGCAACCGATGCTCCAATTGCTGACGGCATGCCGTTTTCCTTCTGACTTGGCTTCAAGTTCGCCGAATGCTTACAGGCGTTTGGCGATTTCTTCCAGCATGACTTCAGTCGCCCCGCCGCCTATTGCCTGCACACGTGCATCGCGCGCCATGCGTTCGATGGCCGAGCCGCGCATATATCCGGTGCCGCCATGGAACTGAAGACAGTCATACATGACATCGTTGACCAACTCGCCGCATAGGGCCTTGACCATGGAGACTTCCCTGATGACATCGTGGCCGGCGGCGTCCCGCTCCGCTGTCGCATAGACAAGCTGCCGCGCGGCCTCCACCCGGGCAGCGAGCATGGAAAGCCGCTGCCTGATCGCCTGCTTGTCCCACAGCGCCTGGCCAAAGGCCTTGCGGGTACGCACATAGTCGATGGTCAGATCGAGTGCCGCCTGGGATTCTCCCACCGCCATTGCGCCGATGACGAGGCGTTCGTTCTGGAAGTTCTTCATGATGGAATAAAAGCCGTGCCCTTCCTCGCCAAGCACGTTTGCCGCCGGAACGCGGCAGTCCTCAAAGACGAGTTCGGCAGTATCGGAAGAGCGCCAACCGTGTTTGTCGAGCGTGCGGGCAACGGAAAACCCGGCCGTGCCTTTTGGTACAAGGAACATCGTGACATTACGGCTGGGCTTGTCGGAATCGCCGGTCTTGGCGGCGATGCAATATAAATTGGCATGCACGCCGTTGGTGATGAACATCTTCGAGCCGTTGAGGATGAAGTCGTTGCCCTCGCGCCTTGCGGTGGTGCGGATGCCTTTCACGTCTGAACCGGCGTCCGGCTCTGTGACGCCGACCGCCGTGATATATACACCGGAGATGATGCCGGGCATGAAGGCCGCCCTCTGCTCGTCACTGCCGCCGTTGAAGACATGGACGGACGCCATGTCGGTGTGCACCAGCGCGGTTATTGCAACGCCCGAGTATGTCGATTTCCCGAGCTCTTCGGCCAATACGACTGTCGCCAGCGTGTCCATGTTGGAGCCGCCATATTCTTCCGGGTAGCGGATGCCGAAAAAGCCGAGGTCGCCCATCTTTCGAAGAACGTCGCGCGGCACCATGCCATCCTCTTCCCAGGCATCGGCGTACGGCTTGATCTCTTCTTCGACAAAGCGGCGAACCTGGTCGCGCAGCATGCGGTGTTCCTCGCGAAACGGTCCGGTGTCTCCGGTTCCAGAGTGCATATCCGTTTCCCGTGCCGTCACAGTCATTCGCAAAACTCCTTTGCATGTACGATCTGAGGAGGGGTTGACCCGCCTTCCACAATCTGTGTAGCGTTACCTAACAGTCGTTAGTTAGGTTAAATCCGGATCGAACCCATGTCAAATCAATCGGAAGACAACCCTGCCAGAGCGGCGGGCGAGGCGGGTCTTGAAGATCTCATCGCCACATTGCGCTCTAAACACGCCTCTGTGCTGGCCGGCGGCGGCAAGGCAATGCACGACCGTCATCGTGAGCGCGGCAAGATCCCCGTCCGCGAGCGCATTGAGTTGCTGCTCGATCCGGCAAGTCCGTTTCTCGAACTCTCTCCGCTGGCAGCGCATGGCCTTTACGGCGGCGATGTCGCCGCTGCCGGCATCGTAACCGGCATTGGTATGATCCACGACATTCCCTGCATGCTGATTGCCAATGATGCGACTGTGAAGGGCGGCTCCTTTTTTGCCGAGACGGTGCGCAAGCACCTGCGCGCGCAGGAAATCGCCGAGGAGCACCGGTTGCCATGCCTCTATCTGGTCGATTGCGGCGGCGCATACCTGCCCGAGCAGGACAAGGTCTTTCCCGACCGCGATCACTTTGGCGGATCGTTCTTCAACCAGTGCCGCATGTCAGCGTCGGGCCTGCCGCAGATTTCCGTCGTTTTTGGCGGATGTACTGCGGGCGGCGCCTATATCCCGGCACTGTCGGACCAGGTGATCATGGTGCGCGGCACCGGTCGCATCCACCTGGGCGGCCCGCCCATCGTCAAGGCGGCCATCAACGAGATCGTCGATGGCGAGACGCTTGGTGGAGCCGATATGCACACCAAAGTGTCAGGTGTTTCCGACCATGTCGCGGACAGCGAAACGCAGGCGCTGGCAAAGTTGCGCGAAATCGTCGGTGCGCTTGGCCCGGCCAGGACCATAGCCCCGCCACCAAAATCGCCGAGGCCTCCAAAGCCCGAGGCGGGCGCCATCAACCGGTTCGTGCCGGTGGACCTGAAACGCAAGATCGACACGCATGGTCTGATTGATTGTCTTGTCGACGCCGACAGCTTCTCTGAGTTCAAGCCGGACTATGGTTCGACCCTGATCACCGGCTTTGCCGCCATTCACGGCTACCCCGTCGGAATTCTCGCCAATGACGGAGCGTTGTTTTCCGAATCTTCCCTTAAGGGAGCCCATTTCATCGAGCTGTGCGACCAGCGCCAGATCCCGCTCGTCTTTTTGCAGAATATCACCGGCTTCATGGTCGGCACCGAGGCGGAAAGGGCCGGAATCGCCAAACATTCCGCTAAGCTGGTCTATGCGGTCTCCAACGCGCGGGTACCCAAATACACGGTCATTACCGGTGGTTCCTATGGGGCCGGCAATTACGGCATGTGCGGTCGCGGGTTCCGGCCGCGGTTCCTGTTTTCCTGGCCCAATGCACGCATCGCCACCATGAGCCCCGATGTAGCGGCAACCGTTGTCACCGATCTGCGCCGCGGAAGCCTCAAGGGCAACGCCAGCGAAGACGACATCGCAGCACTGGATGCCCGAACCCGAGCGCAGTTCGAAGAACAGAGCGATCCGTACTACGCAACGGCGCGGCTTTGGGATGACGGCATAATCGAGCCGGACCAGACCCGCGACGTTCTTGGTCTTTGCATTGCTCTTGGTGCCGGCGGGCCGAGGGACACCGGTCCCCGTCCTGTTTACAGAATGTGAGGCCCGGATGATCCGATCTCTTCTCATCGCCAATCGTGGTGAAATCGCCTGCCGCGTTATCCGCAGTGCCAGGAAAATGGGGCTGCGCACCATTGCGGCCTATTCGGAGGCCGACCGTGACGCACTGCATGTGCGCCAGGCCGATGCCGCGGTTGCGATCGGACCTGCGCCGGCGCGTGAAAGCTATCTGCGTGTCGACCGTATAATCGACGCCGCCAAAATAGCTGGCGCCGACGCCATACATCCCGGATACGGGTTTCTCTCGGAAAAGCCCGAGCTTGCCGACGCCTGTGAAGAAGCAGGCCTTATCTGGGTCGGACCGAACACCGGCGCCGTCAGAGCCATGGGATCGAAAATCGAAGCGAAGAAGATTGCCACAGAGGAAGGGGTGGCGGTTGTTCCGGGTTATAGCGGCGCCGACCAGTCGGAAAAGCTCCTGGCGAAAGAGGCCGGCCGCATCGGTTTCCCGCTGATGATCAAGGCGTCGGCGGGTGGCGGTGGCAAAGGCATGCGGATTGTCCGGGAGCCGGCCGGTTTTGCTGATGCCGTTCGGGCTGCTCGCGGTGAAGCTGAACGCAGCTTTGGGGACGGGCGGTTGCTGATTGAAAAACTGATCGCAAACCCGCGCCATATCGAAGTGCAGATACTGGGCGACCGCCATGGCAATATCGTGCACCTGTACGAGCGCGACTGCTCCGTTCAGCGCAATCATCAGAAGCTTCTGGAGGAGGCGCCGGCGCCCAATCTGTCGGAGAAAACAAGGCAGGCGCTTTTCGCCAGCGCCCTCAAGCTCGCAAACCGGATCGAATACGATTCGGCGGGAACGGTGGAGTTCATTGTCGATGCCCGAACGGAAGAATTCTATTTTCTGGAAATGAACACGAGGCTCCAGGTTGAGCACACCGTTACCGAGGAAATTACCGGTATCGATCTGGTCGAGATGCAGTTGCGCATCGCGGTGGGAGAAAATTTGCCGTTTGAGCAGGAGCAGATCCAGCGTTCAGGCCACGCTATCGAGGCGCGGTTGACCGCCGAAGATCCATCCTGCGGGTTCAGACCGGATACCGGCACAATCCACCTTTGGGCGGTGCCGGATCACATCAGGGTCGACGGCGGCGTTGAAACCGGCAGCGAGGTTTCCCCGCACTATGATTCCATGCTCGCCAAGCTCATCGCCCAAGGCAGGGACCGCACCGCTGCGCTCGCGCACCTGGAGACGGCATTGGAGCAGCTGGTGGTCCTCGGCCCGGCAACAAATCGCAGTTTTCTTCTTGATGCCTTGCGAACCGAAACATTCGGCAGTGGCCATGCCACGACCGGCTTCATTAATGAAACCTGGCCCGACGGCTGGCGTTATGACAATGACGAGATTGCCGCCATGGTGGCGCTTGTTGCTCATCTCGACAATACGCGCGTGCGACGGTCGTCAGGAACGACCCCGTGGCAGCAGCTCGATGACTTCCGGCTTCTCGGGAATGCAGGCGCACGCGGCCGGACCAGCTACCGCGTCGATGGTGCTGGCAGTTCAACCGTGATCACTGTCGAGCAGGATGGTGAGCGATTTCATCTGGATGACGGGGAAACAGCCCGTAGCGTTAAAGCGCGGCTGTCGGAAAGCCTGATTGAGGTGACATCCGGCGGCGTAACACAAAAGCTGGTTTATATGCGTCACGGTATTCGGATCCATCTTGGGCACATTTCGTTTGATTTTAGCGCCACGGTCCGGGTGCTGACTGATTGTGCGCATTCCGATGCAAGTGTCGGCAGCGCAGGCAACAGAGCCGTCGCTGCGCCCATGCATGGAACGCTTGCGGAAATCCGCGTCGCGGAAGGCGACGAAGTTTCAGCGGGCCAGACCGTCGCCGTTCTTGAATCCATGAAGCTGCTGATGGATTTGCAAAGCCCGGTTGACGGGCACATTTCCTCTATAACCGCGCAGGTCGGCGAGACGCTTGGCTCCGGGCAGACAGTAATGACGCTGGCCGATCCTGAGGCGGACAATTGATATGAGTGCCGGAGAGCTCCGGCGCATCATGGCCTCTGGCTCGCATGGCGTCTGACCCAGCGCCGCAACGCCTTGACGGCTGACGCCACGGCAATGTGCCGGTGGTGTCTGGCTCTGTTCTCGTAACAATCTCCGGTGTGCAGCATGATCAATCTCCTTCTTCGATGAAGGGACTTTCACATATTCCGAAGTTTAGTATAATCAGTCTTGATTTGGTATAACTATACGAAAGTTTGGGATAATGAGGTTTGATGACCTGAGGTTCTTTGTGCGTGTCGCCGGCCTTGGCAATTTGTCGGAAGCCGGGCGTGAGTTCGGTCTGTCGCCCTCAGCCGCGAGTGCACGGCTGGCAACGCTGGAAAAGACGGCCGGCGCCCAGCTGATGGCAAGAACCACCCGCCGCATTTCATTGACCGAGGCCGGGCGCGTGCTGTTGGCGCATGCGCAAAATGCGCTCGACGAGATCGATACGGCTTTCGACCTGCTTGATGCCAGCCTGGACAAGCCGCGGGGACAGCTTCGCATATCGAGCAACATGTTTTTTGGCCGCAAGCACATCCTTCCCTATCTCAACGAGTTCATGGAGCTCTGTCCCGATGTGCGCATAGAGATGAGTTTTTCCGATCATATCGTCGATATCGTCGGCGAAGGTTTCGATCTCGCCATACGGGCCGCGCCCTTGCCCGATTCAAGCATGATGGCCCGCAAACTAGGCGGCAACAGGCGTGTCCTGTGCGCGTCTCCCGACTACATCGCCAGATGCGGAGCGCCTGCAACGCCAGCGGATCTGGACCATCACGCCTGTATTGGCCTCAGTTCCATGCCGGTCTGGTATTTCGAAGGCCCTAAGGGTGAGATCGCCTGCAATATCAAACCGGCAATATCGGGCGACAGCGGCGATTACGCCTATGATGCTGCGCTGTGCGGCCTGGGGCTGTCAGTCAAATCCGTTGCCCATGTGTGGGAGGATCTGAGCGACGGCCGGCTTGTGGCGGTAATGAAGGATTATCCGGTCGCGCGCACCGGCAACATCTGGGCGATCTATCCTCCGGCCAAGACCACGCCGCCCAAGGTCACCGCTTTGATCGATTTCCTGCTTTCGAAATATGGAAGACCGCCCTATTGGGAAAGGGATGATCACACAGACAGTTCGCCCGGCTAGGTGCGCCACGCAAGCCGCGCCCAATGTCCCGATCCATCCGGCGTTTAATGGTGTCGGGGAAAAGTTCAACAGTGCGTGCAACTTCAATTTGCATTTACAGTGTCAAATTGTCATTCTGCGAAATTATCGTTCCTGAGAGGGGCACGAGGTGAGGGCGTACGGAGTACCTGATGTCTGAGAGCGGGGCGGCTGTTCTTGAAGTCAAGGATCTGAAGACCGTTTTTGAAACAGGCCTTGGGGCTATTCACGCGGTCAATTCCGTCAGTTTTGATCTCAAACCGGGCGAGTTGCTTGGAGTCGTCGGTGAAAGCGGTTCCGGCAAATCGGTAACAATGATGTCGTTGATCGGCCTGCTGGGTTCCACATCGGCGATCATCGAAGGCGCCCACGTCAATTTTGACGGTAAAGACCTGCTCAGGGTCAGCGAGGACGAACTGAGGGCGGTACGCGGTGCCGGTATCGGCTTTGTCTTTCAGGATCCCATGACGTCCCTCAATCCGGTGTTTACGGTCGGATACCAGCTCATGGAGCCGCTGCGCAACCACATGGGATTGACGAGGGCTGCCGCCAAGAAGCGCGCTGCGGAATTGCTGGACCTTGTTGGCATAGCGGACGCAACGAGACGCCTGTCCGACTATCCGCATCAGTTTTCCGGCGGCATGCGACAGCGAGTCATGATTGCCATGGCACTGGCATGCGATCCCAAAGTGCTGATTGCCGACGAGCCGACGACGGCGCTGGACGTCACCATTCAGGCACAGATCCTGGAACTGATGAAGGAACTGCGCAAGAAGCTCGGCATGGCGATCATCTGGATCACCCATGATCTTGGTGTAATTGCCGGGATCGCAGACCGCGTGATGGTGATGTATGGCGGACAGGTGGTCGAGCAGGCGCCCGTTGCGGATTTGTTCAAACATCCCCAGCATCCCTATACGCGCGCGCTCTTGCAGACGGTTCCGAACATACGCGGCAGCCGCGCCGAAAGGCTGCGCGTCATCAAGGGGCAGCCGCCAATCCTTTTGTCTACACCGAGACAATGCAGCTACCATGCCCGCTGCACACATGCGTTCGAGCGTTGTTTGAGAGAAGATCCAAAACGGCTGAATGTGGGGCAGGGCCACGACGTGGCCTGTTTCTGGGACCCGGCAACCGGAGAGCCGCGCGATGAATGAAATGCCGTCGACACCGCTCGTCAAGGTCCGCGGATTGAAAATGCACTTCCCGGTGCATGCGGGCATTTTTCGGCGGCATGTCGGTGACATCAAGGCGGTCGACGACATCTCGCTGGACATCAAGGAAAGCGAGACCCTGGGCCTGGTGGGTGAGTCCGGTTGCGGCAAGTCCACGGCAGGCAGGGCGGTTCTCAGGCTCTACGACATAACCGATGGGTCGATCACCATCGACGGCACCGATATCAGCGCAATCGACCGGGACAAGCTGCGTCATCTGCGGCCCAAGATGCAGATGATATTTCAGGATCCCCAGGCAAGTCTCAATCCCCGCATGACGGTGGCCGGGATCATCGGCGAACCGCTCGTCGAGCACCTGTCGCTTTCGAAAAGTGAAAGGCTAGAGCGCATTTACGAGCTTATGGATGCGGTCGGGCTCGCTCGTTCCTTCGCCAATCGCTATCCGCATGAATTTTCCGGTGGGCAGCGTCAGAGGATCGGCATTGCCCGCGCATTGGCTCTGCATCCAAAATTCATCGTCTGCGACGAACCCATCGCCGCACTTGACGTGTCTATCCAGGCGCAGGTCGTCAACCTTCTGGAGGATCTGCAGGAGCAATTCGGGCTGACCTATCTTTTCATCAGCCATGACCTGTCGATGGTCCGCCATATCGCTGATCGGGTGGCGGTCATGTATCTGGGCAAGATCGTCGAGCTTGCGCCGCGCGACGAACTCTACGCCGCGCCGCTGCATCCCTATACGCAGGCTCTTCTGTCGGCCGTTCCCGAGCCCGATCCTGTGCGCGAAAGTGAGCGCAAGCACATTATTTTGACGGGTGACGTGCCGTCGCCGGCCAATGCACCGGTCGGCTGCAATTTCTGCACGCGCTGTCCAAGAGCAGAGGATATCTGCCGGCAGATCGATCCGGAATTCCGCGAGGTGGCGGCAGGGCATTATACGGCCTGTCACCTTGTGGAAGGAACAACAAGACAGACCGGGGAACCAACCGCCGGCAAAGAGGTAAAAACGTAAAATCAGGGGAAGAAAAATGAAAGCAGGAAAACTCTTTTTCGGGGTGCTCGCCACGCTGGCGATAGCATCGCCGGCCTTGGCAGAGCGCGGTTCCGACGGCGAGGTCAAGATCATCTACTGGCAGGCACCCTCGACGATGAATCCTTATCTGTCGGGCGGAACGAAAGAACTTGAGGCAGCCTCTTTGGTCCTTGAGCCGCTGGCGCGTTACGACCAGGACGGCAACATGGTTCCGTGGCTGGCAGAAAGCGTTCCGACAGTCGACAATGGCGGCGTATCCGCCGATCTCAAAACCATCACATGGAAGCTGAGGGACGGGCTTGTCTGGTCCGACGGCAGCGCGGTGACATCTGAAGACATCATCTTCTCGTGGAAATACTGCACGGACCCGGAAGGCGGCTGCGCCCAAAGCGAAAAATACAACGACGTTGCCGACGTGAAGGCGGTTGACGACCGGACCGTGACTGTCACGTTCGGTGTCCCGAAACCTTTCCCGTACGGGCCGTTTGTCGGTGCACAGGCACCCATTATCCAGGCCGCGCAATTTGCAGATTGCCTCGGCGCCAAGGCACCCGAATGCACGGACGCCAATTTCGGTCCGATCGGGACCGGCCCGTTCAAGGTGACGGAATTCCGTCCGAACGACGTGATTTCGTTTGACGCGAACCCGAACTACCGCGATCCGGCCAAGCCGGCCTTCGCTAAAGTGACGTTCAAGGGCGGTGGCGATACGGCCGCGGCAGGACGGTCGGTTCTTGAAACCGGCGAATTCGACTATGCGTGGAATATGCAGCTTGCTCCCGATGTCCTGGCCGCGATGGAGGCAAAAGGCAAGGGAAAGGTGGTCTCCGCATTCGGTACGCTTGTCGAGCGCATCATGATCAACCTGACGGATCCGAACCCGGATCTCGGTGACGAACGCGCGACCGCAAAACATCCACATCCGTTCCTGTCGGATCCTGCAGTCCGCCAGGCGCTCTCCATGGCGGTCGACCGGGCGCTGCTTGTTGAAATCGGGTACGGCGATGCCGGGCGTCCAAGCTGCAACGTGTTGCCGGCTCCGGAAATCTACAAATCGACGGCCAATGACGGCTGTTTGGTTCAGGATGTCGAGGGTGCCAAGAAGTTGCTCGACGATGCCGGATGGGTCGCTGGTGGCGACGGCGTCCGCGCCAAGGACGGCGTACGCCTTTCGATGCTCTACCAGACCTCGACAAATGCCGTTCGCCAGGATTTCCAGGCCCTGATCAAGCAGTGGTGGGCCGATATCGGCGTTGAAACAGAATTGCGCAACATCGATGCTTCTGTATTCTTCGGCGGCGATCCGGGCAGCCCCGACACGTTCCAGAAATTTTATGCGGACGTGGAAATGTACGCCAACAACTTCGATGGGACAGATCCTGAATCCTACATGGCCAACTGGGAGTGCAAACAGGCACCGAGACCTGAAACCCAGTGGCAGGGCAACAACATGCCGCGCTATTGCAACGAGGACTATGATGCGCTTGTCGCCAAGATGGCACAGACCGGTAAGCTCGAGGAGCGAGCCGAACTCGCCAAGGCGATGAACGATAAGCTGATGCAGGAATACATCATACTTCCGCTTGTCGATCGCGGTCGTGTTTCGGCTCATTCCAACACGCTCGGGGGCGTCGTCCTCAACGTGTGGGATTCCGAGCTCTGGAATATCGCCGACTGGCACCGCACAAAGACCCAGTAACGGTCCGTTGCCGCTCCGGGCACCACCCGGGGCGGCTTTTGACTCCGCTGACCTGAGACATTTATGCGATGCTGACTTACACAGTTCGCCGGCTGCTGCTGGCGATACCGACGCTGATTGCGATCAGCCTTATCATATTCCTGCTGCTTGATCTGGCGCCAAGCGATCCGACCGCGAACCTGCCGCTGACCATCCCGCCGGAAGTGCGAGAAAAGATCCGCCAGTCCCTCGGGCTCGGCGAGCCGATCTACATTCGCTACCTCCTTTGGTGCAAGCAGTTCTTCGTCAACGAGCCGCTCAACATGTTAGAGCAGTGGTTCGGCTGGGATATTGGCGGTGACCGGCTGCGGGTCCTGAGCTGGCAGACGCGTTCTCCCGTTGTCGATCTCATTGTCCAGCGCATGCCGCAGACCCTTTGGGTGGTCGGCATGTCCTATGTTGTAGGCGTGCTGATCGCGTTGCCTATCGGAATTATCTCCGCCTACCGGCAATATAGTTGGTTCGATCAGGCCGGCACTTTCATATCAATGGTGGGCTTTTCGGTGCCGACCTTCTTTACCGGTGTCCTCGTCATTGTGATATTTTCGGTCTGGCTTGGCTGGTTTCCATCGATCTATGACACCACGCACCGGGTGACCGACTGGCAGAGCTTTTTATTCCAGGTCAGGCAAATGATCATGCCCGTGGCTGTTCTGGCACTGTTCAACGCTGCCCAGATCAGCCGTTTCATGCGTGCATCGATGCTCGACAATCTCAACCAGGACTATGTGCGCACCGCCAGAGCCAAGGGCATGGGCGAACGCACGGTCGTTCTGATCCACGTGCTGCGCAATTCTCTCATTCCGGTCGTAACGGTTATCGCGCTCGGCGTTCCGCAGATATTCGGCGGCGCGATCATCACAGAGCAGGTTTTCAAGGTGAACGGTCTCGGCCAGTTGCTGATCATTTCAATTCAGGGCGGAGATTTGCCGACGGTACAGACCCTGACCTTCATTTTCGCCGTGCTCATTATTGTTTTCAATCTGGTTGCCGACGTCCTTTACGGAATTCTGGACCCGAGGATCCGCTATGACTGATATTGCCCCGAATTCCCTTGCAGAGGCGCGGCCGCCGCAATCGCAGTGGCGCAATGTCTGGGACCAGTTCAAGACCCATCGCGGGGCTGTTCTTGGCATGGCATTTTTCATTTTTGTTGTGCTGGCGGTTACGCTCGGGCCCTATATCTGGACAATCGACGCGCAGTACATCGATATCCGCGCCCGCAACCAGGGACCGAGCCTGTCCCATCCGCTCGGAACCGATCAGCTTGGCCGCGATACCCTGGCGCGTGTCCTCATGGGCGGTCAGGTGTCGATGGCCGTTGGCATTACCGCCATGGCGCTGTCGCTGTTCCTGGGCGCCTTGATCGGCGTTGTCGCCGGCTATTTCAAGCGGCTGGACGGTGTGCTGATGCGGTTGACCGACCTGTTTCTGGCGCTGCCGCTTCTGCCGTTGCTGCTGGTCATCATCATGCTGTTTCGCGATACGCTGCGCGCAGCGTTCGGACCGGAGACGGGTATTTTCATGCTGATCGTCTTTGTCATCGGCATCACCTCCTGGATGCAGACGGCGCGTATCGTGCGCGGCGATGTGCTGGCATTGAAGGAGCGGGAATTCGTCATTGCCTCGCGCTCCATAGGAACGCCGGCGAGGCGCATGATCCTTAGGCACATACTGCCGAACGTGCTCTCGCCCATAACCGTTTCGGCAACGCTCGGCATCGCCAATGCGATCATCACCGAATCCGCGCTTTCTTTTCTTGGCCTCGGATTTCCATCCGACTTTCCGACTTGGGGACGGCTGCTGTTCGATTCTACCGATTACCTGCAGCAATATCCGGAGCGTGTGATTTGGCCGGGACTGGCGATTTCGCTCACGGTGCTGAGCGTGAACTATATCGGTGACGGCCTGCGCGACGCACTGGATCCAAGGATCAGAGGGCGCTAGCGGTCTTAATCAGACCGGCGCAGGGCGCGTACGTGTTTTCGCCTTGCATAAGGCGTTGATCATAACACACTGATTTGAAGGAAAAAATCCTGATTGGATATTCAGTCAGGCAAGGTGAGAAAAACTGGCTGGGGCGGCTGGATTCGAACCAGCGCATGGCGATACCAAAAACCGCTGCCTTACCGCTTGGCTACGCCCCAGCGTTTGTCGGGAAGCGCTATCCCGACTGGACCCTGCACTTAACATTTCCCGGCAGAAATTCAAGCACCGATTGGTCAAAAAATGCCGTTTGTCCCGGGTAGCGGAGGCGATGCGGAACCTGTTGCGACTATTTGGTTTTATAGCGTGATGTCAGTTGCAGACCGACAATGGCGATGACCATTGTCAGCCAGATCGGATCGATCCGCCGCAGGAAAAACGTCTCCAGAAACGATAGGAGCGTCAGAAATATCAGGATCATCATGAACAGATCCGCAAGATTTCGGTTGGAGGCGATCCGGTTCGATTTGACGTAGTTGATCGCCGGGGCGATGAACAGGGCCCAGCACAGAACAATGAAGCCGAAAAGCCCCGTGGTCAGTGCGATGTCGATGAAATTGTTGTGGCCATGAACAATTCCGCGGAAATCCCAGGCCCATTCAAACGGTTTTTCTATATCGGTTACCGTGGGCGTACCCCAGAAACTGTCGAAGCCGGTCCCGAACCAAAGGTTTTTTGGAATGTTGGAAATGCCGTATTCCCATAATGTCACGCGGCCGGTGAAGCTGGGATCCGACAAAAGCGTGCCGGTCAGATCGGCAAGCACCGGCGAATAGATCGTGCCGATGGTTAGCATTGTTAGAGCGATGACGGCGATTGCATAAAGCGCAATGGTCAGCATCGGCAACCCGAACAGGCGCCCGGCGATCACGATCACAATGGATATCGGCAACAGGCCATTGGTTGTCTTTGAACCGGTCTGGATAACAAAAACGAATGCCAGCAGCATGATCAATGCGCCGATGGCCCGGTATTTCGAGCGCCATAGATAAATGCCGAACATGGCAAAGACCGACATCACAGGGCCGGCGATGTTTTTGTGGGAGAAGTGCCCACGCCAAAGGCCAGCATGCTGAGCCTCAGCGCCGCCTTCGCCGTGGACGGAAAGGCCCGGCGCCAAAACCACACCCATGTAGCTTATAGCAAGAACGGTCAGTATCGCCGCTGCGCAAACGCGTTGGAACGATTGTTCGTCGGGCGGCAGAAGCACTATGCAGGAAGCGACAAGCATTCCGATCAGCGTGAGAATGACGGAGCGTGTTGCCGATGCCGGCTCGGGCGCAACGGCAATGGAGATCGCCATGACCACCACGATCCCGATCCAGGCGGGGGACACGAATATCCTGAGCAGCCTGTGGTTTACCAATGTGAGCAAGGCGCCGACCGCAATCGTTCCGGCAATGAGGAATCCGATCTGGTTGAGGGAATCGCCCTGCTGCGGCTCAAGGTCGATCAGGCTGACGGAATTGAACGGCCGAAGCGACAGCATGAGCAGGCACAGCGCGCAAAAAGCCAGCAGGTTGGCTGCCGTCCTTTGCAGCTTCTCCGTGGAAACGGTGCCGCTCGCCGCGTGTTGCTCGTGACCTGCGATAGTCATCGCTCTGCCCGGCTAAAACCGGGTCCTTTTGCCGCTCAGCGGTCAACCCCATGTGCCCGCAATTACCATCCGACAGTTGCCGAATATGGTTAAGGCTTGGTTTCCCTGGCACATGTGCCGGTGCAATGGCCGCTTATGCGCGGCCATTACATATGGGATTACCGGTCGGAGACTTCCCAGTTCGGGTTGATCCACGGCTGCAGATTGGAGCGGGGCAGGGGCTGCGTTTCCAGGATGTGGTCGGAAGCTTTTTCGCCAACCATGATCGACGGCGCATTCAGATTGCCGTTGGTAATCTCCGGGAAAATGGACGAATCCGCGACACGCAAACGGTCAATCCCGATAACACGGCATCTTGAGTCAACAACGCTCATCGGATCGTCTGCGCGGCCCATCTTGCAGGTGCCGCACGGATGAAAAGCGCTTTCAGCATGTTCCGAGATAAATGCATCGAGTTCTTCGTCAGACTGCACATCTGGTCCCGGGGCAATCTCTCGACCGCGATAGCTGTCGAATGCGGACTGCCCGAAGATTTCGCGGGTAAGGCGGATGCAGTGGCGGAAATCCTCCCAGTCGGATTGCTCGCTCATATAGTTGAAGCGAATGATCGGCGCATCGTTGGGATCGGACGATCGCAGGGTGACATTGCCGCGCGATTTGGAGCGCATCGGCCCGACATGGGCCTGGAAACCATGCGCCTTTGCCGCCGCCTTGCCGTCGTAGCGGATGGCGACGGGAAGGAAATGATACTGGATATCGGGATATTTGACGCCCGCGCGCGAGCGCAGAAAAGCCGCGGCCTCAAAATGGTTGGACGCGCCGAGTCCTGATTTGAAGAACAGCCATTCGGCACCGATCAGCCCTTTTGAAACCAGGTTAAGCTTGGAATAGAGCGTGATCGGCTGCGTACACTCCTGCTGGACGTAGAGTTCAAGATGGTCTTGCAAATTGGTGCCGACACCCGGTCTGTCAGCGACGACATCGATGCCCAGTTCGCGCAGTTGTTCGCCGGGGCCGATACCGGAGAGCATCAGCAGCTTCGGTGAGTTGAAGGATGATGCCGCGACGATGACTTCGCGGTTGGCGCGCACCGTCTCGATCTTTCCACCGCGCTGTATCTCCACGCCGGTGGCCTGGCCGTTTTCGATGATGATCTTCCGGGCGAGAGCTTTGACGAGGCGTAAGTTTGGCCGTTTCAGTGCCGGTTTGAGATAGGCGTTGGCCGCCGACCAGCGTTTGCCTCGATAGATCGTCTGCTCCATCGGACCGAAGCCTTCCTGCTTCTCGCCATTGTAGTCCTCGGTGATCTCAAAACCGGCCTGCGCACCGGCTTCGATAAAGGTCTCGAAGAGCGGGTTCTTGCGGTCTCCGCGCTTGACGTGCAGCGGGCCTGAGTGTCCGCGCCAGCCATTTTGGCCGCCGTGGGACGTTTCCATCTTCTGGAAATAGGGCAAGACGTCAGCAAAGGCCCAGCCGTCTGCGCCGGCTTCCTCCCAGCCGTTGAAATCCTCGGCATGGCCGCGCACATAGACCATGCCGTTGATCGAGGAGGAGCCTCCGACGACCTTGCCGCGCGGCGCCACCAGCCTGCGGCCGCCCAGATGCGGTTCCGGCTCGGTCTGGTAGCCCCAGTCATAGATGCCCATGTTCATGGGGTAGGAGAGTGCCGCCGGCATCTGGATGAACGGACCGACATCAGTGCCGCCATATTCCAGCACGATGACCGAATTCTTGCCGTCTTCGGAAAGGCGGCTGGCCATTGTTGAGCCGGCGGATCCGGAGCCAATGATTACGAAATCAGCTTGCATTTCCTGTTCTTTTCCACTGCGTCAGTACGGGCTGTCGACCGGGCCGGTCGCAACGTAGACACTCTTGATCTGGCTGTAATATTCGATCGCCGCACGCGAATTCTCGCGGCCGACGCCGGAGCGTTTATAGCCACCGAACGGAGCTTCGACCGGTGCTAGATTGTAGGTGTTGATCCAGCAGCTTCCGGCCTGCAATTCGGCGATGACGCGGTGCGCGCGGGTCAGGTCGCTGGTAAATACGCCGGCCGAAAGGCCGAACTCCGTGTCGTTTGCCCGTGCGATGACCTCGTCTTCATTGTGAAAGGTCAAAACGCTCATCACAGGTCCGAAGATCTCCTCGCAGGCAATGCGCATGTCGTCCGTGACGTCGGCGAAGATCGTCGGTTCGACAAAGAAGCCGTTTTCCATGCCTTGCAGGGTGAGGCGGTTGCCGCCGGTCGCAAGCCTTGCGCCTTCCGCTTTGCCGATTTCGACATATTCCATCACCTTGTCGCGCTGTGCGGCGCTGACGAGCGGTCCCATCTGGGTTGCTTCATCCTGCGGGTCGCCAATGCTGATGGCCTCGGTGCGCGTTATCAGTTTTTCAAGGAACGCGTCCATGCTCGAACGCTGCACGAAAACGCGTGTGCCGTTCGAACAGACCTGGCCGCTCGAATAGAAATTGCCGAGCATTGCGCCGCCGACGGCGTCGTCGAGATTGGCGTCGTCAAAGACGATAAGCGGCGACTTGCCGCCGAGTTCCATGGTGACGTGGCGAATGCCTGCTGCCGCCGCGGCCATGACCTTCTGCCCGGTCGGGACCGAACCGGTCAGGGAAACTTTGTCGACCTCTGCGTGGGTGCTGAGTGCCGCGCCCACATCGCCGTAACCCTGGACGACATTGTAAACGCCCGCGGGAAGGCCAGCCTCGTGAAGGATTTTAGCGACTTCCAAGGCGCAGAGCGGTGTCGTTTCGGAAGGCTTGAAAATCATCGAATTGCCGCATGCAAGGGCAGGGGCGCCCTTCCAGCAGGCGATCTGGGTCGGGTAGTTCCAGGCACCGATACCGACGCACACACCCAGCGGCTCGCGGCGCGTATAGACGAAGTCGCCGCCAAGATCGATATATTCGCCGTTGATGGCTGCGGCCAGACCGCCGAAATATTCCAGCGCATCGGCGCCGGAAGTCGCATCGGCAACAAGCGTTTCCTGCAACGGTTTGCCGGTGTCGTAGGTTTCAAGTTCGGACAGAGGCCGGTTGCGCTCGCGGATGATGTCGGCGGCACGGCGCAGAATGCGACCGCGTTCCGTGCCGGTCATCTTGGCCCAGACCTTCTGGCCTTCGACGGCGGCGGTGACTGCCTGCTCAATTATCGCCGGTGTTGCAGAATGCAGCCGTGCGATAACCTCGCCGGTTGCCGGATAGACGCATTCGATGATCTTGCCATCCGTGTCTTCAACGAACGCACCGTTGATGAAATGCGAAGCTTCGGGTTGCGCTTTCATATCTGTCACTCGCTCTAGTCTCCGCGGGGAAAGCGCTTGCTTTCCTCAAGAACATTCAAATCCATGTGGTTGCGCATGTAGCGCTCGGAAGCCTGCTGTAGCGGCTGGTAGTCCCACGGATAGTAGGAGCCGTTGCGTAGGGCCTCATAAACAACCCAGCGCCGCGCCTGGCTCTCGCGCACGGCGGCGTCGAACTGCTCCATGTCCCACCGTGCCTTTGCCATCGCCGCGTATTTTTCGAGCACCTCGCTTTGCTGTGGATCGGCGGCAATGTTGTTTTGTTCAAGCGGGTCGGCCTGAAGGTCGAACAGCTGCGGCGGATCGAGCTCGCAGTGGACGAATTTGTACTGGTTGTCGCGAATGCATACGAGCGGCGCATAGGAGCCTTCGGCTGCATATTCCATCAGAACCGGTAAATGGCGTTCGCCGCCGCCAATCAGTGGCAGCAGGCTCTCTCCATCGGTCCACGGTTTGACCTCATCGAGATCGACGCCGGCAAGATCAGCGAGCGTGGGGTTGATATCGAGGTTCGAAACCGGCGCGTCAAAGCGCATGGGATCGATGCCGGGGCCGGCGATCATCAGCGGCACGCGTGCCGATCCCTCGTAAAAGTTCATTTTGAACCACAGGCCGCGTTCGCCCAGCATGTCGCCGTGGTCCGAGCAGAAGACGATAATGGTGTTGTCGAGCATGCGTGTCGTTTCAAGCACGCCGACAAGCTCGCCGACCTTGTCGTCGAGATAGGAGATATTGGCGAAATAGCCGCGCCGGGATCGCCGCACGTCTTCAGGTTTGATGTCAAAGTTCTTGTAATCGTTGGCAAGATAAAGGCGCTGGGAATGCGGGTCCTGTTCCTCATACGGGATCGCCGCGACCTCGGGTTCGAGATGAGTGCAATCTTCGTAAAGGTCCCAGTATTTGCGCCGCGCCACATAGGGATCGTGCGGATGGGTAAAGGAAACCGTCAGGCACCATGGTCTTGCCTCGGCATCGTCCGAGGTCCGCGCAAGCTGGTAGAGCTTCTGTATGCCATGGAAGGCAACCTCGTCGTCATACTCCATCTGGTTGGATGTTTCGGCGACGCCGGCGCCGGTGACGGAACCGAGATTATGATACCACCAGTCGATGCGCTCGCCGGGCTTGCGGTAGTCGGGCGTCCAGCCGAAGTCCGCCGGATAAATGTCTGTCGTCAGGCGCTCTTCAAAACCGTGCAACTGATCCGGGCCGACAAAGTGCATCTTGCCGGACAGGCACGTGTGATAGCCGCTGCGGCGCAGATGGTGCGCATAGGTCGGAATGTCCGAAGTGAACTCCGCAGCGTTGTCATAGACGCGTGTGCGGCTGGGCAACTGGCCGGACATGAAGGATGCACGGCCGGGCGCGCACAGCGGTGAGGCCGTGTAGTTGTTGACAAAGCGTGCCGACCGTTCGGCAAGGGCTTTCAGATGCGGTGCGTGAAGCCATTCGGCCGGGCCGTCCGGAAACAGCGTTCCGTTGAGCTGGTCGACCATGATGATCAGAATATTCGGCCTGTCACTCATCTTGATGTCCTTTGACCGGCGCGCAGCCGGTATTCAGAATTGGTCGGTTCTTCGCCGCAGTTCGCCGCCAACCTCGGCGGAATTGTCTGATCTGCTGTTTGCGAAGCGCAGGCTTTGGGTGTTCTGTACCGGATCCCACATACAGTAATTATTTTTAATTGGTCGTTCATTCAAGAAAAATCTGCGTAACCGTTGCGATACCCTGTTTATTTCCTAGATCCACTGACCTTGGAACCAGGACGGCTGACCATCAAAATAAATTTGGCCTTGTCAAAAAAAGGGTGCCTTTTATTTGATTGATTTTGACCGCAAACCGGGTATGGCTTTCAGGCGAATAATAGTGGACAGCGGTGGAGGTGAGCCATGCTGACAAAGACGGACTTTTACATCGACGGCGAATGGGTAAAGCCGGCACAGCCGAAAGAATGCGACGTTATCAATCCGGCAACCGAGGAAGTGTGTGCCGTGATTTCGCTTGGCTCGGAGGCTGATGTCGACCGTGCGGTTGCGGCGGCAAAAAAAGCCTTTGCCACCTATAGCCAGACGACCTTGGACGAGCGGGTCGCCCTGATTGAAAAACTGCTGGAAATCATGGGTCGCCGCAACGAGGACATGGCGCAGGCGGTTTCCGCCGAAATGGGCGCGCCCATTTCGCTTGCCCGCGGGCCGCAGGCCGGCTCGGGACCATTCCATGTCAAGGGCTTCCTCAAGGCGTTGTCGAAATACAATTTCGAGGAAGAATTCAACGACCGGGGCGAGCACATCGTTCATGAACCGATCGGCGTTTGCGGTCTGATCACACCCTGGAACTGGCCGGTCAACCAGATCGCGCTGAAAGTTGTTCCGGCGCTGGCGGTTGGCTGCACCTGCGTGCTCAAGCCAAGCGAGATCGCGCCGCTTTCCGCGCTCGTATTTGCCGAGATGATCGATGAGGCCGGCTTTCCCAAGGGGGTTTTCAACCTTGTCAACGGCGAGGGGATCGTTGTCGGTGAAGCCATGTCCCGCCATCCGGACATTGACATGATGTCCTTTACCGGCTCGACCCGCGCCGGTGCGGCGGTTTCGAGGGCGGCTGCCGATTCCGTCAAGCGCGTTGCGCTTGAACTGGGCGGCAAGTCTCCGAACATCGTCTTTGAAGACGCCGATCTCGAAGCTGCCATCAGGGGCGGCATTTTCGAGTGTTTCGGCAACACCGGCCAGTCCTGCAACGCACCGACCAGAATGCTCGTTCAGCGTTCCGTCTATGAGGATGCCATCGCGCTGGCAGGCGAGTATGCCCGGAAAGTTGTCGTGGGCGACCCGAAACAGGAGGGCCGGCACATCGGGCCGCTCGTCAGTGAGGCGCAATACAACAAGGTGCAGGGCCTCATCAACAAGGCCATCGAGGAAGGCGCACGCGTCGTCGCCGGCGGACCCGGCCGCCCCAAAGGTTTTGAACGCGGCTACTTCGTTAAGCCGACGGTTTTTGCCGATGTCGACAACGATATGACCATCGCCCGCGAAGAGGTGTTCGGTCCGGTGTTGGCAATGATCCCGTTTGATACCGAGGAAGAAGCCATTGCCATCGCCAACGACACGCCCTACGGGCTGTCCGCATATGTACAGACTTCCGACCAGGCCAAGGCAAGAAGGGTCGCCAAACAGCTTAGAGCCGGCATGGTTCAGATCAACGGTACCGATCATCCGGCAGGCAGCCCGTTCGGGGGCTACAAGCAATCGGGCAACGGCCGTGAAGGTGGCCGCTGGGGTCTTGACGACTTCTTGGAGGTCAAGGCGATCAGCGGCTACTGATTGGCATAGCTGAAAGTCTAAGTGTGCACTGCAACAATCTTGTTGCAATCGCCCCTTGATATTGTTAAGCGTTGAACAATATAGGTCGGTATGAACAATGCCGGCCTGTAGCAAACCAGCGCTTGCCCATGAGGTCTTATGGGTAGACAGTAACAATGGCCCGGGACGGTCGTCCGGGCGCGAGGCGGAGTTGGTGTCATGACAGCTTGTATAACCGGATGGGCGCATTCGAAATTCGGAAAACTGGAAGGCGAAACAGTCGAAAGTCTGATTGTCGGCGTTGCCTCCGAGGCGATAAATCACGCCGGTCTCGAAGCCGAAGACATCGACGAAATTGTTCTCGGACATTTCAATGCCGGCTTCAGCCAGCAGGACTTTACCGCAAGCCTTGTGCTGCAGGCCGATGACAATTTGCGCTTCAAGCCCGCAACGCGGGTTGAGAACGCCTGCGCAACCGGCTCGGCTGCAATCCATCAGGGTATGAAAACCATCAAGGCCGGCAATGCCCGCAACGTTCTCGTTGTCGGCGTCGAGCAGATGACAACGACACCGGGACCGCAGATCGGCGAAAACCTCAAAAAGGCATCCTATCTCGTTGAAGACGCCGATATTCCGGCCGGGTTTGCCGGCGTGTTCGGCAAGATCGCCGACGCCTATTTCCAGCGCCACGGCGATCAGTCGGATGCGCTCGCGATGCTGGCGTCCAAGAACCACAAGAACGGCGTTGGAAATCCCTATGCTCAGATGCGCAAGGATCTCGGATACGAGTTCTGTCGCAACGAAAGCGAAAAGAACCCGTTTGTCGCAGGCCCTCTGAAGCGCACCGACTGCTCGCTTGTCTCCGACGGGGCAGCCGCCATCGTGTTGTCAGATCTCGAGACAGCCATGCGCGCGCCGCGGGCGGTCATGTTCCGTGCAGCCGAGCATGTTCAGGATTTCCTGCCGATGTCGAAGCGCGACATCCTGCTTTTCGAAGGCTGTGAGGAGGGCTGGAAGCGGGCATTGAAACATTCCGGTGTCACGCTGGATGATCTGTCATTTGTTGAAACGCATGACTGCTTCACCATTGCCGAGTTGATCGAATACGAAGCGATGGGCCTGGCAAAGCGCGGGCAGGGCGGGGCTTTGGCCATGTCCGGTGAGACCGCCAAGGATGGCCGCCTTCCGATTAATCCGTCGGGTGGCCTGAAATCCAAGGGCCATCCAATCGGCGCAACGGGTGTATCGATGCACGCGCTGACTGCCATGCAGCTATGCGGGGAGGCCGGTGACATCCAGGTCGACGGCGCTACGCTCGGCGGCATATTCAACATGGGTGGCGCGGCGGTTGCTAACTATGTTTCCATCATGGAACGTGTGCGCTGAGGAAGCGTGACGCTTGATCGCAATATGTCGATCGAGGCATAACCGGACATGTAACGCCGCTCTTTCGCAACGCCCGGAAAACTGGCACAACTAAGCCCACCGCTTGTTCTTTTGGCGTTGGGACGCATGACCAGTATTTCGCAATCAGAGCCTGCAGATGCCTCGATCGTTACAGCGACGGTGCTTGTCGTATTTGCCGGAATAGGTTTTGGCTTAGTGCCCTTTTTTGCCAAAAGCCTGACGGATGCCGGCATGTCTCCCTTCGCCGTTTCGTTTTACCGTTATGCAATTGCCGCGGTCGTAATGCTTCCGACGCTGCGGGTTGCCAAAGGTGAGGCGGCAACGGTTGTCTGGGGCATGGTCACGGGGCTGGTCATTGGAATTGGCTGGGTTGGATATGCCAAGGCCATTGAGACGGCACCCATTTCGACCGTCGGTGTGCTTTACATGACCTATCCGGTCTTCACACTCTTGATCGGTTGGGCCTGGTTCGGCGAAAATCCCTCAAAACGGGCCTTCTTTGCCGCTTCCCTCATTATCCTGGCCGCCCTGGTTGCAATGTCTCCGGCAGCGCTTTCCCATGAGCATCTACCGGCGCTTCTGTTGTCGCTCGGCGCTCCGATTGGGCTTGGCTTCGGAATCAATGTTTTGACCCATAAGCTGGTGCGGCTGAGCCCGCTGGCCCGCTTGGGCAGCGTTTCGCTTGGTTCGGTTTTAGGCCTGTCGCCTCTGATTGCCTTATCCGATGCCGCCACCGTTCTTCCGTCCAGCTCCGGTGGCTGGTGGCTGATTATCGGAATTGCACTGGTCAGCGCTCTGGTGCCGCAATTGATCTACTCGGTCTACGCGCCGGTTATCGGCGCGGCACGTGCATCCATTGCCGGCAGTATTGAGCTTCCGACCATGCTCATTGTCGGCTGGCTGGTCTTTTCCGAGCAGATTGGCATGTCCCAATGGATTGCCTGTGCTCTGGTTCTGGCAGCCATTTTGCTCACGCGGGCGCGTGCTACGAGAAATGTCCCCCTAAATATAACAATGCCGGCGCGGAACGGGGCACAGCGTAACGGGAACGGTCCGGATGCCGGTGACAACAAATGAGGTCGAATCGGCTATATAGCGGGCAATGAGTTGCAAGGGTGATTGAATGACCGTCTTGGTTACAGGTGGCGCAGGTTACATTGGCAGCCATATGGTTTGGCGTCTGCTGGATGCTGGCGAAAAGGTTGTTGTTGTCGATCGCCTTTCAACAGGGTTCAATTGGGCGGTTCCCAAAGAGGCTAATCTGATCGTCTGTGACATCGGCGAGCAGGATCGGATTGAAGCGGTTCTGCGTGAGCATGACGTGCAGTCGGTCTTTCATTTCGCGGGCTCCATCGTTGTACCGGATTCGGTCGCCGATCCGCTTGGCTACTATCTAAACAACACGGTCAAGTCGCGCACGCTGATCGAAGCCTGTGTGAATGCCGGCGTTTCGCAGTTCATTTTTTCCTCAACCGCCGCTGTCTATGGAACGCCCGATGGTGTGGAGCCGGTCTCGGAAGATGCGGCGACCCGGCCTGAATCTCCCTATGGAACGTCCAAGCTGATGACGGAGTTGATGTTGCGCGATACCGCCGCGGCCTATCCGATGAACTATGCATGCCTACGGTATTTCAACGTGGCGGGCGCTGATCCGGATGGGCGAACCGGGCAATCGACGCTCGATGCGACGCACCTGATCAAGGTGGCAACGCAGACGGCGCTTGGAAAGCGCTCCGGCATGCAGATATTCGGCGATGATTATCCAACTGAGGACGGCACCTGCATCAGAGACTATATCCACGTCTCCGATCTCATAGAAGCACACTATCTTGCCTTGCTGCACCTGCGCAAAACCGGTGAAAACCTGGTGGCCAACTGCGGCTACGGGCACGGTCTGTCGGTGCTGCAGGTTATCGACGCGGTAAAGCGCATCAGCGGCTCCGATTTCAAGGTCCAGATGGCCGGCCGCAGGGCAGGAGACGCAATCAGCATCGTCGCTAATTCGGACCACATCAAACAGCAGCTCGACTGGCGGCCGCGTTACGATGATCTGGATCAGATTGTCACGCACGCGCTGGATTGGGAAAAAGCGCTCGACCGCCGCAACAATTAGAACCCGATGGAAGTCATATTCTGGCAAGCTTCCGACCGGTTTTTATGATGCGACGCCGGAGCCAGCTTTTGTTCCGGAAAATCTCTTCGCTGCTCCTTTGCTGCGCATGGTAATCCACCGGCCACGGCGTGCTTTCACTGACCTTGCAATAGACGACCCCCCAGGGCAGGGATTGTGGATCGGTCCACGGCTTTGCAGCGCCCGCAAAATGGAGGATGTTCGGCAGCATGAACGAGGAGTGCGTGGGCCTGTCGCGTTCCATGTAGTTGAACCTGTCCTCCAGACTGACGGTATTGTCCTTGAGGCTCAGATTAAGCGCACATTGGTCTTTCCAAAGCATGTCGTCAGGCGCATTCCTCAGATGAGCGAGCGCAGTCTCCCCTATGTTCTGCCGGCGCCATTCAACCAGATCGATCAGCATTACGCCGGAGTTGAAATATTGATCTGAAGCTACACCGTATTTAGACAGGTGAGACATGCGTTCGCGCACAACCGCCGCCGTCTTTCCTTTCATGTCAAAGCCTATCAATTCATCAAGCGGCGCCAGGACGAGTGTATCCACGTCCAGATATAAAACTCTTTCGATATCACCTGGAAGAACCGATCCCATCACGCAACGATAAAGGCTCGCCGCGGATATATGCCCCGGTGCCAGATGCGAGTCTATTTCAACGAATTGTTGGGCAGCGATATTCGTGAACTGAACCCGCAATCCCAGCCTGCGCGAGAACGCAAGCAGTTTGGTTTTGTTCGCATCTGTCAGATCACTTTCCAGGACATGCACCACCGGAATAAGATGGCTGTTGCTCACCGACAGCGATTTGATCATGCAGGACAATGGGCCGACACAGTTGTTGTCTGTTGCGGCCACGATATGAAACGCCATGGATTCCCCCGATTAATCCACGCCAGTTGCCTTCGGTATGAAATAATCAATTTCAATACAGGAGTATAAACCAAGCGATTGTCAATCGATCAGAAGATAAAAATCTGTGTTTATAATGGGGATGATGAGTATAAGATTTACGTTTTTGGAGTTTTGCAATAATAGAGTGCATGAAATTCAGTATTCACGTAATAATTACACTGGCGCTGAATGGCAAGCTCCAGACGAGTCTTCGGAAGTGGCAGGGTAGGCTTCCGCACCAATTCGAACGTGGCAAACCCTTCGTGGTCCCGATCTGGGTGGAAAGCATCGGCTCCCGGGCGGATGTGTCGCCTCAAACCAAATCGGGCCCGCTTTCGCGAGCCCGGTATTTTGTCGATTTGATCTTCGCTAATTGATCGGGACCGAGCAGATCATCCTGGTGTGATTGCTGTTGATGTAGCAATGGGCCGGGATTGGGCCTGCCGGAATCGGATAGATGTAGGTCTGCTGTGGCTGGTTCGAACTGGCCGCAGCCGCACCCACGACGGCGCCCGCTGCAAAGGCCGCTCCCGGATAATAGTAGGGGTGATACGGCGGTGGGTAGGGCGGGTACGGATGATACGGATGGTAATGACACTCCGGATCCTGGGGCGCGTGATAGCAATAGGGGCCCGGAACCGGGTGATAGGGATGGTAGGGGTGATAGGGATAGTATCCGACCGGATGCCCGGACGCCGGGTGGTTTTGCAGACGCGGTCCATGGTCGACGAACATGGCGACATTTTCTGCGCTCTCAGGCAGTTTTCCCGACAGAACCTTCACGCCATACTGGACGCTTGTCCCGTCCACCTTGGCGCTCGTCAGTTCGACGATTGCCGGCGCTTCATCGGTTTTGCCCAGAACCGAGATTGCCGCATTTGGCGGATCGGAGGCAAACGGGCCGTCCGGTGAATTCCAAAGATCGGCAAACATGCCGGTGGCGACCTGTCCGGTCAGGCGATAGGGCCGGTCGCTGAAGAAAATCGTGGAGGGCGCCACGCCCTGCAGCGTGAGCGTCGTGCCGTCATACTGCATTGAGCTTGCCTGCTGGACGTATTCATAGGCCGGTGTGGGCATTACCGGTACTGGCTGGCCACCCTGCTGTGCGAGGGCAAGCCCGGGACTCAAAGCAAGTAATACAGCGCCGAAGAGGGCTGATAGTCTGTACATGCGTCTTTCCTCCAGGTTGAATTTCTATCTGACACTACACTTCATAATTGGCATGTTGTCTACAGATCGTGTTTTGTCTGGCTTTGAAGAGCCGTCCCGACCTTTGGCAGTTCGATAAGAGGTGCGGAACGAGGCGGGCACAGAGCGATTGTCAGCAGGCCCAACTCCGGCTAAGGGGAAAGTGGAAGAAGAATTTGAGGCGAATTGATGACCAATCCGGTTGTGGTTGAAGTGACCCGGGGCGGGCGTGTGGAAAGCATGCATCGCGGCTCGGCCGTGGTTATGGACGGTGGCGGCAAGACCTTGTTTTCCATTGGCAGTGTTGATGCGCCGGTATTTCCGCGGTCGGCTGTCAAAGCCATGCAGGCATTGCCGCTGGTGGAGAGCGGTGCTGCCGATGCCCTTGGATTTGGCGACCGCGAACTGGCCCTTGCCTGCGCTTCCCATTCGGGTGAACCCGCGCATGCCGATCTCGCCGGAACCATGCTGGCGGCAGCGGGCCGGGATGAAACGTCATTGGAATGCGGCTGTCACTGGCCGATGGACCAGGCGGCAATGATCGCGCTGGCAAAGACCGGCGCGGAGCCGACACAGCTCCATAACAATTGCTCGGGAAAACATGCAGGTTTCATCTGCACGGCCTGTCATCTCGGCATCAGCCATGATGGGTACGTCAATTACGACCACGCCATTCAGGGTATGATCCGCGATACGATGGCAAGCCTTACGGGTGAGCATTTGGGCGTCGACAATTGCGGCACCGATGGATGCTCCATTCCCACTTATGCCGTGCCGCTGACCTCGCTGGCGCATGGCTTCGCCAGGATGATCACCGGGTCCGGTCTTGAACCTGTCCGGGCAAAGGCGGCAAAACGCCTGGTGAACGCGTGCATGGCCGAACCGTTTTATGTTGCCGGAACGAAGCGGACCTGCACGCGCCTTATGAAAACCATGCCCGGACGGATATTCGCCAAGACCGGTGCCGAGGGCGTCTTCTGTGCGGCTCTGCCTGAAGAGGGAATTGCCATTGCGGTAAAATGCGAGGATGGAACGAAGCGGGCTGTGGATGCGATGGTTGCAGCACTTGTCGCGCGGTTTTTGACAGCCGGTGACGACATGCGGGAAACACTGATGGCGCAGGCCAACCGGACGCTCAAAAACTGGAACGGCATAGAGGTCGGAACGATCCGGGTGACGGATGCGCTCAGCTGAGCAGTCCGGCCAAGGGTACGACGCCTAGCGCTCCAGATAGCGCTCCTTGAGATTGTTCGTGCGTGCAACGGTGTGGGCATATAGGCAGTAGCCGACGGCAAATGTGGCGCCGGTTCCGCCGAAATATTCATAGGACACGGCGCCCTGGCAGTCCTCTTCCTTGAATGTCACCCAGGCACGCTGTGCCGCGATCAGATGTTCTTTCCACTGCCTCGCATCATCGGCCGGCAGGTAGTCATCCGGCTTTATTTTCGACAGCACCTCCTTCCACACCCTGTTGAGTTCCCGGTCCGCGGCATCGTAGGCCTCGAAAACGCACTGATTCATCTCCGGGGTTGTTCCGTCGCAGTTGAGAGCCTGCGCTGGAACAGGACTTGCCGCGGCTAAGAAAAGCACAGTCGCCATTGTACGCATCATCACCTCCCCAAAGTGCGTCACTCACCATAGTCAATGCCCGTGGCCGGCGGTAGTGTTCGGAAAATCACAGGTTCGTTTGGGATGGATCGCGCGTGCTGGCACCTGCAAGAAATTTCTCAACATCGCGTGTGTTTTTCAGCGTGATCCAGCGGGCGGGGCCGCTCTTGTCGCGTTGTACCAGTATCCTTTTCCGGATGTCGGCGGCAAATCCGGCAAAGACATATTTGAAAAACGGCCAATCGACCTTATGTGGACAGCCTTCGGCCTGATAACCGTCCTGAAGAAGCCAGCGTTTGATGACGCGGGCCGTGCAGACCCAACGATTGAAGTCCAGGAAGATGACCGTATCCGCGCGCGCCAGTCTCTGCGGCAAAGTGCGTACGTAGTTGCCGTCGATGATCCATTTTTCCTTTTCAAGTTCCATCGACAAATGCCGGTCGAAGACCTGTCGTTCAGTCTCGATCCACCCAGGTTGCCACAACAGTTCGTCCAGGTGGACCAGCGGCAGCTCCAGTTTTTGTCCGAGAAGCTTGGAGAGTGTCGTCTTGCCGGCGCCCCCGTTTCCGATGATAAGGATGCGTTTCAATGGGGTTCTCTGCAAAAAAGGGCGTAAAGGCCAATTAGGCTATACAACCGTGTTGCCACTGATGGTGAGTTGTTCGAATTGTTGCGACCCATCGCGAGTCAGATCTTCAGTCGCCCGTTCCTGCCAGCGGTAGCCGACCACCGCGCCCCGAAGTGTGTTCTGGAACAGATTATTGCTGATCACAACGCCCTCGATGCCGTCGACGACCGATACGGCAATCCCCAGCGCACTGTTGCGGATGACGTTTCCAGTCGCCGCGACGCCACGCAGATAAGGTCCCCAGCCGAACAGCATACCGGCCCGCGGCGCATTATCGATGACGTTTCCGGTAACAGCCGTATCGGCTTCAACACCGATGCCCCATCCGAACCCGAATCCTTCTTCGGGGTAGGGGCCGACGGTTGTCAGGTTGCGGATGAGGTTGCCGCTGACGGCGGCAAGCCGGCCGCCTTCATTGAAATTGGCAATGGAGATTCCGTTGGCGGCGCCGTCGATCAGATTGTTGGCGACAACCGCTCCCTCAAAGGCGAATTCGGAATATATGGCCGTTTCGCCGCTCCCGCGGCACTGATTGCCGACAATCTGCACGTCCGAGCCGCTGTTGGAGCGAATGGCGGAAAATGCGCAATCGCTCAGCGTGTTGTTGGCGATCAGCACATTGCCGGCGCGAAAGACGTTGATGCCGTTGCCGTATTGTCCGGTGCCGCCCGCCCTGGCGTTGATGCGTGCAATGCGGTTGCCGGTAATCAGGCTGCCGTCCGGACCGACCTGCCAGCGGTGCACCAGGATGCCGCCATTGGCGCAGTCGGCAATTTCATTGTCCGCGATGCGAAATCCGGTTCCTTCCACGCAATAAATGGCGGCTTCAGCCGCACCGGCAATCTTCGTACGGGTGATCGAACCGCCGCAGGCCTCCAGCGATATGGCATGTTTTCGGCTGCCTAAAATATCGCAGTCGTTGATGGAAACGTTGCCTGTCCCGGTGATTTGCACGATGGCCTTCGCATAATCCGCGAGCCACCGGTTGGCGCCGTCGATCGTGAGTTCCGAGAGCCTGATTTGCTCGGCATTTTCGGCAAGCAGAAAGTGACCTTCACCGCCATAGACAAGTCTGGTCGCTCCGGCGATGCCCGACAGGTGAACAAAATCCGGCAGGTTCAAATTGGAAACGACGTAGGTTCCGGGCGGCAGAAAAACCGGTTTGCGCTCGGCTGCCGCCGAACGCAGGATTTCGTTGAGTTCCCGGCTTTGATCGTCAGCCGCGCCCGGACGCATGCCGAGGTCGACGGCGTCCAGTGAGCCGCGCAGACCGGCAATTCTCGTCTCCGGTGTCTGGGCGCGGGCGGCAACGAGGCCGCCAAGCAGCGCTGTGCTCGCGGTCAGCAACAGGGAACGGCGTGTTGTCATCGTCATTTCATCATCTGCCCGCCATCACTCGATGTCATGCGGATTGAACGTGTCTGGGTCTATCCGGTAGCCTATCGGGGTAATGTAAACAGATGATGGATGGTTTTCCGGAGGCTTGGAAATTGGGCGGTTTGTACAGGGCAGTGGTGTTCGATTGGGCTGGAACCACGGTCGATTTCGGCTCCTTCGCTCCAATGGGGGTTTTTGTCGAAGTGTTCGACCGGTTCGGCGTCGAGGTCAGCATTGACGAGGCGCGCGCACCGATGGGACTGCCCAAGCGCGATCATATCAAGGCGATGACCGAAATGCAGCGGATTGCCGCCACATGGCAGGAAGCACACGGCAATCTTCCCGGTGAAGAGGATATCGACGCACTTTACGAAGTGTTCGTACCCATGAACGAAAGGGTTGCGGCGCGCTATGCGACCCTGGTGCCGGGCGCAAGGGAAACGGTCGAAGCGCTTCGCTCCCGTGGCCTGAAGATCGGATCCACCACCGGCTATACGCGTTCGATCATGGAGCATGTTGTGCCGGTTGCCGCCGAGCAGGGCTACAGGCCCGACAATCTCGTGTGCTCGGACGACCTGCCTTTCGGTCGGCCTTCGCCGATGGGCATATACAAATGCTGCCTTGATCTCGGCGTTGCCGATGCGCGCCAGATCATCAAAGTCGACGATACCGAGCCGGGTATTGCAGAAGGTGTTGCAGCGGGCTGCCTGACCGTCGGGGTAGCACTATCAGGCAATTACGCCGGAAAGACAGTCGATGAACTTGCCAATCTGGAACCTGGCGCGGTGGCTGAACTGCGCGAAGGTGCTGCTAAGCGGCTCAAGGCGGCAGGCGCCGACCATGTTATCGACACCGTGGCCGACTTGCCGGCGCTGTTGGAAAGTCTCCGATAATTGGCGGCTTTATTTGCCCGCCTGATTTTCAGCCGGCTCCCAAAGCTCGATCGGATTGCCCTCGGGGTCGTGCAGGCGCGCAAAGCGGCCGTTGGGGTAGGTCTCCGCATTGACCTCGACCTCGATACCGGCGGAGCGCAATTGCTCAACCATGGCGTCGAGGTTCCGCACCCGGAAATTGATCATCCACTGCTGATCGGCCTGCCCGAAATAATCGGTATTCTTCTCGAACGGCGCAAAAACGGTGAAGCCGGCAGCCTGGTGCCAGCACTCCTCGTCATAGCTTTGCGGAACTTCCCTAACGCCCAGATGCTCGGCGTACCAGCGGGCGAGCGCCTTCGGGTTCTCTGCCCGAAAAAACATGCCTCCAATTCCGAGAACCTTTTCCATGGCAATGTCCTTTTAAAGCGGGTTGTCGAGCGATGATATTCAGGTTAGCCGGTTTGAATCCATGATCAAAATTTCGCCGTCGAAATAATACAGGCTTCGATCACTTCCGTAATTGTCCAAGGCCGGAAGCACTCCTATAAAGATGGGAGCAAATAGAGGGGACGGGGCTCAATATGCTTCAGGACGGAAAACTATATCTCGGAACCAGCCGTAATCCGGACGATTCCATCAATAAGGGCGAGTATCTCGATCTGGGATACGCCAACCGCCACGGCCTGATCACCGGTGCGACCGGTACCGGCAAGACGGTGACGCTGCAAATCCTTGCGGAAGGGTTTGCCAATGCCGGCGTCCCGGTTTTCTGTGCCGACGTCAAGGGCGACCTTTCGGGCATCGCGGCGATTGGCGAATACAAGGATTTCCTGGAAAAGCGGGCTTCGACGATCGGTCTCGACCCTTACACGTTCCAGGAGTTTCCGGTGGTGTTCTGGGATTTGTTCGGCGAGAAGGGACACCGGATCCGCACGACACTGACCGAGATGGGCCCGCTGCTGCTGGCCCGCCTCATGGACATGACCGATGCGCAGGAGGGCGTCTTGAACATCGCCTTCAAGATTGCCGATGAAAACGGCCTTGCGCTTCTCGACATGAAGGATCTGCAGTCGATGCTCTCCTATATGGCCGAGCACAACAAGGAATTGTCCGGCATCTACGGCAACATCTCCAAACAATCGGTCGGTGCCATTCAGCGTGACCTGCTGGTGCTGGAGCAGCAGGGCGCCGAAAAGTTCTTTGGCGAGCCGGCGCTGAAAATCAGTGACATGATGCGCACGACCCCGGACGGGCGCGGCGCCATCAGCGTCCTTGCTGCCGACAAGCTGATGATGAATCCCCGCCTTTACGGCACGTTTCTTCTGTGGCTGCTATCAGAGCTCTTCGAAGAGCTGCCCGAGGTAGGCGATCCGGACAGGCCGCGCCTCGTGTTCTTTTTCGATGAAGCCCATCTCCTGTTCGACGATGCGCCAAAGGCTCTGATCGAGAGGGTAGAGCAGGTCGTCCGGCTCATCCGCTCCAAAGGCGTTGGCATTTATTTTGTGACTCAAAATCCGCTCGACGTTCCCGAGTCCGTACTGTCGCAACTCGGCAACCGCATCCAGCACGCGCTGCGCGCCTATACGCCGCGCGAGCAGAAAGCGGTCAAGACGGCAGCCGAAACATTCCGCCCGAACCCGGAATTCGATTGTTTCGAGGCGATTACCCAGCTTGGCGTTGGCGAGGCGCTTGTTTCGACTTTGGAGTCCAAGGGTGTGCCTTCAGTCGTACAGCGCACCTTGATCAGGCCGCCATCGTCGCGGCTGGGACCGATCTCGGACAGCGAACGCCGCAAGACGATGAATGTCAGCCCGGTTGCCGGCATCTACGACGACGATGTTGATCGCAATTCGGCCTTCGAGATACTGCACAAGCGGGCCGAGGAAGCAGCAAAGGCCGAGGAAGAAAAACGCCGCCGGGAGGAAGAGGACGAAGAAGAGCTGCAGGAAAGCCGCCGGTGGACATTGCCGGGTTTTGGCGACGACGACGATGATGACGATGACTATGACGATCGTGGACGCAAGAAGTCGTCACGAAGACGGCGCTCGCGATCGCGCTCACGTCCGCGCCGCCGCCGCCAGTCCGTGGCCGAAGCGGCGATGAAATCGGCAGCCCGGTCGGTTGCAAGCTCGCTGGGCCGAGCACTTGTGCGTGGAATTCTGGGGAGCCTGAAAAAAGGTCTGTAGGTCCTACAGGATGATGACGCGAGCGCCGGGTTTCGTTCGCTGGTCGAGATCGATAACGTCCTGGTTGAGCATTGCGATGCATCCGGTTTCCGTCTCGTTACCAATGTCCTGCCACTGCGCCGTGCCGTGAATGACGATGCGTGTGTTTGCGCTGTTTTGACGGATATGAAGCGCCCGCGCGCCGTAGGGGTTCTCCAATCCGGCCGGCAGTTTTTTGGACTGATTTTTCTTTTTCGGTGCAATCGGTGCCTCAGCGTACCAGACCGGCCACTGCTCGCGCCTGCCCATAACAGCCTTCATTGGCGCATGGTAATATTCGGGGCCGATCGCAATGCCGTACCGCACTGCCTTGCGGTCCTCGAGGATGACGTAGAGGTAGCGTGAGTTCGCATCGATCACGATAGTGCCGACGGGTTCTTCCGTCGGATCGTGAACAATCTGCCTGAGATAATCCGGATTGAGCCGCTCATAGGGAATGGGCGGTATCCTGAACCCGTATTCCTCAATTCCGCCATACATCACGTCATAGGGCTCGATCGGATAGTTGAGCTGACGTGAAGGCGCTGTCTGCTGGGCAAATCCGGACGGGGACTGCCGATCGATACACCCGGACAGCAACGCGCATGCCGCACCGAGAAGCGCGCGGCGCGTTATTCCGTTGGATGTGATGGCAATTTCCCGTCCTGACAAAGCCCGTTTTCCCCGATCTCGGGGCAGACATTATTCGCTCTACCTTACCCGAGGCAGGTGTCCCGCGCCGCTTGCGTTTCAGAGTTGCTCGAGATTCGGCAAAACGACGTCCGGGGAATAGTCCTTGTATTCGTCCGGGTTGGACGTGCGGTTGACCCAGACCGCACGGAAACCGAATTTCTTGGCGCCCGCAACGTCCCAGCGGTTGGAAGACTGAAACGAAACCGCATCCGGATAGAGCCGGTAAGCGGTGGTCACCATTTCGTAGACAGCAGGTGTCGCTTTGAACGTCCTCAGTTCGTCAACGGAAAACACATCGTCGAGGATCGTATCGAGCGCAGCGTTGCGAACCGCCGATTCGAGCATTTCGGGCGAGCCGTTCGATAAGATGGCCAGTTTTGCCCCGCGATCTTTCAGTGCTTTCAGGACCGACGGCACCTCCTCATAGCAATCCAGCTTCCAATAGGCCTCGAGCAACGCATCGCGGTGCGATGCATCGACGGCCGGCACCCGGGCCAGAGCAAAATCGAGCGCCTGTTCGGTCAGTTGCCAGAAATCTACATAAGCGCCCATCGTTGAACGGACCCACGAATATTCCAGTTGCTTATTGCGCCAGATTTCCGACAGGAGCTGGCCCTCCGGCCCGATGTCCGCTGCATGGCGGCGAACCGCCGCGTGCACATCGAACAGTGTGCCGTAGGCATCAAAAACATAAGCCGCGTAGGGGTTTGCGGAAGGCATTACATCGGTCCTTTCATTTTGCACTGCAGCATGTTCCGGCTTGAACGGTTCGTCAAGGGCCTGAAAATATCTATCTTTGATTGGTCTCCTCATGCTCTAGATATTGACCTTGCCCGCGCGATCAATTTCAGTGGGGCAAAGGGTTTCGGCCATTCGGCCGAACCAGACCGAGGATAGTTTCATGACAGTTGTTTCCAGCGTGCAATCGACAACCTGGACCTATGTTGACGGCGACTGGCACGAGGGCAATGTACCGCTTGTCGGCCCGCGTTCGCACGCCATGTGGCTTGGCACCTCCGTCTTCGACGGTGCCAGGTGGTTCGAAAATGTCGCGCCCGACCTTGATTTGCACAGTGCCAGGGTCAACGATTCGGCAGCCGCACTCGGCTTGAAGGCGACGATGCCGACCGAGGCCATCGAAGAGCTCTCCCGGGACGGATTGAAAAAGTTCGACGGCAACACCGCAGTCTATATCCGCCCGATGTATTGGGCAGAGCACGGTGGCTACATGTCGGTGCCGGCGGATCCCGATTCTACCCGCTTTTGCCTCTGCCTCTATGAAGCGCCTATGATTCCGTCCAACGGGTTTTCTGTCACGGTATCGCCGTTTCGCCGGCCGACATCCGAAACCATGCCGACAAATGCCAAGAGCGGCTGCCTCTATCCGAACAATGGCCGCGCAATCCTGGAGGCCAAGTCACGCGGCTTCGACAATGCGCTGGTACTCGACATGCTCGGCAATGTCGCTGAAACCGGCACATCCAACGTATTCCTCGTCAAGGACGGCGTTGTCTTCACGCCGGTTCCGAACGGCACGTTTCTCGCCGGCATTACCCGGGCGCGCATCATCAGTCTGCTGCGCGAAGCCGGCTACGAGGTGGTGGAAAGCCGTCTGCACGTGTCTGACTTTATGGGTGCCGACGAGATCTTTTCCACCGGCAATCATTCCAAGGTGGTTCCGATCATCAGGATCGAGGACCGTGAATTGCAGGCCGGCCCCGTTGCCCGGCGTGCGCGCGATCTTTATTGGGAATGGGCGCATTCGGGTGTGAAGATATAAAACGTGCCGGTTGTCGCACCGGGCTAAATATTCCTTGTGCGACGCCTTGCCGCGGACGCATGCCGCGCCTATGTTCCACGCCATAACAACAATTTGCCGAATGCCTGAAAAGGAGAGCGACATGGCTTTTGAACTGCCGGATCTTCCCTATGACTATGAGGCGCTTGCGCCCTATATGTCGCGTGAGACGCTGGAATACCATCACGACAAACACCACAAAGCCTATGTCGATAACGGCAACAAGCTTGCCGCCGATGCCGGCATGGACAGCCTCTCGCTCGAGGATGTGGTTCGCCAGTCTTTTGGCAGCAATGCAGGCCTCTTCAACAACGCCGCCCAGCACTACAACCATGTTCACTTCTGGAACTGGATGAAGAGGGGCGGGGGCGGAACGTCTCTGCCAGGAAAGCTTGCATCGGCAATCGATTCCGATCTCGGCGGCTACGAAAAGTTCCGCGCCGACTTCATCAATGCCGGCATGACCCAGTTCGGATCCGGTTGGGCCTGGCTGGCTGTAAAGGACGGCAAGCTTGAGATCATGAAGACGCCCAATGGCGAAAACCCGCTTGTTCACGGTGCATCGCCCATCCTTGGCGTCGATGTGTGGGAGCACTCCTACTATATCGATTACCGCAATGCCCGGCCGAAATATCTCGAGGCATTTGTCGACAGCCTGATCAACTGGGACTACGTGCTGGAGATGTACGAATCCGCCTAGGCGGCATCTCGCAAGCGCGGATCAAAAGATCAAAAAACCCCGGTTCTGCCGGGGTTTTTTGTAACAATTGTTGCAGCGGTCAACTTTCTTTGAGTTTTATTAATTGTCTTGTCTACTATTGTGGCATTTCTAATTCTGGTTGAGGGAGAGATACATGAAGAACGCTGTTGCACTTGCGCTGGCCGCCGTATTCCTGACGGGCCAGGCGGTTTATGCTGCCGAACCCCAACAGGAGCGGCAGCAGACCATGAAGGGCGTCGGAGAGGCCATGGGCACACTGGCCAAAACCATCAAGGGCGAGATCGAGTATGACGCCACAGCAGTGGCAAACGCGTTCAAGAAGATGAACGAAGCTTCCAGGAACTTTGCCGACAAATTTCCCGAAGGTTCCGAAACCGGTCACGAAACCGAAGCCAGCCCGAAAATCTGGAGCGACCGGCCAGGTTTTGAAAAGGCCGTCCAGGAATTCGAAGCCGACACCGACAGCGCTGTAAAGGCAGCGCCCAAGGACATAGACGAATTCAAAGCCGCCTTTGGCCGGGTTGCCGAGAACTGCAAGACCTGCCACGAAACCTACCGCGTCAAAAAAGAGTAGTGTTGCGCGACCGGACATCAATTCGGTCGCGACGCCTATTCGAACGAAGCACGGGCACCTGAGGCTCCGGTTTCTTTGGCGATTGCGAGGATAAAATGCGCAAACTGCTCCTAGCCGTTCTTGTTCTGGCCGTGATCGCAGCCGCTGTGATGTGGTTCCTGACGGCACCGGGAAAACTGGGTGAATCCGCATTTGCCAATCTGAGTGAGCCGGATCTTGCGCGCGGCGAGGAAATGTTCTGGGCGGGAGGCTGCGCCTCCTGTCACGCAGCACCAGGTGCGAAGGGCGACGACAAGCTCGTTCTCGCCGGCGGCCTGGAAATCAACAGCGATTTCGGCACGTTCTACGCTCCGAATATTTCGAGCGACACAACGGCCGGGATCGGCGGCTGGACCTTTGAGCAGTTTGCCAATGCCATGAAGAAGGGAACGTCGCCGGAGGGACAACATCTCTATCCCTCGTTCCCCTATACCTCCTACACGCGGATTTCGATGTCGGATCTCAACGATCTGTGGGGGTATATGAAAACACTGCCGGCGAGCAGCAATGTCGCGCCCGATCACGCGCTCGGGTTTCCCTTCAACATCCGGCGGGCTGTCGGCCTCTGGAACCTGCTTTATCTCAAGGACGAGCCGGTCATAACGTTCAATTCGCCTTCGGATCGGCTGAAGCGCGGCCGGTATCTGGTGGAAGGGCCGGGGCACTGCGGTGAGTGCCACACACCGCGCACGCTCATCGGTGGCCTGAAACTCGGCGAGTGGCTCGCCGGCGCGCCGAATCCGGACGGCAAGGGCATTATCCCGAACGTCACCCCGGACGGCAGCATCAGGAGCTGGAGCACGGGAGATATTTCTTACTATCTGGAGAGCGGCTTTACCCCTGACTTTGATACGGCCGGCGGCTCCATGGTCTCGGTTCAGGAAAACATGGCAAAGCTTCCGGCATCCGACAGGGAGGCGATTGCGGAATATCTCAAGGCCGTTCCCGCCCGCCCGAACGGCTATCCAAGCCCCAGCAAAGAGAACTAGACAGGTTTCAGGCAGCCTCAGCCTGTTTTTGCACCTGGTGCTGGTCTTCAATCAGGCCGATTTTCCAGTAGGCGCTGATATACATGGCCCGTTTGTCGAGGCCGCGCTCATTGGTCAGATATTTGCGCAGTCCCGATACGGCGCCCGATTCACCGGCGACGAAAATTCCGGGCGTTCCCTTCGGCCAGTCGATTGATCTGAAGAACTCGAGCTGCTGCTCGCTGCTTGTGTGCGGGTCTTCATGCACCAGCCAATGAAGCTGGATACCGTCCGGTGCATCGACCGGCTGGATATCGTCGTCACAGGTGATCTCGAAAACCGCGTGACCGACCGCATCATCCGGCAGTTCTTCCAGCGCGGCAGCCGCCGCCGGAATGGCAGCCATGTCGGCACCGAACAAATACCAGTCGGCATTGTCGACCGGTTTTTTCTTGGGGCCGGGGCCGGCAACGCCAATGAAATCACCAGGCCCGGCCGCAAGCGCCCAACTGCACGCCGGACCTCCACCGTCATGAACGACGAAATCGACATCGAGTTCATTGGTGTCTGCGCGATGGTGGCGGACCGTGTATGTGCGTCTGGCAACGGCTTTGGATTTGCTTTCCACCAGGTCGCGGAAAGCGGTCAGGCTCTGGTTTTCCTGCGGAATCAAAAGTTTGATATGCGCGCTTTCCTGTCCGGCGGGAAAATCCGCCAGATCTTCACCGCAAAGCGTCACCCGCTGCATGGTCGGCGTCAGCCGCTCGCTGCGCGCCACTTCCACGATACGCGTGCGTCTGCCTGTGTTTTGCTGTTTCATGAAATCTCCAATAGACCTGCGCTGTGGACAGATTGCGGCCGCTATAAATTGACAATTGTTGTCATGTTATAGCGTTCGATGCGAAAAGGTCCAGATCCAGGGCTGAAATCCGGCAATCCGTTTGCCGGAATTTCAGGCCCTGTCCGTAACCTTCAGAGCAAAGGCGTATTCAAATGCAATCTCTTCAAGCCGCTGAAACCGGCCCGAAGCCCCGGCGTGCCCGGCTTCCATATTGGTCTTCAACAGGACGGGTGCATCGCCCGATTTCTCGGCCCTGAGCTTGGCAACCCATTTTGCCGGTTCCCAGTAGGTAACGCGCGGATCCGTCAGCCCCGCGACGGCAAGAATGGGGGGGTAGGCCTGCGCGCTGACATTGTCATAGGGCGAATAGGAAGCAATGTAGTCGTAGTCGGCCTTGGACGTGATCGGATTGCCCCATTCCGGCCATTCGGGCGGCGTGAGCGGCAAAGTGTCATCGAGCATTGTCGTTAGAACGTCGACAAAGGGGACTGCCGCGATGATCGCACCGAACCGGTCCGGCGCCATATTGGCGACCGCGCCCATCAGCATGCCGCCCGCCGAACCGCCCTGTGCGACGATCCGGTCGAAGGAGGTGAATTTCTCCGCGGAAAGAAATTCGGCCGCCGCGATGAAATCAAGGAACGTGTTGGTTTTGTTCAGCCGCTTGCCGTCCTCGTACCAGGCAAAGCCCTTGTCCTTGCCGCCGCGAATATGGGCAATCGCATAGATGAAGCCACGGTCTACAAGAGACAGGCAGTTCGTGTTGAAAGAAGCCGGTATGGTTGCGCCGTAGGAGCCGTAGCCATAGAGCAGGCAGGGGGCTGACCCATCAAGCGCGGTATCTTTACGGTAAAGAAGGCTCACAGGAACGAGTGTGCCGTCGTGCGATGGCGCCATGATCCGGCGCGTTATGTAATCATCCACGTTGTGACCTGACGGCACTTCCTGGGTCTTCAAAAGCACGCGTTCGCGCGTGCGCATGTTGTAGTCATACTGCTGAGAAGGGGTCGTCATCGACGAATAGGAAAAGCGGATGATGTCCGTATCGTATTCGAGCGAACCCTGCAGGCCGAGTGAATAGGCATCCTCGTCAAAGGCGATCGAATGCTCCTCGCCATTGTTGCGGTCGCGAATGACGATCCTTGGCAGACCTTCCTCGCGCTCGAGCCGGACCAGATGGTTTGAAAACACCGTGTGGGAAAGGATGAGGCGGCCGGGCTTGTGCGGGACCACTTCGCGCCAGTTTTTACGCCCCGGCCGATCGACCGGCGTCTCAACGATTTTGAAATCCTTGGCGCCGTCGGCATTGGTCAGGATGTAGAAAACATCGCCGCCCTCATGCATGTCGTATTCAACGCCTGTCTCGCGGGCAGCAACAAGCTTCGGTTCCGCATAGGGGTCTCCGGCCGGCAGCAGATGGTACTCGGATGTTTCATGATCATGAATGTTGATGAATATGAAATCGTTGAGCTTGCTTCCACCGACGCTCATGAAAAAGCCCGGGTCGTTTTCTTCGAAGATCAGCCGGTCTTCCGCCTGCTTGCCGCCCAGTGCGTGGTAGTAAACCTTGGACGGGCGATGGTTGGCATCAAGCAGCGTATAGAAAAAACCGCTTGCGTCGGGTGACCAGGCACCGCCGCCGCCGGTGTTTTCGACAACATCGGAAAGATCGCTGCTGCTTCCCAGATCGCGGACACGCAGCTTGAAAAACTCCGATCCCTTGTCGTCATAACCCCAGATCATGCGCGCATGGTCGGGTGAGTGGTTTGCGCCCGACAGGCGAAAATAACCCGCACCACCGGCTTCCGCGTCGCCGTCAAGAAGCAACTCTTCTTCGCCCCCCTCGCGCGGAATTCTAAAGAACCGCGGCTGCTCGCCGCCTGTCACGAACGATGTGCCGTACGCAAAGGGTCCGTCAGGGGAGGGAACAGAAGAATCGTCCTCCTTGATCCGTCCCTTCATCTCCGCAAACAGCACTTTTTGAAGGTCTTCCGTATCGGCCATGGCGGCCTGCTGATAACTGTTTTCGGCCTCAAGATAGGCCCTTATGCCAACATCCAGTACGGAGGGGTCCTGAAACACCTCCTGCCAGTTGTCTGCGCGCAGCCAGGCATAATCATCCGATCGTTCCACGCCATGGCGTGTGTCGGTGATCGGGCGTTTTTGTGCAACCGGGGCAGAAGGCAGGTCCTTGAACATTTAAGTTCCCTTGTGGTCAGATCTGTTGTTGTCTGTTTCGCAGATAAAGGGCGGGGGCCGGCGGTTCAAGATGTGCATGAACGCGCGATGAACTCAAATGTCAGAGCCCGTTCATGGAAAGGCTGGCACAGTGCGTTCAACGGACATGCCTCACGCCAGACAAGGGGAGCGAGAAAAATGATCACATCACGTAATTTCTTTGCAGCCATCGTTGTAGCCTGTGCAATCTCGGCGCCATCGGCAAACGCAGCCACATTCGCCGCCTGGGAGGTGGCCAATGTCGACTGGGATGACGTTCTGAACGTCAGGGCCTGGCCGTCGTCGAAATCGGCAATTCGCGCCGGTTACCCGAACGGAACGCCGCTCACCATGACCGGCCGCTGCATGAACGGTGTCGATCTGAAGGACATCGTGACATTGCCGAAATGGGATCAGGCCCAAAAGGTTCGCTACACTTGGTGCGAAGTCTGGCACGATCCGACCGGCACCGGCGAGTGGCAGAACGGCTGGGTCTATGGCCGCTACATCCGCCCGCAGTAGGATGCCTCAGTTTTCGTCCTTGTCGTCCGCCTTGAACGTAAGTGCGGTTCCATTCATGCAATAGCGCAAACCCGTCGGATGCGGCCCGTCGTTGAAGACATGGCCGAGATGGGCCTCGCAATCGGCACATTTGATTTCCGTACGCGTCATGAACAACGAACGGTCCTTGTGCTCTGTCACGGCCTCGGGATCCACCGGCGAATGGTAGCTTGGCCATCCTGTGCCGGAGTCGAATTTGGTGTCCGAATGAAACAGGGGACGTCCGCAGCACACACAGTGATAATAGCCGTCGTCCTTATTGTCCCAATTGGGCCCGGTAAAAGCACGCTCCGTGCCGCCCTTGCGGGTCACGTGATACTGCTCGGGCGTAAGCTGGGCGCGCCATTCCGCGTCTGTTTTTTGAATCTTCTTGTTTTTCATTTCAGCCATAACGGCACCTCCTGACAGCATTTCTGTAATGTCGCCGGCGCCAACGCGCAACAAACTGCTGTTCAAATTGCAGTAAAACTCCCGTGCAGGCCGGAATCGGGTGGAAATCGGCTGTCACGACCTTGCCGTAGATGCAGTGCATCACTAAATTCGGGCGAATTCTTGCAAGGAAATACCGTCCGGGAGAGAGAATGGACGCCTACATGCCCAGCACGACACTTTTTGTCCTGCTGTTACCGTTTATTGCGGCGATATTTGCCCCAGCGCTCACCCGGCTTTTCAAACACAATGCAGCTTGGTTGCTGGCTATCGTACCGGTGGCCATATTCTGGCATTTTTCCAGCTTTCTGCCCGATGTTTCACGTGGCGAGGTGGTCACCGGCGGCTATCAGTGGATACCTGCTTTCCGGGTAAATTTTTCCTGGCTAATCGACGGACTGTCGCTGACTTTCGCACTGCTGATCAGCGGTATTGGCGCGTTGATTGTCCTCTACAGCGGCGGTTATCTGAAAAACCATCCGCATCTTGGCCGGTTCTTTTCTTTCATCCTGATGTTCATGGGCTCCATGCTTGGCCTGGTGACATCCGACAATTTCCTGATGTTCTTCGTCTTTTGGGAGCTGACCTCGATCACCTCATTCCTGCTGATCGGCTTCGACCACAAGCGTGAGGCTTCCCGCCGTGCCGCGTTGCAGGCGCTGGTGGTGACCGGCGGCGGCGGCCTGTTCCTTCTCGCAGGCCTGCTGCTCATCTGGAATGTCACCGGCATTTCGGAAATGTCCTTGCTGTTGCTTTCCCATGGAGCCTTGGCCGACAGCCCGTTTTATATCGCTATTTTCGTGCTGGTTCTCGGTGGTGCGTTCACCAAGTCGGCACAGTTTCCGCTTCATTTCTGGCTGCCCAACGCCATGGAGGCGCCGACCCCGGTGTCCGCCTACCTGCATTCTGCAACCATGGTCAAAGCCGGCGTCTATTTGCTGATGCGCCTCAATCCGGTGCTTGGCGACACCGTTGCCTGGGAAACGGTGCTTCCGATCTTCGGTGGCACGACGCTGATCATCGGGACGCTGCTTGCCATACGTCAGACCGACATGAAGCTGATGCTCGCCTATACAACGGTTTCGTCGCTCGGACTTCTGGTCATGCTGACCGGTTTCGGCAACGAAAAGGCGGTTGAGGCGGCGGTGCTCTATCTCGTTGCGCACTCCATGTTCAAGGGTGCGCTCTTCATGGTCGCCGGCGCCATTGACCACGAGGCCGGCTCACGCGACGTCACGAAGGTCGGCGGGCTGATGTCGTCCATGCCGATCATATTCGCAGCGGCCTTTGCTTCGGCTTTCTCCATGGCCGGCCTGCCGCCGTTTTTCGGGTTCCTGGCCAAAGAGGAAATCTATGCAGGGCTCTGGCATGTTGAAGCCTGGCCGCTTTTGCTGACGCTGGTCGCCATTGTCGGCAACGGGCTGATGTTCGTCATCGGATTTGCCGTGGCGCTCAAGCCCTTCCTGGGCGAAAGAAAAGCGCCGAATGGGCATGTTCACGACGGCCCCATACTCCTCTGGCTCGGTCCTGCGATCCTGGCCATCTGCAGCCTTGTGACCGCGCTGTTTTCGTCCGTGACGCATGCATTCATCTCCAGCCCGATGTCTACCGCGGTTGAGGGCGAGCCGGTTTCGGTTCATATCTCGATCATACCCCATATCGGCATGCCGCTGCTGTTGTCGCTGGTGACAATCGCATTCGGCATCGTCGCCTACCGGAACCTTGCGCGCATGAGAGAGGCGATGGCGCGTCTGCTCGCTGCTATAGGCTGGGGCCCGGACAAGGGTTTCGACCAGTTCATCCGGGGAACGGTGCGTATTTCTTTCCATGTCACGCAGATCGTGCAGCCCGGCCGCCTCGAATTCTACATGAAGACGACCTTTATCGTCCTTGCCATAGCCGTTCTGGTGCCGATGTTCATGTTCGACGAGCTGCCGGGGCTTCCAACCATGCCCGAAAGCCTGTCGTTTTACGAAACGGCGATCATGGCGATTGCCGCTGCGGGGCTGCTGAGCGTCCTGTATGCGAAGGATCGGCTGACGGCGATTGTTTCCCTCGGCATCCAGGGCTTCGCGGTGGCGCTTCTTTTCATGCTCTTTGGCGCGCCTGACCTGTCCTTTACGCAGTTCATGGTCGAAACGCTGTCGGTTGTGATTCTTGCCCTGGCGATGACACGGCTGCGGCTGACGCCGGCCGACCACCGTCCGGCGGGAAAAAAGGTCGTCGACATGATTATTTCGGTCATCGGCGCGACCGCCTTCGTAATGCTTCTGCTGAAGGTCACACAACTGCCGTTCGATGCAACGCTGTCGGAGTTTTTCACCCGCTATTCGCTGTCGATTGCCCATGGCGCAAACATCGTCAACGTCATACTGGTCGACTTCCGCGGTACAGATACCTGGGGCGAGATCGCAGTCGTCATGGTGGCGGGACTTGCCATATTGTCGCTGATCCGCATCCAGCTCCGCCCGGCGGTGCCGATTGCCACCAATGATCCGAGCGAAGAGGAGAGGCGGTAGTCATGCGCACACTGATATTCCGCACGGTCGCCCCGTTCCTCAGCAGTCTGATGGTGCTGTTTTCCGTCTTCGTGCTGTTGCGCGGGCACAATGAGCCCGGCGGCGGCTTTATCGGCGGTTTGATTGCCGCGTCGGCATTTGCGATTTACGGCATTGCCTGCGGGGTATCGCCGGTGCGCCGCGCGCTCTATTTCCACCCGATGGCCATTGCCGGAGCCGGTCTGATGATGGCGACCATCGCCGGGCTGCTTTCGATATTCACCGGTGTTCCGTTCATGACCGGCCTTTGGGTCTATATCCCCGTGTTCGGCGAGGAACTCGCACTGTCGACCGTGCTGCTTTTTGATGTCGGAGTCTATTTCGTGGTCGTAGGGGCAATCACGTCGATTGCGCTTGCCCTTGAAGAAAGGTCTACGGACTGATGGAAGCCTTGATGACCCTGTTGGTTGGCGTTTTCTTTGCGGTCGCCATCTATCTGTTCCTGTCCAAACACATAATCCGGATCCTGCTTGGCGCGGCCATTTTGAGCAATGCGGTCAATCTCCTGATTTTCACCTCCGGGCGGCTGACGCGCGAAATTCCGCCGATCCTGTCGGGGGACAGCACGGTGACCGGCATGGTGACGGCAAACCCACTGCCGCAGGCGCTGATCCTGACGGCGATTGTGATCTCATTTTCCTTTTTTGCCTTTTTGCTGGTTCTGGCCTACCGCGCCTATCAGGAGCTGGAAACCGACGACACGGAAGAAATGCGTTTTGCAGAACCTGAAGATCAGGAAATGCCGCCGCTGGGATACTGAACGGAAGAAACACAAAATATGGCATCGTCCGAAAAGACAACTGTCGACCTATCTGCGGCAATGATCACCGAGCCGGCTGCGCTGGCCGACTGGCTCGTCATCGCGCCCCTGGCGTGGTGTATTGTGCTGGGTGCGCTGCTGCTGATGGTCCGCAAGGACACCAGGCTTCAGCCATATATAGCCATTCCCGGGCTCGCCGCGCTTGTGCTTTTGGACGCGGCACTGCTTGCCCATGTGGTTGTCAACGGTCCGGTGACCATGACCATGGGGCGCTGGCTGCCGCCTTTCGGAATTTCCTTTACGGTCGACATATTGGGTGCGCTTTTGTGTCTGACGGCCGGCATTGCCGCATTTGCCGGCGGCATTTACGGGGCAGGGGACGTCAATCACAGCGGTAGACGTTACGGCTTTTACCCGTTCCTGTTTTTGATGATGGCCGGCGTCAGCGGGGCCTTCCTGACCGGCGACATCTTCAATCTCTACGTCTGGTTCGAAGTGCTGCTGATTGCATCATTCGGACTGCTGATCCTCGGCTCCGAGCGCGGCCAGATCGACGGTGCGACCAAATACGCCTTTCTCAACCTGGTCGCCACGACCCTGTTTCTTATTGCCACCGGTTATCTCTATGGCATCTTCGGCACACTCAACATGGCCGATATTGCACTCAAGGCACCGGCGATGAGAGACAAGGCGCCGATGATCACTTTGGTCAGTCTGTACCTTTTGGCCTTTGGCATGAAGGCGGCGGCCTTTCCGGTAAATTTCTGGCTGCCGGCCTCCTACCATACGCCGCGTGTGGTCGTGTCCGCGCTGTTTGCCGGCCTGCTGACGAAAGTCGGGGTCTATGCCCTGATGCGCGTGACCCTGGTGCTCTTTCCCGCCGAACGCGACGTTCTCGGTTTTATCATTGCGATCATTGCCGCTGCGACGATGATCATCGGGGCGATGGGGGCGCTGGCTCAGACCGATTTCAGACGGCTCCTTGGATATCTGGTGATATCGGGGATCGGTGTCATGTTCGCGGGCCTTGCGCTTGCCAGCCCGGGCGGCGTTTCCGGAACCATCTTCTATGCCGTCCATTCGATGATTGTCATGACGGCCCTTTATCTTGCAACGGGGCTTGCTGCACGGGCGGCCGGTGGATTTTCGATCGCATCGGCCAGTGGCATTTACAGCTCGCACTTGTTTCTTGCGGCCATAACGCTGGTGCTGTTTTTTGCAGTGTCTGGACTGCCGCCCTTTTCAGGATTCTGGCCAAAGGTCATTTTGGTGAAGGCTTCACTGGACGTGGGTGCCTGGTGGTTGGCGGGCGTCATACTGGTCACCGGGTTTTTGACCACGATCGCGGTTGGACGAGTATGGGTCCTGTCCTATTGGCGACCATCGGCAGGCACTGCCGTTGCCGATGACGAGGAGGCCGTCGTCCTCAATCCGATGGTTGATTATCTACCGCTCCTGCTTCTGACAGCGCTGGTGGTGATCATCGGCATATTCCCGCAGCAGATTCTTGAGCTCTCGCAGACAGGGTCAGAACAAATGCTCAACCCCGTTGATTATATCCGGTCGGTGTTTCCGCAGGGAGATCAGCAATGAAATTGTTCCTCGTCAATGTCCTGCTGGCGCTGACCTGGGCAGCGATTACCGGGTTTTACAGCGTCCTCAATTTCACCTTCGGATTCCTTCTCGGTGCTTTTGTGCTTTACCTGATCCGCGAACAGGTCGGATCTGTCGGGTACTTTTCGCGGGCACAGCGCATCATTAGTCTGTTCATCCTGTTTCTCTACGAACTCGTGATGTCCGCAATTCGGGTTGCCATTACAGTCTTGTCGCCAAGGATGAATTTGAAGCCAGGCATTTTCGCTTACCGGCTCAAAGTCGATCGGGATTTCGAGATAACGCTGCTCGCCAACATGATCACACTCACCCCCGGTACGCTGTCGGTGGATGTCTCGCAGGACAAGAAGTACCTGTATGTTCACGCGATTGACTGTTCGGATCTGGATGCAACGCGCAAGGACATTGCCAATGGATTCGAGCGCAAGATCCTGGAGGCGTTCAGATGATTGATGCCGCTGCACTGCTGGAAGGCGCCGTCCTGTTGTCGCTCACGCTGCTTTGCCTGTCGTTCATTCTAACGGTGATCCGGGTCGTGCGCGGACCGACGCTTCCCGACCGAATTCTGGCTCTCGATATGCTGGTAGCCACCGCCATCGGCTTTATTGCGGTAATCGGCATCAAGACCGGTTACACGCTGTATGTGGACATTGCCATTGCGCTTGGACTCGTCGGATTTCTCGCTACGGTGGCATTCGCCCGCTTCATACTCGCGCGCGGCAATGTCCGTGATGACGACTTCGATACCGCAGAGACTTCGAATGCGGAGAAGACCGATGGATAGTTTCCTTGTAATACTCGTCGCCATAATGATTGTCATCGGATCGGCTTTTACACTGGTCGCCGCACTCGGGCTGATCCGCCTTCCGGACGTCTATACCCGTATGCACGCTGCCTCGAAGGCCGGCACCTTGGGGTCGGGAGTCGTGCTTATTGCGCTCGGCATCGAAGCCGGAGACACGGGCACGCTGACCCGTGCTCTTGCCGGCGTGGCTTTCTTCCTGCTGACAGCTCCGATCTCGGCTCACCTGCTGGCCAAGGCGTCGTATGCTGTCGGTTATCGGTTGAGTGAGCAATCAGTCATCGATGAAATGCCAAAACAAGGAAGTCGCATCAATAGCGCAGAAAAATAATACTGCTCAATTGTAAGGGGGATTACGAGTTTTCGGTTTAAACTTAATTTTCCTTGGAATTAACAGGGATTTTGCACTGCATTACGCAAAAAGTAGCGAATTACTGAAATTTCTAGTTTGAAATGTAATTGATTAGTGATATCAGCGCATCGGGTGACAAAAAAAAGAGCGTTCCCAGAAGAACGCCAAACAAACACCGGACACCAAAAATGATGGGATTTTGGTAGATGAAAAACTAAATATATTTGAGGCGCGAAAATGAATGAAGCAATCGAGAATACCAGAGACGACTTGCTTGCCGAACTGACTGCTGAAGTCGTGGCGGCCTATGTAAGCAACAACGTTGTCCAGACAAGCGATCTACCCGGGCTGATCGCAAATGTACACTCCGCACTGGGGTCAACAACAACGGCTGAAGCAGCCCCTGTAGAAAAGCCAAAGCCTGCGGTTCCCATCCGCAAATCTGTACAGCATGACTACATCATCTGTCTTGAAGACGGCATGAAGTTCAAGTCGCTGAAACGTCATCTGATGACCTATCACGGCCTTACGCCGGAAGAATACCGGGAAAAGTGGGGTCTGCCCGCAGACTATCCGATGGTTGCACCGGCCTATGCCGAAGCACGTTCTCGGCTGGCAAAGGAAATGGGTCTCGGCCAGAAGCGCAAGAACGGCGAATAATCTATTCGAATATTATTGCTGGCTCCTGTTCTGAATTATCCGGGGCCATATAGAAAAGCGGTGTCAACCATCAGGCATCGCCGGTTAATAGACAGATTTTACCGGGCACTGAGAAATCAGTGCCCGATTTTGATTTCGCGGTCCATTTCCCCGGGTTTAAAACAGTCCCTGGCAGATAATCATGATCACAACGGATACGATCAGATAGCCAAGGTCGGTTACCCGTGCATAAGCGCCGTTGCGCCGGAACATGCCGCCTGAATATGCAAGAACCGCAAATGCAATCGCAGCAAGAATAACAGTCGCAAGCGCATTAGCAGCCGCGGTAACGCCGACAAACCAGCTTAGCAGCAGCAGGCCGATGACCTGGCTGACCATGGCGCCGACGGGCATTTCCCCCGGTTTTCCCATCTCAACACCCACGCCCTCAGCCCATTTGCGGCCGAAGAGCATCGGAGAATACCAAAGCCAGCCCACAAGGAATGCGGCGACCGCACCTACTATGACGGCGAGCCAGTTAATTCCAGTTGTAAGTTCTCCCATAATACCGATTCCCTCGTTTGCGGTTGATGGAACATTTGTTAATTAACACAATTGTTAATTGCAGTCCAATCTGCGCCGATTGGGAATGTCAGCATGGAAATGAGAGGGAACGGGATTTATGAAACGGCTGAGCTTGCGGCAGAGGCTTTCGCTTCGCTCTTGATGCGGGCAACCATCGATCTCAGCCCGTTCGCCCGCTGCGGTGTGAGGTGCTCGATCAGGCCCAGCCTGGCAAACAGGGCCCCTTCGTCAAATGCGACAATATCGGAAGCCTTGTGGCCGGAACAGGCGGCCAGCATGATGGCCACGAGCCCGCGTACGATATGTGCGTCAGAATCTCCGGTGAAATACAAAACGGGGTCCGCCGGATCCGTGGCGTCAATCTTGTAGGTCAGCCAAACCTGGCTCACACAGCCCTGCACTTTATTGGCATCCGTCTTGTCCGAATCGGGCATTTCGTCCAGTGTCCGCCCGAGCTCGATGACATAGCGGTACCGGTCTTCCCAATCGTCCAGAAACTCAAAATCGTCGACTATCTGTTCAAGTGAAGCCATTGCCAAGCGCAGCCTGTATCATTTTCCGTTTTTATCTGCTTGCACGCTTGTGCACCTGAGCGCAGCACGTGCTGATCTGCCGGCCGACCGGTTTGATCCTTTCTCCGATATAGGAAAGTTACGGGAACAAAGCACGCAAAAAGCGTTCCGGTGTCCCTATTCCTCGAGATTGTCCGGGCAAGCTGGTCTATAGCCGGGTTTGTCGCGCAAAATTGCGGCCATCAATTCCACGTTTCTCAGGCCTGTTGCACACATATCCGGGTCTTCCACGCATATGGATTGAAGTCTGTCTGCGAGTTTGCGGATTTCGACGGACGAACTGATTGTGCCTGTTGTCGTGGAATGATCGATGTTGTCCTTCCGCGTATTCAGGGAATTGCCCGGCAGAAAGAGCAGAACGATCGCAAACCAGAATACGGCCTTGATGATAAAACGCATAGAACTCTCCAGACGCCGGCCCTGAACCGGTCCAACGGCTGCTATCTGATCCAATATTTGTGAAAATATCCTTTCGTGTCGCGGTTACACGCTGTTAACCATGATCAAAAAAGCTGCCGCCGGATTTGAATGCCTCGCGCAAAAATCCATTGTTTCGGCTCGATTGCCTGTCTGTTTTATCCATTCCTTAAGCTGGTTCTGGCATTTTGAACAAGCCAGAACAACAAGCGTATTGAGTACAATAGTGGCTATCAGGGCGAAGCGTTATTTCTCGTGGGATATGATACCAATTCCCGACCGTGTGGTCGCGAACTGGGTTCATCGCGACATCGTTGACGACCTGGAACGCAAGAACCAGTCGAGGCTTCTTGCGCTGCTGCTGGTGATCGGCACGATTCTGGCGTCCGTTTTGCCTTTTACCCTCATTCCCGCATTCAACGCCCAGATCATAGCGGCGCCCGTCATGGCGCTGTCGGCCGGTACGCTCGTCCTGGCCTGCGTGCTGATGCAGACCGGCCGCCGTAAGATGGTCGAGATTTTGACTCTGCTGCTTGCTGCCTCGGGGCTTGCCGCTGCCGGTATTGCAACCGGTGGGCTGGCCTCGCCAATGTTGCCGCTCGTGCTCCTGCTGCCGGCCGAGGCATTCAGGCTGCGCAAGGACCGACAGGCTCTCCTTGCCGGATTCGGCACTCTGGCTGCCGTCCTCTGCATTCTGGCTGCAGCGCAGTTTATGTTCCCGCTTGCTCCTTTGCGCACGGCCGGCTCGAATGTAGCGTCCATTGCCGTTATCGCCGCACTCGGTGTCTATGGTGCGTTGTTTGTCGTGAACCTGATCCCGGGGCAGGTGGAGCAGGTGCCGCAAGCAGCATCCGCCGACAGCGGTGAGCGTACTTATGACCATCTTCCGGGTCTGATTTCGCTGCACGATGTGCGCGGAGATATCGTTTCGATTTATGGTGCAGACGCACCAGACCTGCTTGAGCGCATAGGCGATGTCGCCGGCCGCGGGCTTGTCGAACACATGCATGTTTCGGATCGCATCCGCTTTCTGCAGGCGATCGACCGCATGCGCACCGGTTCGGCGACGCAATCAATCGAAGTGCGCATGCGCCAGGATGCCGAAGATGAGGGCAAAGACCAGTTCCTGCATCTTTCAATGCAGCTGGTCGCGCTTCGCGACAATGGCTCGTTTTCCGGGTTCATCGCGCAGTCGACCGACAATGGCGTCGGTGTCAAACTACGGCGCGCCTTCGCGCAAAAAACCGAAGAGGCCGAAGCAGCCAATGAAGCCAAAACCCGCTTTCTTGCTGCCGTCAGTCATGAATTGCGGACGCCGCTCAATGCGATATTGGGGTTCTCCGATCTTCTGTCAGGCGAATTTCTCGGCGCATCGTTGAGCCCGGAACAACGCGAATATGTCGGCCTCATCCACCAGTCCGGCCAGCACCTGCTTTCGGTCATCAATTCAATGCTTGACCTCAGCAAGATTGAGGCGGGCCGGTATGAACTCAATCTCGAAACCTTCAACATCAAGGAAGTTGTCGAGATGTGCGAGGCCATGCTGGCGCCGCAGGCCGCCGGAAAGAACATTGTTCTCAATGCCCGTGTGGCAAAAGGCGACCGCAAGATAACAGCCTGCCGCCGCGCATTGCAGCAGATCCTGATCAATCTGATGGCAAACGCGATCAAATTCACCGAGGAAGACGGGGTTGTAACGGTCGACGTTTGCGAAGACACCGGATGGATCAGTCTTTCGGTTTCAGACACCGGTATCGGTATTTCCGAAGCCGATCTGGAAAAGATCGGCGCGCCATTTGTTCAGGTTGAAAGTCAGTATGCGCGCCAATATGAGGGCACTGGTCTGGGCCTCAGCCTGGTCAAGGGGCTGGTGGCGCTGCATGGCGGGCAGTTTGGGATTGAAAGCACGGTCGATGTGGGAACCACGGTTACAATCCGTCTTCCCGCCGACGGACCGCAGCGGGACCAAAACCTCGTAGACACCCAACCTGCCGCCGCGGTAGAATTTCCTCCGCGATTGACTCGCAAAAAACAACCCGCAATGGAGACAGGGCATGACCAGGCGAAAACGGCCTGACGCAAAAACTGGCCGGTTTCCGGTACTAACCGGCCTGCTCCGGTCCGCCGGTGAGAGTATATCGCGCCACCCGTCGATAGCCGGTGGGGCGACGGTGTTTGCGGTCGCTTTCACATTTGTCACGATCAATGCGCTTGTCTACCAGCCCGGCAAACATCCCGCGCCGCTCTACAACACCCGTACGACATCGGGCTACAATGTTCGGATACCGGCATTGGAGGATGTTCCGATTCCATCCAGCCGGGTGACAACATTCAGAATTGAGCACAGCGATCCGCAGAGCACGGCAAGCATACCCGACAGAAAGGCTCCTCCGGCGGATATTACGGTTTATAATCTCCAAAGCGCGATGCGCGCCCGTGGACTTTATAATGGCACGGTGGACGGCGTGTTTGGACCACAGACCGCAAACTCCATTCGCAACTACCAGAAGGGGCAAGGTCTTGAGCCGACCGGTGAACCGACCGATGCGTTGTTGGTTCACCTGCTTATTTCCGATCTGGATGTCGTTGCCGTGCCCCGGCCGAAGCCGGGTACGGTTACCGAGATCCTGAAGGCCGAAAAACCTGCTCAGGCACCGCGCGCGGCGGCGGAAGATCCGGTGGCGGATCTGATTGTCAGCATCCAAAAGGGCCTTAGCAATATTGCCTATGACGATGTGAAGGTTGACGGGGTTATCGGTAGGCAGACGACGGAGGCAATCGCCGACTTTCAGCGGCACTACCGCCTGCCGGTCACCGGCCAGCCCGACAAGCTTGTCCTCAAGAAATTGCGCGAGATCGGTGCACTCTAGTTTATCCGTGCCGGTATTTGTGCACATACCCGGGTGCTGCCAATATGCGACTGACCTCTGAAATGTGGGTAAAGGCGCTGGTGCGCCGGGTCTTTGGTGACGGCCTGTTTGCTGTCATCGAGCGGCAGGGTTCGCCCGAAGCGGGAGCCATATTCATCCGCATACGGGGCAGGGACGGTCGGGAAACCCTCTTAGGCCCGGCCCCTCAAAGCCATTTTGATACGGCAAAGCCGCTGGACCGCAGTTTCGAGCGGCGGTTGGATAAATGTGAAAGCCAGGAAATCGACGCCCTGCTTGAACGGGAGAAGAAATTCGATCCGGATTTTTGGGTTGTCGAAATCGAAACGGATGAACCTGAAGACTACGTCTCGGTCATGCCCGTTTAACAGCTGGCTTGATCGCAGCCGGCTTAACCGCCCGATCGTTTCTGTAGCCGGGCGCTGACCGGTCTATTCGTTCCGGATTGTCGACAGTATGCGGTTCGAAATGTGTAGCAGTCTGACGTGCTTTCGGTGCGTTGGCGCGCACCCACGCAGTCACGCGCCTGGTGCTGTCATCGCGGTTGGTTGATTGCAACACGAGCGATGCGTGTTGAATGCCGCCGGAAAGCCTTCGAAGCTGCGGAAAGATGCTGACAAGGACGCGCAGGATTTCATCGTCAGCCATGTTTAGAGCCTGCAAAGCCATTGTCAGCTGGCGACCCGAAACGTCCAGCATGATGCGTTCCGCAAGGGATGCCTCGGTGCCGAGCGCCCGGGCAAGCATGCCGGAAAACCTGACCGGCTGCGAAGCTTCCGCCTGTTGAACCAGCAAATCGAGGGCTGGCCTGCCCATTGTGGCCGATTGCGTCGCTGGCTTGCTGGACTTGGTCATGCGTGCGAGCGCCATGTCCTTGATGCGCTTTCGCAAGGCATCCTCGTCACGACGTTTTACAGCGTCGTCCGTCATCGGTATCTTTGCGCCGAGCTTGTTGCCATTCATGTGTCTGAGGCGGATTGAGCGCGCAACAGCCGAGTCGTTCAGTTCGGCCAGAACCCCAAGGAGCACCGGCGATAAGGACTTGCGGCGCGAAATGGCGCGCGCATGCGCGTTGCCGTGTCTTGAAATCGTCTGCAGCAGCATCTGATCGGTAAGACAGGGGCTGAAGGCAAGAAAAGGGGCGGCGATCCGTATCGGCTGGTTTGCCACAATCATGGTGACGTCCTGCGGCAGCATCTCGATTCTTGAGAGTGCGGCGGCGGCTGTGCGCCGGGTATCTTCCCGCGTCAGCTCGAACAGTCCGGTAAACAGGTTGGAAAATTGGCGAAGGTTGTGCGAGGTCGGGTGCTTCAGTGCCTCGAATCCGGCGATGGCCGCAAGCAAAGCAGCGTCCTTCCGACCGGTTTCTCCGGCTCTTTCAAGGTCGCGGAAACGATCCAAAATACACCACCCAAACTACGCAGAACTCCTTGATGGTTCAAAGTAAAGGCAAATATTTAGCAAACTGTTAACTATCCGGAGTTCTAATCGAATAGTACGCATTAGGGTTTTTACAGCCGCAAGATGCGGCAGACCCGACGCGCCATGAGCTGCGCCGATATTGGTATGGAGTTGTGCAACATGATCGCAAAGACCAGGGGGAACGGTTAAAAGCGCAGCTTATCGTTCCCGACGAGGGGAACGGTGAATCCGATGGGTGTCATAATCGAACTTAATTCAAGGTTGGCCTCACGCAGGCCAAAGGGGCGGCGACGCAACACGCAACGCGAGAGCGCCAGTATTCTTGTGTTCACAGGTGTTCGCTACGAAGAGAAAAAGCAGGAAAAAAAGCGGCTGATCGCCGATCAGACGAGGGGCGGCAAGCTTTAGGCAATAGGTGGGGCTCCTGCTTGATATTCGCCCGTAATAAGATATTTGCGGGCTTTGGCGACGCTATTGCATCAATACGCATCCGCGCTTTGACAAAGCGCGTTGCTCAGGAACTCCCGGACGATCAGGTCCCAGCTGGAATCGGGTGTGACTGTTCGAAGTACCAGATATCCGGTGGTTCCGGGAAACTCGATCAGCACTGAATCGGCCAGCGTTTCCGGCAGGCTCTTGCGGTAGCCGATCATCTGCAGCGGAGTCACGACCGCAATGTCCAGTTTCTTGTCGGTCGCAGTGCGGTCATTCATGCTGTAGACCTCGTTCGCACCCGGATCGAAAATAGCCAGAGACCAGTAGTAGGCAAGGCCCGAAGCCGTTACGCGAACCGGCTCCTCGGTTATGTCGAACCGGCATACGGCAGTGCGAATGAACGGATTGGCAGAGGTCAGCCCGCCGGGCTTGTTGGGGGGCAGCAAGTGAAAGAACTCGGTCGGCCCGAGAGCAGTGATCTTTGTCCAGGTATCGCGCTCGGCATAGGCCGGTATCGCCAGAATGATGATGATGTGGAGCAGTGCGGCCCCCGCAATGCCTGAAAGCACCACATAAAACAGCCTACCCATCGCGACATTCCTCGCGCAAAATCTCGGGCATCTGCAATTCGATCAGCCGCGAACTTCCGGCCGTCGGCGTGTCGAAAAGCGTCAGGACGAGCTTGAATGGCCTTGAAGTCTCGCCGGTCGCCAACCAGTTGCCCGGCTTCGGCTGACCGCTGACGCCGATCGAAAATTCTCCCTTTTGCGTCTTGAGAACGTTTTGAGAGTGGTATGCAGCGGGAAATGACTGGTCGACCTGTAACAGTGCCTCGTCAGTGCCGGTTGTGTGCAAGGTCCAGAAGCGGGCAGGCGGGGTTCGGCCCGATACCACGTAATCGCAATTTCCGGAAAGCCTGGAACCCGCACTGTCGCTGCTGGCGACAAAAACCAGCCCCTCGGCATCGCCAAGCAGCAGCTGCCCGGCCCGTGCCCGGTGTGCCTTGGCATAGGGATCAGCCTGTTCGGTCTGCGCCAGCGGCCAGGCTGTCCACGGACCGATAGCGATCGAGCCGAAGCCGATCGTCGCTTTCAGTGCATAGACAGCCGTCAGCATGGCGCCGCCGAACGCAATGAGAAATATGGCTGCTATTGTTGCAGGAACGCGAAACAAGGAATGCTAACCTCTAGAGCAAGATCGTGAGTCAGACATAGCAGTTGCCCACCGATTTCGCCAAATTGGAATGGTGCACCGATTCTACCGGTTTGTTGTGGGCTTCAAGGCAATGGATTGTTCTTTTTGGCTGCTTACCGGAGGCGCCGTGGCAAAGCTTTCGGCCAACTCGCGCAGCAGCCGGGTTGCCTCTTTTGAAAGCACGCGCGGTCTGATGATTGGTGCGCCGCTTTCATCGACGAGTTCCGAACGGGAAACGAGCGCGTCACCCGCCGTTTCTTCATCTTCAGGTATTTCAAGGCCAGGAATCTGTTTAAGTTCAACGCCTTGGTGTGCATAGTTCATAAGTTGTTTGAACGTCATTGCCGGAAGGGAACCACCGGTCATGCGCGCCGATGATGTATAATCGTCATTGCCGAACCAGACGGCAGCCGTGTAGTTGCCGGTAAAGCCCACAAACCATCCGTCCCGGTAGGCCTGTGTCGTTCCGGTCTTTCCTGCGGTCTTGATGCCTTCAAGTTTTGCCCGGCGGCCGGTACCCCATTCAGGAATCTGCGTAAGAATCGAATTCATGGAACGGATTGTTTCTTCGTCGAGCAGCCGTTTGCGTTCCGGTGCATCGCGGCGATGGTCGTAAAGGACGTTGCCGGAATAGTTCATGATCTGCGTTATACCGTGGCGGTTGGGCGCCAGCCCGCCCGACGGGAATACGGAATAGGCCGTTGCCTGGTCCAGAACGGTAACCTCGGACGTGCCGAGCGGCATGGTCTTGTCTGTGCGTAGTGGTGTTTCGACACCCAGCCTTTTGGCCATTTCCGCTATTTTTTCGGTGCCAAGGTGATCACGGGCAAGGCGCACGGGCACGGTGTTGATGGATTTGACCAGCGCACGGGTCAGATCGACGCGTCCCGCATATCCGCGTCCATAGTTCCTGGGCGACCAGCCGCGCCAGGTGATCGGGGCATCCCTGATCATCGTGTCGGGCGTAAAGCCGTTTTCCATGGCTGTTGTATAGACATAGACCTTGAATGAGGAACCCGGCTGGCGCAGCGCCTTTGTCGCGCGGTTGAACTGGCTTTCGCCATAGTCGCGCCCGCCGACCATTGCCCGAACCGCACCGCCGTTTTCAATCAGCACAATGGCGCCCTGCTGCACGTTGTAGCGCTTCGAATACTGGCGAAGACCGGCTTCAAGCGCCTCTTCGGCTGCTTTCTGCAGGCTTGTGTCAATGGTGGTGCGCACGATCAGGGAGTGTTCGGGGTATTTGACCGCGATGCGTTTGACCTCCTCAAAGGCCCAGTCGAGGAAATAGTCCGGAGTTTCCTTGTCGCCCCGGTCGACGACATCTGCAGGATTGCGTCGCGCGCCGATGACCTGGCCTTCTGTCATGAGCTGGCCCTGGACAAGGTTGGTGAGCACTTCATTGGCCCGCCCGCGTGCCGCCGGCAGGTTGATGTGCGGCGCATAGCGGGCAGGGGCCTTGAAAAGCCCCGCCAGCATTGCCGATTCCGCCAGTGTGACGTCGGTTACGTCCTTGCCGAAATAAAACTGTGCGGCTGCCGCAATCCCGAATGTTCCACCGCCCATATAGGCGCGGTCGAGATAAAGCCGCAGGATCTCCTTCTTCGGCAGGTTGGCCTCAAGCCACAGTGCAAGGAATGCTTCCTTGATCTTGCGCTCGATCGTCCGCTCATTTGTCAAAAACAGATTCTTGGCAAGCTGTTGTGAGATTGTCGAGCCGCCCTGAACCACAGAATTGGCGCGTACATTTTCAGTCATGGCACGTACCAGACCAAATAAATCGATGCCGAAATGTTCGAAAAACCGCCGGTCCTCTGTAGCCAGCACCGATTTGATGAGGTGGTCCGGCAACTCGTCGATGGGCACCGAATCTTCGTGGATGATGCCCCGGTGACCGATTTCGTTGCCGTAACGGTCAAGGAAGGTAACCGCGAAGTCGTCCTGTTCGCGCCAGTTGCCGTATGTCTCTTCAAACGCGGGCAGGGCAAGGGCCAGCATGAGAACCGCGCCGGCGGTCCCCAGCGTCATGGCTTCTCCGGCCATCTCGAAAAATGCCCGCTTGTAGCCTTTGACGGTAAATCGGCGAAAGAAGATGTTGATATCTTCCCATTTGTCGCCGAGACCCGATCCCGCGGACCACAGGGTCGAATCGATCCAGGAATCCAGCCGCAAAAACAGGTGCCGCCGCTTTCTGGGTCTTTGATCCTGACTGAAGGGGTCTTGCACCTTCCGTTTTCCCGTCTCTTGACTGCCTGATCCGCACCGTCCAAAACGCCCCGGTTCGGTCAGGATTTCCACCGCGCCCTGCAGTTCTGCCTATATTAGAGCAAGAGAACAAGGGGTGCATTAAAAAGTGACTGCTATCGTTACCGCCGCCCGCTGCCATAGGGAGCATCTATGACAACCGATCCGTTCTGGAAAACGACCACGCTTGAGGATATGAGCACCGAGCAGTGGGAAAGCCTTTGCGACGGCTGTGGACGGTGCTGCCTCAACAAGCTTGAGGATTGGGATACCGGCGAGATCGCCTGGACCAATGTTGCATGCAAGCTGCTCGATCCGGATACCTGCCGCTGCAAGGATTACGACCATCGCCAGGCCGAGGTGCCCGAATGCATCAATCTGACCCCGGCTTCCGTGCGGAAACTGACCTGGCTGCCACCGACCTGCGGTTACCGGCTCATTGCCGAGGGCAGGGACCTTTACTGGTGGCACCCGCTGGTGTCGGGTGACCCAGATACGGTTCATCACGCCGGCGTTTCGGTGCGCGACCGCACTGTTCCCGAAGCCGGGATGGAGCCGGAAGACTACGAGCTTCATATCGTCGATTGGCCGTTTGAGACCGTGGACGGTTGATCGTCGGCCCGGCAACCACGAATAAAGGCCGCAAAACGGCTTATGCAGGCATTTTGGTCTTATCCCGCCGCCGTTCATTTTTAGTTCAGCAACGCCAGTGTACACATTAACGACAAGGCAAATCAGTTGCTTCGCCCCATGGACGAACGGGGTTTGCCAAATATATGTTGTATCGGAATTTTCCGATCTTGCTGAATGTAATGGCTTGAAAAGGTCAGTTTGAGGACGAAAATGAGCAGTTGCAGGAAAATATTGCTGGTTGCGGTGATGGCTGTGTCTTTTATGGCGCTTGAAGCCGGCGATGCCGCTGCCCAGTCGGCGGACTGCTCGGCCGCCGTCCAGCGCGTCCTCAATCAGACGAATGGCCAGCTTCTTTCGGTCAAGGTCGCAAAGAGCGGTGGCCAGGACATCTGCAAGATCACCGTGCTCGCCAGTGACAAGGACGGTAAGAGGCGGCGCAAGATGACCGTCAATGCCAGGCCGTAAGGCAGCAAACAAACGGGGCACAGCCGATGCGACTACTCGTTGTCGAGGACGATAAGGATCTCAACCGCCAGCTATGCGAGGCTCTCGAAGAAGCCGGATACGTGGTCGACAAGGCCTATGACGGTTCCGAGGGGCACTTTCTGGGCGATACCGAACCCTATGACGCCGTTATTCTTGATATCGGCCTGCCGGAGATGGACGGCATAAGCGTGCTGGAAGAATGGCGCGCCGCTGGAAAGGTGATGCCGGTGCTCATTTTGACTGCGCGCGATCGCTGGAGCGACAAGGTGGCGGGCATCGACGCCGGGGCGGACGACTATGTCGCAAAACCGTTCCATGTTGAGGAGGTACTGGCCCGCGTTCGCGCACTCATTCGCCGTGCCGCCGGACATGCATCGTCCGAAATCGTGTGCGGGCCTGTGCGGCTCGACACGCGCGGAGCCAAGGCGACGGTCGATGGAACGACCCTGAAGCTGACGTCACACGAATTTCGCCTGCTTTCCTATCTGCTGCATCACAAGGGCGAGGTCGTTTCGCGCACCGAACTGGTTGAACACATGTACGACCAGGATTTCGATCGCGATTCCAACACGATTGAAGTCTTTGTCGGGCGGCTGCGCAAGAAACTCGGCGTTGACATGATCGAAACGATACGCGGGCTTGGATATCGGATTCAGGCTCCCGAAGATGGTAGCTAGCGTCAAAAAGCCCCGCTCACTTGCAGCGCGGGTCCTGACGATTGCGACGCTTTGGGCGGTCATCGCCCTCTTTGTTATCGGCCTGCTGATTCTCACGCTTTACCGAAATGGGGCAGAGCGCGGCTTTCGCGACTTGCTGCGAGCGCAACTGTATAACGTCATCAATTCCGTTTCTCTGACTGCAGATGGCAAGCTTGAGGGCACGCCGCAGCTTGGCGACCTGCGTTTCAGCCAACCGGGCAGCGGCTGGTACTGGATCGTCAACATCATCGGCAACGGGCCGCAGGACCGGATTGCCTCCGTGTCCCTGGGTGACAGAACGGTAGCGGCGATCTCCACTCAGGTCGCGCCGTTCAATGAACGTTACGAACGCATTTACCGTTCAAGCGACAGCACCGGACAGGAGCTGATGGTTGCCGAAACCGAAGTGTTGCTGGGCGACAACGGTGAAATTGCGCGGTTCCGCGTCACCGGGAATATGGATGCCCTCGACAACGATGTTTCCGCATTTTCGCGCCAGCTGATCCTGTTTCTGGTGGTTTTCGGCATCGGCAGCCTGCTCGTCAACGCCATCGCCATTTTGTTCGGTCTGCGCCCGCTTGACACGATAAGGCGGTCACTTGAGGAAATCCGCGCCGGCGAAACCGAATCACTTGAGGGCAGTTTTCCCCGGGAAATAGCGCCGCTGACCGGCGAGGTGAACGCGCTGATCGACAATAACCGCCGCATTATCGAGCGTGCACGCATGCAGGTGGGCAATCTTGCCCACTCGCTGAAGACGCCTATTGCAGTGCTGCTTAATGAGAGCCGCTCAATGGAACCGGACCAGGCGCGGCTTGTTAATGAGCAGGCGACCGCGATGCAAAACCAGGTCCAGCACTACCTAGACCGGGCCCGTATTGCTGCCCAGCAGAACTCGGTTCTGGTACGTGCAGATACAGGCAAAACGCTGCAGCGCCTCATGCGTGTAATGGAGCGGCTGAACCCTGATACCGAATTCGAACTGCAGCTCGATGACGATGTTCCGGACCTTGCGATGGAACAGCATGACGTCGAAGAAATCTTCGGTAACCTGCTGGAAAATGCGGGAAAATGGGCATCGGGCAAGGTCAGGGTCCGCGCTGAGATGCCGACAGAGCCCGCCTCGGGCACCGGTGCCGGTGAGGTCCGGCCCTTGCTCTCGATTTATGTTGAAGATGACGGTCCCGGAATGCCTGACGATCACCTCGCGGAGGCGATGAAGAGAGGCCGGCGTCTCGATGAAAGCAAACCCGGAACGGGACTGGGTCTTTCGATCATCAAGGAAATTGCCGGCGAGTATAAAGGCTCCGTATCGCTTGGCCGCAGCGCACTTGGCGGACTATGCGCAACGGTGACGCTGCCGGTTGCTGTTCGTTAATCTTTGTTGCACATGATGGCGATCAATCCGCTGCCACATTGACGCCACATCCTCGGTTTCAATGTGGGGTTGACTGGAGAGAACATCACTATGAATGCCCGCTATCAGATTTTGACGATTGCGACACTGCTGGCCCTTGGCGGCTGTGCGAATACCGGCGGGCAGTCCAGCTTCCTCAATTCATTTGTGCCGCAATCGGCCGGCAAGCCGACTGTCATCGAAGCCCTTAACGGCGGCATAGTCGACCCGGCGATTACAGCGCAGCTGAGCGCTGAGGACCGCATCAAGGCGCTGGAGGCCGAATACCGCGCTCTCGAGATCGCACCCAGCGGACAGATCGTCGCATGGTCCAGTACGCAAAGCGGCGTTTCGGGAGAGGTCTACGCAGCGCAGCCCTATGAGGTCGGTTCCCAGAACTGCAGGCAGTATGTCCACAAAATCATGCGGAATGGCGAGACCACAACGGCACGTGGAACCGCCTGCCGCAGCGAGGACGGCAACTGGACGCCGCTTGTCTAGCTCCCATATTTCCAATAGACAGTGACGAACGCCCAATCGGCCGGCGCCGCCGTTCCGTAAGGGCAACAGAACAGGGTCAGATAACAAGTTATCATGATGTTTTGGGTCTTGGCTGCCATCATGACGGTAGCCGCTACCATAAGTCTGCTCATACCGCTTGCCCGGCGTACGAAACAACAGGCGGAAGAAAAGCAATTCGACGCGGAGGTCTATCACGACCAGCTGCGCGAGATCGACCGCGACATCGAATCAGGCCTGCTGACCGGTGATGAGGCAGAATATGCCCGAGCCGAGGTGGGCCGCAGGCTGATCAAGGCGTCACACGCCAAATCTCGAAAGTCAGACGGATCTTCGCCGTTTTCCGGCGCTGCGCGCTATGTGGTGATCGTGTTCCTGCCGCTGATGGCGATCACCGGTTATCTGGCGATTGGCAAGCCTGGCATGCCATCGCAGCCGCTCGCCGCGCGCATACAGCCGCCGTCCGGTGACAACAGTGATATTGCAAAGCTGGTGGCTCAGGCCGAAACCCATCTTGCAAGCAATCCGCAGGACGGCCGTGGATGGGACGTTCTCGCGCCGATCTATTACAGCCTCGGGCGGGTACAGGATTCCGAAACCGCCTATCGCAACGCCATTCGGTTGCTTGGTTCGTCAGCGGCCAGACAAGCCGGTCTTGGCCAGGCGCTGTTCGCACAGTCGGGCGGTATCGTGACTTCGGATGTGCAGGCCGCATTCCAGGCGTCTTATGATCATGAGCCGGGCAATCCCCTGTCGTCATTCTTCCTTGCACTGGGGCTGACCCAGGAAGGCAAATATGAGGAAGCCAAAGCGGCCTTTTCGGAGCTTGCTTCCCGGTCGGAGCCGGATGCGCCCTGGATGCCGCAGGTGCAGGCGCACCTCGAAGAAATCGACAAGCGCCTGGCACAGGCCGGCGGCAAAGCCGCGCCCGGTCCCGATAGCGAGCAGGTGGCGGCCGCTGCGGAGATGAGTGCAGATGAACGGCGCGAAATGATCGGCGGCATGGTTGCCGGCCTTGATGAGAAGCTGCGGCAAAATCCCGATGATCTTGACGGTTGGCTTCGTCTGATCCGCTCCTACATGGTTCTTGGACAGGCACAGCAGGCCGGAGATGCGCTTGAGCGCGCGCTGGAGAATTTCAGCGACGGAAGCGCCGGACGGCAGACCCTCATGCAGGCGGCGGCCCAGTTTGGACTTGCGCCGGAGAAGGTGGAGCAATGACACGCAAGCAGAAACGACTGGCGATCATAGCCGGCGGCGTCGGCGTCATAGGCGTTGCCGTCATCCTAGTGCTTTTTGCGCTGCAGGAGCAGATCGTTTATTTCCATTCACCGACCGACGTCGCTGAAAAGCAGATCAATCCCGGAACCCGAATACGCCTCGGCGGGCTGGTCGCGGAAGATTCGGTCACACGTGGACAGGGAACGACCGTCGAGTTTGCCGTAACGGACACCGCCAACACGGTTTCGATAACCTATACCGGGATCCTTCCGGATCTCTTCCGCGAGGGGCAGGGCGTTGTGGTCGAGGGTGCCTTCCAGCCCGGCAATCCCCTCTTTGTGGCGGATTCGGTTCTAGCCAAACACGACGAAACCTATATGCCCAAAGAGGTTGCCGACAGCCTGAAGAAGCAGGGTGTGTGGCAGGGCGAGGAGAAATAGGACGGCGCAATGATTGTTGAACTCGGCCATTATGCGCTGGTTATGGCGCTTGCCATTGCACTGCTGCAGTCGGTGCTGCCGATCATCGGCGCCAGGACGCAGGATGCGGGTTTGATGGCTATGGCGCCCGCCGCCGCGGTCTCTTCATTTGTTCTCATCCTCTTCGCGTTTATTGCCCTGACGGTCTCCTACATCACGTCGGATTTTTCCGTGCAGAACGTCTGGGAAAATTCGCATTCGCTGAAGCCGATGATCTACAAGATTTCCGGTGTGTGGGGGAATCACGAGGGCTCGATGCTCCTGTGGATCCTCATTCTGGCTTTCTTCAGCGCGCTTGTTGCTTTTTTCGGCGGTAACCTTCCGGCGCCGCTCAAGGCCAATGTTCTGGCCGTTCAGGCCTGGATCACGTCCGCCTTTTTGCTGTTTGTGCTTTGGACCTCCAATCCGTTCCAGCGGCTTGTTCCGGCGCCGATCGAGGGGCGGGATCTCAATCCGATCCTTCAGGATGTCGGTCTCGCGATCCATCCGCCGCTGCTTTATCTCGGTTATGTCGGCTTTTCGATTTGCTTTTCCTTTGCCGTCGCGGCGCTGATTGACGGACGTATCGATGCCGCCTGGGCCCGATGGGTTCGGCCGTGGACATTGGCCGCATGGACTGCGCTTACCGCCGGTATCGCCATGGGCTCCTACTGGGCTTACTACGAGCTTGGCTGGGGCGGCTGGTGGTTCTGGGACCCGGTCGAAAATGCCTCCTTTATGCCCTGGCTTGCGGGAACGGCCCTGCTGCATTCGGCGCTGGTGATGGAAAAGCGGGAAGCCTTGAAGATATGGACCGTGCTGCTCGCCATCATGACCTTTTCGTTGTCGCTGCTTGGAACATTTCTGGTTCGTTCCGGCGTCCTGACCTCGGTGCATGCCTTTGCGACCGACCCGTTGCGCGGCGTGTTCATTCTCGGCATCCTCGTCATATTTATCGGCGGCGCCTTCAGCCTTTTTGCGCTGCGCGCGCAGACGCTGTCACAGGGCGGCCTGTTTGCGCCGATTTCGCGCGAGGGCGCACTGGTCCTCAATAATCTGTTCCTGACGACGGCCACCGCGACGGTGCTCGTTGGCACGCTCTACCCGTTGCTGCTCGAAGCAGTTACCGGTTCCAAGATTTCAGTTGGTCCGCCTTTCTTCAATCTTACATTCGGTCCGCTCATGATCCCGCTTCTGCTGGCGGTGCCATTTGGCCCGCTGCTGGCCTGGAAGCGCGGTGATCTTTGGGCGGTTTGCCAGCGGCTGTATTTTGCTGCAGGCATAGCCTTGCTGGGAGCGCTGGCGGTTACCTATTTTGCCACCGGTGCGCCGGTGCTTGCAGCGCTTGGCATCGGCATCGGCATCTGGCTGATCGCCGGCGCCGTCACCGATATTGCCCTTCGTTCTGGCGCTGGCCGGGTGGCGCTGCCTGTCATGTGGCAGCGTTTCAAAGGCCTGCCGCGATCCGCCTTCGGAGCAGCGCTTGCCCATCTCGGCCTTGGCGTTTCGGTGATCGGCATTGTCACGGTTACTGCCTTTTCAACGGAATTGGTAACCACCTTGAAACCGGGTGAAACAGCCGTCAGCGGTCCGTTCACGCTTCAGTTCGAAGGTCTGAAGCCGAATACCGGACCGAACTATACTGAACTGCAGGGCCGCTTTGCCGTGTCGCGTGACGGCAGCCAGTTTGCAACGGTAACCTCGGCCAAGCGGGTCTACACGGCACGCAGAATGCCGACGACAGAAGCCGGCATTCTGACGCTTGGCCCCAGCCAGCTTTACGTAGCGCTTGGTGACGAAACGCCCGGGGGTGGAACCGTGGTGCGCATTTGGTGGAAACCCTGGGTGACATTCATCTGGTTCGGCGCCGTCATCATGTCCATCGGCGGCATCGTTTCGCTCCTTGACCGCAGGCTGCGCGTCGGTGCGCCGGCCGCCAGCAAGGCGCGGACGGTTTCAGCAAGGCAGCCGACATGAAGAAACTTTCCGCCCTGGCGGCAATCATACAGCTTTGCGTTCTTGTTCTGGTGTTTCCCGCTGACGCGGTAACGCCGGATGAAGTGCTCGACGATCCCGTGCTTGAGGAAAGGGCCCGTGATATTTCGGCAGGCCTGCGCTGTCTCGTCTGCCAGAATCAGTCCATCGACGATTCCGACGCGGAACTGGCCAAGGACCTGCGGGTTCTTGTGCGACAGCGGCTGCTTGAGGGCGATAGCGACCAGGAAGTCGTGGGCTACATCGTCTCGCGATATGGCGAGTTTGTTCTGCTCAAGCCGCGATTTTCGGCGCAGACGCTTTTGTTGTGGGCTGTGCCGGCGATCGTACTGCTTGGCGGACTGGCCTATCTGGTGATCAGCGCCGGCAGACGCGGAAAAGCGCGAACGGGCACGCCGCTGTCGAAGGAAGAGCAAGCCGATCTCGAGAAAGTTTTAAGTTCGCGTGATCACGATAGCTGATAGCTTTGCTCCGATTTGATCCGGGAGCAGGGAAATGACAGCAACATCCATTAAATCAGAGTTCAGCGGCCATTCCGGTGCAACACTGGCAGCGCGGCTCGATGTGCCGGCGGGGCACGTGCGGGCCTATGCACTGTTTGCGCATTGTTTCACCTGCACGAAGGACATATTGGCGGCAAAACGGATTGCGGCCGAGCTTTCGCGCGCCGGAATAGCCGTATTGCGTTTCGATTTTACCGGTCTTGGCTCGAGTGAGGGCGAATTCGCCTCCACCAATTTTTCCTCCAATGTCGCCGACCTGATGTCGGCAGTTGAATATATGCGCGACAATTTCGAAGCGCCGTCGATCCTGATCGGTCATTCGCTTGGCGGTGCAGCGGTGCTTGCCGTTGCCGGTGACATTCCCGAGGTGAAGGCAGTGGCGACCATCGGCGCACCGGCCGATGTTGCCCATGTGGTGCACAATTTCGGATCGAAGATCGAGGAGATCGAGGAAAAGGGCGAGGCGTCCGTCACGCTGGCAGGCAGGCCGTTCACCATACAAAAGCAGTTTCTCGACGATGTCCGCGAAAGCGTACTGACCGAGCGGATCGCCAGGATGCGCAAGGCGCTTATGGTATTGCACTCGCCGATCGACCAGACTGTCGGCATTGAAAATGCCGCGACCATCTTCGGCGCGGCCCGGCACCCGAAGAGCTACGTTTCGCTCGACAACGCCGATCATCTTGTCAGCAAGGCGCAGGACGCCGCCTACGCGGCAACGATCATCGCCAGCTGGGCCTCGCGCTATATCGCCGAGGACGTTCCGCAGGGAATGACAGACATCGAGGCGGTGCGCGTCTCGGAAACCGGCGAGGGCAAATTCCAGAATACGGTTCACGCAGGCAAGCATCGGCTGTTTGCCGATGAACCTGTCAGTGTCGGCGGACTTGATTCCGGTCCGTCGCCCTATGATTTTCTTTCTGCCGCGCTCGGCGCCTGCACATCGATGACGCTTAGAATGTATGCCGACCACAAGAAAGCGGAGCTCGGTCGCATTACCGTTGATGTGTCCCATGCCAAGATCCATGCGACGGACTGCCTGGAATGCACGTCCGAAGAGCAGGAAAAGGGCGGCCGAATCGATCGGTTCGAACGCGCAATAACGGTCGACGGACCCGTGTCCGAAGAGCTGCGCGGAAAGATCGAGGAAATAGCCGACAAGTGTCCTGTACACCGGACGCTCGAATCGTCGTCCAAGGTAGTTACCCAGGTTTCGATCAACGACACCTGATTATTACAAAGCCTGCTATCGAACCCTCGTAGGCGAACTGCCCGCGGACCGTCCGTGAAGGTGTGTTCGAACCTGCCGAACAGGTTGTTTTTACTGGAAATAATTGCTGCGCGAATCAGCGAAGAACCAACTTGGTTAACAGGCGGTTATCGCCAAGATTACAAATTTTTCATGCTTTAGATAGGCGGTCGTAATGTAGGGCGAACTATCTCTGTGGGTGAGGGGACTGAACAGACGGTCATAAGGACATCTAAATGCCCAAGAGAAATGCACACGCTACCCGTAAAGGATTGCTGACAACAACGGCTGTACTAGGTCTGGCCGCAGCAATGGTAGCAAGTGGCGTTCCGGCTCGTGTTCAATCTGCCTATGCAGATGCGGTAAGGGTTCAAGCCCCCCAGGAGCCGGGTTTCGCCGATGTAGTAGAAGCTGTGACACCGGCGGTTGTTTCCGTCCGGGTCAAATCCGACATCAGGCCCGTATCTTCAAACGGGTTCAACTTCCAGGCACCAGGAATGGACGGCCTGCCGGAAGATCACCCCATGAAGCGCTTTTTCCGCGATTTCGGTCAGGGAAATCCCTTTGGTGATCGCTTCTCCGAGCGCGGCGATGAAAATCGGCCGATGCCCCGTCAGCCCCGCGCCCGTCCTGTTTCGCAAGGGTCCGGGTTCTTCATTTCCGCTGACGGTCTCGTGGTTACCAACAACCACGTCGTGGACAGCGGCAAGGAATTCACCGTCATCATGCATGACGGCACGGAGCTTGATGCCGAGCTGATCGGTAAGGATGCACGCACGGATCTCGCCGTTCTCAAGGTCGACAGCGACCGGACATTCACTTATGTGGACTTCGATCAGGACGACAAGACGCGCATCGGTGACTGGGTTGTTGCCGTGGGCAATCCGTTCGGTCTTGGTGGCACAGTGACCGCCGGTATCGTTTCAGCACGCGGCCGTGACATCGGCTCTGGTCCCTATGACGACTTCATTCAGGTCGATGCTGCGGTCAACCGGGGCAACTCCGGCGGTCCGACGTTCAACCTTGAAGGTGAAGTCATCGGTGTCAATACAGCCATATTCTCGCCCTCGGGCGGCAATGTCGGGATCGCATTTGCCATTCCCGCATCGCTGGCGAATGAGGTCGTTGACGAGCTTCTGGACCGCGGCACGGTCGAACGCGGCTGGCTTGGTGTCCAGATTCAGCCGGTAACCGCCGACATCGCCGAGTCCCTTGGACTTGCCGAGGCCAAAGGCGCCCTGATCACCGAGCCGCAGCCCGATTCTCCGGCGCAGAAGGCCGGCCTGAAATCAGGTGACGTTGTAACTGCGGTTGGTGACGAGCTTGTTGAGGGCCCGCGTGATCTGGCGCGCAAAATTGCCAGGGTAAACCCTGGCGAGAATGCCGATATCACGGTATGGCGCGATGGAGACTCGCAGTCCATTACGGTCGAGATCGGTACGCTGAAAGAGCCAAAGAAAGCCGCGGCTCAAATTGAAACGAAAAAACCTGACAGCGGCGAGCATCTCGAAGAGTTCGGCTTGACCGTTAAGCCTGCCGATGATGGCAATGGCTTGATGATCACCGAAGTCGCACCTGACAGTGTTGCTGCCGAGCGCGGCATGCGCCCCGGCGACACGATCACCGCTGTCAACAATACAGACGTGCAGTCAGCAAAAGACCTGTCGGAAGCGGTTAAGGCCGCAACGGACGCCGGTCGCAAGGCTGTTCTGTTTCAGGTAACCAACCAAAACAGTAATCGGTTCGTAGCATTGCCGGTTGCCGTTGGTTGAACAGATCGGGTGGGCGGTCATTAATGTCGCCCCCGGCCAACCGCCCGATTCTGTGGACAGCGGGTCTCCCATCGGCCCGCTGTCTCTCTTTTTATTAGGGAAGTGTTTTGACTTGAATTGAAGTTGAACAGAGATCTTATGGTTTGTTTTTCATCAGAATATTCGCCTAATATGCCGGATATGAAGATTCTGGTTATTGAAGATGACCTGGAGGCGGCGGCCTATCTGGTAAAGGCGTTTAATGAGTCGGGGATTGTTACCGACCATGCAAGCGATGGTGACCTCGGATTTTATCTGGCGACGGAAAACAACTATGACGTCATGGTCATAGACCGGATGCTTCCCAAGCGAGATGGACTTTCGATTGTCAGCGAGCTGCGCGAAAAATCGATCGACACGCCGGTGTTGATATTGTCGGCGCTCGGCCAGGTCGACGACCGGGTCACCGGTCTGCGTGCCGGTGGTGACGACTATCTGCCGAAGCCCTATTCCTTTTCGGAACTTCTGGCACGGGTAGAAGTTCTCGGGCGGCGCAAGGGTATGCGCGACAACGATACCGTCTACAAGGTCGGCGACCTTGAGCTCGACAGGCTTGCCCATGAGGTGCGTCGGGCCGGACAACGCATTACGCTGCAGCCGCGTGAATTCCGCCTGCTTGAATATCTGATGAAGCATGCGGGGCAGGTGGTCACGCGCACCATGTTGCTGGAAAATGTCTGGGACTATCATTTTGATCCACAGACCAACGTAATCGACGTGCATATCTCCCGGTTGAGATCCAAGATCGAAAAGGGATTTGACAAGGCCCTGCTGCGAACTGTCAGAGGCGCGGGCTACATCCTCAAAGCTGATGGCTAGGGCCATGGGCCGGTTCCGGCTGCTTCTGCGCACCACCGCGGTGCGCATGTCTGCGCTTTATCTTGGCCTGTTTGCCATATGCGCGGTCATTCTCGTCTTTTATGTCACCGACCTGACATCCAGTCTCCTGACCTATCAAACCAAACAGGTAGTTCAGGACGAACTGAAGGTCCTCGGCAATTTTTACCGCCGTGGCGGCGTATCCAGACTGATTGGACACATTGACAGACGCTCCAGAGAGCCCGGTGCCAACCTTTATACGATTGCGGCCCCAAACGGGCAGATTCTCGCCGGCAATGTCGAGAGCCTGCAGCCCGGAGTGCTGGAACGGGAAGGCTGGACGGAAAGGCCGTTCTCCTATCGAAGGTTTTACCAGCCGGAAGGCACACCGGGTCATATGGCGCTCGCCGAAGTGATTTTTCTGCCCAACGGCATGCGCGTTCTTGTCGGCCGTGACCTGGGTGAGCCGACAAAGTTCAGGTCCATGGTGCAGCGTTCCCTGGTTATGGCGCTCGGAATCATGGTGATCGGAGCGCTCGTTATCTGGTTCGTGATCGGGCGCCGTGCGCTGCAGCGCATCGATCGCGTGTCGCAGGCCAGTCAGAAGATTATGGCCGGTGATCTGGGTCAGCGTTTGCCGGTGAGCGGTTCGGGTGATGAATTCGACCGGCTTTCGGAATCGCTCAATTCCATGCTTGGCAGGATAGAAAGCCTCAATGAAGGCCTGCGCCAGGTATCGGACAACATAGCCCATGATCTTAAAACACCGCTGACACGACTGCGAAACCGCGCCGAGGCGGCCCTCGCCGGCAAGGAAGATGGCCCTGCCTATCGGGCGGCCATGGAGGAGATGATCGAGGAATCGGATCAGCTTATCCGTACATTTAATGCGCTATTGATGATTTCGCGCGTGGAAGCCGGGTCAGCGGTTGCCGAGATGAACGAAGTCGACCTGTCCCAGATTGCCCATGACGCGGAGGAACTCTACGAACCGGTGGCCGACGAAGCAGGTGTCAGCCTGTCGACACGTATAGAGGACGGGATCGAAGTCTCCGGTAATCGGGAACTTATCGGCCAGGCGCTTACCAACCTGATTGACAATGCGATCAAATACTCAGCCGATTGCAAGAAGCCGGCGCGGATCGAAGTTGCGCTGGAGCGCGGCACAAACGGGTCGGTTTTGTCCGTCAGCGACAACGGGCCGGGTATTCCCGAAAACCGGCGTCACGACGTCATCAAGCGCTTCGTACGGCTCGATGAAAGCCGTTCAAAACCGGGAACGGGGCTGGGGTTGAGCCTCGTAGATGCTATTATGGCCCTTCACGGGGGCCGTCTTGAGCTCGATTGCAATGGCAATGAGCATTCAGGATTGTGCGCCAGAATGGTGTTTGACAGACGAGGATAGATATTGACCAGCGCGCAATCGACGGGTTTGAAATTCGTTGCTGGTACACCGGTGCCTATCAGGGCGACTTCGCAGGAAGCGTCACAGGAACTCTTAAACGATCTTTGCAAGGCAGCAGGCGAACTGCCTGAATTAACGAGCTTTTTGTATTCGGATTCCCCTGAGCGCGAGCTGCTTCTGGCATCCATGACCCTGTCGCCCTACCTGAGCGAAATCGCGCTCTATCATCCCGAATGCGTCCTCAGAACCATCCAGGCGCAGCCTCAGCAATTGCTTGATGAACTGGTCGAGAGCGCGCGCAACGCCTGGAAGGATTGCACAAGCGAGGCCGAACTGATGGCCATGCTTCGCCAGTTGAAGCGTCAGCTGGCGTTCTCGCTTGCGATCTACGATCTCGGTCGGGTTCTGGAAACGCCAAAGGTCACGGCGTGGCTGAGCGCATTTGCCAGGGCCAGCGTATCCTCTGCCATCGATCACCTGCTGCTGACGGCCCATAATGCGGGAAAACTCGTTTTGCGCGACGTGGAAAACCCCAGCAAGGGTTCCGGACTGACCGTCATCGGAATGGGCAAGCTCGGTTCGAGCGAACTGAACTATTCATCCGACATCGATCTCGTCGTCATCTATGACCCGCAGGCCGATATCGTCAAAGATCGCGATGAGGCGACGGATATCTTTTCCCGAATGATCCGGCGGCTGATCCATATCCTGCAGGAACGGACCGGCGACGGATATGTTTTCAGAACGGATCTGCGGCTTCGGCCCGATCCTGGATCGACGCCCCTGGCGCTGCCCTATGACGCAGCCCTGCATTACTATGAGGGCAGGGGACAGAACTGGGAGCGTGCCGCCTATATCAAGGCGGATGTGGCTGCAGGTGATCTGCAGACGGGAACGGCATTTTGCAGCGAACTGACGCCGTTCATCTACCGCAAATACCTGGACTACGTGGCAATTACCGACATTCATTCCATCAAGCGGCAGATCCATGCCCATAAGGGTTTTGGCGAAATCTCCGCCTACGGCCACAATGTCAAGCTCGGCCGTGGCGGAATACGGGAAATCGAGTTCTTCGCTCAGACCCAGCAGCTCATTGCCGGTGGCCGAATGCCGGCATTGCGGACGCGATCGACGGTCAAGACCCTGGCCGTGCTGGCGGAAGCCAAGTGGATCGAACGCGGCACCGAGGAATCACTGCGTAACGCTTATTGGTTCCTGCGCGATGTCGAACACCGTATCCAGATGCGTCGCGATGAACAGAGCCATGTGCTACCTGAAAATGAAGAGGATTTTCAGCGCATCGCGCTGATGATGGGTTTCGACGAAGCAGATGCCTTCGCCAAGAAACTTCTCGCAACGCTTCGGCTTGTCGAAAAACACTATGCCCGCCTGTTCGAACATGAAAAGGGGCTGACCTCCGGAACCGGAAACCTCGTCTTTACCGGCGATGATGACGATCCCGGCACGCTGGAGACGTTGAGCCAGATGGGTTTTGAACGTCCGTCCGACATGTCGCGCGTCATTCGCACCTGGCATTACGGCCGCTACCGGGCGACGCAGACGGCGGCGGCGCGTAAGCGCCTGACGGAACTGATGCCGGATCTCCTGCAGACCTTTGCCGACACCGGACGAGCAGACGAAACGCTGTTGAAGTTCGATTCCTTCCTTTCAGGTCTGCCAGCCGGCATACAGCTCTTTTCACTGCTCGGCACAAATGCCGGGCTGATGTCGCTGCTTGTCAGCATCATGGCCTCTGCCCCGAGGCTTGCCCATGTCATTGCCCGAAAGCCGCATGTATTTGATGGCATGCTCGATCCGGCGCTTCTGGCCGAGCTTCCCACCCGGGAGCGGCTTTCCGAGCGGCTCGAGGCGTTTCTCGAAGGTGAACTCGCCTATGAGGAGATTCTCGACCGGCTCCGCATATTTGCGTCCGAACAGAAGTTTCTCGTTGGTGTCCGGCTGCTCACCGGCGCTATCAGCGGTGACCGCGCTGCAACGGCATTTTCTGATCTTGCAGATCTGACGCTGCAGGCAGCGATCGACACCGTTCAGGGCGAACTTGAAAGGGCCCACGGCCGCATTGCCGATGGACGCATTGCCATTGTCGGGCTTGGCAAGCTTGGCAGTCGCGAAATGACGGCCGAATCCGATATCGACATGATCCTGCTTTATTCGCACGATCCCGACTGCATGGAATCCGATGGCGCAAAGCCCATCGATCCGGTGCGCTACTATGCACGCTTCACGCAGCGGCTGATAGCAGCGCTTTCCGCGCCCACCGCCGAAGGCGTGCTTTACGAGGTGGATCTGCGCCTGCGGCCTTCGGGCAATAAGGGGCCCGTTGCAACCCACATCCGGGCGTTCCGCAAATATCAGCAGGAAGAGGCATGGACCTGGGAACACATGGCACTGACCCGGGCGCGCGTGGTCGCCGGCGATGCGGTGTTGAAGGCCGAGGCTGAAGAGGTTTTTGCAGATGTTCTTGGCAGAGAACGGGACATCGAAAAGACCGCGACGGATGTGGAGGATATGCGCAAGCGTATCGAAGAAGAAAAGCCCGCCGCCAATATCTGGGATCTTAAGCTGGTGCCGGGTGGGCTGATCGACATTGAATTCATAGCCCAGTTCCTTCGGCTGCACGCCGCTCGCCTCGATGCGGAAGGGCTGGAGCCCGGGACACAGACAAAAACCGTTCTGGAAGCACTCGCACCGTCAATGATAGGTGAGGATGCTGCGGTCACGCTCACGGATGCATTGACACTTTACACGCAGATTTCCCAGATCATCCGCCTTTGTCTTGAGAGCAAGTTCGAGCCGGATGAATCGCCGCTCGCCTTCAAGGAACTGATGCTGAGGGGAACCGATTTTCCCGATATGGGAACCCTGGAGGCGCATCTCGAGGATGTGTCACAGACCGTGCGCGCAATCTTTATTCGAACGATCCATGACCGGCAACTGCTTTGAGGGCGCCACTGACATCTGCTTGAGCTGGCGATACCTGGCGCCTGCTATCGGAACTTTTCTTGCGGATTGATCGGCAGGCGCAGCGAGACGATTGTTCCGACATCGCTCGTCGACCTGATTTTCATCGCGCCGCCATGCAAGGCGATAAGGGCGCGGGAGATCGCGAGGCCAAGACCCGACCCGCCTTTGCTCTTGGAAAACTGGTTCTGCACCTGCTCGAAGGGCTGGCCGATGGTTTTGAGCGACTTTTTGGGAATTCCGATGCCCGTGTCTTCAATCGTCAGGGTAACGGCGTCGGAGTATTTGCGTGCGCGCACCGAAATCCGTCCGCCGTCGTCGGTAAACTTCGTTGCGTTTGAAAGCAGGTTCAAAAGCACCTGCTTGATCGCGCGCCGGTCGGCATGAAGCGTAAGGCCCGCGGAAATCTTCGATTCCAGTGAAATGGATTTCGCATCCGCCTGAACGGCGACAAGGCGCAGTGTTTCCTCTATGAGCGGCGCGATGTCGATACGGTCACAGGCCAGCTGCAGCCGGCCGGCCTCGATCTTCGACATATCGAGAATGTCGTTGATCAGCCCCAGAAGATGTTTGCCGCTGTTGTTGATGTCGTTGGCGTATTCTTCGTATTTCTCCGATCCGAGCGGACCGAACATGCGGTTCTGCAAGATCTCGGAAAAGCCGATAATCGCGTTGAGCGGCGTGCGCAGCTCGTGGGACATGTTGGCCAGGAATTCGGATTTTGCCTTGTTGGCGGCCTCCGCATTGTCCTTTTCAGCAAGATATTTGGCGTTCAGATCGCTGAGTTCGACGGCCTTTTCCTTCAATCTGGTCTGTGAAGAGGACAGGTCGCCGATGCTCGCCATCAGCCGCCGTTCGGATTCGCGCAGCCGGTCCTGATGCCGCTTGAGCTGCGTAATGTCCGTGCCGACAGAAACCGATCCGCCGTCGGTTGTATTTCGTTCGTTTATCTGCAGCCAGCGCCCGTCCGCGAGCTGCACCTCCATGCTTTTTGTATCATTGCCGCCATCGGCCGCCGCAATCTGCTTTTTGACGATGGGACGCTTTGCGGCGGCCAGTACGTCCTTTTTCTCAAGCCCCGGCAGGACCGCTTCGTCGGGCAGGCCGTAAATGCGCTGATAATTTGAGTTGCACATGACCAGCTGGTCGTAACGGTCCCACAGAACAAATGCTTCCGATGTGCTTTCGACAGCATCGAACAATCTCTGATCCGCCTCAACGGATCGCTGAGCGAGCCGCTGTTGCTCGGTGACGTCCATGGCAATGCCGATGAGATGCGAGGGCTCGGCGGTATCGGATGTGATCTGTCCGCGCGCACGCAGCAGGACATAATGGCCATCAGCATGGCGCATACGAAACGTGTGGTCGACCTGGGTCACATGTCCGCGGGCGATGGACTGCGCCACCTCGTGAAGGCCCTTGTCGTCGGGGTGCATGAGGTGGGTCACGTCCCGGTAGGAAAGCACGCAGTCGCGCGGCTGTTGTCCGAGGATTTCATACATCGATCGCGACCAGTAGAGGCGGCCCCGGTTGAGGTCCCAGTCCCACAGTCCGCAACGGCCGCGCGAAAGCGCCGTGTCGACCCGGTGGTGGGCCTCGAGATAGATTTCATCTGCGTCCTTGGCGCGGGATGCCTGGGTGAAATAGGCGTATAAGATGATCAGCAAAATGCTCGATGTCGCGGCAAACAGCGTCACATTAAGCGAAACTTCCTGTCTCCAGGGGCCGATTATGTGGGCTGCGGGCGTCAGTGCGGTCACACCGCCCATTTTGCCGGGCAGATTGGCCTGTGATGCGAAATAAAGCTGATCCTTGAAGCGGACGGTCTCAACGCCGGCGCGCGCGCCGAACAGGCGCAGAGGCGAGGAAGACGGGATCAACCGGTCCAGCTGCAGGCCGACAAACGATGTGCCGTTGGACGTCGCCGCGAAAATCCGGCCCTCGGAATTGGAGATCAACACGAACCGGCCGTCGGTGATCAGCATTGCCGGTAGGGCATTGCCGATCTCAAGCTCGACTTTCCACCGGTGCTGCGATTGAAATGCTTCTTCCTGCGATTTCAGGGCCGCCGCACCCGTGAGCGCCGTCAGTGCCGTTGCCTGCTTGGCTGCATCTTCAAGCTGGGTGCGTTCGTTCAAGAGGTCGGTAAACCGGGCGGCGGCAACGACAATCAGAAATGCGACGATCAATATCGGTATCGAACGCTTGAGAAAGGGTTCCGCCTTGACCAGCCTGCTATAGGCCGGTTTGGCAAACAGCTTCGCGTGTCCGGCCAGGTCAGGCCGCCATCCCTGGCTGTCCTGTAAGCCGGATAGATTCTCCCGTTCAGTAGCGCCCGCTCGCCGCGCTTCTGCCATGTGTCCCACCTGTTATATTTTGTGATTCGGTAGCCGCATGCCCGAACCTGCCCTAATGAATCAAAGGTGATTCGCCTTGTCCAGCCCCAACGTTAATTCTTTTTTAACGCGTTAAAATTGCAGAATAATTTGGAATATTGCGACTGCGAGTTTCTTGTTGCGGCGCAATAGAAATCGCGGATATGGGCAAATCACCCCATCCGCGCCGGTGTTTGCCGGGGCTGGTTACTGTCCAAGCATCCGGTTGGTAATGTCACGGACATCGGGAGAAAGGGATTCTTGCCCGGAAATCATGCCAAGCGCCGCGCGGGCCTTTTCACGGCGTTGCCGTTCCAGTGACTTCCATGAGCGCATTGCGGTCAAAATACGGGCAGCAACCTGCGGGTTGCGGCTGTCCAGTTCGACAATCTGTTCGGCGAGGAACGTGTAACCGTCGCCGTCCAGACGGTTGAAGCCAGTCGGATTGCCGGCGGCGAAACTGCCGATGAGCGCCCGCACCCGGTTCGGATTATCGATCGAAAAATGCGGCGTCGCCATCAAATGTTTGACGCGTCCCAACGTGTCCGAACCCGGAACCGTCGCCTGAACTGACATCCATTTGTCGATAACCAGAGGATTCTTGCTGAAACGCTTCTCGAATTCTGCAAGTGCGGTTTCCGTTGCATTCGATCCGGGGAAGCGGTGAGCCATCAGGCCAAGCAGGCCGCTCAATATCGTCATGTTGTCGGCCGATCTGAAGATTGGCAGCAGATCTTCGGCGGAAGTATCTGTACGGGTCAAATAACCGAGGCATGCAAGATAGAGCGCCCGTCTGCCGGCACTGTCGGCATCCGGCCGGTAGGGCTCATCAGGCAGGATCGTATCGGCAATCTCGGAAAATGTGCCGCTGCCGTCTGCGGCAATCCTGTCCAGCACGGCATTGCGGGCGGTGTATATGGCGTCCGGGTCGATATTGTTGCCGATCTCCCGCGCGATGTCCGCTTCACTGGGCAGGGTAATCGCCTGACCGCGCAATGCGGGCTCCAGCTTGTCATCGGCCAATGTGGCAATCAGGCTCTCAACCAGTGCCGGACCGCATTCGACGGCCTTTTCTGCCCTTGCCGATTTTGCAGCGGCAATCAACGTCCGCATGGCAAGTTCATTAAGCGCCTGCCAGCGCGAGTACGGCTCGGTTTCGAAGCGGGCCAGATGCGAAAGGTCCGAGGACGACTGCTCGTAGCGAATGTTGATTGGAGCGGAGAAGCTTCGGTTCAAAGAAAGAACCGGTCTGGATTGAATGCCTTTGAACACGATCTCGTGGCGGCGTTTTTTCAGGTGCATGACATCGCCATGTGTGGTGACGCCCGCAATGCCGGTGGCCTCAATTTCTGCGCCGTCCGCGGCTATGAGGCCAAACCGCAATGGGATGTGCATGGGCTTTTTACGCTCTTCGCCTGGCGTGGCGGGGACCGACTGTTCGATCTCGACCTTCAGCGTGCGTTCAGATGCGTCGTAGTTCGACCCGACCGTAATGACCGGCGTTCCGGCCTGATGATACCAGACAGAAAATTGGGACAGGTCGGCACCGGTTGCATCCTCGAAGCATGCCAGAAAGTCTTCGATTGTCGCGGCGTCGCCGTCATGGCGTGAGAAATAAAGATCGAGGCCGTTCTTGAATTCCTTCAGTCCGAGAATGGTCGCCAGCATGCGGACAACCTCCGAGCCTTTTTCGTAGACGGTCGCCGTATAGAAATTGTTGATCTCGCTGTAACGGACAGGGCGAACGGGATGGGCGAGCGGACCGCTGTCTTCGGGAAACTGATGCGCTTTCAACAGCCGTACTTCGGCGATGCGTTTGACCGGTCGGGAGCGCATGTCGGCTGAAAACTCATGGTCGCGGTAAACTGTCAGACCTTCCTTCAGGCAAAGCTGGAACCAGTCGCGGCAGGTGATGCGGTTGCCGGTCCAGTTGTGGAAATATTCATGCGCGATAATGGCTTCAATATTTGCGTAGTCGGCGTCGGTGGCCGTATCGGCATCGGCAAGGACATATTTGTCGTTGAAGATGTTGAGGCCCTTGTTTTCCATGGCACCCATGTTGAAATCCGAAACGGCGACAATCATAAAGACGCTGAGGTCGTATTCCCGGCCAAAACGGTCTTCATCCCACTTCATCGAGCGCTTCAGCGCATCCATCGCATAGGACGCCTGGGCTTCCTTTCCGTGCTCCACATAGATTTCAAGCGCAACGGGCTTGCCGGATTTGGTGATGAAGCTGTCCCGCACGACTGAAAGATCACCGGCAACCAAAGCAAAGAGGTAGCTTGGCTTCGGGTGAGGGTCATGCCACACCGCATAGTGCCAGCCGTCTCCAAGATCACCGGTTTCGCCTGGGTTGCCGTTGGAAAGCAGCAGCGGTGCTTCTGCAGCCAGCGCTTCGATGCGTGTAGAATAGATAGCCAGAACATCGGGCCTGTCGAGGAAATAGGTGATACGCCGAAAACCCTCGGCTTCGCACTGGGTGCAATAGACGCCGCTGGACCGGTATAGGCCCATGAGCTTGCTGTTGCTGACAGGTGCAATTTCCGTGGTGATTTCGAGCGTGAAGAATTCTGTTGCAGGAAGATCGCGCACTTCCAGCTTCGAGGGTGTTGCCGTAAAGCGGCTTTCGTCCGCTGCCACATCATTGATCTTGAGGCCGGCAAATGTCAGCTCGTCGCCGTCGAGAACAAGTGGGGAATTTTTCTCTGCGCCGGACCGCCTGCGGAGCGAAAGACGGCTGGTAACGATTGTTCGTTCCGGATTCAGCCTGAACGTGAGGTCAACCGTCTCGATCTCGAACGCCGTCGGTTTGTAGTCTTCAAGGCGAACATCCTGTCCGGTCTCTGTTCTCATGTCTGTTCTGTTCCAATTCGATTGCCGCTGCGCCCCGCTGTAGCGTTCAACCGGCAATGCCGTCAAACTTAATAACCAACGAAATGTTGCGTTCGAAGCTGTTTTATCGCCGCCATGATGACATTCTGCCGGGCAGGCCCTATAAATAGAGCTGGATGGGGCTCCCGTTCCGTACCAATCCTCCAAACTGCAGGTTTTTGATGAATATTGTGACACCGAAATTCGGCGTTGGGGCATCCGCGCTTCGAAAAGAAGATGACGCACTTGTTCGCGGCAAGGGCCGTTTTACCGACGATTTCAATCGGGATGGCCAGGTTTATGGCTATGTGCTCAGGTCTCCTTATGCTGCGGCGACCTTTACAATCAATTCTGTCGAGGATGCGGCAGCCGCTGATGGCGTGCATCTGGTTATGACTGCAGCCGATGTCGCCGATCTCGGCGATATTCACTGCCATACGCCGGTCAAGCAGCCGGATGGTTCGTTTAACATCATGCGGCTGACGCCGTTATTGTGCGACGGGCAGGTTCGCTATGTCGGCGATGCGGTTGCCTTCATTGTTGCTGACAGCATCAAACAGGCACAGGATGCGGCAGAGCTGATCGACATAGACTGGGACGGCACCGAAGCGGTTGCCGACATGGCGGCGGCGCTTAGTGGCGACGCGCCGTTGCTTTGGCCCGAGCTCGGTTCCAACAAGGTGTACCTGTTTGAGCAGGGTGATCGCACAGAGACAGATGCGGCCTTTGAAAATGCGCACCAGGTCACGGAAATCTCCTTCATCAACAACCGGCTTGTCTCCAACTTTATGGAGCCGCGTGCGGCGCTCGCCGAATGGGACGCGGAAGACGAAAGTTTCACCGTCACGCTTGGCTCGCAGGGCGTGCATCACATCCGCAACACGCTTGCAAAACACATCTTCAAGATGGATGAGGACAAGATCCGCGTCATATCCGGCGATGTTGGCGGCGGCTTCGGTACCCGCTTCCATAATTACCGCGAATTCCCGCTCACGATGGAGGCGGCGCGCCGTCTTGGCAGGCCGGTAAAATGGCTCGCTGATCGGTCTGAACATTTCGTCGCCGATGCCCATGGCCGCGACAATCTCGTCACTGCCTCGATGGCAATGGATGAAAACGGTCGCTTCCAGGCGTTGCGCATTAACGTCAAGGCCAATATGGGGGCTTACCTCAATGGCTTTGGTCCGAGCGTGCCGCTCCTCGGTGCAATGATGGCGACAGGTGTCTACGACATCCAGAAACACCACATGCGTATCACCGGGGTCTACACCAACACCACACCGGTGGATGCCTATCGCGGCGCGGGGCGCCCTGAAGCCGCGCTGCTGATCGAGCGCCTTGTTGACGCATGCGCCCGCGAAACCGGTATCGATGCAGTGGAGCTGCGCCGCCGCAACTTCATCAAACCCGAGCAGTTTCCATACCGCACCGCTGCCGGCCGGCTTTATGACGTCGGCGAATATGCGGGCCATATGGATATGGCACTCAAAAACGCCGACCGTGAAGGTTTTGAAGCACGCGCCGAGGAAGCACGTTCCCGCGGCAAGATCCGCGGTCTCGGCATGTCGGTCTATGTCGAAGCCTGCGCCTTTGCCGGCTCGGAGCCTGCCTATCTCGAGCTCAATGAGGACGGCACTGTCACCCTGTTGATCGGAACACAGACGAACGGGCAGGGCCATGCAACGGCCTACAGCCAGTTCATTGTCGATCGCATAGGCATCGACTTCGACAAAATCATCGTCAAGCAGGGCGATACGAACGACCTCAACCAGGGCGGCGGAACAGGTGGTTCCCGCTCGATCCCGATCGGCGGTGTTTCAGTCGACCGCGCGGGTGAGGTGCTGGCAAAGCAGATGCGCCAGATCGCATCTGACGAATTGGAAGCGGCACCCGACGACATTGAACTGGTGGCCGGCCAGGCCCGGGTTGTCGGCACGGACCAGTCGATCACCTTTGCCCAATTGGCGGCCGCTGCGAAGGACAAGGAGCAGCTCACGGCCAGCGGAGAAATCAAGCAGGACGAGGCGACCTATCCCAACGGAACCCACATATGCGAGATCGAAATCGATCCGGAGACCGGTCAGTCAGAAATCGTCAAATACACGATCGTCGATGATTTCGGCGTGGTTGTTAATCCGAACCTTCTGCTGGGGCAGGTCCATGGCGGAGTAGTGCAGGGCATCGGCCAGTGTCTCCTTGAAGGGGCGTCCTACAGCGAGGATGCGCAACTCCTGACCGCAAGCTTCATGGACTACGCAATGCCAAGAGCGGACAATATGCCGTCATTCGACTTCGATACGCGCAATGTCCCTTCAACGACAAACGCCATGGGCATCAAGGGCGCCGGCGAGGCCGGAACGATCGGTGCATGCCCCGCCGTCCTCAACGCGGTCATAGATGCCCTCGACCGTGCCTACGGCATTCGACACATCGAAATGCCGACATCGCCGCATCGTATCTGGTCGGCAATCCAGAACGCGTCCGGCAACTGACCGCCGTTCGCGCAGCGAGGCGATCGCTGACAAATCAAGTGTGCCAGATGCCGGATCCGCCTTTTGGCCGGACCGGCCTCCGGCCCATGCCGCCGGAGACGAGAATTAATGAGCGAGCTTGCAGTGAAGGACAGTCAGTCACGGACGCTGACAGGCATTGCGCTCAAGGTTGCGTCGGTCGTGGTCTTTGTCGGCATGGCTACCTGCATCAAGCTTGCGGGTGAAGGCGTGCCGCCCGGGCAGATTGTATTTTTTCGCTCTTCGATGGCAATGGTTCCGGTGCTTGCCTATCTGGCCGCGCGGCGGCAACTCCACACTGCGTTCAAGACGGACAACCTGCTGTCGCATTTCTGGCGTGGCCTCGTCGGCGTTTCCGCCATGGCCTGCGGGTTCTACGGTCTGACCCATCTGCCGCTTCCCGATGCCATTGCACTGGGCTACGCGAAGCCGCTTGTGATGGTCATTCTAGCGTCGATTTTTCTTGGCGAAACAATCCGCATCTATCGCTGGTCGGCCGTCATGGTCGGATTTCTCGGTGTTCTGATTATCTCGTGGCCACTGCTGACGATCTTTAATGGCGATTTCTGGCAAAGCACCCAGACGCTGGGCGTCATGGCGGTACTCACATCGGCGGTGCTTGCCGCCTTTGCCATGATTTTGGTCCGGCGGCTGGTCGCGACTGAAAAGACACCGACCATTGTGCTCTATTTTTCGCTTTCGGCTACGCTTCTGTCACTTGCATCGTCGCCGTTCGGATGGGTGGCGCTTGATACGTCGTCGCTGGTGCTGTTGATGTGCGCGGGGCTGTTCGGCGGGATCGGGCAGATCATGCTGACCCAGAGCTATCGCTACGCGGAGGTTTCAACCATCGCGCCCTTTGAATACACGTCGATCATCATGGGCATCGTGGTCGGTTATTTCCTCTTTGGCGACATACCCCAGTGGTCAATGCTTATCGGGACAGCCATCGTTGCCGGAGCCGGCTTGTTCATCATTGTGCGCGAACACAGGCTCGGTCTCGAGCGCAAAAGCGCCCGGCGCTTCACGACACCGCAGGGCTGACGCGCTCTAGATGCTTTCGCCGGCCAGTTCGTCTTCGGCTGTCATTTCGACGCGTGGATCGAGTTCGTAGGTCTGTGGGGTCTGAGCACGCGTAATCGGGATGGCCTGGAAGTCCACGCGGTCTTCTTCGGTTGCCTGGGCGCGCCGGAAGGTGCGGAAATAGGCATATCCGCCGTAAAGCGCAAATGCGGCGCCGATCACCATGAACAGGGCGTAGCTGCCGGCCCGGTCCATAAGCGCGCCGGATATCAATGGTCCAAGCATTGTTCCGCCGCCATAGACGATCAAAAGGCCGCTCGATGTGGAGACGAACTCATCTGGCTGTGCGTAGTCGTTGGCATGGGCGACGACGATCGAGTAGATGACAAACAGCACTGATCCGAGCAGGAACACTGTGAACAGGAACAGATAGATGTTTGTCAGTCCGACGATGAGATTGACCACGCACATACCGACGCCGATCAGACCTGTAATGGCCATCATGTAACGGCGGTCGATGCGGTCGGAAATGCGGCCGATCGGTATCTGGAACACCGCGCCGCCGATCATGGCGACGGCCAGCATTGTCGCGCCTGTCGCGGTCGAGAGCCCGTTGACCTGCGCGAACACCGGCGCGAGGTTGTTCCATGAACCCGAAATGGTGCCTGAGAGCAACGCGCCGACAACCGCCGCCGGGGATTTGAGATAGAGGCTCTTTAGGTTGACGGAAACCTGGGTAAGCGGTTGGGGCGATTGGGCACTGGAAAGGCCTGTCGGCATCAATGCTAGCGCATACAGGATTGCCGCCACCATGAACAGCGACGCCGTCATCGGATTACCCAACGGAACCATGAACTGGCCGGCCATGAGCGCGAGCATGCTGACGACCATGTAAACGGAAAAAACCGCGCCGCGGGTTTCGTTCGTCACCCGCTCGTTCAACCAGCTTTCGATCACCATATAGCCGCCGGCAATCGAAAAGCCGGCTATGCCTCTGAAGAGAATCCAGGCGGTCGGATCGACAACAAGACCGTGCATCAGCAGCGAGATCGACATCGCCGCCGCCAGCACCGCAAAGACGCGCACATGACCGACACGCAGCACCAGGCGGGGAACAACGAGGCAGCCGGCCGTGAAGCAAACCGCATATCCGGTCGCGATCATCGATATCTGGAATGTGCTCCAGCCTTCCTGAACCGCCCTGAGCGGCAGGAGATATCCGGCGAGACCACTGGCCGCCAGCATGAAAAAAGCCGACATAAGGAGGCTGGTAATCGGAACAATGCTGCTCGTCATAACATCGATTTCCCGGTATTCGACACTGTGTCCCAGATATAAGTGTGTAGTGCCATCAGTGCGGGTGGCGCGCGTCGGGAAAGCCTGGTCCCGATGCATCAATCCTGCCATGAAGCGATGCGGGATGTGATTTCAGAAACGACATCCAATTCAAATTAATTTTGCCGACTTTTCAACCGCATGGGCCCAGGCGCAAGGGTTGCCCGCCGTCCACGGCTCCGGCGGTGCTCTTGCGACCGCTACGGTTCCGAACCGGCAGATGCCCGATCCAGATGATCTCTGACACTCAGGAAATCCTGCCAGGAGAGTTTCTTTTGTGCAGGGTTTCGAAGCAGATAGGCCGGGTGCAAGGTGGGCAGGGCAGGGATGCTCATGTCGCTATTAGGATGGTATTGCGACCAGGTTCCACGCAGCGAAAGTATGCCCCGCGTTGTGCCCAACAGTGCCTTTGTCGATACGTTTCCAAGCAGTACCACGACCTTCGGATTGACCAGTTCCACGTGGCGTTCGATGAAGGGTCGGCACAGTTCGATTTCAAGCGGGGTCGGCGACCGGTTGCCTGGCGGGCGCCAGGGGATCATGTTGGTGATGTAGCAGCCGGTCCGGTCGAGGCCGATGGCGGTCAGCATCTTGTCGAGCAACTGTCCGGCGCGTCCGACAAAGGGAAGTCCTTGCCGGTCTTCGTCACGACCAGGGGCTTCGCCGATAAACATGATGTTGGCTTCGGGATTGCCGTCCGCAAAAACAGTGTTTCGGGCTCCAAAGCGCAAATTGCATCCATTGAAGGAGGAAAGGGCCTCCCGCAGAGCAGCGACCGTTTCTGCGCTGCGGGCCGTTTCACGGGCATCGGAGATCGCTGTCTCGTCGGGAACCGTTGCCTGTGTTTGGACGGGTTGTGGCGGCGGCGGTGCGCCCTGCGCGGCTGCCGGTTGCCGCCGTTCAACCTGCTGAACGGATTGGGGAGCCCTGCCGCGAGGCTGCTGCTGTGTCAGCACCGCCTTGGCCGCAGCGCTCTGCTCGAAACGGTCTACCGGCGCATCCTCAAGCACGCAGTCGACCCCGGCATCGGCATAAAAATGCAGCATTGCCGCAAGTTCGCCCGCCGTCAGGTCCTGAACCTTGTTGTCGCCTTGTGAAACCATTCGGGAATGTTAAAGCAGCCGTCCGGTGAATAGAAGCGGTGTCGGACAATATCCCCTGCGGGTAAGCAGCGACAATTCGCGCAGCGTGCAAACATCATTTGATATTGACGTTTACGTAAAAGTAAATAAAAGGAAATCGCGGCAGAATGATTCTAAATGATTGCGCTGGATTTCCCGAAAGGCTATTGGCGATACGGACAAAGCGCCTGAATACCCGGATTTTCTGGAGGAGTTGAATTATGAGTGACGATTTCGAGTTGCCCGAGCGCGAAAGCATGGAATTCGATGTGGTCATCGTCGGCGCCGGCCCGGCGGGACTGGCAGCAGCTATTCGCCTGAAGCAGCTCAACGAGGACCTGTCGGTTGTCGTTCTGGAAAAGGGTGGTGAAGTCGGTGCGCACATATTGTCCGGAGCGGTTGTTGACCCTGTCGGCGTGGACAAGCTCATCCCCGACTGGCGCGACGATCCGGAGCATCCCTTCAAGACGCCGGTGGAAAAGGACCATTTCCTGATTCTCGGTCATGCCGGCTCCGTGACGCTTCCGAATTTCATGATGCCGCCGCTGATGAACAACCACGGCAACTACATCGTTTCCCTCGGCAATGTCTGCCGCTGGCTTGGCGCCAAGGCTGAGGAACTTGGGGTTGAGGTCTATCCGGGATTTGCCGCAACCGAAGTTCTCTACAGCGACGAGGGCGCCGTTATCGGTGTCGCCACCGGCGATATGGGTGTTGGCCGCGACGGCAAGCCCGGACCGAACTTTGCCCGCGGCATGGAACTCCTCGGAAAATATGTGCTGATCGGTGAGGGGGTTCGCGGATCGCTCGCCAAGCAGCTCATTTCGCGCTTTGAGCTCGACAAGGACCGTCAGCCGCAGAAATTCGGCATTGGCATCAAGGAGCTGTGGGAGGTCGACCCTTCCAAACACAAACGCGGCCTTGTTCAGCACTCCTTCGGCTGGCCGTTGGACGGCAAGACAGGCGGCGGCTCGTTCCTCTACCATCTTGAAGACAATCTCGTTGCGGTCGGCTTCGTCCTGCACCTCAACTACAAAAACCCCTATCTGTCGCCATTCGAAGAGTTCCAGCGTTTCAAGACGCATCCTGCGATTGCACCCACATTTCAGGGCGGCAAGCGCATCTCCTATGGCGCACGTGCCATTACCGAGGGCGGTTACCAGTCCGTTCCGAAGCTCACATTCCCTGGCGGTGCACTGATCGGCTGTTCAGCGGGCTTCATGAATGTTCCGCGTATCAAGGGCTCGCACAACGCCGTACTCTCCGGCATGCAGGCAGCAGAACATGTTGCCGGGGCCATCGCCGATGGACGATCCGCCGACGAGATCAGCGGTTACGACGAGCAGTGGCGCGCCAGCGAAATCGGCAAGGATCTGAAAAAGGTCCGCAATGTCAAACCCCTTTGGTCGAAGCTCGGAACCATGGCCGGTGTCATGCTCGGCGGCTTCGACATGTGGATGAACACGCTTTTCGGCTTTTCGTTGTTCGGCACCATGCAGCACGGCAAACCGGATTACGCCGCTCTTGAGCCGGCCGCCAAGCACAAGAAGATCGACTACCCGAAACCCGACGGCGTCTTGACCTTCGACCGGCTTTCCTCGGTGTTCCTGTCGAACACCAACCATGAGGAAGATGAGCCTGTCCATCTTCAGCTTCAGGACCCGGCGCTGCAGAAGACATCGGAATACGATATCTATGCGGGCCCATCGACGCGATACTGCCCTGCGGGGGTTTACGAGTGGGTGAGCGAAGACGGCAGTGAGCCGAAATTCGTGATCAACTCCCAAAACTGCGTTCACTGCAAGACTTGCGATATCAAGGATCCGAACCAGAACATCAACTGGGTGCCGCCACAAGGTGGCGAGGGACCGGTATATCCGAATATGTGACCTGCTGCTTCAAGCTGATTTGCTTTGTAAAACACCGGCGCCATGTGCCGTGTTTTTTGTTTTACTCGCTATTTCGCCGGTAAACTGCTTTGATACTTCAAAAATAGCCGTTTCTGAATTGATTCCTGGCGGGGGATAGCATGAGCATCTCACGATTTGCGCTACTGATGGTCGTCTTTATCGACATTATGGGGCAAGGGCTTATGTACCCCCTTATCGCGTCGATCCTATTCGATGCGAACCGGGGATTTCTTCCGCACGACATGCCGGAAGCAGCCCGTGAAGTGCGGTACGGAATCGTTATCGGCCTGTTCTTCGCGTCCTGGTTTTTCGGCGCGGCTTTCATTTCCAAACTATCGGATTACATCGGCCGCAAATACGGCATTTTGATTTGTCTTAGCGGGACGCTGGCGGGCTATGTACTGACAATTCTGGCGCTCATGACGTCAAGTTTTGTTCTGCTGGTTGTTGGCCGCGTGGTCGCCGGATTCACGGCCGGCAACCAGCCGATTGCTCAGGCAGCACTGATTGATCTTGCAAAGGATACGCAAGAACGCGACCGCTTTATGGGTTACATCGTTGCTGCCGCGGCTCTTGGCCTGATGGGCGGGCCCATCATGGTTGGCGTCCTTGGCAGCAAGGCGGTTCTGGGTGGGTTTGCCTCGCTGGAACTGCCTGCCTATGTCGCCGCAATCATCGTGTTTATCAACATCATCCTGATCCAGGTCTATTTTGCGGAGACGTTAAAGCAGCGCCGCAAGATAGACTTCGGCCTTTCGGAAGTCTTCCTGACATTGTGGCGTATCGCCAATCACCCGATTGTCCTGCGTGTCGGCCTGGTTTATTTCTTCGCCATCCTCGGCCTCAATGCCTATTTCATCTTCCTGGACGACTATGTCGACGTAAAGTTCAAATTCGGAACCTTTGGAAGCAGTGCGATTCTTGTGGTTGCCGGCGCTGCCATGGCATTCGGCAGTTCGTTCCTGATGGGGCCCGTGTCGGCCAGGTTCCGGCAAGTCCGCACGATTGTTGTCACGATCATCATCATGGCGGTGTTTGTGGCGCTGTTCATGGTCAATTCGAATTCGCTGTTGGCCTATATCCTCGTCATTCCCATTCTCATGGCATTTTCCATTACCTACCCGACGCTGCTGTCGATGCTGTCCGAAGCGGTCGACAGCACAGAGCAGGGGTGGGTCATGGGGGTTTCGATTGCACTCTTTACCCTTGGTTCGGGATCGATCTCGCTGATCGGGGGGCTGACAATGGCGACCGACCCCAACCTGCCGTTCACAATATCGCTCGGCGCGTTTGCCGTCGCACTGATATTGATCGGCACGGTTTGGCGTTCCGAGCTGGTGACCAAACTCGATCCGAAGAACCAATCCGCTTAAAGCGCGTGCCGATCTGTCCGAATATGTGATTTGAAACGCGACTGACTCATTTACGTGTATTTTTGGAGTGGCGCTACCAGGACACGAACTATTGCGCTCGCAATGTGAACCGCAAACTGTTTTGACGACCAGTGGCAGGGCATGCCGAATCGGAGAGCTGCATGAGTATTTCACGCTTCGCACTGTTGATGGTCGTCTTTATTGACATCATGGGCCAGGGATTGATGTATCCGCTGATCTCATCGATCCTGTTTGACACGAACCGCGATTTTCTGCCCCATTCTATGTCCGAGGCTTCCAGGGAAGTCCGCTACGGCATCGTGATCGGCCTCTTCTTCGGTGCCTGGTTCTTCGGCGCTGCCTTTATTTCCAAGCTGTCAGACTATATCGGCCGCAAATACGGCATTCTGATTTGCCTGACGGGAACTCTGGCGGGATATTTGCTGACCATCCTGTCCCTGATGACTTCGAGTTTCTTACTTCTGGTCATCGGCCGGCTCGTGGCGGGATTTACGGCCGGCAACCAGCCGATCGCGCAGGCTGCCATCGTGGATATGGCGAATGGCCCCGAGGAAAAGACGCGCTACATGGGCCAAATGGCCGCCGCGGCGGCAGCAGGCCTGATGGGGGGGCCGATCATCGTCGGCCTGCTTGGGAGCGAGGTCGTGCTTGGCGACTTTGCATCGCTGGAGCTTCCGGCCTATTTTGCAGCGGTAGTCGTTCTCATAAATATCCTGCTGATACAGTTCTACTTTACTGAAACGCTCAAACAGCGACGCAGGATCGATTTCGGACTGTCGGAGGTGTTTCTGACGCTCTTGCGGGTGGCAAAACATCCGATCGTGGCGCGGGTGGGGTGCGTTTTCTTTTTCGCGGTACTAGGACTCAATTGTTTTTTCATTTTCCTCGATGATTACGTTGCGACCCGATTCAGTTTCGGGACCTTCTCATCGAGCGCAATTCTGGTCGTCGCCGGTGGTGCCATGGCCTTTGGAAGCACAGTGCTGATTGGCCCCGTTCTGGCGCGCTATTCGCAAATACGAACCGTAACCGTGACGGTCGCCATCATGACAGTGTTTGTGGCGCTGTTCATCGTCAATCCGTTTCCGGCGTTGTCTTATCTGCTCGTAATTCCAATACTGTGCGCATTTTCCATAACCTATCCGACTCTCCTGCTCATGTTTTCAGAAACGGTGGACGCCACCGAGCAGGGTTGGGTAATGGGCGTGGCAATTGCATTGTTCACGCTCGGTTCGGGTTCGATCTCCCTTGTTGGCGGCGTGACTATGGCTGCCAACCCTAATCTGCCTTTTTTAATCGGAATAGGTGCGTTTGCCGTCGCCCTTGCGCTGATCGCCACCGTCTGGCGTTCCGGGTTGGTCACCAAACTCGATCCGAAAAATCAGCCGGCTTAGGTCCAATTGACCTTAAGAATAGCGGTGCCGACCTACTGGAAAGCCGGTTCGAAGAAGCTGCGCAGTTTTCGTGAATGGAGCCGCTCAGGCGGCATCGCCGCCAGCTTCTCGAGGGCAAGGATGCCGATCTTGAGATGCTGGTTGACCTGCGTTCGATAAAAATCCGTCGCCATTCCGGGTAGTTTCAGCTCGCCGTGCAGCGGTTTGTCAGAAACGCAAAGAAGCGTGCCATAGGGAACGCGGAAGCGGAATCCGTTGGCTGCAATGGTTGCTGACTCCATATCCAGCGCAATCGCACGCGACTGTGAAAGGCGGTGCACCGGGCCGCTTTGATCGCGCAGCTCCCAGTTGCGATTGTCGATCGTCGCGACGGTGCCAGTACGCATGATCCGCTTGAGGTCGTATCCGTCGAGCCCGGTCACTTCGGCAACCGCTTCCTGCATGGCAACCTGCACTTCTGCGAGCGCCGGCAAGGGCACCCAGACAGGCAGGTCGTCGTCCAGCACATGGTCTTCGCGCACATAGGCGTGGGCTAGCACATAGTCCCCTAGCTGCTGGCTGTTTCGAAGGCCGGCGCAATGGCCGAGCATCAGCCAGGAATGTGGCCTGAGCACCGCCACGTGGTCGGTAATCGTCTTGGCGTTGGACGGGCCGACGCCGATATTGATCATCGTAATGCCCGTATGGTTCGGCCGTTTGAGATGATAGGCGGGCATTTGCGGCATCCTGGCCGGTCCGACATCCGGACGCGGCGCGATTTCACCGGCATAGGTTATGGCATTGCCGGGTTCGACAAACGCTTCATAGCCGCCTCCGCCATCCGCCATGAGTGTCTTTGCAAAAGCGCAGAACTCCTCGACATAGAACTGGTAGTTCGTGAACAGCACGAAGTTCTGGAAATGATCGGCGCGGGTCGCGGTGTAGTGCGAAAGCCTTGCCAGCGAGTAGTCGACACGCTGTGCTGTGAAGGCCGCCAGGGGCAGGGGGGCGTCTGAATCGGTATCGTAAGTACCGTTGACGATCATGTCGTCGGTAATATTCAGATCCGGCGCATCGAATATATCGCGCAGCGGTTCGGTGATCTTGTTTGCAAATGAAGCATCAACGTCGGCGCCGTCCCCGAGCGCAAAGTGCAGCGGAATGGGCGTGTCCGATTCCTCGACGATGACCTCGACATCGTGGTTTTTAATCAACAGTTCCAGCTGTTGTTCAAGATAGGACTGGAAAAGGTCCGGACGGGTTATGGTTGCCGTATAGGTGCCTGGCGCTGTGACATGGCCATAGGACAGGCGGCTGTCAACATGCGAGAAACTGGAGGTGGAAACCCGTACCTGCGGGTAGTAGGCCCGGCAGCGATTGCCCTCTTTTATCTGACCGTCTCCAAATGCCTGAAAACGCTCCTGAAGAAAGGATGTATTGCGCCGATAAAGATCTTGCAGTGCTTTGACCGCGCTTTTCGCGCTTGAAAATGATTTTTCTTCGACTGCCGGCGGTGTCACGACCGCGGACTGATTGTGTGATCTGATTCGTGTGTCCATGCTCTAATATAGTCACCCCGGTGTGACATGAAAACGACCATGGCTGCTATCCCGGTTGATTTTACAGGACGCGGTTAAGATCCTGGAAGGGCAAAATTTCAGCGATTGCGCTGCAGGCTGACGTAAAGAACGAAACCGGCACCCTTCATACCGGCCCGTTCCGAGCCGATCTGGTTGGCGGCAAAACCGGCCACCGGGGCGATAAACAGTGTGCTGACGAGCCCGATCCGCAGCATGGTGGTCAGAAATTCTGTGGTGTTGGCGAACATTGTTCTGCTCCAAGTCTCAATAGTTGCGAGGTGCGGCGCAGGCTGCATTGTCAATGCTGACGCAGGGAATTGGCTGACCCGCGACCCAGGAGCGGCTGTGCCGGTCCTGTCGTCCGACCGCAAAGGCTACAGCGCCGGCAATCAACGCGAAGATCAGGCTGATCAGAATGAAGCGGCGTGTAAGAATTGCGATCATGTTGCGGTCCTCTTGTCGTCAGGCTTGCGCCGTTGAATTTGTATGAGGCGATCATGATCCATCGGCACTGAACCGATGCTGAGGAGCACGTTCATCAACCGTTCACAAAGATGAACTGCCTGAGCGGACGGCAGGCAGCATCTGCGTAAACATTTGTCCGAACAACGAAATATGCGCTACACCGTTCATTTCGGCGACGCGCTGCCCTATGTCTGATGCAGACAGAAATCGGAGACGGAATATGGCAGTGCAGAATTCGCCAATAGAGCTTTACTACTGGCCTACACCCAATGGCTGGAAAATAACGATTATGCTGGAGGAACTGGGTGTTCCTTACGAAGTCAAATTTGTGAATATTGGCCGGGGAGAGCAATTCGAGCCGGAATTTTTAAAGATCGCTCCCAATAACCGCATGCCGGCCATCGTTGATCCGGAAGGGCCGGATGGCGAACCGATTTCGGTGTTTGAATCCGGAGCCATACTTCAATATCTCGGCCGCAAATTCGGGAAATTCTACCCGACGGATGAACGTGCGCGTGTCGCTGCCGACGAGTGGCTGTTCTGGCAGATGGGCGGTCTCGGCCCAATGGCCGGCCAAGCGCATCATTTCCGCCAATATGCACCAGAAGAGGTAGCCTACGCCATTGACCGCTACACCAATGAGGTCAACCGCCTTTACGGGGTCATGAACAGACGTCTTGCGGAGTATGAGTATCTGGCGGGCGACTATTCGATTGCCGATATGGCCTGTATCGGATGGGTCATTCCCTTCGAAAGGCAGGGGCAATCCCTGGATGACTTTCTGCATCTCAAGCGCTGGTTTGACGTGATGATGGCCAAACCCGCGGTTCAAAGAAGTCTCGAGGTGGGCAAGGAAGAGCGCGCCAAGCACAATATCGCCGATGACAAGGAGGCACAAAAGGTGTTGTTCGGTCAGCGCGCTCGCTGAACGGTCGCTGTCCGGAATATCAATCAGGCGGCCCGTAGAACGGGCTGCTTAGCTTCTGGTTCCGTTCGGATAGGCGGCTGGTATTTGCCTGTTGCATCGGTGACCGTCGCATGCCACCCCGGCGCTATTTTTTGTTCCAGGTTTGAGACTGGCAGATAAGTCCGCCAAACACACATCCGCTCATCTTCATAGTGGACCCTGAGATGCTTGCCTTACCGGTGTATGTCTTGTCCGTGGCCGGATCTGTAATCTTGCCCTTGTAGCGGCCGCCCGTATTCGCAAGCTTTCCTATGGTGGTGCCGGCATGGCTGCCGGTTTTCAGCTTGACGCAGAAGTTACCGCCGCCACACGGAGCTATCGCTGCAGTCTCGCCCGACTGCGTGCGCCAGTTACCGACAATCGGGTCGGCTGACATTGCGGTGCTGCCCAATACGGTCAGCACAAAGGCGGTTGCGGCAATTTTTTTGAACATGGTTCCTCCAGCAATATGTTGCGTGCATCTGAGCAAAACAAGCTTTACGTATACGTCAATAGAAACTACCCGTAATTACAGTCAACCGGCACTTTTTTAAGGCCAAGTCACAGAAAAAATGATTTGGTCATCGGTCGCCGTGGTTATCAATTGGTTGAATTTGAATCCGTAAAATTTTAGTCAAATTGCACATAAATCCCAGATTGGCGGGATATTCGATGTTTAACAAAAGTTCAAATTTACCAATCATTTGAACTTTATTTGCTTGAAATTAAGCATGCCATTTAACGCCGGATTCAGCCGCCCAAGGCAAACTCCACCTGTCAAAACGAAGCCGGCAAACCGGCGACATGCATAAGCTCTTGGAAGCTTGACAGGGTTAGATCAACATTTGAGACGGGGACTTGAAATGGCACGCTTTGAAATACTGGATCAGCAATTGGCGACTATGGGCGGCGAAGCTGAAGCGGATACATTTTGTGAAATGGGCCTGATGTATGCGGCCGGACGCGATTGTCCGCTGGATTTCGTCGCAGCACACAAATGGCTGAACATTGCAGCGATCAAGGGATCGCAAAGGGCGGCCGAGCTGCGGGCCGATCTTGCCTTGAGCATGAGCAAGACGGATCTCGCTGAAGCGCTTCGCTCTGCACGTGAATGGATGACCATGCACTGACCATCCGGTCTTTGGGTTTTGGCACGCGTGCCGCAAGGGCACGCCCATATCCGACATCGTGAATTCGCCTGATCTCGGCGTTGTGTGAACGCCTCTGAACTCGGCTGAAGTCACGATCCGCGGTTGATGATCTCCGGTAATATGACTGGAGGTCAGAAAATGAAAATCAAGAGCCTTCTTCTCGGCTCCGCTGCGGCAATGTTCGCAGTCTCCGGTGCATCTGCAGCTGACGCAATTATTGCTGCCGAGCCGGAGCCCGTTGAATATGTTCGCGTTTGTGACGCGTTCGGCAACGGTTACTTCTACATCCCGGGCACCGAAACCTGCTTGAAGCTCAGCGGTTTTGTCCGGTTTGATATCAAATTCAACAGCAACAAAGACAGCTACTCGACAAACACTCGTGGCCGTTTGAACATCCAAGCCCGCGAAAGCACCGAGTATGGTGATCTGCATGCCTACGTTCGTATTGAGGGCGATAACAGCCCCGATCTTAACGACAAAAGCTCGTATGATGGTGGCGCTGTTATCGACCAGGCTTATGCTGAACTGGGCGGTCTGATCTTCGGCTACACGGAAACGACCTGGGTAAGCTCCAAAAACGGTGGCAAATCCGGTTTCGGTACACACTCCAGCAGCGGCCTTGCATACGGTTACTCACAGGCCAACCAGATCGGTTACAACCTCACCGGTGGTAACTGGTTTGCATCGATCACAGCCAACGATGATGGCGATACCGCAACCTACATGCCTGACATCACCGGCCGTGTTGGCGGTGTCTTCGGTGGCATGACCATCTACGCGGCAGGTGGTTACGACCAGTCCGCTGAAAACTTCGGCGTCAAGCTCGGCCTCAATACCGACATCGGTGCAGCCGGCAACCTGATCGTTCAGGGTTTCTACGCTGATGGTCCGACCCGCTGGGGTGCAAATGCTGGGCCTGTTGGTGCGGCCACAACCCACACACCTGAGTGGTCGGTTCTGGCTTCATACCAGCACCAGTTCGCACCAAACTTCAAGGGTTCGATCGGTGGTCAGTACTCCTATGACTACTACAACGCTGCCCTTGCCGGCACTGCTCCGATTGCAAGCGCCAGCTCTGGCGTTGATTCCTGGGCGATTGAAGGTGTTCTCGTCTGGTACCCGGTCGACAACCTCGAAGTACGCGGTGAAATTCGCTACACCGATTTCTCCAGCGGAACTCTGGCTGGAGCAGCCTATGGCGGCGGCGACGCAACGACGGGCCTGTTCCGTCTTCAGCGCAACTTCTAAGTTGAGCTGAAGATCGGTAGCCGTTTAAACGGCTACCACTTGTTAAAACCAGTCGACGCCTGGCAGTTCGTACTGCCGGGCGTTTAGTGCTGTCTATAAAAAAATAAACATGTTTACCAATGTGAAACAAACGCAATCGTATAGCTCAATCATTTGGCGATGAAAATTTTAGTAAAATGCTACTGGTTTTTGAGAATATGATGCCACATGAAGATACAAGTACCCTCTTAGACCTCTGGGAACGCTATAGCGACCTGTTGTGGGAAGACAGCAAGCACAAAGAAGCATGCCGTGCGTATATCGATGAAATTCACCGATTCATGCTTTTCAGCGGTTACAAAAAGTTTGACAATGTGTTGTTAGATGAACTGACGATCCATTTTCGCAAAAAGGGAAATCGAAATTCCACGATAAATCGAAAATTTGCGAGCCTCTCCAAAATTCTGCGCAGGCATCATAGAAACGGCGGCCTGGCTCATTTGCCGGAATTCAAAAAACTGCCAGAGCGAAACGCCAGAATCCGCTTTTTAACACGAGAAGAAGAGACCGAGCTCTTCAACCTATTGGGAAAGATCGACAATCATTACATCCAATTGAGCCGGTTTCTGGTTGAAACCGGTGCCCGCATTGGCGAGGCGTTGAAGCTTAATTGGGGTGACATCGACGAAAACTATGTCACCTTCTGGGAAACGAAGTCCTATCGTCCGCGGACCATTCCTATGAGCAACCGCGCAAAAAAGGTAATCAAAGAACAACGAGTAATTTGCGGGTATAAGCCGGGCCCGTTCAGCACTGTTTCATATGCGAAATTCCGCAATGCCTGGAACCTGGCAAAAGAGCAAACCGCCATGCGCGATGACCAGCAAGTTGTTCCACATATCCTGCGCCACACCTGTGCATCACGGTTGGCGCAATCTGGCGTCGACATCAAGCGTATTCAGGAGTTTCTGGGTCACCGGACACTGAGTATGACGTTGCGTTATGCGCATCTGTCACCCAAGCATCTCGATGTCTGCGCGGAAGCACTGAACAAACTAATTCACTGAAATATATGACTATTCGTGATCAATACAGTCAAAATTCAGTACCATTGTAGTAGGTACTTTAGAAATCAAAAAAGAGCCCGGCAGCAAAGCTGCCGGGCTCTTCCAATTACGAAGCTTCTAGGTAGAACTTAGAAGTTGCGCTGCAGACGGAACAGGCCCGTCGTGTTGTCGTTGTTGGCAAGTGCACCACCGCCAGTGAAGGTGGTGTAGCGTACTTCACCGCGCACTTCGAAGTTGTCGACCGGATACCAGACCAACACGCCTTCAACTGCCCAGGAGTCGGTACCAGAGCTTGCGCTTCCAAGCGGAGCATTGCCGGTAACACCTGCTGCGTAGTAGTCATAGGAATACTGACCACCGACCGAACCTTTGAAGTTCGGAGCAAACTGATGCTGATACGATGCAAGAACTGACCATTCAGGTGTCCAAACAGTAAGACCTGCAAACGTAGGCCGGGCGTTAGCACCGTAACGGGTCGGACCGTCAGCATAGAAACCCTGAACGATCAGGTTGCCGGCTGCACCGATGTCGGTGTTGAGGCCGAGCTTGACGCCGAAGTTTTCAGCGGACTGGTCATAACCGGCTGCTGCGTAGATGGTCATGCCACCGAAGACACCGCCGATACGGCCGGTAACGTCTGGCATATAGGTCGCGGTATCACCATCGTCGTTTACGGCAATGTTTGCAAACCAGTTGCCACCGGTGAAGTTGTAACCGATCTGGTTAGCCTGCGAGTAGCCGTATGCAAGACCGTTATCGGAGTGCGAACCGAAACCGGATGCGCCACCGTTTTTGGACGTGACAAAGGTATTTTCTGTGTAACCGAAGACAAGGCCGCCAAGTTCTGCGTAGGCCTGGTCGATAACAGCGTTCGCGTCATATCCAAAAGTGTTGGTTCCAGCATTGTTAGGACCACCATCACCCTGAACACGAATATAGGCATGCAGATCGCCTAATTCGGTGCTTTCGCGGGCCTGGACGTTCAAACGGGCACGAACATTGGTTGTGTACGTATCTGAATTGGCGCCGAAGCTAGCGAAGCCAACGTCCATACGAACAAAACCGCTGATTTTCAGGCAGGTTTCGGTGCCCGGGATGTAGAAGTAACCGTTGCCGAACGCGTCACAGACGCGAACATATTCAACGGGCTCCGGCTCGGCAGCAATGATAGCGTCAGCTGCAGATGCACCGGAGACTGCGAACATTGCCGCAGCGGAGCCGAGAAGAAGGCTCTTGATTTTCATTTTCTGACCTCCAGTCAATTTCTTTAAATGGTCTGGGCGATTGGCTGCGAGGCAGCGTTCCCTGTCCCATCCCCAACTAAAAAGAAGATAAACGCCAATCCGTCCCTCTTCCGAGAGTGAAGATAACGAACGTGATTCTCGAAGCAATGAGGATTTTGGTTTCAACAGGGTGTCCGGGGGACGATGGGGGGTGGCTGTTGCACAAAAGACACGTTTTCACTCACGGAACTGCCCAAACCCTTTACAAGCGTTAATAATTTGACTGGTTTCCGGACGAAAACTTGTAGCTTTCACGGGTGAATTCAGTGCCTCCGGCGCACAAATTATGCACAGTTGATTCTGATTCCGCGCAGGTAGAATCCTGCGCCTCGTCGAAAAGAATACCACTCGGTTCTGCCGGCGCTCTTTCGATGCCATTGTCTGTATCGAAGCTTGTTTTATATCTGGCCGCTGGAATCATCTTTGCGGTTCTTTTGCGCCGGCCTCGCATCTCCAGGGTGCATCCGCTTCCGCTTTCTCGGCGGCCCGCGGCTGAGGGAATGTGAGAGGACGACTTAGATTACATATCTACGAACCAAACCCGGGGCATATGAGCCGCGTGTACTGGCATCGCATTCCATAGGTTGACTGTATTGCGGTATTCGCGTCAACGTGTTCGCCGGACACTCAAGCGCAAATACACCGGTCAGATCGGGCTGCGCGAATCCCACGACAAAAAAAGCGGGCGCTCATTCGAAAAGTCCTTGCACTGCAATGGAACTACCGCTAATTCCAGCTTTACCGGAGAGGTGGCCGAGTGGTCGAAGGCGCTCCCCTGCTAAGGGAGTATACCAGAGATGGTATCGAGGGTTCGAATCCCTTCCTCTCCGCCACGATTATCCGGACGTTCTCCCCGATCAAGCAGCTTCTCCGCTGCCAATGCGCACATGGCCTGATGCTGGCTCAGGAACACGCGGCCGGTCAGATGGCTGAGGAAATCTGCGCGTTCGAGCCTGTCCATGACCGGGCCCTTGATCTCACTCAGGTGAAAGATGACGCCCAGGTTGTCGAGCCGCTCGTTGATGGCCTCCAGCGATTCGAGCGCACTCATGTCGATGGCGTTGACCGCGGGGCACATCAATACGACATGTTCCAGACCCGGCTGCTGGGCGACGAGATCATAAATCCGGTCCTCAAGATAACGGGCATTGGCAAAATAGAGGCTCTCGTCGATGCGGACCGTCAGTACGCGGTCGTCGGTGATGACCTCGTGGCGAAGGACATTGCGATAGTGCTCTGTGCCCGGAACCTGTCCGACGATCGCCATGTGCGGCCGCGACGTCTTGTAGAGATGGACAAGGATGGAGATCAGCACGCCCGCGGTCACGCCAAGCTCGACACCGAGGCCGAGCGTGATGAGGATGGTAGCGCAAACGGCTGCGAAGTCGGCTTTGGAATAGGTCCAGGCTTTACGCAGGATTGAAAAATCGACGAGAGAAAGAACGGCCACGATGATGGTGGCGCCAAGCGTTGCCTTGGGCAGGAAGAATATGAGCGGCGTAAGGAAGAGGGCGGCAAGGGCAAGACCGACGGCCGTGTATGCGCCGGCCGCCGGCGTATCGGCGCCGGCATCGAAGTTGACGACGGATCGGGAAAAGCCGCCGGTGACCGGATAGCCACCGGTGAAGGCCGCACCGATATTGGCAGCGCCGAGACCGATCAGTTCCTGATCAGGATCGATACGCTGGCGCCGTTTGGCGGCTAGTGTTTGTGCCACTGAAACCGACTCAACGAAACCGATCACGGAAATCAGAATGGCCGCGCCGGCAAGATCGCTCCACATCTCAAAGGAAAAGGAGGGAAGGGTCAGCGGCGGCAGGCTTTGCGGAACGTCGCCCACGGTTTTGACGCCGCGATCAGCAAGACCGAAGGCCCAGACGGCCAGTGTAGTCAGGCCGACGGCGGCCACAGGCCCCGCCTTTGCAGCGATGTCGGCGAGGCGCGGGCCAAGGCCGATCCGCCGTAAGAGAGGTTTTAAACCCTTGCGGACCCAGAACAGAAACACCGTCGCCGACACACCAATTGCAACAGTGAACCAGTTTGCCTCAGGCATGTGTTCGACGATCGAGACAACGAGCTCAAAGAGGTTGTGACCGGAGGCATCTATTCCCAGAATGTGTTTGATCTGGCTTGCGGCGATGATGACCCCCGAAGCGGTGATAAAGCCGGATATTACCGGGTGCGACAGGAAATTTGCCAGAAATCCGAGCCGGAAAATGCCGAGCAACAGCAGGAAAGCCCCCGAGAGGAAAGCGAGGGTAAGGGCGGCGGCGACATATTGCGCTGACCCCGGTTCAGCGATCGACCCGATTGCAGCAGCAGTCATCAGCGACACAACGGCAACCGGTCCTACAGCAAGGGCCCGGCTTGTGCCAAACAGCGCATAGAGCAAGATCGGAGCAATGGACGCGTAAATGCCCATCTCGGCGGGCAGGCCGGCGAGCAGGGCATAGGCGAGCGATTGGGGAATGAGCATGATCGTTACGACCACCGCCGCGACCAGATCGTTCGCCAGCGCGTTGCGATCGTAGGTGCGTCCCCAATCCAGGAGCGGGACGTATTGCAGAATCCGGGAAGCGCCGTTATTCGCCATTTATCTTTCCAGGAGTTGGGAAATGCGCCGCGTGCGCCGGCAAAAACACCGGCGAGCGGAACAACAGTTTGCTGTTTCGTCGGACCGTTCAGCCGACCTTTTCAGGTTTTGCCAGCCACTCCTTGCCGCGCAGCATGGCCTTCCAGTAGATCGGCGGAAGGATTTTTTCCTTCAGGAACCAGGCCGCGCGTGTCGGCTTTTGACCATTGATCAGCCAGCCGGGCATGCTCGGCAGCAGCTTGCCGCCATAGCCAAACTCGGCAAGCACGATCTTGCCGCGCTCAACCGTGAGCGGGCAGGAACCGTAGCCGTCATAGTGAGCAATCGATCTGACGCGCCCCATGTCAGCCAAAACATTGTTCGCCACGGTGGGTGCCTGCTTGCGGGCCGCTGCCGCCGTCTTGGCGTTAGGAGCGTTCATCACATCGCCTAGCGACCAGATGTTTTCAAATTTCTTGTGCTGAAGGGTATTCTGGTCGACATCGACCCAGCCTGCCGCATCTGCCAGCGGGCTGACGCGGATGAAATCCGGCGCTGTTTGCGGTGGCACGACATGGATCATATCGAAGCCCGATTCCACTTCGCAGCTGTTGCCTTCGGCATCTTTGGTCTCGAACCAGGCTTTCTTTGCCGGGCCGTCAACGCGTATCAGCCTGTGACCGAACTTCAGGTTTGCGCCGTACCGGTCGATGTATTTCATCAGTGCGGGAACATATTCCTTGACCCCGAAAAGAACTTCGCCGGCGTTGTAAAATTCAATATCGATATTTTCAAGAATTCCGGCGCGCTGCCAGTGATCGGCGGAAAGATAGAGTGCCTTTTGTGGCGCGCCTGCGCATTTGATCGGCATTGGCGGTTGCGTGAAGATGGCCCGTCCTGACTTCAGCGAATTGACGAGTTGCCACGTATAGGGCGCAAGGTCGTAACGATAATTCGATGTTACGCCGTTCTTGCCAACAGTCTCGACGAGGCCTTCAATCCCGTTCCAGTCGAGTTTGAGGCCGGGTGCAACGATCAGGTGTTTGTATTTGACGACATGGCAGCCATCGAGAATGACCGCATTGTTATCCGGCTCAAAGGCAGAGGCGGCGGCCTTGATCCAATGCACGCCCTGAGGGATCAGCGAAGCCATCGTCTTGGCGGTCGTCGGCGCATTGAAAATGCCGCCGCCAACCATCGTCCATCCGGGTTGATAATAGTGAATATCTGCCGGATCTATTATCGCAATGTCCAGATCCGGTGCGCGGGCACGCAGGCTTGAAGCAACCGAAATTCCGGCAGCGCCGCCACCGATGATGACAATGTCGTGGGCGGCGTCAGCCACGTCCGACGGGGTCTTTCCGCCATTGGCGATGCGCCGCACGACACCGGACATATTGTAGCCGGCTTTCCTTGTGGCCTCCATAATTGAGGGAAGGGGAGTGCCGATTGCGCCCTGGCTCAGCGACCAGAGCGTCGCCGAGCGGGTTCCGCTGCGGCAATAGGCAAGCGTCGGCTTTGGCAGCCTTTCAAGAGCGGCGCCAAAATCGGCCGCATCATCATCCCTTACCTTGCCGGACAGGACCGGAATGTAGGAGCACTCGATGCCGGCTTTTTTCGCCGCTTCGCTGATTTCCGAAAATGCCGGCTGGTCGGCGCCTTCTCCGTCCGGCCTGTTGCAGATGATCGAGCGGAATCCCTGTTCGGCGATCGCATCCATGTCCGCCGGCATGATCTGCGGGCTGACGGCCAGCGTGTTGTTGATGTGCTTTATGTTCATTGTCTGTGTCCTGTGTCAGGGCGCGGAACAATTGTCGGGCCGCAGCCGGTGCGGCCCGAGCAAATGCATTAAAGTGCGTTGACGGGTACCTTCAGCATCGGTCGGCCATCTTCGTCGGTCGGCACCTCACCGGCCCGCATATTGACTTGCAGCGATGGGATGATGAGCTTGGGCACATCGAGAGTCGCATCCCGCTCGGTACGGAAACGGACGAATTCTTCCTGCGATTTGCCGCCGCCGACATGGATATTGTTTTCTCTTTCTTCGCCGACTGTTGTTTCCCATTGGATTTCGCGCCCGTCGGGACCGTAATCGTGGCACATGAAGAGACGCATTTCGTCGGGCAGAGTGAGAATCTTCTGGATTGACTCATACAGCGTTGCCGCATCACCACCGGGAAAATCGGCTCGGGCCGATCCGCCATCGGGCATGAACAGCGTGTCGCCGACAAAGGCCGCATCGCCAATTACATGCGTCATGCAGGCAGGCGTGTGACCGGGCGTGTACAAGGCAAGCGCGCGCATCGTACCGATGTCATAGGAATCTCCGTCCCTGAACAGGGCATCAAACTGAGAGCCGTCGCGCTGAAATTCCGTGCCCTCGTTGAATACTTTGCCGAATGTATCCTGGACGACCATGATCTGATCGCCGATGCCGATCTTGCCGCCTAACTTATCCTGAATATAGGGAGCGGCGGACAGGTGATCGGCGTGGACATGAGTCTCGATGATCCACTCCAGCTGGAGATCGTTTTCACGAATGTAGGCAATGATCTCGTCGGCATTGTCATAGGTTATGCGTCCGGCTGCATAATCGATATCCATCACGGAATCGACGACCGCGCAGGCGCGGCTGGCAGGATCCTTGACCACGTAGCTGATTGTGTTGGTAGCGGGATCAAAGAAGGCTTTGACTTCCGGTTTAACAGACATATTGACCTGATAAGACATAGCTTTTTCCTCTTTTACAATCTGCAGCCAGTTCGCGTGGCTGCGTGCATGTGCCGCGCTATGCGCTGGCGGTTTTGAGAACCAGGCTGTTGGCAGAGCGTGCCAGAACGATTCCGGCGATCATCGCGCCCATAAACAAAAACGTGTCGTTGTAGCCGAGTCCAAGGGCCGGTACGGCTCCGCCGGGGCAGAAGCCCGAAATGCCCCAACCGAGGCCGAACAATGCGGATCCGAGGACAAGCCGCCGGTCAACGACCTTGCTGATCGGTACAACGAAATTCGGCTCAAGCAAGGGTCTGCCCCTTAGGCCGAAAACGAAACGGTAGCCGATCGCGGTTGTGACCAGAGCGCCGCCCATCACGAAGATGAGACTCGGGTCCCAGGTCCCGGCAAAGTCGAAGAAGTTGAGAACCTTGGCGGGGTTGGCCATGCCTGAAAGGGCAATTCCGATGCCGAATATCATTCCGATTAGAAGTGCGGATAACATGCGCATTTGTCAGATGCCTCCTACGATGTGCCGGACAACGAAAACCGTTGCCGCGGTCGATGCCATGAAGACGGCTGTCGCGACGATTGAGCGCACCGAAAAGCGGGCCATTCCGCACACGCCGTGGCCGCTGGTGCAGCCGGAGCCGAAAGTAACTCCAACGCCGACGATAAGGCCGCCAACCGTTAACGCCGTTGCGGAAACCGGAACCGAAAATGCGATGGACCCGCCGGCCATCAAATAAAACATCGGCGCCAGGATGGAGCCGGCAAGAAATGCCACACGCCAGGCCCAATCAGGTGAAACAGGCGGCAGCACACCGGCGAGAATGCCTGTCATGCCGGCTATTCGGCCATGGAATGCCATGAGCAATGTGGCTGAAATGCCGATGAGAATGCCGCCGGCCAGCGACAGGTAAGGCGTGAATTCCGTGGTCATTTATCTGACCTCGCAGGTGCTTGCCCCGATGAGGCGATTGAGCGGGCAAAGGAGGAGTGCGGTGGGGATGCGGCAAGCAACGCTCCCATCACCTGGCGTAAGAAGCGGTCGACAGCGCCGATATTGGCAGATTTGATCATCAGTACCCTCCAGATTGTTTATTCGGTTTCAACGCATATATATGCGTAATCTCTAATATTCAATAATTAGAACATAAAAACATTCAAAAAATACGATATGGAGATGCGAAGCCCTTTTTCACAAAAGACACATGCCTTCAGCATCGGTGTCTTGACGCCCGCGTCGCCATGCTGCATGGTCTAAAACATATGAATATATGAATGTATAATTGAGTTAAACTGAAAGCAGCGAATGTTGTCCTGCTTGCATTCATCAAGGAACAGGCATGACCGGAACAAATACGCGCAATTTCAACAAACCACGCATCGAACGGCGCAGCTTTCTTTTGGGCAGCGCGGCCCTGCTCAGCGCCGGGGCGCTATGGCCAATCAGGGCGAGGGCATCGCAACCGCCGGCAATTGAAATTGGATCCAAAACGGTTTCGTCGCTGAGTGACGGCAACCTGGTTCTGCCGATGGACTTCATCTTTCGGGACGTGCCGCAGGACGAACTGCAGGCCCTGTTGAAATCGAACGGCTATGATGCGACCCGGCTTGAGCCGGAATGCAATGTCACCGTTCTGCGAGACGGCGAGCGGCTTGTTCTTTTCGATGTCGGTGCAGGATCGAATTTCATGCCGAGCGCCGGCCGGCTTCCGGCCAGCCTGGAGGAGGCGGGTATTGCACCCGAAGATGTAACCGACGTTGTTTTCACGCACGCCCATCCCGATCATATTTGGGGTTTGCTCGACGATTTCGATGAACTCGCATTTCCCGAAGCGCGGTACCACATGAACCGTACCGAGTGGGATTACTGGCGTGCCGACGACACGCTCGAAAAGACGCCCGATGCGCGCAAGACGTTCGTTATTGGTGCCCAAAACCGGATGGTGGTGCTTGAAGACCAGATTGAGCTGTTCGAATACGGCGCGGAAGTCGTGCCCGGTGTCGAGGCGGTCGACACCGCTGGCCACACGCCTGGACACACCTCGTTTGCGGCCCACGACGGTTCGAATAGCGTAATGATCCTGGGCGATGCTGTAGCCAATCTCATCTCCTTCGAACGGCCTGGCTGGGCGAGCGGTTCGGACCAGGACGCACAAAAGGGCATCGAAACACGTCGACGCCTTCTGGACCGGTTGGCCTCAGACAAAGCGCAGGTCGTCGGCTTCCATCTGCCTGAATCCGGAATTGGAACTGTCGAAACGAACGGCGCCGGCTACCGGTTCATAGCCGGGTAGGGGCCTATTCCGCGGGGCTGCTGCGATGGCCGAACAGGAAGCCGAATGCCGAGCCCTCAACAATGACGCCAAGGCCGATACGCGCACCGATGACGATGCTTACCATGACAATGGGTGCCGAGATTGCCATAACCGACACGGCGCTGACGCCCTGACCGATTGTACATCCGAGCGCGAATATGCCGCCTGTACCCATGAGAAATGCACCAAGCAGGTGGCGGCCGAGTTCGCGTGCGTCATCGCACGCTTCCCAGCGCACATCATCAGCGCGCCAGGCTGCAAACGCTGCGCCCGCCAGAACGCCGACGACGAGCCCCACACCATAGTCGGGAAGCTCCCGTGTCACGGTGACAATCTGCATCATAGTGTCGGACAGCGGCGCGACGAATGAGCCGGCTTCCATTTGCACCGGTTCGAACAGTGTTTCGCTGAACGACGCTGTAATAAACCAGCCTGCCGCAATACAAAGACCGATCACCAATCCGGCAAACACCTTGCCGTGATCCTCCCTGAAAGATGCATCCTTCAAGGACCAGAACAAAAGTGCTGCGCCGATGACAATCGCAATGGCAAGGTTCAAGTCCACGCCGGTGAGTGCTGTTGCCAATGCGCCAATCGATTGGCCGCCGGCGGAGGCCAGATCGATGGACAACGGATCGAAAGCCGCCTCACGGATATGCCCGATAATGCCGCGGCTTGCAGCGAGCGCCGACACGGCCATGGCACCGAGTACCACGAAAGCTCTCAGGCTTCCACCACCCAGACGGATGAGCGCGCCGAAGCCGCAGGTGCCGACAAGTGCCATGCCGAAGCCGAACATCAGCCCGCCGATAATGCTTCCGGCTATGGGAAGGGGTTCTGATAGATAGACACTCTCGGTAACGTCCAGCCAACTCATACGGATCATGGCCTGTGTCACGATAAGGGCCACCGCGGCCGCAAGCACCCATGATCGAATACCGGTACTGTCACCGGCGTACCAGTGCCGTTCGAGCGACGACATGGTGCAGAAGTGATTGCGGCGTGCGACATAGCCCATCACACATCCGACAATAAGGCCGGCCACAGACAGACCCCAGGGGTTATCGATACCGAACAGTTGCTCCTCCCAGACCCCGTGCAAGTACCGTCAAACCGTCTATTGAGCCGGCCTCAAATAGCCGGGTATCGGTTCGGGCTATCGCACCGGTTTGCAGAACAGTTCGTAGAGCGTCTCCACAACTGAAGACACTTCCTGGTCTGCTATGCTGTAAAATATCATACGCCCGTCACGACGTGCCGTTACCAGGCGATCGAAGCGAAGGCGTGCAAGCTGCTGTGAAACGGTTGCCTGAGGCATGGACAATATGTCTTCGAGATCGGAGACCGATTTCTCGCCCTCCGACAGGATGCACAATATGAGAAGGCGTGTCTCGTGCGAAAGCGCTTTCAAGAGCTCGCTGGCCTTGCGCGCCTGCTCGAGCAGTGCCTTCATGTCATTTTCATCCATGTCCGGTTTCAGTTTCGGAAGTGACATGTCCGTGTCCGTTTCGTTGCCGCGAATTGAACGCAACATATATATCATTGGATATATTTTATCCAGTCGGTCGACCGAAGGCGGCTGAATTGTCATTGCGGCAGTTTCTCCAGCATTTCCGCCAACAGAACCCAGAAGAATTCATCGCCTGCGTAGCCACGCATCCGGCCGATCTCCTCGCCGTCGTTGATCAGTACAAATGTCGGTGTGAAAGCCTCGCGCGCGACAAATTGCAAATCGTCCGGCCACTTCTCGTCAATGTCGACGCGGCGCAAGGGCGCCAGTTTGGATTCGTCGGTCTTTGGATAGATATCGCCGATTTCCTCATCCCAGCGCTCGCACCAAACACACCCGTCCTGCTCAAGCATGAGCAGTTCGGCGCTCCACGCCGATGGCATGAAGGAAAAAAGATAAACGGTCGCGAAACCGATGTATGAAAGGGCTTTTTTCGGCATGTGACCCGGCTTTTTCATTAGCGTGTTTGCAATATATACGAAAAACTGCATATTTAAACAGAAACCTGTTCACAATCCGAATGGGTGGTTTTCAAGGCGAGGAAATAAAGAGTGTTGGATGTAGGATTTGGCGCGGCTTTTGTCGCAGGGCTCTTGTCGTTTGTCTCGCCATGCGTGCTGCCGATCGTGCCCCCGTATCTTGCCTATCTTGCCGGAATCAGCTTCCAGGAACTGAGCGATGAGAGCCTCGAGCGTGACACCGCCAGGCGCATCATGTTGTCTTCCGTTCTGTTTGTTGCCGGCTTTACAACCGTGTTCGTGGCACTCGGCGCGACGGCCAGCGTCATAGGGCAGTCTCTGGCGCGGTATTTTGACACACTCTCGATAATGGCCGGCATCCTGATCATCATAATGGGTCTTCATTTCCTCGGCGTTTTCCGCATCGGCCTGTTGTATCGCGAAGCGCGGGTTGATGTGCAGCGCAAGCCTGCCGGGCTCATTGGCGCGTATGTCATGGGCCTTGCATTTGCCTTCGGATGGACGCCCTGCGTCGGACCGGTGCTCGCCGCAATTCTCTTTGTCGCCGGTGCCGAGGATACGATTTTCCGTGGTGCCGGACTGCTGGCGACGTATTCGCTTGGCATCGGAATACCGTTCATCCTGGCAGGCGCCTTCGCGGGCCGGTTCATAGGCTGGGCGAACCGGTTCAAGCGCCATATGCACAAAATCGAAATCTCAATGGGCGGGTTGCTGGTCGTGACCGGCATCCTGTTCATCACCGGTCAGATGCAGATCATCGCCCAATGGCTGCTTGAGACGTTTCCGGGCTTTGCCAATATCGGATAGGAGGTAACCCCGTGTTTTATAAATTCATTGTTTCTATATTTATCAGCCTGATGCTCGCTATGCCGGTTTCGGCGGCCTCGGTGGGCGAGGACGGTCTGCACAAGCAGGACTGGTTCTCAATTACCTTCAAGGACGTCGGCGAGGACATCGAAACGGCGCGTGAGAGCGGCAAGCGGCTTGCGATTGTGTTCGAACAGCGCGGCTGCATCTATTGCGCCAAAATGCACGAGGAACTGCTGAGCGATCCCGAAGTCGCCGACTATATCAAAGCCAATTTCAACGTCGTTCAGTTCAACATGTTCGGCGACGAGGAAGTAACCGATATCGACGGCGAGGTGCTGACTGAAAAGACAGCCGCGCGCAAATGGGGCGTTGTCTTCACACCGACGATTCTGTTCTTGCCCGACGAGGCTCCGGCCGAAGGCAATGCCGCTGAAGTCGCCGTCGCCAAGATGCCTGGAGCATTTGGCAAGTGGACATTTTTGAATATGTTCCGTTGGGTCAATGAAAAGGGCTACGCGGGCGAAGAGCACTTCCAGAAATACCACGCGCGCATCATTGACGAGCTTCGAAAAGCCGGCCGGCTAGGCGCTGAATAGTCTTGATTCACACGAAACATTCAAAAAATCATATTTATGGATTGATTGTTCGCCCGATATTGTTTAGGAAGATTCTAGGGTATTGGAAACTGTTGGAGGCAGGTTCTTTTTATCCAAACAACAAAAACGAACAAATGCGTTGATTCGCAATTGGGGGAGGAGACCGACAGCATGTCTGTAAGATCAATTCTATCACGAGCGTTGCTGATTACTGCATTGCCCACATTTGCATTTGCGGGATCGGTTAACCCCGATGATGTTGTTTTCAAGGACGATGTCGTTGCTGTTTCGCTCACCGGAACTGCCGGCGATCCGGCTAAAGGCCGGGAGATATTCGCCAACCGCAAGCTGGGCAACTGCCTTGCTTGTCACATCAATGCGGATCTGAACGAGCAGCTGTTCCACGGTGAGGTCGGACCGCCCCTCGATGGCGTGGCGGATCGCTGGGAAGAGCCTGAACTTCGGGCGATCATGATCAATTCGAAAGTTGTTTTTGGTGACGAAACCATCATGCCGTCCTTCTATCGGTTGAAGAACGGAGTGCGGACCGCGGAGAAGTTCCAGGGCAAGACGATCCTGACGGCCGAGCAGGTTGAGGACGTCATTGCCTATCTGCGGACCCTTAAAGAATAGCTGCGGCAAAAGGAGATCAAGTATGAAGCTGACCAGACGAGAAACGATGTCGTTCTCGGCCGGTGCGATTGCACTGATGATTGCAGGCGCACGCACTGCTCCGGCAATGGCAGGGGCAGGCGAAACGGATGCCGCCGTCATGGCGTTTTCCGGTGGTGCCCAACCCGAAGCCGGCGTCATCACGCTGAAGGCGCCGGAAATTGCGGAAAACGGCAATACGGTTCCCGTTTCCGTGAGCGTCGACAGCCCGATGACCAAGGATGACTATGTGGAATCGGTAGCGATTTTTGCCGAAGGCAATCCCAACCCGGAAGTTGTGACGTTCAATTTCACGCCGCGCAGCGGTGAAGCTGCCGCGACGACCCGCATGCGGCTTGCCAAGACGCAAAACGTTGTGGCCGTTGCCAAGACGAGCACCGGAAAAGTTTACATCGACAAGCGCGAGGTCAAGGTGACCATCGGCGGTTGCGGCGGTTAACGGCTTTAGAGGAAAAGAAAATGGCATCAGCAAAACCACGCGTAAAAGTCCCCAAGAAAGCCTCCGCTGGCGACGTCATCACCATCAAGACCCTTATCAGTCACAAGATGGAATCCGGTCAGCGCAAGGACAAAAAGGGAGAGGTCATCCCGCGGCAGATCATCAACAAGTTCGAATGCTTCTTTAACGGCGAGCCTGTTTTTTCCTGCGACATCGACCCGGCCATATCCGCCAATCCCTATTTCGAGTTCTCAGCCAAGGTGGATGAACCCGGCACGTTCAAGTTCGTTTGGACGGATGACGACGGCAGCGTCTACGAAACGGAAAAAGCAATAAAAGTAAACTGACCGCTTTCGTTCGGAATTATTGAATTGCCGGATGCAGTGAGGTGCTTCGGCGGGAGGGATAAAAATGAAACTGATAAACAAGGGCGTGTTGGTCTGTAGCGTGGTCGCTGCATCCATGGCAATCACGGCATCCGCTCAGGCTGGACCTGACGAAGACGAACTGTCAATCGAAGGTGAGAAAATCACCACATTCGTAGAAGGCAAGGATGATGGTCCGCTAACCGAGGTCTATTCCGGCTGGCGTTTCCGCAGCGATGAGACGCAGGCGCTGCAGATGGATGACTTTGAAAATCCCGCATTCGTCGCTGTGGATCAGGCGTTGGATCAGTTCGAGACCGTGGAAGGGGCCGCGGGCAAGTCCTGCGCATCCTGTCACGAGGGCGGTCCTGAGGAATTCGAAGGTCTGCGTGCCGCACTGCCACGATGGAATGCCAGCACCGGCAAGCCCGAGACGCTGGAGCACATCATCAACGAGTGCCGCACCGAACGCATGCAGGCAGACCCATGGAAATGGGAAGCCAAGGAAATGCTCAACATGACGGCGCTGATCGGCCTGCAGTCCAGGGGCGCGCCGGTCAAGGTGCAAACCGATGGCGAGATGACCCCATGGTATGAAAAAGGCAAGGAGCTTTATTATACCCGCGTAGGCCAGCTCGATATGTCCTGCGCAAACTGCCATGAGGACAACTACGGAAACATGATCCGCGCCGACCATCTGAGCCAGGGCCAGACCAACGGCTTCCCGGTCTACCGGCTGAAATGGGCGGGCCTTGGATCCATCCATCGTCGTTTCAAGGGCTGTATGCAGAACATCCGGGCGACACCTTACAAACGTGGCTCCGACGAGTTCATCGCTCTTGAGCTTTACGTTGCCTCGCGCGGCGAAGGACTTGCAGTCGAGACACCCGCTGTACGCAACTGATCCATCATGGGGGCGGCGTTTGAAGGCAAACGCCGCCCTTTTTATATCCAAATTCGGGAATTATTGGTGGTTTTCACCAAAATCCCGCCAATCGCAGGAACGCAGAAATGTTTTCAAGACGTGATTTTCTCCAGTGGGCAGCCGTGGCGGCTGCGACAACCGGCTACACCAGCGGGCTGACCCGCGTTGCGGCCCAGCAGAAAATCACCCAGGACGATCTGCTCAAATTCGACGCAAAGGGCAATGTTACCCTGCTGCATTTCACCGATGTGCATGCACAACTCAAGCCGATCTATTTCCGCCCTCCGTCTGAAAATTTCGGCGTCGGCGCGTTTGAAGGCATTCCACCGCATCTGGTTGGAAAACAGTTCCTGAAACATTTCGGCATCGCCGAAGGTTCGCCGCTCGCCTATGCCCACACCATGGTCGATTACGTCAATATGGCCCGCGCCTACGGACGGCTTGGCGGCCTCGACCGCACGGCAACGCTCGTCAAGGCGATCCGTGCCGAGCGCGGCGACGACAAGGTTCTGTTCCTCGATGGCGGCGACACCTGGCAGGGCTCCTACAGCTCGCTCAAGACGCAGGGCCAGGACATGGTCGACTGCATGAAGCTTCTGAAGCCCGACGCAATGGTCGGCCATTGGGAATTCACCTTCGGGGAGGAGCGCGTCCTCGAACTGGCCGACGAGATGGGTTACCCGTTCCTCGGCGGCAATGTCTTCGACACCGAATGGGACGAGCCGGTTTTCGAACATACGGCCCTTTTCGAAAAGGGCGGCCACAAGGTCGCTGTCATCGGACAGGCCATGCCCTATACGCCGATTGCAAATCCGCGCTGGATGATCCCCAACTGGTCCTTTGGTATCCGTCCGGAGGTGCTTCAGGAAAATGTCGATGCCGCGCGCGACGAGGGTGCCGAGATCGTTGTTCTTCTTTCCCACAACGGTTTCGACGTCGATCAGAAACTTCCGACAGTGGTCAGCGGCATTGATGTCATCCTGACCGGCCACACGCATGATGCGGTACCGGAAGCCATTAAAATCGGCAAGACGCTTGTCCTGTCTTCGGGTTCGCACGGCAAATATCTCGGCCGGGTGGATCTCGACGTGAAAAACGGCGAGGTGGTCGACTACAACTCAACGCTGATCCCGGTCTTTTCGGATGTGATTATGCCCGACCCGGAAATGGCGGCGAAAATCGATGAGGTGAGGGCGCCCTACGAGGCGGAATGCAGCCGTGTCATCGGCAAGACGGAAGGGCTTTTATACCGGCGCGGCAATTTCAACGGCACCTGGGACGATCTGATCTGCCAAGGCATGATTGAGGAACGCGACGCCGAACTCTCCTTCAGCCCGGGATTTCGCTGGGGCACGACACTTCTTCCCGGTCAGGACATCACCGTTGACGAACTCTACAACCAGACCTCGATGAACTATCCGTCGGTCTACCGTCTCGAATTCACCGGCGCCCAGGTCAAGGAGATTTTGGAAGACGTTTGCGACAATCTGTTCAACAAGGACCCGTTCTTCCAGCAGGGCGGAGACATGGTCCGGGTTGGCGGCATGGGTTACACCTGCGCACCGAAGGAAAACATCGGCAGCCGCATTTCCAACATGACCATGTTGAAGACCGGCGAGCCGATCGACCCGAACCGCAGCTATGTCGTTGCCGGTTGGGCATCGGTGAATGAAGGTGTCGAGGGTCCCGCAATCTACGACCTGATGGAAAATTATATCAGCCGTCTTGGCACCGTGAACCTGCCTAAAAACGATGCGGTCAAGGTCGCGGGCATGTAGCTGCGGTCCTCAAACCGATCGGTTACCGGATTTGCGCCTGAACGATGCGGCTGTCCGCATCGGCAGCCAGCCCGAATAGGGGTGCCGTTTGCGCTCGTTTTCCGGTTGCCGATTGACCCTGTGTGCGACCAATTGACAACCCGGAAAATGGATCGATTGGGCTGGACCGGTCTCATAAAATAATATATATGAATAATTGAATGTATTGATGGTGGGAGGAACCATGTCCGATCAGCCAATGGACAAAACCGATCTGAATGCCGACCGGCGCCGGTTTTTGCGTGGCGGCATAACAGCCGCCGGCGGACTGGCCGCAGCGACGCTCGGCGCAAGAACCGCGTCTTCTGCCACTCCGGACCCTCTGATTACAGAGGTCCAGGAATGGAACCAGGTGCTCGGCGATGGTGTTGATGCGGCACCTTATGGTGTGCCGTCGGAGTTTGAGGCGCACGTGGTGCGCAGGGATGTTGCCTGGCTGACGGCGGATCCGGTTTCTTCCGTAAATTTCACCCCGCTGCATGAACTTGACGGCATCATCACCCCGAACGGCCTTTGTTTTGAACGGCACCATGGTGGTGTGGCGCAAATCAGCCCGGCCGACCACCGCCTGATGATCCACGGGCTTGTCGATACGCCGCTGGTTTTCACCATGCAGGACCTGATGCGTTTCCCGCGCGAAAACAGGATCTACTTCCTGGAATGTGCAGCCAATTCCGGCATGGAATGGCGGGGCGCGCAGCTCAATGGCTGCCAGTTCACTCACGGCATGGTGCACAATGTCATGTATACAGGCGTGCCGCTGAAGCTTCTCCTTCAGGAAGCCGGTCTCAAGCCCAACGCGGCGTGGCTTCTGCCGGAAGGTGCGGACGCCTCGGGAATGACGCGCTCGATTCCGCTCGACAAGGCACTCGACGACTGCCTCGTTGCCTTCAAGATGAACGGCGAGGCGCTGCGCCCCGAGCAGGGATATCCGGTGCGCCTGGTGGTTCCGGGTTGGGAAGGCAATATGTGGGTCAAGTGGCTGCGCCGCATCGAGGTCGGCGATCAGCCCTGGCATCACCGCGAGGAAACGTCGAAATACACCGATCTCATGGCCGACGGCAAGGCGCGCCGATTCACGTGGACGATGGATGTCAAGTCGGTAATCACGAATCCAAGTCCGCAGGCACCCATACTGCATGGTCGCGGACACACGGTGCTGACCGGCCTTGCCTGGTCGGGTCACGGCAAGATCAAGCGCGTCGATATCTCTATTGACGGCGGCCGCAACTGGCACAGTGCCCGGATCGACGGTCCGAGCCTTTCGAAATCGCTGCACCGGTTCTACTACGAATTCGATTGGGACGGATCTGAACTCCTCCTGCAATCGCGGGCAATGGACGAATTCGGCAACATCCAGCCGACCAAGAATGCGCTGAGAGCCGTTCGCGGAGAGAACTCGATTTACCACAATAATGGCATCCAGACCTGGCAGGTGCGTTCGAACGGAGAGACTGAAAATGTCGAAATCTCTTAAACTCCTCAGCGCTGCCGCTGGACTTGCAATCCTTGCCACATCGCCCGCGCCTGCTGAGGACATCAAGGCAGGTGAGAAGGTATTCAGGAAGTGCAAATCCTGCCACGCCGTTGGCGATAACGCCAAAAACAAGGTTGGCCCTCAGCTTAACGATCTGTTCGGACGAACGGCAGGCTCGATTGACGGTTTCAAATATTCCAAGGCCATGAAATCGGCCGGGGTCGAGGGCCTCGTCTGGGATGACGAGAGCGTCGGCAAATATCTCGAAAAGCCGAAAGCCTTCTTAAAGGGAACCAAGATGGCCTTTGCCGGGCTGAAGAAGGACAAGGATGTCGTCAATATCATTGCCTATCTGAAGACGTTCTCAGTGGAAGGTGAAGAGCCTGTTGAAAAGGCTGCCGAAGCCGCAAAGCCTGAAAACGAGGAACCCAAGGAGCAAAAGGTCGCCATTGCAGCACCGGCTGCGGGCGCCGACGTGCCAGATCACGGAACCTATCATCTCGGCCGTGTGGCCCTGCCTGCTGAAATCGCGGCCTGGGATATCGATGTGCGGCCGGACGGCACCGGTCTTCCAGTTGGCAAGGGTACCGTGGCGCAGGGCGGTGCGATCTACGACGAGCAGTGCGCCGTCTGTCACGGATCCTTCGGAGAAGGTGAAGGGCGCTGGCCGGTTCTGGCCGGCGGGCAGGGGACCTTGACCGAGGAGCGCCCGGAAAAAACGATAGGCTCCTACTGGCCTTATCTTTCGACGGTTTATGACTATGTGAACCGGGCCATGCCGTTCGGCAATGCCCAGTCTCTGTCGGATGACGATGTTTACGCCCTGACGGCGTATCTGCTTTACCTGAACGATGTCGTCACCGATGAGGAATTCGAGTTGTCGAACGAGAATTTCGCCGAGATCCGGCTTCCGAACGAGAAAAACTTCTTCATGGACGACCGGGAAAAAGAACCGCAATACAGCACCACCGACGAACCCTGCATGTCCGACTGCAAGCCCGAGCCGGCTACGGTCGTAATGCGCGCGCGGGTGCTTGATGTAACGCCCGACGGTGACGAAGAAGGCGGCGCCGGCGCGATTGACTAGAACCATCCTCCCGAAACTAAAGCCTCCTCGGATTAATTCCGTGGAGGCTATTTTTTTATTCCGTCGCTTCTCGGGCGATTTCATCGAGCAGTGCGTTTACCTTGGCAAGGGCGGCTTTCGAAGCTTCGCTGCCCCGTTCGTCCAATCGCCGAAATCCCACATGCACCTTGCCGGGCTCATCGGCCAGCTCATAGGCAAAAAGTACATAGGGACAATAGGCGATATTGGCCGGATCCGCTTCCATGGCCGCGCGTGACAGGACAGCCGAGCAGAACTGGATGAACTCCGCGTTCTTGTATATTTCCTTCTTGCCGCCGACATCTGCAGAGGTCCGCTCCAGCATCTCGCCGATATATGCCTCGTAGTCGATTTTGTATCCGCGGTTGATGACGGCATCGCCAAGATCCTGGCGGACATCTTCAAACGGCGCTTCGGCGATGTATTCCGTGACATCGGAGGCAGCCGCGACCGCGGGCATGCCGACTATGGCTGTCGCTATTGTGACTGCGCTCCAGGTGGTCTGCAGGAAGTTCCGGATCATATTCAATCTCCTGTGCTTGCGCCGGGCGCCAACAAAGCGTTCTGTTGGAATAACAATCGCGTCATCGGGCTGCTAATTATATTCTATCATATGAATAATTGAATATAATGAAGGTTTCCATCGAAGAAAAGACAAGAGGAGGGATACATGAAAATCATACACCGTACGATCATTGCACTTTTTGCGATGCTGGCCATATCCACCGCGGCACTGGCCGGGGATGGCACGCATAAGCTGGTGCTGCAGATCAGCGACAATGATCCGCAGAAAATGAACACCGTGCTCAACGTTGCCGCCAATGTTGCCCGGCATTATTCGGGCCTCGGCGAGGAGGTTGATATCAAGATCGTCGCTTTCAATGCCGGGCTGCACATGCTCCGTCCCGATACATCGCCGGTGAAGGACCGGATGATGTCCTTTGGCGAAAGCATGCCGAATGTCGAATTTCACGCCTGCAACAACACCCGTACGGCAATGCAAAAGAAATCGGGCAAGGACGTGCCGCTCTTCGATTTTGCGGAAGTCGTTCCCGCCGGCGTGGTGTCCATCATGGAGCTTGACGCCGACGGCTATACAGTGGTTCGCCCGTAGCTATTCAGCCGGCGCCAGGCTGGTGCCGGTGTTGCCTGTGCCCGTTCTGACCTCCAGCAGGTAGCCGGCAGCGGCTCCGGCGCCGAGCGTTGCGATCAGCGCCAGGAGCGAATTGACGGCAAGCACCGATCCACCGGTCAGGCCGGCGCCGATGGTGCACCCGACAGCCAGTATGCCGCCAAAGCCCATAAGAGCGGCGCCGGCAGCATAGCGCAGGAAATGCGGCGTTCCGGGTTCGCTGAACGTGCTGACGCGAAAACTGCCAAACAAAACGGATGACACGAGCGCTCCAAGCACCGTTCCGGCAATGATGCCGATATCCATGGAAAGAAAACTCTCATCGCCGCCGCTTGCGGCGTAGTTCAGACTGTTGGCGAGCGGGCGCATATAGGAAAGGCTCTCGGCCTGGATGGGTTCGAAAACCTGCGTCGACAGCGAATAGGAAAGATACCATCCGGCCGAAATCAGCGCGCCGATGGCAAAGCCGCTAGCTGCAAGCAGCGACGAAAGCCGCGTGCGGGCCGCAACGACTACGGCAACAACCGCTGCAACCGCTCCGAATAATGGTCCCGACAGATTGAACCCGGTCAACGCCGCAAAATCATTGGTGCCTAGGGAGACCGTCGAGAGCAGCCCCGCAAGCGAATTGCGAAGCGGTACCAGCGGTCCTTGAAAGGTCGCCCAGGCAACGACAGTCAGCACGAGCACGGAAAAGATGGCGCGCAAATTACCGGATGCGCCGAGCACCAGAAGCCGGCTGGCGCAGCCGCGCGACAGCACCATGCCGATGCCGAACAGGCCGCCGCCGATAGCGGCGCCCGAAAGGCTCTGCGCTGTTGAAAAGAACCGTGTTTCGGAAACGTCAATGACGCTATAAAAAACCATGAGCTGGACGGATATGATTGCCGTTGCAAAGGCTATGAGCCACATGGGCAGCTTGGCTGAAATGCTGCCGGCCACGGCCTCGAGAACCGCCGAGCGTGTGCAAAATCCGGTCCGCTCAAGCAGAAAGCCGAAGGCAGCTCCGAGCGCCAGCCCGACCAGGGCCAGGGTCTGTGGTTCTCCAGCAAAATCGATCAGTGGAACGAAGTCCATCAGTGTTCTCCTGACAATACCTTTGAATACGCGATATTTCGGGGGTCGACAGGAAATGAAATTCCAAATCCGGGTTTTTGGATAGATTGCAAATCCTGAAACTGGCCATCTTTGGAAATTCACCTACTGCCGCGTGCAGCAAAAAAAGCGGACTGACAAAGACAGGCTCAATGATCGGCGGTCTTGGCCGGCTGGCGGCCACCGGCAATTTTCCCGCCAACGGCGTCCGTCTGGTGACTTGTGCGCTTGATTGGACTGCAGGATGCGCTAGTTGAAGGTGCCGATTGGAGGACGCGCATGGGACTGATGTTGAACGGTGTCTATCTTCCGCAGGATCCACAACCCGATTCAAGGGAAGACGGCGAATTTCAGCGGGCCAAGAGCACGATCCGCAACTGGATAACCAGGGACGGTTCACCCGGGCCGACCGGCGAGGGCGGGTTTGCAGCTCAAGATGGGCGCTATCACCTTTTCCTTGCCTGGAATTGCCCGTGGGCACACCGCGCGCTTCTGACGTGTCTTTTTAAGAAGCTCGAGAATGCGATAAGCGTTTCGTTTGCCGCCCCGCGCCGCACGGACGATGGCTGGGTTTTCGATAAAGAGGGTCAGTTCGCGGACGGCGTGCTTGGTGTCGCGGCCCTGCATGATGTCTATGCACGCGTCAGGCCCGCCTATACGGGACGGGTCACCGTGCCGGTCCTGTGGGATCTTGAACGCGCGGTTGCTGTCAGCAATGAATCCGCCGATATCGTGCGCATGCTCGATGCCGCATTCGATCAGGGTGCCGAGCTGTTTCCGCGCGACCTCGAGGCGGATATAGAGACGTGGAATGAACGCATCTACCGGTCCGTCAACAATGGTGTCTACAGAGCAGGCTTTGCCCGCACCCAGGAGGCCTACGACCGGGCGGTTTACGAGGTGTTCGAGACACTCGATGCGGTTGAAGACCAGTTGGGAAAGACCCGCTACCTGACAGGCGAGCGCTTTACTGCGTGTGATCTTCGGCTGTTTCCAACCCTCGCACGTTTCGATGTTGCCTATCACTACGCCTTCAAGTGCAATATCAGGCGATTGCAGGACTATCCAAATCTGTGGGCCTATGCCCGCGATATCTATCAGATGCCGGGTGTTGCGGACACCGTCCGTTTCGAGGTCTACAAGCAGGGGTATTTCTCGCCGAGCCCCTTGCGCAACCCCCTCGGAATAGTACCGGCAGGGCCGTTGGTCGACTGGAACCAGCCACATAATCGCGGCTAATTGGCGAATGCCGGCGCATCTGTCTTGACACTGCCCGTTTGTGCGGTCACACCCAAAGGCAGTAGCGTCGGAGAATAAAACGGCCCATGAAAAAAAAGGCCTTCATCATCCATCTGGCGCGCGCCACCGGGCGCGCACCCTATGTGGACGGCTTGATGAAAGCTTGTCCGACGCAGGCCGAGATCGTCGATGCGGTTGACGGCAAGGAGCTGTCGGCGGCTGAAATCGATAAAATCTATCATCAGGACCTCTTCAGTCCGCGATATCCGTTCAAACTGCGCCCTGCTGAAATCGGCTGTTTTCAGAGCCATCGTCTGTGCTGGAAAAAAATTGTGGAAGAGCGGCTGTCCTACGGGCTCGTTTTCGAGGACGATGCCGCACTGGATGCGGCTGTGGCTGAAACCGCAATCGCTTTTGCCGAACGGCATATTGCGCAGGCCGGTTATATTCAGCTTCCTGTACGCGCCGCTCCTGAAAACGCCAAAGTCGTTGCCGAGCACAATGGAACGAGGCTTCTCAAACCATCTGTAACGCCGCTGCGCCTGTCTGGTCAGCTCATTAGCCAAGAGGCCGCCAAACGCCTCCTGAAATTGACCGAGGTCTTCGACCGCCCGGTCGATACGTTCCTGCAGATGCACTGGATCACCGGCATCGCGCCGCTAGTCGTATCACCTTCGGGTCTGTCGGATTGCACGCAGGCTGCCGGCGGCAGCACGATCGGCAATAAAAAGACGCTGATTGATCGCGCCAACCGCGAGGTCAGGCGACTGGCTTACCGCAAGAACATTGCGCGACTTTCCAAACGTCACCAGGCGCCCGCCTGATCAGATGATCAGGCCGCCCGCGCCAGCCGTTCGGCGGCGTTTTTTTCATAATCGACATAGGCAAGCGCCAACTCGTGGTTACGGGCAATGGCTGCTTGTTTTTGCCTGTAGTGTAGTGGAGTTGCGTTGAGGATTGCCTGCTTCAATTCATCCTCCGACTGACACACGACCATGCCTTCCATATCGAAGTAGCGGCCAATATCGGGCGCGCCCCAGTAGATCGGCAGTGTGTCGCACAACAGGCTGTCCACGAGCTTTTCAGTGAAATAGCCTTCTTCCCGGCTGTTTTCGATAACAACGGTGTAGCGGTATTGAAGCAGCCCGTCTTCCTTGCGGTCGATGCGTTTGTAGGCAAGGCCCAACAGGTCGACATCCTGACCGGCTTCATTGCACCAGCTAGCGATCTTGTGGCGCAATGCGTGGCCTTCCAGCTCGGTCTTGGCCGACGCAATCAGCGACATGTTGCGCGTCTTTTCAACCGGTTCGAGGTCGCTCGTCTCCACCCATCCGCCGCCAAAGGGCATCACCAGCGCGTTTGCCGCCCACCGCGCCATCGAGGGGCGATGGGTAATGATGCGATGAAACCGCTTCTGCAGGGCGATGGCGCTGAGGTAGTTGCGCCGCTGGACGGCATAGGGCTCCGCAATGAGCAGCGAGATGTTGCATTTCACTCCGGAGCGGGGATCCAGGAAATACTTCGAACGCGGATAGATGATGATGTGATCGTCCGGACCAAGATCGCCGACCGTGCCGGTTCTTTCAACATCGCCAAGCGGCCATCGAAGCGCCTTGAGTGGCACGTTCGCCAGCCTGCCCTTGAGGCGGTATTCATAAGGCAATATGGCTACGTTCATTGCGTGTCTTCTCTCACGGTTGCGCGTGGGTGTATTACTCCTAAATTGTGCAACTACAAGAGCCGGCACCGACAAATGCTGAAATTGTTTTTCCGACGGTTGCCGGGCTCACACGCTGTCAGCAAGCTGACGGCTGTAGCGGTTGTGGGCCTCGATGACCGGTGCCATATCCATCGTCGAAATCTCCCCATCCTCGACGACAATCTTGCCGTGAATAACCGTATGGCGGGCATTTTGCGGGGCGCAGAAGAGGACCGCGGCGACCGGATCGTGCAGCGCACCGGCATAGGCAATCGTGTTGAGGTCAAGCGTGAAGAAATCGGCGCATTTACCCTCTTCCAGAGAGCCGATGTCGTCACGGCCAAGCACCGAAGCGCCGCCCAGCGTCGCAAGTTCCAGCGCCTGGCGGGCAGTCATCCATTCATCGGCACGAAGCGGATGGGATTGTGACAACAGGAAATGCTTGCGCGGTCCCTCAGGCGGCAGCAGCGCCATTTGCAACCGCGCCAGCAACATTGCCTGTCGGGCTTCCAGAAGGATGTTGGACGCGTCGTTGCTGGCCGAACCATCGACCCCGAGGCCGACTTTGACGCCGGCTTTCACATATTTCTTGATCGGCGCGATACCGGAAGCGAGCCGCATATTGGAGCACGGGCAATGTGCTGCTCCGCAGCCGCTATGGGCGAATTTGGCAATTTCCTCGTCATCCACATGGATGGCGTGGGCAAACCACACGTCGTCGCCCAGCCAGTCAAGGCCTTCCATCCACTCGACGGGGCGCTTGCCGAAGCGTTCCAGCGTGTAACGCTCCTCGTCTAGCGTTTCGCAGAGATGCGTGTGCAGCATCACGTTCTTGTCGCGCGCCAAAACCGCTGTCTCTTTGAGAAGGTTTTCAGATACGGAAAATGGCGAGCAGGGGGCAAGCACAATGCGGGTCATGGATCCGCGTCCCGCGTCATGGTAGCGGTCGACGACGCGGATACTGTCCGCGATGATATCGTCTTCCAGTTCGACACATTCGTCCGGCGGCAATCCGCCCTTCGATTCACCGAGCGACATGGAGCCGCGGCTGGCATGAAAGCGCACGCCAAGATCGCTGGCGGCTTCAATCTGATAGTCGACCTTGTTGCCGCTTCTGAAAAGGTAGGAGTGGTCGAAAACCGTTGTGCAGCCCGAAAGGACAAGTTCCGCCAAACCGATGAGGGCGCTGGTTCGCGACGCCTCGGGACCGGTCTTTGCCCATATCCGGTAATGCGCCTGAAGCCACGGAAACAGGTTGTTGTTCTGGGCGGCCGGCAGGTTTCGCGTCAATGTCTGGTTGAGATGGTGATGGGTATTGACGAAACCCGGCAACACGATCTGTCCGGAGGCATCGATTACCCGATCCGCACTTTTGGGCAGCGTGTCGCTCGCACCAACCTGCTTGATGATCCCGTCTTCCGCGTAAAGGCCGCCCCCGTCCAGTTCCCGCCGATCGGGATCCATCGTAACCAGCATGTCGGCATTCTTCAGAAGCAAGGAAGCCATGCTTTTCTCCGTTGTCACTGGTTACGCGTCGGATCGATGGAGAACCTAATCGCTCGTTTGCGTAAATCCACTCACAAAAAACCTGAAACACTTTCATATTGAATGGTGGTAAGCGTCCACTTGATTCCACCATCCGGAATCACATCGCTTTATATGGAAGTTTCTCTGGCAACCCCTTTCGAAAGCGGTAATAAGAGTGCGAATGCAAAACCGATGGAGCTGAAAATGGGTACTGGCAGCAATCGCGATGGTCGCAGACTGCGGTCTCGTGAGTGGTTTGACAACCCCGACAATCCAGACATGACGGCCCTTTATCTGGAGCGTTATCTCAATTACGGGCTGACACGCGAAGAACTTCAGTCGGGAAAACCCATTATCGGCATCGCCCAGACCGGTTCAGATCTTTCACCGTGCAACCGGCCTCATCTCGAGCTTGCCCTGCGTGTCCGTGAGGGAATTCGCGAGGCGGGCGGCATTGCCATCGAGTTTCCGGTTCACCCCATACAGGAGACGGGCAAGCGTCCGACGGCGTCGCTTGACAGAAACCTGGCTTATCTCGGGCTTGTGGAAGTTCTTTATGGCTATCCGATTGACGGTGTGGTTCTGACGATCGGTTGCGACAAGACGACACCTGCCTGCCTGATGGCGGCCGCAACGGTGGATATTCCGTCGATCGTGCTTTCCGGAGGTCCGATGCTCAATGGCTGGTTCCAGGGTGACCGGTGCGGATCCGGCACCGTTATCTGGAAGGCGCGCGAGCTGCTTTCCAGAGGCGAAATCGATTATGAAGAGTTCACCGAAATGGCCGCCGATTCAGCCCCGTCAGCCGGATACTGCAACACGATGGGCACCGCGACGACCATGAATTCCCTGGCCGAAGCGCTTGGCATGTCGTTGCCGGGCTGCGCCTCTATCCCGGCACCCTATCGCGAGCGCGGGCAGATCGCATACCGCACCGGAAAGCGCATTGTCGACATGGTCCACGAGGATCTCAAACCCTCGGACATCATGAAGCGCGAAGCCTTCGAGAATGTCATCGCCGTCAATTCCGCCATTGGCGGTTCGACAAACGCGCCGATACACATCAATGCGATTGCCCGCCATGTCGGCATTGAGCTGACCGTCGATGATTGGGAAAAACGCGGACACGACATTCCCCTGATCGTCAATCTGCAGCCGGCCGGAAAATATCTCGGTGAGGACTTCCACCGGGCAGGGGGTGTGCCCGCGGTGACGGCCGAATTGATCAGGCACGGGCTTATCAATGAGGGCGCCGTAACTGCCAACGGACAGAGCATCGGCGACAATTGCCGCGATGCCGTGCGCCAGGACGGCGATGTTATCCGCGATTTTGCCAACGCGCTGCAGGACAATGCCGGGTTCAAGGTCATGCGCGGCAATCTGTTTGATTCAGCCGTCATGAAACTCAGCGTTATTTCCGATGCATTTCGCAGCCGGTATCTTTCAAACCCGGAGGATCCGGAAGCCTTTGAGGGCAGGGCCATCGTATTTGACGGACCGGAGGACTATCACCACCGTATTGACGATCCTTCCTTGGCCATAGACGAGAACTGCGTGCTGTTCATACGCGGCACCGGTCCGATCGGCTATCCGGGCGCAGCAGAAGTGGTGAACATGCGCGCTCCGGACTATTTGCTGAAAAAAGGCATCAACGAGTTGCCCTGTGTCGGCGATGGGCGCCAGTCGGGAACCTCTGGTTCGCCGTCGATCCTCAACGCTTCACCCGAGGCCGCAGCAGGCGGAGGTCTTGCGCTCTTGAAGACCGGCGACCGGGTCCGCATCGACCTGCGCAAGGGCAGTGCCGATATGCTGGTTACCGATGAGGAGCTTGCGCGCCGCCGCAGCGAGCTGGAAGCTGCCGGCGGATATCAGTATCCGGCTTCACAAACGCCGTGGCAGGAATTGCAGCGCGCCGATGTCGATCAATTGTCGGAAGGCATGGTGCTGAAAAGCGCCGTCAAATATCAGCGCATTGCGTCAAAAGGAGTGCCGCGCGACAGTCACTAGCGCCGGCGGGGTTTTCCCGCATTATTGAGGAAAGACCCGATGGCCTTGGGCAACTCGCCGATATGCAAAAGCGGCGCGTGTCCCTGACCGGGCGCGGTAAACCGGCGCATTGCCGGGTGACGTTTTGCCATTTCGTCGACGGTCGCCTCCGTCAGAAGCGAAGAGTTTTCGCCGCGGATTGTCAGCAAGGGGATGTTTCGAAGGCCCTCGAATTGGGGCCAAAGGGTTGGCAGCGGGCTGTTCAGGTCGATAGCCCTGAGCATCTCTATGAGCGCCGGGTCGAATTTGGCCGATATCTTGCCGTCCTTTTCCTCGAAACTCGCTTCTGCCAGATCATTCCAGTCGGCGTCCGAAAGCGCCGTAAATGCCGTGCCCTGCATTGCCTTCAGTTTCATGGCGAGTTCATAGAGGCTCCCGGGAGCCTTGATGCGGTCGTGATAGGCCATGATCTGCGCCAGCCCGGCGCCTTCAACGACCGGGCCCGCATCGTTTAAAATTGCTGCCGCCATCATGCTCGGCCGTACTGCAGCCAGCACGTGGATGATAAGCGCACCGCGCGAGGTGCCGATAAAGGCGGCGTGTTTGACACCAAGGGCAGCGCAGCCGGCAAGCAGATCGTCGGTCTCGATCTGAATGTTGTAATTGGCCTTTTCCCGGTCCCACTCCGAAAGGCCGCGCCCGCGATAGTCGAAACAGACGACCCGCCGCGGCGCTACCTCGCTTTGCGAGAGGATCAAGGCAAGATAATGAAAGTCGCCGCCATTGCGGGTAAGACCCGGCAGGCAAACGACCGTGTCGCGATTTTCTGTGCCGGGCCTGCCTCGGCCATAGTCGCGCGCGGCAAGTCTGAGCCCGTCGCTTGCGGTGAAATAGACCTGATCAAAACCGGAATCCGTACGCGTGTCTTGCGCGTCTTTCGTCATTGATCTTCCCGTGCGGAGTTTTCGTCGCCTGTTGAAATACGGCAAACAGCCGGCAAAGCAAACCCGGTTTAGCTATTCAGGCTAGCGCCGTCCGAGGCGCAGATCGGATACAATGTCAGATTTTTGGCCCAGCCTTGTCTTGTAGACCTGGTAGTTTTCCATGACGCGCTGAACATAGTTGCGTGTTTCGGTAAAGGGTATCTGCTCGACCCAGTCGACAATGAAGTCGATATCCTTGCCGCGCGGATCGCCATATTTCTCAATCCATTGCGTCGCGCGGCTCGGACCTGCGTTATAGGCAATGAAAGTCAGAACGTAAGAGCCGTTGAAATCGGCAATATGCTCACCGAGATAGTGCGCTCCGAGCGTCGCGTTGTATCCGGCATCGCGTGTGAGTTTGGCTTTGGAATAGGCAAGGCCGTGCTTCCTGGCCACGACTTTGGCGGTGCGTGGCAGCAATTGCAGGAGGCCGCGGGCATTGGCCTTCGAAACCGCAGCCTTGTCAAATGCGCTCTCCTGACGCGCCACTGCATAGGCCAGCGCCTTGCCCGACCCGGAAATATTGGCGCTGCTTGGAATGACACCGGTCGGAAAAGCGAGAGCCGCGACGTCCAATCCGCGATAAAAGGCTATTTTTCCGATCTGAAGTGACAAACGGTGTTCGCCCAGTTTTTCTGCCATTGAAGACAGGATCGCCAGCTCACCCGGATTGGTAAGTTCTCGGGCAAGCGCAATGTAAAGCGCGCGCGCACGTTTGGGATGGCCGACGGAATTCAGCCGCTGGATGGCCCGAACAGACTCGCGCGATGCAAACTGGCTCCGCTCGGTCGGCGTTGGCGAAGGGTAGCGTACGTTCAGCCCCGTGCGGCCGATCCTGGCCGCAGCCAGTTGCCCGTAATAGGTCGCGGGAAAATTCGCTGCCTGAGCAAAATAGTCCGACGCGTTGCCGGGGCCGCCGGCCTCTGCTGCGCGGCCAAGCCAGTAATAGGCACGCGAGACGGAAAGCGGACGGGTAGCCGTTTTCAGCACCCTGTCAAAGTGAATTGCCGCCGTCTTGCCATCTTTAAAACCGCGAAGCGCGTACCAGCCGGCATGCCATTCGGCTTCGATGATATCCACCGGACGGGTTGAAAGGTGATGGGCTGCGACCTTGTAGGCGGTTTTCAAATCGCCCTTGTCGGCAAGGGCGCGTGAGACGATCCGGCCTTCCACCCACCATTCGTGGGTATTGACCAGCGCATCGGCATTCCGTGGGGCCTGAAGAAGCAGATTGGCTGCCGTTTGGTAGTCCTTCTTTCGCCGGTGATAGGCGATGCGGGCAAAAAGATAGCTCGGGTCGTCGTGCCAGCTCGGGTGCACGGCCTTGAGCAGCTTCGCAGCGCTTGAACTTTTGCGGATAACTGCCGCGCGGGCCTTGTAAAGCGACTGGGCACCGGCCAGCGCATTGACCCTTCCGGCCTGGGTGATGCGATCCCGGTACAGCAGCATATCCATGCGGCGCTTGTGATCGGCCTTTGTGAGCAATCCGGAGAACTCTTTCAGGATCAGTTTTTCTTTGCCCTTGTCGAGCGTTTCAGTGCGCCAGATTGGGGCGATGGTTGCGGCGGCCCGTTCATTTTGTCCGGTCATCCTGAGTGCGCGGGCAAGTGCTATCGCGCCCTCGAGTGTCTCGGGCTTGGTCGTGCCGAACGCCGCTACCACCTGTGTTGCAGAGGCGCCCTCGCGCGACAGCGCTCGCTCCGAATTGCGCCGAAGCACCGACAGTCCCGGCCAATGTGCCAGTTCGTTGGCGGCCGCTGCGATTTCAGACGACGGCACGCCCCTGGCGCCTGAGACCGCAATGGCCCAGGTCAGGACGTGGCGGTCCAGTGAGCCGGCCGGCATGGAATCGCGTATCTGGCGGGCTCTGGCAATCTCGTCATCGGTCAGCGCGTCAAGCCCTTTCTTGAGCTGGCCGGGTGCTACTGCCGGATTGTCGCCGCGCTGTATCGATGAGGTATGATCGTATGAAGCGGCCGCGTCCTGGGCGAATTGCTGAGCGCCTGCCGGGCGCACCTTGGGCACCGGCACATAGGACAAGCCGCTCTCGGCGTTTGATAATTGGACGGAACCCAAGCTTGCGGATGCAGCCAAAAATGTCGTGAACGCCAATCTGAACATGGGAACATTATTCCTCAAAATGGGGCAGAAATCAGCCCGCAACGCAACGCACATACAGTCCCTAAGAGTGCCAAAGATCCATGAAAAGAAAGTTAACCAAAAGTTATGCCTCCAAGGCGAAGCGGCTATTGTAACAAAATGTGTCCCGCCCGCCCACGGCAGGCGAATTTGTAGCACCGCACCGCTTGCGGCAAAGGTTTGTCGGGACTATGGTGCAGCGCTTTTTGTTGCACGCGCAGGCTTAGCTGCGCTGCTTTGTACGCAGGTGCGGGTCTGTCGCCCGCCACATCAGGAGCTAGTATGTTCAAGGGGTCTCTTCCGGCATTGGTCACACCATTTGACGATGCCGGTGCGTTGGATGAAACGGCGTTCCGCAATTTTGTAGAATGGCAAATCTCGGAGGGAAGCCACGGTCTGGTGCCAGTTGGTACGACGGGCGAATCCCCAACCCTTTCGCATGACGAGCACAAACGCGTCATAGAGCTGTGCGTCGAGGTTACGCAAAAACGCGTGCCGGTCGTTGCCGGCGCCGGCTCGAACAACACCAGTGAAGCAATTGATCTTGCCCAGCACGCCGAAAAGGCCGGTGCTGATGCGGTGCTTGTTGTCACGCCCTATTACAACAAGCCGAACCAGCGCGGCCTTTATGCTCATTATGCGGCGATCGCGAATGCGGTTTCGCTGCCGATCTTCATCTACAACATACCGGGCCGCTCGATCATCGACATGAGCGTCGATACGATGGCTTCGCTGGCTGCGGATTTTTCCAACATCGTCGGCACCAAGGATGCCACTGCGAAAATGGACCGGGTGTCGGAACAGCGCCTGTCCTGCGGCGCGGACTTTATCCAGCTTTCCGGAGAAGACGGAACGGCGCTGGGCTTCAACGCCCATGGCGGCGTCGGCTGTATATCGGTGACAGCCAATGTCGCGCCGCGGCTGTGTTCACAGTTCCAGGAAGCTATGCTTGGCGGTGATTATGCGACCGCGCTGGAATATCAGGATCGCCTCATGCCGCTGCACAAGGCGCTCTTCATCGAACCCAATCCGGGTGGAACGAAATACGCACTCAGCAAGCTGGGGCATATGAAAGAGACGCAGCGTCTGCCGCTCGTTTCGATCGAAACGGAAACGCGTTCCGCGATTGATGATGCCCTTCGCCATGCCGGTCTTCTGAACTAGAGCGGTCGATTATCATGTCGAAGGCCGGCGACAAGCCACAACGGCGTATTGTTGCAGAAAACCGCAAGGCGCGCTTCAACTACGAGATCATCGACACGTTTGAAGCGGGGCTGGTGCTGACCGGCACCGAAGTCAAATCGTTGCGCGAGGGCAAGGCCAATATTGCAGAGTCCTATGCCACGGAGGAGGGGGGAGAGATCTGGCTGATCAATTCCTACCTGCCGGAATATCTTCAGGCCAACCGTTTCAACCATGAGACCCGTCGGCGGCGCAAACTTTTGCTCAACAAGCGTGAGGTCCGCAAGCTGATTGGCGCTGTCCAGCGTGAAGGCATGTCGCTTATACCCCTGAAGATCTACTTCAATGACCGGGGCCGGGCGAAGCTCGAGCTTGCCCTCGGCAAGGGCAAGAAGCTGCATGACAAACGTGAGACGGAAAAGAAGCGGGACTGGGACCGTCAGAAGGCTCGGCTCCTGCGGGAAAAGGGCTGACCTTCAGGCCAACGGCTACGGCTTATGATGGTCCGAGATAATCTGCGATATTCTGAAAGACATCGACGAACATTTGTTCGGTCAGCCTGCCGGTGTTCGTATTGTATCTTGAGCAGTGATAGCTGGAAAAGACGGCATATCCGCCAACATTCGTTCGGGCGTTGTGGCGGAAGGGATGCGCAGAAACACGTCCGCCAAGCGTACGGATAGTCGAATCATGGGCGATCTTTCCGAGCGTCAGGATAGCCGAAAGGCCGGTCATCGCATCCAGTGACGCCGACAGGTAACGCCGGCAGGTATTGATCTCAGCACCGACCGGTTTGTTCTCCGGGGGCACGCAACGCACGGCATTGGTAATCGCGGTCGCGATGAGTTCGACGCCGTCATCGGACCGCGCATCGAAGGTTCCGCTGGAAAAACCGAATTTACGGAGCGTTCCATAGAGCAGGTCACCGGCAAAGTCGCCTGTAAACGGGCGGCCGGTCCGGTTGGCGCCACGCAGGCCCGGCGCCAGGCCAACAATCAGAAAACGAACTGCAGGCGGGCCGCCGCCGGGATAAAACGTCCTAACCGGCGCATTGTACCAGTCGGCGTGCGATTTTCTCTGCTGGGCGATGAATTCGTGCAGTCTGGGGCACAGTGCACAGTCGCGGTCGGGGTCTAACATGTCGGTCATGGCTGACCGACATAACCGAAACCGCTAGTGATTGAAATCGTATTCTTCCTCGTCTTCCATGGCAGGCTGCCGAACCGGCCTTTCGGCCTCGGCCCGACCGATCTCATCTTTGAGCGAGGCGAGATCGATGAAGTTGTCGGCCTGCCGGCGCAGGCAGTCTGCGATCATGGCAGGCTGTGTTGCCAGCGTTGAGACGATCGAAACCTTGCGGCCACGTCTTTGAAGCGCGGCGACGAGGCTTTTGAAATCGCCATCACCGGAAAAGATGACAAGATGGTCGACGGTTTCAGACTGCTCCATCGCATCAACGGCAAGTTCGATGTCCATATTGCCCTTGATCTTCCGGCGTCCGCCCGAATCGGTGAACTCCTTGGCCGGCTTTGTGACGACGCGATAGCCGTTGTAATCCAGCCAGTCTATGAGCGGACGAATCGATGAGTACTCTTGGTCCTCGATCAATGCTGTATAGTAATATGCCCGAAGAAGGTAACCGCGCCCCTGGAAAGCAGTCAGTAATTTCCTGTAATCGATGTCAAACCCAAGGCTTTTCGCTGTAGCGTATAGATTTGCGCCATCAATAAACAGGGAAATTTTTTCCCTAGGATCAAACATTATTTCACCTGTGTTTTAATTTTATGTTTTGGCGTCAGAAAAATGATCTCAGTACTTAAAAATATCATACGTTTCCGCGCAAAATAGATATCCCATCCATGCATTTATATTGCACACGCCGAGTATGTAGACAATTTAAATCTACAACAACAGTTTTTTCACAACAATTTGTGAACAAAGCTATTATCTCGGTGGATTAATTCCTTTTGGGGCAGGTTAAGGAACGAATATCATTCTGATGCAATACGAATTGCCGCTCAGGAACGTTCGTTGCTTTTGCGTGCACCCTGAACCGACACCACCGATATCCCATTTAGGAGCGGAATCACTCGCGTCAAATGGATCAACGGCCGTCTTCTTGGTAATAATGCTTGAATTGTGTTGCTTTTAGAGGTATCGGCAAGGCAATCACGAAATTTTCGCGAAAACAAAGGACAGGCCATGGCCCGTGTCACAGTCGAGGATTGCATCGACAAAGTCGACAATCGATTTGATTTGGTTTTGCTGGCAAGCCATCGGGCGCGCCAGGTATCGCAGGGTGCGATGATCACGGTAGATCGTGACAACGACAAAAACCCGGTGGTCGCGCTGCGTGAGATTGCCGATGAAACACTTTCTCCTGGCGATCTGAAAGAGGATCTCATTCATTCCCTGCAAAAGCATGTGGAAGTGGACGAGCCCGAGCCCGATCCCGCAACGCTGCTTGCTGCGGAGCAGGTGGAAGAAACGGTCATTGTTACGGGTGAAGTTCCTGCCGAACCCGAACCCGAAGCCGTCTCCTTCGACAGAATGTCGGAAGACGAACTTCTTGCCGGTATCGAAGGGCTGGTTCCGCCGGAAAAAAGTGACGATTATTGAGCACTTTTAATGCGCGGCACGAAACGGTAAGCGCTGGGTCTTGAGGCCCGGCGCTTTTTTTGTTTTGACGAAGGCCTTTGCCCGGCAGGATAATGGGCAAAGCACAACGAAAAGACCCTGTGAAGGAGTAGTCGTCATATGATGCGTCAGTACGAGCTCGTTGAGCGCGTGCACAGTTACAAGCCGGATGTCAACGAAGCGCTGTTGAACAAGGCTTATGTCTACGCCATGCAGAAGCACGGCAAACAGACGCGTGCCAATGGCGATCCGTACATTTCCCATCCGCTCGAAGTTGCTGCCATTCTCACCGGCATGCGACTGGACGAGGCGACTGTCGCTGTCGCGCTATTGCATGACACCATTGAAGATACCTCGGCAACGCGCGATGAGATCGATGAACTCTTCGGCGAGGAAATCGGCGGGCTCGTCGAAGGTCTGACCAAGATCAAGAAACTGGACCTTGTGTCCAAACGGGCCAAACAGGCGGAAAATCTTCGCAAGCTTCTTCTGGCAATCTCGGATGACGTGCGCGTGTTGCTCGTCAAACTCGCCGACCGTCTTCACAATATGCGCACCCTTGGCTTTGTGCCGCCGGAAAAGCGCGCCCGCATTGCCGAAGAGACGATGGAAATCTATGCCCCGCTGGCCGGCCGGATGGGCATGCAGGACATGCGTGAGGAGCTGGAGGAACTTTCCTTCCAGCATATGAATACCGAGGCATATGACACAGTTACCAAGCGGCTCAAGGAGCTGTCGAAAAAAAACCGCGGCATCATTCGCAAGATCGAGACCGAACTTGGCGATCTTTTCGAAGAGCATGGGCTGAGCGCAACCGTGACCGGCCGGCAGAAAAAGCCCTATTCCGTTTTCCGCAAAATGCAGTCCAAATCGCTGTCCTTTGAGCAGCTGTCGGATATTTACGGTTTCCGTATCATCGTCAACAGTATCGGCGATTGCTACCGGGCGCTTGGCATCGTGCACATGCGCTGGTCCGTGGTGCCCGGGCGCTTCAAGGACTATATCTCGACCCCGAAGCAGAATGATTACCGTTCAATCCATACTACCATCATCGGACCGTCCAGGCAGCGTGTTGAGCTTCAGATCAGAACGGTCCGCATGCACGAGATCGCTGAATACGGTGTTGCGGCCCACGCGATTTACAAGGATGGCGGCGTCAATGAAAACGGCCTCCTGCCACACGATTCCAACGCCTATACATGGCTGCGCCGAACCATCGAACAACTGTCCGTCGGCGACAATCCGGAGGAGTTCCTCGAGCACACCAAGCTTGAGCTGTTCCACGACCAGGTATTCTGTTTTACGCCGAAGGGGCAGCTCATTGCGCTGCCGCGCGGGGCAACTCCCATCGATTTTGCCTATGCGGTACACACGGACATCGGCGATACATGTGTCGGAGTGAAGATCAACGGCCGCATCATGCCGCTTGTCACGCAGCTCAACAATGGCGACGAGGTCGATATCATCCGCTCCGGTGTTCAGGTTCCGCCAGCCGCCTGGGAGGAAATCGTTGTCACCGGCAAGGCGCGTGCGGCAATCCGCCGGGCAACGAGAGCCGCCGTCCGCAAACAGTATTCGGGTCTTGGGTACCGTATTCTGGAGCGCTCCTTCAACCGAGCAGGCAAGAACTTTACCCGCGACCAGCTTGAGCCGGTCCTGCACCGTCTTGGCTTCAAGGATGTGGAAGATGCCATTGCTGCAGTTGGCCGGGGAGAACTTGCATCCAAGGATGTGCTGACGGCCGTATACCCCGACCATCAGCACGATCGTGTCGCCGTCAAGCAGCCCACCTCGGACGAAGGGTGGTTCAATCTGCGCAGTGCAGCCGGAATGATATTCCGCATTCCCGGGCGCTCGAAGGCCTCGAAGTCGCGCCGCGACAAGAAGGCGGGAAATGGCGCTGATGCATTGCCGATACGCGGCGCCGGTGATGACATGCCCGTGTCCTTTGGGGCATCCGGAGCGGTTCCGGGCGACAGAATTATAGGCATCATGGAGCGCGGCAAGGGCATCACGATCTACCCGATCCAGTCGCCGATGCTGACCAAGTTCGACGATGAGCCGGAGCGCTGGATCGACGTGCGCTGGGATATTGACGAGGCGGGCAGCAAGCGGTTCCATTCACGCATATCGCTCAATGCGATCAATGAGCCGGGTACCCTTGCCGAAGTGGCGCAGACGATCGCCGCCAGCGATACCAATATCCAGACATTGTCCATGGTGCGGGTCGCTGATGATTTCACCGAAATGGTCGTCGATCTTGAGGTCTGGGATCTCAAGCATCTCAACAAGCTGATTGGCGCCCTTAAAAAGCTGTCCTGCATCAGCACGGTTACACGCCTTTACGAATAAATTCCCGATAATTGAATTGCCGGGTGCGGCTTGCCGCCGCATGTCCGGTTTTCCATCTTTTGCGCGAAGGACAGGCCTTTAAAATTTCCTGTTGAGAAGCAATATTTAACTACATTGGATATAGTGTGAACGGGCTACACAAGAGAAAGGCAGATTACGCAGAATGTTGTTTCGCCGCCGCAAACCGATAGGGGTTCCGGAACGGATCAGAATATTCCTTTGGCCGCGGCGTTCTTTCTCGCGTTCTTTCCAGTATTTCGGCAAACGTATTCTTCGGCTGACAGCGACGCCTCATGCAATCGCCGCCGGCGTTGCGGCAGGGGTCATGGCATCCTGGACACCGTTTCTTGGTTTTCATTTCGTCATAGCTGCGGTGCTTGCCTATATCTTTGCCGGCAATATTATCGCCTCGGCGCTTGGAACTGCGTTCGGCAATCCGTTGTCGTTTCCGTTCATATGGACAGCCAGCTATAAGCTCGGCAAATACATTCTGATCAATGACTTCCACGACGCGGTTTCGACGATCCATCTGGGCAGGCTATTCAAGAACCTCGATTTGCACCAGCTCTGGCAGCCGATAATCAAACCCATGCTGATCGGCTGCCTGCCCTTCATGCTGGTGTCTGGCCTGTTGTTCTACGTGGCGACCTACATCAGCGTTTCCGCTTTCCAGAACCAGCGGCGGCGTAAGCTGATGAAACGGCGCGGGGGCAGGGATCTGAGCGGCGAGCAAACCGTATGATGTTGGATCCGGCCGGCGCCAGGCCGACGGCCGATGAATGATATCAACCGTTTTCATGCCAGCGCTTGCCAGGCTTGACTCCCATGAGATGGAGGGATAGAGGCCGGCCATTCGCCTGGCCAAATCGCATGATGGATTGGCGGTGCAGGCGATTGTCATCATTTAGGTACTGCCGGTTGACTGGGCTGACAAAGCCACCATCTACAAGGCCGGTTCCATAAACATCGGAATTGCTCTAGTAAGCAGGGCTTATCAGCCAACCGAAGAAGGTTCAAAAGCGTGTCTGAAAAGGTAGAAAAAAAAGAGTCAGCCTTTGGTGAAACTCTAAAGGTCATTGTCCAGGCACTGCTTCTGGCTCTTGTCATCCGCAGTGTGCTGTTTCAGCCCTTTTCAATACCGTCCGGATCTATGATGCCGACGCTCCTGGTTGGTGACTATCTGTTCGTCTCCAAATATGCCTATGGCTATTCGCGCTATTCCTTCCCGTTTTCGCCCAACCTGTTTTCCGGCCGCATCTGGGGCAGCGAGCCCGAGCGCGGCGACATCGTGGTCTTCCGGTTTCCCCGTGATCCGAAGATTGACTACATCAAGCGCGTGGTTGGCCTGCCTGGCGACCGTATCCAGATGATCAACAGTGTGCTTCATATCAACGGCACGCCGGTCAAGCGCGAGAAAGTCGGGACATTCAGCGCCGACGGCAGTTACGGAAGTGAAGTAACGGACGCCGCGGTCTATCGCGAAACGCTGCCCAATGGCGTCTCCTATGACACGCTCGATATCACGCCGAATTCGACGACAGACAACACGCGCGTCTTCCTCGTACCCGAAGGCCACTACTTCATGATGGGCGATAACCGCGACAATTCCGCGGATAGCCGGCTGAATGTGGGTTTCGTGCCGTTTGAGAATCTGGTCGGCCGCGCGGAGATGATTTTCTTCTCAATCGGTGGCGATTCATCGCCGCTCGAATTCTGGAAATGGCCGAGCGAGTTGCGGGTGGGCCGCCTGTTCGAGATGACGGAATGAAGCATAAGAGTGCATTGTCGGATGCGGACCACGCCCGGCTCGCAAAGTTAATCGGGCACTCATTCAGTAACAGGAATCGCCTGGAGCGTGCATTGACGCATTCAAGTGCGCGCAGTGGCGGCAAGGGCAATTACGAGCGCCTGGAATTTCTCGGCGATCGCGTCCTGGGGCTGGTGGTGGCCGAATTGCTGTTTTCACTGTTTCCGGCGGCCAAGGAAGGTGAGCTGTCGGTGCGGCTGAACCAGCTGGTGAGCGCTGAAACCTGCGCCGCCGTTGCCGACGAGCTGGAACTGCACCGTTTTATCCGCACCGGAACCGACATTAAGACCCTCACGGGCAAACGCATGTCCAACGTACGCGCCGATGTGATGGAATCGTTGATTGCAGCCATTTATCTTGACGCCGGCCTTGAGGCGGCGCGCAGCTTCATTCTCAATAACTGGGATGCGCGTGCGCGTGCCTCCGCCGACGCCAGGCGCGATGCAAAAACAGAACTGCAGGAATGGGCACACAGCAAGACCGGCGAAGCGCCTTCCTATGTGATTGTCGAGCGCACAGGACCGGATCACGATCCGCTCTTTACGGTCCGCGTCGAGGTTAAGGGTTATAGCGAAGAAACCGGCAATGGCCGCTCGCGCCGGGCGGCCGAGCAAAGCGCCGCGACAAAACTGCTGGAGCGTGAAGGTATTTGGAGCGCGTCATGACGGATGTTGCGGATAAACAGACGGACCAGCCGACACGTTCGGGCTTTGTCGCGCTGATTGGCGCTCCCAATGCCGGAAAATCGACGCTGCTCAACCACCTGGTCGGGGCCAAGGTTTCCATCGTCAGCCACAAGGTGCAGACAACGCGCTCGCTGGTGCGCGGCATCGTCATTCACGATCACACGCAGATCGTGTTCATCGATACGCCCGGCATATTCAAACCGCGCCGCCGGCTCGACCGGGCCATGGTCACATCTGCCTGGGGCGGGGCGCATGATGCCGACATCATCTTCTTCCTTGTTGATGCGGAACGCGGACTGGTCGGCGATGCGCAAAACATCCTTGAAAGCCTGACCGAGGTCAAACGCCCGAAGATCCTGTTGATCAACAAGATCGACAGGGTGAAACCGGAAGCGCTGCTGGAACTTACCGCGAAGGCAAACGAAACCGTTGCTTTTGATCAGACTTTCATGATCTCGGCCCTTAAGGGGGCGGGCTGCGCCGATGTGCTCGATCATCTGGCCAAAACCCTTCCCGAGGGCCCCTGGTATTACCCGGAGGACCAGATCTCGGATTTGCCCATGCGTCAGCTCGCTGCGGAAATCACCCGGGAAAAACTCTACAACAGGCTTCATCAGGAACTGCCCTACGCCTCCCATGTGGAAACCGAGAAGTGGGAGGAGCGTAAGGACGGCAGCGTCCGGATCGAGCAGATAATCTATGTTCAGCGCGACAGCCAGAAGAAGATCGTCCTTGGCAGGCGGGGTGAAACCATCAAGCACATCAGCCAGAGCGCGCGCAAGGAGCTTGCCGATATCCTCGAGCAGCCGGTCCATCTCTTTTTGTTCGTCAAGGTGCGGGACAATTGGGGCGATGATCCGGAACGTTATCGCGAACTCGGACTTGAATTTCCTTCGTGACAGGGACAGTTTTTCTGCATGGAATGGCAGGATGAAGGAATAGTTCTCGGCGTAAGACGCCACGGCGAAAGCAGTGTCATTGCCGAAATCATGACAAAGGCACATGGCCGTCATCTCGGTCTGGTGCGCGGTGGCCGTTCGCGACGCATGCAGCCGGTGCTGCAGCCGGGAAACAGTGTTTCGGTGATCTGGCGCGCGCGCCTCGACCAGCATCTTGGAAATTATCAGGTGGAGCCGATCGAGCTACGCGCCGCGCGGCTGATGGAATCGGCCACCGCAGTCTACGGTGTCCAGGCAATGGCGGCTCTGTTACGGCTGCTTCCCGAACGTGACCCCCACCCGCACCTCTATGAGGCGCTGGGCATTATCCTTGAAAACCTTCATGACCCGGCAAGCGCTGGCGAACTCTTTGTGCGTTTCGAACTTGCCATGCTGGAGGATCTGGGTTTCGGACTGGATCTTGCCCGTTGCGCGGCGACCGGATCGCAACGGGAATTGACTTTCGTTTCGCCAAAATCCGGCCGCGCGGTCAGCCGCGACGCCGGTCTCCCATGGGCCGACAAGATGCTGGTTCTGCCCGAATTCCTGGCTGACGGGAGCAAACAGTCGGCCGAGCCAGACAGCCTGTCAGAAGCCTTTCGCCTCACCGGTTATTTCCTTCAGCGCCACGTCTACGAACCACGTGGCATCGATATGCCGGATGCCCGGTCCGGATTCATACAGGCGGCGCTCAAGGCACTTGCCGCAAGCTCCTGAACTTGCTCGCTGAAAATCTATTCAGCCGGAACCGGCACATCGCGCGGCACCGCCTGCTCGCGGATCGGCCAGTGGACGATGGCGGCGAACAGGCCAAGCGCAACGCCCAGCCACCAGACCGGATCGTACGTGCCGAACAGGTCGTACAGATAGCCGCCCAGCCAAACACCGAGGAAAGAGCCCACCTGATGGGAAAAGAAGACGATACCGCCCAGCATACCCAGATGACGGGTACCGAACATGATCGCGACAAGCGCGTTGGTCGGCGGCACGGTAGACAGCCACAATAGTCCCATGACGATTGAAAAGACGATGACCGAGGTGGCGCTTTGCGGCAACAGCAGGAAAAGCGTCACAGCTATGGAACGGCTGACGTAAAGGCCGACGAGAAACATCGGTTTGGAATGGCGCTGCCCGATGACGCCGGCTGCAAGCGAACCGATAATGTTAAAGAAACCGATCAGCGCGATGCCGATCACCGCGTAATTGGCGGCAACGCCGATGTCGCCGATATAGGCGGGAAAATGCGCAGTGATGAACGCCACCTGGAAACCGCAGACGAAAAATCCCGCCGTCAGCAGAAGAAAGCTGTTGTGGCTGAATGCTTCGCGCAGTGCTTCCTTCACAGTCTGGTCGATCTCGCTCTGAGACTGGGTGCCCGACTGCGCATTGCCGCGCAAAACGGCTGCAAAGACCGGCACCACGAGCATGGCAATGGCAAGATAGACAAGTGCGTCAGACCAGCCGACGGTGCTGATCAGGCCCTGTGTGATCGGTGCAAACAGGAACATACCGGCGGACCCGGCGGCGGTTCCAAGGCCGAAGGCAAATGAGCGGTCTTCTGGCGCTACATTGCGGGCAAAGGCCGCCAGAATAATACCGAACGAGCCTGCCGCGACACCAAGCCCCACGAGGACGCCACCGCCAAGATAAAGAAGGGTAGGCGCGTCTGCGACAGCCATCATGTAGAGCCCGCCGGCATAAAGCAGCGCTGAAAGCGCCAGCACACGCCAGGTTCCGAACCGGTCCGCGATGGCCCCGAATACCGGTTGGCCAAGACCCCAGCACAGGTTCTGAATTGCCATGGCGAGACCGAAAGTCGTTCGATCCCATCCCGTGTCGGCGAGCATTGGAAGCTGGAAAAATCCCATCGCCGAGCGCGGACCGAATGTCAGTGCGGCAATGAGGCAGCCGGCGGCGATGATGAGCCAGGGAAAGTCTGCTTTTGCTGTTTTCGTGGTCATGAACGCCCCCAAAGATCAGAACACATAGCGCAGCGGCGCAATGGTTCCACATACGACAACGCATTTTCGATAAACGTTGAACAAAATTATGGGGCGCCGGCTGTTTGTGTCAAAGCAGCATTATTGAGCAATCCATCAAGAAAATTGATCAAACGGAAAAGTTGCATCTGCTCATATTAATTGTCGCACCCAGCCTCATACGGCTTGCAAATAAGCCTCAGGAGGCCTATGTAAATTCTATCCGGCGTTGCCGGTTTTCATTTTGCCGTACTTATGCTCAAGTTGAGCAAAAGATAATCAAACGGTCAAATTGGCAGCGAAGAGCAGAGACTGGCAAAGGAGGGGCGAATATGAACGTGCTCCACAAAGCAAACGAAGAATGGTCTGGAAAACCCACACCATCAGCCGCAGAGCGGTTTGGCCTGCTCGACATGCCGGACCTGAAATATACGCCGGCAGTCGCCAGGGAGACCGAGCATCTTTATGAGCGGGTCAAGGATCATATTCCGGCGATCGAATGGCCGATATTCGCGCCTTACATTCACGCGATCAACCGCCTGAAAAAGGAACGCGGCGCCGTCATACTGGCGCACAACTATCAGACCCCCGAGATCTTCCACTGCGTTTCCGACATTGTCGGCGACAGCCTGCAGCTCGCCCGCGAGGCCGGGAATGTCGATGCCGACATCATCGTGCAGTGTGGCGTGCATTTCATGGCTGAGACATCGAAGCTGCTCAATCCCGAAAAGACCGTTCTCATACCTGACGTCAAGGCCGGGTGTTCGCTATCTGAATCGATCACCGGTGCAGATGTGCGGCGGCTGAAAGAAGCCAACCCGGGTGTTCCGGTTGTCACCTATGTCAACACCTCGGCGGACGTCAAAGCCGAAACGGATATCTGCTGCACCTCGTCGAATGCACTTGCCATTGTCGAGAGCCTGGACGAAGACACGGTGCTTTGTATTCCGGACGAATATCTTGCCATGAACATCGCAAAGCAGACGTCAAAGAAAATTCTGACATGGAAGGGGCATTGCGAGGTGCATGAGCGCTTCACCGCCGACGAGCTGCTTGCCTACAAGGAAGCCGATCCCACGATCCAGATCATCGGACACCCTGAGTGCCATCCGGATGTGATCGATGTCTGCGACTATTCGGGTTCGACCTCCGGCATGATCAACTACGTCAAGGACGAACGTCCGCAGAAGGTTCTGCTGGTTACCGAATGTTCCATGGCTTCCAACATCGAGGCTGAAACGCCGGGTGTGGAGTTCATAAAGCCGTGTAACCTCTGCCCGCATATGAAACGCATTACGCTGCCGAAGATCCTCGATAGCCTCGTTTACATGAAGGAAGAGGTTACGGTGGATCCGGTGATTGCCGACCGCGCGCGCCGGGCTGTGGAACGCATGGTCAATTTGGGCAAATAAAAATGTCTGCCTTTTCGCCGCATTCCTGGGCCGGCATCGACGACGTTGTCATTGTCGGTGGCGGTCTTGCCGGGCTCTTTTGCGCGCTCAAGCTGGCGCCGCGGCCCGTTTCGGTGCTTGCTGCCGCGCCCATTGGCAAGGGTGCATCTTCCGCCTGGGCACAGGCCGGCATAGCCGCTGCGGTCAGCGAAGGCGATACGATCGAAAAGCACTTTCAGGACACCGTTGCCGCCGGTGCGGGCATCGTCGATGAAAAGATCGCCCACAGCATGATTGCTGAAGGCCCGGCTCGCATTGAGGACTTGCTTTCCTATGGCGTTCCGTTCGACCGGGATCTCGAAGGCCGCCTGGCGCTGTCGCGAGAAGCCGCGCACAGCGAGAAGCGAGTGGTCGGCGTTCGCGGAGACATGGCCGGGCAGGCCATCATGGAAACACTGATCGCAACGGTGCACAAAACCCCGTCCATACGCCTGCTCGAGGGCTATGTCGTCGAAAAGATCCTGACGGAAGGCCGCTATGTTTCAGGGGTGGTGGCGCGGCCCGACATGGGCAAATCGAAAAGCAGGCTCGCATTTCCCACCCGTGCCGTGGTGCTTTGTTCCGGAGGCATAGGGCACCTTTATTCGGTCACCACAAATCCGGGCCAGTCACGCGGAGGCGGCACCGGCATGGCGGCGCAGGCCGGCGCGGTCATTGCCGATCCGGAATTCGTACAATTCCACCCTACTGCTATCAATGTCGGCCGCGATCCGGCGCCGCTTGCAACCGAAGCACTGCGCGGCGATGGCGCCGTCCTTGTCAATGAAGCGGGTCACCGGTTCATGGCCGACCTACATCGGGATGCGGAACTGGCACCCCGCGATGTCGTAGCACGCGGTATCTTCACTGAAGTCCAGGCTGGACGCGGCGCGTTTCTCGACGCCACAAAGGCGATCGGCGATCATTTTGCCGAACGTTTTCCGACGGTCTACAGATATTGCCGTGAAGCGGGCATCGATCCGGTGAGCCAGCCAATTCCCGTTGTTCCGGCTGCCCACTACCACATGGGCGGTGTTTTGACCGACGCGGACGGGCGGACAACTCTCGACGGTCTTTGGGCGGCCGGCGAGGTAACCTCGACCGGTGCCCACGGCGCAAATCGGCTGGCCTCTAATTCACTGCTCGAGGCCGTCGTTTTCGCAGGAAGAATAGCCGAGGACATCCAGGGCCTGCTGCCCGCATCGAAATGCGACAACTGGGCCAGCCCTGCCGATGAATCCGACGATGTCGTCACCGAAAGCGACAGCCCGCAGATGCAGCGTCTGCGAAAGACCATGAGCGCCTGTGCAGGTGTGGTCAGAGACAGGGGCGGCTTGACGAGTGCTGCCAGAACCATAGCCGAGCTTGAGGAAACCAACCGCAAGGCCCGCTTCGGCAACATGCTGACGACTGCGAAAATGGTGGTGGCCGGCGCGCTGCAGCGCGAGGAAAGCAGGGGCGGGCACTACCGGGCCGACATGCCCGAAGCCAGGAACGAATGGCAAAGGCGAACCTATCTTTCCTTGAGCGATGCGGACAGGATCATCGCGAATGCTGCTGAAAAGGTTGCCGCATGACGGGAAAAAGACCGCCGGCGTTATCGCCACTGCTTATCGATGAGAAGGTGCGTTCGGCTCTTGATGAAGATCTCGGGCGGGCCGGCGATATCACAAGCCAGGCAACGATTGATCCTGAGGCAACGGCCATTGCCGCGATTTCCACCCGCGAGGACGGTGTTGTTGCCGGTCTGCCTCTTGTCGTCGCTGCGTTCAGGGTGATGGATCCTGAGGTGACGATAGAACTGGAGAGCGCTGACGGGCGAACAGTCTCGGCGGGCAGTGTTCTTGTGCGAGTGGAGGGCAATGCCAGGGCAATGCTGGCTGCTGAACGGGTGGCGCTGAATTTTCTGATGCATCTGTCGGGCATTGCCACACTGACCGCTGCGTACGCTGCTGAAATATCCCACACCGAGGCTCGCGTGTGCTGCACCCGCAAGACCATCCCGGGCCTGCGCGTTCTGGAAAAATATGCCGTTCGTTGCGGCGGAGGGTCCAACCATCGCTTCGGCCTCGATGATGCGGTGCTGATCAAGGACAATCATATTGCCATTGCAGGCGGCGTCGCAAAGGCGGTAGAGGCCGCGAAAGCCCATGTTGGACACCTGGTCAAGGTTGAAGTTGAAGTCGACACACTCAGCCAGCTCGAAGAGGCATTGAACGCCGGTCCGGACGCGGTGCTTCTCGACAACATGTCGCCCAAGGTGCTTGAAGAGGCCGTGGCGATCAATGCCGGCCGAGCAAGGCTCGAAGCCTCCGGTAACATCGACCTGACGACAATTAAAGCCGTGGCTGAATCAGGCGTTGACTACATCTCCACCTCAAAAATCACAATGGCCGCCCCGACGCTGGATGTCGGGCTGGATATCAGGATCCGGTAAGTGCCGTCTGCTTCGGATCTGTTTAACGCCCGCCGACCTTGATGCCGGGTGCGGGTCGTTCATCGAGTATTTTTCTTCGAAAGCGGTAGAGCGCAGCCGGCCGCCCGCCCGTTGCGGTGCTTGTAGCCCCGGTCGTTTCAACCAGTTCCGCGCCTTCGACAAGCCGGCGGAAATTCTGCTTGTGCAGATGGCGGCCGGAAATCGCCTCCACGGTTGACTGCAGCGCGGTCAGGGTGAATTCGGGCGGCATCAGTTCGAAGATGACGGGACGGTATTTGAGCTTGCCGCGCAGGCGCGCCATGGCGGTTGCCAGAATGCGCCTGTGATCAAGGCGCATCGGGCGCCCGAGAGGGGACGAAAATCCGGTTTTTGCTACCCGTCCGTCACTGACTGCTTCCTCGACCAGCCCGGCTTCGTAGAGGAGTTCGTAGCGTTCCAGGACGCGTTCTTCATCCCACGGAAAATCAACGTCGCCAAACGCAAGCCGCAGCCGCGAATGCCGGTTGGGCAGGCGGCCGATTTCATCCGCATGGGGCTGCTTTGCCCATTTCTTCAATGCCGGAACGATGGTCGTATCGAGCATCTCGGGACGGCCGGCGCGCCAGTCCTCCCAGGGCAGGTAGCCGTACCAGTCACTCCAGTGCGCACCGCTGCGTTCCAGGGTTCCGGTTTGCTCTCCATCGTTGCGGGTCAGGGCCAGATAGCCGACCGACACGAAATGCGGTCCGATATCGTCCGGTTGCTTGTGCCGGCCGCGGTCGCCGAATGTATAAAGCTGCTCGACATAGCCGAGATGCAGCGCCGTTTGCGCTTCGACCGAGGCGCGAAGACCGGTTTCAAACGTCCGGTGCAACAAGGGGTCGAATGAGCCGAGCGGCAGCCCGTCCGGCAATGCGGCATCGGTCGCGTCGCTGGAAACGACCAGTATTTGAGGGTGGCTGCCCTCGACCGTGACGATTGCCGCATTCAGTCCGATTTCAACGGCTGTCGAACCCACCACCATGTGTACTAAAGCTCCAGCGGCATGATGAACGGCATTCCCTCAAAGGCTTCGGCACCGCGTCCGATGTGATCGACCGCGGCTACCATCCGTCCTTTGCGCTCAAGCGTCCTGTCGGCCAGCATGATCATACGGGCGTTAGGGGTCGCGGACGGAGAACGCTGCCGCAGTTCCAATGCCAGTTCCATTTCATCGGCTTCGGGATTGAGGGCGGAGGCGATGATGTACGCCGCTGCTGTCGATCTTGAAATTCCCATCCAGCAATGGATGAGCAGTGGGGCTGATCTGTCCCATTCCTGCGCGAAGTCAATCAGGCGTGCAATGTGATGCTCCTCGGGCGCATGCAATCCATCGACCTTGATGCTGATGTCGTTCATATCAAGGAACAGGTGACGGTCCGGCCGGATACCTGGTGGGCGTTGCACGTCGTTTTCCGACGACAGCAACGTGACCATTTCGCGTGCTTCATGCAGCTTGGCTGTCGGAACGAGATGGGACAGCGAACAAACGACAAGGTGAGGCATATGGAGTTCGTTTCCTCAGGCGCGCTTTGCGGACAGACCGCGGCACGCTTCGATTTCTTCAAACCGCCGGACAAAGGCCCGCTGGACCTTTGTTGCGGGAAGCGGTTCAAGGCTAACCATATCACGGGTAATCCCGCGAGGTCGTCCGAAAAGTTTCGCAGCTTCCGTCTCTGAAAACCCTGCAAGGGCAACCGCCTCGAAGAAAGCGGAAATCCTGTCTGCCCGCTTGATCTGCGCCTTAAGCGTCTTTGGTATGGAAGGTGGCAGGGAAAAACGTAAATGCACAGCTTCTTCAAGGCGTTGTTCGACTTTCTTGTAGTCGCCTCCAACGATTGCCTTGAAGGGAGATATCATGTCTCCGATGACGTATTCCGGCGCGTCGTGCAAAAGCGCGATCAGACATTCATTGGCGCTTGCCGCGGGGCGCAGTTTCAGGAAGATCTGCTCGACCACCAGCGAGTGCTGTGCAACCGAAAAGGCGTGTGCACCCGTCGTCTGGCCGTTCCAGCGCGCCACGCGTGCCAATCCGTGCGCGATGTCCGAAATTTCGACATCAAGCGGCGATGGGTCCAGAAGGTCGAGTCTGCGGCCAGATAACATCCTTTGCCATGCCCGTGGGGAAGGAGAGCCTGATGGCATGAATTTCAGACCTCTTTTGCTGCATCGGCGGTTGGGAAGCTAAGCCCCGTCCAGGCAGGCAGTGATGCGGCAACGGCCACGTCACCGGCCATAAGCGGTACATTCCCGTCCACAGCCGAGGCTATCTTGTCGACGCGGGCAAGCGCCAGCGCCGTGGTTCCGGAAACTGTTCCAAGCGTGCCGATATTGCGGCCCGCCGATGTCAGTGCGGTGCCCGTTGCGGGCAGGGGAGCCTTGGCGTGCAATATTACAATGCGCCGCCGCGCCATTGCCCGGTGCTGCATGCGCGATACGACTTCCTGGCCGACAAAACACCCTTTCTTGAAAGAGACCCCATCATTGAGATCGAGCAATACGTCGTGCGGAAAGGCATCCGACAGCGCGTAGTCGGCTTGCGCCTCGGCAACGCCGTTTTCCACCCGCAGGCGGTCGTAGTCTTCCTGCGAAGCAGTGGCCGGGCGGACAGGCCCATAGGTGCGGAAGACCGGTGTGTCGCCTCTGAATCTGCTATCAACCAGGAAATCCGGCTCACGACTGGTGTCCCAGACCGCGTGAACTGATTGATCTTCGATGGTTTCGAAGTCGGCCTTTGCGCGCAGCCGGTACATGGTCATGCGCTGCACGAACCCGGCAATCTGATCGCGATTCATGTCGAACAGAAAGCGGTTCGATCCGTCGCGCGAAATCAAAAACGCGAACATGATCTTGCCCTGGGGCGTTAAAAGCGCGCCCGGACGCGCGACACCGTCCGGCAGGTCATCAACACCGCAGGAAATGACATCCTGCAGCAAGGACTGCGCGTCTTCGCCGGTTATACCGACCAGACCCCGGTTTTCGAGTGCCAGACACTTCATATTATTCCTGTTTCTCCGTTTTCGAAGAATCAGTAGGTAGTCCGAGAGTGAAGCCTGGGCAAGGGGGATCTAGTCACCGGCGACAAAGAACTTCCACTCGCCATCAGGGTCGATGGCCGTGCGGTAGAAGATATAGGCGCCGAAGGCCTTCATGTCCTCGTAGTCCCCGGCCGTTATGATGCGATAAAGTTCAACCTTCTGGCGGTCGGTGAGATGATCCAGCGGCATCGAGTAGAAATAGGGCCAGATATAAGCCTCCGTCGGCTCGCCCTGGTCAACGTGAACATAGCCGGCGCTGAATATATCGAGCAGGATTGCAAGGAGTTCCTGTCCTTCCCCGTCTCCTGAAATTTCCTTCAGGAATTCGATGGGGTCGCCCTCGTAGCCGCCGATCGATAGTTGCGTGCGCGTGACGCCGGTGCCAAGAAGCGGACGCAGGGCTTCGACATTGCCTTTTTCGGCGGCTGCGACGATCAATGCGCGCATGCGGCGCACCGGTTCCGGGAGTTTTGAAAGGTCGTAAAGCACGTCGACCTTTTCAACCGTTACCGGGTGTATTTCCTCGTCGGTGACGTCGGTCTCGAGCGTGTCGCCGAATTCTCCATCCGGGACGGGAATTCCGGTTGCTTCGTCGGTGGACGTTTCGTTTCCCCCGACGCCGGTCTTTGCGTCGCCGATCTCGCTGAGTGCCAGGAGTTCGCGGCGTGAGGAAGATTGCGTCTCTTCGGTGAAGGGCGGTGCGATTGCGCCTGTCGCCGGCCCGGCCATGCAAAGACCAAGCAGCAGACACGCTGTCATCCCGGCCGGATTGTGTCCGGTTCCTCCCGCAAAAGGCATGCCTGCAACAGCTCCCTGTGCATTGCCGGCACGATCTGAGTTACTGAATCAGACGTTCCGGTGAGAATTCACCTGTCAGCATGCGCCGCTTTAGGTCTTCAAGCATTGCCTCTGTCGCATCCTCGCCAAACAGTTTGATGGTTTCCCTCATAACAGTGACAAAGGCCGCATCGGCAATTATTTCCGGCTCGATGCCGTCAGCAACACCTTCCGCCCAGGCTTCGTTCTGATGCTCGAGCGCGGTTTGCATTTTTTCGTAGACGATCATCTCGTCGATTTCGGACAAGGTTGTTTCCGTCATATCACCACCTGGAGATTTCATCTCCACTACTTCCCGAAAACAACGTAACACGCAATCAATATTAAAAGCGGCACAGTAAGAGATCAGGTTAACAGATTACTAATTTCCGTAGCGCGCAATTATCTCGGATGCAAGCTCCAGCCCCTGCTTGCGGTAAAGTTCTTCCGCTTCTATTGCCACGCTGTTGCATTTTCGATGCACCGAGGCGAATGACCGGTAGCCTTTGTTGAAGGCGGCGATGAACCGCGCGCGCCGCTCCGGGTCGCGTGCTTCAAGATCAATCAGCTCCTGCATTTTCGCCCGCCAGCCTTCATCGGACTGAAGGCAAAGGGTGCGCAGATAGTGCACAGAACCGACGATTTCCGACAGCCGGATCAGCCGCTCTTCATAGGGCGGTTCGACTGTCTGGGCCGACGATGCCATGGCGCAAACCAGCACAAAACCTGCAACAAGCACCGACGTGATCACGTTTGGACGTTTCATGGCACTTGGCTAACACACTTCGTGGTGAGGCCAAAGGCCTGTCTATTCGCCCGCCGCCTTTTCGATCTGCGTGCCGGGCAGGAATGCATTGGCGACAAAGGCGAATGTGACGTCGTAGGGCACATCCTCGCCGCCGCGCTGGACGATGATGTTGCCGACGTCGCGGCCGGCGGCGATACGTCCGCTGTCGAGAGCAGATGATTGCCCGATTTCCCAGGAAATCGTCAGGCCTTGGCGCTTGAGCGGACCTTCTTCGCGCACCTTGAGCATGGAGACGACAATGGGTTCGACCTTGTCGCGAACAACGACGACCCGCGCCATGGGGTGAATATCCTTGGGCAACTCGCCCGAAAACAGGAACGGCCGATTCAGCGTGTCGTATCCCTGATAGGGATTGGCACCGTAATTGCGCATGCGCGGATTGTTTGGAATCAGCACCTTTCCGTTTGGATGGCGGTTCTTGAAGTTCTTCCAGGATTCGAGCCTTGAGGGCACCAGAGCCAGTTTCGTGCCGGTCTTTTCGCCGGCGATGGCTTCGCCGGTAAACTGCTGCCACCAGCTTTCAGTCCGCCGGTCATACATGACGAGATCCGAATTGCGCAGCTTTCCGGTTGTGCCGAACGTGTCTGCCTTGCCTTCAACACGCCGGTCGAAAACAAGGGCTGCATTGCAGAGCGGACAATAGGTAACGGTAACCGGCATGCCGCCAACCGTGTCGTTGACGATCTCATGCCACATCAGAATCTGCAGCGGATAGGCGCGCGCATCGCCGGCGATTTCCAGGCCGATCACCGGTTCCAGCTCCGCGAGATCCGTCATCTCCGCAACGGCCACGAATTCGGGGTTGTCGATGGAGGGAATTCCATCCTTCGGCGGCCCGCCCGAGAGGATTTCATTGTAGTCGACGGAGTGTTTGGAAAAATCTGTCGACCAGCCTTGCTGCGACCATGATGAGGGATCGGCAACGGATGGGCCGGTCACGAGCAACAGGCACAATAGCGCGCCGGCGCCGTGCCGGATTATCGAATTGATGGCGGCCATGCGTAATCCTCCGGATCTGCTCAGGCCGCAATCTAGCAGCGTGAAAGGTCCTGCAGCCACTCACTGGTGCTCACATTTAATTGAAGCAGGAACCCGTGCTCAGGCCTGCATGGACGGCACAGACAGTTCTGACACCAATCCGTTGATTTCGATATATTCGATGCACTCCAGAACGCTGGGCGGCGTTTTCAGACCCTTGATCTCCTCAACCGTAAACCAGCCGACAGCCGCAGCGTCATCAGCGGCAACCGCCTCTTGATGATCTTCCGCGTCGACAAGATGAACGGCGAGCACATAGTGGCTTTCGACAACGCCGTCAGGATCCCGCGCGATAAGATCGTAGAGACGGAATAACCGCGCATTGCTGCCGGCAATCCCGGTTTCTTCCCGCAGTTCCCGCAATGCCGCCTCGGCGAGCTGTTCGCCGGCCTCGACCTTGCCGCCGGGAAACGCATAGTCGCCGATCGACCTGCCCGAACCGCGCAGCACCATCAGATAACGGTCGTCACGTTTCAGGATACAGGACACAGCGATCCGGGGATAAGCCATAGTTCAATTTCCCTTTGTAGGTTTCCCTGTCTAGTTTGGATTTGCGATCCGTCCACCGCGAATCATCTTATTGAAGAATCTGAATCGACAACAATCCGAGAATATTCCTATGCGATCCACCCGACTAAGTGCCGCGACGTCTATTTTGATCATCCCGCTGGTTCTTTCGGCATGTGCAACGCTGAACGAGGCCGAGTGTCAAACCGCCAACTGGCGTGACCTTGGCCAGCGCGATGGCCAGCAGGGCAGGGCATCATCCTACATCGTCGAGCATGAAAAGGCCTGCGCCCGTTACGGCACACCGGTTGACGGTCAGAGCTGGCGTGCCGGCTGGGAAGTGGGAATCCGGCAGTTTTGCTCGCCGCAAAACGGCCTTCAGGTCGGTCGGGAAGGCAAATATTACGCGCAGTCCTGTCCGGCCGACGTGGCACCCGGTTTTCTCAGGACCTATGCGGTCGGGAAGCGGGTGTATGACGCAAGAACCGAGCGGGATCGCATTCGCAGCGATATCGACGATCTCAACCGATCGGTCACCGACGCCAAGGACGACCAGGAACGCTCCCGGCTGCAGACGCAACTGATCCTCAAGCAGAACGAATTGTATCTGGCGCAGCAGCGCCTCACTGACGCTGAACTTGAAGCCGACCGGCTCACCTATCAGAGATAGCTACCATGTGCGGGCGGTTCTCATTGACGTCTTCCATCGATGCCCTGCAGGCATTCTTCGAGCTTGCAGAGCTGGAACGGCACGAACCGCGCTACAACATAGCGCCAACCCAACCCATCATGATGGTGATTGCCGGCGACAACGCGGCTCTGCCCCATGGCCGCAACATGCCCGACCGCAGATCGCTTTTGGTGCGCTGGGGCCTGCTGCCCTCCTGGGTGAAGGATCCGCGCGATTTTCCGCTGATCATCAATGCGCGTTCCGAAACGGCGTTGAGCAAGGCCTCTTTCCGCGGGCCCATGCGCCATTTCCGCACGCTCGTTCCGGCATCCGGGTTTTATGAATGGCAAAGGGAGGGGCGGGCCAGGCCGCAAGCCTATTGGGTGCGGCCGCGCCATGGCGGCCTCGTTGCCTTTGCAGGTATTCTGGATTCGCTGTTGGCGCCCGACGGATCGGAAATAGACACGGGCGCAATACTGACCACACAGGCCACTGAGACCATCAGCCATATCCATCATCGCATGCCGGTGGTCATCCAGCCGGAAGATTTCAACCGCTGGCTTGATTGCAAGACGCAGGAGCCGCGCCACGTTGCCGATCTCATGAAGCCCGCCGACCCGGATTTTTTCGAGGCGATTCCGGTCTCCGACAAAGTCAACAAGGTCGCCAATATGGGCCCCGAGCTCCAGGAAGCCGTTGAAATATCTCCCGAGGCGCTGCCCGAATCGGCTAAGAACCCTGATGATGATCAGATGTCGCTCTTTTGACCGATGCGACCTTCCTAACAACATGGTGTCGGCATGTTTGACCACCCGGTGACCGGAGCGGCAGTGGCGGGATTTCTTCTCGGCGGGTCGCTGATAATTGCGATCGGTGCGCAGAACGCTTTCATCTTGCGCCAGGGCCTTGTGCGCTCCCATGTGTTTGTCGTCTGCCTGATCGGCGCGCTTTCAGATGCACTGCTGATTGCCGCCGGTGTTGCAGGGCTTGGAACGATTGTCGCCCGCTCCCCCGTCCTAATCAGCGTCGTCACGCTCGGTGGTGCATTGTTCCTATTCGGCTATGCGTTCCTGGCATTTAGACGTGCGCTGCATCCGCATGGGCTGGAGGCGGCCAAAAGAACGGCCGGAAGCTTCTGGGCGGCTGTTACGACATGTCTTGCGCTGACGTTTCTTAATCCGCACGTCTATCTCGACACCGTCCTTTTGATCGGCGGGCTTTCGGGCGGTTATGAGGGAACAGCGCGGCTGGCATTCGGCCTTGGGGCGGGCGTTGCATCCTTCGTCTGGTTTTTCGGCCTTGGCTATGGCGCAAGGCTGCTTGCCCCGTTTTTTGCCAAGCCAATTGCCTGGCGTGTCCTCGACGTGCTCATCGGGCTGGTGATGGCATTTCTTGCTATCGGTCTTCTCGCGCGGTTTTTCGGTGAATAGATTCAAGCCACAACATGACTTGACGTTGCCTGCGCAAGCGGCGATAAGTTGCCCCATGAAAACGCTTCGCGGCTCCGCCGCAATTTGCATCTGCTGCATTATTATTCGCTAGCCAACCGCTGGCCGGGCTGTTTTCGTCTCCATTTCATGAAAAAGACAAACGCCTTGCCAGGGGCACAAGGGAGTTTGACCGATGGGCGATAAACGCCTCAAGCTGTACAATACGCTGACGCGCGAAAAGGAAGATTTTCAGCCGATCGATCCGGCCAATGTGCGTATGTATGTCTGCGGCCCGACGGTTTACGACTTCGCCCATATCGGCAACGCGCGGCCGGCGATCGTGTTTGATGTTCTCTACCGGCTGCTGCGTCACCATTACGGCGAGGCGCATGTGACCTATGTGCGCAACATCACCGACGTCGACGACAAGATCAATGCGCGTGCGGCCCGCGACTTTCCGGACATGCCGCTCAATGACGCAATCGCGCTCGTGACAGCAAAGACGTCCGATCAGTACCATGCGGATGTGAAGGCGCTCGGCTGCCTTGAGCCGACCATCGAGCCGCGTGCCACCGACAATATCCCGCAGATGCAGGAAATGATCGCCACACTCATCGATAAGGGCCATGCCTATGAGGCCGGTGGCGAAGTGCTCTTCGATGTGACCTCGTCGCAGCAATATGGCGAGCTTTCCAACCGCAAGGTCGAGGATCAGCAGGCAGGCGCGCGTGTCGCGGTCGAGGACCACAAGAAAAACCCCGGCGATTTCGTTCTGTGGAAGCAGTCTACGGAGAATGAACCTGGCTGGCCGTCGCCCTGGGGAACCGGCCGCCCGGGCTGGCATATCGAATGCTCGGCCATGAGCGAGCGTTATCTCGGCGAGGTGTTCGACATTCATGGCGGCGGGCTCGATCTCATCTTCCCGCATCATGAAAACGAAATCGCCCAGTCCCGCTGCGCCCACGGCACCGAGCGCATGGCCAATGTGTGGATGCACAACGGTTATCTGCAGGTTGAAGGCCAGAAAATGTCAAAGAGCCTCGGCAATTTCGTCACCATCCACGAACTGCTGGACAGCGACAAATTCGGCGGCCGCAGCTGGCCGGGCGAGGTGCTGCGGCTGGCGATGCTGATGACGCACTATCGCGAGCCTATCGATTTCAGCAAGCGCAAACTCGAGGAGGCCGAGCGGCTGCTCGGTAAATTCGCCAGGCGCGCCGGTAACGCTTCGGAAACGGATGAACCCGACGCCGAGGTCGTCGCCTTTTTGTCGGATGACCTGAATTTTTCCGGCGCTCTGGCGCGGCTCAGCGATCTCGACGGATCCGCTCTAGCCTCAACGTTGAATCTCATTGGATTCACGGCCTACAGGCAGGCAAAGACCACCGATGTCGATGAAGCCGTGATTGCCGAGCGCATTGCGACCAGGCTTGCATTTATCCGCGACAAGGACTGGGCAAATGCCGATGCCATTCGCGACGAACTGGCTTCAAGCGGCATACAGCTGAAAGACGGCAAGGACCCGGACACCGGTGACCGGGTTACGACATGGGAAGTCTTATGACGTTTTGGAAGGAGGTCGCGACATGACCGACGCAAACATAACCGGTGGATGTCAGTGCGGCGCGGTGCGCTACAGCATATCGGGCGATCTGACCTGGCCGCATCTGTGCCATTGCCGTATGTGCCAGAAAGCCTCCGGCAATTATTTCATGCCGCTGGCCAACGCCCAGAAGAACGAATTCACGGTCACCCGTGGAGCCATTAGCTGGTTTGCATCGAGCGATGTGACGCGCCGTGGATTTTGCAGCGCGTGCGGAACACCGTTGATCTTTGAAACCATCGATGCCGCGCATTTGAACATCACGCTGGGATCGCTGGATAATCCCGCTGCCGTAAAACCGGACGAACAATTCGGGCTGGAGGCCAGGATGCCGTGGTTTGACAGGCTTGACGGACTTCCGGGTGAAAGGACCGAAAGCCCCTCGGGAGAGGATTTCGAGCGCATCGAGGCAATCCGCAACAGCAACCACCAACATCCCGACCACGATACCGAGGAATGGCCCTTGGGCCGATAACAAAAGCACCAGGAAAGCCGGGTTAACCGGGCAAGTTGACAATGACCGAACGCGAAAAAATCTACCTCTTCGACACGACCCTGCGGGACGGACAGCAGACCCCCGGCATCGATTTCGGCGTTGAGGACAAGATTGCCATTGCCAAGATGCTGGATGCGTTTGGTCTGGATTATGTCGAAGGCGGCTATCCGGGCGCCAATCCGACTGACACCAAGTTCTTTGAAAAGAACCGCATGCAGAACGCGTCCTTCGTCGCCTTCGGCATGACCAAGCGGGCCGGAATTTCGGCATCCAACGACCCCGGACTTTCGGCGCTTTTGCAGTCTGAAAGCGATGCGGTCTGTTTTGTCGCCAAGAGCTGGGACTATCACGTCGAGGTCGCTCTCGGCATCACCAATGAGGAAAATCTCGACGGTATTTCAGCCTCGGTAGAGGCAACTGTCGCGGCCGGCAAGGAAGCCCTGGTCGACTGCGAACACTTCTTTGACGGCTTCAAGGCCAATCCCGATTACGCGATTGCCTGCGCCAAAGCCGCCTATGAAGCCGGCGCGCGCTGGGTGGTGCTGTGCGACACCAATGGCGGCACGCAACCGGCGGAAATCTCTGCCATCGTATCCGCGGTCATCGCCGCCGGTATCCCGGGCGATCACGTTGGCATTCATGCCCACAACGACACCGGACAGGCCGTTGCAAATTCACTGGCGGCCGTCGAGGCGGGTGCGCGTCAGATACAGGGAACGCTCAACGGAATAGGCGAGCGCTGTGGCAATGCCAATCTCGTCACACTGATACCCACCTTGATGTTAAAACCGTTGTGGAGCGAACGTTTCGTCACATCCATAGACAATGACAAGTTGACCGAACTGACACGGCTCTCCCATGCGTTCGATGAGTTGCTCAATCGCTCGCCGGAATCCCAGTCGCCCTATGTCGGTGTGTCGTCCTTTGCCACGAAGGCCGGAATTCATGCATCGGCTCTGTTGAAGGATCCGAAGACCTACGAGCATGTACAGCCCGAGCTGGTCGGCAACCAGCGCAAGGTCATGGTGTCCGACCAGGGCGGCAAGTCCAATTTCATCAACGAGCTCAAACGCCGCGGAATAGAAGTCGCAAAGGACAATCCACGGCTCGACCAGCTGATTTCCATCGTCAAGGAACACGAGGCCTCCGGCTATGCCTATGAAGGCGCGGATGCGAGTTTCGAGCTGCTTGCAAGGCGCACGCTCGGTCGGGTTCCGGAGTTTTTCAAAGTCGACAGTTTCCGCGTCATGGTCGAACGCCGCTTCGATGCGGTAGGCAATCTGAAGACGGTTTCGGAAGCCATCGTGAAGGTTGAGATCGACGGTGAGACCAAAATGTCGGTGGCCGAAGGACACGGCCCGGTCAACGCGCTCGACATCGCGCTTCGCAAGGATCTTGGCAAATACCAGCGGGAAATCGAGGACCTGGAACTGACGGACTACAAGGTGCGTATACTCAATGGCGGCACCGAGGCCGTGACGAGGGTTCTGATTGAATCGCGCGACCAGTCCGGCGAACGCTGGTGGACCGTGGGTGTTTCCGACAACATCATCGATGCCTCGTTCCAGGCACTGATGGATTCAGTCACCTACAAATTGCTGAAAGTGCGCAAAGCCTCGAAACTGGACGCTTGATCTCGCCACGCGCCTGTGATTGCCTAACGGTCGTTCGGCACCGAGTCACCCGGCCGGCATATTGAAGGCTGCTGCTGATTCAAATTGTCAGCAGAACGCTCCAAACCTTTGAATTTCAAGCACTGAAAGAACAGCGCCATGAATGGCACGGAACCAGACAATACTGCTTTGCGTGGATTCGCCTTCGGCATCAGCGCCTATCTGATGTGGGGGATGTTTCCGTTCTACATGAAGGCGGTCGAGCATGTTCCGGCGATGGAAGTGGTGGCCTATCGTGTTCTTTGTTCAATCCCGGTTGCAGGCATCATCATACTGTGGCTCGGCCGCACCGCAGATCTCAAAAAGGCCTTTCGCAGCCCGAGGACACTGGCGCTGGCGGCGGTAACAGCTGGTCTCATTTCGATCAATTGGGGTATTTATGTATGGGCTATCGCCAATGACAGGACCGTGGAAACGGCGCTGGGCTACTATATTAATCCCATCGTTAGCATCCTTCTCGGCGCGTTGTTTCTGGGCGAGCGCTTCAATCGGCTGCAACTGGCGGCCATTTTGCTGGCCGTCGCTGCTGTCGTAATCCTGACCATCAATGCGGGCGGGCTGCCCTGGGTTTCCCTGTCGCTGGCTTTCAGCTTTGGTTTTTACGGATTTTTCCGCAAGACGCTGCCTATCGGACCGTCTCAGGGTTTCTTTCTGGAAGTGGTGCTGTTGAGCATTCCTTCCCTGTTTGTGGTCCTCGCGCTTTCTGCCGAAGGCACGGGGCATTTCATGGCTGGAAATGCACGCGATACCTGGCTGCTTCTCATGGCCGGACCGGTGACCGCTTTTCCGCTGATCCTGTATGCGCTCGGGGCAAAAATGCTGCGTCTGTCGACAATCGGGTTAATGCAGTATACGGCGCCGACGCTGATATTCCTGATTGCCATCTTTGTGTTCCGCGAGCCTTTCTCCTATTGGCAGCTCGTCGCCTTTTGCCTGATCTGGCTGGCGCTGGCGCTCTACAGCTGGTCGACCATTCGCGAGGTGCGCAACGAAGCTCGGGCTGGTAAACTGCGGGCAGTGCAGGAGAAGGCAAGTGGCTAAGGTTGCGATCATAACCGGCGGCGGGCGCGGTATCGGGGCGGCGACCGCCATACTCGCTGCAAAAAAGGGTTACGACGTTTGCATCAACTATGCTTCGGATGTCGGGCGCGCCGAAGAAACTGCAATTGCCTGCCGCGAACAGGGCGTGCTTGCCCAAGCCGTAAGAGCCGACATTGCCTCGTCGCTGGCGGTTGAGGGTCTCTTTCAACGCTGCTGTGAAGAGCTCGGTCCGCCGACACTGCTGGTCAACAACGCCGGCGTCATAGGCAAGGCATCAACGGTACAGGATCTGTCGGATTCAGTTCTGCACCGGACCTACGAAGTCAACGTGTACGGTGCATTCTATTGTGCACGGGCGGCCATCAAGCGCATGTCGAAGGAAAATGGCGGCGAGGGCGGTGTGATCATCAATATTTCCTCTCTTGCGGCCACCTTGGGTAGTCCCGGCGAATACGTGCATTACGCCGCATCGAAAGCCGCCATCGATACCATGACCGTCGGACTTGCCAAGGAAGTCGGCTCTCTCGGCATCCGGGTGAATGCGGTTCAAGCCGGCACCGTCGACACGGACATCCACCGCCTGGAAGGCAATCCGGAACGCCCGGCAATGGTGGCCAAATCCGCGCCGCTCGGCCGTGTGGCGACACGGCAGGATATTGCCGAGGCCGTGATGTGGCTTGCCTCTGACAGTGCCTCCTATGCCACCGGCACAGTGCTTCGCCTCAGCGGCGGACTATAGTCCCATACAATTGGCGTAGAAGGTGGTCGTGGCCGGCCAGTCGGAGAACACGCCAACGACACCGACCTGCCGAGCAAGAACATCCAGGAGCACGAGGGCGTCGCCGTCGTTCTTTGTGTTGCCGCCGACCGACTGATAATACCAGCCGCCGCCGCCCGACAACGGCCCGGAGCGCTCAAGCGTCCAGGCAATGATGTTGAGGCCCGCATCTTTCGCCGCTTTCGCATAGGCCGAAGGAACCGGCTTGCCATTGTCCCCGGTCCTGACCAGCACCCACAGGGGCGGTGCGATGTAGCGAAAACCTTTGGCGGCAAGATCCTCCATCGAAGGATCCCATGTGTTGGGATCCTCCGGATCAATCCCGTTGCGGAGCCGCCCTTCCAGATAAACTGCCTGTGCTCCGAATTCCGGCTCGTTTTCGATCCAATAGACAATATCTGCCGGATTGAATGATTGCGCAAAGACCTGGGAAGCCGGAACATTGGCCTGTTTGAACGTGTCGATCATTTTCTGGGCGAATTGTTCCTGGGTAAACTCGCCCTGATACGGCATGGCAACGGCGGGCGATTTGAGCTCCGGCGTCATCTTGACACCCAACTCCTTGAAGAGCTCGATTGAATCGGCAAGCGTCATCAGCCGTCCTTCTGAGGCATAAAGGTCCGTGCGCCATGTCGGATGGCCGCCAAGATATTCCTCGACGGTTGTCGCGTCCTTGTTTGCCGATTCCATTTTTCCCGATAGCTGCCTGAACTCGGACAAAGTTATGTCCGATGTGCAGCATTTGGCTTCCGCCTCCGTGCCGGATGCGGGATCGGCGGGTGTGAAGGGCACACTGCAATTTGCCGCAATGTCGGGCTTCGTCAGTATGTTCGTCGTGGTGTGCAGATCGCATTGTGAATGGCGGCAGACCAGTTCGCGGTCCTTGGTGAATGTGACGTCACACTCGATCATACCCGCACCCATTCTTGCCGCAGCCCTGTAGGATTGCTCTGTGTGCTCGGGAAACTGCAGTGCAGCGCCGCGATGGCCGATCGAAAAATCCGTTTTAAAGAACGGCCCGTTCTCGCACTGCTTCAGCGCCTCTTTCAGTGCGCCATCGCCTAGGCTGTCGAGCAGGAAAAACGGCCTTGGACCCAGTTGCGCCGCTGTATCCGGGCTTTGAGCGGCGGCAGGGTACGCGCCCAGATAGAAGCATGCTAGAGCAAGGCTGACGAATATTGCAGGCAATCTCATGAGGGCTCCATTCAAACAGGATCCGGTCTCCCGGAATTGGTCATCATTCAATCAGCGCATCCAAAGCCGCGCAATGCAGTGGTTTGACAAATGAGCTAGCGCTTCCATTCGACCGAGTAGAGATCGTGCCTGCGGTCGCCCAGATTGCGCACTGACCCTTCCTGCCGTGCCCAGTCGAGGGCGGAAAGGTCAAGGTCGGCATAGATGATCATCTCGACATTCTCGCTTGCTTCCGCGGCAATGCCATCCCGCGCAAACGGCAGGTCGCTGGGCGTCAATATGGCTGATTGAGCAAAATTGCCGAACTGTTCGGGAACATTGTGAAAATTGCCGGTGATCCCGGAGGTGACCACGTAGCACTGGTTTTCCACCGTACGGGCGTGACAGCAATAGCGCACGCGCAAATGGCCGTGCGCCGTGTCCGTGCAGTAGGGTACGAAAAGGATGCGCGCGCCTTGGTCGATCAGATGGCGCGCCAGCTCCGGAAATTCGCTGTCGTAGCAGATCATGACGCCGATCGGCCCGCAATCCGTCTGAATGATGTCCGCCGCAGCACCACCCCTCACATTCCAGGTGCTGTCTTCTGTGGGCGTCGGGTGCAGCTTGTCGCGTCCGTGGACGCTGCCGTCTCTAAGGAACACGTAGGATGTGTTGCGCGCCACACCATCCGAATCGACAGTCAGGTGCGAGCCGGCCACAATGTTGATGCGGCATGATTGTGCAAGGGCTTCCATCCGCTCGCAAAATTCACGCGTGTGCTCGTGCGAGCGCGCGGCGACCTCTTTCGGACCCATCACACTTTCCGGTGACAGCACGCACAGCGTGAAAAGTTCAGGAAAAACGACAAAATCGGAGCCGTAGTCTTCCGCCGCGCGGACATAGTATTCGACCAGTTCATAAAATTGCGCCTTGTCGGCCAGCCTATCAGCGCGCCACTGAACCGACGCGACACGAATATTTCCAGTGCTGTTTGCCACCTTCATTCCTCCCGCAATTCCGGACCGCAGTCACATCTTGTCAATAACGTCCCGGTCGCCGGCGCTGGCGCCTCCCGCTTCCCATTCGGCGATAATTGCCGGCACGATTTCTTCAGGGTCGGCCACCACCAGGGGACGCGCAAGATGCGCGGAATGCAAAAACCCTGCTGTTGCCATATGGTTGAGCAGTTCAAGCAGCGGATCCCAGAAACCGGAAATATTGGCAAGCACCATGGGCCGCCGATGGCGGCCGAGCTGTGCCCAGGTCATGATCTCGATAATTTCCTCGAGCGTTCCGATGCCGCCGGGCAGAGCCACAAATGCGCCGGATTTCTCGAACATCGCGTGCTTGCGCTCATGCATGTCCTTGGTGACGATGAGTTCGTCAAAGTCCAGACGGTTTCCGTTGGCTGCTTCACGGCTTTGCAGAAACCCTGGAATTATGCCCGACACCAGCCCGTTTCCGTCAATGACCGCCTCGGCGACCGTGCCCATGAGACCGCTCGTGCCGCCGCCGTAGACAAGCCTCAGCTCGTGTGAGGCAATGGATTTTCCAAGCGCGTGCGCGGCATTCTCAAATTCCGGATTGTTTCCGGGCTGGGACCCGCAATAGACGCAAATTGATCGATTCTCTGACATGTCACTGAACAAACATGGTCGGTCCGAACTGGTCAAGCAAATCCCGCGACGGTGCATCTGATGCATTTTTGTCGATATTGATACAGTTCTGATTGCTCCGTACGGCCAAATGGCCGCAAATGCTTGTGAGTGGACGGCAAAAGTTCTAATTTGGCCCGGATTTCAGGGGCGGCTGTGCGCGGCGGGTGTGTGGCCGGAAAAAGTTATACTGGGGGACGGATCGGCTGGGATCCGTACGCGGGCAGCACGGCTCCGTTGCTGCGTTGACTGGAGTGTAAAATGAAGAACAACAAAAACCTGGTTTGGGCACTTGTCGCATTACTGATCCTCATTGTGATTGGCGGCTATCTCTATAGTGCCGATCCGCTTGGCTGGCAGGGGACCTCCGATGTCGCGCAACAGGAAAGTGCCGCAGTCAAATCCGAAAGTGCCGGCACCGGCAATACCGATGCGGCGTCTTCGAAAGAAACCGGGGATGCCAAGTCCGGGGATACCAAATCCACGGTGACCGGTGGCGAATCTTCGGGCGGCGGCGTTGCCTCCAAGCAGGCCGCTGTCGAGCTTAGCACTCCAACCTTCGACGTCGTCCGGGTGGAACCGGATGGATCCACACTGATCGCGGGTCAAGCAGCTCCGGGCACGGCGGTTGAAGTCGTTGCCAATGGCAAGGTCATAGCCATGGTTGAAGCGGGCTCGTCCGGCGACTTTGCGGCGGTGGTGGACAATCGTCTGGCACCCGGGGACCACGAGATTGTCTTGCGGTCAACGGGTGAGGGCGCTGCCATTGCGCAGTCGGAAGAAATTGCAACGATCAGCGTTCCCGAGAGCGATCCTACCGAACTTCTGGTCATGGTCACCAAGCCGGGCGAGGCGAGCCGTATTTTGACCAAGCCGGAGGCTGCGGAAACAAAGGTTGCCGCCAAAGCAACGACTGAGGCCCAGACAACAGCTGCCGTGACTGCCGACGAGGCCGAGCCAAAGGAAGTCGCCGCCCAGAAAGCCGAGGAAACGGCGATGGCAGAGAAACCGGCTGCGGGAAAGTCCGATGAGGTGGAAACTGCGGCAGTGACAAAAACCGAACCGGCAGCTGCAGCGAGCGAAAAGACCGCCGGGCAAGAGGCGGAGACCAAGGTTGCCATGGCCGACCAGTCTTCAGGCACTGCCGCCAGTGAAAACGCGGAAGCTTCGCAGGCGCCGGCCGCCGAATCAAAAACGGAAATGGCGAAGGCGACACCGGACAGAGCGAAAAGCGACGAAGGAACGGCCAAATCTCCGGCCGTTGTGGCGATTGAGCCGACACTGCGTATCGACGCCGTCGAGATCGAAAACGGCAGGATGTTCATTGCAGGCTCTGCAACACCGGGCGGCGCGGTGCGGGTTTATGCCGATGACGATGCAATCGGCAGCAGCAATGTCAGTGAATCAGGCCGTTTCCTTGTTGAAGCACAGAAGGACATTGCCGTCGGCGACCACACGATCAGCGCCGAGTTGGTCATGCAGGACGGCGCGGCTCCGGTAATGCGCGTTGCCGTACCGTTCACGCGGCCGGCAGGCGAAATGGTTGCGGCGGTGGCTTCTCCCTCCGCCGATGCCGAAAATTCGGCTGAAAGCGGCAGCGAAACGACCAAAAAGCCAGCAGCTACGGAAGAAAAGCCGGTGGAAACGGCGTCAGCGCAGTCGCAAGTGCCTGCCGCCGAAAAGTCTTCGCAAATGACGGCGGCTGGTTCCGGCAACGCTGGTGGCACGGCGATTGAGCAGGGCTCCACCGACGATGCGGCGCAGGCCGCAACGGCTTCGTCCGTTTCTCAAAACCAGGTCGCCTCAGCCGACACACAGACCAGCGGCACCAAGACCGTTGTCCAGGCTGCGCTGGAGCCCCGTGACGGCTCCGTCATCATCCGCAGGGGCGACACGCTGTGGCAGATTTCACGCCGTATCTACGGCCGCGGCGTGCGCTACACCACGATCTATCTGGCAAATGAGGATCAGATCAACAACCCTGACTTAATCGAACCAGGACAGGTCTTTGCCGTTCCCGAAGAGCCGTTGGCCAACGCCGAGGAACTGCATCGCAAGCGCATCCGCAGCCGGTAGCCCCGGCAGTGCTTTTGCCGCTTGACGGTAAAAGTCTTGAACCTATCTAATGTGAAGCGGCGATCACCGATAATCGCCGCTTTTTTCCGTCAGTAGGTCATTTCGCTGGCGAAGGGGGTTATCGGATATTCTAATAAAGGCATTTCCTTGTCCGATCAGAAAAAGACCATTGCAGCCGACACCGGCAATCCGTTGCACACGCTGCGCAATCTGTGGCCCTATATGTGGCCATCGGACCGTGCCGACCTAAAACGCCGGGTCGTCTGGGCGGCTTCGTTCCTGTTGCTGGCAAAGATCGCCCAGGTCGTTGTTCCGTATTTCTTCAAATGGGCCACCGATGCACTCAACGGCAACCAGGACGGTTTGCAGTTTTTGCCAGCAGTGCTGATTGCGCCCATCATGCTGGTGCTTGCATACAATCTGGCCCGGGTCATTCAGCTTGGTTTTAACCAGTTGCGCGATGCGCTCTTTGCCCGTGTCGGCCAGCATGCCGTCCACCAGCTTGCCTATAGGACATTCGTCCATATGCATCGCCTGTCTCTGCGCTTTCATCTCGAACGGCGCACCGGCGGCCTGTCGCGCATCATCGAACGTGGTGTGAAGGGCATTGAATCCATTGTCCGCTTCACAATCCTGAACACCCTTCCGACATTGATCGAATTTGCCCTGGTCGCGGTAATATTCGGCCTTGCCTATGGCTGGTCCTATGTTGCGGTGACCGCGGTCGTCATCTGGCTCTACATCTGGTTCACGATTCGCGCCAGCGACTGGCGCATTGCGATCCGCCGCGACATGAACGAATCAGACACGGACGCTAACAGCAAGGCGATCGACTCGCTGCTGAACTTCGAGACCGTCAAATATTTCGGCAACGAAGAGATGGAGGCCGATCGCTACGATCGCTCCATGGAGCGCTACGAACATGCGGCGACCCGCATCTGGACGTCCCTCGGATGGCTTAATCTGGGGCAGGGTGTCATCTTCGGCACAGGCATGGCCGTCATGATGGTAATGTCCGCTCTTGCGGTGCAAAGGGGCGAGCAGACGATAGGCGATTTCGTCTTCATCAACGCCATGCTGATGCAGCTATCGATTCCGCTGAACTTCATCGGATTCGTCTATCGTGAAATTCGCCAGGGTCTGACCGATATCGAGCACATGTTCGATCTGCTCGATGTTCGTGAAGAAGTGCTCGACAAACCGGACGCCGTTGCGCTCGAAAAGAAGACCGGAGCCATACGCTTTGACGATGTCTATTTCCGCTACGATCAGGATCGGCCGATTCTGAAGGGAATCACTTTCGAGGTTCCACACGGAAAAACCGTCGCCGTTGTCGGTCCTTCCGGTGCTGGAAAATCAACACTCTCGCGGCTGTTGTTCCGCTTTTACGATGTGCAGGAGGGGTCCATCACCATCAATGGTCAGGACGTGCGCGATGTGACTCAGAAATCACTGCGCAACGCCATTGGCATGGTCCCCCAGGACACGGTCCTCTTCAACGACACTTTGGCCTACAACATCCAGTATGGGCGGATAGACGCAAGCCCCGAGGAGGTCATGCAGGCCGCCGAAATGGCGCAGATCGGCGACTTCATCAAAACGCTTCCGCGGGGTCTGGATACGATGGTCGGCGAGCGCGGTCTGAAGCTTTCAGGCGGTGAAAAGCAGCGCGTCGCGATTGCACGGACCATCCTCAAGGCGCCGCCGATCCTGATCCTCGACGAAGCGACGTCGGCGCTCGACACCGCTACCGAACAGGAAATTCAAACGGCCCTCGACTTTGTCAGCCGTGGCCGCACGACGCTGGTGATTGCTCACCGGCTGTCCACCGTGATAGCAGCCGATGAGATCATCGTGCTGCAGGGCGGCGTAATTGCCGAGCGCGGAACCCACCAGCAGCTGCTGGAGCACAAGGGGCTTTACCTGGATATGTGGAACCGCCAGCGCGAGGCACGCGAAACGGAAGAAAAACTCAAGGATTTCCGCGAACACGACGAGCTTGGCGTCATCGTACGCAAGCGACCTTACGATTAAGATACTCAATTAACGTTACTTTGCGCCAACTCCGGCTGCGGTTGCACATTAGGCTAAACACCTGTTCAAGTCTGACCGCAACCCGTCTATATAGACGCGGTCGGGTTAGTTTCCGCTTTTACCGGAATCGGGCGGACGCACCACTATCCAATGGAGATTATTGATGAGCCTGTATGACACGATCTCGAACACGCTGGTGCCGGTGCACAAGGAGGGCTACAAGTTTGTGCTGGCCTTTCTTGCCGCTTCCCTGGTGCTTGGCTGGATCTGGGATCCGCTGTTTTGGATCGGCTTGCTGCTGACCGCATGGTGCGCCTATTTTTTTCGCGATCCGGAACGTGTGACCCCGCTTGACGACGATCTGGTCATCAGTCCGGCCGATGGGCGCGTATCCTCGATTGTGCAGATGAAACCGCCCAAGGAACTCGGTCTCGGAGAAGACGAAATGCTGCGCATTTCAGTCTTCATGAATGTCTTCAACTGCCATGTGAACCGCGCACCGATGAGCGGCAGTATCAGGGAAGTCGTGTACAAGCCGGGTGCTTTCCTCAACGCCGAACTCGACAAAGCCAGCGAAGAGAACGAACGCAACGGTCTGGTGATCGAGACCGGGCAGGGCCCCATCGGTGTTGTTCAGATTGCCGGGCTTGTGGCCCGCCGCATCGTTTGCTGGACCAAATCGGACGATCACCTGGATGCTGGCGAACGCTTTGGCCTTATCCGCTTTGGATCGCGCCTTGACGTCTTCCTTCCGGACGGAGCCACGCCGCGCGTCTCGGTGGGACAGACCGCGATTGCCGGTGAAACCGTGCTTGCCGAATTTGACGCCCAAAAGGGCAAAACCGTCTCCCGGAAAGCGTAACCTTTTATGGATACAGGATTTTCCCCATACGATCCCAATGGCTCCGACAAGGAGGGCGATGAAAGCAGAGGTCCGCGCCTGCGCGATATCTCGTTTCGCATGATGGTTCCCAATATCATCACGGCTCTGGCGATCTGCGCGGGCCTGACCGGGATAAGGCTGGCTTTCGAACAGCGCTTTGAACTGGCCGTTGCAATGGTGCTTCTTGCCGCCTTCCTGGATGCGATCGACGGGCGTGTGGCGCGCCTGCTCAAATCGTCGAGCAAATTCGGCGCGCAGATGGATTCACTCGCCGATATCGTTAATTTCGGCGTCGCGCCGGCACTCGTGCTTTATGCTTATCTGCTGGATCACGTGAAGTCATTCGGCTGGATTGCAGCGATGATTTATGCGATTGCGGCGGCACTTCGCCTTGCGCGATTCAACGTCATGGAAGAAGAGGGCGTCAAGGCAAGCTGGCAGGCGGATTACTTCGTCGGCATTCCGGCGCCCGGCGGTGCGATGATGGTGCTGCTTCCCGTCTATCTTGGGTTCCTTGGTGTCGAACCCGGCACTTTCTTTGCTTATCTCGCCACCGCCTACACGCTGCTGATCGCCTTTCTGCTTGTCAGCCGCGTCCCGGTCTATTCAGGCAAAACCCTCGGTCAGCGCATCCGCCGGGACCTGGTCTTCCCGCTCATGCTGGTCATTGTGCTTTATGTTGCACTGCTGATGACCTTCACGTGGGAGACGATGACGGCCACGACGGTGCTGTATCTGGTTTCATTGCCATTCGGTGCCCGCGCCTGGCGAAAGCGCTACGGCGCGCATACGGCGGCAAACAAGACAGAGTAAGCGGGATCGGCAAAGGCCCAGGTCGGAGTGCAAGCAAACGGGGCGCCGGTGTCGACGCCCCGACAATGGATTTGTTGCTATCCGGACATTCCGAAAGCCTTTGGCAAATCGTCCGAAGCACCCCATTCTGCCCATGAGCGGTGATAGGTCCGAACTCTTGGATAGCCCAGCAGGCGCAGGGCGAAATAGGTGTGTGCGGACGCTTCACCGTTCTGGCAATGAACGACAACGTTGTTTTCGGGTGAAATGCCTTGAGCGAGGAAATGCTCCCGGAGCTCGGATGCGGATTTCATCGTCAGATCGGGGTTCAGATTTCCCTTCCACGGAATGTTACGGGCCCACGGAATGTGGCCGCCGGCAAACATATCTGCAGGGCGGACATCGATGACCCTCACGTCCGGATTGTCTTTGCGCTCGAGTATCCAGTCGGCGCTGGCAATGCGTCTCGGCGTGCGGTTGATACTGAATTTTGCACGGCCGGATTTGCCGGCACCGGCCGAACCTGTCAGCTTCGGCCTTGCATATCCGGCAACCAGCAGGTTGCCGGCGGCCTGCCAGGCCTGGATGCCGCCGTTCAGGATGCCCACATTCTTGTGGCCGTAATACTCAAGAAGCCAAAACAGCCGGGCGGCGCGAAAACCGCCCTGATCGTCGTAAAGCACAATGCGGGTATCTCCATTCAGGCCCGCTTTGATGAACATGTCCGCCAGCATTTCATCGGGCTTTAAAGCACCCTTTATATGCGCGTCCGGATCGGTCAGTTCGTTGAATGGAATGTTGATTGCCTGCGGCAGGTGTCCTTCGGCATAGGCCGAAGGACTGCGTACATCGATAATCCTGAAAACATCGGGACCGCCCATCAATGCAAACGTTCGTTCGATCTTGGTGATTTCGGCAAGCCTGTCCGCGGTCACCAGCAGATGTTCGTTTTCATAGCCTGCCGCTGTGGCGGTTGTGTTACCAATCGCACCGCTGAGTGCAGCGACGAGGGCGAGGCATTTCAGCAGTTTCAGATACATGATTTTCTTCCTTTCTTATGAAGCTGGATTGCCGGCTTATTTCGGCTGCGGCACAAAGCGCAGATAGGGCATCGGCGCATACCATCCGTCCGGATAAAATTCCTTCGCCTGTTCATCCGTCCACGCATATGGCAGCAGAACGTCTTCGCCATCGACCCAATCGGACGGCGTTGAGAGCGTGTGTTTTTCGCTCAGTTGCAGACTGTCGAGTGCACGAAGGATCTCGTGGAAATTGCGGCCGCACGTCATCGGATAAGCGATGATTAGGCGGATCGTCTTTTCCGGATCGATGATGAAAACGGATCGCACGGTCGCGTTCTGCTCAGCGGTCCTGATTTCAGGGCCGGCCTTTTCGCTGGCCGGCAGCATCCCGTAGAGCTTGCAGACCCTAAGGTCATCATCACCAATAATGGGATAGTCGGGCAATGCTCCGGCAAACGCGCCGATGTCGTGCGACCATTCCATATGGCTGGAAACCGGATCCACTCCAAGTCCCATGACCTTGCAGCCACGGCGGGTGAATTCCGAATTCAGCTTGGCCATGCTGCCGAGTTCGGTGGTGCAGACCGGCGTAAAATCCTTTGGATGCGAAAACAGGATGCACCAGTCATTCCCGATCCACTCGTGAAACCGGATACGGCCAATAGTGGTTTTCGCTTCAAAATCCGGTGCGGTGTTGCCGATACGGAGGTTCATTATATTGGTTCCTTCCAATTTGCGCAGGGCGGCGCTTTGGTTGAATTTGCGCGGAATATCCGCGATGCTCATGAAGTCGCAGGCAACGGATTGCTCTGCGACGACAACGGTTCTCGTCGAATTGGTGGGGAAAATCATCTCGAGAGATTGCGGCGGGGGGCTGCAGATTTCCCGAAAGGCCCGGTCAATGGTGGGTTGGAATGAACTGGGATGACCTTCGAATTGCGATAGCGGTTCAACAAACGGGCAGCTATCTTGCCGCCGCGGCGCGGCTGCAGATAGATGAAACGACGGTTTCCCGGCGCATCGCCAGGCTTGAAAGAAGCGTCGGGTTCAAACTGTTCGAGGCCGTCGATGGAGTGCGCCGGCCAACCGTATTGGGCGGGGAGATGTTGCGCCATGCGGTTCACATGTCGCAAGAAGCGGCGAGAATTGAGGGGCTTGGGGAAAGGGCTGACCATCCGACAGAAACCATCAGGCTTGCCACGACGGATTCCATAGCCGTTGAAGTCTTGGCCTCCGCAGCGCCCTTGTTTCTGACCAAACACCCCGGTCTCAGCCTGCAATTCCTCGCATCGACTGAAAACGTGAACTTTTCGCGTTGGGAGGCGGATTTCGCCATACGGCCGCACAAACCTGACAAGGGCGATTTTATCATAACGAAGATCGGTGAATGGGTGTTCTACATGTTCACCCCGAAGGATCTGGCTGGCACCGTTAATGAGCCGATATTGTGTGCCTATCCCGAGGGGTTGGATATGTCCCCTGAATCACAATATCTGATTTCCAGCGGACAAATGAAAAAGGCGAAATGCAGGACCAAAAACCTTCTGGTGATCAAAAAAATGCTGGAAACGGGTCTCTGCCGCGGCATCCTGCCGGGCTTCATGAGCGGCGATTTTCTGGGCAACAGCAAATTTGAGGCTGAAAGGCTGGCGTTTACGCGTGAGATATGGCTGCTGATGCAACCGCACCTCAAGCAGGAGCCACTGGCGCGGGATTTTGTCGACTGGATCAAGCTGTGCTTTTCAGATATCAAAGTCTGATCTCCGACCAGCCCACATCATCATGCAATCGGGCACCGAAAATGCTGATCCGGCACCTTCGGGCCAAAGGGTCGCGATGATGGGTCAACACAGTGAAAGTCAGGTCTGCCAATGACGAAACCAACAGCAATCGTGACCGGGGCTGCGCGCGGCATCGGGCTTGCTACCACAAAGCAATTTTTGTCGGAGGGCAGGCGGGTTGCCATGGTCGACCGTGATGGCGAGGCGCTGGCCGAAGCAGCGATCGGGCTGAGCGATGTCCTGCCGTTGGTCTACGATATTTCCATTCCGGAGCAGGTCGACGCGACCATGTCTGAAACCCTGGCCGCATTCGGCCGCATCGACGCGCTGATCAACAATGCCGGTGTCGCCGATTTCGGTCCGATCGAGCAGACAGGTTTCAAACGCTGGCGCGAAGTGATGGCCACCAATCTGGATGGCGTGTTCCTGTGTTCGCAGGCGGCAACACCGGCGCTGAAAGAGACAAGAGGCTGCATCGTCAATATTGCCAGCATTTCGGGTCTACGGGCCTCCACGCTTCGCGTTGCCTATGGCACATCCAAGGCAGGCGTCATTCAACTGACGCAGCAATATGCGGCTGAACTCGGTGAATACGGTATCCGTGTCAATTGCGTTGCACCCGGGCCGGTGCGCACGAAGCTCGCAATGGCCGTCCACACGCAGGACATCATCGACGCCTACCACGATGCCATCCCGCTCAACCGCTACGGCAGCGAGGACGAGATCGCCGGTGTCATAACCTTTTTATGTTCGGATCAGGCAAGCTACGTGACCGGCCAGACCATATCGGCCGACGGCGGTTTCGAGAGCACCGGCATAGGTCTGCCTTCTCTTCGCGATCCCGGCGAAAGGCAGTAGGGCGGAATATTGGAGCGAGGCAGTATAACTGGTCCGCATGACAGTCAGCGAATTTTGCCGCTGGCCCGTCCGCCCGGTCACAAAAACGCCTGAAGCCTCGGCATGGCCTGCGCCACACAGGCGCGCCCTTCCGCGATTGCCTCCTGCGCGCTCTGGAAGTCGAATACGCCGACATGGGCGAGGCGTGGGGCAAGCAGAACATCAGGCGGGTCTCCCGACAGGCGCGACCGTGTGATCTTGTCCTGCATGATATTGATCGCGCTTTCGAAGACTTCGAAATATCCGGGAGCGGCCGGTTTCGGCGGTTGCGCGGTGGACGTCATTTGGGGAAGGTGCTGCCGGATGCTTGCGGGCACCTTTTCAATCAGACCTTCAAGAAGCGGTGCCCGGGATGTCTGCTCCTCCGTTTGATCCCGGGCCTCTGCTTTGGTTGCAACCCGGGCTTCGACAAGGTTTTCGTTGAGGTTTACCGCGATCACGAAGTCTGCGCCCATCGCACGGCAGGCCGAGACCGGAACGGGATTGACCAGGCCTCCGTCGAGCAGCCATCCTTCATCATGTTTTGCCGGGCTGAAGACGCCAGGCAAGGCCATGGATGCGCGCACCGCATGGTGTACCGGCCCTTCGCGCAGCCAGATCTCCCGTCCGGTTGCATAGTCGGTGGCCACGGAGGCAAAGGGCGTCGCATAGCTTTCAATCGGCGCGGTAATGTCAAGCTTGACCATCAGCTCCTTGAAGACGTCGCCGTCCACCAGCCCGCCACGCGAAAGACCGAGGCTGATCGAGCTGGCGATCTCCCGCCATTTCAGCGCAAGGACCCAGTCCTTCAGGGGTGATATCTTTCCAGCGATATAGGCCGCGCCGACCAGAGAGCCGACTGAAGCACCACAAACGATGTCGGCGGTAATGCCCTGTTCGTCCAGTGCTTCAATGATGCCGATGTGGGACCACCCGCGGGCCGAGCCGCTGCCAAGCGCAAGTCCGATTTGGGGTCGCGGCATGTAACCTGGCTCCTGTCATTTTCCGCTGGGGATCGAGGTGCTTGTTCGTGTGCACCACAGGCCGGTAATTTGGCTGCCAAAACGGGCCATATCTATAGATTGGCAACTTATTTTGGGGTGCGCCATCAAACCGGCCCAACCCGAATAACCCATAACGCGAATTCCGGACCGTCTGCAATCCGATTGACACAGACCTGCGTCAATTTTACAAATGGACAATCGTCCATTTAATGAGAGAATGGCCTGGCAATAGGGGAGCAGACCGCATGAATGAAGTTGTTCACCGCAAGTCCCGCAGGAAGGGTGCCGGTCGGGAGGGCAGGCTTGAAGCCCGCAGGGCGTCGACGGCATCCAAGGCCATTTGGCCGGGAATTCCGGGCGGCAGATACCAGCCGATGACACACGCGGATATGGACAAGGTGCACGATGCATCGCTTTTCATCCTCGAAAAAACCGGAATTGGAGATCCGATAGACGAGCTGCTCGACATCGTCTTGCCGAAAGGCGCTTTTTTGAACGAATACGGCCGGCTGTGCTTCCCGCGGGCGCTGATGGAGGATCTGATAGCCGGCGCGGCGCGGGAATATGTGGTTCACGCTCGCGGAAGCCGGGCAGGAAAGGACGACATTCATTGCACCGGGAACAAGGTCTACTTTTCGAACTCCGGCACAGCCGTTACGACATTAGATGCACAGACAAAATCCTATCGCCCTTCGACGGCGCTCGACATCTACGATTTCACCCGTCTGGTGGATACGCTCGACAATATCCATATGACCGGCGATACGGTCCTGGCGACTGACATCACCGACGATTTCGAACACGACATCAACATGGTGTATGCAATCCTGGCAGGCAGTGAGAAGCCGGTCTGCCTGTCGTTCCGCTCCCGCGATCATATTAAGCCGGCGATCGAACTCTTCGATATGGCATCGGGTGGCGAGGGGGCCTTTCTCAAAAAACCGTCGGTGATATTCGGCGGCTGTCCGATTGTCTCGCCGCTCCGGTTCGGCCGGGAAAACCTGGAAATCCTCATGGATGCCAGCCGCATGGGACTGACAAGCGACATTGCCGTTGCTCCTCAGTCCGGCGCGACCTCGCCGACGCCTCTCGCCGGCACCCTGGCGCAGGTGGTCGCCGAGACGCTGGCCTGCACGGCGATTGTCAATCTTATAAATCCCGGCTGCCCGATGACTTTCGCCGCCTGGCCGTTCATCACAGATCTTCGCACCGGTTCATTTACCGGCGGCAGCGGGGAGCAGGCGCTGGTCTCGGCGGCGGCGGTACAGATGGGAAATTATTACGACCTGCCGAACAGTATTGGCTGCGGCATGACGGATTCGCAAATCCCCGATGCGCAGTACGGCATTGAAAAGTCTTTGACCTACACACTGGCGGCCCATGCCGGCGCAAACCGCCTGTGTGAGGTCGGCGGCATGATGGGCAGCCTCATGGGCTGCAGTTTCGAATCCATGGTCATCGACGACGAGGTGATCGGAATGGTTGCCCGCACCCTGCGCGGTATCGAGGTGAATGACGAAACGCTTTCGCTGGACGTTGTAAACGCCTGTGCCGTGGATCCGGGCCACTTTCTCGGCAACGAACAGACGCTGGCCTACATGGAAAGCGAATATGTCTATCCGGATTTGATGGACCGCTCTCCGACTGACCGCTGGCAGGAGGAAGGTTCGACGGACCTGTTCGAACGCAGCCGCACCAAGGCGGCGCAGTTGCTCGCAACGCACTATCCCAATTATCTCGGCAAGGAGATGGATGCCAGGGTCAGGGACAGGTTCCCGATACGGATTTCACAGACGGATATGACGACCGCATCCGGACGCTGGTAAACGCGCGCTTTAAATTTCGCAATCACATGTATGCATAAGGTTCAATGAACAATCGGCCGGCCCAGGGGCCGGCCGTTTTGTTCACGGCACGATGCAATTTGCTGCTCTAAGCAGCCCTTCTTCCGTGCTTCTGCAGAATAAGCTCTGCTTGTTTGCCGGTTACCTCAGCCAGGTGGTCGAAGGTTTTCTTGAATGTCGCAACGCCGGCGGTTGCCGAACGCAATTCGACGATCAGATCCTGGATTTCGGATTCCGGCATTATCGCGGCGACTGCATCCCAGCCGCTCCAGCCCGGACGCGCGTCGAAGCCAAGCAGTTGGCCGCGCCGGCCGGACACGATGGCGTTTATCCTGGCCGTCGCATCGTTGGGACAGAATATTTCGACACGGCACATGGGCTCCAGCAGAACCGGTTTGCAATCAGGCATGCCTTCGCGCATGCCGATCTGGCCGGCCATGCGGAATGCCTGGTCGGAAGAATCGACGGAATGAAAGGAACCGTCCGAAAGATTTACCGAGATATCCACGACCGGAAAACCCAGCGGACCTTCGGTCAGATAGTCGCGAATACCCTCGCGCACCGACGGAATGTACTGCTTTGGAACAGCACCGCCGGTAATGGTGTCCGAGAACACAAAACCTTCCCCGCGCGCCAGCGGCTTGATGTCAAGGATGACATCGCCGAACTGACCGTGCCCGCCACTTTGTTTCTTGTGGCGGCCGCGCACACGCGTCGCTTCGCGGATCGTTTCCTTGTAGGGAAGGGTGGGCGTGCCTGCTTCAGCCGATATGCCGTATTTGCCGATGAGGCGTTCAAGTGTGACCCGCAGGTGCATTTCACCGCGACCCTCCAGCAGCGTTTCGCCGGTGTCCTGGCTGTGCGTTACACGTAAGGAAGGGTCCTCCTCGACAGCCCGCTGCAGGGCGGTGGAAAGTTTAACCTCGTCTTTGCGTTCCTTTGCGGAAACGCTGAACGCGATGACAGGATCGGGGATATCGAGCTCTTGAAGATTTTTTGCCGGCGATCCGTCCGTTGTCAGCGTCTCTCCGGTCAAAACCCCTTCAAGCTTGTTGAGCGCAACCGTTTCGCCACGCTCGGCCCGACCGCGTTTCGTTCCCTGCTGACCCATGAGATCGAGGACGCCCGATACCCGTGTTTCCGAACCGTCAGGCCGTTTTACCGTGTCGCCCTCGGAAATACTGCCGGACAGCACACGCGCAACAGACAGTTTGCCGCCACGCGTGGTGTGATAGGTCTTGAGAACCTGCAGACGGGATTCCTTGCCGGCTTCCGTCGCCAGTCCGAGCCGCTGACAGGTCTGCGATATGCCCGGCGCTTCATGCCGAAGAGCTTTCAAAAGCCTCCATATGCCGTTGCCATGTTCGGCTGACCCGATAAATACCGGGCAGATGTCGCCGGCCTGCAGCTCGTTGACAAGATCGCTGAATACAAGATCGCGTTCAGGATTGATGTCCTCCAGCAGCTGTTCCATCAGGACGTCGTCATAGTCGGCGATCTGCTCAAGCATTTCGAAGCGCGCCTCGACCTCGCGGGCCTGTTCCTCGTCGGGAATTTCGATCACTTCGCTGGTGGCATGTTCCTTGTAGACATAGGCCCTTTCAAGGGCCAGATCGATGAAGCCGGTCGCAATCCCGTTTTTCCAGATGGGCATCTGGCGCACAACAAGCGGTGCATCGGAGGCGGGTTGGAAGGCTTTCAGCAGGTTGCGGATGCTGCCCTGAAATTTGTCGATTTTGTTGATGAAAAGAAGGTGCGGGATGCCACGGTCTTCCAATGTCTTCAGTATCATCTGCAGGGCGGAGAGTTTTTTGTCGTCGGCTTCGGCCACGACGATGGCAAGATCTGCGCCCGCAAGCGCTCCATTTGCTTCACTCAGAAATTCCACCGATCCGGGGCAGTCCACGAAGGTGAACCGGTCGCCGAGATAATCTGTGCTGGCGACATTGGCCTCCACGCTCATCGCGTGTGCCCGCGCTTCGGGCGATGCATCGCCGACGGTGCTTCCCTGATCGACACTGCCCTGTCTGTTAATGGCCCCTGTGCGCGCCAGGATTGCTTCTAAAACCGTTGTCTTACCGCTTCCAAAAGGTCCGACAAGCGCTATGCACCGAGGCCCGGCCTCTCTGCCGCGAACGGTTTCTCCATGGTCGTCACCCATTTTCTCCTCCCTTTTCGTGTTGTGCCCACTCCATTTGTTGTGCCGACGACGGCTTTTGCCGTGTGTCTTTTGTTGTCGCTCTTGGCTTTGTCGATTTCATGGTAGCGAAATTATTCGCCGAGGTTAAGGACGCGCATGGCCAAGGTGCGTTCGTGACGCCGTTTGGGCTTTGGCAATCGGCTGCACTAGCGGATAACATGCACTGCGCATTGGGCATGGCGCACCACTCTGGCAGCGGTTGAGCCGAGGAAGTAGTCCTCAATTCCAGGTCTGTGCGACGCTATGATGATGCAGTCAATTCCGTTTTCCTTTGCAAAATCTACAATGAAGCGTCCCGGATGCCCGGATTCAAGGCATGTCGCCGCTCCCGGCAATGCGGCAGCGGACTGCTTCAGGGCTTTTTCAGCCTCATGCCAGGATTTGTCCATTATTTCCTTCGGTAACTGGGATGCGACAAAGGTCGGTATCGTCTCCATCACGTGCAGAACGGTGAATTTCGCGCCCTCATCCGCCAGCGCTTGCGCGGCAAGATAGGATGCCTGCGTGTCATGATGCTCATCAATGAGGACTGGTACAAGGATGTTTTTGTACATGATGTGGTCTCCCGTTGATCGGTTTCAGGCAATTCTCAGTTCACATATCCCACACATACGCGCCGTCTTCATTGACCTGGCTCAAGACGTCATTGCGTGCATACAGAAAAGCAATACATCTCGATCCGGGATCGGAGTTCGACCGATAGATAGTATTTAAGATTCAAATGATTAGGAAGGATGCTTCAATAGCTGTTTCAGCGGTCACAGGTCCCGCAACCGTCCATTAAAACACTTACCGCACCGGTCATTCGCAGCGGTTCGCGCCGTTCAGTGCCTGTAAGCGCTGCTGTTTGTCGAGCTTGCCAATGCGCTCAACCGCCTTGTAAAAACGCTCATAATCGCCAGAGCAGATCACGAGCAGGTTTGAAAATGCGGGCAACAGGTCATTGTAGACCGAAACTGTGGCCAGCTTTGCATTGTTGATGGGTTCGCTGAACCAATGGTCATAGCCGTCATAACCATTCCATCGGCCTTCTTTCATCCGCCGATACCGCGCACGCAGCCTTTCAATTGCCGCGGCTTTCGCCACGCGCTTTTGCGCATCGCTGTCTTTGCTGCTGTAAATGATGGCCAGTTCTTCACGGGTTTCGGCGATCAGCGCCAGAAAATCATCATTGCGTTTCTGCATGGCATTGTAGCGTCGCAAGGCGGCGCGGTCGGACCGGTGTCGCAACCACGCCGTTGTTCCGCTCTGTTCCACCGCCACTGCGAACGCCTCATTGAATTCGGAATCATCCTGCACGTAGACGCGCTGATGGGAAAGCTCGTGAAAAACCACCCCGGCAAGATAGGTTTCGCCGCGCCGGAACATAGTGTTCAGCAGTGGATCGTCGAACCAACCGAGTGTTGAATAGGCGGGCACGCCGCCGACATAGACGTCGAAACCCTGGGTGCGGACGCCCTGAGCGAACTTGACGGCCGCTTTTTCTGAAAAATACCCCCGATACGGCACGCATCCGACCGCCGGAAAACACCATGTATGGACGGCCAACGAAAATTCAGGCGCGGCAAACACCGCCCAGGTCACATATTCCCTGCCGGTATCGACATAGCTGCGATAGCTTTCATTGTCCGGCAATGCGAGCTCGTCGATGGCAAACTGGCGAATATCGCGCGCCTGCTTCAATTGTTCCCGAAGTCCCTGTTCCCGAGAGGGATCGTTGAGCAGCTTATCGACCGGCTTGGCAGCGGAAACCAGGCTGATATGCCCGTTCAGGGATTGCGTGTAATAAGAAAGGCTGCTGCATCCCTGCATCGCCGACAGGAAGATAGCCGTAACAGTCAACAAACAGTGCCGCAATTTCATGAGGCCGAACATAGCACGCACTTTTGCTCTTGGAACCGGTCGATCAAGAACCGGAGCTGCTCGCTCGGCTCACGAGCAAACAGGTGATGACTTATTCCAGATAGGTGCGGGCAATCGGGTCTGCTACGCACTTTTGTCAAACCCCTTTGCCGCCGCAAGCAGGGAGAAAACCTCCTGATCGTCGATGCCTAGTGCCGTGAGATGTTCCGCGAGGTTTTCAATATATTCAAGACTGGTGCCCAGGACGCCGGTTCCGGTGGCGATGTAGCGGACCTGCTCTTCTCTGGTCAGGTCCCTGCGGATGCGCTTTGCCTGATGATTGGCGATGAAAGCCACGCATTTCACAGTGCCTTCAGCGGTTTCCGCACCGATTATGGTGGGGACATAGACACCCGTCGCCATTTCGCGACGCCACAGGATTTCCGTTTCTTCGTCGACCTGATCCTTCGTTATACGGAAGGCAAGTCCGGTGCAGCCGGGACCGTCGTCCAGCGCCGCCATCAGCCCTGGCGCCTCGCGCGAGCCGCGGCCGCCAAGTTCGTCCTTGAGACAGAAGGAGCGTGAGTAGCCCGAAACCTCAGCCTTGAGGACTTCCACGAAGCGGAAGCCCGGATCCCACATTAGCGAGCCGTAAGCAAAGACCCAAAGGTCGTCGTTCAGATGTCCGTCCAGGGTTTTTCGGCGCGATGCCTCCCGTTCGTCATCCGTCATTCGCCAGTGCGCCGGCACGCCCATTGCCTGCATGCGTTCATCGAAATCCGATGGTTTGAATGTGCGGAAAAAAGATACTTCCGGGTCGACGATCTTGCCTTGCAGTTCGGGATGATGCGCAAAGGGATCGGTATCGGACGTCATACAGAGTTCCCGTTTTGATTTCACCGGCTTGGCGACAGAAGACCACGCGGCGTTGCCGCACGCAATGGTCATTCGAGATACTGCGCCGGTTGCCATAAAAAAGGCGCCGCCCGTTTGGGCGGCGCCTTTCAAGGTGCTTGATGATTTCCTGCTACTCAGCCGCATCGGGCCGCGCCAGCGGCAGATCGTCATTGTCAGCCTGTTTGCCGGCATCGTCTTTCGCCGCCTCTGTTGCAGAAACGGTTCCGGCGGTGTCGCTTTTGGACCGTGAGCGGCTGAACCAGCCGGAGATCGTGTGCCAATTGTCGGACACGTTGGTCGGAAGTGTCAGCATTGACGGGATCAGCACCAGCGTCAGCATGGTCGAGAACGCCAGCCCGAAGATGATCGCCGTCGAAAGCTGTACCCACCAGATGGAGGTGATGCCGCCCACCGAGATCGTCTGCGTGAAGAAGTTCATGTTGATCTGCAGCGCCATCGGCACGAGGCCGAGGATCGTCGTGACAGTTGTCAGCATGATCGGGCGCAGCCGCTGTGCCGCAGTCTTCAGGGCGGCCTGGCGGATGTCCTTGACGCCTTCGTCACGCAATCGGTTGAACGTATCGATCAGCACGATGGCGTTGTTCACCACGATCCCCGCCAGTGCCACGACACCGGTTCCCGTCATGATGATCGAGAAACGCTGCCCCGTTACCGCCATGCCGATCAGAACGCCGGAGATAGCGAGGATCACCGTCGAGAGCGTCAACACGGTCTGGTAGAAGGAGTTGAACTGCGTCAGCAGGATGATGAACATCATGAACAGCGCCGCAACGGCGGCCTTGGCCAGGAACTCGCCGGATTCCTTTTGCTCCTCGTCCGCACCGCGGAAGCGAAGGAACACGTTTTCCGGCCATTCCTGGGTGTCGAGCCATGCCTGTACCGTTTTCACCGCATCGTCCGGCGTTGCGGAACGTCCGTCAAACATCGCGCCATCGGCGACGCTGGCTTTGACATCCATGGCGTAAAGGCCGTCGCGGCGTGTGATGGACGACACTTTCTGCTGCGGTGAGCGTGTGATGAAATTGGACAGAGGCACCTGACCGTTGGACGTGCGCAGCTTGAGCAGTTCGAACTGGTCGAGCGTACGCTGATCCTCCGGCAGGCGGACGCGAATATCCACCTCGTCTTCCGAATCATTCGGCCGGTATGTGCCGATCAGAACACCGTTCGTCACCAGTTGGACCATCGAACCGACGCCTACGATGCCGGCATTGTAGCGGCCGGCCTGTTCACGATCGACGTCGATCTGCCATTCGATGCCGGGCAGGGGACGTCCATCCTCCTGGTCGGTCAGGATGTCCACGGTGTCGACATAGTCGCGAATGCGGCCGATGGTTGCGACCATCGTGTCGTAGTCGGTCGATTTGACTTCAAGACGAAGATCCTTGCCCGTCGGCGGCCCGCCCTCGATCTTGCGGACTTCCACCTTGATGCCCGCCATGTCGGCGGTGCGCACACGGATATCCTCGAAGATATCGACGGCTTTGCGCCGGCAGCAGTAATCGGCCAGTTCGATTTGTAGTTCACCAACGACGTCAGCCGGCTTGTCCTGCACGCCGCCAAGCACACTGCCACCGGTACCGCCGGATGCAGACGCGGTCATGACGACATTGTCGATACCGGGAATCTGCAGCACTTCGGCCTCGACCTCGCCAACGATATCCCGGATTTCGGCGGCGGACATGTTGCCGCGTGCCGAGACCAGAACAATGGCGACATCCGGTTCCTCGTCAACGAAGAATTCCACGCCCTTGTTGTTGTTGGCAAAGTAGATGAAGCTCGCGGCTGTCATCGACAGTATGGCAACAATCACCAGCGCGTTGCCCCAAAGCGTGCCGGCCGCATAGCGCAGGAAGCGCAGATAGGAACCGGTAATTCCCGGAACCTGTTTGACGTCCAGTTCGGCACGCGACGACAGCATCAGTGCTACATTGTCGGCTTCCGCAATCGGTTTTTCCTTGCGGCGCGAAGCAATGAAGCTGGTAACGCGATAGGCCAGGAACAATGCGATCGCGGCGGTCAGCACACCGCCGCCCAGCCGGATGATCGGATCAAGTTCCGCCAGCGGCCCGCCATAGGCAAAGAAACCGGCGACGGCACCGACGAACACCGCGGTTACCGCGCTGGAGCGTTTCGAGACCGCAGATGCGACCTGCGCGAAGGCGGTGCCTGTTACCGGCAGGAAGACAAGCGCCGTCAAGAGCGATGCCGTCAGGACGATGATAACCATCTTCGGCAAATAGCTCATGAACTCGCCCGGAACGCCCGGCCATAGGAGGAGCGGCAGGAACGCGGCAAGCGTCGTTGCCGTCGACGAGACGACAGGCCAGAACATCAGTTTCGATGCGCGCTTATAGGCGTCGGCGGGCACCATGCCCTCGGCGATCTTCCGGTCGGCGTATTCGGTAACGACGATGGCGCCGTCAACCAGCATGCCGACCGTCAGCACCATCCCGAACATGACCATCATGTTGACCGTCATGCCAAGCCCGCCGAGGATCAGGAAGGCGAGCATGAAGGAGCCGGGGATGGCCAGGCCCACGAGAAGGCCCGAACGCAGGCCCAACGTGCCGACAACGCAGATCATGACAAGCACGATGGCGGTCATGATCGACGATTGCAGTGAACCGAGCACCTCGAAGATGAAGCTGGACTGGTCGAGCAGGTAATTCACCCGGATCGACTTCGGCCACTCCTTGGTGAACTCCTTGACGACAGCCCGGACCTGATCATTATTTTCAATGATGTTGGTGCCGATGCGCTTCGTTACCTCGATGGAGATAGCCGGCTGGCCGTTAACGCGCGTGAAAGCCGAAGGATCCTTATAGGTCCGCCGGATCTCGGCGACTTCTCCGAGCGTTACGACGCCTTCGCCACTCTGCTTGATCGGAATTTCGAAGACATCCTGTGCCGTCTCGACAAGGCCGGGAACCTTGACGTTGAAGCGACCGTTGCCATCGTCGATGAAGCCGGCGGCGACAAGCTGGTTGTTCTGCCTCAGCGCATTGAGAAGTTCATCCTGCGTGATGTCGTAGGATTCCATCTTCATCAGGTCGAGAATGACCTCCAGAAGTTCTTCCCGGTTGCCCGAAAGGCTGGCCTCGCGAACCGATGAAATTGCCTCGATTTCGTCCTTCAGCCGGCGTGCATGCGTCGTTAGCGTACGTTCAGGCACTTCACCTGAAAGCGTTACGATGATCGTCGGCTGCAGTGCGAAGTTGGTTTCCGAAATCGTCGGCTCGTCCGCTTCATCCGGCAGTTCGGCCTTGGCCTCGTCGACCTTGTCGCGCACATCGGCCAGGACCTGGTCACTGTCGGTCTCGATGTTGAATTCCAGAACGATACCGGCGTGACCCTCAGACGCGATTGCAGTCAGTTCCTTCAGGCCGTCGATACCCCTTAGCGAGGTCTCCATCGGCCTGATGAGAAGGCGTTCGGCGTCGCGCGGGGAAATACCCTGCTGACTGATCGAGACGTAGTAGACCGGCACGTCAATGTCCGGATTCGCCTCTTTCGGAATGCTGACATAGGACATGATCCCCGCAGCGATCATGAACACCATCAGCGTCAGAACGGTTTTGGGACGCGAAATTATGGCTTGTAGGGCGGAAGTCATGAGTTGGCGTCGTCCTTGGCGGTCTGGGCAGCGGTTTCTGCTGCTACAGGCTCAACGGTTTGGCCGGGAATGACATAGTCCTGGCCGACGGTTATGACTTTGGTGCCGGGCTCAAGCCCGGTGACCCACATCGTGTCAGGCGTATGGGAGATGATGTTCAGTTGCCTGAAGGAAACCGCATCGCCGTTTTCCACAACCCGAACGCCGATCGAACCTTCATCGTCGAGGGTCAGCCACGAAGGTTTGATGCGATAGGCTTCGGTACCTTCCAATTCGATCAGAGCGGCAGCCGTTACGCCGTCACGCAGCAATCCGTCCGGATTTGGCAGCTCGACTTCAATCAGGAATGTGCGAGTCGCGGCATCGGCCGAGGGCGCAACATAGCGGATTTTTCCGGCAACGGTTTCGCCGGAGACCAACTGAACGCCCGTCGGGTCGCCCACTTTGATCTGCCCGATCTGGCGTTCCGACACCTGGCCGATGAACAACATCGGATCGGCATTGATCAGCGTGATGCAGACATCGCCGATGGAAAGATTGTCACCGGTCTCTGCGATCGGGTCCTGCACGATACCGTTGGCTGTTGCCGTGATGTCCGTGCGCGAAAGCTCGTGCTTTGCCTCCGCCAGGGTCGCAGAGGCCCCGTCCATGGCTGCTTTAAGCGCCATGACCCGCGTATCTGACGAATATCCCTTTGTCTGCAATTCGACGGCGCCTTCATAGTCGAACACAGCCTGGTCGTAGGCTGCAGTCGCACGGTTCACCGCTGTTTCCCGCACGCCGCGGTCTAGCTGACAGACAAGATCGCCGGCCTTGACGCGGTCGCCTTTCGAAACGAGTCGTTTTTCAAGCGTCCCGGATGTTTCCGCCCGCACGGGCACGATGGCATCGGCCTGCGTGCGGCCGCGAACCAGAATAGTATCGGGCCTGACTTCCGGATTTACGGTGATGTAACGAACCTTGAAAAGTGCCTCGTCACTGTCCGCCCGCTCTGCGGGAGGGGGAGTTGCATTGGCTGAGTTGGCCTGGCCGCCGACAACGATGTTTCCCGTGGCCATCCACCCCACGACGGCGCCCGCAATAACCAGCGCCGCGATATGTGATCCCTTGATGCGAAATGCCATGTGAAGGCTCTCCTGTGGTCTTCTTATTCCGCCGCTTCGTTAGAGCGGTCCGGGGCCTGCGTCAGTGCTTCAAGCCGACCCCTGTTTTCCAATAGATATTTCAAGCTTGCCTCATGCATGGTGCGGCCGTAATCCGCCACCCACGCAAGGCCGAGTGGTCCTTGTCCGATACAGCTTTCGGCCTCATCGAACATTGTCATATCTGCCTGCAAGTCTTTGATTCGTTTGTCGAGTGCGCGAACGATGGTTTCGCGATCCAGCAGTCCCGCGCAAAGCGCCATCAGCAGAAATTCCGATTTGAATGTGTCCGGGCGGGGAAGTACCTGCAGAGATTCAATCAGTTCCTCACGGCCTTTGTCGGTGATGGAGTAAATCTTGCGTGGCGGTTTGCCCGATTCATACTCTTCGCGGACCGTCACGCAGCCATCGTCCTGCAGCCTTGAAAGCGCCGGATATATCGAACCGAAGCTCGCATCGACGAAAAAGGCAAAGCGCTCCTCGGTCGACATTTTTTTGATTTCATAGCCGGTCGCATCCGAAAACTGCAGAATCGCCAGGCAAACTGTGCGTACGTTCATGGACAGGTCCCTTGTCCTTCGTTGATCTGACCCGGAAGGGACTCCATCCCGATCAGCACGAAACGATATGTTTCATGAGCATATAGTCATTCAGTATATATCAAACAAGAATATGGCGAAAAATAATATGAAATAATTACCAGCGCATATATGCGCGCCTGTTCCGGCTTGCCAATCACTAAAGATTGCAAGCTTGAAACAGTGAGAATTATAATTGATTCAACGCGTTGGATAAGGTCTCAACCCGGCGGCCCGGAAGCCAAAACCGTAGCAGGCGGTCACGCCGGATGCTGAAACGCCAGGAACCGGTCTTCCGGCACGTCGTAAAGCATGCCGGTTTCCTGCAGTTGCGGATCGGCGAGCTTGACGATCTTTGCAGCAACCTCCGAAGGGTGGGGGACGGTCATCGGGTCTTCACCGGGCATTGCCAATGCCCGCATCGCCGTGCGGGTGCGGCCCGGATTGACGCAATTGACCCTTAGCGGCGTATTGACCGTTTCGGCCGCCCAGCACCTTGCCAATGCTTCAAGTGCGGCCTTGCTTGCCGCATAGGCGCCCCAGAAGGGCCGGCAGTTATGCGCGGCGCCGGAGGAGAGCACGATAGCGCGCCCGGCATCGGAATTGTGCAGCAGCGGCTCGACGGATCGGATAACGCGCCAGGTCGACGTCACGTTTTTGGTCATGACCTTTTCGAACGCTTTCGCCTCGTAATGACCGATCGGCGACAACGGTCCCAATATTCCTGAATTGGCGACAAGAATATCCAGTTTTTGCCATCGCTCGTTGATTGCTGCGCCGAGTTTGTCGATCGCCTTCATGTCCATCAGATCCTGCGGCACCAGAGTGGCGGATCCGCCTTCTGCCTGGATGGCGTCGTCAAGCTCTTCCAGCCCGCCGACTGTCCGCGCGACGGCGATGACATGTGCGCCGGCCTTTGCAAGTTCAAGCGCTGTGAAATAGCCGATGCCGCGCGACGCGCCGGTTACCAGCGCAATTCGGCCGTTGAGGTCAGTCATTCTCGATTATCCGTGTTTGGCAAGCAGCGAAAGCGTGCGGGTTGCGTCGGTTCCATCGCGGTCCGTCAGTGCGGTCGGGTATTCGCCGGTAAAGCAGGCATCGCAATATTGCGGACACTCGTTGTTCCGGCCAGGTTCGCTGACCGCTCGGTAAAGACCGTCGATCGACAGGAACGCCAGGGAATCGACCTTTATATATTCGCGCATATCCTCGATCGACATGCGCGAGGCTAGCAGCTTGGATGTCTCGGGCGTGTCTACGCCATAAAAGCAGGACGCCATCGTGGGCGGCGATGCGATGCGCATGTGCACTTCGGCAGCGCCGGCATCGCGTACCATCTGCACGATCTTCTGCGAAGTGGTGCCGCGCACAATGGAATCGTCAACCAGCACGACCCGTTTTCCCTCGATCGCCCTGCGGTTGGCATTGTGCTTCAGTTTGACGCCCATGTGCCGAATGGAGGCGGTCGGTTGAATGAAAGTGCGCCCCACATAATGGTTCCTGATAATGCCGAGATCAAAGGGCAGGCCGGCCTGCTGGGCAAAACCGATAGCCGCAGGCGTGCCGGAATCCGGCACCGGCACCACCATGTCGGCATCGACCGGGTTTTCCTTGGCCAGTTCCTCGCCGATTTTCTTGCGCGCCTCATAGACGTTGTGACCATCGAGATTGGAATCGGGACGGGCAAAGTAGACATATTCGAAGATGCAGAAGCGCGATTTGGCTTCTCCCCACGGAAAATGGCTTTTCACGCCGTCTTTGGTGATGACGGCCACTTCCCCCGGCTTGATGTCGCGGACGTATCGTGCGCCGATGATATCGAGCGCGCAGGTTTCGGATGCCAGAATATGCGCGCCGTCAAGATCGCCGAGCACCAGCGGGCGGATGCCGAGCGGGTCACGGGCGCCGATCATCTTCTTGCCGGAAAGCCCGACCAGCGAGAAGGCGCCTTCGAGCTGTGTGACCGCGTCGATGAATTTTTCGACAAAGAACTCGCGCTCGCTCATCGCAATCAGGTGCAGCAGCGTTTCCGTGTCAGAGGTCGATGAAAAGATGGCGCCGCGCTTTTGCAGCTCCCGCTGCTTTGTCAGCGCATTGGTGATGTTGCCATTGTGGGAGATGGCAAACCCGCCGCCGGCAAATTCGGCGAAGAAGGGTTGCACATTGCGCAGGCCTTCGCCGCCGGTGGTCGAATATCTCGTGTGGCCGATCGCCCGACTTCCTGGCAGGCGGTTGAGCACGGACTGTTTTGTGAAAGTATCGCCGATCAGGCCAACATGGCGTTCGACCGAAAACTGGCTGCCGTCGTAGGAAACGATGCCTGCCGCTTCCTGGCCCCGGTGTTGAAGAGCGTGTAGGCCGAGTGTCACCACCGCAGCGGCATCTTCCTTTCCGAAAATGCCAAAAACGCCGCATTCATCTCGGAATGCGTCGGCTTCGTTGTCAAGATCGATGCTGTCTGTCTGTGTCACGGACACTGGACTCCTGGTCGCTGCCTGCATCTTCGCCACTCAGTCCTTTAAGCCTGTCCAGTATAGTCGCATCCGCGTCCTCTGGAAGAACATTTACAAGCTGCTCGCCGATGGAGTCGAGCAGCGGTTTTGATTTTGCTTCCGACACCCATGGCGGCTGCTGCGGGCCGGCGACGAGCCAGTTGAAAAACAGCATTGCGACGGCAACCAGCAATACGCCGCGTGCCGCGCCGAACAGGAACCCAAGAGTCCTGTCAAGTGCGCCGATGCGGCTGTCGATCACAAAATCCGCAATCCGCATTGTCAGAACAGAAACGACGATAAGCGCGATCAGAAAGATGATTCCCGCCGAAACACCCATGGCAACCTGTTTGTTGGTCGTATAGTCGAGCACATAGGGTTCAAGCAGCGGATAAAAATAATAAGCCGCAGCAGCGGCGGCAACCCAGGACGCGACGGACAGAACCTCGCGCGAAAATCCGCGGACCATGGCAAGGACCGCGGAAAAGAGGGTTACACCGATCAGTATTCCATCAAGTATGGTAATTGGCATCGTGTCTGAACCTCAAAGTGGCCGGAAAGGAGGGGCCGGTGTTCCTATCCTTCATTCGTCTTCGTCTTGTGCAAGCTGTGCTTTCGCGCCGGCAATTCCAACAACAAGATCGGCCAGGGCATCGACCGTATTCCAACTCCCATTGGCGCTTTTCGGCAGGTCCGCGGAGCCTTTCGGCAACACAGCACGTCCGAATCCCAATTTCTCAGCCTCCTTCAGGCGCTGTGCGGTGTGTGCCACCGGTCGCACCGCGCCAGACAGGCTGATTTCGCCGAAATAGACGCAATCGGCCGGAAGAGCAAGTCCGGCGAGTGACGAAACCAGTGCAGAAGCCACCGCAAGGTCCGCTGCGGGCTCTGAAATTCTATAACCGCCGGCAATATTCAGATAGACGTCGTGCTGCGCGAGACGCACCCCGCAATGGGCTTCGAGCACCGCGAGAACCATCGAAAGGCGCGCGGAATCCCAGCCGACGACGGCGCGGCGCGGTGTTCCGAGCGGAGAGGGCGCGACAAGCGCCTGAACCTCGACGAGCACAGGCCGTGTGCCTTCCATTCCTGCAAAGACGGAGGCACCGGGTGCCTTTTCATTGCGCTCGCCCAAAAACAGCTCCGACGGATTGGCAACCTCTCCCAACCCTTTGTCGGACATTTCGAAAACGCCGATTTCATCGGTCGGTCCAAAGCGGTTCTTGACGGTCCGAAGGATACGGTAGTGATGGCCGCGGTCGCCCTCGAAATAAAGAACGGCATCAACCATATGTTCGACGACGCGCGGTCCTGCGATCTGGCCTTCCTTCGTGACATGGCCGACCAGCACGACCGCGGCGCCCGTCTGTTTTGCGAAACGGATCATCGCCTGGGCTCCGGTTCGCACCTGCGTGACCGTGCCGGGCGCCGATTCAGCCATGTCGCTCCACAGCGTCTGAATGGAATCGATAATCACCAGATCCGGTCGGTTGCCCTGTGCGACAGTGGCCAGAATATCCTCGACATTGGTTTCGGCGGCGAGCATTACATCCGTATCGGCGGCACCCAGCCTCTGCGCGCGCAGGCGGATTTGCGCGACGGCTTCTTCGCCGGAAACATAAATGACAGAGTGGCCCTTGCGCGCCAATGCCGCAGCCGCCTGCATCAGCAGTGTCGACTTGCCGATGCCCGGATCGCCGCCGACGAGCAGGGCGGAGCCGCGCACGAAGCCGCCGCCGGTTACCCGGTCTAGCTCGGCAATTCCGGTTTCGATCCGCGGCGCATCCTCGATATCGCCCGATAGCGATGTCAGCGCCACCGGCTTTCCCTTGGTGCGCGGCTTGCCGGGGCCGCTGCCGATGCCGCCCGCCGGGTCATCCTCGACGATGGTGTTCCACTCGCCGCAGCCGTCACACTTGCCGGCCCACCGTGTATGGACCGTGCCGCAGTTCTGGCAGACGAATTGGACCTTTGGGCGCGCCATCTCGTTCCTGTCAGTCTTCCCCGGAGCGATTCACATAGAGGCGCTGGTACCTGCTGCCGAGCGATGTCAGAAGTTCATATCCGATCGTCCCGCCAGCACGTGCCACGTCGTCAAGCGCTACATTATTGCCAAACAGTTCAATAAAGTCTCCGGCTTTCAGCATGCCGTCCGGAATGTCGGTGATGTCGAATGCCGTCAGATCCATTGTCACACGGCCGAGTACCGGCAGATTTGTGCCATGCGCATGACCATGGGCTCCCCTTTCGTCATGCGCGCGCAGCACGACACCGGCACCGGAAAGGGCCCGCAGATAGCCATCGGCATAGCCGATGGAACACACCGCAATGCGGCTGTCCCGGTCGAGAATGACCGACGCACCGTAACTCACTGTTTCGCCGCGTTTGGCGCGTCTTATCGTGACAATGCGCGTTTCGGCAGTGACAACTGGTTTGGTCCTTGGTTTGACGTGGTGGCCGACAGCACCGCCATAGATGGCAATGCCTGGTCGTGTCAGGTCGAATTTGTAGTCTGCGCCAAGCAGGATACCAGCTGAATTGCTGAAGCTTGTTTCGATCCCGCCGAACGAGGAAGCGACCATTCGAAATGCTTCAAGCTGCTTGTTGTTGTGCGGATGATCGGGCACGTCGGCACAGGCAAGATGGCTCATCACAAGGACCGGAGAGAAACCAGCCGGCCGGGTGATGTCATTTGAAAGCGCAACTGCCTCGGCAACGGTTAGACCCAGCCGGTTCATGCCTGTGTCGACCTGGAGCGCGCAGGGGTGCTCGCCATTGGCGGCGCAAGCGCTCGTCCAATGGGCCACATCCTGCATGGAGGCCAGAACCGGCACAAGTTCGGCAACCCGGCAAATCTGTTCAATGCCCGGCAATATGCAGTTCATCACGTAGATACGTGCCTCGGGAGCGTGTTGGCGAACCGCGACGCCCTCATGAGCGGTGGCAACAAAAAAGTCCCTGCAGCCGGCCTGATAAAGCGCCGTGGACACCGTTTTGGCTCCAAGTCCGTATCCGTCAGCTTTAACGACCGCCGAACAACGGGCGGGGGAAGACAGTTTTTGCATGGCGCGCCAGTTGTCCACCAGCGCCCCGATATCGATCGTCAGGCGTGCCCCGTGACCTTCGTCTTTCAGATCCTCAATGCTGTGCGGCAAATCGCTCAATGATCCAGCCAGTTTGTTTAACGTTGTTATTCATGGCTGTATTGCAGGTAGGAGTTATCCGCAAGGTCTGAAAAGCGCGTGTATTCGGCCTGGAAGCCGAGAGTCACCGTTCCCGTGGGTCCATGGCGCTGTTTTGCGATGATGACATCGGCCATTCCCTTTACCTTGGTCATCTTCTCTTCCCAGCGCATATATTCCTCGGTTTTGATGTCGCTTGCGATTTCCTCCGGGGTGCGCCGCGGCTCGGTATTTTTTACGTAATATTCCTCGCGGTATACGAACAGCACCACATCCGCATCCTGCTCGATCGATCCCGATTCACGAAGGTCCGAGAGCTGCGGCCGCTTGTCGTCGCGGTTTTCAACCTGACGCGAAAGCTGTGACAAAGCGATAATCGGAACGTTGAGTTCCTTGCCGAGCGCCTTCAGGCCCGTGGTGATTTCGGTAATCTCCTGAACGCGGTTTTCGCCAGCCTTTTTGGACCCAGTCATCAGCTGCACATAGTCGACGACGAGAAGGTCCAGGCCACGCTGCCGCTTCAGACGCCGTGCGCGCGCCGCAAGCTGCGCGATCGAGATGCCACCCGTCTGGTCTATGTAGAAGGGGATCTTCTGCATCTCCTGCGAACAGCCGACAAGCAACTCGAAGTCGGCTTCGGAAATTTCACCGCGCCGGATTTTCGAAGACGAAATCTCGGTCTGTTCGGAAATGATACGTGTCGCCAGCTGCTCCGAGGACATTTCGAGCGAATAAAAGCCGACAACGCCCCCATTGACCGCCTTGGTGGAGCCGTCCGCCTGAACCTCCGGCTGATAGGCCTTGGCGATGTTGTAGGCAATGTTGGTCGCAAGCGAGGTTTTGCCCATGCCGGGACGGCCGGCCAGGATGATCAGGTCGGACGATTGCAGCCCGCCCATGCGCCCGTCGAGTTGCGATATGCCCGTTGAAATACCGGACAGCCCGCCATCGCGCTGGTAGGCGGCGCCGGCCATGTCGATGGCCAGCGCCACGGCATCATTGAAAGCCTGGAAGCCGCCGTCGTAACGACCGGTTTCGGCAAGTTCGAACAGACGCCGCTCCGCATCCTCGATCTGGTTTTGCGGTGGCATGTCCAACGGTGCGTCATAGGCGATATTGACCATGTCCTCGCCGATGGTGATCAGCGAGCGGCGCAGCGCCAGATCGTAAATCGCACGGCCATAGTCTTCCGCATTGATGATGTTGACGGCTTCGGCGGCCAGGCGCGCAAGATATTGCGCCACCGTCATGTCACCGACCTTCTCATCGGCCGGCAGGAATGTCTTGATGGTGACCGGATTGGCGGTCTTGCCCATGCGGATAATGTCGCCGGCGACTTCGAATATCTTGCGGTGCAGCGGCTCGTGCAGATGACCCGGTTTCAGAAAGTCCGAGACACGATAGTAGGCGTCATTGTTGACGAGAATGGCACCGAGCAGGGCCTGTTCGGCTTCAATATTGCCGGGTGCTTCGCGGTATAGCCCGCCACTGTCGTCGTTTCCTGCCTCGCCAATCTGTCTTGCCGGATCGCTCATCGCCGTCTTTCTTTTTTTCAATCCCTGCCGGATCACTTTTTGTGCCGGACAGATATAACGCCGTTGTTTCGGTACAAGAATCTCTAAGATGGCACACACGCGCAAAAAGCACGGCCATGCTCGATCTCCACAAGCACGGTGTGGAAAAAGAAATTATAGCTGATTCGATTTGACTTCCGAATGCGAATCGAATTTATGCGCGGCGGTTTTGCCTGGCCGCCGCAGCGCGTTTTTTCTTGGCCGATTCGCTGGCCTTTCTCGCTCTGTGCGGCGCGTGCTCGTCTTTGCCCATATAGTCCCGGGTCAGAGGTACGGCCTGCGGATTGTGGGCAAGCTGGATCTGAAAGACGACAAGATCCTGCCAGCGAAATGCCACTTCTGACGATGCCAGATAAAACTCCCACATGCGGCAGAAACGTTCGTCGTAGAGTTCCCTGGCCTTGTCCCAGTTCTTGAGGAAGCTGGTGCGCCACGCCTTCAGCGTTTCCGCATAGTGCAGCCGCAGAACTTCGATATCGGTTATCACCAGGCCCGACCGTTCAATTGACGGGACAATATCCGAAAGCGACGGAATGTAGCCGCCCGGGAAAATGTGTTTCTTGATAAACGGATTGGTGGGTGTCGGAGGTTCCGACTGGCCGATCGTGTGCAACAGCATCACACCATCCCGGTCGAGTAACTCGGCGCATTTATCGAAGTAGGTGCCGAAGTGTTTTGCGCCGACATGTTCAAACATTCCGACGGAGACGATGCGGTCGAATGTCTGATTGAGTTTGCGGTAGTCAAGCAGTCTGAAATCGACCTGTCCGGCAAAACCGTCCTCGCGGGCACGTTGGTTGGAGACCGCGAACTGCTCGTCAGACAGCGTGACGCCGGTAACCCTGGCATTGAACTGCCGGGCGAGGTGCAGGCCCATACCGCCCCAGCCGGATCCTATATCGAGGACTTTCAGCCTCTCGCGGCTCATGATCAGTTTTGATGCGATATGGCGTTTCTTCGCCATCTGCGCCTGTTCCAGCTCCATGGACGGATTTTCGTAGTACGCGCAGGAATATTGCCGGTCCGGATCGAGAAAGAGGTCGTACAGCGCGCCCGAAAGGTCATAGTGGTGTTTTACATTGGACCGCGAACGTCTCAGCGTATTCCTATCCAGGATATGAGCGGGAATGCGCCGCAAATGTTCGATCAGCCTGACCCAGCGGGCCGGACGTGTCCGGTTTTCCCGAGAATTCTTGAAGATTGTCTCAAGCAACAGATATATGTCGCCCTCTTCAAAGGCGATTTCGCCGTCCATGTAACATTCGCCGATCTTCAGATTTGGGTCGAATGCCACGGCGCGTTCGGCCTTGCGGCTGTTAAAGCGCAAATGCACCGGCGCACCGGTTCCGTCGCCAAGGTGAAGCTGATTACCGTCGGCGAATGTGACCGTCAGGTCGCCGGTCTTGACAAGTTTGCAGGCAATGTGAGTAAGGATGCGCTTCACGATCAAAAACCCCATAAATTACAAGTGTAAGAAAAGGCTTCCGTCTAGGCCAAAAGTTTAGCACTGTTTTAAGAATAGTCCAGTGCCTTGTTTTTCCACGTGAAAATGCCCATTTGGCAGTAGAATTATAGGAGTTTTTCTTAGAGATCCGCGTTGCCGGTATTAACTAGAACTCCGGCATTGGAACAACGTCTGTTGGATCCGCAAGGATGCGGTCGCACCATTAAAAGGGCGGAATTAGATTACGTCATTCCAAGACAGGAAAAAAAAGCCCGGCAATTGAGCCGGGCTTCTTTGCTGTTTTTTTATATCTGAGCAGTCAGGCTCTGGCCTCTTCCTCAGTTTCTGCTTCCGCCTCAGCTTCGACTTCTGCCTCAGCTTCAACTTCCGCTTCAGCTTCGGCCTCTGCTTCCTCGGCGGCCTCGTCATCAGCCGCTGTTTCGAACTCGACACCTTCGTCGAAGAGTTCCTCGGCGCTGACTTCTTCTTCGTCTGAACCGTAGATTGCGTCAGCCGAGGTCAGGTCCTCGCCCTTGGCCTGACGTTCGGCTTCGTCGGCCGAGCGGGCAACGTTGAGCTCGATTTTGACATCGACTTCGGCGTGAAGGGAGATAATGACTTCGTGCATGCCGATGGCTTTGATCGGGGTCCGCAGTTCAACCTGGCTGCGGCCGATCGAGAAACCTTCCTCGCTGAGGATTTCGACAACGTCTCGCGCCGCGACCGAGCCGTAAAGCTGGCCGGTTTCGCCGGCAGCGCGAACGACGATGAAGGACTTGCCGTCAAGCTTGTCGGCAACCTGCTGCGCCTCGCCGCGGCGTTCAAGATTGCGTGCTTCGAGCTGCGCGCGCTCGTTTTCAAAGCGGGCCTTGTTAGCGTCGTTGGCACGCAGGGCCTTGCCCTTGGGCAGAAGGTAGTTGCGTGCGTAACCGTCGCGGACTTTCACGACATCGCCCATTTGTCCAAGCTTGGCAACACGCTCAAGAAGAATGACATCCATGGTGGTTTCCTTTCAGATGAGTCAGTTCGATTGATTGCTGGAATTTGATGAACCCGATCCCGGAGGGGAAAGGGGAGCTGTCCGCACCGTCTCAAACAGGCCTGTGAACAGGAAGACGATCAGCGGCAACGGAAACAAAATGAAGATGGCGGCATAGGTGAACCACAGCGCCAGAAACCGCCAGGGCCTTCCGAACGTGCGATGATGCAGCATGGCAAGACCGGCGAGTATGAAGCCGCCCGCGAACGCTCCGGAAATGACTGAGCCGATAAGGCCAATTGGACCGCCGACGAAACCGAGAGCCAGCCCGGCACCGAAAATGAGCATCGCAATGCGCGACATTCTAAGCCCGGTGGGAATGATGTCGGCAGGCCGTTTTGCGCGGCCTGATACGCGCACGATGCCACAGGCAAGATACCAGCCTGCAAACAGGATAAGGACCCACATTGCCGCCTGTGCCGCCGGCAATACACGGGTCATGAAGGCTGCCATCTCGTCGGCACTGACGTCATCGGGTTTGAAGTCCGGATTCTGCTCACCCATGACTTCGATGAAGTAGTCGACGAAAGGCCGGACGGTTTCTTCCCCGTAGCCGATTACAATGCCGAGAATGATCAGCGACAACGATACCAGGCCGCATAGATGCAGCATAATGTCGGACAGCGGATACCAGGCCATCTGACCCGACGGTCCGCCGAGTTCCTCGGCCGGGCGCGCCAGATTGCTCAAATGTGCGATCCATGCGGCAGGGCCAAGGGTTGTCACGGCAATCATCACAGCGCCCAGCGGCGATACCGTTACGGCAATGAGCGCCGTTGCGGCGGCAACGGAAACTGTTCCGGCAAAATTGGACCAGCCGAGACCGGCGATGAGTACGGGAAGTGTCGCGCAGGCAGACAATAGAACCGAAAGCGCAGACCAGTCCCCCGAAGCCAATACGAGAAGGGCTGAGGCAAGGCCTGCAACAAGGCCTACGAGTAGGGATTGTGTCCTGCTGTTCATGTGTTTCGCTGTCCTGCTTGTTCAAGCAGTTAGAGGCAGTCGCGGTCTTATGATTGCCGCCGTCCGCCCCAACTTGGGGTTTTCAGGTTATCCCGCCGTGCCCATCACGGGGGAAGATGGCCGGGAAATTCCCGGCCACGATTGGTTCCGGCTATTGCCTACTTCACAAGGTAGGGCAAAAGGCCGAGGAAACGAGCGCGCTTGATGGCGCGGGCCAGTTCACGCTGCTTCTTCTGGCTGACCGCCGTGATACGGGACGGAACGATCTTGCCGCGCTCGGAAATGTAGCGCTGAAGCAGACGAACGTCCTTATAGTCGATCTTCGGAGCATTGGCACCGGAGAAAGGGCATGTCTTGCGGCGACGGTGAAAAGGACGCCGGGTTGGAATCTGATTAATATCAACCATGATTGTGCTCCCTATCTCCGGTCTTCACGCGGACGGCGCGGACGGTCATCGCGATCGCCGCGGCGCGGACGGTCGTCACGGTCACGCTTCTGCATCATGACGGACGGGCCTTCTTCGTGCTCATCGACACGGATGGTCATGTAGCGCAGCACGTCTTCATTGATGCGCATCTGGCGTTCCATTTCCTGGACCGCGGCTGCCGGAGCATTGATGTCCATCAGCGTGTAATGCGCCTTGCGGTTTTTGTTCATCCGGTAGGACAGGGACTTCAAGCCCCAGTTTTCTACGCGCCCGACCGATCCGCCATTGGATTCGAGGACACCCTTGAACTGATCAACAAGGGCCTCGACCTGCTGGCTGGATACGTCCTGCCGGGCAAGGAATACATGTTCATAAAGAGCCATGAGTAGCTTGCCTTTCTTTCAGTCTTCTCGTGTTTCGACACCCTGACATTCGGCGGCTAAGCCTCAACGACCCTCCTCGTGCCGCAAGGGCGCTGAAGAAAGGCGTTGGTTTCGAGACGGTCGAGAGCGGAGACACGGGAGGCCGGAAATCTGCATTTCCTGTCGCCCATCGGGCGGCCCTCCGTTCAGCCCCCAGCCAGATGACCGGGTGTTTCGAACAGCGCGCTTATAAGCGATTTCTGACCGGATGCAAGCAAATTCGCTCAGCGGGTTACTCAGTGCCTGATTAACCTTGATCACAGCGTGCGGCGGTCATTGGCGAAACGTTTGTGCAAATCGCTGGACCGGGCCGGCGATTTGGGTAGTCTCTCACAAGCCGCGCCTGTGAACGGCCACAAGAATCAACACAATCAGGACCGACAAGCCCATGCCCGGAAACCTCACCTTCGACGCGTTGAAAGAAGCCATCTCCAGAGGAGAGATCGATACGGTCGTCGCAGCCCAGGTCGACATGCAGGGGCGGCTGATGGGCAAGCGTTTCCAGGCCGATCATTTTGCCAACAGCGCCTGGAAGGAAACGCACAGCTGCAACTATCTGCTGGCGACCGACATGGAGATGGAGACGGTGAGCGGCTACCGTTCGACAAGCTGGGAGGCAGGGTACGGCGACTACACGATGAAACCGGACCTTTCGACGCTGCGCCGTACGCCCTGGCTGGACGGCACAGCTTTTGTTCTGTGCGATGTGCTCGATCACCACACGCACAAGGAAGTTCCCCACGCGCCGCGCACCGTACTCAAGCGCCAGGTGGCACGTCTGGAAGCGCTTGGCATGAAGGCCGTGATGGCTTCGGAACTGGAATTCTTCCTGTTTGAGCAAAGCTACGAGGAAGCACAGGACGCGCAATATGCCGGGCTCAAAACGGTCGGCAAATATAATGAGGACTACCACATCTTCCAGACCACCAAGGAAGAGAACGTCATGCGGGCAATCCGCAACGGCCTCTATGACGCGGGCATTGATGTGGAATGCTCCAAAGGGGAGGCGAGCGCCGGCCAGGAAGAGATCAACGTCAGATATTCCGACGCGCTTGATATGGCTGACACCCACGCCTTTATGAAGAATGCCTGCAAGGAGATCGCCTGGGGGCAGGGGCGGGCGCTCACCTTTCTTGCCAAATGGGCCAACGATGCCGCAGGCAGTTCGTCGCACATTCACCAGTCGCTTTGGAGCGCCGACGGCAGGACGCCGCTATTTCGCGATCCACACGGAGAATACGGCATGTCCGGGCTGATGCGGCACTACGTTGCCGGATTGCTGCACCACGCAAGCGATATCACCTGGATGCTGGCCCCTTACATCAATTCCTACAAGCGTTTTGCCGAGGGCACATTCGCGCCGACCAAGGCGATCTGGAGCATAGACAACCGCACCGCCGGATACCGCATATGCGGTGAGGACACCGATGCCGTGCGCGTCGAATGCCGTGTCGGCGGATCCGACCTCAATCCCTATCTGGCAATGGCGGGTCTGCTTGCTGCCGGCATCGACGGCATTGAAAACAAGCTCGAGCTGGAGGCCGAATTCAAGGGCGATGCCTATACGTCCGAGAAAGCCCGCAGCGTTCCAAGAACCTTGCGCGATGCAATTCAAAGCCTTGATAATTCAAAAATGCTCCGCGATGCGATGGGCAATGACGTCATCGACCACTATGTCCGGGCCGCCAGCTGGGAGCAGGAAGAATTTGACCGCCGCGTTACCGATTGGGAAGTCGCACGCGGTTTTGAAAGAGCCTGACAATGTCCAGAATCCTGCAGTGTATCTCGCCGGTTGACGGCTCAGTGTTTGCCGAACGTGAGGTTTTTTCCCGCGAACAAGCCTCTGCTGCTGTAATGCGGGCGCAATCGTCCCAGGAGGAATGGGCTCGTCGATCCTTGTCCGAACGTATCGACCTGGTACGTAGGGGCGTTGCCCGCATTGGCGAAATGAACGACGAGATCGTGCCCGAGCTTGCCATGATGATGGGCCGTCCGGTGCGCTATGGTGGCGAGTTTGGCGGCGTCAGCGAGCGCGCCGGCTACATGGCGAATATAGCCGAGGAAGCGCTGAAGCCGATTGTTGTCGAAGACAGCGAAGCGTTTGAACGGCGCATTTTACGCGAACCGCATGGCGTGGTGCTCGTCGTTGCGCCGTGGAACTATCCTTATATGACAGCCATCAACACGGTGGCGCCGGCGCTGATCGCCGGTAATGCGGTTCTTCTTAAACATGCGACGCAAACACTGCTGGTTGGTGAGCGCATGACACGGGCATTTGTCGAGGCGGGCATTCCCGAGGACATATTCCAGAACCTGTTCCTTGATCATGAAACGACTTTGGAGTTGATCGCGGCCGGCAGTTTCGGCTTCATCAACTTCACCGGCTCCGTCGGCGGCGGCAAGGCGATCGAACGCGCTGCAGCAGGTACGTTCACCGGTGCCGGTCTGGAGCTTGGCGGTAAGGATCCCGGCTACGTAATGGAAGACGCCCATCTCGACGCCGCCGTCGAGACGCTTATCGACGGGGCGATGTTCAACTCCGGACAGTGCTGCTGCGGAATAGAGCGGATCTATGTGACCGCATCACTCTATGATGCCTTTGTCGAAAAGGCTGTCGCAATCGTTTCTGGCTACAAACTTGGCAATCCACTGGAGGAAGCTACGACCCTGGGGCCGATGGCCCACCGCCGCTTTGCCGACGAGGTGCGTGCGCAATGCAGTGAGGCAATCGAGCAGGGCGCGAGGCCGATGATCGATCCGGGCCTGTTTCCGCAGGACGACGGCGGAACCTATCTCATGCCGCAGATCATCACCGGCGTGACGCATCAAATGCGCGTCATGCGCGACGAGACCTTTGGCCCGCTTGTCGGGATCATGAAGGTTGAGAGCGATGACGAAGCCATAGCATTGATGAATGACAGCGCGTTCGGCCTTACCGCTTCCCTGTGGACCGGGGACGTCTCGCGGGCGGCGGCGATCGGCGCACGCTTGGATACGGGCACTGTTTTCATGAACAGGGCCGACTATCTCGATCCCGGGCTCTGCTGGACAGGCTGCAAAGACACCGGCCGCGGCGGCGCGCTTTCCGTCATCGGCTATCAGAACTTGACCCGTCCGAAATCCTATCATTTGAAGAAAGTAATTTGACCATGCGCCTAATTGGGAACTGGACATACCCGACCACCATTCGATTTGGAGCGGGCCGCATTACCGAACTTGCACAAGCCTGCGCGGAAGTCGGCATCAAACGCCCACTTCTTGTCACAGACCGTGGGCTTGCGGGTCTGCCGATCACACAGAACGCGCTCGATATTCTCGATGCGGAGGGACTTGGCCGGGCGATGTTCTTTGAAGTCGATCCCAATCCGACGGACAGAAATCTCGAAGCGGGTATCGCGGCGTTCAGGGCCGGCGGCCATGACGGTGTCATTGCATTTGGCGGCGGATCGGGCCTTGATCTCGGAAAACTCGTCGCATTCATGGCCGAACAGACACGGCCGGTTTGGGATTTTGCCGATATTGGCGACTGGTGGAAGCGCGCCGATTCAGAGGCTATCTACCCGATCGTTGCCGTGCCGACGACGGCGGGAACCGGGTCCGAGGTCGGGCGTGCAGGCGTCCTCACCAACTCCGGGACCCACGTCAAGAAGATCATTTTTCACCCCAAGGTCCTGCCATCCGCCGTCATCTGCGATCCGGAGCTGACGGTTGGCATGCCGAAGGTGATCACAGTCGGCACCGGTATGGATGCCTTTGCCCATTGTCTCGAAGCTTTTTCCTCACCGTTCTATCACCCGATGAGCCAAGGCATTGCGCTGGAGGGTATGCGGCTTGTGAAGGAAAACCTGCCGCTCGTGGTTGAGGACCCGAACAACCTCGATGCCAGAGGACACATGATGAGCGCAGCGGCCATGGGCGCAACAGCGTTCCAGAAAGGACTTGGTGCGGTGCATGCCGTGTCGCACCCGGTCGGCGCCATCTACAACACCCACCACGGCATGACCAATGCGGTGGTGATTCCGCCTGTTTTGCAGCTCAACCGTACCGTAATCGAGGAGCGTATCGGCCAGGCCGCGGCCTATCTTGGTATTACGGGCGGCTTTGAAGGCTATTATGACTACATCATGAAGCTGCGGGCCGATCTTGGCGTTCCCGATAAGCTCAGAGAGCTTGGTGTGGGCGCAGACCGCATTGGCGACCTGGCGGATATGGCGCTCGAGGACCCGAGCGCGATGGGCAATCCGGTCAAGCTGACAAAGGAAAACACCGTCCGGCTTTTTGAAGAGTGCATCTGACCGACATGTTCACTCGGAATGTGCCCCGCGCTATATTTCCAACCGGATAGGGGCACAGGGTGAGAGCAGTCGGTTAACGCTATTGCAACCGACGGTTCCGATAGTGCCGATGTCGACAAGCAGGCGAGGATGATCCGATGAGCAGCACCCGAAAAGACACCGATCTCATCATGGTGGTCACCAGCGATATTGCCGGACAGTTGCGCGGCAAGGCCATGACCTATGGAGCCCGCAGGGAGCGTGCCCATATCGGCGTCGGCTGGACGCCGACCAATATCTTCCAGACGACGTTCGGGCCGATTGCCGACACGCCATGGGGGGCCTTCGGCGACTTGATGCTGAGGCCGGATTTTTCAACATTGGTTGACGTCGATATCCCCGAATACGGGGTGGACGAGTCATTTGTTATCGGGGATGTCCTCACGCTCGACGACCGGCACTGGGACTGCTGCCTGCGTAGCCAGCTGGCGAGCGCCATCCAAACTTTGCGTGAAAAACACGGTCTGGTCCTGACCGTCGCCTTTGAACACGAGTTTCATTTCTCAGGCTGCGAGGGGCAGGATGGGCTCGGTTACTCACTGCGCGCGCTGCGTCGTATGGGTGTGTTTCCCGACCGGCTGATGGATACGATCAAAAGGGCAGGGCTGGCCCCGGATACATTTTCGCCCGAATTCGGACCGGCGCAGTGCGAAGTCACCGTCAAGCCCAACGATGCGCTGAGGGCGGCGGACGATGCGGTCGTTCTTCGCGAGATGACCAGGGCCGTGGCGCGTGGTCTGGATGCACGGGCAAGCTTTGCGCCCATCCTTGATCCCGAGAGTGTCGGAAACGGCGTCCATGTCCATTTCTCAATTCAGGATGTCGATGGCCACCAGGTCGACTATGACGAGGAACGCCCCTACTGCGTTTCGGAAACCGCCGGGGCCTTCGTTGCCGGACTTCTCAAATACATGCCGGATTATCTTTGTATGACCGCACCATCGGTCGCATCTTATATGCGGCTGACGCCGCATCGCTGGAGTGCGGCTTTCAACAATTTCGGTATCCAGGACCGGGAAGCCGCGGTGCGCATCTGTCCCGTCTTCAGGGAGAGTGAAGAAGAAGATGTGTCGAAGAAATTCCATTTCGAGTACCGCGCCGGCGATGCGGCAGCGAGCCCCTATCTGTTTCTTGCAGCGCTTGTTCGCGCCGGAACCAGCGGCCTCGATGAAGCCCTGACAACGCCACATGCAACCAGTTCAGATCTGACAACTGCCGCTGAGGCTGAACTTGCCGATTTGGGCGTGGAACACCTTTCGCAGTCGCTTGCGGATGCGTTGGACAAGCTGTCGCAAAGCGAGTGGGCGAGGCAAGCCTTTGGCGAAACGCTGGTCGATGCCTATCTGCGTCACAAGCGTTGCGAGGTCGACCAGCTCAAGGATTTGTCGGATGCCGACATTTGCGCGAAATATGCGGCAGCCTACTAAAACGTTGTGAAACCGGAATATATTTCGCAGAAATAACTTCTAGAGCGTGTCTTGCTTAGATTGAAGCATTTGATGGCTGACAATCGGTTCACTCGGCTAGGCGCGTCGCGCAGCGCGATGTGGTGCATCGTGCAAGCGGCGCAACAACGCCGATGGGCCGATTGTCCGCCACCCTTGAAAGGACGATGTTGTTGAAATTCAGAGATAAATGGGCCGGGCGATTTTGCCCGCTGACTGCGTTGGCTCACGCTTGTGGTGGGCCCGCACCACGGCGCGCAACCCGCCTTGTCAGCGACTAAAATCGCCTCGGTCAAATGCTTCAATCTAAGCAAGACACGCTCTAGCGAATTGAAATATCACTTCTTTCTGTAAAGAAGCCAGTCCTTGAAGGCTTTGCCGTTGCCGGCCGGTATCTCCGAAAAACGCGTAACGCGATTGCGTCCGCTGTTTTTGGATGCGTAAAGCGCCTGATCCGTCTTGCGGTAAAGTTCGGTGGAATCGGTAGCTTCCGACCCCATGCAGACACCGAGCGATATCGTTACCGGGCCATAATCGATGCCTGTTTTGTTGTTGATGAACTTTTTTTCTTCCACCGCTGCCCGAACCCGTTCGGCCGCTTCGCAGGCCTCTTGTTCAGTTGTGTCCTTTTGGGCAATAGCAAATTCTTCACCGCCAATGCGGGCGATGAAGGCCTCTTCGCCCAAAGTGTTCCGCAATATGCCGGCAACATAGGACAGGATCTTGTCGCCGATGATGTGCCCGAAGGTGTCATTGATACGCTTGAAATGATCGATATCGGCGAAAATCAGGCCGGAATACATGGCGCACTTCTTGTCACCGTGAACTTCGGCAATATGGGAATCGAAGGCGCGACGATTGGCCAGTTTTGTCAGCGGGTCCGTGTTCGCCAGCTTTTTATAGCGTTCCAGCTCGGAGTTGATTTTCTTGATTTCCACCGACTTCTCGTTCATCGAATTCACAACTTTCTTGCCGTGATCAATGGTCGTATCGGTGGCATCTGACAGTATTCTGACAATTTGATTGAGCAGCCTGCCATCGCTGTGGTCCGGATCGGTGATTTTTTCGGACGTATCGCCCAGCACTTTGCCGTAGCGCTGCAGCGATGTTTGCTCATCGCGCAGCAGCGTAAGCACGCTCTTTATCTGGGAGGTGATGCGGCTTTGCGCTTCCTCGAATACACCCTCGCCATGATGGTGGGCAAAATAGCGGCGGCCGAGTTTGTCGAGATCCTCTTGCGTCGCGCTGCTGCCCAATCGGTTCAGTTCCTTGCTCAGTTCCTGGTTGGTGCCCGTGACGGCTTCATAAAACAGTTCATAGTTTCGCGGCAGGCCGGCTACACCTTGCTCGCTCATCATCATCACAATTCTTTTGGCGGTATCTGTCATGGGCACAGTATTTCTGCTGCAGAGGCCTGAAAGGCGAGAGAGATTTAACGTTCGTCGCGGCTTTTAAAAGGATGCGGGTAAAGAATTGGAAAAGATTTAACAAAATTGTCGGTTAAAATTTACCGACCGCTGATTGAACGTCAAATGCCCGCAATTCAAGGTTTTGAGACCTTGCCGGGGGATTCAGCTTCGGGAGTTTATTTGACTATACGGTAGTAATATTGCTGCGAGATCAACGGGGAGTCGCATTGGCATAAGTAAAAATGAGCTATCAATTTGCGACACAAAAATTAACGTTAATTTAACTAACGGTTTGATCGTCCACAGAAAATTCATTAGCTCAATAATCGGGCGGTATCTAGGTCCCGGTGTTAAGAAGCATTTTTCAACAATCACTTGCTGCACGGGAGATATCAAAACTGGTGAGCGGCGGATGCCAGGTTTCACCGAGGAGAACTGTTATGAATGCAACATCGACAACCAGCAATGTCGTTCGGGCAACGCGCTCGGTGGACCAGGCTGAAAAAGTGGTCAACAGCCTCAACGATGTCGTTGAGCGCATGATCAATACAAACCGGACCATGCCGACGAGCAAGTCGGATCACGCCGTAAATCTGTATGATGCGGCGATCCGCGATGCAGTGGCAGATATGGAAAGAATGGAAGCTGAACGGGGCGCTGCCCAGCAGGTTCTCGAAGAAAGTTTTGCCGAGCGTGAGGCCAAGGTGCGCAATGACATCGCGTTCCATGAGCAGGGGCTCGAAGCGGCGCGTGAAGAGCTCAAGCAGCTCGGCGTCGAGCACAAGCAACAAAGCCACGAACTCACGTCGCGTTACGACAGCCAGATCAGCGCTGCAATGCGCATGAAAGAGGCGAACAAGGCGGCGCGCGATATTCTTCTCGGTGACCTTTGAGTCCCGCTGCCTCTCGGATGGCGCCGGCAGGGGGGCATCCGGGAGGCACCTGCATATAGAAATTCTGACTGGACGGGCGCATCAATTGCGCCCGTTTTTTTGGTTTCAACACTATCCCCGATTGATCCGCTTTTGAGGTCCCTTGTGTATTGTCGATCATTCGGCAATTCGGCAACGGACGGGTTCCATCTCGCCCTATTCCGGCGGTAGAGCTTGACTTGCGGCCTATTCAGTGGTGTGAGGCGGCAAAACAAATTTGGAACTTTCACATGAGCACTGCATTTACATTCCCCGGTCAGGGCAGCCAGAGCGTTGGCATGGGCAAAGACCTGGCCGATGCGTTTCCCGAGGCGCGCGCTGTATTTGACGAAGTCGACGACGCGCTCGGACAAAAACTATCGGCACTGATGTGGGACGGTCCCGACGATGAACTGACGCTGACCGCCAACGCCCAGCCGGCTTTGATGGCGGTTTCCATGGCCACCATGCGTGCGCTCGAAGCAAAAGGATTTTCGTTTGCTGAAAAGGTAGCTTATGTGGCGGGCCATTCCCTGGGAGAATATTCAGCACTTGCTGCTGCTGGTGCGCTGACGATTGGCGATACGGCACGCCTGCTTCGTGTCCGCGGCAATGCCATGCAGGAAGCGGTTCCGGTCGGCAAGGGTGCCATGGCGGCCATCATCGGCCTGGAGCAGGATGCGGTTGAGGCCATATGCGCAGAAAGTGCAGCCGGTGGCGTGTGCCAGATTGCGAATGACAATGGCGGCGGCCAGCTGGTGATCTCCGGTACCAAGGAAAGCGTCGAAAAAGCCGTTACGCTGGCCAGCGAGAAGGGCGCCAAACGAGCGTTGCTGCTTCCGGTATCCGCACCGTTCCACTCAGAATTGATGCAGCCGGCTGCGGATGCTATGCGTTCGGCGCTCAGCGACGTACCGCTTCAGGCGCCTGCCGTCCCGCTGGTTTGCAATGTCCTTGCGCAGCCGGTCACTGACCCGCAGGAAATCAAGGATCTTCTCGTCAGACAGGTCACCGGGCAGGTGCGTTGGCGTGAAACGGTATCCTGGTTTGCCGCTCACGGTGTAACCGAGGCCTGCGAGGTCGGCGCCGGCAAGGTGCTGACAGGGCTTGCACGGCGCATCGACCGCTCGATATCCGGAAAGGCCATCAATACGCCACAGGACATTGAGAACTATCTGCAAGGCTGATTGCGGAATCCCGGATCAACCAGCAGCGACTGATCAGAAGGATAAGAAATGTTTGAACTGAATGGCCGCAAGGCACTGATTACCGGAGCGTCCGGAGGTATCGGCGAGGAAATTGCCCGTGTTTTGCACGCCAATGGAGCGGTGGTCGGTCTTCACGGAACGCGTATCGAGAAGCTGCAGGCACTTGCCGATGAGCTGGGTGACAACACGCACATCTTCCCCGCTAATCTCTCAGACCGCAAAGAGGTGAAATCGCTTGCCGGGAAGGCGGAGGAAGAGCTCGGCGGCGTGGACATTCTGGTCAACAATGCAGGTATCACGAGGGACGGTCTGTTCGTCCGGATGTCGGACGAGGACTGGGACACGGTTATTAATGTCAATCTGACAGCCGTCTTCAATCTGACCCGTGAACTCACCCATCCGATGATGCGCCGCCGCCACGGCCGCATTATCAACATTACATCGGTTGTCGGTGTGACGGGCAATCCGGGACAAGCGAACTACTGCGCGGCCAAGGCCGGCATGATCGGGTTCTCCAAGTCGCTTGCCCAGGAAATTGCCTCGCGCAACGTCACCGTCAATTGTGTTGCCCCGGGTTTCATTGAATCGGCAATGACCGAAAAGCTCAATGACAAGCAGAAAGATGCGATCATGGGTGCCATTCCGATGCGCCGTATGGGCAAGGGATCCGAGGTTGCCTCGGCGATTTCCTACCTGGCGTCGGAGGAGGCGGGCTACATCACCGGACAGACAATCCATGTGAATGGCGGAATGGCAATGATATGACCCCGATAGCGGGAGAATTTGGTGCGAATTGGCAACTTTAGCTGACTTAGGCGCCAACCGCGAAAATTCGGGCTTTGCCGCTGACATAAACCGTGTTAATGGCCGCAACCAATGCTGTTTGCAGCCTTTTGGCTGCGATTGCAGACCCGGATGAACCGGGTAATCCACAGGTCCGCGTTTTGACGGGGCACATGCGCCGATTTATAAGGCGCTGGAACTTGATTGAGTGACTGCATGCCGCTATCCAAGGCATTGCAAAACATATAAGGGTCGAGGATAACGACATGAGCGATATCGCAGAACGCGTTAAGAATATTGTTGTCGAGCATCTTGGCGTAGATGCCGAGAAAGTGACAGAGGGTGCAAGCTTCATCGATGATCTTGGTGCCGATTCCCTCGACACGGTTGAACTGGTTATGGCGTTCGAGGAAGAATTCGGTGTCGAAATCCCCGACGATGCAGCCGACACGATCCTGACTGTCGGCGACGCCGTCAAATATATTGAAAAGTCTCAGAGCTAGGTTCAGTTAGCGGGGCGAAAATTGTCCCGCATCGCCGTTTGGCATGTGGACTTTGGATCATATAGACTATACGCGACAGCCCGGGAAGTTTCCGGGCTGAATGGTTGTTGTGGCCCTGATTCTTCAATGTGATTTGAGTGTTGCGGCAGGCAGCAACATGAAACCGGATGCAGGCAGTAGGATGGGAGCACCATGAGGCGGGTTGTAATCACGGGAACCGGCATGGTTTCTCCTCTCGGTGACGGCACCGAGGTGACATGGGAAAGGCTGTTGGCGGGCGAAAACGCGGCAGCGAGAATCCAGGAATTCGAAACGGAAGATCTGGCGGCGAAAATTGCCTGCCGTATTCCGGTCGGAGATGGCAGCGGCGGAACCTACAACCCCGACGCCTATATGGAGCCCAAGGAGCAACGCAAGGTCGATCCGTTTATATGTTATGCGATTGCCGCGGCAGATCATGCGCTGGCTGATGCCGGCTGGAAACCTGAAAGCGATGAGGACCAGATAGCAACGGGTGTGCTGATCGGCTCCGGAATTGGCGGACTGCAGGGCATCATCGATGCGGGAGACACCCTGAGGGAGCGCGGGCCAAGGCGTGTATCGCCGTTCTTTATCCCCGGCCGTCTTATCAATCTTGCTGCCGGTCAGGTTTCGATACGGCACAAGCTGCGCGGACCGAACCACTCAGTTGTGACAGCCTGCTCGACCGGCGCCCACGCAATCGGCGACGCCAGCCGGCTAATTTCCCTCGGCGATGCCGATGTCATGGTCGCGGGCGGCACCGAATCGCCCATCTGCCGAATTGCCATGGCCGGCTTTGCAGCCTGCAAGGCGCTGTCGACCTCCTACAATGACGATCCCAAAAGCGCCTCGCGCCCGTATGACGAGGCCCGCGACGGTTTTGTCATGGGCGAGGGTGCCGGTGTCGTCGTGCTTGAGGAGCTTGAACATGCCAAGGCACGTGGTGCGAAGATTTACGCCGAGGTCATCGGCTACGGTCTTTCCGGCGACGCCTACCACATCACCGCACCGTCGGAAGATGGCGAAGGCGCCTATCGCTGCATGCAGTCGGCCATGAAACGGGCTAATATCAGCGCCGCTGACATCAACTACATCAACGCCCACGGCACTTCGACAATGGCTGATACGATCGAGCTCGGTGCGGTTGAACGGCTGGTAGGCGATGCCGCCCCGTCGATTTCAATGTCCTCCACCAAATCCGCAATCGGCCACCTTTTGGGTGCAGCTGGCGCGGTTGAGGCGATTTTTGCCACTTTGGCGATTCGCGACAATATTGCGCCGCCGACGCTGAACCTGGACAACCCATCAGTTGAAACCCCAATCGACCTCGTGCCCAAGGTTGCGCGCAGGCGCGAAATCAACGTCGCCCTGTCCAATTCCTTTGGATTTGGCGGTACAAATGCTTCACTGGTATTGCGGCGGTATGAGGGATAAAATGACGCAGTTCTGATCCGGACTGCCTTCTGTTGCCATATTCATGTTCATAGTGAGACTGTAATGCAACAGTGATTCCGGAAATAGAGGATGGATTGTGAGCGACGGCAATATATCTGGTGATCAGGAAAGTTTCGGACGTACGAGGTCCGCAGGCCCGATCATTCCTCAATCTGCAAGCCAGGCCTTGAAGCCGGAAGAAGCCCCGCAGCCGCCCAAGCGGTCGGAGCGTGCACGCAGCCAGTTCGTCGTTTTTTTGAACTTCGTCATGTCATTTGTCGTATTTCTGACGCTCGCCGCCGCCGGCGCCGTCTATTTCGGCAAGATCAAGTTCGACGAAAACGGCCCGCTGGAACGCAGCGCCAATGTGCGCATTCAACAGGGCACGAGCCTGAATGAAATTGCCAAACTGCTGGAACGCCGGCAGGTGATCTCCAACGCCTTCATCTTCAAGTCGGGTGTCAGGGCCTATATGCCTGGCGATTCTCTGAAAGCCGGCGAATACGAGATCAAGGCCGGCGCATCGATGCGCGATGTGATGGACCTGTTGCGTTCGGGCAAGTCGGTTCTTTACTCGGTCACCATCGCTGAAGGGCTCACAGTCGAGCAGATTTTCGAACGTCTCGCATCCAACGGTGAATTGACCGGAGATTTGCCGGAAGAACTTCCCGCTGAAGGAACGTTGCGGCCGGAGACCTACAGGTTTACGCGCGGCACCAGCCGGGAAGAGATCGTCGACCAGATGCGCGCCTCGCAGAACGCGCTTGTCAACCAGATCTGGGCGCAGCGAGATCCCGGATTGCCGATCAAGTCGAAGGAAGAACTGGTCATTCTGGCGTCGATTGTGGAAAAGGAAACCGGACGGGCCGATGAACGCACCCTGGTTGCCTCGGTGTTCTTGAACCGGCTTGAGCGTGGCATGCGGCTGCAATCTGATCCGACGATCATATACGGGCTCTTCGGCGGCAAGGGTAAGCCCTCGGACCGGCCGATCTATCGTTCCGACCTGGACAAGCCGACGCCCTACAACACCTACAAAATTGATGGTTTGCCGCCGACCCCGATCGCCAATCCGGGCCGTGCCGCGCTCGAAGCGGTGGCCGAGCCGTCGAAAACGAACAATGTGTTTTTCGTAGCCGACGGAACAGGCGGTCATGTTTTTGCCGAAACGCTGGAACAGCACAACGCCAATGTCCGCAGATGGCGCAAGATAGAGGCAGACCGGGCCAAGCAGAAGGAAAAGGCTGCCGATCAATAACCGGTAGCGGACGGATTTCGGCCGCGCGAAAGGTACTGCATGACGCTACAATCGATGACCGGCTTTGCCCACAAGGAGGGAACAGCAGGCTCACTGCAATGGACGTGGGAACTGCGTTCCGTAAACGGGCGGGGTCTGGACATCCGCATTCGCGTGCCGGCTGGTTTCGAACAGCTCGAACCGGACATCAAAAAGGCACTTTCCGACCGTTTTTCCAGGGGAAACATCCAGGCAACACTTTCTGTTTCCAGGGATGAAAAGCGTGCTGAGGCAACCGTAAACCAGGACGTGCTCGACGCAGTCGTCGATCTGGCCAAGCAATTGCAAGACAGCGTCGATGCAGAGCCGCCGCGAATCGATGGCCTGTTGAATATTCGTGGTGTGCTTGAATTCAACGAGCCGCAACTGGATGAGGAAACCGCACGACTGGAACGATCGGCTGTCATGGATGGACTTGACGAGGCTATCGGGGCAATGGCCGAGATGCGTAAGGCCGAGGGAACGAAAATAGCTGAATTCATCAGCGCTCAGATCGATGGGATCGAAGCCATGGCCAAAAAGGCGGATTCTGATCCTTCAACAGAACCCGAGAATATCGTGGCAAGGCTTTCCGCACAGGTTAAAATGCTCCTCGATACGGGTGTGGAGCTCGATGAAGGACGTCTTCATATGGAAGCCGCCATTTTGGCTTCGAAGGCGGACATCAGGGAGGAAATCGATCGCCTGTTTGCGCATGTCGATGCCTGTAGGGCCCTGGTGGCTGATGGCGGCGTCGTCGGGCGCCGGCTGGACTTTCTGGCACAGGAGTTCAACCGGGAATCAAATACAATCTGTTCCAAATCCAATGCGTCTTCCGTCACCGCAGTCGGGCTGGATCTGAAGGTTCTCATCGATCAGTTTCGCGAACAGATCCAGAATTTGGAATAAGGGATGCAATCGGGCGACATGCCATCTTCGAATATCAAGCGCCGCGGGCTGATGCTGGTCCTGTCTTCACCTTCCGGTGCCGGGAAATCCACGATAGCGCGCAATCTTCTGGAAAATGATGAGGACTTCAATCTTTCCGTTAGCGTGACGACACGCAAACGGCGCGGCAGCGAAATAGACGGCGTCCACTATAATTTCCTTTCGGACGCCGAATTCCAGAGGCTGCGTGACTCGGACGCTCTGCTGGAATGGGCGGAGGTGCACGGGAATTATTACGGAACACCGCGTGAGGCCGCGGAGCAGAGTATGGCCGAAGGCCAGGACATGCTTTTCGATATCGACTGGCAGGGTGCGCTTCAACTGCAGGAGAAAATGCCGGCGGACGTGGTTTCCGTGTTTATCCTGCCGCCATCGTTGGCCGAGTTGAAATCACGCCTGCACAGGCGCGCCGAGGACAACGAAGAAGCCATTGAAATGCGCCTTGCCAATTCGCGCGAGGAAATGCAGCACTGGCGCGACTACGACTATGTCGTCATCAATGACGATCTGGACCGCGCCTATTCAGCGGTACGTTCAATCGTCGTTGCCGAGCGTCTGAGGCGCGATCGGCGGCCCGGATTGTTTGATTTCGTATCCGGCCTTCTGGATGAGGATCTTCAATAGCCGGCCGGTTATTCGAAACCGGTCAGGCTGCCGATAGCGCTTTGCAGCTGCTGTGTGCCCGCCAGAACGGCGATTTTGCCGTTGGTCCCGGTGTTTTCCAACCGCGAAACAAGCCCGACCTCACTGCAGATAAGTGAGCCGGCTGCCGCGTCCCAAAGATTGAGACCGCATTCGAGATAACCGTCAAGTCGCCCGAGTGCCGCAAATGCCAGCCCCGCGACTGCGCAGCGGTAGCGAACGATTTCGAATTGGTTTTCGAGCAATGCATCCTCGACGGATCGGATGGCGCCTTTGTTCCAGTTGTTGTTGATGCCGATGGCCACCGTCGGAACCGGCGCGCTCGTCTTTGACCGAAGGGCCGTACCGTTCAGATGAGCGCCGGAACCACTGGCTGCCGACAGCAGTGTATCAAGGACGGGGAGAAACACAGCTCCCGCAATAGGCGTTCCGGACCTGCAATAGGCGACTGAAACTCCCCATAGCGGTAAACCGCAAAGAAAATTGGAAGTGCCGTCTATCGGGTCGACACACCAAAAGTCCCCGTCTGGTGATCCGCCTCTTTCTTCGCCCACAATGTTTTCACCCGGAAGTTCCCGGTTTATTTCCTCTCTTATCAGGTCTTCGATTTCGCGATCGGCTTCGGAGACGAATTCGCCGGCTGCCTTGCATTCGGCTAAAAACCTGCCGCGCTGCTCAAACAACGCCTTTGCCCGCTCACCGGCGAGTTTGACGATCTTTACCGCGGCAATGCGCCGAGATTCCAGCTCAAGTGTCATCTGATAAACGCGCTATTGCTGGTGGGCTAGGGCCCGTAGCCTGGTTTCAACGCCGTCCTGCTCCAGCAGCAGCGGATCGTCCGTCAGAATCGAGGTGACGCCCGAATTGAGCAGATATTTCGCCCGTTCGGGGTCGTTGACGGTGGCAACGCCGAATTCCATGGAAGAGGCGCGGATGGTTCGAAGCGCCTCCTCGTCGACAAACTTGTCCTGGACATGAATTATTTGCGCTCCGGTCTCCGCGGCGTAGGCATCGGGGTCTTCCGGAATGCATAGCAGTGCAATAGCCCTCGGCACGTCAGGCAAATTCCGCGCTACCCGCTTCAGGCAGCGTTCAGAAAAGCCGGAGAGAAAGAGTTTCCGGCGCTCGAATGGCCAGATGTCGGCAATCTCCGAACACACCCGGTCCGCGATGTCGTTTTCACGCCCCGGCAGTTCCTTGAGTTCGAGCTGGAGATTGAGATCGTTGTCGACTATGCAGGCAACGAACTCCTGCAGCGTCGGAACCTGATATCCGCTGATCTTGTTGCCAAACCAGCTCCCGGCATCAAGCGCCCTGATTTGTTCGAGCGTGTGCAAGGCGACAAATCCGGCTCCATTCGTCGTGCGCTCCAACTCAAGATCATGGATGACGACCAGCTCATTGTCCGCTGTCACCTGAACGTCGGTTTCGATCCATTTCGCACCCATCTTGGCAGCAAGTTCGACGGCCTGCAGGGTGTTTTCAGGTGCGTATAATGAGGCGCCCCGGTGGGCAAGAAGCGGCGCGTCCACAATTGGGTTACTCGGTGGCATTAGGGGTCCTTGATTGTTGCTTGGGTATAGCGGTCCGAAACCCGCAGCGCAGGTTCTGTTAAATCCCGGTCACCTGCTCACACGTTGCGACGGGATGCCGAATGGCATTGGAGCACCAGCCCCTGATGGGGCCGGTGCGTTTCGTACGTTATCAGCGGTTCAAAATGACATATTCAATGAAATGGTCCTTCAGGTCCTTATAAAACGGGTCCTGTGCCGGGTTCACCCGGTTGGCGCGCTGTTCGTTCGACACCAAGGCGTTGGAATCGTCGGCCTTGGCATGCATCGGTGCGGTCCCAAAGTCGCGGTTGAAGGCACTTTGAGTCTTGGCCGAAGTCAACCAGTTGGTGAATACCAGTGCCGCGGCCGGGTGGCGGGCATTTTTTGGAATAGCAACACCGTTGCCGCCACCGCTCATTCCCATTGCAGGAATATAAAATTTGATGTCCTTGCGAACTTCACCGCGCTTTTGCAGGCCGGCCAGATGATCTTCCCAGGCGGGAACCATCCACAACTCACCATCGCTCACGCGGATGATGCTGTCCGCGTTGGAGGCGGTGACAACGTAGTTTTCGGCGTGCTCGTTGAAGAAATCGATGCCGGGTTGCAATTTGGCCAGCTTCTCAGGCGAACTCTCCGGCGAGGAGAAGTCGGCTTCGGAAAGCGTTCGCATGACGTTGCTGTGGAATGACGGGCCGGATCCGCCCTTTTCGAAATTGAAGCCGAACTTGCCGGGATTGGAAGCCCAGAAGGCGGCAAACTCTTCAGGTGTTTGCGGCAGTGAACTCTCGTCCACCTTGGACGGATCATAAGCAATCCCCGTCTGGTTTCCCCAGTAGGCAAGGGCGCGGCCTTTCGGATCGACACCGACCAGGCTGGCTACGCGGTCTTCATCCTTGGGCAAGATCGATGAAAGGTCCACAAACAGAGACTCCATATCCTTGTTTGCCATGGCATCGTAGCCAAGCGCCATGACGTCGATATCGCCGACATCGCGGTCTTTTTCGGCAAGCAGCTTGTCCTGGTTGCCGTCATTGGTGCCTTCGGGGATTGATACTTTTATGCCGTATTCTTCCTCAAAGGGTTTTACAGCATTACGCAGGTCATCCTGCAGGTACCAGACGTACCAGTTGATCTGACCTTCCTGTTTCGCCTGGGCGACGATTTCGTCCCAGGACATCTCCTTCAGATCGCCCGCCATTGACAGCGATGCCGAAGCCAAAAGGGCGGCCGATGCGAGAATGAGCTTTTTCAGCATGAAATTATTCCTCCGTTGATTTGATATTCACGCCATGCCCTTGCCGGAGCTCATGCTTGGATTGGCCGATCGCAGGAGTTTTTCCAAAAACAGCATGAGGACGACATTGGGGACGACAAGAATCAGGGACAGCACCGCCGCGTTGGGCCGCACGAAATCCTGACCCAGTGACCCGAAAAGAAGGGTAGGGATGGTCACGAAATCCGGCGAACCGACGATAAAGGCGATGGCGAATTCTTCGATAGACTGGATAAAAACGATCAGCAGGGAAGCCAGGATGCCTGGCTTCAGCGCGGGGAGGTATGCGACGCGCCACCGTGCAAATGCCGACGCGCTAAGATCACGCGCCGCATCGATGTGGTCCTGCCGAACCTGCTCAAAACTGACGGTCATGATCCGGATTGCGAACGGCAGAAACAGCACGCTGTGCGCAAACAGAATGGCGCCGAAACGCCAGGCATGAAGACCGATTGAAAAGAGCAGGGAAGTAAAGAAGATGGCCGTAACGAAAGGCGGCACGACCAGCGGCAGCAATGCGATGATTTTCGCCACTTCTCTTCCGGGAAAGTCGATGCGCCCGAGTGCGAAGGATGTCGGAAGTGCCAAAAGCAGCGTAAAAACCGCGGCACTGGGTGCCAGGGTGTAGGAGTTGAGCAGAGCCGATTTCAGCGATGAGTTTTCCCACATGTTTTGCCAGCGGAAAAACGACATGACCGGAGGCATCAGCTTGTCGGCGGTCCACGGTTCTGCGGGATCGACCAGCGACCACAAAACGGCCATGGTAAAAGGAATGACAAGCCACAACGTACAAACGGTTATCAGAAGGTAGATCAGAAACCTGTTAAGCAATGCCCGGTTCATCGCAGCCGCCTCCCGCTGAGAAGAAAGCGTGCCGCAAGTGCCAGAAGAGCGGAGCCGGCAAGGGCGATGACCATCAGTGTCACGCCGACGACCGCCGCATCGTGCCAGCGGCTGCCCGACTTGAAGAAGACCATGAGCTGAGCCATGGACTGCCTGTTCGTGGGCCCGGCTATGACCTGGAAGGAGAAGTCGGCGACGGCGCCGATGAAGATAATGACCAGTGCCGCCTGCATGGCCGAGATCGTCAAGGGTGCGATGACTTTGCGGAACCGCTGCATAGAACCGGCTCCAAGGTCGCGTGCGGCGTCCAGCACATCATCGCTGATCCCCTGAACCGCACCCGTCAGAATGAGCAGCGCAAACGGCATGTTTTTCCAGGTCTGCAGGATGAGCACCCCGAATGCGTTGGAATCATTCTGCAGCCGGCGTGGTCCTTCCCAGATTCCAAGCCATTGCATGAACTGGTTGAGGACGCCGTGATAGGCGATGACGTTGATGAAGAGGAAAGCGGCTACAAGCCCGTGAACCAGCAAAGGTGCTTTCAGGATCGCTCCGATGGCGACCGATCCCGCGAAGGGCTTTCTGAGCCAAAGGGCGAGGGGATAGGCAAGCGCGACAGAAAAGAGTGCGCTGAATATGCCAATGTAAAGTGAATATCCGACGGCGCGCTGATAGGCTCTGCGGTCAAACATCTTGCCCCAGTGTTCAACGCTCCAGGCACTTTCGCCACTGAGGTTGTAGAGGCCGAAGGATTGGACAACAGCGATGTAGACAACCGTGCCTATCAGCGCGACGATCAGCCCCAGTCCCGGGGTTAGAAGCAGGAGAACCTGGATCCAGCGACGCCAGGTCATGTGTTCGCCTCAAGCATGACGATGTCTTGCGGCCGGATCGAAAAGGCGACTGTCTCGCCCGACTTTGCTGTCGGCTCCGGGAGCTGGACCCGGAAGGTCTGTTCTGAGGTGTTGAAAAAGAGGTCGGTGAAGCTGCCCTGGAAGGATCGTTCGGCCACGTCGGTTTCAATGCGGTTGGGGCCGTTTCCGCCAAGCTCAACCATTTCAGGACGCCAGCAGATCTTGATTTGCTTGGCCTGCGGTTTTTGCTTGCTGGCAGCGACCAGTTCGCCCAGTGGGGTCGAGAGCACCCAGTGGTTTTGCTCGCGCTCGCCAATGACTTCTGCGTCGAGCACATTCGCACCGCCGATGAAATCGGCAACAAAGCTTGTCTTTGGCGACCAGTAGAGCTCTTCGGGCGAGGCGATCTGCTCGATCCTGCCGCCATTCATGATCATCACGCGGTCTGATAGCGCCAGCGCCTCCGACTGGTCGTGGGTGACGTAAATTGCGGTAAGCTTGTAGTCTTTCTGTATTCTGCGAATCTCCATCCGCACTGTGTCGCGCAGTTTGGCATCGAGATTTGACAGGGGTTCGTCGAACAGGATCACGGTCGGGCGCATGATCAGTGCACGGCCCAGGGCGACGCGCTGCTGCTGGCCGCCGGAAAGCTGGTTCGGCAGTTTGTCCATTTGAATGCCCAGCTTGAGTTGCTCGGCGACACGCTCCAGCCGTTCGCTGCGCTCAGCGGCGGCAACCCGTTTCTGCTTCAGCCCGAATTCAAGATTTTCACGAACGGTAAGGTGCGGAAACAGCGCATAGGACTGAAAGCACATAGCCGTATCTCGGGTCTCGGGCGGAACATTGGTCACATCCGTGCCGCCAATGTAGATCGAGCCCGCGGTGGGGGTCAGGAAACCGGAAATCAGCTTCAGCAGGGTTGTCTTGCCGCAACCGGATGGCCCAAGAAGCGTGACGAATTCACCTTCGTCCACACTGACGGATATATCGGGCAGCGCGAGAAAATCTCCAAAACGCATCTGCAGCCCATTGACTTCAACCGTGCCCAAGATTCCTCCCCTTATGCTCTCCTGACTTGCTGCCGAATTTGCAGGCGTCAGCCGGAACTTCTCCTCGGTGCGAAATTTTCATCGCATTTTGTATTATTACTCATAATATGTAATATTAATATGGCAAGAGTCGGCGATGCGTCAAGCAGCTTTTGGTTGTATGCGCCGCAGATTGACACCCCGGTATCGGAGGCTGGTGCCTGAATTTTGCAAAGGGCCTTGAAAATATGCACGAATCTGGATTGGCCGGTTTCGGCCAAGCGAAGCCGGCTCAACGTCAGATTGCTGTAGTGAACAGCAATTGTTCTTGGAAATAAACGCAAACCGGCGCTAATGTTGCCTTCTGCGAATGGGAATTCGACCCGGTGGCACTGATGATGGGCAATGAATATCGGTGCTTGGCGAATGTTGCGGGTCGTTTTATTGGGGGCGTTTGAAAATATGTATATCTCTGCGAATGCCAAGAGGCTGGTTCTTTCCGGCAGCGAACGCGAGATTCTGAATATTGTGAGGCGTCAGGGTTCCATCTCGCGAGCCGACATCACCGCACATACGAACCTGTCGCAGCAATCCGTGCATCGCATTGTTGACGGCCTGATCCAGCGGCGTCTTCTGGCGACGCAAAAGGCGATCGTCAAAGGGCGGGGGAAACCAAGTCCGCAGATCATTCTCGATACAGCGTCAAGCGCATCGATCGGCGTCTCCTTGAGCACGAATATCATTGAATACACTGCCGTTGACCTTTCCGGCCGCACCATATGCGATGGTGCCTTGAATGCAGCACCGAACGATCGGGAGGCCGCACTTGCCGAACTTGCCAATCTGACATCGGAGCTCGCAGGCAGCGGGCCGCTGGCGGATCGCCGCTTCATCGGCATTGGCGTTGCCGTGCAAGGCTATCGCACCACGCATCGCAACCGCTTCACCACGCCTGTTCCACTCGACAATTGGGCGCGCGTGCCTATTGACGAGATATTCGAGAAGCATCTGAAATACGCGTCATTCGTCGAGAACAACGCGACCAGCGCTGCAATAGCGGAACTTTACTGCGGCGGCGGCAAAAGCCACGGGTGCTTCGGGTATCTTTCCTTCAACCTCGGATTCGGCTGCGGCATAATTTGGGATGAAAAGCCGGTCTTCGGCGGCCACGGAAACGCTGGTGAAATCAGCTCCATATTCCTTGATGATGAAGCGCCTCACAGACCGGCCCTCGGCGAGTTGCAGAAACGTTTGTCGGACCGTGGCCTGAAACTGACATTTCAGCAGCTTTTGGATGAATTCGACCCCGAGTGGCCCGGTGTTGCCGAGTGGATCGAGGAGGTCAGGCCGAACCTGAACCTGGTAATCAGGGGTTTGTCGTCCATTTTAGACCCGAACGCCATCTTCTTTGGTGGAGAAGCACCGGCCGAATTGCGCAAACTGTTGATAGAGGCTTGTGGACCTGCCGAAAAAGACCGGTTCGGGATTACAAAACCCTATCCCGAACTCCTGTTGAGCGATATCAGCGGCGATGCTGCAACGCTTGGTGCGGCGATGCTGCCCCTGCAACAGATCGTCTTCCGCAATCACGCGTTCTAGCGACCGCTGATTTTATCCCCACGCTGGGATGTGACCTACTGCGGCAGGTTTCGGGCGAGGCGGCAGAATTCTTCGATCGTCAGAGTTTCGGCCCGCCGCCGCGGATCGATGTCGGCACTGGCAAGCAGTCGCTCTCCGCCAAGGCTCTTCAGGCTCTGCCGCAGCATTTTGCGTCGCTGACCGAAAGCCGCCTGTGTCACCCGGGCCAGCGCTGACGCTGCACAGGCCTCAGGCTTGTCGCGTGGCGTCATGTGTACCACTGAAGAGGTAACCTTGGGCGGTGGCGTGAAGGCCTGGCGCGGCACATCGAATGCGATATGAGATTGCATGCGCCACCCGGCGAGGACACTCAGCCGGCCATAGGCACCCGAGCCGGGCCCTGCGACGATGCGCTGGGCGACCTCTTTTTGAAACATCAGCGTCAACGAGGCGAAATAGGGCGGCCATGGCTCGGTCAGCAACCAGCTGACAAGCAATGGCGTGCCGATATTATAGGGAAGGTTGGCAACGACTTTCACCTTCGCTCCCGGTAGAAGGGATGAAAAATCCACATCCAGTGCGTCACCTTCCACAATTTGCAGGCGGCCCTGATAATGATCGGCAATTTCATGGAGAGCAGGCAGGCAGCGTTCGTCCCGCTCAACCGCGATCACCTTTTCAGCGCCGTTTGCAAGAAGCGCACGGGTAAGGCCGCCCGGACCCGGGCCGACTTCAAGAACGGTGACCCCTTCAAGGCCGCCGGCTGCCCGGGCAATCTTTTGCGTGAGGTTCAGGTCTAGCAGAAAGTTCTGGCCGAGGGATTTCTTCGCATTGAGCCCGTGTCGGGAAATGACGTCGCGAAGCGGCGGCAGTCCGTCGATCGCGGCCATCAGGATTGATCCTTGCCATAGCTGTTGCCGGCAAGGTCGCCGGCAAGTTTCATGGCGGCAATCAGGCTGTCCGGCCTGGCCAATCCCTTTCCGGCAATGTCGAAGGCTGTGCCGTGATCGGGCGAGGTCCGGATGAAGGGAAGTCCCAGTGTCACGTTTACAGTATCATCGAACCCAAGTGCCTTTGCCGGGATAAGCGCCTGATCGTGATACATGCATATCGCCACGTCATAGCCGTTGCGGGCGGCGTCATGAAACATGGTATCGGCGGGCAGGGGACCAAACGCATCGATGCCCGCCGCTTTCAATTCTGAAATGGCGGGCACAATTATGTCACCGTCTTCGCTGCCCAGCGTACCGGATTCGCCAGCGTGCGGATTGAGCCCTGATACCGCCAGTCTCGGTTCGGAAATCCCAAATCTGTTTTGCAGGTCCGCAGCCGTTATTGACACCGTGTCGACGATAAGGTCGGTGGTGAGTGTTTCGGGCACCTGGCGAAGCGGAATGTGAACGGTGACCGGCACGGCACGCAGTTTCGGCCCTGCAAGCATCATGATTGGCCGGTACGTTTCGCCCATGTGTTTCTTTGCGAGATCCGCAAGAAACTCCGTATGTCCGGGAAACGCGAAACCGGCTTCGTAGAGCACTGACTTTGCGATCGGGTTCGTAACGACAGCCGATGCAGCGCCTTCCACCGTCAGTGCGACTGCCCGTTCAATGGCCTCGATGATGGCGGCTGCGTTGTCGGGCTGTGGACGGCCAGTTTCCGCCGACACCGGATTGTCGAGCGGAACGACATGGATCGTTTCGTCATCCGGTGATCGGTCGAAGGGCTGGTCGCACTCCTTGATATTCACATCGATTTTAAGAGCGCGCGCCCGCTCCTCCAGCAGCGCTGGACTTGCCAGAAGGAAAAACGGGGGAAGCGAAAGCGATCGCCGCTGTTCCCACAGGCAAAGAGTGATATCGAGGCCGATCCCCGCCGGATCCCCCATAGTCAGGGCGACAGGCGCGGCATCATTTGCACTTGAGCTCATGGCGCTAGGCTCGACGCATCATTTGTAGGTTACGCGTGCCTTTTCGCGCAGTTCCTTCAAATATTTGTCGCTGTTGGTGTTGTCGCCGCCGGGCGATTTAGCCCGTTCGGACCGAAACACCATCTCGGCTGCAAGATCGTCCGAAACCTCTTTGGAGGAGCACACCGCGATGAATTCCACACCCCGGTCCGTTACCTTTGTGCCGGTTGTCCTTCCTGCGGTTGTCTTTTCGACCAGCGGCTTCCAGGCCTGCGGCAGCGCGGGTTGCATGACACGGCCCAGATCACGGACGGACACGTCCTTCAGCCCCTTCGCGAACTCCCGCGATGTGTTGCAGTCGACAAAACGCTTGCGCATGGCTTCTGCCTCGCGTTTGCGCTTGTTCAATATCGCATTTCGTTTGGCTTTGGGCACGACGAATATGATCTGCTGAAGAATATATTCGGTCGTGGTTGGCTTTTCACCGCCGCGCTCAAGCATATTCGAAACGAGATCTTCGGTGCTCATTCGGCCGCCTGAATTGTACCGGGCGTCAACGACGCGCGGCCACGACATCTGTACCCGGATGAATTCCTTGAAATGATCCGCACCGACGCCGGCCTGACTGAGCATCTGCGACATCTGTTTGGTCGACATTTTGTTTGATTTGGCAAAGCGGGCATAGGACTGATTGACACGGGCGTCTGAAACAGTGGCGCGCAGCCGCGCTACCTCTGCCATCTTGATGGCCTCTTCAATCAGCTGTTCCTGCGCCTTCTTTTTCAAATTGCCGCGTGTGCGCTGGAGGCGCAGCAATTTAACGCGTCGGTCTATGTCATATGTCGTAATGGCGGTACCATTGACGATGATGGCGATTTTGTTGGCAAGAGCGGGTGTCGGCCCGCCGGATATCCACGCTGTTGCAAAGGCAAGCATCAGCACGAACGCCATTTTTGCAATCGCCGGATACGGTCCTCTGGCAAGATCGCTTTTCATGTCCTGTTTTCCTCACTCCCGCTCAGGCGGATATTCTCGCAAAACTGCGCCCTGCGGTAAATCCCACCGCCAATTTGGCGAAATAAAGGCCTTTATGATTCCTCGCTACATGATTGATAAACAATCACGATGGATCCAATCAATTATTGGCTACCTGTAATTCCCGCAAGATCGCTCGATCCGAAATTGATGTCACCAAGAGTTCGCAGACTGATCCTTGCGCCAATGCTCCAGTCGACGGCCTGGTTTACATCGCGCTCCTGCGTATAGGCCAGTGAGAAAGCAAAGCACTCGTCATTATATCCGAACCCGACGGTGTTGTTGGACATGATGTTGTCTTCAATGTCATAACTCATTGAGCCGAATGCACGCCAGAATTCCGCAAAACGGAGCGAGGCCGAGCCCTTGAGTTCGTTACGGCTCGTTGACGAACCATACCCCGGTTGGGGTTGAACGATTGTATGTGCAAAGGATGTGCTCAAACGGCGGCTGGTATATGTAACGCCAATGTCCGAGCGCTCGAGCTCGAAAGATCTTTCGTCGAACCGGCCTTCGGCTGTCATGGAAAAACCGCTTGGAAGGTCCATACCGATGCTGCCGACAAAGTCTGAACGCGTCGTCTCCAGACCCGATGCAGATCCCACATTGACGAGATCGTCCGTGGCGAACGAATTAAGACCGGCGATTTGATAGGATTGGCCGAAAACGCCGCGCAGCGATACGCCGTTGTTGAATGTACCTGTGTAGCGGAAGCCGACATTGGCTCGGGTGCCGCCTTCGATACGGTCATACCCTGAAAATTTGTCCCGTTCGAAAAGGGTGCTGGCGTCAAACACGAAGCTCTGCGCATCCTCGTTAGGCAATCCCCCGGCAAGTTGCTCATCGTTGCGCACGAAAATTTGGCCGATCGGTTCAAGAACATGCGACGCGCTCGTGGTCATGATCTGCACCGGGTAACGCGCTTCCAGTCCAGCGGTCAGCAATCCCCTTGTCGGTGTCGATTGTGTGGTGAACGGGCCGGTATAGCCGGCGGGTGCATCGACATTGAGGAAATTCACATCTCCCCGCGCGGCAGCCATCGGCGTCAGCAACAGACCGCTATCGGTTACGAAAGTCCTTTTCCATTCGAGCTCCGTGGTCAGCCGGGTGTTGGTTCCTTCAACGCCCGGATACCGGCCGTTGGTCGTGTCGATTTCGGCTGTGCGCCGCGTCAGACTGAGCACATTGACGTCAAGATTGAGTTCGCCGCCCATGACCGGCTGGTCAAACGTGCGGGAGTAATCCAGCGATGGATGGACAATCGGCTGTTCTTTTTCGGCTGTGCTGCTTGTGAGAGTGGACTGGACGTCGAAGTAGAACGACCGCATATCGAAATAGTTGCGCCCCGAAAGGCCGGTCAGGTAGATCGTCGAAACCTGCGTTACATTGTTGTAGCCGGAGATACCGTACGTATTCGCAAAGCTGTTGTCGCTTTGCAGCATAACATCCCAGCCAAACATCCAACGCGGATTTATCTGGAATTCGCCCTGTGAAGCAACAAGACCGCGGTTGGTGTTGGAAGCATCGACCGTGCCGGCCGAAAATGCTTCGGGGGTCAGTTGATGAATGCCCGCGATCTTGAGCACGTGACTGCCGTTTTCGAACCGCTGGCGGAATTCAGCCTCGGTCAGAAAACCCTGTCTCGAATATCCCGACACCGTCACCGTCAGGTCGTAGTGCGGGTTAAGGGCAAAATAATACGGAACGCCGAGCTTGGCGCCCAGTTCCTTGGAGTAGCTGAATGACGGAAGTAGAAATCCGCTTTTACGCTTCACCGTATGGTCCGGAACCGTCAAAAACGGGATATAGGCGATAGGCTGGCCAAACATCTCGAAGTGGGCCCCTTCGAGACGGATTGTGCGTGTTTTGCCGTTCTGCGTGACCCGCCGTGCCTTGATCTGCCACAGGGGCGGCTTGCTCGGATCCTTTTCGCAGATATCGCAAGCTGTGTAGACGCCATTGTTGAGTGTGGTTCGTTCGCCGTCGAGCCGCTGAGCGCTGTCTGCGACGATGCGCGTATTGTCCGGCCGCTCGATCCGCAGGGCATTGACGAAACCGTCGGCGAAATCGTCGGTGACATCGAGTTCCTGCGCATAGATCTTATTGCCGTCTGGCTCGATCATTTCGATGTCGCCAAAGGCTTTCAGCCGTCCGGTTCGCTGATGGTATTCAAGCCGGCGAGCCACCATCTGGTAGCCGTCGTAATCGACCCGCACAGCACCTGTGGCGACAACGACTTCGGTATCCTGGTTGAAGGTAAGTTGATTGGCCGTCAGCAACAGCCGGGCATCAGGTGATGCCGTGATGTTCAGACCGTTGTTTCCAGCGTTTTGCGCAAAAGCGCTAGGGGCGATGGCCCATGTGGCCACTCCCGCTGTCAAAGCCACAATCAGCCCTGCGATACGCAACGTATTTTTTTCGCAGCCAGCTGCTGATCCCACTACCCATCCTCCTTGTGGAGAAGCACCGTCACCCCAAGTGCTGACGCGACAATCGCCGGAAGCCACGCTGCCACGACTGGAGGCACGGCACCGGCGGTCCCGAACGACTTCGCCAACACTGTCACGACATAAAGCAGAAAGCCCGCCAAGATGCCAGCCAAAATCACTGCTCCGGACTGTCCGAACCTGATAAATTTCAATGACACAGTTGCAGCAATCAATGTCATTGCTACCAGAAGCAACGGAAGTGCAAGCAATGACTGATATTGCATGGCAAAGGCATTCGCACCCAGCCCGAAGGAGCGGGCGACCGTGATTTTACGCGGGAGCTCGAAGAAGGATATCGACTGTGGTGAGGCTAGTGATTCTTCGACGAATTCCGGTCTCAAATTGGTTTTCACCGTCAATGTATCTATTTGTTCCGGCGTTCCGGTCTGATCTGTTCTGGTGGTGTTTTTCAACACCCAGTTACCGTCACTCAACGTTGCTCTGTTGGCGTCTAACCGTTCAAGAATATTACCTTTTTTGTCAAAACGTATAAACGTCGCGCCGCCCAGCAAAAGTCCCCGGCGGGCAACGCGTTTCGCACCGATTATGGTGATGCCTTCATCGGTGCGCTGTCTTATCCACGGTGGGCGTTCGATCGTACCGACCGTGCCCCGTTGCATGCCGAGGCCGATTTCCAGCTCCTGCACCTTCAAGAGTGCGTAGGAAGAAAATGGATTAACCACCGCCGTCATGACGATGCCCATCAACAGGCTTGCCACACAAAGCGGCGCAAGAAACTGCCATGCCGAAATTCCTGCCGATCTGGCGACGACGAGTTCGTATTTTCTGTTGAGAACCAGCAGCACTGACATGGAGGAAAACAGGATAATAAATGGCACCGTTTCCTGCATGATATTTGGCAGGCGCAAGGCAGACAGCAGTGCGCCAAGACCTAAAGTGTAGCCTGGAAGATGTGACGCTCTGCTGGAAAACTCCGTGAAATCAACCATATAAATGATTGCGAGAACACCAAGCACGAACCAGCCGGTCATCACGACATAGCGTCTGAAGAGATATCGCCACAGCGTAATGCCGATCATTGCGCACCTCTTCTGCCATTTCCGGTCAGATCGGACATCCATTGGCGCATCAGCGACAGCAGTGATTCGTTTTCCGATGTCAGCCGGGCCGTTTGCTCAACCAGGAACCGCGGTGCCCTGAACGACCAGTTGGTGACCATCAGCAGCAGAAACAGTAAAATGCCGCCCAGCGGCACGGCGTAGCACAATGCCGCAAACACCGGACTGGTGGCGGATTTATCGATCGCATAGAAGCTGAATCCGCGCATGCCGAATCCAATAGCCGCGGCCGTCACAACGCTCCAGACTTGCTCGTGGCGGTTGGAGTGGGCCTTGCCAAGGAAATAGACGGTAATGAACCCGAAGACCAGCGGATATAACCACTCCGAAAGCCGCTTGTTGATCCTCATTTCGAATTCCTGCGGAGCCCGTTTGAGATAGGCATCGTCGGGGTCCGGATTGAGCAGGTAGGGGGTAGCACGTTCTTTGGCGATGTAACCGCCGGACTTGCCCGATCCGCCACCGATCAGACTCAGGTCCAGTGCATAGGTGGCGAACTGAATAATGGACAGATTTCCACTATCGGTTTCCTTGCGGTGAATCTCGCCGTCTGAGAGGGCCAGAACGTCAGTGCCGGCGCTTTCGGCAAAAGCCCCGTATTTGGCGAAATAAAGAAGGTCAATGTCCGCATCGCGCTGATCCGAAAGGAAGATTCCACCAAGCCTTCCACCAGGCAGTTTTTCCGCAACGCTGACATAGAGCCCGTCTTCGATTTTGTGAAAGGTACCGGATCGAACAGCGGCAGAAAACAGATCAGCCGATGCCTTGTCCAGCAACTGACGGATTTGCCGGTTGGACCACGGTTCGACAAAATTGGCCTCCACAAGACTGAAAAGAGACATGGCGGCGGCGATCAGAAGAATGGGGCGCGCAATGAGATGACGGGAGCCGCCGGATGCCTCGATAACCGCCAGCTCCGAATCGGAATTCATTGTGCTGAGCGTTTGCGCTGCGCCGATCATCAGCGCAAAAGGCATGACGATCATCATCATTGACGGCACGAGAAGCGCCGCCAGCTCCAGAAAAGTCAGCAGTGACTGACCTGTTGAGCTGAGCAGATTGACGCGAAGCAGCACCTGCGTCGTCAGCGCGATTGCCGTTGTTGTCGCGAGCGTTCCAACGGACAGTATCAGCACCCGACGAAAAATGTATCGTTCAATCTGTTTCATACAACGCGGAATCCGGGAGAACACCAATCCGACCGCGGATCCCCACGACCAGATTCTCTCTGTATTGGCTTATACCTAACAACAGGCAAAAAGGCATAGTAAACATTTCATAAACTTGCCGCACAAAGGCGGCTAAACAAGGCTTCCTCAAGGCACGCACTTATCAATTTATACCTGCATCGATGTCGCTGCCTTGCCCACACCTGCGCGCGTCGTCAAATTGTGGACTTGTTATTGCGCTGGAAAAGGCCAACATGTGCGACTGACCAGTGTCGCACCCATTGCGGATGTTCATTCGCAATTGCCCATCGATCATCGGGAGTTTTCATGTCGCAGAAAATAAAAATCACCATTTCAAAATCGCAGGCAATAAAGGGTGGGTTAGCAGTCCTCCTGTCCCGCAAGGGCGGTCAACTGGCGAAAATCGCTGGTGCAGCCGATCCGGAAGGCGTTGCCGAGCGAGCGATGAAGGTGGCCGAATTTGACGGAAAAAAATTCTCGGTTCTCGACCTTCTCGTGCCCGAAGGCAGCCCCGCGGACCGGTTGGCGGTCGTTGGAATTGGTGATCCGGCAGACCTGAAGACAAATGACTGGTTGCGCATTGGCGGAACCGTTTTCGCGCAGGTCAGGAAAGCCGAGAACGTCACCGTATTTGTAGACGCCGACGAGACCGAAATCACTGCGCAAGATGTATCCAATCTTGCCCTCGGAATTTTGCTGCGGAGCTACAATTTCAACACCTACAAGACAAAAAAGAAGTCAAACGGTGCTGATTCGAAGGAAAAGAACATCGCGATCACATTGGTGAGCGATCTTGCCACGGAAGCCAGGAAGGTATTTTCAGACGCGCAGGCGGTTGCCGGCGGCGTGGCGCTGGCCCGGGATCTGGTGAACGAGCCGGCGAACGTGCTTGGACCGGTCGAATTTGCGAAAAAGGCCAGCGAACTGGAAAAACTCGGTGTCGAAGTGGAAATCCTCACCGAGAAGGAAATGAAAAAGCTCGGAATGGGCGCGCTGCTCGGCGTCGCGCAAGGATCGGTCCGCCCGCCGCGCCTTGCAGTTATGCAGTGGAAGGGCGGCAAACAGAAACAGAAACCGATTGCATTTGTCGGCAAGGGTGTTGTTTTCGACACCGGCGGCATTTCGCTCAAGCCGGGCGCCGGAATGGAGGACATGAAAGGCGACATGGGGGGTGCGGCTGCCGTCATCGGTCTTATGCATACGCTGGCCGCCCGCAAGGCAAAGGCCAATGTCGTGGGCATCATCGGCCTGGTTGAAAATATGCCGGACGGAAATGCCCAGCGGCCGGGCGATATCGTCACCTCCATGTCGGGACAGACGATTGAGGTGATCAACACGGATGCCGAGGGCCGTCTCGTGCTGTGCGATGCGCTCTGGTATTGCCAGGACCGGTTCGATCCGCAGTTCATGATCAACCTTGCGACTTTGACCGGCGCGGTCATCGTTGCGCTGGGGCATCATCATGCGGGGCTCTTTTCCAACAATGACGAATTGTGCGAGCAACTGTCGGCAGCCGGCAAACTGACCGAGGAAAAGGTCTGGCGCATGCCTCTCGGACCGGAATACGACAAGATGATCGACTCAAAATTCGCAGACATGAAGAATGTCGGTGGACGCTGGGCCGGTTCGATTACCGCCGGTCAATTCCTGCAGCGTTACGTCAATGACACGCCCTGGGCGCATCTCGACATTGCCGGAACCGGCATGGGCTCGCCAAATACGGAAATCAACCGTTCCTGGGGCTCGGGCTTCGGCGTCCGGTTGCTGGATGCGTTTGTTCGTGCAGACTACGAAGCCTGATCTTCATGCCGCAACGTCTGTTCGACAGCGCTTCGGGCACTCTGTAATGTGACGTTCGTGACCGAAGTACTTTTTTATCATCTGACGGAATCGCGCCTGGAAGACGCTCTGCCGCCTCTGCTCGAAAAGAGCCTGGAGCGCGGCTGGCGCGTGGTCGTCCAAACCGGCAGTGAAGAACGGCGCGATGCACTCGACCAGCATCTTTGGACATTTCGGGACGAGAGTTTCCTGCCGCACGGCACGGATATGTCAGCGCAACCGGACAAACAGCCGGTGTTGATCTGTACAACGCCGGGCAATGCGAATTCCGCCCAGGTCCGGTTTCTGGTCGACGGTGCTGAGCCTTCCGGACTGTATGATTATGAAAGGGCTGTTTTCATATTCGATGGACATGATCAGCAGCAGGTCGAGACCGCCAGAGCCCATTGGAAAGCTCTGAAAGGTGAGGGCCACAGTCTTACCTACTGGCAGCAGACGCAGGATCGCCGGTGGGAAAAGAAAGCCTGACATACACAATTTGATTCCCAATTGATTCCTGCTATGAGCCGGGATCAATCCGAAACACAAATCGGCAGGATTATTTGCGGTCCATCCTAAAAACAATGAGCGGCACGGAGCTGAACGCGTCCGCGCGCGACTGGTTCGCAGCCGGCGCGGTCTTTGCTGCGCTTCTCACGCTGTTTCGTGTCGCGGCATTGTGGTTCGACAAAACAGACCTGTTCGTGGACGAGTCGCAATACTGGCTATGGGGCCAGGACCTCGATTTCGGCTATTATTCCAAACCGCCTCTCATTGCCTGGATAATCCGGCTCTTCACTGAGATCGCTCAAAGCGATGCTGTATTTTGGGTTCGGCTTCCCGCCCCGCTGTTTCACTTCGCCACTGCTTTAATCCTCGGCGGTCTTGCCAGATATCTTCACAATGCCAGAACCGCGTTCTGGGTCATGTTGTCCTATATCACCATGCCGGCGGTTTCTCTCGGCAGTGCAGTGATTTCGACCGACACGATGATGGCGCCGTTCTTTTCGCTGGCGTTGCTGTTTTACGTCCGGATGCTGGACAGTAAAAGGGCCTCCGACGCGCTGCTTGCCGGCCTGATGGCGGGTATTGCCTTCATGGCCAAATATGCCGGCATCTATTTTCTCCTTTGCGCCTTTCTGGCGGCGGTGCTGATGCCTACCGCGCGCCCCACCTGGCGCAATGCGCTGATTGTTGTCCTGGCATTTTGCGCAATGGCGCTGCCAAACATCGTTTGGAATTTTTACAACGATCTGTCGACATTCGAGCACACGCTGGACAATGCAGACTGGGTGCGCAAAAGCTCCAGCGCCATAAATCTGAAATACCTCAAACTTACCGAGTTCTTCTTCAGCCAATTCGGTGTGTTTGGTCCGATCCTGTTTGGAACGATGCTGGCCTGCATATTCAAGTCGCGGTCAAGAAATGCCAGGCTTTTGCTTCTATTTTCGATTCCCGTCATCTTTATCGTGTGCATTCAGGCACTGCTGTCGAGGGCCTATGCGAACTGGGCAGTTGCAGCCTATTTCGGTGGCACGGTGCTGGTTGTCGCCGCCTTGCTCGAGGAGCACTATTACCGCCTGCTCAAACTTTCGGTCTGGATCGGCGCTGTTGTCGCGGTCGGCCTGCCGATCCTCACAATAGTCGCCTACGATGTGAGCATCGACGGAGAAAAACCCGCGCTCAAACGGCTTCTGGGAAGAGAACGCATGAGCCTGGAGATCATCGATGCGGCAAAGAAGAATGGCGCCGATGTCGTACTGTCTGAAAGCCGCGACTGGGTGGCGGATCTGCATTACACCGGGCGGGATGAAGATCTGAAGATCCGGACGCACAAGCCGCGGGGACGACCGAGGAACTATTACCAGTTGAAGTTCCCGTTTGACAAAGAAGAAGTGGAACGTGCGGTTCTGCTTGTTTCGCACGACAGAACCGTTGAGTGTAAAGGCGAGGTTCTGATGCCTGTGGCGTCGATGACGACCAGCGGTGGTGCCTATCACGGCGGGACGATAAATGCCTTTGTTCTCAAGCGCGAGTGTTTCGAGAATGCAGACTAGTTACAGCAGATCGCTTTACGGCCTGGTTCTGGCGATTGCGCTCGCCTATGCCGTTTTCACCGTATTTCCCGGGATCGACATCAAGGTGTCATCCTGGTTCTTCGATGAGGCGGTGCCCGGTTGGCCGAATGGGGATGCGTGGTACGGCACCTACCGGGCGATCTTCAATGCCGTCAGCATATCGCTGGCGGTTCTGTCGCTTGTCATGTGGATCATATCGTTCTGGCGCGGCCCAATCCTTGAAATCCCTGCCCAGGTCTGGGGATTCGTGCCGCTGCTTTATGTCACCGGACCGGGATTGCTGGTCAATGTGCTGCTCAAGAACAATTGGGGACGCGCACGGCCGGCCGATGTTGTTGAATTCGGTGGAAGTAAAATCTTTACGCCCGCCTTTGAAATATCCGACCAATGCGCAAGAAACTGCTCGTTCGTCTCGGGCGAGGGCTCAAGCGCCGCGGCCTTCTTCATCACCGTCCTTGTCCTGAGCGCATATATCCACAACCGGTCCATGCGTTACGCGGTCCTGGCTGTCAGCCTGTTTTTTGCACTGGTCACGGCCTTCATGCGTGTCGCAAAAGGTCGTCATTTCCTGTCCGATACGCTTGGCTCGATCCTGTTCGTATCACTGGTGGCAGTATTGCTCCACTGGCTGCTGATCGGCAGGAAGCGCCCATCATGATTTAGGTTTACGGGACCGGGCCTTGGGCGCTGAACCGGAACGCTTGCCTGCCTTTTTCCCCTGTTTATCACCGCTGCGCCGGGCTGGCGGACCGTCGCGCCTGGGCTTGCGCTTTTTGTGCCTCGATTTGTCCGGGCGCGCTGGGATTGGGGAGGCACCCGGCGACGGCTGATCGCGAAATTCGCCGACATGCTGGATCGTCAGTGCGCGCTCAACACAACCCTGCTCGCTGACCGTTTGCCAGAAAAGCGAAGCCTTGTCGGGATGGATCTCAAACAGCGTTTCGGTTTCCCGGATGGAAATTGAGCCGACGGATTTGCGGTCTATGCCACCGGATTTGCAGATAACCGGTAGAACCCAGCGTGGTTCCGCTTTCTGCTTTCGGCCCGCGCTTATCGAAAACCATTCGCCGTCCTCGAAATCCCGCCTGGGACCCTTTTTCTGTTCCCGTTCGCCGATTTCGGACAGTTCCTCCGCCGCCGGTAATCCTGATTTGCTAAGCCGGTAAAATGCCGCTGCAATTTGTTCGGCGCTGAACGCGTCAAGCAGCGCATCGACCGGAGCCCGCTCGTCGCCATCCGGGCTTTCCTGCAGAAAGGGACTTTGAAGAAGCCGCGCGTGATCGAGCCTTGCAATGTCCGATGCGCTGGGCGGCGCTGCCCAGGTCAGTTTAACCTTGGCGCCGCGCACAAGTCTCTCAGCGCTACGTTGCCGGTTGCTTGCAACAACAAGCGCACAAACACCCTTGCGTCCGGCCCGGCCGGTGCGGCCGCTTCTGTGCAGCAGCGTTTCGGGATTAACGGGCAGGTCAGCGTGGACAACGAGATCGAGCTCGGGCAGGTCGATGCCGCGTGCGGCCACATCGGTTGCCACGCAAATGCGCGCGCGGCCGTCGCGGATCGATTGCAGCGCGTGGGACCGCTCACTCTGGGTGAATTCGCCCGAAAGGGCGACTGTCGAAAAGCCGCGGTTGGCCAGGCGGCTGGTTAGCCGTTTGACGTGTTCTCGCGTTCCGCAAAAGACGATCGAGCGCGACGCATCATGGTAGCGCAGGATATTGATGATGGCGTTTTCGCGTTCGTTCGGCAAAACCGCATGCCCGACATATTCGATGTCGGCATGCTGGCTCTTTTCGCTGTGCACGGAAATACGTTCGGCGTCGTGCTGGAACCGTTTGGCCAGTGCCGTCACTTCGCGCGGCAGCGTAGCCGAGAACATCAGCGTGCGGCGTTCTACCGGTGCGGCGTCGAGGATGAATTCCAGGTCCTCGCGAAAACCGAGGTCGAGCATCTCATCCGCCTCGTCGAGCACCACGGCGCGCAACCTGGAAAGGTCCAGCGACCCGCGAGTGATGTGGTCACGCAGGCGTCCAGGCGTGCCCACCACAATATCGGCACCGCGTGCCAGTGCGCGCCGTTCGTCGCGCGGGTCCATGCCGCCGACGCAGGAGCATATGCTTGCCTTTGCGTCCTCATAGAGCCATTCGAATTCGCGGCGCACCTGCAGGGCAAGCTCGCGCGTCGGCGCGATAATCAGCGCCAGCGGGGGCCTTTCCCGCGCCTTGTCGAACATGGCAGGCAGAATTGACGGGCCGAAGGCAAGACCGAACGCGACGGTTTTTCCTGATCCGGTTTGTGCGGATACGAGCAAATCCCTGTCGATCAGCCTGTCGTCGAGTACGGCATTTTGCACGGGCGTCAATTTGGTGTAGCCGCGTCGGGTAATAGCAGCAGCAAGCGCCGGCTCGGCGCGCTCAAAGGGGGGCATAGGGGGCAGGTCTTTCTTCAAGGGCGCGGTTTCTAGGTACGCCACCGTGGTTGCCCGCCGGTGCGGGGCAAAATCTGCCGCTGCTTTAGCGCGCGTGCCCAGCCGCGTCAATCATTGGCCGGTGAATTGGTCAAAACTATAAAGTCGGTTCCAAGATGCGATTCATTGCTGAAGCCGCCATCGGTAATGATCAGCGATGATCCGGGAACGAGCATGGCTGTCAGGCGCTTGCGAATTTGGCCCGGAAGGTCGATCCGGCTGAGGGCGGCATGTGTCCCGGAAGGTGCCAGGAAACTCGATTTGTAACCGGTATCTATGTCCAGCAGCGGCGACGGGCGCGTTGTATCCGCAAGCGAGGTCCGAATCCATCGAATGCCATCCGGATCGCCCGGTTGGGAAAGAGCTGCCAGGAAGTGTGTTCCGAGCGGTGCCGATGCGTTTTTCAGGACGAAAGGCGCATCGAACACCGGTTTGAAGTTCTGGCGAACATAGATGTGTCCAATCGGGAATTCACCGCGACGGGTATCAGAATGCAGTGCCTGGGCGAGGGCGACTGAGACGGTTCCCGTCGGCGAATGTCCCTGGCTTTTTTGATAAGCAACGATGGCGTTGCCGGTTTCGGGACCGATCAGACCGTCTTCATCGCCAGCCTCGTGGCCCAACTGGTTGAGCATGGATTGAATGTCGCGAACAAGATCCTGTCCGGTTCGCCTGGTAATCAGGATACGGATCGGCGAACGTGATTCCGGCACCACAAAGTCATCTGGCTCAGCGGTTCCCGGAGGCCCGTCCTCCAGGCTGCCGCGCAGCACGAAATTGTCCTCAATGGTTACGGCGCTGATACTCGAGCCCGTGTCTGTCTCATTCGTGTATTCCACAATCCGGATGATGGAAGAAGACCCCTTACTTCGTATGCGCGTCTTGATGACCGGTTCGGTGGATGATGAATAGGCCGTGTCCTCGCTTGGAACGCCTCCGGGATAAATCAGATTGCGATGCACGATCGGCGACGGTGTCAGCTCCTCGTCCGTGATCAGCACGTGGGCACCCATTCCGGTAAAGCCGAAAAGCTGTTTTGCAAATCTGTTCGGCAGGCGCACGCACCCGTGCGAAGCGGGATAGTCCGGTACGCTCTTTGATTCATGCAGTGCGATACCCGACCAGGTCAGCCGCTGCATATATGGCATTGGCGCGCGGCTGTAGATATTCGATTCGTGGTAGCGTCTCTTTTCTAGCACGCTGAAAATACCGGTCGGTGTGCGGTGCCCGGTCTTGCCCGTTGAGACTTTCGAGCGCGCAATCAGATTATCGCCGGTATAGACCTGCATTGTCTGGTCATCGAGAGATACCAGCATCAAAACCGGTTCGGCCGGTCTTTCCTCTGGCAATATAGACGAAATCTTACCAGACCCCTCCTTGAGGGGCTGGACCGCAACGCCTCTTTCCGCGGATGAAGCCAGAGCGGCAGCGCTCAGCGCAGTTGCAAACAACAGCTTTGAAGACAGTTTACGCATTACAAAACCCGTCCAAGGTGAGATCAGCAGCCTGCAGCAGCAGCCTTAGCAATCCGTAAATGGGAAAAACACTGACGGTCGCACCGTGGTGCACATAGAGCCGCAAATGCGCATGTGCATTGCCTTTTACGTAAACGTTATTTATCCCTAGTCTGAATCGATGAGCGAGGCTTTACCCGCAACAGATAAGTCAAAACTGTGCTGGTAGGCGTTGCGTGCACTACACAACCGTCCGGGAGGCGAACATTGTCCAAGAGTGTTGATTTTTATTATGATTTTGTCAGCAGTGCCTCATATGTCGCCTACAAACGACTGCCGGAAATGATCAAGGCAGCCGGCGGAACCATTCACTGGAAACCCATCGTTCTCGGAGGCGTTTTCAAGGCCGTGGGCAATTCCGGTCCGGCGAATATCGCCGCCAAAGGCAAGTGGATGTTCGAGGATCTGGAGCGCATTACCAAGCGACATGGAATTGCGTTTTCGGTTAATCCGAAGTTTCCGCTCAACACGGTTATGGCCCTGCGCGGAGCGATTGCGGCGGAAAAACTCGGTGACGATGTTCTCAATCCGTATATGGAATCCATGTTCGCCGGTGCCTGGGCCAACGACGACGATATTTCAGATCCGAAGGTCGTAATGGAACTGATGGACAATGCCGGTCTGCCTGCCCAGGAGATTGCCAATATGGTTCAGGACCAGGCGATCAAGGATGAGCTTCGTGCCAATACCGAGGAAGCTGTTGAACGCGGTGCCTTCGGCGCGCCGACCTTCTTCGTCAATGGAGAAATGCACTGGGGCCAGGACCGGCTTGACGATGTGATGAGCGCGCTCGATAAGAAAGGCTGACGCGAAAACGCCGATTCGGGGGCACAACCGTCTGGCACCGTCGCGCGGAAAGCACGATTGAAGGAGAGGGTGCGGCTCCATGGACAGTCTGATTCTGCTGGGTCTGTTGGCTGCGGCCCTCCTCATAGTGGGGCCGATTCTCGGAACGATTGCTTTTTTTCGTGTAAGAACTCTCAACCGTGAGCTCGAAGAGCTTCGCACAGTCGTGGCCAGTTCAAGAGGAAGGCCTTCAGCGCCGGCTTCCGTTCCCAGCATTAGGCGGGAGCAGGACGAACCGGCGCCAGAGAGCGCCCCGGAGGTGCCAGAGAGTGCCCCAGAGCCTGAGCCGGATACGGAGGCGTCCCCTCCGGCCGTTGAAGATGCGGAACCGCCCATCGCGGCAAGCACTGACGCGTCCGCCAGCCGCTATGATGATTTCCGTCGCGCCCGGGATGCCGTTTCGGATTTTGCCTCCGGGACAGGCGGCAACAGGCTGGAGGAAATGGTTGGCGCCAGATGGGCCGTCTGGGTAGGTGGGATCGCACTTGCCCTGGGCGCCGTTTTTCTCGTCAGGTATTCGTTCGAGCAGGGGCTGTTGGGGCCGCGGGCAAGAATTCTCCTGGGATTGCTGTTTTCACTGGCGCTTGGCGCAACCGGCGAATGGACGCGCCGCCGCGGTGCCGCCTTTTCGGTAGGCGGTTTCGAAAGCGCCAATGTGCCATCGATCCTTACAGCGGCGGGAACGCTTGGAGCATTTGCCTCCATCTATGCTGCCTATCAGCTATACGGATTTCTCGGTCCTGCAGCGGCTTTCATTGCGCTTGGCATCGTTTCCGTTGCAACCATGGCCGCGGCCCTTCTTCACGGGCCGCTTTTGGCGGCCCTTGGCATCGTCGGCAGTTTTCTCGTGCCGTTCCTGGTTTCAACCGACGAACCAAGCACGGCTGGGCTTGCGGTCTATGCGTTCGCGGTATCGGTCGCCGCGTTCGGCGTCGGCCGGATGCGGCTGTGGCGCTGGCTTGCGATAATCGCCGCACTGGGACTGGTATTTTTCGGCGCGGTGCTTTTCCTGGTGGCGTCCAGCGGCGAACGACCGGTTTTGGGGATATACATCCTCGCTGCCTGGGCCGCGATATTCTACGTCTTTGTTGCCAGCCTCTACGAAAGGTCGGTGTCCGAATTTGTTGCAATGGACAAGGTCGCGGCCGCTGTCTTGTCGCTTGTGCTGCTCCTTGGGCTCGGATTTATCGCGGCTGAGACCGATACGGCAACGGTTGTCGGCCTCGCCTTGCTCATCCTTGTCCCGTTTGCCTCGGCGCATTACTACGCCGCAATCCGCTATATCGTGCCGGTGGCGGCAATTGTCACTGTCATCGGTTACAGCAGTTGGGAGCTGACGGCGGATACGTGGGAGCCGATTGCCAACAGCTTCGATACGCTCGAGCAGATCGATCCCGCATTTCTTCCCGGTTACCAGCAAAAACTGCTTTCGCTATTCGGTGCCCTCGGTATCGGGCTGGCGCTACTTGCCGGTGGTCTTGGTCTTTTAGGCGCTATGCGTTCAGCGGCACGGGTGCCGCTTGCATTTGGCGGCGCCTTCGTGCCGGTATTGATTCTCGGCGTCAGTTACGCCCGCACGGATTTTCTCGGGCTTTCGGTGCGCTACGGGGTCATCGCGCTGGTGCTTTGCGTCGCGTTTTACGCAATTGCTATCTATGCCGACCGGCGGCTGTCCGACGCAAACAACGGCCGGGAAGGGGTGACCGCCAGCTACCTGATCGCAGCGCTGTCGGCACTGGCTCTGGGGCTTTGCATGCTTCTGGAGCGCGGCGCCCTGACAGTGGCTCTGGCGCTGATGACGCCTGCCACCGCTTATATTTACAGCCAGAGACCGTTTAAAGCGCTGAGGCCGCTCACGCTTGTCCCGGCAATCCTGTGGGCCGCGCGCATCGCTTGGGATCCGGCCATAGTAGGCTCGTCGCTCGGCACAACGCCCATCTTCAACTGGTTGCTTTACGGATATGGTGTGCCGGCCGCAGGTTTCGTCCTCGCCGCATGGCTGCTTGGCAAAAACGGACGCGACAGATGGCTTGAGGCAATGGAAGGGATTGCCGTTGCCTCGGTAACCGCAGCCATCGCGGTGGTGGGGCTGCATGCGCTCGATCCCGACGAGGTCTTTACCTATATCGACACATTGTCGGAGGCAGCGTTCCTGGTGCTTGTCGGCGGTGGTGTTGCGCTCGGCCTGCTTCGCCTCAAAAGAACCACGGACAGCTCAACACTCAGCACCGCCGCCAATATTCTGGGGTTTGCCGGCATGGCTGCGGCAGTGCTCGGCCTTCTGGGCATTTACAATCCTTTCCTCACCGGGGAGGCGGTTGGTGGCGGTGCGATCTTCAACAAGCTGTTTTTTGCCTATTTGATGACTGGCCTGCTTTACAGCGCTCTGGGTTTTTTCGGTGGCCGGTTCACGCCCGCCTACAGCAGGACGGCGTATGCCGTGGGCGGCCTGATGCTTTTTGCATGGGTGACGTTGTCGATCCGCCACTGGTTCCATCCGGTATCTTTGGATATCGGGCCGACGAGCGATGCGGAACTCTACACCTATTCCGCAGCCTGGCTGGCGATCGGCATCGCCGTGCTTGCCGCCGGCATGACAACCGGTGTGCGTGCCTTGCGACTGCTTTCCGGAGCGATCATTGTCGCCGTTGTCGCCAAGGTCTTCGTGGTCGATATGTCCAATCTCACCGGTTTCCTCAGGGCGCTGTCATTCATCGGCCTTGGAGGTGTCCTGGTGGCAATCGGTCTCGTGTATCAACGGCTACTGCGGCGACAGGCCTAGAGGCTCGGAAGTTCCACCGCTGAGATGCAATTCGAGCCTTTGGCCGTGCTGGGCGCGGGGCTACCCGGCACCGCTGAAAATGTTGGGCCAGAGGCCCAGAACTCCGAACAAGATGAGGTAGAATGCCACAACATAATTCAACAGGCGCGGCACGAGCAGGATCAAAATACCTGCAATCAAGGCAATAAGCGGCTGTATGGTAACAACATTGATTTCCATGGGAAGTCCTCCTCGATTCCCTTGGGATTATATCACGTTCAGCTATTGCAACCGCAAGTTATTGCTGTTTTCGCTGATTTAGCCGCCGGTCGCCTCTTCATACTCGCCGGAAAGCAGCAGCCATTCTTCTTCGGCGTCGGCCAGTTGCTTTTGCGCATTGCTGCGCTCCTTGGCCATTAGCGAGGCTTTTTCCGGCGTACGCTCGTAAATCGCCGGATCGGAGAGCTCCTTGTCGAGCCTCTGAATTTCATTCTCAAGACGTGCCGTTAAGGACTCGATTTCATTGATCTTCTTCTTCAAGGGCGCCAGTTCCTTGCGGCGTTCCGCCGCCGCCCGTCTTTGACCGGCCTTGGAGGCATCGCCGCCGTTTTCCTTTTGCCGGTTCTGTCCCCTCGAACCGCTGACGATCAGCGATCGATAGTCCTCAAGATCGCCGTCATAGCTGTTGACGGTGCCGTCACGCACCAGCCACAGCCTGTCCACTGTCGCTTCGATCAGATGCTGATCGTGGGAGATCAGTATAACGGCGCCCTCGAAAGCATTGAGCGCATCGATCAGCGCCGACCGGCTGTCGATATCGAGGTGGTTTGTCGGCTCGTCAAGGATCAGGAGGTTCGGACCGTCGAAAGTGGCAAGCCCCATCAAAAGCCGCGCCTTCTCGCCGCCGGACAGATCCCGCGCGGCGGTGTCCATCTTTTCTGTCGAAAGTCCCATTTGTGCGACTCGCGAGCGCAATTTTGCTTCCGGCGCGTCGGGCATGCGCTTGCGTATGTGCTCTACAGCGCTTGCTGCCGGCACAAGGTCGTCGAGTTGGTGCTGGGCGAAATAACCGATCTTGAGATGCGGCGCTCGGGTCATCGTCCCGTTTTCGGTTTTCAGTTTTCCGGAGATCAGCTTGGCGAAGGTTGATTTGCCGTTGCCGTTGGCGCCGAGCAGGGCAATGCGGTCGTCATTGTCGATACGCAGATTGAGCCTGGAAAGCACCGGTTCGCCCGGTGTATAGCCCACCGTGGCCTTTTCCAGAGTTATGATTGGCGACGCAGGCTGTTTTTCCGGCTTGGGGAACTGAAAGCCCTGGACATGCTCCTCGATCACTGCGGAGATATTTCCCATGCGCTCAAGCGCCTTGAGGCGAGACTGCGCCTGACGGGCCTTTGACGCCTTGTAGCGAAAGCGCTCGACAAAGGCCTCCATGTGTTTTCGCTTTGCCTGCTGTTTTTCGCGCGCCTTCATTTGCAGTTCGCGCGCCTCTGCCCGCTGCCTCTCGAACTGATCGAACGGGCCACGATAAAAAGTCAGCTTCTTCTGTTCCAGATGGACGATCGTGTTGACGGCGCGATTGAGCAGATCACGGTCGTGGCTGATGATGATAACCGTGTGCGGATAACGCCGCACATAATCTTCCAGCCACAGCGTGCCTTCGAGATCCAGATAGTTGGTCGGCTCGTCGAGGAGCAGGAGATCGGGCTGGGCAAAGAGCACGGCGGCCAGCGCGATACGCATGCGCCATCCTCCCGAAAAGCTCGATGCGGGCCGTTTTTGTGCTTCATTGTCAAAACCGAGGCCCGACAGGATACTTGCAGCGCGTGCTTCGGCGGAGTGTGCGTCAATATCGGCCAGCCGCGTTTGAATATCCGCAATCCTGTGTGCATCCGTTGCCGTTTCAGCCTCTTCCAAAAGCGTCAACCGCTCGGTGTCGGCTTTCAGGACGATCTCGATCAGAGGCTCTTCGGTGCCCGGCGCTTCCTGTGCGACCTGGCCGATCCTGCAATTCTTCGGGATGCTGAACGAGCCTGTTTCGGCCGAAAGGTCGCCGGTAATGATGCGAAAGAGGGTCGATTTACCGGCGCCATTGCGCCCGACGAGGCCCGCCTTTGTCCCCTCAGGAAGAGTAAGGGAGGCGTGATCGATCAGCAGGCGCCCGGCGACACGGGCGGAAAGGTCCGAAATGGTCAGCATATCCGCTTATTGAAGCGGCAACGGCGCGAAGGCAAGAGGAAATTGCCGTATGCCGCTTCAGGTGCTGAAAATCGGGACGCATCTTCGGCGAGAAGCGCCGGGATCAAATGATCCGCGGCTATACGCTTTTGCGGGTCGCAAATTCAGAGGCGTAGTGTTCGCTCTGCAGCCGCGCAGCCGTCACTGAATTCCGCAGCAGGGTCGCAACTGTCACAGGACCGACGCCGCCCGGAACCGGTGTAATCCAGCCGGCGACATCGGCACAGCTTTCGAAATCCGCGTCACCGACGACCTTCGGGCCGTCCGACGTCTCGATCTGATTGATACCGATATCGATCAGCACAGCGCCGGGCTTCAGCATCTTGCCGGTAACGAGCCCCGGTTTGCCCACGGCAACGAAAACCGCGTCGGCAGAACGTGAATGCATGGCGATGTTGCGGGTTTCATGATGGCACACCGTCACGGTTGCGCCCAATGCCATCAACAGGAAGGCGATGGGTTTTCCGACGATGGCCGAATGACCGATGACTGTGACCTCAAGGCCTTCGAGCGTGATGCCGGTCGATTTGAGCAACTCCACTGCCGCAACGGCCGTGCACGGCCCCATTTTCAGGTCGCTGTAGACGATATCGCCGATATTGGATGGGTGCATGCCCTCCACATCCTTGAGCGGATGCACCGTGCGCTGCAGCCGTCGCTCGGTCAGGTGCGCCGGTGTCGGGCGCTGGATGATGATCCCCGTCACGCGTGGATCCGTATTCAGCCCCTGAATGATACCGAGCAATTCGTCGCGGCCGATATCGGCCGGGTAGTGGCGTGCCTCGAAAGCGATGCCCGTCTTTTCAGCCGCCCTTTGCTGGTTTCGCACATAAAGCGCCGATGCGTCGGCGTCGCCCATGGAGATGGAAACCAGCTTGACCGGCCAGCCTTCCTTTTTCAATGCTTCGACATCGGCTGCCACCTCGGCGCGGATATCGGCGGCAATCTTTTTGCCATTGAGCAATTTGTATGAATTCGGCATGAAATGTGCTCTCCCTGAATGGGGGCGATCATAGTCGCAACCGGCCGGAATTGAACAGTCCCAATTACGTCGCACCAGGACGCTGATGCGCCAGATTGCCGGCGCGGTGTATCAATTTGTTTTGAAAGCGCTGTTGCGCTGAGCGTGTTGAACTGGCGGGCAAAAAAGGCACAATGCCACCGATACGAATTCGACCGGTTTCAAGCGGAGTTATTTCATGACGATAACACTTTACGAATTGACGGGCAGTGACCCCGCGCGCCCGTTCAGCCCCCATTGCTGGAAAACAGTTTTGTCTCTGGCCCACAAGGGGCTGGACTTCGAGCGCTCTCCCGTTCCGTTCACGGGTGTTCCGGAAGTTGAAAACCGGTTGGGCAAGATCGTGCCCGTGCTGCGTGACGGTGACCACGTTGTTTCCGATTCCTTCGACATTGCGCTCTATCTCGAAAAGGCCTATCCCGACCGGCCAACGCTGTTCGGCGGCGAGGGTGGCGTTTCCCTTGCCCGTTTCATCGAAGCCTGGGCGGCCACGCAAATCCACATGACAATCGGCGGCCGCCTGCTGCTGGACATTCACGCCATGCTTGAGCCTGAGGATCAGGCTTATTTTCGCCAGAGCCGCGAGGCAAGGTTCGGCAAGCCGTTGGAGGAAGTGGTTGAGGCAAGCGCAGAGCGTGTCAAAAGTTTTGCCGCGAAGCTCGATCCGCTGCGTCTAATGCTCAAGCGGCAGCCTTTCATTGGCGGCGAAAATCCGCTCTTTGCCGACTACATCGTGTTCGGGGCTTTTCAGTGGGCGCGCGTGTGCTCTGCGGAACAGCTCCTGGAGCCGGATGATCCTGTCGCGGACTGGTTCGAGCGGTGCCTGGATCTGCATGGCGCGGCCGGCCGTTCGGTGGCGGCAGCGGCCTGACAGGCGCAACACACCACATCATCAAAGCGGGTTTGGGGCAGGGCACTTGTGTTGCCTGCGCTGCAAGGCTATAGAGCGCGCAAATCTCCCGCAAACCAATGCAAGGATAATGAGATCATGGCGATCGAACGCACCTTTTCGATGATCAAACCGGATGCCACCAAGCGCAACCTGACCGGCGCTATTACCCAGAAGCTTGAGGAAGCCGGCCTGCGGGTCGTTGCCTCCAAGCGCGTTTGGATGAGCCTGCGCGAAGCGGAAGGCTTTTACGCCGTGCACAAGGAACGCCCTTTCTTCGGTGAGCTGACTGAATTCATGTCGTCCGGCCCAACCATCGTCCAGGTTCTGGAAGGCGAAGACGCCATTGCCAAAAACCGCGAAGTCATGGGCGCCACCAACCCGGCCGATGCCGCCGAAGGCACAATCCGCAAGACTTACGCGCTGTCCATCGGTGAAAACTCCGTGCACGGTTCCGACGCACCGGAAACCGCTGCCGAAGAGATCGCCTACTGGTTCTCGGGAACGGAAATCGTCGGCTGATCCGGCAGGTCAAATTTGAATTCGAAAGCCGCCGGTTATTAATCGGCGGCTTTTCTCTTGATGGGGGAACTGAGTCTACCGCCAGCGCTCCATGGCATCGTGGTCCGTGTCTCTTGCGTCTACCCAAGAGCCTTCACTGCCATCCTTGCGGATTTCGCGTTTCCAGAACGGGGCTTTGGATTTCAAAAAATCCATCATGAACGAAGCGCTGTCGAATGCTGCCTGACGGTGCTTTGAGGCTGTGACAACGAGAACGATGTTCTCTCCCGGTGCTATCTTGCCGAAACGGTGAATGACGGTGATACCGTCCAGCGGCCAGCGCTCTCCGGCCTCATTGGCAATGCGCAGCATTTCGGCCTCGGCCATACCCGGATAGTGTTCCAGTTCGAGGGCGGCAAGGGCTCCCTTTTCGTCGCGGCACAACCCGGTGAAGCTCACAACAGCGCCGATATCACGATGGCCGCCCGTCAGCGCTGCGATTTCCGCCTGGAGATCGAAATCTTCCGCCTGCACGCGTATCGTTGGGCCGTTCGTCATGGATCAGCCCCCTGTCATGGGTGGAAACAGCGCTATCTCCTGGGCGTTGCCGATCGCATCGCTGTGTTGGCAGTGTTCCCGGTTGATCGCCACGTGTATGACCTCAGGGACTTCCAGCGCCAGTTCATATTCATCACCGCGTCCTTTGAGGTGCGCAAGCAGATCCGAAACCGTCTCCACCGCAGCGGGCAGCTCGATTTCCTCTTCGCTCTTGCCGATGCGTTCCCTTATCCAGGCGAAATAGACGAGTTTGACCATCATTGTTCCACCACGTGTTTGAGCCCGGCCCGAAAGTAATCATACCCGGTATATATTGTGATCAGGGCGGCAATCCACAAAAGTCCGATCCCGATTTCCGTCGTGTATGGAATGACCTTGTCGCCTGCCGGGCCTGCCAGCAGAAATCCAATGGCGATCATCTGGATGGTCGTCTTCCACTTGGCAATCCAGGTGACCGGCACCGACACTTTGAGTTCCGCCAGATATTCGCGCAGACCCGATACCAAAATTTCCCGGCACAGGATGATGATCGCTGCCCATATGGTCCAACCGGCGATGGTCCCATCTGCGGCCAGCAACAGCAGGATCGACGAGACCAGCAATTTGTCGGCGATCGGATCGAGCATGCGGCCGATATTGGAAGTCTGGTTCCAGATACGCGCCAGATAGCCGTCAAAGAAATCGGTTATCGAAGCGATCGCGTAGAGCGCAAACGCGCTCCAGCGGGCCAGATCGGAGCCGTAGAGCCTGCCTTCGACAAAAAAACAAAGGACAATTAACGGGACTGCCGCGATGCGCCCATAGGTCAGGAGATTGGGAATATTGTAAGTATGTGATGCCATGTGGCTTTCCCGTTAGAAAGTGTCACCATACAAATAGGCCGTGCGTCACGGCGTCAATAATCAATCTGCCGAAAATCGTACCGGACACCTGTAAATGGTTGAAAACGGCCTATTTGTTGGGGTCGTCGTGGAAATGGTCATAAATGAGCTGTGCCATGGCATCGGAAATCCCTTCGACGCTTCGAAGGTCATCTACGCCTGCTCTCGATACCGCCTTTGCCGTTCCGAAATGGTGCAGGAGGGACCGTTTTCTGGAGGGGCCGATGCCTGCTATTTCGTCGAGCGGGTTCCTGGTCATTTCCTTTTTGCGCCGCGCCCTGTGCGTGCCGATGGCAAACCGATGTGCTTCGTCGCGCATACGCTGGATGAAATACAAAACCGGGTCGCGCGGCGGCAGAGAAAACGGCTTTTTGCCGGCTAGAAAAAAACGCTCCCTGCCGGCATCGCGATCGGCTCCCTTGGCTACGCCGATGGTCGTCACGCTGTCTGCAAGCTCAAGTTCGTCAAGCACGGCATTGACCGCCGAGAGCTGACCCTGACCGCCATCGATCAGCAGAACGTCCGGCCAGTTGGGAACGACGGTGTCCTGAATCGCGTCCTCGTCATTGCCGGTTTCGGAACCATTGCGCTCCGGTATTCCATATTCCTTCACAAGGCGTGAAAAGCGCCGCTGAATCACCTCGCGCATCATGCCGAAATCGTCGCCGGGCGTGATGTCCTTCGACTTGATATTGAACTTTCGGTACTGGTTTTTGACAAAGCCTTCCGGCCCCGCGACGATCATTCCGCCCACGGCATTCGTGCCCATGATGTGCGAATTGTCGTAGACTTCGATGCGCCGGGGCGTTGCGTCCATCTCAAAGACCTCGGCAAATCCCTTCAACAGGCTTGCCTGCGTCGACGTTTCCGCCAGGCGCCTGTTGTGGGCGTCCTTGGCATTGGCGCGCGCATGGTCCATCAGGTCGCGTTTTTCGCCGCGTTTCGGAACGCTGATCGCCACCTTGTGACCGGCTCTGATGGAAAGCGCATCGCTCAACAGGACCTGCTCGGCCACAGTTTCCGATATCAGGATCTGCCTGGGGCAGGGTTTGTCGTCGTAAAACTGCGACAGAAATGCGCCAAGGATTTCACTTGGCGAAAGAGAGGCGTCAGCCTTCGGGAAATAGGCCCGGTTTCCCCAGTTCTGGCCGGTACGGAAGAAAAACACCTGAATGCAGCTCATGCCGCCTTCCTGGTGAATGGCAAAGACGTCGGCCTCTTCCACTGTCTGCGGGTTTATTCCCTGATGGCTTTGGACATGTGACAGGGCTGCAAGCCTGTCCCGGTAGATGGCGGCCCTTTCGAAATCCAGCGATTCGGCTGCATCCTGCATGGCCTCGGACATTGCGGCCTTGACCTTCTGGCTCTTGCCGGAAAGGAAGTCCTTTGCCTCGTCAACCATCGCCTCGTAGGCTTTTTCTGTGACTTCCCCCGTGCAGGGCGCGGCACAGCGTTTGATCTGATGCAGCAGACAGGGCCGCGTGCGGCTTTCATACATGGAATCCGTGCAGGTGCGTAGAAGGAATGCCCGCTGCAGCGAGTTGATCGTGCGGTCGACTGCCTGCGCCGATGCAAAGGGGCCGAAATAGGAGCCTTTACGGGAGCGGGCGCCACGGTGCTTGTAAATGCCCGGCGCCAGCTTGTCCTCGGTCAGGAGAATGTAGGGAAATGACTTGTCGTCCCGCAAAAGAACATTAAATCGTGGTCGCAACCGCTTGATAAGATTAGCTTCAAGCAGAAGTGCCTCTGTTTCCGTGCGGGTGGTGATGAACTCCATATTGGCCGTGGCCCGTACCATGCCCGCTATCCGGTTCGTATGGCCGCGTCCCTGCGCATAGTTGGAAACCCGCTTTTTCAGGCTGCGTGCCTTGCCCACATATAGAACATCGCCGGTGTCGTTGAGCATCCGGTAGACACCTGGTGCATTGGGCAGGATTTTGACAAAGGCCTGAATGAGCTCAGCACCCTTCAGCCCGGTGCCATCACGGCCGGCATCCTCCCATCCGTCAAAGCCGGCCGGGCGATCTGTTTCGGGTTGTGTTTCTGCATTCTCAGCACTCGGAGGTGCCGGTTGATCCGCCTGAGTCATCAAATCCTTCCGGTATGGCTCATTATGTGATGCGGCGGCCGAAGACTGTCAAATTTTCCGGGGCTGTTTTCCGGCTTTGTTCCACACAGTTTTGAGGTGACAGATACTGGGGCTTTGCAGGTGAGAGTTAGAATACGGCGGTCACATAGGTTACGAACAACGCCAGCATGATAAAGCCGCCCAGCCGGTTGATCGGGCGCGAACCGACCGCGAGAATGATAAGCAGCACTGTTACGGCGGCCATGATCCACATGTCGATATAGACGATGTGGGCCGGCACCAGCAACGGATGCAGGAAGCTTGTAATGCCCAATATCGCGCCGATATTGAATATGTTCGAGCCAATCACATTGCCGATTGCCACCGCACCGCTGCCACGCCATGCCGCCATGACGGTCGTCACAAGTTCGGGTAGAGACGTTCCGATGGCGACGATGGTCAGACCTATGACTGTTTCAGACACACCGAACAGGCGCGCAATATCCACCGCGCCGTTGACTGTCAGGGATGCGCCGATCGGAAGTCCGATCAGACCGAAGAGCAGATAGGCTGCAATTCGGGAATTCTGGGTCGGAACCTCGTCAAGCTCGTCGTGATAGTCACCCCTGAGCGCCGCCGCCCGGTCCTTGCGCGCGGTCTTGAACTGCCAGGCGAGGAAAATTCCAAGAATGGCGACAAGAATGAGACCGTCGATATGGGTGAGTACCCCGGTACCCATCATCAGCATGAGGATAACGGTCAGGAGAGCCATGACCAAGAGGCTGAAGCCGATCCCGCCCTCCCTGCAGGCGATGGGAGCAATCAGTGCGGGCGCACCGAGCACCAGCAGTACGTTGGCTATGTTGGAGCCGACGACATTGCCGATGGCGATGCCGTAAACGCCGGTAAACGCCGCTTTGAGTGAAACAAACAGTTCCGGCGCAGACGTTCCGAGCGCAACTATGGTCAGGCCGATGATCAACGGGCTGATGCCCAGTTTCTCGGCCATTGCAACTGCTCCGCGAACCAGATAGTCACCTGCAAACAGCAGTAAAGTCAGCCCGGCAATCAATATGAGGAAGCTGATCATGAATTGGTGATTTCCGGGTTCGGGGGCAGTTTTTTAGCAGTGTAGTGCGGTTCCCTGCATATAGGTGCAGGCAGGTGAAACGCAATGCCGGGCGGGCGAGATATCGGTTAAACTGAATGTTACCGTATCTCAGCTTTGCGATTTGAACTGATTGTAGTCGGGAAAGAACTTTTCGAATTTTCCGGGCCAGTTTTTCAGCTTTGGCCGACCGCGTTCCCATCTGCCTTCAAAGCGCAATGCAAGATACCCGAGCAGCGCCGCAAGTGCGAAATGGCCGCCATGCAGTTTTTTGGTGGTTCTGGGAAGATTGTCGTTGAGATAGTCGAGCGACCGTTCGATCTTCGACCATTGCCGGTCTAGCCAAGGCTGGTAGACCTTTTCCTCCGGGCGGAAGCGGACCTCGTAGACCATCGCCAGAAGGCAGTCCGTGATTCCGTCGCATAGTGCTTCTAGCACTTCAGCCTCCGTGCGTTTATCCGCATTTCGGGGATACAGCTTCTTGCCGCTCTTGCGGTCGAGAAACTGCATGATTGCGCGGCTGTCATAGACGGCGGTTCCGTCATCGTCGATCAGTGTCGGTATCTTTCCGAGCGGGTTGTTGCCGATCAATTCCTGCGGGTCTGCGTTGGTGTCGGCTATTGCGGATTCGCAGTCCAACCCGCAGTAGTGGGCTGCCATGCGCGCCTTGGCTGAATAGGGGGATGCGGGAGAATACAATATCTTCATGAACGGGATCCTTGGGATAAAGGCGTTGGCATTCCTAGCTGCCCCTCGACGGTGGAATGACGATTGACGGGCGCTTGCAGGAGCGGCGGGTGATTTCCGGGCATGAGCGATACTCCAGATCTGCCGTCATGCAAATACGCACTTCGCGCAATCTGCGTCGGTCGCAGGTGACGGCGAAGTGTTTTTTATCAAGCTTCGGATTTGATTCCAGGAATGCCTCTTCGATTTCATCGGGCGAGACCGTCCGGTATTTCCCGTCTTGAGGCATGATCACCGGCAGGTTAACGCGGCCGTGAGCCGTGCGTATGGTATCGAAATAGTGCGTTTGGGAAAGACCTGCGCAGGTTCCGTGCTTCTTCCACTGATGCCGGATCAGCGCCCGGCTGGGCATGATATCCAGAAATCCATCCTCAATACGGACCTCGACCTTCTGCGGGTCTTCGATGCAGAATTGCGGATATCCCTTTTCAAATTGCGGCCAAAGTCCGTGTACCACGAAGCCGTATTGTCGCTCTCCGCCGCATTGTTGCTTATTGGCGCGTTCGCCTTCCGCCTCGCAATAGCTCGGCGACCAGGACAGCGCCAGAACGTAGAAATCGAAACCGCTTCCCGCTGGCGCGGTCTCAGATCCCGACTGGTCACAGGCCGCAACAAAGACAAGCCCGGCTATCGCCAGGAGGCGCATGCACACATACATGGAGATTTTGGCTACCGGACAGACCTGCAATAGGCCCCGTAAATGTGCCACGGATCCAGACCGGCAATGCAGAATTCCACATTATCGCCAACGCCGGCAAAGCCCTGTCCGCTTTCGATCAGAAACCAGAGCGACCTTTTCTTGCCGTCGCTCATCATCGCGCTCCCGTGACAATATCGCCGGGCGATCAGATGTGTCTCCGTGGCCGGCGTATAATTGTTTTGATGAACATCCTGGATGTCCTCAATGGCAAGTCCCGCATGCAGGACATTTCGGTCGGCTATCTGGAACCGCCGGGTAATAACCCTAAGCACCGCCGGGCTGTCGCAGGAGGCATATTTGCCCCAGCCGAACGCCTGAGCCGGTGTAATGATCGACCCTGACAAAGTGGCCGACGCGATGGTGGCCACGGCGAGAAAAGTGTGCATTGCAATTTTGCGTAGCATGAATGACGGTCCCCTCGGTGCACGGTCGGCCCTTGGAAGAAGCCAGAAACCGCTGTTAGGTGTTCGCCTCAAAGGATGCGCAAGAGGACGCTGCACGTCAAGCCTAGCATGCGTATCGGAACGTCATTCATCGAAAGACCGCTATTCTCCGGTTAACCAGAAGAGCCGATGACCTGACCGCCGTGATTGACGGAGACATTTGACCAGCTCCGGAAGCATCATTTTAAGCTCTTTTTCCAGCGTGTAGGGCGGATTGACGAGAATCACACCGGAGCCGCTGAGTCCAGTAGTCTCTTCCGGTGCACACACGCTCAGTTCTGCGCACAACATGCGGTCGACACCCAGAGCCTTGAGCTTTTCGTGAAAATCCGCGACGGGGGCGTCCTTTTTAATCGGGTACCACAAACAGTAAGAGCCTGATTGCCAGCGTCCGCAGGCGCGCGCCAGACCATCCACCAGCCTGTCATATTCCCCCTCCTTTTCAAAAGGAGGATCGACCAGCACCAGGCCGCGCCGTTCCTTCGGCGGCAGATGTGCCCCGAGGGCCAGCCAGCCATCCAGTGCGGTCACGCGTGTCTGATAGTCGCCTTCGAACAGAAGTTTCAGCCTTTCGGCGTCCTGCGGATGCAATTCGATTGCGGAAAGACGGTCCTGCTTGCGAAAGAGCGCACGCACGAGCTTCGGCGAACCGGGATAGCGCTCTATCTTCCCGGAGGGGTTCAGTTCCTTGATCACGGAAAGGTAGGGAGCCAGCAACTCCGCCACATCATCCGGCAGGTCTGCGTTCACGAGACGCCCTATACCGGACTGCCACTCGCCAGTTTTCTGTGCCTCTTCGGATCCAAGGTCATACATTCCCGCGCCGGCGTGGGTGTCGACAACGCGAAAGGCCTTTTCCTTCCTTTTCAGGTAGGTAACGATGCGCGCCAGCACCAGATGCTTCAATACATCTGCAAAATTGCCCGCATGGTATATGTGCCTGTAGTTCACGATGTCCTCGCATTCGCCCTGGATTTGTTTAGAGCAATGCGCGGCTGTAGGGAACTGATTCCAGTGGTCCGGTCGTATGACTGCCACTTCATTTCGCCAGATTGCATCGGCGCGAAATGGTTTCATCGGCACTGTCCTTGCTCTATATCCATCCCATCGCGCTAGCAGAACGGGAATCACATGAATAATCCTGCGCCAATACGCACGGGCTATACCGCCTGTCCGCATGACTGTCCGTCTACCTGTGCACTGGAAGTGGAGCTTTTTGACGACAGGACCTTTGGCCGTGTTCGCGGTTCCCGGGAAAACAGCTACACCGCGGGCGTCATCTGCGCCAAGGTTGCGCGTTACGCAGAACGGGTCCACCACCCTGACCGCCTGACGAAACCATTGCGCCGCAAGGGTGCGAAGGGCGAGGGCAATTGGCAGGAACTGTCCTGGGATGATGCGCTGGACCTGGCGGCGGAGGGACTGCTCAGGGCCGAGGAAAAATGGGGACCGGAAACGGTCTGGCCCTATTTTTATGCCGGCACGATGGGGCTGGTGCAGCGCGACTCGATACACAAACTGCGCCACGCGAAGAACTATTCGGGCCAGTTTGACAGCATCTGCACCAACGCCGCCTGGACAGGTTTCTTCCTCGGGGCCGGAACCATGGCCGGTCCTGATCCGCGCGAAATGGCAAAATCCGACTGTGTCGTGATCTGGGGCACCAACGCGGTTGCTACGCAGGTCAATGTCATGACCCATGCGGCCCGCGCCCGAAAGGAGCGCGGCGCCCGGATCGTCGTTGTCGACATTTACGACAATCCCACCGCCAAGCAGGCAGACCTGAAGCTGATCCTGCGGCCGGGTACGGACGGCGCGCTCGCCTGTGCCGTCATGCATATCCTGTTTCGCGATGGTTTTGCCGACCGTGAATATCTTCAGCAATATGCGGACGATCCTGACGGATTGGAAGAGCATCTCAAATCCCGCGGACCGCAATGGGCGGCCGAAATCACCGGACTTTCAGTCGACGAGATCGAGGCGTTCGCCAGCCTTGTCGGCCACACCAAACGCACTTATTTCCGGCTTGGCTACGGCTTTGCCAGGCAGCGCAACGGCGTCGTCAACATGCATGCCGCATCCTGCATTGCGACCGTTACCGGCGCGTGGAAATACGAGGGCGGTGGTGCGTTCCACTCCAACGCGTCCATTTTCAACCTCGATAAATCTGAAATCATGGGAACGTCCATGCGCGATTCCAGCGTGCGGTTCCTCGATCAGTCACAGATCGGGCGCGTTTTAACGGGCAATACCGAGGCGCTGCGCAATGGCGCGCCGATAACCGCGCTTCTCATCCAGAACACCAATCCGGTCAATGTTGCTCCCGAACAGCGTCTGGTCAAAGAAGGCTTTCTGCGCGACGATCTCTTCACGGTTGTGCATGAGCAATTCATGACCGAAACCGCGCAACTGGCGGACATCGTTCTGCCGGCTACGATGTTTCTGGAGCACGACGATATCTACCGAGGCGGCGGCCATCAGTTTGTGGTTCTCGGACCGAAACTTATTGAGCCGCCGCTCGGTCCCGAGCCCAACCTGTTCGTGATCAATGAACTTGCCAAACGGCTCGGCGTGCCGGACCCTGAGGTCTTCGAACCGGACGCCACAGCGCTGATCGACGGTATGCTGCGAAAAAGCGGCCATGGCGACATTGAATCCTTGCGCGAAAACCGCTGGATCGACTGCCAGCCGGATTTCGAGACATCACATTTCGTCCGGGGCTTTGCATGGCCGGACGGAAAATTCCGTTTTCGACTGGATTGGCAAGATGCTGCCGCGCCAAGCAGGCCGCCCCGATCGATGGGGCCGCAAGGTCCTTATGAAGCGCTTCCTGAATTTCCTGACCATGTCGACCTGATTGAAGCGGCGGATGAAAAGCATCCCTTCCGGCTGGCAACAAGCCCGGCGCGTACCTTCCTCAATTCAACCTTCACGGAAACCGTTTCCTCTAAAGAAAGGGAGGGGAGGCCGGAGTTGCTCATCGGCCGTGATGACGCCCTTGCGCACGACGTTGCCGATGGCACGCTTGTGACAATCGGTAATGAGCGCGGATCGGTTCGCCTCCATGCACGGCTTGTCGATGGGCTGAAGCCCGGTGTTCTGGTCTCTGAAGGCCTGTGGCCCAACCAGGCTTTTGTTGACGGCGAAGGCATCAATGTGTTGACGGGCGCTGACAGCATCGCTCCGTTCGGCGGTGCAGCCTTTCACGACAACCATGTGTGGCTGCGAAGCTGAGCGGCAGGTCACCCGGCGTCGATCTCGTTTGAATAAAGGATCGAATTCTCATCCGCGGCGGGATAGTCGCTGAAAAGCACCGTTCCGCTGTCGGTGATCTTCACCCTGCCTTCGGCGACCAGCCGCAGGGCGGAGGGGTAAAGGCGGTGTTCGGCCTTGACAACGCGGGCCGCCAGCGTCTCGGCGTCGTCGTCGGGAAGAACCGGCACCGCCGCTTGGGCGATAACCGGGCCTTCGTCCATGCCCTCGGTGACAAAATGTACGCTGCACCCGTGTAGCCTGACCTGATGCGTCAGCACGCGTTGATGGGTATCAAGGCCCGGAAAGCTGGGCAGCAGGGAAGGGTGGATATTGATCATTGAACCCAGCCACTTGCGCACCAGTTCACCGGATAAAAGGCGCATATATCCGGCGAGGCACACAATATCGGGCTGCATTGACTGGAGAGCGGTCTGAATGGCTTCTTCGTGGGAATCCCGCGTTGCGTAGTCCTTACGGTCGATGACATGCGTTTCGATGCCGTAGTCGGCGGCGAGTTGCAGTCCCCCGGCACCGGGTTTGTCCGAGATGACCCCGACTATACGGCACGGATAACCGCTCGCCATGCTTGCCGAAATCAGCGCGTTAAGATTTGAGCCGCGGCCCGAAATCATCACCACGACCCGTTTGCGCTTGGCGCCGGCGGGCTTTTGACTGGCTGCGCTCATAGTTTCAGCGCACCTTGATAATTCACCCGCGCACCCTCGGACCGCTCTTCTAGGTGACCGAGTTTGACGACCGTCTCGCCGGCAGCCAGCAGCGCCTGCGACACGCGCTCGGCGTCAGATTTAGCGACCACTGCGATCATGCCGATCCCGCAATTGAACGTGCGCAGCATCTCCTTTGCTTCAACGCCACCGGTGCGCGCCAGCCATGAAAAGACCGGGGGCGGCGCGATGGCATCCAGATCGACCGATGCGGCAAGATCTTCCGGCAGCACACGCGGGATATTCTCTGGAAATCCGCCGCCTGTGATGTGGACAAGCGCCTTGATAGCTCCGGTCTCACGAATTGTCTTGAGCACCGAACGAACGTAGATCCGCGTCGGGGTCAGCAGGGCTTCTGCCAGGTTCGATCCATCCTCGAAAGGAGCGGGGGCATTCCAGGCAAGTCCCGAGGTCTCAACGATCCTTCGTACCAGCGAAAACCCGTTTGAGTGGACGCCGGCGGATGCCAGGCCAAGGAGGATGTCACCTGCTTCGGCATTGCCTGTTGGAAGCAGCGATCCGCGCTCGGCCGCACCGACGGCAAAGCCGGCAAGATCATAGTCGCCGCCTGAATACATGCCCGGCATCTCGGCCGTTTCCCCGCCGATCAGCGCACAGCCGGCGTCCTGACAGCCTCTGGCAATACCGGCAACGATCGCTTCACCCTGGTCGACGTCGAGTTTTCCGGTTGCAAAATAATCGAGGAAAAACAGAGGCTCGGCCCCCTGGACCAGGAGGTCGTTGACGCACATGGCGACCAGATCGATGCCGACCGTGTCATGCATGCCCGAATCGATGGCGATTTTGAGCTTGGTGCCGACACCGTCATTGGCCGCTACAAGCACCGGATCGGTAAAGCCCGCTGCCTTGAGGTCGAAGAGTCCCCCAAATCCACCGATTTCACCGTCGGCGCCGGATCGCCGTGTCGCCCGGATGTGGGGTTTGATGCGTTCCACCAGGCTATTGCCGGCATCGATATCGACGCCGGCGTCGCTGTATTTCAAACCGTTTGTCCGCTCGGTCATGCACGTCCTCAGATTTTTCCGCAGAATTCGCAGTGCGCACTGGATTTCAGGTGCGAAATGACACGTCCTGCCCGGCTGTGCAAGGTGCTGCGCCCCTACGCACCCATTTAAAGTATATTTACGAGCGAAGGCGTATGTAATCGTACATTAATCAAATTCGCTGCGGTGCAATCTAAACACTTGTTCACGCATTGAAATTGTGAATGGTGGATACGAAATAGAAGCTATGTCCGTTGTATCGGATGCGGGCCCGCCCCGTGGACAATATGAGGTATATCCGGTTTGCATGTTGCCGCCGCTGTGCAATCTGGAGTTTGCGTCTTCGTGGGCAGGTGCAGCAAATGCGGCTAACAGGTAGAACGATCCCGGCGCATGACAATACCGAATATCATTACCTTTATGCGATTTCTGATGGTGCCTGCGGTTGTTTATGCCCTGTTGCTGGGGGAGATGATGCCGGCCTTCGTCATATTCGTGATCGCCGGCATTTCCGACGGCGTCGACGGATTTATTGCCCGGCAATTCAACCAGCAAAGCGAGCTTGGCGCTTATCTCGATCCGATCGCCGACAAGCTGTTGCTTGTAACGGTGTTTATTATGCTGGCAATTCTCGGGTTTCTGCCCCATTGGCTTGTGGTTCTGGTGGTGTCGCGCGACGTGTTGATTGTCATCGCCGTGATCTTGTCCAGTGTGATGGCGCAGCCCGTCGCTGTAAATCCGATTTTTGTCTCCAAGGCCAACACCGCGTTCCAGATAGCATTGGCGTCCGTCGTCCTTGCGGAACTGGCGTTTGGCGTGACGTTTGGGGATCTGCGGCTGATTTTGATCTACAGCGTTGCGGCATTGACCATCCTTTCGGCCGCCGCCTATCTCAAGGTATGGGTCGATCACATGGCCGGATGATCCGGCCGAAATTCAACCGGCTAGACAGGGCGCGGGGATTAGCATGGCAACTCAGATCAACAGGGCGTCGCTGCGTCGGCAGGCCATCTTCTGGCTGGCGACTTTTTTTGTGTTTGGGCTTTTTCTCTACGTCTTTCGCGGCATCTTACTGCCTTTTGTAGCCGGTATGGCGCTTGCCTATTTCCTCGATCCCGTTGCTGACAAGCTTGAGAGCTGGCGCGTTTCGAGGCTGATGGCCACGGTCATTATCCTGATTGCTTTTCTGCTGATCTTCATCATCGCGCTGATGATCGTTGTTCCGGTGCTGGCAAGCCAGGCGAGCGGATTCATCAGCAAACTGCCCGAATATGTCGAACAGCTGCAAAAGTTGATCGCGTCCACGAATACGGAGTGGCTGACCAAATGGATCGGGATCGAGATGCCGGATCTCAAATCGTCACTCGGCAATGTTCTTTCCGAAGGGGCGGGCCTGGTAGGCACGCTGTTCCTTCAGATATGGAACTCCGGTAAAGCGCTGGCCGACCTCGCATCCCTGTTCGTTGTAACGCCGGTGGTCGCTTTCTATCTGCTGCTCGACTGGGACCGCATGGTGGAAGCCGTTGATGACTGGATTCCGCGCCGGTATCTGGAAACGGTTCGTGAAATTTCCAGGGATATGAACAGCGCGATAGCCGGGTTCGTTCGCGGCCAGGGCAGCGTTTGCCTGATACTGGGCATCTACTACGCAGGCGGACTGACGCTTGCCGGTCTGAATTTCGGACTGCTCATCGGCCTGTTCGCCGGGTTGATCAGCTTCATACCCTATGTCGGGTCCATGGTGGGGCTTGTCCTCGCCCTCGGGGTCGCGCTGGTTCAGTTCTGGCCGGATTATGTGTCGATCGTGATTGTGCTTGCCGTGTTTTTCTCCGGACAGTTTTTCGAAGGCAATATTCTCCAGCCGAAACTCGTCGGCCGCAGTGTCGGGCTGCATCCCGTTTGGCTCATGTTTGCGCTGTTTGCGTTTGGTTCGCTGTTCGGATTCGTTGGTCTCCTTATTGCTGTTCCGGCGGCGGCGGCACTTGCGGTTCTTGTGCGGTTCGCACTCAAACGGTATTTGGATAGCGACTTATATGATGATGGCGCCGCACCCGCGGGTGGTCAGAAAAATGCAAAAGAAGACAATGGGCAGTAGCGAGAGCAAGGCGCGGGATTCCGCGTCCGGACAACTGCCGCTTGATTTTGAGCATCAGCCGAGCACCACTCGGGACGATCTCGTCATATCGGATCCGCTGAGTGCCGCCATTGGCATTGTCGATATCTGGCCCGAATGGCCCTCGCCAGTGGTTATTCTGGCCGGACCGACCGGCGCCGGTAAAACCCACCTTGCCAATATCTGGAAGGAGCGCGCGGGTGCAGTGACGATGTCCGCAACAGGCGACGAGGACAAGGTCTTGCGCCTGGCGGAGGCCGGCCCGGTGCTTATTGAGGACATCGATCGGGAAGGATTTGACGAAACGCTGCTCTTCCACCTGATTAACACGGTTCGCCAGCATGGAACCGCCATGATGATCACAACACGCATGTGGCCGGCAGCCTGGCCGGTTCAGCTTCCGGACTTGCGATCGCGTCTGCGCGCGGCAACGATTGTTGAAATTGGCGAGCCTGATGATGAACTGCTTGAGCAGGTAATCGAAAAACTGTTTGCAGACAGGCAGATAGTGATCGATCCTAAAGTAGTCTCCTATTTGGTCCAGCGCATGGAACGATCACTTGATGCGGCGCAGACGATCGTGCAGCGCATGGATCAGATTGCACTCGCCCGGCGAGCCAAGATTAACCGTTCATTGGCGGCGGAGGTGCTCGCGGATCTGGAAGCAAACGGTTATGATGCTGATTTGTCATAGGCTTATCGTCGCATGTGCATATCATTGGCCGCGGTGTATGATTGATTGTGAATGGATGGATGAATGGACGACAAAGCAGCAATAGCTGGCGAAGGAAGAGAGCCTGAGGATACCGTCGAAGCGCTCATGGAGAGCCCTGAGCGCTTTGTAAACCGCGAGTTTTCCTGGTTGCAGTTCAATCGCCGGGTTCTTGAGGAGACGCAAAACAGCGCGCATCCCCTGCTGGAACGCATCCGTTTCCTTTCCATATCCGCGGCGAACCTCGACGAGTTCTTCATGGTTCGCGTCGCCGGACTTGAGGGGCAGGTTCGCGAGGGCATAACCAGCCGTTCTGCTGATGGCAGAACCCCGCTGCGCCAGCTGAATGAGGCACTCGACGAGATCGGAAAATTGCAGCTTGAGCAGCAGGCATCGCTTGCCGTTTTGCAGCAATATCTTGCCGAAGAGGATATCCTGATCGTCCGGCCCGCCGATCTGAGCGAGACTGACCTCGACTGGCTGAAGCAGGAATTTCTTGAATCAATCTTTCCGGTGCTGACGCCGCTCTCCATAGACCCGGCGCATCCGTTCCCGTTTATCCCGAATCTCGGATTTTCGATTGTGCTCAAGCTGTTCAGCCAGAAGCGGAAGGAGCCGATGACGGCGCTGTTGCGCCTTCCCGTCGCGCTCAACCGGTTCGTCCGCCTGCCGAACCGGGACCAGCAGGTGCGCTACATCACGCTTGAAGACGTGGTTGGACAGTTCATCGGCACGCTGTTCCCGGGCTACAGTGTGCATGGATCCGGAACCTTCAGAATTATCCGCGACAGCGACATCGAGGTCGAGGAAGAGGCGGAAGACCTTGTCCAGTTCTTCGAACGCGCATTGAAGCGCCGGCGCAGGGGATCGGTGATCCGCATCGAATTCGATTCAGAAATGCCTGAAGCCCTGCGCAACTTCGTGACGACAGAGCTCAATGTTCCCGAGGACCGGGTCGCGGTTCTGCCTGGCCTGCTTGCCCTGGCGACGATTTCTGAAATAGTCGACACACCGCGCGATGATCTGAAATTCGAGCCCTACAATGCACGCTTTCCCGAGCGGATCCGCGAGCATGGCGGTGACTGCCTTGCCGCCATCCGCGAAAAGGACATTGTCATTCACCACCCGTATGAATCCTTCGATGTGGTGGTCCAGTTTCTGCGCCAGGCGGCACGCGACCCCGATGTGCTGGCTATCAAGCAGACGCTCTACAGGACTTCGAACAACAGCCCGATCGTCCGTGCGCTGGTGGATGCCGCAGAGGAGGGCAAATCAGTCACTGCGCTGGTCGAATTGCGCGCACGATTTGATGAAGAGGCCAATATCCGCTGGGCGCGCGACCTGGAGCGCGCCGGGGTGCAGGTTGTGTTCGGTTTCATCGAGCTCAAGACCCACGCCAAGATGTCGCTCATCGTGCGCCGCGAGGAAGGCCGGCTAGCCAGCTACTGCCACCTAGGAACCGGCAATTATCACCCGGTAACGGCCAAGATATATACCGACCTTTCATTCTTCACATGCGATGCCGATATCGCCCATGATGTCGCCCACGTCTTCAATTTCATCACCGGCTACGGCCAGCCGACCGAGGAGCTGAAGCTGGCGGTTTCTCCCGGTACGCTCAGAAGCCGGATGATTGAGCATATCGAGGCTGAAATCGAACATGCCGGGGCCGGGCGTCCCGCCGCCATCTGGATGAAAATCAACTCACTGGTCGATCCCGCTACCATCGACGCGCTCTACCGGGCCAGCCAGGCGGGCGTTGAAATTGACCTTGTGGTGCGCGGTATCTGCTGCCTGCGGCCACAGGTTCCGGGCTTGTCCGACCATATCAGGGTCAAATCGATCGTCGGCCGTTTCCTTGAGCACAGCCGTATATTCTGCTTCGGCAACGGAAAGGGACTGCCCAGCGCCGAGTCACTGGTCTATATCGGCTCGGCCGATATGATGCCGCGCAATCTCGACCGCCGCGTCGAAACGCTGGTGCCGCTGGAAAACCCGACCGTCAAGGAGCAGGTCCAGGGACAGATCATGCTCGGAAACCTGATCGATAACCAGCAGAGCTACGAGATTTTGGGGGACGGCACATCCCGTAGAATGGATGTGCGCGCAGGAGAGGAGCCATTCAACGCGCAGCACTATTTCATGACCAATCCCAGCCTGTCGGGACGCGGTGGAGCGCTGGCTTCAAGTGCACCCACGCTGATTGCGGGACTGGTTTCACAGCAGAAGAAGTTGAGCAAGTAATACCGAATGGTTGAATCCGAAGCCCAGGGCCGCCTGCCTGGCATAGCACCGGTATCCGTCGTCGATATCGGTTCCAACTCCGTGCGTCTGGTCATCTATGAGGGGCTGAACCGCACACCGACGGTTCTGTTCAACGAGAAGGTTCTGTGCGGGCTTGGAAAGGGTATCGCCGCGACCGGTCTGTTGCACATTGAAGGCGTCAGCCGCGCGCTGGCGGCATTAAGACGCTTTCACGCCCTGTCCGAGCAGGCCCGCGCCACCGGGCTTCACGTCATTGCGACGGCTGCGGCCCGCGAAGCTGCCAACGGTCCCGATTTCATCCAGGAGGCGGAAGCCATTCTGGGGCAGAGCATCAATGTGCTGAGCGGCAGGCAGGAAGCCTACTATTCGGCGCTCGGCGTCATCAGCAGTTTTTTCGAGCCGGATGGCATCATCGGCGACCTGGGCGGCGGTTCGCTGGAACTCGTCGATATTACCGGAAGTGATATCGGTGACGGAATCACGCTGCCGATCGGCGGCCTGCGGCTGTCAGAGGCTGCTGAAGGATCGATCGGCAAGGCCCGGCAGATTGTGCGCACAAACCTTGCCGCAGCATCCCTTCTCAAACAGGGAAAGAAAAGGACCTTTTATGCCGTCGGAGGAACCTGGCGAAATCTCGCCAAGCTCCACATGGAGGTAACGGGCTATCCGTTGCACATGACGCAAGGCTACGAAATAGACGCCGACGAAGCGGTCGATTTCCTTCACAGCGTCGAAAAAGGTGCGACTGCCAAAGCCAAGGCGATGCGCGCCGTGTCCCGCAACCGGCGCAGCCTGTTGCCCTTCGGCGCGGTGGCCATGGCCGAAATACTCAGGGAAATGCGTCCGCGGAAGGTGAGTTTCTCAGCGCTCGGGGTGCGTGAGGGTTTCCTGTATTCGCTGCTGGACGACAATGAGCGGTCTCGCGATCCGCTGCTCAGCGCCGCAAATGAGCTGGCGATCCTTCGGTCCCGGTCTCCCGAACACGCGAGGGAACTCGCCGACTGGACCGAGGGCGCATTCAAGGCTTTCGGTGTCGAAGAAAGCATCGAGGAAGCGCGCTATCGCCGCGCCGCGTGCCTCCTTGCCGATATCAGCTGGCGCGCTCACCCCGATTACCGCGGCTCGCAATCGCTCAACCTGATCGCCAATGGCACATTTGGCGGCATTACCCATGCGGGCCGGGCCTATATAGCGCTTGCGAATTATTACCGCTTCGAGGGGATGCGCGGCGACGGACACAGCGAGTCCATTGCGGCAATCGCCACGCCCCGGCTGCAGCAGTTCGCCAAACTGCTCGGCGGGCTCCTGCGGATCAGCTATCTGTTCTCGGCATCGATGCCCGGCGTAACGCCGTCGGTAAAATTCAGCCCGGTTGCCGATGATACGCTGGTTCTCAACGTTCCTGAAAGACTGCGCAGTTTCACCGGCGAAAGGCTGGAGGGCCGGCTTCAGCAGCTCGCGCGGCTGACCGGAAAAACGCTGCACCTCAACATCGAATCCTGATCACTGCGATCACCGATGCACCCCCGGTTGCGACCCGTTCGCACCGGCACGATAACTATGGAGATCTCGCTATGTCGCACAAGAGCACTGTCGAAATCGGCCGCCAATTGTCCGAGGAACTCAACCCTGGAATGGAAGCGGCGCTGGAAGAGCGTTACGGCCATCTTCTGCCCGGGCTCTCCGAAGCTGTCGTCGACTTTGCCTATGGGAGGCAATATGCCCGGCCAGGGCTCGATCTTCGAACCCGTTACCTCGCGACAATTGCGGCATTGACTGCCTTGGGCGGCCAAACGGCACCGCAGCTGAAAGTGAATATCGGCGGCGCGCTGAAGGCGGGCGCCAGCCGTGAGGAGATTGCGGAGGCGATCTGGCAAATGGCGCTCTACGGAGGATTTCCGGCCGCAATCAACGGCCTGAATGCGGCGCTGGAGGTCTTCGCCGAGATTGACGCGGCGTCATAGCGGGCCAGACGTCAGTCCTGCAGCTCCACCACCTCGACCTTGCGGTCGATGAAGCGCAGCGCCATTTCTCCGCGCAGGAGTTTCAGAGCCTTTTCACCGAACAGCTCCCGGCGCCAGCCGGAGAGCGCACCGACTTCGGCCTTTTCGCCCTCCGCGGCGATGCGCTCCAGATCGTCGGTATTGGCGATGACCTTGGGAGCAACGCCATGTTTCTCAGTGGTCATTTTCAAAAGGACCTTGAGAAGCTCGCTTGCCGCCGCCGCACCCTCCGGCGCCTGCGCGGGTTTGTTGAGCCGCGGCATTTCATCTTTCGGCATGGCGAGCGCTGTACTGACAGCATCGATAATGGATCCGGCCGCCTGCGATCGCTCCCACCCCTTCGGAATGGTGCGCAGCCGCCCCAGCGCGCCGGTGTCGCGCGGCTGCTGCTGGGCGATTTCATAGATAGCGTCGTCTTTGAGAACGCGCCGGCGCGGAACATTGCGTTGCCGTGCCTCCCGTTCACGCCAGGCCGCAACATGCTTCATGATGGCAAGCTCGTGCGGTTTTCTGACCCGCATGCGCAGGCGCGTCCAGGCCTCGTCTGGGTGCAGGTCATAGGTGGAAGCCGATTCCAGGATATCCATCTCTTCCTTGACCCAATGCTCGCGCCCTTCCTCCCGAAGCCTTTTATTGAGCATTTTATAAACGCCGCGCAGATGGGTTACATCTGCAAGGGCGTAATTAAGCTGCTTGTCCGAGAGCGGACGCTGGCGCCAGTCCGTGAAGCGTGACGTCTTGTCGATCTGCGCACCGACCGTTTTTTGAACGAGCTGGTCGTAGGACACTGAATCGCCAAAGCCGCACACCATGGCGGCAACCTGGGTGTCGAATATCGGATGTGGAATGAGCTCGCCGAGATTATAGATGATCTCGATATCCTGACGTGCCGCGTGAAATACCTTGATAACCGAAGTGTCCGCCATCAGCGCGAAAAACGGTTGCAGGTCGATACCGTCAGCCAGCGGATCGACAATGACGGCAAGATCGTCTGTCGCCATCTGGATGAGGCACAGCTCAGGCCAAAACGTCGTCTCGCGAATGAACTCGGTGTCGATTGTGAGGTAATCAGATTGGGAAAGTGTCTTGCAGGCCGCTTCCAGCGCGCCGGTTGTACTGATGATATCCATAAACGCTCTTTACCTAATTATCCTCAACTTGTCTTCCATTACCTGACATGCGGTCGCGCTCCTTGCGTCCTTCCTTGCTTGCCATGCGTGTGAAAGACAGCGACGTCCTCAAAAGCGCGTGGTAGCGGCCACGCGCGCCGCGCGGCACGCCGGCCCGGACCCTCATGCGCCAAAGCGTTATCACGATAAGCGCTCCGTGAATGGCGCTGGTAAAGGTGAAGAGCACCGAAGGGCCGAATATCTGCATCAGCGCGGACGAAATGAACGGACCTGCAGTTGCGCCCACCGACCAGAAGAAGATCAGTCCGGCAGCGACATGCACATACTGGTCTTTCGACGCATGATCGTTTGCATGGGCCGCTGAAAGGGAAAAGAGCGGCAGGGAAAAGGCACCGAACATGAATATGCCGATATAGTTGAGCAACGGATCGGACTTCGCCACACCGTTGATGTATAGGCCGGCAAGCGTCGCACCGGTGGTTGCAATCAGCAGGATGATGCGCCGGTCGTAGCGGTCCGACAAAATGCCGAACGGATATTGCAGAACCGCACCGCCGAGAATGCCGGCGCCCATGAATGTGGCGATTGCGGTAACCGGCAGACCGATGGTCTGGGCATAGATAGGCCCGATCATGCGGAAGGTGGCGTTGGTCAGGCCAATCGCAACACAGCCGATGCAGGCAATGGGCGAAAGCCGCCAAATGAGTGTCGGGCTGAAGGAAAAGCTACTCGGCGGTTTCGGATTTGACTTGTCCGCCAGCGAAATGGGCACCAGCGACATGCAGATCATGATTGCCAGGATCGCAAATATGGCAAAGCTCGACGCGCCAAACACGGGAATGAGATATTGAGAGGCAGTCACCACGACCATATCCACCAGCCGGTAGATGGAAAGCACCCGGGCGCGGTTCTCGTTGGTGACGCCTGAATTGAGCCAGCTGTCGACGGTGGTGAAGAGCGAAGCAAAGCAAAGCCCCATCAGGAACCGCAGCACGATCCACACGACAGGATCGACGATCAGGACAAGAAGCAGGGTTCCGCTGGCGGCAATGGCGCAAAGTGCGGAAAATGCACGGATGTGTCCGACCGCCCGCAAAATACGCGGCACGATGAAGCAACCGCCCATGAACCCGGCGAAATAGGATGCACCGATGATGCCGATCATCAGTGTCGAAAAACCTTCATCGGCGCCGCGAAGCGAAATCAGCGTTCCCTGAAGCCCGTTCCCGGCGAGCAGGATGGCGGCTGCCACAAACAGCGGGACAAGCGGTCGTATGGAATTCATCTTGAAATCATTACGGTCTGGGAAGGACTCTCTCTGGCTGCCGACAATAACACCGTTCTGAAGTTTGTCTTGCGGAATCCACGCTGATTGTGCGGTTATTTTTGCCCGCTTGCTTGACAAATCACGCCGGTCATGCGCTTGTCCGCGCGGCTTTCACAGTGACTTTGAGCCCGTTTGGGCCGGATGTCGTTTCATATGCAAAAAACCAATCAGGAAAGACCGATGCACCGCTATCGCAGCCATAACTGCGCCGCCCTTCGCAAATCCGATGTCGGATCCACCGTCAGACTTTCTGGCTGGGTCCATCGTGTGCGTGACCATGGTGGCGTCCTGTTCATTGATTTGCGCGACCATTACGGCGTGACACAGGTGGTGGCAGACCCCGATTCGGATGCGTTCAATCTGGCTGAAACCGTGCGCGGCGAGTGGGTCATCCGCATAGACGGAGATGTAAAGGCCCGTTCCGACGATACGGTCAATCCAAACCTGCCGACCGGTGAAGTTGAGATCTACGCCCGCGAAATCGAAGTGCTTTCGGCGGCAAGCGAACTGCCGCTGCCGGTCTTTGGCGAGCCGGAATATCCCGAAGACGTCCGCCTGAAATACCGCTTCCTCGACCTGCGGCGTGAAACGCTCCACAGGAATATCGTTCGCCGCACGGAAATCATCGGCGCCATGCGCGATCTGATGGGCAAGGTGGGCTTCACCGAGTTCTCGACGCCGATTCTCACTGCTTCCTCACCCGAAGGTGCGCGCGACTTCCTGGTGCCGAGCCGCATTCATCAGGGCAAATTCTACGCCCTGCCGCAGGCCCCGCAGCAGTATAAGCAGCTGATTATGGCGTCCGGCTTCGACCGGTATTTCCAGATTGCTCCGTGCTTCCGCGATGAGGATCCGCGCGCCGACCGCCTTCCGGGCGAATTCTATCAACTCGACGTGGAGATGAGTTTCGTCGAGCAGGAAGATATTCTCCAGACGATGGAACCGGTCATCCGCGACGTTTTCAAAAAATTCGCCGACGGCAAGCCGGTTACGCAGGAATTCCGGCGTATTCCATACGCCGAGGCGATCAGCAAATACGGTACCGACAAGCCGGACCTGAGAAACCCCATCGTGATGGAAGCCGTCACCGAGCATTTCGCCGGATCGGGCTTCAAGGTCTTTGCGAACATGATCGCCAACGATCCGAAGGTTGAGGTCTGGGCGATTCCCGCCAAGACCGGCGGCAGCCGTGCCTTCTGCGACCGGATGAACTCCTGGGCGCAAGGGGAAGGCCAGCCGGGGCTCGGCTATATATTCTGGCGCGAAGAGGAGGGTGCCATTGCAGGTGCCGGGCCGCTCGCCAAAAACATCGGTCCCGAGCGTACCGACGCGATCCGCAACCAGCTTGGACTGGAAGCCGGGGACGCCTGCTTCTTTGTTGCCGGCGTGCCGCAGAAATTTGCCGGCTTTGCCGGCGATGCGCGCACGCGCGTTGGCGAGGAACTGAATCTCATAGATACCGAGCGTTTTGAGCTTTGCTGGGTCATCGATTATCCGTTCTACGAATGGGATGACGAAGAAAACAAACTCGATTTCTCGCACAACCCGTTTTCAATGCCCCAGGGCGGGATTGAAGCGCTGGACGGCGATGATCCGCAATCGGTGCTGGCTTATCAGTACGATGTCGTCTGCAATGGCTTTGAAATCGGGTCGGGCGGTATCCGCAACCATATTCCGGAACTTATGGTCAAGGCCTTTGGCATGGTCGGACTTGACGAAAAGGTGGTCGAGGAGCGTTTCGGCGGTCTTTACCGCGCTTTCCAGTACGGCGCACCTCCGCACGGCGGTATGGCGGCCGGCATCGACCGCATGGTTATGTTGCTGGTCGGCGCCAAGAACCTGCGTGAAGTCACCATGTTCCCGATGAACCAGCAGGCGCAGGACCTCCTGATGGGCGCACCCGGCGAAGCCGAGGCCGCGCAGCTCAGGGATCTCAATCTGCGGATCATCCCGGTCGCCAAGGACGAGTGACCGTTTCAGAAACACGGATAATAAAAAACCCGCCATTCGGCGGGTTTTTTATTTGTATCACTGGTTTGCCGTTACCGAGACGTTGAGCACGTCAGGCAGGGTCTGCGGTGCGCCCATGGCCGAACCGACCAGTGAGGCGAAGGGTAGCGGAGCATTCGGCTGGGCGCTGACCTCGATGCTCTTCGGATCGGCAAGATAAAGGCTCACAGCTTCCGTGACCTGCTTCTGGAAATCCGGGTTCTGCAGCTGCGCCAGAGCAAAAGGCAGCATGCCCTGCAGGCCTTGTACCATCTGGTCGCGGCTCATGCCCTGCTGGCTGGCCACCATATCAAGGACCTTGTTGGTTACCGAGGCATCGTCAAAACGCAGTGAAAGCGAGTTGAATGTCAGCTGCTGCATCATGCCGAGGAGGGCGAAGCCCATTGCCTGCTGCGCCTTTTCATCGTCTGCCTGGGCGGCCATCTGCTCCTGCAGTTCCTGAAGGCCGCGCACGAAGTCCATCGTGTAACCGGAAATCGAGAACTGCATGTCCAGGCGTCCGACATCGTTGAGTGTCAGCGAATATTCCGACAAGGTGAGTTCGCCGGTCGGCAGCGACCAGTATCCGTCAACGACAATATCGCCGCCCACATACTGGTAGCCCATACCGTCAATGGCTTGCTGCGCCTCGGCGTCCGGAACTTCACTCAGATCAATTTCCAGCCCGTCGGCCCGGCCTTTGAAATCCATGCGCGTGTCGTCTGAATTCTTCGAAAGCGTGACAGATGATTTGGCGATCTTGAAGACGTCGCGTCCCTCGACCGTGACCGCCAGGGGGCCGGTCGTTGCTGAATCGTAGTAGAGCATATCATCGAGCGATTCCATTTTGGCTTCCGCCGGAACCCGAAGATTGTTCACTGCAAGATCTTTAAGCGTGAGTGACACGTCGTCTGAGGAGAACTCGATGCTGTCTTCCACAAACGAATCGACCAGGTAGCCGCCCGAACCATCGTCGGCAACGCCGTTGAAGGTCATGTCCCCTAGTTTGATGGTTTCATCTTCTCCCGGAATTCCGACCGATACATTGCTGAGCACAATGCTGTCACCTTGCTCCGAAACACCGTCATACTTTATCTCCGCACCCTGGGAGGAGTAGGCTGCTGCAAACTTCTTGGCGAAATCGTCAGCGTCCACTGCAGAAGACAGTTGCGAGGACGCTAGGAGCACGATGCTCGCTGCAATCCCTGTTTTAAGATATCTGGCGCGCATTTCTTTTCCTTCCTGGTGCTTGAATATCGGTTTCTTTTAGCGCCAACACGGCGGCGGGCACCATTCAAACGTGTTTCTGCGTTAAGAAACAGCTTATGCGTTGCTTTTTTATGACGGTAACCTCCCCGGATACCTTACATGGTTGCTGGAAGGTTATACTTCAACAGTTCGAGAGCCTTTCAAAAGGCACCAAGCCTTGCTGCGAATCAACGTTTCGGCTAATTGCAGGCTATGGGAAAAAGCCTTATTCCGCCCGGCAGCGGCGATGACAGATCAGAACCGGTAGACCTGAAATCGGCGCTCGAGGAGCGCTATCTCGCATACGCGCTGTCGACCATCATGCATCGCGCACTTCCGGATGTGCGCGACGGCCTGAAACCCGTGCACCGCCGTATCGTCTACGCGATGAGCGATATGGGTCTGCGCTCAGCCGGCGGCTTCAAGAAATCCGCCAAGATCGTCGGCGAGGTGATGGGTAATTTCCATCCCCATGGCGACCAGGCGATCTACGATGCGCTGGTGCGACTGGCGCAGGATTTTGCCGTGCGGTATCCGCTGGTCGACGGGCAGGGCAATTTCGGCAATATCGACGGCGATAACGCCGCCGCGATGCGCTACACGGAATCCAAGATGACCACGGTGGCTGAATTGCTGCTGAGAGGCATCGATGAGGACGCCGTTGATTTTCGCACGACCTATGACGAGGAAAACAGCGAGCCAGTGGTTCTGCCGGGAGCGTTTCCGAACCTGCTCGCCAACGGTGCGACAGGCATTGCGGTCGGCATGGCGACATCGATCCCACCGCACAACGCCGCCGAACTGTGCGATGCGGCCCTGCATCTCATCAAACATCCCAACGCGACGATCGAAAAGATGGTCGAAATGGTACCGGGCCCGGATCTGCCGACCGGCGGCGTGATTGTCGAGGACAGGGCCTCGATCCTGGAAGCATACAAGACGGGACGCGGCGGCTTTCGCGTGCGCGCCCGCTGGGAAAAGGAAGACGCCGGACGCGGCAGTTACGTCATTGTTGTAACCGAGATTCCCTATCAGGTTCAAAAGTCGCGCATGATCGAAAAGATCGCCGAGCTGCTGCTTGCCCGCAAGCTGCCATTGCTCGACGACATCCGCGATGAATCGGCAGAAGATATCCGGCTGGTCCTTGTGCCGAAGAACCGCAGTGTCGATCCCACATTGCTGATGGAATCGCTGTTTAAGCTCACGGATCTCGAATCGCGCATTTCGCTGAACCTCAACGTCCTATCAAAGGGCAGGGTTCCGAAGGTCATGTCATTGCCGCAGGTGTTGCTGGAATGGCTCGAACACCGCAAGGAAGTTCTGCAGCGCCGGTCGCGCCATCGCTTGGCGGCGATAGAAAGACGGCTGGAGATTCTCGGCGGCTATCTGATAGCCTATCTCAATATCGACGAGGTCATCAGGATTATCCGCGAGGAGGATGATCCGAAGGCCGAGCTGATGCGCCGTTATGAGCTTACGGACCTTCAGGCCGAATCGATCCTCAATATGCGCCTGCGCTCCCTGCGTAAGCTCGAGGAATTCGAAATCCGCAAGGAGTTCGACGGGCTGACGGCCGAAAAGGCCGAGATCGAGGCGCTGCTTGCCTCTGACGAAAAACAGTGGGCGACGGTTGCCTGGGAAATCGGCGAGGTCAAGAAGCAGTTCGGCAAGGATACCGAGATCGGCCGCCGCCGTTCCAGCTTCGGTGATGCGCCCGACACGGATATCGAAGCCATCCAGCAGGCAATGATCGAGAAGGAACCAGTTACGGTCGTCGTCTCGCAGAAGGGCTGGATCCGGGCCATGAAGGGCCATCTTTCGGATTATTCGGGCCTTACCTTCAAGGAAGGCGACAAGCTGAAATTTGCCTTCCCTGCGCATACCACCGACAAAATCATCCTGTTCACCACCGGCGGTAAATTCTACACGCTCGGCTGCGACCGCCTGCCGGGCGGCCGCGGACATGGCGAACCGGTGCGTATCATGGTTGATATGGACAATGATCAGGATATCGTCTCGGCCTTCATCCACGACCCGGCGGGCAAATTGCTGCTTGCATCGACCGTCGGCAACGGGTTTATCGTTCCGCAATCCGATATCACCGCCAATACCCGCAAGGGCAAGCAGGTCATGAACGTCAAGCTGCCGGTGGAAGCCACCTTGTGCGTGCCGGTGAGCGGTGACAGCGTCGCGGTGATCGGCAAGAACAAGAAGCTGCTCATTTTCCCGCTCGTGCAACTGCCTGAGATGGGCCGCGGCAAGGGCGTGCGCCTGCAGCGCTACAAGGATGCCACCATTGCCGATATCAAGACCTTTGCGATGGATGAGGGGCTGACCTGGCAGGATTCCGCCGGCCGCACCCACACCAAGATGAAGGAAGAACTCACCGAATGGATGGGCGACCGTGCGCAGGCAGGCCGCATCGCGCCGCGTGGATTTCCGAGATCGGGTCGTTTTTCAAGCTGATATTGATGTAAGCTCCGGCCACAACAGTATGTAAGCGGAGACGGCGATGAGCGAAGGCGACAAAAAACACGGCTATGAATCAGGCCGGCTGAACCTTCCGTTCGTCGGGCTGTGCACCTTCGGCAAATACCCTTACGTCGAAGACTGGGACGCCATCGATGCGGACGTCGCTATATTGGGTGCGCCGTTTGACTTCGGCACGCAGTGGCGTGCCGGCGCCCGCTTCGGTCCGCGCGCTATACGCGAAGCTTCGACACTGTTTTCCTTTGGCCATGCCGGTGCCTACGACCACGAGGACGACATCACCTATCTCGATGCGGACAAGGTCAAGATCGTCGATATCGGCGATGCCGACATCATCCATACCGATACGGTCGGCAGCCACAACAACATCGAGTTCGGCGTCAGAAAAATCCTGGAAGCCGGAGCGGTCCCCGTGGTTCTCGGCGGTGATCATTCCGTCAATATCCCCTGCATCAATGCCTTCAGCGATGAGGAGCCTTTCCATCTGGTGCAGATCGACGCCCATCTCGATTTTGTCGACGAGCGCCATGGCGTGCGCTACGGACACGGCAATCCGATGCGCAGGGCAGCCGAAAAGGACTATGTCACCGGCCTCAGCCAGATCGGCATTCGCAACGTGTCATCGACTGCCAAGGATGGTTATGAAGCGGCACGCGCGATGGGCGCCGACATTTTATCCGTGCGCCAGTTCCGCAAACTGGGCGTCGATGCCGTCCTTGAACGCATTCCGGCCGGGGTTCGCTATTACGTGACCATCGACATCGATGGATTCGATCCGTCTATTGCTGCCGGCACCGGAACGCCGAGCCATGGCGGTTTTCTCTATTACGAAATCCTCGAACTGCTCGACGGGCTGACCAAGCGCGGCTCGATCATCGGCATGGATCTTGTCGAAGTGGCGCCCGAATACGACCACTCAGGCTCAACGTCGATCCTCGCCGCACAGGTGTTGATGAACACAATTGGGCGTATGCTTCATCACGGCAGGTAAGGGCAAAACTACCCCTCAAATCGCTCCCAGCCGCTGGCCATCAGGTGATCCTGCGGTAAAAAACGCGTCTTGTAGTCCATCTTGCGCGAGCCGGCGACCCAGTAGCCGAGATAGACATGCGGCAGGCCGCGATCCTGGGCCCGGCGGATATGATCGAGGATCATATAGGTGCCGAGCGAACGGTCGGAAAAATCCGGGTCGAAATAGGAATAGACCATCGAAATGCCGTCGCCCATGAGATCACTGAGCGCCACAGCGATGAGCTGCCCCTTCTGCTTGTCGTCGCTGTCTATGCTGCTGCCACCGATGCGGTACTCGATGATTTTGGTGGGAACGTGCGTGTCCTCGACCATCATCGCATAGTCGAGAACGGTCATGTCGGACATGCCGCCCTCATTGTGACGGGCATCGAGATAGGCGCGGAAAAGGGAATATTGTTCGCTCGACGGCTCAGCGGGAAACTCCTGCGAAACGATATCGCGGTTGCGCGCCAATATGCGCTTCATCGAGCGGTTGGGCGAGTATTCCCCCGCAAGGATGCGCACCGATACGCAGGCGCGGCAGGTCTCGCAAGCCGGTCTATAGGCTATGTTCTGTGAGCGCCGGAATCCGCCCTGGGTCAGAAGATCGTTGAGATCCGCTGCCTTTTCACCAACCAGATGCGTAAACACCTTCCGCTCGAACTGCCCTTCCAGATAGGGGCAGGGGGAAGGGGCAGTCAGGAAAAACTGCGGAGACTGGACGGGTTGGTTTGTCATCTACGGGTGCACGACTCCTTTACGGCAACTATAATCCATAATACCACGGTGCGATAATCGAAAATGTTAACCAGATGATCACAACAAGCGGAAGTCCCGCGCGAAGATAGTCCCGGAAACTGTAGTGCCCGGGACCCATGACAAGCAGGTTCGTCTGGTAGCCGATGGGTGTGGCAAAGCTGGCATTGGCAGCGAATATAACCGCCGCGACGAACGCTTCCTGCGAGGCACCGAGTCTTGCGGCGACACCAAGCGCAATCGGCATAAACAGCACCGCCGTCGCATTGTTGCTGAGGATATTGGTGACGACCGCCATAACCAGAAACAGCAAAGACAGGACAACCGGAACCGGAGCACCGTCGAGCGCCATCACCGTGCTGTCGGCAATCAGCGATGCGCCGCCGGTGCCCTGAAGGGCCGTCGCAAGGGCAATGGACGAGCCCACAAGCAGAAAAACCTGGCGGTCGAAGGCACGGGCCGCCTGATAGATGGTGAGACACCCGAATGCCAGCATCAGCACAGCGCCGGTAATCGCGCTCACCACAATCGGCAGGATCTCGAAGGCCGAAAGCAGGATAATGCCCATGAAGATGGAAAAGGCGATCGTCGCCTTGCGGCTTTGCGGAACGGGCTCGGCGGAATGTTCGAGCAGCAGAAGGTCGTGGTCGCCGCGCAACTGCAGGACCTGCTCGTAATTGCCGCCCAGCAGCAATGTGTCGCCCGGCTCCAGCCGGATTTCCGAAAGCGGCATGCGTGCCATGCGGCTCTTGCGCTGGACCCCGAATACGGAAACGCCGTGGCGGGCCCTGATACCGGAAAGCTGGATGGTCCGTCCGGCAAAGCGCGAGCCGGGCGCAATCACGGCTTCGACAAGATGATAGTCGGGGCCTGGCCGCTGGCTTTCGCCGCCATCTTCGGTTTGATCGCTCGATTCAGCCGTATCGTCCGGATCGGCAACGGCGTTGCCGAGCGCAAGCGCGCGCGAAAAGGCCCGCCGGGTTCCGGTGACGACCAGCGTGTCGCCGGCGGAGATGGTGATATCCTCAAATGGCGGCAGGATAGGCACGTGCCGCCTGTGCATCAGCCGTGGTGTCAGATCGCGGATGCCGGGAAACATGCCCGCCTTTGACTGCAGGCCGACAAACGGGTGCCCCGCCGAAACGGGTATTTCGCCGATGAACTGTGCGCCTTGCGTGGAATGGTCCCTGGTCATGACCGACGGGCGCTCGCGCATCATGGCGGGCATCAGGAAAAGCACATAAAGCCCGCCGACAAGGGCAAGCATGGAACCCATGCCGGTGAGGTCGAAAAAGGCGATATGCACACCGTAATCAGCCGCAACGCCGGCCGCAATCAGGTTGGTGGACGACCCCAGAAGCGTCGTCATGCCGCCGAGGATGCACATGAAAGACAGTGGCATGAACACCTTGAAGCCGGGATAATTGCGCTGCGCCGCGATCACTGTGAGGATTGGAATGAAGATGACGACGACGGGGGTGTTGTTCAAAAATGCACTCAGGACACCGGCGGCGATGATGACAAAGAATATCGTCCGCCGGCCACTTGCGCCCCCAAGTTTGCTGATGTTTCGTGCCGGGCCGTCAATGGCGTCGGTTGCGAATAGACCCTGGCCGACAATCAACAGGGCGATGACAGTCGCAAGCGCCGGATCGGAAAACCCTGCCAGCAGCTTTGAAGGCCCCAGTTCAACGCCTTCCGCTGTTGTGTAAGGCATGGAGCCAAACAGCAGGAGAAGGATCGACAGGCTGCCCAGCGACACGGCTTCCATGGAGAACCGCTCGGATGCATAGGCAATAATGGTCGCGCCAATGATTACAAAGGTCGCCAGAAGGTGGAAATCCTGCATGCCCTGCCTTGATATTTTTTTCCGTTATGCGCGGGCTCCAATTTTATCCGCCGTTTCGTCCGGATCAAAGCGGCATATTGCCTTTATACGGCTAAATTAGCGGCAGCTTTGCCCGATAGTGCCGGACACAGAAACACCATTCCACACGGCGCGGTCCTGAAGGGCGCGCCGTGCGGTCAGGCAATTTGCCGCTAATCGAGATAATTCAGGGAATTACAGATCGTCGCGGATGACGACAACGCCAAGCAGGAGGTCGTGGAGCAGGCGCTTGCGGTTCGCAAACAGGCTGACCAGCAGGATCAGCGGGGTGAAGATGACATTTCCCGCCCAGAACAGCACCGCATGGACCATTGCCAGCATCGGGTCGACATCATAGCCGTCCGTGCGCAGCATGCGAATGCCCATGACCTGCATGCCGGGCGTTGCCTGTTTGATGCCGCCGAGCGTGAGGCCGACATAGGGAAGGGCAACGATAGCAAAGAGCACCGAATAAAGCATCCAGCCGAGGCCGAAGCTGAATATTCCGAGGAAAAATATCAGAACGGCTACCGGCACACACAGTGCCAGGACCAGGGCATAGTCGATAAAAAACGCCATGATGCGGCGCGAGCGAACGCCTTCGTAACGCTTCCAGGTATCAAGTTCTGCATCCATTTCAGGCACCGCATCCGTCGTTACTGGTGACTGTGTCATTGCAACATCCTTCATACAAATACAAGCCTGGGCGACATAAGCCTCGCCCGCGGCATTACGGGCCACGGGCGGGCAGCGCATCTTGCTGTTTTTGCTGTCTGATATGACAAAGGTGGGGACTGTTCACCACCGTTTCAAGTACGTGTGCGGTGGCAGTTCGGAAATCACCGCTGCGACAGTATCTGCGCGGCCTCGGCAGCAAAATAGGTAAGGATGCCGTCACAGCCGGCGCGTTTGAATGCCAGCAGGCTTTCAAGCATGGCGCGCTCGCCGTCGATCCAGCCATTGTGGTCGGCCGCCTTGATCATCGAATACTCGCCGGAAACCTGGTAGGCGAAGGTCGGCATGGCGAAGGTTTCCTTCAGCCGCCAGATGATGTCGAGATAGGGAAGGCCCGGCTTGACCATCAGCATGTCGGCACCTTCCTCAACATCCAGGGCTGCGTCCCGCACGGCCTCATCCGTATTTGCCGGATCGATGTAGTAGGTGCGCTTGTCGCCTTTCAAAAGACCCTGGGTGCCGATGGCCTCGCGGTAGGGGCCGTAAAAGCTCGAAGCATATTTGGTCGCATAGGACATGATACCAACATGGCTAAAGCCGCTGCCGTCAAGTGCGTCGCGGATTGCTCCTATGCGCCCGTCCATCATGTCGGATGGCGCAATGATGTCCGCGCCGGCTTCAGCCTGAAGCACAGCGGCTTCCGCCAACTGGGCCACCGTTTCATCATTGACGATTATGCCGTCCCTCAGGATCCCGTCATGCCCGTGGCTGGTGAACGGATCGAGTGCGACATCTGTTATGACGCCGATTTCGGGAATTTCCTGCTTGATGAGGCGCGTTGTCTGATTGATCAGATTGTCGGTCGCAAGCACGTGCGATCCTGTATCGTCACGCAGGTCGATTTCGATATTGGGGAATGTGGCAATGGCAGGAATGCCGAGTTTCGCCGCCTTTTCTGCCTGCCTGACCGCAAGGTCCGGTGTGACGCGCTGAACGCCCGGCATTGCCTCGATATCCTCGCTGCGATTGCTGCCGGGTATGAGGAATATCGGCCAGATCAGATCATTGACCGTCAGGCTGTTTTCCTGCACCAGGCGCCGTGTCCAGTCGGCGCCGCGGTTGCGGCGCATGCGGCGTCCGCCGGTGATCTCGTCAACGGTGCGTCGGGACAGGGCTGATTTGTCGATTCGCCGGTTCATTGCACTCTAGCCTGCGTCTGAATTGGACCGATTTGTCATTCCTTATCATGCGGCGCCATCGCATTCCAAGCGGCCAATATGTCGCCGTCGGCGACTGTAGCACGTCCACTCTGTCGAGACGAATGATCGGTGTGCCATTGACCTAAGGCAAGGGGCTGCTTAGAGCATGGGTGACTGAAAGCACGGGATGGTCGAAAATGACATTTGGCGCGGAAGATGATATTGCATTTGACGTCAAAGGGAACGCAGGCGTCATTACGCTAACGCGATCGAAGGCGCTGAATGCCATCAACGACAAAATGGTCATGGCAATCGACGCGGCGCTCGATGCCTGGGAAGCCGACGCCCGGATCAAACACATCATTATCAAGGGTGAGGGGCGTGCGTTCAGTGCCGGCGGCGATCTGCTCGAACTCTACGACATGGCCAAATCCGGTCATCTTCATTACGACTTTTTCCGCGACGAGTATCGTCTCAATGCGCGCCTGGGTGTTTTCCCAAAACCGATCATCGCGCTCATCAACGGCATTATCATGGGCGGTGGCGTCGGGATCGCGGTACACGGCCGCTACCGCGTGATGACGGAAAATGCGGTATTCGCCATGCCCGAAGTCGGTATCGGCTTCTTCCCGGATGTCGGCGGAAGTCATTTTCTGCCGCGGTTGCCAAAAAACTGCGGCATGTATCTGGCACTCACTGGCGGACGCATCCGTGCGGCTGATGCACTTATTTGTGGCATCGCGACCCATTCGGTAAAAGCGGATGCACTGGACGATCTGGAAGCTGCCCTCTGCGAAGCCGAAGATGCGGGTTCCGTTTTGGACAGCTATGACGACCGCCAGTCCATGCCGGAAAGCAAACTCGATCACGACGAAATCGACCGCCTGTTTTCAGCCGGCTCCGTCCGCGAGATCATCTCCAATCTTGAAGATGCACAGGAAGACAGCGCTTTCGCCAAATCGGCGCTTGAAGCGATGGCAACAAAATCACCGACAAGCATGTCGGTTGCTTTCCGGCAGTTGCAGGAAGGAATAAAACTGAACCTGGCGGAATGTATGCGCATGGAGTTTCGCATTCTGGTAAGGATGCTGCGCGGACACGAATTCACTGAAGGCATCCGCGCGGTCATTGTTGACAAGTGCAACAATCCCGTTTGGCATCCGCCGACGCTGGAAGAAATCAGCGCGGCGGATGTCGATGCCTATTTCGAACCTCTTGGCGATGATGAGCTGACTGAGTTTCCAGACGCAAAATGAGCGATTTGAGAGATCAAGGCGCTCCGCGCCCAAGCACTACCGAGCTTGCGTTCGATATCTTTCACCGGATAATCGCCATCTTTTGCCTGATCGCCGGATTGCGCTACTGGTCGCTGCTGATTGGCGTCGCGGAGCAGGGGGCATGGCGGTTCGATCTTCTGCCCGTGCACTGGAAGATAGCCGCCGCAAGTCTTGCGGTACTATGGCCTGTAGCCGGCATAGGATTATGGATGATTGTCTCCTGGGGGCCTGTCGTCTGGCTGGTTGCGGCGCTCACCGAAATCGCCATGCACGGGTTGTTCCCGGAACTCTACGGCAATGACTGGTTGATAATCGGCACGCACGTTGCTGTAGCAATACTTTACGGTGTTTTCCGTATTGTGTTATATTTCTCTAAACGAAGTGATGAACAGGTTGAGTAAGGTTTTATTCACTTTGAATTTGCTTTTTACTCGGTAACCTTCTATTAATATTGCATTTTAAGTCTGATTTTAGACGTATTCGATAGGGTGTGCCTCAAGGTGGGCAAAAAACCACCAGAACAACAGTGAGGCATAACGATGGAAAATAGTTTGCGAGCGGACTCTGTGCCGCAGGCACAGGACAAGGACGCACTGCGTTCCTTGTATATGGAATCATTGCAACTGGTGGAGCGGTTGCATCGCCGGCTGCTGGACGTCATCAAGGATGAGTTCGAGCGGAACGGCCGCAGTGATATCAACGCCATTCAGGCGCTGCTGCTCTTTAATATTGGCAATTCCGAATTGACCGCCGGTGAACTGCGTTCGCGTGGTTATTATCTTGGCTCCAACGTGTCATATAACCTTAAAAAGCTTGTGGATCTGGGGTTTATCAACCATCAGAGGTCGCGCGTCGACCGTCGGTCGGTACGCATCAGCTTGACGGATAAAGGCAATGAGATTGCCGATATCGTTGCGGGTCTTTACGAGCGGCACATCGGCTCGATTGAGCAGGTGGGAGGCATAAATGCGGCTGAATTCCAAAATATGAACAAGGCCTTGCAACGCCTTGACCGTTTCTGGAACGATCAGATTCTTTATCGCCTTTAAGCATCACTGTGGTGGTTGGTGCGGCGGCCTAAGGCCGCCGTCCCGCCGGTGCAGAACCCGGTCGGCCATTTCCAAAGCCGGCCCTCAGCGAAAATCAGACAGTAATATATCCAGGCCGGATCCGTACGTGGAACCATCCCGTTGACTGTATTGCCGCGATATGATCGGCTGGCTCCGTCTTGAAACAAATGACGGCGGCGGGTGCAATGGCTTCGGCATTTCCGGTTTTTGATCTGGGCGAATTCGAGCGGTCAGACAAAAAGGGCAAGCGCCGGCTTGGGCGTGAGGTCGACCGGATCTGCAGGACATCCGGTTTTCTGGCAATAAGCAATCATCAGGTTCCGGCCATGGTTGTTGCCGATGCATGGGATGCGGCGCATGCGTTCTTCGGCCTTTCTCATGATGTGAAGCAGCGCGCAAAGGCGCCCTACGAGGGCTATCCCTACGGATATCTCGGCCCCGAGCTCGAGGCCCTGGCCAAATCGCGGGGAATGGAAACACCGCCGGACCTCAAGGAAAGCTTCAATGGCGGCCCGCTTTCTGTGCCAAATGGCATGGAAGACCGTGAGGCGCTGGAATTTTGCTATGCAAGAACAATCTGGCCCGATGAGCCTGCAGGCTTTGTTGATGCCTGGAAAACCTACTACGGAGCCATGGAAGACCTTGCAGCGCGGATCATGAGATTGTTCGCTGTCGCCCTTGAACTGCCTGAGGCGCATTTTGATCCATTTATCGACGCGCCGATCAGCGCGTTGCGCGCGTTAAACTATCCTGAGCAGACCGCCGCGCCCAAACCCGGACAGCTTCGAGCCGGTGCGCATACGGATTATGGCAGCCTCACAATATTGTTACCTCAGGAGGGATCCAAGGGTCTGGAAATACTTTCACCGGATGGCGACTGGGTGGCTGTTCCTCCCGTGCCCGGTGCATTTGTCATTAACATAGGAGACCTCATGGCACGGTGGACCAACGACCGCTGGGTCTCCACCCTGCACCGGGTGGTCAATCCGGAGCCCAAGGACGGCGGCATGCTGAGGCGGCAAAGTTTTGCCTTCTTCCACCAGCCGAATTGGCACGCAAAGATCGAATGTTTGAAGTCTTGCCGACCGGCCGGTCAACCGCCGAAATATAAACCGGTATTGTCCGGTCCCTATCTGATGTCAAAATTCAAGGCAACGACGGTTCCGGAAGCCAGCTAACTTCCATCATCCAAAAGCCTGTTTCATCTTTTCTGCAAAAACTTGCTTAGCCGCCTGCCATTCTTCACCGTGATCGAAACGCAACAGCACCGGTGCGAACTGACTTGAAAAATCTTCCGAAGCCTCGCGCGGAATGAGGGAAGGCAAATTGTCGATCGCAGTCAGCTCAACGGGGTTCCCGCTGCCATTCCTGCCGATTTCAATGAATGGGCGTTCCCAGGATGTTGGTGCGCGGTAGACGGGCAGTGGATTATATTCGCTCAAAGGATCACAGGACACATCCGAGATCGTCGTTATATTCGCACCGGCGCTGCCAAGGTCATCCGGCGTTGCCAGCACCAGGCCGGGGCCGGTCATCAGCACGCAATTAACAAGGAGGTCATGCGCCAGCAGTGTCCGGCGGTCGAGATCGACGGTTTCTTCCTTATCCCATTCGGTGATTTCACACCCGGCAATTTTAAGTGCATCAATGGCGCCGGAGCCGGATCTGCCCTTTGCGCCAACGACAATACACCGGGGCAGCGTGGCGGCACTTCCGGCAAGTTTTTCGATTTCCTGTTGAACCTGCATCCGGCTTTCAAAGCTCTGAAGAGACGAATAAGGACCGTCGTGACCTTGCGCCCGGGCCAGATGCCTCCACAGGGCAAGTGCCGCACCCATCCAGCCTGCCCAATATCCGAAGGCGACTGAACGGCGCCCGTTTGCGTCAACGAGGAATTCGATGTCGTAGAGCGTCCCGCCGCCATTTTTGAACCGCTCCAGTTCCTCACGCCAGCCGAACTGGTTTTTATAGATGTGGGCAAAATGAATCATCCGGTTGGCGAGGGCAGGCGGTGTTTCCGGCAGCTCCTTCAAACCCAGGATGACTGTATCACCTTCTGCCGACGTCCAGCTGCCGGGGGCGACGATATTGCAGCCGGCATCGCGATATTCCGAATCGGAAAATATGCGTTTGGCGCTCGACTCGACCGTGAACTGCCAACCCGCTTCGATGAAGCTGGCGGCATCCGCCGGCGTGATCGGCGTTCTACGTTCGCTCTCGCGTGCTTCATCGCGAAGGTGCAGATGCATTATTGTCTCCGGTTTCGATTTACTGGTTCAGCGACATTGGATGTGGTCTTGCTCCACAATGTATCGTGTCCTATGGGACATTGAGAACCGATTGTTAACCATGAATTGGCCATATTGATGTGAAAATCGACACTTTGAGGAACGGAGCCGGGGCAGATTATCCACGTATGGAACCGTGGTCAGGGGGTTCTCGCAAAAACGTGAATCCCGTGTTCGAGACTGGCTGTTATAGTGACGTTTCAATAGGGTATGAACGACCTGCATATTTTGGCGGCTCCCAATCCGAAGGCTTGACGGTAACAACTGATGTCAAAGAAGAAGATCTCTGAACTCGTTTCACGTCGCGCATTTTTAGGAAATGCCGCCGCCGCAGGCGCTGCCCTGGTCGCGGGCGGTGCGTCGGCGCAGACGCTGACGCAGACAACGATCGAAAGCATCATCAATGCGCCGCGCCGCGGCACCTGGGACGACCAGTTCGATGCGCAGGCATCGCGCAACGCCGAAAAGGTCAGTTCCCGGGTTCCAATCCTGAGCGCAGAAACGGTCAACTATGTTGAAACCGCGATTGCGACCTATCAGGACATCGTTCTGCGTGGCGGCTGGCCGGTTGTGCCGTCATCGCAGCGCCTGAAGCTCGGTGACAACGATCCGTCGGTTTCCGTACTGCGCAAACGCCTTATCGTTTCCGGCGACCTGGCTCCATCGGCGGGAACATCGACTGCATTCGACAGCTACGTCGACGGTGCGGTCAAGCGCTTCCAGGCCCGTCACGGGCTGCCCGCCGACGGCGTGCTCGGCCGTTTCTCCTATGCCGCACTCAATGTTTCGGCCGCGGTTCGCCTTGGCCAGCTTGAAACCAATCTGGTGCGCCTGAGGACAATGTCCGGATTCCTCGGCGACCGCTATGTCGTTGTCAACATTCCCGCTGCTCAGATCGAAGCGGTGGAAGGGGAACGGGTCGTCCTTCGCCACACCGCCATCGTCGGAAAGATCAGCAGGCAGACACCCATATTGAATTCCAAGATTCACGAGGTGATTCTCAATCCCTACTGGACGGCGCCGCGCTCCATCATCGAAAAAGACATCATGCCGCTGATGCGTAAGGACCCGACATACCTTTCGCGCAATTCGATTCGTCTGTTTGACGGCAAAGGCAACGAGGTTGCGCCTGAAACGATCGACTGGAATGCCGCAGAAGCGCCGAAGCTGATGTTCCGGCAGGACCCTGGCAAGATCAACGCCATGTCGTCCACCAAGATCAACTTCCACAATCCGCATGCGGTCTACATGCACGACACACCGCAGCAGAGCCTGTTCGGCAAGTTGCTGCGGTTTGAAAGCTCGGGCTGCGTGCGTGTGCAAAATGTCAGGGATCTTTCAACCTGGCTGCTGCGTGACACGGTCGGATGGGACAGGCAGTCGATGGAGCAGGTCATCGCCAGCGGTGTCAGCACGCCGATTGAGCTGGCTGAACCCGTGCCGGTTTATTTCACCTATATCTCAGCCTGGTCGACCGCCGATGGCGTCGTGCAGTTCCGCGATGACATATACCGGCGCGACGGGGTCGAAGAACTCGCCCTCCAGTAAAGCTCTGACACTTACGAGAACACCGTGATGTTCACGGCCGGTCCAAGCGGCGGCCGGCGCGTTTGCCTTGTCGCGTTTTGACTGCGGGGTGCCGGCTGAAGCCAATTTGCCGCAAACAGTGTGGCTTAAGTTCGCTGTCGAAAGATAGCAGCGCCCAAACCTTGTTTAATTTCCGCCGCAGCATTATGACACGCCCGTGGCCGCGCTGAGAGGCCCGGTTCGATATTGCCCCGGTACAACGCGCCAGCTTGCCAAAAGCTGCCCCTACTGCAGGAATGACGATAGATGTCCGACCCCATCGCCACCATGGACCGCCCCGCCGACGCGTTCTTCAATCGCCCGTTGAGTGAAGCCGATTCAGAAATTTTCGGCTCCATCCAGAAGGAGCTTGGAAGACAGCGTCAGGAAATTGAGCTGATCGCCTCCGAAAATATCGTGTCACGCGCCGTGCTTGAAGCGCAGGGCTCGATCATGACCAACAAATATGCCGAAGGTTATCCGGGGCGCCGCTACTATGGCGGCTGCCAATATGTCGACATTGCCGAGCAACTGGCAATCGACCGGGTCACCAAGCTGTTTGACTGCGAATTCGCCAATGTTCAGCCGAATTCAGGAAGCCAGGCCAACCAGGCCGTTATGATGGCGCTCGCCAAACCGGGTGACACCATTTTAGGCATGAGTCTCGATGCTGGCGGTCACCTGACCCACGGCGCGCGCCCGAACATGTCGGGCAAATGGTTCAATGCAGTGCAGTACGGTCTCGTCGTCGAGACCGGCCTGATCGACTATGATCAGGTCGAAGCGCTTGCACGTGAACACAAGCCGGCGATCATCATCGCAGGCGGATCGGCCTATTCGCGCAACATCGATTTTGCCCGCTTCAGGCAGATTGCCGATGAAGTTGGCGCCTGGTTCTGGGTGGATATGGCTCATATTGCCGGTCTCGTTGCCGGCGGCGTACATCCGAGCCCGTTCCCGCATGCGCATGTTGCAACGTCAACAACCCACAAGACCCTTCGCGGTCCGCGCGGCGGCCTGGTTCTGACCAATGACGGCGATATCGCCAAGAAGATCAATTCAGCCGTGTTCCCCGGCTTGCAGGGTGGACCGCTGATGCATGTGATAGCTGGCAAGGCCGTCGCCTTCGGCGAGGCACTGACGCCGGAATTCAAGGCCTATGTCGAGCAGGTGGCGGAAAACGCCAAGGTGCTTGCTTCCACACTTGTTGAGGGCGGGCTTGAAATAGTCTCTGGCGGAACCGACACACATTTGATGTTGGTCGATCTGCGACCGAAGAACATCACCGGCAAGGCGTCAGAAGCTTCCCTCGGCAACGCCTTTATCACCTGCAACAAAAATGGCGTGCCGAATGACCCGCAAAAGCCGACGATCACCTCCGGCATTCGCCTTGGAACGCCGGCAGCCACAACGCGCGGATTCGGTCCGGCGGAATTCCGTGAGGTCGGTAAGCTGATCATCGAAGTGCTCGACGGCCTGCGCAAATCGAATTCCGAAGACGGAAATGCCGAGGTGGAACAGGCGGTCAAGGAAAAGGTTGTTGCCCTGACCGATCGCTTCCCCATTTATCCAGGCCTCTAGGCTCAGGCACGATCGGATTTTATACAGCCCGGCGAATGTCAGTTTCGCCGGGTTTCCCATTCCGGCCCTCAGCCGGTTTCCCCGGCGGTTTTTCTCCGCTCGGTTTTAAGCGGCAAGCGGTTCTGCTATGAAGATTCGCAACGCCCGCAAACATTTGCGGGCTTTGTGAAGTTTGGTTTCAATCAACGATTTTGCGGAGTCCTCATGCGCTGCCCCTATTGCAGTTCCGAAGACAGTCAGGTGAAGGATTCACGACCTGCCGAAGACGGAACGGCTATCCGCCGCCGCAGGGTTTGCCCCGACTGCGGCGGGCGCTTTACCACCTTCGAGCGCGTGCAGTTGCGCGACCTGCAGGTCATCAAAAAAACCGGCCGCAAGGTACCTTTCGATCGCGACAAGCTGATGCGGTCATTCGACATCGCGCTGAGAAAGCGGCCCGTTGAGCGCGACCGGGTCGAACGGGCCGTCTCCGGGATTGTGCGGCGGCTGGAGAGTTCCGGAGAGACGGATGTTCATTCCGACAAGATCGGACTGATGGTCATCGAGGCTCTTAAAGCCATCGATGATGTGGCGTTTGTGCGCTACGCCTCCGTTTATCGCGACTTTACCGATCCGAAGGACTTTGAAAACGTCATCAATGAGCTGGCCGCCCAGATCAACGGCGGAAGCGGCCAGGAGGACTAGTCCGCGATGGCCGTCTCCAGCTTCGACAAACGCATGATGGCGGCCGCCATTCGCTACTCCTACCGCAATCTCGGCCGCACCGGCACCAACCCGTCGGTTACAACATTGCTGGTGCGTGACGATGGCGAAGTGCCGGTAATTGTCGGGCGCGGAATTACGGCGATCGGCGGCAGGCCGCACGCCGAAACAGAAGCGATCCTGGAGGCAGGCGATCTGGCCCGCGGCGCCACCGCCTATGTGACGCTGGAACCTTGTGCGCATCACGGAAGCACGCCGCCCTGTGCAGAGGCACTGGTGCGGGACGGGATCAGGCGGGTCGTCGCCGCGACGACCGATCCCGACGGCCGGGTATCGGGGCAGGGATACAAGATCCTTGAAGATGGTGGCATCGAAGTGGAGGCGGGTGTACTTGCATCCGACGCCGAATACGCCATGGCCGGATATCTGACCCAGCGTGAACTTGGCCGGCCGCATGTCACTTTGAAGATGGCGCTTTCGAATGACGGCAAGATCGGAAGCCGCGGCTCTGGGCAGGTGGCCATAACGGGGCCTGAGAGCAATGCCGTCAGCCATGTTCTGCGGGCGACCAGCGATGTTATCATCGTCGGTATCGGCACGGTGCTTGAAGACGATCCGTCGCTGACCTGCCGACTGCCGGGAATGGAGGACCGTACGCCGGCAAGGCTGGTGCTTGACCGCAATCTGCGGCTTCCGCTGCAAAGTGCCCTGGTACGTTCCGCGCACGATCATCCGGTCATTGTCGCGACCACGCGGCTGCCCGATGACGGGAAATATCAACAGCTCTCGGAAGCCGGGTGCCTGATGATGGCGTGCGAAGAATCCGATACCGGAATTGCCTTGCCTGAACTGCTTGACGACCTTGCCGGCCGCGGATATTCCACCGTGCTGGTTGAAGGCGGAGCCGCTGTTGCGCGGGCCTTCCTCGACGCTCATCTTGTTGACAGGATTCGGCTATATGTCGGGCCGGGCGAAATCGGGAAAGACGGTGTGGAAGCGCCTGTCGATCCGGACAATATGCCGTCCGGCTTCGAACTGACCGGCACCGAAATCTATGGCGCCGACCGGCGCTTTGAATATGAAAGGTCGCGCTGATGTTTACCGGAATTGTCACCGATGTCGGTACCATCCAGTCTATTACGCCGATGAACGAAGGCGTGCGGATTCGCATAGGCACGGCCTACGATCCCTCGAGCATCGATATTGGAGCGTCGATTGCCTGTTCCGGCACATGTCTGACCGTAACCGGATTGCCGGGTGAAGCTGAAAACGAACGCTGGTTTGAGGTTGAAGCCTGGGAAGAAGCGCTGCGCCTGACGACCATCGGCGAATGGGTTGCTGGAACGCGGGTCAATCTGGAGCGCTCCCTGAAAATCGGCGATGAGCTTGGCGGCCACCTGGTTTCAGGCCATGTGGACGGGCTTGCCGATATCGTTGCAGTGACCGACGAGGGTGACGCGCGGCGTTTTAAGATCAACGCACCCGAAGCCCTCGCAAGATTTATCGCACCGAAGGGGTCCGTTGCACTTGATGGAACGTCGCTGACGGTCAATGCGGTTGACGGAACAAAATTCGATGTGCTGCTGATCCGGCACTCTCTCGAGGTGACGACCTGGGCCGACCGAAAGGCCGGTGACAGGCTCAATCTCGAAATCGACCAGATGGCGCGCTATGCCGAAAGGCTGATAGGTTTCAGCGAAAAAAATCCATAGCCCTTGAGAACGGCCGGGTTTTGATGCTCCTCGAACAGGAAATATCTGTCATGCGCGAAAAGCCCTTGCCAAGACGGCAAGGGCGTGTTTTGACGCCCGCTGAATATCAAAGGCCGAAAGGAACGCCACAATGAGCGCAAGCGGAAAACCGCATCTCCTGATTATCGAGGCGCGTTTTTACGACGATCTTGCCGACACGCTGCTTGAGGGCGCGACGGATGCGCTCAAGGAAGCCGGTGCGAGCTGGGACGTCATCACCGTTCCCGGTGCACTGGAGATTCCCGCGGTTATCTCCATGGCGCTGGACGGCATGGACGAAGGCGAAACCGAATATGACGGCTTCATCGCACTTGGCACTGTCATTCGTGGTGAGACCTATCACTTCGAGATCGTCGCCAACGAATCCAGCCGCGCGCTGATGGAGCTTGCGATCAGCGAGTCGATTGCGGTGGGCAACGGAATATTGACGGTCGAGAACCGGGATCAGGCCTGGACCCGCGCCAGCCGGCACGATGGGCCGGGCGAGAAAGACAAGGGCGGCTTTGCAGCCCGTGCCGCACTGACCATGATCGACATCAAGAAAAAGCTGGGCAGCGCCAAGTGACCAAGGACGACCAAGGCTCCAATCATAAACCGGCCAACCAGCGCGGCGCCGCCCGTCTGGCCGCCGTGCAGGCCCTTTACCAGATGGACATCGGCGGAACCGGGGTTCTGGAAGTGGTCTCCGAATACGAGGTGCACCGCCTCGGCAAGGAACTGGATGGAGATCTTTACCGGCAGGCCGACGCGGCATGGTTTCGCGCCATAGTCTCCGGTGTTGTCGAGCAGCAGCGCACGCTGGACCCGCTCATCCGCACCTCACTGACGGAAGACTGGCCGCTCTCGCGGCTCGACTCGACACTGCGCGCGATATTGCGGGCTGGGGCCTACGAGCTGTCGAACCGCAAGGATGTCCCGGTTGCGGTGATCGTCACTGAGTATGTCGATATTGGCAGCGCCTTTTTTGACGAGGATGAGCCAAAACTGATCAATGCCGTTCTCGACCGCATCGCGCGGCGGGTGCGCGAAGACAAGAAATAAATCCCGCAGCGAAATTGCCGGTCGGTGGTTTGGGCCGGCAACGCACCGTTATGATGGCTCAAGTTGCAGAGCATCGCTGGCGACCATCGCGGATATGCCACCGTCGATAACGATGTCCTGGCCCTTTATCCAGCGGCTCTCCGGCGAAGCCAGAAAACAGATCACGTCGGCAATTTCATCCGGCTGGCCAGCGCGTCCCGCGCGTTTCACCGCGTTCCGCGCTCTCTCACCAAACGCAGTCAGGAAATCGTCGAGAATGCCGGTGGACACTGCCGCCGGGCTGACCGAATTCATCCGCAGGTCCCGTGCGATCATTGTTTCGGTCCCGGCCGTCGTCAAAGCAACGACGGCCTCTTTCGACAGATTATAGGCGCGGACATGGTCAATGCCGCGGGAACCCACGAATTCAGGCACATCGCCGTTCGAATTGAGAGCCATGAGCGATTTGACTTCGGCGATATTATCACGCCACATGGCGCCGGCACGCGAGGCCGTGTTCACGATGGCGGCACCCGGCGCCAGCTTGTCCAGCATGGCGTTCATGAAGGTGCGCAACCCGATGAAATTGACTTGAAGAATAAGCGCCTCCATGCCTTCTTTCGGCGGCAGACCGGCATTGTTGATCAGCGCGTCGTAAGGTCCATCGGCAGCTGCCGCGGCTTCCGCTATCGAGGCCGAATTTCCCAGATCGGTCCTGATCCAGCGATCGACGTTGCCTTGCGGCTCGTTGAGATCGAAGGCCGTCACTTCAGCACCGCGCGCTTTCAGCCTGGCGGCCACTGCGGCACCGATTCCGGTGGCACCGCCGGTCAGGGCAACACGCATGTCAGGTCTCCTTTATCTCGGCAATAACACCGTCCTCGAAATGGAGCATACGATCATCTGCCGGATAACCCAAAAGCGCTGCCGAATAGATCTTCCTCGCATCAAGATCGATTACCAGGGATACGAGGTCACCGATATTTTCCTCGTGCCAGACCGTGTGGATCAATCCGGGCCTGATTTGACGAGACTGGTAGGGGATATCGTCATTCCGGTTGCTGACGCCACCCGTATCGCCCACAGCCCTGTACGAGGCCAGACCGTTCCGAAAGGCAACGACGAAGCGCAAACCTCCCGAATAGGTATAGTCGATGGTCTTGCCGTCCATGAGTTGCGCCATTGTCAGATCCTTCGCAAGCTGCGTTCGATTTGTGCTTTGTTCCGGTTCATCTTTCAGACCCGCACGACTTTGAGTTTTGTTTTCAGATCCGTGCGGCAGAATGCGTGCAGGAAACAGGTCTGCTCGGAAATATCCAGCATCTCCTGCGCGGTTTCATCGGGTTCGGAGGTCTCCAGATAGACATGGGTCTCCACCGGGTCGGCTTCACCGGCCTTTCCGGTTCCGCCGGACGCACCACCCAATGAAAAGTGGGTGTCCTGCACGATCCGGTAGTCCGGCAGATCCAGCTTCAGCATCGAGACGAAGCGGCCGAACTGGGTCATGAAACAAAAACCGATTCCGGCACTGATCAGCGTATTGGCATCCGGCGCGCGCCCGTCTTCAGAGCTGAGGAAGCGGAAACTGGTGCCGTAGGGCGAATACTGCATCTGCTGGATTTCCTTTATACCATCCTCGCGCAGAACGGCGACGGCGCCGATATTGAGGCGCCGGTCCTGTTCGGCTGCGAGCGAAGATCCGCCGGTGTTGGTCCCCAGAACAACGTCCTTTTTTGGCGTCAGGCCCACGGGTTCAACAAGATCCAGTTCGCGTTCCACCGCATTCGCCCTGGCAAAGTGGTTGCCGGGGTCTGCAAAAAGCGAAATGTCCAGTTCCGTCGCCTTTGCCGTGGGCAACTCGACGCCGTTTCTGCCGAGCTTGAACAGGCTTTCCAGTTGTCCGCGCATCAGGCCGTTCAGCGGCGACGCGTAGGTGGCGTTGATGAGGAACTCATTGAGCTGTGCATCTTCCAGATCGCAGTCGATCTCGACCTGCAGGTCGATATTTTCCGCGCCGCCCACCATGGTCCGTTTCGGCATCGAACCTTTCATTGTGTAGTAATTGTCCTGGATGAGTTTGAGATTGCGGATCTCTATCTCCTGGATTTTGGCCAGCGCGAGGATTTCGTTCATGAAACTTGCCACCATGCCCGTCGACAGGAATGCCAGCGGGCAGGGGGCCGCATCATGACCGTTGAGATAGGGACCTTCGTCTGAAACCAGGCGCCACGTGTCGTTTGTGCGGGCCGACCGGACAAGTGCTTCTTTCTGAAATCCGCTCAGTGAGCGCACCCAGGTGCGCAGCGCGTCACCCCTGCGGATTTCAGGTGCATCGATACCAACCTCTTCCGCGTTTTCTAGCTTGAAGAACGGTGCAAGCCCGCTGCTGCGGATGATATCTTCGCCGATTTTTGCCATGTTATTTTCCTTTTTCGCCGTCAATAGCCGCTCAGAGCAGAAAACCTGCGGGCCCCGAGATTGAGTGCGGTTCGGCAAAGGCCAACACACCGTCATATCCGAGGTTGCGGCCGATGCCCGAAAGCTTGAAACCACCGAAGGGGCCACGCCCGTCCTGCGCCATGGGACCGTGCCCGTTCAGGTAGGTGTAGCCTGCCTCGAGCTTGCGGGCGATATTGACGGCGCGGTTGGCGTCCTCAGTCCACACCGAGGAACAAAGGCCGAATTCGCTGTCGTTTGCCAATATGATGCCCTCGTCATCGGACGAGAACTTCATGATTGGAAGAGCCGGGCCGAACTGCTCATCGCGCACGATCGACAGCGACGGGTCCGCGTCATAGACAAGAACGGGCTTTTGGAAGTGGCCGCCGCCCGCATAAAGAGCTTCATCCGGCACCTGACCGCATTCCTTGACATCAGCCCCCTTGGAGCGCGCCTCGGCGATCATGTCAGCGACCACTTTCAGCTGCTTGGCATTGTTGACCGGGCCCATCGTCGTTTCGGGAATAAGACCGTCACCAACGACGGCGCGCTCACAGGCAGCGGTAAATCCGTCGACAACATCGTCATAACGGCTCTCATGGACATACATGCGCTTGAGCGCCATACATATCTGGCCCGAGGAACCGAACGCTCCCCAGTACATTTTGTTGAAGACGTCGTCGTTTAATTCGGCGTCCTCAAGGATCAGCGCCGCGTCGTTGCCGCCGAGCTCCAGTGTGACAGGCGTGATGTTGTCGGCAGCAACCTTCATGACATGACGCCCCACCTCCACAGAGCCGGTGAAGTTGACCTTCCTTACCAGCGGATGCCCGACCAGCGGATCCCCGATAGTCGATGCGGAGCCGGTCAGAATGTTGACGACCCCCGGAGGCAGCATTTTGGCGATGAGTTGCAGCGTCAGCGCGGGAGCGAGTGCCGAATTGGCAGATGGTTTCACCACCACCGTGTTGCCGGCGACGAGTGCTTGGGGTAACTTCGCGCCGAGGATTGAGAGCGGCCAATTCCACGGCACGATCAGCGCCGCCACCCCGCGCGGCTGGCGGGTGACGATCGTGTCGAACGGCGGCCCTTTGATCTCTTCGTCTATTGCCATCCGGTCGCCATAGTCGGCCGCCTGCAAAAACCGGTCCCCGAGACGCGTTATTTCCAGCAGGGTCTCACGCGCTATCTTTCCGTGTTCCCTGGTAAAAAGGCGCGCCCGGTACTCGACATCCCGCTGGTCTTCGGTCAGTTGTTTGGCGATATTGCGCATAATGGAGGCGCGATCGCCAAAACTCAGACCCGACCATTCGGGAAACGCCGCGTAGGCGGCACGCACTGCGTCTTCGACATCCGTTTTGGTTGCCGCGGCCGCATGGCCGACCAGTTCGTCAGGGCGTGCTGGATTGTAGATGCCGTAAACACCACCGTCCGAAGCGGGACGCGCCTCGCCGTTGACGAATATCTCCGTGGTTATGATCTGATCCATATCGCTCACATTGGCCACCTCAAAACTGATGAATGTTCGACAGAATGTGGCTGGACATTCCGCCATCGACCGTCAGATTTGCACCGCGAAACCACCTGGCGCCCTCACTCAGCATGAAGGAGACGACCGGAGCCACGTCAGCGGGCTTGCCCGGGCGGTCCATGACCTTCATGTCTTCTTCGGCACGCTCGCCGAGAGATTCAATGAAGTCGCCGAGGATGGGAGTGTCGACCGGTCCCGGGCTGACGCAGTTCATGGTGATGCCGCGGTCGCGCCAGGTCCACCGGTTTTGCATGGTCCAGACCACCAGGGCTTCCTTGGAAAGAAAATAGGACCGGCCACCCGGCGCATCGAGATCATGCTCTGCGCAAAATCCCGCAATATCGCTGTCGAAATCGAGGCTCAGAGCCGCCTTTACCTGTTCGACCGCATTGGGCCAGCCAAATCCGGCAAGCGAAGCCAGGTTGGCGATCAATGCGCCGTCCTTGAGTTTGGGCACAAGGCCCGTGGTCAATCGGCGCAAACCGATCAGGTTGACCCGCAGCACCATTTCAGCCGGCGCGGTAGGCGGCAAGCCGGCAATATTGGCCAGTCCGTCAGCGCCCTCGGGAAGCGCTGCAATGAGTGCGTCGATCGAAGCCGGGTCGCTGAGATCGGCTCTGTAGAACGCATCGGCGTTGCTGGTCTCGTTGCGATCCACGCCGATGACACGAGCGCCCTGCGATTTGAGCAATCTACAGGTCTCCGCGCCAATTCCGGAGGCAACACCGGTGACGATATAGGTTTTTGTTTCGGGCATTGTGATCCTCCCGGATAGATTCGTCCGGAAGGCTATCGGTGAATAGACATTAGAACAATTGATGGTTATTCATATATAATATGAACGAAACTAATTACTTGTATTTGGATGGCAATATTCTGCGGACCTTTCTGGTCATCTTGGAAGAGTCGTCAGTCTCAAGAGCTGCGGACAGGCTCGATGTGACCCAGTCCGCGGTAAGCCACACGCTTGCCAAGCTTCGCAGGATCCTGGGCGATCCGCTCTTTATTCGTTCGGGGCAGGGTCTGACGCCCACCGAAACTGCACTCTCGCTCAAAGAACCGGCGCAGAAGGTACTGGATGGTCTCAAGGGCCTGACGGATCAGCGTCCCTTCGAACCGCGCGCTGAGGACATGCACTTTGTTGTTGCGGCAAATGACATGCAGCGGGATCTGATCTTCCCGCCATTGCTGCGCGAGACCGGTGCTGAAGGGGTCCGACTGGCTCTGGAATTCATACCATCCGGTGTACCAAGCGTGTCTTTGCTGCGCGATGCCAGGTGCCAGCTCATCCTGACACCGCTTCCCCCGGATGCACCCGATCTCATTCAACGCCGCTTATTTTCCGGCGAGATGATGTGCTACTTCGACGGAAGTGTTCGCAAGGCGCCGGCAAGTTGGGACGAGTATAGGAAGGCGGATCATATAGCGGTCCGGTTCACCTGGGGCGGAAGTTCTCTGGAAGTGCTTCGCGGGGTCGATCGCTCGGCCATTCGGGAACCCTTGGTTTCGGTTTCCAATTTCAGCGGAATCCCTTCCTTCGTGAAAGGCAGCAACCTGATTGCGACTGAATTGGACTTCATGCAGCTGGCCACATTGAAGGATTTATCCGCAGCTCCGTTGCCGTTCGAAAGCGAAAGTGTCTCGGTATACATGGTCTGGCACGAGCGCAGCAACAACGATCCCGCGCATGTCTGGCTCAGGCGCCGGATTGAAAAAATAGCCGGTGAGATCCCCCGGAAACTGCGTGCGTTGTCGAAGCCGCCCCGGCCTAGCCCACGTCAATAATCACAATTTCGGGCGGAACGCTCAGGCGCGCCGGAAGGTGCGTGCAGCCAAGGCCGCCCGAAACAACCAATTGCCGGTCCTCTTCAACGACGTGACCGTAGGCGTAGCGTTGACCATGGCGGGAAGGGATGTGAGGCGCACCGACAAAAGGAAGCCTGATCTGACCACCATGCGTATGTCCGCTTAGCATGAGGTCGACCCGTGGCGGGACATCCGGAAATATGTCTGGCTCATGAGCAAGCAGAATGAGCGGATCCGTTTCTCCGCGGATCTGGCGCATAGTGCCGGCAAGGTCATCTTCGCCCCTGTAGCGTCCGTTGCCCAGCTTGATTACCCGTTGGTCGCCGAGGCCGGCCAGCCATAAACGGGCACCTGTGTTAGTCTTGAGCTGAATCGCCCTGTTGTGAAGCACCGGAATTCCGGCCCGCTCGAGATGCCGTGTCACGCCTTTGCCATCCAGCTGGCAATCGTGGTTCCCAAGGACGGCAAATGTTCCAAGCGGCGCCCGCAAAGCTGAGAGCGCCTTTGTCCAAACGTTCATCGGCAGATCGGTCCACTGCGACGGTTTGAAGCCGCTGACGAAGTCGCCCAGAAGCACAATAAGGTCCGGCTCAAGAGCATTGGTCTGCGCAACGATTTTTCTGATGCGCGACGGCCTCATCCAGAAGCGGCATGCGTGCAAGTCGGCCAGGGCTACGATGCGCAAACCCTGCCGATGCTGGTGACGCAGATAGTCGAACCGCTCTGACCGTATGAAATACCGCTTCTCACGCGGCCTCATGAACGGCTCATATCCAAGGGAGTAGCCTCCGAGAGCTCCGGCCACAATGGCGCCGCCGATGAGTGTTTCGATAAGCATGGGTCGTGGAGGTTATCCCTTTCTTTCGGCCACATTTCGACTGTCCGATAGACTTAATGCAGACTTCATCCAAGGTCGATGACAGTGATTTCGGGCGGCACCCCAAAGCGAACCGGCAGTATTGAGCATCCCAGCCCGCCCGAGACGATCAATTGCCGATTGTTTTCGGTAATATGACCATAGGCAAAACGCTGGCCATAGCGTGATGGTACGATCGGTGCGCCGAAATAAGGCAAATGGACCTGCCCGCCATGGGTATGCCCGCTGAGTGTCAGGTCAAACCGGTCAGGCACCTCCGGAAAAATATCCGGCTCATGGGCAAGCAGGATGGCCGGGCTCTGCTCGTCGCCGATCTGTGCAAGGGTGCCGGGCATATCATCGACGCCCCGATACCAGCCGCGGCCATTTGGAATGGCAAGCTGATCTCCCAGACCGGCGAGCCAAAACCGCGCTCCGCCTGCAATGGTGATCGGAACCGTCCGGTTCTCAAGCACCCTGATGCCCGCAGCCTGCAGGTGTGATGTCACGGCAGGCGCGTTGACCCACCAGTCGTGATTGCCGAGAACGGCAAAGATGCCTTGCGGCGCCTCGAGGCGACCGAGCGCGGCACTCCATGCACGCATCGGCACGGTCGCGGTGCGAAACCGGCCCAAACCGGCAACGAAATCCCCCAGCAGAACAATCAGATCGGGGTTAAGCGCATTGGTTTTCTGAACGATATGGTCAATGCGCGAGACAGGCATCCAGGGTTCACAGGCATGCAGGTCCGCCAACGCAGCGATGCGGATCGGTTTTCCAGCGCCTTCAAGGAGAGTTCGTACCCTCGGTGTGTTGACGCGGTAGCGCGTCTCGACCAGCCTGAAGCGTGGCTCTAAACCAAACGCATACCCACCAAGCGCACTGGTCGCCAACACGCCTCCTGCCAATGATTTCAATAATATACGCCGAGTTATCATGGGGAACCTCCTGTCGGACAACTACAATTCAATGGTGTTCCGACGAAGGCGATTTGAAGCAGAATTGTGCAGATCCCGTGCAGTAAATGCACAACGCTACGCGTGTAAATCGTTCGTCCGGTGCACAATGTCTGCTTGCGTGATCTTGATAATTCCCACTAGTGTCCTGAATCTGAAGTTCGTCACATTATGCAGCGCACTCTGAACGAACTTCAGGTTCAAAAAGGACACTAGCAAGATGATGATTCTAGTGTGGTTTACGGATTTGAAGTTCCTCCAGGCACTAGCTGCGACAATGATAGGAACTTCAAATCCACCACACTGGATCGCACTGGAAAGCAACAATCAGGGGATCGCATCATGCAAAGTCACGCGAGGGCCGTGGTTATCGGCGGCGGAGTTGTTGGATGTTCCGTCCTGTTTCATCTGGCAAGGGCCGGATGGAAGGATCTGTTGTTGATTGAACGCTCGGAGTTGACATCCGGTTCTTCCTGGCACGCAGCCGGCGGGTTCCACACACTCAACGGCGATCCCAATGTTGCAAAGCTACAAGCCTACACCGTTTCGCTTTATGAAGAGCTCGAAGCGCTGTCCGGACAGTCCTGCGGACTGCATCTGACCGGCGGCGTCATGATGGCGGACACTGAAGAGCGGATGAATTTCCTGCGTTACACCCACGCCACCGGAAGGGCGTTGGGCATGGAGACCGAGATCATCACGCCTTCCGAGGCTAAGGCAATGTACCCGCTGATGGACGAGACGAACTTCGTCGGCGCGCTGTGGGACCCGGTCGAAGGCCATCTCGACCCGTCCGGAACCACCCACGCCTATGCCAAGGCGGCTCAGAAACTCGGCGCAAAAGTCGAGCTGCGCAATCCGGTCACTGACATTACGCAGGAGCTGGACGGAACCTGGAACGTGGTGACGCAAAACGGAACGGTCAAAGCCGAACATGTCGTCAATGCGGGCGGGCTATGGGCACGCGAGGTCGGGCGCATGGTGGGCGTGGAACTGCCGGTTCTTGCCATGGAGCATATGTATCTGCTCACCGAAACCATGCCGGAAGTGCTCGAATTCAACGAAGCATCGGGTCGTGAACTCGTCGGAGTGATTGACTTCAAGGGCGAGATCTATACGCGCCAGGAACGCGACGGGCTGTTGCTCGGAACCTATGAAAAGGCTTGCGTTCCCTGGTCGCCCAATCAGACACCCTGGGATTTCGGCCATGAACTGCTGCAGCCGGACCTTGACCGCATTGCGCCTTCACTCGAAATCGGTTTCAGGCATTTCCCGGCCTTTGCCAATGCCGGCATCAAGCAGGTTATCAACGGCCCGTTCACTTTCGCGCCCGATGGAAATCCACTGGTCGGGCCGGTGCAGGGGCTTACCAATTTCTGGTCCGCCTGCGCGGTCATGGCCGGGTTTTCACAAGGCGGCGGCGTTGGTCTGGCGCTGGCGAACTGGATGGTCGATGGCGATCCGGGACACGATATCTTCGGAATGGATGTGGCCCGCTACGGGGATTTCACCTCTCTGCGCTACACCAATGCCAAGGTTCGCGAAAACTATTCACGGCGTTTTTCAATCCGCTTCCCGAATGAAGAGCTGCCGGCCGCCCGGCCGCAGCAGACAACGCCGCTTTACGATATCATGGTGCGAGACAACAACGCCGTCATGGGTGACACCTGGGGGCTGGAGACACCGCTGTGGTTCGCGCCGGCCGGAACGGAAGCCAGGGACGAACTGTCCTTTCACCGCTCCAACGACTTTGAGCATGTCGGCAATGAGGTGAGGGCCGTGCGTGAGCGGGTCGGCGTAACCGAAATCGCCAACTTTGCGAAATACGAGATCACGGGCGAGGGGGCAGAGGGCTGGCTCTCGAGGCTGATGACCAACACCATGCCGCGCACCGGCCGGCTGGTGCTGACGCCGATGCTCAACGAAAACGGCAAGCTGATTGGAGACTTCACCATCGCCAAGGCGGACGAGGACCGGTTCATGGTCTGGGGCTCCAGCGGTGCGCAGATCTATCACATGCGCTGGTTCGAACAGCATCTGCCGAAGGACGGATCCGTGCGTATCCACCGGCTGGGCCAGACACTGGTGGGCCTTTCCATTGCCGGTCCTAAATCCCGGGCAGTGCTTGAGGCGCTCGCCGACATAGATGTGTCGAACGATGCTTTCCGGTTCATGGACTACCGCGAAATGGACGTTGCCGGCTGCCCCTGCCGGGTCAACCGCATCAGCTATACCGGAGATCTCGGCTATGAGATCTGGATGGAGCCGGCCTATGAGCGCACGGTCTACCACGCCATCAAGTCTGCCGGTGCCGACCATGGCATCGCCGACTTCGGCATGCGCGCGCTCCTTTCCATGCGCCTGGAAAAGAACTTCCCGACCTGGTTCGCCGAGCTGCGGCCGATTTATGGTCCGTTCGAAGGCTCGATGGACAGATTCATAAAGCTCTCCAAAAATGATTTTATCGGCCGCGACGCTGCTGCGCAGGAGTACGAAGATGGGCCGAAATCGCGTCGTGTCTCGCTGATAATCGAAGCAGACGACACGGATGTGATGGCAGATGAACCCATTTGGGCAAAAGTCGGCGACAAGGATTACGGGCTGATTGGACCTCCGCACGGCTATGGCGCACCGCGTTTTGACGCGGACGGTATCGAAACCCCCAAACCGGACCCGCAGCGCGACGGCGATTGGCGCGTGGTCGGGTGGGTCACTTCCGGCGGATATGGGCACTCGGTCAATATGTCGCTTGCGCAGGGTTATGTGCCGGCGGAACTCGCAGAAAATCCGCAGGAAGGTCTGTTTGAGGTCGAGATTCTCGGCAAAAGGTTTGCCGCAAGGATTGCGGTCGAGCCGCCTTTTGATCCGTCAGGCGCAAAGATGCGCTCGTAGAAGTGATCGCGATGTGTCAATCGATCGATTGAACTTTACGGTCTTCTAATATATCAAGAGTCGTTCCGAAAACGGAAACTCGTTTCGCCGCGGCAGCGCGGTCCACTCGAATCAACGATCCGCTTTGAATAGGCCAGCCTTTCGCCAGGCATCTGCGCTGGTATTGCAGGCCAAAACACAGGGAATTTCATGAGCGTTAGTCAGACGACCGTCTCTTCCGAACCCAACGCAGCGCTTGGCCTTGCGCGGCGCAACGCGGTTGTGCTGGCAGCGGCAAATGCATTTATCGGAGCCTGTGCGCCCATTGCGATCTCGCTCGGCGGCATAGTCGGCGACTATCTGCTCGATGAGGACAAATCACTGGCGACGGCGCCGGTCACCGGATTCAACATCGGTGTTGCGCTCGGCGCATTGCCCGCCGCGTGGCTGATGCGTCTTATCGGGCGCCGCTACGGGTTTATGAGCGGGGCGGTGATCAGCGGATTGGGCGGCCTTGTCTCGGCAATTGCGCTGTTCCGGTTGGATTTCTGGCTTTTCGCAGTCGGGCTGCTGATCGTTGGTATTGGCGGTGCTTTCGTCCAGCAGTTTCGTTTCGCCGCCGCGGACAACGCGCCCGACAGCTTCAAGGCGCAGGCGATATCCTGGGTGTTGATCGGCGGCATCTTTGCGGCAGTCATCGGGCCGCAAACGGTAATTTTCACACGTGATTTCTTCGAGCCAGTATTGTTTGCGGGCGCTTATGTTGGGTTGATCGGCCTGGCACTGATCGGCTTCGTCATTTTATCGTTTCTGCGCGTGCACGAAAACACGGTATTGCTGGAACACGAAAGCGAGGAACCGGCGCGGCCGCTCTTTCAGATCATCAGCCAGCCGAGGTTTCTGACGGCGTTGGCCTGCGGCGTGGTGTCGTTCGCGCTCATGTCCTTCATGATGACCGGTGCGCCGCTCGCCATGATCGGCTGCGGCTTTTCGACGGACCTCGCGACACTCGGAATTCAGTGGCACGTGCTGGCGATGTTCGGGCCGAGTTTCTTCACCGGCAAGCTGATTGCCCGCTACGGTCGCGAAACCATCGTGGCAACGGGGCTCATCATCCTGATCGGCTGTGCCATTGTTGCCAGTCTCGGCATCGAATTGTGGAATTTCTGGCTGGCGCTCGTGCTGCTGGGGGTCGGCTGGAATTTCGGTTTCATCGGCGCGACCGCCATGGTTACGACGACTTATCGCTCGTCTGAAAAGAACAAGGTGCAGGGTGTTCACGACGTCATTTTGTTCAGCACCGTTGCATTCAGCTCCCTCATGGCGGGGCAGGTTCTGAACACTTTCGGCTGGGATGGAATCAACATGATCATGTGGCCGATCGCGCTCGCCTGCCTCCTGCTTCTGGGCCTTCAGGTCAGAAGCGACCGAAAAAACGGCATCAGCGCCGTCTGAATATCCCACTTTTGGCTGAAACCGTGTGAGATTCAGCAACTAGTCCTTGACTGTGCGGGAAGCGGTCACCATCATCCGCGCCGATGCGGCGGCCGGTGGGATGCTGGCCTTATGTCGCTTGTCGTAACAGCCAGGTCTGGGGGACCTTTCCTGGCGAACAGGAGGGAATGGCATTGTCAATATTATTTGCTGTCATCGCCTGCGGTCTGCTCTCTATAGTCTTCGCCATCTGGGCGACGCAATCGGTGCTTGCCGCCGATCAGGGGAACGAGCGGATGCAGGAGATCGCTGGCGCTATCCGTGAGGGTGCGCAGGCATATCTGAACCGTCAATATACGACCATTGCGATCGTCGGTGCAGTTGTTTTCATTATTACCTGGTTTCTGCTCGGTGCATTTGCCGCAATCGGCTTTCTGATCGGTGCAGTGCTTTCGGGTGCTGCCGGTTACATCGGAATGCACGTCTCCGTCCGCGCCAATGTGCGCACGGCTCAGGCCGCGTCCGGCAGCCTCGCGGAGGGCCTCGACATTGCATTCAAATCCGGTGCCATCACCGGCATGCTTGTTGCCGGTCTGGCACTGCTCGGTGTCTCAATCTACTACTACGTCCTGACCGGCCCAATGGGTTTTGACGTTGCCAGCCGCACGGTTATCGACGCGCTCGTTGCGCTCGGTTTCGGAGCGTCGCTCATCTCCATCTTCGCCCGTCTTGGCGGCGGCATTTTCACCAAAGGCGCTGACGTCGGTGGTGACCTTGTCGGCAAGGTTGAAGCCGGAATTCCGGAGGATGACCCACGCAACCCGGCAACGATCGCGGATAATGTGGGCGACAATGTTGGCGACTGCGCCGGCATGGCTGCCGACCTTTTCGAGACCTATGCGGTGACCGTGGTTGCAACCATGGTTCTGGGGGCGATCTTCTTTGCCGGCTCTTCAGTGCTCGAATCGGTCATGATTTACCCGCTTGCCATCTGCGCGACATGCATCATTACGTCAATTGTCGGCGTATTCTTCGTCAAGCTTGGCTCCAACGGTTCCATCATGGGTGCACTCTATAAGGGCCTGATCGCAACCGGGCTCCTGTCCATAGTCGGCCTGGCTATCGCCACGCAACTGACTATCGGCTGGGGCCAGGTGGGGGACAAGGACTTTACGGGTCTGAGCCTCTTCTTCTGCGGAATTGTCGGCCTCGCCGTTACCGGCCTCATCGTCTGGATCACCGAGTATTATACCGGCACGGACAAGCGCCCGGTGAACTCTATTGCCCAGGCATCCGTCACGGGCCACGGCACCAACGTTATCCAGGGTCTCGCCGTGTCGCTGGAATCGACCGCTCTGCCGGCAATCGTCATCATCGCCGGTATCATTGCGACGTTCCAGCTTGGCGGTCTGTTCGGGATGGGCATTGCCGTCTCGGCCATGCTCGGCATTGCCGGCATGATCGTGGCGCTCGACGCCTTCGGGCCGGTTACCGACAATGCCGGCGGCATTGCCGAAATGGCCGGGCTGCCGGCCGAGGTGCGCAAGTCGACCGACGCGCTTGATGCGGTTGGCAACACAACCAAGGCCGTCACCAAGGGCTACGCCATCGGCTCAGCCGGTCTCGGCGCACTTGTGCTGTTTGCGGCTTATTCCAACGACCTGACCCACTTTGCCAGCAGTCCGGAGCAATTCCCGTATTTTGCCAATATGGGTGAGATCTCGTTCAGCCTGTCCAACCCTTACGTGGTTGCCGGTCTGATTTTCGGCGGTCTGATCCCGTATCTGTTCGGCGGCATCGCCATGACGGCCGTCGGCCGGGCAGGGGGCACGGTCGTCCAGGAAGTGCGTCGGCAGTTCAAGGAAAAGCCGGGCATCCTGGAAGGCACGGACCGTCCGGACTATGCGCGTGCGGTGGACCTTTTGACCCGTGCGGCGATCAAGGAAATGATTATTCCGTCGCTGCTGCCGGTACTGGCTCCGCTGGTCGTCTATTTCGGCATCTACTTCATTTCGGGCTCCAAGGCCTCCGCCTTCGCGGCACTCGGTGCTTCTCTTCTGGGTGTCATCGTCAACGGCCTTTTCGTTGCCGTTTCGATGACGTCCGGCGGTGGCGCCTGGGACAATGCCAAGAAATCCTTTGAGGATGGCTTTGTCGATGCGGATGGCATCAAGCACGAAAAGGGAAGCGAGGCTCACAAGGCTTCGGTGACCGGTGACACGGTGGGCGATCCCTACAAGGACACAGCCGGCCCGGCTGTGAACCCCGCCATCAAGATCACCAATATTGTGGCGCTTCTGCTGCTCGCCGTATTGGCGCACTCCTGAGTGCGGATCTGCGGATTTTCATCCGCTGAAAGACAAAAAACCCCACGCCTGGCGCGGGGTTTTTATTGATCACGGTCTTCTGTTGGGCGGGATTGTTCCCGCTGCTTCTTGATCAACCCCCGGGAAAGCCAATCGTCAAATATTGCAATGGCGGTCTGTGCGAATGCCGGCTATCTGTAATCAGCAGACACCAACAATAAAGGACCGGCAGGACCAGTCCTTCAATATTTGTAACCTGTTGCAGTATTACTGGCTTTGACCGCTGAATATCTGCTTTGCTGCGCCTTCGCCGGATGATCCCACAGATGACAGGACGCGGCTCAGGAAGGTTTCCTCCTTGCCGCCGGTCGGTGTCGTGCGGTGGATCGTGTCGAACACCTTGCCGTCTTCCATGGTGTAATTGGCGATATTGGTGACGGTGCCTTCATCATCGAAATAGACCGCCAGAATCGACTGTTCGACGAGGCGCGGCTTCAGAAACATCGCTGCGCGCTTGCGCTTTTGCGAGATGTAATAAAAAGTTTCCTGGCCGTAATCGCCCTTGGTTGTGGGCGAGCCGAGGGAAAGCAGCACCTGTTCCTTACTGGATCCCGGCGGGACAAGTTCGAGCGTCTGCTCGTCGACGACGTATCCTTGCGTCAAGACCTCACTGCTCATACACCCGCTCAGGACACCTGCCGAGAGGCTGATCGCGACTCCGCAGTTCAAAATAAACCGCCGACCCGTGTTGAATGTAGACCGCTTCAACAATATCTCCCCTGTCAATCAATGACCCAGCCGTTGCTTTTCGTGTCTGCTTCGGTAAACCAGCAGCGCACAGGATGCAACCGATCACTGAGATGCTGCTGCATCCAATGAAGCAAACCATGCCGAAAATAAGGCAGTAAGGGAATTTCATGATACTCGCGTATTTCAGCCGAAAGCGGAAAAATCGCGAAATTGTCGACCGCATTTATCGCCAGTTGACGTCCATCGCCCGCAATCCGGCCTATTATGCCGAGATGCATGTGCCCGACACGGTTATGGGCCGGTTCGAGATGCTGTCACTGGTCATGGTGTTGTTTTTTCGAAGAATGGACAGCTCCGGTCCTGCGCTCAAGGAGCTTTCACAGGACGTTGTCGACACGTTTTTCGAGGATATGGATCATTCCCTCAGGGAGCTTGGTATCGGTGACCAGTCTGTACCCAAGCGCATGAAAAAACTCGCCCAAATGTTTTATGGACGCGCCCAGTCCTATGGGACCGCTCTCAACGACGGCGATGCGGGCGCACTGGCTGAAGCGCTTTATCGCAACATATATCCGGCAGACCGGGCAGAGGCTGAGGCGGCAGAGCGCAAAGAGGCGGCGGATATGCAACAGCTCGCCGCCGCCGCGGCCGGTCTCGATGCCGCGTTTTCGAAACTGACCGAAGCCGATTTGCTCGCGGGAACATTGGTGCTCGAAACTTGAATCTTATCCATAAGAAAGCCAGACAAATGTCTGAAACAAAAAAACAATCTTTTAGCTATAGAGTAAATGTCGGGCACATTTCATCCAACCCGATAACCGTCAGGCTGGAGGCCGATGCGAGAGAACGCGCCGGTCTTGCGGAGCGGTGGGGCGTATTGAAGGTCAATTCCGTTGCCGCCGAGCTTGATCTTGTCCGCTGGAAACGCGACGGCGTGCGTGTCAAAGGGAGAGTGAAGGCCGAAATCGAACAGAATTGCGTTGTCACGCTGGAACCGGTTGTCTCTTCCATCGATGAAAAAGTCGATGCCCTGTTTGTGCCCGAGGGCTCCAAATTGGCGCGCATTCAGACCGATGAAAACGGTGAGATGCTGATTGACGCGGAAGGGCCCGATATTCCCGAGACATTCAGCGGCGATTCCATTGATGTGGGAACCGTGTGCGAGGAATTCGCTGTATTGGCAATTAACCCCTATCCGCGTAAAGAGGGCGCGGTTCTTGAATCTTCACAGGACGAAATCGGGGAAGATGTCAAAGCGCCGTCGCCCTTTGCTGACCTGAAGCACTGGAATAAAGAGTAACGAGGAGCGTAACCGGCCGGCCGCGGATTTGTTTGCATGCAATTTCCCCACAGAATCCGCGCCCCGGAACAATTCTGTTGTAAGCCAACGCAAAACGAGTATTTTCAGCGCGCCGGAGGGATGGTTGTCGGTGCGCACAATAAGGCACTATGAGGGACTTTTAGATTGATCACAGTTTCAGTGGATGTAATGGGAGGCGATTTCGGCCCGGAAGTGGCCATACCCGGCGTCGCCAAGTCTCTCGACCGCTATCCTGAATTGCGATTTCAGCTCTACGGGATCGAGGAAAAGTGCAAGCCGATCCTGGATCAGTTCCCCAAACTGAAAAATGCCAGCGAATTCCATCACTGCGATGTTGCCGTGCGTATGGACGATAAGCCCAGCAAGGCGTTGCGGCACGGACGCTGGCGTTCGTCGATGTGGCGGTCGATCGAAGCGGTTAAAAACGGCGAAGCCGATGTCTGCGTCTCTGCCGGCAATACGGGTGCGCTGATGGCCATGGCGCGATTTTGTCTGCGCACGATGGCGAACATCGAAAGACCCGCGATCGCTGCGATCTGGCCGACTCTGCGCGGTGAGAGCATTGTCCTTGATGTGGGGGCGACAGTCGGGGCGGATGCTCAGCAGCTTATCGATTTTTCCATGATGGGCGCGGCCATGGCGCGTGCGTTGTTCGAGATCGACCGTCCGACGGTCGGTCTGCTCAACATTGGCGTTGAGGAAATCAAGGGTCAGGAAGAGGTCAAGGAAGCCGGCCGCATAATCAAGGCAAGTGATCTTCCAGGCATGAATTATCGCGGATTTGTCGAGGGCGACGACCTTGGCAAGGGCACGGTCGATGTTGTTGTCACAGAAGGGTTTTCAGGCAATATCGCGCTGAAGGCCGCCGAGGGAACGGCGCGGCAGATCGGCGAATATCTGCGCTCGGCCATGAGCCGGACATGGATGGCGAGGCTAGGCTACCTCATGGCAAAGAGCGCATTCGACAGGCTGCGCGAAAAGATGGACCCGAACAAGGTCAATGGCGGTGTTTTTCTGGGCCTCAACGGTGTGGTGATCAAAAGCCACGGCGGCACGGATGCCGATGGATTTGCCGCCGCAGTTGATGTTGCCCATGACATGGCGCGAAACAACCTTATTTCTAAGATTGAAAACGATTTGAAGATCTTCCACGCAAGGATGCCGGTCAACGGTGAACTTGTTGAGGAAAACCAGGGGTGAGTATGATCCGATCTGTCGTCCGTGGTTACGGCTCCTGCCTTCCGAGGCGCGTCGTTACCAACCAGGAACTGGAAGGCGTCGTCGATACGACCGATGAGTGGATTATCCAGCGAACAGGAATTCGCCAGCGGTATATCGCCGACGATGATGAGACCACCTGTTCGCTTGGTGCAGGAGCGGCGCAGGCGGCCTTGGACAAGGCCGGACTGACCGCCGACGATATCGACCTGATCATCGTCGCGACCTCCACGCCGGACAATACTTTTCCCGCTGCTGCGGTCGAGATTCAGCGCCGGCTCGGCATGAAGCACGGCGCGGCGTTCGATGTGCAGGCGGTCTGCACGGGCTTCGTCTATGCCATGACGACGGCGGACGCTTATCTGCGCGGCGGACTTGCCAAGAGAGCGATCGTCATCGGCGCAGAAACCTTTTCAAGAATCCTTGACTGGAAAGACCGCACGACCTGCGTTCTTTTCGGAGACGGCGCCGGCGCCGTTGTTCTGGAAGCGGTCGAATCCCCGGGCAGTCTCGAAGATCGAGGCGTGCTGGCGGTCAAGTTGCGCTCCGACGGCAGTCACAAGGACAAGCTTTTCGTCGATGGCGGGCCATCTTCAACCCAGACCGTCGGCCACCTGCGCATGCAGGGGCGCGAAGTCTTCAAACATGCGGTCGGCATGATCACCGACGTCATCGAATCCGTATTCGAAGCCACCGGCATGAATGCCGACGACATAGACTGGTTCGTACCGCATCAGGCAAACAAGCGCATCATCGATGCCTCTGCCCGAAAGCTGGGTATAGACCCGGAAAAAGTGGTCATCACCGTGGAGCGGTACGGGAACACGTCCGCTGCTTCAATTCCACTGGCACTGGTGGATGCACTTGAGGACGGACGCATCAAGGAAAACGACATTGTTCTGCTTGAAGCGATGGGCGGCGGCTTCACCTGGGGAGCCGTGATGGTGCGCTGGTAAGTCGGATAACGGAAAAAGTACGACTTTCATATGGTTATAGATGCGCTGCAACATAATCGCGGCTTGACCGCACCGGTTAAGGTCAATACTGTTTGCATGCCTGCGGGCGTCGCCTGAAACAAACATTGGGGATGGTTTTAATTCAATGGGTGGAAAAACGGTCACGAGGGCGGATCTGGCGGAAGCGGTATTCCGCAAGGTGGGACTTTCGAGAACGGAATCTGCCTCATTGGTTGAAATGGTGATCGACGAGATCTGCAACGCCATTGTCCGCGGCGAAAGCGTCAAGCTTTCATCCTTTGCAACCTTCCAGATTCGGGACAAGAACGAGCGCATCGGGCGCAACCCGAAAACCGGCGAGGAAGTTCCGATTTCTCCACGCCGGGTGATGACCTTCAAGGCTTCCAATGTGCTGAAGAAACGGGTGCTAGACGCCCATGTGAAGCGCAAGAATTCCGGAAATCCCTAATTCAATCCACACTCTTTGTGCCATTTGCGCTTGCAAGTTTTTGCTGCAGGGGTTGCAATAGCGACTCAGGACGGTGGTATTTCCGGCCCCAACTGGCCGGACAATGTCACGGTTCGGGGGAGACGGCGGCCTTTAGGATTGCGGAACTATGGACAAGAGCCCCGACGCATTTAGGACGATCAGCGAAGTAGCAGACGAGTTGGACCTGCCGCAGCACGTGCTGCGGTTTTGGGAAACCAGATTCAATCAGATAAAGCCGATGAAACGTGGCGGGGGACGCCGCTACTACCGTCCTGATGATGTCGATCTGCTGAAGGGAATACGCCACCTGCTCTATGATCAGGGCTATACGATCAAGGGCGTGCAAAAACTGCTGAAGCAGAACGGGTCGAAATTCGCGGTGGCGATCGGCTCTGGCGAGGTCACTGCTGCCGAAGCGCTGGCGGCATACACCAAGACTGAAACGGATGATGCCAAGGCCGATGGCGATTCGGCCTCCGATCCAGGATTTGATGGTGATCAGATTGTCGGACATGCAAAGGTGCCCGGCGACCGTGGACAGGGCAGTCGAGTGCTCGGATCAGGTTCAGCCGGCTCGGGGGATGGGCAGGGCGAAGCAAACATTTCCAAGGACGACAAGGAACTGCTTCAGGAAGCGTTGTACGATCTGCTCGAGTGCAAGCGCCTTCTCGACCAGGTGCGCTGATCAACAAGGCGCCCGGGGTGCGTTGAGTTATCAACGGCTGAATTATCCGGAGACGGAATTTCCTCCAGGCTATCACGCGATTGCGCCGGGGAGGAATCATGAAAACCAGAGTTAAATCTCAACTGCAGATTACTACCCCCTGAACGACTGTATTTGTCGTTGCCATATTTGCCGCGGTTTGCAGGCAACCCGGCAATCGCGTGCTTCAAAAATCAATTGCATCTCAGACACCAGGTTGCGCAATCCGATAATTTATTCTAGTACTAGAATAATGAAGAGCGAACTGACCAATGCTGAGTATGCGATCCTCGGCCTGCTGATGGAGCGGCCCTGCCACGGATACGACCTTGACCGCCTGATTGAGGAAAGGGGCATGCGTGAATGGACGGAGCTTGCCTTTTCTTCAATCTATTTTCTTTTGGGAAAACTGGAAAAGAACGGCCTTGCCGAAAGCCGGATCGATCCGCAAAAGAAAACGCGAAAAATCTATCACCCGACAGAAAGGGCCCGCTCTGTATTTCGCAATGCCACGGTGCGTGCCCTTGCGGATCCACACCCGCTCTATCCCGCAATTCTGCTCGGACTTGCCAATTGGGCCAGCCTCGATCGGAAAACCGCGCTGGCGGCACTGCGCCGCCGCGATGACACACTGGCCGAGATATCTGCGCGCATTGCTGCAAAAGCAAAAGGCGCTCCGCAGTTCCTGCCACATATCAATGCTCTGTTCGACTACAGCACGAGCCAATTGCAGGCCGAACGCAACTGGCTGCAACGAACCTTAAAACTGCTTGGAGACGGCGATGGAAAAGATTGACTTCAAAAAAACGATGAAACCGCTCTTTGCCCCGTCGGCCAAGAAATTCGAATTGATCGACGTACCGCCGCTGCAGTTTTTGATGATCGACGGTAAAGGGCGTCCGGGCGCCGAACCGCAAACCGAATACGCACAGGCGCTCGCCGCCCTCTATCCGATGGCATACAAGTTGAAATTTCTGTCCAAGAAGAAACTCGGCCGCGATTATGTGGTTCCGCCATTGCAGGCTCTGTGGTGGGCTGACGACATGGGTGTTTTCATTTCGGGCGACAAGGATGAGTGGCAATGGACGGTCATGATCATGCAGCCAGACTGGATCAGTGGTGACCACGTCGAGGAAGTGCGGGCCACCGTTGCGGCGTCTGGCGACCTGCCGGCCCTGCAAAAATTACGCCTTGCGGCCTATGAGGAGGGTAGCGCGGTCCAGATCATGCATATCGGACCCTATTCGGAAGAAGGGCCGACGCTCAAGGAACTGCACGAGGAGTATCTTCCGCAAAACGGCCTTGTTGAAAACGGGCATCACCATGAAATCTACCTTGGCGATCCGCGCAAGACGGCGCCGGAAAAGCTGAAGACGGTGTTGCGCCAGCCGGTTCGCCCGAAATAGCAAATGGCGTGGCCAGAAGAGTTCTGGCCGCGCGGGCGACGTCACACTATAAGACAGCATGCGCATTGAAAAACTGGCCGGCGGTAAACCGGCCACGCTCGATACCGGCCGCACATTGACGGCGAAAAACAACTGGCGTCCTTATTTGATCGCCGCCGCACTCTTTGCCGCGGTGGCCGGTCTCGTAGCCGTGTTCTGGCTCTCCCAGCAGATTTCCGTCTCGGGCGAACGCCGCCGCTCGGCGGACCGCATGTCGCTTTACCTTTCGACACTTGTATCAGCACTCGAAGAACATCAGCATCTTCCCTTTATCCTGTCCTGGGATCCGCTTGTCGTGCGTGCAGTCGAGGGCGGCGATACCGACGAGCTCAACCTGCGGCTGGAGAGCTTCGCCAATGAGGCGAGCATCGATGCGATATATCTGATGGATCCGACCGGCCTGACGATCGCCGCTTCCAACTGGAACGAAAGCCCGACCTTTGTCGGCAAGAATTACGGCTTCCGGCCCTATTTCAAGGAGGCACTGACCGGCCGCCGGGGCGATTTCTTTGCCATTGGGGCAACCACACAGCAACCCGGCTACTTTATATCGGAGCCGGTCTATGCCGCATCCGGCGAAATTGCCGGCGTTATCGCGCTCAAGGTTGATCTCACCCCGCTGACGCGCGCCTGGCGCGAGGGTGGGGAAACGCTTCTGGCCACCGATCCGCGCGGCGTTGTCATTCTCGCCTCCAATCCCGCCTGGACCTACAATACGCTTTCGCCGCTCTCCCGAAACGATCGCGATGAGATAGCGTCCGAACGCCAGTTCGGCAATGAACCGCTTGAGCCGCTGGATTATGATCCTGCCTCCCGTTTCGGGGTCGAGATCGATGGAACGCGATACATACAGACGGTTCGTGATGTCGGACACCTGGGGTGGACATTGCATTATCTCGCACCGGTCGGGCCGATTAACGGACAGGCGTGGCAATCCGTTATTCTGGCCGCCTCTGCCTTGTTGCTGATGGTGGTGGCCTTTCTGCTGGCGCGGGCCCGGCGCGTTCGCAGCGCCCTGTCCGCCTCGCAGGAAGAGCGCCGGGGATTGCGCGCCATCAACCGGAAACTTGCCGAGGAAATCGAAGAGCGTAAGGCCGCTGAGCGGCGTCTGGAACGGGCGCAGAAAGAACTGCAGCAGGTCAGTAAGCTCGCCGCTCTTGGCCAGCTCTCGGCGTCGGTTACTCATGAACTCGGTCAGCCCATTGCCGCCATGCGGAACTATCTCGCCGCCGCCGATCTGCCCGGCAACGGAATCGACGGAGAAGCCCGCGAGTTGGTCGATCAACTCAACGGCATTACCGCCCGCATGGAGCACATTACCGCGCAATTGCGCTTCTTTGCTCATCGCGAGCCGGAAAAACTGACCCGCTTTGACCTGCGTGACGTCATTGGCTCGGTTCTGACAATGATGCAGCCCGACCTTGACGGGGCCGGGATCGCGCTCCGTTTTGATAGCGTTGATAAGCCAGTCAGCGCCTTTGGAGACATGTTTCGTATTGAACAGGTTCTCGTCAATCTGATCCGCAATGCTATGGATGCCGTGGCTGAAACGGACAAACCGGAGATCAGAATTGTGCTGACCGAGGACGCTGGTGAAATTCACCTCAACGTTTTTGACAACGGTCCGGGCCTGAGCGAAGAAGCACGAACCCGTGCTGACGATCCTTTCTACACCACCAAGGCGTCGGGGGCGGGCATGGGGCTCGGCCTTTCCATATCCGCGTCGATCCTCAAGGACCACGACGGAAAATTGAGTTTCGTCAACCAGCCCGGAGGCGGTGCACAATTCACGATGATCCTGCCTGCGTCGGAACGTGAAGTTGCGCTTGAGACGGGAGGTGGCCGTGGAACGGTTTAAGGTTTTCGTGATCGATGATGACCGCACGATGCGCGAATCGTTGTCGCATCTTCTGGAGCGGGCCGGCTTTGACGTAACCGTGTTTTTCAGAGGCAACGATGCTGTTTCAGCGCTTGCCGAGCGCAGACCCGATGTTGTGCTGACAGATCTCAGAATGCCGGGCCTGACAGGAATGGATCTGCTCGATCACATAAGAGGTGAAAGGCCCGATTTGCCTGTTGTGCTGATATCGGCCCATGCGGACGTGCCGCTCGCCGTCGAGGCCATGGGCAAGGGCGCCTATAATTTCCTGGAAAAGCCGTTCGACCCGACACGCCTGATCACGGTGCTGAAACATGCGGCGGAAAATCATCGCCTGACCCGCGCGAACCGGCATTTGCGGGCGCGTTTGTCGGACCTGTCCGGTCTCGACAGGGTACTGATGGGGGCCACCGAAGCCATGGTGGCGCTGCGTGAGGAAATTCTCGAACTGGCCGGCGCACAAATGCCGATCCTGCTGACGGGCGAAACCGGAACCGGCAAAGAGGTTGTCGCCCGGGCATTGCATGATCTTGGCGCTGCCTCCGGTGCCTGTTTTGTTGCTGTCAATTGTGCCGCGCTCTCATCCGGCGAATTCGCCCGGGCTATGTTCGGTGAGCAAAACGGCTCGGAAGCCGGCTATTTTGCGCGCGCCGACGGTGGAACGCTGTTTCTGGACGAATTCGATGCCCTGCCGGCCGATCAGCAAAGCGCACTTTTAAGGGTGCTTGAAACCGGAGACATCGTACCGCTCGGCACAACGGAACCCCGCAAAGTCGATGTCCGGGTGATATCGGCCAGTAACAATAATCTTGATATTGCCGTCAAGGAAGGGCGCTTGCGGGCCGACCTTTTCTACAGGCTCAACACAATTACGCTTGCGCTGCCGCCTCTGAAAAAACGCAAGGACGACATACCTCTTTTGTTTTCCCATTTCCTGCGGCTGCATGCCCGCACCTACGAGGTTCAACCGCCCGATCTTACGACCGAAGACCTTGCTGCACTCCTTTCACATAGCTGGCCCGGCAATGTGCGTGAATTGCGCCATGTTGCCGAGCGACGGGTCCTTGCCGCGCGCCGGGGGCTTGGATCCGTTGCCGAGGCGATTGCCCCGGCTGGTGACTTTGACGATGTGCCGGATACATTGCGGGAAGCGGTCGCCGCTTTTGAGCGGCGCATGATCGGCAAGGCGCTGGTCGCACATGATGGGCGCATGGATGCAGTAGCCGAAGCGTTGGGTATCGGCCGCCGCACGCTGAACGAGAAGATGGTCAAGCTCAACCTCGATCGAGCCGATTTCGTCGATTAGCCGTTTAAAACGAAGGCCGTCCCTTTGCGCCGGTGCACCTTACAACCTACATTAAAGGTTCGCGCATGACGAACAAACGGGGAGGCACGGGGTGAGGGTTTTCAGAGGCGCGGGTCGCGTCAGTCTCACGATTCTGCTTTCGACCGCGATTGCAACGCTCATATTGCTGTCTGTCGGAACGGTATTGTTCATCACAGCCGGGGCAAATTTTCGCAATACGCTGGAACTGCTGCAGGAATCCGGCAGCCTTACAATGTCCAATCTGGAAACGCGCCTGACCGATTATGTTGAACCGGCCGAAGCGCTGGCGGAGTATGTCGTGCGCCTTGTCGATGAGGGACAGATCGACCTTGCCGACAAACAACAGTTGCGTGATACGCTGCTTGGTTCCCTCGGCCCATCACCGCAAGTATCCGGCGTGGCCATATGGGACAGGGAGCGCAGGCCGGTTGTGGTTCTGGAAGATGTCGACGGCACAATTCAGTCGATACAGTCGGACACGCTTCCGCCCCAGGTGGAGAACCAGCTTGTACTGACCGAGAAAACGGCCCCCAAGACGCCCACCTGGACGCAGCCCGCTTCGATTGACGGTGTCACATTCATCAACATGCAGACGGCGCTGCACAAGGACGGCAAATATGTCGGTGCGTTCGCCACCGGCATCAATGTGGAAAACCTGTCTAAGCTCGTAGGCGAGGCAAGCGGCGCGCTCGGCATGACCGCTTTCATCCTCTATGGGGACAAACATGTTCTGGCTCATCCCAGGATGGAGCAACTGGCAAAGCGCTCGATCCTCGACAAGGAGTTGAACCTTTTATTCCTCAGGGGCTTTGCAGACCGGGTGCTGTCGGAGTTTCCGAGACGCAACACCGACCTGCCTCCGGCGCCGGGCGATTTCGAAAACAGCATCGTCGAGTACAACGACCAGGGTTATCTGTTCCTGACCAAGGAAATTACAGGCTATGGGCCACAACCCTGGCGGATCGGTGTCTATGCCAATGTTCAGGATGTCGGCGATCAGTTCATGCGGCTTCTGGGTTCGACGGCTGTTGCATTCCTTGTGCTCATCGTTGCGATCATATTGGGCATATTGCTGGCGCGTTATCTGGCGCGCCCGATTGTTCAGTTGTCGAAAGCGGAAGCGCAGGTGGGCGACCTCGATCTCGAAAACATCGAGATCCCGCGTGCATCCTTCATTCGCGAAATCAACGATCAGATCAGATCTTTCGATCGCATGTTGGATGGGTTGCGTACCTTCGAGACCTACGTGCCGAAGGCTCTGGTGCGGCGCATAATTTCGCAAGGTGGCTCCGGTGCCGTTGCCTCGACCGAGAGTAATCTCGCGCTGATGTTCACGGACATCACCGGTTTCACCAAGATGTCCGAAGACATGGCGCCGGGCGAAGTGGCACAGCTTCTCAACGACCATTTCGCCATTGTCAACAAATGCATCGAAGCCGAAGGCGGCACGATCGACAAATATATCGGCGATGCGGCTATGGCCTTCTGGGGCGCGCCGGACGCACAGGCTGATACCGCCGCCCGCGCATGCCGCGCCGCGCTCGCCATCCAAAGGACGACGGAGGAGAGCGGACCGGATATCAGGATAAAGATATCGATCCACAGCGGTCCGCTGATTGTCGGCAATATCGGAGCGCCGGGCCGCATCAACTACACCGTCGTTGGCGACACGGTAAACACTTGCAGCCGCATCGAAGATGTCTGCGACAGTATCGATGACGGAACGGCCAGGACAATCATCCTTGTCAGCGACCAGATTGTTGCCGAGGTGGGCGCGGAGTTCGAGTTCGAGCCCGCCGGCAGCTTCGTGGTCAAGGGCAAGTCCGAGCCGGTAAAAGTGTTCCGGCTGGTCGGTGAAAAACAGGCAGGCGGCGCGGGCGCCGTGGCCGCGGAGGCGCAGACCGAGCCATCCGGCGGGTCCATATGACCGGCAGGCAATATCGGAATGCGTCCAATCTGGCGGCGCGCGGACGGCTCCATTCAAAATATGCCCGGGTAAACTGGTTCGAGTGGGTTGCCCGGCGCATGGAACTGCCTGACAATTCACGAGTGCTGGATGCCGGATGTGGTGCCGCCCGGTTCTGGTGCACACCGACCAATGTGCGCCGCAAAATCGATCTTACGCTCACCGATCAGTCCGCCGGCATGATTGAGGCGGCGGAAAAGAATATCGCTGCTCTCAAGTCGCCGATTGAATTTCATAGGCAGGTTGCCGACATACGGCAGTTACCCTTTGCCGACCGGACATTCGATAACGTCATGGCAATGCATATGCTCTATCATCTGCCCAATCCCGATGACGGCCTATCCGAAATTGCCCGCGTTCTGAAACCGGGCGGGCAGGTGTTCATAACAACGAATGGAATGAGCCATATGCGCGAACTGCACGCGCTCGCATCGGAAGCCTATGGTGGTCCGTCAGTCGATCCCGGAGCTCGGGCATTCGGGATTGATCGGGCAGAGGAGTGTTTGAAGGAACATTTCTCGAATGTCTCAGTCAGCCGTTGCGACGATTTTCTCGATTGTACCAGTCCCGACGATGTCCGCGACTATCTTCTTTCCATGCCGCCGGGTGATGGTTTGGACCAAGGGCAGAGAATCAGACTGGAGCAAATGATCGCCAGGGAGTTTGAACGTGGCGGCGGAATATTCTCTATCCGAAAAGAAGCGGCGCTTTTCAAAGCTGTGAAGACACCATGACCGATCGCAAAACGATTGCGGCATACAACACCCGGGTCAAAGACTATGTTCGTTTAACGAGGCGCAGCAGACCCGATCCGACACTGATCCGTTTTATCGAACGCGTGTGTCCGGGTGGCTTTGTACTTGATCTTGGATGCGGGCCCGCTTCCGCGTCGGCGGTTATGCGCGATCATGGCCTGCGGGTCGATCCGGTCGATGCGTCGCCCGAGATGGTACACCTTGCCAATTCAACGCACGATATCGGCGCCCGGCTGGCCAATTTCCACGACATCGACGCAGCGGATACCTATGACGGTGTCTGGGCCAATTTCAGCCTGTTGCATGCGCTGCCGGAAGATTTCCCCAAACATCTCAATGCGCTCCACCGGGCGATTGCATCCGGCGGTGTCTTTCACATCGGCATGAAGCTTGGTCAGGGCGTGAAACGCGACCGGCTGGACCGTTTCTACGCTTACTACACGCAGGACGAATTATCAGCCCATCTGACCGAAGCGGGGTTTTTCATTGACGATTTCAGCCTCGGGGAAGGTCCGGGTCTTGCCGGAGAAATCGAACCCTGGATAACGGTAACCGCTACCGCATGATATTTGCGGCGAAATAGCGAAACGAAAGGCTGAAAATGAGCAAATATTTCGAGGAAATCGACTATTGCCCGACGCCGATCGGCGCCGTCAGCCTGCGCCGTCGGCACCTTCTTTCGCTGGGTGTGGATGTTTTTGAAATCATGCTCGGTGACGAGCACCTGATGTCGAGCTTGTTTACAGCGTCGGAGGTTGCGCTGGCGCGTCTTGGTCTTGCCGAACTGACCGGCGAGGGGCTGGACGTTGTGGTTGGCGGTCTGGGCCTCGGCTATACTGCCGGTGCCGTGCTGGAAAATGAGGCCGTTCGTTCACTCACCGTGGTCGAGATGCTCGAACCCGTTATCCGCTGGCATGAGGAGGAATTGGTGCCTCTCAAGCCGGCGCTCAAGGAAGATCCGCGCTGTCGCATCATTCAGGGGGATTTTTTCGCGCTTGCCGCATCAAGTGGCGGTTTCGACCTGGATACGCCAGGGCGCAAATATCACGCGATCCTGATCGATATCGACCACACGCCGGACCATTTGCTCGACCAAAGGAGCGACGGTTTTTATTCAAACGAAGGACTTGAACGGCTTGCCGCGCATCTTCATCCCGGCGGCGTCATGGGCCTGTGGTCGGACGCAAAAACCGATGACGCATTCACCGAACGCCTCGGCTCGGTTTTTGAGGCGGCACGGGCGGAGCCCGTAACGTTCCCCAATCCGCTTCAGGACAACAGACCCTTCACGCAGACGGTCTATCTGGCGCGCAAGCCAGCCTGAATGAACTAACGCATGCCCATCAGATTGGCGATCAGCGCCGTTTCTTCCTGTTTCAATTGCTCGGCGAGCTGATGCGCCTTGTCTTCCTCATGCTCCAGATGAGCGCCGACAACATGAGCACAGCGCTGCGAGGCGCTTACCGCTGCATCGATAACGGCCTGTTCGACGATCTTGGAAATCTTTGCACGCTCGTCATCGGACAGAGACGCTGATACGGCTTCGCTGATTTGGGCAACCGCTTTTTCCGCTATGGGTTGAAGTGGCATGGCATCCCTCGCTGAGTTGATTTGGACGGCATTTTATCGGTTGTCCGATGTTAGCAGACAGGCCCAAACGCGCAAACGGTTGAGCTGTTACCCTCTGCCGTCAGCCGGGCACCTGACCCACGAGCGCCGGAGCCGCCGTCATTCGTTTAAGCGCGGCGGTTCATTCGAACGCTTGGCGCTCGCAAACGATCTGTTCCCTTGATAGCCCCCGATTTCCAGCACCAGCTTGCGCCGGACCGCGGCAGCAAAGTTGTCGGCGTTTTCGGCCGTAATCACGAACGAACCGGGGCCACCGATTATGTCCCTGGCAAAGGCCGCCTCCAGGTCATAGCTCACCGGCCGTCCGCTGCAGTGGCGGCATAAAATGGCAAGACCGTTTATGATGATACCGGCCTTGACCACCTCAGACCTGGCGGTTTCGATATCGGTCCCGTTCCAGTTGTTTGCGCTGTCAGCCGACAGATCGATCACCCGCCTGAGGCCGTTGAATCCATTGCTTTCAATGAGCGCCTTGCCGAAAAGGAGCGCGGTGCCGATGGCATTGCGGCCACGGGCGCGCCGGGGTGCTTTCATCAGCTGATCGGCAAATGCCTGGGCCGACGGAAGACTGTCTATTCTGGTCCATCCGACAACTACATCCTGGGAGGTGAAATCGCCCCACTCCACATAGGTGAGGGCGATACTGCCAACCGCATTGTTGCGAATGGCATTGATCACCTGAGGGCTGGTGATTGCCTCGGCATATCCGCTTCTCTGGAACCGGATTTCAGCGTCATCGATCGATCCGGTTGCGTCCGCCAGCAGAACCAGCTCGAGATCCGTTTCCACCTGCGCCAACACCGGTAACGGCCTGAAGGGCAGCAGCAATAACATAAACAACAGGGCAACGGTTCGTGTCATGACCGGAAAGCGTATTCGAAGGACGCCCAACAGCCAAATGAAACTTCATCCGGATGGTTTATTGCCTGATGGCCGTTGATACCGGCCGGTAGTTGAAGACCCGGTTTTGTCTGCCCGTCAATTGGAATAGGCCGGACCGGATGATCGCGCTCGGAACGACGGCGGCGGTCGGAAACAACCAGACCGACATGGAGCCCCCGGGTTTGAGGACGCGGTGCATCTCCGGCAAAAGGTGGCTGAGCGGCAATGTCGGAAACGGGAGTACGCCGAACAGCAAAACCAGGTCCACACTATTTGCATCAAGCCCGGTATTCAGCGCGTCGCGTTGCAGGACTTCGACATTCTTCAGGCCTGCTTGCCTGACCTTGCTTTTGAGTGTTTTGACGTAATCCGACAACGGATCCATTGCAATGAGCCGTCCCTGTTCGCCAATCAACTCCGCGGCGTCCAGGGTAAAGAAACCAGGACCGCAGCCAACTTCCAGAACGGTCTGCCCCGGCTTGATGCCGGACGCCAATAGCGTGCGCTTCGGGTTCATGAACCAGCGCCTGAGCCGGCTGTCCATCGACACGCCGCCCGGCTTTGCCAGCAGGTTCATCAGTCGGGAGCGACCCAGCGTTTCTGTATCCATGATCTTTCTGACCAGCGCGGTATTGTTGGCGATGTTTCAGTGCCGGTATAGGGTATCGCAATCCAATACGCATTATTTTCAAGGCCTTAACGTTAATCCATCGTCAATATCGCCTTGGCCCGCTTAGCCTATAGTATCAGGTAATCCGGGTTTTGAAGTCTTTAATTTGTTGCCGACCGTCGCCACATAGGGCGCGGCGACACAGGAAAATGCCTGATGGGGGCACCTTTAAGAAGGGCCTGCAAATTGCTGAATTCGACAAATGACAAGCTCATTGAGCGCGGACTGGAAGTGGCTGAATCGCAGATCTTCCGGCAGAACAAGATCTGGGCGCGCCACACCGACGAAAAGGCGGATGTCGCGGCCAGCCTTATGAAAACGATTCGCACGCTGCACAAGGCTGCGCCCAGGGAAAAGGAGCTCTCCGCGCTGGCGATCGGTTCTGCCGACGAGCCACAGTTCAGGCTGCTTGAAGCCGCCTTCAAAAAGGGGCTCTGGCTTTACGATATCGACGGCACTGCGCTTGCCATCGTTGCCGAGCGTCTGCAGCGACAGATGATTGAAGGTGTTTCGCTGGTCAGCGGGGATTACACGGTGGATTTGGCCGATCCCCAGACAGCCATGCGAACCCTTTCTTCAAAGCTTGGCGGCCGGCCCTTCGATCTCGTCACGCTCCACCATTGCCTCTATTACAGCAGTGCCGCAATCTGGCCGGTACTCGTTGAAGCGCTTTATGACCGGGTTCTTGCACCGGGCGGTGCCATGCATTTTGCGCTGATGTCGGCGCGCGAGACGCGCGAAGGAACGACAACGCGGCTCTACCACCATTTTTCCCGCATGTTCTTTGGTGCCCAAACCAATCAGGATCTGCTGCTCCTCAAGGATGAACTCAAGGTTCATCCGGTGTTCCGCAAGGCGGATATTTCGTCCGAAACACACGAAGTGACGTTCTGGGTCGACGATTTTGAAAAATATATGGCAGTCGTCTGGATGGTCATGCTCTATCCGCACGGCCATCGCTACACCCTCGATCAGAGAACGCAAATCATCGAATTCGTCATCGAGAATTTCTGGCGCCCAAGACGGCCCCTCATCCAGGCCCAGGATTATCTGACGGTGTTTAAGAGCGAATAGGCTGGGATGAAAGCCCGCGCCAATTGGCGGTTCGATCTACTCCATCAGCCCCATCGGGACGTCGCAATTTTCCCAGCCGGACATGTCAGTTCTCCTACGCCGATGCTGCCGGGATGACTGTCGCCGCTGCGCTGCGTTGATGGCGGCAGAAATTGGTTGTTAAATGGCTCTTGTTTCTTTCCGCAGAGCGAGCTCTTCCGATGTCCACAGCACCACATTACGAAATCGATCCTGAAACATTCTGGGCCGATCCCTATCCGGATCTCGCCAGGATGCGCAAAGAGGTGCCCATCGCCTTTGTGCCGCAGCTTGGCGCCACGGTGTTTACGAAACGGGACGACATCTTCACCTGCGAAAAGAACATCGAGGTTTTTTCTTCAGACCAGCCAGGCGGGCTGATGAACGTGCTCATGGGGCAGAACATGATGCGCAAGGACGGGGACGCGCATCTTGCCGAGCGCAAGCAATACTATCCTGCCGTTTCGGTGCGAACGGTTCGTGACGTGTGGAAGCAGCAGTTCGAGGGCCACGCGGAGGCGATTCTCGATGCGCTGGAGCCGGCGGGCGCAGCCGATCTTGTCGAGCAATACGCCATGCCGCTTTCGGCACAATCGCTCAAATCCATGACCGGCCTTGTCAATATGCGCTTCGAGGACATGGACGCCTGGAGCCAGGGCATGATCGACGGCATTGCCAATTATATCGGCGATCCGGAGGTTGAAATACGCTGCCATGCGGCGACCGCGGGGATTGACGCGGCGATCGACGAGATGCTGCCTGTCTTGCGCAAGAGCCCCAATCAGAGCCTTTTGTCGGTGATGCTGGAAGCCGGCATGCCGCTCGACAACATTCGCGCCAATATCAAGCTGACGATTTCCGGCGGGCAGAATGAGCCCCGCGATGCCATTGCCGGCTGCATCTGGGCGCTTTTAACCCATCCTGAACAGCTTGCCGCCGTGCGGGAAGGGAAGGTGGGCTGGCAGCAGGTGTTCGAGGAATATTGCCGGTGGATTTCGCCGATTGGAATGTCGCCGCGCCGCGTGGCGCAAGTCCACGAATTCGGAGGCGTGACCTTCGAGCCGGAGGAACGGATATTCTTCATGTTCAGCTCCGCCAACCGTGACGAAGCCTATTTCGATGACGGGGAACGTTTCGACGCCACCCGCGATACGCAAAAGAGCATGCCCTTTGGTGCCGGTCCGCATTTTTGCGCCGGCGCAGCCGCGTCGCGTTCCATGGTGGCCGAGGTGGCACTGCCGATGATTTTCGACCGGCTGAGAGATCTGAAGCTGGATGGAGAAGTCAATGTCGGCGGATGGGCATTCAGGGGTCCACTCAATTTGCCGGCAACCTGGACGCCTTGAAGCGCCATGCCCGGGTCCGAACACGCCATTCGTATTGTTCCGCTGGCAGACAAACAGGAATGTCTTCCGGTGCTCGCCCGCTGGTTTGAAGCCGAATGGGAGCCCCATTACGGGCCGGAAGGCGAAGGCAATGCCGAGCACGACCTTGCCGAATGCTGCAGGCGTGATGCGCTGCCGATGGCGCTTGTGGCGCTGGACGGAGATGGCAATATCGCCGGCACCGTGGCGCTCAGGCGCAGTTCTGTCGGCAGCCGGCCGGGCGAAGAACCCTGGCTTGGCGCGCTTCTGGTTGATCCGAAAAGAAGACGAAGGGGAATTGGAACCATCCTGGTCGCTGCAATCGCGGACCAGGCACGGGCACTGGGCTTTGATGCGCTCTATACATCCACCGATGCCGAGACGTTTCTTTCCGTACAGGCGGGATGGCTCCCGCTGCGGCTGGAAACCTCGCTGCGTGGGCCGATAACCGTCTATGTCAAACGGTTGGATGCCCCGAACCCCGGTTAGGCCCCAACTAACGGCTCCGGCCGATAACGTTCATGCGGCGTCTTCATGCACGCATAACAACCTCTTTGCCGTTATATATCCCTCGGATGGATAGCCATAGGCGTTGTTGATGTAGACCACCCCGTCGCGCACCGCCCGGCGGTTGACGTGGCTGTGTCCGTATATGTGGATCGACGATCCGATCCTGCGGATCTGCTGTTCAAGCAATTCGGTGCCGAGTATCGGTAAAAGAAATCGGGCGCGCTGCGGTGCGAATGTCGGCATCAGGTCGATGCGCGGCATGAAGTGGGAAAAGCTGATAACGACGGGGTTTTCCGGTCGCGGGACGGGTTCGTTCAGTCCGGTAAAATGTTCGGTAACGTCGCGTTCAAGCATTTCAGCAGGCCATCTGCAGGCGCGGTAGTCCATCCACCGTCGCCTCAGTTCTGCCGACGGCTCTCCGAACGTATAGTCGTACCAGCCGAGAAGCGGGACGATCGTCGTCGTCCGCCCGTGGAATGTGTCGAGAGACGCGCCGCTTTCCTCGACAGCAGCGCGAACTTTCTCGAATTTGTCGAAGGAGTTTGCAACACCTTTGCTTCTCAGAACCCAGAGATCGTGATTGCCCGGAACATAGAGCACCTTTTTGAAGCGCTCCGCCATGGATCTGATCGTGCGTTCGATGCGTTCAAGGGAATCGGAGATATCGCCTGCCAGGATCAGTACGTCGTCCGTAAAATCGACGCGTGAGATCTCCGATACCCAGCGCGCATTTTCCCGATAATCGACATGCAGGTCGGAAACCGCAAATATTCGCATTATGCACTCAACAACTGGGCCATGGGTAAACGCATGGATATGTGGCAAAATAGGTTAGCAGTGCGGGGGAGAGACATATCGCCAATGTTGGTCTCACTCGTCCGGAAGTCAAGCGAAAGACCGGCCGAACCGCTCTGCGGAAATCCGCAGGGCAGCCTCATGACTGCCTGCGGATAACATCGAAGATATTGCCCGCCGTCCTGTGCGAATATCACGACTGCGCTATTATTCATGGGAGGACAACATGATCCGCAAAACGCTGACGCTTGCAACTCTGACCGCGATGAGCGCTCTCATCGCCGGCGAAGCCTTCGCAACGGAATGGAACGTATCGCTGTGGGGAAAACGGCGTGCGTTTACCGAGCACATTGAAAAGCTGGCCGAACTCGTTTCCGCCAAGACCAATGGCGACTTCACGCTGAACCTTTCCTATGGCGGCCTTTCGAAGAACCGCGAAAACCTCGACGGCATCTCCATCGGTGCTTTTGAGATGGCGCAGTTCTGCGCCGGCTATCACGCCGACAAGAACCCGTCGATCACAGTTCTGGAACTGCCGTTCCTGGGCGTCGATTCGCTGGAAAAGGAAATCGCGGTTTCCAGGGCCATCTATGATCATCCCGCAACGAAGGAGGACATGGCCCGCTGGAATGCGACCCTGCTGATGCCGTCGCCGCTGCCGCAGTACAACATTGCCGGCGTTGGTGCGCCGCCGAAGACCCTCAAGGATTATGAAGGCCTCACCGTGCGCGCTACAGGCGGTATCGGCAAGGCCATGGCCGCCGTCGGCGCCGTGCCCACCTCAATGTCGGCATCGGAAGTGCGCCAGGCCCTTGACTCCGGCGTTGTCAAAGCGGTTGCCTTTGCTCCGCATGCGCATATGTCGTTCGGAACGGTCGAAACGGCCAACTGGTGGACAACGAATCTCAATCCCGGGACGGTCAATTGTCCGGTCGTGGTCAACACCGACGCGCTCAACGATCTGTCTGAAGAACATCGGGCAGCCCTGCTTGGCTCCGTTGACGAAGCGCTCAAGCACTATGTCGATACCTACAATGGCAAGACCATGGATGCCTGGGGGCCGGTGCTCTCTGAAAAGGGCATTGAATCCGTCACCTACGACGAAGCGGAACTGGCAGCCTTCCGCGAAGCGGTAGCCGGACCCGCAGCCAAGGCATGGATCGAGGAAAACAAAAAACGCGGTCTTCCGGCCCAAGAACTCTACGACCTGACGATAAAGACCGTCTCGGAAAACTGAGTTCGCTTTCATTGCCCGCATCCAAAAAAAACCGGATGCGGGCAATTACGTATGACGGGAGGGGATGATGTCGGGAGCATCATCGGTACTTGAGGACGGCACTCTGCTCAGCCGCCTTGACAGGGCGTTGTTCTGGCTCGAACGCCAGCTGGCTCTGCTCGGCGGGCTGGCGGTCTTTTCGCTGATGGTGCTTGCCGTTGTCAGCGTAACTGGACGAAATTTTTTCAATCAACCGCTGCCTGGCTATGTCGACTGGATCGAGCAGGCAATGCCGCTGATCGCTTTCATCGCCGTTTCCTATTGCCAGCGCCTCGGTGGACACATCCGCATGGACATCGTCGTCGGTATGATGTCGGGGCGTGTTTTATGGCTTGCCGAATTCGTATCGACCGCCGCGATGTTCATTTTGATGGTGCTGCTTGTCTGGGGCACCTACGCCCATTTCGACCGTTCCTTCGATTTTTCCGCGCCGCTTTGGAGCCGCGACAGCTCAATGGATATCGCCATTCCGCTGTGGCCGGGCAAACTGCTGGCGCCGATCGCTTTTTCGGTCCTGTCTTTGCGTCTGTTCCTGCAGCTGTGGGGTTATGCGCGGGCGATACGAACCGGCACTTCGAAACCGGTCGCCGTGCCGATGATCGAGGATGCGGCGACCCAGGCCGCACACGAAGCGGAGACCGTCTCGGGTTTCGATAACGGGGAGGGCGCCTGATGGAACCCATCGATATCGGCCTCATCGTTTCAGGCTTCATGCTGGTCATGGTCGTTTTGGGCATGCGCGTCGCCTTCGCGGCGGCACTTGCCGGCCTTGCCGGGCTTATCTGGATTTTTTGGGCCAAGAAGGGCTATGACCCGTCCGCCTTTGTCTGGGCGCTGACAGTTGCCGTGAAGACCGCTGGTCAGGTGCCGCACTCCAAGGTTTCATCCCAGGCCCTGTCGCTGATCCCGACCTTCATTCTGATAGGGTATCTTGCCTATTATGCCGGTCTGACCAAGGCGCTTTTCGAAGCCGCAAAGCGTTGGGTCGGATGGCTGCCTGGCGGGCTTGGGGTTGCGACTGTTTTCGCCACGGCCGGTTTTGCCGCCGTGTCCGGCGCTTCGGTCGCCACCAGCGCCGTCTTTGCCCGCATTGCAATACCCGAAATGCTCAAGCTCGGCTACGACAAACGCTTCGCCGCCGGGGTCGTTGCGGCCGGTGGCACACTTGCCTCGCTCATCCCGCCATCGGCGATCCTCGTCATCTACGCGATTATCGTCGAGCAGGATGTCGGAATGCTGTTGCTCGCCGGCTTCCTGCCGGGGGCAGTGTCGGCGTTGATCTATGGCGGCCTCGTTGTTCTGATGGCGGTCGGCTACAAGGAACTCGGACCCCCGGTCACGGGTTTTACGTGGGGTGAGCGTTTGCGGTCTCTGCCGCCGGCAATGCCGATAGTCTTTGTCGTCGTCATCATCATCTGCTTCATCTACAATCCGTTCGGCGGCGATGCCTGGGGCACGCCGACGGAGGGCGGTGCACTCGGTGCTTTCGTTGTCTTCTGCATGGCAGTCTACAAGGGCATGCGCTGGAAGCAGTTCCGTGATTCGCTGATGGAAACCGCGAAACTGGCGGTGATGATCTTCACAATCATCTGGGGCGTGCTGATCTATGTGCGCTTTCTGGGCTTTGCGGATCTTCCGGGCGCATTTTCCGACTGGATCACTTCGCTTGAGCAAAGTCCGATGCTGACGCTGGTGCTGATCCTGCTCGCCTATGCGGTGCTCGGCATGTTCATGGACGCCATTGGCATGCTGCTGCTGACACTGCCAGTGGTCTATCCGGCGGTGATCGCGCTCAATGGCGGTGTTGATGTGGCGGCCGCGGACAGCGCATTCGGTGTTTCCGGCACGGGCTGTGCGATCTGGTTTGGCATCCTGGTGGTCAAGATGGCGGAACTGTGCCTGATCACGCCACCAATCGGTCTCAACTGCTTCGTTGTTGCCGGGGTGCGGCCGGATATTTCCGTACAGGATGTCTTCCGCGGCGCATCGCCGTTCTTCGTCGCCGATGCGATCACCATTGCGGTGCTGGTGGCGTTTCCGTCGATAGTGCTCTGGTTGCCCGGACTGACCGGTTAGCCGGTCTTCGGCTGGTCGGCCTTTTCCTCTTCAGCCGGCGGTGCTTCCACCGCCGGTTGCTGGGCCGGCAGCGTACCGGGTGTCGGAACTTGCTGGCGGTACTGGCGCGCATAGCTGGCAATGCGTTCGGCCCGTTCGATGGCGTTTTCCTCGGCAGGCTGTTCTTCCGCTGCCGGCTTCTTCAGCGCCGCTACCTGTGCATCGGCCAGAACGCGCAGATGATTTTCAATCAGGATGCAACAGGCAAGCAGTCCGCCGACAACCGATGCGACAAGAAAGCCCGTGGCAAAGCCGATCAGCGCTCCGGCCCACGGCTCTACGTCCATCCTTGGAGCCTGAAGGTAACCAGCCACGGCGCCGCCAAAGATGCAGACCACTGCCAGCACGCGGACAATGCCGGAAAAGAAATCAACGAGGATGCGCAACATGTTCTATTCCCATACGTTTCAGAACGGAGGGTCTAATATATATGTCTGCAACCTACTGCATTTTCTTTAAGCGTGTCTTGCCAAATTTGAGCGGCGGGCGGGCGATTTGCAAAATTGCTTAATCGCCGAGCAAAGCAAGGGAGCGGCTGTTTGCTGATTGTTCGACCTTACGCGCGGTGCGCTGAGTTGCGCGTACGACGCCGGGCTTGTCGGCGGGGCGGGTGACATTGCGCACAAACGCGCTGACCGCCTGGTCGACCGTTTTTGCCGACGCAAAGCTTGAAAAGCGGTTGGCTTCCTTGATGATCAGCGAGATGTTGTAATCGGCGTTCGTCAGATTGGCGACTGTGTGTCCCTTGCCAAGACCGCCGCTGCGGTTCATCTGGAAAAGGCCATAGCAGTTGCAGCCGCGATTGCGCGCGTTCGGATTGAGGGTCGATTCCCGAATGGCGACCGAGACCGCGGCGATCTGCTGGGCCGGGCCATAACCGGCAGCAGCAAAACGGGCGGTAATCTTATTGGCTATCCTGGTCTGTGCGCTGTTGTAGCCTGCAAGCTTGTCGAACTGCACAATGTCGGCCTTTGCGACGGAAACTTGCGCGCTGGTTGCTGATTTTCCACCGGCGACCGTCGACGAACAGCCCGCCAGAAAGATTGCGGCAACAAGCATGCCGAGATGTAGCTTCTGCATTTTATTGATCTTTGTAATTGCCCCGGCGGTCCGGAATATCCGTTATATTCCGCTGTTTTGAGTTGCCCCGCCATTTGCGGGCAGTCCATCGCGGGATAATGTGTTTGAATTGTGGCAGACCGGCAAATGCAAGGCCAGATTTCAGCCACAAGGCAATATCTCGAGGTCTAAATGGCGTAATTGCGTGCCTTGGCTTCGTTAATTCAACGCCGCTATAGTACAGCCAGTCGACCGGCATCAGTCAGCAAGGATCCTATTCATGAGGAAACGCATTTTACATGACGCAGTCACTATGGCTGCAGCGCTGTTTCTTTTATTCCACGTGGCCAATATTGCCCACGCTCAGGTCCTGAAGGACCTCGGTAAAGGACTGAAGGCGACAGGCGAGTTTATTGAAAAGGGCGTCGACAAGACCGGTGAAGCGATCGAAAAGGGCATAAAGCAGACAGGAGACGCGATCGCCGGCAAGGACAGTGAGCCAAAGGAAATTCCGATTGTCGCCTCATATCTGTTTGTGCAGCAGGCCGGCACACTCACCTATGATGATGGCAAATTGACCCTTGGCGAACTTGCCCCCTCGACATTCTTTTTTACAGACAGACCGGTCCGTGACGCGGGGCACATGACCCACGAAGCGTTCTCGAAATTGTGGAACGACGAAGAAAAGGACGGCTTTAAGGCGGATCCACCAAATGCCGCAATTGCCATTGCCGGCGAAGAGGCGACGGAACCCCTGGTCGTCGAGTTGCTCGCGGTTCAGTTGAGCGGATCCGAACTTGTCTACAAAGTTAAAGTCAACTCCGGGACAATGCCTGCGCAGGCAAAAAACGTTGCCATGTTCGTGGATGCTTTCGGGGCGACGGGTTCGGGCACTATTTACTTCCGCGCCAGCAGATAGTTGGTGGTGCCCGCTAATGTGTGCAAATGAAGGGTTCTTTGCCACACAGCATGTTTTGTCCGACTATAGTATCCGTAAAGGGTGTTGGCTCGAACGGGTGTTGATTTGCGTATTCTCAAGGATTTTCCCTTGATATTATTAACTACGATCAGTAATAATATAGACTGCTACAGGGGTTCTGAGAAATCAGAGGGCGGGCGACACTGTTCAAGCGGGGAGAAGCAAATCACCAGGAAGCTTTGATGCGCACACCCGGTGTTTAGCCGTAGGTTGCACAATCAGCAGTTCTTTATTTTCCAAAAACGATCCGGTCCGGCCGCTCAGCCGCGACTGAGTTCAGACGATGTCCCGGGCGGCGTAAATGTCCAGCGAGAGAGGCGCGAAGCTCGCTGCAATATTTGCCGCCGGCATGGGGATACAAACACCGTTTGTATCCCCATTGCGCCGCTGCCCCATAAGACGCGGATTCCGCTGTTCTCGCCGGGCAATGGATTGTCAAATTGCCCAAATACTGATGGCTAAGTTTATTTACGTAAATGAGTTTTGCTGTATCCAGAAAAGGTGACGATTAGCAAATAGTGTTAGATGTTACGCATTTCCTGAATAAATTTTATGCAATATCTCAATTTTTCTTGACATTTTGCGGTGTTAACAATCAAACACAAACTGTGGGGTTGAATTATCACTCACCGGGCCAGCAGATGGATTTGCGAAAGTCGAAGTTGGTCTTGTGATTATTCTGAGCTTGAAAGTATCGGCAGGATTCCACAGCAGCAGTGTAATACCAGCCGGGTGCAACAACCATTGTGCCGGGTGTTGTATGGCGGAAAATATGCAAAACGACGGTTTCAGTAGAGACATTGCAAGAGCCTGCGAGCTGTGTGGCTTGGGGCGTGACACATATCCCAAGGAAACGGCTGCGGCATGGGAGCGCCTTGCAAAACTGTATCTGGAGATTCAGGTGGCGGCAGATCTCATTGCGTCGTCGGATAGCTTCGATCCGGAAAATCCGGAAGCATTTGATCGTGCATATCTTGCCGATACCTTTCCCGCCGGAACGGTTGAAATGATACTGCACGTTGCCACTTTGATGGGGCTGGCCGTGAAAGGTATCCCCTTCTCAGGTCCGACAGGTCCGAGCAGAACCGATATCAACTAGCGTGCGTGCCAGCGCAACGCGATGGAGCGCTCACTGGGCCGGTAAAGCTGTCGAATATCAAGCGGGAGCACCTATTGAATGTCACAGTCTCGCCCCTTCTGACGATCGATGTATTCGCGCATGAGAAGATTATAAGACGCGGCAAAATCGCGGGCGCGCGTGTTCAACCGAAAATGCTCATCGTTCACGAATTTATCTGAGGTGCCCTTGATGTTCTCAAGCCGCACTTCTTTATAGCAACGCTCGTAATTGGTTTGTCCCACGCCGGGTATCGCGGCGGTAATCCCGTTCACTACGAAAAAGCGTAGCCTATCAGTGGCAATGTCGTCCTGGAATGTTTCCGTCGCCTCGGCCGCATCCAGCCATCGGAGCATCTCAACTTGCGGATAGGATTTTGAGTGGACGATGAAATACCACGTCAGCAACACGCCTGCTGCCAGAAAAACCTCAAGGGCGATCCATTTGGCACGCATGAAAAACCACACCTTCCGCCGGTCTCACGTCGATAACCTGCCGCCGCTGATATTGCGGCTTGTCGTGAGAGCATAAACCGGCAGCCGCTAATTTGGGAATTATTGTTGGCACGCGACAAAGCACTGCCGGAACTGGATTTGCCAGTATCGTCAGGCAGTTAACATTGAAAGTTGCGGAATTATGGTCGGAGCGGCGGGATTCGAACCCACGACCCCTTGACCCCCAGTCAAGTGCGCTACCGGGCTGCGCTACGCTCCGACCTGCCGAAAAGGCCTGATTTCCATAGGCTTTGCGAGGATTCGACGCAAGCGAAAAATTTGTCGATTTAGAAGAAAAGCGGAACATAAGGACTGTAGGGGCGCAAAACGGAACACAAAGTCCCATAAAAATCCCATAACAGTTGCCGTTATGTTCTCGTTTCTCACTTCTGCACCTTCATTTTTGATGATGCGGCGTTCATCGCACGCCTGATATCGTCGTCTGTCGCATGGGCATATTTTGTCGTTGTCTTCGGATCTGAGTGGCCGAGAATATCCTGGACAATTCGCAAATTGCTTTCCCTCAAGATGCGTGTAGCGGCCGTGTGGCGGGTATCGTGAAACCGAAAGTTCTCCACGCCAGCCCGTTCGGTCGCTCTGCGGAAAGCCGTCTTTAGTCCGGCCTCAGTCTGCGGGTATCTCTGCCCGCGGATAATGCCCTGCTTCTTGAGTGTTCGCTGCGCTTCGTATGTCCACACCTTGCTGGGGTGATGACTGCGTTGATCCCACAACAACGCTCTGGCTGTCTCGCTCATTGGAAGGGTTCGGATCTTTCCGTACTTGCCGGTAACCGTGAAGCGATCGGAGAAGAAATCCACGTGCGACCACTCCATGCCGAGAATTTCCATGCGCCTGCATCCGGTGTCGAACGCAAAGCGTATGGCGTCGTCATAGCCACGAGTGAGTTGTGAGAGGATATCAGCTTCTTCGCCGATACTGGCTTCCCTGACGCGCTCCTGTGGCTCGTCAAGAAGGTGATCCGTGAACTTGATGTCGGGCACCTGGACCTTCCAGATGTTCTTGGCACGCAGGATGATGTGTCGAAGGCGCTGCGTAACAGATCGATTGACGGTTGTGTTTGCGACCAGGCCCAACTCTTTGCGGCCCCACTTGTGTTCGCCGCGCCGTCTGGCAACCAGTTCAGCCAATTTGCTGTCAGTGATGTCATGCAACAGGGTGTTGGGACCGATATGCCGCTTTAGCCAATTCAGATCTGTGACGGTGGTTTCTTCGTTTTCATGGTGCTGGCCTACTTCCTGATACCAGCGGCTTGCGGCGGCTTTGAACGTCATGGGGCCGGCAGAGTCCAAGGACAGCTTTTTGTGGAGGTCTTTGACCTCAGCCCGCTTTTCTCGCTCTACTGCTTGCGCTTCTCTTTTAGTTGTCTGGTGCGTGTCTCCAGAAAATCGACGTCCACAATATTGGAAGTCGTACCGGTACGTTTTCCAGTTCGGGCGCTTTTGGACGGCCATTGGACTTGCTTCCCTGCTTCAATGAAGGCTTCGAGGTCACTTTCGTCGTAGCGGCGTGTTTCCCGCTTACCGCCCAAGCCTACATTGATGTACCGGATCTTTCCTAGTCGGGTCAGGGAAAGCAGTTGCTTTGTGGATATTCCCAATCTGGTGGCCGCGGCTTCGGGGGTGAGTAGATCGCTCATCGTCCAATCTCCCGAGATAAAATGATTGCCGTTGCAAACTCGGTCGCGTCGTCACCCAGATCGGTCCACAGTCCGTGCAGCGTCAGGCACGCCACATGGGGGTTGATCCCATACCGGCGCCAGAACTTGAGCTCATCGCCCAAATACGTCTGTTCATCGTGCTTTGCTTGGCACAGGGGGAGTATCCACCTGTCGCTTGCCTTGCGGCCCTTGCCTCGTCCCAGATGGCCATAGGCGCGGTTCGCGGTCGACAGGTGCGCCGCCTGTATGGTGACCTGCAGCGTCACTATGCACGGCAGTTTGTGCAGCCAGGACAGATATGGCCGGTTCTTAACCGGTGCCGTGGCCTTGGATGCAGTTGCCAAATCCGGCTTGATGATCCGGAAGGCGCTCATGTTTGTGTCGGCTCCGGGTATTCGTCATGCACGACACCATCGAGTTCGCGGCCCTTAGCCTTGATCTCGCGCTGATTGCGGCCTTCCTTTTGCTTCAACAGGAATGGAACGTGATATTGATCGCACTGATCGCGTAGAGCGCGGAACCAGTCTTCATCAACCGGCCGGAAATTGAGACTGTTCTCACCACCGGTAATTACCCAATCGAGGCTGTGCCCGAAGCGCTGCACACCTTTTTCATCCTTGCCTGTAAACGCATCAATCGGTGTGCTGCACCAGTTCACGCGAATGTTCGGGAGGTCGAGTGGACCAAGCAGTGGCTCGCACGACAGGAAATGTATTCTGGCCGACACGTTCAACAGCGCCGGGATGCGCCTGTTTGCCTCGACCTGGTTTTCAACCGTCGTGCCGAGCCAGACGTTGTGGTAGCCGTCTTCACCCCAATCAGACGGTAAGAAGCGGGCGATGTTCTGCGGTCGCTTGGTCAGTAAAAGCCAATCGAGATTGACCGTGCCCCTGATCAGTCGCCAAAGATCATCCCGCCATTCCTTTTTGATGCTTTTGTGGTTGTCGAAAACATCGGCGAGTGAGGCGCAGAACACACGCGGCCGCGGTCCCATGATCGGGCACTCCCGGTTCCATTTAAGCGGTTTCCTCCAATTTCCGGGCTTGGTTCGGGTGCGCGCGGCTTTCGGCCCCCAGCGCTCGCCATTAAAGCGTTTGTCCCATGCCTCAGCATAACAATCATCACAAGCGGCGCTGACTTTCGTGCATCCGATCCACGGATTAAACGTATGCGTTGTCCATTCGATGTTGGAGTTTTCAGCCATGACCCGCCTCCAATTCCGAAGGCTCACAGCCGATGACACCGGACAAATATTCGACTACCCGCTTGTGGGTGTTGTCGCCGTGAATGACGGACATCACCGATTTGCAGACCGTTCCAAAGCGCCTGTGGTTGTTCGTCGGCAGGTTGCCTCGCCAGAACGTATTGAGCTCCGCAAGTTCCTTGAACTGTTCATCGCTGCTCTTGCCCGAAATCGGTATGGCCAGCATTTGGCGGCACGCTTCGATAAAGCGGGTGTCAAGTTCGCCCTTTTCCGGTTCTTCAGGGGGCAGCACATCCCCGGTCAGGCCATCACTGCCCCCATCGGCTGAGGCAAGTTCTGGTTCCTCAGCGTTTGAATTGTCGGAGGGTGACGGCCCTGATGCGATTCCGTCACCCTCACTTTCGGCAGTTTCAGACGTTGACATTTCGGAGGCGGCAACGTCGTCATCTGCCTGCTCCTGATCCGACGGAAGGGATTTGTCGGGCTCAGGTATTGTGTTCTGCTCGATCTCAAATTCACCAGCGGCGTTCTCGACCTCTGATGACACGTGGTCAGGGTCGAAGCCTTCTTGCGCGTCACCAACTTCCTGTGTTTGCTTGTGAGCACGCAGGCGCTCAGCCGTCGGCGTGATGTCTTTGGCTTGATCAGGCCCTCGGAAGCTTTGCAGCTCCTCGCGGTCATACATTCCCAGCAGAACATCAGGGCAGTGCCGGCGGGCAAAGGCTCGCAGGCTGTAATAAGCAAGCTGCTGATCAGGGTCATTCTGCCACAGCGGTGAATTCTTCGGTTTGATGTCTTTGATCTTTGGGCTGTTGTAATCACGCACCGAACCATCATTGAAGTGGCCGACGACCTTGCAAACCCGGTCCTGGCCTTCCCCTTCATAGTGGACGTTGGGCCGCTCCTTTAAAGGGGCGTCACGGATGACAATTGCGGCAAGAACCTGGGCCTCATAACCAAGATTGCCATTGATGACGTGGCTCTTGCGAGCTAAGGCGTAGGGACTGATGCGCAACCGAATAGCGTCATCTACAATCCCAAGACATGTTCCGGGGTGGCCCTGCAGATATTGCGGCACGGCAGAACCCGAGACCGCCATCATCTTAGCAAACTCCATGACCTGGCCAGCATTATCGAATGTGATTCCGGACGTGCCAACACTGATATTGCGGGAAATCTCCGGATTGATCTTTTCTTCAATTTTGGCGATCGTGTTCATTCGGCTGCCTCCAATGTTTCCTTGTCGAACCGTTTGAGCTCGTGATCGATCTGGTCAGCGGTCCACTGTTTGAGGTGCAACGGACGTTCCTCGCGCACATAGGTGCGGGCACCTTCCCAAATGCCGGTGTCCAACCCTTCGCGGATTTTGTGCATGCAGTAGTCGATGACCTTCTCGCCGCGATCCATGTCGAAGTCCGACACGTCGCGGTGATCGGTGTCGCCGTATTCCTTCGACAGGCTGTAGATGATGGTGAAACTCTCGAACGGGATGGAGAGCCCGCGGCAAATCATGCGGGTGAGGGCGGCTTGCAGGTAGTAGCCGTTCGCCCCGTTCTGGCGCTCAAGGAAATCGCTGTCGAGATCACCGGTTGTTTTGAGATCCGCGAACATTCCCGAATCTGTTGGGATCACGTCAGGCCGAGACTTGAGCCAGATACCGCTTGGATGCTCCCAGAACATCGACCGTTCGACGCGGCCGTTCAAAAGCCCCATGCGAACCAGATCGTATTGCGCAGCGTCTTCGGCCATGCGCTTGATCTGCTCGAGCTGGTCGGACGTGATGACCGTTCGACCAATTTCGGCCTGCTCTTTCAGCCACGCCCTGCAAGTCAGATTGTTGGCGTTCCAGGCGCGCCCGTCTGGTGCCTTATCAAGCCGTTTGACGAACTTTTCTGCAAAAACCTCATCGCCCAACAGCAGCGCATGAACGGCGCGGCCGAAATTCATGGCCTTGTTCGGTTCTTCCTCGATCCGGTTCGGATTGTGCGCCCAGAAGGACCAGAACTTTTTCGGGTTGCCGAGAGGTGGCGCCAACCGCATCAGGCTTGATTTTGAAACGCTCGGGCCGTCGAGAAGTTTGGTGTTGTCGTGATAGTCCTCGAGCGAAATGCCGACATATACGCCCGGCTCACTGATAGGGGTTTCGCCGTCCCAACGCTTGTCCTCGGAAAGCTGCGCAATCATGCTTGCAGCGATGTCGCCGGCGCTCTCGAACTGGTCGCGGTCGATATCCATCACATGCACCCCTCGACAGTTTGCCGAAGCAGCCGCACATAGGCTTGGTACGCAATGGGCGGGACCAAGCAGAAGCCGATTGAAATCAGCAGGAGCTTTTCAATCCAGGTGAGGGGCATCGTCCTACTCCAAATCCGGATTGCCGATTGCATTAGCGACAGCTAGCGCAAGGGCCGCTTCGTTGATCTCATCCTCCATCGAAGAATCGGGGGAAGGGCGATCCCAACTGAAGGCAGTAGCGAGATACGCATATTCAGCTTCGTGCTCAGCCTCGAGAAAGCATGCAGCTTCGTTTTGGGATTGGTGTTCCACGGCGCGGATACACGCATGGACCATGAGCGTCATAGCATCGTCACGACCACTCATTTGGATGATCCGAATTGCTTCGCTGATCTGCTCTTGAGTTGCGCCGGCCATCACGCCACCGCCTTTCCATTGGTGACGCTCGGATCGCTGAACTGAGCATCGAATTCTTCTTTGGTCAGCCAGCCGCTAACGCACCTTGGGCAACCACCACCAAGCTCATGTTCGATGCTCTGGATATCGATCTCAGCGTTGGAGCATGCACGCATGCCGGTGAGAATGTCGTTGGCCTGTTTGTATGCTCCTCTGAAACTCTCGGCACTGACATGGAATGCCTCTGAAATACGGCGTTCCGGGGTTTCGTACTTCTCGAAGAAAATTCTGTATGTGCCTGCCATCACGCTGCCTCCCCGTGGAAGGCTTCAAGCTCGGCGTAGAAGTGTTCGGAGGCGTCCTTGGATTTCTCGATCCGCTTCGCGATCTGGTTGAAAAGAAGCTGCTGAAAAATGGCAGCACCGGGATCCAGATGGACCGTCCGCTTGTCGCGATAGGAACCATCAAGGTTGCCGTCGAGCACGATATCCACAACGCAAAAGCCGTAATCATGAGCGCCGTCTTCACCCTCAAGCGTGGCCGTTCCGGTCACCATCATGACCTCGACATCGCCTATGCAGACGGGGATTTCTTCGAAAAAATAATCCGTGCTGAACATCTCGATTGCCTCCGTTGATGGAAACAATATAGTGGGAATAATCCTACTATGCAATAGGAAAGTGGGAAAAAACCCATTGCCAGTACCGAATCACTGGCGTATGAATCAGAAAAGGCGGCGCCCAAATTGGACACCGCCTTGAGATCAAATCAGGACCTTCAAAATGGCGGCAATGCCAAACAGGCACCACGCCACGCTAATCTTGATTTCGATCATGACTGAAGTGTTTTTCCTCATTGGGAAAACCCTCCAGGCTGTACCGGTACAACCCAGTTGGGTTGAGACGGAAGTATTTGTTGAGCGCCCTAGCTGGCGCTTGATCCGGAGCTTCTAGAAAACGACCGGATCGACGGCGGAGAAGGCCAGGCTATGGTGAGCCCGGGTCCGCCCTTAGCCCCCGCTATCTGGCGAGGACACAGGCCTCGATACAGGCCTATCGGTGGTAGGGCCGCCACTCAGCTACCCGTCCAAGGACTGAGTTTTGGTTGTCCTCCACCAAGTGATTCGGAGTCTGGGTCTGATTTGTCCAGAAGTCGAGTCCACAGTCGCAGTGAGGCTCTGCAACGGGTGCTGGATGAAAACTGCGGGCGCGGGGGTCGAAAGTCCTACGGCGCTGCCAGGATCAGAGGACCGGTAATCCGAGAGGAACCGTGGCAACGTCCCATTCACAGGCTCCGTCTGTCAGGACTGCCATTGATCTCCTGCCTTCATGGTTCTGCCGTGGGGGTAGGGGGGTCTATGGCAAGAACCCTTCACCCACCATCTGTCAGAGATCAAACTTTCTTGAGAGATGTGAGTGTGGCTTTGATTGCCACAATTTGATCCCATATTTAAAACATGAGTAGTAGTGAAAAGTTTGCATTAACCTGCTGTCGCTATTTGACAGCAGGTAAGATTGGCTAAAGCTATTCTGGGTAGGTTATTGAAATGGTGCCCGTTATGTGTAGGATTGGCAGTAGGGACAAATATCATGACTAAACGGCTCATAGAATCAAAGGCTTTCAGGCAAGGCTTTTGTCAAGGATTTTCATCGCCTGCGACGCTTTTTATGCTTCGCGGTTCGCTTCGGGCAAAGAGTGCACCGGTCACAGTTGAGTCCGCATGGGCAGCTGTGGGGGACGCGCTCGTTGTTTCGATGGCCAACGAAGAACGGGAGCTGCTAAAAAGTGGCAAAACCACCGGAAAAGCCAGAAGAATCGGAAAAGCCAGAAGAATCGGAAAATCAGCCGCTTGAGAAGACAGCGGAAGCTAGCGATGAATCGGAATCGATAAAAGGCGAACTCGATGAGCTCTTGGGGGAATTGATTCCTCCAGAGAACAGGGACGAAGTTGTCCAGCGCGTAACCGGAGTTGTTCTGGCACATGAAGAGCGGTATTCCGGCCCTCTACCTCACCCACAACATCTCCGTGAATTCGAGGAAATATGCCCTGGTAGTGCCAACCGGATCATCCAGATGACCGAGGGGACACTTGAACACAACAAATCTATGAATCAGCAAGTGTTTGATGCTGAAAAACAGGATGTCCGCAGGGGGCAGTATTTGGGCTTTGGAGCTTTGATCGCGCTCATCCTTGCCGCTGTATATACCGGAATGAATGATCATGATGTCCTGGCCGGTGCTTTTCTCACCACAGGCGTCGTCGGTGTTGTAACAGCATTTATCAATGGTCGCGGAAGAAACAATAACTGATCCAATCAGCCTCCACGGGTCCTCATTGCTCCACTACTCAAACACCCAACGCAATATGCCCCAGTAAATCGGCCAAATTATTGAAAGGAAGAAATTAACCGATACCGCTATTATCCAGTTCCAGCTGTTGTAAACGTAGCCGTCAAAAAACGTTAGATAGAACCACGTGCCTATGGCGCCGGCGGCATAGAGATATTCGATTAATTTCCCCATCCAACATTTCCTATTGCGCAAGCAACAGCACTTGCAATTGCCAGATCCGGAATTTCAATGTGCCGGGCTATGATGTTGTAAATCGTCCAATCACGCGCCCGACAATCGAAATCTCCTGCAGCGTCAAAGTGCGTGTGCTATGGTTCTTATTGTCTGAAATGATTGAGACTTCCACGAACTCGTCGCTTGGCTTTGAGACAACTTCGAGCCGCTTCACGATCATGCCGCCGAACTCATCAGCCAGCGCATAGAGCCCAGGCGGTGAGGGCGCCCGGTGCCGGGTGTCGATGAACACCACATCGCCATCAATGATTGTCGGCGCCATGGAATCGCCCTGAACTGGAAGCGCAGCGACGTGCTTTGTGCTGGCGTTTGCGTGCCACAAAAGCCGCTCTGGTATACGCCAGTGGTCGCGCACAACTTCGGCGGCAAAGCTTGCGCCATTGTCGGCGGTCACCTCTGTAGTCACTGAAACGCCGCCACCGCCAAGCCCAGCAACAACATCAATTTCGGGAATTTCATCATCTTCGATTCCCTGGCGGCCGGTTTCAGATCCGATCGTGCGAGAGGAATCAGTCACTGATGACTTATCTTTTTGCGCACTTTTCCGGGAGGAATCGCTGCCCTGAACGACATGCATCTTTTTGCGTAGCATTTCCACATTCTCGCCAATGCGAGCGTTCGGCTCGGGAAAATCGGATTCATCCGTGGGCTTGATCACACCGCGCCGCATTGCATCCACGTCCAGCTTTAATGCATCCGCGAGCGATTCCATTTTATCGGATCTGATGCTCTTTTTTCGATCCTCAACAATGTCCCGGATGAATGTTCGTTCGAGGCCCGCTTGGGTTGCGGCTTCGACCGGTCCCAAACCGAGTTGTTTCAATCGCTCTGTCACCAGTTCACGTAATGTCATCATGTTCAAAACAATAGGATATTTCCAATGGCGAATGGAAATGGGAAAAATCCTATTGCGTAGTAGGAGATTTCCAACTATCTTTCCGGCATGGAAAAGGAACTGACAGGCAACCTCATCCGACTATGCGAGCTCTATTCGAGCGCGATGAAGCTCGAAGAAACAACCGTCGGCCGACTGTGTGCGTCGGACGGGAGGTTCTTTTCTCGCATTCGGGAAGGGAAGACGTTTACTGCCAAAAAATATGATGACGTTGTCGAGTGGTTCTCCAGAAATTGGCCTGATGAGATTGAATGGCCAGAGAGAATTCCCAGGCCGGAGGCGCCGCAATGACCCGGCGTTCCAAAAGAAAGCAGTCGATCACCGCCGCGAGCATGGAGATACACAAGGCATTTCGCGAGGTGATCGACTTTGGGGAGCCGAAGTCATACAGCCCGGCTCCCGGCTGGGGAAAAAAGATCGTTTCCGTCGCGTCGGTATCCATTCTTTCCGACGCGGCATTTCTGAAAAGGGAAGTTCCTATTGGCGAGGCCGTCCCGCGGCTGGGCATGTCCTCGCATGTCATCTCATAGGGTTCTCCTCGGCTATTTCGCTCCATCAATGTTGAGAGCAACGTAGCAACGAGGAAAGTCGATGCGATCAACAATTTTGGTTGAAATGGTGGACAAAGTGAACAGTGCGGTAACAGGCGAGTACATCGAAAAGATGGTGAAGCGTGAGGCAGCGCGGCAAGGCAATCGCGGATTGGCGATCAAGAAGCTTTGCCGCGACTACGGATTTACCCCGGCGCAGATCAAGCACCTGCGCGGCGGCCGGGCGAAGGATCCGAAGTTGAGTTTAGTCCGGAGGGTTCAGATTGCGTTTCTCGACCACTGCGAGAACCAGATCAAAGCCCTTCAACACGAAATTCGGATCGAGAAAGCGAAACACGAGGATGCTGATCTGGAACATCTGGAAGCTGAGGCTACAGCTTTGGCTGAGAAAGTCCGCAGGGCGAGGAAAGCGCGCCTTTAGGAACGCATGCGGCGGACCTGAGCAAAAACGAGGAGAACCATCATGACAGAGGTAGGCCATAATTCCGAGTTGACCGAAGGCGAGCGCAAGGCTCTGTTTTTCCACCACTTCAAGAGGGTCCAGGCGCAGGTTGACATCTGCAAGAAGGCCAACGAGGAAAAGAAGCGGCTGCGAAAGGTCGCGAAGGCAGACGGCATTATCCTGAGCGATATCGACTTTGCCATCCGAGCGATCGACCTTGAAGATCAATCGATCATTCCGGATCGTCTCAAGCGTGAGATGGAAATCGCCAACTGGCTGAATATGCCTGTGCAGTTCCAGCCTGACCTGTTTGCGGACCGCGCGCCTGCAATGGAACGCATCAAAGCAGATGGCGTGACAGCCGGCCTCGAGAGCAAGAACGGCGAATCTCCCCACGAAAAAGGAACCGATGAAGACAAGGCCTGGCTCGAAGGCTGGGAGGAAGGCCAACAGGTTCTCCGCGACAATCTGAAATCCGCAATGGAGAAGAAGAACGCGGCAAAGGCTGAGGAGGAAGCGGGCGATACCGAGCCCATGCCAGTCGCCGCGGAATGAGCGGCTGGCAATTCGTCTTACTACTCGTTGCCGTTTTCCTGGCGGGGCATCTCGCCGGATTCATCCTTGGATTTATCGCGGGGAGGGTGCTTTGAAAATCTTGACCTTGGACGTTGCCACAAAGACCGGCTGGGCCTTCTTCCCCACAGATAAGCCTGAGTCCTCCATCGAACATGGCTCGATCAAACTGGACGGCAAGAACGCGGTCGAAAAGACAATCTCGATGCGCAAGCAACTGCCGATCCTTTTGAGGCGTTATGAGCCTGATTTTGGAGCGATCGAGGCTCCGCTGTCCTTCATTCCTCAATTCAAAAAGACCAAGAAAACTCTGATGGGGGTTGAGGAAGAAACGACCACCATCAACGCCAACACGATCATGCAGTTGAACCATCTGGCTGGCGCCGCCCAGATGCTTTTGATGGCGTTCAACATCAAGAGCGTTTTTGTTGCGCCGCGCTCGTGGCAGTCGGTGATTCCGAAAACGATCCAAGGCGATCCAAAGAAGCGTGTCAGCCGGTTCTGCGAAGTGCTCAATATCTCTGGTGGCAATATGGACAGCCGAGACGCCGCAATCATCGCCGTCTGGGCGAAGGGCCGGTGCCAGGAACTGAAAATGTTGGAAAGGGCTGCCTGATGCTGACCGTTCGTCAATGTGAGCTTCTTTCTTTCATTCACGCCAGCACCGAGGCGAACGGGGTTTGCCCGTCATATTCCGAAATGTGCGAAGCACTGGGCGTGGTGTCGAAATCGCGGGTTTCTGACATCATCGCCGCCCTCGAAGAACGCGGATTTATTCGTCGGATTTCCAACCGTGCGAGAGCAATTGAAGTTCTCCGTCTACCGGACGGCTCCGATACATCCGAGGTTCAGCGTTTACGGCAGGAAGTTCGCGAGCTCCGGCACCGTCTCGCAAAGCGTGAGGCGGTTTGATGGCACAGAACACATCCACCGCCGTTATGCAGCGGCGACACGAGCCGAAAGATAGTCTTGATGATTTTCCAACACCGCCCTGGGCAACCAGGGCACTGATGGAGAACGTCTTGTTCCCGGATTGTGGTTTCCACTTCCCGCGGGATTTTTTTCAAAGCCGCTCGTGTTGGGAGCCGACGTGCAACCGGGGCTACATGACCCGCCCGCTGAGGGAGTACTTTGGAAAGGTCTACGCCACCGATGTCTATGACTATGGATGGAGCGGACAGCAAAGGGTGAAGGACTTCCTGTGGCCGGACAAGAGCAAGCTTTCCAGAAGTTATGACTGGCTGATCTTCAATCCACCGTTTCGGCTCGCACAGCAGTTTATTCAACGCGCTTTTGAGCTTCATCCCGAAGGTGTCGCAACGATTGTCAGGACCTCATTTCTGGAGGGTAAGCAACGCCACAAAGAGCTATTCAGTGTTCGCCGGCCAAACATCATCGCGCAGTTCACCGAGCGTGTGCCGATGGTCAAGGGACGTGTCGATGAGAAGGCATCAACGGCAACGTCATATTGTTGGCTGATCTGGAAACACGGATGCTACGACACCGAGTTCGTGTGGATTCCGCCGTGCCGGAAAGAACTGGAGCGCCCAGGTGACTATGAGGTGGCGACATGAACCGGATCGACCGCGCCTTCATTCGAGCGCATCGGACAGACGCGCTCACCAAACAGAAGGGCCGCTGCAAATACTGCAAGGAAAAGCTGAGCCAAAAGACAGCCACGGCAGATCACGTCATACCCCGGAAACACGGCGGTGTGGATCACGGCTACAACATCGCGGCCGCGGATCGGCGGTGTAACAAGGCCAAGGGCCACATGAGCGAAATGCAGTTCATGCGACAAGTCCAAGACCCGGCCCCTGGATCTCATCTTGAAATCTGGCTAGCGCACAGCCGCTACCGTATCAACAAGGCGGCCATGCGCGCCGAAAGGCGCATCCTAGCGTCGGTGGGGCTCAAGCCATGAACGTTCATCCGGGCGACATGCAACGTGATCTGCCGGGAAATATGGACGCAGAGCAAGCCCTCTTGGGAGCGGTCCTGCTCAACAACGACGCCTTTGATGTCGTGTCGTCGATCATCGAACCGAAGCATTTTCGCGAGGATTTGCACTCGAAGATATTCGAGGCAACATCAGGCCTCATTGCCAGAGGGCAGATCGCCAACACGGTAACGGTCAAGAGCCTCATTCCGGAAGAGAAAATAGTCGAGGGACTGACCACATCACAATATCTTGCCCGCCTTGCCACGCATGCGGTCAACATCCTCAATGCTCCGGATTATGCCCAAAGGGTCTTGATCGAATATCAGCGGCGCCAGGCTATCATCATCGGCAATCATCTGATGGATGCCGGGTTTGATCTGTCGAACGAAGTGCAATTGCTCGAGGAAGTCGATGCACTGCGCACTGCATTGGATCAAACCATTGCAGACCTTTCGGGAAAAGAGCAGCGTTCCGGTGTCGACATCGCCAGTGACTACCTCACGGCCATTTCCAAAGACACAGACGCGCGTGACGGGGAGGGGGTGCCGGTTTGCCTGTCTGAGATTGGAAAGGTGCTCTCCGACACTGTATTCAGGCCAAAACGGCTATACGGGTTGCTGTCCTCAAGCGGTGAGGGAAAGACCAGTCTGACCCTGCAGCAGATCAATCACGCGCTGACGTGCGGTCATCCGGTCCTGTTCTTGTCCTATGACCAGTCCTGGCACGAATGCGTTGCCCAGATGGCGGCTCAGGAATTGGGAATTGAGTTGCGCCGGCAGATGCAAAAAGATCTGTCCGACAAAGAGCGGGAGGATTGTTACAGCTTCTCGCTTGAACTTGGCGCAAAGCCGTTCGAAGTGATCGAGTGCACCAATGAAACCGCATCCCGATTGGCCGGCTATGCAAAGACATGGTTCAAGAAGGCAAGGCGGAAATCAAACAAGACGCCTTTTATTGTGGTTGATCATATCGGGACAGTCACGCCCGAGAACAAGCAGGCTGATGAGGGCACAAAAGCCCGCCAGATTGCGCAGGAATTCAAATCCCTGGCAAAGGCGCTCAATGCAGCAGTGCTGGTGCTGCAACAGCGGTCCAGCGCTGGCATGAAGCGGTTGAACCCGCGGCCGATTGTCTATGATCTTTACGGCGGACAGGCTGCCCTACAGCCATTTGATGCGGTCATGTATCTGTTCCGCGCTGAAAAGTACCGCAACGAACAGATGGCGACGGCTTCCAATCAGGCGGAATATGGAAAGATCGATGACCGGTTCCCGATGGATAAATGGGGCGAGAAGGCTGAAATCGGCGCTCTGAAAGTGAGGTTTGGAGATCCTTCATTCAGACCCAAAGTCGAATGGGAAAGCCGGTTCACCCGCTACCGCTCATTGCAGGATGACATACAAGAGGGGCTCCCGCTTTGAGTGCCCCTGCAAGACCCATATTAAGGTGGCATGGCGGAAAATGGATGCTTGCGCCGTGGATATTATCTCATTTTCCCGCACACCAGGTTTACGTGGAACCATTTGGCGGTGCCGGATCTGTCCTTATGAGAAAACAACGTGCTTATGCCGAAATTTGGAACGATCTGGATGATGAAGTCGTAAACCTCTTTGTCGTTGTGCGGCATCCAAAATCTGCAATTGCACTGAAAAACGCACTGTCGCTAACGCCATTTGCTCGCAGTGAATTTCGTATCGCGTATGAGCGGGTTGAGGAACCGGTAGAGCGGGCCAGGCGTCTCATTGTTCGTTCGTTTATGGGTTTTGGCAGCACAGGCACCAATTTCCAGAAAACTGGATTCCGGTCGAACAGCAATCGATCGGGGTCCACACCTGCACATGACTGGAGGAATTATCCAGCAGCCATGGACGCCTTCGTTGAACGGTTACGAGGAGTTGTGATTGAAAATAAGAATGCGATTGAACTCATGCGTCAGCACGACGCGCCAACCACTCTGCATTATGTTGACCCACCCTATGTTCACGAAACCCGAAATCTAGGCAACCAGTACTGCGTAAAACACAAATATGCGCACGAGCTTTCCGATGCTGATCATCGTGAACTGCTTGTCTTCTTGGATGATCTAGAGGGAATGGTTGTCCTGTCTGGATACCCAACTCCATTTTACGACCAACTGTTGTCAAAGTGGCATCGCGTCGAACGTGTTGCACTGGCTGACGGAGCCCGGCGGCGAATAGAGGTTCTTTGGATTAATCAATCCGCTTGGAGCAAGCTTCAAGATAGGGAGATGTTGCTTTTCGAGGTGGCGAATTGACCTATCAGGCCTGGACGCCCAAAGAGGTCGAATATCGTATTCTGGAAGCCGCGGAAACCCTCATGCTGTGTCCGCCAGTCCGTGGGCCACAAGCCTATGGCAATGCAATGCCGGAGCCCGTTCGCCGGATGTTTCAGGACGCGGCGCCGGCAAGAGCTCGATACCGACGCAAGCCGGCACCCGATGCGCTCGATCGTATGGAGGAGGTTTGGACGTGGATCAATGCGCTGCCGGATGAAGAAAACCGGAAGCTGATTTATGCGTGGTCCTGGTTCAAGGTTCGCCGGGGTGTGACAGTGCGCCAATTCGGCGTTGGAATGGGCATTACGACCCGGACTTTACGCCGAAAGATCGAACGAATTTGTTCAGCAATTGCAGACGACTTGAACAAAAAACACTCCGTCCAGTTGACAATGGCCGAAAACGAACCGAGAATCCGCGCAAATCACCTAACATCGAAGAAGTCTGTAAAGCGGAAGGACAACGCCTGGATGTCGTCCGGCGCGAAGCCGCGTGTTGATCCAGCGATGCCGAGGCGGCGGCTTCTAAAAAATCGATAGAAGTGCTTGATTTACCAGGGGCACAAACTGGGAACCCGTTTGCACACATCTAACTTGTAGATCCACATGGCAACCACTCCCGTCCAAAAAAGCAGCAGTGTTGCACCGGCCCACCAAGTTTGAACATCACGTTTAAGAATGGTCCCCGAGTCTTTAGGCATTCCACTGCCTTTTCTTATATAATCTTTGAAGATTGTACCGCCGTGACCTTTAAACCATTTGTTTCTCAGATGAACCATTTTCTTGTGAATGCCAATTGATTTCACGTTCCAGAAGTACGTAATTAGTAATCCGAGAATACCGATCTCAATTCCAAATAATTTGATCAAAACGTCGCTATTTGAAGCCGTTAAAAGTACCGCGGTTGCCGCCACCAGGAATGATTGAGCAATCATGGAGGTCTGGATCCTGCTGTGTAAAATCGTGTCCGCAAGACTGTAGAATTCCCATGCGTGCTTAAAGGCTACGTCATCCTGTATAAATGCCTCGTAACTGGGTTCATTTTCCTTTGTCATGAGCTCAACTCAAAATAGAAGATAATGGATGTGACCTATTAAGGGCCGCAGGATCAATCGATGCAAGTTAATTGGTTGATGGCGTGGGGAGTTGATCAGCCCGTCGCGATGAAGCGGGCCCAATGCAGTCAGAGGTTGGTCAGTGTTTTTTGTGTTGCGTGCCGTCTGGTAGGTCTGTCATATCGTCTGCGATATCGAGGATATTCCTCAGTTCGGCTTGTGTCTTCTCCTCAAGTGCGAAGTTGAGCCCAATACCGTTTGCGAACTTCATTTGGATGACTGCAGTCCCATCGGGCGCTTTCCCAATACCAAAACCATCCACCTTCAATGCGGCGATGGAATCTGCGGGGGGCTGTTCGCTCCGATCTTTGGCTGCGTACTCTGACGCGGATGAAAGATGCGTGAAGAATTCGCCCTCAAGTACATGCGGAATCACGATCACAGCATCGACGCCGTTTTGATCACGTATTCCGATGCAGAGGTTCTTGCCGTTGTCTGCTCCACCAAAACCGGTAAGTGCTGAAATAACCAAATTTGGAGCGCTTTTGTTGCCACTCATCACAATGTTCCTCATGGGGTTGAATTGTTGTCAGGGTAACAGCCAGATCGCCAAAAAAGCAAAACCATGACCAATCCTGCCGACATCAACTATATGAACGACGCTTGCACCTTCGTCACCCTCACCAACGGCGCAGTTGTCCCTGTCACAAACTGGTTCGACGCATGGGGTGAAGATTGCGAACCGGAAGAGGCAGCGACAATCGTGTGCGGAACAGAACAGTTGGGATGGTGGGCTGTGTCTATGTCGGACTTTGATCGGGTGAGGTTGCACTGATGGCTGTTAAAAAAACAGGAAAAAAACAGAAAATCGGTCAAGGCGCTCCTGGTCCTGGTCGACCAAAGGGTGTCCTGAACAAAAACACGCGCCTGTTGAGCCACGCCATCCTTGAGGCCGCGCGCAATCATGGGCTCGATGGTGAAGGGACAGACGAACTTACCGGCTACTGTCAGTTCCTCGCAAAGGATCATCCGACGTCATTTGCAACGTTGTTGAGTAAAGTTCTCCCAATGCAAGTCACGGGCAGCGGCGGTGGGCCGATCAGTCACGAATTCACCGTGACTTTCAAAGGTCCAGACAAATAATCTGATGGACATTCAGTTTCCGGAGGTCTTCCAGCATCTCATTCAGCCGGCGCGCTGGAAAGGCGCATGGGGCGGCCGTGGCTCGGGCAAGTCGCATTTCTTCGGCGGTCTGCTGTGTCTTCGTTCCCTCAAGCAGCGGACGCGCGCTGTCTGCCTTCGTGAAGTGCAGAACTCCATCAAGGATTCGGTCAAGCAGCTCATTGAAGACAAGATCCAGGCATACGGGCTGGGCGACTATTTCGAGGTGACAGAAAGGGAGATACGCGGGCCGAATGGAAGTCTCTTTGCCTTCCGCGGGCTCAAGGATCAGAACGCCAACTCCATCAAGTCGCTGGAAGGCTTTGATGTTGCCTGGGTGGAGGAAGCCCAGACAGTCACGCAACGCAGTCTGGACCTTCTGACGCCAACGATACGCATGCCTGAGAGTGAGTTGTGGTTTTCTTGGAACCCAGAGAACCCAACCGATCCGATTGACCGGTTGTTGAGGAAGCAGAAGCCGGCCGGCGCCATCGTGGTTCGGGCGAACTATTCTGACAACCCGTTCTTCCCCGAAGTGCTGCGCGCGGACATGGAGCGCGACCGGGAACAGGACCGCGCCAAGTATGAACACACCTGGCTGGGTGAATATCTCGATCAGTCGGACATGCAGTTCATCTCGCGTGAGGTGATCCGTATGGCGCAGGAGCGGCTGAGCGAATTGCCGGAAGGACCGCGCATCATGGGATTGGATGTGGCGCGCTTTGGCGATGACAGAACCGTTCTGATTTCGAGACACGCGCACAAGGTCAACAAGATCTGGCGCTGGTCTACATTGGACCTAATGCAAACCGCCGGGAAAGTGACTGAGATCGCCGGGAGAGAACAGCCGCACGCGCTGTTTGTCGATGGCGTCGGTGTCGGTGGTGGTGTTGTCGACCGGCTGCGACAGCTTGGATTGAAGGTAATCGACATCAACGGCGGTGCCCGTGCGGGTAATTCAGCGCGGTATCGCAACAAGCGCGCGGAGATGTGGGCGAAGATGCGTGACTGGCTGCGCGATGTGGGCGAGATACCGGATGACGATGAACTGGCGATCGATCTCCAGTCACCGAACTATCTGTACGACAGTCAGAACCGCATTCAGCTTGAGAAGAAAGAAGACATGAAAAAGCGCGGGCTGCTGTCGCCGGACTTGGCCGACGCGTTGGCTCTGACCTTTGCGGAGTCAGTGAGAACGGAGAACGTCAGCGTGGCTCCACAAGTGAACTGGGCAAAGGGCGGTTCTCAGTCTTCCTATGATCCGCTCGCAGGCTTTTGATCTGGGATTTTTGCTTTGCAATCTTTGTCGTCAGGATGCGCAGCCCACTCGCAAGCAAAACTGTTGATCGCATTTGTCAGGTAGGGTGTTTGCAGCAAATACAACACCTCAAGACACAGTAAGAATGTTGCGACAGTAACCAAGCCCCGTGCAAAGCCTGGAACGCGTCGAACTCCATAGTAGAACGAAATTGAACAGACCAAGAGCGAGACCGTAACATTCCAGTAGAAATCGAATCCACTTCTAAATCTTGGATCTAAGTCTCTGAATGTTATCGCATAATAGTACAGTAACGCCATCAGAAAGCACACATTTACGGCTCCCACAATCGTCAGGATTTGTTTGATTGTCGGATTCGTTAAAGCGTTAATAAAAACACGGGCGATTATGTCCGCCCCACCAAAAGCTGGATGACGTGACTTCTGGACTATAAACGAATATAGCTCGAGCAGCTGACCGGCAAATTTGTATGAACCAAAAACAACGGGCAGACCGATGGTAGTCATGAAAATGACGAAGTTGACAATAGTGCTTGGGATGGGCGGAATTAAAAATAGTTCCCCGACAGCTTCCCCAATTTTGCTTGCAAGTACATCCCAAGCTAGAATAGCCGCGTGAATGGCCCTTAGGATCTCATAGCGAGACAGGTTTACTATTTTGGGAAGAAGTGCAACCAGACTGATTGCCGCAAAGACACCCCTAGTCCACCAGAAACCCTTTAGCCACTTACTGACTTCGCTCGTCAAACGAAGCGCCTCCCACAAGTTATAGATGTAGTTCAAAACTTATACCAGCCAGACATTTTTCGGAAGAAGTCGATAAATGATCACAATAGAGCCGGCGAATTTGCGCGATGTGTCATATGTCGCGGCGAACCTGCGCGCCTGGGACCGTGAGGAAATCTATTGCCAGTTGCCACTCGGCACGAAGCCGGAAGCGATAGCCGCGCACAGCCTGGCGGTTGGTGAGGCATGGACGGCCTTTTACAAGGGCCTGCCAATGGCTGCTTTCGGGTTTCAGACGATATCGGCGGGCGTTCTGACCGGCTGGGCCTATGGCAGAGACGGCATGGAGCGCTGCATTCCGGCGATTACGCGGTTCGTGTTCACGTACAAAGTCCCGGAATGGCTTGAGGCCGGTATCACGCGAATAGAGGTCCGGACCATCGAAACGCACGTCAGTGCTCACAGGTGGCTAGAGGCTGCCGGTGCGGAGCGTATCTGTGCCCTCGACCAGTGGGGGCGGGATGGCGAGCGCTTCCATCTGTACGCATGGGTGTGTGACCGAGTGCCCGACAAGATAATCAGGAGATGGAAAAATGTGCTTTATGCCTAGTGTAAAGACGCCGGAAACACCGCCGGTTCCAAACCCCATTACCCGCGACAAGGACGCAGGTTTGAGACAGGAGGCCCGATTGCGCCGCCGTCGCTCTCGTGGCTCACGAGCCAATGTCTTTTCATCGGTTCTTGGTGACAGCGGCTTCGGTTCGTCTGTCGTCAAGGGCGCAACCAAGCTGGGCGGCTGATGTCTGTCGATCGCGTTCTCGACCGGCTGGCGCAACTGCAGGCGATCCGCAGGCCATGGGAGGCGCACTGGCGGGATATCGCCCGCTATGTGGCGCCGGACATGGCTTATCAGGAACTCCTGAGCAGCATCGAGATACAGAACCAGCCGACCAGCACCGCGGCCGTGGCGAGCATCTACGATCACACGTCGCTGATGGCCATTGACCGGCTGGCAGCAGGTGAAATCTCGCTGGTGATGCCTTCAAGCTCGACCTGGCATACGCTCAAAAGCAATGATCCGTTCGCGGAAGATCCGGAAGATGCGGAAAAATACTGGTTCGATGAGGTGAACCGATACTTCTTCCGCATGCGGTACAATCCGAAATCCGGCTTTACGCTGGCGAGCAAGGCGGCGGTGAAGGGTAGGGCGGCGTTTGGTACAGCAGTCATGTATCTGGAGCAAGCGCTGTCTCCGAATATCGCAAATCCGGTGGCATATCGGTATGTGCCGTTGATGGAAAACCATCTGGCGACCAACTTCGAGGGCGTGGTCGATACGAATTACCGGCTGTTCTCCCGCACTGCACGGCAATGTGTTGAACGCTGGGGCGATCGATGTTCCGGCAAAGTGAAGAAGGCAGCCGAGGACGCCAAGAAAAAGGAAACGCCGGTTCAGATCCTTCACGCGGTGGAGCCGCGGCTTGAGGGCGAACGCGGCAACATGCCGTTCGCGTCCCGATACATCGAGGTTGATGAAAAGCACCAGATTGGGGAGGGCGGCTACAACGGCTTTCCGTTCATCGTATTCCACTGGAACCGGGAGCATCAGGGCCCGTACGCTGAAGGCCCGGTTTCGCTGGCCCTGTCGGAGATCAAATCCGTCAATATGCTGTCGAAACAGGAGTACATCGCAACACAGCAGTGGGTGAACCCGCCAACCGCTCAACGGGATGACAGCGCCAACACCCCGAACCTCAACCCGGGCGCCCCAAATCCGGGGATGTTGAGCGAACAGGGCGAATTGCTCATCAAGCCGATCATCACGCAACAGCGGCCGGATTTCGCCCGCGCCGTGATCGAGGCAAAGCAGAACCAGCTGCGCGAGAGCCTTTATGTCAATCTCTGGCAGATCCTCATCCAGAACCCGCAGATGACGGCGACGGAAGCGGCCATCCGCGCGCAGGAAAAGGGCGATCTGCTCGGTCCTTCCGGTCTTTCCCTTCAAGAGGGGCTGGCGTGGATGGTTGATCGTGAGTTCGGAATTATCGAGGATCTGGGTGCTTTCCGTCCTGGCAACCGTCTTGAGCCGCCCGAAAGCCTACAAGGGCAGGATATCGGCGTTTCCTTCACTGGCCCGCTCGACAAAATGCGCCGCATGGGCGAAGTCGTCGGCATGCAGCGCGTCTTAGAACTCGGCGGCATGATGGCGCAGATGGGCAAACCGGAAGTGCTCGAACGTTTCGATATGGATGAAATGCTCGAGATCGCCCAGGACATCCACGGCGCGCCGGCCAAGATATTCAGGCCGAAAGAGGAAGCGCAGGCAACCAACGAGAACAACGCGCAGGCCGAGCAGATGCAAGCCCTGATCGAGATGGTCAAGGGCGGCGGTGAAGCAGCACAAGCTGCCGGCGAGGGTGGTGCAGCTCTCAGTGAGGCGCTGACCGGGCAATGACCGAAACATATCGATCGCTTTCAACCGGCAAGGCTCAAGGCCAGCGCCGGGACGCGGAGGCATTGAACGAATTACAGGGCGCTTACGAGCGCCTTTTTTTTGGCCGTGGTCACACGCCGGAGGATCAGCAAATGGTGCTGGCGGATCTGGCGTCTTTCACAGGCTTTTTCTTTTCGCAGGATCAAAACACCCCTGCGGAAACATTGCGCGAGGCAAACGCGATGCGCCGGGTTTTTGCCCGGATCATCCGTCTCGGCCTTGGCGCTGATGGCGATCTGTCGGCGCTCTATCGGGCGGCGGTAGCAGAGACGCTTGCAACCAAGGAAGAAGGTAAAACACTATGACGCAACCAAATGGGTCCGCAGACACGGGCAGCCCAGAAGGCGGCAACGGCAATGGCGGCGAAGGGTCGAACGCCAATGTCAGCGAATTCCTTTCCGGTCTTGATGAAGGTAGCCGGGGATGGATCGAAGCGAACGGGATCAAGGCCGATGACCCGGCAGCACTGCTGTCCGGTGTGGTCACCAAATCCCGCGAGATGGAAAGCCTGATCGGATCATCCATCAAGGTGCCCGGTAAAGACGCCAGCGCCGAGGATGTCCAATCGTTCTATGACAAGGCGACCGAACGCCTCCTGCCGAAGGAAGCGAACGGTTACGAGTATACCGTTCCCGAAAACATGCCCGAGAACGTGCCATACGACAGCGAATTTGCTGATGCGTGGCGCGAGTTCTCGTTTGAAAGCAAACTGCCTCCCGCATTGTCGGCCAAGGCCCATGACTGGTTCGTTGAGAACGCGGTCAAGGCGCAGGAAGCCAACAAGGCGGCGACGGATGAAGCTTACGAAGGCATTGTCCTGAAAGCCTCTGAGGCGATTAAAGCGGAATGGGGTGCCCCGGACAGCGAAACGCATAAAACGGGCATGGAGCACTTTCACAAGGCCATTCAAGGCCTGGGCGGTGACGCCCTGAAAGCTGAACTTCAGGAACTCGGCGCCATAGACGAGCACAATCAGGTTGTGGCTCCAAATATCATCCTTGCCCTGTCGAAAGTCGGGAAACAGCTTTTTGCGGAAGACAGCCTGATAACAGGCGAACACGCCGACAAGAACCCGTTTGCCGACGACACCAAGGACTGGGGCAAGCAGAACGCCATCATTCGCGATGACCCGAACTTAGCCAAGCAGTTGATCAAGGCAGCGGGCAAAGACCCGAAGACCTACCGGCTGTAGGCGGGCCATTCACGAAAGGACTGAACAATGGCTACCACCAAACGAACCGATGTCATCACGCCGGAGGTTTATCTGGCGTACATGGAGGAAGAGTTTCCAGAGCGCAATATCTTTGTGCGTTCCGGCATCCTCGAATCTCCACCCAAAGAGGTGCAGTCGCAGCTCAATGCAGGCGGACGGCTGATCAACATGCCGTATTGGGACTACCTTTCCCGCGGTGCGCCGGAAATCATCTCCGATGATGACACGGTGAGCATCACGCCGCGCAAGGTGACGGCGGACAAGGACCAGGCGGTCAAGCACTATTGGGCCAAGGCTTATTCCCACATGGATCTGGCCGGCATGGTCGCAACGGGCAACCGTAAAGACCCCGAAGGCCATGTCCTGAAAAGCCTCTCCGAAGACTGGATGGGCGCCGAACAGACGATGCTCATTGCAGCCTGTAAGGGCCTGTTCGCTGACAACGCGGCAAACGACAGCTCGGACATGATCTATTCGGTCTATTCCGATGTTGCCTCGCCAACGGCGGCCAACAAGTTCTCGCGTTCTGCTTTCGACCGTGCCTGCCAGACAATGGGCGACCGGCTGGGTGATATCGTGGCGGTTGCCATGCACTCATCCGTTTTCCTGTCTGTTCAGGATAATGACGACATCGACTTTGTTCAGGATTCCAAGCTTGAAAAGGAAATCCCGTATTACAAGGGTCGATTGGTCATTGTTGACGATCAGATGCCGGTGACGTCGGGGACCAACTCCGACAAATACACCTGCTACCTGTTTGGCCGCGGTGCGTTCGGCTACGCCTCGGCCGCGCTCGATGCTGAACAGGCGCTTGAGTATGACCGTGAACCTCTCAAGGGTAACGGTGGCGGTCAGACGTCCATGGTCACCCGCCGGCACTGCATCCTGCATCCGCGCGGCGTCAAGTGGACGGATTCGTCCTGCGCCGGCATTTCGCCGACTGAAACCGAGCTTGCCAACGCAGCCAACTGGGATCGGGTCTACACCCGCAAGAACATCAAGTTCGCCCAGTTGGATGTGAACGCCGGCTGATCCGGTTCGGTAGTCTGAGGACAATGACGGGGGCTTCGGCCCCCGTTTTCATTTCAATGGAGATTGGAACAATGGCGAAAGCTGGAAAGGTGCTTGATGGCGCCGAAGTCGTTCGTTTGAACGCAATCCGCCGCAATAAGCAGGGTGCCAGGGCGATTGAGCACCTGACAAAGCGTGATGACCGGGCTCGGGTCAAACGGCTCAAATTGGCCGATGATGTTGCCAAAGTCGGCGCAAATAACCGACGTGCGGCGCTTTCAAAGTCCGAGCAACGCGAAGCCGAGGAGCGAGAGCGCCAGGCCGATACCGCAGTAATTCACGCCGAGCGCGATCTGGCCGCCGCTGAGGCAGCCCTTGAGGCGCGGAAGGCGGAACGGGAAGCGCTGAAAGTGACGCTCACCAATGAGGAATTGCGTGCCGCGATCAAGGAAACTTCCGGCAAGGCACCGCATCCGAAGACCGGCCGGGACAAGCTGATTGCGCAGTATCGTGAACTGGGACTGGCGGCATGACCAACGATCCGTTCAAGCACAAAAGCGGTGATGTTCAATCACCCTTTCGCTCGGCGCATGCCGTGACCTATGACGCGGATTTCCTGTTCACGTCGCGGGCTGTCTATGTCGGTGCGGCCGGTGATGTGTCTGTGATCTTGGCTGACGGTTCGACTGCGGTCTTCAAGGGCATACCGGCCGGAACCGCATTACCCGTCGCCGCCACGCGGGTAACGACAGCCAATACGACCGTAGCCGCCACCAACCTTCTGGCGCTGCTCTAGGGGCGTATCATGACATCAGCGATGACGGTCACCGGCGTCTGCAATATGGCGCTGGACATCCTGCACGAGGGGCCGATTTCCTCGATTGAAGACGATGAGCCCAATGCGCGGCGCTTCAAGCGGAATTTCGATGCTTTGCGCGATGCCTTCCTTGCGGCCCATCCGTGGAACTTCGCGGTAAGCAGGGTGAGCCTTCCGGCCGATGCGACGGCGCCCGCCTTTGGATGGGACTATCGGTATTTAATCCCTGGCGATTGTCTGCGTCTGCTGCCTCTCAAATGTGATGGCGAGTTTGACGGCGCAAACATTCCGCATGAGCTCGAGAGCGGATTTCTTCTCACCGATGAAAAGGCACCGCTCAAGATCCGCTATGTGCGCCGTGTATCGGAGTTGGGATTATGGACGCCGCTTTCCGTTACTGCCTTTGCTGCCTTCCTTGCAGCCAATCTCGCCCATGCCGTGACGGGCAAGGCGAGCTATGCGCAGTTCGCGGCAGACCGCTTTCAAAGCGAATTGAAACGGGCCAAGCGGGTTGATGGGCTGCAAGGATCGCTCGAGCGCGCCGATACAAATGACGTGATAGCCGTTCGAGGGTGAGATGACAGTTTACCCCATCCAGGCTTCTTTCACGCGTGGTGAGATTGCACCGGCCCTGCATGGGCGTGTTGATATCGAACACTATCGGCTTGGGTTGGCGAAGTGCGAAAATTTCTATGTTCTCAAACAGGGAGGCATTCGCAGACGCTCGGGAACGGTCTTTGTAGCGGAGGTGAAGGACAGCGCCGATAAAACGATGCTGTTTCCCTTCGCCTTCAACGAAACGCAGGCCTACGCGGTTGAGCACGGTGACGCCTACTGCCGGTTCTATGCGCTGACCGGACAGGTTCAAAGCGGCGGTTCGCCATACGAGATCGTTTCGCCCTTCGCCCTGGCCGATATCGGGTCGATCGACTACACGCAAAGCGCCGATGTCCTCTACATGGCTCATGGTTCCTATCATCCGCGGGAGCTGAGGCGGGCCAGCGAAACGAGTTGGTCGTTTGCTGAGTTCGATTTTCAGGACGGGCCGTATCTGGAGGAAAACACCACTTCAACCACACTGACACCGGCAGAAACCGGCCACATCACTCCGCTGATGACCAACAATACCGCACCAAGCGGGACGGTAAGTTCGAGTAATGGAAGCGGAAACGCTTACCTGATGTTCAATCGGGACAAAGCAACAGCGGTTCAATTGGAAACTACAGCATCTGGCTGGTTGAAGTATCAGTTTGCAGCCAGCGCTCAGAAGATCGCTGACGCCTACTGGTTGGTATCGCCCAAGGATACCAGCGTCGATTTCTTCACGCAGTGGGAGTTTCAGGGATCGAACGACGGCACTAACTGGGTCACGTTGGATAGCCGCGACAAAGAAAGTGGCTGGTCATTCTCAGAGGCACGGTATTTCGAATTCGAGAACAACAACGGCTATGAGTATTATCGGATCAAATTCTCTGGTGGTGGTGGAGCGGATGCACTCAGTACGGGAATGGGTGAACTTGCCATTCATCAAAAGGCGAGCGACCAGACACCATTCAATCTTACCGCATCGGCTGTCACTGGTATCAACAATGATACCGGGTTCCAGGCCTCCGATGTCGGCCGGCTGATCCACCTTCTCGGTAGTGACGGTAAATGGCGATGGGCCGAGATTACGGAAAGGACTTCAACGACGGTTGTAAAGATCCGCATGCACGGCCATGCGCTGCCCGATACGTCACCAATTGTGGTCTGGGCGCTGGGTGCCTGGTGTGATCAAGCTGGATGGCCGCACAATGTCGGTTTCTACCAGGAGCGGCTTGCATTTGGTCGAACAGATACCCAGCCGCGGACTGCCTGGCTTTCGAAGTCACTCGATTTCGACAATTTCGGACAGAGCGAGCCCGTTGAAGCGTCGGATGGCATGTCGATCACCATGACGGGCGGGAAACTGAACGCCATTGCCTTCATCGAGGAAAGCGTTGACCTGGCCATTGGCACCAACGGTTCCATGCGGACCCTCGGACCGGCCGCAACCACAGAGGCGTTTTCGTCAACGAACGTTCAACAACGCCAGCAAACAACAGTCGGGTCAGCATCTATCAAGCCGGTGACGATCGGCAACAACCTGATCTATCCCGGGTTTCACAAATCTTCTCTGCGGGAATTTGCCTATTCGTTTGAGGCGAATGGATATCTCTCACCAGAACTGACTGTGCTGTCATCGCACGCCTTCAAAGCGGGCATCAGTTTCATGGCCTATCAACAGTTTCCCGAGAGCCTGATCTGGTGCGGACTGGCGGACGGCACGCTTGTTGCAACGACCTATGAAAAAGATCAGCAAGTTGTTGGCGTCACGCGGCACAAGATTGCATGCGGTGCGGCGGGTGACGGTGTTGTGGAATCCGCTGTCACGGTGCCGGTCGAAACCGGTGACCGCCTCTGGATGATCGTCAAACGCACCATCAATGGCGTGACAAAGCGATACGTCGAATATCTGGCAGACCCTTTTGATGGAAATGCAGTTGACGAGGGTGTGTTCTTTGACAGCTCGGTGACCGTAACAGGCTCGAGCATGACCTCGATAACCGGCGCCGGTCATCTGGAAGGCGAGACGGTCGGCATTCTGGCCGATGGCGTCGATATCGGGGATGCGACCGTTTCCAGTGGTTCTTTCACGCTTCCGGGTTCGGTGTCCGCCGACAAGGTAACCTATGGGCTGCGGTACGAGAGCTATGCCAAGACGCTGCGGGCTCCGCAATCCGGGAACCGGGACGGAACGGCCCTCGGGCGGCGCATGCGGATTGTGTCTGTGGCGCTGGATCTGATGGAGACCGTCTACATCAAGGCCGGTACCGTCAAAAAGCAGTTTGAATATCTGTTTCGGCAGACGACGGAAAGCCTTGGAAGTGTTCCGCAACAGCAATCCGGTGTGCAGAAGCTGAGTGCAGAAGACAATTGGGGCAATGGCGGCGTGGCCGTGGTGCGGACCGACAAGGGGTATCCAGCCACAATCCGCGCGCTGATTGCCGGAATTGAGGGAGAGCCGTAGATGTGCCCACCGCTTTTTGCCGCGATTGGTGGCCTTTTTGCTGGCGGCGCCGGGGCTGGAGCCGCAACGGCGGCCGGGGCTGGCGCCGCAGCCAGTGGCGGTATTGGTCTTGGTGGCATTCTGAAACTAGTGGGCGCTGGTTTGACAGGGTTTGCGCAGCTCCAAAGTTCGCGTGCCCAGGCAAAGAGCCTTGAAGCGCAAGCCGAATTCAGTGAGCGCCAGGCGGCGATTGAACGCCAGCGCGGCGCATTCGAAGCCGACAGGGCTCGCGACAAGGCACGGCGTCTGCAGGGACAGCAGGTCGCAAACTTCGCTGCGTCCGGTGTTCAGATCGACGGCAGCGCCGGAAATATCATCGATGACAGCGCAGCGGAGGCTGCCCTTGAAGTGAGCTCAATCCTTTATGGCGCTGAATTGAGATCTGACAACGAAATTTACAAATCGAAGACCGCCCGCGTGAACGCTGCCAATACCCGCTCAGCGGCTCCCATCTTGGCAATCGCACCGGTAATCAAGGGTGCTTCCCGGATAAATTGGGGAGGGGTGTACGCAACCTAATGGCTAGGGTTCCTCAATACACCGCACAGCGCGGATTGGACACCGACAGGCGCGCAAAGCCTCAGCCGCGGTTTACCGCTGCCGGCGCGCAGGCCGCCGCCGCGCTTGGCGGGGCTGTGGCGGATGTCGGTGAAAACCTCATTCGCCGCGAAAACCAGATTGCACGTGTAAAGGCTGCTGCCGGGCTGGATGCATTGGGTCTGCAGGGCAGTGAAATCATCCAGTCTCGGTACGAGAACATTGATGAAGCCGGGCAGGGGTTTCTGTTGGGCGTTCAAAAGGAATTCAACAAAAAGCGTGATACCTTTCTCAAAGGCCTGCCGGATAATCTGAGGGAGGAATTTGCGGCACGCTCCGAAGCAGTAACCGGCCGCGTCGATCTCAAGGCAGCGGGTATCGAACGACAGCAAAGCCACTCGTTTTCCGAGCGTGTCATTTCCTCAAAAATGGATGAACTCAGCATCCTTCTTGACCAGGACCCGGAAAACCATGAGACAATCCAAAAGGAAGGCTTGAAGCTCATCGATGATCTCGGGGCCGGGCTGCCCACGAACAAGCGGTTGAAGTTTCAAAAGGACTGGATTGAGCTTGCGGCCCTCACGCGCGAAATGGCGCGCATGCGCAATGACCCGGACTATGCGGAGCGCTATGCGGGCCCAATACGTGCATCGAAACTCCCTGGCAGTGTTCAGCAGCGCGGCAACATTGCGATGGAATTCTTTATCGGCCGAGGCTATTCCCGAGTTCAGGCTGCCGGCATTGTCGGCAATCTCATTCAGGAAAGCGGGATGCGCCCTCACGGTGCTGTGGGTGACAACGGAACCGCCTTTGGTCTGGCTCAGTGGCGCGGCAAGCGTCACAAGGCGCTCAAGGATTTCGCCGCGGTCAATCGGGCCGACTGGCGCGATTTCCATATCCAGCTTGCGTTCATCGATCATGAGCTGAGGACCTCCGAAACGGCGGCCCACAAGCGGTTGCGTTCAGCAGAGACAATCGATGAGGCAACCGCAGCATTCATCTCGTATGAGCGCCCGAAAGGCTGGACGGCCGGCAAGCCGCGCGACGGGCACGGCTACCGATCGCGCCTGTCGAATGCAGTTGCCTTTGCCCAAGGCTCACCGGTCGGGTTTTCGGAAGACATTCCGGATGACTTGTCGTTCGCGGGATATCAAACACTGCGTAACAGCGCTCTTAAAGTCGTCAGCGCCGACAATGATGATTTCCTTGATGAACTCAACAAGGACATTCGAAAGACCGGCTATGAGCTTATTGCAGACGACACAATCACAGACGATTGGGTTGAAGCGAACCGGGATGTTCTGACCGTCAGCGACTACAAGACGATGAAGGCCGCGGCCAATCCGAACCAGAACGCCACGGTAAAGACCAGTCCGGAGGATTATGTTCGGCTGCTCGATCAGGTCGAGGAAAACCCGGAGCTGGCGCGTGAAGAAGTGCGCGAGCTCTACCTTGATGGGCAGGTGTCCAAGGACGTTTTCTCCAAGATCATCTCGCGCGCTTCGGCCCGGGAAAACGAGATTGAAGGACCGTCCTTTCACAGCCAGCACCGGTCCTATGTCCGTAAGATGCTTGCGCCATCGATGGACGATCCGAAATCGTACTATTCGAGGCAACTGGACGCGATCAATGACTTTGACGACTGGCTCGTTGCGAACCCGGAAGCAACCCGAGAGGAGGCGCGCAAATTCGCGGATCAACTGGTGGCTGATTATCGGAAGGTTCGATACGGGGCCGGTGATCACCAACTACCCGTGCCGCCGGGTCTTGAGGGAATTCAGAACCCGACCGCTGCTGATGTCCAACAGCTGGGAAAAAACATCATTCAGGACATTATTCTCAAGACACAAACAGAACTCCGGCGAACGGGTGGCGATCCGAATAACGCGAGCCTCAACACGGCCATCGAGATGGGGATTATCAGCAAGCGCGAACTCGCTAGACGGGCAGCATTGCTGCGCATCTGGCACAACAGACTGAAGAATGAGGAAAGCCAGCCATAATCTGAATGCGAATCGAATTGGTCGACGTGTTCGGTTGCATTTATGGGTTGTGGATAACTTCGTTCAGGGAATATGACACAAAAAACAACCATTTATTGTATTCAACCGTTGCGTGTTGGCAAAGTGCCTACATTTTTGTAGCCTTATTAACGCTATCTTCGCTCTGGAGGGTTATAGCAAATGCCCGTATGTGACACGGTGAAATTCTGCCGGCCGTAGCACCAATTCTCGGATTGGGAGCGCATTGTGGGGTTCCTGGCAGGCCCTACCGTACGGATCTAACTGAAAGCAGTCCTTCGGGGCTGCTTTCATGGTTTTACAGGTGCTTTCGCAACACCGGACCCCGTTTTAACAGGCTCTTGGTTTGTCGTTTTCCGCAACGATGAAATGTGGTGATGTAGTGCTCATATCCATCCGCAGCAGACTTGATGGCTGAGATGTAGCGATTGCCATCGTCAGGATGTTGAAAAGCAATGCTGCAGGTGTTGGGGCGGTCCCCAATCCACAAACCAGTTTCTAGCAATTTTGGCAGCACCAACAAATCAAGCATTTCGACATCACCATGCTTCTCAAGAATATGCTCAAGTGATGCACTGGATAGGTAAACCAAATCCAGTTGCGCACCCATATGAACGCGAACCTCTGTTGGAAGATACCCAACATGCACTGACGCCAGTCGGCGTGCCAACAAATTGTGAAGCTGACTCAATTCTAAGGACATGCCGAATTCTGTTTTCGACGCTGTGGTCGAGTCAATCCCATATAGCTCGATAATAAATTGGGCGTAACCGAACGGTCGTAACCGGCAAAAAGTGCCACACAACAACCTTCATCTTAAGGAAAATCCATGACGGACGCTTTGACCATCCTGAAAGATGGCCTCGACGCTGTGCCGGGTGACCTGCCTGCGGACGCACCGGACACCGATCGTTCGGACGTGGCCATACAGGAGCGTACGCAACAGCATATCGACCGCGACAATCTTGAGTGGCTGGTGAACGTCGAGGATGACGATTTCATCATGTTCGGGTCGACCGGGGAGGGTGAAAAGTCTGCTCCGGACACGTCCTTTCTGGAAATACGCGATGACGAACTGCCGTCTGACGGCGATCCGGATGAAACGCCTCTTTGGCAGCGTGTCGCGGGTGATGTCGGGCGCGGGATTGTCGAGGCGCCGGGGCAGGTTGCCGGCGGGTTGCTCGATGCGGCCCAGGCCGTGCTTGATCTGGGCGGGATCCTCGATGAGAAATTTCCCGTCGGTGGGCCGCGGCTGTTTGACAAGGACTGGAACTTCAATCCCGGCTGGCATTCGCCCGAGGATGTCAAAGCTGATCCGCCCAAAATCCCGACGACACCGGAGGCAGAATCGACCACAGGGTCAGGTATTCGTGTCATTGCGCAGTTCATCGCACCATATGCAAAAGCCTCGCAGGGACTGAAAGCGGCGGGTTTTCTCGGCAATGCCGGAAAAGTGGGTACGGGTGGCAGGGCTCTTACTGCCGGAGCGATAGCAGACTTTGCCGCCTTTGACGGTCACGACAAGAGGCTTTCCGATCTGCTTCGTGAATGGCCGGGACTTCGCGATCCGGTCACGGCTTATCTTGCGTCGGATGAGGATGATCCCGAGCTTGAGGGGCGGCTGAAAAACGCCATTGAAGGATTGGCGCTCGGTGGAGTGGCTGCTGGTCTGGGTGAAGTGCTCTTCAGAGCACTCGGTGTTTTTCGCAAGAAATTGAAACTCAATGGCAGCAGCGCAATTCGACAAGGCGAAGCAGTCAAGAGCACGCCCGTTGAAGAATTGGTCCGTCCGTCCGGCGATCTCGATTTTGTCAAACAGGCGTCGGAGGATGCGCCGCTATTCACCACGAAGCTCAAACAGGCCGGTGCAGAAACCAACACGGGTGTTCCCGATGACGTTGCCGCGCATGCGCTGCATCCGGAAAAGGGTTTGAGCGAAATCGGCGAGAACACTGACGTCTTTGTAAATTTCGCCCGCATCAATACGCCTGACGATATCCAGAGAGTTATCCAGGATACGGCGTCGGCATTTTCCAAGGAAGTCGATGAAGCGAGGCGCGGCGTTCGCTCAAACATCGAAACCCGCGCTTCCAGTCAAGATATCGACGCCTGGGAACTGCTTATGTCCCGGCGACAGGGCGAAACATTAAACGCAGAACAGTCTCTTGCCGCACGCGAATTGTGGGTGTCTTCCGGGAATGCGCTTGGCGAGTTGGCGAAACGCGCATCCGAAGCGCCGACGCCGGAGAACCTCTTTCAATTCCGCCGAATGCTGGCAACGCACCACGCCATCCAGAAGGAAGTCATTGCCGCCCGGACTGAAACAGCAAGGGCGCTTCAACAGTGGCGTATGCCGGCAGGCGGAAATTCGGAAATCCTTCGCGATATCGACCAGGCATTGAATGTCGCTGGAGGTCTTGGCGTGTCGCGTGAGCTTGCGGACCGTATCGCCATATTGGCGAGATCTGGCAACACGGTTGGGCTGACCAACTTTGTTGAAAAATCGGTCTTTGCGAAATCATTCGACAGCATCCACGAATACTGGATCAACTCGATCCTTTCAGGACCAAAGACGCATCTGGTCAACGCGATTTCAAACACTTCAGTCATTGGCCTCTCGCTGATTGAGCGTAATGCCGCAGCAAGGATCGGCCAACTGACTGGAAACACCGATGGCGTTGTGGCCGGCGAAGTCCTTTCTCAGGTTCACGGTCTGATGACTGGTATTGGCGATGCGTTCCGCAATGCCGGAAAGACGCTGAGGACGGGGCAAACAGGATTCGGCGTGAACAAGATCGAGGCCGGGCGCACAAGGGCGATCTCCTCGACCAACTGGAATTTGAGGTCTGAAAGCTGGTACGGGCGTGCGGTCGACACGCTGGGCGCCGTGGTGAACGTTCCGGGCCGGGGTCTTCAAACAGCCGATGAGTTTTTCAAGACGATGGGTTATCGCTCTGAGCTTCACGCTCAGGCCTACCGGCAGGCGGCGCGGGAATTGGAGGCCGGCAATATCGCGCGTGAGGACTTCAAATCCCGGCTGGCCGACATAATCGCGGATCCGCCTGAAAGCATCCGGATGGAGGCGGCCTACACCGCCGCATATCAGACGTTCACCAATGAGCCAGGAGCCTTCACGCGCAAGATCATGGCTCTTAGGAGCGAATATCCGGTGCTTGGCTACATCGTTCCGTTCGTGAACACGCCCGGGAAAATCCTCAACTACACATTCGAGCGTACACCGATTGCGCCGCTGACCCGGCGCTACCGTGCGGCGATTGCAGAAGGTGGCGCCAAGGCGGACCTGGCGCGGTCGCGTATGGCGCTCGGGACAGCCACAACACTTTATGCCATTGATCTTGGCATGCGCGGCCACCTGACCGGATCAGGTCCGGAGAAACCTTCGGAAAAGCAGAACTGGCGCAGGCAGGGCTTCCAACCCTATTCAGTGAAGATCGGTGACAATTGGGTTGCCTTCAATCGGGTTGATCCTCTCGGTTATCTCTTCGGGATCGGCGGTGATATCGCGGAGTTCACCAACAACGCTGAATTTGACGAAAACACCGGGGCCGAACTGCAGGAGGCAATGGCGGCAGTTGTCTTCTCGGTCGCGGAGAACGCCACATCGAAATCGTACATGCAGGGGGTTTCCCTGCTCCTGGAGGCGGTGAACGATCCGAAGCGGTTTGCCCCCTCATACCTGGAACGGTTTGCGTCGTCTTTCATTCCTTCCGGTGTTTCGGAAGTTGCGCGTTTCAAAGATCCGGTCTTGCGTGCCTCTCATGATATCATCACGGCGATGAAGCGGAGGACGCCCGGCTACACCGAGGATCTGCCGGCAAGGCGTGATCTTTGGGGCAGGGAAATCCGGTATGAATCCGGTCTTGGCAAGGCCTATGATGCAGCCAGCCCCTTATATGTGTCGCAGTTCAAGCCTCAGCCGATCGATGAGGCGATGCAGCGCGACGGGTATTTCATTGGAATGCCAAGTAAGACCTTTACGATTGACGGTGAGGCAATTGGCCTTCGCAACGACCCGGACATCTACAATCGGTATGTGCTTCTTCAAGGCGGAACCAGGCCCTCTCAAATGGGTGCGGACGGCCTTGCCGATCGATATGGCGACCGGACATTGCTTGAGGTGCTGAACGATATCGTCACGGGTAAGGATGATCTGTCGGAACCCTATGATGAGGCAATGGACCCGGCTGAAAAGCGGGACATCATCCAAGGTGTAGTCCGCAGATATAGAAGGGCTGCGCGGCGGGTGATTTTCGATGAATATCCGGAACTCGAGGCGCGGGCCGGGAGGAAGAAAGCGTCAAGGATCGAGAGAAGTCAGTAGAACAAATCTATCGTATCGGGCGTATCTGCCGCCAGAGCCCAAGAAAACCGAGACCGCCAAAAAACAGACTTGCTGCAATAAGCACGTAAGGCCAAAGCGAAATAACGAGCAGCACGATCGCTCCGCGGCCGCGTGCGTGCGATGTGGCGCCCTCGACAAGCTTTTCGGGAGGCATGTCCGCAAACGGGTCTTGCCAACCAATAGCCAGGTGGAGGCCGGCGGCCAGGCAGTAGAGTCCGGTAAGTGCCATGATAGCAAAACCGAACGTTTCCAGACTTCGGTGTCCGCGTTTTTCTGACCATTCCACCAGAAAGACCAAGGTCAGCATGATGATGAAAGCTACAGCGATGGGCCAGGCTGAGAACATCCGGCAAACCTACTCAAGGTTGTTGGGAGTGTCCAGAACAGGAGCATTGAAATGAAAACTGCGTCTGAATGCGCTGGGTTGCCGCCTGCCGCCGGCACTGCATCTGAGTGCGCCGAATTGCCTGTTGTCTGTCGATCTACCTCAATGGTTATCTGCGCTTATTCTGATCAACGAGCTGCATCAAGGTCTCGGTCAGTTTTTCAATGTTGTGGTCGATGGCTGAAAGCGACGTTGCGATGTGTTCAAGGGTTTCTAGCTGCTTTTCGTCCATAGGCAAGCTAGTCGCAACTTCAATCGATGGCTGGAAGGGGCGGACTACGCCCTGCGGTCCGGATTTTCTAATTCGCTTCATGATGTTTCTCCTATGGTTGAGACAAAAACGTCACACAACTGCGGCGAAGAGTCGATTCGAAGCGGTTAAACAACATGATAAAAGTCAACCTGCAGCGTAAGAATGCGCGCACAAATTAGAGAGCTGAAATAAGGAGAGTGACGGCCCACCGCCTGAGGACTCAGCCAAGGCCTTGTCGGGTCAGGAATTTTCGGGGCCGCCAATTGGCAACATAGGAAAATGTTGACGCGGTCGCAATGCGGCCGATGCTCTTTAGGCAAAGGTCATCAACCGATCAGACGCAGTGGAATGTTGTAATACCGTCCTGAATCCCATCAGGGACATATTGGGCATTTTTACCATACTGCTTGCAGTGTTCCTGAGCCCTTGCGGTCGTTTCACCCAGGTTCATCTGGTAGGTATCTTTGAATGTTATGCTGGCTGGTGTTGTCGCCACTGGCGTGGATTGGCAACCGGAAAGAACAGCGGCCGCAGTCACAATAATACAGTAAACAATACGCATAGAATCGCCCCTCCTTGAAGTTGCCGGTGACGGTAATTGCAATCCTTTGGCGCGTCTAGACTGCGCGTGCGAATACTCACATCTGAGGTCATCATGACAATCTCAACAACGACCAACCGGGTCCGCACAGCGGGCGACGGCAGCACGACTGCGTTCTCGTTTCCGTATTATTTCGAAGCGGATGCGCATCTTGCCGTCTACCTGACCGATGCTGCCGGCACTGAAACCCTGCAGACGATCTCGACACACTATACGGTGTCCGGGGCCGGGGCTGGCGGTGGCGGCACTGTGACGTTTGTGACGGCGCCAGCGACCACTGAAACCGTGACGATCATCCGCAATGAGCCGCTGACGCAGAACACGGACGCCAATGACGTGGGGACGTTCCGCGAGCAGGCCTTCGAAAGCCAGTTCGACCGGCACGCGCGCCAAGTTCAGCGACTATTCGAAATGGCCGGCCGGGCGCTCAAGTTTCGTAAGTCTTCGGCGAACACAGATATTGATTTCCCTGAGCCCATCGCTGGCCTCATCCCGGGTTGGAATTCTGATGCCACCGGATTGGAGAACAAGGCTGTTGCAGATGTTGGAGAAAGCTTTCCTGCAGTCGCACTGAACTTCTTTCGGCGCAATTCTGGTAACACGGCATTCGAGGCAAGAACGCCAGCACAGGTTCGTGGTGATCTCGATATCGGCATCGTGTCGGGTCATCGCAATAAAGTCATCAACGGTGACTGCGAGATAGCGCAGCGCGGTGTTAGTTTCGTCATATCTGCTGGCGGTGCGGCAATTACCCTTGACCGCTGGCGGATTGTCAATGGAACTGACCAGGCCGTCACAATTACGCAGGAGTCACACACTGTCGGCCAAGTTCTTGTTCCAGGTGAGCCGGAATTTTTCATGCGGGCAACGTTCTCGACGGCTCCGACCACTGGCAGCTTATATTTTACGCAAAGAGTTGAAGGTGCCAGAACGCTTGCAAACAGCGAGGCGACACAGCGTTTTTACATAGCGACTAGCGCGGCGTCTGTTTATTTGCATGTCTACTTGGCACAGGTGTTTGGATATTCCGGGGCGTCGTCGTCAGTGGGCATTGCTAATTTTTCGGAAACGATAAATGCGACATCTTTCACGAAGAAGATTGGCACAGTTTCCGTGCCTTCCATTTCTGGAAAAACGATCACCGATGGAAATTATCTTGAGGTCGTGGCCGAACTCCATCCCCGTCACGCGGCAACTTACGATATTTCCCGCTTTTCGCTGGTCGAAGGCGATGCGACTGACGAAGACAAGCCGCCTGCACCCCGCGATATTACGCTGGAACTGGCGCTTTGCCAGCGGTTTGCGCGGGCAATTTCTACTGATGCATTAAACGAAGTCATCGCGCCGAATGCGACCGAAGCTTATCTAAATGTTGGGTTCAGCCCACCGATGCGGGGTGTGCCTAACGTGTCCTTGGTCGGTTCTGGCGGCATGGCATTTTCGGATAACTTTTCGGCGGACGTCTTCAATCTGTCCCCTTCCATCGTAGGCTCTCAAGCGACGTCCAGTGGGGCACGAGTGCACATTGGTGGATTTTCCGGTTTGACAACAGGGCGCAATTATCCCGGATTGCCATCCTCAACTCACAACACACAGTTGCTGTTCAGCGCGGAGATTTGACCATGAAAATCACTGAACTGGTCGAAATGCCGGATGCAGTCGAAGAAACGGAATTCGGCTATGTCGTCATCATCGGAGACCAGCGCATCCATACGCATCGTGATGCCGGCAACCCTGAAGCACGCATGGTCACTGAGTGGATTGCAGCGAAAAAGCCGATCAAGAAATTTATCAAGGCCCCACCTACCCCCGAAATGGTCAAGGCAGAGGCGAACCGGCGCATCACCGCAGGCATCGCTGAGGAGTGGAAACAGCGCAACATGCTGGCCCAGGCCGTGTTTGCCCTGGTCGAGGAACTTATCCGCCAAGGTATTTTCGATCCGGCAAAGTGGCCGCCAGAAACGCGAGCGCTCTATGGCGGTCTCACTGCGGTCTGGCGCGATATCGACGCCATCCGGAGCAAGTCCGACGAGATCGAGGCGAAACCGGAAATTCCGCAGACCTTCAAAGACGACGAGCACTGGCGGTAACGCAGGCTCCTTCGGGAGCTGTTTTCATTTCAAAACATAGGTGAACCATGAACCGTGCAGCATTCTATGCGGCGCTGCGGCGCCGTTCGAGTGGCGTGTTCGGCACGTCCATATCGCAGCGACAGGTGAGGGGAATTGAAGGCATTCTCGACGCCTTCGCAACCCATGGAGATGGCAGGACAAAAACGCTCGCCTACGCCCTTGCAACCGCCTACCACGAAACCGCCCGTCGCATGGTGCCGGTGCGTGAGACATTGGCAAAAGATGACGCCACGGCCAGGCGGCGGTTACGAAAGGCAAGGTATGCCCAGCCGGAGCCGCCATATCGTCATTGCTACTACGGACGCGGCCAAGTTCAACTGACATGGAAACACAATTATGAGCGCTCCGGTAAAGATGCAGGCGTTAATCTGGTTAAATATCCGGATAAGGCGCTTGATCCGGTTATTGGTGCGCGCATTCTCATTCGCGGTCTGTTGGATGGCCGTTGGAATGGTAAGGGCTTTGGTATTGCTCATTATCTACCTGATGGTGGTGAGGATGATCTTAGGAATGCGCGGCGCACGGTCAACATCACGGACAAATGGGAACTAATCGCCGGCTACTACAAATCGTTCCTCGCTGCGATCAAGGAGGCGGGCGGCGTACCAAAAAGCGCGCTTGATCCTGTGCCGGCTCCCAAGCCGAAACCGAAGCAGACAGAACGCCAGAAGCAGAAGGCCGACGCCAAGCCCCCGAAAGATGCAAACCCCGCGTCTCCGGCGTCCAGCGGCGGTCTACTGGCCGTCCTGATCAAGCTCCTCACTTCAATCTTTGGAGGAAAGTCATGAACTCGAAATACATCAAACCAAAATCCCTGACATGGTGGACAGGCTTTGCCGCGCTGGCATGTGGGGCGGTAATCGCGGCAGGCGGCGAGATCGAGGCGCTGCGCGCACCAGCAAATATCCTATCGAATATGACCGATGTCCCGCCCGCCGCGATGATCTCATTCGGGCTGGGCTTGATCGGGTTGCGCGGGAAGGACGGTTAACCGATGGTGATCGTTTGGATTGGGCTGGGATTTTTCATCGGCGTAGTCTGCACCTTTGTTGCGCTGTGCTTTGTCTTTCAGGGCGGGTTGAGGATCAGATCATGATCAGTCTCATTACAAAAGCTGGTGGTGCACTGCTCGGCTGGCTGACTGGTGGAACGTTGGACCGCATCCTCGACACAGTTGATCACAAGGTCGACAACGAGACTGAACGCGATCGTATCAAGGCCGACATCATCAAGACACATACTCAGGCGCAGGCCAGTTTGCTCGTCAGCCGCACCTGGTGGTTTCAGCTCTTCTTCGTCATTCCGCTTGGAATTTGGTTCGCCGCTGTCGTTGCCGACAGCCTTTTTCATTTCACATGGAACGTTGCTTCGCTTCCGCCACCGCTCGACGCATGGGCAGGCTGGATCGTGTCGTCGCTGTTCCTGGTCGACGGCGGCAAGGCACTTATCGGGAGGTTTCGGAAATGAGGGATCGCAAGGACTGGTTCTGGTACTTCCTCGGTGTGGCTGTTCTCATGGTCATTGCGCTGTTGATTGTCTTTCGACCAACTCAGGTGAAGGCGCAGGATGCAAAGCGAGCCTGCCCGGCGCCCATCTCAATCGCTACTGAACTCGGTCGCATGGGCTACACGTCTACATGGGTTGTCCAGCAGGATGACGGCACGATCACTGGCTATCGCTTCATCAATCTTAAAACCGGTGACCGGCTGCGCCTTACGTGTGTGGGGCCGTGTCCTGATTTCTTGCCATAGGAGATTTGGAATGGAGGATGATTGGCAGTGGCTGATTGGCGTGCTGACCGGTGTGTTCTCAACTGCCGGTATTGCCATCGCAGGTGCGTTTCGAAGCCTCTATCGAAAAATAAGCGCGGGTGACAAGGCGTTGCATGAAAGGATCGAGAGCGTGAAAGACGACTATGTCAGCAAAGATCACCTGGACACGCACCTCAATGGTATCAAAGAGCAGTTGGATCATATGAAGGCCGACAGTGAGCGGAGACACGGTGAGGCGAAAGAACGTCATGCTGAGGTAATGGATCTAATTACGGAAGCATTGAAATAGTAGCGGATTGAACTGTCAATTTACGTGATTATTGGATGCGATAGATCTAAATACTGTATTCAACTCGGCAATGCGTCAGCCGTGGACACCAGTTCCGGAAGTCAAACGATCCCTGATATAGATCGCGCTCAATATGAACTGAAACACCACGCCCGCCATCCAAACTATCTGACCAAACCCGAATGAGCCAACCGGTTGATCTTGAATGTAGACAATTAATATTGCTAGAGCGATTGTGAGCCAGCTAATAACGGCAATAAATCTGTACTTCGCCAGTTTCATTGGTCCAAACACCCTCCACTAACCGAACCAGTCAGAAGACCTGCAAAACCGCCCACCCAAGCGGTGTGTACAAGTTCAAAGGGTGGGACAATGAAACCAGAACCCATCCCGCCAAGAAAACCCAAGACCGCGCCGGCTGCAATCGAAAGAAAGCATTTCAACATCTAGGCTCCTCCGTGGGTTGCATGGAGATATTTGCACATTATCAGTGATTGTCAAAATTCCACACGAATTCTGGCCGATATCGGCGACAGCGTCGCGGTCTATCTGGAACTGTCGCGGCCAGTTTCGGCCGGCGTCATTGCAGCTTTGGCCTATCTCGGCCCGCGTGGGGCAGAAGTCATCCTGATGAACTGGTTGAGCCGCAAGGCGAAATAATGCCGGTCCATTTAAACGGCATATACCTCGTATATTCGCCAGGCGCCAACCGCGACCAAGCTCCATGACACAACGCCGAAAAAGATCGCACACCCTAATGAAAAATCGATTCTCTTTGCTCGGTGTATTTTTCCGTCAGGCTGCTTACTTGGGTCAAATAACATTTCTGGGTTAATCCACCTATCGAAGCCAGCCGCTAGCAGTTGCAAATTTATCCACGAACAAAATCCGGAAGCGATCGCGGACATGAGCCCGGCCAAAAACCAGAATCCGCCGGCTTTAAAGGCCTCCCCGCTTATTTCGCCAAGTTGAGAAATCGCGACCAGAGCGCCACCGTTGACCGCAAGTAGGGCAGCAAGCAACCACCGTGCATATCCGACATGCCCATCAGTCGCCAAATTCCGTTTGTGAATAAAGTCCTTGTAACGTTCAACGGCAACCAGTTCGTATTGCTGAGGGGTAAGCGCCATTTCCATGCTCCTCTTAGCCATCTCTCCTGCGGAGACTTTGAATAGGATCGATCAAATGCGATCCCTTGTTCTTCACCGCCCCAACGTCCTGCGAAACTGGATAGTAAATCAGATCCGTTCCACGGTTCTCCTGCAGCAGGTCAAGCGCATCGGCCTTGCCCGTTGCCGGGTTCATCCAGGCCTCGAGCGCTTCACTTTTAAAAATCACCGGCATCCGGTCATGGATGTGAGAAATGTTGTCCGTCGCCGCCAGCGTGACGATCGCGAAGGTTGTCGTGTCCAGGTTCTTGTTGCGCGACATGATGCCGGCGAAGGCAAAGGGCTCGAAGGTCGGCGCTTCGCCCGGCAGATGGATGAGATAGGGCTGCTTTTCCTTCTTCGCTTTGTCCAGGACAAGCCATTCGTAATAGCCGGTGGCCGGGACCAGGCAGCGGCCATATTCGAATGCGGTCCGGAAGAACGGCTTTTCCGCCACCGTCTCGCCGCGGGCATTGATCATCATCCGGACTTTCGTGTCCTTCGACCAATGCGGCACCAGTCCCCATTTCACCGGTTCAATGCCGATCCCGCCGTCGTGGCTGGTCACGATCTCAAGCGTCGAGGTCGGCGCCGTGTTGTAGTTCGGCTCCGGCCCGTTCCGGCCGTCCACCTCCGGCGGCAATATGCTCATATATTTCCGGTACTCGGCCCAGGTGCCGGTTGTTATGAAGCGGCCGCACATAGCTTACGTATCGGCCAAGCGTTCACAGATTTCACGGAACCACTTTTGATATTCGTCTGACACTTTTTCTTCCAGCTTTGCCCCGTCTCTGATGTTGTTGATGTGGAACTCATGTAGGTTGTACTTCGCCGGTTCTGTGATTTTTTCAAATGCACAATTCTGCAGGTCTGTGCTTGCTGCAATGTTTTCGAGAAGGAAATGTATCGTTTGATTAGACAGGGAAGCGCGAATCTTACTTGCCTCAATTTCACGTTTGAGGCTGTCAACTTCACGTTTGAGTTCGTCTACCTCGGAAGTTGAAGATTTGTTCCTGAACATCCTTAAGTCCCTTCTCAATCGCTACCGATGACACTATTTCTGGGTTGGGGCACGGAATCAACAATCTCGATCATTGCGGAGAAAGACTGATGACTCATGTCCAAAGGAAGACGTTCCGCATTCAACACCCCTGAAATTCTCGAGCAGCTTGAAAAAGGCCGCAAGGGCGCGCTCGCTGTCATGGCCGGCTCGCCGCCATTCCGGGACCGGTACAAGAAGGCACTGGCTATCACCGAAGCCATTGACGAGCTCACGGAAGAACTGACGGGTGACCGGGAGCATTTCTGGGAGCAGGTGCGCAGGTAGGCTTACCCACACCACGGCACTCGGTCACTGTACCAGCGCTGCGCCAAGTCTTCCTCAATCAGGATTTCCCCCAGGTCGACACCATCGACATAGATAATCGCCAGTGTTCGGCCATAACGATCTTTCAGCCGACCGTCTTTAGGGTCGCCGCGCCGAATTCTGATCCTGTGGAGCTCCAGAAGTTCTTCAACGCGCCGTGCCGCGATCTTGGCCAGTCTGTACTCAGCCTCGCATTTGGCGCCGCGCAGCTCCGGCGTGTCGATATTGGCGATCCTGATGCGCTCGCCGTCAATTTCAACCGTGTCCCCGTCGATGACACGAACCTCCGGTCTCTGACTTTGAGCGGTGCTGGAAAGGGCTACAAGGAAGGCGAGGGCGATGAAGAATCTCATGCCCATATGGTTGTATGCTTCGCCAGCCATTTCAAGGTTCAATGAAGGAGAGGGGATCTGTTGTCTTCAGTGTTCTCCTTAACGCCTCCTCCGATACATGTGTGTAAATCTGCGTTGTTTCGATCTTCGCATGGCCTAACAGCTTCTGGATGGCCAGCAATTCAGCGCCGTTCTCAAACATGAACGTAGCAGTTGAATGGCGAATACGGTGCGCAACAATGCCGTCGTCATCTCCAATAACTGCACGGAGGCTTCGTATTATTGCGGAAACGTTTTTATCCGTGAGTCGTCTGCTTCTTGAATTGAGAAGAAAATAGGGGTGCGGACGCCGGATGGCACGCCGGCCGGCAAGGTAAATTTGAACGTCCTCAAGCAAGTCCTGGTTGGCAATAAAGACGCTGCGTTTATAGCTGCCCTTTCCTAGAACACGGATATGCGCGCCGTCTTCGAGAATGTTACGGAGTTTGATGGTAGTGACTTCGCCGATCCTCATACCTGTTGCAAGCATCAATCTGATCGCAAGATTTGCTGTCAGCATTTTGGAAATGAGGCCGTGATGAGAGAGGATGTCTTCGCCAGTCTCTCTAAGCCATTGTTTCGGGCTATGCGTCTGCTCAAGCAGTCTGGCAATCTGCTCGCGCTCAAGTGGACGAGGTGATCTACGCGGCTTTGGTACCCGGATTTCGCCATTTGCAAATGGCCATTCTTCTATGTGACCATTCTCGTAAAGCCAAAGCGTGTATATCTTCACCAGATGAATGCGCGAAGACATATTACTCTTTCCGTATTTCTTGACCGTCTTCATATATTTGAGGAATTTGAGCATGAGGTCGAAGTCGAGTGCCGGTTCAGTCTTGTACCGCGCGAGGAACCGGTTGAAGCATCGGAAGCTGCTCGCATAATTTGCGAGGGTCATGCGAGCAAGCCCGCGGCCAAATTCGCATATATACAAATAGCGCTGCTGCAGCGGTGTGGGGTCGTATTCACTCGGCATCATAGTCCCCAAATCGATCAAAAATCTCAGAGTGGCGGAGGAATGTGTCAACGGGATTGCGGGATTGCGATATCCCCAATAAACCGAGATTTTACGAAGCATTCGGAACGCTCAATGCAACCTGTTGGAGTGAGCCGCACATATATGTAAACTGATCATAAATACAGGTTCAGCATGCTTTCCACTTGGCACTTGTCAGTAAAGGCAAAGCAAACGTTGAACCCGGGGGTAACGGTTGAAGAGGTTTGTTCGGTTCTGTCTGTCGGTGCTTGGGGTGCTTGTGTTGGCGATCGCCCTCTACTCGGCTGTCGTCTACGTCTACAGCCGGCACCTGGCCGAATACGACTACCGGCTCACGGCGTGGCCGCCTGAAACAGACTTTGAGCAACCTGTCGAAATTAAAACGCGAGAGCCGCGCAAAGCCCGCATCCTGGCGATCGAGGGCGGCGCGCTCTTTGGCCTTGCTGATCTGGAAGTGCTCAAGGCAATTGAGGAAAAGTCCGGCAAGCCGGTCTACGAGCTGTTTGATTTTTTCGCCGGCTCCTCGACCGGCGCCATTATCTCGACGCTGCTTCTGCACCCGGATGCACAATCCGGTGAACCCATGTCCGCAGAGGACGCGATCAAGGCCTATGAGGATTTCGCCGGTCGAATACTCGATAGCCCGCTCTATCACAGAGTTCTGACCGGTTTCGGAGTGCTGGGTCCGGCATTGACCAACGAGGGGCGGCTGGAAACAGCTCGCAACATGGTCGGGGATGCACGGTTCAAGGATTTGCTGCGGCCAGCGATGTTCCCCGCCTATTCGCAAAAGACCGGTGGATTGAAAGTCTTCCGGAACTGGAACGAAACCGAGGCCAATATTTATCTGTGGTCTCTCGTGACGGCCGTCACCAGCGTGCCCAGCGTGTTTCCCGCCGTTGTGCTTATGGGAGACGATGCGGAGGAGCATTTTTACGGTGATCCGGCGCTGATCTCGAATGAACCTGACGATCTGGCGTATCTGCATGCACGCACCCACTTGCCGGATGTCGATGAATTCATTGTCGTCTCGCTCGGCACGGTGCGGGATTTCTCTTTGACGGAGGAAACCGTGATCAGGGGCGGACTGGTCGAGTGGTTTACACCGGCTTTCCGGCTACTCTACCGCGGCGAAACAAATGTCAGCCAGGGCGCGCTGGAAAGACATGCAAAGTTCGATTCCGACGTTGAGGTATCCCTTGCAGTGCTTTCACCAGTTGTGCCGGAAGGAACCAGCAGCTTTGATGCTTCGCCTCGAAACATCGATCTCATCCGTCAGGCAGGCCGCTACTACGTTCAGAAGAACCAGAAGCAGATCAACGAAGTTGTGAAACTGCTGACAAACAGCGGCACAAAGAGCGGGCGCGTAAAGGCAAACTAGATATAGGCGCGCAATCCCATAAAAAGCCCCATAAATGCGTGGGCGTTTCAGTGTAAAAAACTGAATTGTAAGAGAGTTTTGGGGTGAGCGTCATTTTCCCCCAGTCAAGTGCGCTACCGGGCTGCGCTACGCTCCGACCTGCCAAAAAAGGCCTGAATTCATTAGACTTCCGGTTCGCCCGGTGCAAGCGGAAAATTTGCATATCGGCAATAATTCGGCTCGGGCCGGCTCGCACCTTACGGCCAACATGCCGGTAAACTCTCCGGCTGCGCCAAAATTGGGAACTTGTTGCCGTCTGGAAACTTCGGGTTGGGCGAACAGCGACAGGTCAAGAAGTGTATATCTGCTGCTCGCGCAGTTTACGTGTTGGTATTCGCGGTTATAGTCCACAACGCCCGCCTAAATGCCGTATTATCAGATGTGTTCACTGATATGAGAGATGCTTAAACTTGACAATATTGAATAAAGAGAATCAAATTACAGTTGGGGCACGGGTAAATGTCTTCGTGGTGTAAGGATGGGTTACATCAAATGACAAAACCCGTATAATTTGCCAGTCTGTATCAGCGGGCATTTTATTAAGCTATCTGATACGAAAAACCCGGTGCGACCGCCCTCGCACCGGGTTGTTTCATGTGCACGGCGCCATTTAACTCAACACTGGTCCGGTTGCACTACGACACCCTAACATCCGCAGCATTTTCACGACAGGAAGACCTGTCGCAATCCACACAGCTTTCACGGGTATTTCCAACGTCGCAGGTGTTACATTACGTATAGGATAGTGGAAATAAGCAAAGAGATTACAAAGTCTTGGAGCGGCCGAATTGACTTGGTAGAAATACAATCAGTATTCGCAAGGCCAATACGAAAGTCTAATCCACAAACATCGAATGCCTGCAAATTGCCTGAATTCAGCAACCACATGAGGGCTGTGTCGTCGGTCGGTAATCCGGTACAGATTGCGGGCTGAATGGCATGGAGGGATCCACTCTGCACGCGATACGCGCCTGCAGATGGCACTTGGATGGATCGATGTCGTTACGCATGGATCGCTGCTTCAAAAAGCGTTCCCTGATCGACTGCACCGGTCCTGTCAGAAAAGGACCACCCATGCGCACCTTTCTCATCGCTTTGTGCTCGGCTGCAGCCCTGTCTGCACCGGCATTTGCAAGTATTCACGAAAATGTCAACGCGCTCGGCGGCACCGTCAGTTTCAGCAGTATTGAGGGCGAAAACGAAGTCTGGCTGTCTCAGACCGCCGTTCCGCAGCCGAAGCGTGGCACCTCAACGGATTCAGCCGCAACCATCATAGCCGATGGCGGCTTCGACACGGTTGGTGTATTCGACTTTGACGCGATCGCTGCGGGCAATAGCCCTGAGGCCGGGGACGTAAGTCCTGATGGTAAGGCAATGTGGGTCGGAAACGACCAGTCGCCTGATATTTTCGTTTTCGACACACAGTCCATGGAAAAGATCAACCGTATCGATGCAGGCTTCATGCCCAACCATGTGCGGTTTCACCCAGACGGACAGTTTGTTGCCGTCGCCGATCCGGGCGGTGACAGGGTTGTTGTTTATGATGCGGAATCCCATTCCATAGTGTCCGAAATCGATCTGGCCGCCGCTGGCATGAAAACGCCGGCGTCCCTGTTGTTCGCACCGGACGGATCCTCCCTGTTTGTCGGTGCACGGCCGAACGGCAATGTGGCTGAGATTGACGTCGGGACCTGGACGCTCCACCGGGTGCTCGACGCCGGCACGGACATTGACGGCCCCACATATGCCAGCCTCACCGTGACACGGTCCTGAGCACCAAAGCCACCTCGGACACCGGTAGCGGCATTGGCGTTAATGCCGCCACCGGTGCAATTGCTCCTGACTGCGAATTATCCAATATCGATGCCTGATTTGCGGCGGACCTTGTGGGCGCTATATGTTAGTCCACCGCTATGCTGTTCAAACTTCCAAATGACGATGATCTCTACAACGCGCTATTAAACCGCGACCCTGCCTATGAGGGCCGCGCTTATGCCGGTGTTGTCTCGACGGGCATATTCTGCCGCTTGACCTGTCCGGCACGCAAGCCAAAGCGTGAAAACTGCCGCTTCTTCGAAACGGTGGCGGCCTGCGTTGAGGCCGGGTTCAGGGCCTGTAAGCGGTGCCGTCCCCTGGAGCCCGCTGCCCGGGCTGACCCGACCATCAGCAAACTTATCGATGCGCTTGACGCGGATACGGCCCGCCGCTGGACCGAAACGGACATCGTGAACCTTGGATGCGATCCATCAACGGCGCGGCGCGCTTTCAAGCGTCAGTTCGGCGTGACCTTCCTTGAGATGGCGCGTCTTTACCGTTTGCGCGACGGATTCGGCACATTGTCCGCAGGCGGCCGGGTCATCGACGCACAGCTTGAGGCGGGCTTCAGTTCGCCGAGCGGCTTTCGGGCAGCGTTTGCGAAGCTCCTCGGACAAGCACCTGCCGATTTTACCGGAAAAGAAACACTGAAAGCCGATTGGATAGAAACGCCGATCGGCGCCATGATTGCGGTCGCTGATCGGCGCAGCCTGCATCTGCTGGAGTTTGTGGACCGCAAGGCGTTGCCGGCTGAGCTGAATAAACTGCGCCAGGCCGCACGCGGGGATCTCGGCATCGGGCGGTATGAGCCAACGGAGCGTATCGAAGCTGAACTCGCTGACTATTTTGACGGAAAAAATGCGCGTTTTGAGACTCCATTGACATTGCACGGCAGCCCTTTCACACGGCATGTCTGGCATGAATTGTTGCGCATCCCGCCCGGACAGACGCGCAGTTACAGTGAGATAGCGGCCGCCATCGGCAGACCTACCGCGACCCGGGCGGTGGCGCGCGCCAATGGTGCCAATCAGATCGCGCTTGTGGTCCCGTGTCACCGTGTAATCGGTGCCGACGGTTCGCTGACCGGCTATGGCGGCGGCCTTTGGCGCAAACAAAAGCTGATCGAACTGGAAAAACACCTGGCTGTCCATGACACATCCGATGGAGACATTTGAAATGACGCAAGCTGACAAGGCACGGGCTTTTGCCGATCTGCATATCAAGGGCAATCCGATCGTCCTTTACAACATATGGGATGCCGGCAGTGCCATGGCGGTCGCCAAGGCGGGGGCGGACGCGGTTGCGACAGGCAGTTGGTCGGTTGCCGCTGCACAGGGTTACGGCGACGGGGAGGCTTTGCCTCTCGAGCTTCTTGAAACCATCGTCGGGCGTATCGCTGCGAGCGTGGAGTTGCCCCTCAGCGTGGATTTTGAAGGCGGCTTTGCGGTTGAGCCTGACCGGATTGCAACAAATACAGCACGCATCATCAACGCTGGTGCAATCGGCGTGAATTTCGAGGACCAGGTTGTCGGTGGGGAAGGGCTGCACGCACCCGGTTTGCAGTCTGAGCGCATTGCCGCCGTCAGGCGAGCAGGGAAAACGGCCGGCGTGCCGCTGTTCATCAATGCGCGCACCGACCTGTTCTTGAAGCAGCAGGATCGAAGCCAGCATGGCGGCCTTGTCGAAGAGGCGATTGAAAGGGCAGAGATCTACGAGGCGGCTGGCGCAAGCGGCTTCTTCGTTCCCGGCCTCATTGCACCCGATCTCATTGAGCGGATCTGTCGCGATATACGCTTGCCGGTGAACGTGATGATGATGCCGGATGCACCTTCGATAGCCGATCTGACGGGCCTTGGCGTTGCGCGCATCAGCTACGGGCCGGGACCCTACAGGCAGGCAATGAAGGCTTTGGAGGAGCGTTGCGCAGCGATCCGCAATTGACGGTTCATGTTTCCGCCAGCAAAAAATGGCGCTTCCACAACAGGTTGCGCCAAGAAGTTCATTCCTGTTCGACAAGTTCCCTTGCTTCATGGAGCCGGACCTTGAGCCGGTTCTTGCGTGCCTGAAGCTCATCGATCCGTTGAAGGTTGTGATAGCGGCCGATCGGATCGGGGATCTGTTCGATATCGAGGTCGATATGGGAGCGCCGGCGGTTGATTTCGTTCCGCACGTAAAGCAGTTCGGATTCAATGGACTGTATGGTTTCGTGGGGTTTCATAACGCTTCCTTTCTACTGGTTGAAACGGTTCGGGAAATTTGCTGAGTGTTGGCGCGGGCGGTTTGTCCAGCCCGCGCGAAATCCCGGCTAACCGGAGAATCCGTCATTTGCCGCAGCCTCTGGCCGCGACGCGTTATCAAGATTGGGAATAGGGTGTAGGTGTGCAGTGCGGCGCACCGCCAATGATTTTCTGGAAGAGCTCGTCCATCGCCGCCGGTTCCTCGGTATTCAACATCGCATCGATCATCGTCACGCAGGCATGAAGATGTGTTCTAAGCGCTTCGAATTCCTTCCGCGACGCACTGGCGTTGGGATAGGCGACTTTGTCGAGGTTCTGCCGGGCGGCTTTGGCATGCCACTGCAGTGCCGACGGAAAAGCGTAGCGGCCCGCACGCCGTTGGCACAATTTGAGGATTGGCTGAAGCACACGCTTTTTCATCTTTTCCGCCCGGATCCGATCCGGTGGGCTGTTGAGATCGTTCAACAGCCTGATCAACTGCCGCTTTCGGCGGAGCCAGCTGATCCGTTCGCCCCTGGACAGCCGTGTAGTGGTGGCGGAGGTACTGTAAAAGTTCATCAAGGCACTCCTTGCATATTGCTAATTGCCGCACAGGCGGCGGTTAAGCAGGCATGTCCCTGATGATGATGAAGTGACCTTGAGATTGTGGCGAATTATGGCCCGCCAGCGTAAGACTTTTGGCTATAGAACTTTAGGTCATCACGGTGTTTGCGGTCGTCCCAGCCAGGTTCCAGATAGCCGATTCGCGCCTCGGTAAGGCTAGTCACGACGAGCTCTCCGGCAGGGCCGTGCAGCGCGCCGGTATTGAGTGCATATTCGCCTTCCGGGTCCTGCAGCGTTTCAAGTACGTTGCCGTCGCCGTCGATGCGAACGATCATTCCGTAACGCTGCGGCTTCGGGCGAATGGAGGCGGGCAGGCGCTGCACGACCTTGCGCAGGAACGGTTGATCGGAAAGCGCATCCACCGGAGCCGAACGCGGGCTTGCAAGGCCAAGCCAGAACGTGTCGTCGCCGGCACGGTTGAGGTTGTCTGGAAAGCCGGGGAGGTTGGAGACGATCGTTTCCACTTCGCCCGCTCTTGGGCCGGAAATCCACAAGCGCAGCACCGAATAGGTTCCGGTTTCGTTGACCAGCAGATAACTGTCGTCGTCCGAAAGGGCGAGCCCGTTGGCAAAGCTCAGCCCCGTGGCAAAAACGGTGGTCTCGCCCCTTGCGGGGTCATATTTCAGGATGCGGCCGTGTCTTCCGTGTTCCATCAGGTCGAGCAGCGATGCTTCGAGCGTGCCGCCAATGGACTGCGCATCGAACTTGTTGCTTGAATCAGTAAAATACACGACGCCCGATCGCGTTATGTCGAGATTGTTGGCATAAGCGATGGCGGAACCGTCCGTCGTTCTGTCTGCGAGCAGAACGAGTTTGCCGTCCTTTTCCATGACCATAAGTCCGCGGAAGGCGTCGGCAATGAACAGCCTGTCGTCCGGGCCGAATTCGAGACCCAGCGGCCGCCCGCCTGTCGAGGCGATCTTGTCGGAGGAACCGGACTGCAGGTCGATTTTGACAATGGAGCCGTCATGGGTTGCCGCGTAGATGTTTCCATCCATGCCGAGTGCCGCATCCTCGGGTCCCCAATGCTGGCCGAGTTCGATAAATTTGAGTTCCGCCAGGCGGTTGTTGGGCTCAAATGCTCCGGCATAACCGTCATTGTTGGGTGCGCTCCAGGCGACCGGATCGATGGGGACCGGCCACAATGTAAGATACGCGCTGGCGGCGATGGCCAGCACGGCAATCAAAGACAATATCGATTTCATAATAAAATTCGCATTCAACCCGCCCGATCAATGCGATCAGTTTACCGGGTGACGCTTTGGTGCCGCAATCCCAAGAACTGTGGGTCTGTGGCAAAGCTGTGAATTGTTGCGCCGCAACCAGGTTTTTTTATCTTATCGTTGCAGCTTGATGGTCCTAGTGTGCGGACACCGAAGCCGGTGGCGACCAAAAAATGGGGAAACAGTCATGAGAAATTCGCTGATTGGATTTGCCGGAGCCGTTGCGATGCTGCTGACGCCCTTCTTTGCGCAAGCAGAGACCACGATTCGCGTGACATTGCAGTTGCCGGAATCCCATTCCCTGGGCCAGAACTGGAATCGCTTCAAGGAAATCGTCGAGCGTGAAAGCAACGGCGAATTGCAATTGCAGCTGTTTCCGTCTGCACAGCTCTACAAGGACAATCAGGTTCCTGAGGCCGTGGGTTCAGGCGCCATTGAGGCTGGGTCGGCTTTTCTTGGCCGGTTCGCCGGATCGGTGCCCGCCGTTGACGTTGTTGCCCTGCCGTTTTTCTTCAAGGACGAAGCCGCCCTGCGGCTGTCGATATCAACCGGTTCGCCCATGCGTCAGCTGCTAGATACGGCCATATTGGAGGAAACCGGCGCTCGGGTGCTCTGGTGGCAGGCTTTTGGGCGCAATGTTTATCTGAGCAAGGACACACCCCTGCGTCTGCCGGATGACGTCCGCGGCAAGAAGGTGCGCACCTACGGCAAGGTGCAGGGCTGGACGGCCGAAGCGCTTGGCGGCGCACCGACACTGTTGTCGGGGTCCAAGCAGTTCCTGGCATATCAGCAGGGCGTGGTCGATATCGGAATGACCGGCGCGTCAGCGGTCGAAAGCCGCAAGCTCTACGAGGTCATGAATTCCATGACGCTGACATTCGACAGCGTTATCGAGTTTGTCGCCGTCATCAATAACGACTTCTTCGAAGGCCTTTCACAGGAAGAGCAACAGCTGATCCTCGATGCCGCATCGACGGTCGAAGAAGAGTTGCGCGATGAAATCTACGCGCAGGAGGCGCGGGCGGTCGAGGCACTCAAAACGAAGATGAACGTCATTGAGCTGACGGCTGAGGAGCGTGACCAATGGCGCAAGGCAACAAGCGCGGTGATAGACCGCTTCATGGCTGAGGTCGGATCGACGGGCGAGGCGGTGGTCAAGGCGGGGCTTGAGGAAGAGGGGCAATAACCACTGTGCGCAGATTGGTCTGGATTGCCGACTGGCTGTCCGAGCTGACCGGAAAGCTCGCCGCGTGGATATTCTTCGCCATCGGTTTCATCGTTACCTATGAAGTCGTGATGCGTTACGTCTTTGTCGCGCCCACCATCTGGGTCGACGAGCTTTCGCGTATCGGGCAAATTTGGGCTGCCTATCTTGCGGCTGCGTTTACGCTCAAACACCGCGAACTGGTTGTCATCGACATTGCCTTCAAAAAACAAGGCACGCTGGCTCGCCGGCTGGCAGAGTCGTTTTCGCTGCTTGTCATTGGGTTCTTCTGCTTCGTCACCGTCTTTTACGGCTTCGAGTTATGGCTGCGAGCGACGCTGCGCGGTCACACCACGGACACCTTACTTGCATTGCCCCGATGGTTCACCGATGCCTCGGTTTGGGTTGGGTTCGCTGTGCTCGCGTTGCAGGTGCTCGCCGAGTTGATCCGGCTCTGGATCCCTTCCGCGGATACGGGTGCCAAGGGACAAGGCAGCCAATGACGGCATTCCTGATCATATGCGGTCTGCTGGCGTTGCTTGTGCTCAGAGTGCCTGTGGCCTTTGCAATGGGAGGGCTTGGCGTCTTCCTCCTTTGGGTATTTCCGCTGCCGCTCAACGCTGTGCCACAAAGGCTCTTTGGCACCATGGACAGTTTCGAACTGCTTGCCGTGCCCATGTTCCTGCTGATGTCAAATGTGCTTTTGAAAGGAAATGTCGGGCGCGACCTTTTCGCCGCGGTTCAGAGCTGGGTGGGGCATTGGCCGGGCGGGCTGGGGATCGCGACGATCCTTTCATGCGGTTTGTTTTCCGCCGTGTCCGGTTCATCCGTCGCAACCGCGGCGACGATCGGAACCGTAACGGTCCCGGAAATGACCGAGCGTGGCTATGGCCGCCCTTTTGTTCTGGGACTACTGGCAGCGGGCGGAACGCTGGGCATCCTCATCCCGCCCTCTATCCCGCTCATACTCTATGGCGTGGTGACGGAAACATCGATCCCGAAGCTGTTCCTGGCAGGCATTGGTCCGGGGCTTTTTCTCTCCGCCGCATTCATTGTCTATTCCTTGGTATATGCAAGGACTGGAAATTCTTTCGAGCCGGCGCCGAAAGCAACCTGGGCTGAGCGCGGCCGGGCAACGATGCTGGCGCTGCCGACCATCGTTCTTGCCGCTGCTATCATCGGCTCAATCTATCTTGGTATTGCCACCCCGTCGGAAAGCGCCGCTATCGGCTTCGTCATGGCGCTTGTCATAACCTTTGCCATGGGACGCATGACGGTGCCGCTGGTTAAAAAGGCCGTCTATGACTCCATGAAAACGACGGCGATGATCTTCCTCATCGTTGCTGGCGCCAAGGTGTTTTCCTATGCAATAACGCTTTACCGGATTCCGCAGGGTATATCGGCGCTGCTGTCGGACAACATTGACAGCGCCGGCCTGTTTGTACTCGCCGTTGGGCTTGTGCTTCTGGTCGTCGGCCTGTTTCTGGAATCAATTTCCATGCTGTTGATCATGGTGCCGGTCCTGTTTCCGTCGCTGGCGGCGATGGGCATCGATCCGATCTGGTTTGGAATATTCTTTGTGGTGCTGATCGAGACGGCGCTGATCACACCGCCGGTCGGCATGAACCTTTTCATCATACAGGGTGTCGGCAACGCGTCGCTGTCCGAAGTTGTGCGCGGCGCCTTTCCGTTTGTGCTGATCCTGCTTGCCACCGCGGCGCTGCTGTGGTTCTGGCCGGGCATGGCGCTTTGGATTCCAAACGGATGGTGATGCGCCTATCCGGCCGTATCCTTCTTCACCGGGTATTTGATTTCACGTCCAAACAGCCTTTGGGCATTTCTGAAGGCTATTTTTTCCGCCGTCTCGCGCGGCAGCCGTGCCAGCCACCGCCGGTTTGTTGCAATCAGGCCTTCATAATTGGCCCATTGGCTGTTGACCCATGTGTCAGTGCCAACCATCAGCCTATCGGCATGCCGCATGATTACGGGCTGCCAGCGTTCCCAGTTGGACAGGATATCGTTTTCACGAAAGGACGTGTCCGCATAAAGCGTTGCATATCGAGACAGCATTTCATCCACCTTTTCGGGCGGGTCTGACATGCCCGCATGCGCCCAGATGATGGTCAAAGCCGGCTCCAGCTCGTAAAAGAGCTCGACGGGGTCAGCGCCCGAGTGAACATGGATCAGAATGTCGTTATCCACTGCAAGTGCGGCAATGTCCTCCAGAAACGGTCGATCGTCCGGATCAAGCCTGTGGACATGGAACTCGCCCAGCCCTTGATGGGGGTGACGTTCAAGGCGGTCCTTCAGGTAGTCCAGCATGCCATCGGCATTGATCCAGTTCCCGGAACCTACGCTTCCATGATAGGGGCGCAATTCGGGAACCACTCTGTCGGGCGCAAACTCGAACAGACGGATCGTGCCTTCATCCGGTGTTGACGAAACCAGCGCCATGGCAACGCCGCTTTTATCCATCAACTCGATCACCGTTTCTGGAGGGTAGGCCCCCCAGGCCGGTTCCTTGTAATGCATATGCGCATCGAATATCGGAACATCCTTTATTGCTTCCCCAATCGGGTCGTGGCCTTCATCCGCTGAGGCGGAAAGGCAGATCAGAGTCGCTAAGGCAGCCAGGGGGAACCGTAAATTCATGGTCAGTCAGCCGCAAAACACATGAACAGTCCGGCTCCGCCGGTGCTCGCAAGGGCATCTGTGCTGCATCCGCGCGAGGCGTGTGCGGAATTCCAAGATGTGTTGCCGCCACCGTGCCTGTCGTGGTGCCCCACCTGTGCACTGCCATCGCCATTGCTGGTCCAGTTGCCGCAGGTGTGGTCCTTGCCGTCAGGGAAATAGGCGGTGCCATCGGCCATGGTGCCGGTCAGGATGTCGTGTTCATTGGGGCTGTCGCCGCGGCCTTTGACCCGGTTTCCGTTTTCATCGAGCGCCGTGCGTTTGACGATGTTCGGATTAAGATGAAGCTGATCGAGGTCCACCGCGATCAACTCGCCGACAGAATTGTACCATGGCCCGTCGCCAATGCGGTTGCGCGCAGACTGGCCGCGCTTGCCCTCTTCCTGTGTGCTGAGATAGGCGCGCCAGGTCCGCCCGGTCGTTCCGGCAGCTTCGGCAAGCTTCTGGCAGTAGGCATCGGCGCCTTCAAGCCCGCCCAGATTGGCACCGTCACCGGGGCTGACGCTGGTTATGAAGAAGCCCATTGGAGGATCTTCCGCTGCCGCAATCGTCATCGGCGCGAGAATCAATACGGACGCCAGGAGTGCTTTCTTCAGCATGGGAATTTCCTTTCTGGGGCATTGGTTAGGGCTTTACGGATAGGTGTCGCTGATCGGGATTCAACCAGCGGCAGTTCGGTATTATGGCGTGCGCCAGATGGCGTTCAATGCTTGCAGATCGTCAATTCTTGAATGGCGATAACAATGCGCAACTGGCCAAGTTGTGCTTATTTTCCTGTTGTAATTCATTGATTTACTCTAGTGTGCCATTCAAGAAGCACGAATGAACAGGAATTCCGGGTGCCATGAAACGCGCCGAAATGCTCTTTGTGTTGCTGGCAACACTGCTCATTGCCGGAATCATCTCCGCCACGAACCCAAACACGTTTGGCGGGAAGAGGGTATTCCTTTACACATACTGGCTTGTACGCATCTCGATCGAATGCGGACTGTTTATCGCATTCAGAAGCCTGCTCGAGACCAATGGTGTTTTCTCAGGCCGGCGTTACCCTCTGTTTTTAACTGCATTCTTCCTCAGCCTGTTTCCCTTCGTCCTCGCGACCACAGCGCTTGACATTGTCCTTGGCTTTCCGGAACTGGGGCTGGCTGATGCGGGTGTTGCGGACGACTCCTTCATAAGCGAGTTCTTCCTCGAGGTCGGCTACCTCATCGACGACCATTTGTTTGTTTGCCTGTTGTTGTCGCTGCCACGGTTTCTCATCGGAACTGGTGAGGAAAGCGGTTTGCTCACCGAAACAGTAATGTCGTCTGAAGAAGCGCTGCACGCACCGATGAACGCAATCCTGCCGATGCTGGATCCGCCTTTGAAGGGAACGATCATACGGGTGGAAGCTCAGGAACACTATGTGATCATCAATTCCACCGAGGAGCAGCGCATGGTTCTGGGGCGGTTTTCAGATGTTGTCGCCACATTGCCGCGTCCGCTTGGCATGCAGGTCCACCGTTCCCATTGGGTGGCGCGCGCGGCTGTTGCGGGGGTCTTTACCGAGAAACGCAACATGAAGCTGCGTCTGGCCAACGGCGATGTGGTGCCGGTCAGCAGACGCTACCGCCGTTCGGTCGCGGATCAGTTCGAAACGGTGGGGTAGGCCAGACACCCTACATGACGAGCGTAAACTCGCGACGACCGAGGCTTTGTCCGTTCGCCTGTATCTCGATGACATGCCGCCCGCTGTAATAGACGCGGGTCGTGATAGGGCGAAAAGCATGCGTTTTTTCAAGCCGCTTGTTCTCACCGCCGGCAAGTCTGACAGTGGTCCATTTGAATACTTTCGGCGTCGTCTGCCCGTTTGCCTTCTGATGGTGCACGACATAGTCGATGATGAGGTCCTGGTCTTCATCGCTGCTGGAACGCAGATCGGCGGCGATGCGGATGCTTTCGCCGAACGGCACGGTATCGCGGTCAAGGTCGAGCGCTTTAAGGGAAACGGCCGGTTTGCCGTAGCCAAGTGCTTCCAGTGTTGGCCGGTGACCGGCTTTGATGAGGGTGCGGCAGGCGTGCCTGACAAGCCTCTTCCGGTCTTTGTCCGGGCTTCCGGCAAGCCATTCGCGTGCGATACCGGCAACGATATCGGGATGGTCCTTGGCAATATCGTTCAGATTGTTGGCGACCGAGCGGCGGACAAATTCTTCCGGGTCATTCCGCAGATTGGCAAGAACCGGAAGAATGGGCGCGGGATCGTCAACAAACATGCCGAGCCTGATGCCCCAGGGAAGGCGCGGGCGGATACCCTCGGAAGCAAGCCGGCGCACGTGATAATTATCATCGAGCGACCACTCAAGGACATGGCGCATGGCCCTGTCAGGATCGGCAAGCAGGAACGGACGCACGGCAAATTCGGCGCTCGAGCGTTTTGTCATTTCCCTGAGGACGTCCATGCTGAAGTCGAAATGGTCGAGGCCGGCCCTCGCCACATAGTCCGACATCGGAATAATGCCCCAGCCGCGAATACCATGAATATCGACCGTCTGATTGGAAAGGTCGACATCGTCTTCCGGGTGAAGCGCGCCGGTCAAAATCGCGCAGGCAGCCCTGAAATCGCCGGGAAGGCAAGCCTCGAGTGCGTCGACGATATGGTTGGAACGCTGCTTGAACTCCAGCGCATCGAGCCCGTTTGTTGCCAGGCTTGCGAACCGGGCAGCATCGAATTCTGGAGACTGCCGTGCAAAGTGCCGGCCCATATTGTCGATGAGATCGGCGTTGAAGACGTTTTTGAACGGTTCGGGCATTGCACTGATTCCTGTAGCTGAAACTTGCCTGAATAAACCACAAGCCTCCTGACAGGCTTCTGTCAGGAGGCTGGATTATCCTGGTGATCAGAGCAATCGCCAGCCGGCCTTAAAGCCCGATTTCCACCACGACTTTGCCGTGGGATTTCCTGGGTGCTTTCAGATAATCCCAGGCGTCACGGTAGCCTTCCATCGGAAAGATCCGGTCGATCCGTGGAGCGATCGCTCCGGACGAAAGAGCTGCATAGATAAAGGCTTTGCCTTTAGCGCACATCGCTTCATTCTCAACGTAGTTGAAGACCGAATAGGGTTGGAAAACCGCGTTGGCCTGAAACATTTCCGTCATGGGAAGCGTCGGCAGCTCTTCGTCGAGTGTTCCGTAAAAATAGATACGCGCGTCGCGTGCGAGTGCAGGCGCGTATTGACCGATCATGCCCGCGCCAATGGGATCGAAGGCGGCATCGATGCCGTGGCCGTTCGTGATTTCACGCAGCTGATCAGCCAAATCGCCTGACCCGGCGATTAGAACGTGATCGGCCCCGGCATCTTCAAGGTAGGCCCGGTTGTAGCTATAGCGGCTGGTCGCGATCATTGTCGCACCGCAGTGCTTGCCGATCTGCAGCGCCGCTGTGCCCGCTGTACCGGTTGCGGCGGTTATCAGAAAATGCTTTCCGGGCGCCGCATTCGAGATTTCGACAATCGGAAAATAAGCGGTCAGATACTGCATCCAGATCGATGCGCTCTCGACCGCCGAAAGGTTTGGCGGTGCCTTCGTGACGTAGTGGGCATCGATTACGAGCGACTCAGTGCTGGCGCCGCGGTCATAATAGAAATAGGGAAGCGTGCAATAGCGTTCGCCAGGTTCGATGCCGCTCACACCCGGTCCCACCGCATCCACGATACCGGCGGCCTCGATGCCGATACGTGCCGGAAATTCCCTGAAGCTGAAGGAATAGCGGTCGCACATGAGGTCCATATCGCCCCAGTTGAGGGCGAAAGCCTCGACCTTCAGCCGTATTTCACCCGGGCCAGGTGCCTGTTCATCGAACGTCTCAAGCGACAGGCCCTGATAACCGGAATAATTATGAATGACCCACGCACGAGGCATCGCACCCTCCCTTTTGGTCATACTAAAATGGTGGATCAGTCTGTTTAATGAGTCAAGAAATTTTAGAAATACTAAAAATCCGCTTTGGGCAATAATGACTTGCGTACGGTGACGACGTCGTCGAGAGCGGATACAAAGCGATCCAAATCATCCTCGGTTACTGCTTGCGAAAGCGCTATGAAACCGCGGCGGGCGATGTAGAATCCGCGCTCAAGCAAATCGAGAAACAAAAGCTCCTTGATACGATCGTCGCCATCGGCAATGTCATCGACGGTGTTGACCGGCCCGCGGACCGGATGAATGTTCATCAGGGAACCAGAACCGCTGGCAAACAGTGTCACGCCATGGCGTTCGAAAAGTTCGTTCAGCCGATTGCGCGTGCGCTCGCCGCGGGCATGCAGCGTTTCCGCCCTGTCTGACGTAAAGGCTTCGCTAAGCGCCGCGATGCCGCCGTTCATGGAAAGCACATTGTTGTTGAACGTTCCCGCATGGGGCAGGGTGCCGGGCCGAGTCGGGTCATAAACGTCCATGATTGCCGCATTGCCGCCAAAGGCACCAAACGACATTCCACCGCCGACCCATTTGCCGAGTGTTATCATGTCGGGCCTGATGCCAAGCATATGCGATGCGCCGTGACGGCCAAAACGGGAGGTCATGACCTCGTCGAAAATGAGCAGCGCACCCACGCGCTCGGTCTCTCGCCGCAGCATTTCGAGAAATTCCGGCTTGCCCGGGATGCAGCCGCTTGAGCCGAGCATGGGTTCGACAATGACGCAGGCCAGCGTTTCGGCATGAGCGGCGATTAAATCGCGCGTACCCTCAGTGTCGTTGTAGCGTGCAACGACAAACGGGAAGGGGGCATTGATCGGCAGGCCATCGCCTCCGAAATAGAAAACCCCGCCGTGATATCCGCCCTTGAACACCATCACATCGCTGCGCCCGGTCACATAGCGGGCTGTCGAAAGGGCCATCAGATTGGCTTCGGTTCCTGAATTGGTGAACCGCACCTTCTCGATTGCCGGAAAGCGCTCCGTAACCAGCGCAGCCAGCCTTGCCTCACTTGAATTGTGAGCGCCGAGATTGATGCCGCCGTCGAGGGTCTTCTTCAAGGCGGAAACGATCGCCGGGTCCGTATGGCCAAACACGCCCGCCGTATACTCGCCAAGCAGGTTGAGATAATCGTGGCCGTCGACGTCGGTCAGGAACGCCCCTTTGCCGCCTTCCGCGCGGAGCGGAAACGGACCGTGATAGAGAACGGTTCGCGTATTGCCGCCCGGCATGCTTTGACATGCCTCTTCATGGATACGCTGCGAATTGGGCCGTCCTCGCGCGTAAATTCTCCTTGCATCCTCAAGCGACTGATCGAGGGATGAGTTCCGCATGACAGCGTCATCTGACATATAATTTTCTTCCTGACCTCAGATTGTGAGGTGTCTCCCAATACACGTACGCTTCCCAATCTAACCGATCGGATCGGAAAGGGAGGTGGCAGTTCACCACATAAGGAAGACCAGCGACAGCGCTTTAATTATCCGTGTCGGCGTCGGAGAGCGAAGTTCTTCGCCAGTCGGGATCCGGATCGGACGGTTCGCAGGCAAAGCCGGCGGTCCGGATGCCCTGGATTGCGCAAAATTCGTCCTTTTCGGAACTGTCGCCGCTGATGCCGACTGAGCCGATCGTATTGCCCTCGTCATCGAGCACCAGAACACCGCCCGGAACCGGTATGAATTTGCCGTCCGAAGCCGCCGCAAGTGCGTTCTGAAACACCGGGCGCTGACCGAGCCGGTCACGAATGAGGCGGCTCGAGACGCCCATGCCCAGGCTGCCCCAGGCCTTGCCGCGCGCAACATCGAAGCGCAATATCCCGGAGCCGTCCTCGCTTTTTGCGGCAACCAGATGCCCGCCGGCATTCAGAACAACGACGGTCAGGGGATGAAAGTCCTCGGCACGGCCGGCCTGAAGCGCCGCATCGACGATCTTTTCGGCCGCTGAAAGGGGCAAGGTTGTCTTCAGTCGCATAGACGTTTCTCCCTGATTGGTCAGTTACGCATGGCGTCCGGCAGCCAGGTGACGATTTCCGGAAATGCCAGAAGCACGGCAATGGTAATGACGTCGGCAATAAAAAACAGCATGACGCCGCGGAATATCTGGCCCAGTGGAATATCCGGGCGCACGCCGTTGACGACAAAACAGTTGAGACCGATGGGCGGTGTAATCAGGCATACCTCGGCCATTTTGACGACGATAATGCCAAACCAGATGGAATCGAAACCAAGCGCCATGACTGCCGGATAGACCACCGGCAGAGTCAATAAAAGCATGCCGATGGCGTCCATAAACATGCCCAATACCGCATAGGCAATCAGGATACAGATCATGATCACCATCGGATGTGCGTCGAGCCCGGTGATCCATAATGTGAAGGCCTCCGGCAGGCCGGAAAATCCGAGGAAGCGCACGAAGATCAGCACGCCCCAGATGAGCGAGAAGATCATGGCTGTCAGCTTGGCCGATTCCATCAGCGCGCTTCGGATGGTCTTTGCGCCGGTGCCGCGAAACAGCGCCATAACAAACACGACGCCTGCGCCCAGCGCCCCGGCTTCCGTGGGCGTGGCCCAGCCATTGTAGATCGCCGATATGATGATGAGGACGACGAGCATGATTGGAAAAAGGCCGGGCAGGGTGGCAAAGCGCTCGCCCCAGGAAAAGCCGCTCACCGACGGGGCCGCTTCAGGCTTGCGCAGCGACCACGCAACAATGATCGCAGCGTAGATGAGAGCGGAGACCAGTCCGGGAAGGAAGCCCGCCAGCAGTAAGCGGCCGACGGATTCTTCGACAATGATGGCGTAGATGACCAAAATGGCCGAAGGCGGAATCAGCGTCGCAAGTGTTCCACCGGCTGCAACGACACCGGCTGCGAGCTTCTTGTCGTAGCCGTATTTCAGCATTTCCGGAATGGCGACCCGGGCAAAGACGGCCGAAGTTGCAGTCGAGGCTCCGGAGACGGCGGCAAATCCGGCTGTCGCAAACACTGTCGCAACAGCAAGGCCGCCCGGAACCCAGCCCACCCATTTTCGAGCCGCCTCGAAAAGCTGGCGGGTCATGCCGGCATGAAAGGCAAGGAAGCCGATGAAGATGAACATCGGCAGCACACTCAATGCGTAGGTGGAAGATTTTGAATGCGGGATCGTCCCGACGATGCCGGCGGCTGGACCCCATCCAAGAAGTTCGACCAGTCCGAAAAGGCCGGTAACGGCCGCGGCGAAGACGACCCTCACGCCGAGGAATACAAGAACCAGTAACAGGCCCAGCCCGATAAAGCCGACGAGCAGCGGGTCCTGAAATCCAATGCCGAGAATCATGGCTGCACCTGTCCGGATTTATCGTCGGGCAGACTTGCGCCGTCGCCAAGCGCCACTTCGATTTCCTCTTGCGCCTGCTCGGCCACATCCTTGTGGATCGCAACACCTTCGGGGGAAAGACCTGGACTGATGAACAGGCGGATCGAGCCCGCCAGCTGGATGAACAGGCGGATAAACCAGAGGGAAAATGCCACCGGCACCAGCAGTTTCGACGGCCACACGGGAAACTCGGCGTCGATGGTCGTGTCGCCAAGCTGGTAGGCCCTCATGAAATGATCCCAGCCATACCAGATCAACACGCCGACAATGCCAAGACCCACCAGTGTGCTGAGTATTTCGGCCATCCACAGAAACCGGCCCCTGAGGCCGCCGATGAACAGCTCCATGCGAATGTGGGCGCCGAGCCGCTGGCAATAGGCTGCGCCCAGGAAAGCCATCGTTGCCATCGACAGTTCGACCAGATCGATATAGCCGGTAACAGGTGAGTTGAAGATGGTGCGCAGGCCGATTTGCACGATGCCGAGAACCATCAGAACAAAGATCGCGATACCGGCAATCATGTTTGCCGCATTCTCCAGCGGCTGAAACAGTTGACCGAATTTACCGATCGGGCCCAAGCCGGATGACGTCGGGGCGCTTTGCTGTGTCATCATCACCTGCCCTTAGAACGAGAAGGGTTGCCGGAACCGACGTGATTCTTCACTTCCGGTCCCGGCCAGCTGCGAAGGCCTATTGCGCCCTAGCCTCCTCAGCGTACTGCCAGATCGCGTCAAACACACCCTGGGCATCGAAATTGTCCTGGTTGCTCGCGATCCATTCTTCCCAGACGGGCTTGCCGGCAATTTCCTTGAAGCGGGCAAGTTCCTCGTCCGAATAGGTTATTTTCTGCAGTGTTTCTTCGAACACGGGCAGGTTCTTCTTGTCCTGTTCGGCATAGGCCTGCAGCTCCGCGTCCATCACCATTTCCCGGTTGTCCATCAGGAAGTCCTGATACTGTTCGGGCAGCGCATCATAGGCCGTCTTGTTGAACAGCCATCCGCACTCAGATGTTCCGGGTGTCAGGTTGCTCGTGTACCAGTCCGCCTCTTCGCTGATCTTGAAGGCGACATGGGCATAGGTGAACGGAAATGCCGCGGCATCGAGTGCGCCGCGCTGAAATGCCGTCGAGGTCTCGCCCGCGGGCAGGGTGAGCCGGGTGGCGCCGAGCTTTTCCATCGCCGAGCCAAGACCGCCGCCTGCGCGAACACGCAGTCCCTTCCAATCCTCAAGAGATTCAGGTGCGTCCCCCTTGCCAAGGATCTCGTATTGCGGCAGCAGGCCGGAGACATAAGGGATTGCGTTCCATTTCTCCATGTCGGCCACAAGGGCCGGGTGCTCGAACATTTTCGAGCGGACATATTTGTCGACCTGCGGATCGCCAAGCGGCAGGAAAGGCAGCGAGAACACCATGAAAGACGGGTTCTTGCCGGGGTGATAGAAATTGCAGAATGCAGCGCCCTCGAAGGCATTGAGTTTCAGGCCATCGAGATTTTCACGCGATTGGGAAAGCTGCCCGCCGTAGAAAATCTTGATCTGGAAATTTCCGTCGGTTTCAGCCGCCGCTTTTTCGGCAAGCGCTTCCATACCCGCCGACAGTGCGCGCGGATTGCCCCACATCGATATCTTCCAAAATACCTTGGGCCCTTCGATGTTCGCTGCGATGGCAGACGGGCTCAGAACGACAGTGCTCGCCAGCGCACCGGCAAGTAAGGAAATTCGCAATGTCATTAGGTCCTCCCATTATTATAGTTGCAGCCAGACCGGATATCGCTCCTCACGAAAATCTGATTTGACAGGCATAGTGATATTAGCGGCTTAAAATCGGAATTGCAATAATATCGATTTTTTTTAACTAATCGGTTTAATTTCGAGATTTCATACACAATTTATTAAATGTGGATTGCCCGTTTGAGGCGCTGTCGGGATGATTTTTGCAGGCAGGCGGCCCGCGTGAAGCCGCGAATAGGGCGGTTAACAAGTCCTGCCTATATGACGGTAAGCGTAGGGCGCACAGTCGGTTTTTTGCCGGCAAACGATCCCGGGCATTAACCCTGAAGGCCGATCACGTCAAAGCAACAGTGCATTCTCGCGTTCGTGACGCGACAAATCAGCGCAGGGTGGTTATAGTGAAGACGGTGCAGGTCGCGGGGTGCGTGACCGGCTAAGCTAGAAGGCTCCGCTGCGGACCGCGACCATGCCGAACCCGACAAAGGGAGAATTGGTCATGGGGAATATCCACGTCATCACAGATGCCCAAGGGGCTGTGACTCATCCTCAGGTGCAGAAAATCACCAATGCGGATGTCATAGACGCCCTTAAGAAGGGGCTTGATGATTTCTGGGACAAGCCGTCACACTACGTGTTTTTGTGTTTGATCTATCCGATCGTCGGCGTTGTGCTGATTACCTGGACATCCGGCGGCAATGCTTTGCAGCTGGTATATCCGTTGATGGCGGGATTTGCCCTGCTTGGTCCGATCGCAGCGATCGGGCTCTATGAAATCAGTCGAAGACGTGAACAGAATCTCGACACATCCTGGCGGCACGCGCTGGACGTGACGAAATCTCCGGCCATACCGGCAATCCTCGCAGTGGGTGCGATGCTGGTTGTTCTCTTTGTAGCGTGGATGTATGCCGCGCAGGCTCTCTATCAGGGCATTTACGGCCCCTCGATACCGGCTTCCATCTGGGCGTTTGCAGGGGACGTGCTGACGACGCAACAGGGCTGGACGCTTATCATAGTCGGCAATGCAGTCGGCTTTGTATTCGCACTCGTCGTGCTTTGCACAACAGTGATTGCCTTTCCGTTGCTGCTTGACCGCGATGTCGGCGCCTACGCAGCAATTGAAACCTCAGTGAGGGCAGTTGCCGCCAACCCGGTTCAGATGGTGTTCTGGGGACTGATCGTGGCGATCGCGCTTCTGATCGGATCGATACCGCTTCTCGTCGGGCTGGCGATCGTTATTCCGGTTCTCGGCCATGCGACCTGGCATCTGTATCGTAAATTGATAAAAGTGCCTTCCAGCGAATAAGGCGGCAATATCCAACAAAAAACCGGCGCTCTGAGCGCCGGTTTTCTTTTGCGGTCACCAGCGTCGACCGAGATTCAGTTGACCCCGAAATAGGTCATGCGTGTAATGATCGTATAGTCGGATTCAAGCGCCATGATTGCGACGAATGCCAGCACAGCGACCGGCGGCACAATGATCGCGTAGAACAGCGCCAGCCGCTCCCAGGCCATGTGCATGAACACTGCGACGATCAGGCCGGCTTTCAGCATCATGAATATCAGGATAAGGGTCCATCTGAGGTATCCCTGAAGCCCGACATAATCAACGAAATAGGATGCGGCGCTCAGCACGAACAGCCATCCCCAGACAACAAAATAGACCTTGAGCGGATGGTGCTGATGTTGCGCTTCTTCCAGAGCTGCGGCGGCGTCGTCTACAGCGCCGTGAACGGATTCCTCGTAGGCGTCGGTGCGTTCCATGTCACTCCCTCACCACAAATAGAAAAATGCGAAAATGAAGACCCAGACGAGGTCAACGAAATGCCAGTAGAGACCCATGATCTCGACGCTTTCATACTGACCGGGGCGGCTGGTGAAAAAGCCGCGGCGCCCCGTATCATAGTCGCCTCGCCAGACCTTACGCGCCACGATCAGCAGGAATATGACGCCGATCGTTACATGCGTTCCGTGAAATCCGGTGATCATGAAAAAGGATGAGCCGAACTGGGCGGCACCCCACGGGTTGCCCCAGGGCCGTACGCCTTCCGAAATGAGCTTGGTCCATTCGAAGGCCTGCATGCCGACAAAGGTTGCACCCAAAACGGCGGTGACGAGCAGGAAGAGAACCGTCATCGCCCGGTTCTTCCGGTAGCCATAGTTCACAGCAAGCACCATGGTGCCACTACTGGAGATCAGCACGAACGTCATGATCGCGATCAGCAGCAGCGGAAAATTGATGCCGCCGACGTGCAGAGCAAAAACCTCGCTCGGATTGGGCCAGGGCACCATCGTGGACATGCGTGCCGTCATGTATGAAAGCAGGAAACAGCCAAAGACGAAGGTATCGCTCAGGAGGAAGATCCACATCATGGCCTTTCCCCAGGAGGCGCTCTTGAAGGCGCGCTGGTCAGACGACCAGTCGGCGACGATCCCGTCCCAGCCGTCTTTCTTCGTCGGCGTCGGATCGTTTATGTGCTCGCTCGTATGCGCCATGCTCATTCCTTCCTAGACAAGCAACTGCCGGCAAATATCGGCAAATTCGTTCAGCCAGCCGGCCAAGAGGGCGAGGATCACCAGCCAGATCGCCAGCATGAAATGCCAGTAGGCCGTGCAAAGTTCAGTGCTGGTGGTCACCCGTTCCGGATTATCCCTGGTCCATGCCCGATGAGATGTGCGGGCAAGGGCTATCAGGCCGCCTGCGATATGGAGAGCGTGCACGCCGGTGATCAGGTAAAAGAAATTACTTGCCGGATTTGAGGCCGCGAAATAACCCATAGCCGCAATCTGATCCCACGCAAGGCCCTGTCCGATCAGGAAGAGCAGGGCAGCGGCACCGCCGGCCAGGAGATCCTGCCGTAACGCCCGCAAATTGCCTTTGCGCGCAGCCAGAACGGCAAAGTGCAACGCAATACTGTTCAACACCAGCGTTCCCGTATTAAGCCAAAGAATGCGCGGCATAGGCAATGTGCGCCAGTCCGGCAGCTCCATCCGCATGAAATAGGCACTGATGAAGAGCGCAAACAGTGCGCCGACAACGGCTAGGAACACGCCGAGACCGACTTTCGACGCCGGCAGGTTTACGGCTTCTCTGCCCGGAGCAAGGCCCGTTGCCCCGGTCTCCAGCCATGGTTTCGACATCAGGCCCTGCCGGGAGAGCCACCACCCGGCGATCAAGAAAATCACTGCCAGAAAGAGCAGGATTGCGATCATCAGGCCTTACCTCCGGCCGGTGCATTGGGCCACGGATCGTTCTGCGCCAGATAATCTTCCGGTGCGCCCGGAACGCTGAAGTCATAGGACCAGCGATAGACGATCGGCAGTTCCTTGCCGAAATTGCCGTGTTCCGGTGGCGTTGCCGGCGTCTGCCATTCGAGCGTCGTCGCCCGCCACGGGTTGCCGCCCGATTCCTTGCCGTTGCGCATGCTCCAGAAGATGTTGAACATGAAGACAACCTGGGCAAATCCGACGATCAGCGCCGCAACGGTGATGAATGCATTAAGATTGTGCAGGGAGTCCGTCACGAAAGATGCATCGCCAAGCTCGTGATATCGCCGCGGGACGCCAACAAGGCCGACATAATGCATCGGGAAGAAGATTGCGTAGGCGCCGATGAAGGTCACCCAGAAATGGAACTGACCCATCCATTCGTTGAGCATGCGGCCCGTCATCTTCGGGTACCAGTGGTAGATAGCGCCGAAGATCACCATGATTGGCGCGACGCCCATGACCATGTGGAAATGCGCGACCACGAACATGGTATCGGAAAGCGGCACGTCGACCACCACATTACCGAGGAAGAGACCGGTCAGACCACCATTGACGAACGTGACGATGAATCCGATTGCAAAGAGCATAGGCAGCGTCAGATGAATATCACCGCGCCACAATGTCAGGACCCAGTTATAGACCTTGATAGCCGTCGGCACCGCAATGATCAGCGTGGTGGTGGCGAAGAAGAAGCCGAAATAGGGGTCCATGCCGCTGACATACATATGGTGGGCCCATACGATGAAGCTGAGCGCGCCGATGCCGACTATAGCCCATACCATCATGCGGTAGCCGAAGATGTTCTTGCGCGCATGGGTGCTGATGAGATCGGAGACGATGCCGAAGGCGGGCAGGGCGACGATATAGACCTCAGGATGCCCGAAGAACCAGAACAGGTGCTGGAACAGGATCGGGCTGCCGCCGCCATATTCGAGCTGCTCGCCGAATTCGACGAGCGCCGGCATGAAGAAGCTGGTGCCGAGCAGCCGGTCGAAGAGCATCATGACGGCTGCTACAAACAGCGCTGGAAAAGCCAGCAGCGCCATCACCGTTGCAGTGAAAATGCCCCATACCGTGAGCGGCATGCGCATCAGTGTCATGCCGCGCGTGCGGCCCTGTAGAACGGTCACCACGTAGTTGAGCCCGCCCATCGTAAAGCCGATGATGAAGAGGGCCAGGGACACCAGCATCAAAATAATGCCTGCCTGCTGGCCGCCGGGCGTACCGGAGGTGATTGCCTGCGGCGGATAGAGTGTCCAGCCGGCGCCGGTAGGGCCGCCGGGCACAAAGAAGCTGGCGACCAGCACGAGCACGGCAAGCAGGTAAATCCAGAAACTGAGCATGTTGACGTAAGGGAACACCATGTCCCGCGCACCGACCATGAGCGGTATGAGATAGTTGCCGAATCCGCCGAGGAACAGGGCGGTCAGCAGATAGACCACCATGATCATGCCGTGCATGGTGATGAATTGATAATAGGCTTCCGGTGTGATGAAATCGAAGGTACCGGGAAATCCCAGCTGCAGCCGTATCAGCCAGGACAGAACCAGGGCCACCAGGCCGATGGCGATGGCGGTGCCGGAATACTGGATAGCGATGACCTTCGCGTCCTGCGAGAAGACATATTTGGTCCACCAGCTTTTGGGGTGATATAGCTCGACGTCGGGGACTTCCGCAGCCGGAATATCATCGACTGCATGAGGTGTGGCGTCTGCCATAGGTACCCTCCTTCATCATCCGTCGAGGATGTTGCGCCATCCTCTGGCTGTACAATTCCGCCGCATCCGGCGGCAAAACGCTACTGGTCGTTCTTTTCCACCAGGCTCACTTTCACCTCGTCTTGAGACGTCAGCTGCGCGAACGTTTCCTGCTCCTGCAGCCACTCCTGGTAATCTTCTTCGGTGTCTATGACGACAAATCCACGCATATGCGGGTGGCCGACGCCGCAAAGTTCCGCGCACAGGATCTCGAATTCACCGGTGCGTGTCGGCGTGAACCAGAAATAGGTCACCATACCCGGCAGCATATCCATCTTGGCGCGGAACTCAGGCACGTAGAAATCGTGCAGCACATCGGCAGAACGCAGCAGAACCTTTACCGGCTTGCCGATCGGCAGATGCAGGTCATCCCCCTGGATGATCACGTCATCCTGCCCGGCAGCGTCACTCTGATTGACCCCGAGAACGTTGTCGTCAGTGATAAGCCGGTTATCGGAGCGGCCGAGCTTGCCGTCCTCTCCGGGCAGCCGGAAATTCCAGCTCCATTGCTGCGCCAGCACCTCGATTTCGGTCGCTTCCTTGGGCACGCTGACAAATTGCCCCCAGACGATGAGGCCCGGAGCGAGCATGGCCGCAACACCAAGCCCGGTGACGATCGTCAATCCCCATTCGAGCTTGTTGTTTTCGGGCTCGTAAGCGGCCTTTCGCCCTTCCTTGTGGCGGAACCGCAGCACACAATAAGCCATGAACAGGATCACAAGCGTAAAGACGACGCCTGTAATCCAGAACGTAATGATCAACGTGTCGTCGATGTAACCCCAGTTCGACGCTATCGGCGTCCACCACCATGGGCTCAGGACATGGAACACTATTGAGCCGACAACGACCACAACCAGTATCAACGCTATGGCCATTTCCTATTCCTCCCAGGCGGTTTTTCGCTGCCGTGAATAAAGGGCCTTCAAGCTAGGTGCGGCATAATAGCACAGCTTTTCTCAGAAAGCCTAGATGAGGATATTTTGCAAACGGATCTTACGGTATGCGATTGTCGGTGAAAAATTTAACTGTTTGAAATTATTTGTAATATTTAGAAAGAATTCGATTCCTCAATTGTCAAGATGGTTGGAAAAATTGATTTGCTGGCTACGCAACTCGCCGCCAGTTATCCACATGCGGAGAGGCAAAGGAATCGCAATCCGGCAACGGCCGGATCGTCGGATCTCTGTCGCCGACCAGCGCAATACATAGCCGACATACCGGTCCAAATTACACCAATTCCAGACGACAGGGATCGGCGGGCCGGCACAGAATTGCGACGGTCAAATTTGTTAAAATGACCCGCGTTTGCCTATTGCGTCGCAGCCGTCAGCGCCATTTCCACCATTGTATCGAGTGAACTCTCTCTTTCGCTCGGATCGATTTCCTCGCCGGTTATGAGGCAGTCGGAGACGGTGCAGATCGCCAGCGCACGTGCGCCGAAGCGATGCGCCAGTGTGTAGATCGTCGCCGCCTCCATCTCAACGGCAAGCACTCCGTGCCTGGCCAGCGTCTCATAGGACTTGGCCGGATCGTCCAGATAGAATGTATCGGAGGATACAAGCCCGCCAATGTGGCACTCCAGCATCTGCGAAGTGGCAAAGGCGTCAGCGGCCTTCACCAGTTCGAAATTGGCAAACGGCGCATAGGTGTAGGGCGCAAAAGTGTCGTTGTTTATGGCGCTGTCGGTCGAGGCGCTGAGACCGAGAACGATATCGCGCACCTTGACGTCCGTCGTCAGTCCTCCGCTGGTGCCGACCCGGACCAGCGTCTTTGCCTTGTAGACATTGAGCAGCTCGTGCACATAGATCGCGGTCGATGGCTGACCCATGCCCGTCGCCTGCACGCTGACGGGAATGCCCTGCCAGGTGCCGGTATAGCCGAGGCAGTTGCGAACAGAGTTGACGAGCTTCGGGTGCTCGAAGAAGTTTTCCGCGATCCATTTGGCCCGAAGCGGATCGCCGGGCAGCAAAACGATGTCCGCGTAGTCGCCTTCCTTGGCCTCATTATGTGGTGTCATGGTGCATCCCCCTCCAAGCTGCGGAATGGGGAACTATGCCACCGCAGCGCGCTTCGTTCAAACATATACGTTTGAATTCAACACGCTGCAGGCGACGACCCGTCACGCGAAGCGGGCGGGGGCGGTCCGAATGCTAGGCTTCGGAGGATGTTGCTTCGTCAAGCGGCATGTAAAGGTCGCCGCCCTCCTGGAACTTCTTCGCCATGGCGGCCATACCCTCCTTCTGCGCCTCGGCGCGGATGTCGTGGGAAATCCGCATGGAACAGAATTTCGGACCGCACATGGAGCAGAAATGCGCCACCTTGTGCGCTTCCTTCGGCAGTGTCTGGTCGTGGAAGTCGCGCGCCGTTTCCGGGTCCAGCGCCAGGTTGAACTGGTCCTCCCAGCGAAACTCGAAACGCGCCCGCGACAGCGCATCGTCGCGCGCCTGCGCTGCGGGGTGACCCTTTGCGAGGTCGGCGGCATGGGCGGCTATCTTGTAGGTGATGACGCCGGTCTTTACATCGTCGCGGTCCGGCAAGCCGAGATGCTCCTTCGGGGTAACGTAGCACAGCATCGCGGTGCCGAACCAGCCGATCATGGCAGCCCCGATACCTGAAGTAATGTGGTCGTATCCGGGTGCAATGTCGGTCGTCAGCGGCCCGAGCGTATAGAACGGCGCTTCGCCGCAGGTCTCGAGCTGCTTATCCATATTGGCCTTGATCTTGTGCATCGGCACATGGCCGGGGCCCTCGATCATCACCTGGCAGTCCTTTTCCCAGGCGATCTGCGTAAGTTCGCCAAGCGTCTCGAGTTCGGCAAACTGCGCCGCGTCGTTGGCGTCGGCAATGGAGCCGGGGCGCAACCCGTCGCCCAGTGAAAAGGCCACGTCATAGGCACGGCAGATGTCGCAGATCTCCGCGAAGTTCTCATAGAGAAAACTCTCTTTGTGATGATGCAGGCACCATTTAGCCATGATTGAGCCGCCGCGAGAAACGATGCCGGTGGTGCGCTCGGCCGTCAGGGGAACGTGGTGCAGCCGCACGCCCGCATGGATGGTGAAATAGTCGACGCCCTGTTCGGCCTGTTCAATGAGTGTGTCGCGGAAGACCTCGAAGGTCAGGTCCTCGGCAATGCCGTTGACTTTTTCCAGCGCCTGGTAAAGCGGCACGGTTCCGATCGGCACAGGCGAATTGCGGATAATCCACTCGCGGATATTGTGAATGTTGCGCCCGGTCGAAAGGTCCATCACCGTATCGCCGCCCCAGCGGATCGCCCACACCATCTTGTCGACCTCGTTGGCCATCGAGGATGTAACCGCCGAATTGCCGATATTGGCGTTGATCTTGACGAGGAAATTGCGCCCGATGATCATCGGCTCGCTTTCCGGGTGGTTGATATTGGATGGTATGATGGCGCGGCCGCTCGCCACCTCGTCGCGGACGAATTCCGGCGTTACATAATCGGGGATCGCCGCGCCGAAGCTCTCGCCGTCGCGTTGGAGCTTGCCGCGCAATTCCTCGCGGCCGAGATTTTCACGGATGGCGATGAATTCCATCTCGGGTGTGACGATGCCGGCGCGGGCATAAGCAAGTTGCGTGACAGCCTTGCCGTCTTTGGCGCGCAGAGGCCGGTTGCGCACCGGAAATTCCGGCGTCAGCCTGTCGCCGGAGGCAAAGCCGTTATCCTCCGGCTTCACATGCCGGCCGTCGTAAGCTTCAACATCGCCGCGCGCGGCAATCCACGCTTCGCGAAGGCGCGGCAGTCCGGCGGCAATGTCGGTTTTCCTGTCCGGGTCCGTATAGGGCCCGGAACTGTCATAGACGGTGACCGGCGGTTCGCCGGAAGTCGGGTGCAGACCGATCTCGCGCATCGGAATGCGGATATCGGGGTGGATCCTGCCGTGTTTATAGACCTTGCGCGAGGCGGGCAGGGGGCCTTCGGTGACGGTGGGTGTGATGGCGTTCATTTGAATCTCCCTTTGGGGGACCCAATTCACGACACGGCTATGGGGATATGAATGGACGCGATCCGGCCGGTGACCTTCAGGCGGCTGTACCATCCCTACGCCAGCGTTAACTGGATCAGGTTCGATGGGTCGCCGCGCCGTGCTTCGCACTATCGGCCTCTCAGCTCCTTGCCGGAGCTCCCCAGGTATCAAGGACACCATATAAATGTTGGCGATTCGATTCTGTCAAGACGGGTGAGACAGCTGCCGCCGGGCCGGCGGCTATTCCTGCAGCCTCGAAATCAGCGTTTCGTCCAGTTCGGAAATCGCGAAGTCGATATGGATGTGGTTTCCGTCGCAATCGTGGATATTGACCTGAACCACGGGAAAATCCGGAACCGTGTTCATCCCGAATTCTATGTTACGCTCATCGAGCAGCGCAATGAATTGCGAAAGGCCGCTGGCGGTGATCGCGAAATGCTCGATTTTCGGCTCGATGGATTGCGGCTCGTCTCCCGTTCCGATGAGGTGGACGACCGCATGCTCGCCCACATAAAGCCAGGCGCCCGGAAACGGGAAGGGCGGCCGCTCGCCGTCGACCATGCCTAGAATGTCTTTGTACCAGGCAACCATGGCATCGAGATTGGCGGTAACGATATTGACGTGATCAAGTCTTTCCAGGGGCATTTGCGGCTCCGGCTCAGTGTCGCGATCTTCACCAACATTTAGCGGCCTGTGCGCCGATTAAGTCAAGCCGAATGGCAAACGCCGATCACTTTCCTTTCGCCCGCGCCTTCACCCAGCGCCGCGCGGCGATGACCGCCCAGATCCCTTCGGCAATCAGGAACGGATAGGAGCCGATCAGAAAGGCATAGAATGCCGCCAGCGCGCAGCCGAAGGCGAAGATCGCGATGAACACGCTCGAGCGGTCCTCCAGCGCGTAAGCACCGACCATGATGATGATGGCTATGAGGCCGAGAGATTCCGTCACATCAAACTACTGATGCGGCCCGATGTGAAACCGCATTCCCGTTAAAGCTCCGTCCACATATGTCAGCGGGCGATACGCGTAGTAAAGCGCAATCGGGTCATTCGGGAATATCACATAGGTGTTGCCGTCCTGGTCCCAGACTTCAGCATTGGCGATCCGGAGCACGATGTAGCCAAGGACATAAATGCCAATCAGAATCGCCAATATTCTTTTCATGAAAACCTTCCGCAGTCCAACGCGGGAATATAGGAGCGAGGATCGTGGCAAAGTTGTGGTCGGGCCGGGCTACCGCCGCTTTTCCAGTTCCTTGTTTATTTCCTGCCTAAGTTGATCCCGTTTCGGGTCTTCGGCGGTGAATGGTTGCGGATGTTTTTCAACCGACAGATCGAGCCTCGCAATGGCCCGTTTGAGAAACGTTTCCCTTATCTGGCCGTTGGTGGAATCGCGTCCGGTCTGAAAATTGTTCCGGGCCATCAGATAGGCGATCCAGCCGGTTCTCTGCGGGCAATAGCCGAGGGTGTTTGACTCAAATTCGCAGGTTGCGGGACCTGCGCCCTCGAACGCTTCGTTCATTTTGGCTTCGACGCTCAGATATTGGTTGAAGTGTTGCATCTCGCGGGTTTTGTCGCCGCCGGCCCGCGCCGCCTCTCCGGCAAGATAAAGTGCATGGCCGTTGCTCGCAGATGCAGTGAGGATTTTTTCAGCCATAAGGCCGACACAGTTCCAATCGCCGCGATCGCGCGTGCTGTACAGGACCTTGATCATTTCGTCGTCGTTCTGTCCGGCCGTCAGGCAAGCCTGTTGTTCGTCCGGCGCCGGCCAGAGCAGAGGCAACAAGATGATCACCGCAAGCAGAACCGCCACCACGACGGCTGCGGCCGCCAGGATCTTCACATATCCCGGAACGGGCTTTTTCGTGTTTTGCGGTTCCTCGGACATGTCCCGGTTTTCCCTTCCCGATCATGGTTTGACGGCACCCATGGCGCCGGTAGATTTGCCCGAAAGGGCGAATCCGCGTATAAGGCAGGAAGGTTCAATTTAACGGAAGGAGGTGGTCCAATGTCTAGCGTTTTTACGTGTTTCGTTGGGACGATGTTTAAAGGTACGGCAAAGGAGCAGCCTCCGCGCACGGCCTGAAAACCGGACGACGTGACCATGATCGGCGTTGCGCCGGTCCCTTCCGAACACGAAAATGCGGGGCCACCCAACCGGGTGGCCCTTTTTTGTTGCGCTAATCCTTGGTCGCCGGTGCGGGCGGCGTAATCGGGCGGCGCGCGGCAACGGCCTCGCGGTGCGAGATAAAGGTGATGGCGGCAACGACGATGCCGCCGCCGATCAGCACGAACGGGTCCATTGGCTCCCCGAAAATGACGATGCCAAGGGCCGTCGCCCAGACGAGCTGCAGGAAGCTGACCGGCTGGGTCACCGTCAGCGGCGCTGCCCGCAGCGCCCGCGTCATGGTGTAGTGGCCGATCGTCGCGACAATGGCCGTGACCGCCAGCCAGAAGATTTCGCCAAGGCTCGGATTGCTCCAGTTAAGGACCGCGCCCGGCAGCAGCACAAGCGTGCAGAATATCGACAGCATAATGACGATCACGACCGGATCCTCATCCTGCGTCAGGCGCTTGGCGAACAGGAACGACGCGGCAAAAAGCGGCGCTGCAGCGAGCTGAGCGATCTGCCCGGAGGCAATTTCGTGAAAGCCGGGACGCAGGATCACCATCGTTCCGGCAAACCCGACGACGACGGCGGCAACGCGGCGGAAATGCAGCTTTTCGCGAAAGAAGATCGCCGCGCCGATCGTCACGAATATCGGCGCCGTATAGCCGAGCGCCGTCACCTCGGCGATCGGAATGCGGGCCATCGCGAAGAACCACAATATGACGGCGATGCCGTGAACGAGACCGCGCAGCGCGTAGATTCTCATCGATGCGAGCGACGGCGGCTTTTTGATGATCGGCCCCAGCATCGGCACGAACATCAGGACGCCGAACGCATAGCGGATAAAGGCCGCCTCCACCGCCGGAATGTCCGTGCCGATATAGCGCACGATCCCGGTGACGGCGACGAAGCAGACCGACGTCGCGACCATCCAGGCAATTCCGGCCAAAGCTCCTTCGGCGCGCGTATTTTCAACCACGCTCATCGTTCATCCGGTTTGTTGCAGCATTGCGCGGCCCCCTAACCGGCCGCGAAAGAAACGCAGACTGTCACAGCTGCCGGGCGTGGACAAGTGCCGGTTGTGATTGATCGGGTTGAACGAATCTGAAAATTGCCTTTAGCTGGCCAATTGACTATCCCGATGCCCGCTCGAAAAACCGCTGCAACCGGAGCCGGTCCCATGCGTATTTTGATCTCCCTGTTGCTCCTTGCGGGCGTCCTCTTATCCGAAGGCGTCAAGGCGGAGGACAATCCGATCGAACAGCAGATCAGAAAGGCTTTTGAAGCCGGCAGGCTCGACGGTCTGCACTCCGTGCTTTTCACCCGCAAGGGCGAGACGCTCGCCGAGGTCTATTTCGCCGGCGAGGACGAGCGCTGGGGCACGCCGATGGGAGAGCGGGCGCATGGGCCGAAGACCCTGCATGATCTGCGCTCGGTGTCGAAATCGATTGTCTCACTGCTATACGGCATTGCTCTCGCCGACGGTCTGGTGCCGGGGCCGGATGAACCCCTCATGGCGCAGTTTCCCGAATATGCGGACCTGGCAAACGATCCGGAGCGTCAGGCAATCACCATCCGCGACGTCTTGACCATGCAGATGGGCACCGCGTGGAACGAGGATCTGCCCTATACCGACCCGCGCAACAGCGAAATCGCCATGGAGCGCGCCGACGACCGCTACCGCTTCGTTCTCGAGCAGCCGATGGTGACAAAGCCCGGCACCGAGTGGCGCTACAGTGGCGGCTCGACGGCGCTGCTTGCCCGCATCATCGCCAAGGGCGCCGGCAAGCCGGTCGACGAATTTGCCAGGGAGCGGCTGTTCGGCCCGCTCGGTATTGAACATTTCGAATGGGTCGCGGGCGCCGATGGCGAACCCGCCGCCGCATCCGGCCTGCGGCTCACCATCCGCGACCTTGTTAAGATCGGCCAGATGATCAACGACGGCGGTGCCTATGACGGCAAACAGATCATTCCGCCGGACTGGCTCAAAGCCTCCTTTACGCCGCAGGCGAAACTCGAAACCGGCCTGCGATACGGTTTCCAGTGGTATCTCGCCGCCGAGGGCGACCCGCCAAGGTGGATTTCCGGCTTCGGCAATGGCGGCCAGCGCCTGACGATCCAGCCGCAATATGATTTTGCCCTTGCCACCTTCGCCGGCAACTACAACCAGCCCGATGCCTGGAAGGTGCCCGTGAGGATCATCGAGGAGATCCTGGTGCCGGCGCTGCAGAAGGAGGGGCGGGCGGAGTAGGCCGGTTGCGGCGGCGGGTTCAATTGATCGCCGCTTCTATTCTTGCGCTCCCGGCCATTCTGGCCGATCAAACAGGTTGGAAACCGAGTCGGACCAGCAGCGGAGATCCAAATGACCACGCCTGAAGACCAACGATCCACAGAGGGCATGGTCGATTACAACAAGAACTCGGCCATGCAGCAGCAGCTCGTCAATCATCACGCCGGGCGCATCCGCGACCTGGTTCGGCGCCTCGGACCGGTTGAGCCGGAATTGAGGCCCGAATTGAGGCCCGAATTGAGGATCGTCGACTATGGCTGCGGCCCCGGACAAAGCGCCATCGAGGCGGTTGCACCGGCCATTGAAGCCTATCGCGAAAAATATTCCGACGCGCCGATTTTCATTTGTCATGCCGACCAGCCCGGCAATGACTGGAACAGCCTGTTCGAACTCACGGCGGGTCCGTCGGGATATGCCGCGCCTTCCATCCGCACCGGGGCGGCTGTCGGAAGCTTCTACAACCAGATGCTGGCAGACAGCTCCGTGGATCTCGGCACCTGCTTCATGGCCAGCCACTGGTTAAGCCATGCCGTTCGCTACGACGCGCCCGGCTCGGTCTGGTTTGCCGACCTGCAGGGCAAGGCGAGGGCGGATATGGCGGCGCTTGCCCGCAGCGACTGGAACCGCTTCCTTGAATGCCGGGCGCGTGAATTGCGAAGCGGCGGTTATCTGCTGGTTTCCTGCCTTGGCGCGGTTCCCGATGACAGCGAGATAAACGGCTTTGCGGCATCCGGCCGCGGGGTCTACCGCGCCGTTCAGATCGCCGCCCGGGAAATGGCGGACGAAGGATGGATTGACCGGACGGTTCTCGACCAATTCGTTTTCGGGGTCTGGTTCATGACGGCGCTCGAGGCGCGCACGCCTTTGGAATCGGATCCCGGATTGGCGCAAGCCTTCGACATCGAAGACATCTCGGTCGTGCCCGCGCCGAAGAACCCGCTGGATATTTATGCCGGCTTCATTGACGATCCGGCCGAATATGCAAGGCTCTATGTCGGATATGTGCGTGGTTTTGGCCATTCGACCCTGAATGCGCAATTGTTCGAACCGGGCGCGACGAACGGCCGGAGCGCGGAAACGACAGCCACGGAATTCTACCGCCGGCTGGACAGTCTCTACCGAAGGTTCCCGGGAAAATACGCCGGAGAAATCTGGTATCTGACGGTTGTCCTGCGGAAAACATGATCCGCCACCCTTGCGCCGGCGCGCCTAAAGCTGCTTGCCCATATGGGCGACCGGGATGGTATGGCCGCTGCGCGTGGTGATGTGCGGCCTGTCGAGCACCTGCCAGCCGCAGGTGCTGTAAAGCCTTTCGCCGGCGCCGCTGGCGATCAGCTCGGCGCGCCTGAAACCGGCGAGCCGCGCGCCGGCTTCGGCGATGCTCAAAATGGCGCGGCCAAGACCGCGCCGCGCAAAGTCGGGGTGCGTGTACATCGCCCTGATGCGCGCAGGTTCGTGTTCCGGGTCGAGGATCTCTGCCCCTTCATCCGATGCGTTCGGCCCGCGCGTATGCGCCCGGCGGCAGCTCCATCCGCCGCTGGCGATGATCCGGCCGTCAATCAGGACGACGCTGTAGGTCCCGTCATCGATGAGCCACGGATCGAGCACGTTGAAATCGTCCGTCTCCGCCATCTGCTCTTCGCTGAGGAATTCGCGCAGCAGCGTCGTTACCGAAATGTCTGCGAGATTGCGGATCGCATCGACATCATCCGGCAGGGCCGGACGGATCGTCAGGGATGAAATGTTCATTGGTCTGCCATGCCCGTTATTCCTGAGATGACAAGCGCCCGATGTTAATTCCTCTTGAACCCGATTGGAAGGCGGTCTCGATGTCGCCATGGGCAACGCCGATATCCTTTAAAAGATAGTCGGGCAGTTCGCGCACATGGGCGACGTCGCACCGGCATTTCCAGTATGCCGAAATCCGCGCCGCAATCCAGCGGACCGGGAAGATTGACGGGCGCGCATGCAGCCGCAGCGCGGCCCGTGAGCCTGCTGTGTAGGACATTTGATGACCTCGTCACGTCGCTGAAGTGATGCCCCCAGCATACCGGTTTCTGCCGCGACGGGTTCGCATAATGCCGCAGATGGCGATAAACTCTCGCAAAGAGTGCCGCAAAATCGATTTTAAACCGCAAGCCGTGCGGGGCATTTTGGCGAGATAGGCAAAAGGGGAACCTGGGCAATGCACGATCTGGACAGTTTCGATCACCGCCTGCTTGAACTTCTGCAGACAGACAGCCGGCAGACCGGCAAACAGCTTTCGGAAAAGGTCGGCCTGTCGCCCGCCGCCTGCCTGCGCCGCGTCCAGCGCCTGCGCCAGACCGGCATCATCGAGCGCGATGTCGCCGTTCTTTCACCCGCCGCGCTGGCGCCGTCGGTGACGGTCATCGTGCTTTTAAAGATCGCGCGCGACAGGCCGGATCGGGCCGATCTCATCACCAAACGCATGCTGAAACTGCGGCCGGTGAAAAAGATGTATCACGTCACAGGCGAGGCCGATTTCGTGCTCACCGTGGTCTGCAGTTCCATGGAAACCTACGCCGCCTTCACCGAGGCGCATTTCTACGAGCCCTATATCGAGGGCTTCGAAAGCATCGTCGTGCTGCGCGAACACACGCCGCCTGTGGGAGGGTAGGGCGGGGCAATCGCGCATCTGTCAGCACGATCCGGGCTGGCGCAAAAGACGCGATACAATTGGACAAATGGAATGGTTGTGGTGTCAACTGGGGGTAAAGGCCTACCGGGAACTGCAACGTGACATTGTCGAATTGGAGTACGACCATGATGACGCCGGTCAAAACTATGCTAGCGGGCGCGGCCTTGTTTGCCGCATATGCTGGATTGCTGCCGCAAACACTTTCGGCGCAGGAACGGTGGACGCCGGAACTGAGCCTGAAGGTCAATCGCCTTTCCGAGCTCTCCTTTTCGCCCGATGGCACGGAATTGATCTATGGCGTGAACAGCGTTGACATTGCGGACGACAAGTACCTGGCCGAGTATGTCATCTCGGATACCACCGGCGCCAATATCCGCACGCTTCTTGAAAAATCCAGCCACCGGTCGAGCCCGCAATGGTCGCCTGATGGGAGCATGGTGGCGTATCTTTCTTCCGAAACCGGTGTCAGCAACCTGTGGCTCATCAACGCCTCGGGCGGTGAAGGCAGGCAGATAACCAGCGTCAGCCAGGACATTTCGAGCTTCGAATGGGCGCCGGACGGGGGCGCGATCGCCTTTGTGATGGGGGATCCGGATTTTATCGATCCGGGTGTCAAGGATTCCGACATTTTCAGAAAGAACCATCTCTGGCTTGTGAAGCTGGACGGAGAAAAACCGGCCGGAAAGATCGCCAATCTCACCAGGGACGCGGATTTTTCGGTCAGTGAGTGGGCGGGAAACTGGGCTTACAGTTGGGCGCCGGACAGCCAGAGCATTGCATTTGCGCATCAGCAACGGCCGGGGCTCGACTACTGGGCGAAGGCGCAGATCTCAATCGCCGACATCGCCACGGGCGATATCGCGCGGCTGGATGCGGGCAACGAAAACTGGATGTATTTTCCCAAATATTCCCCGGACGGGAAGTGGATTGCCTTCATCAACGCCCCGGGTGTGTTCAAGTGGTCGTTTCTGTGGGACATGAAGCTGTATCCCGTTGGCGGCGGAAAGATCGTGGAACTGCCGCCATCGAAAAACCGGCTGCCGTTCCCCTGGCAATGGGCAGGGGATTCCCAAAGCCTTTATTACATTGAAAACGACCGCGTCACCTATTCCTTTTATGAAATGCCGATCGACGGTAGGCCCTATTCGAAGATCTTCGGCTCTCCGGATGATCTCGGCGCGCCGGGCCTCAACACCTATCTCACCTCCTCCTATATCGATGTGAGCGGCGACGGCGAAAGGCTTGCTTTCATCGGGCAGGCCCACAATCAGCCGCCCGAGGTCTATGTCAGTAAACTGGCCGAATTCGCTCCGTCGAAAATCAGCCGGGTCAACGAGGCGTTCTACGATATCGGCGCGCTGAGAACTGAACTCGTGGAATGGCGCTCGCTCGACAACACGCCGGTTGAGGGCATTTTGAGCTACCCGGAAAGTTACCAGGAAGGCGAGACATATCCTCTGGCCGTCCAGATTCACGGTGGCCCGAACGGGGTGGACTTTAACGAGTATCTGCCGCTGATGCGGTATTTTGCGACCGCCGCATACCTTGAAAAGGGATATTTCGTACTGCGTGTGAATTACCGCGGCACATTGGGATATGGCCGCAAGTTCCGCGAGGACCTCATCGGCAATTTCGGCGGACCCGACTATCACGACATCATGACGGGCGTGAACCATGTCATCGCTCAGGGCCTGGTGGATCCGCAGCAGCTCTTCGTGATCGGGCAGAGCAACGGGGGAACCCTCACCAGCTGGATCATAACCCAGACCGACCGGTTCAAATCCGCCTGTCCGATAGCCGGCGAAACGGATTACATCAGCCTCGAAGGCACCAATGGCTATTTCCAGACAAGCTGGTATCTGGGCGGAAGCTTCATCGACAATCTGCAGATGTTTCTGGACCGCTCGCCCATATTCCACGTGAAGAATGTGCGCACCCCGGTTCTCATCCAGGGCGGGATGCTTGACGACAATGTCCCCCACACGCAGCTGGAGGAATTCTACCGTGCGCTCAAACGGGCCGGCGCCGAGGCGCATCTGGTCGGCTACCCCGGCTCGACGCACGAATACTATCCGCCGAAGCTATATCTGCGCCTGCTGCGCTCCTGCCTTGAATGGACCGACAGGCACCGCAGTGCAGGGCGCTGATCGCACCCTGAGGCAATGTCAGGCGTTCTGGCGCGGAGCCAACGGGCATCATGGAGCGAAATGCCGCTGTCGCGTTAACAGCGAGGCCGGTTTCGTGCGCACCGTGGTGTGCAGTTCCATGCTTCACCGAGGCGCATATCTACGAGCCCTATATCGAAGGCTTCGAAAGCATCGTCGTGCTGCGCGAACACACGCCGCCGGTTGGGGGTTAGGGGTGGGGCTGGTGTTGAGGAAGGAAGGCGGGTGGAGTGGGGCTGTTTTTGACTCTAAAAGGCATCTTCGCGACAAAATCGCCGTAGTGCTATGGACAGATTTCGGCCCAAAGCCGACATCAAAGGTCTATTTGTTCAATGGCATCTTCGCGCCCGCAAGCAGACATTCGCCAGTTCGCAATCGGATCCCCAAACAGACGTTCGCCGGAATTTGCTCGAAGGTCTGAGAGGGGGAAGGAGCACTTTTGCTGCAGTGGTGACAGACATCCGGCTTGGGGCGAAAAGACTGACCACTTTCAACGACCTTATCGAGAAGGCCGACATTTAAGTTGGCAAAGCATAATTCAAAGTGAAATTGGAGGATTAACCCGTAGCATATATCTTATTCTGGTGTCTTTTTTTGCATCAAACAAAGTATTATGGATATTAGATATTTGTGAGGAATTGTGTAATGACACTGGTTGCTACCTATCGAGAAAATTGCTTGCCAGTTATATTTGCTGATATGATGATTACGGCAAGGTCAAATGATATATATCCTGCGAGTTTCCCTGCCGTTAGGCGGGATACTAAATTGGATTACAGTAAAATACCTCACAATTTTAACGCTCATAGAAAAATATTCCAAATAAACCAAAATATAATTGTTGGATGGTCGGGCAACTATGCTAGTGCCAAGGCTGTTTATATGGATATGGTAAGTTATTTCAGGGAAAACGAGACCTGCCACGAAGCACTTGAAATCTTTTTTAAAGGCCAGAAAAACTATTGTAAGGGCAACACGACCGTGTCGATGACTGGTTGGATAATCGGGGAAGATCAAGTTAGGAATTTTTGCTGGCACAGCTCTACATACTATTTGATGGCATGGGAGGAAGAAAAATTCGTTATAGGTTCTGGAGCTGTGGCATTCGAAAAATATTATGGTGTACCCACACTAAATGAGTGGAATGACAGCTCAGGAAAATTGGTTACGGCTCAGGCATCCATACTAGGTAAACTAGGTAATTTCTATCTTGATACTCAGACGAATTCGGATGGCTATCTCAATGGCTATGGTGTTGGTTATGAGGCTTTTTATCTTGATGATAGCAACGCCGCTGACATTTCATTTCGTCCCCTAGACAATTACAGCATCATTTTCATGCCTGCTGCAGAATATGAACGAGGCGCGTATAGGATTTTTTTTCCGAATGATGTAGTCAAGATCCAATACGTCAGTGGCCTTCCAACTATTGTGAGAATACACATTCCTAATGCAACGATAGAAGCAAAGGGCGGCAATAAGATCATAGAAACTTTTGTAGTTACCGATTTCGCTACAGAAGTTCTTCCTGAAATTTCAAAAGAAACTGTTTATAAAATATTAAGTGACCCAGGTCATATGGTATATATCGGAAATCTTGATGTGCATGATTGTGATACAATGATGCTATATTCAAATTCAATTTTGGCTATGGCCGGTACATTTCCCCTTGGTTATTCTGTAGATGAAGATATTGTATCGTTTCATGTAGATAAGCAGGCCTTAGAGACATATATGATGAAGATGTTCATTGAGCTTTCCAAGCAAGCCCGAGATGAGTGATTAAAATATCATTTTTTGCCGTAATTTAGACTGCCTCCAACGTCGGGCGGATTGATCACTAAGTTGACGTCCGCTTTGAGCCGAGAGTATCGTTCGCCCTTTAAATTTGAATTGGTAAAACGGGCTCGGAATTGTGGTTAGCTGCATATACATCTGATTGCAGCAATTGGGCCGAGACCTAACGTGGACCTGCTCCCGTGCGAATTTCCGCTTCGGCTACGCGGCACACAAAACCCGATGTTCTTTTTCCGGCCCCATTTCGGTCATTCGTTCAAATCGCAACGAAAGTCTGCTTGCCCCCCAAAGCCGGCCATAGGTGCCGGTGTTTACAATGGCTGTGTAGGGGATAAAGAAGAAACTGTTCAGAACGAACAGCAACCATTGCCTTCGTGCCATATTGGGGGTGGCATTTGTTCGCTGTGAAGATTCAATATCCCTCGACCTCCCCGCGCATAAACTGTAAATTTCCTCGGAACAACCGGGGGATGTCCGATGAACGCGAAACCTGCGAAGAAGACCGGCTCTGGAACCGGCCCGGGAACGGGCACCGGCGGCGCTGCGAAAAAGCCCGCGGAAAGCCCGGCGGCAGGCGGCCTGAGGAAGGCTAAGGCCGCGTTGGAAGCGGGCAGGGCGCAGGAGGCAAGGGGGCTTTTCAGCCAGCTTGTGGCCGATCATCCCGATAGCGACGAGGCCGCGGACGCCCGCGAAAAGATCGCCGAGATCGACGGCGGCAGCGAGCCCGGTACGCTGACGACGGTTTTATACATCGTTGCCGCCTTCGGCTTCTGGGGCTTCATCATCTACGGCTTCGCGGCGCTGTTTGATGCCTGGGACGCGCGCGCCTACTGGAGCGCCAACTGGATCTACATCGTCATCGGCGTTGTGCTTTTCGGCCTCCTCGTCTGGATGGTCGACTATGCGGAGAAAAAGCTGCCGCAGATGAGCGAGAACGCCAAGAACATGACCCTGGTGTTCGGCGTCGTTCCGCTGATCCTGATCGCGCTCGGCGCCATCACCTTCCTTGCTCCCTACCAGCAGAAATTCGTCATCGAGACGACCTTCATCACCGTTGTCTGCGCGCTGCCGGCGGCGACCTATTATCTGTTTCTCAAATCGCGCCGCCTCGGCATTCTCAACGAGTTCATCGGCAATCTCAGCCACTTTTCGCTCTATGAGAAAAGGGCGATCTACAGCTCCGAAAGCCCCGGCGCCAATTCCTCCGAGCCGCTGCGCGAGGAATCCGACCGCGAGCGGCAGCTGCGCATCGAGGGCTATCTGCAGCGCTTCGAGGCAATGTACGGCCAGCTTCATTTCGACGACGGGCGGACCTTACGCAAGTTCACCGCCGCGCTGATCAAGGCATCGCAGCCCGAAGCGGCCGGAGCGAAGGCGGGCGTCACCGGAACCGGCGACGGCGGCATTTCGATGCCGAGCAGCGCCGTGCGTATTGCCGATATCTTCCAGGCCAATCTCGTCATCCCGCTCGGCCTCGTCACCATCCTGTCCGGCGTCGGCTGGATGATGGCGATCCATCCGGTCTGGGACGCCACCAATGCCGATTTCCGCCTGACGCTTGACCTGACGCCGGTCAATTTCGCCTTTTTCGGCGCCTATTTTTTTGGCATCCAGATGCTCTTTCGCCGCTTCGTCATCCGCGATCTCGGGCCCAACGCCTTCATGTCATTCGCCGTGCGCATCATCATGGCGGTGATTGCCGTGTGGGTGGCGGCGCTCTGCCTGCAGATCATCGACGCCATTGGCACAAACACGGACGATTACGCGAAGATTGCGCTGAACCTCACCAAGTCCACGAACGACTATAGCTGGCCGCCCTTCCTGCTGGTGCTGGCCTTTGTCATCGGCTTTTTCCCGCAGGTTCTGTGGCAGGTCATCAAATCCCTTTTCTCTATGACCAAGCTCGTCTCGATCATCCTGCCCGAGACCGAGCAGGACCAGCCGCTCAGCCAGCTTGACGGCCTGACCATCTGGCACGCCGCGCGGCTGGAGGAAGAAGACATCGAGAATGTCGGCAACATGGCGACCGTCGATATCGTCGACATCATGCTGCGCACGCAGATCCCGGCCGAGCGGCTCGTCTCGTGGGTCGACCAGGCGATCCTCTACAGCGTGCTCGGCGCCAAGCAGGGCAACACGGCGGACGCCGAGGCGACGGTCACAAAGCTGCGCAAGCTCGGCATCCGCAACGCCTCGCAGTTCATCGCCAACTACAACGACGTCGACAAAAAGAGCAAGGCGCTGAACGAAGCCTTCGGCGGCGACAACGACAAGACCAACCCGATCCACACCATCGCCTGTTCCATCGGCAAGGAAGCCAATTTCCAGCTCGTGCGCGCCTGGCGGGGCGTGTGAGGGGCGGCGGCGCTCAGCCGGTTTCCTTGCACCAGTCTTCCGGTTGGCCGCGTCCATCGCCGGCAAGTCCTTCGCGGATCAAGACAGATCCGACCGCGCCCTGGCCGTTTGAGATCGAGACCGGATTGACACCGGGTTGGCCAAATCCGCTGGGGCTGGCCCTGAAGGGCTCTGAGGATAATATCTCGCTCAATCGCCGGGCGGCTCTTAAGGCGAGCCGGCGCTCCATCAGGCACGCGCCGTCGACGCTGGGAACACGGAGCCCGGCAATCCAGCTTATCTCGCCGTCCAGCTTGATCGTATTGCCGCTCACGACGCAGTTGTCGCGCTTGAAGAGCGTGCACAACGGTATGTCGCGGCTGAACAGGCCGCCGCCGTGCAATTCAATCGAGCTGAATTCGACATTGCCCCAGTGATTGTGGAGCAGTTTCCCGACACCGATCTGCAAAAGGGGGAAGCCCAAAAGCACTGCAATCACGACCAGACCAATAACGCTGATCCGCCGCCTGTCCGACCGTCGACCCTGATAAGCTGACATAATTTCATGTTCCGGTTGTGTGACGTGAAATTCTGCTTAACTTTAGCGAGTACGCCAGAAGGCAGCAACACAGCCGAAACCGTCATTTGCATGTTTGGTAAATACGCGGTGCACAAAAGGGCAGGGCGCATTCGCCCTGCCGGTGCCGTGGCCGCATCAGACCATCGCGAAAATGCGCGCCGGTCCGCCCGTGCCGTCCTTGAATTTCGGCGCGCCGATGACAATGGTCGCGCCGGCTGCGGGCAGGCTGTCGAGATTGGCGATGGCTTCAATTCCGAACCGGCCGGTCGGCAGCCAGGAAAAGTGGGTGGCGAAATCGGCCGAAATGCCGTGATCGAGCGACAGCGTGTCGACGGCGATTGACGTCGCGCCGGTTTCTTCCATCAGCATTTTCGCCGCTTCCCCGTGAAAGCCCGGATAGTGCTGTTTGCCCTCATCGTCGGCATTGCGGAACTTGTCGGTCGCGACATGCTTCGACCATCCCGAATTCATCGCCACGCAGGCGCTTTGCGGAATGTCGCCATTGGCGGCGATCCAGGCCTTGATATCGTCGGGCGTGACCTGCGTATCGGGATCGCCCGCCGCACGCTCGGAAATGTCGATCACGCAGAGCGGAACGACGAGGTTCGAAACCGGAATTTCGGCGACCGAAAGACCGTCGGCGGCAAAATGCAGCGGCGCGTCGATGTGGGTGCCGGTGTGTTCCACCAGCGTGTATTCCCAGACGCTGAAACTGTGATCGGCGTGGTTGAATATCTGCTTGCGCGAAAATTGCGGTTTGCCGAAATAGGTCGGAAAGTTCTCGTTCAGCTCATGGGTAAGGTCCTCGACCTTGCCGTGGCTTGCCGAAAGCGCCGGCGTCGCACTCATCATTGAGCCGGCGGCAAGCGCCGCGCCCGCCGCCGCACCCGTCTTGAAGAGCTCCCGCCGTGACAGCATCTTTTTCTTCACGGCATTCATTACGCAGATATCACACATGGTATTCCTCCCTTTCGTTTTCTCCCGATGTTTCTTTCCCCAAAGTCTAGAATGATGCGTTGTTCCGGTTGGATGGTTCTCGCCTAATTTTCTATCAAATTCCGTTTCAAAAGAGGTTTTCCTCCACGGTTTCGAAAATATCGGCTGAAATTCGTCAACGAAGCGGCGCAGTGTGGTTTGGGTCTGCCGTGACCGTTACCCGCGTCCCGGTTCCCGAACAGCGCTCAATGTAACGGCAAAAGGCGCGCCGGTGCCAGAGAGCCATCCCGGCAGACGCATTGTCGTTTCAATTTCCTTCTTCGCCTCACCAACTCCGCCTGCTATTGAGATTGTCCGGGATGTGCCGGGAGGGATTTCAATGAGCGACGACACGAGGGCTTCCGGCACGGCCGCGATCGGTATCGCGCTGGTGCTGTTCGGATCGGCCTCAATGGCCATGGTTCCGACCTTTGCCAAACTCGCGCTTGATTCCGGCACCAGCCTGCTGACCGTGATCACCATCCGCGGAGTAATCGGCGCGGCGATCATGGGCGGTCTACTGGTTGTGCTCGGCAATGGGTTTCAGGCGCCGCGCGGCGTGCTGTTGCTGTGCCTTCTGTCCGGCCTTTGTTACACGGCCATGTCCTACGGTCTCATCGGCGCTGTCGCCTACATTCCCGTCAGTCTGATGCTGCTCATCTTTTTCATTCATCCGATCATCGTGGCGCTGGTTCATCATTATCGCGGCGAGACAACGCTCACGCTTTCCAAAGTCGCGCTGATCGTTGCAGTCTTTGCCGGCCTTGGGTTTGCCCTCGGTCCCGACCTTTCAACACTCAACCCGTTTGGCATTGCGCTGGCCATACTTGCGGCGGTCTCGGTGACCGGCATGATATTTCTGAACGCCCGGGCGCAAAGGGAAGCGGGCAGCACGCTCATCACATTCTACATGACACTGGTCACGCTGGTGATCTTCGGGCCCGCGACGACCGCCAGCGGTGCGTGGGTATTTCCGGCAACATCCATTGGCTGGGCCGGACTTGCGGGAACCGGCCTCGGTCTCGGCTTCGGCCTGCTTGCCTATTTCGCCGCATTCCGCTTCATCGGCCCGGTCCGCACGTCGGTGATCAGCACCGTCGAGCCCCTTTTCGGCATTCTCTTTGCCGTCGCCGTGCTCGGCGAGGCGCTCGGGCCGTGGCAATGGATAGGCGTCGTCGTGGTCATCACCGCGCTTGTCCTTTTCGAGATGCCGCAGCGGGAAAACTGACCGGCATCGGGGCGCTCTGAACTCTAGAATTTCGCCGGCTAACTCCGGGAAAAACCGTTCCCCATCACATCTGGTTTTCAATCGACTCTTAAAGTGATGTCCCTTGCACATTGAGTCCCAATTTTCGACGAATGCACGTGTGATGTAATCCGTCAGAATGTCCAGGTACGTGCCAATTTCGGGACGGACCGCCATAAAAGCCCGTAAGTGAGTGGAGTTAAGTGTTCATGGGTAAATTACGAAACTACAAGGTCAGCCGCTCGGCCGACCTGACTGGAGCCTCCTTTCCCAGGGCAACGACTGCACCACGTAGTTCGAGGCGTGGTCTGGCGCTGTCATTGGTCGCCATCGTCGGCGTTGCCGCAGGAGGAGTTTTAGGGGCGGGTCTTTATCACTTCGACAAGATTGCGCCGCCCGATATTTTCAGTGACAAGCGGTCTGTCCCGCCTGCCTTTGCAGCCGCTGTGGCCCAGGTTTTCGACACCTCTGCAAACCCGGTCGACGATGGTGCGGGCGAGCCCGCCACCGACAAGATCGGCGAAACGGTGGATACCGAAAGCAAGCAGGGCCTGTCCTGGAAGCCGGGTTCCAAGAAGGACACCGAGCTTCCCAATGTCGTGGTCGTCTCATCCGTGACACCGGCGGCCAAAGACAGCCGGCGGGAATCAAGGGTTGCCTCGCTGCTGCCGGTTGCTCCCGCAATTCGCCAGTCGAGCGATGTTCCGCAGGCGCTCGCTCCCGTGGAATCAAGCCGCTATGCCGACAACGAGCCCCGGCAGGTCTTTGCAAAGGAACCGCGGGCCGGCGATGCCGTCAGGCAGGAAATCGCAACCGATATGGAAAAGACCGGTTCGGTCGTACGCAATTATGACAATGTCGACGTTGCCGAAACGGAGGCCGAAGTCATTGCGATGGAAAACAAAATGGCAGCCCTCGGAACGGCTCATTTCGTCGCTCCGACAACGCCTGTTGCCAGCGTTGCCGAGGCAGTTGCGGAACAGAACGGCTACCGCTCGGCAGCGCTTAAATATGTAAATCTGCGTGCCCGCCCGAACAACGACGGCGAGGTGCTCGCCATCGTTCCGGCGAAAGCCGATGTGCTGGTCGAGGAAGATTGCGGCCGCTGGTGTCGTATCCTCTTTGAAGGCAAGAGGGGCTACATCCACAGAACCTTCATCCGCGATACCAAGCGGCCCGAGGTGACCGTCGACGTTGCCGAAACGGAAGCCGAAGTCATCGCCATGGAAAACAAAATGGCTGCACAGGGTTCGGACCAGTTCGTCACCGGCCAGTCCACCGCGGCCTTTGCAGCACAATCGGCTGCCGAGCACGGCTACCGCAAGGGCTGTGCAACGAAATACGTCAACATGCGCGCCGGACCGGACAAGGAAGCCGAAGTGCTCACCATCATTCCCGCCGACGCGGAGTTCATGGCCGAGGCAAACTGCACTCACTGGTGCAGCGTCGTTTATCAGGGTCAGAAGGGCTATATCTACAAGACCTATCTCACCTATGCGAAGCCCGGCGAGAGTTGATCCGGATACAAACATTAGCAGACCAAATCTGACAGGTTAAACGGCCGCGCAAGCGGCCGTTTTTGTCATGTAGCTGAAGCGATCCACCAGATATTGCCGCAAGGATCGGTTATCCCCGCCATACGATCGCCATGCGGCCGCAAATTTGGATCCATCAGCGAGCCGCCGCCGGCACGCAGGGCCAGGGCATAGGCTGCATCGGCGTTGGCGACCCGGACATGCATCTGGGAAACATTGACCGGGTACGCATCGGTGCTCTCGTTGAGCATGATGAGCGTGTCGCCTATCCGGAGCCTGGCGTGACGAACTGTGTGGTCGGAATTACGGTCCTCCTTGACGACCTGCGCATCGAATACTGTTTTCACAAAGGCGATGAACCTGTCCGCGTCTTTGACTGTGAAATAGGGAGTGACCGAATGAAGATCATCGCTGCCTGATTTTTTCATGCGCACTGTGTCTCCTCCATCCCCTGATTATAATGTTTCGCGCGGTCCGAAACAGCACTCAGTCTTTCTCCGGAAGCAGATGCAACGCCATGAAGCACAGAAGCTGAAAACCGCCCTGGACCATGTGGTTCTGTTCGAGATCGAATTTCAGGACGATCTGATCCGCCAGGAAAAACGCCAGCCACAGACCAAGCGACACCATAAAGGCGGCGTTCACGCGGCGCGTCCAGATGTGGCGCGGCTGCAAAGGCGTGGACGCAGCGGCGATGAACAGAACTGTCGATGTGAATGACCAAAGGATAATGCCGGCATAAAGCAGCGGCGCCATCCAGCCGGGCGGATCATAGGGCGCGATCGCCGAGACCAGAAACGGATAGTTGGTGACCTTGAACCAAGGTGCTGCGACAAACCCCGTGGCCTTGAGGGCACCGATGAAATCGGTGAGGAATGTGGTGAGCCACCACAGAGCCCAGAACACAACAAGCAGGCGTTTGAAGGCGGCAATTGAAATTGTCATGACGCAATCCTCCTGACTGCAGGAGGTGCCCCTGCATCCTAACTCAATCAAACACCGGCACCACGGATGCATGTCATCCTGGAGCAATCACGCAATGGCAATTACGCTGCAAGCCGCTATTCCGCTGCGGCTTTTGCCGCTTGCGGCACCGGCAGGCGTTTCGGCAGTGCGGCGACGGCGGCGAAAATGACGAGGGCGGCAGTGGCGAGGATGTAGAAAAGGACGTCAAAACCCCAATTGCTGTAGACAAAGGCGATCAGCGGCAGGGAAACGGCGAGCACCGAGAAGCTGACGACATAGCGCACGCCGTAGACCCGCGCCCGGAACGGGCCGCTCGCCATCTTGCCGATCATGTAATCGTTGATCGGGATCTGCCCGAAGGCGCCCAGCATGAAACCGAGCGCAACGGCAAATGCCAACCCGTCCGCCAGCCCCGGCATCAGTGAAAAGAATACGAGCTGGATTGCCGCAACAACCATGAAGACGCGGCGCGGACCGAAGCGGTCGAGCATGGCGCCGACGATCAGCTGCGCCATGGACGCGACGGCAAAAACGATGAAAGCGAGAGAGCCGATGGCTGTCGCAACATCTGAGTTGTCGGCATTTGCGATGCTTTCGGTCCAGGCGGACAGTTGCGCCGCCAGCCCCTGGACGCGTTCGTCGAGTATTTTCGGCAAGGCAAATGTCGTCGACTGAAAGATGATGGAAGATACCGCGGTCGTCAGGAATACAATTGCCGACACGCGCATCAGCAGGGACCTGTTCGGCGGATTCGCTTCACTTCCAGCCGGTGGCGGCGTCTTGTGGTCCACCCTAATGTCCTCGTGTCGCAGGGACCAGTAGGCAAGGCCCATGGCAATGGAAAATGCACCCGGCAACATGAACGCCAGGCGCCAGCCGCCATTGTCGATCAGAAAGCCCGTTATCAGTGCAGCGCAGGCAACACCCAGGTTGCCCCACACGCCGTTGGCGGCAATACGCATGCCCATGTTGCGCCACTTCATTGTGACGATTGCCAGACCGACCGGATGATAGATGGCCGCGAACATGCCGATGACAAACAGGCCGATGCCGATCTGCAGCGGTGTCTGCGCGAAGCCGGTCACGATTGAAGCCAGCCCGATGCCGATAAAGAACACGCACATCATTCCGTCGCGGCTCCAGCGGTCGGCGATCCACCCGGCAGGCAGGGCAAAGACTCCGAAGGCGAAAAAGCCAGGTGTCGCATAGGTCAGCAGTTCGGCATAACCGACGTTCCATTCGCGGTGCAGCGCCAACGCCGCGACAGTCGCAAAGATCAGCGTAAAAAGATGATCGAGGAAATGCCCGATATTCAGTAGCAGAAAATGCAGCCGGTCTCGCGTCATAATGTATCCGTAAATTGCCGCCCCGCGACTTGCACAGAAACAGGTGCGGCCTTCAGTCTAGGCTTGGCTGGATTGCGATGTCATGCCATATTTCGTCGAGAAATGGACAAGGCCGCCTGGAGGGAACAATACGCCAATGACGCAGACTGGTCAGCGCAGTACCGACCCGCAGGATTATCAGGGCCTGCCGCAGGCGATCGGCGCCATGTCCAAACGTTTTACCGACGGTCATGTCATTCCGGTGCACTGCCACCAGCGGGATCAGTTGCTCTACGCCGCCAGCGGCATAATGCGTCTTCAGACCGAGCGGCGGGCCTGGGTGGTGCCGCCGGACGGCGCCATCTGCATTCCGGGCGGCACCGATCACACGGTCAGGATGTTCGGCCCAGTCGACATGCGCACGCTCTATATCGATGCCGCCTCGGTCAGGGAGCGGCCGAGGCCGTTGTGCGTTATTGCCGTGTCCAGCCTTCTACGTGAGCTGATCCTTGCCCTGAGCGAGGAACCGATGGTTTACGAGCCCGAAAGCCGGGCGGCGCAGATCGCCCGGCTGATCGAAATTGAAATTGCCGTCGCCCGGGAACTGGCGCTGCACGTGCCGCTGCCCACCGATCCGCGCCTGCAGACCCTGTGCGCGGCGCTGATGGCCGATCCGTCCGACAGCCGCACACTGGACCACTGGTCACAGGTCTCCGGCGCATCGGCGCGCACCTTGGCAAGGCTGTTCGATCAGGATCTCGGCATCGGCTTTACCGAATGGCGACAGCGCGTTCGGTTTCAAAGCGCCATTGAATCCCTGTCGCGCGGCAACCCGGTCTCCATCGTCGCACGCAACCACGGCTACAGCAGTCCGAGCGCGTTTTCGTCGGCCTTCAGGAAGGTGATGGGAATCGCGCCGTCGGACGTGGCGGCCGATTGATCAGATCAAACCGCTGAAACGAACGCGTCCAGTTCCTCCTCCAGCGTTTCCCAATCGGTGAATTCCTGGTCCTCGGTAATTTTGCTGCGGTCTTGCAGGACGACGAATTCGACAATCTGGTTCATGTAATAGTCGTACTGATCGAATTTCAGGGCGCCGGCCACCAGCAAGGTCGCGTTCGGTTGAAAGCCGGTATATTCGGCAAAGTCGTCGACATATTTTTGCGCCTCCTTTTCTCCGCCTTCAAAAGCGATTGAAAGGCTGACGGAGATGAAGAGGGTCGGACTTTCCTGCAGCTGTTTTTTGTGGGCAATAACAAAATTTGTCAGGGATTCCTGATGATGCCGCTGATGAACGGAACCGGCCAGAATGACACAGTCGAATTTGGATATTTCAAGGTCGGACATGCGCCGCCGGCTGTCCAGCAGCTCGACCGTGTTGTCTGATCCGGTCAGATGCGATTCGCAGAATTTCGCAATCTTTCGCGTCTGCCCTTCAGTGGTGCCGTAAACTAGCAATATTCGCATGGTTCACCTCCGGAAGTTCAGGGGACTGCAACTGCAGTCCCGTCAGGCCAGCAGTCCATAAAGGATATCTTCCGCCCAGTGATGAATCGTTGCGCTAGATCAACCGCATTTTCTTTGCCGGATTTTCCGCATTGTCTCGGAATTGGCATGGACTGGCACTATGATTGGAGGTTGTGCATCAGGGAGTGAGACGATGACCGGTTCGGAATTGTATGACGCTGAACGCCATTGGGACGAAATTGCGCAGCAATGGGTTTGCGCAAAGACAATCCCGTATTTTGAATACATACTCACCCCATCGCTGTTCAATATGATCGGCGCGGTCGAGGGAAAAAGCGTCCTGGACCTGGCCTGTGGCGAAGGTACGGATTCCAGGCATTTGAAAAGGCTTGGCGCTACCGATGTCCTGGGTGTTGATATTTCCCGCGAAATGATCCTGATGGCCGAACAGGCGGAAAAAGACGAGCCACTGGGGTGCCGGTATCTGGTTGCCAATGCCGCTGAGATTGATCTCGACGAGCAATTTGACCTGGTGGTCGGCGCCTTTCTGTTAAACCATGCCTCAAGCAAGGACCGTCTCGTGTCATTGTTTTCAGCCATTGCCCGTGCGCTCAAGCCGGGTGGCCGATTTGTCGGCCTCAATGTCAACATGGCGATCGAGCCTTCTCAATATGACGATTTGCGCAAGTACGGCCGATGGATGACGACCACGCCGGATCGTAAGGAAGGCGACAAGATCTCGATCTACCACAGCAATCCGGATGGATCCGAGATGCTGATTGAAAACTATTATCTGAGCCCCGCAACCTATGATGCGGCTGCCGCCGAAGCCGGGCTTCGGGATTTTGAGTGGCTGCCGCTGAGCGTCTCGCAGGAGGGACTGGATGCCTATCCGCCGGGCTACTGGGATGACTTTTTCAAAACACCGCATGTCATGGGCGTGGGCGCGCACAAATAGCCTTTGTGCCAAGCGTGTCCTGGTGCGCACTTACGGAAGTTGATCTTGTGCGTTCGGTCTGGCGGCGGCGACCGGTGTTATAACTGAATACAAAAAACGGAGAAACGCTTTGATGAGTGGATCTGATTTTGAAGACGCGAAACATCAGTATGATCAAATTGCGCAGCAATATCGTGATGCAAAGGCGCTCCCCTACAAAGAGCACATTCTGACGCACTCCCTTTTCAGTATGATCGGCAAGCTGGAGGGCAAATAGGTGCTGGATCTCGGCTACGGGGAGGGCACCAATACGCGGCTATTGAAGAAGGGCGCCGCCGCGGATGTACTGGGTGTTGATATTTCCCACGAAATGATCCGGCTGGCAGAAGATGCTGAAAAAGCCGAGCCGCTCGGATGCCGCTATAGAGTTGCCGACGTTGCGGATTTGTCGCTTGAGGAAAGCTTCGATCTTGTGGTTGGCGCTTTTCTTCTGAACCATGCATCCAAAAGGGTAGATCTTGTTGACTTTTGTGCAGCAATTGCACGTGCCCTCAAGCCGGGCGGGCGCTTTGTCGGACTCAATCTCAATATGGCTATTGAGCCGGAACATTATGACGATTGCCGCAAATACGGCCGCTGGCAGACGACCACGGCTGAGCGCAAGGAAGGCGACATGATTTCGGTATTCCACCGCAATCCGGACGGATCTGAAATGCGGCTGGATAATTATTATCTGAGCCCTGAAACCTATGCAGCAGCGGCTGCAGAGGCTGGCCTTCGTGATTTCGCCTGGATTCCGCTCACGGTCTCAAGCGAGGGACGTGATGCCTTTCCGTCCGGTTATTGGGATGACTTTTTCAAAACACCACAGGTCGTCGGAATGGAGGCCAGGAAATAAGCGGCCCTGAGGCGCTTCGTATGAACCGTTAGCCAAATTGATCTTGTGCGCCTGGTTCGACTGTGCCACCAATTTCGGCGCACAAGTCACCACGCCTTCCGCAACAATTGCCCAGGCCTATACGGATTGGAGCCTCAATGAGCGCTTATGTCATCGTCGACACAAAAATTAATGACCCGGAAGCCTACGAAACCTACAAGGCGCAGGCCCGGCCGATAGCTGAAAAATATGGCGGTATCTACCGCGCCCGCGGCGGCAATATGGATGTCGTTGAGAGCGATCTGTGGTCGCCGACGCGCATCGTGATCGTCGAATTCCCGGATATGCAGAGCGCCCGCGATTTTGTCGATTGCGAAGAATACGCACCGGTCAAAGCGATCCGCCATGCCAATGCCGATTGTTCGATGGTGATTGTAGAGGGCATGTAAGGAAAGTGTGGCGGGGCTGAAGCCTGTTCAGTGCCCAGCCGTCACCGGCGCCACGCCGCCAATGCTCTCCGTGATCTCGTCGGCCGTGCGCCGCACCAGTACGCCGTACTCGGTCAGCACGGTGTCGGGGATGCGTACCGTCGGGCCGGATACCGAAATGCCGGCGATCGCTTCGCCGAACTCGTTGTAGACGGGCGCCGCAACGCAGCGCATGCCGAGCGTGCGTTCCTCATTGTCGATAGCCCATCCGCGCTCGCGGATTGTCGCCATTTCCCGGCGTAATTCATCCGGATCCGCTATGGTGTTTTCGGTGTAGATCGCCAACCCCTTGCGCCCCATCCATTTGTCGAGACCTTCGCTGTCCAGATGCGCGAGCAGCGCCTTGCCGATGCCGGAGGAATGCATATGAGCGCGGGTTCCGGGCCTGTGAAATGCGCGGATGGGTTCGTGGGTCTCGATCTGTGAAACGAACACAACGTCGCCGTCATCGGCAATGGCCATATTGGCGGTTTCGCCTGTCTGCTCCATCAGAGCCCGCAGCATCGGCCGGCCTGCTTCGACCACCTTGATGCGGCGGGAAAAGGAACCGCCGATCCGGAACGCCTCGACGCCGATCGTCCAAAGCTGCGTATCCTCGTTGAATTCAAGATAGCCGAAATTCTGCAGTGTAATGAGCAGCCTGTGAGCCGTTGATGCAGGCATGCCGGCACGCTGTGACAAATCCGTCAGGCTCATGCTGTCGGCATCCGCGACGGTTCGCAGCAGGATCAGTGCCCGCTCCAGCGCCTTGACGTTGGTTGCCGGTTTATTCGTCGGCCGGCTGCGTGGCCTGCCACGGGTTCTGGTAAAGACCGTATCACTCACAATAGCCGAGTATGTAGGATCGGAATTTTTATGCAAGTGTTGGAAGAAATTTTTGAAAATAAAATATGGATAAATAAAAATAAGCAAAAACAATAGGATATATATTATTTGAAAAAATGGAAAAATTTTTCGGAAAAATTGAGTTTGCGCGCGGATTTTGCCATTTTGTCGGCAAGATGAGTTGAGGATGGATCATGAGCGACCAGAACCCGCTGTTTATTCCCGGGCCGACAAACATACCCGAAAAGCTGCGCCGGGCATTTGATGTCCCGTCGATGGATCACCGTTCGGAAAAATTTGCCGCAATGCTGAAGCCGTTGGCGGACGGTGTGAAAGATGTCCTGAAAACCCGGACAGGCGAAGTCGTCATGTTTCCGGGCAGCGGCACCGGTGGCTGGGAAGCTTCCATAACAAATACGCTGTCGCCGGGAGACAAGATCCTGTCGGCCCGCTACGGCATGTTTTCGCACCGCTGGATCGATCTTTGCCAGCGCCATGGCCTCGATGTCGAGGTTATCGAGGAAGAATGGGGCAACGGTGCACCGGCGGACCGGTTCGAAGAGGTCCTGACGGCCGACAAGGGCCACGAGATCAAGGCGGTTCTTGCCACGCACAATGAAACGGCAACCGGCGTGCGCAGCGACATCGGAGCTATCCGCAAGGCACTCGACGCCGCAAAGCATCCGGCGCTGCTCTTTGTCGACGGCGTCAGTTCCATTGCCTCCATGGATTTCCGTATGGATGAATGGGGTGTCGACCTTGCGGTCACCGGATCGCAAAAAGGCTTCATGCTGCCGACCGGCGCAGCCATCGTCGGCGTCAGCCAGAAGGCGCTCAAGGCCATGGAAACCGCGAGGTGTCCGCGCTGTTATTTCGACTTCCGCGATATGCTGGGCTCAAACGCCAATGGAGGCTATCCCTATACGCCGCCGCTCAACATTTTGAGCGCCCTGAAGGTTTCGCTCGAAATGCTGCAGGAAGAGGGGCTGCCCAACGTCTTTGCCCGTCATCATCGCATTGCCGAGGGTATCCGGACCGCAGTCGGTGCCTGGGGCTTGAAAATATGCGCCAACAATCCGCGGCTTTATTCCGAAACGGTCACGGCCATTTGCGTTCCGCATGGTTTCGACAGCAATGCCGTCGTCAGCCACGCCGCCGACAAATACGGCGTTGCCTTCGGTGTCGGCCTGGGCGAAGTCGCCGGCAAGGTTTTCCGCATCGGCCATCTCGGCTCGATGACCGACGTTATGGCGCTGAGCGGCATTGCCGCCGCCGAAATGGTCATGGCGGATCTCGATTATCCGATCAAGCTGGGCTCGGGCGTTGCCGCGGCGCAGGAATATTACCGCAACACACGTCATGTCGGCAGTGTCGACGCCACCCGCGCGGCATAAGGAGGGAATACCATGTATATCCCGACCTTTGACGATGTGCAGGTTGCGCATGAGCGCATCAAACCCTGGGTTCACCGCACGCCGGTTCTGACCAGCACGTTCTTTAACAAGCTGACGGGTGCCGAACTGTTCTTTAAATGCGAGAACTTCCAGAAGGCCGGTGCCTTCAAGGTGCGTGGCGCATCGAACGCCGTTTTTGGCCTGAGCGCCGACAAGGCGAAATACGGCGTTGCCAGCCATTCGTCCGGCAACCACGCCCTTTCGCTTTCCTATGCGGCCGGCCAGCGAGGCATAAAGGCGACCGTCGTCATGCCTCGCACGGCGCCCGATGCCAAGAAGGATGCAGTCCGCGGCTATGGCGGAACCGTTCTTGAATGCGAGCCGTCGACGGCGGCGCGCGAAGCAATGCTGCAGGAATTTGTTGACGAGACAGGCGCGGATTTCGTCCATCCTTATAACGATCACCGCGTCATCGCCGGCCAGGGAACCTGTTCCCTGGAGCTGAACGAGGAGGTCGGCCCGCTCGATGCGGTGGTAGCACCCATCGGCGGCGGCGGCATGATTTCCGGCACCTGCCTGACCATGTCGAATGTCTCGCCGCATACCAAGATCTATGCGGCCGAGCCTGAAAACGCCGACGATGTTTACCGTTCGGTGCGTGAAGGCAAGATTGTCGAGGACGATGCGCCGCAGACGATCGCGGACGGGCTGAAGGTCTCCATGCGCCCGCGCACCTGGCATTTCGTCTCCACCTATGTGGCTGACGTCCTTTTGGTGTCGGAAGAAGAAATCGCAAGGGCCATGTATCTGGTCTGGCAGCGCATGAAGATCGTCATCGAGCCTTCAAGTGCCGTCGCCATGGCGGCGATCATGAAGAATAGGGAAATCTTTGCCGACAAACGTGTCGGCGTCATTTTCACCGGCGGTAACGTCGATCTCACGAAACTGCCCTGGATGCAGGGCCTTGGACTGGAAAAATCAGCGGGAGAATAACAATGAATGCGATGAGCAGTGCGCCGGTTGTCGGCCTGAATGTACCGGCTGTGGTCGGAATGGACCTTAAGGATGTGGGTACGCCCGCTTTGATCGTCGATCTCGACGCATTCGAGCGTAACGTGAAGAAAATGCGCGAATTTGTTGAATCGCAGGGCATTCGCCACCGCGCCCATGCCAAAACCCATAAGTCAGCCGACATCGCGCTTTACCAGATCGAAGCCGGCGGCGCCTGCGGTGTGTGCTGTCAGAAGGTCTCCGAAGCCGAAGCGCTGGTCGCCGGCGGCGTCAAGGACGTTCTTGTCTCCAACCAGGTGGTCGATCCGAAGAAACTCGACCGCATGGCTGCCATGGCCAAGAAGGCTCGGGTGCTGGTGTGTGTCGATGACCTCGGCAATGTCGCCGATATTTCCGAAGCCGCCACGCGCCACGGCGTGACGATTGAATGTCTTGTTGAGATCGATTGCGGCGCAGGCCGCTGCGGTGTCCAGTGGGGCGAGCCTGTCGTCGAGCTTGCAAAGGCCATCGACGCAGCACCGGGTCTCAAGTTTTCCGGCCTGCAGGCCTATCAGGGCGCAGCCCAGCACGTCCACGACTTCGAAGAGCGCAAGGGCCAGATTGACAAGGCTGTCAAAATGGTCGCGGACACTGTCGAGATGCTTAAGGCCGAGGGTCTTGAGTGCGACATCGTCGGCGGGGCAGGGACCGGCACCTACTATTTCGAAGGTGACAGCGGCGTCTATAACGAGATGCAGTGCGGCTCGTACATCTTCATGGATGCCGACTATCAGCGGGTCCTCGACAAGCAGGGCGACTTCATTCACGAGTTTGAAAACAGCCTTTTCATCTATACGTCCATCATGTCGAAGACCAAGGCTGAAAAAGCGATCTGCGATGCCGGCCTGAAGGCCCAGAGTGTCGACAGCGGACTGCCGGTGATCTTCGGACGCGACGATGTGGAATACATCAAATGTTCGGACGAGCACGGCGTCATTGCCGATCCGCAGAATGTCCTGAAGCTCAATGAAAAACTCAAGCTGGTGCCCGGCCACTGCGACCCGACCTGCAACGTCTATGACTGGTATGTCGGCGTGCGCAACGGCAAAGTGGAAGCCCTGTGGCCCGTAACGGCCCGCGGCATGTGCCTTTGATTGAATAAATATTGCCCTGACCAACTCTGGCGGCGTTCATCGCCGCCTTTTTTACCCACGCGCTAGGACGTCGTCATGATTATTGTTTCGGAAGAGTGTGTCAGCTCCATCCTGTCAGAAGAAGATGGTTTTACCGCCGTCGAAGCCGTATTTGCGGCGATGGCGCGTGGAGATGCCTATAATTTCCCGGTGATCCGCGAAGCGATCGGCTATGCCGATGCGCTCTACGGGTTCAAGTCCGGCTTCGACAAGGCCGGCCTCTCGCTTGGCTTGAAATCCGGCGGCTACTGGCCGGGCAACGCGCAAAAGGGCATTCCCAATCACCAGTCCACAGTCTTCCTGTTCAATCCCGATACCGGACAGCTCTCGGCCATCGTCGGCGGCAACTACCTGACGGCAATTCGCACGGCCGCCTCCAGTTCGGTTTCGATCAAGCACCTGGCGCGTCCCGATTCAAAGGTCCTTGGCATGATTGGTGCCGGACATCAGTCGCATTTCCAGGTTCGCGCCGCCGTCAAGCAGGGCAATTTCGAACATGTCGTTGCCTGGAACCTGCATCCTGAAATGCTGGGCGCGTTGGAAAAGACCGTGACCGGGCTTGGTCTGACGTTCGAGAGTGTCGAGCGGGAAGAACTCGCAGCCCGATCCGACGTCATCATCACGATAACCTCGTGCGACGAACCGCTGCTGATGAAGGAGTGGATCAGGCCCGGAACGCATCTTGCCTGCATGGGAACCGATACAATGGGCAAGATGGAGGTCGATCCGAACCTAGTGGCCGCGGCAACGGTATTCACGGACGAAGTGGCTCAATCGATCAGCATCGGCGAAGCACAGCACGCCGTTGCGGGCGGACTGCTTGCAGAAAGTGCGATCACGCCCATCGGCGATGTCATCAATGGTGCGCAGGCAGGCCGCGTGTCGCAGGATCAAATCACGCTGTTTGACGGAACAGGCGTCGGACTGCAGGACCTTGCCGTTGCAACGGCTGTTGCAAGAAAAGCTGAAGAACAGGGATTGGCGCAGTCCGCCAGCCTGTAAACCAGCGCACATAGTCTTTCGCGCCGACGCTGGCTCGTGACACTTGGCGGTGTTGCGGGCCAGCGGTCTTATATCGTGCTCTCGAAAATTGACGCGCCCGCCCCATATCATCATGCTAACGCGCAACTGATAGATCGGGAGAATGAATATGATCGAGGGCGCAATACACAATCCATCCCACCCTCAACACTTCATGCAGGTCGATCAGATGGACCAGAAGGTGCGGGTGATGCTTGGCGATCTGCAGATTGCCGAAACCGACAAGGCGTTGCGTCTGCTCGAGGTTGGCCGCAGGCTGTACCAGCCGCAATATTACATTCCCCGCGAAGACATTCAGGTGGCGATTCGGCAGACTGATAAATCCACGCATTGTCCTCTCAAAGGCGATGCGAGTTACTTCAGCGTGGTTGATGAAAGCGGTGGGAAAGTGGCTGAGGAGATCGGCTGGTCCTATCAGGAACCATTTGATTTTGCGGGCGTCATATCCGGACATATTGCCTTCGATCCGCGCCGCGTGTCCATTACTGTTGAAGCCGCAAACGGTTGAGTGTGTTGCTTGTCGCACAGCGTAAAAGGGGAATTCATGCGGGACTTTGATGCGATCTATGAAATAGCTGCCGGCCGCAAGGGTGGTGCCAAGGCTTTTGAAGAAACCCTTTCTTCACCCGCAAGTACGGCGACGCTTGCGGCAATTCCGGACGACCGCTGGCTCTCCATGATGAGCAAATGCATTTTTCAGGCCGGATTCAACTGGAAGGTCGTTGAAAACAAGTGGGCCGATATCGAGGAGGTCTTCCACGGGTTCGACATCGGTCGCATGGGTTTCATGACCGATGAGGAGATCGGAGAGCATCTCGGCAATCCGCGGATTATCCGGCATGGCAAGAAGATCGCGGCCATTCGCGACAACGCGCAGTTTCTCGGTGAACTTGCACGCGAGAACGGATCGGCAGCCAAGGTTTTTGCCGAATGGCCGGCGGATGATTTTATCGGGTTGCTGGCGATGCTGAAGAAGCGGGCAACGCGCCTCGGCGGCAACAGCGCGATGTATTTCCTGCGGTTTATGGGCGTCGACAGTTTCGTGCTTTCGCGCGATGTCTGCGCCGCACTCATACGCGAAGGCGTGGTTGACAAAGCGCCAAGTTCAAAAAAGGACATGGAACGTGTTCAGGCAGCGTTTAATGAGTGGAGCCGTCAGTCAGGCAGGCCGCTCATGCAGATCAGCCGTGTGCTTGCCTGTTCCGTTGGGGACTAGCGTTTAAACCCGCAATTGCGTTGCGATCACCCTTATGGCGACGATCCGAATGGAGCCGGGGCGGTTCTTCGCCGTTTTGTGACACCACGTGGCGATCCAGCACCGGTGCATGATCCTTATGAAAAAACACCTGATCCGGTTTTGTGGCGGAGCTCGCTGCAGGAGTGATCCGGGTGGCCTCGAATATGGATTGTGCAAATAGGTACAGCATTGGCTTTCTCCATGAGATGCACCCATGCTAGCCGCGCGTGAATTATTATTGAAACGAATTAAATTGCTTATCATGATGAGTATTGCTAATTAAGAACTCATGCAGCGCGATCTGGAAATCGATCTTCTTCGCTCCTTTGTGGCGGTCGCCACCCACAGCAACTTCACAAGGGCCGCAACTGCTGTGGGTCGTACGCAATCGGCCGTCAGCCTTCAGATCAGACGCCTGGAGCAGATTGTCGGAGATGCGGTATTTGAAAGAACCCGCCAGTCGGTGGAAATCACGCGGACTGGTGAGGCGCTGCTGGTATACGCAAACCGCATTCTCAAGACGAATGATGAGGCGCTCGCCCACCTCAAGCGACCGGAGGCGGCGGGGCTGGTTCGGATCGGCGCACCGGACGATTATGCAACCTGTCTGTTGCCGCCGATTTTAGCGCAGTTCTCGGCGCAATATCCGCTCATCCGCATTGAGGTGACATGTGACAACGGGTGCGATCTCCTGCAGATGCAGCAAAATGGAGAACTCGACCTGGTCGTCTCGACGCATCCGATCGATGATGTGTCGGGGCGGGTTGTCCGTCGCGAACCTCTGCATTGGGTGGCCTCATCCGGGTTTGCCGATAACCCGGAGGCACCACTGTCGCTGGTTCTTTATCAGCAGGGCTGTGTTTGCCGCGAAATTGCGCTTCAGGCGCTGAACCAGATCGACCGGTCGTGGCACATTGCCTATTCGACACGAAGTCTGGCTCTGATCGAAAGTGCTGTTCGGAATGGATCCGGCGTTTCTGTCATGGAGGTTTCGACGGTCCCCGACGATCTGCGCATCATTGATGGCAGTGCCGGGCTTCCGTCGCTGCCGGACGTTGTGATTTCAGTGCATCAACCGCCTGGAAATGATGCCACCCACATCTCGCTTGCAGCCGAGTTCCTGATCGAAGAACTGTCAAGACGGCCACAGATGCGCTCGCAAAGCAGCAGACAGACGCCCTGAGGATCAGCCTAGTCGTTCTGTCTCAACAGCCGGCAAACAGTTGCGTAAAACATGTTCGCACCGGTTTCTATCAACTCATCGGGAAAGTCGTAATCCGGATTGTGCAGTGCGGGCATGTCTTTTCCCGCTCCGAGAAAGAACATGGCGGAAGCGGCAGTTTGTCCATATTCACCAAAATCCTCCGAGAACCGCAGCGGCTCGTCCAGGTCTTCTACCGAATAACCGAACTGGTTGGCACTGGCGCGAAAATGCTCCGTGAGCGCCGGATCGTTTTCACAGCCATTGAAGATGTCGTCATAGCCGATCTCCAGTGCTAGGCCGTATTTGTCGGCGGCATCACGCGCTATGGCCTCGGCCGCGTGAACAAGCACCTCCATTTTTTCATCGGTTACGGTGCGTAAGGTCACCCAGATCTCAGCGTCGGCCGGCGACACACCGAACGCCTTTTCTCCAAGGTTCGCATGCACGACGGTGACGAGAGCAAAGTTTTCGTCCATATGCTCGGGCGTGGAGGCCGCGTTTAGAGCGCCCATGATCTCAGCCATAGCCAATGCCGGAGACACGCCCGTTTCCGGCATTGAGGCATGCGCCGTCTTTCCGGTCAGGCCGATGCGCATGCCGCGTGATGCGCAATTGACAGACCCCGGCTTGAGCAGGATGCGATGCGCGTTATATCCGGGTAAATTGTGTAGCGATATGAAGTGGTCCGACCGGATGGCTGCAAACTGCGGGTCGGCTGTCACGGCCTTGGCGCCCTTGCCGGTTTCTTCAGCGGGCTGGAATAAAAGAACAGCGCGGCCGCGAACCGGACGTCCTTTGTCGAGCAACGCCGCAACACCGAGCATGATCGCCATGTGGCCGTCGTGACCGCACTGATGACCTTTGCCGCTGGTCTTCGACCGGTGTGGCAGGTCGCCGGTTTCCTGGATTGGCAGACCGTCGAGTTCGCAGCGCACGGTCACGGAAGAACCAGGCCGGCCGCTGTCAAAAATGGCCGCGACGCCGTGTCCGCCCAGGCCGACAACAATATTATCCGGCTCGAAGCGCTTCAGATATCTGCTGATTTTGGCGGCGGTTTCCTGCTCCTCGCCGGATATTTCAGGCGTCTGATGAAGCGCGTGTCTGACTTTGATGAGATCCGAGATCTGGTCGTCCGAAAGCTGCATATCAACGTTCTTTATGCGACTAATACCAGCGCAAGCTCATCGCTGCCGGCACAAGAGTCAAGTCGATAGCTTTCCAGGACGTTGAACTATCCGGCGTCGGCTTCCAGATCGATTGCCGTATGGCCGTTCCGGTTGTACGCAGCGAGCCAATCGCGGGCCACATCTGCAGGCATGGGCGGCGCAATGGCGTTGCCCTGAAACTCACTGCAGCCGAGCTGGATGAGCGTGTCGATTTCCTCCTGGCTTTCGACCCCCTCCGCAATGACCTTGATATTAAGAGCGGACGCCAGCCGGATGATCGAATCGACAATAATCCGGATGCGCTCGCAATCATCGATGCCGGATACGAATTGCCGGTCGATCTTGACCCTGTCGAACAGATCGCGATTGAGGTGCGAAAGTGAGGCAAAGCCGGTTCCGAAATCATCGACTTCGATCTGGATACCAAGCTGCCGCAGTTCGTAGAGTGCTTGTGCCGATTGCTCGTTGTCGCTGTCGATCGCCACGGATTCAACAACCTCGACACTTATGCGGTCGCACGACAGACCATGTTGTCCGGCGGTCTGGGCGATACTGCGGAAAAAACCGTTCCACATAAGGTCGTGCGCAGAGAAGTTGACACCAATGCGGCCGAAATCGATACCGTTCGATTGCCACTCGGCAGCCGCCCCGAATGCCTGATCAAGCACCAGACGCGTGATGTCGGGCATGCGGCCTAAATTCGCGGCCGCGCCCAGGAATTCGGCCGGCAGTAGCACGCCGCGTTCCGGGTGATGCCAGCGTGTGAGCACCTCAACTCCGGTAATCGCTCCCGTTTCCGTGCTGATCTGAGGTTGGAAAACCGGTTTGAATTGCCCCTCTGTGATGGCACGGTCAATATCCCGCTCAAATACCTTGGCATCATTGAGCTGCTTTTGAAGGTCTTCGTTGAAAAAACGGAATGTGCCCTTGCCGGATTTTTTTGCGGCGTAGAGCGACAGGTCAGCAGCGGCAAGCAGATCTTCGGCATCGTCGCCGTCTGTCGGAAATCTGGCTATTCCAATGCTGGTTCTGACCTGCGTCGACACGCCGGCCAAAAGCACCGGACTGTTGAGCCGTTCCAGAATTTTGCTGGCAACGGTTGAAAGGGTACCAAGGGCTGCTTCTTTTTTGATGATGACCAGAAACTCATCTCCGCCCATGCGGCAGGCCACCCCGTCGCCTCCGAGCACCGATTTCAGACGGTCGGCGACTGAGCGCAGAAGTTTGTCACCACTCAGGTGCCCGAAATTGTCGTTGACGTTCTTGAAATCATCCAGGTCCAGAAGAAGTATGGCCATACTGACGTCTGAATTGTCCCTTTGACGCCGGACTTCCTCCTGCAAGGCATCAATGGCGTAATCCCGGTTGGCAAGTCCGGTCAGGCCGTCATGGGTTGCCGCATATTGCATTTCGTCCCGCGCAGCCACGAGATCACGAGTTCGCTGCCCGATCTGCTTTGCCAGCGGTCGGAACAACAATTGGCCGATAACGCCGAGCAGAATAAGTGACAAAATCAGGATCGCCAGATGTATGTGCTCGAAAAGCGAAATCGAGTTCCGGGTTTGCTGCCGGTAAATATCTGTTACTTCGTCCATGGCCGGCAGCACTTTCGACGCCGCAATTTCTTCCATGGGCCCGAGATAAATGGCTGCAATGTCAGGAGATTCCGCCGCAAATTTTGTGAATTGCCGCGCATTGGTTATCAGCGAGCGAATTTGGTAGTCCAGATGAGCCGGCCAAGAAAAAAATACCGCATGGACGCGTCGCGATGCCTTGTTTTTTTCGCGCTGATCATTGATCTGCCGGGTCAGTTGCGTGTGTATCCGTTCCAGCTCAATCAGTGTGTTGTCGACCAGTTTCAGCACCTTGTTGCGATGTGGCAGGTCTTCCATGTGCAGCGCATGCTGGCTCAACAGCACAATCCTCTGCGACAACATTCGTTCGTTGTTGATGTCCTTGAATTTAACGGCATAAAGCCTGCCGCGGTCCATTGCCGAATTCAGAGCAAAATAGGATGTGCCAAGCAGCGCAACCATGGCAAACAGCGCCAGGCGATACGCAACACGGATCCTTTTTTCCGGGTCTTTTCTCAGGCCGCTGAATATGCCGTTCATCTGCACATTACCGAACTCACATGACGCGAATAGCGGATTGGCGGAACCCAGGCGTCAACCTGGATGAGATCAAATTCCCATCGCCTGAGTTCACCATATATCTTCGCATCAAACCCCCACCATGCTGTCGTCTCAACAGCCACTCAGGCCTGAACTATAAAAAATGAATCTTAATCAACTGAAAATAGTAACTGCAAAGCGGCGCTCGCAGTCTAAAACTGTTCTTTAAGTTACGGAAACATGAACGGCGCCGGCAATATTCACCGGCGTCGTTACTTGGTTACGTTAAATTAATGGTGCGTTGACTCAAAATTCCGTCCAGTCCTCGCTTTCTGCAAGGGCAGTGTTGCCGATAAAGGCGGCGCGGGCGGGCTTTTGCTTCGGAGCAGGCGGAGAAACCGGCCGGTCGTCGGCGTTGCGCACCATTTGCACATCGCTATCGTCAAGCTTGAACTGCTCAACGATACTGCCGAGCTTGCTGCTGTCTGTTGCAAGCATCTGACTGACGGCATTGTTTTCCTCGACCATCGCCGCGTTCTGCTGTGTGGTCCTGTCCATCTGGCCGATTGCCGAGTTGATGCCCTGAATGCCGACAGCCTGTTCGCGCGCACCGGTGGCAATGGCATCGACATGATCGTTGATCCTGTTGACGTCCTCTCCGATCTTCGAGAGCGCGGAACCGGTGGCGTTGACCAGTTCAACACCGGTTTTCACTTCCCCGCCCGATTTGGTGATCAGTTCCTTGATGTCCTTGGCGGCCGTGGCGGAACGCTGCGCCAATTCCCGCACCTCCTGCGCGACGACGGCGAAACCTCGGCCCGCTTCTCCGGCTCTTGCCGCCTCTACGCCGGCATTGAGAGCCAGAAGGTTGGTCTGGAAAGCAATCTCGTCGATCACGTTGATAATGTTCGAAATTTCGTTCGACGCCGTCTCAATGCGCTGCATTGCGCTCATGGCGTTGGCAACCACTTGGCCTGACTGTTCAGCGCTGTCCTTGGTTTCGGCGACCATTCGGCTGGCTTCTTCGGCCCGTTCCGAAGCCGTGTTGACTGTCACGGTTATTTCTTCAAGTGCCGCGGACGTCTCCTCCAGTGAAGCGGCTTGCTGCTCCGTGCGGCGCGCCAGATCGTCCGCGGCGACATGGACCTCATTGGCATTGCTCCGCAATGAAGACGTGCTTTCCTGCACCGCGGCAAGCGTTGAACGAAGTTTGAGGGCCGTTTCGTTGTAGTTCTGGCGCAGGCTCTCAAGATCCGGTTTAAACGGCGTGTCGATCGTGGCGGACACATCGCCGTGGGCAAGACGTTCAAGTCCCTCGGCAAGCGCTTCGACAGCTTCGCGGGTCTGCAGATCATCCTGCTGTTTGGTGCTTTCGCGTTCCGCACGTTCCTTATCTGACAGAAGTCTGCTGGATTCGGCTTCCACCTCCAGCCGGTCCTTTTCCAGGGCCGCGTCGCGAAATACCGCCACGGATTTTGCCATTTCTCCGATTTCGTCGGAGCGGTTTTCATCCAGTTCGATTTTTGTATCGCCCTCCGCCAGCGCCCGCATCTTGCCGACCAGTTCGTTGATTGGCGTAGCGATTGTGCGCGAGAACTTGATCGACATGAACAGGCACAGCAGCGACACGGCCAATGCAAACAGCAGCATGACCATGCGCATGCGGGAAAGTCCTGCGAACGCTTCCTTCTCGTCAATCAGTGCAACCACGTACCAGCGCGCACCATCCAGTTCGAATGGTGCAATCGCCGCACGCGCATCCATGCCCCGGTAGCCATCGAGCATTCCCACTGTGGTTTCACCGGCGGCCGCTTTTTCGAGGAGCGGCGTGGTGATCTGGTGCGCAAGTGTGTCGTTGCTTTCAGTGAATTTGGAGTCGGACAGCATGAAGCCGCTGCTGTTGAGAAGCAGGGTTTCACCGGTTTCGCCAAGACCCTCGCGACCGGCCAGAATCCGGGTGACCTTCGAAGATGGTATACGCAGCACCACGGCGCCGAGTTTGGTGTCAGCCTTGTAGACAGGGCGCGCGATGAACGCGGCGGGCGCATTGTCGGACGGGCCGTAGCGTTCCATGTCAATGAAGGTTGATTTACCGTCTGCAGGCGCTTCCATCGCCGCAGCGTAGGCTTTCGCCAGGCCTGAACTTTGCCACTCGCCGTCAATCAGATTCGATGCGAAATCGAGCCCCTTGGAAACGGAGTAGATGACATTGCCCTTGGGATCGATCAGGAATGCATCGTCATATCCGTAATCTTCGACGAGACGCGAGAAATAGGCGTGATAATGGGCATGGACATTGTCATACACGTCTACATCCGGGTTGATCAGCAGATGGCGCTGGCCGTCAGCATTCGGATTGTCGGTGATATAACGCTGCTGAAGAACCTCTTTTGCCTTGCCTTCATACAGTTCGTATTCGAATGCAATGAACTCTAGCGCGTCAGACGTCGTCTTGCTTTCGGAAACGAATTCGATGTCTTTATTGATGCTTTCAAAATACTGATAAAGTTCATTCTTCTTGCCGGTGGCCAGAGCGACAAGTTTGTCCTCAACCTCTGAAATGTTTGCCTGTCCGGCAACATAAAGACCGCCCATGCTCGTTGCAGCGACAGCAAACAGCGTCATGAAGACCGCGGCCATAGGCAATTTGCGCGAAATTTGCATCCGATTACCCTGACATACTCTTTTACGGGACCGCTCCTTAGGGAACGGGCACAAGAACATGCCCAAAAAGGGCTGGCATGGATGCGTCATGCAGGCATGTGCCGATCAACAGCAAAGAATATTTTGCGGCCAGGGCACAGGCTACCGAGGCGCACTATGTCCGAGCCAACTTAAAAGAGCTTTAAGATGGGCGTGCAATCTGAGGATGGGTTGGCTGCATTTTTGTCCGGTTCCGCGTTCTGTTTATATTTGCTACCAATCCTTAGTGGCAATTGAAGCGGTTATTTCAATTTCGGAATGGTAAGACTGAGCGACCAGATTGAACGTCTTCGCGTCATCAACGCGCTACGCATCACGCTGGTGATGATGTTGTGTATTGCTCTGGCGGTGCTGCTGGACATGCAGACCGGCGTATTTGTCATATTTCCGGTCCTTGTCATCTCGTTCATGATGCACGATGAATCGCCCGCTGCAGGCCTATCCCTTGTCGTTGGGTCGGCACTGGGCGCCGTGATTTCATATATAACCATCGACTACTTTCTGACGGCGCGCCCCCTGTTCTTGCTGGTTACGCTCGTTGTGACCTGTGTCCTGGGTTATTGGGCGGCGCAGGGTTTCCGCAATCGTTGGCCGTGGGGTTTTGGTGCCCTCTTTGCAATTTTGAATGTTGCAGGTGCCGCCTTTGCTGCCATCGGCGGCGCGGAACTGGGCGAGAGGCTGGCATTTCACTGGATGCTTGAAACCAGCCTCGGTGTTGCCGTGACCTGGGTGGTCATGCTGGGTCTGTGGCCCTCGCCGAAATCCGGTGATCTTGTTGCGCTGTGTGAAGGCATTGAACATGAATGTGCGGTTTTACTCAACAAAACCGCTGAGCGGATCGAGGCTGAGCAACCAATTTCATACTACCCGAGCCCGGTCAGCCTCATGAATTTCGGCAAGTGGCTGGGTCAGGTCGACCGCCTCAAATGGCGTTTTACTGCTGACAGGCAGGAGCATCACGCCATCCGCCTGCGAATGCGTAATCTCATGTTGTCCTACGTCAACGTCCGCCATCTGGAGCGCACGCTGGAGGATTTTCCGCGCAGCGAAAGCCTTATTGAAATCCGCGCTGCCATGGCCACGATATTGCGCGGTCTTGCCGATGGCCTGGAAGAGCCCGGTGACACAAGCGGACTGGATGCATCACTGGCGCTGATCGACAGGGAGCAGCAAGAGCGTTCGCAAAACCTCAACGAACCCGATGGTGAATTCAGGAGGATACCGGCCAAACTGGCTGCTTTTTTGGCCGCGGCCCGCGAACTGCAGCACGACATTCTGACACTTGCCAATCCCCAATTGTCCGATGAGAGGATTCCCGCGGATGCATCTTCCCCCGAAAACAAGGGCTGGATTGTGGAAGACAGTGCAAAGGCTGCCCTCAAGTTATCCCTCGGTGTTGCTGTAGCACTGATGTTTCATCTGGTGCCGCTGGTGCCGGCCGGGGCTTATCTGGTCCTTGGGCTGGTGATCGTCATGGTGCAGCCGAATCTGGGAAAATCGCATCTTCGTGTCCGGCTCTGGTTCCCGGGTGTAATTGCCGGGTCTGCCTACAGTCTCTTGGGTCTCCTGTTGATATCGCTCGCCCCGCATTTGCCGCTTTTGCTGGCATGGCTTGCGCTGGGATTTCTGATCGGATCCTATATCGGAGCCGGCCACGACCGTGTTTCCTATTCCGGCTTTCAGATTTGTGTCGGAATTGCTGTCATACTCGGCATGGCGGCCTTTCCCGTCGCAACGGTTGTTACCGCAGAAGAAAGGGTTCTTGGAGCAATTCTGGGATTCGCGGTGGCACTCATGGTGGGTCAGAATTTCTGGCCGGAACACCCGGCGAATCTGCTGCGCAAAAGCTTTGCCGACTATTTGCGGGAATTGCCACCCGCGCTGTCGCGCATAAGTGGTGCCGATGATCCGGAAGCCGCTCTGCTCAACTCCCATTTGCTGCGTTTGAAAATGGACGTGGAGAAGGACTTCGCGCTGCTTTATGATTACAGCTACATGATGCCCGGGAAAGCCGGCGCAAATTATAATTTCCACGGCATAACCCACGCAACCGGCAATATGTTTCATCAGTTGTGGACGTTGCATCAGATATTGTCGCGTGTCGATGACATTGACATCAGGCGCGCGATGATTGCACCGACTGCAAACGCCATGGAGCAGGTACGCAATCTTGCCGAAGCCCTGGCAGATACGATTGCCGAGGGCGCCACAGCTTCGGATGGTGTGGTTCACGCACGACTGGCCGAGCTAGACGCGGCTATCACGGCCTCCGAGTTGCAGCCGACAGAGGAGGGGGATATGCGCCGCGCCTGGTATTTCGGTGTTAATTTCATTCGGGAAATGCGTCACCAACTGGCGCTGGTGGTAACTTCGGTCGAAGGATCGGATAGACACGGATCTCCACAAACTGCACTTCTGGCAAAGACCTATGAGGGAGCGACGTAATGGCGGCGACGCGGCGGGCAATGACAACTATTCGGTTTTGGGTGACCCTTGCCGTCTGTGTGATAGTGGTGCTGGTGGCATACTACATCGCGTCGGATCGCACTACGCCGATGACCAGGGACGCCTACGTTCAGGCCTTTGTAATTCCGGTCGCACCACTGGTGTCGGGTGAAGTCATCGAAGTCTTCGTCGAAAACGGCGACGAGGTAAAAACGGGCGATCCGCTGTTCCGGATTGATCCGCGCGCCTTTCAGTTCGAGGTCGACCGGCTTGAGGCGGCTTTGGATCAGATGCAACTGGAGCTTGGCCAGCCGGATGGCGCGGGTCACGATCAGCATGCCGGTATCAGGCAGATCAAGGCTGAGCTTGCAAAGGCCAGCTTAAGGTTGGAGCAAACCAGAGTTCTGGCGTCGGATGACGGCATTGTGGATAACATGCAACTGCATGCGGGTGCCTATGCGGCCGTGGGTAATGCGGTGATGACGCTGGTCGATGCAAGCCGATGGTGGATCGTTGCAAATTATGAGGAAAATGCACTGTCCGTCATCCGGGAAGGCCAGACCGTGGAATTTGGCCTCTACATGTTTCCGGGGCAGGTCTTTGCCGGTCACGTTGAGAGTATTGGCTGGGGCGTGGAACGGGGGCAGGGCTTTGCCACCGGCAACCTTCCGCAAATCGACAATCCCGCCCGGTGGATATCCTTCTCGCAGCGATTTCAAGTGCGTATAGAGCCATCCGGCTCCATCGCCGAGCAGCAACTCAGGGTCGGCGCGACGGCGCGTGTTGTCGTGTTTTCCAGCGACGGAGGTGTGATGAGTGCACTTGCCAGATTGCTGATGAGGCTTTCGGCAACGACAGACTATCTCTACTGACGTGAACCGGAATCGCATTTGATTCGGTTTTCGGGGGCGCTGGAAATCGCGGCACGGTTAATCCCGCGCCGCAGTTCATTGTAAAGGGTTGATTGATGCTGGATGAATTCCCCCGTTGTCGCCGGGTCTGCGCGTTTGCGTTGACCGGCTTGTATATGATGGCCGGCACGGCGTTGCCGGTTTCGGCACAAAACACGGTCAAATTGAAAGCCGATGTGTGGGCGGACAACTGGTTTGCGCTCTATCTCGATACAAAGTTGCTCAAACAGGATTCTGTCCCGATAACCACCGAACGCTCATTTAACGCGGAAACGTTCACCTTTTCCGGCGGCTATCCGCTTCAGCTGAATTTCGTCCTGAAGGACTTCAAACAGAACGATACCGGGCTTGAATATATAGGCACACGCCGTCAGCAGATGGGCGATGGCGGCCTTATCGCTCAGTTTACCGATTTGGCGAGCGGCAAGGTTGTCGGTGCCACCAGTTCAGCTATGCGCTGTCTCGTCGTGCACCAGGCACCGTTGGATAAAAGCTGCGCGCGGGAACGAGACCCGGAACCGGGGAAGGGTGTCTGCCAGTTCCTGTCTGTCGCGGAACCTGCCGGATGGAAAGAACAAGGCTTTGATGATTCTGACTGGCCGCGCGCGACCGTCTACTCGGCGCGTGCCATCAGGCCAAAGGGCGGTTATGACAAAATTCGCTGGGACCGCAGCGCAAAATTTATCTGGAGCGGTGATCTTGAGACCGATAACACGGTTTTGTGCCGGTTGAGGATCGACCGGTAGGGGGCGAAGCCGGACCTACACTTTTATCCAGGCGGCATTCTTGGCCGATGATTTCACGCAGGCATCAATGAAACGCATGCCGGCAAGACCGTCCTCGATGGTGGGGAATGAAACGTCCTTCGCTGCCTTGCCACCTGTTCGTCCGGCCCGGATCGCCGCCGCCGCCTCGCTGTAGATATTGGCAAAGCCTTCGAGATAGCCTTCCGGATGGCCGGCCGGAATCCGGGTGACCCTTGTCGCCGCACCGATGGCGCCGGCGCCGCCGCGTGTCAGAAGCTGCTTTGGTTTGCCGAACGGGGTGAACCATAGCTGGTTGGGATGCTCCTGTTCCCATTCCAGGCCGCCTTTGCTTCCGTAGATACGCAGCTTCAGGCCGTTTTCGTTGCCGGGTGCGACCTGGCTGGTCCAGACCATGCCCTTGGCGGGCTTTTCGCGGCCCTCCGGTTTGAACCGCAAAAGGACATGGACATTGTCGTCCAGCCGCCGGCCTTTGACAAAGGTGTCGAGATCGGCGGCGACGCTTTCCGTTTCAAGACCGCTGACGAAACTCGCAAGGTTCCAGGCATGCGTCCCTATATCGCCGACGCAGCCTCCGGCACCCGACTGCGCCGGATCGGTACGCCATTTTGCCTGTTTGTTGCCGCTGCCTTCTTCGGCCTCCGTGAGCCAGTCCTGGGGATATTCGGCCTGTACCAGCCGGATGGTTCCAAGCTTTCCCTTTGAAACCATGTCGCGGGCCTGCCGGATCATCGGATAGCCGGTGTAATTGTGGGTCAGCACAAAGAGCTTGCCGGATTTGTCCACCAGTTTTGCCAGTTTTTTGGCGTCGGCCAGTGTTGAAGTCACCGGCTTGTCGCAGATCACATGAATGCCGGCTTCGAGAAACGCCTTTGCGGCGGGGTAGTGCATGTGGTTGGGCGTTACGATGGAAACCCCCTCAATGCCGTCATCGCGTGCCGCCTCGATCTTTGCCATGTCCTTGAACGAGCGGTAGCAACGGTCCGGGTTGAGACCCAGTTCAAGACCGGACGCGAGTGCCCTTTGCGGATCAGATGAAAGCGCGCCCGCCACCAGTTCGTAATGCCCGTCTATGCGGGCAGCGATCCGGTGCACCGCACCGATAAACGCGCCCTGGCCTCCACCGACCATGCCCAGCCGTATCGGTCCGGTATTTCGGTTCTTTGCGTCGCTCATATTGATCTCCTACAGTCCCAACATCTGTCGGATCTGCTGCCTGTCTGTTTCACCGCCGGCGAAATCGTCAAACGCCTTTTCCGTCACACGGATAATGTGATCGGCAATGAACGGCGCACCCTCCGCAGCACCTTGTTCGGGGTGTTTAAGGCAGCATTCCCACTCAAGCACGGCCCAACTGTCGTAGTCGTACTGGGCAAGTTTCGAGAAAATGGCGGAAAAATCAACCTGTCCGTCACCGAGAGACCGGAAGCGTCCCGCACGGTCGACCCAGCTTTGATAGCCTGAGTAAACGCCCTGCCGTCCGTCCGGGTTGAACTCGGCATCTTTCACGTGAAACGCTGAAATGCGCTCGTGATAAATGTCAATGAATGCAAGGTAATCGAGCTGCTGCAGCAGGAAATGCGAGGGGTCGTAATTGATCGTGCAGCGCCGGTGCCCTCCAAGCGCCTCAAGGAACATCTCGAAAGTCGCACCGTCAAAGACGTCTTCGCCCGGATGGATTTCGTAACCGACATCAACACCCTGTTCGTCATAGGCGTCGAGGATCGGTTTCCAGCGGCGGGCTAGTTCCGTAAAGGCCTCTTCTATAAGGCCCGCCGGACGCTGCGGCCAGGGGTAGAGGTAAGGAAAGGCGAGGGCGCCGGTAAACGATACGGAGACGTCAAGGCTGAGATTGCGCGAAGCTCTTGCCGCATAATTCATCTGCTCCACGGCCCATTTCTGGCGCGCCGCCGGATTGCCGTGCAGTGCTTCCGGCGCAAATGCATCGAACTGGCTGTCATAGGCAGGATGGACCGCTACCAGTTGCCCCTGAAGATGTGTCGAAAGTTCCGTTACCTCGACGCCTGCCTCGCCACAGATGCCTCTGATTTCATCGCAGTAATCCTTTGATTCAGAAGCGATTTTCAGATCCATGAACCGCTCGTCCCAGGTCGGGATCTGAACGCCCTTGTAGCCGAGGGATGCGGCCCAGTCGGTGATCGCGGGAAGCGAGTTGAACGGTGCTTCGTCGCCGGCAAACTGTGCCAGGAACAGGGCCGGTCCCTTGATGTTGGTTGCCATTGATCAACTCCTTCACTGCATACAAAAGATTCAGGCCAACAAAGCGGTGGCATCCGCCGGTGGCAGAGCTTCGGGCCGTTCGCACTGCGTCTCCATGTCTATGAAGCGCCCTTCATCACCGGATTGCAGAATTGCCGTCATGACCTCCACGACATGCAACGCCAATTCAAGCGAGCAGCGGTGCTGGCGGCCTTCCGAAAGTGCTTGCGCCATGTCGGCAAGACCAGCGGCGCGATAGTTCGCCACATCGCCGCCGGGATGCTCTTCGTTGTTGACGCTAAAAGGGTGCTCCCAGTCCGCTGCGTGATCGACAAAATCTCCGCCCCTGGTAATTGAGACATCGCCGGCAAAGAAATTCGGGTCCGGCAGGAAGATCGACCCGTCTTCGCCATAGAGCTCCATTGGCGCGTGGCCATGCCGCCACACATCCCAGCTTGCACCCAATGTCACAGCTGCGCCGTTCCGGAATTCGAGCAATGCGTGAAAAGTGGTCGGCGTTTCGACCGTTATTTTCTCTCCGGCCCGCGGCTGCGAGGTAATGGTGCGTTCAGGGTCAGGAGTGGATGAAATTGCCGCAACGCGTTTGACCGGCCCGATCAGCTGCACGAGATTAGAGATGTAGTACGGCCCGAGATCAAGGATTGGCCCGCCGCCGGGCTTGAAGAAGAAGTCCGGGTTAGGGTGCCAGTCCTCCATACCGTGGCTCATTACGTGGCATGTGCCGCCGGTGATCTTTCCAACCGCACCTGTATCGATCAGGTGTCGGGCAAGCTGATGGGAGCCGCCGAGAAATGTATCCGGCGCCGAGCCGACGCGAAGTCCGTTCATCTGTGCGATTTCCGCAAGTTCCCGGCCTTCGGCCACGGAAAGCACAAACGGTTTTTCAGAGTAGACGTTTTTGCCAGCGAGCAGGATCTGCTTGGATACGTCGAAATGGGCTGCCGGGATTGTCAGGTTGACAATGATGTTGATATCGTCGGCAGCGAGCAGGCCTTCTACGGTCTGCGCCCGCAAGCCGAATTCTTGCGCTCGCGACCGTGCGGCCTCTTCGCTGAGATCGGCACATGCCCTTATTTCAAAACCGCTGAACAGTGGGGACAATCTCATATAAGCGGCCGATATGTTGCCGCATCCCATTATTCCTACGCCGAGACGTTCAGGCATTTTGCACCTCTGTCATTCCGCTCAGGGCTTCGATCGAGCGCTTTGCAAAGCGTTCGAAATCATTTGGATTGTCGTGTTCCACAATAAGGTATTGAACGTTTCCGTGCTTCCGCAACTCGCGAAGAATGTTCCGCCAGGCTACAATCCCGTGACCGACATCGGCCCAGCCGTCCTCGTCCTCGCAATGACCGGTCGGCGCAATGTCTTTTACATGGACAGCCGTGATGCGCGGGCCGTATTTCTCGATCCACTCGAGCGGTTCGCCGCCTCCGCGAATGATCCAGGCGATATCGGCTTCCCAATCCATATCCGGCGCTTCGTCCAACAGGATTTGCTGCGGTGTCGTGCCGTCAGCGAGCGGTTGGAATTCGAAGTCGTGATTGTGCCAGCCGAAACGGCGGCCCGTTGCCCGAACCTTTTCATTTATGGCCGAAAGCCGCTTGCCGAAATCGGCCCATTCCGAGGCATTTGTCGGTCGCTGGTGTTCGTCCAGATAGGGGCAGAATATGGACCTGATCCCAAGTTTCTCGGCCAGCGCGATCGACGCATCAAATTCATTTTCCATGGCCTCAACTGAAAAATGCGCAGTGGGCATCGTCAGGCCGGCGGTTGCCAGCTGGGCGCTGAACGACTCCGGCTCTCCATATACGGCTCCAAATCCTTCCACCTGGGTGTAGCCAAGGCGTCCCAGGCTCGTCAGCACCCTGTCCCAGGGTGTGAAATTGCGTGCGCTATAAAGCTGAAATGACAAGTCCATTGCAGTTTCCATTCAGAATATATGGTTGGTTCACAGTCTGTTTTCAGTTTGCATGTCGAAGACGGAGGCGCTGACGGGATCGAAACCGATGTTCAGCTTTTCACCCACCTCTACATTCTTCTGTCCATCCATGCGGAACCGGAATTCCTGGTCGGCAAGTGTCGTCCAGACGAGTGTGTCCGAGCCCATCGGCTCCACAACCTCGACTGCAACCTCGTGTGAGAACGCCTTGCCGGAAGCATCTCGGCCGATGGACACATGCTCCGGCCTTACACCGAGCCAGGCTTCCGATCCGTCTGCCGATCCGCCATTTTCAAACGGGTACCGCGACAGGTCGACACTCAGCCCTCCGGTTGCAAATTGCGGATTTCCTCCGCCGTTCAACTTGCCCGGCATGAAATTCATTCCCGGCGAGCCGATGAACCCGGCAACATATTTGTTGTTCGGGTGATTGTAGATCGCATGCGGCGTATCGAGCTGCTGAACCTTGCCATCGCGCATGATCGCAATACGGTCGGCCAGCGTCAGCGCTTCTATCTGGTCGTGCGTTACGTAGATCATCGTATTGCTTAGTTTCTGGTGCAGTCGTTTAATCTCGACCCGCAGCTCAGCGCGCAATTTGGCGTCTAGGTTCGACAACGGCTCGTCGAACAGGAACACATCGACCTCGCGTACCAGCGCCCGTCCGATGGCGACGCGCTGGCGCTGTCCGCCCGAGAGCTGTGCCGGTTTACGTTTGAGAAGCGACTCGATCTGAAGGATGGAGGCGGCGCGTGCCACACGTTCCACGATCTCGGCCTTGGGAATGCCGGCGTTTTTCAGGCCGAAGGACAGATTGCCCTCAACGCTCATTTGCGGATAGAGCGCATAGGACTGAAAAACCATGCCGATGCCGCGATCCTTCGGTTCTTTCCAGGTGACGTTGTTTCCCTTGATGAAGATCTGGCCGTCCGAGATATCCAGTAGCCCGGCGATGCAGTTCAGCAAGGTTGACTTGCCGCAGCCCGACGCGCCCAGAAGCACCAGGAACTCGCCGTCATAAATGTCGAGATTGAGGTCTTCCAGAACCTTCAGGTCGCCAAAGTTGAGCGAAAGGTCTTTGATTTCAATGCTTTTCATGGGTCTAGCCTTTCACCGCGCCGGCTGCGATTCCGCGGACGAAATATTTGCCGGACAGGAAATAGATCAGCAGGGGAACGCCGCCCGTCAGGATCGTTGCGGCCATGTTGACGTTGTATTCCTTCACGCCCTGCGTCGTGTTGACGATGTTGTTGAGTTGGACCGTCATCGGGAAATTCTTGGTTCCGGCGAAGATGACACCGAACAGGAAGTCGTTCCAGATGCCGGTAACCTGAAGAATGATGGCAACCACAAAAATGGGTGGTGACATCGGCACGAGGATTTTCAGGAATATTCCCCAGAAGCCGGCACCGTCAACGCGGGCCGCCTTGAAGAGCTCCTCAGGCAGCGATGCGAAGTAATTGCGGAAAAGCAGCGTTAGGATCGGCATGCCGAAGATCGTGTGGATAAAGATCACCCCTGCAAGGGAGCCGAAAATACCCAGTTCCCTGGTGATGATGACCAGCGGATAAAGCATGACCTGATAGGGAATGAACGATCCGAAAATGAGGATTGTGAAGAACACCTCGGCGCCCTTGAAACGCCAGAATGAAAGCGCGTAGCCGTTCACCGATGCTATGGCAATCGAAATGATGACGCTGGGAATGAGGATCTGCACCGAATTCCAGAAGCCGACTTTGAGGCCTTCGCAATACAGGCCGGTACAGGCTGTGTCCCAGGCCTTGACCCAAGGTTCGAATGTAACTTCCACGGGCGGTGCGAATATGTTTCCAAGCCGGACTTCCGGCATGCCCTTGAGCGACGTCATGATCATCACATAAAGCGGCAGAAGATAGTAAAGCGCCGCAACGATCAGCACCGAATAGATCATGATCCTGGTGGGATCGAAATTGCGCTGGGGGCGTGGGCCGATGGGTTCGATTGACATGGCTTACCCCTGCTTCTTCTTGCCGTATTCGAGATAGACCCAGGGGATCAGAATGATCAGAACCGTGGTTAGCATGACGGTCGATGCGGCCAGCGCCTGTCCGACATTGGCGCGTGCGAACATGAAGTCGTAGACATATTTGGCCGGCACCTCCGAGGCGATGCCGGGGCCGCCATTTGTAAGGGCGACAACGAGGTCGTAGAGCCGCACGATGCCGGAGGCGATGATGACGAGTGTCGTGACGAACACGCCGCGCATCATCGGAATGACAACAAATATATACGTCTTCCATTTCGGAATTCCGTCGACACGGGCGGCCTTCCAGATTTCGTCGTCAACCGCTCTGAGGCCCGCCAGCATCAATGCCATCACAAATCCCGTGCCCTGCCAGATACCGGCTATGAGGAGGGCATATATAACCGTGTCGCGGTGTGCGATGAGATCGAATGTAAAGCTTTCCCAGCCGAGATTGCGGATGGCTTCCTGCAGACCGAGAGTCGGATTGAGAATCCATTGCCAAACGACACCGGTGACGATGAAGGAGAGCGCAAACGGGTAGAGATAAATCGTACGAAACGTGTTTTCGAAGCGGATTTTCTGATCCATGAAAGCGGCCAGAACAAAGCCGACGACCAGGGAAAATATCAACGACACAACACCGTATATTGCAATGTTTTCGACGGATTTCGTCCAGCGCGACGTGTTGAAAAGCCGCTCATACTGGGCAAATCCGACGAACTCATTGACGGGCAGGGCGCGCGACGCGGAGAATGAGTAGATCACCGTCCACACCGAACATCCCACAAAGACGACAAGTGTCGTCAGGATCATCGGTGTCGCCGCCACCTTGGCGTTGAGATTGCGAAAATAGGGGTTGGGTCTGGCCTGGTTCGCCATGGCTTTGCTCCGGGGAGGAGGGAACCAGCCGTCAAGCGACCGGTTCCCGGACCTTTAAAGCGCCTTGTCAGTCGGCGTTCTGGACGATCTCGACGTAACGCTCCTGGGCTTCTGCCGGGGACATGTCGGGGTCATTGAAGAATTCAACCCAGAGGTCTTCAAACTGGCCTTGCGTGTCGGACGACCAGGTCTGTTCTCCGGAAGGCAGAATGTTTTCCGGTTTCTCCAATATGGCCAGACCTTTTTTCATACAGTCATTGGCTGCGGCGAGGTCGATATCGCCGCGGATCGGCAGCGAACCCTTTTTCAGGTTGAAATCGACCTGCACGGCTTTCGAGACCAGCAACGAAGCCAGTTCAAGTTGAGCCTTGACGATCTCCGGATTGTCGCCGGCTGGCTTGGGGAAGTAGAAGGCATCGCCGCCGGTGTCGAGCACCGGATGGACGCCAAGGCCGGGAAGGCAATCGTATTCCTTCCCGGCGGTCTGGCCCGCCACACCGAATTCACCCTGGGCCCAGTCACCCATAATCTGTGCACCGGCCTTGCCGGTAATCACCATGTTTGCAGCGTCGTTCCAGGCGCGCCCCACATAGCCGTCATCGACCATGTCACGCGCTGCTGCAATGGCTTCGAATACTTGTGTCATTTCAGGGCTGGCGGCGGCCTCGGCGCTCTTTTCTGCATTGATCTGGCGGTAAAGGTCCGTGCCGCCCAGCGCCACCATGAAGACACCGGCCATGCCGTTGATCTGCCAGGGTTCACCACCCACGGCAAGCGGGATGACACCGGCTTCGCGAAGCTTGGGCGCAGCGGCTGCAAATTCACTCCAGTTGGCGGGCACCGCCAGTCCGGCGTTCTCAAACACGCCGCGGTTCAGCCACATCCACTGAAACGAGTGGATATTGACCGGTACGCAATAGAGCTTGCCGTCATAGCGGCAGGCATCAAGCAGTTTTGCCGGACGGATGATATCGGCCCAGCCTTCCTTTTCGGCAAGTTCGGTCAGGTCGGTCATCAGGCCGGCCTTTACAAGGTCTTCAGCGTCGCGGCCCGTGTTGAGCTGCGTTGCGCCCATCGGATCACCGCCGGAAATACGGCTGATGATGATCGGGCGGGCATTGCCACCTCCGGCAATGGCGCCGTCGACCCAATTGTTTCCGGTCGCGTTGAATGCATCTGCGAACACTTTAACGGCAGCAGCTTCACCGCCTGATGTCCACCAGTGCGTCACTTCGAGATCCGTTGCCGCGGCTGCGCCGACGCCGGCAAGAATCGTGGTTGCTGCAAGAGCTGTTCTAATTCCAAGCATATAAGCCTCCCATGGGGTGCCGTTCTCCCGATGCACCCGGATAGTCAATTTGGACTACTGCGTACGTAATCGATTACATTTGCTGTTATATTGCCTTGTAATCGATTACATTAATAAGAATGCGCGTGGACCGCATTTCTGTCAAGCACAAATTATCAGTCTGGATTGCAGGCAGCTGGAAATAAAAGCATAACGGGAAATACCGGATGCACTCACGGATCGGACTGAGTGGAACATAGTATTTTAAATCAACGCTTTCGCACCACTCAGGCTTCTGAATTGGATTTTGCGCTGCCCTTCGCCCCATTGTGGACGGACCCAGGCTTCAACCAGGAAGGTCAGCCAAATTCAGCGGATGATAAACGATATCAGCCAGCGATGAATGCGCCAGCACACGTTCTGCATTGGGAATGTCATTGCCAAGAGCCTTGGCCTCGGCGGAATGCAGGTCGAAACCGTGCGCCAGCCACCTGGATACGAGACGCTCGCGCAGTTCCCCGATGCCGACCGTCATGAATATGCGGCAGTCAAACAGCGGTTGAAGCCGTGTCCAGGGTTGGGAATCGAGCAACAGGTAATTGCCCTCTACCAGGACAATTTGGCAGTCTTTATCGACAACGGTTGAACCAGACCGAACCCTGTCGGCCTCGCGGTCGAATTCGGGTACACCCACATCGGCAGATCCGGATCGCAACTGCTCTATGGTTTCAACAAAGCTCTCGGCATCAAACGTTTCAGGCGCGCCTTTTTTCTCTCGCAGCCCAAGTGAGTCCAGTGTTGCGTTGTCGAGATGAAATCCATCCATTTGCACGATTGCCGCTCTGTGGCCGCCAGCGGCCAACTGGCGGCACAGGCGGGAGGACAGTGTCGACTTTCCGACGCCGGGCGGTCCGGCGATGGCGACGAGGCGCCTTCCATTCCGTTCTTCGCAATCTTCGACGGCTGTTACGAGATCGCTGATAGTCCTGACGATCATGCAGCTTCCATTTGCTCCGGCAGTTTCGCCCCCGTCATATAGGCCACCGCGTCGGACATTGAATGCTCTTTCGGATCGATAACGCAAAGCCTGCGGCCGAGGCGGTGAATGTGGATACGGTCCGCCACTTCGAAAACGTGCGGCATATTATGTGAAATCAGCACAATCGGCATGCCCCGCGATTTCACGTCGAGTATCAGATCGAGAACCCGCCGCGATTCCTTGACACCCAGGGCTGCTGTCGGCTCATCCATGATGATTACCTTGGAGCCGAAGGCGGCAGCGCGGGCAACGGCGACGCCCTGGCGCTGCCCCCCGGACAGCGTTTCGACCGCCTGACCTATATTCTGGATTGTCAAAAGTCCCAGTTCCGAGAGCTTATCGCGGGCGAATTGCTCCATGGCAGGGCGGTCGAGCTGTCGAAACAGATTGCCGGCCAGCCCTTTTTTGCGCCACTCGCGTCCGAGGAACATGTTATCGGCGATTGAAAGGGCAGGGGAGAGCGCAAGGTTCTGGTAGACCGTTTCGATGCCGGCCTGCTGCGCCTCCAGCGGTGTATGGAAATGAACCGAGCTTCCTTCGAGCCTGATCTCGCCCTCTTCCGGAACAACGGCTCCGGAAATGGCCTTGATCATGGTCGACTTTCCGGCACCGTTGTCGCCGATTACGGCAAGGATTTCACCGGGGTAAAGGTCGAAGTCCGCGTGGTCCAGCGCTACGACGCGGCCGTAGCGTTTTACGAGGTTGCGGGCGGTCAGGATTGGTTCGGTCATACTGCGATCTTCCTTATCCACTGGTCGATTGCGACCGCCGAGATTATGAGCACGCCGATCAGAAGATAGGTCCATTGCGGATCCGTGCCGATCATGCGCAGCCCGAGGGAAAAGACGCCGACGATGAGGGCGCCGAACATCATACCGAGGATCGAGCCACGCCCGCCGAAGAGTGATATTCCGCCGATCACCACGGCTGTGATGGATTCGATATTGGCGAACTGTCCGGCTGTCGGTGAAACGGAACCGATGCGCCCGATAAGGACCCATCCGGCCAGGGCGCAGATGAGGCCGGCGCACACATAGACCGAGATCAAGGTGCGTTTGACCCTCACACCGGCAAGTTCGGCGGCTTCCGGATCGTCGCCAACGGCATAGACGTGACGCCCCCAGGACGTGTGGTTGAGAATATAATGCAGAGCCAGCACAAGCAGCACCATGGTTATGACACCGAAGGTCAGCACGGCACCGCCGATCTTTATCTTTTCGCCGAAGAACTGAAGCAGCGGTGCGGCCTTCGAAATGTCCTGGCTGCGGATCGTCTCATTGGCCGAATATAGAAAGTTCGAGGCAAGGATGATCTGCCACATGCCAAGCGTGACAATGAATGGCGGCAGGCGCACCAGCGCAACAAGCGCTCCGTTGATAAAGCCGCAGGCGCCGCCTACGAGGAAGCCGCAAAGGACGGCGATTTCCGGTGGAAAGCCATAGCGGAATGTGAACTGGCCCATCACGACGGAGGAAAGCACCATGATCGCGCCGACCGACAGATCGATGCCGGCGGTCAAAATGACAAGCGACTGTGCTGCACCGACAAATCCGACGATTGCAACCTGCTGCAGAATAAGGGTGAGCGCAAACGGTGAAAAGAACTTGGAACCGATGATTGCGCCAAAGATGATCAGTGAAAGAACGAGAACGATGAGTGGTACGGCTGCCGGGTTTGAATGCAACATATGCTGCACCCGTTCGAGGCCGGAGCGATGCGTATGATCAAAGGAGGCGACTTCTGTCGCGCTTTGATCCAGCACCTGCTCGAAATCCTGTCCTGCGTTGTTAGTAGTTTCGGGCATAACCGTTTCCCCGGTTGTGTGACCGCGTCCGGCGATGGCGCCTGCCGCGCCTGACGGAGGCCTTCGCCTGTTTGACTTATTCTGTTTAAAGCGCGGGTTTTGTAAACTGGCATTTAGGTTCCGAGCAGAGTGCTGCCCGGAACCTGGGTTATGTCAGGCCGAGATCAACCCCAGCATTTATCCATGCCCTCTTTGGTGTCGATCGATTCAACACCGTCTACCGGCTTGTCGGTAACAAGCGAAACACCGGTGTCAAAGAAGTCTTTACCTTCCGTGTTCTGCGGCTTGGTGCCGTCCTTGGCCCAGGCAGCGATCGCCTCGATGCCCAGCGCAGCCATGAGAAGCGGATACTGCTGGGACGTCGCACCGATCACGCCTTCATTGACGTTCTGCACACCCGGGCAACCGCCGTCGACGGAAACGATGAGAACGTCGTTTTCCCGTCCAACCGATTTCAAAGCCTCAAAGGCACCGGCAGCAGACGGTTCGTTGATGGTGTAGACGACATTGATACCCGGATCTTTCTGAAGGAGGTTTTCCATGGCGGTGCGCCCACCTTCTTCATTGCCGGCTGTAACTTCGTTGCCGACAATGCGCGGATCGTCTTCATCGCCCCATTTGGAAGGATCTTTAAGATCGATCCCGAAGCCTTCCAGAAATCCTTGATCGCGCAATACGCCAACCGAGGGCTGGCTGACCGCTAGATCGAGCATTGCGATCTTGGCATTGCCGGCCTCGTCGCCAAGGGCGGCGGCTGCCCATTGTCCGATCAGCTTTCCAGCCAGAAAATTGTCCGTTGCGAAGGTCGCATCGGCGGCGTCGATCGGCTCCAGCGGTGTGTCGAGAGCGATGACCAGCAGGCCCGCATCGCGCGCCTGTGTCACGGCCGGTACGATGCCCTTGGTGTCGGACGCGGTGATGAGAATACCCTTCGCGCCATCGGCGATGCAGGTCTCGATGGCCGCAACCTGGCTTTCAGAGTCGCCATCTATCTTGCCCGCGTAGGATTTCAACGTAATGCCAAGCTCGTTTGCCTTGGCTGTCGCACCTTCTTTCATTTTCACAAAGAAGGGGTTTGTGTCGGTTTTTGTGATCAGGCAGGCGCCGATCTCATCCGCCTGAGCTGTGCCGATGCCCGCCACGCCGAGTGCGAGCGCACCTAGCGTTGCTGAAATAAGTGTCCGTTTCACGATATTCCTCCCGGTTCAGTCGTCTGTGGTGGCCTGACAACAAGTAGAAGGTGTCATTGGCCTCCGAACGCAAATCCGCGTTCACGGCGTTAGCCGCATGCGGTTTCATTTGCGTCTATAGTGATGTCGAAAGACCGTTCATCCATCAGGATATCCGGTCCGGCTTCAATGAAGCGGAGCGCCGCCGGCGCGACGCGAAAACCGCAATTCCAGATTGCCGGTGCACTCCTCTTCATGTGCAATCACATACCGAAACGGCGCGCTTGTCAATAAATAAATCCACTTGATTTATTTATTAGCTGTGCCAAACTGAATCATCGCGGAAGAAATTGTGAAATTGTGCGATTAGTATGCAAACGCGCGCCGATTCATGCCCGGGAGAAAATATTTGAGCACGCCGGACAATACGGCACAGGATATGGATACGCGGATCAGATATCCAAGTGGCGGTTCCAACCAGACACGTGTCAGGGCATACAATGAACGCCTGGTCATGTCGCTCGTGCGCCGTCACGGCAGTCTGGCAAAGGCCGAAATAGCCCGTCGTACAAGCCTGTCGCCGCAAACGGTCTCCGTCATCATGCGGGCGCTTGAAAAGGACTCGCTTCTAGTCAGGGGCGAACCAATGCGCGGGCGCGTCGGTCAGCCGTCGATTCCCATGGCGTTGAACCCGGATGCAGTGTTTTCCATAGGCCTTAAAATAGGGAGACGCAGCGCCGATCTGGTGCTGATGGACTTTGTCGGCGGCGTCCGGCGGCAATTGCACGAGACATTTGCCTACCCCTTGCCGGACCAGATTGTGGATTTTGCCGCACGGGGCTTGAAGCAGCTGCGTGCCGAACTCAGCAATGAGGCACAGGGCCGCATAGCGGGCATTGGAATTGCTTCACCTTTCGAGCTGTGGAACTGGCTTGAGCAGGTCGGCGCGCCGTCTAACGAGATGGATGCGTGGCGCAATTTCGATTTTGTCGAGGCAATGCAGAAAATTACCGATCTTCCGGTCATCGTCCAGAATGATGCGACAGCCGCCTGCGGCGCTGAACTGGTATTTGGCCGCGGCAGGGAATTTGCCGATTTTGCCTACTTCTTTGTCGGTTCATTCATTGGCGGCGGACTGGTTCTCAACCATGCGGTCTATCCGGGACGCACCGGAAATGCAGGAGCCTTTGGCCCCATTCCGGTGCCGGGTCCGAACGGCAGGCCCCAGCAGCTGCTGAACCAGGCTTCGATCTTTGTGCTTGAAAACCGGTTGAAACAGGCCGGTATCGACCCTTCGCCCCTTTGGCTGAGTCCGGATGAATGGCCGGACTTCGGTGACCTGCTCACCGAATGGATCGATGAAACGGCCCGCAATATCGCCATCGCGATTGTAGCGATCGCCGCTATTATCGATGTGGAAGCGGCGCTGATCGACGGTGGATTTCCCGCTACCGTGCGCAATCGGCTGGTCGAAGCTGTGAAAACCGAACTGGAAAAGCTCGATCTTCAGGGTATCAATGAGCCTCAAGTGGTGGAAGCGGAAGTCGGCGGCGATGCGCGGGCCATCGGCGGCGCCAGCCTGCCCATATTCGACCGGTTCATGATCGACCAGAACGTGCTGGTCAAGGAACCGGCATAGGCCGAAGCTGCCTGAAGTCAAAAAAGGCCCGGCCATGAAGGCCGGACCGTTTGCCGATCGAAAGTTGGTCAGCAATGTTTCCTGATTATCCCTTCTGATCCGGTTGGATCGGCTGGACAGGCTGCAGCGGTTTTTTGGCATCGGCCCTGTCGCCGTGCCTGTGCATTTTGCGTTCTGACCGCTTGCCATGGTGCTTGCCACGCTTCTTGTCGGCTTTTGTGACGACACCGTCACGATTGCGATCGTGCTTCTTCACGAAATCGCTTGTCCGTGCGCTGTACTCTTCCTGCGTGACCTGAAGATTGCCGTCCGCATCGAGCTTCTGGAAGCCGCGGACGACGCGGTCGCTGTTCATGTCCTGCCAGACAGTGACGAACTCTTCGAGTGTCACGGACTGGTTGCCGTCAGCATCCGCACCGCTAAACAGGGATGTGCGCACCTCGTCGAATTCAGCGCGGGTGATCTTGCCATCCTTGTCGACATCGAAGCGTTCCATGAGCCGTTCGGCGCCCCTGCCGCCGTGACGCGGTCCGCTGCGCTTGGCCATTTTGCCCTTACCCTTGCCGGCTTCTGCCTTTTCGCCGCGGGCCGGTTTGGTGAGCTCTCCATTGCCGTCTCGGTCGAGGCGGTTGAACATGCGGTCAGAAGCGGCGTTGAACTCTTCGGTCGTCACCGAACCATCACCATCACGATCAAGTTGCTGGAAGGCGCGAACCATACGTCCGTTTGAGCGGTCGAGCCAGGCAGTACGATAGTCCTCGAGTGTGATGACGCCATCTTCTCCGGCGATGTTGTTGAAGCGTTCGACAATAACCGCGTCGACTTCTTCCTGGGTAATGACACCGTCCTTATTGGTGTCGTAACGCTCAAAGGCACGTTTCATACCGCGATTGCCGCGCTTGTTGTGCTTTCCCTGGCCGGAATGGGCCATGCGCTTTTCCGCGACGGGTTTGCTGTCGGGAGCCTGCGACTGGGCCATGGAGGGAACAAGGCTTGCGCCGAGGAACGTTGTGGCCAATAGGGAGACGGCAACCTTCTGTGTGGTTTTCATCGCTCCTGTCCTTTCGGTTTTTTGTTGCGATGATTGAAAGCTAGTTCGAACTTGTCGCAAAACTACGGTCCAAAAGGCACCATTGTGTCGCTAACTGTGTCTACGGTTGCTGCTGATACATTTTGTTACAATTTCTATTTCCCCAATGCGCACTAAGCCGCTAACTCTTTGATTAATGAAAGCCGATTTCTACAACCTGAGAGTCTGCTCGGTATGAACGAAGCCAGCGCACACATACTTGTCGTCGATGACCATCGCGATATTCGCGAGACGCTCGCGCGCTATCTCGTCAAGAATGGGCTGCGCGCATCCGTGGCCGAAAGTGCGGCCCAGGCGCGCAAGCTGCTTGGCTCAGCCTCCATCGATCTCGTTGTCCTTGACGTCATGATGCCCGGCGAGGACGGCCTTTCGCTTTGCCGTTATCTGGTGGAAAGCGGAGGCGCGCCGGTTATCCTGCTGACCGCGATGGCGGAAGATACCGACCGCGTCGTCGGGCTGGAGATCGGCGCCGACGACTATGTCACCAAACCGTTCAATCCGCGTGAGCTTCTTGCTCGCATCCGTGCGGTTCTGCGACGCACGTCGCTGGTGCAAAAGGAACGCGATCCGGTATCCAGCGAACGGCTTGCATTCGATGATTGGGTTCTCGATCTTTCACGCCGGCATCTCGTCGGGTCGGACGAGGTCATCACGCCTTTGTCCACCGGCGAATTCCAATTGCTTGTTGCCTTTCTCAAGCGGCCGAAAATGGTCCTGTCGAGGGACCAGCTGCTTGATTTGACGTCCGGGCGCAGCCCGAATGTTTTCGACCGCTCGATTGACAATCAGGTAAGCCGGCTGCGCCGAAAGATTGAGCGGGACGCCAAAAAACCCGAGCTGATCAAAACCGTCTGGGGCGGCGGCTATACCTTCACTGCGGATGTGCGGGATCCTGACGCATGAGTTGGGACCGCATAAAACTCGTGCCACGCAGCTTGGCCGGTCAGCTCATCGCACTGATCCTTGCGGCGATTGTCGTTTCCCAGGCTTTTACGCTTTGGCTTTTCACTGACGAGCGGCGGCTCGCATTGCTTGAGCTGGCGGGAGGGCGGGTGGTTTCGCGAACTGCAGCGCTCGTGGAACTGCTGGACGACACGCCGGTGGCACTGCATGACCAGATCAGACAGGCGGCATCGAGCCCATTGGCCTATTACTGGATATCGAACAATCCGGCGCTGGCAAAGAGCGGTACGGGACCAACGGTTCTTCGTATCCGTCAAAGCCTCGTCGACGAGATCGGCAGCCAGCGCGATATCCGCACGCAGATTGGCAAGAATATAGCCGTGCCGCGTTACCACCGCGCCCGCAAGATTGATTCTGACCGCAAGAAAAAGAAAGCGGCAACTCGGCTTGTTCCCATTGTTGTGGCCATGTCCGTGCAGCTCGACAGCGGCCGCTGGCTCAACATGGCGGCGAGCCTCAATACGCAACCCGGTTCGCTGCAGCGGGTCTTCGTTTCCAGTGGCGTCATTGCCATAGCCGTCACGCTTATCATCGTATTCACTGTCCGCAGGCTGACCAGACCATTGCGTAATCTTGCCGAAGCCGCGGATCAACTCGGACGCGGCGCTGAAGGGCTGAACGTTGCGGAGGCAGGGCCCCACGAGATCAGAAGCGCTATAAATGCCTTCAACGTCATGCAGGAGCGCCTGACGCGTTATGTTCAGGACCGCACGCGCATGCTGGCTGCCATCAGTCACGATTTGCGCACACCGATTACATCGCTCCGGATCAGAGCGGAGTTCATCGAGGATGAGGAAAACCGCAATCGCATTATTGCGACGCTGGACGAGATGCAGCGCATGGTGGAGGCGACGCTTGCCTTCGCCCGCGATGAAGCCAACCGTGAAGAACAGAGCCGGGTTGATCTTGGTGAATTCCTCGATGCGATCGTAACCGACTATCAGGATATGGGGCAGCCGGTCAGCCTTGAGACCGCGAAGGCAAGCGAAAGCGGGCGGACGATTGCGGTATGCCGCCCGATCGCCATGAAACGGGCCCTGCGAAATCTTATCGACAATGCTGTGCGTTACGGTGGTGAGGCGGTTATCGGTTATTCCGCCGACGACAAAAACATTTCGATAACGATATCGGACAACGGTCCGGGCATTCCCGAGGAACAGCTTGATGAGGTGTTTGAACCGTTCCTGCGGCTGGAGGGTTCACGCAGCGAGGAGACCGGCGGTATCGGGTTGGGACTTGCGATCGCGCGCTCCAACATCCACGCCCATGGCGGAACCCTGATCCTTGAGAACCGGAAAACAGGCGGTTTGACAGCGACGGTGATTTTGCCTGGGGAAGCCGGCTAGCCTGCAATATTACACACCGACCTCATCGGTGAGAAATTGCCTGTACCGCTTCGAAAAATTTTCCCGCGAGTATGCCGATCCGGCGTGATCCTGAACACGTTTGATATCATCAATGAGATCCGATTCAGACATCGACAAAACCCGGCCGATCGCCGTTTCGATTGCTGCGTGCGAAAGGTCGTCGAGGTATATGCCGGTGCCATCGGGCAGGTCGATTCCCGTCTGGCGCGATATGATGGGATAGAAGCCGACGGTCATGGCAGTGGTAACTGCGGTGGACATTCCCTCCGACGCTGAGGGTTTGATGACAGCCACCGATCGTTCGGCCACCGAGTGGAATTCCGGTCCGCTGACATCAAGAAAATCGTGGTATTCGATATTGTTCAATTCGAACAATTCGCGGCGATAAGCCTTGGCGAAATCGCGCTCGCCACCGCCACCGCCGACAATGTTCAGATGAATTTCGGGACGGTTTGCGAATACCTCCAGCAAAAGATCCAGCCCCTTCAGAACCGCGCCGCCGCCGCCGAGCCACAAAAACTCGCGACGGTTTGGCAGTGTCGCTCTGTCAAGTCTTTGGGTAACCGAGGCGGTGGCATTCAGGCAGGTGGTCTTTGATTGTATTTCAGGTGGATAGGTTGACAGCGTCACATCGTTGCCGATGAGACTGACATAATCGCTCACACGGAGCGAATTGCTGTAGGTTTGTCCGTTGGAGCTACGTCTCGGCCGGCAATTCACGCCCTTTCTTCGCCGCAGTTCTGCAAGGCGTTCGGCTTCTTGCTCTATCAGGGAAGGGACATAGGAGCCGGTTGCGTGCAACACTTTCCTGCACGCCTTCGGCAGAAGGGGCGACAGCCGATGCAGATTGGCGTGTATGTCGATAGCAACGTCATAGGGTCGCGCCGGAATGAACGTGTCGTTCAAATAGTGGATTACGTCCACATTGTAGCCGAGCTGATGGAGCAGATGCGCAATTTCCCTGCATTCCCATTTGTTGGTGTGCCCACCAAAGAATGCGTCACCCTCATCCAGATGAAGTCCGTCATTCAAGTAGCTCAGTAATGCATATTTATCGTACTCGTCATTGTGGAGTGATTCCACACGCTGCCGCCTGCGATGTGATTTGGACCATCTTTTTATGATGCTTTTCAATTTGTTTGCTTTCGCTGTGCCAAGCGTTTCATGCAATCAGGCGGGCAATTTTTTGTGCACCGGTCGTGGATCGGTCGAATAGTTCAAAAATTCATTTCTAGAAGGAATACATAACGGGCATCAAAAGTGGCAGACCGGGCGCATAGCGATTACAGGATTGTTTTGCTGTTGTGAACCCGGCCTGAGAACAATGCTGGTGCTCGAGGAAGGTTGAGAATTGACCGTTTTTCGTGTCAAAACGTGCAACAGAAAAAACAGACATCAGCCCTCGAGCGGCCTGGCGGGAAACCTAATGCGCCTCATAAATGACAATCTGAAACCGAAATTCGGTTCAGACATAAAATGAAGCCAAGACGCGTATTACTGATTCAGCCGCAGCTTGCTTCGCTGGACGGACATGAACACACGCAGATCAAAGCCATAAAATGGCTGTTGCCGGATAGTGAGATTTCGGTTCTCACCCGAAAGGGTTTTGGCCTTTCAGGTCAAATCAATGAATTGGATATATTGCCGGTTTTGCCGGCTGTTGAGCAGCACAATTCAAAGCAGACCGGTGGGCCGTACAATCCCATTGGCAGTTCGGATGAGAAGCCTCGCCCACCATGCGGATTTGTCGACGCGCTTCTATTGGCAATCCGGTCTCTGCAGGCAACACAAGCTGATATATTGCTCGTTCCATCCGCCGGCCCGGACGAGATCAGGGCGCTGATGCAATTTTATGAGTCCGAGACCGACAGCGATTCTCCGGCGGCGAAGCTGCGAATCTTGAGCGATGACATATTGGCCCCGTTAGGCGAGCGGTTTCTGTCAAGGCTGCGGCACATGGTCAACAGCGGCAAAATGAAATTCTATACCGAGACGGCCGAACTGCGTGTTCATATAGAAAACCAATACGATCTCCCGATTTCCGGGCGGCTGAATATGCCATGCACTATTTTCCCAGGTGATCCAGAGATCCCGACTGGGGAGAGCGGATTTGGAGAGGTTATCAAGATCGGCGTGCTTGGCCGTCAAAGATCCGAAAAGGGCAGCTACAGGATTCCGGCGATATTGAATCATCTGCGCGATCTGGCCGCAGAGTCGGGTCACAATAAAGAAATCCGCATCGTTTATCAGGCAGTCAAAACCAAACGGTTGCGGAGGTTTATCCTGGAACTCAAAACCCGACTGTATGCCCGCAAAAACCCGGATGTCGGTATCGAATATCTGACCAGCGGCGTGTCGGAAGCCAGTTTCCGCAAACTGTTGCTGGAAATGGATATTTTACTGCTGCCCTATGACACACACCGATATCAGTTCAGCGGATCGGGTATCATCATGGATGGTGTCTTGGGTTTAAAGCCAATCGTCCACAGCAGGGGCATGGCGATGCAGGAACTGCTTTCTCATGATAATTGTGAAGCGGCGACGACGGACCGGGAGTTTGCCGAGAAACTTCTGAAGGTGGCAACGCAATATCAACGCTACAAGCAATTCACAAAAAACGCTTCGGCGCATGCTGAAAAACTGTTGGGCGAGTCAGCCCGCTCGCTCGGTCACGACAAATGATTTGCCGTCACAGCCGAGCCGACATGCAAATTGTTGAAACGCGCGGTACAAGATGATGGCACACAGGATCATCACGCAGATATTCGGCGGGCTCGGAAACCAGATGTTTCAATATGCCTGCGGACGAGCGATGGCGCTCAGAACGGGCGGCGATTGTGTTTTGGACCTTCGAGATTTCTTTGCCGGCCCCGGCCAGGAGCCTGGCCTCCATCACCTCAATACGGTTTCCTGTCAGTTGCCTGATTCTGAAATGCCGCCTATGCAAAGTCAGCGGCTTCGCTATCTCCTGTGGCGCGGCCTGAAACTGGAACCGCGGCTAATCCGGCAAAAAGGTCTGGCATTCGATCCTGAAATCCTTGGTCTTGACGGCAACTACTGTCTGCGCGGCTATTGGCAATCGGAACGTTTTTTTGCAGATTTTGCCGAGCGGATACGGCAGGAATTGTCCGTCAAAACCGAACCGGACGACAAAAATGCAGGCCTGCTCGCCGAAATCGAAAACCAGCCGGCCGTCTCATTGCACATTCGCAGGGGCGACTATGTCAAAGACGCAAAAACAAATGCCGTTCACGGGACGTGTTCACTCGAATATTACAGTCGGGCAGCGCAGCACATAGCAGGCCATATGGAAGCGGAACCGGTCTTTTATGTCTTTTCCGATGAGCCGCAATGGGCGGTCGCAAACCTCGACCTGCGATTCGAAATGCGGGTCATGGATCACAACGACAGCAGCCGCAATTACGAGGATTTGAGGCTCATGTCGTCGTGCCGGCACCACATCATAGCCAATAGTTCCTTTTCCTGGTGGGGTGCGTGGCTGAACCCGTCAGAAGAAAAAATTGTTGTTGCCCCCAATAGGTGGTTTGCCGATGCCTCGATGAGCAATCCCGACCTGATCCCCGATAGCTGGGTCAGGCTTGAAACCTGAAAATCGATCGCCGCGATTGTGCTTCGGAAGACTAGCCCGGTTTTGCGCAGGGCAGTTCCAGCACGAAGCAGGCGCCGCCTTCGGAGGGTCGCAGCCGAATGGAGCCGCCATGCGCCTCAAGCAGCGAGCGCACAATTGCCAGGCCCATTCCTGTGCCGCCGGCTTCGCGTCCGGTCGTGTAGAACGCCTCGAAGATGTGGGGTGCAATGCTTTCGGGGATTCCGGTTCCGTCATCGGAGACTATTGCCGACAGCATCTTTCCAGATGGTTTGACCGCAATATCGATTTTGCCTGCTCCGTGGCGTGCCGCATTGTCGATCAGGTGGGAAAGGGCGATTACGGCGTTTTCGGCGGACATTGCAAAGCTCCGGTCGATGTCACCGGTTACGTTTAGCGGCAATGGTGAACCACCGGCTGAAAGGTCATCGGCAACCTGCCTGAACGTTGCCGAGGAACCCAATTGCGGGTTCTCCGCGCGGGCAAGCTCACGAAGCCTGGCAACGGTCCTGGTTAATCGGTCCGTGTCGGCAATGATGTTGTCCAGAAATCGGCGCCGTTCCTTTGCCGACATGGTTGCCCCGGAATCGCGCATCAGTTCCGCCGCGCCATGTATCGAAGTCAGCGGCGATTTGAGCTCATGCGAAACATGTGCTGCAAAGGTGGAGATGTAATCCGACCGGTCAAACAGCTTTTTGGCCATCGTGAACATGCCTTCCGACAGCGATGCGATTTCACGGGTTCCATATCGCGGAAGAAGTGCGAGCGCGGAGCGGTCGCCTTCTCCAAGTGCCTTTGTCCTTTTCAACAGAGCCTGCAGCGGCCCATTGACCGTGCGCAGGAATACCAGGCCGATAACGCCTGCAGCCAGAAGCGCAGTCAACCCGGCTAACAGAACCTCGGAGCGTTCATTGTAGAGATATTTCACCATGCTCTGCGGCGTGCGCGATGCATAGACTACAGCGGCAACCCGCCCGGAAACGAAGACAGGCGTTGCGGTAAAGACCCGAATGTCGCTTGACCTGCTGATCGACGACAGCGGCGGATCGGGGTTCTTTTTTTCCCGGGTACGGACCACGCTGCGATATTGTCCGCCAAGCGCCTCGGCAATTTCGGGAATATGGGCAAGCGAGAGGCCGATTTCTCCGCTGCCGGCAATGACCTGGCCGTTTGTGTCCACTATGCGGAAGCCCGCCAGCGTCTTTGTCCGTGTCAGATACGAGACCTTCGACAGTCTCGGCCCAATTCGGGCAGCCGCGGGATGGATGGTCTCATCGACCGCACGCGCGTCAGGACGGGGAGGGAGCTGTTCATGTTCCGAAAGATCGAGCTGCGCAGTGGGCGGTCTTTCGAAGCCGTCGCTGTCTGCGATGTCGCTTGAGGGCTGCATCTTGCCAAGCGGGTAGCCAGCCGCCAGTTGCGCTTCGATCTCAAGCGCACTTACAGCCGCAATAACCGCACTTTGTGCAAGGAGTTCCCGCTCGGTCTGACGCACGAGTTCATTGTCGAACAATCTGAAGATGCCGATGACGGCGAGCGGCAAGGCCAAAACGGTCAGCAATACTGCAAACACGATCATGCCGAGAGACGGGCGCCATTTCTGCCTGGGATGCAGTGCGCTCATTCAGCGTTCTCGCAGGCGCCGAGGCGAAAGCCGACACCGTGAACCGTCTCTATGACGTTCTTGCAACCGTGATTTGCGCACTTTGCCCTGATGTTGCGCACGTGGCTGTCGACTGTTCGGTCTGACAAATGGCGTTTTGCACCATAGGCGCTTTCGATTATCTCACGTCGCGAAAAGACCACACCCGGCCTCTCCATCAGCCTTGCGAGGATCGCAAATTCAAGTGTGGTGAGGTTCAACGGCGCGCCGTGAAGTGTCGCCTCTCTGCGTTCTTGATCGACAAGCAGCCGCCCCTGTTTGAGCGCATTTTCGATGCTGCTGATCTGATGACGGGCGCGCTTCAAAATGGTCTTGACCCTTGCCATCAGCTCGCGTGGGCTGAACGGTTTGGTAACGTAATCGTCGCCGCCGATTTCCAGGCCAACGATGCGATCGACTTCATCGTCACGTGCGGAAAGAAACAGGATAGGAACCTCTGACGATTTGCGGATTTCGCGGCACATCTGCAAACCATCCATCACGGGCATGCCGACATCGAGAACGATGAGTTGCACCGGTTCGCTTGAAAAATGTGCCAGTCCCTCCTGGCCGTTGCCGGCCGTCTTGACCGTCATACCCGCCTGTTCGAGCGCATAAGCGATAACGTCACGAATGTGCGGGTCGTCATCGACAACCAGGATATTGGCAGACAAATCATTCTCCTCCACTGGCTAAGCAAGCCAAGTGGCCATCAAATGCGGCCTGTGTGTCCATTTCACGGCCACAGGTGCTGTTGGCTGTGGAGATAGTACTTCAGCCGCGCATCGCGAAAAGTCCAACTGCGCCAGTTTCCCGTGGATTTCCCGAACTCGTACTCGAGGCAGTAAATTTCATGTTCAAGATGCGCACTTTCGAATTCACCCTGTGCTGAGCGAAGCAGTCGGTAGCGATCGAGTGCCGGAATGACCTGCGGGCCAAGGCTGATGAGATAACCGATATCCAGGGGAACGCCGTCGCCCGACATCTCGGCGCTGTGTTCAATATTATAGCGTGCAATAAACGCCGGAATGTTGACCAGGCTGCAAATATAGAGCGTGAGAACGAGGCTGATCAGGTTCCATTTTATCAGCCATGCATTGCTTCGGTTGAAAAATATGCGGGCCATGATGAGAGTAAGGCCCACGGCCACAAGTCCCATCCACACAAAGGCTTCGAGCCGCAGCATCGTAAGTGAATAGGCGCCGATATACAGATCGAGCCTGAATATGGACGAAATGACCAGCAGCACATTTTGCCCGGTCCACAGCAGTACAAGGTTTCGTATTGGCTTGAATTGCTCCGTCTGGCTGCCCGGGCGCATGGCAATGAGCGTGAAGCCGGCAGCAATCAGCGCCGTGACAACCAGCGGATAGGCTCCACGATGGGCATAACCGGCAAAGCTCATGCCGCCCGGAAGTGCCCGCCCGCCCCACAGATAGGTGAGATCCAGTGCTGTTTGAACTGCAAAGAGTGCGTTAAACAACACCAGCGAGCGCAGGATTGCCGTTCGGCCGAACAGGCCGGAATGCGCATCGGTTCTGGATTTTTCCTTTATTCCGGCATCAACGGCAGGCTGATTCTGCACAGCCGGATTTCTGGTTCGTCTGAAAAGATGAAACCGCGTTGCGGGCGTCCGCGATTGAAGAAACGGCCAGCACAAGGTCATCATGGCTACGATGAAAAGGACACGCCCAAAATCAATGTTGTCCAACATGGCCAGGAAGTCGATGCTGTGCAGCCACGCATCGATGATCGGATTTGCTGCCTGAAACAGGAGCAGGAAAACGACGCCCAGGCCAATGGGCAGCACCCAGGTGACCCACTGTGATCCGTTCACCCTGCGATGCGCCGCCGCTGATCCGCAGGCAACCGCGACAGTCGGCAAAAATGTGAAGGGGCCGCTGAAGAGAAGCGCCGCTGCGTTCCTCAGGTTTGCCGCCACTGACGGGACCAGCGATCCGGTAATCATCAGTGTGAACAGACAAAGGCCACAAAGGCCGATTGCCACTGATAACGGGCTGAGGTTTTCAACAAGAGGTACCAACGCAGTAAGAAGGACTGACCCGGCCAGAATCAGCGTTCGCGCGTCGGCAAGTTCGGATCTCTTGCGTGAAACGACCGCACAAAAGGCAACCGCAACAAGGAACAGGGGCAGCGAAATCCCCGGCAGATATCCGAGCAGGAGCAGGTCCGCCGAAATGCCCAATCCGAGGGTGATACCGAGCGCATGCCATGGCGTCGGTCTGTGCCGGGCCGCTACTGCTGTGGCATCCGGCAAATCGGCAATGGTGTCGGTTTGCATGTCAGGTGTCCCCCTTGATTGAATTTCGGGCCATGAGCGGGCCGCCGCGTAGAGGGCGGCCGCAGGATCGGCCGGCAGGCGGAGCGGACAACCACCACCCGTCACGCTTGAGGCGATCGGGTACAGTTTTCGCTAGAATCGGTTGTCGCAGCTTCACAGGGCGTGTCGTTCGCACAGTCATCGCAACGGTATCGTCGCGAGATGCGAGCCGGGTATGGCGGGGATTGTCAGATTCTCAGGAGATTCGTGCAGATTGTGTGCACGACTATGGCTGGATGCTGTCCCAGGCGCCGTATAGCGTTGAGTGAAGCAGAGGATAGCCTTCGCCGAAACGGACAACGACAAGATCCTGCTGCGGCATCATATAGGTCATTTGCCCGCCACGGCCGATCATGTAGGTGAAAGGCCCCTGCAGCTTTTCACCCTGGCGGTCGAGAATATTGTGAAAGACATGCGTGCCGTAGTGACCGGACACCAGTTGCTCGCCCAGCATCGATGAGCCGAAATAGAGGTTCCACAGTGATGTGGGTAAAAACGGCCGGTCCGGCGTGCCGTTGTGCATCAGGAACACGCCGACCCTGACCCAGTCTCCGGGCCTGGCAAACAGGCAGCAGTAGGCCGAAACCGGTAGATCCGGGCCCGGCGTTCGCCAAAATGCATTGCCGGCTCCGCTCGGCTTCCAGATCATATCGGAAAGAACGAGCTCCAGCGGTTTTTTGTAAAGCGTGGAAACCAGCCGGCCCAAAATGGCGGTATTCACATTCTGATAGTCGTATCGGCCGACATTTTCCGCGGAAGAACGCAAATCGGTCGCCAGCGGGGCGAGCCCCTCCATATGCAGCCGTGCCAGCGGGCTGAATGGATTGAGGGCGTAGTCTTCAATGGGCTTGAGTTCGGCTTCCGGCGTCGCCTTGATGTCCACCGTCTCGAGCGCCACGCCGCTTCTCATGGTCAGGAACCGTTCAATCGGGACACGGCGAAGCGAGTCGTCCCCGATATTGGAGAGATACAAGCCGATCGGATTGGAAAGATCGGCAATGAGACCGTCCGCATGCGCCCGCAAAATGAGGGCGCCAATGAGCGACTTGACCATTGAAAAGGAGTTGAACCGGGTATTTGCGTCTGCGCCGTTGGAAAAATGCCGAGTGCGCAGTTCTCCGCCCTGCCAAATCAGCATTGCATGACCACCGCGCTCCTCAAACAGAGCCTTCGACCGAACACCGAGCGGGCCGGTCCGATCGGAAACATCGGGTAGGGGGTCTGTATCGGAACCAGCGACCGTCACATGGCTGCCGGAAGCCGGCCAACGCTGCGCGGGATAGCCCTCATACAAAAGGCGAGGTAAGTAAGGAGCCGCCAAAAATACGACCGCCGCGGCCAAAAAGACGAGCAGCAGGGTTGAAAGCAGGACCCGTCTTATGTTCACAGCTCTGTTGCGGCTCGATTGTCTGGCTGCCAAGTAGCCTGCTCCCGGTTGTTGCGTTGCATCGGTACTTCTTGATTCGGAGAATGACCATCTCGTGACACAGATCCACAAAAAAAGCGCCCGACTACCGAAAGACAGGCGCTACATAGTTGTTTGGGAGGGGTTATATAAGAAATTACAAATGGTTAGAAGCCATTGTTGATAACATTCGCCTATATGTTTGTCGGCGAACGAAACAGGCAGACGGTTATTTCTCCACAAACGCTTTTTCGATGAGGAAGCTGCCGAGATTGGCGCGTGTTCCCTCAGTAAAACCGCGGCTTTCAAAGAAGGTGCGGGTGTCTTCAAGCATCTTCGGACCACCGCAAAGGATGACACGATCGTTTTCCTTGTCGATCTGCGGCAGGCCGATGTCATCGAACAGCTTGCCGTTTTCCATCAGCTCTGTGATACGGCCATTGTGACGGAAGGGTTCGCGTGTAACCGTCGGATAATAGATCAGCTGTTCGCTGACCATTTCGCCGAGATATTCGTCATTGGGCAATTCGTCGGTGATGTAGTCCTGATAGGCGAGGTCCTTGGTGAAGCGGACGCCATGGACAAGCACGACTTTTTCGAACTGTTCGTAAACGGCCGGATCCTTGATCAGGCTCAAAAACGGTGCCAGCCCGGTTCCGGTTCCAAGAAGATAGAGGTTTTTACCCGGCAGCAGATTGTCAGTGACGAGCGTTCCGGTCGGCTTCGTGCCAATCAGGACGGCTTCGCCTTCCTTCAGGTGCTGAAGCCTTGAGGTCAAAGGTCCATCGGGAACCTTGATGCTGAAAAACTCAAGCGTTTCCTCATGGTTGGCACTCGCCATGGAATAGGCGCGAAGCAGCGGGCGGCCTTCCACCTGCAAGCCGACCATGGTGAATTCGCCGTTGCGAAAACGGAAACCCGCATCACGGGTCGTCTTGAAGCTGAACAGCGTGTCATTCCAGTGATGAACCGACAGCACGGTTTCTTCGTTAAAACTCTTCATTTCATCTCCATGCGACAATCGCGATCGCACTCTGACGGCTTGCCTCAAAGCTTCGCCGCGCCTTTCAGCATCACCGGAAACGCATTGCTTCCGGATCGCCAGGCAAATTGGTTTGGGGATGCCTTCCCCCTGAGGTTTCGCCCCAGGGCGAATTCAGCACTTGTTGAGCAAATTAGCCGAAGCGCCGGCAAAGTACAGGTTCAAACATTCCAAGTAATCCGCCATTTGGAGAATGCGATTCTATGTCGCACGCGATGTGTATCAGTAGCGGATTGTGAGGGCGCTTCACGGTTTGCCGCATGCATCGATCCATACTGTTGGCCCGGATATTCGCCTTGACAAAGCGGGTCGGCATTGGAATGCTTTTGCCATTCACCAGGGGAGTCCCGGCAAGGGGCTGAGATACTGCTGGCGTTGCGGCGCAGTGACCCGTTGAACCTGATCCAGTTCATGCTGGCGTAGGGATGGTGCAGGCGTTCGCGGACTGTTTCAGTCTAGTTCCTATACTCGGCGGCGCATTTCACATTCCCGCAATATCAGCATTTTCAGGATCGTCCATGTGTCGAGCTGAGGAGCCTATGATGTTGTGCTGCGCACCGGAGACTTGCAAAACGGATCAACCCGAAGAACCCGCTTTGGCATGGGGCATGTCATGAGGGTGCTGATCAGGGGAGCGGGTGTTGCAGGACTGACGACAGCATTTGAGTTGATGCGGCGTGGCGCTTCCGTAACCGTCGCGGAACGTCAGGACCGGGCAGGCGGCATGGCATCCTGGTATGCCGGAGGCATGCTCGCACCCTGGTGCGAGCGGGAAAATGCCGATCAGAAGGTTCTTGAGCTTGGAATCAAGGCAACGGACTGGTGGGAAAGCGTCTTGCCAAGCCATGTGGAGCGCATGGGAACGCTGGTGGTTGCCGCCGGGCGCGATCGCGCCGAACTCGACCGGTTTGCAAGCCGCACATCCGGTTACGAAAAGATAAGCGCTGGTGAAATCGGCGACTTGGAACCTGATCTTTCAGGCCGCTTCCGAAACGGGCTGTTTTTTGCCGAGGAGGCACACATGGATCCGCGGGCGGCCATGTTGACTCTGTGGCGGCAGCTCGAAAACGGCGGCGTTGCGTTCCGATTTGGTGATGACGGGTCGTGCGCTGAAGAATTCGACTGCGAAATCGATTGTACCGGAATGGCGAGCGAGGCCACGGGCCTGCGCGGCGTGCGTGGCGAGATGCTCCTGATGCGCGTGCAGGGCATCACCCTGTCACGGCCGGTGCGCCTGCTTCACCCCCGCATTCCGGTCTATGTCGTTCCGCGCGGCGACGGGCTCTTCATGGTGGGTGCAACGATGGTTGAGAGCGAAGCCGACGGCTCGGTGACCGCCCGGTCATTGATGGAGCTGCTGAACGCTGCCTATGCGCTTCACCCGGCATTCGGCGAAGCCGAAGTCGTCGAGATCGGTGTCGGAGTTCGCCCGGCCTATCCGGACAATTTTCCGCGGGTGACCGGACATAACGACGTTATCCGCCTCAACGGTCTTTACCGTCACGGGTTCCTGCTCGCACCGGTGCTGGCACAGGAAGCGGCGCAGCAGGCGATGGCAAGGGGAGGGATGAGCGGTGGATGACAAAACGCTGGAAGTCAACGGCGAACGCGCCGTTGTGTCGGCGCAGGACCTCGGCGCCTTGCTGGATGAGCTTTCATATGAGGGCGAGTGGCTGGCGACCGCGGTCAACGGTGTACTCATCACAAAAGACGAGCGCGCTGGCTTTGCGCTCAACGAGGGCGACCGCATCGAAATACTGGCGCCGATGCAGGGGGGCTGACGATGTTTGAAGTCTACGGGGAAAAACTGCCGTCGCGGCTCATACTTGGAACCGCACAATATCCTTCGCCTGAAATACTTGGCGAAGCCGTCCGGGCCGGTGGCGCGTCGGCTGTAACGGTGTCACTGCGGCGCGAAGCTGCGGGCGCTGCTACAGCGACCGGCTCGGGCGGGCAATTCTGGTCACTCATTCAGTCTCTCGGTGTTCCGGTCCTGCCCAATACGGCGGGATGTCACACAGTGAAGGAGGCGGTGACGACCGCCCATATGGCCCGCGAGGTCTTCAACACGAAGTGGATCAAGCTCGAAGTTATCGGCAACCATGACACGTTGCAGCCCGATGTCTTCGAACTCGTTGAGGCGGCGCGGATCCTTTGTGAGGAAGGCTTTGATGTATTTCCCTATACGACCGACGACCTTGTCGTTTGCGAACGCCTGCTTGATGCGGGGTGCGAGGTACTGATGCCATGGTGCGCGCCAATCGGATCGGCAAAGGGGCCCATGAACATTGATGCGCTGCGTTCGCTGCGCGGTCACTTTCCGGATGTTCCGCTGATTGTCGACGCCGGAATAGGGCGTCCCTCGCACGCAACAACCGTGATGGAACTCGGCTTTGATGCCGTACTGTTGAATACGGCGGTGGCCCGGGCGGGCGATCCGGTTCACATGGCGCGTGCATTCGGTTCGGCGGTCAAGGCCGGCAGAACCGCCTGGCTGGCGGGCATGCTTGAACCGCGCGATACGGCGGTACCCTCGACACCGGTCATCGGCAAGGCTGTCTTTTCATGAAGCTCGATCCGTTTTACCTGATCGTCGACAGCGCCGACTGGATCACCCGTCTCGTGCCGCTGGGCGTGAAGCTTGTGCAATTGCGCATGAAAGGCCTAAGCAGCGGCGAAATGCGCCGGCAAATCGCCGTGGCGAAATCTGTTTGCTCGGCGAACGGCTGTCAGCTTGTTCTCAACGACTATTGGCGCCTGGCCATTGACGAAGGCTGTGACTTTGTTCACCTGGGTCAGGAGGATCTCGCGGAATCAGATGTCGGAGCCATCCGGCGTGCCGGAATCAGGCTCGGTATCAGCACGCATGATCATGCGGAACTCGATACGGCGCTCGGCACCGATCCGGACTATGTGGCGCTTGGGCCGATTTATGAGACGCGTCTGAAAAAGATGCGATGGGACCCGCAGGGCCTCGACCGCATAATGGACTGGAAATCGAGGGTTGGCGCCTTGCCACTCGTCGCGATCGGCGGACTGAATCCGGAACGGTTGCCCGGTGTGTTTGCATCGGGCGCGGATAGCGCAGCGGTGGTAACCGACATCACGCTCAACGACGATCCCGAAGGCCGAACCCGCCAATGGATCAGAGCCACTCGGCAATGGCTCTAACTGGAATTGCCGCCGATGGATAGATCAAGCAGGCCGCCATCGATGCGGCTGCGCAAATGCCTGTCGATCAGTTCCCGCTGCGGACATGCAAAGAAGGCGCCGCCGCATCTATCGGCGAGATCGGCCAGGTCGATATAGACATCGGATCCTGGAATGCCTGCGGACTGTAGCAGCTTCACACCGAGGAAGCCGATATCAATGGCCTGCGTGTTTTCATATGCTTCGTCGGCACTGTCCGACAGATTATCGGAAAGCGTGAAATAGGTTCGGTAGGCAAGTGAATCCGTGCGCGCCAGCGGATTTTGCCCGTCAAGTTCTGCAATCAGCGGCATGGTTACAAAGGTCTGGTGGTCGCCAAATGACAGGGTGACGAGGCCCCGGTCCGCAGCCGCTTCATAGGCCCATTTTCGAAAATCCGCATAGTCGGATCGGGCGATCAGCAGACGGCGCAGATATTCGGCAATCTGCGGATCGGCATGAAGCGGGTCGCCGGCGATTTCAATGTCAGGCGCCAAGGCCGACTCGTAAGGAGAGTGCGGGAACATTGTCTGAAGATATAAAAACAGTGGCCTATCATCCTTGGAACGGTGCTCCCGGATGAGTTTCTTTGCGGTTTCGAAGTAGAAATCATCCTTCATGTGATGGCTCGGCGCACCCATCGCATCACCATCGAGGATGGTTTCAAACCCGATTGATTTGAGAAACGGTCCCTCGTTTACGAAGTTGTAGCCGAGGGGAAGCATGGCGACCGTTCTGTATCCGCAATCCGCCAGGATCTGAGGAATAGCGCCGTGAACAGCACCTTCCAGCTCGGTGGTGAGGTAAGGGCTTCGCCATCCGAAATCGAGCGCCGACAGCCCGGTCAGGAACGACAGGCCGGTGATCCAGGTTCCGCCGCCAAACATCTCGACATTTAGAGGATGCATGGCTTCGCCGGTAACCCGCATGTCCTCGGACAGCCTGTTCCTGTTGTTAAGTTGGGTAAAGAGGGCAGGATCGGTTTGGCTTTCCTCAAGAACGGCAAATATGTCCGGCTTGTCGCCCGAACCGCACACCGCCGTGCCCGACAACGGAGGTTGGGCGGGCAGGGCGGACAGCCTCTTTTCCAGCTCGTTATCGTCGAATGTGTATTGAAGGTCGAGCAGCGACACAAAAAAAGCGCTCGCATGCCGCCCCTGCAGATAATAGAAATAGCGCTGTTCCTTGTAGGCTTCCGACGGGTAAGTCATGGGCAGAAGGACCATAACCGCTAGGACCGGCAGCACACGTGTGGAAATGGCCAGGTTCCTTGGCCTGTCCAGTCGAAACATGAAGACGCCGGCAATCGCGAACAGAACCAGCGTCACCAGCACCGGTGCGACCAGGTGCAGGTAATTGCCCGTTACGAATTTCACCAGTTCCATATCACCGGCAGCAATAAACAGATCGTAGATGTGCAGGGAAAATCCCTTCATCTTGAACTTGATCAGCGAGATCAGAGAGAGCGTTCCGACAATCATCCATGCGCAACCGACGGAAAACGTCAGCCGTTTTGAAATGGCAAACAGCAGCGTTGCGATCATAGCCCATAGCATGACTGCAAACGGCAGGGTGACGTGATGGTTTTCCAGGCTGTAGAGGAGCCCAATCCCGATGGCCGACATGACCGTCGGTGTAATCGGTGAATGCCACACCCTATTCGAAATTATTTCGATTATTTTTTGGACCACAGACAAATAATGGATTTTATTGAACATTTGCCTATGTACGGACGCGTTGTCAGGACAAACAAGTTAATTGTCCATTTACCATTAACTTTGAGGGTTAACCGGCAGGCAGGTTGGAGCTTTTTGACAGAGCAATTCCGAAATTGCCGGTTGGAACGCTGAAGCGATCTATCTGCCGGCCAGCAGCGCCCGAAACCGCTCCGGACCGATATTGGATCCGCAGGCGAGAATGCAGACATTCTTGCCGGCAAGCGCCTCGCGCAACGGTCCTGTTGCGGCCGCCAGTGCAGCAGCGCACGCGGGTTCAGCCATGATCTTCAGCGTGTCACGCATCAAAATCATGGCATCGACCATCAGGTGATCCTCGATACGCACCATGCGGTTGACAAATTTTCGAGCGACGGAAAATGAGTAGGGCAGGGCAGCGGGCGAGCCGAGGCTGTCGGCGATCGTGTCGACCTTGCCGATGCGAACCGGTTCGCCATCTTCGAAGCTGCGTGAAAGGCTGTCTGCGCCGATCGGTTCAACGCCAATGATTTCACAATCCGGTTTTGCCTGCCGGATCGCCGATGACACACCGCTGATAAGCCCGCCGCCGCCGACAGCAACGATCATGCAGTCGATATCGGGCAGGTCTTCCAGAATTTCGGCGCCCAGTGTTGCTGCGCCGAGTGTCATGTGTCCCCCCTCGAACGGATGCATGACCGTCGATCCATCTTCCGCGGCAATCCGGTTCATTTCGTCAAAGGCGGCCGCAATATTTTCAACAAGGTGAACCTCGGCGCCGAGCCGTTTACATCCTTTCACACGAATGGGATCGGTTGCCTTCGGCATGATCAGCTTTGCCCTCACGCCCTGGCTGTTTGCGGCCCACGATACGGCCAGTGCATGGTTGCCGCCGCTTGCCGCAATCACGCCGGCGGCGCGTTCATCGGTATCGAGGCGGTCCAAGCCGAGAAGATTACCGCGCGCTTTGAAGGAGCCGGCATGCTGGAACAGCTCGAGTTTCATCGATACAGAGGCGGCGTTGTCGAGCAACTGCGCAATGGGTGCCTGGTTCAATGACAGAACCGGCGTTCTGATGACACGGCCACGGAGCGCGGTCTGGGCATCGCGTATCTGGTCGAGCGAAGGGTGTGTTGCCGGAATTTGAAGCATTTGCCACAGGTGAAATTGTTATCGGCTATCGCTACCGCATTTCCTGCACCGCACGCAATTGAATTCATGTATCCGCCGCAAGAGCCTCTATATGCTCACTGCAGCAATCGAGAAACAGTTGCGCCAGTCGTGACATGTTGCGCCTGCCCGAATGCAGCGCCTGCAGGCTGATCTCCTGGAATTGCCACTCGGGCAACACCGGCACCAGTGCGTGATCGCGAAAGGCCTGTCCGCAGAATATCGATGGCAGTTCCGTTATACCCTGACCGAGCAGGGCAGCCCTTTTGACGGCGGCGTAGTCGTTGACGCAAAGGGCTGGTTTTATATCGATTTCTTCAGTTCGGTTGCCGCGATACAGCGTCCAGCGCGGGCCCGAAGCGGGCGTAAAGCCGAAGGTCACGAAACGATGGTCTGACAAATCAGCCAGTGTCGACGGCGTGCCCTGTGTGGAGAGATATTCGGGGCTTGCCACGAGAACATGCCGATAGGTCAAAAGCCTGCGGGCGACAAGGCTGGTGTCGCGCATGATGCCCACCCGGAACGAAAGGTCGATCCCGTCCTCAACCAGATCGACGATCCGCTCGGCAACCAGCACTGCTACGCGTGCTTTGGGGTATTGCCGGTGAAATTCACCGATAATCGGCGCGAACAATGTTTCCGCCAGATTTGGCGGCAGCGAGATGCGTAACAGGCCGGTGACCTCGTTCTGCCGATCTTCCACCGCAAGGTCGGCGGCCTGAAACTCTTCCAGACCGCGTTTGCAATGCTCATAGTAGATGGCGCCGATATCGGTTAGGCGCAGGCTGCGCGTCGAGCGCTCGATGAGCTTCACCTTCATGCTGTTTTCGAGGTCGGAGACCTTTCTGCTGACCGTCGACAACGGCATTGACAGCTCCTTTGCCGCCGCCGAAAAGCTTCCGGACTGAGCGACCTGGACAAACACGGCCACCGCATTGAGATCGTGCATCGATAATTCCATATTTTGGATAATTATTCCCAATATAGCGGTATTATCTGCATTTTGGAAATATAGTATTCCATCTCCCATAACCAGTTGCACATGACCCCAGGGAGAATTCATGCCAGAAACCGTTCTAGTCACCGGTGCTGCCGGAACCATCGGCCAGCATCTTGTCAGGCTTCTTGTCAACGACGGATGCGATGTCCGCGCCACAGTGCGATCGGAGGCGGCAGCGGCCAAAATGGCAGGCCTGGGCGCGAATCCGGTTTTTGCAGATTTCGAAGACCGAGAATCGCTGGCGGGCGCCTTGAATGATGTCGGTGCAGCGGTACTGATTACACCCGCGCATGAGAAAGCCGACCTTTATGCGCGCTGTTTCATCGATGCGGCCCGCCGTGCGGCGCTCAAAAGACTTATACGTGTCTCCGCGCTGAAAGCGGCAGCGGACGGACCGACGGAAAACACCAGATTGCATGCATGCACGGAGCGATATCTCGAGGCTTCTGGTTTGCCTCATGTGATATTGCGGCCGCATCTTTTCATGCAGAACCTCCTTATCTCGGTACAGTCGCTCGCCGCCGACGGAACGTTCAGTTTTTCCATGGGCGATGGCCGGATGGGAATGATCGACACACGCGACATTGCGCAATGTGCAGCACGCTGTGTGCTGTCCGACGAGCATCTCGGCCGTACATTCGAATTGACCGGACCGCAAAGCCTGTCATGGCATGATGCCGCGAAGGTTTTGTCTGAGGTGCTTGCGCGGCCGGTTTCATACGTGCCTGTCGATCCGCAGCAGCAATTCAAATCACTGTGCGAATTTGGAGTTGACCCCTGGATGGCGGGCGTGTTGCGTGACTATGGAACGGCTTACAGTGCCGGCTGGGGAAATTACACTACCGAGGCCGTCGCAGAGATTACCGGCCGCCCGGCAACGGGTTTCAGGCAATTTGCCTCGGACGTTATCGCACCGTTGGTCAGGAATACGGGAGAATAGGAAATGGCTTCAAAAATGCTCGGACTGAGAACGACGATCTACAAGGTTGACGACGTTGAAAAGGCCAAGGCCTGGTACAGCAAAGCCTTCGGCGTGGAGCCCTATTTCGATGACGCATTTTACATCGGCTTCAACATCGGCGGCTTTGAGCTGGGTTTAATGCGCGATGAAACACCGGCCGGCGAGAAATCCACCAATGTCGTGACCTATTGGGGTGTCGATGATGTTGAAGAAACTGTCGCACACCTGACCGGCCTGGGCGCACTCGTCATCGAAAAACCGACGAATGTCGGCGGTGAGATCGTGGTCGCCACCGTTACCGATCCCTGGGGCAATGCTGTCGGAATGATCTACAATCCGGAATTCGGCAAGGGCTGAATTTTTGGCCTAGTCGCCTATGGGCTGGCGTTCAACGACCCCGTGCAGTGCGCCCATGCGCTTGTGGATGTTGTGCAGATTCTCAGCGCTTTGCGTGCCGCGCAGCACGGCAATCTGGCTGGAAAGGCAGTCGAGAACCATGAGCTGGGCATACCGGGTGCAGTTGGGCTGGTTGAAATAGAGTTCGTCATCGGTGATGTCGACATTGAGGACAATCGTCGCCCGGTTCGCCAGCGGACTGCCCTGACGGGTTATGGCAATAACCCGCATGCCCCGCTCGACGGCGGTATCCACACAACTGATCAGAGATTTCGGGCGGCCGGTCACGGAAAAAACCAGCATCGTATCGTCCGGCCCGCTGATCGCTGCCGTCATTTGCTGGCGATAGGCGTCGGATGTGGCCTGCGCCGGTACGCTGAGGCGGAACAGGCGGTTTTCAGCCTCCATCGCCATGATTGCAGAACTGCCGCCGGTGCCGAAACAGAAAACCTGCCTGCTGCCGTGTATCAGCGCTGCTGCTTCATCGAGCGCTGTCAGGTCAAGATCCTCGAAGGCTTGCAAGATTGCGTGGCTTGATGCTCGCGCAAGGCGTTCGGTCATATCGCCGACGGCCGATTGCCTTGCCTTCGATGGTGCATCGACATACATGCGTTCGATCGCCGTTTCCTGCGCCAGCCTCAGCTTGAAATCGGAATATCCCGAGCATCCGAGCTTGCGGGCAAACCGCACGACGGAAGGTTCGCTGACACCTGCAATGTCAGCCAGCGATTTAAGACTTAGCCGCACCACCTCCTCCGGCCGCGACATGACGATTTCGGCAATCTGTTTTTCAGCGCGCCGAAAATCGTCCGACATCGCTTCAATCGTCGAAACCAGTCGCTGTGAACTTAAAGAATTTTCCTCATGCGGCATATCGGCTCCATCCAGCTCTGGCGGCGCAGTTTTCTTACATTGCCGGATATTTCGGCACAACCTTACCTGTTCATATATATAGTATTACAAACATTTGTGAATAAAATATTTGCAAAGCTACATTTTGCATGATAGGAAAACCGCATTGCAGGGAGGATACGCATTGGCTCGCGATCGGATTGTCTCATTCAGATTTGATGAAGTTGTCGTTCCGGCGCATGCGGACGTGATCAATTCGAAAGGGCTGGACAAGCCCCTGCATATGCTGCCCGTCAAGGGCAAGCCCGACTGGTCGACCCAGTTCGATGAACTCAGCAAGGTTGTCATGCGCATGCAGCTCAAAGGCGGCATTGTCGCGCTTGGCGAATTTTACCGCGGGCATTCCTGGGACGTTCTTGAAGACGTCGCCGGCAAGCTGATTGGCCAACGGATTTCACAACTTTCCCGCCAGGCGCTGCCAATTGCATTATGCCGGGAATATGACGGATTTGAGTGCGCCATATGGGATGCCGCAGCCAAGCTGATGGATGTGCCGCTGCACCAGCTTCTCGGCGGTGCGGTGCGTGACAGGGTGCATGTCGGTGCCTGGTCAAGCCACCGGACAGTTGAGGAAATCGGTCCCTGGGCGCGCCAATATGCCGACCGGGGCTATGGCTGCATCAAGCTCAAGACCGATCTTGAAGACGACTGTATCGGCTGGAGCGAACAGATTGCCAGGCACGCACCCGGCATGAAGATTATTCTCGACCCGAATCAGCGCTGGGAAAATCTCGGTGAAGCAAAACGTATCGCCCGGGAGCTGGAAAAAATAGGCAACGTCCTGCTGCTGGAAGACCCCATTCCGCGCTGGATGCTGCAGGATTACGAACGGCTGCGGTCAATTACCGCGATACCTGTCTTCCTGCATGTATCGTTGCCGTACGTGTATCAGGGGCAGCGTGTTTACGAAGCGGTCAATGCGCTCATGCATGGCGCTGTCGACGGTTTTAATTTCAATGCCGGACTGGCAAAATTTCAGCAGCTCACGCACATAGCGCACGCGGCCAATCTTTCCTGCTGGCACGGATCCGAGATTGATCTGGGCATCCTTGAAGCCATGTATGTGCATCAGGCAGCGTCTGCCGTTTCATGCACGCTGCCGAGCGATATTTTTGGCCGGCTGATCCGCAAGCATGACCTTCTGAAGCAGCCGCTCAACTTCAACCCGCCTTTCGTCGACGTGCCGCAAGCTCCAGGACTTGGCGTCGAGCTGGATGACGCAGCGGTCGAAGAATTCTCGGTGGCCGGCCGGTCAGTGACCGACTGAGCGGGCAGGGAGGTCGCGATGTTTGATCTTAAATCAATGTCCGAGCGGTCCGGCCAGCTCAGCCGCTTTCTCAATATGGTTGTCGAGGCAGCGGTTGCCACGTTGCTTGGTCTGCTTGTTCTTGATGTGTGGCTGGCAGTCATGGACCGTTATCTTTTCCATTGGCAGTTGCCCTGGCCGGAAGTGTTGGCCCGCTATCTGATGATCTGGGCCGCGCTTCTTGCCGCGTCATCGGGCATTGCCCGCAGGGAACATATCGGCCTGTCCGTCCTGATCCGCCGGTTCCCGGGGGGAGCGCGAAAATCCGTTCTTGTCGCCGTCGACCTCGTGACGCTGGCGCTGTTTGTCTATCTCGTCATCTACGGCGTGGGTTTTGCGCAAAAGGGTGAATCGCGCCAGGCGATGATCCTTGGGTTGAGCCTGCTACTTCCTTTCGCCGCGGTTCCCGCTTCGGCCGCCCTATGTGCCATCCAGACGGTTCTCGTCGGCATCCGGGACCTCGGCCACTATACGGTCGAGACCCAAGGCGGGGAGGCCTGACGATGACGGTGCTTCTGATCTTCGTTGTCCTGACCCTCCTCGGTACGCCGATTGCCTTTGCCATAGGTGTGGCCGGCGTCGCGGGTCTCTACATGACCGGCGGAAGTGCCTTCCTTGCGCAGGGGCCGGGCAAGATATTCAACGGGCTCAACATATTTCCGTTTCTGGCAATGCCGTTCTTCATCCTTGCCGGCGAGATCATGAACCACATTGGCATTACGTCGCGGCTGGTGAAACTCGCGCAGTCGATCGTCGGGCATTTCCGTGGCGGGCTGGCGCACACCAATATGCTGGCATCGGTGTTTTTCGCCGGCCTCAGCGGCGCTGCGACGGCCGATGCCGCTGCGTTCGGCAGAACCCTTGTGCCCGAGATGGTGCGGGAAGGATACCGGCGCGATTATGCCTGCGCGGTTACAGCGGCCGGCTCGATCATTGGGCCGACTATCCCGCCATCCGGCTTGATGGTTGTCTATGGATCACTCATGGGCGTTTCGATCGGCGGACTTTTTGCCGCCGGTATCATTCCGGGATTGCTGATCTGTATCGTGTGCATGGCCGTGATCGCACTTGGTGCCAGGCACAACGAACTTCCCGTCAACCAGCGGCGGGCCTCCCTTCGCGAGGTCGCCAGGGCGACCCACCGCGCGCTGACGGCACTGCTTATGCCGATCATTATTCTCGGCGGTATCCTCGGCGGCATTTTTACACCGACCGAGGCGGCGGCCGTCGCGGTCGCCTACGCACTGTTTCTCGGGTTTTTCATCTACCGGAACCTGTCGATGCGTGATCTGGCTTTCATGCTTGTGCGCACGGGCCGCATTACCGGTGTTATTTTTGTCATCGTGGCCTTTGCCGCAGTGCTCGGATGGTGGATTAGCTTCAACAGAATTCCGCAGGAAATCGCCAACTGGGTGATAACGGTCGCAAGCGAACCCTGGATGATCCTGCTGCTGATCGTGATCGTGCTTCTGGCCATCGGGATGATCATGGACATCACTGCGATCCTGATCATCCTTGCTCCGATATTGGTTCCACTGACGGTCGAGATCGGCATGGAGCCGATCCATGCCGGCATCGTGTTTGTGCTTGCCTTGAACATCTCGCTAATGACGCCACCTGTCGGGGCCTGTCTGTTCGTCCTGGCTTCCGTCACGGGTGAGCGTATTGAAGCAATTGCCTTGAAACTTTGGCCGTTCCTGATCGCCGAGATCGCAATTCTCCTGCTGATCGCGTTCTGGGAATGGCCGGTGCTGCTGCTGCCGCGTGCACTCGGTTTTGTCTGACGTCAGCAGTTCGAAAATAGAACGGGATACCAGAATGTTGCGTGAGCCGGTGTTACCCATAGGTCCGAATTTGCCGGCGGACCTGCCAACGGTCGATAAGGCGCAAACGGTGGCGGGCCCTTGTCCGGCAAGCCTTTGCGGCTCACGCAACACCCGAAAGGGCCGGCAGCTTTAATTGTCGCCAATTTGGCGGCGTCAACCTGATCATCATGAGCCTGGGAGGAATAAGCCATGAAATCCAGAACCCTATCCCTACTGTTGGGCGGCGTTGTCGCAGCAAGCCTGTCCTTGGCTGCCGCGTCGGCGTCGGCGGACACTAAGCTGCTGAAATTCGCACACGACAACAAGACTGATCCGTTCGAGAACCCGGCACATGCCTGTACGGCCGTGTTCAACAATATCATCGAGAACGAGACCAACGGCAGCATCAAAACAGAGGTGTTCCCCTCCAACCAGCTCGGCAATGCGCGCGAGCATGTGCAGATGGTGCGCGACAATGTCATCCAGGCAACGCTTGCATCGACGGGCGCCCTGGCTTCCTACTATCCGAGGATTGACGTTCTGAACCTGCCCTTTGCCTTTGACAGCAATGCATCGACTTACCGTGTGTTTGACGGGCCTTTTGGCGAGGCGTTTGCAGAGGACATCGAAAGTGTCCTGGGCGATGTGAAGGTTCTCGGTTTTCCCGACACCGGTGGCTTTTTTGCCGTCACCAACTCAAAGCGGCCTATCAACACGCTCGACGATTTCAAGGGAATCCGCATCCGTACCATGACGGTCCCGGCACACCAGGCTGTCATTCAGTCGCTGGGCGGCGAAGCCTATCCGCTGGCCTGGGGCGAGGTCTATACGGGCCTTCAGACCGGCGTTATCGACGGCCAGATGAACCCGATCCCGATCATTTCGTTCTGGAAGATGTTCGAAGTGCAGAAATACATGACGCTGACCAATCATCTTTTCTCGCCCTACACCTTCGTGATTTCGAAAACCTTCTGGGACGGGCTGACACCGGAAGAACAGACCATTGTTCGAAAAGCAGCCGAATCCTGTGTGGCTGCGAGCCGTGGCCTGAGCCGGATCATTGAAGCGTCTGACCGGGGCTTGAGCGGCCTTGCAGACAAAATTGAAATCACAGCGTTGTCTGCCGAAGACCGGGAGCGTTTCAAATCCGCGTCACAGCCGGCGGTGATCGAACTGATCGAGCAGAGCGGTGATACGAAAGCCGTGGAACTGCTTGAACTGTTCCGCACGGAAGTTAACAAGGCCAACAGTGAGCCTTATCTGCAGTAAATGAATGGCGCGGCTCCTTCCGGGGCCGCGCCCCGCATAATTCGGAACTGAGCTTCAGGGAAGTGAAACATTGTCACTGAGTACGAACAACACGGTAAAAATCGTTCCCGCCTCACAACAGCACACGACCGCCGGTCCCTATTCTCCGGTGCTTGAAATCAAGGCGGGATCTCTGGTGGTGATTTCCGGCCAGGTCGCAATCAAGGATGACGGATCGCTCTTTGCCGAGGATATAGAAGAGCAATCGCGCCATACCCTGATGAACTGCGAGCGGCAACTGGCGGCCGCTGATTGCGGCTTCGCCGACGTCTTCAAGGTCAATGTTTATCTGACTGACCTGAAAAACTGGCCCGCATTCAATGAGGTCTATCGCAAAGTTATGCCCGATCCGCTGCCGGTCCGCACGGCCGTCCAGGCCGCGCTGCTGGAAAATTTTCTTGTTGAAATCGAAATGTGGGCGGCAAAGCCATGAGATGGGAAAAGCTGAGTTTTCGTGATTTCGACCGCATTGACCGGAACACGCCGGTGCTGTTGAACATCGCGGCAATCGAGCAGCATGGCCCGCATCTGCCGCTTGATGTCGACAGCCGGATCGGCCGGCATTTCTGCGACCTCATTGACAAGCGCATGGCTGACAATGTGCTCGTGCTGCCGCAGATCAAGGTCTGCTGTTCGCGTCATCATATGGATTTTGCCGGTACCTTGACCGTTTCGCACGAAACGCTCCTTGCCTATCTGCGCGATATCGTCGCTTGCGTAAAAGCGCACGGCTTCAAAAACCTGCTTATCCTCAACAGTCATGGCGGCAACCAGGCGATCGGCCGTGTCGCCATCGAGGCGATCGGGCCGGAGTTCTCCGCCGACGGCGGGCGCCTTGCTTTCACCAGCTGGTGGGATGTGGCGGCGGAAGCGTTGATGGACATCAGCAGGACGGGGCCGTTCGGTGTTGGCCACGCCTGCGAATTTGAAACATCCCTGATGCAGCTGATCGCACCCGAAGAGGTCAGAACGGAGGCGCTGACCGGACAGACATTCGAGACCTTTGCGCCATGGGCCGATGCCGATTTGCTGCGCCCGGCGCCCGTATCGCTGTACCGGTCGATGAAGGATATGTCCGCCGGAAGCGGCGTCGTCGGCGATCCGTCGTCTGCTTCGGCTGAAACAGGGCGGGTGATCGTCGATATCGTCATACCCGCCCTTGTCGCCATTCTAACGGAACTGTCGGCGCCGCCCCGGGACGATTGACCCGTCCGACGGTCAGGCATCGGCGAAAAAGCGCCGTGTCGCATCGTCCGCCGGAAAGTAGGATTCAATCCTGATTTCCTGGAGCGTTATGTCGCGCGGCGTGCCGAGTGTTGCAATCGTCGAAAAGAAGCTGAGATCGACGCCGTCTTTTTTGATGTCGACCGTCAGGATCGGCGCCTGCCAGTGTCCGGGCTGGAACTTTTTCCAGTCCGCGGGAAGGCCCTCATAGCTTTCCAATTCCCTGACCAGATCCGCGACGGGTCCCGCCGAACGGTTGGCCAGTGCTTCGGCGTGCAGTTGCCGCAACAAAAACGGCGCGACGACATCCCAGTTTGCAACATGCCTACGCACGCCTTCGGGTGAGAAAAGGCTGCGCATCATGTTGCCGGCGATCGGCGGCAGCTCCTCCGGCGAAGTCGCGTCATAGAGAAAACCCTGCAGCTTCATGGCGCCTCGATTGGCGCGCTGCACGTTGAACAGCCCGTCGACAACCATGGCAGGGAAGGGGTCCTGCTGCTGCATCATCATGTTGAGGGCCTGATCGACTGCGGCAAGCTCCGGCTCGCTCAGCGTGCTTTCGCTGTATTCCGGTGCGAACCCGGCCGCATGCAACAGCCCGTTGCGGTCGCGCAGGGGCACGTCCAGCGCCTCGCAAATCTGCAGCACCATCGACCGGCTCGGCGACGAGCGTGCCGATTCGATGAAGCTGATGTGCTTTTGCGAAACGTCGCACATCAGCGACAGATCCAGCTGGCTGACATTGCTGCGCGCCCGCCAGGATTTGAGCAGGCTTGGAAAATCGTTTGACTGCATCGTGCGACAACTCCGTTGGCCGCTTCATATTGGCCGGGTGCGGCTCAAAAACAACTACCCGGCAGGTAGTTGCTGCCATTCCTCCGTTTTCTACGATCCGGGCATGGGTCAACCAACCGAAAGGAACGGTCATGATTAGGTATCAATCAAATGCGCGTCCGCTGCGCCTTGTGCTGGCGGCCAACGGCATCTTTTCGCTGCTTACCGGTATTGCATGCCTCGTTGCAGCCGACGGCATATCCGCATTGCTGTTTACTCAGCTCTTCACGCTGCTTGGAATGTCGTCCGCCACTGTTATTTTCGAACTCGGCATCGGGCTGTTGGCTTTTGCGGCCTTTGTCCTGTGGACGGCAAGTCAGGCCAATATCAGCCGTGGCCGGGCCAAACTCATAACCGCCATGGACATAGGCTGGGTGCTGGCAAGCATTGATCTGCTGATCTTCCTGCCGGGGCTCTGGACGTCTGCTGGTGCCTGGATTGTCGGTGGTGTCGCGGCCATTGTCGCACTGTTCGCGATCGAGCAGGTGTTCGGGCTTTCCGTCCTCTATCAGGGCCGGCACGAAGTTGAGGCCGAAACCGACGGACGCAGGCTGACGCTTTCGGCAACCGGCTTTACAAAAGCATCACCCGACCGTGTCTGGCAGGTCATGAGCCATCACGAAGCCTATGCGGATGTCGCGGACAATCTTTCAAAGGTCGAGGTGCTTCGCGGTTCCGGGCCGGATACGGAGCGCCGGTGCACCGATACCAACGGTAGAAGCTGGAATGAAACCTGCACACTTTGGGAAGAGGGCAGGGCATTTGCTTTCCGCGTTCATACCGAAGCGGCGGACTATCCCTATCCGATTGCGCAGCTCACCGGAACGTGGTCACTCGCGCCCGTTCCGGGTGGAACGCAAATCACCATGGTCTTCAAGGTGACCGCCAGGTCCGGCCTATTGAACGGCCTCATGTTCCGCTTCATGGCAGCGCCGTTTTCCAAGGTCTGCGACCGGCTATTGGTGAACTGGATAGCCGTCATGGAAGGCTCCGCCGGTTCGATCCGCCCGGAACTCATTCAGAATTCGGAAAAAGACGCTGTTCCGGCATGACAAAAGAAACGGGCGCGGTTCGCCGCGCCCTTTCAGTCTGGCAGGTTTTCAGGCGATTACCGGTCGGTCGGCAGCCACCTTTTCAATAAAGGCAACGGCATTTCCGACACCATCCTCCGCGCGAAGTTTCTCACCGATGTTTTCGGCGGATTGCCGCATTTCGTCATTGTGGATCAGCTGATCGAAACCTTTCGTTAGGCCATCCATCGTCACTTTCTTCTGCATGATGGGCTTCGGCCCCGCGCCCAGCGCATGAACGGTTTTTCCCCAAAAAGGCTGGTCTGCAAAAAACGGGCAGATCAGGGTCGGTTTGCCCGCCCTCAAACCTGCTGCGGTACTCCCAGCGCCGCCATGATGGACAACAGCCGCGACGCGGGGAAACAGCCAGTCATGCGGAACCTGGTCGATCATGAAGATGGTATCCGGCAGATCGCTTGCCTGGAGCCCGCCCCATCCGGTGGCAAGAATGCCCCGGTGTCCCGTTCGCTCAAGCGCTTCGATAACGGCGCCGCCGAGCCGTTTCGGATTGCGCCCGGACATTGAGCCGAACCCGACATAAATCGGTGGCGGCCCGTTGTCGAGAAACGCCTGCAATTCCTCCGGTGGGAGCCAGTCGTCGTCCGTATCGAGAAACCAGTAGCCCGACATGACGGCCGTTTCCGGCCAGTCGGACGGCCTGGGAAGGACATGGCTGCTGAGTGCATGCAGGGCCGGTATCGGATTTCCGGCCTGGTCGTTTAGATAATCGACATTGGTGCGTTTGACCGGCGTATCGGTTTGTTTTCGCCACGCCCGCACATCTTTTGACGAGGACGCCTTGATCATCGCATTGACGATCCGGTAGCCGAGCCGGTTGTACCAGCCGCCCAGTTTGAAATCGGGAAAGCCGACGCAAGGAAATTCACCCGTCGGCACGATCATGGGAATGGGTGTTGCTAGAATGCAGGGCACGTCAAATTTCTCAGCTATCGCCGGTCCGAGAACGGCCTTCGGGTGAAACAGCACCATGTCGGGTTTGACGGCCTGTGCGACGGCCCAGCTGTCTTCAACGGCCTTGCGCCTCAACGGTGCGACCTGCCGCGACATTTTGATCATTGCGGCAATGGTCCGAAAGACATTGGTCGTGTCCTCCATCAGCGCCTTGCCCTGATCGGAATCGATGATCTTGAGCAGGTCGTCGCTGATGAAGCCATAGTTCAGGCCCCTGTCTTCGATGAAACCGCGAAACCGCTCGCAGGTGGCGAGCGTGACCTCGTGGCCGGTCGCCTTCAGACCCTGACCGAGCGCAACATAGGGCTGAACGTCGCCACGTGAGCCGATGGTCAGAATGAGAATTTTCATGGAGGCCGCCTCTCTTTCTCACAGCTTGCACGTATGTTCAGCCGCTTGCCTATTCAAGGTAACGTGAAGGTTCTTCATGTATCGCAGCCCCTTGACAAATACCGCCATCATCCCCTTATAGGCTCCTGGTTCGAGGCACCTGCCGCTCGCGGGCGAAAGCCATGGTGAAGCCCTCTTTAGATTTTGTCACCGCCAATTCAGAGCATCTGGACTGATGGTAATGCGAGCCCCGTTTTTCTCCAGCATGCGCACACTGTATGAGGCGAAGAATGACCAACACACTGCCGACGATTGAAACACTGAAAGACCAGGCGCGACGATTGCGAAAATCGTTGGCCGAAACCAGCCGGCCGATGGGGCACTCCGAGGCCCTTGAAGCGATTGCCCATCAGCATGGGTACAAGGACTGGAACACCATTTGCGCGATGGCGTCGAACGCGCCGCCGATGGCACCCGTCTATGTCGGCGAGGCCGTAAGGGGGACCTATCTTGGTCAACCCTTTACCGGCCGCGTTCTTGGCGTTCACACCCTGCCGGCACATGACCGGTTCCGGGTGACGCTGCACTTCGACGAGCCCGTTGATGTGGTGACCTTCGACAGTTTTTCCGCCTACCGCCAAAGGGTGCACGGTGTGATCAATTCCGAAGGAACCACGCCGCAAAAGACATCGGACGGTAAACCGCATCTGCAATTGCAGTTGTAGAAGAAAGACACCTGCCGCGATTTACGCGGCAGGTTTTTCTGTAATTTAGAGCGCTGCAGCCACGCGGCTGCCCTGATCGATGGCGCGTTTGGCGTCCAATTCGCCGGCCTTGAAGGCACCGCCAATGATCTGGTTGGCAATACCGTGGCTTTCCAGTTCAGCGGCAAGGCTGTTGTCGGAAAGCTGGCCGGCGCAAATAACGATGGTGTCGACATCCAGCCATTGCGGGTCGCGCCGCTCCTCGCCAAATGAGATGCGCAGGCCCTGGTCGCCAATTTCCTCGTAGTTGACGTTGCCGAGCATCTGGACGTCTTTCATTGCCAGTGCCGCGCGGTGGATCCATCCGGTCGTCTTGCCGAGACCGGCCCCGTGTTTCTTTGCCTTGCGCTGCAGCAGCGTGATCTCGCGGGGCGATTCTTCCGGCTGTGCACCTTCTGGCCGTAGCCCGCCGCGTGTTTCGGCGGGATCGCCAACGCCCCATTCCTTTTTCCAGAGTTCCAGGTCTTCGGTCGGTGAGTGGCCTTCATGGGCAAGGTACTCACAGACATCAAAGCCGATGCCGCCGGCACCGACAACCGCAACCTTCTTGCCGACTGGCTTCTGGTCCCGAAGCACGTCGATATAGCTCAGGACCTTCGGATGGTCCTGCCCGGGAATTTCAGGATCGCGCGGCAGAACGCCGGTGGCGACAATCACTTCATCGTAACCCTGTTCGCGCAGTGCGTCCGGCTCCACAAGCGTGCCTAAGACGGTGCGGACCTGCTTCAGTTCGAGCTGGCGCTTGTAATAGTCGACAAGGCCGACGAACTCTTCCTTGCCCGGTATCCGTTTGGCCATGTTGAGCTGGCCGCCGATCTCGGAAGCCTTGTCGAACAATGTGACTTCGTGACCGCGTTCGGCAGCAACCAGCGCTGCCGCAAGACCTGCCGGGCCGGCGCCGACAACGGCAATCCGGCGCGGTTTATCAGCCGGCTCATAGTTGAGTTCGGTTTCGTGGCAGGCGCGCGGATTGACGAGGCATGTGGAAAGCTGCAACTGGAATGTGTGATCGAGACACGCCTGGTTGCAGGCGATGCAGGGCGCGATTTCGTCCGCTCGGCCTTCCTGCGCTTTCTTGACGAACTCCGCATCGGCGAGAAACGGGCGGGCCATGGAAACCATATCAGCGCATCCGTCGGCCAGAACGCTTTCGGCGATTTCCGGCGAATTGATGCGGTTGGAGGTGATCAGCGGGATCGAGACTTCCCCCATCAGCCGCTTGGTGACCCAGGTAAAGGCGCGGCGTGGCACCGAGGTCGCGATCGTCGGAATGCGCGCCTCGTGCCAGCCGATGCCGGTGTTGATGATGGTCGCGCCCGCCGCCTCGATGGCCTTTGCGAGCTGAACGATCTCTTCCCAGGTTGAACCGTTGGGAACGAGATCGATCATTGAGAGCCGGTAGATGATGATGAAGTCGTCGCCGACCGCCTTGCGCACCCGTTTGACGATTTCGACGGGCAGGCGCATGCGGTTCTCGTAGGCGCCGCCCCAATCGTCCTCGCGCTTGTTGGTGTGCGTTACCAGGAACTGGTTGATGAAATAGCCTTCTGATCCCATGATCTCGACGCCGTCATAACCGGCTTCGCGGGCAAGTGTCGCGCAATTTGCGAAATCCGCGATCTGCTTTTCTATGCCCGCCTCGTCGAGTTCGATCGGTGCAAAGGGAGAGATCGGCGACTTGATTGCCGAAGCCGAGACGCCGCCCTGATGATAGGCGTAGCGTCCTGAGTGCAATATTTGCATCGCGATTGTCCCGCCTTCGGCGTGGACGGCCTGTGTCGTGGGGACGTGTTCTGCGACCTCATCCATCACGGAAAGTTTGCCTGCACCGGGCAGGGCTGCGCCTTCTTCGTTTGGCGCGACGCCTCCCGTTACCATCAGCCCCACGCCGCCACGGGCTCTTTCGGCAAAATAGGCGGCGACACGCTCATGCGCCTTGCGGTCCTCGAGCCCAGTATGCATGGAGCCCATCAAAATACGGTTGGGCAGGGTCCTGAAACCAAGATCAAGCGGCGTGAAGATGTGGGGGTACTGGGTCATGGACTATTCCTATTTCGGGAACATCAATTGGCTGGCTTTCGAATATCAGGCGCTGGCTGCGCGCATATGCGCAAGACCGGGTCCGGCCTGTTCTCCCATTTTCTGAGCCAGGGCCACAAGCGCATTGGCGGGGCGGATCATCACCTCGAATTCGGCAATGAGGCCGTTTTCGTCGAAGCGGATCATGTCGATGCCCTTCAGGGTCTTGTCGCCGATATTTGCTTCGAATTCCAGGACAGCGCTCGATCCGTCTGCGGAGGCGAACTGGCGGTGATAGCGGAAGTCTTCGAACAGGCCTGCCACCGTTGCGATGATGAAAACAAAGGCCTGCTTGCCGGCAAAGGGCGTGAAAACGGCCGGTGAGCGAAATACGACACTGTCGGATGTAATTTCAGCCAGGGTGCTGGTGTCCTTTTGGATCAGTATTTCGTGCCAACGGGTGAGGGTTTTTTGCGCTTCAGGCTGCAGTCCCTGTAAAGCTGTCATCGGTTTCCTCCCATGCATGCGCAGGATGACATCACTCATATGTGCATTGACACATATATGCAAAGTTCAATAGAAATGACAACGAAAAAATGGAGTTTTCCCGCACGTGGCCCTTTCTCATGCAATCCTGGTCTGCCTCACCGAGCGTCCGATGTCGGGTTACGATCTGGCGAAATTCTTTGACACATCCATCGGGTTTTTCTGGAAGGCCACCCATCCGCAGATCTATCGGGAGCTGAAAAAGCTCGGGGAACAGGGGCATGTGACATCGATCGAGGAAATCCAGTCCGGCAAGCCGAACAGAATTGCCTACAGCATCACGCAAAGCGGCAAGGACGCCCTTAAGGAATGGTCGCGCGAGCCTGTGGCGCTTCCATTGATAAAGGACGACCTGCTGGTACGGCTGCAGGCGATTGAATATGTCGACAAGGATGCACTGCGGGAACAGGTGGCAGCGCGGCTCGAGGCCCATCGCGAGCAACTGGGTCAGTACTACCACATAAGGGATGTGCGCTTTAGTGATGGGCAGCCTCCAGCGGAGGATCTCGGCAAGCTCATGGGCCTCGAACTGGGCATCCAGTACGAACAGGGCTGGATCGCCTGGTGCGAAAGCGTTCTGCAACGCCTTGAAAAGCAGAAAAGTTAGCTAACGCAAGGTGTTGTGCGAAAAGGCTGACGCAACGATTAGCCAGCTTGTTTTAGAGTTTGACCGTCCGCAGCCGCAGCGCATTGGTAATTACCGAAACGGACGATAAACTCATCGCCGCCGCCGCAAGCATCGGAGACAGCAGAGTACCGGTGAGTGGGTAGAGGATGCCTGCCGCGATCGGAATGCCGGCCGTGTTATAGGCAAAGGCGAAGAACAGGTTCTGTCTGATATTGCGCAATGTGGCGCGCGCCAGATTGCGCGCCCGCACGATGCCTGAAAGGTCGCCCTTCAAAAGCGTAATGCCGGCGCTTTCCACGGCGACATCCGCGCCGGTTCCCATGGCGATACCAACGTCGGCAGCGGCAAGCGCCGGGGCGTCGTTGATGCCGTCGCCCGCCATGGCGACGCGGCTGCCCTGCGCCTTGAGGTCGTCGACAAGCCGCTTCTTGTCCGCCGGCAGAACACCTGCGTGCACCTCATCGATTCCGAGTTGAGCCGCAACAGCATTTGCCGTGGTTTCATTGTCGCCGGTTGCCATGACAACGATTATATTCTGCTCGTGCAGGGCGCTGATCGAAGTCCGCGCATTTTCCTTGACCGGATCGGCGACCGCGACAATGCCAGCCAGTTCGCCCTCAATAGCAACGAACATTGCCGTTTTGCCGGCATGGCGCAGTTCCTCAGCCACCGGTGCAGCTTGTGCGGTGTCAATGCCCAAAGCCTCCATGAGCGCATCATTTCCAAGCGCCACATCGCGGCCGGTTACTTTTCCGATGACGCCTTTGCCGGTAATCGCCTCGAAATTGATCATGGTTTCAAGCGACAGCTTGTCGTCCTCGGCGCCCTGGACAATGGCTTCCGCCAGCGGGTGCTCCGATCCCTTTTCCAGCGTTGCCGCCAGTTTCAGGATCGTGTTCTTGCTGTGGTGCGACTGCCGGATGACGTCGGTCAGTTGCGGTTTGCCTACCGTCAATGTGCCGGTCTTGTCGACGATGAGCACGTCGACATGACCGAGATTTTCCAGCGCCTGCGCATCCTTGACGAGAACGCCTGCCTGCGCGCCGCGGCCTGTTGCCGTCATGATCGACATGGGCGTCGCAAGTCCGAGTGCGCACGGGCAGGCAATAATCAGTACGGAAACGGCCGATATCATCGCGAAAATGAATGCCGGTGACGGGCCGACTGCCAGCCACACAATGAATGCGATGATCGCAATGGCAACGACGGTCGGCACGAAATAGGATGCCACCTTGTCGGCAAGCCCTTGTATGGACGCCTTCGAATGTTGGGCGCTTGAGACCATGTTGACGATTTGTGCAAGGGTCGTTTCGCTGCCCACCCGCTGGGCAGCCATGACGAGGCTGCCGTTCTTGTTGAGTGTCCCGCCCGTCAGACCGTCGCCTTCCGCTTTTTCAACTGCGACCGGTTCGCCCGTGATCATGCTTTCGTCGACCGCGCTGCGGCCGTCCACTACGACACCGTCGACCGGCACGCGCTCGCCCGGCCTGACGCGCAGCCGGTCACCCCCGATGATGTTTTCAAGCGGCGCGTCATATTCGCTGCCGTCGGTCAGAATACGCCGTGCTGTCTTTGGGGCAAGGTCCAGAAGGGCGCGTATGGCGTCCCCGGTGCGTTCACGCGCCCGCAACTCCAGCACCTGACCGGCAAAGATGAGGGCGATAATGACGGCGGCCGCCTCGAAATAAACCGGAACGTGGCCGCCATCCATCTGGAATTTCGCCGGAAACAGGCCCGGTAAAAAGGTAGCGACGACGCTGTAGCCATAGGCCGCGCATACGCCGAGCGTTATCAGCGTCCACATGTTGAAATTGAGCGTACGCATCGATTGCAGACCGCGCTGGAAAAAGGGCAGGGCAGCCCACAGGACGACCGGGCTTGCAAGCACGAATTCGATGTAGATTGATATCTTTTCGCCGAACAGCGAGCGGACCGGAATGCCGACCATCGGTCCCATGGTCAAAATCAGCAATGGAATTGCGCAAATAAGGCTCACCTTGAGCCTGAGCGTGAAATCGGTCAGTTCCTCGTTGGGCCCGTCGGGCGCTGCGCCGACCGGTTCGAGCGCCATGCCGCATATGGGGCATGAGCCCGGCTCGTTCCTGATGATTTCCGGATGCATGGGACAGGTATAGGTCGTGTCCTCTGCCATCGTCTGCGTGACGCGTCCCGCATTGCCGGACGTGTAGAAATACGGGTCCGTCAGAAAAGCCTGCTGGCATTTTTCCGAGCAAAAGACATAGTTGTCACCACCGAATTCTGACTGCGGCGCCTTGTCCGCGTCCGTGACGGTCATTCCGCAAACCGGATCGATCAGTGCTTGAGCCTCATCCTCATGAGCGTGGCCATCGGCGGTTCCATCAGGTCCCGCGCCCCTTGTGGACTCGCCTTCAGTCTCAGACGAATGCTCAGAATCAGTCTTCTCGGACATTAATTGGGGCTCCGCTCGCTTGCGTAATCCCAATTTAGATTATGAATTTTGTGTTTTAAACCGGTGATTGAGAAATAGCCCGGTTATTACAGAAATTTAACCGGGCTTTCGGTGGAACCGCTGTTGCCTTAGCGGGCGGCGGTGTCACTCGTCAGGGTCAGAGCGCCGATGCCTGCCGATGCGTTCAATCCGACATTGGCACTGACGCTGACCGGAACAAGGTTGAGATTGTTATTCAGATTACCCACCAGCACATTGGCGCCGACACCGAGGCCGAGGCCGGCGGCGGCCGATACACCAAGATACGTCCCGTCCAGACGGCCCTGCGGAACCTGGTAGCTCGGAGCCCAAACAGCCCAGACCAGCCGCTCATGGCGCTTGTAGCCGATATCCGGTCCAAGCTTGGTGATGTCGCCGCTGTAATATTCGTGACTGCCGTGCCGGTTTTTGAAGGTACAGGACAGATCGCTGGAGGAGCCAATGACATAACCGAAGCCGCCATAACTGTCACAGGTGAGCATGCCCACCTTGGTCAAATGGCGTTTCTGCGCCGGTTCCGGTGTCGGTGCCGGCGGCGTGTCGGCGGCGTTCGATGCTGCAGTGTGCAGAAAGCTAGCTGCCATCGCCGCGACAAGGGCTGTGGCCAGTTTCTTGATTTTCATTTTGTTTCTCCAGGTTCAATTGGCTTGGGGCAGTATAGGATTTCGTGCCACCTGCTCCTGCCGGCTAACGGCCCGACAATCAGCGGACCGATAGAAAGGCCAGATTCGCGGCCAAATTGAGCCCGGATTGTGTTCGTTGTCGGATATTAGCGTGGCAAACCGATTGATTTTGGACACCGCGTTTTTCCTGTACGGCAAATCACTTAACTCAGTCTGCTACACACAAATGTTCGTCAACGTGGTCGGATCTGACACGCTTCAACAAAAACCCGTCGGTCAGGATGCGTGCATTCTTTCAATTTCTTCAGTCAACGATAAGGTTGCGCGATATTTCCAGAGGTTTGCCAAAATGAATACCGGCGACAAAAAGAGTGAAGAGTGCCAGGAGACAGCGGAGTTTGACGACCAGTTCGATCTCCGGAAAAGACACCCTTTTGCCCGGCTTCATCTGTTGAAGAATGTTGCTCAAAGTCATTTGGCGCAGCGCCTTCTCAGATGCGCGCTGGATATCAGCTATGGCGGGAGCGAAGGTCAAAAACTGGATATCTTCCCGGCGCGGGCTCCAGGTGCACCGGTATTTGTTTTCATTCACGGCGGTTACTTCCGGGCGCTCGACAAAAGCCAGTACCGGTACATTGCACTTCAGATGGTGAAATACGGATACACAGTCGCGCTGGTCAACTACGACCTTGCGCCGCGTGTTCCGGTTTCAGAAATCGTCCGGCAGATATTGGTATCCTTCGAATGGGTGAGGGAGAATATCAGCCAGTGGAACGGCGATCCGAACCGGATCGTCCTCTGCGGGCATTCCGTCGGTGCCTTCCTTGCCGCCAAGATTCTGGAGAAGGACTGGCCAGGTGGTTCCGGCATCTGCAAAGCGGCATTGCTCAGCGGCCTCTATGACCTTGGCCCGATGAAGCGGTCCTTTCTCAACCGCGACCTGCATCTGAGCGATGCGGATGTCCTGAATTTGAACACGCGGGCCGACGTGGTGGTCGGGCGTCCCGGCATTCTCATTGCCGCCGGCGGCGAGGAAACCGAACAGTTCATCGCCCAGTCGCAGGACTACAGCCGCCGCCTGGCGAATGCCGCGATCCACAACGAGCTGATGATCCTTCCGGGGATCAATCACTACACCATGTCTCGGTTGCTTGCACAAAAGCACAACCCTGTCATGGACTGGATCACCGGCAGCACATCGCCTTGATGAATTTTTAATGGTGCTTGATTACCCGTTAGACCGCACGCTGGCGTTGCGCGGCCGCAGGAAGTAGTCTTCTGAATCGCAACGCGGATTGGCAATCATGCCGGGCAATCCGAAATACGCGTTGCCGGCTAATTTGCAATCGGGTGACCCTGACCGGGCGCCGGATGAACGGGTGGCGGAGGAAGCAGGTTATGATGCGAACGGCCTTTTATATAGTGTCAGTGGTGGCCCTGGTGGTCGTCGCGCTGATTGCCCAAGCCTGGCCGCCATTCTGGTGGATGCTTGTCATTGTCGTGCCGCTTATTCTTGTTGGCATCTACGACATCCATTGGGCCACGCACAATGTCTTGCGCAACTATCCGGTCATCGGCCACCTGCGCTACGGTTTCGAGTTTATCAGCCCGGAAATCAGGCAGTACTTCGTTGAAAACAACGAGGACGGAAAACCGTTCAACCGGCTGCAGCGGGAGCTGGTCTACGCACGCGCCGCGGGCACCGTGGACACCCAGCCCTTCGGCACCCAGATGGACATCATGGATGTCGGCTTCAACCGGGCAAGTCACTCGCTCGCGCCGAAAAAAGTCTCGCCTGACGACGCGCGTATCGTTGTGGGCGGTCCGGAATGCAAGCAGCCATACAACGCGTCACGCCTGAATATATCGGCAATGAGTTTCGGGGCGCTGAGCCCGACAGCGGTTCACGCACTCAACGCCGGAGCCAAGCTCGGCAATTTTGCCCACAATACGGGCGAGGGCGGGCTTAGCCCCTATCACCTTGCCGGTGGCGGAGACATCATATTCCAGATCGGCACCGGCTATTTCGGCTGCCGAACGCCAGATGGCACATTCGATGAGGACAAGTTTGTCGAAATCGCCAGGCGCGATGTCGTGCGGATGATCGAAATCAAGCTCTCCCAGGGCGCCAAACCAGCTCATGGCGGAGTTCTGCCGGCGGCCAAGGTGGACGAGGAGATTTCCAGGATCCGTGGAGTACCGATGGGTAAGGACGTCATTTCGCCTCCTGCGCACACCACCTTCTCATCACCGGAAGGTCTGTTGCACTGGGTCGCACGGTTACGCGAATTAAGTGGTGGCAAGCCGATCGGCTTCAAGCTTTGCGTCGGGCGTCGCCATGAATTCATGGGCATTGTCAAAGCCATGCTCAAGACCAAGATCCTGCCGGATTTCATTACCGTCGACGGGGCGGAAGGCGGGACCGGCGCAGCGCCACCGGAGTTCACCGATCGTCTAGGTATTCCAATCAACGAGGGGCTGGCATTTGTTCATTCCTGCCTCGTCGGCGCTTCGCTGCGTGACGACATCCGCGTGATCGCAAGCGGCAAGGTCGTGACCGGATTTCATATCATCGAGAAGATCGCTCTGGGCGCCGATATGTGCAACATGGCAAGGCCGATGCTTTTTGCTCTCGGCTGCATCCAGGCCGTGCGCTGCAACACCAATACCTGTCCGACCGGAATAACCACACAGGACAGCCGGCGGGCAAAGGCTGTCGATGTCGATCTTCGACAAAAGCGGGTAGCTCACTATCATCAGGCAACGATTGAGAGCTTTCTCGATCTGGTTGGGGCGATGGGTTTGAACTCTCCGTCAGAATTGACGCCGGAGCTCATCTATCAGCGCGTTGCTGATGAAACCGAGCGTTCCTACAGCGAGATTCATGTGTTTCTGGAGCCCGGTGAACTGCTGACGGACACGATCAACCCAGCCTATGCCGCACACTGGGAAAAGGCACAGGCAGAGGCGTTCTGACGGAGCATTTGCGGCCTTGGCTTTACGCCGCTTCGCCCGCATCGCTTGTGTCGGCTGTCCGATAGGTCAGCACCGCGGTTGCAGCGTTGATCAGTGCCAGTATCAGGATCGCCCAGATCACATGCTGGATATGCGCAACTGATGCCATGAGAAACGACAGCCCGATGCCGAATATGCGTACGGCGACTTTTGAGACGCCAATGCCGATAACCCGGTATTCCTCCGGCGCAACGTCCATGAAATAAAGCGAGCGGGCTGTTGAAACCCCGCGCACAGCTATGGTTACGATGAAAAGTGCGATGGCGTGGATGAGAGGTTCGGGGATTATTGCCAGGAAATAATTTGCAACCAGAAGCACGCCGGCAAACGCGGCAAGACTGGCGCCCGCAATCATAACCGAACGGGTCGAAACAATCCCCACCGCACGCCACAGCGGGCCCGATACGATCAGCGCCGTTGCGGACGAAATGATCAGCGCGCTCATGCCTTTGGGTGTGTGATGGTGGGAAAGCGCCGCCAAAATGGCGTAGAACGGGATGGACATTTCTACAGTGAGCAGGGCCAGACGTACGCGCAGATAACGGCGGAACCATTCCATTTTCCACAGAACCTGGAAATTGCCGTAAACCTCGTGGAAGTGCTTGCCGACGGAAAATTTGAGCGGTTTGCGCTGGGGCTCCGTTGCAGGTTCCGGCTGATCGTTCTTCGTATATTCGCGAACAAGGAGGATGACGGCGCTGGCGACCAGAAAGCATACGACACCAATGGTCACCAGCGCTACATGTCTTGTGAAAGGCGCATCGTCAATGAAGGTCCGATGCGCGATAAGCGCCAGGGAGCCGGTCCCGATCCCGCCAAGCGTCATAACCGTGTAGAGCAGCCGCATGCGTGATTGCGAGTTAAGAACGTCGCCGTAAAAGCCTGCAGTCATGATGCTTTGATATTCGCCCGCAGCACCGACTACGAGTATCACCAGAACGAAACAGATTGCGACAATCAGCGAAGTGCCGAATGCGGCTGCCGTCAGAGCAAGGAGGAAGCAGATGGCGAGAATTATGTCGGTCGCTGCCAGATCGATTTTCTTCTTTGGTCTGCGGGCAGCGACCGGCGTTCCAAACAGGGCCGTAAACAGTTTGGAAGCCTGACTGAACGTGACCAGCATCCCGGCAAGAAACACGGGAAGATCCAGCGAAATGGCAAGATAAGTGAGCACAACCGACGGATTGGCCATGGTCCAGGCAATGGTTGAAAAGGTTCCCTGCCCGAAGAGGATGGAAAGATTTCGTCGTTCTACTGTTTGAGGTTCGGCTGCCATGGTCTCGTGAATATTCGCACTATGCTGGTTTGACATCATGTGCCGGTTTGCCTGAAACCGAGAACACAAAGATAGCGGTACAAACATTAAGAATTGCAACAAGGGCGATAGCCCATGTTACGTGCTGCATGTGGGCAAGTGCCGCCATGAATGCGGCGAGAATAATGCCAGCGACCCGTACCACGCTCTTTGAGACAGCGAGCCCGCTGACCCGGTATTCCTTGGGTGCTATATCCATATAGTAAAGCGCTCTGGCAGAGGACACGCCCTGCACACCCACCGTCACGGCAAAAAGAGTGAGCGAGTGGACCACCGTTACATCCGCCCACTGGACATAATGGTTGACGATAAGCACGACGCCGGCCAGCGCCGCCATGATTGCGCCCCCCGCCATAACCGCGCCGTTGGAAATGCGGCCTACGAAGCGCCAGACCGGCCCGGCAATCACCAGTGCGGCGGCAGAAGATATTATCAGCGCGGTCAGACCCTTCTGCGAGGCTCCGTGCGAAATGGCCGCCAGAATCGCAAAGAACGGGACGGACAACTCCACATTCTGCAATGCCATACGGATCAAAACATATCTGCGAAACCAGGGCATGGAGAGAAGATGACGCAAACTGGAAAAAAAGCTGGCGACTGCCTCGCGGCTGGCCTGGAGCCGGCTCCTGCCGCCCGGTTTCGGGTCTGTGCTGTCAGTTTGCTGCTTCCACTCCCGCACCAGCAAAATTGAGACGGCTGAGACGCAAAAACAAATGACGGCGATTGCGATCACCGTCGAGTGCCTTGCAAGGGGCGGATATTCCTTCATCACGAAATGTGCGGACCAGGCAAACACAATGGCCCCGATGCCGCCGATGCCCATGGCCGTATACATGAGCCTTTGACGATTTTCGGATTGCAGCGTATCCGCAAGGAAATCCCAGCTGATGAGGTTCTGGTATTCCTCAGTTAGCCCGATCAGAAGAACGATGACAATGAACATTACCGTCACCACAATGGTAGAGTTGGAGATGACGGATGCAACGGCCAGTACGTAGCACAGAGCCAGCACAAAATCGGTGACGGAAATATCGGCCTTCTTATTGATTCGCGCCGCTGCGAAATCGGCTCCGAGTACCGCTACTCCAAGGTTCGCTGATCTGCGTAAGCTGACAAGCAATCCGGCGAGGAAAACCGGAACATCGAGCGAAATGGCGAGATAAGGAAGAACAACCGCCGGGTTGGCCATGGTCCAACCCATGGTAGCCAGAGCCCGCTGACCGAACAAAATCGAAAGGTTGCGCTTTTCGTGTTGTGATTCCTGCGGCTCCATTGCCGTATTGAGTCACCTCGGGCAGTTTTCGTCAACACGGTTTGCGACTATTTCTATTGTTGAAACCACTGCTTACAAATAGAAAAACCGGTTTCTACTACCTATTTCCATATTCAATAGTGGCGACAACCGATTGAAAAGCCGTTAGGTTCAATTCAATCCTAGATGGCGGTGCATGTTGAAAAAAATCGAAATCGCAATCGTTGACGACCACCAGATGTTTGCGGATGGTCTGGCTCAACTCATCAGCAATCTTTCCGATTCATACGAATGCGTGCCAATCAACTCACCGCTGAGCGCCTTGCGTATGATTGAAGACGGGCATCGATTTGATCTGGTGATCTCAGACCTGATCATGGACAGCATCAACGGCATTGCGTTTGTGAAAGCGCTGCGGGCGAGGGGAGCAAGGATGCCCGTTCTCATCGTTTCCGGCATCAACACTGCTCCTCCGATTGAGGAGGCACTGCGTCTCGGCGCGCAGGGTTTTTTGCCCAAATCCGCTTCTGCGGCGATGCTGAATGAGGCACTCGATACGGTATTCGCAGGGGAGATATTCCTTCCTCCAAACCTGTGGACCGCCTATGCGGACGACAGCCGCTCACCGGGCGCCGCCCGCGATATTCAGGGCGTTACCGGGGTTGAGTTGAGTCAACGTCAGTTGGAGGTGCTGCATCTTGTTTCGGAGGGTTATTCAAACCGCGAGGCTGCCCAGGTTCTCAACGTGTCCGAAAATACCGTCAAGACGCATATGAAGCGCATGTTCAAACTGCTTAATGTAAACACCCGCGCAGCCTGTGTGCGCAGGGCGCAATTGCTCGGTCTTATCAGCTAGAACTGTTTTCGACCGGCTGCGCGCCATGGGATGCGCTGTCGGAAGCTCCGAGATTTTTCAACTCCCGATACAACGTTCCGGCATCGACGGGTTTCGTCAGCAGAATCGCTTTGGCAGGCAGCGCCTGATCGCCTATGCCGTCGACATTGCCTGTCATGACGATGGCAGGAATGTCCTTTGCCAGCAATGAGCGTATGGCTGCGACTGCTGCAGTGCCGGTCGCATTTTCCCTTAACCGCATATCCGCAATGATGAAGTCGGGGGACAGGTCGAGCGTCTGGATAAGTTCAACGGCCTCGGATTCCGACCGGGCGCAAAAAACCTCGCAACCCCAATCCGAGAGCATGATTGACATGCTATCAAGAATGGCCCGTTCATCATCGATGACCAGCACGCTTAACCGCAATGCCGAGAGTTTTTCGGACGTTGCGATACCTGTTGTCTCCGGTTTGTTGCATTTCGGAAGATAAAACGTGAAGGACGTCCCGTTCGACTTTTCGGATTTCATATCGAAATCGATTTCCAGAAGATTGCACAGGCGTCTGACAATGGACAGGCCAAGTCCAAGGCCCTTCTGGCGGTCCCGTTCGGGATTGTCCAGTTGCACATATTCGTCGAATATTTCCGAATGGCTTTCCGCCGGAATTCCGATGCCGGAATCAACAACGCTGACGGCCAGCCGGTCGCCGGCGCCCGTGAGCGAAACCAGGACTTCGCCGCCCGGCTGGGTGAACTTCACTGCGTTCGAGAGCACATTTCTGAGTATGCGACTAAACAAATAGGCATCCGTTTCGGCAAACTGACGCTCTGCCCGTACATGAAGCTCGATGTTTTTATTGTTTGCCGCATGAGCGAATTCGTCCGCGATGTTGCCGATCAGGATTGATAGGTCCACCGGTGTGGCGTTGATCGTGATAGCGCCGGATTCAAGCTTGGAAATGTCGACAAGACCATCGAGCATATTACCCATGCTGCGCCAACTCGCTTCGATTTTCTGGAGAAGTTCGTATTGCTCCGGACGGTTCAGCCGGCTGCGTAAGGCGGAAATGTAGTTTCCCTGCGCGTGCAACGGTTGGGCAAGGTCATGACTTGTCGCTGCAAGGAACCGTGTTTTGTCCTCATGGCTCCTTTCTACGGCATCGCGCTGTTCCTTGAGCTCTTTCATCATCGCCTGGTTTTGCTGCTGTGACGTGAGATTGGCAACCGTGGCTCTGCTGACGTTGCGAGCGATGACCAGATAAAGCAGAAACATGATTATTGCCGCATACCCGAAGCGACTTTCGGGAACCGGTGCCATCGTGATCAAAAAAGTCCCGTAAATCAGCAAGGCAGAGCCGGCTGCTGCGGCGTATGAGCGGGGAAACGCACCGTGACTGACTATTGCGGCTGTCGAATACGCGAAAATCGCCAGAATGGTGATGGCAATCGAAATATCCGAAGAGACATCCGTAAGCACAACCATACCGACGCCCCAGACTATGCCGGAAACCAGCGCATTGAACGAATTGAAAAGCAGATATTTGCGAATGTTGTCAGCGTTGAAAGGGTACTTCTTTTGTATAGCGATATAGGCAAATGGCATGCATGCGGCTGCGGCGACCGCAACCAGCCAGAATTTTGCGTTGCCGATGGGCGAGATGTAGCTCAGGAGCGCTACGGTCAGAACAGCGAACAGGAAAGATGACGTTGTTGCCGCGGGAGAGCGGGCCAGGAGTTGTTTGGCGACGCTGATATCGATCTGCACGTTGTCGACCGGATATCCGGCTACTGTCATCAGGCACTCCCTGCAAAAGACGCAAGCTATTGTTATTCAATATCAATGCGATTGGCCACAACTCAAAGTGCAGAAAAGAACCCGTTCGATTAGCCGGTTCAGCGTCCCCCATCTGGGTGATTGAGGCGCAAACCATGCTCGCATAATTTGCCGGTGTCACGGCTGTTCAATCCGGGATGATTCGCGTTTGATCCGATCGGCTTGTCAAAGACGGGCGCTTCCGAGCGAACAACGAAGTATCATCATGAACATGTGTGACATGTCAGCGGTGCTTGGTCCGGAGGGGGGCCGACAACACTGTTGAACCTTTTTTGTCGGTTGTATGCAATTCCGTCGCCCGGATTGCATTCGACAAAAGAAAGGCAGGGTCAGATGCGTTGCGCCTCAACGTTTCGCGCCCTGCCTTTCGCATTCGAAGCATTGTTTCTGCAGAATAAGGCGCGTTCTAGGCCTTCACTCGAGACATCGCCGGATCGTAAAGCGGCTGAAGATGAACGCGGCAGGGAACACGTGCGGTCGCGACCTCAAGCTCGTATCTGCCGCCGAGGACATAGCCGGTGTCGATACCGCCGTCATTGCGGATATATCCGTAGCCTATGTTCGTTTCAACGTGATGCCCCCAGCCGGCCGACGTCAGCCAGCCGGCGCGCTTCCCATCGCGGAATATGGTCTCGCGGCCGAGCAGCGTTATGACTGGATCGTCGACGGTAAAGCAGGCGAGCATCTTTGAAAGGCCGGCCTCCTGCTGTCTTATCAGTGCGGATTTGCCTTTGAAGTCGATCTCTTTGTTGAGCTTTACCGCCCAGCCCAGCCCCGCCTCCAGCGGCGTGTGGTCGGGGCCGATATCGGATCCCCAGGCGCGGTAACCCTTTTCCAACCGCAGTGATTCTACGGCCCGATAACCGGCATTCGCCAGGCCGCACCTTGCACCTGCATCCTGCAACGCTTCGAATACCGACACCGCATATTCCGCCGGCACGTGCAGCTCCCATCCAAGTTCGCCGACATAGGTAATGCGCAGCGCCAGTACCGAGGCAAACGCAATACCGATTTCACGCACACTCGCAAAAGGAAATGCCGCGTTCGATATATCCTGCTTTGTGACAGCCTGCAGGACCTCGCGGGACTTCGGACCCATGAGGGAAAGCACCGCATAGGCCGATGTGACGTCGACGATTTGCGCGTTCATGCCGGCGGGAATGTTTTTTCTGATCCAGTCGAAATCATGCGTGGCAAATCCAGTGCCGGTGACAATATAGAACGTATCCGCAGCAAGGCGTGTGACAGTCAGGTCGCATTCGATGCCGCCATTGTCATTGAGCAACTGCGTATAGGTGACGGTTCCGACCGGTTTGGCAACATCGTTGGCGCAAATCCATGAAAGTGCCGCTTCGGCATCCGGCCCGGTCACTTTGAATTTGGCGAACGATGTCTGATCAATGAGCACCGCAGCATTGCGGGCCGCGCGGTGCTCGCGCCCAACGGCGTCGAACCAGTTCTGCCGTCCGAAACTGTATACGTCCCCGGGCATTTCTCCGCTTGCAATGTCAGCAAACCAGTTGGGTCGTTCCCAACCGAGTTTTTCACCGAAACATGCTCCGGCCGCCTGCAGGTGTGCATAAAGCGGTGAGCGGCGTGACGGCCGGCCTGAGGTGTTTTCCTCGTGTGGCCAGGCCATGGTGTAGTGTTTGCTGTAGGCTTCGAGTGTTCTTGTGCGCACCCAGTCCGTGTCGAGGTGCGGCTTGCCGAAACGGCGGATGTCGACCGGCCACAAATCATAGGGCGGTTCGCCGGAGGCGACCCATTCTGCAAGCGCCATGCCGGCGCCGCCGCCCGAGGCAATGCCGAATGCGTTGAAACCGGCGCCCACAAAAAAACCTCCAAGCTCAGGTGCCTCGCCAAGAATGAAATTGCCGTCCGGCGTGAAACTCTCAGGACCGTTTACGAGCTGTTTGACGCCGGCAGTTTCAAGCGCCGGAACCCGATCCAGCGACAGGGCCATGATCTGCTCGAAATGGTCGAAATCCGAGTTGAGCAGCGTGAAGTGAAAATCGTCCGGAATGCCGTCAACGGCCCAGGGCAGGGGATTGTGTTCGTACCCCCCCATGACGAGGCCGCCGACGTCCTCCTTGTAGTAGGTGAGACGGTCAGGGTCGCGCAATGTAGGGAGGTCAGGCGTCACGCCCTCTATCGGTTCCGTCACCATATACTGGTGTTGAACCGAGACCAGCGGCACGTTGACACCTACGGACGCTGCCAGGTTGCGGCTCCATTGTCCGGCGCAGCAGACGATTTTTTCGCAGGCAATGCGCCCCTTGTCGGTAACGACACCGGCTACCCGCCCATCGGAGGTTTCAATTCGAACAGCTGCGGTGTCTTCATATATCCGAACACCCGATTGGCGCGCGCCCCTTGCAAGTGCCTGAGTGATATCGGAAGGGTTGGCCTGGCCATCGGTAGGAAGGAACGCCGCGCCAATAACATCGCCGACCTCCATCAGCGGCCATAGGTCCTGTGCTTCCTTTGGCGTGAGCAACTGCATTTCAAGCCCGAAGGAGCGTGCCGTGGTCGCCTGGCGTTTGACTTCCGTCCAGCGCTCTTCATTGCATGCGAGCCGCAGTCCGCCATTCATCTTCCAGCCGGTCGCAAGGCCGGTTTCTTCTTCCAGCGACCGGTAAAGATCGACCGAGCTGACCAGCAGTTGCGTAATGTTGGCACTGCTGCGCAACTGACCGACGAGGCCGGCCGCATGAAATGTGCTTCCCGACGTCAGCTTGCAGCGCTCCAGGACGACAGTGTCAGCCAACCCCAGCTTTCCAAGATGATACGCCGTTGAGCAGCCGACGATCCCGCCGCCGATAACCACCACCTTCACCGACGCCGGAAGATCGGTCATTTTGCCTCCCAGTCTGATTTGTAGCTGTCATAGGCGGCGTTGAAGCGGCGCAGGTTTTCAGCCGTATAGGCGGCGTAATCGAAATCGATTGTCGAATGGATCTCCGATACCATCGACCACATGGTCTCCCGCAGCAACGAGGCGCATTTCATCGCCTCGAATCGGGAGCGCAAATTAGCGTCCACGGCGCGCTCGTAATAATTTTCGAGCAGCCAGATTTCCTGTTCTTCGTCAAAACCGTTGTTCGAGGCAAGGCCGCCAAGATCGAACAGCGGTGAATTAAAGCCCGCATAGTCCCAGTCGATCAGCCAGATCCTGTCGCCGTCATCGATGAAATTGGCGGCAAGCAGATCGTTGTGACCGAAGACAAGGTCTATAGGTCCAACGGCATATTCCAATCTGCTGGATATTTCAGCCAGCGATGCCAGCATATCGGCGTAATTGCTCTGTCCGATACGCAGCGTTTCGCTGTAGTCGCGCAGAATGTGAAACACCCAGAACATCATCGCCGGTCCGTGAAAATGAAGCGGAATGTCCCTGTGGCAGGTCTTGATTACCGGCAGGATGCGCGCAAGCCGCGCCCGCTCGCCGATATCGGCCTCGTTCAGCGTGACACCTTCGACGAATTCAAGCACCAGCGCACCCGGCTCGGCGTGCATGACCGCCGGCGAAATTCCCGCCGCTGCCGCGGCGCGGCTCGCGGCCAGTTCATTTGAGCGGACAATCTGATGCTCGGGAATGTCAGTGCCAATGCGAACCACGTAGCGGTTGCCGGCGTCGTTGACGACGAAGTTGGTATTGGTGATCCCGCCGCTCAGGGGCTCAGGATCGACCCGGCCTTTCCAACACGACAGGGATGCGGCTTTTTCCAATGGACTTGCCAAGCAGTTGCCTCCGGACAGTCGAGAGTCGCACAGTTAATTCTCACAACTATAGGTCCGCCGGTCCGCGAGGGAAAGCGACGTGCCGTCCGCTCTAGGATCGTGGCCAGGGTGTCTCCGCAACGGGCGTGATCGGTGCGCCATTTTTGAACCAGTGTGTAAGATTATCGACCTGCAACTGACCCATGGCGTCCCTTGTGTGCTGGGATGCCGAGGCAACGTGCGGAAGCAGAACCACGTGATCCATGTCGATGAGCGCCTGGGGGACTTTCGGTTCGAATTCAAATACATCCAGGCCCGCCGTCATGATCGTTTCGTTCTGCAGGGCTTCAATCAATGCCGTCTCATCGACGGTCGAACCGCGCCCGATATTGATGAACATGCCCTCAGGCCCGAGTGCTTTGAAAATATCTGTGTTGATGATGTGCCGGGTTGCCGGGCCGCCGGGCGCGGCGCACAACAACACATCGCAATGTGCCGCAAGCTCCGTCAGGGTCGCAAAATAGCGGTAGTCGACGTCAGCCAAAGGATTGCGGTTGTGATAGCTGACCTCCATCAGCATGGCTTCGGCGCGCCGTGCGATGGCCTTGCCGATACGTCCGAGACCAAAAATACCGAGCTTTTTGCCGCGCAAGGTGCCCCGGGTGAGCGGATAGGGACCGTTCCAGTTGCCGGCGCGCAGCCAGCGCTCGGAGGCGGAAAGCTCGCGGGCAGTCATGATCATGAGGCCGATGGCGGTATCGGCGACTTCCTCGGTCAGTACATCAGGCGTATTGGTAACAAGGATATTCCTCGTTGCCGCATAGGCTGCGTCGATATTGTCGTAGCCGACGCCGAAATTGGCGATGATTTCCAGATTGGGAAACCGGTCTATGAAATCCGCGTTGAACGGAATGGTGTGGCCGGCGGCGATGCCCCTGATATTGCCGGCGACGGACGATAATACCGCCTCAGGGTCGTCCGCTTTCCATAGCTCGTGTGTGACAAAGGCACTATTGAGCCCGTCCAGCACGACAGGAATGAAACGATCTGTAACGAGGATTTCGGGCTTGGACATGAAGAGATCCTTCTCGGAAGCGATTCCTCTCTAATAAAGCGCAACCGGCGCAGGTTGAAGTGTTGTTTGCTGAATCGCAGTGATTAACATTGTTAATTAGATAATTGACAATGTTAACTAACTGTTCTAGAAATCCAATCAATCCGGAAGGAAGAGGCATCGTCGAAACATGAGCTGCAATTACCGACTGCATGAGCGTCTTGGCTACAAGGTCTCGCGCCTGGCACGCTTGATGGAGGCGCAACTGGAAGAGATGATCAGCCCGTTCGGCATAACACGGCTGATGTGGTGCATTTTGAGCGGTGTCGGTCTGGAAGATGTCAAGACGCCCTCCGAGCTCGCCAACTATGTCGGAATTGCGCGTTCCGCGATCTCGCGGGCACTGCGGTCCATGGAAGAGATGGAACTGATCACCCGCTGCGGCGCGGAAGGAGACGGTCGGGGTGTTGAAATCGTGCTGACGGCAAAGGGGCGGGATGTCATGGAGAAGTGCCGACCGCTGGTCGAGCGGCTCAACAGCCATTTCACAACCAAACTCGCAAACGGTGACCTCGAATCGGTGCTTGTCCACATCGACGCGTTGTCCGCCGGCGAAACGCGCGAGCTCTCCCGGCTTTAGGATCAAGAACTTGAACTTCTTTTCGACCAAAAACCGCCCCTTCGACCTCGGTCCGTTTCCGCTGGAAAATCTGAACCGGTCACTTGATCCTCCCGACCTTCTGTCGGTTGAGCCGATGCGGCCGCTCGATTTCGATCGACACGAACAAAAATCGCTGGCTCATGCCATGGCGCGCTTCATGGGCATGATGGATACCGTCCGCGACGGCACCATCGTCCACGGAGAGGCGGAAATCCCGGAAGATCCTGTTGAACGGGTAAAGCACCTGAAGGCGGCCGGTTACTACTTCGATGCATCGATGATCGGTATTGCAAGGCTCGAACCGGCGCATTTCCTGAAGGAGCCATTCCGCAACCCGATGATCGACGACATCAAGCGGGAGCTTGAAGAGGGGCAGCCGAAGAGCTTTGCATCCGGTGTCGATGCGATCTATGCCGATGTGCTCGATTCGGCCCGGGTCAAGCTTGGCCCGGTTGATCATCACACATATGCGCTGGTGTTTCTGGTGGAACATACGCGCGATCCTCACCCTGACGAGCCAGGCACCGAATGGTTTGTCGGCACCCAGGCCGAGCGCGCGGCACTGCTGACCTCCAACGTGGCCGTCGTGGTCGCCAACTACATGCGCATGCTTGGCCATGAGGCGCGCGCCCACACGGCAACGACGTCGGATGTCGATTTGAACCGGCTGGGCGTATCGGCCGGCCTTTGTTCGCCGACCGACGAAAACGGCAGTCAGGTCCTGATCAATCCGTTCGTCGGCAAAGGCTTTGGCCTGGCGGCCGTGACGACGACCCTTGAAGTCGAGCCCGACACTCCGCTTGCAAAGGACAGCGGCAGGTCCGGGTGGCGTTCGCACGGACCCGCCTGGTGGATGGGCAAGGGGACCGACCGCAGGGCAGCGACCGCAAAACCTTATCGCGACCGCGAGTTCCGCATGGGGCCGCATCCGTTCGAGACCATTAAACGGCGCGAAACGCCGACGACGATGATCGACGAGGAGCGCGTGCCGCGTTTTCCCAAACGGGCGGATTTTTTCGCGCGGGCTCTCTTTGGCGATATGGGCCGGCAGGTCCAGGAGGGCGCCAAGGGCGGCATGTACGTCATGAAGAGCCCGATTGGCGCATGTGCCAGGCGTGCCCTTGGGGCGTTGCTTCTGCTTCAGTTCGGTGAGGCGCGCGGACCTGTTTCACATGAAACCCTGGACCCGGTGCGAAATGCCGACAATCTCAAGGCCGCGGCTTATTATCTGTCGGCAGATGCAGTCGGACTCAGCCGCGTGCCGGATTGGGCCTACTATTCCCACGATGCCGGCGGAAACCCGATCGAACCCTATCACGACAGCGGCGTGTCGCTGCTTCTCGATCAGGGTTTCGACACGATGGAGGGCGCCAGCGGTGACGACTGGATATCGGTCGCCCAGTCGATGCGCGCCTATTTGCGGTTTTCGCTGCTTGGCGGTGTCATCGGCGAGCAGATAAGACGGCTCGGTTATTCCGCCCGCGTGCATTCGGTGCTCGATGGCGACGTGCTGCAACCGCCCTTGCTGCTTCTTTCGGGCCTCGGTGAAGTCAGCCGCATAGGCGAGGTCATCCTTAACCCGTTTCTGGGGCCGCGTTTAAAATCGGGTGTGGTGACGACATCCATGCCCATGACCCATGACAAGCCTATCGATTTCGGCCTGCAAAGCTTCTGTAACTCCTGCAACAAATGCGCCCGGGAGTGTCCCTCCGGTGCCATCACCACTGGCCCCAAGCTGATGTACAACGGCTACGAAATCTGGAAATCGGACGCTGAAAAATGTGCCCGATACCGCATCACCAATGCGGCGGGCGGCATGTGCGGTCGCTGTATGAAGACCTGTCCGTGGAACCTTGAGGGTCTGTTTTCAGACGAGGCGTTCCGCTGGCTTGCGATCAACGCGCCGGGCTCGGCCAAAACCCTTGCCAGACTGGACGACGCGCTCGGGCGAGGAGAGATCAATCCGGTCAAGACCTGGTGGTGGGATATCGAACTGGACACGAAAGCCGGGCGCTACGTGAAGGCGCAGGCCACCAACCGGCGCGGCCTGTCGAAGAAGCTGGATGTCAAATATGAGGACCAGACGCTGGCAGTCTACCCGGCCGATGTCATGCCGCCGCCGTTTCCAATTGCCCACCCGCTCAACCGGGAAGAAGGCATTGAACGCTACCGGGCGATGCTGACGCCACAGGAATATCGCAAAAAGCTCGCCGCCGGTGAAACGGATGGCCTTGCGCCACCTGCAAAACCGCTTGGCGGATCACCGCCGGTATTTCCCGTTATCGTATCGAAACGGGAGGATCTCGCCTCTGATATCGTTCGTTTTGAACTGACCCGCGAAAACGGCGAGGCCCTGCCAAGGGTCGAAGCCGGCGCCCATGTCGATGTGGTCATCGCTCCCGAATATCAGCGGCAATACTCCCTTGCCGGTGATCCGTCCGACAACGGCAAATATATCCTCGGTGTCCAGAAGGAGGAAAAGGGCCGCGGCGGTTCGCTGCTGATGTACCGGGTATTCAAGGAAGGACGGCGCATCTTCATTTCCGAGCCGCGCAATCATTTTCCGCTTGATGAAAACGCCCCGTTTTCGCTGCTGATGGCCGGTGGCATTGGCGTGACACCCTTGATCACCATGGCGCACCGGCTGCACGCGCTCGGTAAGGAGTTCATCTTCCACTACAGCGCCAGATCCGAAGAAAAATCCGGATTTGCCGCAGAGCTCAAAAGCATGCCCTGGGCCGACCGTGTGTTCTTTCATTTCTCGGCCGAGGGCAATCGCGCCAGGTTGAACGAACTCGTTCCCGACTTTAGGGAGGGGTTCCGGCTTTATACATGCGGCGCCGACCGCTACATGGACGGTGTCTTTGAGGCAGCCGAGGCAAAGGGATGGCCCGAAGAGGCGTTGCTGAAGGAATATTTCTCTGTCCCCGAAGCCCCCGATTACGTCAACCACGATTTTGTCCTGGAACTTGCAAAATCAGGCCGCACCATCAAAGTCGGCGCCGAACAGACCGCAGCCGACGCTCTGATCGACGCCGGATTGGCAGTGGACGTCAAATGCACCGACGGGCTGTGTGGCGTATGCGCGGCGAGGCTGATCAACGGTGAAGTGGAACATCGCGACCACGTCCTTTCGGCAAAGGAACGCCAGGAAAAAATAATCCTGTGCTGCTCGCGCGCCCAGGCGGCGGACGGTGTCCTCACGGTTGATCTTTGAGGCGGGTTTGAAGAATGTGTGGCATTGAATGCCGTACTGATCTACAAACCACCCAAAGCCACATTCACTTGACATAAATCAAGTCCGGCGCATTTGCGACTGACTACATAACGGTCATGATGACCGATCACGATCCCGCCACCGCACCCGGGGTTTCCCGGAAAAACTTTTCCTCAAATCGCACAGGCCCAGCATTCCCTGTGCCATTGCCGCTGTTTGTTCTGCAGCCGCTCCTTCGCCATATCGTCACGACCGTTGCCAAGCGGCATCCTGACCTGTTCGAGCGTCTGGGCGACAGTCAGAAGAAGAAGTTCCTTATCGATGCGCGCGGCCTGCCGCTGGTGCTGGTGCTTCAGCCCGATGGCGATGCGCCGCAGTTGCATGCGCATAACAGGCACCGCTCTCCGCCATGCGACGTGCACATCAGCGGCTCGTTCCCGACATTGCTGCGGATGATCGACGGCAAGACAGACAGCGATGCACTCTTTTTCAGCCGGGAACTGATGATTTCCGGCGACACGGAGGCCTCGGTCGCGCTGCGTAACGCCCTTGACGATCTCGATACGACACTCGCGGATGATGTTGTTGCCTGCTTCGGTCCGCTCGCTACTCCGGTTCGCGCCGTTCTTGATTATGTCAGTGGACAGGGAAGGGAAAAACAATGACGAAATTGCAGGCGCCGGAACTCGTCTGTCCGGCCGGAACACCGGCCGGATTGCGCACCGCGGTCGATGCTGGCGCGGATGCGGTCTATTGCGGCTTCCAGGGACCGACCAATGCACGGAATTTTCCGGGTCTGAACTTCACGCCGAAACAGATGGCCGAAGCGGTTGGCTACGCTCACGAGCGCGGCGCCAAGGTGCTGGCGGCAATCAACTCCTTTCCGACAGCCGGACGGACGCATATCTGGCGGCAGGCGATCGATGATGCGGTTTCCTGCGGCATCGATGCGATTATCATTGCCGATATCGGCATGGCCCGCTATCTCGCCGACCGGCATCCCGATCAGCGCGTCCACCTGTCCGTTCAGGCGGGTGCCTCGTCGGCAGAAGCGATCCGTTTCTGGTGTGACAAGTTCAATATCAAGCGCGTTGTGCTGCCACGCATCCTGACTGTCGCCGAGATCAAGAAGGTGCACGATGAGATTCCATGCGAGATCGAGGCATTCGTCTTCGGCAATATCGGCATGATGGCGGAGGGGCGCTGTTCGCTGACGAATTACGTCACCGGCTCGTCCACCAATCTCGATGGCGTCTGCTCGCCGGCAAACCATGTGCATTACCATGAGGACGGGCAGGGCAACCTGACGTCCAAGCTCTGCGATGTGACGATCGACCAGTATGCGCGCGGCGAAAATGCCGGTTATCCGACGATCTGCAAGGGCCGTTACAACGCCCCGCACAAGGACCACTACTATGCCTTCGAAGAACCGGTAAGCCTCAACCTCACTCACTTGCTCCCTGATCTGATGCGCGCCGGTGTGACCGCGCTCAAGATTGAAGGCCGGCAGCGCTCGCGAGCCTATGTCCGGGCAGTTGTCTCTGCCTTTCGTGAAGCTGTGGATGATTATGCCGCCGGCCGCACGCCCGATGTCAGCCATCTTCTGGCGCTCACCGAAGGACAGCGCGAAACGCAAGGCGCATTCCGATCAAAGACCTGGAGATGACGATGACCGCAGAACTCACTATGGGCCCGGTGCTTTTCAACTGGGAGCCGGATGCCTGGCGCGATTTTTATCTGCAGGTTGCAGACGAGGCACCTGTCTCGACGGTCTATCTCGGCGAAGCGGTCTGCTCCAAGCGAGCGCCGCTTTTCGATAAGCATTTGGAAGAGGTGGTGACACGGCTTGAGGCTGCCGGAAAGAAGGTGATTTTCTCCAGCCTTTCCGAAGTTACCAGCGCCGTTGACCGACGGCTGGTCAAGAAGGTTGCAGGATCGGAAGGTGTCGATATCGAAGTCAACGACATCTCCGCTCTCTGGTATCTTGGCGACCGATCTCATGTCATCGGCCCGTTCGTCAATGTGCACAATGAAGACAGCCTCGACGCCTTCGCCGAGAACGGCGCACGCCACATCTGCCTGCAGCCGGAAATGCCGAAGGACGGGATCCGGGCGCTTGCCGAACATGCGGCGAAACGTGATGTGACGCTTGAGGTTCAGGTGTTCGGCCGCATCCCGCTGGCCTTGTCCGCCCGCTGCTATCATGCCCGCGCGCACGGCAAGACCAAGGACAGTTGCCTGTTCATCTGCGACCAGGATCCGGACGGCATGGTGCTGCGCACGCTCGACGACCGGCCGTTTTTGACGATCAACGGCATTCAGACCATGTCCTATACGCGGCTCAATCTCATTGACGAGTTGGACGAGCTCAATGCGATGGGCATATCGCACTTCCGTCTGTCGCCGCACAGTGTCGGAACGGTGGACGCCGCCAGGATCTTCCGGGCTGTTCTGGATGGAAATCTTACCTCCGCTGAAGCCACGGAGCAGTTGCGGCCGTGCGGCCCCGATGTGCCGTTCTCAAACGGGTTCTATCATCACCGGCCCGGTGTCGAATGGCGAACGCCCGCGGTTTCCGACTGACGCGGAATGACCGGTCGAAATCCGTTGTTGGCGCTTGCCGGACATACGCGAGGTAAAGCGAATCTGATTGACTGAAACGCAAATTTAGATTCCGGAACCGGTTGTCATCACACTCGTGACACATCCGGGCGTTTAACCTCCCCGTCCAGTTGATTGTGACGCGGCGCGAATGCGCGCAAAAGGTCGGCAGCGGAGGATCGAATGCGGGTTAATGATAAAAATCAGCATATTACGATAAAAACCTATCAGGAAAATCCGCAGCACTTCATCGACCGCACGCCGTCTGAAATCGGTGGGGAATTCAAGGATTTTCTGGACCGCATACTCGCTCGTGTACCTATGGACGCTGAAATTCTCGAGATCGGAACGGCAACCGGTCGCGACGCTGACTATATCGAATCGCGCGGCTACAGCGTCATGCGGACCGATATTGTTGATGCCTTTGTGGAGTTTCAACGATCCAAAGGCAGTTACGCTTGCAAATTCGACGCCCTTACGGGCGATCTTGCCAAAACATTCGATCTTGTCCTCGCCTCGGCGGTTTTTCACCATTTCAATAACAGACAGTTTGACCAGGCTCTGGAAAATACCCATAAGCATTTGAAATGCGGTGGTTATTTTGCACTGGCGGTCAAACATGGAAAAGGCGAGGAATATTCAGAAGAAAAGATGGAGAGCCCTCGGTATTTCCGCTACTGGCGTGCCGACGAGCTCGAAGACAGGCTTATGGGACATGGCTTTGAAGTCGAGGAAATGAGATTGGGCGAAGGCGGGAAATGGCTGCTTTGCATCGCCTTTAGGTCATAATAATTGCACACGTGTGCAGAATGTGACTTGCTTGCAACCCGAAGCCCGATAGTGTCTCCATTCAATAAGCTTCGGAAGCCGCATTTCCGGCCACGACCGGGATGACGTTGCTTCATACTTGAAGTATAAGCCGGTTAAGGTGAATCGCGATCGGCCCGACCGGTCAAAGATCATCACCGGTTGTGTATTGGTTCGGGAACAACTCGCGCCGTAGGGGGATGCATGGCTTCTGACAAACGTCCGGGATCCAGCGTCACGTCGTTCGATGTGGCGCGGCTTGCGGGTGTATCGCGCTCAGCTGTTTCGCGTGCGTTCACGCCCGGCGCCAGCATCTCGCAGGATGCGCGCCAGAAGGTGATAGATGCGGCGAACGAGCTTGGATACCGCGTTAATCCGGTGGCGCGGGCGCTCAATCAGCGCCGCACCGATCTTGTCGGCATGATCGTCGCCCGCATGGACAATCCCTACCGGGCGAGCCAGATCGACGCACTGTCCAAAACACTTGTGCGCAATGATTTCCGGCCAATGCTGTTTTGCATCGACGAGGGGCACGGGACTGAGCAGCTACTATCGATGCTTCTCGATTACAGCGTATCTGGCGTTGTCATCACATCGGATGCGCCGCCCGCGGAAATCTGCAATGAGTGTGCGCATCTGCAGGTACCGCTGGTGCTTGTTGACCGAGACGACCGGTTGCCGCAGGTCGACCGTATCAGCGGAAACAATGCCAAGGGCGGGCGTCTAGCGGCTGAAACCCTGATAGACGCCGGCCGCCGGAAGCTCTTGGTTCTGCAACCCGAAACCGCGGTCTATTCCATAACCACCCGGATCGAGGCTTTTCTGGCGGCGGCAGCAGAGTTCGGCGCCGACGTCGAAATCCTTCCCGTCGGCACGCACAACTATGAGGCAGGGCGGCAAGCCGCTCCTGCAGTTGCCGCTCGAAGACAGGACGGCATCGGCATATTCTGCCCGACCGATATCGTCGCGCTCGGTTTGCTGGACGCTTTGCGGGTTGGCTATGGCGTGGAGATTCCGCGGGAAATGAGCCTGATCGGCTATGACGATATCCCGCAGTCGGGCTGGGAATTCGCGAACCTGACCACAATCAGGCAGCCGGTCGATACATTTGTCGACGTTATTGTCGAAATGCTCAAAAGCCGGATTGCCGAGCCCGATGCAGCGCAACGCGAAGAACTGGTTGATGTCATGCTTGTACGCAGAGGAACTGTTTGATGACGCTCGCCGAAAATGCGGTCCTGCTTCAAAGAAAGCTGGAATATACCTGCACGCTTGCCCGGGAGGTCGGGCTGGCAGCACGCGCTGAGCAGGAAACCCTCGGGCGTGAAGGACTTGGTGTTTCATCCAAGGGATTGCAGGATTTTGTCACTGAAGTCGATCAACGAACCGAAGAGACGATCCGCACCCGGCTTGCTGAAGAGTTTCCCGAAGACGGGTTCATCGGAGAGGAGACCGGAAGAAGCGAGATGCGTTCCGGTTGCTGGGTTGTCGATCCCATCGATGGCACGGCCAATTTCCTGCGCGGTCTGCGCCACTGGGGCATCTCGATCGGCTATGTGCTTGATGGCGAGGTGGTGCTCGGCGTAATCCACGATTCGCCCAACGACAGGCTCTACAGCGCCGTGAAGGGTCGCGGCGCCTGGCGCGGAGACAAGAAAATCGCCGTCTCCGGCACCGGCAACCCGCATGAGGCGATGGGCATTCTGGGCGTCTCGCGGCGCGCGCCGTTTGAAAACTACCTGAACAAGATAAGGGCGCTGGAGGATGCGGGCATTGAACACCGCCGCATCGGATCAGCCGCCATCGGGCTTGTCCGCATGGCTGAGGGCGTTGTGGATTTTTACTACGAGGCTCATCTCAATTGCTGGGACGCCATGGCCGGCGTGTTGATCGCCGCCGAAGCCGGAGCCGATGTCAAAATGCCGCCGCTGGATGAGTTCCTGCAAAAAGGCGGCGAGGTATTGTGCGCAACGCCGGAACTCTCGGAGCCGTTCTGGGATGTGCTGTCTGAGGCGGGATATTGATAGCGATGCCGTGCCAGCGTCTGAAATAGCGGGGGTAATGGATTCATCGGTCCACACCACGGCACATGCGCATCCAATCCCGCCAGAATATTGAGGCAGAATAGCGTCTGGCTGATTGCGGAGAGTTTTGCTAGGCTCCATGCAAACGCACAGCAACGTGCGAGGGGATAACAGCAAAAAGGCTCGGTGTGCCATTTAACGAGATGGAAGAAACGGACGGTATTCGCGCCCCCTACAGGCGTATAGCCGACTGGATTGAAGAAACTGGCACCGAACTTCTTGGCCGCCGCCGCGACGAGGCGGAAGCGATTTTCCGGAAAATCGGAATTACTTTTGCAGTCTATGGCGAGGGCGGCGATCCTGAGAGGCTTATCCCGTTCGATCTGATCCCGCGGGCGTTTTCCGCCGACGAGTGGTCACTGCTCGACCGCGGCATTCGCCAGCGCGCGCGTGCCCTGAACGCATTTTTGTACGACATCTATCATCGCGGCGAAATCATCAAGGCGGGCATCATTCCGGCGGAACTTGTCTACTGCAATTCTGCTTACTTGCCGCAGATGGTCGGGTTTGCGCCTCCAGGTCGCGTCTACAGCCACATCGTCGGCATCGACATCGTGCGTACGGGGCCGGGCAGTTTCCAGGTCCTAGAGGATAATTGCCGCACGCCCTCGGGTGTCAGCTACATGCTTGAAAACCGCGAGATCATGGCGCGCATGTTTCCCGACATATTCGGCGGCGGACCCGTGCAGCCGGTGGATCATTATCCGGACGAACTGCTGCGCACACTGAAAGAAGTCGCGCCTGCATCCTGTGCCGGTGAGCCGACGGTTGTTCTGTTGACGCCGGGTTCGCTCAACTCGGCCTATTACGAGCATTCCTTTCTCGCAGACCTCATGGGCATCGAACTCGTCGAGCCTCAGGACCTGTTTGTCGATGACGCGTGTGTCTGGATGCGCACGACGCGGGGCCCGCAAAAGGTTGACGTGATCTATCGGCGTATTGACGACGACTATATCGATCCGCTCACATTCCGGTCCGATAGTATGCTCGGCGTTGCCGGTCTGTTCGATTCCTACAGGGCCGGCAACGTGAACATCTGCTCGGCGCCGGGGGCAGGGGTGGCGGATGACAAGGCTATCTATATCTACGTGCCCGAGATGATCCGGTTCTATCTCGGTGAAGAGCCGGTTCTGGAGAATATTTCGACCTATCAGTGCGGCCGCGAGGACGAGCTGAAATATGTGCTGGAAAATCTGCACGAGCTGGTTGTCAAGGAAGTGCATGGCTCGGGCGGATACGGCATGCTGATCGGCCCGAAGAGCAGCAAGGCGGAAATCGAGGAATACCGTAAGCGCATTGTTGCCGATCCGGCCGATTTTATCGCCCAGCCGACACTCGACCTTTCGACGGCGCCAACGCTTCAGAATGGCGAAATAACCGGCCGCCATGTTGATTTCCGCCCGTTTTGCCTTGTCGGCAAATCGATCCGGCTCGTTCCGGGCGGATTGACGCGCGTGGCTCTTCGGGAAGGCTCCCTGGTGGTCAATTCAAGCCAGGGTGGCGGGGTCAAGGATACCTGGGTGCTGCGGGAATGAGATCATGTTGAGCCGCGTTGCTGAAAGTATGTTCTGGCTAGGCCGCTACATGGAGCGGGCCGAGGCGACGGCCAGGATGATCTCGATGGGGCAGCGCATGGCGATGCTGCCCGGCACGCAAGGCCGGTCTGAATGGACATCGCTGATGCAGGCGACAGGCGCCTCGCTTCCGGACGGTCGCCCAGTCACCGAGGCAGACATTGTTGCACAGCTTATTCTCGATCAGGTCAGCCCGTCGGCCATTCAGGCGTGCCTGTCAAAGGCTCGGGAAAACGGGCGTGCGGTTCGCACGGCTTTGACGCAGGAAATGTGGGAAAGTCTCAACGAGGACTGGCGCTATCTTGAATCGATGGATACCCAGACCGCGCGCCGCCAACTGGTTCATATCCTTGAATGGGTCCGCAACCGCGCGGCAATCTTTCGCGGGGCGGTCGAGACAGCGATGCTGCGTGCCGAAGGATATTATTTTCTTCGCCTTGGCGGCAGCATCGAAAGGGCCGATATGACCCTGCGCCTGCTCAACGTAAAATACTTCCTGCTCCTGCCCGAGACAGAAGTGGTCGGCGGCGGCCGGGACCACCATCAGTGGATGTCGATGCTGCATGCGGTGTCGGGTCTGCGGGCTTACCATCACCATTATTACGGTGACTATGCGCCGTGGAACATAGCGGATTTTCTGCTTTTAAATCAGACTTTTCCACGCTCCGTTGCCTATAGCTACAGCCAGATTGACGCCTGCCTTGAAAAGCTTGCAAAGAACTACGGCGGGGCGCATGACTGTCAGCGAACCGCGCGCGGAGAACTTGATCGCCTGAGCCGTCTGAACATCAACGCGATTTTTGACGACGGACTTCACGAATTCATCAATGACCAGATCACCAAAACCGCACAGGTCAGCAAGGAGGTGTCGGATGCCTATCATTTCTGACAGGGTTCTCTGATGCGGCTGCATGTGCGCCACAGATCCGTATATGCCTACGAGCCGGCAGCGGCACGCGTGTCGTTGCGGTTGAAGCTCTTTCCCTCAGTGTTTGACGGCCAGTCTGTGGACAACTGGTCGGTTACCGTCAATGGCGACCGCGTGGAGCCGCTTTATATAACCGGCTATGGCGATGAGTCCGCTCTTTGGCAAAGCAAAGATCAGATTACGAATGTCGAGGTGCTGGCCGAGGGTGTTGTGGTAACCGAAGACAAGACGGGACTGATCCGTGACCTTCCCAATAAACCGCCTTCTTCCATATTTCGGCGGGATACGGAACTGACCAGGCCGGACGAAGTCATTCGCAAGCTCGCCGAGAGTGCACGCAAAGAAGATGATCTGGAAACGGCCCATGCGCTTTCGCTGGCCGTCCGCGAAGCCGTGGAATACAGACCCGAAGCGACAAACAGCCAGACGCCGGCGGCCGAGGCGATGGCGATTGGAGCGGGTGTGTGCCAGGACCACGCCCATGTTCTGATCGCAGCGTGCCGTTCACAGGGAATACCGGCACGCTACGTGACCGGTTATCTGAAGGCGGCCGATGACGAAGATGAACTGCTCGAAACCCACGCCTGGGCCGAAGCCCATATCCGAAACTTCGGCTGGGTGGGGCTCGATCCGTCAAATGGCATCTCGCCGACGGATCACTACATCAGGATTGCCTGTGGACTGGACGCTGACGATGCGACTCCGATAAAAGGCCATGTGGTCGGCAGTTCGCAGATTACCCTTTCAGCGGATGTTGCTGTCTCCGACAATCAGCAGCAGTAGGATTTTTTGTTGACATATTGTGTTGCCATCAAGCTGGACGCCGGTCTGGTTTTACTTTCCGATACGCGAACCAATGCCGGGCTCGACAATATTTCTCGCTATGGAAAGATGCATTGCTGGGAGGTGCCTGGTGAGCGCGCCATCGCGTTGATGACAGCCGGCAATTTGTCGATTACGCAGGGGCTCGTCACCCGTCTTGAAAAACAGATAGAATTGTCGGAGCTCGATCCTGAAACCGAGACAATATTGAATGCGGACAGCATGTTTCGTGTGGCGCAGATCGTCGGCGAAATCATGCGGCAGGTTCAGGAGCGGCACCGCGAGGGCATGGAGGCGCAGGGCACCTCCTTCGACGCCACCGTCATTGTTGCAGGTCAGAGAAAAGGCGGTTCGGTGCGGCTGTTTCTTGTCTATTCGGCAGGAAACTTCATCGAAGCGACGCGCGATACACCGTTCTTCCAGATCGGTGAACACAAATACGGAAAGCCCATACTCGACAGGGTAATCACACCGGAAACGCCGCTTGGAAAGGCGAAACTTGCGGCCTGCGTTTCGATGGATTCCACATTGCGCAGCAATCTGTCCGTCGGCATGCCGCTTGATCTTGCGATTATCGAAACGGATTCTCTGAAGATCACCGAACGCCGCCGCATTGAGGCGGACGACAAGGATTTCGGCCGCCTGTCCGATGCCTGGTCAAAGGCGTTGAATTCGGCCTTTCACGATCTTCCGCACGTATTTGAGTGATCTCGCACTCTTGCCGTTTCACCTTATCGGCAGGTCGCGTGGCGTATGAAATTTCCAAGTTCCTCGGTACCCAGGATCTTTCGGCCCGTTGTCAGATATTCGCGCAGGGCATAACCTTCAATAGTGTCGAGGATCAATTCGGCGGTCTGCTTCGAATCGGCAAAATTCCTGAAACACTTGTCCGCTTGCCCCTTTTCCAGCAGTGCCTGAAGGGAAGTAACAAGCAGGGATCTGTTTGCCATAAACAGCGAAGCAATTTCCGGATTGTGGACCGCTTCCGCGGCTATTTCGATGCTGAGGACCGCATATTCCTCAGAAGCGGTGTAATTGGCAAATTCGGACACAAACCGCATGAGGGTTTTCATGGGGTCATCGTGATCGGTTAGCAATCGCTGAAAAGGCTGCAGTTCCTCTCGCTCCAGTACCGCTATTTCCGCCAGGACATCCTCCTTGCTGCGAAAATGGTTGTAGAGGTTGCCCAGGCTGATGCCGGCTTTTTTGGCTATCTCGCGAATGCCGGTCTGATTGTACCCATTTTCAAGAAAGCAACCGACAGCGGCCGCGATGATGCGTGATTTTCGCTCACCCAGCGCTTTTGTTTTGTCGGAAACCTCACCCATGACTTGAAACCTCTTCGACTTGCGATTAACTACGGATGAACGATCGTTCGTTCATTACATATAATAATCCTCAGTGGATGTTCAACATGCTCCATCGCAACCTTGTCAATAAATCGGACTCTGAACCCAATGGGGAAACCGCAGGGCCCAGACCACCCAGGCGGTGGGTTTGGATTATTTTCTCGTTATTTGTTCTTGGCACTGTTGCAGCATTCATTGCAACAGCTGAAGACACCGTCGACGTCACCAAGGCAAAAGAACCGCCACCGGTGCAGTTGGTGACGGTGGAAACGATTTCTGTCGGCCCCGAAACAGTGGAAGTGGCGTCTTTTTCGGAAGTCCGTCCACGCTGGTCCGCAGAGCTGCGGGCAGCCGTATCAGGTCGCATCAACAAGGTTTTCGATACAGCGCTTGCGGGAGAGCGCGTCGAGGCCGGCGCGACACTCATCACCATCGAAAACAGCCGCTACGTGGCGGAACTCGCGGCGGCGGAACTTGCGTTGAAGGAAGCGAAGCTCGCGCTTTGGAAAGCGAAAAATGCCACAACGCTCGCCCGCAAGGAGTTCGAACGCAACAACACAACGCCGCCGAACGATCTGGCGCTTCGTCTTCCAGAGCTCGAGATTGCGCAAAGCAGGGTGACATCGGTCAAATCAAGAGTTGAGGCAGCGCGGCGGCAACTCGATGATTCCACGGTCACCGCCCCGTTTTCCAGCTTTGTCGCAGAGCGATTTGTCAGCCCCGGTCAGAGCGTGAATGCAGGTGAAACGCTGGTAAAGCTGGTCGACGACACGACATTCGAACTTACCGTGGAACTCGGCAGGCGCGACTGGGTTCTGCTGCAGCAGCCGCTGCCGGGACAAACTGCCCACGTCGTGAGCCAGGACGGCGAGACAATTGCTCAGGCAACAATACGTCAAGCCGGCGGGTTTCTTGATGAAAAGACCAGACAATACAAGGTTTTCCTTGAAATAGATGATCCGGGTCCGGTGCCCGTTTTGTCCGGTGACTTCGTGCGGGTGATACTGCCGGGCGTCACGGTGCCAAAGGCCCTGAACATTCCTGCTTCCGCGCTCACCCAGGAAGGTTATGTCTGGTATCTGGACGAGAATGACAGACTGCAGCGCGTCACCCCGCAGGTTCTCTATCGCCGTCAGGACCGCATTGTCATTGAAGCACCTGAAGGCGCTGACACGTGGCGCATCGCGGTAACACCACTTGTTTCATTCCTGCCCGGCCAGATGGCGCGTGCAAAAAAGGCGGGGATCTAGGCTGTGCATTATTTGACCGGATGGTTCATCCGTAATCCCGTTGCTGCAAACCTGCTGATGGTTCTCATCCTCTTTCTGGGGATCATGACGACGATCTCCATCAGGATAGAAGGGTTTCCGCGCGTTCCTCCGGACAGTGTCATCATAACGACCGCCTATGAAGATGCACCGGCGGCCCAGGTCGATGAGCTGGTGACGCAGAAAATCGAAAAGGCACTGGAAGGACTGGAGGGCGTACGTAGCGTAACCTCACAAACCGACAACGGGTTATCGGTTGTCGTGGTGCGTCGGGCAGGTGGCCAGGACCTGCAAAAACTGCTGGACAACGTTCGTCTCCGTGTCGATGGGGTCGCAAACCTCCCGGCCGCGGTCAGACGCCCGGTTATCGAGACCAGTGGATTCGACTTCCCCGCGCTTTTTGTAAATCTTCACGGCCAGACCGATCCGATAACGCTACAAACGCTGGCGGAACGGCTGAGGGAAGAACTGCTGACCCAGCCCGAACTGTCAAAACTGAAAGTCTGGGGTTTGCAGGCACGGGAAATGCGGATCGAGGTCGAGCCGCAGGTCCTCCAGCGCTACAACCTGACGATCGACGACGTCGTCAGGCTGATACGCGCGAGCTCTCTCGATTTCAAAGCCGGCACCCTGCGCACTGTGGGCGGCAATATATTCCTGAGGGCAGATGACCGGGCACAGTTCTCAACGGAGTTTGGGGGCATTCCGATCATCGAGCGGGCCGACGGAACGTCGATCCTGCTGAGCGATATCGCGGATATTTCCGATACCCTGGAGGAAGGTAATTACCTATTTCGCTTCAATGGTGCGCCTACCGCCGGCATGGAGGTGCTGGTGGGGCAAAAGGAAAACCTGCTTCACATCTCGGAGATCGTGAACAAGGTCGCCAGGTCGTTTGAACGTCAGCTGCCCCCCGGTGTTCATGTGACGGTCTGGGGAGACTCCGCCAGTTACATTTCAGATCGACTCAAGCTTTTGCGCTCCAACGGAATACAGGGACTGCTTCTGGTCGTCCTGATCCTGTCGTTGTTTTTAAATGTGCGTCTGGCGTTCTGGGTAGCCATGGGCATTCCGATTTCCGTCATGGGCGCCATCGCGGTCGCGGGCTCAAAATGGGTTGGTTACTCGCTGAACGACGTTACGACATTCGGCCTGATAATTGCCCTTGGCATTCTGGTGGACGATGCGGTGGTCGTTGGCGAAAGCGTCTATGAGGAGCGAAGAAAGAATCCCGATCCCATTGCCGGAACCGAAGCGGGAGTGTCCAAAGTCGCCGTGGCGACGGTCTTCGGAGTGCTGACGACCATAGCGGCCTTCTTCCCGATGCTGCTTTTGGACAACCCGCTTGGCAAGGTGCTTGCCGGTTTTTCCGGGATTGTGATCTTTGCGCTCGTATTTTCGCTCATCGAAAGCAAATTCATCCTGCCTGCGCATCTTGCGCATATGAGAATTGGCAACAATCCACGATTTTTACCGTCGCGGCTGTGGGGCGGTGTTCAAAGGATTGCTCGAGGCGGTCTCACCTGGTTCCGTGACACGATATATGCGCCGTTGCTTGAGAGTTCGGTACGCCATCGTTACGCGACGCTCATTCTGTTCATTTCCGTGGGAGCATTGGGATTGGGTCTGATCGGTCTCGGCAAGATCAAGACCGTCTTCTTTCCGGACGTGCCAGGGCAGGTGATTACTGTCAGCCTTGAGATGGATGCGCGGGCGCCGTTCCAGTTGACCAAAGATAATGTCGAGCGCATCCACGCCATCGGCACGGAATTGAACGAGGATATTCACCAACGAAAGGCGCTGAACACTGCACCAATACGAACGATGTTCCTGATCATTTCCAGTGCGCAATCAGCGCAGATATACGCGGAACTGACACCTGTCGCCGAGCGCCCGGATGTCGGCATACTTGATATTGTCCGGGAATGGCGCGAAAGAACCGGGCGGCTGGAGGGCGCAACGGAGCTTCAGTTTACAGGAACCGAAGAGCTGGCGGGCGGCTTTCAATTAAAGCTGCAGTCAAAGGACTCGCAGCTTTTGGGTCTGGCAAGCAAGGAGTTGCAGGCTTTTCTCGCCGAGATTGAAGGTGTAGACAATATCCGGGACAGCCTCGCCACCGGGCAACCTGAGCTTGAAATCCGGGTGAAGTCCGAAGCGCGAAATCTTGGTTTTGACACCGAGACCCTTGCTTCTCAAATCGGCTATTCATTTGGCGGCGCCGAAGTGCAAAAGGTCAGGCGTGACGGCACCGAATTGCGCGTACTGGTGCTGAATTCCGAAACCGCGCGCGATACGGTCGATGACCTGTTGCAATCGCGCCTGCGAAGCAAAAACGGCGAGTGGATCCCGCTACAATCCGTCGCTGAAATAAATGGCGGCTATGTTGCCGGGACCGTGCATCGCCAAAACGGCAAGCGGGTCAATACGGTTGCTGCATCCATAGACCGCTCGGCCGTTGCGCCCGAGGAGGTGAGCCAGGCGGTATTCGAGCGATTGGTCCCGGATCTTGCGGCAAAATATCCTAGCGTGAAGATTTCGAAAGCCGGTGAGCTTGAGGAAATCGGAGAAATCCAGGGCGGCATGAAGCGCGCTCTTCTGCTGGCTGCCGTGCTCATCTACATCCTGATGGCTGTGCCGCTCAAATCCTATTGGCAGCCGTTTATAATCCTCGCTATCGTGCCTTTTGGTTTTGTCGGCGCTGCTCTCGGTCATCTCATCATGGACATTCCGCTGTCGTTGCTTTCGTTCTTCGGGATGCTGGCGCTGACCGGCGTCGTGGTCAATGACAGCCTCGTCATGATGACCCGCTACAATCAGGCACGCGATAGCGGGCTCTCGGTAGCCGATGCCCTTCAGGACGCCGGGATAGGCCGGTTTCAGGCAATATTCCTGACCACCGCCACAACGGTCATCGGCCTGACGCCGCTACTGACCGAAACTTCGGAACAGGCACAATATCTGATCCCGGCAGCAGTTTCGCTGGCCTATGGTGAGCTGTTCTCAACGGCGCTGATGCTGTTGCTCGTACCGGTGCTGATCGCAATTACAGAGGACGTAAGGGCGGCTTTTCGAGGCGCATTTTTCGGGGTGAAGGCAAATGCTGAAGGATGAGCCACTCACCATTGCTACCCTGTTGAAGAAGTTTCCGCGCCCGATCTCTTTGACCTGGCTTCTGACCTTGTGCGAGACGGCTTTGACAGCCCTGATTCCGCTGTTCATCGGATTCGCAATTGACGGTCTGCTCAGTGACGAATTGAACGCGCTTTTGAGGCTTGCTGCCATCCTGGCCGGTCTGACTGCGGTTGGTGTTATCCGCAGGATCTATGACACCCGTGTCTATGGAACTATCCGGGTTGAGCTTGGCAAGGCTTTGGTTGGGCGGGCTGACAGTGTCCCGGTTTCAACATTGAATGCGAGGCTCTGTATGAGCCGTGAGCTTGTCGACTTCCTGGAAACTGAGGTTCCTGCACTTATGAGCTCGTCTGTCCAGCTGGTCGTTGCTGTTGTCGTGCTCTTTTCCTTTCACTCGACGCTTTCCTATGCTGCCCTTGCGACAGCAGTCACGATGATCACCCTCTATTTTCTGTTCCATGGACGGTTCTTCCGGCTGAATGCCGATCACAATCACCAGACGGAAAAACAGGTCAGTGTTCTGGAGGCGAACTCGCCTGAGGGGCTGTTGTCCCATCTGAATGTACTGCGCCGTATCGAAATCAGACTGTCGGATACCGAAGCCTATGTCTATGGCGCGATCTTCACCGTGTTGCTGGGCTTCATCATCTTCAACCTGTGGTTCGCGTCGACGCACATAGAGACGACAGTTGGCACGATTTTCTCGATTATCAGCTATTCGTGGGAGTTTGTTGAATCCGCTCTGGTTCTCCCGATAACCCTTCAGGGGTGGTCACGCCTGTCAGAGATAATGAAACGGATCAACGTTAGGACGGGCGGGGAACAATCCCCGCCCACCATTCCTTGCGAGTGATGGGATGGGTGAAAGCTCGCAAGGGATAGCACGCCTGGTGCGTGTTGACATAGAGCCAGCGCGCGCGACAGGCCGCGCATTCCTTAAGCACCGAAAACCAGACCACCGGTCTTTGTAAGGGGCATCTGCATAAGGGTTAGTCGCGCCCAATAGTATGATTTTTAGAATTGATTGCAATTAATACAGTTCAGCGCAATAAAATAATTTAGTTTTTCAGATCTTTTCTGGATTAGTCGGCTAAAAACTGGCATTATAATCTAAATTACTACAATAAATTTAGCCAAGGCGGCAATTTTTTGTAATGGCTCTGCTTGAGCTGAATATATTGAGGCAATCCGATGGCCAGGTTGCTAAATCAACCAAATGCCGTCCGGGGCGGGAATGTCGACAGAATTCTCTATTCGCAGGTACGTCGGGCACAAAAAGAGGCCGCGGCTTTTCAGCCGCGGCCTTGCAAGTTTGATGCTGATGACTAATTGCCTGTCACACGCGTGATCGCTTTGTCGATCGCTTCGACAATCTTGTCCAGATCGGTTTTGGTGCAGATGAGTGCCGGACTGAGGCACAGTGTATTGTTGTAGGCGTCGAAGCTGCGGTTCGTCGCGCCGATCAGCACGCCATTGGCCATGCAATCGGCGACAATGCTCTGAGTGACGCTTTCATTGACCGGTTCTTTCGTCTCGCGATCCTCGACGAGTTCCAGTCCGCAAAACAGCCCCTTGCCGCGGACGTCACCGACAATTTCGTGTTTACTCTTGAGTTCCTCCAGGCGGCCCATCAGGTATTCGCCCATGGTCGTGACATTGTCGAGAAGGTTTTCCTCTTCGATAATCTTTATATTTTCCAGCGCCGCTGCCGGACCTGCCGCGCAGCCGCCGAAAGTGGAAATATCACGGAAATAGCTCATCGGATCGGACGGGTCCGATTTGAACTGGTTGAATACCTCCTCGGTGGTTACCGTGCAGGAGATGGCGGCATAGCCGGAGGCCACGCCCTTGGCCATGGTCACCATGTCAGGTTTGATGCCGTAATGCTGGTAGCCGAACCAGGTGCCGGTGCGTCCAAGTCCGCAAACGACTTCATCGATATGCAGCAGGATGTCGTACTTCCTGCAGATTTCCTGAACGGTTTCCCAGTATCCCTCGGGCGGGGTGATGACACCGCCGCCGGCCGTGATCGGTTCCAGCACGATGGCGCCGACCGTATCCGGACCTTCACGCAATATGACGTCCTCAATGGCTTTGGCTGCCCTGATGCCATAGTCCGAGCACGAGCCATATTGCGAGCGGTATTCCAGGCAGTGGGGAACTTCCACGAACCCGGGCGTGAACGGTCCGTACTGGTCCTTGCGCTGGTTTTGGCCGGTGGAGCTCAAGGCGGTGATGGTGGTGCCGTGATAGTCGCGCTCGCGGTAAAGGATCTTGTGCTTTTTGCCGCCATATTTGTTGTGCGCAATCTGCCTGACGATCTTGTAGGCCTTTTCATTCGCTTCCGACCCTGAATTGGAAAGATAGACGCGGCTCATGCCGGGCATCTTTTCAATCAGTTTTTTGGCGAAAAGTGCTCCTGGAACGTTGCCGGCGGAGTTGGCAAAGTAGTTGAGTTTAACGAGCTGTTCCCTTACGGCATCTGCAATGCTCTCGCGGCCGTATCCGACATTAACCGTCCACACGCCACCGGAAACGGCATCGAGATACTCTTTGCCGTTGGCGTCCCAGACGCGCATTCCCTTGCCCTCAATAATGACCAGCGGATCCGATGTCTCATAACGCTTGTGCTGGCTGAGATGGTGCCAGACATGGGCGCGGTCGCTTTCAACGACTTCGCTGAAGTCGTTGCTGCCAAGTGATATGTTCATTGCTCAACTCCCGACAGGGCTGCCCGGTGCAGGGCAGTAGGCGCAGCCCGATTGCCAAAGTTCTGGTGTGCTTCATAAATCTGAAGCTCGTTCCGAATGCGCTGCTCGGTGATGCGAACTTCAGGCTCCGGACACCAGTGTTGCGATGACAGTCTCACGCAAGGGCGCTACGGCGATAGCCCCAGATAGCGAAGCTTGATGACGCCAGATCTTTGCACCGCCGGCGCCGCCTTTATTCACCGATTCAAACCGCGTACCATCCGTTGGTGACCGATCTTTTCAAAAAATCAACGATCACCCGAACTTTGTAGGGCAGATAGCGTTTGCTGGGATAGACGAGCCATGCGGCCGCCTGGGCGTGGCCGCCGACAATTTCATGCTCCGGCAGCACATTGACGAGTTCACCGGACAATAAGTCCGCTTTGACCATCCACTCCGGAAGCAGTGTCGGGCCAAGCCCACCGCGCGCGCATTGGCGAAGCGCTAAAACGGAGGAAATTACGATATCTCCATCGACCGGCATGACTGTTTCCCTGCCGGTAGCGCTTCTTGCCACCCAGTTGTTGCTGACCGATGGTGTGCGGAGCAGAAGACAGCGGTGCTTGACGAGATCGATGGGGTGGTTGATGGGACTGTGTTTCTCGAGATATTCCCGGCTTGCGCAGACCAGATATCGAGAATCGAACAGCTTGGTTGCTATCACATCACCACCAATGCGGCTGCCGAGACGAACGGCCAGGTCAACACGGTTGGCAACAAGATCGATCTGGCTGTCGGTAAGGTGCAATTCAAGCCTCAGGTCCGGGAACTCTTGCCGCAATTGCGGCAACAATGGCACCAGGCACAACTGGCCGAAGGCGATGGTCGCTGTAATGCGCATGCTGCCTGTCGGGTGGGCGCTGACTGAAAGTGCCTCCTCCCGGGCATTGTCCATATATTCGATCAGTGTTTCCATGCGGTTCAGATAGATCTCCCCGGCCTCCGTCAGATTCATGTTGCGTGTGGTGCGCTGAAACAGACGGATTCCGAGCTCGGTCTCCAGATTGGCGATGGTGCGCGAAACTGTTGAAGGATCCTGATCGTGGTCCCTGGCAACGGCTGCGAAACTCTGCCGTTTGGCCACGTCTACAAAGAGTTTTAGTGTGGCAATATCCATTGCTGCAGAATACGCATGAATGTAGTGCCGGTCGAGCAATTTATCGTAATCACGTGTGCAATTAACTTGATTGAGGGCGGCCGCAGAACTGAGTCTCTTAATCGACCAGGATCACGTATGGATATGTATGGCATCGCGGTACACACTATTCGAGTCAAGGGCAACATTGGTGTGGTTGTTGGAAAAGCGGCGACCCGCCGGACTCTGGATAGGCTGTTAACCGCGTACGCTGCTGAAATTGTTGCCGGTAAAAAGGGCGGCGGCAACGCATTTCAGGCCATACGATTTGATTTAACCGATTGCAGAGCTTCGGTAAACGCAGTCGCTCGCAACTGTCGCTCCTTGGGACGTTTTGACAATCACTTAGATAATGCAGGGATGATCGAACCGCCCGGTACCACCGGACGGACGGGACCTGTGGCCTGGGGCAGTGATGTCAGACACAAAAGCGTCCAAACCGGTAATCGCGCCACGCTCGCGGCCCTGCGCAGGCAATCGGCCGCCGCGTTTCATATTGCTGGTTTAGGAGTGGCAGTTTGCAAAATTCAGGGTGCTGATGGCTGTGGTCGTGAACACGCGATTCCGGCTGATGGCATAAACAGGAAAACGTTGGCTGGCGGCCTGACGCTTGTCGACGGGGCCTCCGGCAATGCGCTGGCAGCTTAGTGGCCGCTCGGGGCCATGCCCAACACTTCATGTGACACGCGCCGTCGCTGGACTGTGTTTGGGAGCTACAGCGGCTTTGCCGGAGGCAATTTTTCCCGGAAACCAGGTTCATACCTCCATGCGACCACGCGGATTTAACGGCTACGGCACTGAAAAATGCAGTCATATAGCCATTAAATGCGCCTACTAGGTAAAACATCGCAATATCGATTAAACGTAATTTAAGGTGTCCGCTGTCAACCTAGGGGCTACTTTCGCGGTGTAAAATGGTGGGCGGACCATATGACACAAAATGACGACAAGCCTGATTGGAGCACGGCTCCCTGCGCTTTCTTCTGTGAATACAAGGTTTATCCGGACAAAGCCTCGGCATTCGAAGCGCTTTACGGTTCAACGGGGGAGTGGGCACGTCTGTTCCAATGTGCCGAAGGCTATCTGAGAACCGAACTCCTTCGCGACCCGGACGATCCTTCTCGGTATCGTACGGCCGATTACTGGCAATCCCGTGAGGATTTCCTGACCTTTCTGCGGGACTATTCTGAGCAATATGATTCTCTAGGTGTCAAAAGCTCCGGTCTTGCCAGCGAGCAGACCAACCTGGGTATGTTTCTGGCCGAAGCCTGAATAGACCAACCTCACAGGGCAATTTCGCTTTGGCTTCCATACGTCGATAGAGGACGGCTGCAATTGCTGAATAACCGTGGAGAGAACCTGCACGGGGTCATCTGTTCAGGAACTCGATTTCAATAAACGCACATTCGAATGTGTTGCCGTTCATGACGTCGTGTTCCACGCCCAGTTCGCGAAAATAGGGCACGCCGTTCTGCATCGGAGCCCTAACGCGTTCGCCGTTGCCATTGTCTATTTCCAACGTTCCGTCAAACAACGGCACCACGACATAATCATATTCATGCCGGTGCCATCCGGTGTTGTCCCCGCGTTTGAAAAAGCGCCATTCGGTCACCCGCGTTTTATCGTTCTCGATCAGTACCGTACCTTTTGCACTGCCCGATGGCGTGTTGCTGCACATAGCCGATAGCTCCTAATTGCATTGCCTTTAATGTTCGTCTTCGCACAGCGAATGATCCGACAGGGCGCGTATCACATAACAGTCTTTCACCGTACCCGCCTTGCAGCCGCTTGCAATGCGCGACAATTCGGATTCGAGACGCTGAAGTTGGGCGATACGTTGGCGCACGGACGCCAGGTGTTCGTTGGCTATCTTGTCGGCCTCCGCACAGGGCGTTTCCGGATGTGCATTCAACCGGATCAGGTCGCGAATTGCGTCTATGGAAATACCGAGGTCCCGTGCGTGCTTGATAAAGCCGAGCTGGTCGAGTTCGTTTTTCGAATAGCGGCGCTGATTGCCTTCAGACCGTTCGGGCGCTTCGATCAGTCCCATTTGCTCATAATAGCGGATGGTCGGAACCTTGACGCCGGTTCTGCGTGAAATCTGGCCAATCGTAAACAAATGAAAGTTTCCTCTTGAAGCTATAGCAGCTAGAGACATTATCTATGTCGCAGCAATTCAACAAGAGGTGGCAAATGGGTGCCTGCTGCGGACACAATAACAATGCATTCGATGGCATGTCGGCCGATTACAAACGCCGGCTGTGGCTGGTGATAGGCCTGAACGCCGCCATGTTTGTGGTTGAAATAACAGCCGGTCAGATGGCTGGCTCCAAAGCCCTGCAGGCCGATGCGCTGGATTTCTTCGGCGATGCAATGACTTATGGCATTTCGCTGGCTGTCATCGGATCCTCCGTTTCCGTCAGAACTACCGCGGCCCTTGCCAAGGGCATAAGCCTTATGCTGATGGGGCTTTGGGTGTTCGGTTCGACGGCCTGGCACGTGTTTTTTATCGGCGTTCCGCTAGCGCAGGTCATGGGCGTCGTCGGCGCCCTGGCTTTGGCGACGAACCTTGCCAGCGTTCTGCTGCTGGTCCGATACAAGGACGGCGATGCCAATGTGCGTTCGGTATGGCTGTGCTCGCGCAACGACGCGATCGGCAACATAGCGGTTATGTTTGCCGCGCTTGGTGTATGGGGCACCCAGACCGGATGGCCCGACCTGATCGTCGCGTCAATAATGGCCGGACTGTTTCTTACTTCATCTGTACAGATTGTCCGGCAGGGTCTGCGCGAGAGATTTGCCGCGCAGGCACATGAAATGGCGTGACAAATGGTGTGCCGGGTTGTTGCCAAGCCGACCTTTGGAGAGGCCGGCAGCAAAAAGACAGCAAGTATTTTATAATTAAATCAGCGATTTATAAGGGATAGGTGAAATCGCCGCCCCATTGCCTGATAATTCGCCTTGATAATGACGCGGTTATGTGGGACTGAATCGTATCGAGTTTCGGCCCAACGGTATGGCCGCAGCGCCCAGGATGCATTCCACGCGCCGCTTCCCCCCAGATCCAAGATTTCGATACACAAAAGCAGGCGCCTCGCGCCTCAAACACTATACTAAGTCCCGAAAGGACATTCTATGCAGAACGGAACTGTAAAGTGGTTCAACACCCAGAAGGGTTTTGGTTTTATCCAGCCTGACGACGGTGGCAATGACGTATTCGTGCACATCAGTGCAGTTGAACGCGCTGGCCTGCGCCAGCTCGACGACGGCCAGAAGATTGCCTTTGAAGTCGTCGCTGACAAGCGCACGGGTCGCTCGTCCGCCGATAACCTTCAGGCTCTTTAAGCCAACGAATTTCCGGACGCCGGGCTCTGTGAGCCCGGCGTTTTTGATTCAGCCCAGTGATGCGAATGCCGCGGCATACTCCACACGTCCCGATGCGCTCGGCAATTCATCATCCGCAAGGGGCATAGCCATCAGATATGGTCCCGCATAGGGTGACTGAAATCCCTTTGCCATTTCGGTGCTGAAACCGAAACGCCGGTAATAGTCGGGATCTCCCAAAACGAAAACACCACTGCATCCCTGGTCTTTTGCCATCTCAAGCCCACGGCTGATCAGCGCCGCTGCTATGCCTTGGCGCCGGTGAGCTTCGGAGACGGAGACAGGCGCAAGCCCGAGTGCGGGGAAGGGGGCCTGCATGTTCGAAAATGCAATATGGCCAACAATTTGCTGGTCCTTGACAGCCACCAGCGACAGGACAAGATCACCGTCCTGCCTCAGCCGGTCAACTAGTCTGGCTTCGTCATCGGTTGGGAACGCCCCGCTATGCAGCGTGTAAATGGCGTCCCGGTCGGCCGGCTTTTCAAGGCGTATGATCATATCGGCAGCTTCATCTGATTGTCGCAGGGCTAGTCTTTCGCCGTTTTCGGCGCGCTGTACTCTTCTATGAAGTCCTGAAAAACCTGCTCCAGTTTTTCAGGATCGGCGTATCTGTCGAGGTTCTCCAGAAGAACGACCAGCAGATAGTTGTTCCCAAGTCCCCATTTGGCGTTAAGGGAACGCAGTTTCGCGTAGGCGTCTTCGGTCAGCCCGGCATTGAAGCGCTTTGGAAGCGGCAGTCGTTTGGCTGTCATGGATACATCCTCAGATCACATTCACTTTGTCCTAATTCCGGCCCTTTCGGGTGATTTTCTTGTGCGACGGCATGCAACGCCGCGCAAGTGAAAATGCCATGCAGTGACAGGATCAAACATACTTGCACGGATTTGCGTGCCCTCTAGTTAGACATTAACGGCTGCCTTGTATCCAGTTGATTGTCTGTAGCCGTTCGTGTTCACTGATTTTAGCGGGTGCGGAATTTGTACCGTGTGTCTGCGCTCCAGATAGCTGCAACTCTCAGAAGGGAGAACAGGGTATGACCAACCTGAGAATAGGCGATACCGCGCCCGATTTTGAAGCAGAAACCACACAGGGAAAGATCCGCTTTCATGAATGGCTGGGCGATTCCTGGGGCGTCCTTTTTTCGCATCCGAAGGATTTCACGCCGGTTTGTACCACTGAGCTCGGCTACATGGCGAAAATCAATCCGGAATTTCAAAAGCGCAATGTCAAGATCATCGGGCTGAGTGTCGACCCGGTCGACAACCATGCCGAATGGGCCGCCGACATCGAGGAGACGCAGGGCTTTATGCCGAACTATCCGATGATCGGCGACACAGAACTGAAAGTCGCAAAACTGTACGGCATGCTGCCGGCCGGGGCGGGAGAGACTTCGGAGGGTCGCACGGCAGTCGACAATCAGACGGTTCGGACGGTTTTTGTGATAGCGCCGGACAAGACGATCAAACTGTCCATTTCCTATCCGATGAGCACCGGCAGGAACTTCAACGAAATCCTGCGGGTCATAGACTCGATGCAGCTAACAGCGAAACACAAGGTGGCGACACCGGTGAACTGGGAAGACGGGGACGATGTGATTATCGTTCCAGCGGTTTCGAACGAGGAAGCCGAAAAGCAATATCCTGAAGGCTGGAAGACGGTGAAACCGTATCTGCGGATCGTACCTCAACCGAAATAGCGGTTACGGATGAAAAAGCGGCGGCGTCTTGAAAACGCCGCCGCTTTTTATGCCGGTTGCCGCCCGCACCGGCAAGACGACCTCAGGCAGCGATGGCTTTTGGACTGGTGCCTTGTGCCGCATGAACCTTCAGCACGGCAGGGTCCGCCGCCATGCGCTGCATCAGCGCGTGAATATTGCGGTATTCGCTTGTCGGCTTGGCAAGACCGTATCCCCATGATGCCATCGCGTAGAGAAAGGCGTCGGCTACAGACCGCTCATCGCCGACCAGCCACTCACGCCCTTCTAGGTGATCGTTGATAATGGTGAAGGCTTTACCCACCAGAATGTGCGATGCATCCTTGACCGATTCATAACCGTTTTCGTCGGTCGTAAACCGCATCGGCATGAAATGAGGCCAGAAATAGGGATGCAATGTGCCACTCAGGAACACCAGCCAGCGGTGTAGCTCCTGACGGTCTGCGTCTCCCGTTTTGGGGGCCAAGCCCAGCCTGCGGGAACCTGTCTGTCAGATAAAGCAGGATTGCGGCACCCTCTGCCATGGCCGTGCCGTCGGCCACCAGCGTCGGTACAACGCCGGCAGGATTGAGCATGAGGTATTCCGGCGATTTCATGCCCTGAAAATCGAGATGCTCGACTTCAAAGGGTGCGCCGGCCCATTCGAGCGCGATGTGCATGGCGGTGGCGCATGTGCCGGGGGCTGAATAGAGTTTCATTTTCTTGTTCCCTGATGTTTGAGAGGGGCTTACCAGGTGGTGTCCGGATCGACCTTGAAGAGATGCTCCATGAAGATGCGTGTGACCTCCTTGAGCTTGTCGGAACGCGCATGGTCGCGCTGAAGTTCCGCCGGTACGACATTCCAGGTGATCGGCTCGACGCCGGCCTCGATCATCCTGCGCATACCGTTTTCGTGGGAAAGCTGCGTTATGCTGCCGACCGTATCCTCGGGCACGTAGACGTCATAGCCGGATTTTTCGGCTTCGATGGCGGGATAGGCAAGGCACACATCGGTCCATAAACCGCCCATGATCAGCTTCTTCCTGCCGGTTGCCTCGACGGCTGCAACGAATTCCGGTTCTTCCCAGGCGTTGACATTTGTACGGTCGATGAACACCGCATCGGGTGCCAGCTTGCGCAGCTCTTCAATCATCGGGTTGTAGCCGTTCAAGCCGACGGCAACATGAGAGAAGATGATCGGAATGTCGTAAAGAACGGCGGTTTTGATGAGGCCGGTGGTGTTGTTGATCAGCTCCTCATGGTCGATGTTGCGCACGCCCTGAAGGATAGGCGGCTGGTAGTCGATCAGGATCAGGGCGGCATTTGACGGCGACAGGAACGGATCTTCCTGCGCTGCCCGGTGCGGTCGGCCCTGATATCCTTCCGGATAGGTGGCCACGCCGTTGACGGTTTTGATTTCAATCGTGTCCGCTGCGCCAACCGCGACAGGAGTGAGTGCGCTGGAGAGCGTCAGCACGGCTGCAGTGAGAATGTGGATGGGTTTCATTGTATCGACCTTTCATTTCTGGACGGGTTACGACGGGTTGTCTTCGACATGCTCTTTGATGAGTTCGGATACGGCGGGGCCGGGGCCGACGAGCTCGAGCACGTTGCGGTCCGGGTCGCGGATAAAGATGGTCTTGGTGCCGCGGAAATCCCTCCGGCCGGTGATGGCAATGCCGTTTGCAGCTACGAAAGCCTCAGTATCTTCGGCCGAAGCGACCTTGACTGCGACATGGGTGATGCCCGGATATTTGGCGCTTTCATCCATCAGCACGTTCTCGCCCTTGCGTGCGTCGGCCGGGCCGAGAAGATTGAAGTTGATGCCGCTTGGATGAACCATGACCAGAGGGTGGCCCTGTTCGAAGCCGCCATCGGCAATCAGCTCGAAGCCGAGCAACCTGTAAAAGGCGACGGACGTGTCACGATCGCTTATGCGGATACCGATGTGATCGACATTTTGCATATCCAGCATTTTCAGCTCCTGTTTCTGTTAGTGGCGTTGCGGCGAGGTGGGCTTGCCATTCCGACGGGAGCTAATTTAGACTATTGGCAAATGGAGTTTAATAATCCAGATGTAAGGTAATTAATTCCAAATGGACAATAATAGAGACTTGTTCGACGGCATGGCCATATTTTGTGCTGTGGTCGATGCCAACGGATTTGCCGCAGCGGCAGAGCGCCTCGGACACTCCGCATCCCATGTGAGCAAGGAAGTGGCCCGTCTGGAGGCGCGTCTGGGTGCGCGCCTGTTAAACCGCACGACCCGCACGTTGAGCCTGACAGATGTCGGGCAAACCTATTACGAGCAAGCACACAGAATTGTCGAAGATGCCAGGGAGATCAGAAACAGCATATTGAGCATTGGCGATAAGCCCATGGGTCTTTTACGGGTCAGCGTGCCCGTCAGCTTTGCGCGAAATTATCTTGATGGCTGGCTGCCGGAATTCATGCGGACCTATGGCGATGTCCGTCTGCATGTCGAGGCAAGTGACCGAATGGTCGATGTCGTGGCAGAAGGGTTCGATGTGGTTGTTCGGGCCGGGCGGTTGGACGACACCGGATTGATTGCGAGAAAGCTGATGATGTCGCGGCTTTTGACCGTCGCTTCGCCGCAATATCTGACCCGCAATGGTACACCCGACACACCCGGAGCCCTGGTTGACCACACGCTGATCGATTTTTCATATCGAAAGACGGCAACGGTGTGGGAATATGGCCGGCCCGGCGCCAAGAAGGTGTCAGTGTCCGTTTCGCCGCGGCTCGTGTGCAACAGCGCCGACACTGAACTCGCGGTCGCACTGGCCGGTGTCGGCATCACCAGGCTGCCCAGCATGGCGTGTGAGCGTGAATTGGCATCCGGTGCGCTTGTTCCGCTCCTGACACGCTTCGAGGAAGAGCCGATCGGTGTTTATGCGATCTATCCCAGCCGCACGCATCTTGCGGCCAAGGTCAGGGCTTTTGTCGATTATCTTTCCGACAAATGCAGCAAAGCGGCGCCAACGGACTAAGCGGGTGAAGACCCGCAGGGTTCCGCAATTTGCAAATATTAATCATCGAAGTATGAACACTATACCCACACTATATGCGCAGGGTGTTTTTCGCTATACTGGCGGTTGCAAAGGGGCGATTGCAGTTCACATGGATATTCTGGAAGTAAGAAGACAATATAAAAATTCCTGATTTCCCGGTTTTCGCTCCTCATCGATTGGCTTGCATTCATGCAGCCAAAGGACGGGCAAGACAAAAGCCCGTAGGGAGAAAACCATGGATCCCGTAGTCAATAGCCTGTTTGACAATGCCGCGACAGTACTCGGATTTGGGTTCCTGGGGCTGTCGATGATCTTTGTCGTACTTGGCTACATGAACGTCAAACAGATCGTCAATCAGCCCAATCCCAACGAAAGGGCCGTTGGTCTGAGCCGGTTTTTCCTGAAGATAGCCCTGGTATTCATGCTGTGCGCGGGCCCGCTGCAGTGGATCACTCTGGCGATTGAAAAATACACGTCGGTTAGTGAGGTGCAGCTTCATATCACCATGACCCACCCCGAATGGGAGAAGGCCTATGGCGATATCTATCTGGTCCACAAGGGTGAGACCCATCCGCTCGTGAACAAGCCCTATAGGGGTGTTTACGGCCAGGATGACGAAATTCAGCTCAATGCGGAAAAGGTGGCCGGTGTCATCCGTAAAATACAGGCGCAACTCACCGTGGTTGCTTCGGAATCGCGCCGGACCGCAGGTGGCCCCGGAATATTTGCGGACGGGGATACAACGGAGCAACCCGCACCACCGCCGCCTGTCGATGATATTCGTATCCTGAGCGGAGGATGACCTGATGAAGATGCGGCATTTGACTCCAATTGCGTTGGCTGTGGCTGTGCTTTCGTTCAGTCAGGCAGCCGCCCAGGATAAGTTCGGACAAACGGTGCCGGCCGCCCTTGAGAAAAAGGTCCTCGAGGCACGCCAGATGCGGCTTCCATACCGTAAGGAAGTTTACGACCCGAAGGAATCAGCCCGAATGCTTGAGGAGGTGATTGCTGTGAAACCGGACTATTACCGGGCGCATTTCAATCTGGGGCTGACCTACCATGAGCTGGACGATTATGAAAAATCCACCGAGTCGTTTGACAGGGCGATCAAAATACAAAAAGAGCAGGGCATCGATGACGCCACGTTGTTCAATACCGCAGGCTGGGTCAGTCTCAAGAACGGCGACTTCAGGCGGGCGGAACTGCTGCTAAAGCGCGCGGAGACAATGACAAAGGGAACCAACACCTATACGGAAGGCGCTGTCCACGGCAATCTCGGCCAGCTCTATTTCCTTACGCAGCGTTTTGACGAGGCGCAGCGCCACCTGACGATTTCACGCGACGAATTCGGTTCAAAGGAATCTGCATATTATCTGGATCTGATCGACAAGACGCAGAAGGTCCTTGTTATCCAGGAGCAGCAGATCATGAAACGCCTGAAGACACGCTAAAGGGCTGCGCGGGTTTCATTTTGCACGGCCCCTAGACTAGTTTAATGCCTGTCGCGGCCTGGTTGCGTTCTACCAGCCCGTGGTTTTGAAATGGACGTCCGCACCAGTATTTACGGGCTGACCGCCGGAAAATTCGCGTACCTTGCCGGCAAACTCACTGAAATAGTCGCGCGACTGGAGCGTCTTCAATGTGTCTTGAGTATCCCATCGTCCCCAATGAATGCGGGTTTCTCCATCATCGGCAACAGACACCTGGTAGGTGAATTTGCCGGCAACTTCGCTATCGGCATTGATCGCGGCGATGAACGTTTCCATGGCCGCCCGCCAGGCATCCTCCGGACCGGAATATTTGTAGGTGATTGTAATACCGCGCATGGCTTTCTCCCTTAATTAACAAGAATATTAAATAGCAGGTGAGGCGGAAGGCAAGCCTTTTCAAGGAAGGCTTCACACCCTCCTGACACAGCTTGTCAGGAGGGTGTTGCTTCCTATCCCTTGTTCAACACGTTGCGTATCGAAGCAAGATGCTCGTCCCAGCCGGCGTCCAGTGCCATCATCAGGCCGAATGAAGCGTCGACTTCGGCGAGCCCGGCATGCTCCATGGTCAAGCGGGTGCCGTCACCGGCATCGTCAAGTATCCAGGTCACCGTTGTCATCGCCCCGTCGAGAGGGTGTACCGTGAACGAATAGACCAGCTTTGACGGCTCAACTATCTGCAACACAGTGCCCCAGCACAATTTGGCATCGGTGCCGTCATCAGTTTTGCCGAACAGCGAAAACTCCTCGCCCTCCCGCAGATCGCCGTCACAGGGGTGGAACCATTGCGCGAGCTTTTCCCTTTGCGTCAGGAATGCCCAGACGGTCTCGCGCGATGCGGCGAGGAAAACAGTTTTGGTGATGGTCGCATTAGTCATGACTTTTCCTTTCGTGGTCCTCTACGGCACGTTGCAATTCAAGCAGCCTGTCGTCCCAGAAGCGGTTGAAATAACCCACCCAGTCGGCGACGGATTTGAGCCCGAGCGGTTCAAGCCGGTTGATCCTTTCCCGGCCCTGGGCACGTACGGTGATGAGATTTCCTTCTTCAAGGATGGTGAGGTGCTTTTTGACCGCCGCGCGGGTCATCGCAAAGTTGTCCGCGACCTCGGCTATGGTCATGTCGCGCGAACTCAGATGCATGAGAATATCGCGCCTGGTCGGGTCTGCCAGCGCCCGGAAGGCGCCCTGGATGTCACTGTTCATTTTTCTACCGGCAGAAAATCGAAACTGCCGTCCTGATAGAGAAAAGTCACGCAATCCGTTTGCGAAACGCATTTGCTGATGTGGGGCAGATTGGCAGGTATCTTGTAGAAAGAACCCGCAGGCAATAACCGCTCGTCGTTTTGAACTTCGCTGACGCCCACATGGATGAGTGTCCCGGATATCACGACACCGAACATATTGGCGCTTTTGGTATGCGGCGGGCTGACAAGACCCGCCGGCAGGCGAACCATGGCCATATAGGCCTCTTTGAAGCGGTCTCCCGATAGCGGTGCAAATGCAACGCCTTCCGCCGTCGTCTCCCAGTCGAGAGCGGTTACCGGCATATTGGTTATCGGCTCCGCCATGGCGATTGACGTCGAGCAGGCTGCTATCGTCAACAAAGCTCCAATGGCCGTCCGGGTTCTTCGTAACATCAAATCCTCCATATGAAACCAAAAAGTATTATTTAATATGATACCTTTTGGTTTCATGTCAAGCATGCTATTGAATGGAGAGTGTCAGCTATTGCCTAGAGCGCGACGAAATAGCGAATGATCAGTGCATTGGCGAGGTCGACAAAGAAGGCCGAGACCATGGGCAATATGATAAATGCCAGCGGGGCAGGGCCGTAGCGCTTGGTAACAGACGACATATTTGCAATTGCAGTCGGTGTGGCGCCAAGCGTAAATCCCGCAAAACCCGAACTCAGAACGGCCGCCGTATAGTTGCTGTCCATCAGCCTGAAAAACAGGAAGACGATAAACAGGCTGGTTCCAAGCACTTGAAGAATCAGCACACCGATCAGTGGACCGCCCAAACCGGCAAGGGTCCACAACTGCATGCTCATCAACGACATTGCCAGAAATACCGACAGCGAATAATCCGATATCACGGCAAGCGCCCGTGTTCGTGCGGGCCAGGGAAGGTTCGGAAACAACATCGGCACCGTGTTCGATATAGCGATTGCCACAAGCAGGCAGGAAACGAAAAGCGGCAGCTTCAGACCGGCGGAAGCGATTGCCTCATCGACGACGTACCCGATGATGATGGCGATGTAGATCGCCAGTATGGAGCGCATAATGCTGATGTGATTGACGGCGCCTGCCTCCAGACCGTCGCTCTCATAGGGCAGGCCTACCACCGGCCCGCCATCGGCTTTCGCCTCCAATTGATGCCGGTCGATCAGATATTTTGCGATCGGTCCGCCGATAAGCGCGGCGCAAACGAGCCCCAGCGTCGCCGATGCAATGCCGATTTCTGCGGAGGCCTCGAACCCCGTTGCAGCCTCGATTGTCGGCCCCCAGGCAATAGCCGTCCCGTGGCCACCGATAAGAGAGGCTGAACCCAAGAGTACGCTGACCGGCCGGGGCAGATCGAAGGCCAGCGTGCCGAGAAGCCCCACGCAGTTTTGCAGGATGATAAAGGCGATGGTGACGGCAAGCAGTATACCGAGCATGCGCCCGCCCGCCACGAGATCCGAAATCCGCGCGTTCAATCCGATTGTTACGAAAAAGACAACCAGCAGTTCATCGCGTGTCGACAGGTCAAATGCGATCTCGACATCAAACAGTGAATAGGCAGCCCAGGTGATCAGCGCTGCCGCAAGTCCGCCGGCCACGGGTTCAGGGATGTTGTAGTTTTTCAGCACCGCGACTCGGCGTGTCAAAAAGGCTCCGAGGAAAAAGACGATTATACCGGCTGCCACGGCCGGAAAGTCCGGTATTTCTATTGTATGCAACATACCGATTTCCACGCCTTGTTTCACACGTTTGCCGCCCGGAACGGCTTCGATTAGCTAGAAGCAGTGTTCGCAAAATGCAAGTGTGTTGGCAACAAGCGATACGGCCCACAATTATTGCAAGCATGATTTGGCCGGAGTTACCGGATTTAACAATGTTCGACATGTTTATTGACAATGCAGTGATGCTGTCAGCGAGATAACGGCTTGCATCAATTGCAACTTTAGGTTCTATGCCGTCTATGAGCTTAAATCGAGCACAACAGATTCTGTGGCAGACCACTTGCCGGGAGCAGCTTCTTACCTCTGTTCAAGAGGGTGATGTCACAGCCGACCTTGTTGTAGTCGGTGGCGGCTTTTCCGGCTGCTCCGCGGCGCTCAAAGCAGCGGAACTTGGTTTGAATGTTTGTGTTCTCGAAGCCGAAAGGATTGGCCTGGGCGGCTCCGGCCGCAATGTGGGGTTAGTCAATGCCGGCCTGTGGATGCCGCCTGACGATGTTGAAAGAACGATGGGGCGGGAAGCCGGTGAGAAACTCAACGCTGCGCTTGCAGGCGCGCCTGACCTGGTCTTTTCACTGATAGATAAACACCGGATCGATTGCGAAGCCGTGCGCAACGGAACATTGCACTGTGCCCATTCGGCTGCCGGGCTGCGGGACATTAAAAGCCGCTACCGACAGCTTGAGAGCCGCGGCGCGCCGGTGACGCTGCTCGATCCGCTAGATACGGCAGCACGGACCGGTTCCTCGCGGTTCCAGGGCGCCCTGCACGACGCACGTGCCGGAACCATACAGCCGCTTGCCTATTGCACCGGGCTCGCCCGGGCAGCGCAACAGGCCGGTGCGAACATCCATACAAACAGCCCGGCAACGCATATTGAACGGCAAGGTGATCAATGGCTTGCGCACACGGCGCGCGGTACAGTGACGGCAAAATACCTGCTCGTTGCAACAAACGCCTATCATGTCGAAGCACAGGGGGTACCCGCACCGGCCTTTGTGCCCGTTCATTATTTTCAGGTGGCAACCGTTCCGCTGGACGATGAGAACCGGGCCGCCATACTGCCCGAACTTGAGGGTGGCTGGGATACGGCCACGGTTATGTCATCCTTTCGCCGGGATCAGAATGGCAGGCTGATCATCGGGGCTGTGGGATCGTTGGACCATTCAGCGGCGTCTATTCACCGGGACTGGGCACGCAGCAAACTGTCGCAGCTGTTTCCGCATCTGAAGGATATTCCGCTGGAGTATGTCTGGTGCGGCCGAATAGCGATGACTTCGGACCATATCCCGAAAATTGTACGCCTCGGTGCGAATGCTCATATGATTTACGGTTATTCCGGCCGCGGTATTGGGCCCGGTACTCTGTTCGGCTCGCGGGTGGTGTCGGCGTTTGCAACCGGCAATGAGGAGCTGTTGCCGATCAAGCCGGTGGACCGGCACGAGGAACGTCATGTAACGCTGAAGGCGGCCTACTATGAAACCGGAGCCTGTCTTGCGCACCTTGTACGATTTTAGGCAATCAGCCGGCATAGGCCGATCGTCGGTAGAGAAGCGCCAGAACCATGACTGCGATCAGGCCAAGAAACGACATTAGACCGGCACCCGTTATCGCCAGATCATAGCCGCCGATCTGCCACAGCCACGCACCGGCAAAAGGTGCGATTGCAAAACTCGCCAGGTAAGGCATGGCGAGCAAGCCCGAAATCGATCCGAAACCTTTTTGCCCAAGCGTTTCGGCAGTGACTACGGGCTTGAGGATATTGGTCAGGCCATAGGCCGATCCCTGGATCGCCGCAAAAGCAAAAGCGAGGATTGGAGATGCCCCTGCATAGACCAGAAGCAGGGCCGCCACGGTGATGCCGCCGAAACAGACCAGGGTCATCGTTACGGCACTGATACGGTGTTCAACCCGCATAAGGGCCAACCGGCCCGCCACCTGCATCGGACCTATGACCGAAGCAACCGTCACTGCCAGTGCTTGCGTCAGGCCACGGTCGACAAGGATCGGTATGATGTGATTGAGCAGAAGGCCATGGTTCAGCCCGATCATGGGAAAGGAAAAGGCCAGCAGCCAAAACGCCGGTTTTCGGATGGCTGTTCGAACGGCAGCCCGGTTCGGCTCTGCATGTCCGACTTCGGGTGCGGCCATTTCTTCACGATCCAGGATCATGGCTCCGGCAAACATGAGAGGCGCTCCAACCGCCGCAACTGCCAGGGCGAAGACCAGTATTGCTCCACGCCAGCCGAAGCTCGCAGCAAGCCAGGCGCCTGCTGGAAATGCGATGGTCGACGCAAACCCCGCGCAAAGCGATATCCGGGTAATGGCGCCACGTGCTGCGGACCCCATTGTTCGGGTGACGAAAGCGAAGCAGGGCTCGTATAGGCTGGCTGCCTGAGCAACGCCGATCGCCGCCCAAATCGCGATGAAGGCTGTTTGGCTGTTTGCCGTTGTCAGCAGTGCCAGTGCTCCGGCACCACCGAGCGAGCCGGCGGTCAGCAGTAATTTGCCGTTGCCCGCGTCAATGACATGGCCGGCGACGGGAGATAAGAGTGCGGCAACCAGAACTGCAGCGGTGAGTCCCAGTGCCAGATCGGTTTTTGCCCAGCCTAAACTTTCTTCCCACGCTAGAAGCAAAGCAGCGAAGCTGTAGAACAGACCCGCCCAAACGATAGTCTGCCCGGCGGCCATCAGCCACACGGCCAGCCGGGCGCGGCCACTTGCGGCCGCCGCATAGTCAGTTGGTGAGTTCATATGGTGCTATCACAGCAGCTCAGCTGATCAGTTGGAAAATGATTCCCGACACAATAGCACCCACAAGCCCCAAGCCAAGATAACTTGCAAAAACGCCGCGCTTTACCAGCGACAAGACGGCGGCCATCGCCGGTATTGAGCTGACGGCTCCTGCCACCATGAAGGCCATGGCAGCGCCGGCGCTCATGCCTTGTTCCATCAGACCGGCAAGCAGCGGCGGTGCAACGTAACCGTTCAGATAGGCGGGCATACCTACAAATGCAGCGGTTGCGATCGACCCGAAACCATTGCCTCCAACGGCTGCCACAATCAGCGAAGCCGGAACATAAGTGACCAGCAGTGCTTCAAGAACGTAAGCCAGCGCCAACCATTTAATCAGGAAAACGGCGTTTTCCGTGAATTGATCGCGGAACACGGTTCGCCGGGATTCCTGCTTCCAGAACGCCCATACCGGCTTGCCGTCGAAAGGCGAGGGGCCGCGGCTGCATCCTGAACTTTCACGAACCCGCAGCGGGTTGGAAAACAGGCCGCCAGCCATCATCGCCTTGATGGAAAATCCGCCAAATATTCCGAGGGCAACCGCTGAGAGCGCCTTGCCGACAGCAAACGGCCAGCCAAGAGCGCTAGCCGTGATAATCAGTGTCGGTGGATCAACAAGCGGCGATGACAGCCAGAAGGCCATGACCGCAGACAGCGGCGCACCCAGTGTCAGCAACCCGGCTATGAATGGGATGACTTCGCAGGAGCAGAAGGGCGCAAGGCCGCCGAGCAGGGCTGCGAAGAAAATCATACGCGTTTCGCGCCCTTCGAATGCGCGCGCTACATAGGCTTCCGCACCGGCAGCTTTCAGCCAGGCGATCATAATGACGGCGATGACTATATAAGGGAACGTGCCCAGAAAAGCCCTGAGCGCGAATTGCGTGACGGGAAAGAAGTTTGTCCCGTCTAAAGCAAGAACCAGCAACGGCGCGACGACGACGACGCTCCAGGGCGTTGTCAGCCATTGCTTGAACCGTCCTGCATTGGGTGAGGTTGCCTGTGTGATGTCCGTCATGCGCCGATATCCCGTATTGCCCGCGTCGAAACGCAGATTATCAATAAAACTATAAATCTAGTTATATAGAATTAATACGTGTGTCAAGCGGTGCTCAGCGCGCTTTTGGCTTGGCCAGCCCAATCCGGCGGCGGGTGTACCGGTTGCTTGGTTCCAGATTGTCGATGACGAATTGGGCGGCATCCTCATAGGATATGGTCATTTCGCGAACATGGCGCATTAGAGCCAATGAAAGTGCCGCTTCCGGCATTCCGAAAGTGTACCAGGGACGCTCGAACGGCCATTCGTCAATTGATACCCGAAGGTCTGTTCGCGCTTTGCCGTCCGGCAATGCAACCATCGGTCCGGGGCAGAGCATGGAAAAGTCGAGGCTGCTTTCCATAACGCGGTCGAAATTCATCTTGTGGCTTTGGTAGAGTGGCGGAACCATGGACAGGTCCGCTCCCATGACCTTTGTTCCCGGAACATCAAGCGCGGCTGCGCCGCCGAACAACCACAGACGGCCGCCGTCTCCAAGAACAGCCTGTGTTTGTGTCACGATCCTGTCGACGAGCTCGACGAAAGCTTGCCCATCCGCAACGTTGCCTGCAGCGTTGATCACTGCAGCGTGGCCGTCAATCGCTCCAGCCACCGCCCGTTCGTCGGCAATATCGCCCGCCATGACGGATAGAGCCACCGGCAGATCAGATCCGCACTGTTCCCGCAGCATTTGCGGGTTTCGGACGAAGGCTGTCACGGTGTGGCCGGCGTCAAGTGCACACCGCATCAGGCGCTGGCCGCAATTTCCTGTGGCGCCGAAAAGGACGATCTTCATGGCCGCAGGCCGGGTAGTTCTTCATCATCGGCAAAACTGCTCAGGATGGGGCAATCCGGCCGGTCGTCGCCGCGGCAGGCTTCAGCCAGATGCGAAAGTTCGTGGTGGAGCAGCTGAAGTTCCTCCATCTTCATTTCGATTTCACCGATACGCTGCAGGGCGAGTTTCTTGACCTCACGGCTCGGGCGCTCGCGGTCTTCATAAAGATCTAACAGTTCCCGGCATTCGTCGACGGAGAATCCGAATGCGCGGGCGCGGCGTACGAATATCAGTTTCTTCAACTCCGCATGGCCATAGAGCCGATATCCCGACTGCGACCTGGCGTCCGGTTTAACCAGGCCCACATCGGCGTAGTATCGCACCGTTTTTGTCGGCAGCCCCGATGCCTTTGCCGCGTCTCCGATCATATACATAAAACACCTATTAACCTTCCTGTAGCTGGAAGGATTGCAGATCACATAGATAAGGTCAAAGGAAAACTGGAACGAGTTTCGCCGACACCATTTCCGGCACAAGTTGGCTTAGCAATCACACCTGGCGGCGCATCCATCAACACGATGTGGTGTCTCATCGGCTGTTCGATCGGCGACATGCGCGATCTTGTTATTTCAGCTCACCGGCATTCCCTGGCCGATCCTCGAGATAATTGTGCTTGCTGCGCAGATATTCCGTACAAATAAAGAATTCACTGGTTTCAGCCCGTCCAACTCGTGGAGTGCAGACAACCGGAACGCAGAACAACAATGAGAGTTGTATCCTGTACCTTTCAAGAGCCTGCATTATTTGCAAATATATATGCGTGTCACAACTAGATCCGATTTGGGATGGATCTACTCGAAATGACCAACAAAAGCTGAAGGAAAATCGTCAAAGTACTGATTTGGGGTGGGGGATTTCGAATAATGGCGAGAACCGCTCGAGCTGATCTGACTGCTGCGGGGACAAGTTTGGTGCTTGTGTGTGCCGCGTGGGCTGGTAATGCGCTCTACGCGCTTGGCGTACCCGGTGGCTCCCTGAAATATTGGTCTCCGGCATTGGTTGCAGGTGCAATGATCGCCTTTCTGATCATTCACGGGCGCCGTTCCGAAGGCGGCAGGGGGCTTTTCATATTTGTTATCAGTGTATTCGTAATCGGCTGGACCTTCGAGACGGTCAGCGTGCTTACCGGTTTTCCGTTCGGCAACTACCACTACACCGAGATCATGGCACCGTTCCTCGGCCACGTTCCGATTTTCGTCATGCCGGCCTATTGCATAATGGGTTATGTCTGTTGGTCATTGGCACGTATTCTGCTTTGCTGCGTGAATGACCCTTCGGATACTATAATGCGATACGGCGTTCCCGTGGCCGCCGCGCTGCTGATGGTGTTGTGGGACGCATCCATGGACCCGTTGAGAGCGACGGTCGAAGGCCGTTGGATCTGGTTGGACGGCGGACCACATTTTGGTGTGCCGCTTGTTAATTATTTCGGCTGGTTCTGCGTGACCTGGATGATGTTCCAGCTGTTTTCCATCCTTCGCGAAAGAGTGGCTTCAGCAGTGCCGCACAATCAGCAGATCTCTTCCCGGCTGTTCTGGGTGCCGGTGCCGCTCATGTATCTGGCCTTTCCTGTTGAGTATGTTCTCAATCCGCTGGTTGCAGGAAGCCGCGCGGAAGCCGTTCTGGTTAATGGTGCCTCCGTTCCGGTAGCCGGCATATATTCGGATATCTCCATGCTGACTGTCCTGACCATGGTGCCGGTTGCCGTTGTAGCGGTTTTCCAGTTGCTGCGCCCGCGCACCTTACTATTGCAGACGTCACGCCAGGACACCGGTTCATTCGCGCGGAGGCGCCCGTGACATCAGATCAGCTCAGATTACGCGCGTTATCGATCCTGGACAGAATTGGAGGAGACTGGGACGCGTTCGACGCCTTGAGCGACGAGCCGGGCAGACGGGTTCATTCGCTGTTCGCCGGTCTGTACCGGTGCACGACACAATCCTGGTTATCGCATCTTACCGCGCATCCCAATCCTGCATTTGCATACCTGGTGATCATCAGGTTTTACGATTTGTACAGGAAAGTCACTGTCGCGATTTCAGCAAATGATACTCAAAATTTGCCTCATTATTGGCGACGTTATTTCAACCTGGCAAAAAGCCAGACGATCAAGACCCCGATCTCACATCACCTGGTTCTGATTTCTCTGGCCACCTGGGCACACACGCGCCATGACCTCGCGATTGCCGTTAGGCAGGCCTATGAAGACTACAAAACGCAATTCGGTGAAAAACCAGATCTCGAGACCTACAAATCGTCAGTAACGGGCGGCGAAACAGGAGCTGCGTTTTGTGAGGCCGCTCTGGATTTCATTGAAATTCATCACCGCGCGCAGATTGGCTGGCGCCACATTGTTTTAGGTTTCTACAGCGCAAATATTAGGATTTTGCGGTTCGTCTGGCTGCCGGTATTCCAGTCCTGGCGAAAGGCTGCATGGAACGATGCCTGCTCATGGATTGAAGCTGGCACGTCCCGCAAAACGGTCAGCGTGCCCGGAAATCCCGGATGACAAAACATCCCTGTTTGGCGCTCCCGGGTCTCGACCAACAGCACCGGTAACCGCAGGCCTGCCAAACGACACCGGCGATCAAGTGCGCCACCAGCTTTTGGCTTTCAATATGACAGCCGGCAGAACGATCAAATCGGCGAAAAGCGCAAGAATCAGAATCACCATCATCAACTGGCCAAACAAGCGCACCGTTTCAAATCCGCTGAACATGGTGATGCTGATCCCGGCCACAAGAACCAGCGTTGTGGCGGCAAGCACCTGTCCCACCTTGGATACCGTGTCCTCCAGGGCGACGGTTGGGGGCTTACCCAGTCCTTTTTCAATATTCAGGCGATTGAGGAAATGGATCGTATCGTCGACAGCAACCCCGAATGCCACGGTCATGGCTAGACCAGCAGGAATTGTCATGTGCCCCGCAGTCAGAAGATGCAGAAACGCGCCGGTCACCAGGACCGGTATGAGGTTGGACAGCGCAATCGCAGGCAGCAGTGACAGGCTTCGAAAAGCAGCAGCAACAATGAGGATCGACAGCATGGCGGCGGCTATGATCGATTTCATCAACTTGTCGATGATATCCGGCCCGGTGGCGCGGGCAAGCATAGGTATTCCGACGACCCGCGTCGCGCCGGCACTCCTGACTGCGGTTTCCAGCCGGTCGAACAGTTCAGTGTTTTGTGACGAGCCGTTGGGGTCTGGAACAAGAGTTGAGATGTAAGCGAATCCTTCCTCCATATTGCCCGCCCGGGCGAGGAGCGAAGGCGGAAGGTCGGTCAGCATACGCTGATCGACGGGAACATCGGGTCGGCCGAGCGCTCTACCGATCGTGATGGCCGAAAACACGCTGCCCCTGCCAAGCACGCTCTCCGCCGCCTCATGGACGGAACGCAATTGCAGCCACCCTGAGTTCGTTTCGAAGGAAGCGCCGGGTGCCGCTTCAATTTCGATCCACAGGTTGAGAACGCCGCCAAACTGTTTCTCCGCTGCAAGTGCCGTATCGCGCACCGTGCTTCCATGCGGCAGGCTTTCAAAAACGGTAAAGCGCGGGCTGGTTGTCACTGTTCCGACGATGCCGACGAGCAGAATCGCAACGCCTCCCATGATAACCGGCAGGGGCCGCTTCAGCAGAAAGCCGGTGGCGTTGGACAGAAGAAACGGAATGCGGCCTGGCGCGCTTGTCACCAACGATTGTGGTCTGTTCTTGAGAAAAGTGGTCGCGGCCAATGGGAAGACTGTAATTACCGCGAGGAAAGCGATGATCGTTGCGCAAGCGCCGAGAACGGCGAGTTGCGTGAGTGCGGTGTATCCCGTCGTCGCCAAAGTTAAAATCGCCACTGCCGTTGTCACCGAAGTCAGGGCACAGGCAGGGCCTATTCGACGTATCTGAGCTTCGATCTGTTCCGTTATGGTCTGGTTTTCTTTGCCGCCGCGCCGCAGCCCGAATACGAGATGCAGGCTGTCCGCGAATGAAATAACAAGCACAAGAACCGGGACAACATTTGTAACGACGGTAATCGGTATTCCCGTGAGGCCGGCAAGGCCGATTGTCCAAAGCAGTGCAAATCCGCAGGGGGCGAAGGCTGCAACGGTGTAACGCCAACTTCGAAAAAGCATGAAACCGACGGCAAGCGCCAGCACCGCTCCTCCGCCGTTGAAAATGATCTGATCGCGCACGATGGCATCGGCAATTGCGAAGCGCATTTTCTGCTGACCGGTCGCGCTGATCGCGAGGCTGGAGGTACTGAATGTGCTGGTGGCTTTGTCAATCGCTTCGGTCAGGCGGCGCAAGGCTTCGCGGCCCGAAACATCGGCTTCGGGAATGACAACCATCATGATTGCCCGGCCGTCGTCGGATATGGCACGTGATAGCGCCAGCGGATGCGCGCGGACGGCTCTGATGACCTCCTGCAGGGCCTCGTCGGTCACATTTTCGGGGACGAGACGACTGCCGACGGATCCGTCCGGCCGGATTTCGGCGAGGGCATGGAGTGAAAACACCGCTGCGACCCCGTCAAGCAGTTCCAGTTCTACGTGAAGATCGCGCAATCGGTTTATATCATCGGCGTCAAGGGGCCGGTCGGCTTCCGCAAGGACGAGAATGTCATCAACGGCGGAGCCTTTTCGTGCGATCAATGCCGAAAGGTCCGCGTAGGCGGGGTGGGCGGATTTATAGGAAGCGTTGATATTGTCATCGAATTCGGCGCGGGCCAGGCCGAACAGGGCGAGCACCGACAGCGCGATTACAACGGCAAACGCGGTTCGCGGGTTTTGAACGACAAGGATACCCAACCGGTCTAGCCCCAGACCGATTGAGGAAGACCCCTCCAATTCTAGGCGGTCCCGGTCTGGCATTTTCTTCGCGTGATCTCGAAGTGAATCGGACCGTTTGGCCGCAGCGTTCCCCGCCAGACCGGTTCAGGTGTTTTGGTTCCGACAAAGGACAGCTCGAACTGTCGAAGGATCGAAACAAGTGTGATGACCGCGACGAGCTCGGAAAATTGCCTTCCGACGCACATGCGCGGACCGACACCGAAAGGCATATAATAGCGGTTGTTGTCGAGACCCTGGCCACCTGGCAAAAAACGACTGATGTCAAATAGATTTCCGTTGCTCCAATACCGATCCGTCCTTTGAAGCGCCCAGACATTGCCGATGACAAAGTCGCCCTTCCTGATCGGAAACCCGGCAATGATGTCGTTGTCCAGGGCATAGCGCACGATACCGGGCAGGGGCGGATAAAGACGCAGCGTCTCGCGCATCGCCGCCAGGCACACGGGAAATGTGGCCGGCCATTCCTGCGGTGGCAATGTATGTCCGCTTGCGATGGCTTCCTGTCGCACAGCCCGCATAGCCGATGGCGATTTTGAAAGAAAATAGAGTGTCCAGCAAAGGGCGTTGCTTGTCGTCTCGTATGCCGCGCCCATCATGGTGCCGATATTGTCCAGCACTCCTGAACGTTCTTTTTCAGGAAGCATGCCCGACCGCGCATGACTGCAGTAACGGGACAAAAGGTCGTCGGGTGCGTCGCAGCCGTTCTCGATCTGGCTGGCCCGCTGCTGATAGAGGCGATCCGTGTCTGCTCTCAATTTACGCGCGTTCCGGCGTGTGGAACGTTTTAGAAAACGCGGCAGGCCGTGCGGCATGCGCATGATATCCATGAAATCGACCCGCAGCGCGTTGGACATATATCGCTCGTTGGATCGGATGATGGAATTGAAGGAGCCGTCATCGGAAAGCGAATAAAGGCACCTCATGGAGCATGCGAAAGTGATTTGCGCTACGAGACGCACGAGATCACAACGCTGCCGGTCGGGCTGATCGTTGCAGATTTGAGCAACGACCTCCTCTATTTCGGTTGCGTAATTGCAAAGGTGTCCGGCATCAAGAAAAGCAGCTCCCGTTTTTCGCGCCTGTTTCCATTCTTCTCCCTCGACTGTGGCCATGCCGCGTTCGAAATTGCCTTTCAGAAGAAGCTTCCGGATCGGATCGAGCCCGTAGCGGTTCCTGTTCGACGAAAAGACGTGCCGGATATAATCCGGATCGCCTAAAAAGACGGCACGCTTGCCGAACATCCGGTTGGCGATGATCGGTTCGCTGTAGTGGTCATGTGTCAACAGCGCTACGGGATTGGCGTAAAGATAGTACAGCGTTGCAGCGGGATTGGGCAGTTTCCAGCGGGGCGGCGGAAAAGCGGGTCTGAACCTCTCATCAGGATCGGAGATAGGTGGTCTTTGAGCCAAGCCCGGCTCGACGGGTTCGCCAATCCCGTCTCTAATCCCCCCAGCGCTGGCGCTACGGTGCCCCAAAGCAAACGCCCGTATTAATTCCATCCCATCAGATTTTCAGTATGCGGACCTCACGAATTGTGTCAATTGCCGCCGCATCGCGATCGATTGAGCCACAGCTCCCCAATTCCTGAACGGACACTAAACCGCTTTACGCATCCTCGAGCGGTTGTAGTGCGCCATCAGGTCGTTGAACTTTTCGCCCTGTACGGCAATATGGCCGCGCAATTCGGTTTCGGCCCGCTGTTCGTCGCCATCTTCAAGGGCCGATACGATTGCCCGATGCTCGTCCATCGACTGATTCATACGACCACGAACGCGTAACTGCATGCGCCGGAAAGGTTGAAGCCGACGCTGGAGTTTGCGGGCTTCTGAGGCAAGGAAACTGTTGCCGCTCGCATCGTAAAGCAGATTGTGAAATCGCTCATTCTCCCGGTAATAGGCGTCTGCATCACCGCTCTTTAGCGCTTTTTCGCACTCGTCCGCTGCCGTGCCGATTTCACGAAGGTCGTCATCGGTGAGCCTTCGTGCCGCGAGCCGGCCGCACATGCCTTCAAGCTCGGCCATCACCTCGAACATTTCCACCAGTTCGATAATACCCGGATGACGCACATAGGCGCCGCGCCGCGGAACAAGTTCAAGCAGCCCCGAGGCCGCCAGCATCTGAAACGCTTCGCGCAGCGGCGTGCGCGATACCGAGAAGCGCTCCGACAGGCGGATTTCATCCAGGCGTTCGCCGTCGGAGAACGCACCGGTAATGATGAGTTGTTCCAGGGTCTGTCGAATGCTGTCGGCGCGGCGTTGATCCATGGAGGCACTCTACAATTTGTTGCGTTAAAAATTCAATACGGTTATTATTGTATACAAAAATATTGACATAGAATGCAAAACAGGTAGCGTCACCATGCCGCAATGCGGAAAAGACGAATGCCAGTGACGATATCGCTGTCCACAGAGAGAGTATTGCAAATCAACGCCAAAGCACATGTTTCAAGCCAGAGCCTGCATCCCGAAAGATCAGAGTATTTTTTTCTGTCTTTGCGCCGGCTTCCTATTCCTGTTGGTCCTTTGCCATATCTATTTCGTATGATGCCCGAATTCGCCGATCCGCATGTTGAACTCCGGTTGCGGCGGCCGGCCAGGGGAGCGCTTTAATGAACCGGTCACGGTTTTTATCCGATATTCTCTCGACGATTTTCGAACGCCGCTATTCGGTATCGGCGGCGATAGACAAGCGGCCCATTGATGAGGTGTGCCGGTCTTTGCTGACCGGTGCGGGCGAGGTTTCCGGACTGAAGCTGGCACGCACTGTCCTCGATCGTTTCAGTCAGATGACAAAAGAGGAAAAGCAGCAATTTTTCAGCTTTCTAACCGAAGAACTTGATGTGGATACGGAAGCCGTGGAAGCTCGTGCGCGCCAATATGGCGAAGAACGCACGCCACAGCACCTCGAACATTTGGTGGAAGCTGCCGAACCGGAACGTCAGGAGCTCCTGCGCCGCATCAACCAGGTGCCGGGCGCAACGGCTCAGCTCGTCGCCATGCGGCTCGACCTGTTGGATTTCCTGGAGGAATATCCTGAGTTCGGCCGCGCCGACCTTGATTTCATTCATCTTTTTACATCCTGGTTCAACAGGGGGTTCCTCGTGCTACGCAGGATCGATTGGGATACGCCGGCAAATATTCTTGAAAAGATCATCGAATATGAAGCCGTCCACGCGATTGACGATTGGGACGATCTACGACGTCGCATCGAACCGGAAGACAGGCACTGTTTTGCCTTTTTCCACCCGGTTATGCCGGACGAGCCGCTGATATTCGTTGAGGTTGCTTTATCCAAGGGTGTTCCGGGGTCCGTTCAGGAGGTTCTGGCCGGCGAGCGCGAGATCCTGACCGAAGACATGGCCGATACGGCTGTTTTTTATTCCATATCGAATTGTCAGCGGGGACTTGGCGGAATTTCATTCGGCAATTCGTTGATCAAGCAGGTGGTGGAAGATCTGTCGCGCGATCTGCCGCATCTCAAAACCTTCGTTACGCTGTCGCCGGTTCCGGGCTTCAACCGCTGGCTATCCACGCTGCGCGACGAACAGCCGGACAGCGTTGCTGCTGAAATTCTTCAGGTCGTGCAGCAGGCAGCCGATAGCGGCGACACGGATATGCTCGAACAATACAGCGCCGAATTGCGCTATCTCGCAATACAATATCTTGTCGAGCAGAAACGCGCCAACGGTCTGCCGCTTGATCCGGTGGCGCGGTTTCACCTCGGTAATGGTGCAATGATCCACGAAGTTCACGCCATGGCGGATATTTCGCCGAACGGCCTGCATCAGTCGAGCAGCGTCATGGTCAACTATCTCTACGACCTGTCGCGGGTCGAGCAGAACCACGAAGAATTCGCAACCGACAAGACGGTGGCCCAGTCGCGGACGATCCAGTCGATCCTGCGTGCCGGCCTGCCGGACAAAAAGACACGGAAAACAGTCAATGGCTAACAAGCTCTACGATGCGCTCTTTGCACCGCATGAAAACAATACCGGCACATTTCTTCACCTGAAGGATGGTGGCCAGGTCACCTATGAGGCTTTTCTCCGTCTGGCCGCACAGTTTGCCAATGTCATAACGGATATGGGTCTGGTTGCGGGCGACCGGTTGGCGGTTCAGGTTGCAAAATCGCCCGAGGCGCTGGCCGTCTATGCGGCTTGCGTGCGCAGCGGTGTGATATTCCTGCCGCTTAACACTGCCTATACGCCTGTTGAAGTTGACTATTTTGTCGGTAATTCCGGTGCAAAGCTGGTGCTGTGTGATGGAGCGTCAGCTGATGCGCTGGCGCAGGTCGCGGCGCAGAACGAAGCAGCATTGATGACGCTCGACGCTGACGGCAGCGGCAGTTTTGCGGAAGCGGCTCAAGGCAAGCCGACGGACTTTGCAACGGCCGAGCGTGATGGCGGTGATTTGGCCGCATTCCTCTATACTTCCGGCACGACCGGGCGTTCGAAGGGCGCTATGCTGACGCAGGACAATCTCTTGTCCAACGCACGCACCCTCGTCGGCTACTGGCGTTTTACATCGGACGATGTGCTGCTTCACGCCCTGCCGATCTTCCACACCCACGGCCTCTTCGTGGCTATGAATGTCAGCCTGCTTTCAGGATGCTCTGTAATCTTTCTGCCGGCTTTCAATGTTGACGATCTGATCGGCAACATGCCCGATGCGACGACCATGATGGGAGTGCCGACTTTTTATACGCGTCTGCTGGACGATCCGCGATTTACCGGGGAACTGACCGGTCATATGCGTCTGTTCGTTTCCGGCAGTGCTCCGCTGCTTGCCGAAACGCACGAGGCATTCGAAGCGCGCACGGGCCACCGCATTCTCGAACGCTACGGCATGACCGAGACGAATATGAACACCTCCAATCCTTATGACGGTGAGCGCCGCGCCGGGACGGTCGGCTTTCCGCTGCCGGGGGTCGAGGTTCGTGTTGCAGAGCCCGATTCGGGCATCGAGGTTGCGGCCGGCGACATCGGCGTAATCGAGGTGCGTGGTCCGAACGTCTTCAAGGGCTACTGGCAAATGCCGGAAAAAACCAGGGAAGAGTTCCGCGACGACGGTTTCTTCATTACCGGTGATCTCGGCAGGCTTGACGAGGACGGATACATTCACATCGTCGGGCGACAGAAGGACCTGATCATCTCCGGTGGCTACAATATCTATCCAAAGGAAATCGAGCTGATTCTGGACGAGCAGGACGGTGTGCTGGAATCGGCCGTAATCGGTGTGCCGCATCCGGATTTCGGGGAAGGGGTTGTCGGTGTAATTGTGCCGCAGCCCGGCAAAACTCCTGATCCGGATGCCATTATGGCAGCGATCAATGGAGAGGTTGCCCGTTTCAAGCAGCCCAAGAAACTGGTGATGCTTGACGAATTGCCGCGAAACACAATGGGCAAGGTGCAGAAGAACGCCCTGCGGGATCAATTCTCGGATCTGCTGGCCGGCTAGCCGTGGGATTAAAAAGGGCCGGTTAAGCCGGTCCTTTTTCCATTTGATAATAGTGACCTAGCCGGCGATTTTGCCGCCGCCCTTCTTGGTCACTACCACGACGGACGGCCGCGGCGGCATTCCGTCTTCGAAGTCCGGCCAACGCGTTGCCGGGTCCTCGAATGTGGAAACGCGTTCGAAGCCCTTGAGGCTCTTCGTGCCGTCCGTACCGGGGTGCTGGACAGCCAGGAACAGTGTCTGCTGATCGTCGGTAAAATAGGGGCCGCACAGTTCCCCGCCGACCGGACAGCGAAAGAACAATTTCGACGATCCGCGCAGATCGCCGTCGGTCTCTACACCGTAGAGCCCGTCGGACTTGCCGGTCTTTCCCCACCCGGAGCCCTGGTCGGTTGCCACCCACAGCCGGCCGTCAGCATCAATGGCGCAGTTGTCCGGCGAGCCGAACCAGCCGTGATCCGACGTTTCCGGTCCCCACTGCGCACCGACATCAGCGATGGTCGGATCGCCGCATTTGACGAGGATATCCCATCTGGATTTGGTCGCCGTGTGATCGCCGCCGGCCTCGGTGATTTCAATGATGTGGCCAAAGCTGCTTTCGGGGCGCGGATTGGCGGCGTTTTCATCACCGATTTTGCGTTTTGTGTTGTTGGTCAGCATGACGAAGACCCTGCCGTCAGGATGCGGTTGCACGTCTTCAGGCCGGTCCATCGGCGTGGCCTCAAGCAAGTCGGCGGCAAGCCGCGCATCGATCATGACATCAGCCTGGCTGTTAAAACCGTTCTCTTCATTCAGCGGACCTTCGCCATGCACCAGCGGCATCCAGTCGAGCGTGCCGTCGTCGTTGAATTTGCCCGCATAGAGTGTGCCGTCCGACAGTAGCTTCATGTTTGCGGCGCGATCGTCGCCGACCGTTCCTTTCGAGACGAATTTGTAAACATAGTCGAACCGGTTATCGTCACCGGAATAAATCACAACCTTGCCGCTGCCTGCTTTGATCGCTTCGGCTCCCTCGTGACGGAAGCGACCGAGTGCGGTGTGTTTGATCGGCATGGACTGCTGATCCATCGGATCGACTTCGACGATCCAGCCGAAACGGTTGGACTCGTTTGGCTCCTTATCAATATTGAAACGGTCATCGAACTTGCCCCAGACGTACCGGCGGCCGGGTACCCCATAGCGTTTTTGCGACTTGGCTTCAGAGCCCTCAAGCACAGGCTTGCCGTCTTCGTCCGTGTTATCGGTCCAGAAGTAGCCGTGGAAGTTTTCCTCGGCCATCAGATAGGTGCCCCAGGGGGTGATGCCGCCGGCGCAGTTGTTCAGCGTTCCGATGACACTGTTTCCTTCGGAGTCTGCCGATGTCTTCATGCGGACATGGCCAGCAGCAGGACCATCGATACCCATTTCGGTGTCGAGCGGCTGGATGCGGCGATTGTATTTGGAATCGAGAACCGGCGCCCACTTTCCGTCGGAGCCGCGGGCGATTTCGATCACTGTGCCGCCATGGGCCGCCTTTTCGATGTCCACAAGTTCCTGTGTCATCCCTTCAAAGCCTGCGCGGTCCTGACGGCCGAGGCCCGGAAACATGACTTCTTCGTTGGTATATTCGTGGTTGACGCATAAAAGACCGCGCGAACCGTCGGCATTCAGTGGCACGAAACCGACATAGTCATTGTTGTAGCCGAACTGCCTGAGTTGGCTTTGCGGCGACTGTTGGTGCGGATCGAATGCCGGTGCGTCAGTGTGGATCGGGTCGCCCCAGCGCAACAGCACATCTGCGTCGTAGCCCTCTGCAATATGATGATTTTCGTCGATGCCGCTTTCAAGCTCGGAGAATTTGTAACGGCTGTGCTCAGCGGCCATCGCGTCACCCGCGGCCAACAGCGCAGTCGTACCGAAGAGGGAAGTCGTCGCTGCAACACCGAGAGCGCCTCGCAGCACGTCGCGCCGCCCGTAGCGGCGGTTTATGACATCTCCGATCGTGTTGCCGAGATTTGGATTGGTGGGAATATCGTCAAAGGCCTCGAAAGCTTCAGCCTTGTTGCAGAATTCATCATCCGTCTTTCGCATATTTTCCCCTCGCACACCTGATTTCGCCGGCCAAAGCCTTTGCTTCCGCATTGCTTTGGCGCAACATCAGTTTGTACCGACATTCGTGACTTGATGATGACAGTCTGTGTTGAAAGTGACCGACTTCGTCTACCTGGTCTCACCGGCAGGTGTGGAACACCCACAGCCGCTATTGCCTGCTGCCTTTGCGTCCGCATCTTTGACGCAGCAGGCATCAACGCCCTTTGGGGCCGGGCCGCCACAACAGGGAGTGGCCGATGTCTGCGTTTTCTTTGTTGCGCTTTTATTGTCCTGCCTCACCGTGCTGCTCCTTCATCCGCTCATACTTGTGATGGGAACAGCCAATATAGCCGAATTTCCAGCAGTAAAAACTAAAAAACCAGATATATAGTGCCATTTGTTTCGAATTAGATTCGCGCGCCATCCGGAATTGTTCGGGGAAGGGCGTTGAGGGCGTCGATGCTAAAGCCGGCGATCTTTTTGTATTTGGCCGCGTGCGTTGCCAGCTCTTCGTGGCTCGCCACATCACCGATATTTTCGAAGGCGCCGCCGCAACGGTCTTCGATCATCTGGAGGACTGCGTCGGGACCGCCGCCGCCGCGGTTTGTAAGCACGATGTTGCGTGTCGCCGGCAAAAGCTCTGCTTCATAAGCTTCGAGGGCCGCGGATGAAACACCGTGATCGAGCATGTAGCGGCCCAGTTTGCGGGCATCGACAATGGCCTGGCTGGCGCCGTTCGAACCGACCGGATAGGTCGCATGCGCGGCATCGCCAATCAAGGTCACACGGCCATAGGTCCATCTGTCGAGAGGGTCGCGGTCGACCATGGGATATTCGAAAACCTTGTCGGCGCTGGTGATCAGTTGCGGAATATCGATCCAATGAAATTTCCAGTCTGTGAACGCCGGGTAAAAATCATCAATATTGGCTTCGCGGTTCCAGTCTTCCTTGTTCCAGCCGGCGCCTGGGTCATAGCGCAACTCTGCAATCCAGTTCATGGTCAACAGGCCCGTTTCGGGATCCGGTTTGGAAATCGGGTAGGCTACGAGGCGCTGGGTGTCGTGCCCGATCAGTGCCATGGTCGCACCAGTGCGAAACCCCCTGGATCTGGAGGTCGCACGCCATAGCACTGCGCCGCCCCACACGGGTTCGCCTTCATCCGGCTCCATCTGCGCGCGCAATGCGGAATGGATACCGTCGGCACCAACCACTGCTGTGCCTTTTTCTGCTCTTTTGTCGCCGTTAGCGGTGGACATGAGATGCAAAACTGCGCCGCCATCGACATTCTCAAATCCCGTTGCGCGCCATCCTGTTTCGATGCAACCGGGGCCGGCGCGTTCCACCAGTTTCCGGTAAAGCAGCATCTGCAACAGGCCCCGATGGATTGAATATTGCGGCCAGTTATATCCGGCCCACTTGCCGCGCGGCTCCGTCCAGATCTCAAGGCCGTATTTGGAGAACATGCCATACTCGCGTGTCTCGACACCGATCTCTGTGAGATCTTCCTCGAGGCCCAGATCGAACAGCTCACGCACCGCGTTGGGTTGCAGGTTGATGCCGACCCCGAGCGGGCGCAGGGAATCGACCGCCTCGAATATCTTGAAGGGAACGCCAATTTGTTCGCAAGTCAGCGCAAGAGAGAGGCCGGCAATGCCTGCTCCGGCAATCAGAACGGTCATGACTTCAATGCAGGCTGTTGCCCGCCTCCCTGTTCGAAGAGTGTTTTGTTGCAGGAAGGATAGTTTATGTGATAAACAAAAGTCAAATATTGTTTATGACGTAAACAAAGAGGGTTCCGTGACACAACACATTGCAACAGGCAAAGACCCCCTGAGCAAGCTTGAAGGCCTGGACTACGGGCTGCTTCACGGGCTCCTCGGGCATCTGCTGCGTCATGCGTTCAACCACGGCCAGGCGGTATTTGCCGAGGTATTTGAAGACGATGCAATCACACCACTGCAATTCATGATCATAGAACTGGTTTCACACAATCCGCATATCAGTCATTCGCAGATCTGCACGGCAATGGGGGCCGCAGCTTCAGTCGTGACAACGACGCTGAAGCCACTGATTGCCAAGGGATATATTGTCAGTGAAGCGCTGCATCGCGATCGCAGGGTGAGTTGCTATCAATTGTCAGATGAAGGTGCCGACTGGTTTGCTGGTATCCGCCCGAAAATTGACACCTGTGAAGACCGGTTCGCCCGGTCTTTGTCGGCACAGCAGCGAAGGAATCTGCTGCATTCCCTGCGGCTTATTGCCGGGCTTGACGCCTAAGCGCAGGCCAGTTTCTGATTGAAATTTGCGCATCCGTTCGCCGGCAAATCTTGTTCAGCTGGCGTTCAGGCACGTCATGCGACAAAGCACCAGATAACGGTGTGGAGAGAACTCACGTCCAATATCAATGCATCATTCGATGAGCCAGATCCGCATTTCACGGCATGCCCGGCCACACATGTATCTGGTCGGCCGACGGCATAGCCGTGTCGGGGAGCCGGTACGGTCACCGCCCTGCTCGTGCCGGTGGGGAGACCGGGCGCTTCAAAAGGAGCGCCCGGTCAATTCAGGTTGCGGGATCAGGGCAGGGAACATGGTCGCCCGTATCGCCTTTGGGCAGCTGAAAGCGGCCATGCGCCCAGTCGCCCTGTGCCCAGGCTTCCTTAGCCGCCTCGATCTTTTCTTTCGACGAAGCGACAAAATTCCACCAGATATGACGCGGCCCGCCCAACGTATCGCCGCCAAGCAGCATCAGCCGCGCACCGGTGGGGCCGGCCTTGATTGTGATTGCATCCGCGGGTCTGAAGACCATCATGCGGCCTTCTTCGAACGTGTCTCCGGCAATTTCCACTGAACCGCTCAGTATGTAGAGGCCACGATCTTCATGATCATCGGGCAATGGTAAAAGAGCTTCGGGTTCCAACACGGCATCCGCGTAGAACATGTTCGTGAAAGTCTTTGCGGGCGCACGCTCACCCCAGGCATTGCCCAGAATCAGCCGAACATCCTTCCCCTTGCCTTTCAGCAAAGGCAGCGCTTCCTTGCCGTGGTGCTCGAATGCCGCCGCTGTTTCCTCATCCTTGTCGGGAAGTGCGACCCAGGTCTGTATGCCGAACAGGCTGTGAGGGGAATGGCGGGTCCTTTCGCTGGTGCGCTCGGAATGTGTGATGCCGTTGCCGGCGATCATCCAGTTGACCTCGCCAGGATAGATCATCTGATTCGTCCCCAGTGAATCGCGGTGCTGGAATTCCCCGCGCAGCAGATAGGTGACGGTGGCAAGCCCGATATGGGGATGCGGGCGTACATCGATACCCTGGCCTGTTACAAATTCGGCGGGACCCGCCTGGTCGAAAAAGATAAACGGACCGACCATCTGCCGACGCGGTGCGGGCAGCGCACGCCTGACCTCAAAGCCGCCTATGTCTCTGGCGCGCGGGATGATGACGGTTTCGATACTGTCGAGTTCACCGGCATCCGGACAGTTCGGCTCGAGTGCGGGATTCCAGCTCATCGGGTCACTCCTTTCGCAAGAGATGTGCCCATAATAACCCTAAACCTGGAGGACGGGCAGAAACGCACTGTTCAAGATAATGCGGATATAGCCCACTGGTGTTAGCGCTTTAACGCGGTTCTTGGGATGGCCCTGAAGCACGCTTCTTTAACTTCTGATGGAGATAATGCGCCCGTATGCCCGGCTCTGCGGGCACATCACGCGCCCAAACACAGAGAAGCAAACGGCTGTAGCAATGCTGTCGATCGACAAGACGCAGTATCAGGTTGATTTGACCGGCTCGTTCGACTTTCTGAGCGACGAGTACGCGGATTTGTTTGCTTGCTCATCGGCACATGCTTTCCAGCATCCGATTTGGCTGGAAGCCTTCTATCGGCATATTGCACCCAATCGCGGAGCCAAACCGCAGATCCTGACCGTGCGCCGCTCAACCGACGGAGCATTGCAATGCGTGCTGCCGTTGATCCTGAGGACCAGATACGGCTTCCGGCTTCTCGAGACGACAGACCTGGGGGTGAGCGATTATGCCAGCCCCGTGGCAGCGCCTGATTTCTGGGCGGATCTCGAGCGCGACGGCAGCCTGCAGGGCGAAATATGCAAAGCCCTTCCAAAATTCGATCTGATGCGCGTTCGCCCCGTTCGGGACGAAGACTGCGCTCATTACCAACTGTTGCTGGGTTGCGATCCCAAGCCACTGGACTTTTGCGCCCATGCGGTCCCGCTGGATCAGCCCTATGCAGACTGGCGCAAAGCGACGTTGAATGGCTCGCTGCGCAAGATGATCGACCGCAAAACGCGCAAATTACGGCGCGAACATGATGTTGAAATTCAGGAACTGACGGAAGCAGGCGCGATCGCGCAGGCCATTACCAATCTGGCCCATATGCGCTCTGGCCGCTTTGATGGCGACGTCATCCAGCAGGATTTTGCTGTTGAATTTTACCGCGAAATTGCAGTGCACGGCGCCCGTAACGGCCTGGCCAGCACCTGGCAGTTAAGCGCCGACGGCGAAACACTGGGATATGTCTTCGGTCTGACGCACGCAGGCCGCTACTATTATCTTCTGATCGGTTGCGACTATGAACGGTTCGGGCAGTTCTCGCCCGGCCTGCAGTTATACGACGGTATTATGGAGGGGTGGCTGGACAGGGGTGGGACCTGGTTCGACTTCACCATCGGCGACGAGGATTTCAAGATGAAATTCGGAACGTCCCCGACATCCATGTACGTTTTAATGAAACCGGCAAGCCTGCTCGGCATGGCAGCGATGCAGGCAATGAAATGGAGGCGCTGACGCTCTGAGCGTTCCGGGGTGACAAATGACAAAAGAGGACATGTTGACCAACTCGGTCATCATTGCCGCTCATCCTGACGATGAGTTGCTCTGGTTCGGAGCAATTCTCGAACAGGTCGGGCAGGTGGTAATGGTGTATGAGGAATTCTGGCCGAATCCGGCTGTTGGCGAGGCGCGCGCGGCCGTGCTCGAGAACTACCCGCGTAAAAACGTATCGTCCCTCAAAATTCCTGAAGCTGCGACCCATAGCTGTGCCGATTGGGAAAATCCGAAATTGTGCGATTTCGGCATTGTACTCGGTGCCGAAGCCCGTAAGCGCGACCTTAAACAGAAGGTCAAGCGTGTATTCGGCAGGAGCAACGCTCCGCCTTGCGGGATAAAAAAGCACTACGAAAGCAATTACAATATAATATACAATGAATTAAAGAACATTCTTAAACCCGGAATGAATGTGTTCACCCACAATCCGTGGGGTGAATACGGGCATGAAGACCATATTCAGGTCTATCGTGCAGTGGACAGGCTGCGCAGGGAAATCGGGTTTGCCCAGTGGATGACCAATTACTGCACCGAACGGTCCCTGCCTTTGGCCCAGACCTATTTCGACAATGAAGACGCTGATTTCATTCAGTTGCCGGTCGACCGGGAATATGCCGAGCGCATAGCCGGTGTCTACCGGCAGCACGGATGCTGGACCTGGGCGGATAATTGGAACTGGTTTCCCTTCGAACTCTACCGCCACGTGCCTGAGGGCCAGGCAAACCACGAGGGCCAGCCGCACCTGCTGCCGCTCAATATGTTTCGCTTTGGCGATTGACCGCCCATGCATAAAAAGAGCACGCAATCGGCGTGCTCTTTGGTTTTGTTGATGTTCCGCGCTTAAAGCTGAAGTTGGTACGAGGCCGGAACATATTGGAAGCCGCTCCCGCGCGCTTGCACATATCCGAGTGCCGGGAAGGGCATGTGATAGCCGACAAAGGGGATCTTGTCGGCGGCGAGCATGCCCAGAACCTTCTTGCGTTGCGCTGCCGCAGCCTCCTTGTTCATGTCGAATAGTACTTCCCACTCCGGATAGGCGAGCGACCAGACATAATGATTGGCAAGGTCAGCCGCCAACAATAGCTGCTCGCCGTTGCTTTCGACCATATAGACGATGTGGCCCGGTGTGTGACCAAAGGCTTCCACCGCAGTCACACCGGAAACCACCGCTTCTCCGTCCTTGACGAAGGTCATCTTTTCGGCGAGCGGTTTGACGAGTTTTCCAACCAGTTCTCCGGCGCCGCCTTCAGCGCCTTCCTTGGTCCAGAAATCGTACTCAACGGCGCCCGTCACATAACGCGCATTGGGGAAGGTCGGGGTGTCATTTGTCATCAGCCCGCCGATATGGTCCGGATGCATGTGGGTGATTACCACTACGTCCACTTGCTCCGGCGTATAACCGGCGCTGGCAAGGGCGCCCGCAATGTTGCCGCCATTCGCCCCAAGGCCGGTGTCGAAAAGAACCAGTTCGTTTCCGGTATTTATTACGGTTGGCGTGAAGAAAAACCGGGTTCTGTCTGACGGTATGAAGTTTTCATCGGATACGGATTTGAACTCGTCGGCCGAAACGTTGAGGCCGAAAATGTTCTGCGGGTTGTCCCTGGTGCTGGCAGCATCGAGAAGCGTGTTGACCTCGAATGCGCCGGTTTTGAAACGGGCAAACGGCGTTCCACCGCCATCCTGCATCGGTGCTGCTGCAAGGGCCGCAGTGCTGTTGGCCAGCCCGGCGGCTATCGGTACGCAAGCCGCGCCAATAAGAGCCGAACGTCTGCTAATCGTGACTTCAGGCATTTTGATCCCTTTCCATCTGTGATTATTGAAATGGCAGGTAGCGCATGATTGTGTCCGGGCAAGGGTCTGTACCGACGCTCATACGAAAGGCGTACGGACACAATCTCAACACAGAGTGTTGATTGTAGGTACACGAATTTTGGCGCCGGACTGTTGCAATTTGCCGTTCGAGATCTGATATCTCCGAGTAAGGCCCCCGGCACTTGATTACCAAGGAGCTAAGAGAGAGATGATCGACCGGCGCAGCTTCCTCGCCGCTACGGCTGCTGCTGCTATCGCGCCGCTTGCGCCTGCGCGTGGCGAGAGCTTAATAACGGGATCGGCAAGACAGAACGGCTTTTATCTTCCCGAAGAAACCGAGCCGCATCTGCGCACCTTCATGCAATGGCCGGTGAGCCGCGAGGTTCACTCGGACCGTTACTTTTTGCGCATGCTTCAGAGTTCTGTCGCCGATATTGCCAACACGATCAGCGAATTCGAACCGGTCGCCATGCTCATGGATCCGGCCCACGAACGGCAGGCCAGAAAGCTGCTGGATCGCCGTATCGAGATCTGGCCCGTAGCCACCGACGATCTGTGGTGCCGTGATTCTGGTCCGATCTTCGTCACCGACGGAGCGGGTCGGCTAGCCGTCAGCGAACTCAATTTCAACGGTTGGGGCAACCGGCAGATCCATGACAATGACGGCAAGATAGCACGCAAGCTTGCCGCCGGACTCGGGTTGCACGTGTTCAACAATGGAGTGGTCGGCGAGGGCGGCGGTGTTGAAACCGACGGTTACCAAACACTGATTGCGCATGAAAGCAGTTGGGTTAACCCCAATCGCAATAACGGTACGAGGCAGGACGTTGAGGCAAGACTCCTCGATGCACTCGGTGCGCAGAAAATCATCTGGGCCCCCGGTATCGTGGGTGGTGACATCACCGACTATCATATCGATGCGCTGGCCCGATTTGTGAGCCCTGGGCTGGTTCTGATGCAGCTTCCGGAAAGGCGCGATCCTGAAAACCCGTGGTCGATGGCTGCCTACGAAACCTATGACATCTTGAGTAACGCAACCGACCGGTCCGGTCAGAAGCTCGAAGTTGTGACGGTGCCGGAGCCAAAGCACCCACGCGTAAAATCACCTGACTTTGTAGCATCCTACGTCAATTACTATGTCTGCAACGGCGCGGTGATTTCCGCTCAGTTCGGAGACGGGGATGCCGACAAAGAGGCGGCGAGCGTGCTGCGCGACCTTTATCCCGATCGTGAGATTGTCGCCCTCAACATTGATCCGATCGGCGAATCCGGCGGCGGCATTCATTGCGCCACGCAACAGCAGCCGCGCGTCTGACCGGCGTTAAAAAAGTTCCATCCGTTCTGTCAGAGGATCGATTTCTCCCGCATCAGTCGGGCCGATGCCGAGGCATGTGACCGTGCCTTCCGGCAGCAGGGTTTTGCCGGCATCGCGCACAAGGCTCGCCGGCAAGGTGCGGGTTTGCGCGCGAGCCAGAAGCCCCTGCAGCGCTTCCGGGCCGGCGGCTGCAAGAACGATTTTCGGCATCCCGCATTCCAGCCAGTCTTGTCGGGCCTCCGGTGTAGCCAGCAGAAACGCCGAAACGGAGGCGTGAGCCACCTGTGCTGCGAGCTTGCCAGGCGGAAGGTTCAGCGCTCTATTGACGACAATGACCTGTTTCATACGGGTATGGTATCCATATGAAAGATGATCCGGCAAACCTGTATCGGCACCGGACCGGGAGGAAATGACCATACTGACTGTTCTGGGCCGCCGCAGTTCGTTCAATCTGCAAAAGGTAACCTGGCTGCTGGCAGAACTTGACCTACCGTACAGGCACATTGAACTTGGCGGCAGTTTCGGCGGGCTGGATACGCCGGAATTCCGCATGATGAACCCCCACGGTAAAGTGCCGGTCATCAAGGATGGCGACCACGTTGTTGTCTGGGAGTCGCATGCGATCCTGCGTTATGTCGCAGCGAAATACGGTGCTGACCAATTCTGGCATGAAGATCCGGTTGAACGGGCACGCATCGATCAGTGGATGGACTGGTCGCAGGCGGCACTTCAGCGCGATTTCCTGAACGGCGTCTTCTGGGGCTTTTACCGCACACCGGAGGAACAGCGCGACCCGCAGGCAATTAAAACCAATGTCGAAAAATGCGCGGTGCATTTCAGACTGCTGGACGACATATTGAAAGAAAGCGAATTCCTGCTTGGTGAAAGCCTGTCCCTGGCGGACATTCCGATCGGAACGCACCTGTTCCGTTACTTCAATCTCGATATCGAACGGCCTGAAATTCCACATGTCAGCGCCTATTACGAGCGACTGCAGGAACGGCCCGGATACAAGGAGAATGTCATGGCGCCGTTTGATGATCTCTACGGACGTCTGGAATTTTAACAACCGCACTTGAAACTGCGTGCGGCCGTTCCCACATAGCGTTGGTCGGGACGACCCTGCAATTCACCAGATTTTTGGTAAGGACGACCTTATCGCCTTTTAAGGAGATGGGTATGTCCTGGATGATTCTGTTTCTCGCCGGCATTCTCGAAATCGGCTGGGCCGTGGGCCTGAAATACACCGACGGTTTTCGCCTGCCGGTACCGACTGCGCTCACGGTTGGTGCAATGGCGGCGAGCCTGTTTTTGCTTGGCCTGGCGCTTCGCACATTGCCGCTTGGGACGGCCTATGCCATCTGGACCGGAATAGGCACCATGGGAACCGTCCTTGTCGGCATTTTCCTGTTCAGCGAGCCGGCAACGGCCGTCCGTCTGGCCTGCATCGGCCTGATTATGATGGGCATCGTTGGCCTCAAGTTCTCGACCTGACAGTCCTCGCCCTATTTCTTGGCGTATTTGGCGATCCAGTATCCCATCAACGGAAAGAGAACCAGTTCTGCCAGCAGCGATGGCAGAACTGACAGGCTCAAAAGTGTTTTCAGATCAAGTGAACTCATGCGCGCAATGCCGCCGATGAACACGATGCCGCTGAGGACGATGAGGACGGTGCGCAGCCGGTGAAGCGTAAAGGCACCGGCAAGAAAGACGATGCCGATGCCAAGCCAGACGCCGCCCAGAAACCGGAAGTGACTGTCCTGCGTTCTGAACGCAGAACTGTCGACGATTTCCATAAAGTCTGTCGGCCCTTGCCAGCCAAGGGTGCGAATACCGCCGAATCCGACGTTAAAGCCCATGAAGATGATGACGATTCCGGCGACAGCAAGCAAAAGCCGCAAAAGCAGGATTGGGTTTTTCCAGGTCATTGCACATTCCTTGAGACTTTATTGCCGGGCACAAAGCCGGCAATGTCCACTGTTCGGCTGTGAATTTCTCAACTCATGGGCGAACCGTAGTTGAATTTTCAGGGGCTGCGCAAGCCCGCCGATGCGAAGCGTTTTGCCGCGCGGGCCTTGCTTCGTGCCGATTGCAACAATTTGCCGCTAACAACCAATTTTTTCTACAAAAATTGCCCGGCGTGGAATGTCTTGATCGAAAAAAACAAATAATCTGGATTTCATTTCAGCTTCGTGTCTATACTCCCGCCAAGGTTCGCGACAGGGAACTGCGGACCGTCAAAAATTGGGAGTTTTTCATGTTACTTCGTAAGAGCTTACTAGGGGCAACGCTACTTACCGGCTTGTTCGCCACACAGGCGATGGCTGAAAACACATTTAAGTTCGCTTTCCAGGGGACATTGAAATCGCTTGATCCATATTCCCTCAATGAGACATTCACGCTCGGCACGTTGGGCAATGTCTATGAGGGTCTGACCAAGCGCGGACCCGATCTGGCCATCCTGCCAGGTCTTGCGGAAAGTTGGGAAGTCGTAGAGCCGACCCGCTGGCGTTTCCATTTGCGCAAGGGTGTCAAATTTCACAACGGCAATGACTTCACAGCGGCAGACGTCGTCTTTTCAGCCGACCGCGTGCGCTCGGAAGGTTCTGACCTGAAGACCCGCATTCCGGCGGATGCCAAATTCGAGGCTGTCGACGATTACACAGTAGATGTGGTGCTGACGTCGCCCAACCCGATTCTCCACTACGAGTGGGATACTTGGGTGATCATCGACAAGGAATGGGCCGAAGCCAATGATTCCGTCCGTGTGACATCGGCCTCCGACCAGGCAGCAACGACGATTTCGTTGCAGGCCAACGGAACCGGTCCTTTCAAGATCACCAATCACGATGGCGGCGTGAAGACCACGCTGGAAGCCAATCCTGACTGGTGGAACGCCGCCAACAAGAAGTCCAATGTCGACAAGGTCGAGTTCGCGACCATCGCCTCGGATGCGACGCGCGTTGCCGCGCTGCTTTCGGGTGATATGGATCTGGTTTATCCGATCCCGGTTCAGGACATCAAACGCGTCAATGACAATGCGGCGACGTCGGCGCTGACCGGTCCTGAATTGCGCACCATATTCCTCGGAATGGATCAGATGCGCGACGAACTGCTCTATTCCAGCGTGAAGGGCAAGAACCCGTTCAAGGACCAGCGTGTACGCGAAGCCTTTTATCATGCGATCGATATTGAAGCGATCAAGCAGAAGGTCATGCGCAATCTGTCGACACCGTCCTCGATCATGATCTCTCCGTTCATGTTCGACAATGCGTCGAAGATCACACGTTTGCCCTATGACCCGGATGCAGCCAAGGCTTTGTTGAAGGAAGCGGGCTACCCGGATGGGTTCGAAGTCGGCATGGATTGCCCCAACGATCGCTACGTCAATGATGAAGCGATCTGCCAGGCGGTTGCCGCCATGTTGGCCCGCGTCGGTGTCAAGGTGAATCTCAATGCCCAACCGAAGGCTCAGTACTTCGCCAAGGTCCTGGCATCAGGTGGCTTTGACACGTCCTTTTATCTGCTTGGCTGGACCCCTGGTTCATTCGACTCATGGAATGTTCTGAGCAACCTGCATGGCTGTCGCGACGAGGCCGGCAATGGCGGCATGTTCAACCTCGGCGGTTACTGCAACGCGGATGTTGATGAACTGACGTCGCAGATCCTGGTCGAAAACGATCCGGACAAGCGTCTCGACCTCATCACGCAGGCCTATCAGATCAGCACGGGTGAATCGGCCTATATTCCGCTGCACCAGCAGGGCCTTGCCTGGGGCGTTTCGGATAAAGCCGATGTTGTTCAGCGCGCTGACAATGTGCTCATGCTCTATCACGTCAACATGAAATAAAGAGCTTTCTTCAGGCCCCGTCCAAAAGACGGGGCCTAAGATTATTTAATACATGCTAGCTTTCATAATTCGACGTCTTGTCCAGTCGGTGGTGGTGATGCTGGTCGTCAGCCTCATCGCCTTTATCATGTTCCGCTTCATCGGCGATCCTGTCGACCAGATGGTCGGCCTTGAAACAACACTTGAGGAACGCGCCAAACTACGTGAGCAGCTCGGATTGAATGATCCGCTGCCCATCCAGTTCTGGCATTTCGTTTCGCAGGCCGTGCAGGGAAATCTTGGTATTTCCTACCAGTTCAAGCAGCCGGTGGCCCAGATGATCGGGGAGCGGTTGCCGGCAACTCTTGAGCTTTCCTTCGTCTCGGCAGTATTTGCTCTGCTTGCCGGTATACCCATGGGTGTCTATACGGCGCTGCGACGCGAGAGCATTTTGTCAAAACTGTTCCTGACTGTCTCGTTGATCGGCATATCTCTTCCGACATTTCTGATCGGGATTTTGCTGATATTCATTTTCTCGGTGAATCTGCAGTGGCTTCCCAGCTTCGGGCGTGGACAGGTTGTTGATCTGGGCTGGTGGAGCACCGGGTTTCTGACGGCATCAGGCCTCAAAGCTCTGATCCTGCCGTCCATTACACTCGGCCTGTTCCAGATGACGCTCATCATGCGCCTTGTGCGCTCTGAAATGCTGGAAGTTCTGCGCACCGACTACATCAAATTCGCACGCGCACGCGGTCTCAAGAACCAGGCAATCCACTTCGGCCATGCGCTGAAGAACACGCTGGTTCCGGTGATCACGATCACCGGTTTGCAGCTTGGTTCCATCATCGCCTTTGCCATCATTACAGAGACGGTGTTCCAGTGGCCGGGCATGGGATTGTTGTTCCTGCAGGCGGTGCAGAATGTCGATATCCCGATCATGTCTGCATATCTGTTGATGATTGCCTTCCTGTTTGTCGCGATCAACCTGATCGTTGACATACTTTATGTGAGGGTTGATCCACGCATTCGCATCGGGGGGGGCGAGGCATGAGTACGGATGCACAAGAGTTGGATCGTCCAGGCTTCTGGGCGCGCGCGCTCGATTCCGATATCTGGTATTCGTTCAGGAAGTCGAAAATCACGATCGTTGCGGCGATCGTTACGCTGATCATATTCCTGAGTTCATTCCTGGCACCACTGATTGCGCCGCATAATCCATTTGATCTTGCAACGTTGTCGCTGCTTGATTCCCTGATCCCGCCGGTCTGGGAGGAGGGAGGCGATCCGCGTTTCCTGCTCGGCACGGACGACCAGGGACGCGATATCCTATCGACCATCCTTTATGGCTCGCGTATTTCGCTGGCTGTAGGTTTTGCTTCGGTTGTTTTTGCCGCAATCCTAGGCATCTCCTTGGGATTGCTGGCCGGCTATGCCGGCGGGCGCACCGATTCCATCATCATGCGTATTGCCGATGTGCAGCTGACATTTCCGGCGATCCTGATTGCGCTTCTCATCGACGGTTCGGTGCGCAGCGTGCTCGGTGGCATCGATCGCGAGCAGTCCGCATTTTACGTGCTGGTGGTATCGATCGGCCTTTCTTTCTGGGTGCAATATGCAAGAACAGTCCGCTCGTCGACGCTGGTTGAAATGAACAAGGAGTATGTTCAGGCGGCGCGCCTGATCGGGTTGCATCCCATCAGGATCATGGCGCGTCATGTACTGCCAAATGTGATGGGGCCTGTCCTCGTGATCGCGACGATCAATCTGGCGCTTGCCATTATCACGGAGGCGACGCTTTCCTTCCTCGGCGTCGGCATACCACCGACACAGCCGTCACTCGGGACCCTGATCCGAATTGGCAATGATTTTCTGTTTTCCGGCGAGTGGTGGATCACCATCTTCCCCGGCATTACGCTGGCCATCCTCGTTCTGGCCGTCAACCTTCTGGGTGACTGGCTGCGCGATGCACTCAATCCGCGGCTGAGGTAATCTGATGAGTGACGTTCTGCTTTCCGTTCGCGACCTCGTAGTCGAGTTTCCAACGCGCAAAGGCATCCTGACGGCCGTTGACAGGGTGAGCTTCGATATTGCCAAGGGTGAAGTCCTGGGTGTCGTGGGTGAATCGGGTGCCGGCAAGTCAATGACCGGCTCCGCGATTATCGGTCTCATCGAACCGCCCGGCCACATCGCCGGCGGATCCATTCACATTGCCGGCGAGCGCGTCGACAACCTGCCGCCCGAGGCAATGCGCAAGGTGCGCGGCAAACGTATTGGCATGGTTTTCCAGGATCCGCTCACTTCGCTCAATCCGCTCTACACGGTTGCCGAACAGCTGGTCGAGACGATCCGAACGCATATGAAGCTGACGGACAAACAGGCCCGCGATCGTGCGATCGGCCTGCTCGATGAGGTGGGTATTCCTGCAGCCTCGCGGCGCATTGACGATTATCCGCACCAGTTCTCGGGCGGTATGCGCCAGCGTGTCGTTATCGCCCTGGCGCTATGCGCCGAACCGGAACTTGTAATTGCCGACGAGCCTACGACGGCGCTCGATGTTTCGGTGCAGTCACAGATCATCGACGTGCTTAAAAACATGTGCGCAGAACATGGAACATCCGTGATGCTTATCACACACGATATGGGCGTTATCGCGGAAGCTGCCGACCGCGTTGCGGTGATGTATGCCGGCCGTGTCGCCGAAATCGGTCCGGTGCGCGATGTCGTGCAGGATGCCAGACATCCCTACACAAAGGGTCTCATGGGATCGATCCCGACGCTGATGCACGATTCGGATCGCCTGACCCAGATACCGGGTTCCATGCCGCGCCTGACTGACATTCCGCCCGGTTGTGCTTTCAGCACGCGCTGCCCGGAAGCCTTTGCCGGCTGCTTTGTCAATCAGCCTGTCTGCAAGGATCACGACGGACGGGAAGTCGCCTGCCTGCTTTATGATGAAGAGGGGCGGCCATGAGCGACGCACTTGTCAGCATCAACAACCTCAGCCGCGTCTTCGACGTCTCACAGCCCTGGCTGAACAGGATACTGGAAGGCGAGGAAAAGAAGCATCTGACGGCGGTCAAGGATGTATCCTTCGAAATCCGCCGTGGCGAAACATTTGCTCTGGTCGGTGAATCCGGTTCCGGAAAGTCAACGATAGCAAAACTGATTGTCGGTCTGATAAGACCCAGCGCCGGGCAGATCAGTTTTGACGGCAAGAATGTCGCGACACAGGGCAGCGCTTCCATGCGCCAGCTCAGAAGCCGCTTCCAGATGATTTTCCAGGATCCGTTTGCAAGCCTCAATCCGCGCTGGCGGGTCAAGGATATCATCGCCGAACCGATCCGCACATTCGGTCTGAACGGCGAGACGGTGCGTTGGGAAAACCGCGTTGATGAATTGCTCGAAACCGTTGGCCTCTCATCGGGAGACGGGGGCAAGTTCCCGCATGAGTTTTCCGGCGGCCAGCGCCAGCGCATAGCAATCGCCCGTGCACTGTCGGCAAAACCCGAATTCATCGTTTGCGACGAGCCGACTTCGGCGCTCGACGTTTCCGTGCAGGCACAAATTCTCAACCTGATGCGCGACCTTCAGGATGAATTCGGCCTGACTTACCTCTTCATCAGTCACGATCTGTCGGTTGTTCGCCACATGGCGACCCGTATCGGCGTGCTTTATCTCGGGCGCCTTGTTGAGGTTGCAGAGGGCAAGACGCTGTTCAAGGACCCCCAGCACCCCTACACGAAGATGCTTCTCGATGCCGTGCCGGATCTTGAAATGACAGGTCGTGCTAGAAAACCGGTCGAAGGTGAAATTCCCAACCCGATCGATCCGCCGACAGGCTGTTCCTTTCATCCGCGCTGTGTGCTTGCCAATGATCGGTGCAAGCAGGAAACACCGGAACTTACTCTGCACAAAACCACAGAGGCAGCGTGTTTTGCCGTTGAGGAGGGGCGGGCCTAAAGCGGCCACGAATGCGCCGTACATCACGGCGTATCAGTTGCTGCTCTTGGGCCCTCGCATATGTGCTGGATATAACAGCACGTCGCTCTTGCAGCAGTCGCCGCCTTGCTGGATTGGCGGGCAGGGGACTGTGCCGTATGAACAAAAGACGCAGCAATCACCCTTCTTCGGCTTGAGCAGCGTGCCGCATCCCTTGCAATCGTAAAACCATTGGCAGGCGTCGGTCGGCATGGTTTCGCTGGCGACATGGCCGCATTGCGGGCAGGTAATATCCGATTGCAGGGTCAATTGCTTGTCCGTCATGGCGCTACATCAATTCAATCAGGTAGTTGTTGATCATCGCCTCATTCAGCAATACGCCCCAGGCGACGAGGGTAAGAGCGCTGCCCAGAAAAAGCAATCGGTAGGTGGCCGCGGTGGCATGACGCCTGATCGCTATGAGCCAGGCAGCGGCGATGATCAATGCAGCGGCGCCGGCTATGTAATAACCCGCAGCCGCTATAATGCCGAAAACACCCAGCCAGGCGCCGCCCAGACCGATAAGCATCAGCGCGAGCGGCAATACACAGCAGACCGCTGTTACAAGCGCCAGTATCGAACCGGCCAAGCCGGTTTTTGCTATCGTATCGTTTGCCACACCAGCGGTTCCCTCATTTGCTGCTTTCTTCGACGTGCACTAAGTACATCCTGTAGCGGCTACAGACACAAGGGTTTTGTGCATGCATTCGATAGGAACAGCATCAAAGCGCAGCGGCGTCCATATCGAGACGATACGTTACTACGAGCGTGAAGGCATTTTACCGCCTGCAGAACGGACCGCGTCGGGGCGGCGAGTCTATGACGAGGACGGCATCGCCAGATTGCGTTTCATTCGCCATTGCCGGGAGTTGGGGTTTGCGATCCGCGATGCGCAGGCGCTTCTGTCGCTGACTGCCGCCCCTATGCCATGCGCCGAAGCTCAGCTTATAGCCCAAAGGAACCTCGATACCGTACGCAGCAAGATCGCGGAGCTGTCGGTTATGGAGCGGGAGCTTTCCGCTTTGGTCGATCAATGCGGAACGCATGATAAGCACTGCGCCATATTGAATGATTTGTTCGCAGAAGATTAGCGGTATTGGATTAGGTCATTTGCCGATCGGCAGCCCGTCGCGTTTGCTTTCCTCGTCCGGCTCCACATGGATTGTGATATTGGCACCCGGAATAGCGTGGCCGAGAGCCTCTTCGACGCGGTTGCAGATCGCATGGGAGTCGGCAACGCTCATCTTGCCGTCAACGACCAGATGAAACTCGATAAAAGAGATGTGCCCTGCCATCCGCGTCTTGATGTCGTGGACCTCCATCGCGCCGGCCGCACTTTCAAGGATCGTGTGCCGGATGCGTTCTGTCTCCTCGTCATCCAGGGCGCTGTCCATCAGTCCGTCGACGGAGGAGGTGATGACTTTCCAGCCTTCAATCAGAACGTTGATGCCGACGGCGATCGCGATCAATGAATCGAGAAAGAGCCAGCCGGTCGCCAAAACCAGAACAAGACCTATGAGAACACCGGCAGAGGTGACGACGTCGACGAGAATATGACGACCGTCGGCAGAAAGGGCAGGGGAGCGCGCGCGGCGGCCCTCGGAAATCAGCCGCCAGGCCCACAGGCCGTTGATGACGGCTGCAACCGCGTTGACGGCCATACCGGCGAGCGGTGTCTGCAGCGTGTGTGGCGTGATAAGCGCCGACGCGGCTTCGGTAAAGATGAGCAGTGCCGCAATGACGATCAGTACACCGGCAACAACTGCGGAAAAGTACTCGGCCTTGTAATGGCCGAAGGGGTGACCCTTGTCGGCAGGCCGGTGACTGATGCGGATGGCGATCCAGGCAAGCGAAGCGGTGACCACATTGACGACCGATTCAACCGCATCCGAATAGAGCGCTACGGACCCGGTAATCCACCAGGCGGCCGTTTTCAACGCCAACACCAGACAGGCGATCACGATGGACCAGCCGGCAAGGCGGGCGATATTGCGCTTGGTGCTCATTTATGCCTCAAGTTAGTGAATGCGACAGGCAGGTTTGGTGAGGCAGGTCTGTCACAAAAGCGGCGGTTCTTGCAACAGCAATTAGACCGCCGGCCGAATTTGCGAAGGTTTCCATTGCGGCTGCTGGCGCTCAACCCGAATGAATTTTTCGGCTGTCTGACGGTGCCTGATCCCGGTCGATCATGCCGTAATCACGCATCACACCGGCAATGCGCAGGCGGTAGTTTTTGAAGAGTTCCGATCGGCCTTTATCCTGCGCGGCCCGGTGCGTTTCAAGGTTCCGCCAATTTTTGATGGCCTCATCGTCTCGAAAGAACGACAGGGACAAAATCCTGTTTTCGTTGGTCAGGCTCTGAAATCGCTCGACGGAAACAAAGCCGTCGATCTTTTCCAGCTCCGGACGAAGGGCAGCGGCAATGTCGAGATATTGCCCGCGTTTTTCCGGATGCGGTTCAACTTCGAAAATGACGGCTATCATGGTTTCACCATTGGGCTGTGCGGTACGGAAGCAAGCTTCAAAAAGGTACGGTCTTCGCGCAACAAGAATTTTTCCTTCATCGCGAATTCATAGTTCTCACGGCCGAGTGGGTCAGCAGCAAGACGCGCGCGATAGGCCTCGTACGCGGCCAGATTTTCTATTGAGTAGACGCCATATGCAAGGCTCGACGAGCCTTCATGTGGCGCAAAATAGCCGATCAGGTCTGCCCCGCAACGCGGGATTGCCTGACCCCAGTTACGCGCATACTGTTCGAATTGCTGCTTTTTTGTCGGGTCGATATGGTAGCGGATAAAACAGGTAATCATATGGTGGCTCCTTTCCGCCAATATCGCATATTGCCTGTCGTTGATGCTTCGACTAAGGTCGAACTATGAAAGAAGGACCGGACATAGCCCTGATCGGCGCCCTCATCGGCGATCCCGCTCGTGCCAATATGCTGACCGCTCTGATGAGCGGTAAGGCGCTGACCGCAAGTGAACTGGCGGGCGAGGCGGGCGTCACCTTGCAAACCGCAAGCTCGCATCTTTCAAAACTTGAATCGGCGCATCTTATCCAGCTCAGAAAGCAGGGCAGGCACCGCTATTTTTCTCTGGCCAGCGACGATGTCGGTTCCGTTCTGGAAGCGCTGATGGGGCTGGCCGCAAAATACGGTCACACCAGAGCACGAACAGGCCCGAAGGATCCGGCACTTCGCAAGGCGCGCGTGTGCTACAACCATCTGGCCGGTGAACATGGCGTGCGCCTCTACGACAGCCTGGTAACACAGAAGTTGATAATAGCCGGCGATGAGGATGTCTTATTGACCGATGCCGGGGATGCCTTCATGCGCAGTCTGGGGATCGATATCGATGCGCTGGCCCGTTCGCGCCGTCCCCTGTGCCGCTCCTGTCTGGACTGGAGCGCGCGGCGTACCCATTTGGCCGGGTCGCTCGGTACAGCCCTTCTGGATCAGTTTTATGCCCTTGGCTGGGCAAAAAGGATAAAGGGCTCACGTGTAGTCTCCTTTTCTGAGCAGGGTGAGCGGAGCTTTCTCGAAATATTCAAAGTCTGAATCAGAAACGAACTCCAACAGCGAGGCATAAACATGACCGACCGTCCCCTCTGGCAGCTCAGCGCATGCGACATTGCCGACGCGATCGCCTCCGGCGAGATCTCGTCCAGAGAAGCCGTGGTGTCTGCAGTGGAGCGGATGCGTGAGCGCAACGGTGCCATCAATGCCGTTGTCGACGAGTTCGGTGATGAAGCGATAGCCGAGGCGGAAGCCTTCGATGGAATTTTGAAACGGTCTGGTCCAATCGGGCCGCTCCACGGAGTGCCGGTTACGATCAAGGAAAATGTCGACCAGAAAGGCAAGGCCACTCCCAATGGAGTGACTGCTTTGAAAGACGTAATTGCTCCGGCGGATGCACCGGTAGTGACGAATTTCAAAAAGGCCGGCGCGATCGTGATCGGGCGTACCAATACGCCGGAATTTTCATTTCGCGCCACCACCGACAATGAATTGCATGGCCGGACCTATAATCCCTGGAACGACTGGGCCTCTGCCGGCGGCTCGTCCGGCGGCGCGGCCGCTGCCGTCATGTCGGGCATGGGCGCGCTTGCTCACGGAAATGATATCGCCGGCTCGCTGCGCTTCCCTCCGGCGGCGACGGGCTCAACGTCGGTCAAGCCGAGCCTGGGGCGGGTTCCGGCCTACAACCCTTCGGCACCCGCGGAACGCGGCCTGCTGGCGCAACTCATGTCGGTCCAGGGTGTCATTGCCCGAGAGGTTCGCGATGTGCGCCTTGGCCTGCGTCAACTGGTAAGGCCTGATCCGCACGATCCATGGATGGTCCCGGTCCCCTTTGACGGAGATCCGCTGGACGGTCCGATCAAGGTGGCGTTCACGAAGAACACTTTTGAATTTGATCTTCATCCGGCTGTCGAAAAGGCCCTTGATACCGCACGCAATGCACTAAGCGATGCCGGCTATGACGTGGTGGAGGTCGAGCCTCCGCATGTGCGTGAAATTGCAAGGGAAGCCGGCAAGTGCCTGTTTGGAGAAATCGGTGCACTGATGGGCAATGACATCCAGCAATATGGCAGCACGATTATCAATGCGATATTCGAAAACTATTTCAAGTTCTTCGGAATACACGAGGGTCAGGACCTCATTCGCGCACTGGCGCAGCGAACCCACTTTGCCCGCGAATGGTCACTGTTCCTTGCCGAATACCCGCTGGTTCTGACCCCCTTCCTGCCGCACCCGACCTACAAATGGGACCGCGACACGGAAGGTCTGGAAGGTGTCATCGAGGTGCTGGGTTCGGCCGTCTACGGCTACTCCATGAATTTCCTCGGTCTGCCCGCCGGAAACGTTGCTGCCAACTACAATGACGGACAACCGGTCGGCGTGCAGATTGTCGGTCGCCGTTTCCGCGAGGATTTGATCCTGGATGCCTGTGAAGCGGTGGAGCAGCGCGTCGGTGTGATGGCGCACCGTCTGTTCGAACGCGGGTAGGAAGCCGCGTAGTTAGGTTATTGCCTCAATTTCCGGGTGCCGCCACGTCGTTCGCATGAGCAAGAGAGCAAGCGCGGCTGACGCAACGCAGATATAAAATGGCAGTCGAATATCGACCGCCATCAGCAATCCGCCGACCAGCGAGAATACACCCGCAGCCAGTGTAAAGCCTGCCGTCGTTATGCCCATGATCCAGCCCTGTTCCGCATTGGAAACACTGGAGGAAAAGATTCCCAGCAACGCAGGATAGGCAAGGCCGAAACCGAAGTAATAGGTTGCGACGAAGACATAGCAGAACACCGGCAGCGGCGTGAGGATAAACAGAACTGCGCTCAAGGCCATAGTCATCGTGACCGTTGTGATGACCGGCAGTTTGCCGAACCGGCCAAGCACGGTCTCAACAAAAAAGGTGCTGGATGTTGCAAGTGCGATGCCCAAAACCATCATCGCCATGCTTGTTCCGAACAGTCCGATCTGGAAACGGCTGGTCAGGTAATTGTCCATAAAAATATAGAAGGTCACATTGGCCGTCATGAAACAGAGATAGACCCACCACAAACGCACGACGACCGGCTTTTCCCGGATGCGAACGAGCTGCGCGAAAACCTCGAGAGGCTTGAAATCCAGCTTTTCGCGGGTTTCACGCACATCCTTGTAGAAAAACTGAACCAGGATAATCGTCGCAACAACCAGCAGCACCGCGCAATAGAAAGGCAGCTGAATGCTGGCGAGGTTGCCCAGGATGGACTTGTCTGACAGCAGCCCGCCGATGATGGGACCACCGACCAGACCGGCACTGATGCCGGTGACGATGTAGCCCATGTTTCGCGATTTTTCGGCGTCGTCTTTGCTGGCGTCGATCATCGCCGCCTGTGCGATTGGCTGATTGCCGGCGGTAAATCCCGTAATTCCCCGGCCGAGAATCAGCAGCCAGAGGCTGTCCGCAAACAACGATGCAATGGTAATGAGATAGCCGATCAATGCACCGAACAGACAGATCATGATGGCATTCTTGCGTCCGATCGTGTCCGACAATTTGGCGACATAGACACCGCCGAAAAACCAGCACAAAAAGAAGATGCCGATCACCAGCCCGTAATCGAAATGACGTGTTGCATCGGATGAAGAGATTGGCAGGAAGGTCAGTTTGGGATCCATCACCAGTTCGTTGATGATCGGAAAGACCAGCCCCTGGCCGATAAGGTCAACGAAGACGACGGCCAAAAGGGCGAACTTGGCGATTGGTGACATTGACGCATCCCCGTTTCCATTTTCGGTTGAGCTTAGTTTGTACGCCGGCAAGTCACAATGGGCGGTGCGGACCACGCCGCCGGCGCAACCCGCGAATTGTTTTGGCTTGTAAGCAAGTGTGATCTCGCCATGCGTCGATAATCTTATCTCCGCCCATATTGACCGGCACACTGCCTTTAATAACAGCCCGTTAAAGGAAATGCGTACCAGTAGGGGAGTGAGACCGTGGCCAATGGAAGCGAACTTGCGCTGATACTTGAAGGCGGTAAAGCCGCGCACGAAGATCACAGCACCAATCTGCGCAAGCAGATGGAGCGGATCGGTCTTCTCGAAATGTCGGCGGTTGCCGCACCTGCGCTTGCCGCGGCCATCGGATCGGCCTGTGCGGTCGTATTTTATTCGGCGAACCACTCGAACATCGCAGCGGGCATCGAAGATCTTGCGATCATTTTGGCTTGGTTCTTTGCAGCGGTTCTGTTGAGCGTGATGGTTCCGGGGCTCTCCTGGCTTCGCCAGTATCTCAACACGCTTGCGCTGTTTGAAAAGAAGGTCGACTTTGAAGAGCCGTTCGTTCACGAGAACGCGCGCTCGCGGCTGCTGACGCAATCCGGTCAGTTCTGCATGATCGCAGCGGTGGTCGCCATAGTTGCATCCTACGGTGCGCTGGCCATTGGCGGTCTCGAGTTTCTCGAGATAATGCGCTGATTTTCCAGCCTTCTCTAATGCCCACAACCTCCGGTCGTTTTGCGCGATAGCGCCAACTTGAGTATGTTGCGATTCAGACTCAGCTCGCGGATTCGCGCCCGGTGCGCGTGTGCCGGCTGCGGACCGCACTTGCTCAATGGACCGGAGGGAGATCCTTTTGCGCAAAGCCTATCCGCCGATAGAACCCTACAATTCCGGAATGCTCGATGTCGGCAACGGGCACGAAATCTACTGGGAGCTGTGCGGCAACCCGGCAGGCAAACCGGCCATCTTCCTGCATGGTGGCCCTGGAGCCGGCTGCACGGAAGACCACAGGCGTCTGTTTGACCCGGATCGTTACCGGGTCTTGCTGTTCGACCAGCGTGGTTGCGGCAGGTCGACACCGCGTGCCAGTCTTGAATCCAATACCACCTGGCATATCGTCGACGATATAGAAACGCTTCGCATGAAATTCGAAGTCGATCGCTGGCTGGTGCTTGGCGGTTCATGGGGCAGCACACTGGCACTCGCCTATGCGCAGACCTATCCCGAGCGTGTTTCCGAACTCATTCTGCGGGGCATATTCACCGGCCGCCGTTCCGAGCTTCTCTGGCTTTATCAGGACGGAGCGTCCTGGCTTTTTCCGGACAAATGGCAGGATTTCCTGGCACCCATTCCCGAAGAAGAACGCGGAGATCTGATCACCGCCTATCATAAGCGTTTGACAAGCGCCGATGAGGAAGTGGCGCTCACCGCGGCGAGAGCCTGGAGCCTGTGGGAAGGTGAGACCGTCCGCCTGATGCCGGACAAGAAACTGAGCGAACTGCACGGTTCCGATGAATTCGCATTGGCTATCGCACGGATCGAGAACCACTATTTCATCAACAAGTGCTTCTTCAAGGATGCGCAGATCCTGCGAGATGCTTACCGTATCAAAAGCATTCCCGGGGCGATCATCCAGGGGCGCTATGATGTTGTGACCCCGGCCCGCACGGCCTTTGACTTGCATCGTGCCTGGCCGGATGCGGAATTCCTGCTGGTGGACGGGGCAGGGCACGCCTACAACGAACCCGGAATTCTTCACCAGACGATCCTGGCAACGGACAGGTTCGCTGATGAGTCGACATAAGACCGATCGGCGTTGAAGGGATGATTTATGCGGCAAACAGGTTCAGCGCTGCGTATTGCAGCAGCATGATTGTCTTGCCATCCCGGATGCGACCGTCTGAGATCATCGCGTAGGCCTCGTCAAATTCCATCTCCAGGACCTCAATGTCCTCGCCTTCCTCGGCAAGCCCGCCGCCATCCGAGACACGATCCTCAGGCGAATAGGCGCCGACGAAGCATATGTTTTTCTGCGAGACGGCACCGGGGCTCACATAGGCCTCGAAAACCTTTCTGACGCTTTGCACGCGATATCCGGTCTCTTCCTCGGCCTCCGCGCGGATGCGCTCCTCGGGGGATGCATCATCGAGCAGCCCGGCCGGCGTCTCGATGATCAGTTCCTCATAACCATCGCAAAAAACCGAATAGCGGAACTGCCGAACAAGAATGACAGTGCGCCGGTCGAGATTGTAGAGCAGGACCGTTGCACCATGCCCGCAATCGAAATTGTCCCTGACCATCGTCTGCCAGGAGCCGTCGCTGCGCTGAAAATCGATTGTAGCCTGATTGAGGCTGCTCCAGCCTTTGTGGATGTTTCTGGTTTCACGAACGCGGACACGATTACGGATGGTCATATAAGATAGCCTTTTGAATGGAACGCGCCGTGTGAACACGCGTCTCCGGCAATGTCAATTGCACGATGGAAGGTGTCAAATCAGCGGGTCCAGTCCCTTCTGCTTCCGCCATTCGGTGATGGTCGAATCTCCGTCCAGGACAACCCTGATGGCCATGACTGCGACTTGGACCGCTTCCTTTCGCACATTTGCGCGCGTTTCCTCGAAGGTTGCCTTGGCAAGTTCGCCCACTTCCTCCATCAGCGCCAGCATAGTGACGTTGTCGCCCGGGAACTTGGTGCGCGCCCGCGCAAGCTCATGTTTTATCTCTTCAAGGAGTAGGTCGATTTCACTGCAGGGGTGTTTGTCGATGTCGGACATAAAAAAAACCTTGAAAAATGCCTGACGGCAGGCTTTATCGGCGCAGAATTTCGTTCCAAAACGCCACCGCGCCCTGCCGACCATAACCGGTGAGAAAAATATTGCCATTTAGCATCAATGGCATATCTGAACCGGCGTGAATTTATCCCCTGAATTATCCACTGTGGAAACCTCGGACTCGACAGGAACGGGCATTTCAGAGCATCATGTACGTGTTGGGTCCGGACAATTCCTGACCGCCAATTGGGAGACAATTGAACGGATAGCCCAACATCCTGTGAACGGCCCGGCCAGGAACGTTTCCAACGCGCCTACCGGAACACCGTGAGGCACACAGGGCGCTGTGAAAAGCGGATGCATGTGCAATTGCAGCAAGCGGTTTGGCGGACCATCCGGTCTGTGGGACCGTGGGTCAAAAGATCCACTTGATGGAGACATTGACCAGGCGAACGCGGTAGCTGAGCCAGATTTTGCGACAAGCCTCCGGGCTCCGTGAAAGACTGATCGACTTCCACGTTTGAACAGGGGGGCGCTGGCTGTGGCCAGCGTCTTTCCTTTTGTGCGCAGCGAATCTCTCTTACCGACAAAACCCACGAGGCTTCGCTGCTTTCTTTTTGTTTGGTGCATTTTCAATGCGTGCCACGCTTTAGATTAATCAGGCCGGCAAGCTCTTTCATATCGCTGAAAACGATCGCGCCTTCGGCCGCCAGTTCGCTGCCGTCGTCATGTGCCGCATAACCAAAGCAATGCATGCCGGCGCGTCGTGCTGCTATTGTTCCGGGTACGCTGTCCTCAACGACAACGCAATTTGCGTGGGGAACGCCAAAACTGTCCGCAGCAATCTGAAAAAGCCCGGGATCCGGTTTTGCGACACCATGCGTGTGCGCCGAAAACGCAACTTTCGAAAATCGCTCCCACAGCCCGGCGTGGCCAAGCGTGATCGACATCTTCATTTCGCTGCCGTTGGATGCCACGCAGTGATCGACACCGGCAGCATCGAGATGTTCAATAACATCGTGAATGCCTTCCACCGCCGGGACCCCCTGTTCCAGGCGCGTGTGTATTTCCCCATATATTTCGGAAACCCAGTCCTGTGGCAGGCTTGCACCCATCTCGTTGGCTTTTGCCGCGACATCAACCATGCGGCCGCCCATGAAGTGGCGCATACACTCGAGCGTCGACAGGTTTAGCCCGTATTGAGCGAGGTTGCCGGATAAAACACCGTTGGAAATCAGCTCACTGTCCACCAGCACGCCGTCGCAATCAAAAATGACAAGTTGCGGTCTGTCGATCTGCATCAGCTTTTTCGTCTGTCCCGCATGATGATGAAATCCGTGCCGGTGCGCGTATCTGGATGCGCAGGCAGATCCGTCAGCATGAATGCAGAACCGGGATGAAGATTTTTGGCGAGTTTTCCGTATGTCTTTGGCGGGATCGTCAGCCGCGTGGTTGCCGCAAGTTCCCTCTGTTGCCTGACGTTGCCCTCATGGCCGGTTCCCATGCCGACGGCCAGCCAGTCAAACATTTCGCGGTTGGCGTCGAAGCCCTGGAGGATATAGACGTGGCTGCCCAGCGGCCTGTTCGGATTGGCAATGCCAATGGAAGATTGAATGATGATTTCACCGTTTTTCATGCCGTAAAGCGCCTGATCGGCACCACTAACGAGCACGCTGAAGCTTTCTTCGCTCTTTCCCTCCCTGTCCACTGGAAGTTTCTTGCCGGACACATGACCGGTGAGCTTCTCGATCTGCTTCAGATCCTTCTGCGACATGACAATGCCCGCATGGGAGAGGCCGCCAATGCCGGAACGCTCATTGGTGACAATCACCGGCGTGCCATTGTGTGTGATATCAAAAAGCAGAGCGGCAAACTCGGTTGGGAGATGAACGCATCCGTGCGAGCTCGGGTAACCCGGCAGGCCGCCCGCATGCAATGCGGCGCCGCCAAAGAAGAACTGGCTGTCAGGCATTGGTGCGTTGTTGTATTTTTTGGAAAGGTGCAGTTTCTCTTTCTGAAAAACGGTGAATACACCGGTTGGTGTCTCAAAGCCGGACCGGCCGGATGATACAGTCGTCACGCCAATGCGAACACCGTTGCGGTAGATGAAGGCGAGCTGGTCACTGAGCGAAACGATGACGGTCACCGGCCCGTAAAGTGAACGTTCGGGATACCAAAGCCATTGTCCGGGCTTAAGGTCCGTATCGGCGGCGGTGACCTGAGCCCGGGAAGGGCCGTTCAATCCGACTGCGATACTGCCCGCCGCCAACGCCAGAAACGCACGCCGTGATTGACCCGTGATCTTCATATTCACCTCTGTCTGAAATCCTCGATTTGCCGCTATCTCTAATCAAGACGGTTCAATTGTCCACATGCCGTCGATAAAGACCGCGTTATCGACGGGTGGGGTGCAATGCCGGTGCCATGCAGAAACTAGAACCTGTTCGCCCGGAAGGGCTGGAGATTGATCGAAGGTTTCTCGCCGTCGACGAGTTCGGTCACCAGCGATGCGGTGCCTGCCGCCTGTGTCAGCCCAAGATGTCCGTGGCCAAACGCATAGACGACATCATTGGTTTGTTTGGATGGACCGATAACCGGCAGCGTGTCGGGCAGGGAAGGCCGAAATCCCATCCATTGCGTGCCGCCTTCCGTGTCGAGATCAGGAAGAAACAACTTTGCCTTGGCGAGCAATGCATCGGCGCGCCGATAATTGGGTGGCGCGGTTAAACCGCCAAGTTCAACGGCGCCGCCGACACGAATGCCGGTGCTCAGTTTGGAGATGACAAAGCCATGGCCACCGAATGTTATCTGAGTGCGCAGATCGAACTCAGCCGTGGGCAAAGTCGTGTTGTAACCCCGTTCGGTTTCCAGGGGAATTCTGTCGCCCAGCTTGCGCGCCAGCTTGTGAGACCATGCACCTGCACAGATGATGACTTTTGCGGCGTTGAACGACTGACCGCCGACGCAATCCACATTGACGCCGTCAAGACTTGGCGAAAGGTCGACCACCTCGGCAACTTCTATTCTGCCGCCGCGATTGCGGAACACCTCGGCAATTGTCAGCACATATTCCAGCGGATCGGATATCGAGTACCATTCGGGCGTGAAGGTCGCCGAAACAAATCGTTCGTCCAGGCCCGGCTGATACTCCGAGATCGCATAGGACCCGTGAACATGTTCAAATGGTATGGCGCATTTTTCGCGGGCGTCCCAATAGGGCAGGGTAGCTTCGAACTCTGCGCGGCTTTCATACACCTGCAGATTTCCGTCGCGCCGAAGCATGCTTCCGGTGCCGGTTTTCTTCAGGAACGGCAGCAGTGCATGCTTTGAGTGAGCCATCAGTTCAATCTGCGCGTTGATGCTTTCCTCAACACGCTCGGGCCGGCAGGCCATCCAGAAGCGCAGCATCCACGGCGCAATGTTCATCGCGTACCGGGGAGGGATCGATAAGGGGCCAAGAGGGTCAAGCAGCCAACCCGGCGCCTTGCGCATCATGCCCGGTGTTGCAAGCGGTATGATTTCAGAAAATGCGAAAGCTCCGGCGTTCCCGCGCGAGGCTTCAGCCGCCGGCCCCTTCCGGTCGAGCACAAGGACGGAGTGTCCTTTTTGCTGTAATGAAAAAGCTGTGGAAATTCCTAAAATACCAGCGCCGACAACAATGATGTCCGGCTGAGTCTCGCCTGCAACTGCCATAGTCCGCCCATAAAAACCCCACTTCCGCCGCAATTTGCAGAAGTCGGTGCAATATTCTCCCTCCCCACGTCAAAATTGCGGCAAAGAGGGACGGCAGGCAATTGCTACTTTTAATATGTCTTCCACATTTCTTCTGTGCTCACCCTTCAGCGGCTGACGGGGCATGCGCACGCGGTCATTTGATTCAATCTCGATGACTTCAGCCAGTTTGATCTGTTGGACCAGGAAGGTTGAAACATCAAGGTCGAGAAGCGGACGGAACCACCGATAGATTTCCAGCGCCTCCTTGTAGCGTTCACGGCGCACCAGTTCGTAAATCGCGACAGTCTCTCTCGGGAATGCAACGACCAGCCCGGCGATCCATCCGACGGCACCGGCTGTCAGCGCTTCATAGGCGAGATTGTCAACACCGGTGAATACGTCATAGCGCTCGCCAAGCCGATTGAAGATTTCGGTTGTGCGGCGAATGTCGTCGGAACTTTCCTTAATCGCGACAAACCGGTTGTCGTCGGCGAGTTCCTCCATCATGTCCGGCGTAACATCGACCCGGTATCCGACACGGTTCGAATAGATCATCACGGGAAGGTCGGCAGCTCCGGCGATGGAGCGAAGGTTCGCGATCGTTTCGTCGCGGCTGGTATGGTAGATCGGGGAGGGAACGATCATGATACCGTCGGCGCCGGCAGAACCCGCCTTGGCCGCCAGGTCGCAGGCTTCGCGCGTTCCCGGTTCCGATATTGTTAAAAGCGCCGGCTTGTCACCGGTTGCCTGTTTGCAGAGGCGCAATACCTCAAGCCGTTCGTCATGGGACAGCATATTGCCTTCACCAAGTGTCCCGCATGCAACCAGCCCGTGGCAGCCGGCTTGCATCTGATAATCAAAGCAACGTTCCATCTCGGCATGATCGAGGCTTCCATCATCCTTGAACTTCGTTGTTACCGCCGGAATGACACCGTGCCACATAGTATTTTTCCTCTACCATCCTCGAACCGGTCAGCCTGCTGCGTAACCAGACGCTCACCGGATTGCATTTATGCATTGCCGGACCGCTAATGTGTGGCCGCCAATCTGCTTTTTGAATTCGCGTATCGTTGCCTGAAACACGTAAAGTGAAAATACTCAGATTGGATCCAATATGCAATATACTAAAATTGGGGTATTCTGTTGATCATTTTCGCCGGCTGAGATGAAGCATGGGGGATTACTCGGGAATGAAACTTGGCCGACCAAACGGATTTGTCCTGGCCCATTGCGCACAGGGTCAGCGTTGGATGCTAGATCAGGTAAGATGGGAGAGCCAAAGACCCGCAGGCATCGCCGATTCGACCGCCCTGAACCGGCGCCGCTCGAGTAGTCCGCCGAGCGGGTGCCCGCTGTGTCAGCTACCTTTATTGTCGCCCCCGCATGACTCAGTGGAACTCAAACGAGGATCTTGTCGGTAGTCCGCCACAGGTGTCTGCGATGGATGTGTAAACGCTAACAAAATCGGATCCAATGAACAATATAATAAAAATTGCAGGAAATATTCGAATACTTGCTGTATTCAGAAAAGACTGTTGGGCAAGCGGAGGAAGATTGTGAAGCTGCAGGCCGTTGATATTGGAAAGACCGCATCGGCGGCGTCGATCATATTCGATTCGCTTCGCCGCGCGATCATAGAAGGCGAACTGGCTGACGGTGAACCGCTGCGTCAGGACGAAATCGCGACGCTCTTCAATACCAGCCGGATTCCCGTGCGCGAGGCGCTGACGCGGCTGGAACAGCAAGGGCTCGTCGAAAGCCGCCGATATCGCGGTGCTGTAGTCGCCGGCATCTCCGCGCGTGAGGCGGCTGAAATATTCGATTTCCGCAGCCTGTTGGAAGGTGAGGTTATTGCCGTCTCGGTTCCAAGGATGACATCGCAGTCACTGCTCGAGGCGCGTCAGCACTTCCAGTCTTTCATGGACAGCGAAGAGCCGATGGAGTGGGGTGAACTAAACCGCCGTTTTCACTATGCGCTCTACCGCGACAGCGGGCTCGATTACCACCTCAAGGTAATCGACAATGCACTCGATCGTGTTGAGCGGTACCTGCGCGCCCAGTTGCTGATGACCGAAGGGCTGGAGCAGGCAAACCGTGAGCACCTTCAAATTCTTGCTGCGTGCGAGAAGGGTGATGCAGTGCTGGCGGCGGACTTGACGCGCCAGCATATTCTGGGTGCCAAGCAGACGCTGGTCGACTACCTGGAGTCCCGCAAATCCGCCTAGCCGCTCCGGCTTCCGGGAATCATCTGCTTTGCTCTTGTCGGGATCAGAAGCGTTCCCCAGCCTCTATCAGCGCGTTGCGGCAGCGGGGCGAAAGCCGGTTGGCGTGGACCTTCAGGCAGAAAATGACATTGCCCTGGCCGACCGGCAGATTGGGGCACAGCACCCGGTAGTCGCGGGCGCAGGATCTGGCCGCCAATCGCATTTCCTGGCGCATCGACATCGATGAGCCGCCTGAAGCGGGTGCGGCTGCCTCGGCCTTTGACGCTGCCGTGGTTGACTTGGCGGTTTCGGTCGCTGCTTTCGTTCCTTCAGAAGCGGTTGCCGCAGGGGCGGTTGCCGTTGTTGCTGAACTGGAGGTGCTTGAACTGTGATCAACGGCCTCAACCGCCGATTTGCAGGCGGGCGACAGCTTGGCCTCGTGCTGCTCAAGGCAGATCAGCGCGTCCATCCCGCCTGTTGGCACACTCGCACAATTGGCCCGATAGTCAGAAACGCAATTCGACTTGATCGCCTGCTGTTGGGCCGGTGTCGGTGTTTGTGCAAACGCGGTTGTGATTGAGCCAATTGCAGTTCCGGCCACGGACAATGTAACGAGTACGAGTAAGCGCATTGGATCCTCCCCAAGGGTGCTGAGGCAGTGTGCCTGCCTGATTGTCGGGTTGAAGTCTCACATCCGTTTGCGGCGTGACTTTGACACCGCGCAGTATAAAGACAGTATACATGCGCAAATCGGCAATTACCAAAATAATGCCCGGTCAGCGGCAATATTACATGCGAATTATATCTGTGAATATAGATCTAGGCCGCCAAATAGGTCCAAAAGTCGAGAACCGTAAGGCTGAAAGTAAGATCGAAGGTTCCGACGAATATCCGACAATCGCGATCGGACTGTTTGCGTATGGACCTTCCCCGGGGCAGGTATCAATCAAGCGACGTCCGACAAACGGTTCTTGAGGGCGTGGTAGAAGTGATCCGCCGCCGCACTGTCCGCCTCGATGCGGTCAGCAATGCGGCGGAAGAGCAAGGCGCAGAACGGATCGTCGCTTGCTGCTGAAATCCGGACACGTCGCTTATCGCGATAGCTGCCGTCCAGGTTGCCGTCCAACGCAATTCCGGTAACAAAAAAACCGTAGTCGTGACAGTCGTACTCGCCTTCAAGCAGTGCTGTTCCGGTGCACATGGCAATTTCGGTTTTGCCGATAAGAATTGGCAGTTCCTCGAAATAAAATTCCGTGTCGAACATATGGCGTCCTTTACCCGATTGAAATCAATCCCACGAAGCCGTGGCCGGCCATTGGCAGGCCAGCATTTCAGGCGGTCTGATAGAATTTGGAGGGAAGGGCCGAAATATACCAATATGGCATATCGGATACAATGCCATTTAACGGATTGTTTGTGCAGCGACGCCCTTAGATGAAGCGGTAATTGCAACGGATCCATCGCCGCTCGCAGGAGCAACCATAGATCATTCCCCGCACGGAACCGAGGCGCTGAACTGGTGAATATTGAAGCTTCTCATGAGGTCATGATCGCCAAGGCGACTGAATTTGCAAATCTGCTGGCAAAACGTTGGATTCCGGCACCATTTTTCAGGGCGCCAAATGACCGGTCTTTACATAGATCAGGCAACCCTCGTCGGAATATGGCGTGTGTTCCGAAAGATGCGGACTTCTTAGCCAGCTTCCTTTTGAATAGTCGCCATGTTCGTCCTGAAACGTTCCCTCAAGGACGAGGATCTCTTCACCGCCCCAGTGCCGGTGCCGATTAAACCTGGTACCCGCTTCCCAGCGCACCAATGCGACATTTTCATTAGGCGCCTCGTGCAGAGGCAGAACGGAAAGCCCTTCCACGGATCCTGGCAGGAAGGACGCCGTGCGGGTATCGATGTGCTTTTGATCATGGTCAGCCTCGTCAAACTGATGCAGCTTGACGAATATTGTGCAGCCCTGATCCGTATGGGGCGTGTGACTCGTACCGATTGGATTGCGGACATAGGAGCCGGCGGGAAAGTCTCCGGTTTCGTCGGAAAACACACCATCGAGGACAAAGAATTCTTCGCCGCCGCCATGGGTGTGAGCATCGAAACGGGATTTCGGAGCAAAGCGCACGATCGTCGTGGCGCGAGCCACTTCATCGCCGATGCGGTCGAGCATCATACGGTCAACCCCGCCCGCCGGCGAGTTTACCCACTCGTAATCCTCCGGGCGGACAACAACCCGCTGTGTGAAATCCGAACGAATGCGCATTGTCGTCTCCTGTTCAATCTTGTCCGGTCAGCCGGTTCTTCAACGCAGCCGTTGCGTCGTCAAACGGGTGGGTGTCATTCGCGGCGCGCGCCAGTAATTGGGCGCCTTCAACCAGCGCCATGCAGGCTTTAGCTTCAACGTCAGGCACACCGGCATTCTTTACGGTATTGTCCTGCAGCGCCCTGGAAAATGTCTCTTCGAGCCAGGCAATGCAGTCCCGGTGAAAGCCGTTGAGTTCGTCAAGCACCGTGTCCTTGAAACTGTCGCGCCCGGTGCTGAAGGCGACACACAGGCACACAGTATCGCCGCCTGAAAGCGCTTCGCGGTAAGTGGTCAGAAATGCACGGAGCCGATCACCGGCCGTGTCGTTTTCCGTGCGGATCGACGCGAGCAGATGTGCAAAATTCACCCTGTATCGCCTGATGAGCGCAAGCGCCAGATCAGCCTTTGCCGGAAAATGGTGGTGAATGCTTGCCTTTCGGATGCCGACCTCACGCGAAAGGTCCGCATAGCTGAACGCGTCAAACCCGCGGGAGCGGGCAGCATGTTCTGCAGCATTAAGCAAAGCGTTTCGAGTGTTCATATAAACCTACTAGTAGGTAGGTTCATGATAGTCAATACGCTGAGATGAATACCGGGCCCGGATCGTGCCCCGATATTCTCATCGGCATGGGAACTTTAAATACAGTCGTGATGATCGGTGGATAAATCCATGCAAACACGCTTACAGGCTGCGGGTATGCTCATTCGTAAATATCGAGCGCCTTCAGCAGTTCCCTGCCCAGCGTGATGCGTTTGCCGGCATCGCCTGCGGTGGCGATGTCGATGGTCAATGCAAACGTGTAGATGGCCTCATCGCGTTCAATCCAGCCAACCCACCAGCCGACTTGCGGTTTGGCTGCAATGCTCCATCCGCCCTTTGCGTATAGACTGCCGTTCGGGCCATTTTCCAGAAACAGAATATCGCGGACTGTTCTTTGGTTTTGTTGCGAGGCGTTCAGTTCGCCCTTTGCCAGTTGCGCTATGAATTCGGCCTGCTCTTTCGGGCTGATTGAAAGCGGGCCTCTCAGCCAGAAATACTCCACGTCACTTCCCGTTGTCCGGTTGCCGTATTCGAGTTTGTCGAGCCAAAGTGCGTAACTTGTGAGGCCGATCCGCCGCGCAAGTTCCTGATAAACGGGCACGTTAGACACTTTGATGGCATCGCGCATCGACATGTCCCGCTCCCAGGATTTCACCGGCTGCGCTTTACCGCCATAGGGAACGATTTCGTTTTCGTTTTCGACCACGCCGGTCTCCAGCGCGATCAGGCTGTTGGCTATCTTGAACGTCGAGGCGGGAAAGCGGCGAATGTCCGCGCGTTCGCCATTGACGACATGATACCGATTGTTGCCGACGTCGAACAAAACGAAAGCACCGTCTAGTCCCTGATCGGCGAAATGCGTTTTCAGTTCGCCATGATCGACAATCTCCTGTGCGGCTGCCAGGCGAATCGGCAATGCCGCCAAAGCGAGCAGAAAAACATGAATAACCAACCGGAACCGCTGCATGGAAACCTCGTACGACCTGCCTGGAGCACTGCGCAGCACTCATGTCTATAACCGCTTTGTGACAATAATTGCGCCGTTCCACGATTGCCAGCGGTCTGCCAAACGGATTGGATTGCCGCCGGTCTTTCAACGACCTAGTCTTGAATAGCGGATTCGGCCGTCTGCCTTTTTAGGCGGCAATCCGTGTAGGGGCGATGCTACTAGATGTACAAGGACGAATGATGAATAAATCGATTTTGATTGCAGCCGCCGCCCTATTATTTTCAGGCGCATCCTTTGCCGGTGAAACGCCATCGGCAGCAGATGCAAAAGTGTATTTTGTCAATTTGAAGGACGGAGACACCGTCAAGTCGCCGGTGACGGTTATCTTTGGGCTGTCGGGTATGGGTGTTGCGCCTGCCGGCACCGAAAAGGAAAACACCGGTCACCATCATTTGTATGTCGACCGTCCGCCACTCGGCGAGGGAGAGGACGGCGCCGACGAGGTGGATTACAGTATCCCGGCCGATGAAAACCACATCCATTTTGGCGGCGGCCAGACTGAAACCGTGCTGGACCTGCCGCCCGGCAAGCACACGCTGCAAATGGTGCTCGGCGACAAGGATCACATTCCTCACGACAAACCGGTTGTTTCCGACGTGATCACAATCACGGTTGAATAGGCGCAAACCGGCCGGGCCGCAGCCCGGCTTTTTCCGGCTAATTTGGCTCTGATTTTAGAAACGACGCTGCACGCACGGTAACGTCTTCACTCAATTCACGCCTGTCTTGTCCATCAGCCGCTTTGCGATCCTGATGGTCGATGAAAACGAGCATCGTGTATAAAATGGCGTCTTCAATCATTATTTTCGAAACGATCGTTTCTTCGGAATTTTTGTCCAATGTGCAGATAACCCTGATCTCACGTGTCGGCAATTCCGTGGCTTTGACTTCACGGGCACCTGATATGACATCGCCTTTGCAGCGGCGGGTAAGCTCTTCGATATCTCCTGAATCATTGTCCTGAAGTGTTTGACCTTCGATTGTGGACATTAGAAAGACACCGCCGACCAAACCGGTTGAAGGCGCAGTCCAGAAAACCGCGTTTTCGAATCCCAGTTCTTCGGTCTCTGCATCGCTCATGTATTTGAAATCGGTGACACCGGTTTCGGAAATCATGCCCGTTGCGATTTGATAAAGCAGCGACTTGTCATATTGGCTGGCAGTGCTTGTCCGCGGTCCGGCATAATTCAGGTTATTGGCAACGCAATCAGCAGTCGCGTTCACTGCACGGCTCGTTCCTCTGAGACTGTAATGTCCCCGGAATGTATCCGCCTTCAACCGCAGTCTGCTTCCGCGCTGGAGCGCGACAAGCACATTTTCGTACTCCGTCAGGGTTACGACGGCAAAATCTTTGCTGAGGGCTACAGCTCTTCCCCCCAGCGTTCTGCGCCCGTCAATCTTCAGGGCGACCGGAAAGCTCTCACCTGTGTTGAACCGGAATACCGGATTTGAAAAGCCGATCGAAACAGTCGAATCCGCGTAGATCGTTATGTAGAGAGAGTCACCGCTGCGATAGGAAGCACTTATTGAGCAATAGTCGAATTTGCCGGTCCTGTCGTCTGTAAAGGCGGCCCCGTCCCAGGCCCCGGAGGAGAATCGGGAACCGGGAATCTCTTCAGCTGAAGCTGCAAATGTCCAAAGCGACGCCAAAACCGCAAAGAAGCCAGTGCGCACAACTCTCTCCCGAAACACATGTCATTTGGAGTGCAGTGTAGGGGATCTCGGGAAAACTTCAATTGCGAGAATGTTAATTGTGGAACAACTCCTGATAGTGGTGTCCGTTCATGAATCACGCCCGGCCTTGTTCAGCGCAGTGGTTTTGCAATAGCGAGCGCCTTTGAGAGAATCTCGTCGCGGCCATAGACATCGCGCCGGTAATGAACGGACCCGTCCTTGTTGACCCAGGCGGTCAGATAAACGACGTGAACGGGCAGGGGATTTTCCAGGCGAACGACGCGGCGTTTTCCCGAGTTAACAATCCTGTCGATGTCGGCGCGGGACATGCCCTGCAGTCCAAGGATCACCTCGGCCATTTTCAACGGATCTTCGACGCGGATACAGCCATGGCTGAAATAGCGTGAAGCTCTTTGAAAATTGGATTTTGAGGGCGTGTCGTGGAGATAGATGTTGAAGCGGTTCGGAAACATGAACTTCACCCGCCCGAGCGCGTTGCCCGGACCCGAATCTTGCCTCAGCCGCACCGGGAACCGCGCACGCGAATAGCTGCTCCAGGGAATACTGGCCGGATTGACCACGCGGCCGTCGACGATTGCCCGTATTTTTTGAGATTGCAGTGCATAGGCATTGGCTTTCAGCTTGGGCAGATATTCCTTGGTCGCAATTGAATAGGGAACATTCCAGTAGGGATTGAACTCCAGATATTCCATCTCGTCGGAAAAGACCGGCGTCCTGTGATAGGGTTTGCCGACCTGGGTGACCGCGGCGTGGATGGTCTTTTCGTTGCTGACGAACTTGACCACCTGATCGGCAAGATTGACGAATATGTAAGGGTCGCCGAAGTCGGCCTGCATCCAGCGCCGGCGCTCAAGATTAAGCTCAACAAGCCTGATCCGTTCGTCAACCGTTGTGTTGAGTTGTCCAAGGGTTGCAGGACCCACGACGCCATCGGCCTCAAGGCCCATGCGTGTTTGGTATTCTTCCAGCGCTTCGACAAGTGCGCCGTCATAAAGCTCGCCGGTATGCGCATTCGCGGGTAGATCTTTCGATTCGATCAACCGCTGCCGCAGCGCCGGCACACGCGGGTCTTTCATGCCTGGTTTCAGCACGGCTCCGGCCGGCACATTCGTCCAGCCGCCTGCTGCCCGGACCACAAACAGGTGTCTAAGGTGGTTCTTCAGGCGTTCATACCGGTCCGTGCCCGGAGCAAATCCCACAAGGGCTTCCAGCGGGTCATCGGATTCGGCTATCCTTTGCAGCAACACATCGGCGGCGATTTCTTCCGGATAGATAACAAGCTCGCGATTGATCTCGTTCGGCGAAACCCGGCCGCGGCGCAGGTGCTGTCCGTAGAGCGTGACGGCATAGGAAAGGGATATTTCGAAATCTGCCAGCCCCGCTTCCCCGTCCTGCTGGAGTTTGGGAAACATCAGGTCGGCTTCATATTCGGCTGGAAGAAGGCCGTCCTCATGGGCATTTAGCAGTGCAAAAACGACCTCTTTGGCTGCGTTGGTCGCCTTGCCGTTCTTGATCCATAACGGCGCGTAGTCACGCTGATCGTACCAAAGGGCAATGCGTTCGGAGCGCCGCGTGTCCGATACAAGGCGGTTTTCGGCGAGGTTCAGCCGCGCCTGCATTTCGAAGTACCACAGCGGCGCATCGGTTCTTTCAGGACCGCCGTTTTCTGTTTGGGCCGGTTGATTGTCAGTGGTTTGAGCCGTTGCCGCCACAGGCAAGACCGTCAGCAAAACGGCCAGACCACCGGATTGAAGTGTTCTCCTCACAACAGCCTCCCTCCGGTCTGATGCGCCGCTTTTGACGTCTTCAGACCCGGATGTTTATCCCTGCACAAGGCGACACCATTGCGTGCGGTATGTCAATCGGCAAACCGCATGGTACGCACAGGCACGCGATCAGTGAAATGGATTGAAAGTGGCGCCGCCTACTGAATTCCGGCAAGGATCTTCGCAAGGCTGACCAGATCGTTGGGACCGACAATCGAGACCCTCAGCATGGAGGGCTCGCCATTGAAAGTTCCAACCTCGGCGGTCTGATAGGTAAAGCCGGCATTGGCGAGTTTTCTTGGCACCGAGGTCAGCCGGCGGTCCCTGTTGAACCGGTCAATGGCTTGAATATAAAGGTCTTGCAGCACCTGGTCGCCGCCGATAGATGTTATGAGATCGCCAATTCCCTCGATCTGCAGGGAGCCCGGTTCAAGATGAAGGCGGCCGTTGCGGACCGTCGGTTGGGCACCGGCAACAATCTGCGCGGTTTCTCCACCCAGCCGGGTTTTCAGTATCGAGCAGACCCAGACCTCGGCGCTGACAATCGCGGTTGTCACAAGCAGCGAGCCATTTACGCCAACCCTTGTTTCGGGCACATCGATACGCAACTCGCAGGCACTGATTTTATCTTCAGCCAGGAACTGAAGCTGTTGACGCAAAATGGGCGCAAGGTCTTCCGTCTTCGCATAGGCATGCAGGACAATTGATTCGGACTGTTCGCCCGCCGTTTCGGCATACAGCGTGACCGGAATTTTTGTAAGTTCGCCGTTCAGCCTGACGGGCACCGGCCCCTGAAAAAGAGGCTCTGCCTGGCCGAAGGCCTGAACGCAAAGCAGCGGGATTGCGAGCACAAACGCCGCCATTCGCATTAAAGACATGAAACCTCTCCCTCGTATGGCGCCGACTATACCCTTTGATTACAGCAAATTAGAAGGTACGCGCGATCACAACTCGGCACAGCATGTTATGTAAAATGCCGTTTTGTTATCGCGCAGGTATCAGTCTGCAATCGGTGGCAGGTCCCGTTCCAGCGTATCGCGCAGATGTGCGTGCTGTGTTGGAAGTTTCAGGGCCTCCCCGAGATGCGCCTTGTCCTCGTCCCGGTCAAAGCCCGGCTCGGCAGTCGAAACCTCGAAAAGAACGCCGCCCGGCGAGCGGAAGTAGATGGCCCAGAAATAGTCGCGGTCGATGACGGGTGTAACCGAATAGCCCGTGTCGACAAGTGCCCCGCGGACGTTCTGTTGCGCAGCCCGGTCTCTGACCGAAAAGGCGATGTGATGAACGGAGCCGGCGCCCTGTTCGGCGGCCTCGGTACCGGGCATTGCGGATATGTCGATTATATCTGCGCCATTGCCGCCTGCGACCCGAAACCGATGATGGTTTTCCTCACTTTCCTGCCGTTCATATCCCATGAATTCGAGAAGCTCAGCAGTTGCATCTGGATCCTTCAGCCGCAGGGCCGCCGAATGGAAGCCGCGAATTGCGAAATCGTTTTCGATGTCCGATCCCGACCAGGGCGCGCGCTCATCTTCGCGCTGCTCCACCAGCGCAAACCCGTCGCCGTCCGGGCCTCTGAAGCCGAGCCGCGTCTCGCCGAACCGCACGGCCTGCGTCAGATTTTCAATTCCAAGTCCTTCGAGGCGGTCCTGCCAGTAGGCAAGCGAGCCCTCGGGTATTGAAAAGACAGTTGTCCCGACCTCACCCGTGCCCGCATGCCCCTTCGCAATGTCAGGGATCGGAAAATAGGTCATGACACTGCCTGGCGTTCCAACCTCGTCGCCGTAATAGAGGTGGTAGACTTCAGGGCGGTCGAAATTGACAGTCTTCTTGACGCGGCGAAGACCGAGCACCTGGGTGAAGAACCCGTTGTTTTCCTGGGCATCGCTGGCCAGGGAGGTGATGTGGTGAAGGCCGTCTATTTGATTGATCATGTGTTGAGCCTCGCAGAAGCAAGCGGCGCACATCAGTGCTCTTTAGGTTCTTCTTTTATTATGGGGCTGCCCGGCCAGATCGCCAAGGGAATCCGAAATTCAGTTTCCTGTCGTGGACCGTTTTCGGATGAATGTCTGCTCCCGCAATTCCCGTCCCCACTGATCGCCGGAATACTCTTCGGCCAGCACAAACCCGTTCTTCTCATAGAGTTTGCGGGCGACATCGAGGCCCTTGTAGGTCCACAATTTGATGCTCCCAAAGCCGTGCCGGTTGCAATGGCCGATCGCTTCCTGGAGCAACCGGCTGCCGACACCGCTGCCGCGTCCGCCGTCTTCAACGAGGAACCAGCGCAGATGCGCTGTGTCCTTGCCGAGGTTTTCGCCGTCGATGGCGATGGAGCCGATAATGCGGCCATTGATACGAGCGGTCCATATCTCGTTGACGGGATTTTCTAGGCGCGTCGCGAATTCGGCAAGTCCGCCGGCGACCTTTGCCTCGAACCGGGCGCCGAAACCATCGAGTTTATGGTAGGCAAGGCCGTGCATTTTGGCGATATGCCCGACAAGCCCTGGCTCGTAACCGGTTCTAATTGTTGCCGGTTTCAGCGTTTGTGATGCGCCGCCGCCGGTTCTTCCGGCCTTCAGAGCTCGGGCGTAGGCAGCAAGGCCGTCGCATATCGTGCTGCGGGCGCGTGAGGGCAGGGGATTGATTGCCCCGGTCACCCTGTCGACGGCAAACCGGTCAATCGCTGCGAGCGTGTCGCGCCCCTTGGCGGTCAGATTCAAATACTTGACCCTGCCGTCATGCCGGGCGACGACTTCACGAACTTCACCGCGCTCAAGCAATGTCCGAACCAGCCGGCTTACTGTCGACTTCTCTAGTAGAAGCGTTTCCGACAGATGCTTTGCGGAAACATCATCTTCGTTTCCGATTTCCAACAGCGCATGAACGCCGGACGGTGACAAATCGGTCTCTGCCAGATTACGGCCCATAAAGCCGAGTTCGCGCACCAGTGACCGGGAGGCCGACCGGATGGTTTCAATCTCTTCGTGATGACGTATGGTCATAATAGTTGTATTATACAACTAAATTTTGATTTTGAAAACCCGCACCGCGAACCCAAAAGACCCGCGCCGGAACGCGGGCCGATTTCAACAACTCAGACGGTGTTCGGTTCAATCGGTTCGGCAGATCTATACCGATGCGGTTGACGCTGCGCCGCCGGGTTCGTTGCGGTTGTCACTTCTCAAATGCGTACCGTGTGTATTTGTGACATCGCGCATGAGCTGCCACCCGATCCTTTGTGAAGGGACTTCAGGCCGCCATCCTGTCACTTCGCAAAACCGGATATTGGAGATGCGCTGGCTGCGGGCAACCAGGCGGCGCAGTTCTGTCGGCAGGACAAAGCGCAAAAGCAGCCGCGGAAGTGTAAACAGTTGCTTGCGTCCCACGGCATTGGCCAGGGCATCGATTGCCTCGCGCTGTGTGCTGGGTATGTCTTCTACCACATCGTAAATACCGGTCGGTGCTCGTTCCAGCGCGTCGACGACTGCGCTGGCGGCATCGTCAATCCAGATCATGGATTTGTACGCTCCGGAATCCGCAACGGACATTGCCAGGCCGTTGCCCGCCATGGCCAGCGTCTGGACGCTGTCGGGTGACGACGGCCCGTAAAAGGACCCGAAGCGCAGAACAATACCCTTGCGGTCTTGCGCGCCGCGCGCGAATTCGAGGACCGCCTCTTCGGCGACCAGTGTCGATTGATGCACTGTGCAGGGCTCAACAGCAGCATTGTCGGCTGTAATCCAGTCCGTACCGCCATTGTCGTAGAACAGCGAAATGCTCGGATAAATCAGTGTCTTGACGCTGGGTGCGGATTCTATCGCCGTAATGATACTGCGCGTTCCCTCCAGGCGTATGCGGTCGTTGTCTTCCCAAATTTCCGGTTTCTTCATTTCCGAAACGCTTGGAATTCTCGTTGCCAGATGCAGCACTGCATCGCAATCCTGCAAAGCAGTCGCCAGTGAAACCGGCTCAAACATGTCAACTGCAAGCGGAATGGCGCCGGTCTGCAACAGCTGCTCCCGGTTGGCGGGAGAGCGGCTGAGCGCACGCACCTCGTGGCCGCTTTCTACGAGTTGTTTTACCACCGGCCGGCCAAGCACGCCGGTGGCGCCCGTTACAAAGATGATCATGACTTTGGCATCCTCATATTTTGTTCGATCCAGCTTTGACCCAGCGGAAACAGGCGCGGATCGGCGCCCGCCAGGAAATCTTCGGTAATGTCTTTCAGGTTTTCCCTCGAGAGCGCCTCGCGATAGGCTTCTTCAGCGCGCAACATCGCGCGATTGACACCGCATCGGCGCGGATATGCACTGTCGTCGAGCCGGCAAGGTCCGCGACGGCGAATTTCCGTGCATCGAAAGGCGGGACGTTTGCCGTCGACCGCCTCGACAACATCGAGCAGGGAGATGTCTTGCGGCAGGCGTGCCAGGCGATAACCTCCGCGCGGACCTGGAACCGATGCCAGAATGCCTTCCGTCACCAGTGCTTTCAGGTGCTTGAGAAGGTAACTCTCGGGAACGCCATGAAACTCTGCAAGCGCTTTTCCGGAAAGTGTTGCATTTGGTGGAAGCCCGCCAAGCAGCATCACACAATGGACCGCCCATTCCACACCATCGCTCAGTTTCATGACTGCCTCCTAATCATGGATAAATTATATCATGGATATTATTTGTCAATGAATATTGGGTTTTTCGACAAACTTTAATGGCATGCGTCATGGTGGATTAAGGAACGAAATGCATGACGACGGCCGGACCCTCGGATGTCTGCAGCTCTTCCTTGCGAATAAAGCCGGCCTTTTCATAGGCCCGGCGCGCCCGGACATTTTGCGGATCCGGATCGATCACGACACCGCAGGCGCCATCTTTCAGCAATTGATTGGCAAGAGCGTGCAAATAGCCGGAGCCGTGGCCGACGCCGATCATGTCGGGTTCGCCGATGAAGGTGTCGATTGCACGTGTGCCTCTTGGCAGATGGCTCAAATGTTCATGCGGCCAGCTATGGATCTCGTAGTGCTGGGCATAGGCAAATGGCCGATCGTCGAACACTACAATTAGATTGGCCATGCGCGGATCGTTCAGATCCTCCTTGATGAGCGATAACTCATGATCCGGATCACCCCACCAGCGCCGGACTTCGGGGGTTTGAAGCCAGCATGTGAGTGTCGGAAAATCCGCCTCCGTCACCGGGCTGAACGTGTAATTTTCAGACAACATGCATCACTCTCGTGAGGGCCCGGCAGATGCAGACCCCGGCAGGTTCTAGCTCCGGCTGACAAGCAGCTTGAGGCCTGCAAATGCGAAGAATGCACCTAGCACACCCTGAATCCAGCGGCGTGCACGGGCATAAATACTCACCATGAATGGCGTCGAGAAGGCGACCGCGTAGAGAAAATGGATAACGAGTGACAGTATCGCGGTGCCCGCGACAATGGCAAAGGCAACCCACAAGGGGGCATGCGGGCCGAGCCCGAGAGATATGATCGCAATCCAGGCGAGTGCCGCTTTCGGGTTGGTCATCTGAATGATGAAACCGCGGGCAAAATAACCGGCGGGTGTGCGTCGGTTGCCATTGAGCACCTTCGCCGTCATATCCTGTTTGGACGCCGCGGCGCGGAACGATTTGTAGGCCAGCCATAAGAGATAAAAACCGCCGACAATTTTTATGAACAGCATCGCTGATGCATAGGTCGCGAGGACGGCTGAAAGCCCGAATGCTGTCAGTAGCGCCCAGCAAAGAGATCCGAGGGCGACGCCCATCGCAAGCGAGATACCCGATTGCCGCCCGATACCCATTGACGTTCCGATGATGGCAAGGACATTGGGTCCGGGACTGGCAATGCCGAGAAGGAAAGCTGAATAGGCCAGAAGAATACCCGGAAGGTAAAAGTAGAACTGTTCCATTGTCAGCATCCCGCCCTAGATGTTCATATTATGTTCTCAACCTGCCACAACCGAAGCCGGCGGGCAAGGCCAAAGGCGAGGGCCCGGCTTGCGGCGCATCTATTTGCGGCCCGGACTTGACGAAACGGTGCCAAATTTGCGAATTATAGCCCATGGGGTTTACGAACGCCCCGTGAGGCGACAGCCCAAGATTCGTGTCCGACCGAAACTGAACAAGGGAAGGATGCGTCATGCCGTCGCCAACTGAAATAACTGTCACCCAACTCAATCGCCTTATCGGAACTCCGGATACACCGGTGCTGATCGATGTCAGCCTCAATGAGGACTTCAATGATGACCCCCGTTTGATTCCGTCCGCCTTCCGGCATCAGTTTGACGATGTCGCGGCCTTGTCGGGACAACTGGGCGATCGAAGGGTGGTGGTCTATTGCCAGAAAGGTCTCAAGCTGAGCCAGGGTGCGGCAGCTGTGCTACGGGACAGCGGCATTGCCGCCGAAACGCTGCAGGACGGATTTGTTGGCTGGCGAGACGCCGCCATGCCGCTTGTTCCTGCCGGCAAACTTCCGCCGCGTGATGCCGAAGGCCGCACCGTGTGGGTTACCCGTCACCGTCCGAAGATAGACCGCATTGCCTGTCCGTGGCTGATCCGGCGTTTTGTCGATCCGCGCGCACGGTTTTTATATGTTGCACCTTCCGAAGTGCTGGATGTCGCGGACCGGTTTAAAGCGACGCCATTCGATATTGAGGATGTCTTCTGGAGTCACCGCGAGGAGCGCTGCACTTTCGATACGATGATTGATGAATTCGAACTGGCGATGGAGCCGCTTCAGCGGCTTGCGACCATCATACGTGGCGCCGACACAAACAGACATGATCTGGCGCCCCAGACGGCCGGGCTTCTTGCCGCCTCTCTCGGTCTGTCGCGCATGTATCGTGATGATCTGGCACAGCTCGACGCCGGAATGCTTCTCTACGATGCCTTCTACCGCTGGTGCCGGGATGCGACGGATGAAGGCCACGATTGGCCGGCCGCGGTCACGAGGAACTGAAGCGATGAACGTCGCAAGCACAACGGGGCGCGATAATCGCGCCCCGGAATCACTCTCTGAGGCAACACGCGCTTTTGCGAAAATCGGCATCCTGTCGTTCGGCGGTCCGGCCGCGCAGATAGCCTTGATGCATCGTGTACTGGTTGAGGAACGGGGGTGGCTGACGGAGCGGCAATATCTCAATGCGCTCAGCTTCTGCATGCTGCTGCCGGGGCCAGAGGCCATGCAGCTTGCCACCTATGCCGGCTGGCGCCTGCACGGCGTTATCGGCGGGCTGATCGCCGGTCTGCTTTTTGTATTGCCGGGTGCGGCTGTAATGTTGGTACTGGCCGTCATCTATGCCTATCTCGGCGACGTTCCGCTGGTCAGCGCGCTGTTTCTCGGCATCAAGGCAGCAGTGCTGGTTATTGTGGTCGAGGCTCTGCTCCGGGTTGCAAAGAAGGCACTGCATCTGCCGCGGCACTGGGTGATCGCTGCGCTGGCCTTTGTCGGAATATTCTTCCTTAATCTGCCGTTTCCGCTGCTTATTCTGCTCGCCGCGCTTTACGGTTTTTTTGCTGGCCGGCCCAAATCTGAGACCCATGAAGCACCGGTCGCCACAAGGTCCACCCCGTTGCAAACCTTGCGGACTGTGCTCCTGTGGCTTGCCGTTTGGTGGGTGCCGATCCTTCTCGCGGGCACCCTTGCCGGCGAACCGATCCTCGCCGAGCTTGGCCGTTTCTTCTCCAAACTTGCGGTTGTCACATTCGGTGGCGCCTATGCGGTGCTTGCCTATATGGCCCAGGACGTCGTCAACCACTATGGATGGCTGTCGCCGGGCGCCATGATGGATGGTCTCGGCCTTGCCGAGACAACACCGGGCCCGTTAATCCTCGTCACCGAATTCGTAGGATTTCTGTCCGCCTTCGGCGTGGGTGGGCTTGTGCTGGGAGTTGCCGGCGCGATTGTGACGCTTTGGGCAACGTTTGTCCCATGCTTTTTGTGGATATTCGCGGGCGCTCCCTATATCGACTGGATTGGCACACAGCCGCGCCTGCAGGGCGCGCTTTCCGGCATCACCGCCGCGGTGGTTGGCGTTATCCTCAATCTCTCCATCTGGTTCGCGCTCCATGTGGCGTTCGCCAAGGTCGCACCGCAGCATTATGGCCCGGTCGTCCTGTGGCAACCCGAACTTGCCACCGTTGACTGGCGCGTGATCGTGCTCGCCCTCCTTTCCGGTGTTTTATTGCTGCGCCTGCATTGGGGCATTGTCCGCGTACTGGCCATATCCGCTTTGCTCGGACTGGCATTGAGCTATGTTGGATAGGGCGAACCGTTTTTCGGAAGGACAGAAATGAAAATCACCCGGAACCGCTTGCATGTGAAAAACACAATCGAACTTGTTGATTTTTATTCAAAAAACCTTGGAATGCAGAACTTTGGTTCACAGGCATCACCGCTGCTCGGCTATGATGCGCAGCAATGCCTTGTCGAATTGGTTGGCGGCGCTCAGCGCGAATATATCGCCCAACCGGATGCGCTCTACTGGAAAATCGGCATAACCCTTCGCGATCTTGATAAAGCCGTTGGTTTTCTGCGATCTGAAGGATATCCGGTCAGCGAACCGCGTCAGTTCGCTGATATCGGTTATATGAGCCATCTGCGCGATCCGCATGGATTTGCCATCGAATTGCTGCAGCAGGGCTTTGAGGGCAGGGCGGCGCCAGCGGGGCGGGGCCATCCCGTCGGGGGGCAGGCAACGCTCGCCCATATCACCCTGCGCGTCAATGACATAGCCGCTGCGCGCGAACACTGTGAAACGAACCTTGGCATGCGGCTGATGTCCGTCCAGCCGGTCAAGGAGTATGGTTTTTGTCTGTATTTTTATGGGTGGAGCGAAGAATCTCTGCCCGTATCCGATGTTGAAGCGGTTGAAAATCGCGAATGGCTCTGGGCACGACCCTACGCACTTTTGGAACTGCAGCACCTGTTGGGGGGTGGTGTCGGAGCGCCCGGCACCGGCAAGGACAGAGCGGGATTTACGGGATTTGCCTGGCAGGATGCAGGTGGCGCGCACAATTATCTGCAGCCGGATCAACTAAAAGACTGGCTTTGAGTTTATCTGCAGCGCGGCCCTCAAACCTTTTGAACGGGTTTGTGAATTGCAACGCCGGCCATCACCAGGAATATGCCGCCGAGATCGCGGAACGTTGGTATTTGCGACAGCACGATCGCTGCAATGACAGTTGCTGTTGCGGGCAATAGTGCCAGGAGAAGGGCGAAGGAAGCCCTTGGCAGTCGCGACATGGCAAGCTGATCGCAAATATAAGGAATGACCGACGAGCAGATACCGACGCCTATGCCCGCCAACACCAGATTGACCGCGCCGAAAACCTGAGCAGCCTGAACAAATCCGATCGGCATGAGGATCAAGAACGCAATCGCCATTGCCGCCCCGAGCCGCTCAATGCCGTTGGCAGCACCGTCGGATGCTGCTTTGTGACCAAGGACGATGTAACCGACAAACAGTGCGCCATTTAGAAACGCCCAGAACAGTCCAAGCGGATCGCTCGACCAGCGAACATCGATCAGGATATAAACCCCGATGACAGCAAGAGCGAGTGCCGCAAAATTCCGGCCGGTTCGAAGACCGTAGAGCGCCACGCCGATTGTTCCGACAAATTCCAGCGCCGCAACCAGACTCATCGGAAGTCGTTCGAGTGCGAGATAGAAGGATGTGTTCATCGCCGCAAGACAGATACCGAGCGCGGCAAGGAGTGCTCGGCCCTTCATGTCTGCGCGGCTGATGGTCTCCCATGGACGTGTGAAGGGCGCAAAAATCAGCGCAGCGGAGGCGATGCGGAACCAGGCAACGCCAAGCACGCCGATGGCCGGAAACAGCAACACGGCAAATGACGGGCCGAGGTAGTGAAATATGGCGCTGATGCTAAACCATGCATGGGGCGGGACGTTTTGGGCGGTCTTGTTTATTGCAGGATTTGCGATTGGCATGGCGGCTCCCTTGTTCTCTTTATTATTGCAGGGATTTCAGCTATTGAAATAGAGAATAGAAGGTGGTTGATGCTCTAACAAATCGAATATTAGGAATATTAAGTGAAGCGCCTGCGATATGAATATTCAGACTTTGATGTGGTCGACGAAAAACTGCTGAAGGCATTGGCGGCAAACGCCCGCATCAGCACGGCTGAATTGTCCCGTCTGGTTGGCTTGTCCGCGCCAACAGTCGCCGAGCGAATAAAGCGACTTGAGGAAGCCGGCGTGATTGCCGGCTACGCAGCACAAATCGATCCGGCCGCGCTCGGCCTTCCCATCGCGGCGTGGTTGAGGATCAGGCCGATACCGGGTGAGCTGAAACGCGTTGCGGAAATTCTGCGCGAGTTACCGGCAATCGTTGAGTGCGACCGCATTACAGGAGAAGACTGTTTCATCGCCCGTGCCCATGTCGCATCGGTCGCTGACCTTGAAGAGCTGATCGACGAGGTCATTCCCTATGCAATGACGAACACGTCGATCATCCAGTCTTCACCGGTCAAGCGCCGACTGCCGCCGTTCAGGTCGAAAGAGTGACCCTGGCAGTTCAGCGGCTTTACTGCATGCGGCGGATTTCAACATCGAAAGGGTCATTCCATTTGTGAAAATTTTCAACCGGACCGACATCTTCCCGCGACAATCCAATATCCTGAAGCAATTCGTTGTTGAGGCGCGCAAGTTCCCCGTCTCTGGAACGGGATTTGAATTTGTGCAGGGTGCCCGCGGCAATCGCAATTGCGCCTTGCAAACACACCGACATTATTTCGGCCACATGCCTGCGGCGAACGGGCAAATGAGTTCGGACGGCACCACCACCATGGGCGTTGGAAACAGTGTGCTCAAGCATAGTGAACTCCTCCTTGTCGATTACAGGAAATTGGTAACACGGCACTGCTGACATGAATCTGTCAGCAGTGCCGTGTTAGGCTCGGTAAAAATGACAAAGGCACAGACATGGCTCGCTCGACACGGATGCTCGACATCATCCAGATTCTCAGAAGTGCCTCCAGGCCACTGACAGCCCAGGAGATTGCGCAGGTTCTGGAGGTCACCAAGCGCACGATCTACCGCGACATAGCCTCTCTTCAGGCCATGCGTGTGCCGATCGAGGGGGAGGCGGGCGTCGGCTACATCATGCGTCCGGGCCTCGATTTGCCGCCCATAAACTTCGACAACGAAGAGGTCGAGGCCATTACTGTCGGACTGGCCATGATTTCGCGCACCGGCGACAAGGGACTGAAACAGGCGGCGGCCCGGGTGGCGCGCAAGCTTTCCGAGGCGACCACACTGAGTGAATCCATGTTTTCCTCGAGCTGGGGGCCGGAAGAACCGTCGTCCGTGGACCTTTCGAAAATCCGCGCAGCCATAAGGCGGGAAGTCAAAATCGAAATCCGGTATCAGGACGGGGACGGGCAGATAAGCATCCGAAATATTCGGCCCGTTGCCGTGGTTTATCATTCGGAGGCCATCGTCGTTGCTGCATGGTGCGAATTGCGAAACGATTTCAGACATTTCCGTCCTGACCGGATTCTGGAATACAAGATCCTGACGCAGAGCTTTGCAGACGAAGGTGAAACGCTGCGGCAAAGGTGGAAAATGGAGTACGCAGCGGGGCTCTAGACGGGGCCCGGTGCGCCTTTAGGCCACGCAGGGAGGCAACAATGAGCGATCTTTTGCTGCTCTGGATTGCAGCCATTCCGCTGATGGGCAGCCCGGGGCCCGCGACAATGAGCCTGGCGGCTGTTGGCGCAGCTTACGGAGCAAGGCGCGGCTTACGATTTCTTACAGGTATCATTTGGGGGACGACCGCAGTTCTCGTCATGATCGCAACCGGCATAACCGGCCTGATTCTGGCGCAGCCAGCGCTTGTGCATGTGATAACCGTTCTGGCCGCGGCCTATATTGTCTATCTCGCCTACAGGATCGCCACAGCACCGGTGATGGGTGAAGCGCTGGCGGAAAGCCGGCCGCCGTCGTTTCACAACGGCTTCATCCTGGCAATTGCCAATCCCAAGGCATTTGCCGCCATTGGCGCCGTTTATTCAGGCTACCGGTTGTTTCCTTTAAACCTTGTAGCCGATGCCGCAGCCAAAATTGCGGCACTCTTCATTGTCATTGTAGTCGTGAATTCCTGCTGGCTTGTTTTCGGCTCGGCTTTCTCAAATCTGTTGCGGCATCCGCTGGCAGGGCGGATAGCAAATGTCGTTTTTGCGATTTTGCTTATTGCGTCAGTTGTTCTTGCGGTGTTTGCAGGATAGGCCCCATCATCTCGCCTCGCGGCCAAGCGCCCGCATCTTGTCCAGCCAGGACTGGCGCTTTTTGTCGCTTGCCTGTTCGACCATTCCGAACAATATGCTTCGAATAGGCTTGATGCCCACGAAGCCCAGTATATTTCGCTGGAGGTTTTTCAGGCTGTGGGCCATGAAATAATAGCGATAGGCAAGCGCCGGCATGCCCATGGTTATGACGATGCGCGCCGACTTGCCTTTCAGCAGCGCCTTCGGGAAACCATCGCCATAACTCAGGGCAATCCCCGGGCGAAACACCTGCTCAAGAAACCCCTTCAGCAGTGCCGGCATGGTGCCGAGCCACAGAGGGTAGATAAAGACAAAATGATCGGCCGAAAGACAGGCCTGCTGCGCGTCCAAAAGGCCGGGTGGGGTGGAACTTTCGCCGGCATGCCAATCGTCCTGGCTGCGCAGAAGGGGAAATTCGAGTTTGCCGATTTCGATTGCGGTGACGTCGTGCCCGGCTTCCCTCGCACCTTCTGCGTAAGCGTGACCCAGCGCATGGCACAGACGGTTGCCGCCCGGATCGGGATGCCCCTGTATGATCGCAATTTTCGTCATGATCTCTCACCCTGAAAATCAGTACTGACTGCAGATTAGGTCAGAAATGCTTTGCGTCTTTGACCCAACGCAACATAATTTCGGATTGAAGCCGCGATCGAGGAACCGGAAGCGACAATGGCATCAGAACGCGAAAAGATGGAAGCGGGGCTGTGGTACACCTGCATAGATGACGAATTGGAAGAGCTGCGGGAGCGCGCCTATGAAGCGGTGCATCAGCACAACACCATGCACCCCGATGAGCGCGGCAATATCGGACCGTTGCTGAAAGACCTGTTCGGTGAAGCCGGTTCCGACATACGCCTGGAAGCGCCGTTCCATTGCCCTTATGGCATCAACATCATGCTGGAGGCAGGCGTCTACATGAATGCCGGCTGCGTCATTCTGGATACCGCCCGCGTGCGGATTGGCGCCGGCACCATGCTGGGACCGGGTGTTCATATCTATTGCGCGGAACACAGCAAGGATCCGGCCGAACGGGCAGCCGGGCTTGAAATCGCCAAGCCGGTTGAAATCGGCAGGAATGTGTGGATCGGCGGAGGCGCAATCATCCTGCCCGGGGTCTCCATCGGAGACGAGGCGATCATCGGGGCCGGCAGTGTCGTTACCCGCAACGTTGATGCCGGTGCAACTGTTGTTGGAAATCCTGCGCGTCCGACAGAACGCGCGTAATGCAGTTTCCCACCGCCGACCTATTCAAACAGCGAAACGAGTGCGTGGTTTGTCTCACATGCCGCCTCGTAGGATCGTTTGTACAGCTTCACGAGCTCTATGTAGCGTGGCTGTCTCGCCTGATTGGGTTCATAGACCTTGTCGAACTGCACCAGATTGGAAAATGCCGTTGCAAGATCCGGCTGTTGTCCTGCAGCAACCGCCGCGATACCTGCCGCGCCGAGAATACCGGGATCCCTGACAGCCGTTCTTTGAAGGCGCCTGCCGAGAATATCGGCCCGGATCTGGTTCCAGATATCCGAGCGAAAACCGCCTCCGCCGCAATTGATGATTTCCGGTTGCGTATCCGCGCTCTGCTCGAGCCGCTCAAGCAACCACGCAGCGGAACAGGCGACACCCTCAAAAACAGCACGGGTAAACTCCGCTGGCCCCGTTGCTGCATCGATACCCAAAAGAGTGCCGCGCGACCTGATATCCCAAATCGGCGCGCGTTCGCCCTGCAGATGCGGCAGGAACAAGGGCGCGGGTTTGTCGAAATCCATGCCTTCGACAAGCTTTGCCAAATCGTACGGATCTCGTCCGAGCAGTTGCGAGCACCACAGGAACGATGCACCGCCGGACTGTGTCGGACCGGCATGGACGGTTGTGTCCCGATATTTGGGAAAGGTCAGCACGCCGGGCGTCGGAACCGCCTTTGGCGAGACGATCCCAAGGATTTCGCTTGTGCCGCTCAGATACATGGCGGTTCCTTTACCGGGAATGCCGGTTCCGAACATGCCGGCCCAGGCATCCATTGTTCCGACGGCCACAGGCACGCCGGCGCAGTCCAACTCGTCTTTGACAGTTTCAGCGATGTCGGACATGTCCGCCAGCGGAACGACGCGATCGGCAGCGCCAGGAACACAATCGAGCAGCTCCGGAATATAATCGAGGTACATATTGACAAGGCCAAGATTGGAGATCGGGTCCGTCACCGCTGCACCGGTGAGGCGTTGGAGGCAATAATCCTTAGGCAGCATCACCCATCTTGTTTTTTGCCATACCTCCGGATGGTGCCGGCTCATCCATAGCATGCGGGCAAGGGCATGGCTGGCATCGATGGGACGGGGAGCGCCCCACCATTTGATACGCCTTTCTGCCGGAATGCGCTCATCAAGTTCCCGCGCTTCGTCATCGCAGCGCCCGTCCTGCCAGACGATCGCCGGAGCCAGCGCCTTGCCATCCTTGTCGACAAAGACATGCGTATTCACTTGAGAGGTGATGCCAATCGCCTTCAGACCGGAAAGATCCTGCTCGGAATTGAACCTGGACAGTATGTCCTTAACCAGCTGTATCCATGTTTCCGGATCCTGTTCGACAAAGCCGTTTTTTGAACGTGCTGTTTCATAGGCTGTCGAGAATTGTGCCAACACGCTTCCTGATGCGCTGAACAAAATGGCCTTGACCGCAGTCGTGCCGATATCGATGCCAAGCAGCGTTTCATCCGCCATATGGTTTTTCCTAGCTTGCCTTGCCGTTGCAACGGCACGGTCCCATATCCGTTTTGGTCATGAAAGGGGTAGCACGATGGATGTGGTTAATTTACGGGCAGAGCTGGAAAATGTGACCGACTACTGGTCACCGCGCGTTCTCGGCCGAGTCAATGATCAGTATATCAAGGTGGCCAAGCTCAAGGGCGAGTTCGTATGGCACAAGCACGATGATGAGGATGAGCTCTTCTATATCGTCAGGGGCAGCCTGGTAATCCAGTATGAGGATGGCAATGTTCAGCTAGGCGAGGGCGATTTCCATATTGTGCCGCGGGGCAAAATGCACAATCCCGTCGCCGATGAGGAGTGCTGGATCGCGCTCATAGAACCGGTATCGACAAAACACACCGGCGACGTCGTGTCGGATCGCACGAAGTCAATCGAGGAACAGACTGCGGCAAGCTAGTCATCAAGAGCCGCATAAACGAGCTGGCGCAGTGCGGCGCGGTGCTGAATGCGCCATTGCGGCGCATGGGTCATGAACACAACGGCAAGTTCGTTTTCCGGATCGATCCAGAAATTCGTGCCCGATACGCCGGGCCAGCTTGCATCGCCGACAGCACCGGGCAATGGGTTCCGGCCGGTTTCGAGGCGCACAGCCAATCCAAGGCCAAAACCCTGTCCCAGCGATGGGCAAGGCGCAGTGGCGCCAAGCTCAGGTGCATAGTTGCCAAAGCTGATACCCGGCGGCAGGTGATTTGACCGCATATGCCGTATGGTCGATGGCGAAACGATTTTGTTGTCGCCGGTTTTCCCGTTCGAAAGCAGCATCAGAGCAAAAGCCAGATAGTCCCGGGCGGTCGACCACAATCCGCCGCCGCCCGAGTGCCAGACCGGTGCCTCGTCAACAGGGGGGCACAGCCCGGACTCCGTCATGGACGTGGTCACTTCCGCAAGCCTGCCGCGTTGATCCGGCGACAGGCTGAATCCGGTGTCGGCCATCGCAAGCGGCGCCGCGATCCGCCGGCCAATGAAATCCGGCAGTGTGCTTTCCGACACGACTTCGATAACCCGTCCGAGAAGATCGGTCGACATGCCGTATTCGAAGCACGTGCCCGGGTGGTAGGCGAGTGGCAGATCGGCCAGCCGTACCGACATCTCTTGATTGGTTGAGGCAAAGTCATAAACGCCGGTTTCGCGATAGGCCGCGCAAATAGTGTCGTCACCGAATGGACCATAGGTCAGGCCGGACGTATGGGTCAGGAGATGCTGGATTGTCGGCGGGAAGTCTGTCGGCAGGGCCTCGTCGATATTGTTCCCGGTCAGAACCCGGACATTTTCAAATTCAGGCAGGTAGGTTGAAACCGGCTCTGATAACAAGAGCCTGCCTTGCTCCGCCAGCATCAGGGCAGCAAGTGACGTGACCGGCTTGGTCATCGACGCAATCCAGAAAATTGTGTCTTCGGTCATGAGTCGGGAATGGGCTTTGTCCCGAAATCCGAGGGCGGAGGAATGGATCAGACGCCCCTTATGGTGGACAAGGGTCACGGCGCCAGACATACGACCAAGAGCAATCTCCGCCTCGAGCCACCTTTCCATATGCGCAAATTGTCCGGCAGGCCGGAAGCCGCCGGTTTCGAATGCTGTCATGAACTCAAATTCCTTTCGGCAGGAAGGTCACGATTTCGGGAAACAGAAAGAACAGTGCGATCATCGCCAGGAATGCGGCCACAAAAGGCAGGGCGCCCAGGGCAATCCGGCTCAAATCAACGGCCTTGTCCGATACGCCCGACAGGACAAACAGGATCATGCCGACCGGCGGCGTTATCAGCCCGATTTCGATCAGCATGACGAGCACTATTCCGAACCACAGAAGATCCCATCCGGCAGCGCTTGCGATCGGCAAAACGACCGGCAGGGTGATGAGCATCATGCTGATCGGCTCAACAAACATGCCGAGAAGAACATAGATCGCAACGAGGGCCAGGAAGATGCCGGTGTCGGACAGATCCGCATTGTTGATATATCCAACCAGCGATTGCGGCATGTTGAGATAGTCCACGACGAAACCCATCTGGGCAGCACCGACCGCGATGAGCAGGAGGAAGCTTGTCACAACCGCAGCCTCTTCGATCGATCCCAGCACACCGCGCCAGGAAAGCGTCCGGCGCATTGCCGAAATTGCCGCCGCGCCAAGGACACCGACGCCGCCGGCCTCGGTTGGTGTCGCGACTCCCAGATAGATGGAGCCGAGAACAAGAAGGATCAGAAGAAGGAAGGGGCCGACGCCAAGAAGAGCCTGCAGCTTTTGTGTGGCTGAAAACGCCTGACCGGGCGGTGCAGCGGCGGGATCGATCGCGACCCAGACGGCAACGACAAGCGAAAAGGCGGCCATGAGCAGGAGCCCGGGCACGATGCCGGCCAGAAAAAGATCGGTGACAGGCACCCCAGCAAGCGGGCCATAAACGATCATCGCGATGCTGGGTGGAATGAGAATGCCGAGCGTACCGCCGGCCGCCAGGACGCCAAAGGCAAGCTCGGGACGGTATCCCCTTTGCGTCATTTCGGATCCGGCGACTTTGCCCATGGCCGCGGCGGTGGCAAGGCTTGAACCCGATACCGCCGCAAAGATTCCGGACGCGCCGACCGATGCGTGTGCAAGCCCGCCCCGCATCCGGCCAAAGAGCGTGCGCGTTGCTTCGTACATGTCCCGCGAAGCGCCGCTGCTGACGAGCAGGGAGCCCATCATGATGAACATCGGAATTGCGGCAAGTTCGAATGTGTTGACAGCCTCCCAGCTACGTTCGCCGAGCGCAACGATGGTGACGGGAGGAAGCCAGATACCGATTGCGAGCAGCGCCAGCATTCCGAGCGTGAACGTGACCGGGACACCGAAAATAAGCAGATACAAAAGAGCAGCCAGCATGCCGATTGACCGGTGCGCAAGCGGTGCATCGGCCAAAAGCGCATATCCGAGAAGAAGCGGCAGAATGAGCAATAACAGGCTGAGGGCGTTTCGGGTTCCCGACAAAACAAAGGCCGAAACCAGAACCAGGGTCAAGGTGGCTGACAGTGTCACCTGTGCATCAATACCTAAAGCCAGGTCGGTCGTTCCTTGAAGGGTTAGAAGGCCGGACCAGATAAAGAGAGCAGCTGCAGGCAAGAGGACGAGGGCCGGGTGCCTGCGCTTTGATCCGTTCGCGGCCAGGACACAGGCAAAAATTGCAAGGAGAAGGCATCCATAACCCAGTACGACGGTCGTCTGTGGAATCCACAACGGCGTTCGAAGCAGCCCCCAGCTTCGCGTCAGGTCGGTGTAGTTTTCACCGACAAATGCGGATGTGCGCCAAAGCAGAATCAAGCAGACAAACAGGCTGCACCAATGGGCGGATGTGTCCATCGCTACGGCAATTGGGGAAGGCATCCTGTCGCGAACGAAAGTGACGCGAATATTGCGTCCGGAGAGTTGGCTGTAGGCCGCGCCGAGGAAAGTGATTGCGATCACGAAATAGGCTGAAAATTCGGTTACCCAGATGGTCGGGCTGTTGAATATGTACCGGGAAATGACTTCCAGGTTTATGCTGGCGAGCAGAACGGCAACGGTCAGGATGGCCATGGATTTTGACGCGGCGGCGAGCAAACTCGCCCAGCGAGTGGCGCCGACGTTGAAAGACCCCGCGATGGCGGGATCCTCCATAATGTCATCATTGACGGTGTCGAGACCGTTCATTTTACAGCATCCCGCGCAACCTGCTCAATATGCTCGGGGTCAAGTCCTGCATTGCGCGCGTCAGCGTACCAGTTCTCGAAGACGGGCTTCAGGATTTCGGGATCATAGACCTTGGTCATCTCTTCATCGCTGACGCGGTGATATTCAACGCCCTCGGCTTCCCAGCGCGACGGCATTTGTGCGACAAGCTCTTCCCAGCGCCGGAAGAAATCGGCCTCGATCTCCCTGAATTCGGCTTCAACAACCACCCGCAGATCTTCCGGGAGTTCAGACCAGGCATCCCTGTTGACGAGGACCGGAAAGCCCACAACGCTGCCAAGCCGCCAGTCAGATGCGTGTTCGACCACCGTGTAGAATCCGGCTCCGTGCGCCCAGCACGTATCGGTCATGACACCGTCGATGACACCGCGCTCGAGCGCAGGCAGGACCTCGCCGGCACTTAAGGAAACGGTCAGCGCGCCAAGCTTGTCGCCGACCAGCCCGGTGCCCCGGTTGTTGACCCGCAGGCGCTTGCCTTCCCATTCCTGCTTCGACTGGATGGGCTTTGTGGAAAAGAGCGTCTGCGGACAGAACGCACCCGACATCAGTTCCTTGCTGTTATAGGTGTCCGCGTACAGCTCCCTCAGCATGTCGCCATAGGGCGACGAATAGAGTTTTTGAAAATCGGAAAGGCTCTCGGAGATGCCGGGAAGCGCGCTCACCGTAAAAAGCGGCTGGGTTCCGGTGTAATAACCGGTCAATGGGACCGACATCTCGACAAGCCCGTCGCGAACGCCCTCAAGCAGGCGGTTGCCCTTGACGAGAGAGCCGTTGGCTGTGATCTCCAGCCGCCCGTCAGTCGCTTCCTTGATCCGGTCGGGAATGGCGACGGCAATGTCGTAATATATCGTGCCCTTGACCGGCAGATAGGCGAGCGTCCAGTTGTGGTCGGCTGCGAAAGCAGTCCCGGAAACACCAAGGCTTATGCCCAGGGCCGCACCTATTGTGCACAGGCTGATTGATTGCAATTGCCGTGTGAGCGTGGTCATGTTGCACCTCCCAATGCTGTTGACTGAATCCGGCCAGGCATGGGGCTGGATTTCTGATTTGATGGGCTAGCACGCAGGCAATGGAAGACGTTTACCGCACAGTCCACCGGGATTTGCCCCAGGGTGAACTATGTGCCATGGTCGTTGCATAACAGGGGTTTGAGCCGGTCAGTCCGGCGGCGTAAATTCAACCAGGACTGAATGAGCACAGCATTAACAACATCCGGAAACACGGCTGACGTCTCACCGCGCGATCGGTTGGACTACTGGCACAGTCTCTTCGAGCGCGTCTGGGGCGCAGTCAGTATCACCCCACGGCAATCGTCGGAATTTCTTGGCGGCATCGCCAGCCGCAGATTGGGAAATCTGAAATTCAACAGGATCGAGTTCGGCAGCCAGACGTTCAGCAGGACCCAAAGTCAGGCCCGGTCGGTGGAAACACCATTTTACTCCTTCGCGTTTCCTGCGGAAGGCAGCGCCGAATGTCAGATCGGCAGCACGCGCGCTGTGCTTCGGCCCGGTTCGGTTTATCTGTTGAATAATGATGCCGCCTGCCGGCTGACCATCCCCGATTACTATCTGACCAACAATATCCAGATCCCCGCGAAAGAACTGGAGGCAAGAATCGGTGCGCGTATCCAGATCCGCGAGTTCGCGTCCGGGCACAATCCGACGATCACCCTGTTTGTGCGGCAGCTGGCGGAAGGTATTTTGAGCGCGGGAACCGGATCGTCCGAGGAAGAAACCGGGTTCCTGAAGGACAAGATTTTTGATGCCATCGCCTTTCTTCTGAAGGCGAACGGCACTGCTGCGCCGGCCATCGCCGCAGAAGCCGCGCACCGTGCGCGCGTCATGGCCGTTGTCCGTGACAATTACTGGCGCGAAGATCTTTCACCGGCCATCATTGCCACCGAGTGCGGCATATCAAGGAGCTATCTGCACAGGCTGTACCGGCACACAGGAAAAACCATCATGCAGCAGGTTCAGGACGTGCGCCTGGAAATGGCAAAAACCATGCTGCGGGACCCCGCCCGTCAGCCGATCGGGATTACCGATGTGGCCTATTATTGTGGTTTTCGCTCGATTTCCGGTTTTTCCCGCAGTTTTTCAAATGCGTACGGCGTTTCGCCCTCACAATACCGGAGCGCTCCCAGCAGCCGCTAGAGCCCTGGACAGAATCTTCAATTCTCGCTTATTGCATCGATAATGAGGCTTGCACCCAGCGCTCCGATGACGGTCGCCGCACCCCGGTCAATCCACTGTTTAAAGCCGAGATAGGCCGTGCGCGGTTTACTCATGGAAAACACCGTCGCAACGATCGAATACCAGCCGGCCTCAATCATGAAGAGAACCGGGATCAAAACCGCGCCGGTCCACAGCGGCGGATGCGCCGGAAGCAGCGCGGCAAAGACGGCCGCGTAGACAACGGCTGTTTTCGGATTTGCCAGCTGGGTCGTAAAGCCGCGCAGGAAACCACGCCGTAAAAGATGACCGTGGGCTCCCGGCTCCAACGCAGCCCCTGTCGCGGCCGGCTCTTTCGAACCGCGCCAGATACCATATGCCATCCAGATCAAATAAAACCCGCCACCGATCTTGAGAGCGACATAGAGCCAGTGGAAGTGCAGAAGCACCATATGCAGGCCGAACAGTGCGAGCGCCGCAAAGAGCGCACTGGCGCACCCCATGCCAATCGCCGCTGCCAGCCCACCTGACCGTCCCGACGCAACCGAGGTCCGCGCGACGACGAAGAAACTGGGGCCGGGGCTTGCAGCGCCGATGGAGATAGCCAATGCGATTGCGGCAATAGAGGTGACGACATCCATGTAAATATCCTTTCAGGCCCGCGCGCTCAAAGAAACGCAATTGGCGGAGGCGGTCAATGCGCGGCCATCGGAATTGCCCGGCTTTATGGTGCCGCGATCACGAAAAGCAACAATCAGTTAATTCGGTTCAAGAACAACAAGCTTCTCGTGGACATGTTTGTCAGCGAAATGTAAACTACAATTGCTGGTTTAGTCGGTATTACTAAAAAGTACTATGGGGCGAGCGCATGTCTGCGGTAAAAGTACTTTGTATTCACGGCGTTGGTCATCACCCCAATGGCGGTGCGTGGCAGGATAACTGGGAGGCCGCGCTTGATGTCGCGGTCCGACGGACCGGCAAGTCCACCGAACTGGAAGTCGCGTATTTTCTTTACGACCACATTTTTCAGGAATTCAATATCTCACCGCAGGGTACGCTTGAGGCACTGGCAAAGCTGGGCGCAAGCGGCCTTGTTCACGGTATCGGCGATCTATTGAAGCCCAAAGGCCGGTCGCTGCCGGGACCCGGCGCGCGGGCGGCGCGCGGCCTGCCCGACAAGGTGCGCTGGACAGCCGGCATGGTTGTGCAATGGGCGGAAAACGAGCCGCTGCGCGAGCGTCTGCGCACCTCCCTGGATGAGCACATCAAGGTACTTCAGCCCGACATCATATTTGCCCATTCCCTCGGCAGTCTGGTTGCCTATGACGCGTTCCAGAATCCGGCGCACAGGGACCTGATCCGCGACCGGGTGTTTGTCTCCTTTGGCTCGCAGATCGGCAACCCGTTTGTGCGGGCGCAATTTGCAGGGCGCATCGAGCCGTTTGCGGATGCCTACTGGTATCACCTGTTCAACATTCACGACGATGTTCTGACGACGCGTGTTCCGATTACCGATACCCGGTTCGAGGAAGTTACAACCACTTTCGACATTCCCGGCATGGCCGATCACGACGCGGTGCAATACCTGTCGCACGAAAGCACCAGCCATTCCGTATGGTCCGACGTCCTTTCAGGCAAGCGGGACAGGACGAAGGCACGCAACATCCGCCGCGAAGTGCGCCGCGGCGGCAGCCACGACAGGCGGGCGCTGATTATCGGCATTGATGCCTATGAGGCGCCTGAGATGCGGCTGGAGGGCTGTGTCAACGATGCGTTCCTGATGAGTGCATTGTTGCAGGAAAACGGCTATGAAGCGGAGAACATCCGGTTGCTGCTCGATCACCGCGCGACGGCAGTGGAAATCTGGCGGCGGCTCGAATGGTTGCTTGAGGGAGCGGGACCCGGTCAGCAACGTATGCTGTGCTTTTCAGGACATGGCAGCCAACTGCCCGACTACGGACCCGATGAGACCGTCGATCGGGTCGATGAATGCCTGGTGCCGTATGATTTCGACTGGACGCGCGAGCGCGCCATAACCGATGACCGGTTTCACGAGCTTTACAGCCAGCTTCCCTATGATGCGCGGTTCACGGTGATATTGGACTGTTGCCACTCCGGCGGGATGACCCGCTCAAGCGGCGGCAGGCCGCGCGGCCTGTCGCCACCTGACGACATCCGCCACCGGACGATGAAATGGGACGCGAAAAACGGCGTCTGGACAAGCCGCCGCCCGCCGGATGCAAATGCAGACCTGGCCGGCAACAAGGCCGTTCGGAAGATCGGCTATCTCGGCGCCGGCGGGCAGCGGCGCCTGATGCGTTCCACGGACCTTTTGACCCTGGACAACCGGACATACAACGCACGGCGTGAGGAACTCGGGCACATGGGGCCCTATCTGCCGGTTATCCTCCAGGCCTGCCAGGAGGATCAGCTTGCCTACGAATACCGGCATGGCGTGACGTCCTACGGCGCCTTTTCCTACTCGCTGGCACAGATCCTTCGCGACCGGCGGTATCCCACCGCGGACCTTGTGCGTCTCGAGCAACTCACCACCCATCGCATCAAACAGATCGCCGACAATCAGGTGCCGAACTTCGTCGCGCCGGGACCGCGATATGGCAAACCGCTTTTTGATTAGGAGAGGAGAACCCTAAAGAGGAGTGCACAGCCATGAAAGCTGCACAGCAAATGTGTTACGACAGAATATTGCCGAGGGATCTGATCAAACCTCAGCGCACCCGCATGTATGGCGGCCGGGAGCGCGCGATAAGCCTGATCGGAAAACAGTGGGCAAATGGCAGCACGCTGCGGATCCGGTTTATCGGCGGCACGCAGGACCAGCACGATATGGTCACCTCCATTGCGCCGAAATGGACCGAATACGCCAATCTCACCTTTGAATTCACCGATGATCCGCGCGCCGAAATCCGCGTCAGTTTTGACGAGAACGACGGTGCATGGTCCTATGTGGGAACTGATAATTCGGATATTCCTCTCCATGCGGCGACGCTCAATCTCGGCTGGCTCGATCAGGGCGTGATACTGCACGAGTTCGGTCATATGGCAGGGCTCAGCCATGAGCACCAGAACCCCGATGGCGGCATTGTCTGGAACGAGGCCAAGGTGATCGAAGACCTGTCCGGCGCCCCCAATTTCTGGGATGAAGCAACGATCCGGCATAACGTGTTGAACAAATACCGGGCCGACCAGGTTCACGGTACGGAGTTCGATCCGGCGTCGGTCATGCTTTACGCGTTTCCTGATAGCTGGACGACAAATATGGGCGCGACAAGCGAAAATCATGACCTGTCCGAACAGGACAAGGCATTCATTGCCAGTGAAGTGATGTATCCGGGCAGGGGCGGTGCGGCCCCGGAAGCGGTGGCGCTTGATATCATGCGTGGGACGGAAGCCGAAATTTCGCAGTCCGGTGAAGAGGATCTCTTCAGCTTCGAGGTCAAGGACGCCGGAATGCACATTGTCGAGACGACCGGTTCGACCGACGTGGTTATGGTTCTGTTCGGCCCGGACAGCAAGACAAGGAAGGTTGCGGAAAATGACGACGGCGGACGTGGGCACAATTCACGCATCGCAGCGCAATTGCAGCCGGGCATCTATTACGCAGCCATTCGCCACTACAGCGAACACCGTACCGGCGATTACAGGATCATGGTTTCGGCATATTAGTCACGCGTGACTGCCGGATGAATGGTCCAACCTGCGGTCAGCGGCTTATCTGATAGACCCAGAAATGGCCGCTGCCGTCGCTGGTGTAATTGGCATGCTCCAACTGATCGACAAGCCGCATCTGGCCACGCTCAATCAGGCCGGCTGCCACCTGACGGTAGTTGGTTTCGTCGTAATATTCGATACGCGTCGACAGGACGAGGAGCCCGCCGGGGCGTACAAGACGGGCCAGCACTTCAAGTGCTTCGGGCGGCACATGACCAAGCGTGAAAACGCCGACTGAAACGATGATGTCAAAAGACTCACCTTCAAAATGATCCTCGGCCTTCATCAGATCTATGCCGCCGGCGGCGCTTTGATAAAAGCCGCTGCTTGCCGCCCGTGCTGCCATTTCAGGGGAAAGGTCGAAACCGTGTATTTCCCTGAAGCCGTTGCCGTGGAGTTCCTTGCCGGCAAGTCCGGTTCCGCAGCCTGCATCAAGCACTCTGAGGTTTGCGCGGTCCTGCTGGCCGAAATGCACGGCGTGTTTGTCGACCAGACCGGAGATGATGCTCGGTCCCGCATAGGCGATATCGTCGACGTCCTTTTCGTAATTTTCGGCCCAGTCATCATAAAATTGCTGCACGTGCTCCGGCTGGCCATCGAGGTTCAGTGCGTCGTCGACGATTTTATGTTCGGAACGGTGCTTTTTACTCATAGGGCTCACCACATGTCTTGGCGGCGCGTTGATTGTGACTATCCGCCGCCATTTTATCGATTGTATTGTATCACGAGTGTTGCGCAATCTAATGACCGGCAGCCGCTGCCACATGGTTCGTGTCAAGGGTCATATCTTGCCAGCTCACTCGCCGATTTCGATTGGATTGAAAGCCAGTAATAACAAGATAATACATGTATTGAGTGAGAAATAGGTTCAATTTTCAATTGCATGAATATTGTTTATATTTGTCAACTCAAATATTAATGAGCCTATTCAGTGTGAGGTATAAAATATCGACATTTTTGAGTTGGTGGGAAACTTATGGAGATTTTTAGTTGGGAAAATATGCCTCTTTATTGTTTTCTGAATAAATGACCAGCTTGCACAGTGCGGTGTCTGCCGTTGTGATGTCCAGGAAACCGAGGTGTTTGACCTACTATCCAAAACTGGTGAATGATGCACGCAAGGAGTGAAACATGGGTTCTTTGCTGATCCTCGCCAGTGTGTTCGCGATCTTCATCCCCGCTCTGGTATTACCGGGGCCGGATTTCATCGCAGTGGTGCGTTCATCGATGACGAAGGGAACGTCCGCCGGGCTGCTGACGACACTTGGGGTGTCGACCGGGCTGGGGTTCTATGCAACGCTCAGCCTGTTGGGCCTGTCGGCAGTGCTTGTCGAATATCAGTGGCTCGCCTGGACAATCAGGGTGTTGGGCGGCTGCTATCTTGCCTGGCTTGGATTCAAGCTGCTCTTTTCCAAACCGCAACGGATCGAGATTTCCGGAGGGGGTGCGGGGCGCAGAGGCAATCCCTTCGTATTTGGCTTTCTCGTCACGCTGACAAATCCGAAGGCTATCGTGCTGTTTGCAAGTGTCTTCGCCACCGCCGTCACCGAGGCGACGCCGCTTTGGCTGATGGCTTCGATGATCGCACTTGTCTTCGCCAGCGCTCTCATCTGGTATGCGTCGGTCAGTCTGTTCATGTCGTCGAGGCCGGTCATCAGCCGGTTTCAAAATGCTCGTCATTGGATTGAGCGCATGGCCGGCGTCTGTTTCATCGGCATCGGCGGAAAGATACTCGCCGATGCCCGCAATCCTGTTACACCCTAGACGGCAGCTTGTGGACGCATTGCAAGGGGCATGTGATATTAACCGGACGGATCTTGGAGAGAGGCAGGCGCATGAAAAAATCACTGTTGGGAACGCTGCTCGTAACCTGCGGCATTATGTTGACCCCAGCGCTTGCCGCTGAGCTGGACGTGCCGGTCATGATGTGGGCTGACGAAGACCTTGATGTCTGCAGTCTGGGAGCAGTTCGCGGCCTTGATCCGAATGGCGACAATTTCCTGGCCGTCAGGGCAGGGCCGGGAACAGGTCACCGAATGCTCGACAAGATCCACACGGATGATCATGTATGGATATTCGACGAGAACAACGGCTGGTTCGGTGTCGCCTATGGTTCACAGGACATTTCGTGCTCGCCCATTCCGGCCGACAGGCCCTATGACGGCCCCGGACGGAAGGGATGGGTTTTCGGCAAATATGTCAAAATAATTGCCGGCTAGATCATCCACCTTCGTGTATGAAATGAATCCGGTCAAAATTGCCGCGTAGCTGCCTGACCTCATCGGCGAGCTGTTCTGATGCATTGGCGGTGAGTGCACGCTGGATAAGATCGGCAATCGTATCGGCATCTTCCGGGCCGACACCCCATCGCACCAGTTCCGGTGTCCCAAACCGCAGCCCGTTCATATCGCCATGGACAGGCGCAGTCGGCAGCCCTATGCCGCAGGCGAGAAATCCGGCCTTGCGGAGCGTTTTCGAGGCTGCTTGGCCGCCGCCGTAGCATGCCGCCTCGATGGCAAACTGGTGTGATTGCGTAAATCCGTGCTCCTTGGCAAATACTGGAACGCCGCGTTTGTCGAGCGCTGCTGCCAGTGCCTGCGCCGTAGAGATCATTGCCTCACCGTAGGCTTCGCCGAAGTCGCGCCAGTCGAGCATCGACAGGGCCAGAGCGGCCGATTTTGCTGCATCGAAATTGGCAGTCATGCCGGGAAAGGCGATGGCGTCGAGTTTTTCAGCAAGGCCTGCATCATTGGTGACGATCAGTCCGCCGGCCGGTCCACCGAGGCTCTTATAGGTGCTCATCGTCATCAGATGCGCGCCGCCCTCCAGCGGATTTGGCCACGTGCCGCTGGCAATGATGCCGCATTGGTGCGCCGCATCGAACAGCACCATGGACCCGCATGCATCCGCTATTTCACGAATTTTCTTTACCGGATGAGGGAAGAGATTCAGGCTGCCGCCAATTGTGATCAGTTTCGGTTTGACACGACTGGCCAGTGCCGCAAGGCCTTCAATGTCAATCGTATATCCGTCTGCATTCACCGGTGCCTCGTGAATCTGCAATCCGTAGAGCCCGGCACAGCCCGCGTTGTGATGTGTGACATGTCCTCCGATGGATGCCGGCGGCGCAATGATTGCGTCACCCGGTTTGCAGGTCGCCATGAATGCGTACAGATTGGACATCGCGCCTGACGCAACACGGATCTCCGCGAATTGCGCTTTGAACACTTCCGCGCAAAGTTCGGCGGCGATGACTTCGATTTCCTCGATGGCTTCGAGCCCCATCTCGTATTTGTCGCCGGGATATCCAAGGGATGGGCGCGATCCGAGCCCGGCTGAAAGAACGGCCTCGGCGCGCGGGTTCATCACATTTGTGGCCGGGTTCAGGTTGAAACAGTCACGCTCATGGATCTCACGGTTCATCTCCACAAGGGATCCGATGCGGTCGGCAATGACGCCGGCGTCTGAATGTGCCGTCTGCTCGGCATAGTGCTGAACGAGGGTCTCGCAGTTTTCCGGAACCCAGTTTCTGTATTTCAACGCCGACATTGCGCGCTCCCCTGCTTGTTCTCTTAAATCAAACAGAGTTGATTTCCTCGCGCAAACCAGTTTTGCTGAAAATAGGCGTAGAAAAACTGAGTCTGTGCAATGGCTGTATCTCCACCGCGACCGAAGGGCCCGCCGCTCAACGCGTTGCGCGCATTCGAAGCGGCGGCAAGGCTGGGGGGATTTACCGCCGCAGCCGATGAGCTTTGCGTTACGCCGGGTGCCGTCGCGCAGCACATCAAGGCGCTCGAAGAATGGGCCGGCGCCGATCTGTTCGAGCGGCGCTCGCAAGGGGTGCGTTTGACAAGCGCCGGGGAGGCGGTCACTCAGAACTTTGTCGACGCCTTTGACAGGCTCGGCGAAGCGGTACAGGCACTGCGCGCCGCCGCCTTGCCGAATGAGGTCCGCATCGCCGCGTTGCCCAGTCTTGCGCAGTTGTGGTTGTCGCCGCGTCTTCCGGAAATTCGGCGCAGCCTTCCGCAAACCATCATTTCGGTGACCGCGACCGAGCAGCCGCCAAATTTGAGGCGTGAACCGTTCGACTTGTGCCTGTTCTACCGGGACCGTGACCACGTAGGAGACGGCTGTGCGGAACTGGCAAGAGACACGATCTTCCCAGTCTGCGCACCTGCCGTTGCAAAACATTTCACAAGTGTTGCGGAGCTCTCAAACGCAACGTTTCTGCATGATGCGACATGGTCGGAGGATTGGAACGTGTGGTTGGCACGCGCTGCGCCGGATGTTGTCCTGGACACTAAGGGGCCGACTTTCTCACTCTATGCGCTGGCGGTGGAGGAAGCTGTCAACGGAGCGGGCATCCTGATCGGTCACGAAGCATTGGTTGCGCCTAAGATAGAGGCCGGAAAGCTCGTTCAGCTGTTCGATCATGCCGTTCCGCTACAGCACAGCCTTGTTTTGCAGCGCGCAAGTTCGGCGGTTAATTCGGCCGCAATCAATGCGATCATTGCCGCCCTGACGGACACCGGTTCCACCATTACAAAAGTTTAATCCGGCACAAGCGACCAGTTTTCTCCTGTCATCCGTTTAGGGATCAGATAGACCGATGGAGAACGGGCGCAATGGCGTTTTGGAAACAGGCTGCAATATCGATGGTTCTGCTGGCGGGATTTGCCGTCGGCTTCGCACTATATTCCTATGATTCTGACAGTATTCCGTGGATTTCATGGGGAACGGCCAGCGCCAGCACGCCCGGTAATGGAGATGGCCAGAGCGCAGCACGCGGCCGACCGGCACCGTTGGTTGTGCTTTCCGAAGTTGAAAATGCGACAACCGACGATTTCGTCAAATCAGTAGGCACGGCACAGGCGCTTGAAAAGACAACGCTCTACCCTGAAGTGTCCGGACGCGTTGAAAAAATCAACGTTTCGGCAGGGCAGCGGGTCGAAGAGGGTGATGTTGTCGTCCAGCTCGATGATTATGTGCAGCGCTTTGCCGTCGAACGGGCCCATCTTCTGGTCGAGGATGCGGAGGCACAGGTGACGCGTTACGAAGCGCTCGCTGCCCGGGAGACTGTATCGGACGTCCAACTCAGCAACGCGGTATTGGAACTTTCCCGGGCAAAGCTGGATTTGAGGGAAGCCGAAGATGCGTTGGCGCGGCGCGCAATTAAAGCGCCCTTTTCCGGTGAGACCGGCCTCATCGATATCAGCGCTGGCGATTATGTGACGACAGAAACTCCGGTCACCAGTCTCGACGAGCGGCAAACCCTGATCGTTGAATTTCGTGTGCCGGAGCGTTTCGCCAACCAGATCACTCGTGGCCAGAAAATGGTCCTCTCAACTCCTGCGCTCCCCGGCCTTTCTATTTCGGGCGAAGTCAGCGGTATGGACAGCCGGATCGACACGGCCTCACGGACCATGACTGTTCAGGGAACCGTGCGGAATGACGACGATCTGATCCGGCCCGGCATGTCATTTGAGGTCACGCTCTCCTTTACCGGCAAAGACTATCCGGCGGTGCCGTCGCTCGCCGTACAGTGGGACCGGGAGGGCTCTTACGTTTTCAAGGCCGACGGCAATATGGCCGAACGCACGGATGTTTCCATCATATCGCGCAGAAACGGCCACGTCCTTGTCAGCGGCGATATTGCAGTTGGCGATCTCGTGGTCAGCGAGGGAACCAACTCGGTTCGGCCGGACCAGCCCTTCCGCACACCTGATGCCGCATCCACAAAGACCGACGGAGCCTAAGCGACAATGTCCAGGAATTCAGAAGAGCTGAAGGGCCTGCCGGCGTTTTGCGTGCGACGCCCGGTCTTTGCAATTGTTCTCAACCTGCTGGTGATCATCGCGGGCCTTGCCGCTATCCTTGCGGTGGAGGTCAGGGAACTTCCGAGCACTGACCGGCCTGTCGTCACCATCCGCACGACCTATACCGGTGCGACACCCGAAACCGTTGACACCACCGTGACCTCCGTTTTGGAGGGCGCAGCCGCACGCACGCCCGGTGTTGCCTCGATCTCCTCGAGTTCAAGCTACGGCACCAGCCGCATCACGGTGGAATTCGCATCGTCGGTCGATATCGATACGGCCGCGACGGATTTACGCAATGCCATCGCCCGTGCCGAACGAAGCCTGCCGGACAGCGTCGACACACCGCTTGTCATCAAGGCCAATGACGACGACAGCCCGATCATCCGCCTTGCCGCCACGACCGATCGGCTTCCCATAGAGGAGCTGACGCAAGTCGTCGACAATCAGATCATCGACCGTCTTTCGGCGGTGCCCGGGGTAGGCGATGTGACTGTTTTTGGCGATCGTCAGCCGGTCTTCAAGATCGAACTCGACATGATGGCGCTTGCCAGCCGCGGCATGTCGCCTGCCGATGTTCGATCCGCCATCGAGCGGGTGACAGCGGATACACCGGCGGGCTCGCTTGTCACCGGCGGAACCGAGATCCTTGTTCGAACTAACATGAACGTTGCATCCGTCGCTGATATTCAGGAACTGCGTATTGATGCAAATACGCGGGTCGCGGACGTTGCCGACGTGTCTTACGGCCCAGATGACCGGACATCCTATCTGCGCGCCGATGGCAAGACCGGCGTGGGCATCAATATTGTCCGTCAGGCCCAGTCCAATACGCTGGAGATTTCCAAAGGTATCGAACAGGCAGTCTCAGAGCTGCAGTCACAGCTGCCCGATGATATCGAGTTGCGGGTGACCTCCGATGACGCGGTATTTATCGGTGCCGCTATCGGGGAAGTCGTCAAGTCCCTCCTGATCTCAACGGCCATCGTTATCCTGGTCATCTTTCTGTTCCTGCGCACGGCTGCAGCCACGATAATTCCGGCCGTGACGATACCGGTGGCGCTGATCGGCACTGTCGCGGCGATTTGGCTCGTCGGATTTTCCCTGAACATACTGACACTTCTCGCGCTGTTGCTTGCGACGGGCATGGTCGTGGACGATGCGATCGTCGTTCTCGAGAACATCGTGCGGCGCCGGCGCCAGGGCGATGGAAAACGCGCCGCCGCCGTGCGCGGTACCCGCGAGGTGTTTTTCGCCGTTATCGCAACAACGGCAACGCTTGCTGCCGTATTCATTCCGATCTCGTTCCTGCCGGGAACGGTCGGTCAGCTTTTTTCAGAATTTGGTTTCGTCCTGGCGATAGCCGTCGCCATTTCGTCCCTTGTCGCGCTCACATTGGTTCCCATGCTGGCCTCACGCCTCACCGGTAAGGTTTCCGATGCTGAGCGCGTCACCTGGCTTGAGCGTATCGGCAACGGTTTTGCCAAAGGCTACCGGGTACTGTTGCGTGCAGCTCTGGCTGCGCCGATGGTCGTGCTTGTCGCAAGCATCATCTTTGCCGGATTCTCATATCATCTCTTCAACAGTCTGCCGCAGGAGATCACGCCTCGGGAGGACCGAGCCAGCATTCCCATAGTGGTCCAGCTTCCCCAGGGAACCGAACTCGAGATCGCCAATGAAAAAATGAAGGAAATCGAGGCCATCGGCGCGGATCTGATGGAATCGGGCGAGGTCGATTCACTGTTCAGCGTGGTCGGCAACCAGGCCTCAAACCGCGGATTTATCATATTCCGGCTGGTGCCCTGGGGTGAGCGTGACCGCAGCCAGTCGCAAATCGTCGCCGATATCAATCGCCAGCTTGCCGAAATACCGGGTGTCTCGGCATTTGCGCGGCAACCGAACACGCTTGGCCTTCGCGGTGGCGGCAGCGGGCTGCGGTTTGCCCTTACAGGCTCCAATTATGATGTCCTGTCGGATGCGGCGGTTGATCTCACCCGCGCCATGGAAGATCGTTACGAAGGTCTTGGCAATTTCGACATCGGTTACGACACCACACAGGCCGAACTGTCAGTAAAGGTCGATCGTGACCGGGCACGGGAACTTGGCATCGATCTGGACGACGTGTCGTCCTTCGTCGCCATAGCGCTCGACGGGCGCGAGATTGCCGAAATCCATCAGGACGACAATGCCGTTCCGGTCATGCTTTCCCTCGGGCACCGTGCAATCAGCGATCCCGGCGAACTTGAAAATCTGTTCGTTCGTGCCGGCGACGGCACCATGATACCGCTGTCGACTGTTGTCGAAATCGAGGACACGGCAGTCGCGCCTCAGTTGACGCGCGAAGAGCGTATGCGGGCGGTGCCCATCTCCGTTCCGCTTGCAGACGGATACGATCTGGAAAGCGCCATCGCCGATCTCAGGCAGACAGGGCAGGAGGTTCTGCCGGCCGGTGTCGAGATTACGCTGCTTTCGGAAGCGGCGCTGCTTGAGGAGACCTCGACCGGCATGGGGTTGGTCTTCATCTTTGCCATAGTCATCGTCTTCCTGGTGCTGGCGGCGCAATTCGAAAGCTTCGTCAGTTCGATCATCATTCTTCTGACGATCCCGACGGGAGTTGCAGCAGCCGTCGTTGCCATTGGCCTGACGGGTGGAACAATCAATGTCTACAGCCAGATCGGCATCATATTGCTGGTCGGTATCATGGCGAAGAACGGCATATTGATTGTCGAATTTGCCAATCAGCTGCGCGAACAGGGGATGGCGGTGAGTGACGCAATCGAAGGCGCCTGCATGCGACGTTTGAGGCCGGTGATGATGACCATGGTCTCAACTGTATTCGGTGGTCTGCCGCTGATCCTCGCTTTTGGCGCCGGTGCTGAAGCACGCACGGCGCTCGGCTGGACGATTGTCGGCGGCCTTGGTTTTGCGACCGTGTCAACGCTGTTCCTGACACCAGTAGCCTACAACCTGCTGGCGGGCCTCAGCAATTCGCGAAACGCGGATGAACAACGTTTGATCAAGGAACTTGAAACCAGCGGAAAGGAGGCAGGCCGGGCGTGATCAAAAACATGCGCACGGATCAACCTGCGGTTTGACGCAGGTGCGGACGGCTTGTTAGCCTGCCGGTTCCACCGGCATCAGGCGAAAGGCCCTTCATGTCCCCAGAACATTCCGACGGCGCGGTTCGCAAGGACAGCGAACTGATGCGACGGATCGGGACAGGCGATACCGGTGCATTCCGGCAAATCATGACCGAACACGGCCCAAGATTGATCCGGCTCGCATATGGTGTGACAGGCCGCCTCGATGAGGCAGAGGATATAGCCCAGGAGGCGTTGCTTACCCTTTGGCGCACAGCACCTGACTGGCAGGCCAAAGCGACGATAGCGGCTTACTTGCGAACCGTTGCAACGCGAAAAGCCATCGATGTGCTGCGGCAGAGGAAATTCCAGGTCGATGACTATCAACTGGATGAACTGCACGATCCGGGGCAGGGGCCTCTGGTGGATCTGGAGCGAAGTCAGGACATGACGCAGCTGCTTGAGCAACTTGCGCAAATGCCGGAACGCCAGCGCGCGGCACTGGTGCTTGCCCATTTTGAAAACCGCAGCCACCGGGAAGCGGCTGAGATCATGGAAATCGACGTTGAGGCGTATTCGTCGTTGCTGGCGAGAGCCCGGCGAGCGCTGCGCCGGAAGATTGAACAATCACAACAGGAAGAAGGGGGAGGTAAACGAGATGAACAGCAAATTTGAATCCCTGCTCGACCTTTACGGGGCCGACCTGAACAGCTGGCCGGATCAGACAGCCGCACAGAAGGCACGCGAGGCTGCGATGCGCGATCCCGAATTTCGCAGCCGGCTTGACGCGGCTAAGCGGATCGACGCCTCCTTCGGTGCGCTGGCGAACGCGCTGGACAAAAGCCCGTCAATTGAGGCCGGTTTGGCAGCCATGCAGTCGTCAATGCTGACCCAAATCGAGGCACAAGCACAGCGCAGACGCGCTTTTTCCAGCCGAACGCTCATGCGTCTTGCCGCGAGCGTCGTCATTGCCTGTGGTCTTGGAATCGGCGTGGGACAGATCGTGCCCGACCAGACTCTGGTGCAGGCCGACGCGCACGATCAGCTTTTGTTGGGCACGTCGGACGGATCGACACACAATGGGGACAGATAGCTCATGAGCAAACAGCGCATATTGATTGTCACTCTTGTGGTGTCGCTTCTGGCGAATGGCTTTTTCATCGGCTTTGCCGCAACACGGCTGCTGGATGCGCCTGAAGAAAAGAAGAGAGGCGGCATCCTGCGGGGCGTCGGTGCCCGGTTGGCACGCAATCTCGATGAACCGGCGCGGCAGCAGATTGCTGATGCCCTTGATTCGCTCAATCCGCAATATCAGGATAGCCGGAAGGAGCGGCACGAAAATTATCAAAGGCTGCGTGGTTTGCTGGCCGCTCCTGAACCGGATCGGGCCGCAATTGCTGCCGTGCTCGTGCAGATGAAGGACCAGTCGTCGGATCTCGTCCTCATGGTTCACGAAAAAGCCGTTGAGGCGATATTGGAAATGCCGGCAGATCAACGGGCGCAGATTCCGGATGAGAATTAGGACAATGCTCAAAATGCGTGGCTCTCTGTGGGTACGGCTTCTCACCATTCTGGCCTTTGCCGCAGCTCCTGCGCGAGCTGCGGATCAATGGACAATCAAGCGTCTCAGCGAGGACGCAATAACACCTGTAATGTTTGACGAAGCCGGTCGCCAGGCACCGGCGGGTCTACCCGATGGGCGGGTCGCTATGCATCCAGGTGGTGATATCGTCGAGGCCTGGTATGCAGAACCGACAGGCCGTTATGGTCACGGCATCCTCGGAGATGCTGTTGAAGCCGGTGCTCTGAAAGCCAAGCTGGCGGACGGGTCTGTCCTCACTGTCACCTTGCCGCAATCGCAGGTATTCGAAGACCGTACGCCGCGCCTCGCCGATCTCGATGGCGAAGGAACCGTCGAGATTGTGACTATCCGCTCTTCGACCAGCAAGGGTGCCTCGGTCACGATCTACGGGCTAGAAAACAGTTCGCTAGTGGAACGCGGCACAACAGGATTCATCGGCCGGGCAAATCGCTGGCTGAATATTGCCGGCATTGCAAATTTCGATGGAAAACCGGGCCTGGATATAGCATTTGTGCGTACACCCCATATAGGCGGAACCCTATTCTTCTATCGATATCACGAGGGTCGGCTGTCGAAGATTGCCGCGCTGGAGGGCTTTTCTAACCATGCCATCGGATCGCGTGAAATGCGGCTCTCTGCAATAGCCAATATAGATGGTGACGGCGCTATGGAGCTGGCGGTGCCTTCTGACGATCGCACAGCCTTGCGTATTATCGGATTTGTTGAAGACGGCCTTGCGGAACGTGCTTCTATTCAGCTTCCCGGGCGTGTCGATAGGGCAATCCTTGTACGCGGTGCGGGAAGTGAAACAGAATTCACAATCGGCCTTGATGATGGCAGAATCTTGAGGGTTACCCGCTAGCGGGCTCAACGTGAATTGATATTGTCGAAGCAATCTGTGCCGCCGCGTGAAAACGCAGTACCGAACCAGGGGTGCGCAATGAGATTTGTAGACCAACAGACCACTCCGTGGATTGAAGGCGAAGGCTATCGCAAAAAGATCCTGCTACGCGAAGATGCATTGAATGCTTCTGGCACGCTTGTTCAGATCGTTGAACTGCCGCCGCACGCCGAAGTCGATGATCATCATCATGAAAGCTGCACCGAAGTCTTTCACATCCTGTCAGGGCAGGGCACTTTCGACATTGATGGCAAGACCTTCAATTTGCGTGTTGGCGACACGCTGACCTGCGAACCACGGGAAGTGCACAACACCAAAAATCCGCATGACGAACCGTTCGTCTACATCGTCTTCAAGACGAATGTGGTCGAAAACGATCTTTTCTGGGACCGCGATACCGACGATTGAAATGTTGGACAGCCCACCATTGCTTACTTGCAAACGCTGGTGAAATTTCTTATATTTCTGTTATGACAGAAATAACGGAAAATACCGACAAAAAGAATGCGCTCCCGGAAGCAGTTGATGCGTTCATTCTCCAATGGGGCAATCTCGGTGGGCAGTGGGGCGTCAACCGTTCTATCGGCCAAATCCATGCCTATCTGTATCTGGCCGACGGCCCGCGCACGGCAGAGGACATCGCCGGAGATTTGGAAATGGCGCGCTCAAACGTGTCCAATTCCGTCAAGGAGCTGCTTGCCTGGAACCTCATTCATCGCGTGCCCATCCGTCATGACCGGCGCGAGCATTTCGAAGCCGAAACCGACGTCTGGGAAATCGCGGCACGCATTGCGTCCGGCCGCAAGGCGCGCGAGATCGATCCGGCGCTCGCGATTTTGCAGGAGTGTGTCGGCAAGGCGGAAAACGATCCAACAGTCTCGAACGCCACCCGCGAACGCTTGCGCAACATGATGGAGTTCACTGCATCCGTCGACCGCTGGTACACGCAGATGATGGCGGTGCCGAAGAACAAGCGCGACGTGTTGCTCAAACTCGGCTCGAAGATCGCATCGTTCCTGCCCTTGGGCAAAGACTGAGGTTGAAAGCACATTCACATAGCGGAGGTCAGACTTTGAATATGGAAAATCTCCGACTTAAAAAAAACCTGCAGGAGCAAACAGACGCCCGTTTCCCAAAGGGGCGTGCCGCTGAAGAACTCGGTGATATGCGCTTTCGCGCGCTCCTGTCTGATGAGGACTGGCAAGACCTGCCGCCGGATGTGCAACGCAGGTTTACCAAGAGGCTCGCGGGCGGCCGAACGGCAGTATATGTGGGCCGCATTACAAAGGTTCACGCAAACCTGCCGGGGAAACTTCTCAGTCAGATCCTGCGATTGATCGGCGGCCCGCTGCCGCTATTCGATGATGTCGACGTGCCGTCTGTTGTTACCGTCACCGAAGACGTGGAAACCGGCGGACAGATCTGGACCCGGCTCTATGCCAACAGAACCGGTTTTCCGCAAGTCATCCACTCAGCCAAGCGTTTTGCCGGGCCGACGGGACTTGAGGAATATATCGGTTTCGGCATCAGCATGGCGCTTGACGTTACGGTCGAAGATCGGGTGCTGACCTTTCGAAGCGCCGGCTATTACCTGCGTCTTGGACCGCTTAGGTTGCGCGTGCCACGCTGGTTGGCTCCTGGCGCATTGAATGTCATCCATCGTGAGGAGGGCGGGCAGTCCTTCGTCTTCGGGCTTACGCTTGATCATCCACTGTTTGGCAGGCTCGTTCATCAGGAAGGTCTCTATCGCGAGGAAATGCCATGACTGTCCTTATGAAACCAGGCTTTCATGCGAACCTCCAAACGGAAGGCGCACGCGAAGCAGCGATCCGGACCATACTGATAATCGGCGGTACCGGTGTGTTCGGGCGCCAGCTGACCTCGCATCTGGCCGCCATGGACAATACGCATCTGCTCATAACGTCGAGAAACGCCGGCAGGGCGGCGGCAGCGGTCCGATTGTTTATGTCCGGGAACCCGCAGGCACATATTTCGGGCATGGCACTCGACCGCGACAAGAACCTGTTCGCGGCGTTGAAGGAAATCCGGCCGTTCCTCGTCATCGACGCATCCGGTCCGTTTCAGGGGACCGGCTATGACGTGCCGCATGCGGCGCTCAGTGTGGGTGCGCATTGCATCGATCTGGCCGATGCCCGTGCCTATCTTGCCGGCTACCGGGCCGCTCTCGACAATCGCGCACGCAAAAAAGGATGCGTGGCGCTCGCGGGCGCCAGCTCGACTCCGGCGCTCTCGGTGGCGGTTGTCAGTGCGCTGACTGACCAATGGCAATCGGTCGACACAGTCGATATCTGCATTACGCCCGGAGGCAGGGCAGATGTTGGCGAGGCGGTTGTGGCAGCTGTTTTGAGCTATGCCGGAAAACCCGTGCCGGTCTGGCGCGGTGGACGGCTGACACAGGATTTCGGCTGGGCCGGCGCCACATATCTGGACATGCCCGGCCTTGGTTCGCGGCGGGTCGCATTGGTCGAGACAATCGACGCCGAGCTGCTTGGCGGCAGGCACGATGTTACAGATCGCGTAGCGTTTTATGCCGGACTTGAAAACCCATTCGAGCAACGCGGCATGGAGTATCTGGGCCGGCTGGCACGCAGCGGATTGCCTGTCAGGCTGACAACGCTAGCGCCGCTGTTGCACAAATTGCGAAAATTCACCCGCATCGGCATGTCTGAGGTTGGCGGTATGGTGGTGAAGGCATCCGGCATCGGCGCGGACGGCATGAAAATAGACGCGGCTTGGTCGCTTCTGGCGAAAAATGGCGATGGGCCTGTTGTTCCCACACTGGCTGCGGCTGCAGTCGTTCGAAAATTGCTGAATGAAACAATCGAGCCGGGAGCGGGGCTGGCTTGTGATGCATTGACGCTTGACGATATCGAGACGGAAATGATGCCATACGCGATCACCACACGGATGGCTGTCTAGTAGCGGTATTTGACTGTTCCGCAGATAGGGCTTGCGCAATCTCGTCATCAATTCCATAGCTTGCGGGAGCAGTGTTCCTTAATTCCGGCGTGGGCCGGTTGTTTCAAAAGGCCTTGGACGAGATGAGTTCAGTCATTCCATTTGTCGCAAAAACAAGTGACGCCGACCGGAGGGTCTGGATCGAGGCGTTGAGCCAGGCCTTGCCGGATTGTCGGATAGTAGGTTTTGAAGAATTGACGGAACCGGAGCGCCAATCTGCAAAAGTCGCAATCGTTGCAGATCCCGATCCGGCGGAAATCGCCTGTATGCCGAACCTGCAATGGATCCATAGCCTTTGGGCAGGGGTTGAGCGCATCGTTTCCGAACTCCCCGTCGATGGCCCGAAGATCGTGCGCCTCGAAGACCCGCAAATGGCCAGGACCATGGCCGAAGCGGTGCTCGCCTGGACCCTTTATCTGCACCGTGACATGCCACGCTACCGTCGCCAGCAGGAGGAACGCATCTGGAAGGAGCACGAACTGCCGCTGCCGTCGGAGCGCACCATCGGAATCCTCGGACTTGGCGCACTCGGACGTATCGCGGCCGTAAAACTTCTCGAACAGGACTTCAGGGTTTGCGGATGGAGCCGTTCTGAACGCACAATGGTGGGCGTTGAGGCGTTTCATGGTGCCGGCGAACTTGGCCTGCTATTGGAAAAATCGGACATTGTGGTTGTCCTCATGCCGCTCACGGCTGAAACACGCGGCCTCCTTAACACGGATCGGCTTTCCAAAATGCGGAAGGGCGCCAGCCTGATCAATTTTGCCCGCGGTCCGATTGTCGACGACGACGCATTGCTTGCGCAACTGGACAGCGGCCACCTCAGCCACGCAGTCCTGGATGTTTTCGACGAAGAGCCGCTTGCGCAATCCAGCCCATTTTGGTCTCATCCTGCTGTAACGGTCCTGCCGCATATTTCCGGGCCGACAAACAGGACCACCGCTTCGGCCATCGTTGCGGCAAATATTGGAAACTACCTGAAAACAGGCCAGATACCTGCATGTGTTGACCGGGTGAGAGGCTACTGACCGCCGGTTACAGTTTTGCAACCGGACCTGGAGGAGCAGGCAGTGAAAATAACCATTCCTGAGACGATTGAAGAATGGAACCGGCGGGGAAGTGATTATTTTCCCGGCCATATTGGCATGGAGTTCCTGAAAGTCGACCCGGACGAGGTCATCGCGCGTTTCAGCGTCAAAAAAGCGCTGATGGCGTGGAACGGTTTCCTGCACGCCGGTTCAGTCGTTACGCTTGCCGACACATGCTGCGGCTACGGCACGCTTCGGTCTCTGCCCGAGGGCGCTAACGGCTTCACGACGGTCGATCTTACCACCAATTTTCTTGGAACAGCGCGCGAAGGCGATGTTCAATGCACTGCAAGTCCGCTGCATCAGGGAAGGACGACGCAAGTTTGGGATGCGCGGGTCAAATCGCTTGAGACCGGCAAAACCATGGCGCATTTTCGCTGTACGCAAATGATTCTGTGGCCATTGTCTTGATGGTTAATGTATGAAATACTCAATTAACATGATTATTATCAATAGCATATACAGATTATTTTAAGTAAATTTAAAGCAGTGGGCCGCAACCGGCCTCTGGTCACGAACGCGGGAATCGGGTTTCTTGTCCCGTGGGATCGCGAACGGGAAGTAGGAATGCCGCAGACGCCAGAAAATAAGGCGCGCGGCGGTCCTCGTCGGAGGAATGACAACATGAAGTTGCCGGTAAAATTACTGGGCGTTTCGGCTGCGTTGATTCTGGCAGCCACGGCGCCGGTCAAAGCCGATGAAATACGAATTACCTATAAATCGGCAAAAACCTCATCGTCCTATTATCAGATGGGTGTTCAGATCGCAGAAGCCATGAAAAAAGGCTCCAACGGTGAGATTATCGTGACCGTTGAGGAGAGCCAAGGTTCTGTTCAAAACGTCATGGAAGTCAAGGCCCGCGGGGCTGACTACGTGTTTACGTCTCCGCCGGTGCTGGTCAAACTTGCCCAGGAAGGCAAGGCGATGTTCGCCGGCAAAGGCAATGGCCGTTTCGACGATATCCGCGCATTGTTCCCGATCCCCTCGCTGACGATGCAGTTCGTCATGTCGAGCGAGGCTGCGGTTCTTACCTTTCCGGAACTTGCGGGCAAAAAGCTTCTGCTTGGAAAGGGATCGTTCGGTGCGCGCGAAGGCGCAAAATACATCAAGCTCTTCGGGCTTGAGGGAAAGGTCACCCTTGTCGACGTCGAGCTTTCGAACGCCGTGTCAGCGCTCAAAAACGGGCAGATCGACGGATTTGTAACCGCCGGATCGTGGCCAGCGCCCAATGTCGTGGAAGCTGCGGCGTCCACCAGCGTCAATCTCATTTCCATGGATGGCGAAGAGGTGAAAAAAACCAAGCGCACACGCATGGTGATACCGGCAGGAACCTATGCCGGCCAGGATGACGATATCGTCACAACGTCGCTCCCGGTCATTGTCTATACGACAACGCAGATGGACGACGACACCGCCTATCAGCTCACGAAGACCTTTTGGGAGCAGAAGAAGGAAATGGTCGGAGTGGCGGCCTGGTGGGAAGGGGTTGATGATCAGCTTATGGTCAACATAACCGGAAAACTTCATCCCGGTGCGATCAAATTCTACAAGGAAGTCGGATTTCCGATCGCCAAGGATCAGGAATAACCGTTTAACCGTTCCCTGGTCCCTAGCTTGCAAAGCCGGATGACCGACACGCAGGCAATGTGACCATGCTCAACCCGCAGCAGCCGCAGTCAATTCCTTTCCGGCTGGCGCAGTTTCTGCTTGCGGTCATTCTGGTCGCCTTCCATCTCGGACTTATATTTTCAGGTCTTGTATCAAACCTCGTCAGCCGGCCGTTGCATATGGCATTGGCGTTGCCATGGATACTTGTGTTTGCTGCCAAACCGGGATTGTCGCGCATATCGGGCATTGTACTCGCCGCGGCTGGAATTGCCTCTTGCCTGTGGGTTGCGGTGCGGCACAACGCATTGTCGGATCAGTACGGTTTTCTCGAAAACAATGGGCAGATCCTGATTGCCATCATTCTGCTTGTCGTCGTTCTGGAAGCCGCGCGGCGGGCAATCGGCTGGCCGCTTCCGCTCGTAGCCGCGCTGGCGCTCGCCTACGGGCTGCTTGGTCAGTATGTCCCAGGAGAGTTCGGACATTCGGGAGTGCCGCTCAAAAGTTTCCTTGGCACATTGACAATAGCCGAAGGCGGACTTTGGGGCAGTCTGACCGGAGTGTCCGTCGGAATTGTCGCGATCTTTGTTATATTCGGCGCGGTGCTCAACGCGGGTGAAGCCGGGAAGGGTTTCATGAATATTGCCGCTGCCGCTGCCGGACGGCTGACGGGCGGTGCGGCAAAGGTTTCCGTCATCTCGTCTGCTTTATTCGGCTCCATTTCCGGATCAGCCTCGGCCAATGTCGCATCGACCGGTTCGATAACCCTGCCGGCAATGACGCGGCTCGGCTATCCGAAAAGGCTGGCCGCTGCGGTCGAGGCGGTTGCATCGTCCGGCGGGCAGATCATGCCGCCGCTCATGGGGGCCGGCGCATTTGTCATGGTGGAACTGACCGGGGTTCCCTATACGGGCATTATGGCAGCGGCCATATTACCTGCACTGCTCTATTTCTTTGCCGTCTGGATGGGCATCAACGCCTATGCCCGCCGTTTCGAGCTTCGTGCAATTCCGGAGTCTGAAAAACCGGCGGCACGGGAAGTGGCAATAACATCGGCGTTCTTTCTCGTGCCCTTCGCGGTCCTAATGTGGGGCATGTTCGTCGCGCGCTATACACCTCAATACTCTGCATGCATAGCGATCATTGTGGGCGCGGTCATGCTGCTCATTGGCGGCGACCTGACATTTGATGCTGTTCGCAGCCGCCGGCGGCTGGAAAGGGCACTCCTGACCGCCGCAAGGCAGGTTTCCATGATCGCTTCAATCATCCTGTGCGCGTCCATCGTCATAGGCGTTCTTGGCATCACCGGGCTCGGTGTCAAAATCACGTCACTTATCCTGTCCGGCTCCGGCGGCTATCTTTGGCCGTCGCTTCTCTTAACAGCACTTGCGTGCCTGATCCTCGGTATGGAAGTGCCGACAACGGCGGCCTATGTAATTTGCGTGTCGGTTGCCGGACCGGCGCTGATCCAGCTTGGATTGCAGCCCCTGCAGGCGCATCTCTTCGTTTTCTGGTTCGCGCTGATTTCGACGATAACTCCGCCTGTTTGCGGTGCGGTTTTTATCGCCGCCGGCATGATTGGCGAAAACTGGCTGAAAGTGGCCCTGACTGCGATGGCACTCGGCGTTGGTCTTTATGTCATCCCGCTCGGCATGATTGCCAATCCCGCAATCATTGAACTGTCGTCCAATCCGTGGGAAGCAATGGCCGCGACAATACAGATAGGCGTTGGCCTCGCACTCATTTCACTGGGTTTGATCGCTGCACGCAATCCCGGTTTCAAGATGGCGCTGGTTGCGTTTGGTGCTGCAGTTGTATTTTTTCGCGTGGCGATCGGCTAGCCTGATCCGGGCCAGAAAGGCGGTCAAAACCGCCCTGGTGTAGATTGTGTTGCCTAGCACAACAGAAGAGGTCAGCCCATGGACATCAAACCGGTACACAAAGCCACCTGCCACTGCGGTGCGGTGGAACTGGAACTGAAGCTGCCAAACGGTATCGTGGATCCGAGCCGGTGCGACTGCTCCTTGTGCAGGCGACGCGGCGCCATCGTCGGCACAGTTCCGTTGAGTGATCTCAAAGTGGTCAAAGGTGCCGACATTTTGCGCCTCTACCAGTTCGGGACAAAGACCGCCAAGCACTATTTCTGCAGCATCTGTGGAACCTATACCCACCATCAGCGAAGGAGCGATCCGAACCAGTACGGCTACAATGTCGGCTGTCTTGAGGGTGTGAATCCTTTCGAACTTGGCGAGGTGCCGGTCTATGATGGAATCAATCATCCCTCGGATCGGGACAAATCGTGATCAATATTCCGGTACACTTTCACTAATTGGACAGCAATAGCGGCCGGCCTAAGAGCAAAAATAGTATTCTGCCACGCAAATGCTTGCCTTTATTGTAAAGAAGGCAAACAATTGGCGCAAATATAGTGAGCCTTGCAGGCGATCGATCAGCATTCCACCGCAAGTTGCTGGCACAAAGGGTGCATGATGCCACCCGGTCAGGATGAAGGGGGTAAGGCATGACGACCAAAGCCCAACTGAGAGAGCGGCTCCATGCGCTGCGCAAGTCACTCGTTCGACCGTACGAAAAAGCAAAGGCCCAGGGCGACAAGGCCGAGATGCGGCGGCTCGAAGCGCTGACTGCCGAATTGGACGGGGTGTGGGAGCGGATTGAAGGATCGGCCTTCGGACAGCTGGTTGCCGATATCACGGCACTGCGGCTCAAGATCGAGGGACATGCTTCGTCCGGGACCGGATTGATTTCCGGCATATCGCTCGATGACCTCAAAGATAAAATCAAGGAAATCCTCTCTGTTTCCTCCGAGGAAGAACCGGCAGAAGGTTCCGGAACCGAGCCAGGCCCAGTGTTTCCTGAGCCGACCGATGGCGAAGCCCCACCACCGGTGGATATCTCTCCCGATGTCGTAACCGATGATCCGGGCATTGCCGACACCGGGGCCCTGATCTTGTCCGAAGCGCATCTGATTGGTCTCTGGAAACGTTCGCAGCTGCCGATAGACGGGCGGGGCATTATCGTTTTCGGACTGCGCGGATGCCGACCGGTCGATTTCGCCGGAACGGACTTTGCGTCAGCACATGAAATCGCCTTGCGGGAGGTCAACTACAAGACCATGAACTGCACAATCGGGCAGTGGCGACCAAATGGCGGGCTGGCGCTCTTTCCCGGATCGACCGTGCCGTTCCACACGATAGTTGCGCGCAAAGTCGGCAATCGCGGCATCGGCGTCAATCAGATGGGCTGTGGCCGCTACAAGAACTACGCCCATGGCTGGCACAAGCGTTCCGAAGGCCAGAGCGGGCACTGGGCGCTACGCCAGGAATGTGCAATCACCATCCAGAGGACCGGCGACGATACTGACTACGATCTGGATGACCGCTGGGAGGTTGGCCGTATCGCAGGCGACAATATTCATTGTGCATTTCACATGGGAGCCGATGGCGCAATTCCGGATTCCCGTTTTTCGAGTGCCGGCTGCCAGACCATCGCCGGCACCGTCAAAAAAGGTGTTCGCGGCTCAGAGCGCGGTCCGTGGAGGAAGTTCATCGCTCCGTTCCGGCGCGACAGCGGAATGCAGGACAGCGCCGAGTATGTTCTGTTTCTGGCCGAGGAAGCCCAGCAGATGATCAGAACCCGCTGTGCCGGAAAGACTGTCATTTTGCGCATGGGGTCCGGCGGGCCGCTCGTGCGGCAATTGCAGGAAGCGCTGTCAGCGCGCCTTTCGCGCCCGATCAAGGTCGATGGCGATTTTGGCACGGGAACATTCCAGGCGGTGATTGATTTTCAGACCGGGGTTTTCGGAGCCAATGCCGATGACGGTATTGTCGGCCCGGATACCGCGGAGGAATTGGGGCTGACACTCCCCGCGTTTGATTTTTCCAATGCCATATCAGGCGGCCCCGGTTTCGAAGCCGGTTCGGTGGTGCCGTCGGCTCCGGGCGGCACTGGTGCCGCCGATGGCGGCGGTGGAGACGGCAAGCTTGCCTGGGGTGCGGTGACCGAAAGGAAACACGGCCCGGACTTCAAGGCAAAGGTGATTTCCATATCCAAACGGCTGCGCTGTGACCCCGACCATCTGATGGCTGTCATGGCGTTTGAAACGGGCGGCAAATTTACGCCGGATGTGAAAAACGCCGCGGGCAGCGGTGCGACCGGTCTTATTCAGTTCATGCCGAAGACCGCCATTTTTCTCGGAACGACCACCAAAAAACTTGCCAAAATGACGGCACTCGATCAGCTCGATTTTGTCGAGCTCTATTTCAGGAAAACGATCGGTAGCAGGCCGATGCCGAATCTGAGTGATGTCTATATGGCGGTCCTTTGGCCTGCCGCCGTCGGCAAGTCAGAGAACTTCGTATTGTTCGAGCAGGGCACCACCGCCTATCGGCAAAACGCCGGCCTCGACAAGAACAGGGATGGTGTGATCCGCAAGGCGGAGGCCGCCGCCAAGGTATTCGACAAGCTGGTATTGGGTCAGAAAGAGGGCCGGCTGGGTTAGGCTGTTCAGGCGGTCAGCGTGAATTTGCCTTGAGAAATTCGATCAGCATCGGATTGACGGTATCGTACATTTCATAAAGCAGACCGTGCGTTCCTTCTTCTATGAGCTCGACCCGGGCATGTGGCGCCGCCTTTTTCAGTCTGGCTGCGCTTTCGACGCTGATTGTCGGGTCCTTGCCGCCAAAAAGCGCCATCATTGGCACACCCCTTGATGCATCGGCAAAGACTTCGTCGCAATTCTCCAGCGGCAGATTGCGCCATGATTGGAGGAGGGCGTTGAAGTAACCTTTGTAATTCATCTGAATGGTATCGTCGCCCCGGATGCGACGGGCCGGGTCAGGCAATGGCTCCTGAAACTGGGGATCGCCGAGCAGCAGCGACCGTCCCCGCAGCCTCCAGAGCCAGTCTCCAATGACAGGCATGCAAATGATTTTGCCAAACAGTTTGCCCATAAACGGATAAACCGCCAGTCCCGCCGGTGCAAGGAGTATTATGGCTGTCAGCCGCTCCGGATGGCGCGCAGCAAAATCCGTCGCAATGATGCCGCCCATCGAATAGCCGACAAGCCCGACGGGTTCGGTCAAATTCAGCGCGTCAAGCAATTCGGTCAATTCGCGATCGTAGAAATCGGTATCGTATCTGGCATTTGGCCGGTCGGACCAGCCACGTCCAAAATGGTCGAAAAGGATGACGCGAAATCCGGTATCCGCAAGGGCCGCTGCATTCTGCTCAAAGACGAACTGCGGAACGCCAAATCCATGAACCATGACAACGGCCTGCCCGTCGGTCGGGCCACGCTCCGAATAGTGGATTACGCCGTCGCTCAGTTGAACGGACTTGCCGGGAGCGTGTGCTGCACGTTCGTCCGGTGTCATGGGTTTTTCGCGTAAGCCGCTCAAATACCAGCTCAGTCCCATTGCCGATCCCCCAGCTACAACGAGGCCGATAATCCAATCCATTCAAAAGTCCGGGTCCCTCGCACCGCAAAGAGCTTATGGAAGGTAAAGGGCAGGGGCAAGAGTACCACCGATCCGATTTGCTTGAGAACCCGTTCGGATTGTCGGACAACGCCTTAGCTGTTGTCGGAAAGGCAATTCAGCATGTTGTCGGCCATATTGCGGATCAGTGTGAAATATAGATCAGGACCGTTCTCGAGGTCAGCGCCGAGCGGGTCAAGAACTCCGGCACGCGCACCCGTTCCTTCGGTAATGACGTCAACCAGTTTCGGTTCAAATTGCGGTTCAGAAAACACGCAGGTTGCGCCCAGTTCCTTAACCTTGTTCCTGATTTCCGACACCCGTGCGGCACCAGGAGCGACCTCGGGACTGATCGTCACAGACCCGGCAGCCGAAACACCAAAGCGGTTTTCGAAATACGGATAAGCGTCATGGAAAACGACGAACGACTTGTCTTTGACCGGCTCCAGCCTAGTGGCAATTTCCGTGGTCAACTCGTCCAACTGCACTTCCAGGCCCTCAGCGTTGGCCTTGTATTTCGCAGCGTTTTCCGGATCGGTTTTCACAAGCGCTTCTTCAATTTCGTGCACCAGCGCCTTGGCGTTGACCGGATCGAGCCACAAATGAATGTTGAATTCGCCGTCGGCATGCGCATCGTGGTCATGGCCGGCATGTGTTTCGTTTGATTCGCCTTCGTGGTCCGCGTGTTCGTCGTCGTCGTGTTCGTGGTCGTCGTGTCCATCATCGGCGTGCTCGTCACCCTCGTGATCGTGGCTTTCGAATGTTCCACCTTCCCGTAATCCGAGCCTTACAAGATCGTGAGCGTCCCCCAGTTCAACGACCATTGCATTGTCGGCGAGCGTGTCGAGAGGTTTTTCCAGGAATGCCTCGAGATCCGGACCGAACCAGAAGATGATGTCTGCCCGTTCCAGATTGCCGGCCTGGGAGGGGCGAAGGCTATAGGTGTGTGGTGATGCCGCCCCGTCGACCAGAAGTTCCGGGTCACCAACGCCATCCATGACGCCGGCGACGAGCGAATGAATGGGCTTTATCGATGTTACGACGGCGGGTTCTGCAAGCCCGACAGCTGGCAAAGCGACACAAGCGGTTGAAGCCAGTAAAAGGGTGCGGAGCAATTTCATGGATAATCCGTGTGTTATGTTATGTTGTAACGTTATTTAATAACGCTATAACGCAAACATCACACAGGCTCAATACCGGCAAAGAGAAATACCCTGAGCCGGGTCATGCAAACCTGCGCGGCCCGCCCGCCGCGCAGGGTGAGGCGCTCGGCTATTCCTTTTTGATGCGATAGGCTTCATGGCATGAGCCGCAATTTTTCGTGGCCGCGCCAAATGCAGCTTTGAAGCTATCCATGTCGGTGATCTTGACATTTGTGTCGGCAATGAACTTGGCCACTGCAGCGTTGAAGCCCGCCTTGTCTTGCCAGATTTTGGGTGAAGCCTCGGTTTCGTTCCCGGATTCCGAGCCTTCCGGAAACAGATACCCATAGCCGTTGGCGGCTGCATTCATGGTGTTGAACACCAACTGGGCAGCTACAGGGTCGAATTCCATTTCTCCCTTGACCATTTTGGCGCCGACACCAGTTGCCGCGCCGACGTTTTTCATGATTCCCTGCCTGTCCTTCGAAGGATCGTCGGCCGCCAGGGAGCTGCCGACAAGGCCGGCTGAAAGAAGCACTGCCAATGTGATTGCACGGTTCATAACGTTCTCCTGTGAGGATCATTGTAATGACTGCAGTCAGGACGGGATATGCATCCGTCCGCCATCTGTCGCACTTACCCCAGGTCACTCCGTTCCCGAGAGCCAACGCTGCGTTCAAGGGTGCGTACTATGACAGATCAGAGACTAGGTAATGCGAAAACGCTCGACAACGTGAAGTTTTGCATATTCAATCTGCATTTATGCAGAATGTAGACTGGGACATATTCCGCATTGTCATGGCGGTCGCCGATGGTGGATCTGCTGTTGCCGCCGCCGAGCGGCTCGGCGTCAATGCGAGCACGGTGTTGCGCAGAATATCCCGGTTTGAAGAGGAGAACGGCGTCCGGCTGTTCGAGCGCCGTCAAACCGGCTACACGCCGACCGTGGAATGCGAGGCGGTCATCGAGGCGGCGCGCACGATAGAGCACAGCGTGGCCGGTATCGGTCGTGACCTTCTTGGACGCGACTTGCGGTTGGAGGGGCGGCTCACGGTCACGACGACGGATTCGCTTCTCAACTCAGTGCTTGCGCCCCTGATCCTTGAATTCAGCAGGCTGCATCCTCAGATCAGGATCGATGTCTCGGTAACAAACAGCCGCCTCAATCTGACCCGGCAGGATGCTGATATTGCGGTTCGTGCTTCCAAGATGCCACCGGAGACACTGGTGGGGCAGCGGGTCTCGGGACTGGCTTTCGCTGTATACGCCAAACCCGCTGTTGCAGAAGATTTGCCCTCCGGCAGACGACTGAAGCTGCGCAAGGCGTCCTGGATCGGAATTGGAGAGGCGTTGGCCGCTTCGCCGGTCGGCGACTGGATGGACCGCAATGTTCCGCCGGAGCGCGTCGTCATGACTGCCGACACCTTTGTTTCGATGCGAGACTGCGCTGCAGCCGGCGCAGGGCTGACCGTATTGCCCTGCTGTCTAGGAGATCGTTCGGCTGATCTGGTGCGGGTAACGCCCCCCATCCAAGAGATGGAGAGTTCGCTCTGGGTCCTGACCCACTCCGACATTCGCAGCGCGGCCCGGGTCAAAGCCTTCAATGAGTTCATGTCCCGTGCGCTCCGGGGCATGGCTGATCTCTTCGAAGGTAGAAGCGTGTCTTGAGGGCGCTCACAATTCAACCGGATTTCCAATATATAGGATAATGCGCTAAAAGGCTTCAGGTAGCCTGTGTGTAAACGTACGGAATGCCTCAATGAACGTCGCTCCAACCCCTGATATCGGCAAACTCGTCAAGTCCACGCGTAAAGCGCTCGACCTGACCCTGGAGCAACTCGCCGAGCGCAGCGGTGTTTCGCGCTCGATGCTTTCGGCCATAGAGCGCGGGACCGCCAATCCGACGTTTTCGATCGTCTGGGCATTGGCGCAGTCTCTCGGCCTTGATCTTGCAACGCTTGAGGGAACCTCCAGGCAGGATGAGCCGATCGAGCATGTCCATCACTATTCAATACCGATGCGGCGAAGCGCCGACGGCAGATGCGAGTTGTTCATGCTCAGCCCCGTGCGGACCGTGCTGCCGGTTGAATGGCACCACCTGGTTATGAAGCCCGAGGGTTGCCTGGAATCCAAGGCACATGCCGCCGGCACTTTTGAGCATTTGACCTGTCTGTCGGGCGCGCTGTCGGTGAGTGTCGATGGCAAATCAGTGCATGCGCAGGCCGGTGATACCTTGCGATATCGGGCCGACAAACCACACCGTATCGACAACACCGCAGGTGAGGAGACGCGGGCGCTGCTTCTTGTCGCCCAGCCTGACCAGTATCGGACAAAAACAACCACGGTCTGACCCACAGATTGCGGTGTGCTGCGCCTTTCATTTGACATCATTATCTGGTATTCCAATATGCAGGAATTAGTGCAGCATATAGGAATAAGATGTCTAACTCACTGATTGCTTCCGCACGCGACGCCCTTACCGAAATAGAAGCAGCCGGAACGCTGAAACGCGAAAGGCTGATCTATTCGGCCCAGTCGTCAATCATCCACACACGTGATGCGCTCAACCGGGATGAGGAGGTGCTCAATTTCTGCGCCAACAACTATCTCGGTCTTGCAGATGATCCGCGCCTTATCACGGCGGCAAAGCAGGCTCTCGACAGTCACGGCTTCGGCATGGCGTCCGTGCGGTTCATCTGCGGCACGCAGGATCTCCACCGGCAGTTGGAGGAACGTGTTGCCGCGTATCTGCGCACTGAGGATGCAATAGTTTTTCCCTCGTGCTTCGATGCCAATGGCGGCATCTTCGAGGTGTTGCTGGGCAAGGAAGATGCTGTCATTTCCGACAGCCTCAACCATGCCTCGATCATTGACGGCATCCGCCTGTGCAAGGCGCAACGCTTTCGCTACGCCAACAACGACATGAATGATCTGGAAAAGCAGCTGATTGCCGCGAAGAATTGCAGTCACCGCCTGATCGTCACCGATGGCGTTTTCTCCATGGATGGCATCATTGCCGATTTGCCGGGCATTTGTGAACTGGCTGAAAAGCACGACGCGATTGTCATGGTCGATGACTGCCATGCAACCGGTTTTCTTGGTGAGCGCGGCGCCGGAACGCCGGAGTTTCATGATGTCGAAGGGCGGGTGCAGATCCTGACCGGAACCTTCGGCAAGGCGCTTGGCGGTGCATCGGGCGGTTATGTCGCCGGCCCGAAGCCCATTGTGGACCTGTTGCGTCAACGGGCGCGGCCCTATCTGTTTTCCAATGCGGTGGCGCCGGCAATTTGTGCCGCTTCAATTGCGGCGATAGATATTGCGGAGGCGGCCGTGGCTGAACGCCGTCATCTTCGCGACAACGCCGCGCGGTTCCGTGCCGGCATGTCCGCAGCGGGATTTACGCTGGTTGACGGCAGCCATCCGATCATACCGGTGATGATCGGGGACGCGGCGCTGGCGGCGAAGCTTGCCGACACCATGCTTGAGCACGGTGTTTACGTTATCGCGTTTTCCTATCCGGTCGTATCGGAAGGAAAAGCACGTATCCGCACCCAGATGTCGGCGGCTCATACGCCGGAACAGATCGGCCGCGCGGTTGCAGCCTTCACGCAGGCCGGGCTCGAACACGGTGTAATCGGATAAGGAGCAGCTGAAATGCGCGCGCTGGTCAAGGACAAGGCCGCCCCCGGCCTCACGATGATAGATCTGGAGATACCCGAACCGGGGCCCGGCGAAGTGCGTATCAAGATCGACAGTGCGTCAATCTGCGGAACCGATCTGCATATCTACAACTGGGACGACTGGGCTGCCAAAACCGTGCCGGTGCCGCTGACCATCGGCCACGAATTTGTCGGCCATATCGACCGTCTCGGGCCGGGTGCGGACGACTTCGAACCGGGGCAGCGTGTGTCGGGCGAGGGGCATATCGTATGCGGTCACTGCCGCAACTGCCGTGCAGGCCGCGAACATCTTTGCCGCGACACGAAGGGCATCGGGGTCAACCGGACGGGTGCCTTTGCCGATTATCTCGTTATTCCCGAGCACAATGTCTATCCGATTCCGGACGATATCCCGGATGAGTACGCCTCGATCCTCGACCCGCTCGGCAATGCGGTACACACTGCGTTGAGCTTTGATCTGGTGGGCGAGGATGTGCTGATAACCGGGGCAGGACCCATCGGACTTATGGCGGCAGCCGTGTGCCGTCACGTCGGTGCCCGTCATGTGGTCATTACCGACATCAACGAAAGACGGCTGGAACTGGCGGAAAAAATGGGTGCGTCGCGGGCGGTCATTGCCGGCCAGGAGGACCTCGACGACATCATGGCCGAACTCGGCATGAAGGAGGGTTTTGACGTCGGGCTGGAAATGTCCGGATCGGCCGCGGCACTCCAGGATATGATCGAAAACCTCAACAATGGCGGACAGGTCGGTTTGCTTGGAATTTTCCATGGCGCCGTCACAATCGATCTCAACAAGGCGATCTTCAAGGGGCTTCAATTCAAGGGCATTTACGGGCGCGAGATGTTCGACACCTGGCACAAGGCCCTGGCGATGCTCGAAAGCGGTCTTGACATCTCGCCCATTCTGACACACCGATTTCCTTTTGAGGATTTTGAAAAAGGGTTTGAGGTGCTCAATAACGGCCAGGCCAGCAAGGTAATCCTGGACCTGTAAAACAACAAATACGTGAGGAGATACAGCGTATGGGCAGCGTGCGGTCGGGAGGGGACGCAACCGGAAGCGCTTCACAGCGCAGACGCGGTGGACGGGACAAAAAACGCAGTGGGTCGGGTGATATAGCGCGCCCGTTCAAGCAGCCGTCACGGCCATTTGCACCGGTCGATCTGGTATCACCCGAAGCCATTGACCGGATCCATGATGCCTCGTTGCGGGTTCTGTCGGAAACCGGCATCAACGTTCTTCACGATGAAGCGCGCGCCATCATGAAAAAGGCAGGGGCCGATGTCATTGAGGGAGAGACTCGTGTCCATTTCGATCCCGACCTGATCATGGAGTGTATCTCCACCATACCGTCGCAGTTCGTTCTTCATGCCAGGAACCCCGAACACAATCTGAGGATCGGCGGCAACGACATGGCTTTCTGCCTTATGGCGAGCGCCCCCAACTCTTCCTGCATGGACCGCGGCCGTCGCAGTGGCAATCAGGAAGATTTCCAGAATTTTCTGAAGCTGGGGCAGTATCATCCGATCATACACGCAATCGGCGGCTATCCCGTCGAGCCGGTCGATATTCACGCATCTATCCGGCATCTCGACTGCATTTCCGATTTCATCACACTGACCGACAAGGCCTACAACGTCTATTCGCTCGGCAAGGAGCGCATAGCCGACGCCATTGAAATGACGCGCATAGCGCATGGATTGACCACGGATGCGCTGCGCCGTCAGCCGTCTGTTTTCACAATCATAAATACGAACTCGCCGCTGCAACTCGACATACCGATGATGCAGGGCGTTATCGACATGTCCTCGATGGGACAGCCCGTAGTCATAACGCCCTTTACGCTTTCGGGTGCGATGGCGCCGGTCACCATTCCGGGAGCCCTCGTGCTGCAGAACGCCGAAGCGCTTGCGGGGCTTGCATTCAGCCAGATGGTCAATCCGGGTGCGCCGGTGATGTATGGCGGCTTTACCTCGAATGTCGACATGAAATCCGGTGCGCCAGCCTTCGGAACGCCCGAATATTTGAAAGCCCAGCATGTCGGCGGGCAACTGGCACGGCGCTATGACATTCCCTATCGCACATCCAATGTTTGTGCGGCCAATACGGTTGATGCCCAGGCGGCCTATGAATCCGTCTTTTCGCTCTGGGGTGCGGTCAATAGCGGCGGCCACCTGCTTAAGCATGGTGCCGGCTGGATGGAAGGTGGGCTGTGCTGCTCCTATGAGAAGATGATCCTCGACATCGATCTTTTGCAGATGGTTGCCGAATTCATGGTTCCGCTGAAATTCGACGAAGACGAACTGGGTCTTGATGCAATCGCAGATGTCGGCCCTGGAGGACATTTCTTCGGAACGGCCCATACGCAGGCACGCTACAAGGACGCGTTCTATGCGCCGATCCTCAGCGACTGGCGCAACTTCGAGACCTGGCACGAGGCGGGAGAGCCGACCGCCATGCAGAAGGCAAACGCCGTATGGAAGCAGCGGCTCGCCGAATATGAGGTGCCCCCGCTCGATCCGGCCATAGCCGAGGAATTGCGCGAATTTGTCGAACGCCGCAAGAAGGAAGGCGGTGTAGCGACTGATTTCTAATTATTTGGAAATCAGTCACATTCCAGATCGAAGCTGTAGTCGATTTTGCCATCACCCAGGACAGCGGTGACGGTACCGCGCGCGCCCGCATAGGCTCCCGTGCCGCCAATGATCGGGCTGGTATATTCCGACCACTCAATGGCAAGCTGACCGTCCTCGAAGGAGTTGGCCGGCATATCGCGCACCTTCGTGACCGTGTAGATCGCACCGTCGTAAAAGCTGCTGATGGATTCCGTAAAGGCCGATTTCAAACTGCCGTCGTCAGCAAGGTCAAGCACCGTCATGACCCAGGAGCGTTCGCCCATTTGATCGTCTTTGTCATTGTGAAGCCGGATTTGGCCGAGCTGTTTGTCACCTGTACTCGCTTTGCCATTGGCATCGATATCGGCAAACTCGGTAATCGCTGTGGAAAACGGTCCGGTAACCGAGAAGGACTCACATTTTCGTTGTCCTTCCGCCCCGGCACCTGCGGGCAATATTGTCAGGGCCAGGAGGCCGGACAGGATGATGATGGGTGTTGTTTTCCGCATGGGATTTCCCGCTACAGGCATTGGTCAAGGTCAACATAGGTACGCACTCAGCGTCATTCAATTGCCCGATTGCATTGGCCAACTCAGGATTGCAACATGAAGCAAGAGAGCTCCCAGCAGCAAAGGATCAGGCAATTGACCGACAGCAACAAGGCACTCGCCCGGCGGGCACTGGAATTTTGGGCCAGTGACAATCAGGATGACATCGCGGAAGTATTTTCAGCAGATTACATCAATCATCAGGAGCCAAGTATCGAGGGCGATGTCAAGCACCTCGGCCTTGCAGGCTGGATGACGCTGGTTGCCGGGCATCACGCAGCCTTCTCCGAGTCGCGCGTCAGGATCATCATGCAGATTGCCGAGGGTGATCTGGTGGCAACGCGATGGGAGTTCACAGTCAAACACACGGGCAGCTATATCGGCTATCAGCCGACCGGGAAAACCGCCATCTGGACCGGCATCGAAATTGACCGGATCGCAGACGGAAAAATCGTCGAAAGCTGGGTGGACTGGGACAAGTACCGGCAATTGGAAATGCTTGGTATAATCGGGTAATGGTCTATTTTGAAACAGGCCTTGGGAAAACATGGACCATCGTGAACTCATCGCATCCCTGCCGCGCGAGCAGAAACAGGACCTGACCCGAAAATCGGATTTGAAGGGCCTGTCGGCGCTGGCCATGCATGCAGGCGCCATTTTGATTTTTGGAATGCTCATTGCCCTTAAGGTGCGCTATTGGCCGCTGCTGATGGTTCCCCAGGGAATATTGATCATCTTCCTGTTCACAACACTGCACGAAACGATCCATCGCACGGCGTTCGCGACCCCGTGGATCAATGACGCGGTGGCTCGGGTCTGCGGGTTCCTGATCCTGCTCCCGTCGGAATGGTTCCGCTTCTTCCACTTTGCCCATCACCGCCACACGCAGGACCCGAACCGGGACCCGGAGCTGGCTTCGCCGAAGCCGGAAACGAAAACCCAATACCTGCTTCATGTCTCAGGCCTGCCGGTTTGGATCAGCCATATACGAACACTGGTCAATAATGCGCTGGGACATTGCCGCGATGACTTCGTTCCGCCCGCAGCGCGAAAACGCATTGCCCTTGAGGCGAGGGTTATGCTTTCGCTTTACACGCTGCTTGTGATCGCTTCACTCGCCATCGGGTCTGCGCTTTTGCTCCATGTCTGGATTTTACCTGTCATTTTCGGCCAACCCTTTTTGAGGCTGTATCTTTTGGCAGAGCACGGTCGATGCGCCTTTGCTGCCAACATGTTTGAAAATAGCCGCACGACCTTCACCAACCGGGTGGTGCGCAGGCTTGCATGGAACATGCCCTATCATGCGGAGCATCACGCTTTTCCAGGCGTTCCGTTCCACAAGCTGCCGGAATTTCATACGCTCACCAGACCTCACCTTCTCGAGACGGAGAAGGGATATGTCCGCTTCCACGAAAAATATGCACGGTCGCTTGAAGGTTGAGCGCGTTTGCTTCAGATCATGATGAGAGCTATGCCGCCCATGGCGAGCAATGCGCCAAGCCAGGCAAGCAGCCGTGGGCGTTTTCCGGTGACGATCCATATCATTGGCAGCATGATGACCGGAGCCGCCGAGCCGAGAACGACTGCTATTCCGGTATCCAGCCATCGCACGGCATAGAGCTGCAGGCTGACGGCGACAACAAAGCCTAAAAGACCAGGTGTGATCGCGTGAAGGATCAGTCCATTGCCTGGCTTGGTCAGGGAGGAGAGCGCCGGCACGCGCCACAGGGCAACGGCCGATACGATAATTGCACCCCCTGCGGTGCGCAGTGCATTTGCCGCAAGCGGGTCGGTGCCTTCCAACATGGCGGGTTTCAGGAGAATCAATCCCACCGCATTTGCAGCAGCTGCCAGCAGTCCCAATCCGATCATTGTCAGGGCAGACCCGCGGATATCCTCCAGCTGGTCTTGGGCGTTGCCGCCAAACCGGATTGCCAAAGCCATGCCAACCAGAGCTATGGCGCAGCCGAGCAGCTTTTGTGCGCTGAGAATCTCCCCGAGAAATATGAAACCCAAAAGCGCGGCGATAGGCCCGTTCATGGATACAAGCAATTGAGCTCTCCTCGGGCCTCCGCGCCTGAGGCAGGCAAACATGGCCATATTGGCGGTAACCACTCCAATGGCGCTTGCACCAACATATGCGGGCCACTGCGCCCACACCACGCTTTGCCAGCCATTTTGAGCCGTGACCAACACCAGGAGAACCGCCGCCGCGCAAACAAGCTGCAGCCGGGTCAGCGCGAACGGGCCGAGCACCGTCGCCGGCTTGTGGGCAAGAAGAGCTCCTGCTGCCCAGCAGAACGACGCCCCGAGGGCCGATAATACCGCGATGAGAGGCATGAGGTGTTTTCTGTTTTGTGCTACATTTTGTGTAGCAATTTGTTAGCACGAATGGGCCTAATGTGCTACACTAAATGTAGCAGTCAATACGTTTGGAATTCGCAGTGACAAAAACGCCGATACCAGGCCAGCCCGTACGCGGTTCACGATCCGGTGTGCCCGTAATGGCGCTGTTTGATCTTCTGGGGCGCAATTGGTCGATGGGGATATTGTGGAACCTGTCTCAAGGCAGTCCTTGCAGTTTCCGTGACTTGCGGGATCGCTGTGAAATGGTATCGCCCACCGTACTTAATGAACGGCTGAAGGAATTGCGTGAGGCCGGCCTGGTGGAGACAACGGAAGACGGCTATCGCGTTACCCCGCTCGGACAGGAACTCTACCGTCATCTCGTGCCGATGAAAAACTGGGCAAGCCGCTGGGCAAGGGAGATTAACCGGCGCGAAAAGTAAGTCTGGGCATGACTTTATTGCCTCAACAGCATCCAGCTTAAAGAAATCGATCGTAGGGTCACGATTCACCCTTGAAGCTATAGTTACTGGAGGGATTATGTTTGGCCGAGTTCACATTGAGGAGACTATGAATGAACGAGACCGACACGCGTCTGCTGCAGGAAACACCGCTCCTGGACCATGGCAATGAATTGATCCGAACGCTGATCGCCGAGCGTGGCTGGCTGGCGCTGGACGACTATAATCGTATCGGTGCGGCGTATGACTTTGTCCGCAATGAAATCGCGTTTGGCTACAATGCCTCTGATGACATTGCCGCCTCAAAGGTGCTCTCGGACGGCTACGGGCAGTGCAACACAAAGGCAACATTGCTGATGGCGCTTTTCCGGGCGTTGGGGATTGCCTGCAGGCTGCACGGGTTCACAATTCACAAATCGCTGCAGCGCGGCGTTGTGCCTGAGAGTGTCTACCGCATCGCGCCGCAAGATATCCTCCACTCCTGGGTCGAGGTTCTTCATGGTAGCAGGTGGATCAACCTGGAGGGATTTATCCTTGACGATCGGTATCTCGCCAGCCTGCAAACCCACTGTGTCAAAGAAAGCGGCAGCATATGCGCATTCGGCGCTGGAACAGACAATCTCCAGGAGCCTGGAACGCGATGGATGGGGAAAGACACCTATATCCAGAGAACGGGCATCAATGCCGATCTCGGTGTTTTCAGCTCACCGGACGAATTCTATCGCGAACATCGTCAGAATATCAGTGGCCTCAGAGAACTCGCCTACCGGTATTTTATAAGGCACTGGATGAACCGTCGTGTCGCGAGGATCCGTGCCGGCAAACTGCCTTTTTTGCCGGCTGAACCCAGAAAGAACACCTCAGCAGAAAAACAAGCAGGTTCCGCGTCCGTCGAGTTCCGTTGAGCGCGAAGGGGCAGCCTCTACCGCTTTGGCCGGGGTGGGATGCTGTGGTATCATTTGACCGTCATGACAGGCCTGTCGCGGCGCAGGTCCTGAACAGGAGGACGTGTCGATGTACTACAGGACTATCGGCGTCGTAGCCCTATTGCTTTTTGCGATCGGGTTTACCGTGAATGCAGCGGCCGGCGATTATATGGGCTGCTACAGGAATGATATTGCATCCAAGTCTGACAAGGCTATTGAACTGGCCAGCCTCGGATCGGAACGCAGCAAGCCGCTGCAAATGTCACCGAGAATATATGGTGCACTGCCGGCAGAGCTTGGCATGCAAGCCACTGAACCGGGTGGTGTCTTGGTGGCCGGCCGCTGCGGTTCGTCCAATTACTACTGCAATGAAGCGGGTTTCACCTACTGTTGTGGCACTTCCAGTGCCGGATACTATTGCGCGGCCGATGTGAACGGCTGCACAAGATAAGTCCTTGGCGAGAAGGTAATCTGCATTCTGTCAGTGGCGGTGGCTATCACACGGCACCGCCCATAACGACCAGATGCACCGAAATCACCTGGTTTGAGGCAAACCGCAGTTCTTTCTCGGGATTGTACTGGGAAAGCACCAGTTCTTCCGCGTTCCACCGGACGAAACGTTTTACATATGCCAGTTTCGGTCCGTGCTCATTTGCCTGTATCTGCGCGATAACAAAATCTCCGCGGCGCACGCGCTTCGACGGATTGACGAAAACGATCTCGCCATCAAAATACCGCGGTTCCATCGATTCACCGGCTACGTAGACAGCATAGGCACCTGCAACTGCAGAAAGGCTCGGTGGTGCAAATACGTCCTCCAGCCTGTCACCATTCATAACGAATTCACCGTCAATACCGCCGACTGCCTGACCATAAACAGGTATCTGTACGCGCAGGTCAGCAAGCTCATCGCCCAATCGTGCATTGGCAGGCTGGCTAGGTGCAGGCGTTTCCAATTCACTCTTAATTTCGGGCCCTTCCTGTTCGCTCCTATATGATTGTATCTTTTGACCGCGTGCAACCGAAAATTTCCGATTTCCGGAAATAATGTTCCCGTTGTGTTCACGCGGCGCAATGTCTGCCCTGTTCCGGATTTGTACAGCGTCTTCTGAAGCCGGTTTTGCACCGGCCGGAGGGCCGGTCGGGGAGGGTGGGTCGTAAGCCTCGGTTCCAAACATCAATTCGGATGCGCTAATGCCAAGGTGAGGGGCCAAACGTTCTGCCCAGTCCTTTGTCAACTGTCTCTCGCCCGCCTCAAGGCGGCGAATCTGTGGTTGCGACGTTGTTGCCAGTTCCGCAAGCCGCGCCTGCGTCAGCCCCAGCGCTTCCCGCAATTGTTTGATTGTGCTCATTTGTTTTCCAAGGTTTTGACCCGTGCTGCCTGTTTTTGGTATATTCCACATTGGTCTTTTCAGCAAAAACCATATTGGTATTTCATATTGACAAATATACCAAAATGGAATATATTGCAAATCTCCCGATTCAAATCCCTGATTGAAAGTGAACGCCATGTCGAACCGTGCCGCATCGAAGTCTGTTCCCGATACATGCGAAAAAGACGGCATTCAGGTTCCAACACACTTAACCAATCATGCTTCGGGCGATTCAAATTTTAATAAAACAGAGAACAAAACAAGAACAGATATCAATTCCGAACCAATACCCGAACCTTTGCCGCCACAAACCCTGGCAAAGGATCTTGGCATTGAGCCTGTCTGGCGTGTGGTGATTGATTTTGGTGAACCGACTTCCGGCACCGGAGAAGAGGGTTGGGGACGCAAAAGCATATCCGTTTCACGCGTCACCATTCTGGATGGTCCGCGCGAGGTCGAGGGCGAACCGCGAACGGTTCGCAGGGATAGCGGCTGATGGCAACGGTGCGCTCCGACAATTCCCGTTCTCTAGAGATGGACCAGATTATGGACGTTCCCAGCCAATCAATAATGCCGCCTGAAATTACCCTCGACAAAACGGTCAAACCCAGAGGCCGCCGCGGCCGTCTTGATATGAACGGCAAGGAAACGGTGTTACGGCTGTATGCCGGGGGTGTGGCGACAACCGACATTGCAGACCGGTTCGGCGTCGATGAGACGTATATCCGTAAGCTTGCCTGTCGCTACGGCATTCGCAAGGGACAACTCGCCGGACGTGCCGCACCTCCCGTGGACCATCGTAAAAAGCCGATCCGCAATGACCATCTTGCAGCCTTCAAGAGGGCACGGCGCGGTTTCGAAATGCCGCAGGAGCTGGAACCCAAATATGTCCGTCTGCTGATATCCGGTCTGAGTTGCAGACAGGCGGCTGCGAAGTTGGGGTTGATGGAGGACGTGCATGACGGTGCATGAAACGGCATTTCGCCCACGTGGCCCTGATCAACCGGCCGCAAGGTCCAGCACCGTGAAAAGGAAGAAACAGCACCCATGCGATATTCATAAAACGGCTCGTCAGTGCGGTGTCCGGCTTTACAACGGTGCGCGTCAATATCACAAGACCCGAAACGCCGGGGAGTGTTTTTCGCCCGCCACCCTGCGGCGCATTGGCAGGGCCCACGGCGAGCCGCATCTGGCGCTGGTGCTGCGGCTGATTGTCGAGACCGAAGGCAATGCGGCCGAGCTCTATGCCGAGACGCTGGCCGCTGTCTCGTCTCTGCTTGAACACAAACCCGAGCTGATTGAACGCGGGGCGGCCTTGTTCGATGCATTTGACAACATCGACCTTTGCGCAATCCGGCGGCGTGCACATGCCATGAAGTGTGGCTTGCCTGCGAGCCACACAATGCGGATTCTATTGCTGTTGGCGCTTGCGTAGAGGGTGCACCAAACAGGACAGTCTATAGCTCACCCGTAACGGTCTGTTCCTTGGGTGGACGCTCGATCAGGATAAATGCCACACCGGCAATGACCACCGCGCCGCCAATCATAATCTGCACGGTCAGCCTTTCGCCGAGGAAGAGTACGCCGCCCGCAACCGAAAATACCGGCAGCATCAGCAGAAACGGCGCGACCAGGCTGACGGGATGCCTGCGCACAAGCGAATACCACATGCCATATCCTGCAACAGTCATGATAAGCCCCAGATAAAGGACGGCCGACCAGACGACCCAGTTTGCGGATTGGATGGCGTCCCAGTGATTGCCCTCGAAAATCAGCGACATGACCAGAAGCTGCGGCGTGGCAAAGATCGCGACCCAGGCCGTGACCGTCATGGCGCCGACACCGTTCAGGCTTCTGACCATGGCCTGTCCGACCGCCCAGGAAAATGCACCGCCGACCACCATCAGCATTGAAAGCCACGCGGCACCCAGTTTTGGCTCGCCCGCAATCAAACCTACGCCTGAAAAGGCAACGGCGATGCCAATCCATTTGCGCAGGCCGGTTTTTTCCTTCAGTGCAATAGCGCCGATAAGCACAAGAAATGGAACCTCAAGCTGCACAACCAGCGCCGCAACCGAAGCGTCGATGCCGGCAAGTCCGGTAAATGTCAGACTGTATTGAATAGCTGCGGAAATGAGGGCAATGAAAAATATCTTCACCAGCTGGCCGGTGGGTGGCCGCACGAACCAGACGAGCGCTACCGAGGTCACGGCAAAACGCAGCGCCATCAGCAGGATGGGCGGGAAATAGTTGATCGCACCTTTAGCAAAGACGACACCCATGCCCCATATGAGGGCGACGGACAAGCCCATCAGAACGTCGAATACTGAAAGCCTGTTGCCCATTTTGTCACCGTGAAAACCGCGCTGCTCGAAACGCAGCCCGGCGGGCCTGGAATGAGCGCAATGCAGACTGCGCGATCAACAGGAGGTTGGCAAGAAGAATTCGACTACTTGCCCTTCCAGACCGGATCGCGCTTTTCGGCGAACGCGTTGAAACCCTCCATAAGATCTTCCGAGCCGTACAGACGGTCGACGGTCGCAAATTTACGACCCGTGATCTTGTCCATGGCATCCTGGAATTTCATATCCTCGGCTTCGCGCACGACTTCCTTGATGGCTGCAAAGACCAGCGGCGGACCGGACTCCAGAAGCCGGGCAAGGTCCCATGCCTCGTCCATCAGCGCATCCCTTGGGATGATACGGTTAACCAGTCCCCAGCGATGGGCTTCTTCGGCGTCGAGCCAGCGCCCGGTCAAAAGCATGTCCATGGCGACGTGATAGGGAATGCGCTTGGGCAGTTTGATTGATGCGGCATCGGCAACAGTGCCCGAGCGGATCTCAGGTAATGCGAAACTGGCGTGTTCGGCGGCTAATATCATGTCACAGGAGATAGCGAGTTCCAGCCCGCCGCCGCAGCAGATGCCGTTGATTGCGGCGATGACCGGCTTGTTGAGATCGGGCAGTTCCTGGAGGCCTGCAAATCCTCCCACGCCGTAATCGCCGTCCACCTCATCGCCGCCAGCAGCCGCCTTCAGGTCCCAGCCGGGGCAGAAGAACTTTTCACCGGAACCCGTGATGATGGCGACACGCAATTCCGGATCGTCGCGGAAATCCGCAAAGATGTCCCCCATGATCCGGCTTGTCGCAAGATCGATGGCATTGGCCTTGGGGCGGTCGAGTGTGACTTCCAGAATGCCGCCCTCGCGGCGGGTCTTGATTGGGGTATCAGTCATTGTCAGCCTCTCTTGATATCAGCGCGTCGGCGGCGATTGCATGATTGGGACCGCATATCAGCGGATTGATTTCAACCTCGCTCAGCCGGTCCGCATTGGCCCGCACATACTCCTGCAGGCTCATGATTGTTGATATTATTGCACTACGGGAAGCGGCCGGCGCGCCACGGTATCCGTCAAGAAGCTGCGATATCTTCAGCCTGTCGAGTGCGCATTCCACCGTGTCGGCTGAAGCCGGTACAAGCAGTGACTGGCGATCCTTGAGCAGCTCAGTCAGTGTGCCGCCCGCGGCCATGGTCAGGACAAAGCCGTGTGCATCGTCCCGCACGATGCCGATAAGCAGTTCGGCGATGCTTTCCGTAATCTGCTGTTCGACCAGATAGCCTGTTGCCTGCATTTTTATGGCTGCGGCCTCGACATCGGCCGCACTGGAAAGATTGAGTACAACAGCGCCGTTTTCGGATTTGTGGGCAAATCCTTCGCCTTTCAGCACCACCGGAAATCCGATTTCCGTTGCTGCGGCCGCTGCCTGCGCTGGAATTGCGGCTGAGGTGGATTTCGGCACACTGACACCGAATTCTGCCAGTTCCGCCTTGGCCTCGGATTCGCTCAGGGTTGAGACGGAGTCGGGAGCCGCAGCCAGCAATACAGGCCTTATCTTCGCACCTGATGCTGTGTCGGCTGCGCATCTGATGGCAGCGCAGGCTTCCTCCAGGCCGTTCAATGGTGCAATGCCGCCGGCAATGAATCGCGAAGCGATATCTTCCGGAAGATTTTCCGGCAGGCTTGAGACGACGGCAAAGTTGCGTCCGGTCTGCTTGCGCGCCGAAAGGCAGGCGGAAATCGCCCGGTCCCAGTCCGCCTGGTCACACCGGTCGCCGCGCGGAAAATCAAGGATCAGCAGCGTCAGCGCCAGAGATGCATCCATCATGGTGGAGAAGGTCCGCGTCAGCGCATCCTCGTCGCGCCAGATCTGCGTGTGGTAGTCGAGCGGGTTGGACGGCGTAACCAACGGACCCAGGAGGCTGCGCAGCGTGCGTTCCTGTTCGCCGGAAATCGGCGGGAACTCCAGGCCGTGCCGGTGGCCGGCATCGGCAATCAGGCCTGCTTCCCCGCCGGAACAGCTCATGGATGCGATGCGCCGCGAGGGCAATGGCCCGGTGACATGCAGCAGCTTCAATGTTTCGACAAATTCCGAAAGCGTGTGGACCTGGCCCATGCCCAGCCGCTGAAAAAGGGCGTTTGCGCCGGCTTCGTCTCCGGCAAGCGAGGCTGTGTGTGAAAGCGCTGCGGCGCGGGCATGATCGGAGGTTCCGACCTTCAGAACAACAACAGGCTTGCCGAGCCGGCGGCTTGACTGTGCCAGCGCCTCGAAGGCCCGTATGTCGTCAACCCCCTCAACATGAAGTCCGAGAACGCTGACACGTTCGTCTTCGAGCAGCGCTGCGCCGATCTGCGCAAGACCCGTCTGCGCCTGATTGCCGGCTGTCAGCGCATAGGCGAGCGGCAGACCGCGGGTCTGCATGGTCAGGTTGATGGCAATATTGGACGACTGGGTGACGATCGCGGCGCCGCTTTCCACCCGGTTACCGCCATGTTGATCCGGCCACAACAGTGCCCCGTCGAGATAGTTCACCAGGCCGTAACAATTGGGACCGAGCAAGGTCATATCACCGGCGGCGTCCAGCAGACTTGTCTGCAAATCCACGCCATCAGCGGTTTCGCGAAAGCCGCTGGCAAAACAGACCGCGCCGCCGGCGCCTCTTGCGCTGAGGCTTCGAACGGTGTCGATGGTGGCGTGCCGGTTCACGCCAATGAAAGTTGCATCGGGTGCTTCAGGCAATGCATCGATACTGCTGAAGGCCCTCAGGTCCGCCACGGTGTCACGGCTCGGATGAACCGGCCAGATTTCGCCGGCAAATCCCATCTTGCGGTTTTGTTCGATGACGGCTTTGCACCATTCCCCGCCACCGACAACGGCGATGGAACGCGGGCGCAAAAGCCGTTCCAGACCCGCGCTCATTCACGCACCCAGCGGCCGCAGGAGATCGCGGCTGATGATATGACGCTGAATTTCGGAAGTACCGTCCCAGATACGCTCGACACGTGCGTCGCGCCAGAAGCGTTCGAGTGGCAGGTCGTTCATAAGACCCATGCCGCCATAGATCTGGATGGCTGTGTCCGTCACCTTTGCCAGCATTTCGGTCGCATGGACTTTGGCACTGGCGATCTCCCGGTTTGCGGGAAGGCCTTCGTCGAGCCGCCACGCGGCACAAAGCGTCAGCAGGTCGGATGCATCGATTTCGGTGATCATGTCGGCAAGCTGGAAGGAAACGCCCTGGAACTTGCCGATCGGCTGACCGAACTGCTTGCGCTCGGCGGCATAGTTGAGCGCAAGATCAAAGGCACGCCGCGCCCGGCCAACCGCCATCGCGGCAACTGTCAGGCGCGTTGCATAGAGCCATTCATTCATCACAGCAAAACCGCCATCGACTTCGCCGAGGACCTGTTCTTTCGGCAGTCGGCAATTGTCGAAATCAAGAACCATGTTCTTGTAGCCGCGATGGGAGACGGACTGATAGCCCTCTCGGATGGTGAAACCGGGCGTGCCACGATCGACCAGGAAAGTGGTGATACGCTTCTTCGGCCCGCTCGGGGTCTGGTCTTCACCGGTGGCAACGAAGACGATGACAAAATCGGCATGTTCCGCGCCGGAGATGAAATGTTTTGTGCCGTTGACGATCCAGTCGGAGCCGTCCTGAACGGCGGAACACTTCATGCCGCGCACATCCGAGCCTGCATCCGGCTCGGTCATCGCCAGCGCGTCCATCTTCTCGCCGCGCACAGCGGGAAGCAGATAACGCTCGATCTGATCGTCGCGGCAGGCCATCAAAATGTTCTGGGGGCGCCCGAAGAAATGGTTCAGCGCCATTGAACCTCGACCTAGCTCACGCTCGACCAGCGCGAAATCCAGGTGGGACAGGCCTGCGCCACCGACGCTCTCGGGGAAATTACAGGCATAAAAGCCTAGCTCGATGGTCTTCTGCTTGATCGCCTCGGCTACATCTTCCGGCACGATGCCGGTGCGCTCGACCTCGTCCTCGTGAGGATAGATTTCCTTTTCCACGAAGGAACGGACTGTGGAGACGATCATCTCCTGTTCGTCGGTCAATCCGAAATTCATGCGGACCTCCTTTGGCCAGTGAAACGCCCGGCACTTTGCGGACGCGGCATTTCGGCGTGTGCATTGGCGATGGCTTCCAGCGCGCTTTGAACATGGGGCAGGGCGGGGCAGGCTCTGCTTTCTTTGCTGTTGACGTGCAGCAGCATTTGCTCGGCTGTGGCGACGGCGCGTTCACTGCCGGCAAAGATCGTGTGAAAGAGATGGATGCGTTTTTCGTCGGCGGACAGTATCTGCGTTGTCGTCGTCAGCCGTTCGCCGAGTTTTGCCTCATCGAGATGCATGATGTGGCTTTCAACATTGTAGTAGCTGTGGCCATCAGCCACATAGTCGCGGTCCGCCCCGATGAGCCGCAGAAGCGCGTCCGTCGTATCGCCAAAAACATGCAGATAGCGATATTCTGTCATGTGACCGTTGTAGTCGATCCACGCTGGAAGCACGGTGGCTTCCCCTAACCGCAACGGTGCGGAAATCTCGCTCGCCGGTCCGGGTAGCGGGACGCTGATCTGCTTTTCATGATCGTTGAGCAGCGCACCGGCTGCACTATTTCGGTCCTTCAGCGCGCGCAAAAGGCCGACGAGATTGTCGTCGCGCAGCCGTTCGAGGGCGCGGATAGAGAGGGCTCCCGACTGCTCGTCCGATTGATCGGCAATCTTGTCGACGAGCTCATCGGTCAACTCTGGAACGTCCATAAGCCTGGTCCAGGGCCATTGCAGGCAGGGTCCGAACTGGGCGATGAAATGTTTCATGCCGGCCTCGCCGCCGGCGACCCGGTAGGTTTCGAAAAGACCCATCTGCGCCCAGCGCAGGCCGAAGCCGTAGCGGATGGCGTCGTCGATTTCATGTGTCGTGGCAACATCGTCCTTGACGAGCCACAGCGCCTCGCGCCAGACGGCCTCCAGAAACCGGTCCGCGATATGGGCATCGATTTCCTTGCGGACGTGGAGCGGGGCCATGCCGATGCCACTGAGTATTTCCTTTGCCCGCTCGATGTCAGCTGCAGCGTTGATGTCGGAAGGCACCAGTTCGACGAGCGGCAGCAGATACACCGGGTTAAATGGGTGGGCGACCATGATGCTTGCCGGTCTTTCGGTGCCTTCCTGAAGTTCGGACGGTTTGAAGCCGGATGTGGACGAGCCAACGATGGCATCTTCGTGCGCGTGCGCCAGGACTTCCGCATAGGTGCTGTGCTTCAGGTCAAGCCGCTCGGGTACCGATTCCTGAATCCAGGTCACGCCGGCGACGGCCTCGGCGATTGTCGGATGAAATGACAAGTTGCCCTCCGCCGGCAAGGATCCGTCATAGAGCTGGGGCAGAGCCCGGCGTGCATTATCAAGGACTTCGCCGATCTTGCGCTCGGCCTGTGGGTCCGGATCGAACACCCGCACGTTCCAGCCGTTCAGCAGAAACCGTGCGGCCCAGCCGCCACCGATGACACCGCCGCCGATTATTGCTGCCGTCTTCGTCATCGCGGTGCCCGCTTGGTGAGGGCGAGACGCTCACGGACTTCATCGGGGCCGATTACCCGGGCACCCATGGCTTCAACGATTGTGACGGCGCGTTCGACCAGCGCTTCGTTGGTCGCCAGTTTGCCTTTTTCGAGCCACAGATTGTCCTCGAGACCAACCCGCACATTGCCACCGGCAAGCACCGCCGCCGCCACATAGGGCATTTCATTGCGGCCGATGGAAAAGGCCGACCAGTTCCAGTCCTCCGGAACATTGTTGACCATCGCCATGAAGGTGTTGAGATCGTCCGGTGCGCCCCATGGAATGCCCATGCACAGTTGCACCAGCGCCGGGCTCGCAAGAACACCTTCAGATACGAGTTGTTTTGCAAGCCAGAGATGGCCGGTATCAAAAGCCTCGATTTCCGGTTTGACGCCAAGTCCGGTCATCATAGCGCCCATGGTTCGCAACATGCCGGGCGTATTGGTCATGACATAGTCGGCTTCGGCAAAGTTCATTGTGCCGCAGTCGAGCGTGCAGATCTCGGGAAGGCAGTCGACAATATGCGTCATGCGCTCCTCGGCGCTGGCCATATCGGTTCCTTCCGCCAACGGCAGCGGTGAGGATGGCGAGCCGAAAACAAGATCTCCGCCCATGCCGGCGGTCAGATTGAGAACCACGTCGATATCGGCATCGCGAATTCGCTCGGTCACCTCGCGGTAGAGTTTGGGATCGCGGGCAGGGGTGCCGGTATCGGGGTCGCGCACATGGCAATGGACGATGGCGGCACCGGCCCTGGCTGCGGCAATGGCGCTTTCGGCAATCTGCCTGGGGCTGCGCGGGACGTGCGGGCTGCGATCCTGCGAGCTTCCCGATCCGGTGACGGCGCAGGTGATGAAGACATCGCGGTTCATTTCGAGCGGCATAGCGGTTCTCCTTCCTCTGGATAAAAACGCTACGCCGCTTGCAATTCGCGATCATGCAGATTTAGATGAAAATCATGCGAGATTGGTTCAAATCTTATGAGGCGACGCACCGGGTGGGAATCCTGCTTTTTGAGCAGTTTTCCAACCACTGCCTTGCCAACACGATGGAGCCGCTGCGCGCCGCCAACACCCTCGCGCGCCGCCAACTCTACAAATGGCGGTATCTGACCCTGGATGGCAAGCCGGTCGCATCCTCCAGTGGCCTCGTCGTTGAACCCGATGCAGCCCTGCGGGATGAGCTGCACGGGGAGCTCCTGTTTCTGATTCCAAGCTACGGTTACCGCAAGCTCGCAACGCCCGGCTGTTTGGCCGCGATACGGGCCGCATCGCACCGCTATGATGTACTGGCGGGTCTCGATACAGGGAGCTGGCTGCTCGCAGAGGCAGGGCTGCTTCAGGATCGCCGCGCCACCATTCACTGGCAGGAACTGGAGAGTTTTGCGGAGCGGTTTCCCGATATCGATGTGCGCCGCGAGCGCTTCGTTATCGATGGCAATCGCATTACATGTGGTGGTGCAATGGCGGCTTTTGATCTGATCAGCGAGTTGATCGGCATCCACTACGGTGAGGCCCTGCGCATCGAGGTCGGATGGTTGTTCATGCATGAGGGCGCACCTGCAACGATGCCGGTTCAATTGGCGACGCCGAAGTCCGGACCGGTGCAGCGGGCCGTGCGAATGATGCAGGAAGAACTGGAATCTCCTTTGCCTGTCAAGGAGATCGCGCGGCGCGTCGGCCAGACGCAGCGGGCATTAGAACAGCGGTTCAGGCGCGAACTGGGGGCAACACCGCGCACGGTCTACCGGCGCATGCGCCTGCTTGCGGCTCGTAAGCTGGTGGACGAGACGGAGATGCCGGTGAGCGAAATCGCGCTGCGCTGCGGCTATGAGAATCCTAGCGCCATGACCAGGGCCTTTGCATCGGAATTCGGTCTGACGCCGCGCGCTGTTCGAAGCGCGCCATGACAAACACCGTAAAAGACTTACATAATGTGCCGGGCGCGTCCCTTGCCGGTTACCGGGGAGCGCGTAGCAGGATTACGAAAAAAGGGCGATAACGTATCATGATCGATTTTTACTACGCACCGACCCCCAATGGCTGGAAGGTTGCCATCATGCTGGAGGAGTGCGGCCTGAAATATACCGCTCACCTGATGAACCTTGCCCAGGGCGTACAGTTCGATCCGGAGTTTTTGAAAATCAGTCCCAACGCCAAGATGCCGGCGATTGTCGACCGCGATGTCGAGGGCGAGCCTGTAACAGTGTTCGAAAGCGGCGCGATCCTCATCTACCTGGCCCGCAAGACTGGCAAGTTCATGCCGAAGGATCCCGCCGGTGAAAAGGAAATGCTGGAATGGCTTTTCTGGCAGACCGGCAATCAGGGCCCGATGGCCGGTCAGCTCAGCCACTTCCGCAATTATGCGCCCGAAGGGCAGGCTTACGGGTTCAAGCGGTACCACGGCGAATATACGCGCAATCTGGCGGTGTTGGAAAACCGTCTGGACGGCCGGGACTATATTCTGGGAGACTATTCTGTCGCCGACATGATGAGCTTTCCCTGGGTGCTTATCGCAAAACCGCTCGGTGCGTCGCTCGATGAATTCCCCAACGTCACCGCGTGGCGTGGACGCATCAAGGAGCGGCCAGCCGTTCGCCGCGCGGTTGATTTACACAAGGACAGCCAGAACCGCGGTGAAAACAACGCGCAGAACAACAACGTCCTGTTCAATCAGAACGCGGACAGCCTGCGTCGCGGCTAAGTCTAGAGATTGGCGAGGATTTCATCCATTGAAGTGAGAAGGGCGGTGCACAGCCTGTCTTTCTTGCCTTCAAAGCGGTGCGATGGAACCGGAATGGATATGGCATAGATCAGACCGTTGGCATCCTTGAAGGCGGTGCCGACCGCTGAAATGCCATCCGTGTGCTCGTCAATGTCAAAGGCAAGTCCGGTGTCGCGGATCTGTTCGACCTCGCGAATAATATCCGACAGCACGCGTTTCGGTGTTTCAGCCGCACCCAGTTCACGGGCTATGAGCGCCGCGCCGATATCGTCGCTCAAAAGCGCCAGCGCCGCCTTTCCGTTGGCCGTCGTTGAGAGCGGAAAGGTCTCGCCGACAGCCGAGACCGTGCGCAGCCTGTGCGTTCCGACGACCTGGTCGACAAACACCATGTGGTCCTGGCGGTAGACGGCCAGATCGACGGTCTCGCCTGTCTGTTTTGCAAGTGCCGCAAGGGTCGGCCGGATGATTTCGGCGATGTTGATCCTGCCGGCTTCCGCCAGCGATTGAATTGCAGGGCCGAGCCGGAAGCCGCCCTCGGCCGAAGAGGCCATGACAAAGCGCTCCGCCTGCAGTGCGTTGACAATACGCTGTACCGTAGAACGGGGCAGTCCGACCCTTTCGGCAATCTGGCCAAGGCTGAGGCCCTTATGTTCATTCTTTAATGCGCGCAGAATGTCCGCCGCGCGGGATATCACCTGAACACCCTGATTGGACTGAGTTTTTTCTGCGACTTCTACATTCATATCTTTCATCCGATTGGCTCTGTCTGCCGTCCCATCTGCAAACGGATTCGGCTTTTTCACATCGTTCTATCACTAAGTTTGAATTGTTGCACGAATTCATGTTGACCGCAATACGGTGCATATGTATCATATAACAGTACAACGAATTTGCACTGGGAGGGTGTTTTATGACGGTGACAATCCGCGGTATCGATTTTCAGGAAAACCTGAGCAACGATATGGGGCTCGAATTCTACAACCTGTCGCACCGCTACGGCTTTCAGTGCCCGAACTGGCCTTATTTCCGCGATGTGCAAATCGAGCGCATGCACTACATGGCCAAATCGGGTGTTCTGTCGCAAACGCTGACAACCACCATGCATGTGACGACGCACATCGACGCGCCCGCACATGTGGTTCAGGGTACACCCTTCATCGACGAAGTGCCGCTTCCGCACTTTTTCGGATCGGGGCTGGTCGTCTCCATTCCGAAGAAAACGTGGGAACCAATCACTGCCGACGATCTGGAAAAGGCGTGCGGGCATGCAATCCGCAAGAACGATGTCCTGATCATCAACACCGGCTGGCACAAGCAGTATGAAGACGGTGATTACTTCACCCACTGCCCGGGCCTGGTCCCCTCAGCCGGCGAGTGGATGGTGGAAAAAGGCATCAAGGTGGTCGGTCATGACACACAGGCCAATGACCACCCGCTGGCGACAGCCATCGGGCCGCATCGCAATGGCCCGCTGCATCCGCATCTTCAGGCAGAATACAAGGAATGGTCCGGCGGCAATGACTGGGCGGACGATTTCCCCGATTGGGAGCCGGTCCACAACATCCTCTTTAAAAACGGTATTCTAGGTATTGAAAATGTCGGCGGCGATCTCGATGCCGTGACCGGCAAGCGCTGCACCTTCGCCTTCTTCCCTTGGAACTGGGATCGCGGCGACGGCTGCATCATTCGCCTCGTAGCGATGATCGACCGCGGCCAGAACTACCGTATTGAGACAGGCGAGGCGTTCTGATGTTTATCAAGCGCTTTAACGAAGCTGAGCCTTACGAAGCGCCGAACCATCAGGCCTGCACATCACTGCGGCTGGCGGGATTTTCCGATGTGGGTCCGGAGAATTTCTGGGTCGGCTGCTCGCATTTCCTCCCCGGTGGAGGGGCGGGGCCCGATGCCTCGCCCCTGGAAAAAGTCTACGTGGTGCTCTCCGGCCAACTGACTGTGAAAGCCGAAGGGAAAACAGAAGTGGCAGGCCCGATGGACACGGTTTTCATCCCGGGCGGCGAGGAGCGCGAAATCCGCAACGAGGGCAATGACGTCGTCACAATGATTGTCACCATGCCCTATCCGCCAGGCGCAAAGCCGGGAGGTACGCAATGAGTTCGTTCGGCGATCCCTATTCCCTGTTTGATGTTAAGGGCAAGGTGGCACTGATCACCGGCGCGACGGGCGCCTTTGGGGCAGTCGCTGCGAAAACACTGGCAGACGCAGGATGCAGCCTCGTTCTGGCAGCCGGCAACTCCCAATCCTTGAAAGAGATTGCACGAGAGTGTTCAGAGCTTGCTGCCGATGTCACAACCGTCAACAGCCGCCCGGACAGTGAAGAAAACTGCCAGGCGATGGTCGACGCTGCGGTAACGGCTCATGGCCGGCTTGATATTTTGGTGGTCGCCTCGGGAATGAACAAGGTCGCCAAGATCGACGAAATGCCGTTGGAGGACTTTACCGGCGTCATGGATGCCAACGTAACCCAGAGTTGGATGCTGGCAAAGGTAGCCACCAAACAAATGAAGGCGCAGGGCGAAGGTGGCAAGATCGTGCTGGTTTCGTCGGCGCGTGGCCTTCTCGGCCATCCCAACGGCTACACCGCCTATTGCGCCTCCAAGGCCGCCGTCGACGGTATTACCAGAGCACTCGGCTGCGAACTGGGCGCGGAAGGAATAACCGTCAATGCAATCGCGCCGACGGTCTTCCGCTCGCCGCTGACGGCATGGATGTTTGAAGACACCGAGCAAGCCAGGAATGTCCGGCAGGGTTTCCTCGCGCGGGTACCGAAAGGGCGTCTGGGTGAACCCGAGGACCTGGCCGGACCGTTGTTGTTCCTGGCATCCCACGCCTCTGATTTTTACACCGGGCATATTCTCTATGCCGATGGCGGATACACGGCGGGCTAATGGGATGGGCGGACCGGTGAACATATCGGTTATCGGTGCCGGCCTGATGGGGCACGGAATCGCTATTTCCTTTGCGCGTGCCGGGCATGATGTGCGCGTGTTTGATACCCATGCAGACAGCCTTGAAACGCTGGCTGCGCGGGCGGCGGCAAGCCTCGAGGCCCTGGGGCATACAGCGCAGCAGTGCGATGAAGCGGTTACGCGCATCACGCCGGTCAGCGACCTTGGAAAATGCGTCGCCCAAGCCGAATTTGTGGTCGAAGCCGCACCCGAAAGCCTGGAACTCAAGCAGCAGATTTTTGCCGATCTTGAAGCGGCCGCTCCGGCTGAGTGCATTCTTGCTTCGAACACATCGGTGATCCCGATTACCAGCATTGTTCAAAAGATGAAAACCCGGGAACATGCGCTTGGCACCCACTGGTGGAACCCGCCGCACATGATCCCGCTGGTCGAGGTTATCCGCACGCAATGGACCTCGGAACCGGTCATGCAGCAGGTAACGGAGTTGCTGCAGTCGATCGGCAAGACACCCGTGCGCGTGGAAAAAGATGTCCCGGGCTTTATCGGCAATCGCCTGCAGCACGCGCTGTGGCGCGAGGCCATCAGCCTTGTCGAAAACGGCGTTTGCGATGCGGCTGCGGTTGATACGGTCATCAACTCCAGCTTCGGACGCCGGCTTGCGGTTCTCGGGCCGCTGGCCAATGCCGATCTTGTCGGCACCGATCTGACGCTGGCCATTCACCGGAATGTCCTTTCGGATCTGGAAGATAGCGGCAATCCCTCGCCGTATCTCGAGGATCTGGTGGAGAACGGCCGGCTTGGCATGAAATCGGGGAAGGGGTTTTACGAATGGACACCGCAGCAGGCTGAGGAGCTGCGCAAGCGTGTGTCCGATCATTTGAGAAAGCTCGAAACCATATTGGATTAAGCGTGCCAACCCGCTGGTTGCGTTGGCAAAATAGGGAGGAAGACCATGCAACACAAGACGACAGGTATCACACGCCGTTCTGTGATCAAGGCAGGCGCAGCAATGGTTGCAGCGCCGGCGATCCTGCGCCATACACGCGCCTATGCTGCGAACCCGGTTATCAAGGTCGGGCATGTCAGCCCCAGAACCGGACCGCTTGCCGGCTTTGCCGAGGCCGATGATTACGTGCTGGCCGGTATCAACGCAGCCTTTGCCAATGGCCTGCAAAACAACGGCAAGGACTACTCGGTCGAAATTATCTCAAAGGACTCACAGTCCAACCCCAACCGTGCTGCCGAAGTCGCCGCGGATCTCATTTTGGGCGACGAAGTCGACATTATCGTTGCCGCCTCGACCCCGGATACGACCAACCCTGTTGCGGACCAGGCCGAGGTCAATGAGGTGCCGTGCATCACCACCGACTGCCCATGGCAGCCCTATTTCTTCGGCCGCAACGGCAATCCGGCAACCGGCTTTGAATACACCTATCATTTCTTCTGGGGTCTCGAGGATGTCATTGCAGCGTTTCTCGATCTGTGGGGTTCAAGCGGTGTTGCCAAGACGGTCGGCGGACTGTTCCCCAACGATGCCGACGGCAATGCCTGGGGGCATCCGGAACTCGGATTTCCAAAACCGCTGAAGGAAGCCGGATATACGCTTGTCGATCCCGGCCGCTACCAGCCGCTGACAGATGATTTCTCTGCGCAGATTTCTGCGTTCAAGGAGGCCGGGTGCGAGATCGTCACCGGCAACATGATCCCGCCGGACTTCGCCAACTTCTGGTCGCAGGCGGCCCAGCAGGGCTTTCAGCCGAAGATCGTGACAATCGGCAAGGCGTTACTCTTCCCATCTGTCATTGAATCGCTCGGTCCGCGTGGTGACGGCCTGTCCTCGGAAATCTGGTGGTCGCCGAACCATCCATTCTCCTCAAGTCTCACCGACCAGAGCGCACGCGCTCTTGCCGAAGGCTACAGCGAAGCCACCAAACGGCCCTGGACGCAACCTATTGGCTTCAAACACGCGCTGTTCGAGGTGACGGCCGATGTCATACGCCGTTCGGCCGATCTGGATGACAACCTGGCGATTGTCGAGGCGATCAAGACCACCGATCTCAACACCATCGTCGGTTCGGTGAACTGGAGCGTCGGCCCGGTCAAGAATGTCACCAAGACACCGCTGGTTGCGGGTCAGTGGCAGGGAAGCGACAACAATTTTGATCTGGTGATAACTGCCAATGCCACGGCACCAGAAATACCGCTCGGAGGCGAGCTGCTGCTTCTCTCCTAGGGAGCAAGCGCGCCAAAATCTCCGGGTGAGGGTCCGGACAGGAATTGGCAGCTACGGGCCGCCTGTCCGGATTAGCTCGGCTCCTCTTTGAGGACTTGAACCCTATTGAACAACACGCGGGTATCGATGACTGCCGTTCTTGAACTGAAAGACCTGAGCAAATCCTATGGTGCGATCGTCGTTGCCGACGCCCTGAGCTATTCGCTTGACGAAGGCGAAGCGCTGGGGGTTATCGGACCGAACGGTGCAGGCAAGACGTCGATGTTCAACCTGATTACCGGAACCGTTCGAGCGGCATCCGGTGACGTCTATTTCAAGGGGCAGCCGGTGACGTCGCTGTCGGCTGCCGCCCGATGCCGTGCAGGCATTGCGCGGTCTTTTCAAATCCCGCAGCCGTTCGGTGCCATGAGCGTCTTTGAGAATGTTCTGGTCGCCGCAACGCAAGGGGCAGGGGAAGCCGGCCACAGGGCCAATGAGCTGTGTCTCAATATTCTTGAACAAACCGGCCTGATGGAACGGGCAAACGCGCCGGCCGGCGGTCTGACCCTGCTGGAGCGCAAACGGCTTGAACTCGCAAGAGCGCTCGGCGCGAAGCCCTCGCTGCTGTTGCTCGATGAAATCGCCGGCGGCCTCACCGAGCAGGAATGCCAGTCGCTGATCGCGACAATCAATGATGTGCGGGCCTCGGGTGTTTCGATCATCTGGATCGAGCATGTCGTGCATGCGCTTCTGGCCGTTGTCGACCGGCTGATTGTCATCGATTTTGGCAGGAAGATTGCAGAAGGCCAGCCCGACGAGATCATGGCCAGCCGCGAAGTGCAGGAAATCTATCTGGGGATTGAAGCCGGTGTCTGATGCGATACTCGAAATAGAAGGTCTCGACAGCTTCTACGGCGATTTCCAGGCTCTGTTCGGCGTTTCGATGCAGGTCAAAAAGGGAGAGATCATCGCCGTTATCGGGGCCAATGGCGCGGGCAAAAGCACGCTGATGCGATCCGTGACGGGGCTATTGACCAACAAACCCGAAATGGTTTGTTTCGCGGGTACGAATATTGGTGGCCTTCGCGCCGACCAGATTGCCGAAATGGGCATCGCCATGGTGCCCGAGGGCCGCCAGCTCTTCCCGTCACTGTCGGTGGAGGAAAACCTCGTCATCGGCGGCCAGGCCGGACGGCCGGGCGACTGGTCGCTCGACGGTGTCTACGAGCTTTTCCCGGTCCTTGCCGAGCGCCGCAGCCAGCAATCGACGTCTTTGTCGGGCGGTCAGCAACAGATGGTGGCGATCGGCCGGGCGCTCATGGCCAACCCGGATCTTCTGCTCTTCGACGAGATCAGCCTCGGGTTGGCGCCGATTATCATCAAATCCATCTACGAGGCGCTGCCGGGTGTCATCGGTACGGGCATGAGCGCCATCGTCGTCGAACAGGACATCACCAGAGCCATCGACATTTCGGACCGGGTCTACTGCCTGCAGGAAGGGCGCGTGTCGCTCGAAGGCGAGTCCGGCGCTGTCTCGCGCGATGCCATCAGCAAAGCATATTTCGGGGTCTGATACATGGATTGGGTCAACGCGATCATTCAAGGCATCCTGCTCGGCGGTCTCTACGCGCTGTTTGCGGCCGGCCTGTCGCTCATCTTTGGGGTCATGCGGCTGGTCAACATTGCCCATGGCGATCTGATTGTGCTTGCAGCATTTCTCGGCCTGACGGTGACAACGACACTCGGTATCAATCCACTCTTGTCCATAGTGATCGTCGCGCCTGTCATGGGTTTGATCGGATACGCCCTGCAGCGGCTGGTACTGAACCGGACCCTCGGTGACGATATCCTTCCGCCCTTGCTCGTCACCTTCGGCCTTTCGGTCATCATCCAGAATGGTCTTCTGGAACTCTATAGCGCCGACCCGCAGAAGATGAGCGCCGGGGCCATCGAAACGGCAAGTGTCGGACTGCCGGGCGGTCTGAACATCGGTGTCCTGCCGATGCTCATGTTCGCGACCGCGATAGTCGTCATCGGCGGGCTTCAGTGGATATTCTACCGATCTGCCTGGGGCAGGGCCTTTCGCGCCACCTCCGACAATCAGGATATCGCCCAGCTGATGGGGCTCAACAAAAGCCATGTCTTCGGATTGGCGATGGCACTGGCGCTCGTTGTCGTGGCGATTGCCGGTATCTTCCTCGGTGTTCGAACCAGTTTCGACCCGTCCGCCGGCCCCGGCCGCCTGATCTTCGGTTTTGAGGCTGTCATCATCGGCGGGCTCGGCAATCTGTGGGGCACGCTTGTCGGCGGTATCATACTTGGCGTCTGTCAGAACATCGGCGCGCAGATCAATCCGGGCTGGCAGCTGCTGGCCGGGCACATCGCCTTTCTGGTGATCCTGGCCATTCGCCCGCGCGGACTTTTCCCGAGGATTGACGGATGAGCGCTTCACAACAATACGCAGTCGTCCGGTTTTCACCCGCAAGCCGCATCGCGGCGGTCGTCGCGGTCCTGGTCCTGATCGCCCTTGCCTGTGCGCCGTGGTGGGCGGGAAGGGCCGACATGCGACTCTTGAGCGAATTGTTCCTCTATATGGCACTCGCCAGCCTTTGGAATCTGCTTGCCGGCTATGCAGGCCTCGTCTCCGTCGGCCAGCAGGCCTTTGTCGGCTTCGGCGGCTATTGCCTGTTAGCCCTGACCATATTCTTCGGCTTCTCGCCGTTGATTGCGATCCCGATTGCCGGCATTGCCGGGGCGCTCGTCTCCATTCCGGTGGCGGTTTTGATCTTCCGGCTGCGCGGCGCCTATTTTGCCATCGGTACCTGGGTGATTGCCGAGGTCTTCCGCCTCACAGCGGCGCAGATTTCCGCCCTTGGCGGCGGGTCCGGGACCAGCCTGCCGGTCACGGTGGTCAAGTCCATCGCCGCCAGCCGAGCCATGCGCGAGGCGACGACCTACTGGATGGCGCTAGGGATTGTTGTCCTGGTGCTGGCGCTCGTCTGCGTTCTGCTGCGCTCGCGCCGTGGTGTGGCCTTGACGGCCATTCGCGACAACGAACTTGCCTCGCAAAGCCTTGGCATCGACATCTGGCGCGCGAAGTTCTTTGTCTATGTCGTCACGGGCGCCCTGACGGCCGCTGTCGGCGCGCTGATCTTCCTGCAGAAACTGCGCATATCGCCGGATGCCGCGTTCAGCGTCAACGACTGGACGGCCTTTGTCATCTTCATCGTGGTTATCGGCGGGATCGGCACCATCGAGGGGCCGATCATCGGCACCATCATCTTCTTCCTGCTGCGTGAAACGCTCGCCGACCTCGGCGCGCTTTACCTGATGATCCTCGGCCTCGTCGCCATTGTCATCATGCTGCACGCGCCGAAGGGAATCTGGGGCTACGTGCGCGAAAAGACCGATCTCGACCTCTTTGCGCTGTCACGCCGTGTGGTTGTCCGGGGAGCCAGCCAGCAGCCGGAGAATATCGAAAACAAGGAGAATGCGCATGAGCCGCAGGCAACGTAAAACCATCATCACCTGTGCGGTCACCGGCGCCATTCATACGCCGACCATGTCGGATGCGTTGCCGTATCGCCCGGAGGATATTGCCGACCAGGCGGTCGCAGCGGCCGAGGCCGGTGCATCCATATTGCATCTCCATGCCCGCAATCCGGAAAATGGGTCCGTCTCGATCGACCCGGAGCACTTCAAGCGCTTCCTGCCCGTCATCAAGCAGGCGACCAATGCGGTCATCAACGTATCGACCGGCGGCAGCCTGCTGAACACGATGGAAGAACGCATCGCCCCGGCCAAATGGGCTTCGCCCGAAATGTGCTCCCTCAATATGGGTTCGATGAATTTCTCGATGCATCCGCTTGCGGACAAGTACGACGACTGGAAATTCGACTGGGAAGAAGACTACCTGCGCAATTCGGACGGCTATATCTTCCGCAACACGTTTGCCGACATCGCTTATGTGGCCGATCAGCTCGGCCAGGGGCACGGCGTCAAGTTCGAGCACGAATGCTACGATGTCGGCCATCTCTACAATCTCAAGTTCTGCATGGACAGCGGTCTCTTCAAGCCGCCCGTCTTTATCCAGTTTGTCTTCGGCATCCTTGGCGGAATCGGACCCGACATCGACAATCTGATCTTCATGAAGCGGACAGCGGACCGCCTGTTTGGCGACAATTACCAGTGGTCTGTCCTCGGCGCAGGAGCCGCGCAGATGCCATTCGCAACCACCGCGACGCAGCTTGGCGGCAATGTGCGCGTCGGGCTCGAGGACAGCCTGATGATCGGGCGCGGCAAGCTCGCCAAGTCCAATGCGGAGCAGGTCGCAAAGATCCGCCGCCTTGTCGGGGAGCTGGGTTGCGAGGTCGCCACGCCGGACGAGGCGCGGGAAATGCTGAACCTGAAAGGAGCGGACCGCACCACATTCTAGTTTTAAAATCAAAAGGGAGGAGTGACATGAATATTTCGATCAAAGGCGTTGTTCTGACAGCCGGATTGGCAATTGCCGCTGGTCTCGGCACCATCCAGGTTACGGAGGCAAAAACGCGCCTTGTGGTGAACTGTTTCTGGCCACCACAGCATTTTGTCTGCCAGAAGGCTCTGCCAAACTGGATCGCGGAGGTCGAGCGTGTCACGGACGGACGGGTGACCGGCATCATTCCTCCAAAATCCGTTGCAGCGCCGCCGGAGCAACTGGCTGCTGTCGAAAAGGGCATTGCCGATGTCTCGGTGCAGTTCAACGGGTTGATCCAGAATCGGGTAACCGGGCCGCTTGTTGCCATGAACCCCTTCATTTCGACGGATGACCCAGTCGCAATGTCGACCGCTTTGTGGGAGACCAACCAGAAGTTCTTCCCCGACGAATTCGACAGTGTCCATCTTCTGTCTCAGTGGGTGATTTCAGCCGGGGAACTTTATAGCCAGACGGACACACCCGTGAACTCGATGGACGAGCTGAAATCGCGCAAGATATGGGCATTGCCCGGTACGCTCGCCGCGATCATGAAGAACATCGGTGCGGGTGTCGTTGCCACACCGGCGGTCAAGTCAAACGAGATTATCTCGCGCGGCGTTGTCGATGCGCATATCGGGCTCGATCCGCAAGGGGTCCGTGCCTTCCAGCTGATGCCCTACACAAAGTCGATGACGAAGTTCTCGGAAAACATCTACACGACCAGCTTTTCGCTGATCATCAACAACGACAAATGGGCAGAAATCTCGGAAGAGGACCGTGCGGCAATTACCGAGGTAAGCGGGGAAGCATTTGCCCGTATGGCCGCGGGTTTGTGGCGGGAATCCACCCTGTCAGCACTCGGGACGTTTGAGGAAAAGGGCCTGACGATCGTACCGGCCGATCCCGCGTTCGAAAAGGCATTGAAGGAAGCGTCCGAATTTGCCACCGCCGCATGGATCGAAAAGGCGAAGGCCGCCGGGATCGACGGGCAGGGCGCCTATGACTTCTATACCGCCCGTGTACAGGAACTGTCCAAATAGGGATCTGCCGCCGGCTCGAGCAAGCGCTTGAGCCGGGCGGATCGGAAAAGGAAGGCAGCAATGGAAAAGCTCGCCCGGTCGATACTCGCTCCCATTTTATCGGTACTGGAGTGGATATCGGCAATCCTGATATTTGTCATGATGGTTCTGACATTCGCCGATGTCGTTGGCCGATATCTGTTCAAGGCACCCATATTCGGCGCGGCGGAAATGATCCAGTTCCTGCTGGCCATGACCATTTTTGCCGGTCTCAGCCTTGTCAATGCCCATGACGATCACATCACTGTCGAACTGTTCGAAGAGCGCATCAGACAAAGGATTCCACGACTGCACCGGTTTTTAATCCAGGGGTTTTCAGTCGTCGCAATGGCTTTAATCGCCTGGCAGCTGGCGGAATATGCAGTCGAGGCGCAGGAGCGAAATTCGGTGACGGTCGTGCTCGAATGGCCGCTTTCCATTGTTGCCGGTGCCGTGGCCGGGTTTTCGTTCATAAGCCTGATTGCGCAGTTATTGGGGCTGGCGCTTCCCGACAGGCGCGAGCCCGGCACGCCCGTGGAGGACGGTCTATGATTACTGCGCTTAGCGGGTTCGCGGTTCTTATTGCGCTGTGCTTCTTTGGTTTCCGGGTTGGGTTCGCCACTTTCCTGGTTGGCGTTGTCGGTTTTGCCCTGCAACGCGGCTGGACGGCGTCGCTCGCTATGGCCGGTCAGCAGATCATCGACGATGCCATGAACTATAATTTCAGCGTCATCCCGCTGTTCATTCTCATGGGCGTCTTTATCTACCGCGCCAACATCAGCCGCGATCTCTATGACGCTGCCTATGCCGGTCTCGGGCAGCTGCGCGGCGGGCTGGCGCTTTCTACCGTCGCTGCCTGCGCCGGATTTTCGGCCGTCTGCGGATCGTCTCTAGCTACGGCGGCAACCATGACCAAGGTGGCCATGCCGCCGATGCGCAAATACCGCTACTCGGACAGTCTCGCCACCGGAACGATTGCCGCCGGCGGCACGCTCGGCATCATGATCCCGCCATCCGTTCCGCTGGTCATCTACGGGATCGTTGCCGAACAGGATATCGGGCAGCTTTTCATGGCGGGCATTCTGCCGGGGCTGTTGTTGATCCTGCTCTTCTTTGTGGCAATCACCGCGACGGTCTGGATCAATCCCGAAGCCGGGCCGGCGGGCCAGCCGCTTTCAGCGGAGCGCAAGCGCGAAGCCCTGAAAGCGGTCTGGCCGGTCATCGGGCTGTTCATCGTGGTTCTGGGCGGCATCTATGGCAGCGTCTTCACGCCGACCGAGGCCGCGGGCATCGGAGCGTTTTGCGCGGCGATCATCGCAATCTCGCGTGGCTATCTTCGCAGGATCTCCGAATGGAAAGACTGCCTGGTCGAAGCGGCCAAGACCACGGCGACACTGTTCATGGTCATTTTCGGCGCACTCGTCTTCGCACAGTTCATCAACCTTTCCGGCATGCCATACGATCTGCTCGACATTATCGATGAGCTGCAACTCAACCCATGGCAACTGGTGCTGGCAATCGCACTCATCGCCGTCGTGATGGGCATGATTTTCGAATCGATCGGCATATTGCTTTTGCTTGTGCCGGTGTTCCTGCCGTCGCTCTATGCCTCCGGGGTCGACATGATCTGGTTCGGTATCGTGGTGGTGCTGGTTACGGAACTCGGGTTGATCACGCCGCCCATCGGCATGAATGTGTTTGTCGTGAAATCGGTCATGCCGGATACGCAGCTTGCGCAGATATTCCGCGGCGTTGTCCCGTTCATCTTTGCCATGGTCGCCGGACTGGTATTGGTCTTTTCGGTGCCGGGTATTGCAACAACTCTGCCCGCTATGATGCGGTGAGGTAGCTATGTCCAAGATCAAGAATATCCTTTTCATCATGGCCGACCAGCTGCGCTGGGACCATCTGTCCTGCTACGGCCACCCGCATCTGGAAACGCCGAACGTAGACGGTTTAGCGAAGCGTGGCGTCCGGTTCGATCGTGCCTATGTTCAGTCGCCGGTCTGCGGTCCGTCACGGGCTTCCTGTTATACGGGGCGGACCGTCTTCAGTCACGGTGCAACCTGGAACCGAGTGCCGCTTCCCATCGGCGAATTGACCCTCGGCGACTATCTGCGGCCGGTCGGCGTTCGCACGGCCGTGGTCGGCAAGACCCATATGATACCGGATGCGGAGGGCATGGCCCGTCTGGGGCTCAATCAGGACACGGAAATCGGCATGATCGTGTCGGAACCCGGATTTGAGCCCTATGAGCGAGACGATGGTCTTCACCCGACGCCGCTGCTTAAAAGAAAGGGCGATAATCTTGCCTATAACGACTGGCTGAAGTCGAAGGGATATGTCGGCGAAAACCCCTGGAACGATTACGCCAATGCCGCCGAAGGCCCGGACGGTGAAGTGCTGTCGGGCTGGTATCTCCGCAACTCGAAACTGCCCGCGCGCGTCAGGGAGGAGCATTCCGAAACCGTCTACATGACCAACCGCGCGCTGGAATTCATGGAGGAAAGCGGTGACCGGCCCTGGTGCCTGCACCTGTCCTATATCAAGCCGCACTGGCCCTATATGGCGCCGGCGCCCTACCACAACATGTACGGGTCGAACACATTTCTGCCCGTCCAGCGCGACCCGAGTGAAAAGGTGGACCCGAATCCGGTCTATGGCGCCTTCATGGATATGGAGGTCAGCCGGAGCTTTTCCGAACCCGAGACCCGTGAAACGGTGATGCCTGCCTATATGGGCCTTATCAAACAGATCGACGACCAGCTTGGCCGGGTCTTTGCCTATCTGGAAGAGACGGGCAAAGCCGATGAGACCATGATCGTCTTTACCTCCGATCACGGCGATTATCTCGGCGATCACTGGATGGGCGAAAAGGAACTTTTCCACGAGGTTTCGGTGCGCGTGCCGCTGATCATCTCCGACCCGAGATCCGCTGCCGACAGCACAAGGGGCACGGTCAGCGATGCGCTGGTGGAAGCCATTGATCTGGTTCCGACATTCCTGGAAGCCACCGGTGCGCCGTTGGCCGATCACCGCCTTGAAGGCGCCTCCCTGATGCCGCTGTTGAGTGGAGAAACCCCGAAGAACTGGCGCCAGTCGGTGTTTTCGGAGATCGATTACGCCTTCTATCAGGCTCGCAACACTTTAAAGGTCGGCGTAGACGACGCGCGCGGCTACATGATCCGCACCGACCGGTGGAAATACGTCCATTTCAAGGGCTTCCCGCCGCAGCTCTTTGACCTGTTGAACGATCCGGACGAGTTCCACGATCTCGGGCGATCGGCTGAACACCAGGAGGTTCGCGCGGATTTGAAGGAAATCCTGTTCGATCGGCTCATCGACCGCAAAAACCGGACCACCATGTCGAAGGAGGGGGTTGCAGTTCTCAGGCGCGACGAAGACGAAATCGGCATTCTGATCGGAAAATGGTAGGGTAAACGCCCGTCGCCTTTGACGTTGTGGACAAAACTGCTAGGCAGTTTGCAACGTGGAAACGATGCAAGGCAGCGAGGTGGCGAATGCTTATTCGGGTGGATGATTTGCGCGGTCCGGAGATTGCCACTCTGTTGCAGGTGCATCTCGACCATATGAGGGGATTGTCGCCGCCTGAAAGCACCCACGCACTTGATCTGGATGGGTTGCGGACGCCTGATGTTACCTTCTGGACCGCGTGGCGTGATGATTTGCTTGTGGGATGCGGTGCGCTCAAGGAACTGGATGCCCATCACGGAGAGATCAAATCCATGCATACGGCGCTTGCCGCGCGCGGGCAGGGCGTAGCCGCGGCTATCCTCAAGACGATCATGGATGAAGCCGAACAGCGCGCCTACAGGCGGCTTAGCCTCGAAACCGGTTCGATGGATGGGTTCAGGGCTGCCCACCGGCTTTATGAGCGTTTTGGATTTTCAGCCTGTGCACCTTTTGGCGATTACGTCGAAGATCCCAACAGCATCTTCATGACGTTTGAAATCGGGTAACAGGTCGCGCTAAACCTATTATTATATAAATATTACAGATAGTTATTTACGTTATCGGATTCACTTCGAGAGTTTCGGTTTCATCGCATGATACGATTCAAGAGCGGCAGCGATCGTGCCCGCACGGTCGCTTTTGTAGTGCTCCGGCGTGCCTGGTGGGGCGTCCGTTTCCGGATCGAACTCTGCACCCCATGCGCCCAGTTCGAGCACGGCGCCCATGAGCGCTTCCCCCTTTGACGTTGCCTGATAAACGAATTGCCGCCGATCGTGCGGATCTTTGATTTTTTCAATGATGCCGAGCGCCGCAAGCCGGGAGAGCCTTTCGCTCAGGATGTTGGACGCAATGTTTTCTTCCGCTTCCATCAGTTCTCGGAAGCGGAACTTTCCATTGAGGAGGATGTCGCGCATGACGATCAGGCTCCAGCGGTCACCGACGGCCTCCAGTGCAAAATTGACCGGGCAGTGGGAGCGCAAGGGGATTTCGTTTTCGGCCATGGATATCGCATTCAAGTCATAAATATTTCGCTTGCATTTCACAAGTGAACAGATTTTACTTGTGAAATGCAAGCGAAAAATGAGGCGACCATGACAGAGCCAGATAAAATGAGAACGCTGACGGGCGGGTGTGCCTGCGGCGCAGTCCGTTACGAAACGCCCGGAGACTGGGAGTTCTCCTTTCAGTGCCATTGCCGCAAATGTCAGCGCGCAACCGGGACCGGGCACGCGCCCGCCTTTGCGGTAAGCCGCGCGGAAACACGCTTGCATGGCCCGATCAAACATTATGAGCATGTTGCCGACACCGGCGCACGCACAAAAACCGGTTTTTGTCCCGAATGCGGTTCGCCGATCGTCTCGAGTACCGAACGCTTTCCGGAACGCATCTATCTGCTGGCGGCAACACTCGACGACCCGACTGTTTTCAGGCCGCAATTTGCTGTTTTTGAAAGCGAAGCACAGCCTTGGGATACTGTGCCGCCGGAACTGCGTGGATAGGCGATCGATACCGCACTGGCTGAACGGCGTCACGCGGACGCGGCTGTCGTAGCGGCCAAAAGAACCGCGAGCACGACAATTACTGCCTGGCCGACGACGCCATCGACCCAATTCGACGCCCGACGGCATTTCCGTACGGTCCGAAACAGAATTTTGCGCAAGATTGTCTCCCGTCTGGGTTGGCGCGCCCTTGGCCATTCCTGCCCATTCAATCGGGTCGAAAATGTGTCGATCGACAAATTGCCGCAGCCTTGCGGGGCAGTTTTCCGTACCCGGCATTGCTGCTCGTATATGAGGGGTCCGCGGTTGCAAAATCACGCCGGGTACACGACACTGGCCGCTGTGCCGCCCGGCGGCCATAAATTTGTTCAGCAAGGAACCGAGGAATGCTCAATCAGGGCTGGCAAAACGCCTTTACGGCCTCCGTGCTGGCCTTTTTGATACTGGTCGTCATTCCCAAAGCCTGTGGCGGCGAGGTTGACGAAGATGCGGCTGAATCTGCCGAGTGTTTCATTCTGTGGGATGGTCGTGAATACGCGATCGACTGCAGCGAAAATGAAGCAGCGCAAAATGAAGAGGACGGGACGGACCCGGCCGAACTGTAGCACCGGTGTTCCGGGTTCCCGTGTTGACGCGCGAATAATCCAATCTAACCTCACAAATGAATGAGACCGACCTAACGAACTTGAGGAGGAATGCGGGTGAGCGAATTCCATGAGGGAGGCTGCGTGTGCGGGAGTGTCCGCTACCGGGCGAAGGGCAGTCCGAAAAGGGTAAGTGCCTGTTCTTGCGAATGGTGCAGAAAACGCACCGGCAGCGCGCTTGGCGTGTCGGTTTATTTTGAAGAGGAAAATGTCGAGTTCCTGCAGGGAAGTCTAAAAACACACCGCCTGATTTCGGATGCCGGCCGCTGGATCGACAGTCAGTTCTGTAAGAATTGCGGCACGGCGCTTACCTGGACGCTCGAATTTCTTCCCGGCTACCGGGGGCTTGCCGGCGGGACTTTCGACGAGCCTTCATCCTGGTTCAAACCGGAGCGTTACGTTTTTGCCCGCACCAAGCCCGATTGGCTCAAAATACCGGATGGCGTGAAGGTTTTTGACGGCATGCCGGGTTCGGCAAGGGAATAAGTCCACGCCCGAGATAAAGCAGGAGGTGAATACATGGAACTGTTGCTCCGTTCGCGAAACAAGACTGTTTTCGCGCCGGCCATCGCTATGATGATAGCAATGACATCGCCGCTGCAGGCCGCGAGTTTCGATTGCGCCAAGGCAACGACCGCAGATGAGAAGGCAATCTGTTCCAATGCGGACCTTTCGGCGCTTGATTCAGAGATGGCAGGTCTCTGGTATGGTTACAAGGCAATGCCGCTTTTGATGGGTGCAAGCGGCAATCGCCGGGACGAGGCGCAGGCGTTCCTTAAGTCCCGTGCGTCTTGCGGCTCGGACACGGCCTGTCTGACGAAACTTTACAATGGGCGCATCGCTACATTGCAGCAGAACATCGACTGGGCGGTCAAAAACTATTGCAACAATTAGCGCGCCCGCTAGTTCGGGATGGCGAGGTTTTTGAGAACGGCAAGGGCCGGAACGTCGTTCTGGCCGTCTATGGTGAGCAGCAGGTCAATTGTAGCGGCTTCTGGCGGCCGATCTCCCAGAACGGCAATGCCCTCCAGTTTTTCACCGGAGTATGGACGCTTCAACCGGGCGATTTCCACGGGCTCATTTTTCGAGGCCGGGTCCCAGATCCATATATGTGGTTTTAGCGGCCGATTGCCTGCAACTGCCGACCCCGTAAGGAACCATGTACCCGGCTGAGATCTGATGAATTATATGCGCCCAACAGGCAAGTGATGCCGTGCGCCCGTCGGAAAGCTACCCTTCAGAATAAAGGGGCCACACACACTTCGGGCCCAAAATTCCCCAGCCTTGAGGATATTGAACGGCAGTTTCACTATGGTTTCTCAATTCAAGTGTCATGGCTGATCACAGGCCATTTCATCTTTTCGGGGTATCACTGCTTCCCAAAACCGAGACGGTGTTGATTGCAGGGATGTCCCAGGCCTCGGCGATTAATCCCTCGACGATGCGCCACACCACGACGGCATCAAGAGCCACGGATTGCGCGTCAAGAGTCATTGTGTCCCGGACGTGAACGATGACGAATTCATCACCCATAGCGGTAATGGATAAAGGTTCAACATTGAATGTACCAGCCGTCTTGCCGGCCAACTTTCTGAAAAAGGACTTAAGGCCATCAAGGCCATGATAATCCCCCTCCAGGTCGGGAAGTTCAGTATTGAAGTAGTGCCACACAAAATCCTGCGAGAAGAGGTTTTCTGCGCTGCCAAGATCGCGAAGGTCGAGCTTCTTCAGCACTGAGATATTTGGATGGTCTGTTGTCATACTCTTCCTGTCATTCTGATCGCGTTGGCGATACTATCGTTTGCGCCAAAATCATGAGACGGAACCACGACAAGTCCGGGTAGGCTTTTGCAAAGTCTTCGGATTTTGTTATAGGTTTTTCTCAATGCAACAACATCACCTGTTCCAGGAAATTGATTTCTTTCCAGCAGTTGAGCCTCGTAAGTGACGTCTCCAACAAGAAGAATGGGTTTCCACCCATCCTGTCGGATCAACATCGACAATGAGCCGGGCGTGTGGCCGGGGGTCGGCAATAAAAGCATCGATCCATCACCAGCAACATCAAAAGTTCCCTCAAAATCAGCAAAGAGCGGATCAAAAGAGGGCTGGAACCGTATGGGCCTCCATTTGGCTCCCGGTATTTTGATATGCTCTCGCAGTATCCATTCGCGTTCGGGACGAGGCTCTGACAATTGTACCCACTCCTGCTCGCTGACTAATATGTCGGCCTGCGGTATGTGCGAAATGCCTCCAACATGATCGAAGTGGAGGTGCGAGATGACGGCGGTTTTTATATTTTTCGGATCAATTGATAAGCGCTTAAGGCAATGATCAAGTCTATCTTCTTCTGTGATATGCCAACGAAAGATTCGTTGCAGTAAGAAGCGGCCAATCCATTGAGAGATGTAACCCGGGTTCGTAACGATTGCCGGATCAATCCCGGTATCAAACAGGATCGGTCCGTCTCGATGATCGATCAAGAAATAGTTGATGGGGAGCTTCACCCAACTTCGGGAGGTCAGGGCCCACAACAATCTTGGCTTCCAACTACCATAACGATGCTCTTTATGCTGCTCTGCCCACCCGGAACTTAAGACCCGGATGGAGCGGATAGCGACACCTACACTGGAAATTTCATTCTGCTGGGACTCTGCCATTTTACAAAATACCGCCGCCGCAGCCACGATCTCTCATGACAAACTATTTTGACATTGGGTGACAGCATTGACGCAGATCAATACCGGTTAAGCATGTTCAGTGCAACAATATCGCTTTCATCAGTATGCGATTGATCACGATCAAAGTGTGTATCACTCCACGTGTACTTGTCTTGCACTTAAATGCAAAACAAACGGGCGATGCAGGGGAAGTTCAAAATGGTCGACAGCAACAAAACTCATTGGGACGCCATCGTCATCGGTTCGGGTATGGGCGGCATGGCCGCCGCTGCGGCTTTGAGCCGTGTTGGTCATAAGGTGGCGCTGCTCGAGCAGCACCAAACACTCGGCGGCTTGACGCACAGCTTCTCCCGTGACGGCTTCACCTGGGACGTGGGCGTACACTACCTGAGCGAAATGGCTCCGGGAGACCGCGCTCGTGCTCTTCTTGACTGGTTGTCTGATACGCCCATCGATTTCGCGCCATTGGGATCGGTCTACGACACACTGCATATAGGATCGGCCGAACCGCTGTCGCTCTCCCGCCCCTATGAGGCGCAGGAAAGGGACCTAAAGGACCGCTATCCCGATCAGGCCGTAGCGATTGAGGCCTGGATCCGCGCGATGCGGTCGGGCTACGAGGCGATGTACAAGATCTTTCAGACCCGTGCGATGCCGGAGATCGCGGGTGATATGCTCGATTGGTGGAACCGTCGTACCATCTCGAAATGGTGTGCTCGCACGACCAAGGAAGTCATCGACGAGCTTACAGACAACCCGGAGCTTGCCGCTGTAATGGCAGCGCAATGGGGTGATCATGGTGGACGCCCAAGCAAAGCCAGCTTCGCGATGCATGCCCTGATAGCGGGGGCATATCTACCGAGTGGGTCCTGGTATCCGGTCGGTGGTGCCGCTGCCTATGCCAATCACATCATCCCGACCATAACCAAACATGGAGGTGAAGTCCGCGCGGGCGTCCGTGTCGAAGGTCTACTATTTGACGGCGACACCGTTGTGGGTGTCCGGACCGATGATGGCGATGAGATTCGCGCGAACGCTGTGATTTCGGATATCGGTGCGCGGGAGACAATCGACACCCTCTTGCCCGAGGATTGCAAACACCAGGATTGGATGGCACAGATCCGTGCGCTGCCCTCTAGCATAGCGCATTTTAACCTATTCCTTGGTTTCGAAGGCGATATCGAGGCCGCAGGCGCGACCAAGGCAAATCATTGGTTCTTTCCGACGGGGAAAGCTGATGTGCTCTGGTCAAATGCCCCGGACGAAGTACCGCCCCACATGACGGTGTCCTTCGGTTCGCTCAAGAACCCGGCGCATGACCCCGGCCAGCGCCAGAAACACATGGGCCAAGCGATATTCTGGGCAGACTGGTCCACCGTCGCCCAATGGGCGGACTGTCCCGCCGGGGCCCGAGGCGACGACTATGCCGACTTCAAACGCCGGGCTGAAGACACGCTGATGGCTCAGTTCGAGCGCCACTTTCCCGACCTCGCCAAATTGGTGGTCCATCGGGAATTGGCGACGCCTTTGTCCACCGTGACCTATACCGGGCATCGCAAGGGCGCGTTCTACGGGCTCGACGTCACACCGAAACGTGTCTTGTGCGACGGGCTCAGGGCGAAAACGCCGGTCCCGGGGCTCTACATAGCGGGCCAGGACGTGGCGAGCCCTGGCATACCCGGTGCAATGTGGGGCGGCCTGCTGTCAGCCGCCAGCTTCGATCCGAAAGTGTTTCGTCACTTCCAGGGATAAGACGGACCTTTCATTCCGCTCATTCCGCGTCGATCAATTCGAATTTAGATAAAAGGATCGGCATGCATTGGAAGCAAGAGAAAGGACTACGCAAGGAGTAGCGGCCGATGCAACGTGCTGCTGTGAACCCGTGGGATTTGTCTCTGAAGCTGGGCTTCAATCGGGCCGAAGTGATTAAGGATACAACGCGCCAGATGTTGACGAGGCATTGAAGAGCTTCGATCTTCTGGGAATTACCAGAGCTGCACCCATGAAGAACCACCCGAGCAAACGCAGCATTTCAGGCGCCTTTCGTACTGTCTTAGATCCGTTGTTACGGTCGCAGACCAACGGGATGTGTTCAAGACAGTTCGAAAATCATCAGGCGGCAGACAGAAAGTCCACGACGGCACTGTTGAACCGGCCCGGATTCTCCATGAACATGAAATGGCTGCCGCCCTCGGACTTCGGAATCAGCTCAAGACGAGCTCCCGCAATCTGCTCAGTTATCCACACCAGCGAAGAGATCGGATGGGGGCTTGCCTCGCCGGCGACGACAAGCGTGGGAAGGCGGATCGTCAGTATAAAAGAACGCCAGTCCTGAAGGCAGTTGTTCTCGAGCAGATCAGCCGCATGATTGCGCGGCAATTTCAGGTTCTCAGCGGCAATCTCAAGCAGCTTGTTTTCGTCAATGGACGCGGTGAACATGGGCCGGAGGATTTCGGCGTGGAGCGCGGGCGTGTCTGCCGAGCGGATTGCGGATTTGAAATCGGCAACATCTTGCAACGATGCAAGAACGCTACCTGCATTTTCTCGCTCGGTGTCGGTCCAGTCGGGCCGTGCCAGCAAAGCCGGCGGTTCATCGGCAAGAACCAGTCGCTGCGGTGGCCGTTCGTTCTGGAAAAGCATCAGATAGGCGAAAATAACCGACACCCCCAACGAATGACCCAAAAAGTCGAAGTCTTCGATGTCGAGAGTGGTGATGACATCGTGAAGATCCTTGGCGAGCCTGAAAATCCGGTATCCGTTTTGCGCCTTGCCGGATTCGCCGTGGCCCCTCTGGTCGAGCGCGATGACCTTTCTGATGCGGCAGAACGCCTCAATCTGCGCCGAAAATCCACTTGCGGTTTGTGACCAGCCGGGCAGCATGACCAGAGGTCTTCCGCTTCCGCCTTCAAGATAGCTTATAGTTACGCCGTCGTTTGTCGTTGCTGATTTTCTTTGAATCGCCATTGGGCGATTTTGATCAGTTGAGATATCAAATGCAACCTCAGTTGGCAGCACTGAATAGAGGCAACTTTCTGTTTCAAATTCTATGCAGAAAATTGGGCGTAGTATCGTGAAGGATGGCTGTGGACTTGTCCTGTTGGCCAGCAGGCAGATATCGCCGGGTGGGGATCAGGCGCGGTAATCCCGGTTTGGCGCCAATTCGGTTTCGAATTCCTGCCTGCTGACCAATTTTGCCGATCTGAACAGTCGGCGTATTTCGAATGATTCCCCCTCGATTTGTGCTAAATCGCTTGGATATGCCCGGCTATATAGCGGAGTGCGCCAAAACGTCCATCCCGACATTTCGCAATCACCAACCCAAGCTCGAAAATCCACAGCCCGCTTCGGCGCCTGCAATTTTGTACCGCCTTGTGATTATTGCCGTTATTGCTGACGGCCGGAATGATTGCGCGGCAAACTACCGCATAAATTGCGGAAGGTATGGCTTTGCGTTTCTATATGATTTATTGCAGACTCCGCGCAAAGATTGAGGGTCCAGCAAGGCTTGGTTGTGGCAACGGCAAATCAGAAAGCAAGCCCCGGCACGGCGACAGGGGGGAAAAAGAAACAGGCAGTGGTGGTTATTCATGGAATGGGAGAGCAGATCCCCATGGATACCCTGCGCGGCTTCGTGGACACCACCTGGGTGACCGACGAGAGCCTGATATCCAGGTCGCGGCCCGACTCAAACAATGGCCAGCAGCGCATTGAAAATCCTGTCTGGGACAAGCCGGACCGGCGCAACCGTAGTTTTGAACTGCGGCGCATCACCACCGAGGAAGCGAGCAGCGGTGCGCGGACGGATTTTTATGAGTTCTATTGGGCGCATCTGATGTACGGAACGACATGGGAGCATCTGAAGGCCTGGGTCGCGGACCTGCTTTGGCGCTCTCCGAAACGTGTCCCGTCGGATGTTTTTAATGCCTGGATTGCGCTGTGGGTCGTGTCGGTTGCAGCGGGTCTGGTGTTGCTGGCTTCGCTTCTGCCGATATCAGATATGCGTCAGTGCCTGGCCGGTGAATGCGACGAAACCGCCTGTGACGTATCGCGGCTTTGCTGGAGCTGGATCGGCCCGCTTGGCGGCGCGATCGGATCGATTGCCGTTGGCATTGTGGTCAATGTCTACCTGCTCAAATATTTTGGCGATGTTGCACGTTATGTGAAAGCTGCGCCGCTCAATGTGGCGCGGCGCCAGGAAATCCGTGAGAAGGGCGTTGAACTCCTGGAAACGCTGATGGGCGTGCGTGATTTCGATCCGGATAAACACAGGAATGGCGCTGCTTATCCCAAATGGGACACCGAATATGATCGCATCATCGTGGTATCGCACTCGCTTGGAACCATGATTGCCTACGACATCCTGAAGGCCACCTTTGCGCGGATGAACCGCTACCTCAACAAAGGCAAGCAGGCTCGAAAAAAGCAGCCGCACCGCCACAATCTTGAAAAACTGTTGCAGGAGGCGATCGAAAAATCCGGGATGCTGGACATAAACGAATATCGCCGGCTTCAGAACCTGGCCTGGCAGGAACTCAAGGAAGACGGTAATCCGTGGCTGGTCAGCGATTTCATCACTCTTGGCTCGCCGCTCACCCATGCTGAGTTTCTGCTGGCCCATGACGAGGAAGATCTTCGCGCGCAGCAGGAGAAGCGCATCCTGCCAACCTGTCCTCCAGCGCTTGAATGGGATGCGAAAACCAAACACCAGCATTTTTCTTACCAACACGGGTCGAATTCCACGAGCGGCGAATATTTCCGCTATCCGCATCACGCAGCGCATTTTGCCTTCACGCGCTGGACCAACATTTATTCGAAAAGCAAGAACATCCTGTGGGGCGACATAATCTCCGGTCCGCTGGCTTACCAATTCAATCTCTCGACGCCGGTCACAAAATTGCAGGGAATATTGGATATACCGGTCCTTCCGGAACAGGATTTCGAAGGGCACGCCAAGGGATCCGTGCCGTTCTTCACACATACAAAATACTGGGACATGACCGTTCGCACCGGCCCGAACGACAGCTGGGCGGTTCCCTACCACATTCACAAACTGCGTGAAGCCATCAACCTTCTCGACAAATAAACACGCGAGGCCGCAGCCTAGTCGCGCGCCTTGTTGATAAATCCGTTGGCAAGAGTGAATTCGATGTCCGAGCGGATCTGCTCGAAGGTCTCGTCATTGTCGATAAGATTTTCGGTGCGCAGGGTAATCAGACCGTGCAGCGCCGCCCAAAAGACATGGTTGAGCCGGTCAGGCGGCAGATTGAGCATGCCATCCGCAGCCGCTTTTTGCATTGGGATTTCAGCGACGGCCCGGTTAGCCTCGATTGCTTTCATGTGTTCGGGCGAGGGGGGCTCATCCGGTCGGATAGGCGTAAATACCAGCTTGTAAACGGCAGGATTATCAAGCCCGAACCGAACATAGGCCTCTCCAATCAGACGCAATTGCTCGACGTAATTTTCAGATGGTGCGCCGGCCGCGGCTTCAAGTGAAGCTGCGGTCAATTTGCTCAGTCCGGCAATGCGCATCGCATCGACAAGCTCTGCCTTGTCCTTGAAATAGAGATAAGGTGTTTGCCGGCTTACGCCTGCCTCTTCGGCCAATCGCCGGACCGTCAGGGCTGCCAGTCCCTCGGTTTCCAAAATGCACAATGCGTGATCTATGAGCGTTGTCCGCTTCTCATCGATCTCTTCGCTGGAGAGCTGTCTGCTCAAATTATACTCCGCAATTTTTACGATTGACAATGTCAATTGACGGTGTCAATTATAGTACAGCATGAAACGACGAACGGCAAGATCAGTGTATTTGCGCGGCGTTTCGTGACTTCTGACGGCAGGCTCCGATGCGGGAATTGTACAAAAGCCGTTATATAAATCAGACAGTTGTTTAGCGGCAGAGCACGATAGGGGCATGCGCAAAATGCGTGAGTTGGAAAGCCAGGCAATTGAAGACCCGGATACGTCGATGAAATCCGACAAGCCGGAAAATGTCTTTCTGAAGGGATCGCTGACAGTCGTGTTCGCAAAGACTGCGACACCCATTATCCTGATCATGCTCGTCAACGGCTTGTTCAACCTGGTCGATGCCTGGTTTCTGGGTGTGTTCGTTGGACCCGAGGCTCTGACGGCGGTCACACTGATGTTTCCGCTCTTCATGATGCTGATTGCAATGGCGACCGTTGTAAGTAACGGCTTTTCGTCTGTTATGGCCCGCTTGCTCGGCGCGGGTGAGCCGCCTGGAATATTGGGCAACGCATTCGTGGGAGCGCTTCTGCTTTCGCTGATTTTCTCTGCACTCCTGATCACCGGGTTCCTGACGATCGGCGACAACCTGATCGTGTTGGTCTCAAACGGTTCCGAAACTCTGGCTCGGATGGGCTATGTCTACATTGCTGTCCTGGTTATTTTGTCGCCGATAACCTTCGTTGAAATGCTGATGTTCGACTTGTTGCGCTGTGAGGGAAGGGTGGCCTTCATGACCATGGCGTCAATGTCGACAATATTGCTCAACGTGATCTTCAACTACGTGTTTATCGTCAATCTGGATATGGGGGTTGCCGGATCCGCTTACGGAACGATTGCGGCGCAATCAGTGGCACTTGTCACCGTGCTGATCTACAGAATTTTTGCCCCGTCGGTGCTTGGGTTCGGCGCGCTCGCCTTCAAGAAAATGATTGGTCATTGGCGGGATTATCTTGCACTCGGAATTCCCCCGAGCCTCGGATATTTGGGCGTTTCCCTGTCGTCTGCCGCTGTTATTTACAGCCTGCAACTATGGAGCGGCGGGGACTATGAAGCCACGGTTGGCGCCTATGGCATCACCACACGGCTGATGACGTTTTTCTATCTGCCTCTGCTGGGGCTGGCCATGGCATTCCAGACAGTCATCGGCAATAATTTTGGAGCCAAGCACTGGCCCCGTACGGATGCGAGTATACGGTTGGCTGTCCTTTTCGCCTTTATCTATTGCGTTGCAGCCGAAATCGGCTTCCTCACATTTGCCGATGTCATCGGCTACGGTTTCGTCGAAGACGCAGCAATTGCCCGTGAAACCGGGCGCATCCTGCCCTTTATGGTCGTGCTCTTCTTCCTCTTTGGTCCGTCCATGATGCTGGCCAGCTATTTCCAGGCCACAGGCGATGCCAAGCGCTCTGCGGCAATGAACCTGTCGCGCACCTATATGTTTGCCTTGCCGCTGACATTCGCACTGCCCCTGGCTCTTGGCGAGACCGGTATCTGGATTGCCGGGCCAGTTGCCGAGTTGCTGATGCTGGCAATGGCGATATATCTGCTGGTTCAAATGCGCCGCATACACGGTTTGCGCTGGGGTTTGTTCCGCGCCTGAACCAGCCGAGTAAAGGCGGTGGCCGGTTATCAGCCTTAAGGTGTTGGCAGATCAAATCAGTCCCAGTTCCTTCCGAAGCGCACGGGTCAGCTTGCCGGCGACGATTATATGCGCCGCTCCGATATAACTGCGCAGATCGTCGTCGCTCATTGCTTCCGGACTTTCGATCTGCACCCATTTCGCGCGGGCGAGATAAGGGGCCGGAACGATGCCGTCCAGCTCGCACAGTATCGTGTAGGCAAGGTCTGTGCATTTGAAGCTGATACGCTGGTGGGGCCCTTCGCCCCATTGCGAGCATATGGCAAATATCTTGCCGCCGACCTTCCAAACGGAAGCGCCGCCCCATTGCACGACATGTGTGGTTGCCCTCAGCGAGCCGCAATATTTATCGAATCCGGATCTGTCCACCGCCACTTTCCTCATGCTGGCGGGCGCAAGTCTGTTCGAGTCGCGCGCGTTTTGGAAGACCATGGCGACAACTAACCGACTGTTCCTGAAATATCAGATTAAAAAACAGATGTAATAAATTGAATCAATTTCTAAAAGTCAAACAATAATACCAAAGTACCTGTCGAATTTCATGGCTGAATGACTACCTGTGCTCTACCAGGTGCTCAAGCACGGGAATTTGCCTGATGGAGTTTCCGGTGACTGGATATGGCAACCAATTCCGGGGCGTTGGGGCGGCATTGCCTGGGTGAAAAAAGAGGACCTTCAGGATGCTCATGCGGATCGCTTATCCAACTGTAATCATTCTCATAATTATTGCGTATTCGGTCGAGGCCTTTGCAGATCAGCAAGGGCAGCGCAGATATCTGCCGGAGGGCGCGGTTGATGCGCAAACGCTGATCGGGCCGCCGCCGGAACGCGGATCGGCCGAACACAAGACACAAATGGACATTGTGCTCTGGTTGCAAGAGACGCGAACACCGCAACAGGTTGCCTTTGCCGAAAAAACCCTGAACCTGGAACGCTTCGCGCCCATCATCAGTACATCCCTTGTCGGTGTTGACGGAAAGGCCCTGAAAGAAACGCTTGACGGGGTCATATCCGAAGTGCGCATGGATTACGACGCGCTCAAAGGCGTGTATGACGAACCGAGGCCCTTCCAGATTGATGATCGCGTGCGGCCGGTAGGTGACGCACGGCCCGTTGCTGCCTATCCAAGCGGGCATTCGATCCGGGCAACCGTATATGGAACGCTGCTATCCGGAATCTTTCCCGAGCACGAAGCCGATCTCATGGAACTGGCCAATCAGGTTGGATATGGAAGGGTGATCGCCGGTGCCCATTATCCGGTGGATGTGACCGCCGGGCAGAAGCTCGGAGCGGCCTACGCGGATATCGTTGCCCGGCAACCCGCCTATATCGAAGCGGTGAAGCTGATTACCGGTTAAGCATCGTAGCTTACGCTTCACTCTTGCCGGTTGATGTCAAAACGACACCCGCAACGATCAACAACGCGCCGATCACGGTGGTGGCAGATAGTTGCTCGCCAAGAAACAGGGCGGCGTTGATGAAAGTGAATATGACCGACAGTGTGAACATCAGCGCCGCTGAAATAGCAGACACACGCGCCGCCGCCTCGTACCACAGATAGTAGGCGAGAGCCGTCGGCAGCAGTCCGAGAAGGATCAGGAAGACTAGATCGTTCGTTGTTGCCGACACGGGATAGAATAACATCAGCGGTGTCAGGATTACCGCTGAACAGATGAAGACGTTGAACAGGAAATTGAGGCGCTCCGCCGTGTCGGACGAAGCGCGAAGGGCGCGGCTGCTGCCGATGATGAAACCGGCCCAGCTCAAACCTGCCAGGATTTCCAGCACGTCACCTGCGAACCCCTCTCCACCCAATTCCAGGTCCTGCAAAACTGTCAGAAAGACACCGGCAACGGCGATTGTTGCCGCCAGCAGATCTCTCGGCTTGATTTTTTCCCCGGCGAAAAACAGCAAAATCAGCAGCACGAAGAAGGGTGCAGTGTTTTCCAGCATCATCGCATTCGAGGCGCTGGTGTGTTCAAGCCCGATGTGAAAGCAGATGTAGTTTATCACCGTCGAGACGACTGCGATCTGGAGGTTTTGGTCAGACAATTTGAAAGACACGGCAAAGCGCAGTGCTTTCATGAGGGCGAACAACGCAATTGCCGCAATATAAAGCCGCAGCGCGGCGATGGTGATTCCGTGCATGTCGGCGGTAAGGTAGCGTACGATCACACTGTGCGTTCCCCAGAAGAATGCGGCCAAGAGCCCAAACAACAGGGGTTTTCCTCGATGTTCGACCTGCAAACGGCACCCCCTGATCCGACAACGGATAGAATATCCGATTGCCATGAAAGCAGGTCCGGGCGGTATTGTCATCCGCCCGGATTCAACCGTCCTACCGAATGCGGATCAGGGGCGCTTTCGGCCTGCCTGCTCATCGAGGACCTTGCAGCATTCCTCGGCGGAAACCTGCCTTTCCAGCAATTCCCGCATCAAGGCCGTTTGCGAATTCGGCGCCAGGCCGCCCACAGGCAGATCGTTGTCGAGGTTGGTTGGAAACGGATACCCCTCCGCACAGGCCGCTATCGCGCAGGCGATTTCATCACCGGACAGGCTTTGTGTCCGTTGAGCTTCAAGCAGCACAGGATAGAGCAACTGGCTCATGCGCGTCCGATCGACCGCTTCTATGGCGCGCCCAAATGCGGACGACACCTGGAGCAGGTTGGCCATGCGGTAGATGTCTTTGGAAATATTCGGCCCGGCAGCGTGCATGAGCGCCGGATTGAAGAAGACCGCATCTCCCTTTTCCAGCGGAAGCTGCACGTGATGTTCACGGAACCAGTCCTGGTATTCATCCCGGCCAAAGGCGACATAACCCTCCAGAAAAATCTGCGAATAGGGCAGGAACAGTGTCGGACCGCTTTCGACGGGCATGTCGCAATGCGCAACGGCACCCTGAAGGGTCAAAACCGGTGACAGGCGATGAACATGGGTTGGAAACTGCCGCAGGCGCTCTGCAGTCATGAACCCGAGATGATAATCACGGTGCGCCGTCTGAGCCGCTCCACCCGGATTGACCCGATTGACTTGAGCGGTCACCTGATAACCGTCACCAAGCCAGGCCCGGCTTACCAGGCCGATAGCAACATTGCCGAAGTACCGGGCGAAATTCTCCGGAGATGCGATGCAGTGTTTTTCCGCGGCATTCCAGATCCGGTCATTGGCACCGGGTTTGGCAAAATGATCGCCGCCGCCCTCATTCGTGCGGCGTTGCTCGGTGATGATTGCCTCAAAAGTGGCCGAGGCTTCGTCGATGACCGATTTGTCTTGTATGGCATGGCGAATGACGATCACACCGGGGCCGGACAGGAATACTTCGACCCATTCTGCCATCAATTCCAGGCGGTTCTCGGGTGACTGCGCCAGCTTCCGAACCGCGTCACCATCATAAATAAGCACGTTATTCACTACGGCCGAAGCAAACGGCCAGTCATCCTTTTGTGCAGTCTGCCCAACGAGCGCCTTGAAGGCCTCGAAATCGCCGCTGCCCGCTTTCATCCATGTCTGCCTGGACCGTTCGGCGATGATGGTTCGCTGATCCATAGGTCTCTCCCTCGAACTGTGTTGTTGTGCACCCAGTTTAGGAAGAAACCATGCGAAATAAATCTGGAAATCACCTCAAAAACACCTCAGTATGGTAAAATGAAACCAGATTATCCGATGAAAGAAATCGCTTATCAGGCGGGTGTCAGCCTCGCGACTGTCGACCGGGTTCTGCATGGGCGCGGTGGTGTCCGGGCATCAACGGTGGACCGCGTCCGCGCTGCAATCGGCGAGCTTCAGCGACAAACTGAAACGGCTTTGCAGTCGGGAAGGCGCTTCACGATCGACGTTGTGATGGAAGCGCCGCAACGTTTTTCAGGATCGGTGCAAAAGGCATTTGAAGCTGAAATGCCTGCCATGCGGCCCGCGACTTTCCGCTGCCGGTTCCACCTTGCCGAGACGATGGAAGAAAGCGAAATCTGTGCAATTCTTGCGAAAATCCGAAAACGCGGCAGCCACGGTGTTGTATTGAAAGCTCCGAATTCCGCCGAGATCACCGCATCTGTCGGGCGTTTGACACGCAAGGGGATTCCCGTCGTAACATTGGTGACGGATATTCCTGACTCGGGACGATTGGCCTATGTCGGGCTGGACAATCGCGAAGCTGGCAGAACTGCCGCATATTTCATACTGGGATTCCTGAAAGGCGGGGCAGGACCTGTTCTGGTATCTCTTTCCAGCACCAGCTTTTTCGGCGAGAAGGAGCGGGAGCAGGGATTTCGTGAGGTGCTTGCACAATCCGCAAATCCGATCGATACCGTGAGTATCAGCGAGGGATTCGGTAAGGACCGAACAACGGGTGCCCAGGTTGCCGGGCTGATCAAGCGTTATCCGGACATTTGTGCGATATATTCAATCGGCGGCGGAAACCGCGCGATCGCCAATGCCTTCAAGGCGGCAGGCAAAGGTTACAGCGTGTTTGTCGGGCATGATCTGGATCGGGACAATATCGACCTTTTGCGGCAAAACCGGCTGTCGCTTGTTATCCATCATGACCTACGCCAGGACGCCCGATCCGCCTGTCAGCTTATCCTTAGACATCAACGTCTTTTGCCTGCGTCATTCGATGTCGCGCCGTCAACGATCGGTATCGCTACGCCATTCAATCTTCCTGTTGCGGTCTGATATCTGCCGAATGACGCTCAAGGATCGGATGAAACAGTTCCAGACTTCGGCAGGGGATAGCGCCTTGCCAGGAATAAAGTGTGGCCTATCCTGACAGTACCGAGCAGGAAAGGAATCCGACAATGTCCATCAGCCACGAAAGAGATATTGAACTCCTTCGCCGCACAATCGAAATTGCCCGTGAGTCCCGCGCGGGCGGCAACCACCCCTTTGGCGCTTTGCTTGCGGGGCCGGACGGCGAAATACTGATGGAAGCAGAGAACACCTGCGGCACGCTCAGCGACCGGACCGGCCATGCCGAACGAAACCTGATGACCGAGGCCTCAAAGCTCTACGATGACGCGTTTCTTGCCGGTTGCACCATGTACACAAGCGCGGAGCCGTGCGCCATGTGCTCCGGCTCGGTCTATTGGGTCGGCGTAGGGCGCGTCGTATACGGGCTGAGTGAAAAGGCACTGAAGGACCTCATCGGTCCGGACCCAGAAAACCTGACAATGGATCTGCCATGCCGCAATGTCTTTGCGGCCGGACAGAGAACCGTTGAAGTTGTGGGGCCATTGATCGAAGATGAGGCGCGTCCTGTTCATGACGGTTTCTGGGTGTCTTCGTAACGGACAATTAAAGCGGTGAACCCGCCGATCCATCGCATGGCCGTGCGGCGGAAAGATAGGGCGCCGGAATGCCTTCCGCCTCGAATGACCTCTTGAAGGCAGGGCGTACCTCAAGGCCGCGCATCATCGACAGCAGCGCCGGATATTCAATGGGATTGAAAGCCGCGGGCGTTTCCGTCGGATAAAGCTGCGGCCAGCGCAGGCACAGAGCTGCGTATATGTCGACGATGGAGGGATCGTTGCCGAGCAGGTATGGTCCGTCAAGCTCCGCATAGAGGTTCTCAAGAACCTGGAACCGCTCGCGGAGCCGATCACGCGTTATCCGAGAGTGCACAGACTGAAGCTCAACATCCGGGCCGACGAATTTTTCCGGATAGAAGAGCTGCCGCAAATCCGGGTGAAGCGTGTTGGAGAGGAAAAACAGCCATTTGAGGAATTGGGGGCGATCTTGTGATTGCGGCGCCGGCGCCAGCATTTCGTGCCTGTCGGCTAGGGTGAGCAATATCGCTGCTGTTTCAAATACCGGTTTGTCGTCAATTATACATACAGGGATGAGGCCGTTCGGATTTAATTTGCGGTAAGCCTCGCCTTTCTGCTCCCCGGACCTGCGGTCAACCAGCCAGGTGTTGTAATGCGCGCCTATTTCCTCAAGCACTATCCGAACCACCAGAGATGCGTTGTCCGGCGCATAGTAGAGCGTATACAAAAGGCCGTTCCCTTTGTGCGTTGGGTTAAAAGCCAACATTGCCACAACAAACGGCCTGCGCGAAACAATGTTCGCGCCTTTACCGGCTTTGCAAACGACAACATCCGGGACGGGCCTGTTCGGGTTCAGTCTTGAAGACACTCAACGCATCGAATATTCATGAATTATGGATAAGAAAAATGCGCTCGGTGCCTTTGCGGCGCTTTCCCAGGAAACCCGGTTGGATGTTTTAAGATTGCTTATCAAGGCTGGCGAGAACGGCATGTTGTCAGGCGAGATCGGTGCGGAGCTTGAGGTCCGGCAAAACACAATGTCCACCAATCTGTCGATACTGCTCAACGCCGGCCTGATCCGCAACAAGAGGCAGGGCAGGAGCGTACGGTACTACGCCGACATTGAAGGCATTCGCGGCCTCTTGGGCTTTCTGATGGATGATTGCTGCGGCGGCCGTCCGGAACTGTGCCGGCCATTGTTTGATGAAATTGCCGGCGCCTGCTGAGAAAGACCGCCGCAACGATGTGCGGCATCAAACTTGGGAAAGCCGCGCAGAAAAGACAAGCCTAGTCCTTCACGATAGGGAACCAGATTTCGATGCCGCCAACGCCGGTTTCAGGGTTGAAGGTCTCATCATATCGTTCGAAATCAGGCGTATCGGCAGCCTCATATCCGGAGTAGGGATACCAGTCGTCCCAGATGCCCTCCCATGTCCTTTGAACCGTCGACACATGGCCTTCATGGGTAAACACTGCATAAGTCTGGTCAGGGAGCCGCAACCGGTCGAGCTCCGGCGGAAGTCCGGCGAAATCGCTGACCTCAATGCCGCACATATATTCGGAGTTTCCAAATTCGTCGCTGCTGCAGACAAGGCCATAGGCAACCGAGCCGACCCGGTTGCGCAAGCTGTCGAAATAGGGAGTTAAACGTCGCCATTGCCGCGGAATGCCGTTCGCAGTCTGACCCGGCCTGTAAGCCTGCCGGAAGCCGGCAACGAGCAACGCTCTGCCTTTTTTGATACTTGGCCGTGGCAATGTCGTCGTAGTCACATCAAGGCTCCTTGCGTTTGCCCGTCAGATGCAATTAGCGGCAATATTAAAATCTGCGCGATCTTAACTATGGCGGAGCGGCGGTAAGTCAACGCATATGGATCAGATATCGATACATGTTAGTTGAATACTGATCGCGTGGCTAATTGTGCAGCTATATATTCAGATAATCTATAAAACCTTCCCGCGCCTGGTCTGTGTCGAGAGCGTATTCTCATAGACCGCAGCACGCTTCGTCCAATTACACACGGTGCGTGCGTTCGGCGATCACATCGGAGATGTCGATTTATGCTCATCCCATATCGATGAAACAAACGTATTTACATTGCGAAATAGATGATACATATGTTTCTTACCGGCGATTAAGATGGGAATGACCGGCGCGTTGGTGGTCGTTGCGCCAGCTCGAAGCCATCTATCGATCGGGCGAAGGCAACAAAGCACGTTTACTGGATTGCGAGATGTCCCACGTATTTCCAAGGCATACCAAAGCCAAACTTCCTGTCGCAACAGGTGGTGAGGGCTGTTACATCATTGACAGTACCGGCAAACGCTATCTCGACGGTTCGGGCGGTGCGGCGGTTTCCTGTCTCGGACATGGTGACCCGGAAATTGCGGCCGCGATTAGTGGGCAGTTGGAAAAGGTCGCGTTTGCACATACCGGGTTTTTCACGTCGGACTCGGCTGAAGAACTCGCCGACCTGTTGATCGAACACGCGCCGAAGGGCATCGACCGTGTGTTTTTTGTATCCGGCGGATCGGAAGCCGTCGAGGCGGCGATCAAGCTGGCCCGTCAGTACCACCTGGAAAACGGAGAGCCCGGACGCCACAGGCTGATCGCGCGCCGGCAAAGCTATCACGGCAATACGCTGGGTGCGTTGGCTGCCGGTGGAAACGAATGGCGGCGTCAGCCATTCTCGCCGCTAATGATCGAGACGTCCCACATCGCGCCCTGTTACGAATATCGCAACAGACGTGAGGGTGAGACTGCCTATGAATACGGTCAGCGTGTCGCCGGGGAACTGGAAGACGAGATCAACAGGCTGGGACCGGAGACCGTCATGGCCTTCATCGCAGAACCGGTTGTCGGAGCAACAGCCGGTGCAGTTCCGGCTGTCGAGGGATATTTCAAACGCATACGCGAGATCTGTGATCGATACGGTGTCTTGCTCATCCTGGATGAGGTGATGTGCGGCATGGGCCGCACCGGAAGCCTTTTCGCCTGTGAGCAGGATGGTGTTTTGCCGGACATCGTAACCGTCGCTAAGGGGCTTGGCGCCGGATATCAACCCGTTGGTGCGATGCTGTGTTCCTCAAAAATCTATAGCGCCATCGAAGGCGGTTCCGGTTTCTTTCAGCACGGGCATACCTATATCGGACACCCGGTGGCGTGTGCAGCGAGCCTGGCGGTTCTCAAGGCAATATTGAACCGGGATCTGATAACGCGGGTTCAGGAAAAGGGTCAGGTGCTTTTCGACAGGCTCAACGCTGCGTTCGGCCAGCACCCGCATGTGGGCGACATTCGTGGCCGAGGGCTTTTTCGCGGGATTGAACTGGTGGAAGACCGGTCAACCAAAACACCCTTTGCGCATGAGCGCGGTGTCAACAAGATGATCAAGAAGGCGGCGTTTGAATCCGGCCTTATCTGCTATCCGATGGGGGGGACGGTTGACGGAGTGCGTGGGGACCATGTGCTTCTTGCGCCGCCGTTCATCGTTGAAGACGGCCAGATTGACGAGTTGGTCACGAAGCTGGGAATTGCACTGGATACGATCTAGGCGGTAACCAGTTCCTGACGTTTTTCCAGAAGCGCGGATAATTGTTCAACATAATTATCCCAGCCGCTGTCGTGCATGTCCCGGCTTTCTTCCTTGCGGAATCCGGAGTGGCGGATGCGAAGGGCGGTGCCGTCGTCATCGGCTTCGAACAGCACGTCTATTTCGGTTATTTCGCCGTCGCGGTCCCATTCCCACGTGTAGCGGACATGGCGATCCGGCACGACGGCAAAGAACAGGCCTTCGGCACGGTTGCAGCGGTCTTCGCTCTCCATGAACAGGCGATAATGCCCACCGACGGTAGGATTAATATCCATTTTGGTGGCCGGAGGAATAATCGTCTCCGAGCACACCCACGCCGCATAGACACGGTTTGGCGGGAAAGGCAGTGCGTAGCTCTTGTCTATCTTCATACTATTCCTTCACTGCAATCACAGTGTGGCCAGATGACGGCCATAGCGGGTTCATAGCAAGACGCGACACGAATCGGAGTTAACAAATTTTAACGCGTTGAAACTGACTTGAAAATGTGCATATACACATCTTGAGGTGGTTGAATGGGCATCGATATTCCGAAAGAGGCCAGCACCGAGTGCATGGTTCTGAAGACAAGGCAGGCGGCAAGAGCAATCACTCGCCGCTATAACCGGCTGCTGCGCCCCTATGGTCTTCACTGCACGCAGGTCTCGCTTCTTTATGCCGTTGCCGCCAACAGATACAAATCCGTTAGCGACATGGCCGAGCAACTTGCCATTGAACGGAGCTCCCTGACACGCAATCTGAAGCTGCTCCGAACGCGCGGATACATCAAAGCTGATCAGGTCGGGCAGGGCCGGCCGCAGAGTTTCGAATTAACGCGTGAAGGCGAAGACCTTTTAACGACGCTCATTCCAAAATGGAAAGAGGCGCAGGCCGGTCTGCGTGAAGAATTTGGCGACCGGGAGTGGGACAAAGTCCAGGCATCACTTTCACTGGTGGGTGCCGTTCGCTGAAATTTCAACCAAACGTGTATATACACAAGGAGTCTCCTATGCCGCAAAGTAAGATTGTCATTACCGGAATGGGATTGGTGACGCCGCTTGGCTGCGGTGTGGGGCAGGTCTGGGACCGACTTGTCGCGGGCAAATCCGGGATACGCACCAACGACCGGGTGGATTGCAGCGATCTTCCGGCGAAGATTGCCGGTCTTGTGCCCGACATAACGGCAGATGAATACGGCCTCGCTGTTGATGCGGTCGTCGATACCAAGGAGCGCAGGAAAGTTGACCTGTTCACGATCTATGCGCTCGCGGCCGCAGAAGAAGCGCTGGTCCAGGCAGGTTGGAAACCGGAAAGTGAGGATCTGAAAATCCGTACAGGAACCGTAATTGCGACCGGCATTGGCGGTTTCCCGGTGATAACTGAAGCTGTGAAAACCTTGGAAAGCAGGGGACCGCGCAGACTATCCCCTTTCGTGGTTCCGGCCTTTCTCGCCAATCTGGCGGCGGGAAATATATCTATCAGATACGGTTTCAGGGGCCCGATCGGTGCGCCGGTTACTGCCTGCGCAGCGGGATTGCAGGCCATCGGTGACGCAATGCGTCTCATTCGGTCCGGTGAAGCCGACGTGATTCTGGCCGGTGGCACGGATGCCTGCATAGACCGGCTTTGCATCGGCGGTTTTGCTGCCGCGCGAGCGCTCTCCACCCGCAACGATGCGCCGGAACGTGCATCCCGGCCCTTCGATCAGGATCGCGACGGATTTGTCCTGGGCGAGGGAGCCGGTCTCGTTGTTCTGGAGACACTGGACCATGCGATCGCACGGGGAGCCACGCCGCTGGTCGAGGTGAGCGGTTACGGAACGAGTGCCGACGCCTGGCACCTGACTGCGGGCCCTGAAGATGGTTCTGGCGCCGCGCGGGCACTGGACGCCTGCATTAATATGACGGGCTCATCACTGGACGATTTTGGATATGTCAACGCGCATGCCACATCGACGCCGGTCGGAGATCGTGGCGAAATCGCTGCCATGCGCGCTGTTTTTGGAGAGCGGATCCGGAGGCTGGCAATTTCATCGACCAAGTCGGCCATCGGCCATCTTCTGGGCGCGGCCGGCGGCGTGGAGGCTGTATTCACAGCCATGGCGCTGCGCTCCGGACTGCTGCCGCCGACACTGAATTGCGACCGGCCCGAAGAGGCGTTTGCCGATCTTGATTTTGTACCGAACGAAGCCCGTCGCGCAGAAGTGAAAGAGGCGCTGTGCAACGGGTTCGGATTTGGCGGTGTCAATGCAACGATTGCGATGCGCGTTATCGGCTGAGTCCAAGGCTGCGCGGGCCTGGTCTCAACAGACCGGTCCGCGTCAGGCGATATCCCTGTAAACTTCGTCGTCATAGCCGATTTCTGCCAGCACCTGATCGATCCGCTCCTCAAAGCGTCGACGGCTCAGAGCGGTGCGCACGGCAATAGCGAAACAAACAAGGCTGAGAACGATGCAGGCCAATATGTCGACACCGCCACGCAGTATCCCAAGTCCGCCGCCGAAATTGCCCAGCCAGGATATCAACACAATCCCGCCGATGAAGGGAACAAGCCAGGCTGCCTGGTAGAGATCCAACTCATCGCGTGCAATGCGCCGGTAGCGGATGAAGAACATCACGACGCCGAGGGCCAGCAGCAGGGCAAGAACCCGGATGGTTTCCCATCCGCTCCAGTAAACGATCAGTGTGATGCAAACAAAGCTGAAGCCGGCGACAACTGGTGCCGCCGGAACCCTGAACGACCGTTTGTAGTGAGGCGCAATTCTGCGCAACGCCATCAACGCGATCGGACCGACTGCCAGCGAAAGCACGATCGCTGAAGTGTAAATGGCAATGATGAGATGGAAGTGCAGCAGCGAAACCATAACTGATGTGATGACGAGGTTCAGAAACAACGCGTAAAGCGGAACGCCAAACCGGTTGAGAGCCCTGAATATGCTCGGCAGGATCCCAGTTGTCGTGAGCGCCAATGCAAGTCTTCCGTTTGAGCCAGCCGAAACGAATGCAGATCCAAGGGGTGATATGACGGCTGCGACATTGGTCATGCTGACGAGCCACAACATACCGAGTCCTTGAGCGATTGCGGCCAGAGGACCTCCGCCGCCAACAAAGGTCAGGCTCGACCAACCGCTTTTGAGATCGGTTTCGCTGAGCGCGCCGACAAACGCCACCTGGAGTCCGACATAGATCAGCGAACACACGACGATCGCAAGGATGAGGGCGGCGGGAATGGTGAATTGGGGATTCCTGGCCTCGCCCGCCATGTCGATCGCGTGCCGGAAGCCGACGAAGGACAGGGCTATCCCGCCAGCCGAGATGGCGGCCATGACGCCATGGGCACCCGTTGGGGCAAAGCCTTCATCGCCGACGAAATTTCGGAAATCGAAATGCGCGTAGATCAGCGCCACGCTGATGACGATTGGGATGGCGATCTTCACCCAGGTAAGTGTCGTGTTGATATAGGCAAAGAGGCGGACGCCAAAGGCATTCAGAACAACAAACAAGACCAGCAGAGCGGCTGCCACGCCCTTTCCGGAAAGGGACAGTGAATCGAAATCGGCGGTGTCATAAAGCCACGGATTGTTTATGGCCAGGTATCGAAGCATCGCTTCAACATCTGTCGGTGCCGCGGCGTTATAGCCGATCCAGGCAAACCAGCCCATAGTCATGGAAACAATGTTGCCGTGGCTGAACTGCGGAACACTGGCAATCCCGCCTGGAAAGGGCAACATGGCGGAAATCTCGGCAAAGGTCAGCGCGATCAGCAACACGGCGGCGCCACCAACGAACCAGGAGATGATTGAGGCAGGGCCTGCGAGGTTGGCTGCAAGCAGTGGGGCAAACAGCCAGCCGGAACCGATGATGCTGCCGACGGCCACGAATGTCAGGCCGATCAGGCCGATTTCACGGTTGAGCCGATTATCGCGCATCACCCCTCCCATCGGCGCACCGTCTGTCTGTATATCATAGGTTTAATTGCTCGATTGCAGCGCGTAAACCGTGCTTGCTGTATTCAATACCAGGGTACTTTCCGGCGCGCAGGTTGGGACCACGCCCAATTGCGTATCCCGGTTGGCAAGAGGCTGTGAATCTGCCTAGTGTCGAATTGAGGAGTATGCAGATGTGTGAGCTCTTTGGTGTTTCGACCTCCAAGCCGGTGCGGCTTTATTGCAGCCTTGAGGAGTTTGCCAAACATGGCGGACGTTCCCATGTGAACAGGTCGGGTTGGGGCGTTGCCTACTACGAGGACAATGACGTTCTTCTGATCCGTGAGGCTCTGCCCGCATCGCAAAGCCCCTGGATCGAATTTCTGGAAACCCACGGGCTCACGAGCCAGTGCATCATCAGCCATGTCCGCTATGCGACGGCCGGAGCCCCTTCCATCGTCAACACGCATCCTTTCCGCAGGGAATTGGGCGGGCGGATGCACGTTTTTGCGCATAATGGCAGCCTCGAGGACATTGAAACGCGTCTGGGCTTTGAGTCTGACGAATTCCGCCCTGTCGGACAGACCGATTCCGAATATGCATTTTGTCTTATGCTCCAGCGGCTTTCGCCGCTCTGGCACCGAGCCGGCGGTAGCGTTCCACGGCTCGACGAGCGGTTGGACGTGGTTTCACATACAGCAGCGGAACTGCGCCGGCTTGGGTCGGCCAATTTTCTCTATGCCGACGGGGATGTGCTATTCGCTCACGCGGACAAAAGGCGTTTTGACGTCGATGGCAAGTTCGGTGAAATACGGCCGCCCGGCCTGTGTCTGGGGCGTACAAGGGAAGTGGCCAAAGGGCTGGATATCAGCTGGCCTGTGGCCAAAACGAACGGTCTAATGGTAGCAAGCGTCCCGCTGACATCAAGCGGATGGACACCGCTCGGGGAGGGAACAGTGATCGCTCTCAGGGATGGTGAAGAAATAGCCCGAACGCCCTAAGAGTTGGCATCCGTGCCGAATTAGGCTGTCTGAGACGGCAAATTCCCATGCGTGATCGTGTGAAAGCCTTAGTAATGGATATCGCTGACATCGATGTTGTAGCGTTTGCTCCATGCCTCTACGACCGGCATATCAAGCGCTGCGGGCAGCGCAGTAAAGCCGCTGGCACCACCTGCCAGGATGTGCTCGCAGCAGCGATTGTGTGCAGCGAAGATCGGATCGATGAAAAACATGACCGTCGGTGAATCCAGCATGAAGTTCAGCGGCGCCTTGTTGGCGGCAACACGGGAGATTGGAAAGCCTTCCCCAAACTCATCATCGGCGCCCATATTGATCAGGTGTACGTCGTCACTGATGTCCGACGGCGAGAATAGCTCCTGCACAAGTCCCGGATGGCCGGTTGCCGTTATGACTGCAAATGCATCGTTTATGGCCTCAAGAAGGGTAGGGCTGCCGGCGCTCCTTTCAGTGGCATGACCGGTCGCTGCAGCGTGTTCGAGATGGGTTGGGTTGGAGTCCACAACCGTAATTTCGGCACCTTCCCGCGAAAGGTAGCGCGTTATGCCGCGGCCAACCTTGCCGTATCCAAAAACGACGAATTTCCTTCCGCTCAACTCCGGCTCGATGAATTGCTTGATGGCCCGCACACAGGCTTCGCCAGTGCCGAACATGCCTTCTAGACATTTCAGCTTCGACAAATCCAGACTGTATATGGGCAGCGTCGTGTTCAGTTTGCTGTAGGCGGGTGTTCCCGATTGCGTAAGCTCAACGTAACCCCGACGTATGGTCACGTTCTTCATTGACGGAATCTGGGCACAGCAATCGAGCGCAATATCGTATTCGCCGCTTATGCGGTCGTGATCGAGTTCGATATCGGCTCCGGCCTCACGCAGGAGGTCGGCACATTCCATCTTTGGTGCAAGGCCGGGCAGTTTCAGGTGCGTGACGGTAAGCTCCGCACCGGCCAGATAGAGCGGCTCCAGCTTCAGCATGGTTTCACGCGTGAGCGGAATATTATGCAATATCCGAAACCCCTCCAAAGGTTTCGACCGGGCCCATTGAGACCCAAGCTCCTGCAGAAACGGATACTCACCTTCGTAGGCGCTGTTAAACCGTTGCAGCTTTTCAATATCCATAGTGGCACCGCCTTGGATTGGTGGAATCAGGAAAACGCATACAGTCCTGAATTGTAGTTAGAATTGGATCACATCTCTATGGCGGCACAAATTAAAAGCCCCGCAACGGGCATGATGGGCGGATCATGACACGTTGCGGGGCCCGAAAAGCCAGCATGTCCTCTATGCATATTATGCAATCCTGGCTTCCGGATCCTTTATGAGAATTTCTTCAACAAAGTATTGTATCTTCCTGGCCTTTTCGTGCGGCCGTCCCTTAAGGCTCGCGATGTCTATCGGGTGGCCGACGTTGATGGCATATTCACTGCTGTATCTCTGGTTAAGTTCCCGCGCATATTGAAGTTTTGCGAGTGGCTCGGACAAATTCCGCCAGAAATAATAGGCACGTGAATTGCGTGCCAGAATATGCGCGGGGATTACCGGCACGTTACCGATCGTTGCGAGGCTGACAAACAGCCGCTGCCAATCCCGCTCGCGGATAACACCGCCTTCCCGGAGCGCCATTATTCCGGCCGGAAACATCACGACAAGTCTGTCTTGCGCAAGATGATTCCGCGTCTCCTCTACGGCACGCCTCACAATGCTGGGTGCTTGTCCGTTCCTTCGATAGTCCAGCGGAACGATCGTGTCTGCAGCGTTGGGATTTATCTTCAACAACTCACTGTCGAGGATAAACGAAACGTCCCGTCGCAAATGACGCAGCAGATTGTAGAGTGCGGCCCCGTCACTAATACCCGTCGGGTAATTCGCAACGACAATGCCTCCACCGGAAGTGGGGATGTGGTGACTGCCGGCGGCAACAACCCGGGGCGCCAGCGCAACTCTGAATTTTTCTATAATTTCGGCGCCGGTTGAACAGCGCGCCAGTTCACCGAGAATCACATCAGCTTTACGTCGGTTGATGATTTGATCGCAAACAGGTCGCAACATCCGGCCGCCTCCCTGCCCATAGACGAAGGGAATGTGGCGACGCAGCAGGTTGTTCATTGCCAGGTTGCCACGTAGCCTCGTCCCGGGAGATTGGGGTACGAAACCTGGGGGCGTCGTCATGTCTCTGTTGATGAATTCCTGATAGCTCATGGCGATGACACCCGATGAGCGAATTCTGCACAGCCAAGAAGACGGATTCCGTTCGCTAAAGCCCGCTCCGCGCAACCATGCACGATGCGCGACCAACCGGTTCCGTGTAGTGTATCTCCGAATGCCACCGGAATTTCTCCCCAGATTGCCGATGTTCGGGTCGATGTGGCTGCGGCCCATCGACTTACATTTCAACTGCCTATTATAAATAAAATATAACGCAAATAAAAAATACCATAAAATTTTAGTGATGGGGTTAACGTAACCACAGATTTTTTGGGGGCAACTGAACTAAGAAAGAAGCTCCGAAGATTCCATGTATGCAACAAATTTTGGACAATTGTGTAGTTCGATAATCTATCCACTTTCCAGTGCCTGTCCTCAAGGAGGATGTTCGTAAAAAACCTTGCGGCCGTTGTGCTGGCTGGCTTGTAAAGCAAACAGTACTTTCGATGCATGATGGATGACAGATGATATCCGGCCTTTCGAAATCGTTTGTACAATTCAGTCAAATACAGTGTTGATTGAATCGTTTTTGACAGCGTATTGATGGTTAGCCGGGATAGTTATTTATTAAAATATATCTAAAATATTAATTGGTACTGAGTGTGTAAAAAATTGAAATATACAAAAAGATGCTGGATTTAAATTTCACAATGTACAGTTTATATTTGTATCGAATGGAAGCGCCCCGACTGTTTGCTCAATGTGCTGTTTGACATATTGCCAGCGTACCAGCCAAGGGCATAATGGCGACCGGATTCAGACGACCGCATGGACCTGATGAGTCTGCAACCAGGCACTCAACTTACCCGGAGGTATCGTGGTCGAAACCGGTCAGTTTGATTATGTTGTAGTCGGAGCCGGGTCAGCCGGCTGTGTTCTGGCCAATCGCTTGTCGGAGGATCCGGACAAGACGGTGCTTCTACTCGAAGCGGGCGGGAGCGACAATTATATCTGGGTTCAGATTCCTGTCGGCTACCTCTACTGCATCGGCAACCCGCGCACGGATTGGGGTTTCAAGACGGAGAAGGAAGCGGGCCTGAATGGCCGTTCAATAGCCTATCCACGCGGAAAGGTCCTGGGTGGCTGCTCGTCGATCAACGGTATGATTTACATGCGCGGGCAGGCGGCTGACTATGACCACTGGCGCCAGCTCGGCAATGCCGGTTGGAGCTGGGACGATATCTTCCCCTATTTTTTGAAATCTGAAGATCATTTTGGCGGCGGCAGCGAAATGCATAATGCCGGGGGTTGCATGCGCGTAGAGCAACAACGGCTGTCGTGGGAGGTTCTCGATCGCTTCAGCGATGCCTGCGAACAGGCCGGAATTCCCAAAGTCGACGATTTCAACCGGGGCAACAATGAAGGCGTGAGCTACTTTCAGGTCAACCAGAAGAGCGGTTGGCGTTGGAATATGGCAAGGGGTTTTCTGCGCCCGGCGCTCGGGCGGCGGAACCTTACAGTCATGACAAAAGCGCAGGTGACGAGACTGATCTTGAAAGAGGGGCGGGCGGTCGGCATGGAGTTTGACCGTGACGGAACCGCGCATCGCGTGACAGCGAATGCGGAGGTTATTCTGTCTTCCGGTGCCATCGGTTCGCCGCAGTTGTTGATGCTCTCCGGTATTGGCGACCCGGAATACCTTTCGGGTCACGGCATCGAGACGTTGCATGCGCTGACGGGTGTCGGCAAAAACCTGCAGGATCATCTGCAGCTAAGAACGATCTTCAAGGTCGACGGCGCCAGGACGCTGAACGAGCGCGCCTCAACTCTTTTCGGAAAAGCCGCGATCGCCTTGGAATATGCGCTTTGGCGAAAAGGACCGATGTCCATGTCGCCGAGCCAGCTCGGAGCATTTGCAAAATCGGATCCCGGTCTCGAAACGCCCGATCTCGAATATCACGTACAACCCTTGTCTCTGGACAAGTTCGGCGATCCGCTGCACGAATTTCCGGCTATCACCGCCTCGGTTTGCAATCTGCGCCCGCAAAGCCGCGGGCATGTCGGCCTCAGGAGCAGAGACTGGCGCGATGATCCGGTCATTGCGCCGAATTACCTTTCAGAACAGCCCGACCGGCAAACGGCTGCCCGGGCGATACGGCTTACGCGCAAGATCATGGCGCAACCGGCATTAGCCGGTTATCGGCCGCAGGAATATCTGCCGGGACCGTCCTACCAATCGGAGGATGAACTTGCAGAAGCTGCAGGCAATATCGGGACAACCATTTTTCACCCCGTGGGAACCGCAAAAATGGGCGATGACCCAGGGGCGGTTGTTGATGCCAGGTTGCGGGTGCACGGCATTGACGGTCTGCGAGTGGTGGACGCTTCCATCATGCCGACCATCACCTCAGGCAACACAAACGCCCCGGTGGTGATGATTGCGGAAAAAGCCAGTGACATGATCCGCGAAGACGCGCGGTGAAATCAGGTTGGGGCAGGGCCTGTTGAGTTGCCGAGCACGAGCTCGGTCTCCCACAATTCGTGAACGGGGCTCATGCCCGGATTCTCGATTGCTTCAATCAGCATTTCCGCACATCGCTTGCCCGCCGATTTGATTGATGAACGAAGGGCAGTGAACATCGGGATATCGCCGCTGTTTGCAAGAAATGAAAGCGTGTCGTCATGGGTTACAATGGAGATGTCGCGGCCGGTCTCCAGGCCGGCTTCCTGTATGGCGCGGACTGAGCCCATCGCCGGCAGTATGCTCGAGCATAAAATCGCCGTGGGGCGATCCGCCAACGACAACATTTGCCGGGTGCGCAGATAACCGTAAGGCTCCATCATGTCTTCTGAAAACATGATCTCGGGGGCGGCTTCGATACCGTGGGCTTCAAGGGTCTCCAGATAGCCCATGCGACGGCGCTGGGCAAAGGTCATGCTTTCAATGCCGTTTAGCAATCCTATGCGGCGATGGCCAAGGTCGATCAAAAGGCGAGTTGCGCGCTGAAACGAGCGGCGGTTGTTGACATCCAACCAGGAGTAGGTGGTGTCGTCGTCTGCGCTTCGGCCATGAACGACAAACGGCATGTTGAGTTTCTTTAACAACGCAATTCGGGTATCGCCGACCAAGGGCGCATGAACCATCATTCCGTCTACCCGCTTGCTGGCGACGAGTTTGTAGTATGTCTTTTCTTCAAGCTCCCGCGGCACGATAGACATCAGCATGTCGTATCCGGCCTTTGAATAGGTTTCGCCGGCACCGGCAATAAAATCGGAAAACAGCGGATTGATCATCATGTGATCGGATTGCGGCACAATATGACCGATGGTCTTGGATTTTCCGGTCGCCAGTTTTTTCGCATGGGGGCTTGGCGAGTAATTCAACTGCTGCGCCATGTCCAAAACCTTGCGCCTGGTCTTTTCGCTGACTTCCGGAAAACCGTTTAGCGCACGGCTGACGGTTGTCTGGGAGATTCCCAACGCCTGTGCCAGCTGTTTGAGGTTTACGCCCATATTTCTTCCAAAGCGATTTGATCAACAATCCACAAAATAGTCACACATTGAGAAATTTGGCAACACAGCCGTTTTCAAAACAGTGAGAGCGATGAGTTGATTTTAATCGATTTAAAAAATCTTGACTGAAAAAACACAACAAAAACAAAGGGTAAAAATTTGAATAGCTATTGGGCTCTAAAATTAGTTAACAAACGCGTTGACAGATGTTGATTGTGTCTGCATTTTTAACTCAATTCAAACCGCTTTGGATTTTGCGGTTGAAGACTGATTGCATCGCCGGTGCGGGCAAACCGCACATTGTATATCGGGAGGAAAAGTTATGAAAAAAGTCACCGCAGTAGCGGGCATCATCTGTGCGCTTGGATTGGGGGCAGCCACCCTTGACGCTACACGTGCGCAGGAACTTGCGTTCAAACCCGGCGAAGACAGCCGGTTCAACTGGGCAAGTTATGAAGCACTCAAGGATATGGACCTCAAAGGCGAGACGATTACGGTATTCGGTCCCTGGACTGGTGCCGACCTTGAACTCGTCGAGGGAATGATCGCGTATTTCGAGGCCGCAACTGGGGCCAATGTCGAATATACGGGCTCGGATTCTTTCGAGCAGCAGATCGTCATTGATACACAGGCGGGAAGCCCGGCCAACATTGCCGTATTTCCGCAGCCGGGCCTGGCGTCGGATCTTGCGGCGAAAGGATTGCTAACGCCGCTCGGTGACGGGGTACGAGATTGGGTCGCCGAAAATTACGCCGCGGGTCAGTCATGGGTTGATCTGGGTACCTATTCCGACAAGGGCGGCAATCCTGTCTATTTTGCGTTTCCGTACAAGGCCGATGTGAAGTCGCTTGTGTGGTACTCGCCAGAAAACTTTGAAGATGCAGGCTACGAAGTTCCGCAGACCATGGAAGAGCTAAAGGCGCTCACCGAGCAGATTGTAGCCGATGGTGGCACGCCCTGGTGCATAGGGCTCGGTTCGGGTGGCGCCACGGGATGGCCTGCAACGGACTGGGTAGAGGAATTTATGCTGCGCACGCAAAGCCCGGAGACCTATGATAAATGGGTGCGCAACGAGATTCCGTTTAACGACCCCGCTGTGATCGGGGCAATCGAGGAATTCGGCGTCTTTGCGCGCAATGACGCCTATGTCGATGGTGGCGCTGAAGCTGTCGCCACGACCGATTTCCGCGACAGCCCGAAAGGCCTCTTCTCGTCACCGCCAAAATGCTATATGCACCGTCAGGCGTCGTTCATTCCTTCTTTCTTCCCTGAAGGCACTGCCCTTGGCGAAGATGCCGACTTCTTCTATTTCCCGGCCTACGCCGGCAAAGATCTGGGCAAACCTGTGCTTGGAGCCGGTACGCTGTTCGCGATTACCAGGGATTCCAAAGGTGCGAGGGCCTTCATCGAATTTCTGAAAACACCGATTGCGCACGAGGTCTGGATGGCGCGTGCAGGCTTCCTGACCCCGCATAAGGGCGTCAATCCGGATACCTACGCAAACGAAACCCTTAAAAAGCAGGGTCAGATTCTGACCGATGCCACCACCTTCCGTTTCGACGGTTCCGACCTTATGCCCGGCAAGATTGGTGCCGGTGCGTTCTGGACCGGCATGGTGGACTACGCAGGTGGCAAGCCGGCCGCCGACGTTACAGCCGAAATCCAGGAAAACTGGGATGCGCTGAAGTAACGACGGTGCTTGCTGTGACCGCGTCTGACCCGGGCTACACCTCCCGGCCCGGGTCATAAGACAGCAGCAACCGCTTTTTGGGAGATGCATTTTCATAAACGGTATTAAATCGCCGATTTCTCTTGGGAAACGCTTGAAGGGGCAGTGCGATGAATCAGCTTGTTTTTGCAACGGTAACTATGGTTTTGGGCGTTGCCGGGTGCGCGGCCTATTTCCTGGCATCGAACTGGATCCTGGATGCCATACTTCCCTCGAAAGATGGCGATGGTGAAAAGGCGATCCGAAACCTTCGGCTTGCCAATACAATCCGTCCCTGGCTGTTCCTGGCACCGGCACTGCTGGCTCTTGGCATCTATCTGTTTTACCCTGTGCTTTCGTCTTTGCGGCTATCCTTTTTCGGTCGTTCGGGCGACGAATTCGTCGGCTTGTCCAATTACGCCTGGATGCTTGCCGATGGCGAGTTTCACGAATCCATGCTCAACAACATGCTGTGGCTGGTTTTTGTTCCGGCAGCAGCCACTTTCTTCGGGCTTGTCATTGCTGCAATGACCGATCGGGTCTGGTGGGGCAACATCGCCAAAAGCCTCATCTTCATGCCAATGGCGATATCATTCATCGGCGCGGCCGTTATCTGGAAATTCATCTACGACTATCGAGCAGAAGGCACCGAGCAGATTGGTCTGCTCAACGCTCTCGTGACGTTTTTCGGCGGCGAACCGCAGGCCTGGATCACGCTGCCTTTTTACAACAATTTCTTTTTGATGATCATCCTGGTGTGGGTGCAGACCGGATTTGCCATGGTGATATTGTCTGCCGCGTTGAGAGGCATTCCGGAAGAAACAATCGAAGCGGCGGTGATCGACGGCGCAAACGGGTTGCAGATCTTTTTCAAGATCATGGTCCCGCAGATATGGGGAACCATCGCGGTGGTCTGGACCACGATCACCATCCTGGTGCTAAAGGTTTTCGACATTGTCCTGGCGATGACGAACGGACAATGGAACACGCAGGTTCTTGCAAATCTCATGTTTGACTGGATGTTCCGCGGGGGAGGTGACTTTGGCCGCGGTGCCACCATCGCGATCGTCATCATGGTTCTGGTGATCCCGATCATGGTCTGGAACATCCGCCGCGCCAACTCCGAAATGGAGGGCCGTTGATATGGCTGCCACTGCTTCAGCAAAATCACCGCTCACATGGGCCGTCCATGCAGGTGTGCTCTTTCTCGTCATTGTCTGGACACTGCCGACCTTCGGCCTGTTCGTATCTTCCATACGCGACAAGGACCAGCTTGCCGTATCGGGCTGGTGGACCGCGCTGACCGCGTCCGAGCAGCGCAAGATCGGCCGCACGGCCGCGCCCGACACGCAAATTGAAGAAAACGGCAAGTATGTGCTCAAGGGCAACATCCTCGACGATGCAAGCGGTGCGATCACGAAATTTGGTGTGCGATCGCAGCAGCCCTCGGCATTCACTGCCGGTGACACAGGCGAGATGCCGAATGGCGCGATGATGACGGTTGATGCAAACGGCGATTACCAGTTGGTCTCCGACAAGCCCTGGACCGGATCGCGTGGCAAGCGGATCTTCTACACCGTCAAGGCGCCACCGCGCTTCACACTGGAAAACTACGCCAACGTCCTGCGCGCCAACGGGCTGGGGCAGTCCTTCATAAACTCGCTGACAGTCACGATACCCTCAACGGTGATCCCCATTTTGATAGCTGCATTTGCGGCTTACGCTCTGGCGTGGATGAAGTTTCCCGGCAGGGCGCTGCTGATCGCCGCGGTTGTCGGGCTGCTCGTCGTGCCGCTGCAGATGTCGCTGATCCCGCTCTTGCGCCTCTACAACGAGGCGGGCCTGATACTCGGGGTCCCGGCAAAAACCTATGTCGGCATATGGCTGGCTCATACCGGATTTGGGCTACCGCTGGCGATCTACCTACTGCGCAACTACATAGCCGGCCTGCCGCGCGAAATAATGGAATCCGCCAAGGTGGACGGCGCCAGCGACTTCGACATCTTCTTGAAGATCGTGTTGCCGCTTTCTTTCCCGGCTCTCGCGTCATTCGCCATCTTCCAGTTCCTGTGGGTCTGGAATGATCTTCTGGTGGCCATGGTTTTCCTTGGCAATGGCGACGACCAACTGGTGCTGACCGGTCGGTTGCGCGAGCTGCTCGGCTCACGCGGTGGCAATTGGGAAATCCTCACGGCCTCCGCTTTCATAAGCATCATCGTACCGCTTTGCGTGTTCTTCGGACTGCAGCGTTACCTGGTGCGTGGACTTCTCGCCGGTTCGGTCAAAGGTGGCTAACGAATGACAATTTTGGACAGGAATCTGATGCCTGAGCGTATTTTATCCTCTTCGCCGGTCGACATTGACTGGTGGCGCGGTGCCGTAATTTACCAGATCTATCCGCGTTCCTTTCAGGACACCAGCGGCGACGGCACCGGCGATCTGAAGGGAATTGCCGAACGGCTGCCGCACATTGCATCTCTCGGTGTCGATGCGGTCTGGATCTCCCCGATCTTCAAGTCTCCGATGCGTGACTTCGGATACGATGTTTCCGATTACGAAGACATTGATCCGATGTTCGGGACGATTGAGGATTTCAAAGTGCTGGTGGACCGGGCACACGCGCTGGGGCTGAAAGTGATGATCGATCAGGTTCTGTCCCATTCATCGAGCGATCATCCGTGGTTTGTCGAAAGCCGCAGTTCCCATGACAACGACAAGGCGGACTGGTATGTCTGGGCCGATGCCAAACCGGACGGCTCCCCGCCAAACAACTGGCTGTCGATCTTTGGCGGTTCCGCCTGGCAATGGGATACCGGCCGTCGGCAGTACTACCTGCATAACTTCCTGGCGTCACAGCCGGACTTCAATCTTCACAGCGAAGCGGTCCAGGACGCGCTCTTGGAAACGGTCCGGTTCTGGCTCGATCTGGGTGTCGACGGCTTCCGGCTCGATACGATCAATTTCTATTTCCATGACAAGGCGCTGCGGGACAATCCGCCTCTCAATCCTGATATGCGCAACGCCAGCATAGCGCCCGATGTCAATCCGTATAACTTTCAGGACCATCAATTCGACAAGAACCAGCCGGAGAATCTCGAGTTTCTGAAACGCTTCCGCCGTCTGCTTGAATCCTACCCCGGATCGGCGGCAGTTGGAGAGGTCGGCGATGCGCAACGGGGGCTCCAAATCGTTGCCGATTACACGTCCGGCAACGACAAGGTTCATATGTGCTACAGTTTTGATCTGTTGTCGGCGACCCCGCCAAGCGTCGAATATCTCACCAAAGTCGTCACCGATTTTGAAACCACGGTTGCAGACGGCTGGGCCTGCTGGGCGTTCTCCAACCATGATGTCCAGCGGCACTCGACCCGCTGGTCGGAAACGTTCGGCAACACTCCGAAACATCTCAAACTGCTGGCCGGCGTATTGCTTTCGCTGCGGGGCTCGGTCTGCGTCTATCAGGGCGAAGAACTGGGATTGCCGGAAGCAGAATTGCGTTTTGAAGACCTGCAGGACCCCTACGGCATCGAGTTCTGGCCAAGCTTCAAGGGGCGCGACGGTTGCCGCACGCCGATGGTCTGGAGCGCCGGGGAGGAAAATGCCGGATTTTCATCCGGAGCCCCTTGGCTTCCGGTGCCAGATTCACACCTGGCATATGCGGTCGATCGCCAGGAAAAAGATCCGGATTCGGTGCTTCAGCATTACAGGCGCTTCATTGCGTTTCGCAGACAGTACAAGCCGCTTGTGAAAGGGACTATCGAACTTGACGGTCAGGATGGCAACTTGTTCTGCTTCCGGCGCCGCCACGGCAATGAAACCATATTTTGCGCATTCAACATGTCGGGTGAAGAGCGAACCGTTCACATTCCGGAGGACAGTGTCGAAACGCTTTCAGATAGCGGCTTCGGCGGTCGTGCCGACGGTCACACCATAATCATTCCACCGGTCGATGCCTTTTTCGGCATCGTCGGCTAGGCGCACGCGCGCATATACTATCAGCGGGGAGGAAACCCATGTCCGGTCTGAAAATTGCCAATGCCAAGAAAGCCTACGGCGACGTCGAGGTGCTTCATGATGTCAACCTGGATATCAAGCAGGGAGAGTTCATCGTCTTCGTGGGCCCGTCGGGATGTGGCAAGTCCACCCTGCTGCGCATGATCGCCGGACTTGAGGAAATTACCGCCGGCACGATGGAAATTGGAGGCAACGTCGTCAACCAGATGCCGCCATCGAAGCGCGGCATAGCCATGGTTTTCCAGTCCTATGCGCTTTACCCGCACATGACCGTTTATGACAACATGGCCTTCGGTATGAAAATAGCCCGGGCCTCAAAAGATGAAATCGACGAGCGTGTGCGCTCGGCAGCCGAAAAGCTGCAACTGACGGAGTATCTCGACAGGTTGCCCAAGGCGCTGTCCGGAGGCCAGCGCCAGCGTGTTGCTATTGGCAGGGCGATAGTGCGTGATCCGAAGGTGTTCCTGTTTGACGAGCCGCTTTCCAACCTCGACGCGGCACTTCGCGTTGCAACGCGTATCGAGATCGCACGGCTGAAGGAAAGCATGCCCGACGCGACGATGATCTACGTCACCCACGACCAGGTCGAGGCCATGACGTTGGCGGACCGGATCGTTGTCCTTTCCGGCGGATATGTCGAGCAGGTCGGGGCGCCCATGGAGCTCTACGAAAATCCGCACAATCTGTTTGTCGCTCGTTTCATCGGCTCACCGGCCATGAATATCATGCCGGCGACAGTCGAGGAGACCGGTGAATCAACGCTGGTGGCCTTGCAGTCCGGAGATCACGTCCGCGTGCCGGTGCCGTCACCTGACGCAATGAAGGGTGCAAATGTCCATTTTGGTGTTCGTCCCGAGGATTTGAGACTGGCGGATTCCGGCGGTGGAATTTTGCACGGATCGGTATCGATGACGGAATCGCTTGGTGAAGTAACGCTCGCCTACATGGACGGTACCGGATCAGACGAGCCGATGACGGTCAAATTGCCTGGTAATCAGGATATCAAGCGCGGTCAGGAGCTCTCGCTCGACGCCAATGCCGATAAACTGCACCTGTTCAATGATGCGGGCATTTCCTTCCGCAGTATGAATTGACTGTCCAATAGGCATTTATCTCGCCGCTTGTTCATGTTATGTTCTGGTTTTGCTTAAACAGGACAGGCAAGACCATGACACCGGTTCCCGAATTTCAGGACTGGACGGCCAAGGCCGTCGAACATCGCTTAATAGAGGCGGCGGAAACACTCACCCTGTGCCCAAGAGCCTTGGGGCCGAAGGCCTATGGCAATTCGATGCCTGAGCCGCTGCGCCGCCAGAGCGATGCCTATGCCTCCAATGCGCCGCGCTACCGCCGCAGACCGTCGGCGGGCGCGATGGATCGCATGGAGATATGCTGGACATGGATCAACGCGTTGGACGAGAAACAGGACCGTCAGCTTCTCTATGACTGGGCGCGAGCCAAGGGGGGCCGGGGCCGGTCGCTGAAAGTGCTTGCGATGGAGGAGGGGATGAGCGACCGCACGCTGCGGCGCGAAATCACCCGTATCTGCAAGACGATCGCCAGGCGGCTCAACCGGCAGCACACGCCGCAACATTCTGAAGCTATCAATGACGAGCCCCACAACGCTCATCAGGCTGATGAGACAGTAGCGCCGAACCGCACCCATGACACGCACTGGCGGGCGCATAATGCGCGACCGGTGATTGACAGCGCGCAGCCGCAGTCACGGACTATTCCCCGATAGGCCGTTGACCGGACGCCGGGAATTGTGCCGGGGCTGACCTGCTTGTATGCGCCACAACAAATTCCCATAGGGGTTCGTGCAATACAGCAGGGTTGTGGCACGCTGGAGTTGCTTGCGATGCTCTTCACCCGCACATCACATTTCTTTCATAAAACCTTGTTCGCAAAATAATCATACCCATATGAACCAGAACATTTTTTCCGGGCGTTTCAACCGGTTGGCTTCAACCAGCGCCCGCGGGAAAACTGTTGTTCGAGCCAAGAAGCGGAGCTTTCCAATGCGACTTTTTACCGTCGCCGCCATTGCATTGGTGGCCGGGGGGATAACTGTCGGCTATTTGATGCCGGAGAGGACCAGCGCGACCGGGGAGGGGATTGCGCTGTCTGAAAAAGATGAATGGTCCACCAGCCGTTACAATCGTTTCGGAAGCTGGGAGTCCATTTGTGAGGTGAGCGATCCCGCAGGCGGGGTTCAGGACACGGGCGCAGATGGCACGCGTGAACGGTGTTATATGCGTTATGTCGACATGTTTGGCCCCGAAGGTGAGCCGGACGCCTATGACCGGTTCGGCACCATTGCCGCCTACATCAGTCCCAACGGCAACGGATTGAGGGTGGAGTTTGACGTTGAAAACGGCGTGACCTTCAACAAGGGCGGCTTTCACCTCGCACGTGAGGAAAAAGCCGTGTGGAACCTCGACCGGGATGACTGCCTGACGAGCGGTGTGTGCACCTTTACCGGACCGGCGGCCGATGCACTGGTGCGGGCCTTCTCCGACCAGACCGGAGAGACGCTTTACATGCATGTCGAATTCACCGACCGCTATGGTCAGACGCTGAAGCGCAACTGGCCGATGCTGCCTTTTGCCAACGCCTTCGCAGATTTCGAGAAGAACGTGCAACTGACCTCGATGTGAAGTCCTGCCCGGCCAAATCTTAACTGGGCGAATCGCAGAGCCAACGATAACAATGCGCGGATGCTGAAAGATTTATCCGCGCTATTTTTTTCAACAATCGAGCCGGCCTGGCTGAACCGCTGGAGCGCACGCCATGCAATATGAGGCAGCGGCGCTGGGTGCGGCGCTGTGCTGGGCGATAGCCGGCATGATTTCTTCCGCGCCGGCCAAACATCTTGGCGCAATTGCATTCAATCGCACCCGCATGGTCATCGTGCTGGTTATCCTCGGTGGATATGCGTTTGCGACGGGCTCCTGGCTGAGCATTGGCGGTCCGGAAGCCGAGCTTTTAATCATCTCCGGTTTCATCGGCATCTTTGTTGGCGATACGGCGCTGTTCCTGACACTCAACCGGATGGGACCACGGCGCACTGCAATCCTTTTTGCCACCAACGCACCGATGTCCGTGGTTCTGGGATGGATGGTGCTGGGCGAAGCGCTCTCTTTTGCAGCGTTGGCAGGCATCGCCATCACCATCGCCGGAGTGGTGTTATCCATCGTTTTCGGCAAGCGGCGCGCGCAGCTTCACCACTGGGAAAGCATCACCGGGCCGTTGTGGGCAGGCATTACCCTCGGACTGATCGCCGCGCTTGCCCAATCAGTCGGCTCGATCATTGCACGGCCGGTGATGGAGACCGGGGTCGATCCAGTCGCAGCATCCGCCTTGCGTGTGGCTGTTGCCGCGCTCGGACTGACCGCGCTGATGCGGCTACCCTATGAGCAGTTCCACCAGCGGGGTGAGCTGACGAAACGCGTGACCGGCCGGATCGCGCTTTCCGGCATGCTCGGCATGGGCCTCGGCATGACGCTGCTGCTCTTTGCGCTGGAAGGCGGCGAAGTGGGCATCATCTCAACGCTGTCGGCAACGTCGCCGGCGTTGATGCTGCCGCTATTGTGGGCAACGACCGGGGAGCGGCCCGCATTCGGTGCCTGGATCGGTGCGGCACTTGTGGTTGGAGGAACGGCGCTCATCTTCATGAACTAGCGGTTAGCGGTTTCGCTCAGCCATTCGATCAAGACCTTCCGTCCGCCCGCATCCCTCATTTCCATGGGGGCCATCTCGCAATCCGACGTTGCCGCAAGTCTGTCGGGGCCACGACCGTGAAGCGCGCTGCAAAAATCCATATCGCTCTCGGCGGGGCCAAACCCCGCCGATTTTAACGTCAGTCCGCGGTGTATTCCGGTGTGGTGGCAAGGAACTGTGCATAGGCATCCGCATTCGGCGGTGTGAGATTTTCCGCCAGCGCATTGCGGCGGCGTTTCTTCGCGCCCATGTCGGCGATCAGTTCGTCGAAATGCATAAAATGGAACGGTGCGGAACACAGGCCGCCATAAACCTGCGCGGCCGGGCGTTTGTTGCGGCGCCAGTCCAGTACCATGTCGATATTGTCGCGCATCTCTTCATCGCTTGGCTGATTTTCAAGCATGCCATCCGCATAGCGAACCAGCCAGTTAGCGGAGAGCTCCGCGCTCAAAACGGTGCAGAATGACGAGTTGAAGCCGACGAAGCCCATGTCCGGAAGGTCCGGATTGGCGATAATGCGGTAAAGCCTGTATTGCCCGTCCGGTTCGACCAGTTTCTTCTGGTAGTCGTCGGGAAGGAAAGGCACGCCGAGCTTCCAGCCGACCGCAAGGATTGCGACATCGGCGGGAACCGTTTCACCGCCGGTCAGCGTGATGTGTCCCGGTTCGTATCTGTCGAAAGTGCCCTGAATGGCACGGATGCGGCCGCTCGCAACAAGGTCGAAGAAACCAGGCGTGACGATGGGCACCGAACAATTGACGCCGTCCTCGATACGGGTTTTCGGTTTCAGTCCGGTCTTGCCGAGCTTGAGCTGCATCGAAAGCAGCGATTCAAGCGCGCGCCAATTGGCCCAGATGAAGGGCGCGGCAATGGCATATTTGAACCGGTCAAGGGCCGACAAGCCCCAACCCTGGAACATGTTTTCCTGCTTGCGGATGTAGAGGATACGCTTGAAGTTGATCAGTCCGCCGATGAAATAGGGTATGCGCCACACCGACTCCAGATAAACGATGGTGACCGATTTCGCTCCGTTGTTTGCTGCATGGACGGCAATGTCGGTCGCCGATTTGGAAAAGCCGAGAACAACGACATCCTTGTCCACGATTGTCTCGGGATCGGTATATTCGGACGAGTGCATGACCAAGCCGCCGGCGGCCTCGAAATCTTCCTGTCCCGGATGCGTCAGGATGTTCTTTTCGCTGAACTGCCCCGTGCACACCGCCAGGAAGTCGAAATCCTCGCGCGTTGTATTTCCGTCGTTCAGGATTTCGAGGGTCCAACCGGGTGCGCCATCCTCGCGACGTGCCATTGAGACCACCGAAGTGTGAAAACGGATGAATTCGCGCAGCCCGTGATCGCGCGCATAGTCGTCCAGATAGGCGTGCACCTGGGGGCCTTTTGGCCATTCCGGATAGTTGTCCGGCATGGGCTTATCCGTGTAGCGGTAGAGATCCTTGGGGCTTTGGGTTTGAACATCCGGATAGGATCGAGACAACTCCCACACGCCGCCAAGGTCGTGGCTGCGTTCCAGGACCGTGATCTCGTGCCCCTTGTCCTTGAAGACCTTTGCGGCAGCCAAACCGCTGACGCCTGCGCCAATGATCGCGACTTTCTTGCGCTTGACCATGACATACCTCCCTCGTCGCCTGCCGGGTGGGCCGGCAGGCCGTTTTGATTTTGTTGTGTTGAGCGGACCAGGCGGTTGCGCGCCCGTTCTTGCCTGTTTAGTCGTTGGCTTCCGGCGGCAGGAAGTCGACCTCGTGCTGCGCAGAGACCTTCACCACTTCTTCCGGATCTTCCAGATTGTGCAGGTTGTTGAACAGCTCTTCGAGCTTGCGGGCCGGCGACACCCAAAACAGTGCCCGCGCAGGCTTGTCCGACTTGTTGAAATAGCCATGCGGGATGCCACGCGGCATGCGCACGAGGTCACCGGCTTCTGCCTGGACCCACTGGCCGTCCAGCTTCAGGTCGAGCACGCCCTCCTGAACAAGAATGAACTCGTCCTGCGTCGGGTGTACGTGCACTGGCACGAATTGACCGGGCTCCGAATTGGTCTCGAATGCGAAAGTCGTGTCGCAGCAGGCCTTCGGATAGTAGGTCTGACCGAGAATATTCCAGGTCTTGTCAGCGTAGCCAGTGCCGTCGCGCGTGATGCCCTTTTCCAGATCCTGTGCCATGATTTTCCTCCCTATTGACAGTATCCATATGTATTTTAAGCTTGAAGAATGAAGCCGACCCGCTGCGCTGTCTATCCGATTTGCGCAAAAACCGACCGGGATGCGATGCCATGACGCCGCTTTCGCAATACGCATTGTTCAGGACGAGCGATCCCGACCATGCGCGCGAACTTGTCGCGCAAAAGTTCTGTTCGCACCGCCTGGAGACAATCGGCGCACACAGGATTTTCGATGCGTGTCAGCATTCCGTGCGCGGTGCGATGCTGTCAATCAACTATATACGCTATGGCGCCACAGTTTTGATTGACCCTGGCGAGCTGCAAGATTTCTATCTCATACAGTTGCCGATTAACGGAGACGCACAGATCGCCAATGGAAATGTTGTATTCGATTCCAACGCGAGCAACGGGAGCGTCTTGAACCCTGATCGCAAGACGCAGATGATCTGGCAGGCAGGCTGCGAGCAGCTCATCATCTATATCGACCGTGAGGCAATGACATCCTTTGCCGAACGGATGATCGGGCGTTCCCTTTCCAAGCCGCTGGTTTTCGATCCTCATATCGTCCTGGAGAGGCAGGATACGCTGTGCTGGCGCCACAAGGTAGCGGCGTTCTATGCGGCGGCAGATGACGGCAGGCTCTTCTGTTCGGCAGCAACATTGCAACAGCGCATGTTGGAAGAAGAGCTGATGGCCGAGTTCCTGCAAATCCAACCAAGCAACATCTCTCAGTTCTGTCGGGCCTCGCAGCCGTCACTGGCTCCCGGCTATGTCAGCAGGGCAAGGCGATATATTATCGAGAATGCCGACAGGCCCATTGCATTAGGCGACATTGCCGCCGCCGCGGATGTATCAGTCCGCGCACTGCAGTACGAATTCATGAAGGTTCTGTCACAAACCCCGATGCAGGTTTTGCGAAGGGAACGGCTGATGCGCATCAGGCAGGAACTTGCTTCCGGGCATTGTGACAACACTGTCGCGCGGGTTGCCGCCAAATGGGGCATGCCGCATTTTGGCAGGTTTTCGAGATATTACTCCAGCGAATTCGGTGAGCTTCCGAGCACCACGCGGCAGGCGGCAAACGAGGTCAGGCAGTAGGGTAATCCGCGAGTGGAAACGTGCCGGTACAATCGCTATTTGAAACCGTAAGAACGGTGCCGGATCCTGTGGTTGGCTGCACTTCAATAATCCGTGTCAATATTTGTTTTTCGAAAAATTAGCAAAAAATATCGATTAAATTCACGAAATTATTCTTAGGGTTGTGGATAGTGAGAGTCCGGATTTGAAGTTGTCGGACAAGGCACAAAAATTTTTCCAGACTATCTGCATCGATTTACCCATCGATTTTTACTGGTTTTTGAAAGGCGTAGAGCTATATGTGCACAAAGAGTGTCCATTTACCCGCAAGGATATATATATCTGAGAATCATGCAATTTGAGCGTTAGAAATATTGAATAGTAATCCACTGTCAGTATTGAAATACTATATTGCTATATTACTTCTTATCTTATAAGCAGAGTGCCGTAATTCATTTTCATGAATGCATAACATGTAGCGGTGGCTTGAGATGGATTACGGATAATGAACTAAAAAATATCTGAGGCGCAAAATGAGTGAAGCAATAGAAGAAGGCCGGGATGACCGGTTAGTAGAGTTAACGGCTGACGTCGTGGCGGCCTATGTCAGTAACAATGTTGTACAAACCAGCGACCTTCCGCATCTGATTGCGGAAGTACATTCCGCTCTCGGATCGACGGCGATGAGCGAGGAAACAAAGGCTGATTCACAGCAAAAGCCTGCCGTTAACATCCGTAAGTCGTTGCAGGAAAACCAGATTTCCTGCCTGGAATGCGGCTTGAAATTCAAATCTCTGAAACGTCACCTGATGACCTATCATGGCCTGACGCCGGAAGCTTACCGGTCCAAGTGGAATTTGCCGGCCAGCTACCCGATGGTTGCACCCGCCTATGCGGAAAAACGATCGAAACTGGCTAAGGACATGAAGCTTGGCCATAAGCGGCGCGGCTGATTTGAACCACGGCGCAGATCAAAAGTGACTGCGCCGAACCTGCTGCACATCGACCAACGGTTTCTGCCGGCATCCATGGCAAAACAAGCCGGCAAGAACAAACAACTCCGTCAATTGTTCCGGCCGGGCGTTTTTGTAACGCCCGCAGCGTCCAGCTCGGACCGTTCCGGGAACCATATTGCCGTGTGCTCACGGTCGTAGATGCGCGCCAGAAATTTTTCGGACAGGCGGCGCTGCTTGAAAAAATTCCGGTCGCGGTCCTGCTCTTCGCCGACATCGACGTTTGGCATGACAATGTCCGTGTCCAGCCGGTATGCGTGAAATCCGAGTTTCGCATTGCGCCCGAGTGTTCGTTCCTCTCCGGCCATGAAAACGATTGTGCAGGCAGAGCTGCACTCATCCTCGACATGGGTGCCGATGCGCTTGGGAAGCAACAGAGCTGCCAGGCCGCGCGCTTCGTAAATGTTCCCGCCGGTGCTTTGGAGTTCGATGCGGCGGATATCGGGTTCTGCTTCGAACAATCGAACGGCAGCCTTGGTGACACCGAGCGCGATTGTACCGTTGAAGGTCAGAACCTTTCCGTCATCGGACACCGCCATGTCGTATTCGGCCGCATGCTGGCGATCCATAATTGTCGTGAACAGTTCGCTGTCCGGTTTTGCAAGCGTCATTTGATAAAGACCGAGCCACTGCGTCGCTATGCCGAATACGGCCACTGCGATGGAAGCGTAAATTCCCCAGGTCGGCGCCATGCCGCCTTTGGCAAGCATGTGGTTTTCAGCGGAGCGGACCAGCCCCACCATCTGCCAGACAAAGATCGTGAAGTCGGCGGCAACCAAGACGATGACAGCGGAAGCGGGAAGCGGATCCGGAGCCACCAAATGCAGAGGAAAGAACCATATTGCAAGACGCAAGGCGACAAAGTTGATCCAGAACGACCGGAACAGTGGCTGTTCGCCACGCCAATGGGTGCGCAAATAGTTCATGCCTTCAATATAGTGCAAATTGCCAAAGACAATCACGTCACCTTCATTCCCTATCGTGGAATGACGGCAGAGGGTGTGCATTCGGAACCCGGCTAATTGCGTGCGTTGCGTGCGTCGGTTCAGCTTATTTCGCCAGCAGCCATCAGACGTTCCTCGGCGATGCGGTCGGCAACGACATCGGTCGGCGCGTTCTCGGCATCGGCACGTTTGAAGATTGTCGTCAGCGTGTCCCCGATACTGCGGACATCGGCTTCAAGCACCTCGTCCTCTACATCATGACGGGCAAGGGCGATGACGCCACCGGCATTGATGACATAGTCCGGAGCATAGAGAATACCGCGTGCGGCGAGGGCTTCGCCGTCATCGGGCTCGGCAAGCTGGTTGTTGGCGGAACCGGCAATGATGGGTGCGCCAAGCTGCGGAATGGTGACGGTGTTCAGACCGGCACCGAGAGCACAGGGCGCGAATATGTCGGCCTCGACCTTGTGTGCGTCCTCTGTGTCGACAGACTTCGCGCCGAACGCATTGATGGCCCTGTCGACGGATTTCTCGTTGATGTCGGAAACGATCAGTTCGGCACCCGCGTGATGCAGGAAGCGGGCGAGCGTGAAGCCGACATTGCCGAGGCCCTGGATCGAGACTTTGCGTCCATGCAGATCGCTCGAGCCGTATTTATGAGAAAGGGCCGCCTGGATGCCGTTATAGACACCGAGTGCGGTATAGGGGGAGGGATCGCCCCTGTGGTTCTGGGCGGTGCCGCGCGCATGCTTCGTCGCGCAGCCGATCATCTCTATATCGCTCGGTGTAAGACCAACATCCTCGGCAGTGATATACAAACCGCCGAGTGCATCGACCTTCTTGCCGAAGGCGCGCATGAGTTCCGGTGTCTTGTGCACCTCGGGATCGGCAATGATGACCGCCTTGCCGCCGCCAAAGTCGAGGCCCGCGAGCGCGTTCTTGTAGGTCATGCCGCGCGACAGGCGCAACGCATCGGTGAGCGCCTCGTCCGTGCTCCCATAGGGCCACATCCGACAGCCGCCGAGCGCCGGGCCGAGCCGTGTATCATGAATGGCGATCACCGTGTAAAGGCCAGTTGCCGCATCGTGTCCGAACACGATTTTTTCATGCCCGTCGAATTCCGGATGATCGAAACCGGGCCAGTTCGGTGTGCCGGTTGTTTGCCGCTTTGACGTAAGCTGCATCAAAGGCCTCCTGGAGTTTTAACCAGTTACCAGACCAGATAGTGGCGGCTCGCCGAGACGAATCAGCAAACCCTTCTACTATTGTATATGAACCTCGTCGCGTGTGATTTAAAGCGGTTGAAACACACAAGTATTTGAACGCGGGAATGCGCCAAGCATACGAGGAATACACCACAATAACAAAGGCATAGAAGAAACGGCTGCAGTAAATGCAGCCGTTGCCTTCATTGGACGATTTGGCTCATTTTGTGGCCTAACCGCGTCGGTTGCCGCCTTGCATCCGGCCGTGGCGCGGCTGAACCGCATTTGGCTGGCCGGCCCTTTGCCGTGGCTGAACGGCCTGCGGCGGGTTGGCGCGTGGCTGCCTTGGCTGAACCACTCTTGGCGGGTTGGCACGCGGCTGCCTTGGCTGCACCACTCTTGGTGGTGTAGCGCGCGGTTGCCTTGGCTGCACCACCCTTGGCGGAGTGGCACGCGGCTGCCGCGGCTGGACCATTTTTGGCGGATTCGCCCGCGGCGGCAGCGGCTGAACAGCCTTGGGCCGGTTTGGCTTCGGAGGCGTTATTTTCGGTTGGCGCGGCGGCAGCGGCTGCACGGCCTTAACCCGCGGCGGCGGCCGATAGTAGCGGTCCCAGTTACGGTACCACGGGCGGCCGTAGTAGTAGCGGTCCCAGTAGGCGCGGTTATAGACCACGATCGTAAGACCGATGGCCGGGGCTATCGCCGGCGTGATAATGTGCGGCTCGCCCAGATAGGTGATCTGGATATAGGACGCGGACATCCATCCGCGCTCCGTTCCCCAGGAAACGTCGCACCAGTTGTAGTTCTCCAGGCATCCATAGGTGGTGATCGGTGTGCCGTTCGGCACGGTGACGATCACCGGATAGCTCGTGCCCGGGCCCGCACGCAAATTCACGTTTGCGGTAGTAAAACTCGGTGTTGCAGCTTGCGCAGCTCCTGCGAGCGAAGAAGCGCCGATAATTGCAAGCATACCGGTCAATATTCGCTTGTACATTGTCTGACCAATCTTGTTGCTTGTGTTGTGGATTACATAAGGGAATTGAATGTGACCGTTTGGCGGCGGATCAAGTACTACTTTTGATGCATAAAGCGGCTGTTCAAACGGCGTTTGTTGACGGCCCGCAAGAGCCTGCTCGCCGGCCTGTTAACGGCGGTGTGCAAACGGCGGGTAATGCTCTAGGGTTTCAACCGGGCATTAGAATCAACCACATGCGAGCGGCGGATATGATGACAAGATGGTTCACGGCAGGCCTTGTTATTTTCTGCATGGCTTTTGCCGCCTTTGCGCAATCCGCAGACCAAATACCGCCGAGCGTTGTGGTCGCTGAGGTGAAGAGCGAGGTTGCCCAGGCAGCGGGCAGTTACGTGGGGCGCGTCGCCGCCGATTCAACCGTCGATCTCGTCGCCCGTGTTGAAGGTTTCCTTGAAAAGCGCAACTTCGTCGAAGGCGGATTGGTCAACAAGGGCGACGTGCTCTACCAGATTGAAAAGGCGCCCTATGAGGCAAGCCTGTCCAAAGCCGAGGCGGAACTTAAGGGCGCTGAGGCAACGGCGAAGAACGCCGAGCTTTATTTGGAACGCCAGAAAAAACTGCTCGAGACGGGTGACGTGCCGCAGTCGACTGTAGACCAGGCTGTTGCCACGCTAGGCGCCGATCAGGCGGCTGTCAGCGAAGCCAAGTCGGACGTTGAAACCGCGAAGATCAATCTCGGCTATACCGATATCGTAAGTCCGATGGACGGGCGTATCAGCCAGTCCGCCATCAGTGTCGGCAATCTGGTGAATTCGGATAGCGGCACGCTTGCGACGATTACCAGTGTCGATCCCATCAACGTCAATTTCTACATCAGCGAAAAAGATCTGCTGGAGGAGCGCAAACAAGGCCTGATGGGCGAGAACAGCTCCAAACTGACCGTAAAGATCACGCTTGCGGACGGCGAGCTTTATCCTGCTATGGGGCGGGTGACCTATATCGACAATGAAATCCAGGCCGCCACCGACACAATCGAGCTGCAGGCGACCATTTCGAACAAGGACGGCATTCTGATCGCCGGCCAGTTCGTGACGGTTGAACTGGACAATCCCGATGCCAAACCGGTCCTGACCGTGCCTCAGCCAGCCTTGCAGCTCGACAAGGACGGGCATTTTGTTTTCACGGTGGGTAGCGACAACAAGGTAGAGCGGCGTAACGTCAAACTGGGCAAGCAGCTGTCTGGCAACTGGGTGGTCACATCTGGCCTGAGCGAGGGGGAAAAAGTGATCGTCCAGGGGCTGCAGAAGGTTCATGAGGGCGTCGAGGTAAAGCCCGTCCCGGGTCAGAGCTGAGCGGGGACCGGACATGACGCTTCCAGCCTATTTTATCGATCGCCCGAAATTCGCGATCGTCATCGCGATCCTGACGGCACTTGCCGGTGCCATCGGCATCCGCTTCATTCCCATCGCGCAGTTTCCCGATATCGTGCCGCCGCAGGTTTATGTGACTGCGAGCTATCCCGGCGCCAACGCGGCGCTGATACAGGAAGCGATCGCAACGCCGATCGAGGAAAAGGTCAACGGCGTCGACGGCATGATCTACATGTCGTCGTCGAGCTCCAACAGCGGCACCTATGAGCTGACGGTGACCTTCGAGATCGGAACCGACCCGGATATCGCGGCGATCAATGTGCAAAACCGCGTTTCGCTTGCAGAGCCGATACTTCCGGCTCCCGTCATCCAGCAGGGTGTAGTCACGTCCAAGCAGTCCGGCGATATGGTGATGGTGCTCAACCTCATCTCGCCGAACGGTACGAAGGACGCTCTTTTCCTCAGCAACTACGCGGCAAACATTCTGCAGGATCCGCTGAGCCGGGTCAGCGGTGTTGGCGCAGTCAACCAGTTCGGATCGCTCAACTACAGTATGCGTGTGTGGATCCAGCCCGACCGGATGGCCGCGCTCAATATCGATGCATCTGACATATCCACCGCCATCGAGAACCAGAATGTGGAGGCCGCGGCCGGCCAGGTCGGGGCGCCGCCCTTTGGCGATCAGACAACGGATTTTCAGTTCACCCTAGAAGCCGACGGGCTGCTGAAGACTGTCAAAGAATTTGAGAACATTATCGTTTCGGCAAATACGGACGGATCAGTCGTGCGGCTTTCGGATGTTGCGCGCATTGAACTCGGATCGGAGACCTACGATTCCTCGGCCAAATACAACAACAAGCCGTCCGCCGCGATTGCGGTCTACCAGGAAAGCGGTGCAAATGCGCTGGACGTCGCCGATGCCGTCTATGCCCAGATGGACGAGCTGGCGACGAAGTTTCCCGATGACGTCACCTACGAACTGAGCATGGATGTCACGACGGCGGTGCGGGTCTCCATCGAGGAAATCCTCTTTACGCTGATGATAACGACGGCGCTGGTGATCGGGGTGACCTTCTTCTTCCTCTTAAGCTGGCGGGCGACGATTATTCCGGCGGTTGCCATCCCTGTTTCGCTGCTTGGCGCGATGGCTCTGCTCTATCTGTTCGGTTTCAGCGCCAACATGATCACGCTCTTTGCAATCGTCCTGGCGATCACGCTGGTTGTCGACGATGCAATCGTGATCATCGAAAACGCGGAGCGGATCATGGAGGAAGAGGGGCTTGAGGCCCGAGAGGCGACGCTCAAGGCAATGGACCAGGTCACCCGTCCGATCATCGCCACGACCTTCGTCCTTGCGGCCGTCTTCGTCCCCGTCTGTTTTTTTCCCGGCGTGACGGGAAAACTCTATCTGCAGTTTGCGCTGACGATCATATTCGCCTTCGGAATATCGGCAATCAACGCCCTGACCCTCGGGCCGGCACTGTGCTCGATGCTCCTCAAGCGCGGCGCCGGGACGCCGAAATCATTTCTGCGGGTGATCCCCGCGACCATGGACCGGGTACGCAACCTTTATGTACGCCTCGTCGGCCTCATGCTGCGCTACATGATCGTATCGCTGGCTGTGTTCGCGCTCTTTGTGGCGGCGACCGTCGTCCTGTTTCAAACCACGCCAACCGGCTTTATCCCGCAGGAGGACAACGGCATCCTGCTTGGCAGCGTCGAACTGCCCGACGGTGCCTCCCTGTCTCGCACGGAAGCCGTCATGAGCAATGTCAGCGAGATCGTATCGGCAACACCCGGCGTGAGGTCTGTCATCACCATATCCGGCTTTTCCATGATGGCGGGCCAGAAGCCCAGCATCGGCATGGTGATCATTTTGCTCGACCCGTGGTCAGAGCGCAAAACCGAGCAGACGCAGTGGTATGCAATCATGGCCGATCTCAGCAAAAAGCTTGCCGCGCTGCCCGAGGCGACGTCCTTTGTTTTCCCGATGCCGTCAATTCACGGCGTCGGTTCGAGCGGCGGCATATCGGCTCAGCTGCTCGATTTTTCCAACGGCAAGGTCGAGGATCTGGATGCAGCCAAAAAGGCTCTCGTGACGGCCCTGAACGCAGCACCGCAATTCGGCCAGACATACAGCAACTTCTCCGCCAGCTCGCCGCAATACTACCTGGCGATTGACCGCGACCGGGCGGAAACTCTCGGTGTGGATGTCAGTGATATATTCACGGCATTGCAGGCCAATCTCAGTTCGCTCTATGTCAACAACTTCATCAAAGCGGGCCGGGTCTACTGGGTGGTGATATCGGCCGATGCACAATTTCGTCAGACAACCGAAGACATCGACAACATCTACGTCAAAAACGCCGATGGGGATTCGCTGCCGTTGCGCGTTCTCGTCAGCAAGTCCCCTAAGCTCGGGCCGCAAACAATCTACAGGTACAATCTCTTCCAGACCGCATCGGTCAGCGGTCAGCTGAATGACGGTGTGAGTTCGGGCCAGGCGATCACGGCCATGCAGGAAATCGCTAACAAGACGCTTCCAGAAGATTACGGCATCGAGTGGACTGGCGTAACGTTGCAGGAAGTCGAAGCCGGAGGTCTTGTCCTTTACATATTCCTGCTCGCCATTGTCTTTGCCTATCTGTTTCTCGTTGCGCAGTATGAGAGCTGGACACTGCCCATGTCCGTTATGGCTTCGACGGTATTTGCCGTTTTCGGCGCGTTCATTCCATTGCAGGTCGTTCCCGGCCTCAGCAATGACATCTATGCACAGATCGGCATCGTGCTTTTGATCGGGCTCGCGGCCAAGAAGGCGATCATGGTAGTGGAGTTTGCAAAAGTGCGCCGCGAGCAGGGGGCGAGTATTCATCATGCGGCGCTGAGCGCTGCCAAGTTGCGGTTTCGTCCGGTCACGATGACGGGCCTGTGTTTCATCATCGGCGTGCTGCCGCTCATTCTCTCCAGCGGTGCCGGTGCGGCGGGGCGCATTTCCATCGGATTTCCCGTGTTCGCGGGAATGATCATCGACAGCACCATCGGCCTTTTGATGATACCGGTACTCTATGCCGCATTTCAGACCATGCGCGAGAAGGCACGCCATTTGGTGCAAGGGCGCGAGGCGGCGGCAAAATAACTTCAGTGGCCGTTTGCGCCGAACAATGCCGGGGACTTGTCAATTTGGCTGAATCGCTGAACTATCTCGCCAACCGCAAAGGCGCGTCAGATCGGAGTCTGGAATGAACAACCGTTTTCGCAATCTTGTCTACGGCCTTGCATTCGCCATCATGGTCGGGTTCGTTCTGTGGATTGGAAGACCGATCTTCATTCCGATCATTTCGGGGATCATCTCGGTCTACGTGCTCAGCACAGCCGCGACAAGCCTCGGCAAAGTGCCGGTCATCGGCGCGCTCATTCCGTTGTGGCTTCGCCACATCGCTGCCCTGCTTGCGTTCATATTTTTCGGGTTTCTGCTGGTCCTGCTGTTTGCCGAAAACGTCCAGAAGGTCATTGCTCTGGCTCCGCAATATCAGGCGACTTTGCTCGGATTTGCCGGCGATATCGCTAAAATGCTGGGTATCGATGATGAACCGTCCTGGAGCACCATCAGAAATCTCATTCTGGGCGAGATAGACCTGCAGAAACTGATCAGCACCACGGTCACATCGGTTTCTGTGCTTGGCGGGCAGGTGTTCGTGGTTTTCCTCTACGCCAGTTTTCTGATGGCCGAACGGCTGCATTTCAGCCGCAAGATCGTAATTGCCGCGACAACGCACCAAGAGGCCAAACGCATTATGGAAGTCGTCGGCAACGTCAACGAGCGCATCGGCAACTACCTGACGGTCAAAACGCTGGTCAACGTTCTGCTCGGGCTTATCAGCTACATATGCATGCGTCTTATCGGTGTTGATTTTGCAGGATTTTTCGCCGTTCTGATCGGTGTGCTCAACTATATTCCCTATGTCGGATCGATGGTCGGCGTGGCGTTTCCCGTACTGTTGACGGCTGCGCAGTTCGGTTCGATCGACACGATCATTATCGTGCTTGTTAGTCTGACGGCGTCCCAGATGTTCATGGGCGGCGTTGTCGAGCCGCGGATGCTCGGCCGTTCGATGAATCTGAGCCCGTTTGTCGTGCTGATTTCATTGACCGTGTGGTATGCGCTCTGGGGTATTGGCGGTGCAATTCTGGCCGTGCCCATGACATCCGTTGTCGTTATCATACTTGCCGAGTTCGAACCAACGCGGCCGATCGCGATACTGCTTTCCCAAGACGGCCACATAGCCGACAGGAACGATGCGGCTGAGGAGGCGGTCAGCTAGCGGAATCATCGGGCTGGCGGCCGGGGCCGGTTTGACTGGCCTCGATTTCCTCATCGATCACGGTTTTGATATGGGCAATTGTCTGTTGCAGGTTGCTTGGTCCGCCTTCGACTGTGTGTGTGTCCGGATCGAGATATCCGCCGGGGCCGTTATGGGCCATACCGTCGATTGGGATTGTTGAAATCAAGCCGTGTTTGTGCGCTTCATTCCAATGTGATTTTCCAAAGATCCGCCAGCGATGAATGAAGAACAGGCCGCCGATCTTCGCCACACGGTCCCGCGAGCCCTGGACGTGAACAATGCGATCGAGCGACGCAATGCCGGGGTGGGACGAAAGAACGCCGCCCAGTGACAGAAGCGTCAGGCGGCTTTGAAACTCGCCATGCAAAAAGGGTGAGGCGCCGAGTGAGATCTCGGCGCCGCCGCTGTAGCCAAGCATGATGACCGGCTGCCGCGATTTCAAAGCATGGCCGTTGAACAACAGCTTCTCCCGCATGATTCTGTAGGTGCCGGCGCTGTAGATTGGGCCATACCGCCCATCGGCCGCCACAAGCACCTGGAACATGTTGCGCAGGCGAATGAGATTTTGCGTCACAAAGGCCCGGTGTCTGCCGGAAAAGCGCCAGAACCGGGCAAAAATCCGTTGGCCGGTCAGCGGGATGCCAGCCGGCGAATAGGGGAAAAAATCGTCGATGATGGTTGCGTAGGGCAGTTCCTGTTTGAGCTCGTCAAGGAAATGCTGTTCCAGTTGCGGGTGCCGCTCGCCGGTGATCGTGCCGATGCCGGTCACATAAAACACCACTGCCTTTTTTCCCGGCACGGCAGGCTGGCCATCTGCAGGACCCCGAGCGTACTGTCCTTCTTTGTCAGCATCACCTTCCGGGTTCACCGTCCATCGTGACCACCAGGTCATCGCTTCGAACGGTGCCGTGATCAGCGCAATAAACAAGGTTACGCCCGCAACCAGAACAATCCCGAACAATAGCTGCTGGAGATCACTCATTTGGGGCGCACTCTTTGTTTGACGAAATCCAGCACCTGGTCTGACGTAAATCGCGACAATTGCCGGCTGGCAAACAGAAACCCGCCGCTCTTTGCCGCGCGGCTGCGTGTGAAGAACAGCCGCTCGAGCAGCGACACGGCTATCCATCCCGCCAACATACATGCGGCACCTGGAAGGAAAGGTACCTGCGCGCCGTAGAAAAGTCCGTACATCATTGTCAGGCAGGTCCAGCCGTAGAGAATGTACGAAATGATGATTCCGATGCTTGGCAGCACGGCGAGGAAGCCGAACACCAAAGGCGCCGTCGCGACGAATATGACCGAAATGAAATTCCACGGCGCTGCCACGACACCGAACAATATGGCGGCAAAGAACACTGAACAAGTCATCCACAGCCCGAGGCGGACGGTCAATGAAAGACCGCTGAAAATGAGCCCCAATACAAAGCCGATCGGCGACGCCGCAACAAGGAAAAGCGCAAAGCACTGACCGAGAAGAAGGGAAACTCCAGCCAGAAATACCACCATAGTCGACACGAACCGCGTGCGGTCATCCATGATCGCCGTATCGTAGACGGTCGGGTCGAACCACAGAGCCCGGCCGATCATGTCCCGAAGCTGCGTTATGATATCAAACCATTCCATGACGGTTTCCGGCGCCGTTCGATTTATGTCAGGAGGCTTGCCCATTTCTACAGAAAACTCAATGCAGTGAAGTGGATTTATTCAACCTGCACGATAGATTGGAGTTGAGTTTCAAATGTCCGATCCAAGTTGACACACCGCCACACCCGCACGATGGAGATCCAGCCGATGCCCGAATTCGAAGACATCATCACGACACGCGAAGAGCTGCGCGAAATCGTCGGCGAACCTATTCAACGGGTGAAGGAAAAGGTGATGCCGGCGCTTGACCGGCACTGCAGGAACTTCATCGAACGCAGCCCTTTTGTCATCATCTCCACTTCGGACGGCGATGGAGACGGGGACGTTTCACCCAAGGGCGATCCTGCAGGATTTGTCAAAATACTGGACAACAATACCCTAGCGATTCCGGACAGGCCGGGAAACCGGCGTGTCGATGGTTTTGAGAACATTCTGCAGAACCCCAGTGTGGGTCTTCTGTTTCTAATTCCCGGCAGAAACGAATCCGTTCGCGTCAACGGCACCGCGATGATTGTTCGCGATGAGCCTTTGCGCCAGTCGATGTCGATCAGGGGGAAACTTCCCAAGCTGGTCCTTGTCGTGAATGTTGAAGAGGCTTTCTTTCACTGCTCGCGCTGCATGATCCGCTCCGGCCTTTGGGAGCCGGACAACTGGCCTTCGCAGGATGGCCTGGCCTCGATGTCCGAGGTCATGTTCGATATCGGCAAGGGGATCGACAAGTTGGAAGACATCCAGACCCTCATCCGGGAATCCGAAACCGACAAACTCTACTGACGGGTTTGACGATCGGTGAATTAGAGTTTCGTTTCAACGAGTGCTTGCAAATGTTCTTAATATGTTCCATTAACAAAAGGAGCAATTTGAGGAGCTTGCATGATGGTTGCGAACGCGAAATTTGAGGCATTCAAGGCGCTGCACGAACGCGACGGCGCCTTTGTCATTCCCAACCCCTGGAACGCGGGTTCCGCCATCATTCTGCAAAATTTAGGTTTCGAGGCGCTTGCTACGACATCCGCCGGTCTCGGCTTCTCGATAGGCAGGCTGGATTCCGGTTCTGAGCTCACGCGTGAGGATACGCTGCAAAACGCACGCGAGATTGTCGATGCGACCGATCTGCCTGTATCGGCAGATCTCGAGGGCGGATTCGGTGACGCGCCGGAGGACTGCGCGGAGACAATCCGGCAGGCGGCGCAGACAGGGCTTGTTGGAGGATCGATCGAGGATGCGACCGGAAGACCGGATGCGCCGATCTATGATTTCCAGCAAACGGTTGAGCGGGTCGCAGCAGCGGTGGAGGCGGCGAGGGATCTGCCGTTCCTGCTGACGGCAAGGGCCGAGAATTTCCTATACGGCCGCAGGGATCTCGACGATACGATCATGCGCCTGCAGGCATTCGAGAAGGCCGGCGCTGATGTGCTTTATGCGCCCGGCTTGCCTGATCTCGATGCCATCCGGTTGGTCTGCAGTTCGATATCAAAGCCCGTCAATGTTGTCATGGGGCTTTCCGGTCCGACCTGGTCGGTTACGCAGCTTGCCGATGCCGGCGTCAAACGTATCAGCGTCGGCGGTTCGTTCGCGCGCGCGGCGCTTGGCGGCTTTATCCGCGCGGCAAACGAGGTGCGCGAACATGGAACGTTCAACTATGCCGTCGAGGCGCTGCCCGATGCGGAGGCCCGAAGGATGATGACGGCAGGGCGGCGACAGTGAAGACTCGGCAGTAATACAGAAAACCGCAAGTCACCTAACCAGCGAGGGCACAAAGGAATTTCACGAACGTGGACTGCACGGACCGACTGCAAAGTAGGTGAGACGGAGGAAGAGCTAGGTTGCGTCGCCGTATAACGGCGCTTCAACAAACGTCCAAACAGATATTACTCCGTTTCCCGTATAGGTACTCACCGTCCCGCGATCAAAATAGAAATTGCGCAGCAAAAGGTCAATGCACTTAGGGGTTGAGGTTCGGTTTCGGAATTTTGTTGAACTGGGAGAAAGATAAGCTCCGGGATGGTCAGCTATCCATCAGCAGAACCCGGGTGCTCTGCTCTCTTTACCAATCCGTGCATTTGTCCCGGATACGAAAAGGCGTCGCTGGATTAAGCCGGAGCCAGCAGCACCTTAGATCCTCTTGTTGATCGGTTCCATGCCGAATAAGGCCGCCCCGGTGAAAGCCAGGTGCATTAACACCTGGCAATCTACGCACCGCAGAACCCCCATATGGGATTGCAGCGGTGGGAGCGGGTGGCCCCGATGCGCCACAGGAATAGCCATTCCCTGTGGGCTACGCACCCTGACCCCCCCAGTGTAGGATGCCAGGGTGGGAGCGGCGCCGGGTGCAATTTAGCAGTGAAACGGGCGTTGAGAAATACCATTTTGGAGGGCGGCATGAGGTGCGTGACGGAGGCCAGTAGAGCCCGCATTGCCGGTGTGCGGTGGTGATGGGAGAAGTGCGCAAGGGCCGTTGCAATTCGCCGGTGGCCCAGTGAACCGCAGGAGTTTTGTGCCCCTGCGGCCTACGCACAAAAGCTTCCTCTCTTCAGGAAGACAGATGTGGGAGCGGGAAACTCCGGGATGGACGGCCTACCCACCGACAGACCCGGGTGTCTGTCCTTTGCTGCCCCTCGCGTACATTTGGTCCCGGATACGAGAAGAGCCGTGGCCGGATTAAGCCAGAGAATGAGATAACAATTCCGAACACGGCTTGCGAACCTTCAGTCACCTTCGGTGGACCGGCCGGCTTCGTTCCTGCGCAGGGCCTACACATTCACGCTTCCCGGTACTGCACGTGAATGGGAGCGAAGGTCATAAATCACTTACTTCGAATTGTGCCGGGTTTCAAGTTATGCGTGTGTTTCGGTCCGATGGTCCGTCTCCTTGCACAATGCCGTGCACCCTAAAATCTCGGTTCCCCGGAACCGATTTGTCAATGTGAGGGCCGCGCCTTGAGGCAGCCCTCATTCGTTCAACAGAGGTCAACATGACAATTTCAACGACGACCAACCGCGTCCGCGCTGCGGGCGACGGCAGCACGGCTGCATTCTCGTTTCCGTATTATTTCGAAGCGGATGCGCATCTTGCCGTTTACCTGACCGATGCCGCCGGCACCGAGACCCTGCAGACGATCGCGACGCACTATACGGTGTCGGGCGCCGGAAATGCCGGCGGCGGAACAGTGACATTTGTGACGGCGCCGGCTGCGACCGAAACCGTGACGATCATCCGAAACGAACCGCTGACACAGGAAACAGACGCCGATGATGTCGGCACGTTTCGCGAGCAGGCCTTCGAAAGCCAGTTCGACCGGCACGCACGCCAGGCGCAGAAGCTTCAGGAGGAAGTCGACCGCGCCATCAAGATGAGGAAGTCGTCGGCCAATGCCGGGTTTGAATTTCCGGAGCCGGAAGCGCGCAAAGTGGTTGCCTGGAACAATGCCGGCGACGGGCTGGAAAACAGTGTTACCACGGATGACATCACCAACGCCGTGACATCGGCGGCCAATGCAGCCGCCAGCGAAACCGCGGCGGCTGCGAGCGCATCCGCTGCGGCCTCAAGCGCATCTGCCGCCTCGGCCAGCGAGACGAACGCGGCAGCATCGGACACGGCCGCCGCAGCCAGCAAAACGGCGTCCGCCACGTCGGAGACGAATGCGGCGGCATCCGCGACCACGGCAACGACCAAAGCCGGCGAAGCTTCGACAAGCGCGAGCAACGCATCGGCCAGCGAAAGCAATGCTGCAACCAGCGAGACGAACGCTGCGGGCAGCGCGTCAGCCGCCGCAACGTCGGCAGCGAACGCGGCGACATCGGAGACGAACGCGGGAAACAGCGCCAGCGCGGCGGCAACATCTGCCAGCAATGCGGCATCCAGTGAAACCAACGCCGGAACTTCCGAAACCAATGCCGCAAATTCGGCAACGGCTGCAGCCGCCAGTGCCGCTTCTGCGCAAGTGGCTGAAATCGATTGGGCCGGATCATGGGCAACGTCGACCGCATACACCGCGTCGGATCCGCGCCAGGCCGTCGGCAACAACGGCAGCAGCTATGTGTGCATCCTGTCCCATACGTCCGGTTCATCGAACCAGCCGGGTGTCGGCGCGAGCTGGACCAGCTATTGGGAGGTGATTGCGGAAAAGGGAACCGACGGTATCGGGGCCGGCGATATGCTTGGCGCAAACAATCTTTCCGATCTGGCGAATGCCGCCACCGCGCGCACCAATCTTGGTGTGGCGATCGGTTCCGACGTTCAGGCGCACACCGCGGTTCTGGACGGCACCGAACAGTCCTTTACCACCGCGCTGAAAAACAAACTTGATGGTGTAGAGAGCGGCGCCGATGTCACGGACACGGCGAATGTGACGGCGGCCGGCGCGCTGATGGACAGCGAGGTCGATGCGGACATCAAAACCCTGTCGCTGCCCGCGAACACCACGATCAGCTCCTTCGGCGCATCTTTGATCGACGACGCGGCGGCGAGCAACGCCAGGACGACCCTGGGGCTTGGCAATGTCGACAACACATCCGATGCCAACAAGCCAGTGAGTACACCACAACAGGCAGCGCTGGTCAGCAGAGCCGGTGATACTCTGACTGGTCGATTGGTTTCTGCGTCTGGAGCGACAACCGGCAATAATGGCATAGCGACCGCGACAGCTTTATTGGGCGAATATGAGGTCCAAAATAACGGTACTGGTGCAGCGATGATGGCATTTCATCGTGGTGGTGCATTTGCTGGCTATTTTGGTCTTGATACTGATAATCTTTGGAAGGTTGGTGGCTGGTCACATGGCGCAGCGGCGTACAAATTATGGCACGAAGGCACACTGGCGACCATTGGCCAAGCAGAGGCCGAAGCCGGCACAGCAACCACGGAAAGGGCGTGGACAGCGCAGCGGGTCAAGCAGGCGATAGATGCGCTAGGCTCTAGTCCCCTTGAAAGAATCGGGCCGGTTCAAGTTGCGTCCAATTCAGCAAGTATCAATTTTACCAATCTCCCCACAAACTACTTCGCGCTGTTACTCAGGGGTCGTTATATTCTCCCGTCCGTGAACACTGCCAGTCTTGTGTGGAGGTCGTCTGTTAACAACGGTGTATCTTGGGAAAGCGGTGGGTCTGATTATCGAAATGCCGCCGGTGGTTTTGCTACGAATGGTACCGCCAACAACTCTTTTTCAAACGGCACAAATGCTGGTTTAGTCATGCAGACAATGGTTTCCAGTGCCGGAGGTGATGGGGCTTTTGAAGCAATAATATACGACGCACCAGTTACTCGCAGAACACGCTTTAGTTTTCGCTCGGCCTACGAACGTAATGGTGGTTTTTACGACACCTATCAGGCCGGCTGTTCAACCAGAGTGGCTACCACTGCTATAAACGGCCTTCAATTGTTTATGAACTCTGGGCTCATCGCCACTGGAGAATTCATCCTGTTCGGTATCAGCACAGCATAAAGGATAAATACATGCCCCTCACAAAGCTTGTTAATGGCAAAGAAGTCGCGCTTACCGACGAGGAAGAAGCCGAATTTCGCGCAGAATGGGCAAGGAATGATGCTGCCCGCAACGCTGTCACCGCCGAACACATCAATACCGAGCGCGAGCGTCGGAAATACTTGCCAAAGACCGTTTCGCTTTCCACCGGCAAGGCATTTCCCGTCGATATGGTCAATGGCGGCCGAGAAAACATCGCGAACCTCAGTCTGTTTGCTCTGGTGAAAAAGGGGGCCGGCGACACATCGACCTTCTTGTTTGCCGATGCGGACAACAATGATCAAACGCTCTCGAACGATGAAATGCTTGAGGTTGGTGTCCAGTGTGCACAGCAAATAACGGCCATTCATCAGAAAGCCCGTGTGTTGAAAGCTCTGCAGGAGAAACCTGCCGATTATACCGACCTAAAGCATTGGTTGTAGGTCTGCCTGCCACTTGCGAGAGAAAATGCCCGGCGCTATAGGTGTCGCCATGTACATTGCATGGATTTCACCCCTAGAGCGTTTAAGATGGAACCGGTTTTCTGGAGACAATTCCAGCCGAGACTCGAGGCAAGATGCGCCTGGTCCAGTTGATGAACTTATGAGTGATCCACGTGGGCGACTTTCAAGCACACAACACCTGTGGATGTTGGACTCAATTGATGGCGAAGAACGTCACCCGCTTCTGAGGGCATTCAAAACTAAAGAATCATTCTGGTCTAAGGCCACGTGGCGCAGTTCAGTGTTTGTACAACAAAAAGCACAATTGCATCGCTGTGGATGGATAGACGCAAACAACATTTCTGAGTTGTTGCGAGCCTACAGCCGATGGCGCGACAATGGTGGCCAGGCGCTCATATGAATAAGTTTCTTGCTGAGGAGAAGGTAAGGCGGATAATTCCGTCTCGAAAGGCCATATCGCGAGCGCGCAGCCTGTTGAGACATCATCGCAGATCCCAAAAGGAAGACCGGTCTTTTGCCGGTGAGTACGCCCATCTGAAACACTTGGTTGAGAAACTGGATATCCATGACGGGTTTGTTGTTGATATCGGTGCGAGCGATGGAGTGAATCAGTCTTGCACACTTGGCTTGTTCAGAAGACCGACCTGGTCGGGGCTGGCAGTAGAACTAAGACCGGAGCAATTCGGGCAGTTGGCTTTTGTTTACACGGAGTTTTCCAATACGCAACTAGCGATGGCAAGAGTGACGCCACCCAGCGTCGGTCCGCTTCTTGCTTCGCACGACGTGCCGAAGGTATTTGATGTCTTGAATATTGACATCGATTCTTATGATTTACCGGTCATGAAGAGTATCTTGACGGCGGGGTATCGCCCCAAGATCATAACATTTGAAATCAGTGAAGAGATCCCACCACCAATCTACTTTTGCGCGGATTATCATGAAGGTGTCGACTATGGGCACGGGGCGCTTTTTGGGTGTTCGGTCGTGGCCGCTGCTGAAAGCATCCGGCCATTCGGCTATCGATTGGAATCGGTCCAGTACAACAATGCTTTTTTTGTTCTCGATGCTGTCTGCGACGACACGATACAAGACCAGAATGTCGAGGTTGCCTATAACGACGGGTTTAGGAACAAGCCGGATCGCGATGAACTGTTCCCCTGGCACGAGAACCTTGAAAACAGGCTGAAAGAATCTCCTGAGAAGATCATCGAATCTGTGAACGATCGATTGTCTCGGTTTAAGGGTAAATACACCCTCCGAATATCGAATTAACACAAGCAAAAAGCCCCGCTCCTTCAGGAGCCTCTTCGATATCAACGCTGTGGTGTAGTCGTGAACCGCAATTTTCACTGGCAACTTCGGCTAACGTGCTTGCTTTGTTCGCTGAAATCAATAAGACGTTGAGGCAACTCAACCTGAACTATCGGGCGGAATTTTGGTGGTCAAAAGTAAGCGTCTTACCTGGGTGAAGCGTTATAGTGCGCTACGTAAAAGCTACAAAGAGGGCGCGATCGGTCGCTCGTTGCTCAACATGACCACCGAATTTCCGGTTTATACCCCGTCGGGTGCTGGTGATTACCAAACACGTGCTTCGCTAACAAAACTGGCTATTAACCAATCGGTGGAGAATCTTCGTGATTTAGCCGTCGCGTTTGGAAAAGCCTCAACTCGGGAAGTAGATGCCGAGCAATTTGCTACTTCGCCCGATGCGCTTCAGATTGCCGATGAAATCAAAGGCCGGCTTGATCACTACGGCAGCGACAAGGGACAACTTAATTCCTACCATCTCATTTACGGCCGCATATTCGCAGATCTCGCTGAAATCAGGAGCCTGCTAGAAATTGGTCTCGGAACGAACAACACAGATGTATTTTCACACATGGGAAAGCGCGGTAATCCCGGCGCTTCACTGAGAGCTTTTCGGGACCATTTCCCGAACGCCATGATTTACGGCGCCGATGTCGACAAACGGATATTGTTTGAGGAAGAGCGGATCAAAACCTTCTTCGTCGATCAGACCGATCCGGACACGCTATCATCGGTTGGCAACGAAATTCCGGGCTCACTGGATCTGATGATTGACGACGGGCTGCATGCCGTGAACGCCAATCTCGCATCGCTTCATTTTGGGCTTCAAAAGATTCGTGTCGGCGGTTGGGTTGTGATTGAAGATATCACTTACGAGTCCAAACCGATCTGGGAAGTTGTTTCACGTATCCTGACTGAAAGCTACGAAGTCCATTTGATCCGGACACCACGGGCTTATGTTTTTGCTGTCAAACGGCTGGCTTAAATCCAACCGTCCGAATTCCACGGCTGTGTTTCTCGGTCACCCCGAGGCCAATGGCTGTTGTGTATTGTTTGAATTGTCACGTCATCATCGGGGGAAATCTGCATATGAACCTTGATAATGCTTTTTCCGCCTTGATCCTGAGCGGCAGAATTCGGATCGCTTTTCCTTTTTTTAATGCATTCGCACATTGGATTAGGCACACCAATGTCAAGAGAGAAGTCTTAAATTGTGTATGGTGAAAGGACTGGGATGAATAAATTCTTGGCCGTAGCGAAGACTACGAGTTCAATATCGAGTGCCGGTACCGTTTAAAAAAATCAGTAGTTATAGGCATCCCCTTGTCACAATATCGAGTAGGGAACAAGCCCGGCAACCGCGTGTCATGCTGGTTTCGAAAGAGTGGACGCGAAGTGTTGGGCCATTACAACAACATCATGCACCAGGGATAAACATACGGTCTTCCAATCCTGCTGGCACACCGAACACAGAGAGAGCGTATTTTCGTGTTTTGAACCGAGATATCGCATCTATCGTTGTCTTGGAGGGAGATTAGGCAATGCTCCAATAACCTGAGATCACTACCGACATGTATAGGCTCCTCCAGGATCCTTTTTATTTCCACATCGGTGAAATCGTGGACAGCAATTTTCCGCGGGCGTTGCAGCTTGTGCTCAAGCATGAGGGCGGTTTCGTCAATCATTTAAGTGACCTTGGTGGAGCAATCAGCAAAGAGATCACACCGGCAACCTTCCGTCTCTACATTGCGTCGAGTACTTCGATGGCGGACCTGAAATGATTCACAACCGAGCAGGCTGGTTTACAGACAAAGATAGGCAGGACAACACACTCGCCTGTGCCAACGAAACAATGCGCAACTTTGGGACCAACCCCGCAAACTGACCAAATATCACACGGTCAAAAACCCAAATTTCGGTGCGTAAATGGGACGCCATCAAGGTGATCCGTGCCAAACCCAACAAGATCGAGGCCTCAATCCGATCCTTGGCGATTATGGCAACGGTAAGCTCTGGACATGTCGCAACTTGAGAGTTAAGGCATGCCCCTATTCATCTATTTTTTATGGTGGTGGGGCATGTATTCCAGCAAAAATTGGTTCGGGCGCCAATTGCAAAAATATCGAAAAAATCCGCGAAGGATGCGCCGCAAGGCCCTGAGATTCATTGCTGACGACTATCTGACAAAGACAGGGTGGATTGACAGCTTTCGCTCCCATCAGGCATTCGATGGCGAAGGTGCACCTATTCCCTGGGTGACCTACTCAGCGGTTCATTTTCTGGAAACACGAGTCCGCAGTGGATTGAAAGTGTTTGAGTATGGGAGTGGAAACTCTACTCTCTGGTGGGTCAAGCATAACGCGGAAGTCGTGAGCTGTGAACATGACCCTGAATGGTATCAACACATTCACAATCGCCTCCCGTCCACAGTATCTTACCACCTGTATGAATTGAAAGTTGGTCATAGAAAGCCCTATGCCGAGGCGATCACACAATACAAATCCGAATTTCAGGTTGTAGTCATTGATGGAGAGGATCGAGTTGAATGCGGACGAAACTGTGTTGAAGCATTGACGGATGACGGTGTTATCATTTGGGACAACACTAACTGGGAAATTTATAAACCGGGACTTGATTTCCTAACAGATCAGGGTTTTCGAAGACTGGATTTTTATGGCCTGGGACCGGTAATGACAGCGCCGTCGTTAACGACAATATTCTACCGTTCTGAGAATTGTCTCAACATCTAGGCTCCTTCGGGAGCCTTTTTTATTTCCACACAGGTAAACATCATGAACCGCAAGACATTCTATGCGGCGCTGCGGCGCCGTTCGAGTGGCGTGTTCGGCACGTCCATATCGCAGCGACAGGTGAGGGGCGTTGACGGCATTCTCGACGCCTTCGCAACCCACGGAGATGGAAGGGCAAAGACGCTCGCCTATGCCCTTGCAACGGCCTACCACGAAACCGCCCGCCGAATGGTTCCCGTGCGCGAAACGCTGGCCAGGGATGACGCAACTGCCAGGCGCCGGTTGCGCAAGGCGAAGTATGCCCAGCCGGAGCCACCCTATGGCCACTGTTACTACGGCCGGGGTCAGGTACAGCTTACCTGGAAGCGCAACTACGAGCGCTCGAGTGAAGATGCCGGTGTCGACCTTGTCAGGCATCCCGACAAGGCGCTCGACCCGATCATCGGGGCTCGCATTCTCATTCGAGGTTTGCTCGATGGCCGTTGGAATGGCAAGGGCAGGGGGATAGCCCACTACCTCCCAACCTCCGGCAGGGACGACCTCAGGAATGCCCGCCGCACGGTCAACATCACCGACAAGTGGGATCTGATCGCCGGCTACTACCGGGCGTTTCTCAGGGCGATCGAAGAGGCCGGCGGTGTTCCAAAGCCAAGGTTCGAGCCTGTTCCGGTTTCATGGTCCAAACCCAAACCCGAAGGCGCTCAATGTAGCCAGACCGGCTCTGTCACTAAACAACCCGAACGGACAAATCCTGTGTCTCCGACGTCTGGCGGCGGCGTGTGGGTGGCTCTGTCCAGGTTCATCGCATCCATTTTTGGAGGTAAGTTATGACCAGCAAATATTTCAAACCGAAATCGCTAACCTGGTGGACCGGGTTTGCCGCGTTTGTGACTGGAGCAATCATCGCCGCCGGCGGCGAGGTCGAGGTCCTGCGCACGCCCGCGAACATTTTATCGAATATGACCGACGTGCCTCCGGCCGCGATGATCTCCTTCGGGCTTGGTCTGATCGGATTACGTGGGAAGGACGGTTAAATGCTCGCCCTTCTTTCCAAAGGCGGAACTGCCCTTCTGGGGTGGCTAACTGGTGGCACGCTGGATCGCATTCTCGACAGCGTCGACCACAAGGTGGACAACGAAACCGAGCGCGAGCGGATCAAGGCCGACATCATCAAGACACATATGCAGGCGCAGGCCAGTTTGCTCGTCAGCCGCACCTGGTGGTTTCAGCTCTTCTTCGTCATTCCGCTTGGAATTTGGTTCGCCGCTGTCGTTGCCGACAGCCTCTTTCATTTCACATGGAACGTTGCCGCACTTCCGCCACCGCTCGACACATGGGCCGGCTGGATCGTGTCGTCCCTGTTTTTAGTGGATGGCGGTAAGGCAATTATCGGGAGATTTCGATAATGATCAGGAAGACAAGATGCAGGCTGCCGATTGTCGTTCGGTCGGCAGTTTTGACAATTGCCCTCTTTATGATGGCGGCTGTTCCGGCGCCCGGTGGCTCCAATAACCGGTTGCTGACAGCGCAAATGCCGTTTTGCGGCCCTTTGGATGGTTTGCTTGAGAATCTGCTATCTGATCTCAAACAGCATCGCGTCTGGAAAGGGGAGCACGAGAATTCTTCGGGTGTCCTGGAACTGACCGTCGGCCGAAAAGGGGCGTGGTTTTTGTTTTATCATTCCCGGGACAGACAGGATCGGCCGATGGTTTGTCTCATTGCCCGGGGCAGCAACAGCCGCGAGTGGTTCGGGAGGCCTGTTTGATGAACGGCGTGTCCAAACCGCCCAGTATGCCCTGGAGCAGCTTTCTGGGCGTGATCGTGATGGCCATTGGTCTCGTTGCCGGTTATGTCACCCTGCAAAACAATGTCACTGCCAACGCGGAAGATGTCTCAGAGGTCGAAATGCGCATCGATCGCATCGAAAACCGGGCCGGTGATGTGCGGGAGAGACTGAAGGCCATCGAGGTCATTCAACAGCAGCAAAACGAAACGCTACGGCGGATCTTGAGAGCTGTGGAGAAATAGCGAATGGTCGCAACCTGGCAATGTTGGCCGCAGGCATTCCTAAATTCAACGCAACTCGGTGGTCTGGAAGCATTATTTTACAGATAGCCGAATGCCTCCATCAGATACCGCCCATCTCCACTCGTAAGACGTTGCACGTCTTCCTCACGCAGTTCCTTTTTCCATCGGCCGCTGCTGTCGTATATCGGCCGGTTGACCTGCCAGTTTCGCAATGCGTGATGTTCCACGCCATCTTTTGGGGGCTTGTTGCCCAATCTGAGTTTCGTTTCATTGAACCAGTTGCGCTCCTGCTTGTCGAAGTCGAGCAGCGCATCGGAATACTCAATCTCTAAAAAACTGCAGATCAGGCCGATGGTCGTTTTCGGATCTTTGACAAGGTCCTCATGACGGTAAACCAGGACGTCGGGTCTGTTTTGTTCGGCCAGAGCAAGCGTGTTTCTGTAAATCCAGTCCCGAATGGCGATTTCCAGATCGAACCCGCGCCGTATCAACGAAGCAACAACATCCCTGCCATCGCGCACCGGAATAACAAATCGGGAATTAGCGATGTTCGCGCGAATGACGGGTATAAATGTTATGTGCTCCGGTGTTTTTTCGATGAGGTAGCGTTTTCCCGTCGACGAAGCTTCTCTTAGCAGGCGCATATATTGCAACTGCATTTTTAGATTGTATTTGCGGAAAATATAGGTCTCGTAAAGCGGGACAAACGCGTCCGGGTGTCCTGCCAGGATGTTTGCGATAAGGGTTGTCCCGCTGTGGTCGCAACCGCAAATGAAAGCCTCCGATTCAACCCGATTGGCAAAAAACTGCCGGTGAAGCTGTTTAATTTTCAAAGTATTGCTCTTAAGAATCTGTAAGCAGAGCAGAACTCCGCTCGTGGGTGTCGCCCCCAAAATTCTTACGTGCCGTAGTCAAAAACTAGGATGCGTTCGCGTTCCTTCCCTGGCTGATTGGCCGCCAGCCGGTTGCTGAAAAGTCAACCCGCAACGCAATTAAAGACCGCGGAAACTGGAACTGGGTCTGCCCCAAAAACAACGCGGGTAAAATGGGTATGTGTTGGTGGCAAAATAGACGAACCTGCCGTTCAGTGTTCCGCCGTTGCATTGATCAAGTTTGCCGGAGCCACCGACATACTCCCAATCCTGCACATAGGTTCCGTCATATCGCCCACCAGGTCCGGAAGGCCGGTTGCCCTTTTTAAGCCGATAACCCGATTTGGCGCGGGACCCCATATAGTGGATTTCAAACCCGTCTGCGGCATACCCGATCTGGGTGCCGCCCATTGTTTTCAGGGCGTTGATCGGTTTTCCGTGATAGTGATAGGCGCCTCTTTCGTCGACATGCGCGTTGGCCCTGTCCATGCCAAGCAGGCTAGAGGCGCCCATGCCTTCCAGGTTCCAGCCGGAACTTCTGTTACGGCTGTGCCCGCGTGGTGAAGACGGGTCCCAATAATCAGCCGTTCCGGGTCGGATGAGAACTCCGTTCAAGGCAATTCCTATTGCGCCCCGGCCATTCGCGCGCGCACGTTTTCCTTTCACAGGCGAGGCGGTCACGCAAACATTGATTCTCTGTGATCGAATGGTGTGTGGGTTTCCCCGGTTGGGAAATTTGCCAGTTGCGTGATTCGGAATGTCGTTCGATCGGATGCAGATCTGATTGCCGCGTTCGCTTATCTCGACCCAATTGCTTGCTGCCGCTGCATATCCGACTGCGGCCACCGCGCAGATTCCCCCGAACAAAAGTGCCAAACGATTTGCCATATTCCCCACACAGAAGCGTTGCCCTGCGTCCCTCTTAGATCCATATGCCAATCATACGCACCGCTCCTGTCGTGCGTCTTACCGGACCATTACCAAGTTGTAATTTTACGACGATGCTCTGGCGCGGACAGGGACCTATGCACCCTGCCATCGGCCGAGCTTGGGAATTCCGCGGGTAAAGATCCAGGCCATGAAGCGTGGCATTCCGCGTTTTTCGAGTTGCTCAATACAGAATTTCTGCATGTCATCTGCCGTAAATTCCGGATGCACAAATGCCCCGTCCTTGTAGCAGAATGAGCAGTATGTCGTGCTGATTGAACCATCGTCATTGGTTCCGCCGCCCATCTCATCCTTGCTTAGCGGCATGCCGCAGCTTTGGCACCGTGCACCCATCTCTGTTTCTCCCGATTGTTCGATGTTGGTCCAAAAACGCTGATTTGTTCATCGTGCGCTTTCCACTATCAACAGATGATGTTAACAATGGACCATTGTCAATGGTTTGAAGAATATTCATATGAGAATAGGTGAAGTGGCGCGACGTTCCGGCCTAAGCAGAGATACGATACGGTTCTATGAGCGAAACGGCCTGATCGGTTCCACCGAGGGACCGGACCGGACAAATTCGTATCGAGACTACCACGAGGCTGTGTTTGATCGGTTGCAGATGATCGACGAGGCTCAGAAAGCAGGATTTACGATCTCTGAACTCCTGTTTTTTTTACGGCAGATAGAGGGACCATCCCCTGAGGATCTCGACGTCGAAGAGTTTCTCGATCAGAAAATACGGGAAGTGGAAGCGAACATCGAACGTGCGAAGCGTTTTCTGAAAACGTTGCGCGCCACGCGCCAAGCACTTTCCGGCACATCCTGAAGCCGTTTCCATTACATCAGCCGGAGATATCAGCCTTTCCGAAATGGCCCGTGTTGACGCAGCAGGTCACCGATGCGCTCCACATCATTCCGCTCATGCTGAAGGTAATCTGCAACTGCGTTCTTCAGTCCCGAGTGCCTGATAAGGTGGGCTGAGTTGGTCCTTACAGGCATATAGCCACGCGAAAGTTTGTGCTCGCCCTGCGCTCCGGCCTCAACTGTGCGCAATCCGTTGGCAATGGCAAACTCTATGGCCTGATGGTAACAGACCTCGAAATGCAAAAACGGATGATCCTCGATACAGCCCCAGTGCCGGCCAAACAGTGTATCCGAGCCGATAAAATTGATAGCCCCCGCAACATAGCGCTGATCGCGCTTCGCCATAACCAGCAGAATGTCCTTCGCCATGTGCTGCGATATGAGTGAGAAGAACTCTCGCGTCAAATAGGGACGGCCCCATTTCCTGGAACCGGTGTCCATGTAGAACTCGAAGAATGTGTCCCACACAGATTCTGTAAGGTCGCTTCCGGTTATCCAATCGATCGAAATGTCATTTTCGAGCGCGACGCGTCTTTCCCTTTTCAAGGCTTTCCGCTTTCGCGATGCCAGCGATTCAAGGAAACCGCGGTAATCGTCATAGCCGTCGTTGACGAAGTGAAACTGCTGGTCTGTCCTTAGTAAATAGCCCTGATCCTTGAAAACGGATACTTCGCTCTCCGGTACAAATGTCACGTGAGCGGATGAAACACCGAGCCGGTCGGTCAGTGTTGCAAGCCCGCTCGACAATGCGGCGCGTACGTGCTGGATTCCCACCCCGTTCCGACACAAAAGCCGTGGGCCGGTTGCGGGGGTAAATGGAATGGAGGCTTGAAGTTTGGGGTAGTAGTGACCGCCGGCACGCTCGAATGCATCAGCCCAACCGTGATCAAATACATACTCACCCTGGCTGTGACTTTTCAGGTAACAGGGCAGGGCACCCAGAAGCGACCCGGATGTTGTTTCCAGCAGCAGATGCTGTCCGAGCCAGCCGGTGTCCGCAGTTGCGCAACCCGCATCCTCAAGCGCTGACAAATACGCGTGAGAGACAAATGGATTATATTGCGCGCATTCCTCTTTGGATCTGCCGGTACCGCATAAGCCAGACCAGTCATCAAGATCTATATCATTGAAAGAATTAACAATTCTGATGCGAAATTCGGTGTTTTCACCGGTGCTATCTGTGCGGATACTGCTTTTTTGCGCGTCGGCCATCCGCTATATTTAAAGCCTCCATTCACGCTGACAAGGTTAGCGGATCAAAGCCTTCAAAAGTAATTTGATCGGCGAAGTCCGATGTTTTTTTTATCCCTTCGTCGTCGCGAACCGTCCAGGTGATGACGGGCAGTCCTTTGGCGCGCGCGTTCGATACGAACGTACTTGGCAGGTGTTCCACGCAAAACGAGACAAAGTCCAGCGGCAGTTGCAGGGCTTCATGGTTCTTGGCCGTTTCTGCCTCATTGAATTCTGCGGCCACAAGTCCAACAGACCATTTGGAATTGCGGCTCAACAATTCCTCCACCAGCTTGGCATCGAAAGACATCAATGCAACCTTGCCTTCATAATATTCCAGGTCAGATAAGACGGACCGTGCAAAAACAAATACGTCCTCCTTTTTAGGAGGTTTTAGCTCTACAATCAGTCCCACATTTCCATTTACCTGCTGCAGCATCTGCCGAAACGTCAATATACGGTCAACCGTCTTGCCGACATGAAGTTGCGTCAGCGCGTCCGCAGACAATTCGCGCACCGCGCCGTCCATTCCGCAAAGCCGGTTGGTTTCATAATCATGGAAGACGATAGCGACCTCGTCTGAGGACAGTTGAAGGTCACATTCAATCGAAAATCCGGATTCGATTGCCCGGGCAAAGGCACTGGAAGTGTTTTCCCATATGTTGCGGTTCATGTCGTGATAGCCCCGATGGGCTATCGGGGCTTTTGTTATCCAGTGGGCTTTGCTCAAAGGATTACTCTTAATTGATTTCGAAGATTGCGTCGACTTCCACAGCAGCGTTCAGGGGCAGTGAAGCCATGCCGACCGCCGCCCGAGCATGCATTCCGCGTTCGCCGAGCGCATCGACAAGCAGGTTGGAGGCACCGTTTATAACCAAGTGCTGTTCCACAAAATCGGGGGTCGATGCGACAAAGCCCTGGATTTTGGCCAGTCGCGCAACGCGCTCGAGATCACCGCCAAGGGCGGCATTTGCTTGCGCGAGGATGTTGATCGCGCAAAGTCTGGCGGCTTCCTGTCCTGTCTCTGCGTCGACACTTGAGCCCAGATGGCCGGTTATTGCGACTGATCCGTCCTGCATCGGCAGCTGGCCGGAAATGTAAAGTGTCGATCCGACGATGGTGTAAGGCACGTATTTAGCGGCAGGGGCCGGTGCGTCAGGCAGTTCGATATTCAGGGCGGCCAGGCGTTCTGCTATCGTATCCGGCATTTTTCAACTCCGTTAATGTCTTAACTGGTACTTTAGGTATGTGCTGGCACAATGCAGCGAATTTTTTGGCGACCTCTCCATTTTGTCGCAATGCCATGTAAGATTGGGCGCCAAACTGTAGAAGGAAACATCGTGTGCGACTGTTAATCGGTACCCTTGCACTTATCAACATAAACCTCGCATTGTCGGGGCAATCATACGCGGGTGTCGCGGAGGCATTGATTCCGCACCGCGCTGTTTATGATCTTGAACTGCAGCAGGCATCCGATCGTTCCGGTATTGAATCGATGTATGGCCGCATGGTCTACGAATTCAACGGGTCGGCATGCTCAGGATACACGGTCGGATTTCGTTTTGTTACACAACTCGATACCGGTGGAACGGTCCGGTTAACCGACCAACAGACAACCACTTATGAAAACCTGGAAGAAGGCACATTTCGATTTCTGACGAAGTCATATGTGAACGAGAAACTCGATCTTGAAGTTCGAGGAAGCGCCAGGGCTGAAACCGATGGCACGGCAGTCGACCTGACAACGCCAAGGCGAGCGAAACTCAATCTTGACCGGGCCCAGTTCCCGACAGCACAGATGATCTCTCTCATAGAAAGAGCCAAGAAGGGGGACCGGTTCTTCCAGTCGCATCTTTTTGATGGCTCGGAAGAAGGCAGCAAGGTCATGTTGACGACGAGCGTCGTCGGCTCTCCCAAAGTGTCGGGCGACGAAAATAGTGAGCTTGAAGTAACAGGAGATTTTGCTGATCTGCCGACATGGCCGGTCACGATCGCCTATTTTGACGAAACAAAGAACGAAGACGGCACCCCGGTTTATCGGATTTCTTTCGAGCTGTACGAAAACGGTATTACCAGAGACCTGATCATGGATTACGGCGAGTTTGCACTAAAAGGCACACTCGCTTCGCTGGAAACATTTGACGGTGAAGGCTGCTAGTCCTTCACAATCGATCAATGCGGATCAAAAAACCCGAATAGAATCAGCAACAAGCTGGCTCGGGTTGATATGTTGCAAGTATTCACCACGAGTTGAATACGCCGAGGATTAGTTTCCTCGTCCGTAGAACATATATGCAAACCATAACAATCGGTCTCGCGTAGGAATAGGGATATGTCTGCTTTAATGGAAAGATGGAATACGGCGGCGGAGTATTTAAGCCTCATGGTTAGCCGCCCCGCACCATTGCAATATGCGGCGCTTTGCTATCGTAAGGCCGCTGATGGCATTGAAGTTCTGTTGATAACCAGCCGCGGAACCGGGCGTTGGATTCTGCCAAAAGGCTGGGCCATAAAGAACATGTCTGATTCCGGCACAGCGGCGCGCGAAGCGCTCGAAGAAGCAGGTGTAGCCGGTTGGGTCCACTCCGATTCAATCGGCACATATGAGTATCGCAAATGGATGCATGGTGGGCTGCCAGTACAGTGCACCGTCCAAGTTTACCCGCTCCGCGTCGAACATCTGGAAGACAAATATCCGGAAAAGAACCAAAGGCAACGACGCTGGTTCAGCCAGCAGGAAGCCGCCTCCCTGGTAGGTGAACCAGAGCTTCAGCAGCTTATTCGCTCGTTTTGTCCATAGATTTCTGTTCCTGACGGCACTCAGCCGCTTGCCCCGAACCCTCGTAATGCATAAAGCAGTGGTGCCGGTGCCAGTGTGCTATGCCGCGCTGTCCACCTGGCAACTATCAGCGCCGTAGGGGAACGGGAAGCTTGTCTCAATCACATCGAAGCTATTCAAAGCTGACACTCGACAAAGATCTTGAAAAAATCGCCAAGGTCGAGCTGGCGACCCAGTTCATGTCGCGGCGGCTGGTGGGTCTTGGAGTGGCAGTCGCATTTCTTGCGCTTGCGCTTGTTTTTGCCAGTTTTTTTGTCGGTGGCCTTCCCGGATCGGTGATTATTATCGCCGCTGCTGTCGTTGGCGCATACATGGCCCTAAATATCGGTGCGAACGATGTTGCTAACAATGTCGGCCCCGCGGTCGGATCAAACGCAATGTCAATGGGTGTTGCACTGATCATTGCAGCCGTATTTGAAAGCAGCGGCGCGCTCATTGCAGGCGGCGACGTGGTTGGAACGATTTCCAAGGGAATAATCGACCCGAACAATTTTGCGGACAGCTCCATATTTGTCTGGGCAATGATGGCGGCTCTTATCTCTTCGGCATTGTGGGTAAACCTGGCAACTTGGATCGGCGCACCGGTTTCAACGACGCATTCGGTCGTTGGCGGCGTAATGGGCGCTGGAATAGCTGCCGCCGGGCTTGCAACGGTCAACTGGCCAACCATGGCCAGTATAGCGGCAAGTTGGGTTATCTCGCCCCTCATCGGCGGCGTTATTGCCGCAATCTTTCTTGCGCTCATCAAAACATTGATCATCTATCAGGACGACAAAATCGCGGCTGCCCGTCGATGGGTGCCGGTGCTCATCGCAATCATGGCCGGAGCATTTGCGACATACCTTGCCCTCAAGGGCATCAAGAAGGTGATAAAAATCGACATACAGACCGCGCTCATTATCGGAGCTGTCGTGGCTGTCATTGCCTGGGCAGTCCTGCGCCCGGTGATTGCCATTCAGGCAAAGGGATTGGCAAACAGAAACCAATCCCTGCGCAAGCTGTTTGCAATACCGCTGGTTTGTTCAGCTGCTCTGCTGTCTTTTGCCCATGGCGCCAATGATGTTGCAAACGCAGTCGGGCCGCTTGCCGCGATAGTGCACACTGCAGGTGTAGGGGAAATTGCTTCAAAGGTTGCCATTCCGCTTTGGGTAATGGTGATTGGTGCATTCGGTATTTCATTTGGCTTGCTTCTTTTCGGCCCCAAACTCATTCGAATGGTTGGTCAGCAGATCACCAAATTGAACCCGATGCGGGCTTACTGCGTGGCCTTGTCAGCCGCCATAACGGTCATCGTTGCTTCCTGGCTTGGCCTGCCTGTGAGCTCGACACACATTGCGGTCGGTGCGGTATTCGGCGTCGGGTTTTTCCGCGAGTGGTACACAGGCAATTCCAAGCGACGACGGCGTTACGTCAACAAACAAAAGTCGCTGTCCGGAACAAGCCAGCCGGTGGTCAATTATTCTGAACTTCGTCGGCGCAAGCTTGTACGCAGGTCTCATTTTATGACGATCATTGCGGCATGGGTCGTTACCGTTCCGGCGGCTGCTCTTTTGTCGGCGAGTGTCTTTCTCATCTTATCTTCGATCATGGGATAGGTAGGAACACAGGCCGGATATCTGCATTTTGATGCTCCGCCCCCTTGATATTTGATGCGGTCCGCTGTAGGGAACCGCCCATTCCACACGTGAAGCATGGGTATGGCCGGGAGAAATCCGGTCAATCCCGCCGGTGGCAGCACGTCTGCTGACGCTTCACGGAGGTATAACCGGAAAAGGAGACAAGGCATGGCTTTGCCTGATTTCAGCATGCGCCAGCTGCTTGAAGCTGGTGTTCACTTCGGTCACCAGACGCACCGCTGGAACCCGAAAATGAAACAATACATTTTCGGTGACCGTAATAACGTTCACATTATCGATCTCGGCCAGACGGTTCCGATGCTCTCGCAGGCATTGCAGCTTGTCAGCGACACGGTTGCCGGAGGCGGCAGGGTTCTGTTCGTCGGTACCAAGCGTCAGGCCTCGGAACTCGTTGCCGATGCTGCAAAGCGTTCAGCACAGTATTATGTCAACGCACGCTGGCTTGGCGGCATGCTGACAAACTGGAAGACGATTTCGCATTCCATTCAGCGTCTGCGCAAGCTCGATGAGCTTCTTGCCGCGGAAGCGCAGGGCTTTACAAAGAAAGAGCGCCTGAACCTGGAGCGCGAACGCGACAAACTTGAGCGCGCCCTCGGCGGCATTCGCGATATGGGTGGAACACCCGACCTGATGTTTATCATCGATACCAACAAGGAATCGATTGCCATTCAGGAAGCTAAGCGCCTGGGCATTCCCGTTGTTGCCATTGTTGATTCCAACTGCGATCCCGATCCGATCGACTTCCCGGTTCCCGGCAACGATGATGCGGCACGCGCAATTTCGCTCTACTGCGATCTCGTAGCCAAAGCTGCTCTGGACGGAATTGCACGTCAGCAGGGCGCCGCAGGTGTCGACATCGGAGCATCCGAAGAAGCACCGGTCGAACCGGCGCTGGAAGAAGCGGCTGCCGAGGAAACCGGCGAACCCGCCGCTGAAAAAGCAGAAGCACCCGCTGAAGAAGCTGCAGCACCTGCCGAAGAAGCAGCGACACCTGCCGAAGAAACACCGGCTTCCTAGGGCGGATTACACATGGTGTGTCATGCGCATGCTATGTGTAGCTGATTTTGGAACCACCATTAACGAGGCACACCCGGTAGGGGTGTGCCGTACTTTTGCAAGAGGCGATTATGAGCATTTCTGCATCTCAGGTTAAAGAGCTGCGCGAAAAGTCCGGCGCAGGCATGATGGACTGCAAAAAGGCGCTGACAGAAAACAACGGCGACATGGAAGCAGCCATCGACTGGCTGCGTGCCAAAGGCATTGCCAAGGCTGACAAGAAGTCCGGCCGCACCGCCGCCGAAGGACTGGTTGGTGTTGCAGCCGATGGCAACAAAGCTGTTGTTGTCGAGATTAACTCCGAAACCGACTTTGTCGCGCGCAACGATGCTTTCCAGGATCTGGTGCGCGGAGTAGCCGCCGTAGCGCTGGAAACGGACGGCACGCTGGAAGCCGTGTCCGCCGCTACCTATCCGGCCACCGGCAAGTCGGTATCCGACAGCGTGACCGATGCGGTCGCGACAATTGGCGAAAACATGAACCTGCGGCGCAGTGCCATGCTTTCGGTCGATGAGGGCGTTGTTGCCAGCTACATCCACAACGCAGTGGCTGGTGGCCTCGGCAAACTCGGTGTGCTGGTTGCACTGAAATCGTCCGGCAACACTGAAGCGCTTGCGGCTATCGGCAAGCAGGTTGCCATGCATGTTGCGGCAACCAACCCGCTGGCCGTAACGTCAGCTGACGTGGATGCGGATGTTGCCGATCGCGAACGGGCGATTTTCAGTGAGCAGGCACGCGAATCGGGCAAGCCGGAAAACATCATCGAAAAGATGGTGGAAGGCCGTATGCGCAAGTTCTTCGAGGAAGTTGCGCTTATGTCGCAGAGCTTTGTCGTTAATCCGGATCTGACCGTTGAAGCGGCGATCAAGGAAGCTGAGGCTGCTGTTGGCGCACCCATTTCCGTCGTCGGATTCGTCCGCTTCCAGCTTGGCGAGGGCGTCGAGAAGGAAGAAAGCGACTTTGCTGCAGAAGTTGCTGCAGCCGCAGCCGGCTGACTAGTCACCACAATTAAGTGAAAATGCTGGGGCATCGCGTGACAACGCGGTGCCCTTCGTGTATCCGGCTTTCAATGCAGCTCACGGAAAGTCAAATGTCCCAAAAACCCATCTACAAACGTGTTCTCCTGAAAGCCTCCGGTGAAGCCCTGATGGGGGAACAGGGATTCGGCATTGATGTGGCCGTTGCCGATCGAATCGCTTCCGACATTGCTGAAGCGCGCGCCATGGGTGTGGAGGTCGGTGTCGTGGTTGGCGGTGGAAACATCTTCCGCGGCGTAGCCGTTGCTTCAAAAGGCGGTGACCGGGTCACCGGTGACCACATGGGTATGCTGGCCACCGTCATTAACGCACTGGCGCTTGCAACGTCGCTTCGCAAGCTTGGCATCGACACAGAAGTCCTGTCCGCCATTGCAATGCCGGAAATCTGCCAGAGCTTTTCTCAGCGCGCCGCACTTCATCACCTCGAAAAGGGTCGAGTGGTGATCTTTGCCGGGGGAACAGGCAATCCGTTCTTCACGACCGATTCTGCTGCGGCACTCAGGGCGGCCGAAATGGGCGCTGAGGCGATATTCAAGGGAACCCAGGTCGATGGCATTTATTCGGATGATCCGAAGAAAAATCCGGATGCCCGCCGATATGACACACTGACTCATGACGAAGTGCTCGATAAGGGGCTTGCAGTGATGGACGTTGCAGCAGTAGCCTTGGCCAGGGAAAATGCTATTCCGATTATTGTATTTTCCATTCACGAAAAGGGAGGATTCGCGGCGATCCTGAACGGCGGTGGACGTGCCACTGTTGTTAACGACAGCTGATAGCGGCAATTGCCCGCCCTAGGGATGCGCGGAATTCCAGGTTTGCGTCGATCTGTACTTGTTGTGTCAGGGCTGTTAGGCGTGGTGTAAGGTAAGTTCGGGTTGCTGTTGCTGACCCGTAATGGATTGGAGAGTTTCAGACGATGAGCGAAGGTGCAGATTTTGCCGATCTCAGGCGCCGTATGGATGGTGCGATATCGGCTTTCAAAAGTGATATTGCCGCACTGCGAACCGGCAGAGCATCGGCGAATGTCCTCGATCCCGTATCAGTGGACGCCTATGGGACAAAAATGCCGCTCAATCAGGTCGCCAATATCTCCGTTCCCGAAGCGCGTATGATTATGGTGTCGGTTTGGGACAAATCCATGGTCGGCGCCGTTGAGAAAGCGATCCGCGAATCAAACCTCGGCCTGAATCCGGTCACTGACGGTAGCAATTTGCGCATACCGCTGCCGGAACTCAACGAGGAGCGACGAAAGGAGCTCGTGAAGGTTGCACACAACTATGCTGAAAATGGCCGTGTGGCTATCCGGCATGTGCGTCGCGACGGAATGGACGCTCTTAAAAAGGCAGAAAAGGACGGCAACCTCAGTGAGGACGAGCACCACACCCAGGCAGACCAGGTTCAAAAGCTGACCGACGAGATGATTGCGGAATTGGACCGGCTTCTCAATGACAAAGAAGCAGAAATCATGCAGGTATAACGTGCCGAACGAATCCTTGGCGAAAATCCGTCTTGAAGCTTAGGGCAGGGCTCGATCTTTGAACACGCCTCAACATGTCGCCATTATTATGGATGGCAATGGACGATGGGCCGAAAGACGTGGCCAAACGCGGACTTCCGGCCATCGAAAGGGTGTTGAAGCTGTGCGCGGGGCCGTCAGGTCTGCGGGTGAGCTTGGCGTGAAGTACCTGACATTATTCGCATTTTCGTCGGAAAACTGGCGACGCCCTGAGGACGAAGTCAACGATCTAATGGGCTTGCTTAAGGTGTTTATCCGCAGAGATCTAGCCGAATTGCACCGCGAGAATGTGCGGGTTCGCATCATCGGTGACCGCCAGACCCTGAAACACGACATCTTGGCGCTGCTCACAGAGGCTGAAGACCTTACCCGTAACAACCGTGCGCTCGAACTCATAATCGCGTTCAACTATGGCGGCAGGGACGATATTGCGCGTGCGGCGCGCCTGTTGGCCTCAAAGGCGGCCCGCGGCGAGATCGACCCGGCAAGCATATGTGAAGAAACGATCAGCGCCGCACTGGATACAGCTGACATACCCGATCCGGATATGATTATTCGGACGAGCGGCGAACAGCGTATTTCCAATTTTCTGATCTGGCAGGCGGCCTATGCGGAGTTTGTTTTCCTGCCCTGTTTGTGGCCGGATTTCGACCGCGCTTCATTTGAAGATGCTCTGCGCGAATTTGGCAGCCGCGACCGGCGCTTTGGCAATGTGGCCGAGCGTGATCTGGCGCTGGGTTCCTGATGCAAAGTGAAGTATTTGTAAGAACGGCATCAGGCGTAACATTGGGTTTGGTCGTTCTCGCACTGACCTGGTACGGCGGCCTCGCTTTCAAACTCCTTTCCATCACCATCATGGCGCTTGTGTTTTTCGAGTGGTTTCGGATTGTACAGACGAAATCGCTTAGTATGGCGATTTGGGGGATCGGCTGCTGCACTATTGCTGTTGCCGGATTGTGTATTCTCGCCGGTTGGGGCAGCGTCGGCATAGCAGTGACCGCCGCAGGCGCTGTGCTGGCACTTCTCTTGCGGGCTCTTGAGGGCAGGGACTACTGGCCTGCGGTGGGCATCATTTATTCTGGTTTTTTTGGCGTCGCCTTTGCCGAGTTGCGCGATTCGGGTGCATATGGTTTTGCTGCACTGATATTCCTTTTTGCCGTGATCTGGTCGACCGATGTCTTTGCCTTTTTTGGAGGGCGGCGCTTTGGGGGGGCGAAGCTTGCACCTTCGATTTCACCCAAGAAGACCTGGTCAGGTTTTTTCAGTGGTCTGGTCGGTGGCATAGTGATTGGGACCATAGCGGCGGCAATGCTGACGAATTCGAGCCTTGTCTGGGTGGCTCTGCTGGCTGCGATCTTATCTGTTGCCGGTCAAATGGGTGATCTGTTCGAATCCGGCTTCAAACGGCGCTTCGGGGTCAAGGATTCCGGTGCTCTGATTCCGGGTCATGGCGGTGTAATGGACCGGGTAGACAGCGTCATTTTCGCCGCTTTCTCGGCCTATGTTATAGGTATAGCGCTTCCGGGACACCAAATCTCGCCTGAAGGTGGCAACGGAATAGCGTTGCAGCTGCTTGGGCCCTGAAGATTTAGGGACTTATAGAATGGAATTTTTCGTTTCGATTTACAGCTTTTTGATCGGCTATATCGTCCCATTTTTGATTGTGCTGACGCTGGTCGTATTCGTACACGAAATGGGGCACTACCTGGTTGGACGCTGGTGCGGCATCCGCATCATGACATTTTCAGTCGGTTTCGGGCCGGAACTTGCTGGTTTCAATGACAAACATGGGACCAGGTGGCGGCTGTCGGCAGTGCCCCTGGGCGGTTATGTCAAGTTTTTCGGAGACGAGAACGCTGCCAGCGCGACGGATTTCGACGGTGTCAATGCGATGAGCGAAGCGGACCGTTCCCGTTCCTTCGCCGGCGCTAACGTCTGGAAGCGGGTTGCCACAGTTGCGGCTGGGCCTGTCGCCAATTTCATTCTAGCGATTGCGATATTTGCAGTCATGTTCAGCCTGTTCGGCAAACCTGTGGCGGATCCCGTCATAGCACAGGTTCAGCCAGGCAGTGCAGCAGAAGAGGCCGGACTGCAGCCAGGTGATATCGTGAGGGCATTGGATGGCACTCCGGTGATCACATTTGAAGACATACGTCGCTATGTGTCACCGAGGCCGGAGGTGCCGATTACGCTCACGCTCGATCGCGAAGGCCAAATCATCGAGATACCGATTGTGCCGCGCCGATCTGAGATTGAGGATCAGTTCGGAAACAAGATGGAAGTTGGCCTGATCGGGGTAGTGACCGATGCTTCCACTGCCAATTTTCGCCGACTCGAACTCGGCCCTGTCCAGGCCGTAGGCGAGGGAGTGAGCGCAAGCTGGTATATCGTTGCGCGAACCGTCGGGTATATCGGCAATATCATTATCGGGCGCGAAAAGCCGGATCAGCTTGGTGGCCCCATCCGCGTTGCGCAGGTCTCCGGCCAGGTGGCGACACTTGGTATTGGGGCGCTTTTGCAGCTGGCAGCGGTCCTGTCGGTCTCTATTGGATTCTTGAATCTTCTGCCTATTCCGATGCTCGATGGCGGGCATCTTGTCTTCTATGCGATCGAGATTGTGCGAGGCAAACCTGTGGGTGAAAGGGCTCAGGAAATCGCCTTCAAAATCGGTCTGAGTCTGGTTTTGATGCTGATGCTATTTGCCACGTGGAACGATGTAACAATGTTATTCGGCTAGCTAATTGCATGCATTTGTAATTATTGGTTGAATTTGAGTGGCGCTCGCGAAGTTATTCACGCTGTTAACAATTTGTTAGGCATGTTTTGAGGCCTTGCGTTGCGAAATCGCCACTTGTTGACAGTTAGTAAACAGAAATTAGCTCAGTGGCTTGCTTGTGGCGCAAAACACTGTAAAACGGCGGGGAGGCAGGAATCGCCTTTCTGATCGCTTTGGGGACGTTGGGATAAAGGGTAAAACAAGCCAATGAAGGCCGGTTCAAATTTACTAGGCGCATTATCTGCGCTTGCGCTCTCGTTTTGTATAGTAGTGAGCGGAGCGGGGGTGGCTTTTGTAGCTTCATCGGTGACAGCTCAAGCCGCCGTTGTCAGCACCATCGTGGTTAGGGGAAACCAACGGGTCGATGCTGAGACCGTGCGCGGCAACATTACGATTAAGCCCGGGATAAACTTCAATAAATCCGATATCGACGAGTCGATCAAACGCCTCTACGCGACACAACTTTTTTCCGATGTACAGATAAATCAGCGTGGCAATTCGCTGGTTGTGGACGTTGATGAGAACCTGATCATCAACCAGATCGTCTTCAACGGAAACAAGAAGATCAAGGACAAGCAGCTCGAAGCCCTGGTCCAGTCAAAGCCGCTTGGGCCGTATGACGAGATCACAGTTGAGTACGACGTCGACGCGATTCGCGATGCCTATGACCGAATCGGCCGGAGTGATGCCACCGTTACGACTCAGGTCGTCAACCTGTCCGGTGGCCGCGTTAATATCGCTTTTGAAATCAGCGAAGGTGATCGCACCAAGATCGCCCAGATCAATTTTGTCGGAAACAAAGCCTATTCTGATGGCCGTCTGGCGGATGTTATCGCTACGAAGCGTTCCGGGATCCTGTCATTCCTGTCACGCAAGGACGTGTACGATCCGGACAAGCTGAGAGCGGACGAAGAGCTGCTTCGCCGGTTTTATTATAACCGCGGATATGCAGACTTCCGCATCATCTCGTCGACGGCAGATCTTGATCCGGCAAGCAACGACTATGTCATTACCATCACGATTGATGAAGGCGAGCGCTACACATTTGGCGACATCGAAGTTGAAAGCACTGTAGCTGGTATTGATGCCGAAGCCGCCAGACGACATCTCCAAAGCCGAACCGGTGCTGTTTACAGTGCTGAGAAGGTTGAAGAGTCGATCATTTCTATTTCCGAGGCTGCTGCTGCTGACGGTTACCCATTTGCTCAGATTACGCCGCGCGGCAATCGTGATTTTGCCAACCGCACCATATCGGTCACCTACCTGATTGATCAGGGGCAGCGCGCCTATATCGAGCGTATTGAGATTCGCGGAAACACCCGAACCTCGGACTACGTGATCCGGCGTGAATTTGACATCAGTGAAGGCGATGCCTTCAACCAGGTGCTTGTGCGTCGCGCCAAAAGGCGGCTTGAGGCGCTTGGCTACTTTAAATCCGTGAACATAACCACGTCCCCTGGATCTGAGCCGGACCGTGTTGTGGTGATTGTGGACGTGCGCGACCAGTCAACGGGTGAATTCTCGATAGGCGCCGGATATTCCACTGGTTCTACTGGTGCGACCGCCGAAATTGGCATCACCGAGAGAAACTTCCTCGGTCGTGGCCAGTATATCAAGATTGCCGTCGGTGGTGGGCAGAACACCCGCAGCTATACCTTCTCGTTCACCGAGCCCTATTTCCTGGGATACCGGTTGGCCGCCGGATTTGACGTCGCACGGACCGAAGATACTTCGCAGGACAATTACGATATCGAAACGACGTCGGTCACATTCAGGGTTGCAGCCCCGATTACGGACCGTGTGAGAACTGTTCTGGCCTATACCTACTCTCAGGAGAAGTATACACCTGAAGCTGGCGCGACATTCTCGACGCCTATCCAGGATGCGATCAACAACAGTCCTTGGATCAAATCTTCGATCTCAAACTCGCTCATCTATGACACCATTGATGACAAGACCCTGCCTCGTGAAGGTATCTTTGCCCGGATGACTGGTGAATTTGCCGGTGTTGGCGGAGACGCGAAGTTCGTCAAGATAACGGGTAAAGGTACATATTTTCATCCGCTGTCGGATTATGGCGACATCATAGGATCGGTGACCGCGGGCGGTGGATATGTCGCGTCGACATCTGGGCAGCTGCGTGTGTTTGACCAGCTGTTCATCGGTGGCGAAACAATCCGTGGTTTCGATTCGCAGGGCATTGGCCCGCGCGATACCAATGGCGACGCGCTCGGTGGCACGACATTCTTCAACGCTTCGGCAGAAGTTGGCTTCCCGTTGCCAATCCTGCCGCGTGACTTCGGCTTGCGTGGTGCCGTATTCGCCGATGCGGCAACCCTTTACGGAAGCGATCTGAATCTGGCCGGAACCACAGTCAACGGCCTGGACATGCAGTGGCGTGCGTCTGTGGGCGGTAGTGTCATCTGGGCATCGCCATTTGGGCCACTGCGGGTCGATTTCGGTTTCCCTGTCGTCAAGGAGCCCTTCGACAAGACGCAAACGTTCCGCTTCGGTACATCCGGACGGTTCTGATAGTAAACAATTCGGTCGGTGCCAGGCGCGCGATGCGCTGATCGCACTACCTAGTGGCAGGGCCTGTCTCGGTATGACGGGCCCTGAGTTCTTGTAAGATGGAAGATTGTCGCTTTTTTCCCCGGCACGGCGGTATCAAACTCTCCGAGTTGGCAGAGGCTATTGGTGCGGAGCTCATTGACGCATCGGCATCCGACAGCACTGTAACAGGTGTTGCGCCGCTATCGCGCGCCACAGCCGCTGACCTTACATATATTGCGTCCAAAAAACATGCCGACTGGCTTGCCGAGCTTAAGGCTATGGCAGTCATATGTCCGCCGAACCTGGCGCAGCTGGTGCCCGCCAAATGCGCCACCCTGGTGGCTTCCAAACCACAAATTGCTTTTGCCCGGGCAGCGCAGCTTCTATATCCCGACGCTCAGAAGCCCCAGGGCTACTGTGTCACCGAAAGGCTTTCTGCGCAGGCCAGCATTCATCCGGATGCCCACCTCGAAGATGATGATGTGGTCGTTGAAGCTGGGGCAGTCATCGGAGCGGGGGCGCAGATCGGGTCTGGAACGGCGATTGGTCCGGGCTCTGTAATTGGTCCGGGTTGCCGTATTGGCAGGAACTGTGTCTTGTCAGCAGGTGTTACGGTTCAACACGCTTTGATTGGCAACAACGTGGTGCTCCATCCAGGGGTTCGGATTGGCCAGGACGGATTTGGATATGCGCCCACCGAGACGGGGCTCTTGAAAATCGTTCAGATTGGCCGCGTAATCGTGCAGGACAATGTGGAAATTGGAGCCAACACGACGATCGACCGTGGTGCGCTTGATGATACTGTCATCGGTGAAGGAACCAAAATCGACAATCTGGTCCAGGTTGGTCACAACGTCCGAATTGGCCGATTCTGCGTCATTGTAAGCCAGGTTGGCATTTCCGGCAGCGTGACGATCGGCGATGGTGTCATGCTTGGCGGCAATGTCGGCGTTAATGGCCATCTGACAATCGGAAATGGTGCGCAGATAGCAGGCATGAGCGCAGTCGCCGGCGACGTTCCACCCGGTGCAAGATGGGGTGGAATACCCGCACGCCCCATGAGGGCGTTTTTGAAAGATGTGGCAGAATTGAACGCAAGAGCTTTCGGCAGAAAAGGGAAGAAAAAGGGTACGGCAAATGAGTGACGATAACAGCAATGTGCTTGAAAGCGCTGATCTATACGAGATCATGGAATTGTTGCCGCATCGCTATCCGTTTTTGCTGGTCGACAGGATCATCGACATAGACGCGGACAATTCGGCGACCGGCATCAAAAACGTGACGGCAAACGAACCGCAATTCACCGGACACTTTCCTTCAAATCCGGTAATGCCTGGTGTGCTGCTGATAGAAGGCATGGCGCAGACTGCTGGTGCGATTTGCGCCCGCACGCAAGAAGCCAAGTCAAATCTGGTGTACTTCATGACGATCGACAATGCACGGTTCAGAAAGCCGGTTCTTCCGGGCGATCGTGTTGAATATCATGTCAATAAAATAAAGCAGCGTGGAACTATCTGGAAGTTCCATTGCGATGCAATAGTGGATGGAACAAAGGTGGCTGAAGCTGACGTCGGCGCGATGCTTGTGGCTGAAGAAGGTAATGCATAATGATCGCGGCTTCCGCCAGAATTCATCCTACATCCGTCATCGAGGACGGAGCGAATATCGGTGAAAATGTTGAGATCGGCCCGTTTTGCTTCGTCGGTTCAGCCGCCACGCTGGACAAGGGGGTTCGCCTTTTCAGCCACGTCGTCGTCACCGGCAAAACTACGGTAGGAGCAGGAACGTCGGTTTTCCACGGAGCGGCCCTTGGTGCCGAGCCGCAGAATGTGAAATACCGTGGAGAGGAAACCGAGCTTCATATTGGTACAGATTGTGTGATCCGCGAAGGCGTGACGATGCACACCGGCATGCCCGATGCGGGCGGTCGGACGACAGTTGGCGACAATTCGCTGTTCCTTGCATATTCTCATGTCGCGCATGATTGCCATGTTGGCAGCCACGTGATCCTTTCCAACAATGTCATGCTTGGCGGCCACGTTACGGTTGGCGACAGGGTCATAATGGGCGGCGGTGCCGCAGTCCATCAGTTCTGCCGTATCGGACACCATGCTTTCATAGGAGGCCTCGCCGCCTGCAGCCTTGATGTCATTCCGTTCGGAATGCTGAACGGAAACCCCGGGATATTGGGCGGACTGAACATTATCGGCATGTCTAGGTCCGGGATGGACAAGGCTGAGATTCACACTGTCCGCCGTGCCTTCAAACAGATATTCCACGGTGAAGGAACAGTGCGGGGAAATCTTGCGGTCATCAGGGACGAATATGAGAATATTCCGGTGTTGGCAGATCTTTTTGAATTCATCGATGGGGAAAGCCATCGGGGGCTCGCTTCTGCCGCAAAGGAAAAAAGGGTGTAGTCCCGATGAAGCCGGGCGGCCAACAGCCTGAAGGAAATGCGCGATTGGCCATTATTGCCGGACGGGGCAGGTTGCCGCTGGACATTGCACGCGCAGCCAGAGGCAATGGCGATAATCCCTTCATCATTGCTCTCGAGGGCGAGGCCTCCGATATACCTGCTGAATTCGATCAGGCCCGCGCCGGGCTCGGTGATGCTGCGCGAATATTTTCTCTCCTGAACAAAAACAATATCGACCGGGTCGTCATGTCGGGCGGTGTCAACCGGCGTCCGGAAATCGGAGAATTGCGGCCGCCTTTGCGGCTGTTGCGGTTTATTCCGCGCATAATCAGAGCCCTTTCGCAGGCGGGCGACGACAAGTTACTGCGCTCAGTAATTTCGATTATTGAGGCGTCGGGCTGCCGTGTTGTGGGCGCGCAGGAAGTGGTTCCGGGCCTGCTGGCGCAATTGGGCTCTCTTACAAACAATAAACCTGGTGCCAAGGACTGGGACAATATCGCAGCAGGCTGCGCCGGTGCGAACGCGCTGGGTGCACTCGATGTCGGGCAGGGCGCCGTGGCAGTGGGCGGACGCATTGTTGCGCTGGAGGGCGCGGAAGGGACGGACGCAATGTTGACGCGGGTGGCCGAATTGCGCGAAAAAGGCCGAATTTCAGCCAATCGAATGGGGGTTCTTGTCAAACTGTGCAAGCCGCAGCAGGACGAACGGGCGGACCTGCCGACCGTTGGCCCTGATACTGTCCGAAACGCCCACGCGGCCGGCCTGTCTGGAATTGCGGTTGATGCCGGCCGCGCATTCATTCTTGAACGTGATCTGGTCGTTGAAGAGGCCGACCGGCTTGGTTTGTTTGTGGTGGGTGTCGACCGGGACAATCCGGTAGCCGGAAATCCGGACTCGCCGAAATGACGGAATTTACGCCAAAACTCAAATTGGCAATTATCGCGGGGGAACCGTCCGGCGATCTTCTCGGTGCGGATCTGATCGAAGCGCTGACTAAAAGGCGGAGCCCCGGCGCGATTGAATTGACCGGTGTCGGCGGGGAGGCCATGGCTGCGCAGGGGCTGCGGTCGCTTTTCGATTATCACGATCTGTCGATCGTCGGCGTCAGCGCGATCGTTGCCCGACTTCCCAAATTGCTGACGCATATTCACCGGACCACCAAGGCAATCATCCAAGCCGACCCGGACCTGCTCGTTATCATCGACAGCCCGGCCTTCAGTCACCGCGTCGCAAATAAAGTACGCAAGGCCCGTCCTAACCTTCCAGTTGTCAATTATGTGTGTCCCACCGTCTGGGCATGGAAACCGGAACGGGCGTCAAAAATGACGGCCTATGTCGACCACATTCTTTCAATTTTTCCCTTCGAGGCGGATATCGTGTCGCAACTCGGCGGTCCGCCATTGACCTATGTCGGACATCGGCTGGCATCGGACGCCTCCATGCGGGCGGCCATATCCAGGCAACTGGAACGCCGCAAGGTGAAGCGCGTCAAAAACGAACCGGTTGCAGATAAACCGCTTTGTCTGGTTCTTCCGGGATCGCGAAATGGCGAGATCAAACGATTGCTGCCGGATTTTGCCCAAACCGTTCACCTGCTTGCTGAGAGGATGCCGCAGACGCGATTTCAGATTCCGACGCTGCCGCGCCTCGAAGCTTCAATTCGCGCTTCTGTTTCCGATTGGGCTGTGCCTGTAGAAGTAACGACCAGCTCCGAGGATAAATGGAAAGCGTTTTCAGAGGCCGATGTCGCGCTGGCGGCATCCGGGACGGTGCTGCTGGAACTCGCACTTGCCGGGATACCGTGCATTTCGGCCTATAAGCTCGACCCGTTGGCCAAGCTGATTATGTCACGCGTATCCGCGTGGACCGTGGCGTTGCCAAATTTCATTGCCGATTATCCGATCATCAACGAGTACATTAATGAAAGCGTCAGGCCTGCACTGATTGCGCGTCGCCTTGGGCGCCTGTTGCATCAATCATCCGAGCGCGAAGAAATGCTGATCGGTTTTGACGCTGTGCGCGATGCTATGCAAATCGATCGGCAACCGGCAGAAATCGCGGCTGATGTTGTGAACGGGATTCTTGAAAATTCCCATCGGAACTGACCCCGGGCGCTCCGGGGCCAGACGAGTTGACAAGTTCCCGATATCAGCTGGCCAGCTGATCGATCGGTGGGCAGCTGCAGACCAGATTTCGGTCTCCATAGACATTGTCGATCCGCGCAACCGGTGGCCAATATTTGGATGTCAGCTGTGACGTACCGGAAGGGGCAACCGCTGTCATGGCGTCATAACCGCGTTTCCATTTTCCGGCGATCGCCACTTCCGCTGTGTGCGGCGCGTTAATCAGTGGATTGTCGTCCCGGCTCCATTCACCATTTTCAATGCGCATAATCTCCTCGTGAATGGAAATCATGGCGCTGCAGAATCTATCGAGTTCAGCCATCGGTTCCGACTCAGTCGGCTCCACCATTAGCGTACCAGCCACCGGCCAGGACATTGTGGGCGCGTGAAATCCGTAGTCGATCAGGCGTTTGGCAATGTCCTCCACGCTCACCCCCGCGCTGTCCTTGTACGGGCGTGTGTCGACGATGCATTCATGGGCCACTCGACCGTTCCCGCCGCGATAGAGAATATGATAGTTTTTCTCCAACCGGGCTGCGAGATAGTTCGCCGACAGAATTGCGATTTGAGATGCGCTTTTGAGACCGTCGGCGCCCATCATGCGGATATACATCCACGAGATGGGCAGGATGGATGCGCTGCCAAATGCCGCAGCCGCAACGGCCCCGCTCTGATCCTGCAGCGGATCGCCGGGCAGGAACGGGATGAGGTGCTCTGATACGCCGATCGGTCCAATGCCAGGCCCGCCGCCGCCATGTGGGATGCAGAAGGTCTTGTGCAGATTCATGTGGCATACGTCAGCGCCGATATCGAATGGCCGGGCAAGCCCGACCATTGCATTGAGGTTTGCTCCGTCGAAATAGACCTGCCCGCCATTCTGGTGCACGATATCGCAGATGTCTTTGATCTGCTGCTCGAACACACCATGGGTCGATGGATAGGTGATCATCAGCGCTGCCAGATTCTCGCTGTTTTGTTCAGCCTTGGCCTTCAGATCGTCAAGATCGACATCGCCGGCCTCTGTACATTTGACAACGACAATACGAAGTCCCGACATGGATGCACTGGCCGGGTTGGTCCCATGTGCCGAAGACGGGATGAGACAAACGTCCCGGTGCCCATCACCGCGTGAAGCGTGGTACCGGCGTATTGCGGTCAAACCGGAAAACTCGCCCTGGCTGCCCGCGTTCGGTTGCAGACTGACGGCTGCAAATCCGGTTATCTCACACAACCATTTTTCAAGGTCGGCGATCATTCGTCGGTAGCCGGCCGTGTGTGAGGCCGGCGCGAAAGGGTGGATATTGGCAATCTTGCCCCAGCTGACCGGGAAAAGTTCGGCAGCGGCGTTGAGTTTCATTGTGCATGAACCGAGCGGGATCATTGCACGGTCGAGCGCAAGATCCTTGTCGGCAAGCGCGCGCAGGTAGCGCATCATATCCGTTTCGGATTTGATGGAGCCGAATACCTCTTGGGTAAGGAACGGCTTGTCACGCAGCTGTGCCGGCAGATGGATTTTGCCTTTGGTTTTCTTGCAGGTGATATCGAACACACCGCACAGTGCCTCAAAGTCCCTCTCGGATACCGTCTCATCGAAAGCGACACATACGGTGTTTTCGTCAACGGTTCGGATGAGGTAGCCCGCATCCCGTGCGCGCTGCTCAATCTGCCGCGCCTTGCCTTCGACACGAATGGCAAGTGTATCGAAGAACTGCTCCGAGACCAGTTCGAAACCGGCTGACTTCAGGCAGTTGGCGAAGCGGCCTGCGAACATTGCCGTTCTGCGGGCGATTGCCCGCAACCCGTCGGGCCCGTGCCAGATCGCGTAGGCGGCTGACATATTGGCAAGCAGCGCCTGGGCGGTGCAAATGTTTGAGGTCGCCTTGTCGCGCCTGATGTGCTGTTCACGGGTCTGTAGAGCCAGTCGATAGGCCGGGTTGCCATTCGCATCAACGGACTGGCCGACAAGCCGGCCCGGCATGATCCGCGTCAGGTTTTCAGCAACGCCGATATAGGCGGCATGTGGGCCGCCGAAACCCATCGGCACGCCAAAGCGCTGTGCCGATCCGACGACGATATCCGCACCCCATTCTCCCGGAGGCTGGAGGAGGGTGAGGGCCAGCGGATCGGTGACGACGATCACCAGAGCACCGGCGTCCTTTGCCTGTTTGACCATTTTCCCCGGATCTTCGAAACGGCCAAGCGTATCTGGCCAGGAAAACACCACTGCGGCGGCGTCGTCATCCGGCGCACCGTCCACCACCTTGATATCAAGCGGCGCCATTCTCGTTTCAAGAACAGTGCGGGACTGCGGGTGAATTTGATTGATTACCGAGATGGTGTGCCGTTTCATCCGATGATGGCGGTAGGCCATGCCGGCAGCTTCGGCAACCGCCGTTCCCTCATCGAGGAGCGATGCATTGGCGACGGGAAGGCCGGTCAACTCGCTGACCAGTGTCTGGAAATTGAAGAGCATTTCCAGACGCCCCTGACTGATTTCGGGCTGATAGGGTGTATAGGCCGTGTACCAGGCGGGATTTTCAAACAAGTTGCGCTGAATGACCGCCGGAACCCGGCAGCCATAATATCCCTGGCCGATGAAGGATCTTGCCTCGACGTTCAGATCGATCTTTGCACGCAACTCTGCCAGAGCGTCATACTCATCCATGGCTTCCGGAAGATCGAGTGTCCCGTCAAACCGTATTGCTTTGGGCAAAGTCTGGCTGATCAGTGTATCAAGTGACGGCACACCGACGGTAGCGAGCATTGAGCGCACATCCGCTGCCGCAGGGCCGTTGTGACGTGCGGCAAACGGCCGTATCAGCTCGTCGCTGTCTACGGTCGTCTTATGTGTATGGACTGTCATGACTTTCTCCGCTAGCCGACCATCGCCTTATATGCCGCTTCATCCATAAGGCCTTCGAGCTGAGTGGTGTCATCCAGTCGTAATTTGACCAGCCATCCATCAGCTTGAGCGGAGTCATTGATCAGTCCGGGTTCGCCTTCGAGTGCATCATTTGCGGCCGTAACCTCGCCATCAACCGGTGCATAGACGTCCGAAGCTGCTTTGACCGATTCGACAACTATTGCCGCATCGCCTTTGGACAATTTACTGCCGACTTCCGGCAATTCGACAAAGACGATGTCACCGAGTTGTTCTTGTGCATGATCGGTAATGCCGACGACCGCATCGTTGCCGTCCACGCTTATCCATTCGTGGTCTTCCGTGAAATAGACTGTAGCCATGATTAGCCTCCTCGATAGTGGTTGCGGGTGACAAGGTGAAATATTTGATCCGTGCGTGAGAGGTGTCCCCCGCGCGCGTCTGAATAAAAGCGGAAATCGGACGTGCCCGTGGTTTTGGCAAACCGGCCAGTGGCAGGTGGATGTGCACAAGCGGCAAGCCTCGCAACTCGGTATCGGCATGTTGTTTTTTTGGGATCGCAGCGGCGTGTTCGCGCCGTTGAGGAGATTTCCTCATTGGGCCAAGGAGGTCAGTGTGGGGCTTATCGCAGAAGGCAAGGGAGAAGAACCGCCGATTAGCGGCAACGTGCAATGCTTTTGGCGATAACTGTTTTGCCATCTGGCCCCCCGAACACAGTTGCGCAGGCCCGCGTGGATACACGGACTGAGCGCCCCTCTGTCTGGAGCCTGAGAGACTTGCGCAACCGGAACTCTGTCGGCGACGCTTACACCTTCGGCGCGGAACGGCCGTTCCGACTTTCCAGAGTGCCTATCGATCTACGGTCCTTTTGCCTGAGAGATTTTGGGCGTTTTCCCCTTCGGCGGCGATCGGTTTGACGTCCGATCACACTCTCCCGCAGATGACATCTGATATCCTTTCGGATACCAACAGGCGACGTCAGGTTAGTAGAAGAATCGCAATCTGTCATCTTATGTTCCAAAAATTTACCACTGCGGGTTAAACTGCTACCGAATCGACCGAAAAAGACCGGAAAGCTGGTATGTTTTCATCCCGATTGCTTCGATACGTTGTTGCCTTTTTTGCCGCATCTGGCTTTGCAACGGCTGCCCTTAGCGGCGAATCAATTCAACTGCGTCCGTACAAAGACCGACTGTTTGCTTACCCTCCCGTGATCGAAAGCAGGGACAATGGTGCGTTTTTGAAAATCGACTATCGCAAGGAGCGCGATATCGACAGGCGGGACAAGATTCCTGAGCGGCGGGTCAAGGGTAACTACGTTTCGATGAAGCCGAAACGCCAGCAGCGGGCCGTGACAATCACAGCGTCGGATATTCGCGTCGAAGCCTATGAGGTCGGGTCCGCCAAGAAGGCGAAGTTTGCCGTCATATTCATCCACGGTCGCGGTGGTGATCGACGTCTTGGCGCAAAGGACTGGACATTCGGTGGCAATTTCAACCGGCTAAAGAATCTTTCCGTGAGAAATGGCGGCGTCTATTATGCTCCCACCATACCGAGTTTTGACAAAAACGGCCTCGACCATCTCAAAACCCTGGTGACCTATATACGTCACTCGGCGCCGGGTGCGCCGGTCATCCTGGCTTGCGGATCCATGGGAAGCATCCTTTGCTGGCAGGGCAGCAATGATCCGGGGATATCTTCGCGTCTTGCCGGAATCATCATTCTTGGTGGAACCATCGACGAAAGTTTCATGCGCAGCGCCGCCTATCATGCTGGCGTTCCGGTGCTGCTTGCCCATGGAAGTGGTGACAGAGTCTATGACTGGCGCAATCAGCATGCTCTTTACCAGCGCGTGCGATACGGATCCGGTGATATTTACCCGATCCGGTTCGTGCTGTTTCAGAGCGGCAGCCACGGTACGCCGATCCGCATGGTCGACTGGCGTGACACACTCAACTGGATGCTTGCCCGGCGCAGCTAATCAAACAGTTCAGAAATAAAAAAAGCCGGGTATCAACCCGGCTTTTTCATTGTGCAGGTTCCGCATTAGACGGAGTAGTACATGTCGAACTCGACCGGATGCGGCGTGTGTTCGAAACGAATGACTTCTTCCATCTTCAGCTCGATATAGGCGTCGATCTGGTCTTCCATGAAGACGCCGCCGGCAGTCAGGAATTCACGGTCGGCATCTAGGTTCTCTACGGCTTCACGCAGTGAAGCCGATACGGTTGGGATTTCCTTCAGTTCCTGCGGCGGCAGGTCGTAAAGGTCCTTGTCCATGGCATCACCCGGGTGGATCTTGTTCTTGATGCCGTCAAGGCCGGCCATCAGCATCGCCGCGAAGGCAAGATAGGGGTTAGCCGCCGGGTCGGGGAAGCGGACTTCAACACGCTTCGATTTAGGCGAAGAGCCGTACGGAATGCGGCAGGACGCCGAACGGTTGCGTGCCGAATAGGCAAGCAGAACCGGTGCCTCATAGCCCGGGACCAGTCGCTTGTAGGAGTTGGTCGACGGGTTGGTAAGAGCGTTCAGCGCCTTGGCGTGCTTGATGACGCCGCCGATATAGTAGAGGCAGCTTTCCGAAAGACCTGCATATTCGTCACCGGCGAAGGTCGGCTTGCCGCCTTTCCAGATCGACTGGTGGACGTGCATACCCGTTCCGTTGTCACCAAAAACCGGCTTCGGCATGAATGTTGCGGTCTTGCCGTAGGCATTGGCCACCTGGTGAACCACATACTTGTAGATCTGCATCTTGTCGGCATTGCGGGTCATGGTGTCGAACATGATGCCTAGCTCGTGCTGGGCGGCACCAACCTCATGGTGGTGCTTTTCGACGGTGAGACCCATTTCCGTCATCACGGTGAGCATCTCGGAGCGCATGTCCTGCGCGCTATCGATCGGCGGAACCGGGAAGTAACCGCCTTTCGTGCGCGGACGGTGGCCGAGGTTGCCGACCTCATATTCGGAACCGCTATTGCTCGGTAGTTCAGTGCTGTCCAGCTCGAAGCCGGTATTGTAGGGATCGGTGGAAAAACGCACGTCGTCAAAGACGAAGAACTCGGCTTCCGGGCCAACATAGACAGTGTCGCCGATGCCGGAGGCCTGCAGGTAGGCTTCGGCCTTCTTGGCAGTGCCGCGCGGGTCGCGGTTATAAGGCTCGCCCGAAACCGGGTCCAGGATGTCGCACATGATTGCGAGCGTGGACTGGGCGAAGAACGGATCGTTGTGAACCGTTGCCGTATCCGGCATGAGCAGCATGTCGGATTCGTTGATCGCTTTCCAACCGGCAATCGAGGAGCCGTCGAACATGATGCCGTCGGCAAACATGTCTTCGTCGACAACGGTTGTGTCCATCGTGACATGCTGCAGCTTGCCGCGCGGATCAGTAAAACGCAGGTCAACGAACTTCACGTCGTTGTCTTTTATCTGCTTGAGAATATCAGAGGCACTGGTCATTTATTTATCCTAGTTTTCTGGGTGGTTATGCACGTGCACCGACGGATCGGTGCCGATCAGATTGCGTCCACGCCGGTTTCGCCGGTGCGGATGCGGATGACTTCTTCGACACTGGACACAAAAATCTTGCCGTCGCCGATACGTCCGGTCTGGGCTGCATTGCGAATGGCTTCGATGGCAGCTTCGACGGTATCGTCAGCCAGCACGATCTCGACTTTGACCTTGGGCAGAAAGTCAACGACATATTCCGCGCCGCGGTATAGTTCAGTATGCCCTTTCTGGCGTCCAAATCCTTTTGCTTCGGTTACGGTTATTCCCTGCAGGCCCACTTCCTGAAGAGCTTCCTTCACTTCGTCGAGCTTGAAAGGTTTTATAATTGCTTCGATCTTTTTCATCAGAGAATGTCTCGCTGCTAGATCCACGTAAGTGAATTTGTTCCGGAAAAGCGGAACATGTGTCCACCTGCACACGCAAATGCATATGCCGTGCCAATTGGGCCATTTTGCTGAAAAAAATGAATCTGACTTTGCGATGTAGACAGCACATGGCCGATTATTTCGCGTAAACCCGTGACACAAGGGCTTGCGCGTCAATGCGCCGCATGCTGCCAGCAGCAAGGTGCCTAAATTTTGACCGTTAGTGTTTGACTAAAAAAAGTGCAAATGCACAAAATATAAGCACGTATTTGTAGGTCCGGGTATTCCCGTATCGGCGATCGTTGTTATGGTCTGCCGGCACGATGAATCGCAACAGAGTTGACTGGATGGACGGCAGTGGTGGATGCGACCGCAAGACAATTGATATTAACGCCAACGGAAATGGTAGAGGTGGACAGTGCGGCAATCAGTTCCGGCATCGCCGGATATGGATTGATGATAACTGCCGGCTCCGCTGTTTCGGCCTGCGTTCTTGAGAATTATCCCCAAGCCAAAGGCGCGCTGGTTCTGTGCGGCCCGGGCAACAATGGTGGCGATGGATATGTCGCCGCGCGGTTTCTCCAGGAATCGGGCATGCCCGTCAGACTTTATTCGCTCATCGACCCGGCCGGGCTCAAGGGTGATGCTGCAAGGGCACGGGACGACTGGCACGGACCAATCCTGGATCTCACGACACTCGAATGCGCTGATGACCACGTTGTCATCGACGCACTGTTTGGGGCCGGTCTTGATCGGAACATCGAAGGCGTTGGAGCAGCCGCTATCGAAGCGGTGGTAAGTTCCGGACTGCCTGTCGTCACCGCCGATCTGCCGTCCGGCATATCGGGGCGCACGGGACAGACAGCAGGCGTTGCACTCCGGGCCGAGCACACGGTGACTTTTGCGGCATTAAAACCAGGGCACCTTTTGATGCCGGGAGCCGACCACTGTGGCGACGTGCATCTGATCGACATTGGAATTCCGTCGCGGGTAATCGACAATCATTGCGAGCGCCTGTGGCTCAACGGGCCATCGCTGTGGGCACCTGAACTTCCGGCACCGTCTCCGTCCGGCCACAAGTACAAGCGGGGTCATCTGGGCATATTCAGCGGTCCCTTCAGCCAGACGGGTGCCGCACGGCTGGCGGCGCAATCGGCGCTGCATGCGGGAGCCGGGCTCGTGACGGTGCTTTCGCCTTCTTCGGCTGTGGCCGCCAACGCCGGTCATCTGACAGCCATCATGCTGCGCAAGATCGATGACCTTACGGCGTTGGATGAACTGCTCGCCGACAAACGCTACACCGGATTTGTTCTTGGGCCCGGTTACGGTGTCGGTGACAAGGTCAGGCGGTTTGCCGAACGGATTGCGGTTTCCGGCCGTGCCCTGGTGCTGGATGCAGACGGCATATCGGCCTTTGGAGAGCAGCCTCAGGAACTCTTCGCACATTTTGCCGGCAGTAAGCCACGATTGGTGTTGACGCCGCATGACGGCGAATTTTCACGCCTTTTTCCGGATCTTCACGATGACACACAGCTTTCAAAGGTCGACCGTGCGCGGATGGCCGCTGAAAGATCGAATGCTGTTGTCCTCTACAAGGGCGCTGATACGGTGATTGCGTCACCGGACGGGCGGGCGGTCATCAATAATAACGCGCCGCCGTGGCTTGCAACGGCCGGTTCCGGAGACTGCCTTGCCGGCATTATCGGCGCGTTGCTGGTGCAGGGAATGCCACCTTTTGAAGCCGCCGCCGCTGCCGCATACATGCACGGCACCGCCGGACGACGTGCGGGGGAGGGGCTGACCGCAGACGATCTGCCCGAAAATATTCCAACTCCCGGCGAGCTGACGGGTTTGCACAGCGTGCATACGGGTAATTAGGATCATGTCTTCTGGATCAAAAGCGGTCGAAATCGGCAATCTGTTCAGTGCGTTGCCGGCAGAACAGACGAATGAGGAGATATTCGATCAACTCCTGCGCGTGCCTGGCGCCCGTATCGAACGCATCATCTCAACCGGGCAGTCCACGCCGGAAGGTGAATGGTACGATCAGGAAGACGACGAATGGGTCGTGTTGCTTGCCGGTGCTGCGCGACTACAGGTCGAAGGTGAAGCTGAGGAGAGGGAGCTTGATGTGGGAGACTGGATGCTGCTTCCGGCCCATTGTCGGCACCGGGTCACCTGGACGCAAATCGATCCGCCAACCGTCTGGTTGGCTATTCACATCGCGGTCGCATCGTAAAATCGTCTAGCCGGCCGGATCCAGCACGGTTTCCTCCCGGGCGATCGACCAGTTGATCAGTTGCCGCCAGAGGTGCTCCGCAAAATCCGCATCGAGGCCGTATTCCAGCGCATTGCTGCGGGCGTTCATCGCAACTTCTTCAACACGCCATTCGATGTTTGCCGGCAGGTCGGTCTGTTTCTTGATGGCAGCGGCTCTGTCGATAAAGCGCGAGCGCTCGGCAAACAGCGCCATGAGTTCCCGGTCGAGCCGGTCTATTTGCCCGCGCACGTCACCCATATCCGCGCATTGTTCGGGCGTTATTTTATGCATCAGTTCCACCTGAAAACCTGTAATCGCTAGTCAGCACACCGCTCTTGCAGGGCCTGAGCCGCTTGAGGCGCGCGGATTTTGCCTTCGTGAATGAAATACACATAGACCTCGCGCGGCTGAACCTCAACCCGCCTTTCCGGGTCGCCGTAGGACAGCCCTTCAGGTGCACCGCCTTCGGCCCACAGCCTGGCGCGTTTGGCCCATAGGTCGAGTTCCTCAGGCGGGTAGGCGGTCGGGATATCGTCATTTCCCTTTTGCAGGCGCGCATAGACGAAAGGCGCTGTGACATCGGCAATTTCAGGGTATTTCAGATGCTCTGCATAAACGATTGCAGCATTGTGGTTGGCTGCGAGAGCAACGAATTCCGGACAGGAAAAGCTCGGGTGCCTCACTTCAAGCGCGTGGCGAATGGCAATTCCGTCGCGTGACTGCGGAAGCATATCCAGGAACGCGCCGAAATCATCCGGGTCAAATTTCTTGGTTGGCGCGAATTGCCACAGGATGGGCCCGAGATGATCGCCAAGTTCCGTAATGCCGGAACCCAGGAACCGTTCCATCGATTCGGCACCATCGGTTAAAACGCGTCGATTGGTGACGAACCGGTTTCCCTTGACCGAGAAGACAAAACCGTCCGGGACATCGGCGGCCCATTTGGCGAATGTCGCCGGCTTTTGCGTGCCGTAATAGGTGCCGTTGATCTCGATCGTTGCCAACTGCCTGCTGGCATAGTTCAACTCGTCCTTCTGCCGCAGGCCATCCGGAAAGAAGGTTCCGCGCCAGGGCGCGAAAGTCCATCCACCAATGCCCGTTCTGATTACGCCGGAATTGGTCATTCAGACCTCCCTTTGTGTCCGGATTATTCAGCAGCCTCTACATTTTTCGAAGGCCTGCGTTCTAGGAGCTCCTTCAGGAAATGACCGGTGTAGGAGCGCTCTTCTTTAACCACTTGCTCGGGCGTGCCGGCGGCAACGATCTCGCCGCCGCCATCTCCGCCCTCCGGACCAAGGTCGATTATGTAGTCCGCGGTCTTGATGACTTCGAGATTGTGCTCGATCACCACGACGGAATTGCCCTGATTGACGATTTCGTGCAGCACATCGAGCAATTTCGCAACATCGTGAAAATGAAGACCGGTTGTCGGCTCGTCCAGAATGTAGAGCGTGCGTCCGGTTGAACGTTTGGAAAGCTCCTTGGCCAGTTTCACACGTTGAGCCTCACCGCCTGAAAGTGTTGTTGCCTGCTGGCCGACCTTGATGTAGCCGAGGCCAACCCGCCGCAAGGTTGTCAGTTTGTCGCGAACGGCCGGGACGGCGGAGAAGAATTCGCAGCCTTCCTCCACGGTCATTTCAAGCACATCTGCAATGGATTTGCCCTTGAAGGTGACTTCCAGTGTTTCGCGGTTGTAACGCTGGCCATGGCATACGTCGCAGGTCACGTAGACATCCGGCAGGAAGTGCATTTCGATTTTGATGACCCCGTCGCCCTGGCAGGCTTCACAGCGCCCGCCCTTGACGTTGAACGAGAACCGTCCGGGCTGATAGCCACGTGCCTTTGCTTCCGGAAGGCCCGAGAACCAGTCGCGGATAGGTGTGAATGCGCCGGTATAGGTCGCCGGGTTAGAGCGCGGCGTGCGGCCGATCGGCGACTGATCGATATCGATGACCTTGTCGATATTCTGCAGTCCGTCGATGCGCTCATGTGCCGCCGGATTATCCCGCGCGCCCATGACACGCCGTGCCGCCGCCTTATAGAGCGTTTCTATGAGGAAGGTGGACTTGCCGCCGCCGGAAACGCCGGTGACGGCGGTAAAAACGCCGAGCGGGATGCTTGCGGTAATATTCTTCAGATTGTTGGCGGTGGCGCCGACGATTGTTATCTGGCGCTTCTTGTCGACCTTGCGCCGTTCGTTCGGTGTTGCCACTTCCTGCACGCCAGAGAGGTATTGCCCCGTCAGCGACTGGCTGGACGCCATGATGTCCTGCGGCGTTCCCGCAGCGACAATTTCGCCGCCGTGGATTCCGGCAGCCGGTCCGATGTCGACAACATGATCGGCCGACAGGATGGCGTCCTCGTCGTGCTCCACCACGATCACCGTATTGCCGATATCGCGAAGATGCTTGAGTGTATCGAGCAGCCGTGCATTGTCCCGCTGGTGCAGGCCGATGGAGGGTTCGTCCAGAACATAAAGAACGCCCGTCAGGCCGGAACCGATCTGGGATGCCAGACGGATGCGCTGGCTTTCGCCGCCGGAAAGGGTTCCCGAGTTACGTGACAGCGTCAGGTAATCCAGCCCGACATCATTCAGGAATTTAAGCCGGTCCCTGATCTCCTTGAAAATTCTACCGGCAATTTCGTTCTGCTTGTCCGTCAGCCGCTCTGGAAGATCGGTAAACCAGGCGCCTGCCTCCCGGATGGACATCTCGGTCACGTTGCCGACATGCAGCCCGTCAATTTTAACTGCCATCGCCTCGGGTTTCAGCCGGTAGCCACCGCAGGTCGGACAATTGGCGGCGGCCATGTAACGTTCTATTTCCTCGCGCGCCCAGGATGAATCGGTTTCCTTCCAGCGGCGTTCGAGATTGGGGATAATGCCTTCGAAATTCTTCGAAGTTTTGTAGGAGCGCAGACCGTCATCATAGTGAAAATCGATCTTGTCATCCGTTCCGCGAAGGATTGCCTCCTTCGCCGCGTCCGGCAATTCGTTCCAACGGTCTCCAAGCTTGAAGTCGAAGTGGCGGCCGAGCGCTTCCAGCGTCTGCCCATAATAAGGTGAACTGGATTTGGCCCACGGCGCAATCGCCCCGTCTCTTAAGGTGCGGCCGGGTTCCGGGATAATGAGCGCCGGATCGATCTTCTTCTGGGTGCCGAGCCCGTCGCATGTGGGACAGGCGCCGAACGGATTGTTGAAGGAAAACAGCCGCGGCTCGATTTCCGGGATGGTGAAACCGGAAACAGGACAGGCGAATTTCTGTGAAAAGACCAGCCGCTCATGGGTTTCGTTCTTCGATTTGTTGGCGCTGCCGTCCGATGTCGCGTCATCGGGAAGCGGTTTGTCCGCAAGTTCCGCGACCGCAAGTCCGTCGGCCAGTGTCAGACAGGTCTCAAGACTGTCGGCCAGTCGCGTCGACAGGTCTTCCCGTACAACAACCCGGTCAACAACGACATCGATATCGTGCTTGTATTTCTTGTCGAGCGCCGGGACATCGGCAATTTCATAGTAGCTTCCGTCAACCTTGACCCGCTGGAAGCCCTTCTTCATCAGCTCGGCCAGCTCCTTGCGGTATTCGCCCTTGCGGCCGCGAACCAGCGGCGCAAGTATGTAAAGCCGTGTTCCTTCTTCGAGCGCCATGACCCGGTCGACCATCTGGCTGACCGTCTGGCTCTCGATAGGCAGTCCGGTGGCCGGTGAATAGGGGATGCCGACCCGCGCGAAAAGCAGCCTTAGATAGTCGTATATCTCGGTAACCGTGCCGACGGTCGAGCGTGGATTGCGTGACGTTGTCTTTTGCTCGATGGAAATGGCCGGTGAAAGTCCGTCGATCTGGTCGACATCCGGCTTCTGCATCATCTCCAGGAATTGCCGTGCATAGGCCGAAAGGCTTTCGACATAACGGCGCTGGCCTTCCGCATAGATCGTGTCGAAGGCAAGCGATGATTTTCCCGAGCCTGAAAGGCCGGTCATGACAATCAGTGTGTTGCGCGGCAGGTCAAGGTCAACGCCTTTGAGATTGTGCTCGCGTGCTCCGCGGATTGAAATGGTCTTCAGTTCGCTCATGGTCTCCGTCCGGAATCAAGCCGATATGTTGATCGCGCCAGGTGCGCTGTTCTGATTTCAATCCGTGGAATGAATGCGGGTGTAAATGTAGGACTTGCTCGCCCGATGTCGAGATATACACACCACATTGCCACCCGTTCATGACCCAAGCTGAATCATTTGACAAGGCACAATAGTAGAACTAGAACATAATGTGAACAAAAAAGCTCCTGTGGATAGTTGATTGTGAGCGGACACAGACCTGCCAGATGGTCTATGGTCGCCCGAAAATAAGGGGCATGCGCTTTGCGGCAATAAAATCCGTGCCCGCATATGTGAGGACCAGGTTATGGCAGGCAGTGTCAATAAAGTAATATTGGTGGGAAATTTGGGCGCGGATCCGGAAATCCGTCGCACACAGGATGGCCGACCGATTGCCAATCTCCGTTTGGCGACGTCGGAAAACTGGCGTGACCGCAATACCGGAGAACGCCGCGAAAAAACCGAGTGGCACCGCGTGGTCATCTTCAACGAAGGTCTCTGCAAGATCGCCGAGCAATATCTGCGCAAGGGCTCAAAAGTCTATATTGAAGGGCAGTTGCAGACCCGCAAATGGCAGGACCAGAGCGGTCAGGACCGCTATTCCACGGAAGTCGTTCTGCAGGGGTTCAATTCCGCGCTCACCATGCTCGATGGCCGTGGTGAGGGTGCTCCCGGCGGTGGCGGTGGAGGCGGCGGTGGTTTCAGCGACAGCCCGCGTGATCTCGGCGGTCCTCAGGAGCCGTCACAGGAAGGTGGTTTCTCACGGGACATGGACGACGAAATACCGTTCTGATCCCTCTTCCTTCCGCCAGCCGGTTTCGAATGCCTCGCATTCATGTGATTTCACCGGATGCCGCTAGCGTGCATTTATAGGCATCTGATGTCTGGGAGGAGTTCATGGCGGATTCAAAATTCGGAACAATGAGCCGCGGACTGGTTTATGCAGCCGCGGCTCTGTCGTCTCTATGGTTGGTATTGCCATCCGGGGCAGGTGAAGTCGAAGTTGTCGCCGTTGATGCGGTCCAGCAATCGAATGGGCAATGGCGTTTTTCCGTTACGTTGCGCCATGATGACGAGGGCTGGGACCACTATGCCAACCGCTGGGACGTGGTTGGACCCGACGGTACGGTTTATGGCGAACGGGTCCTTGCCCACCCCCATGAAAACGAGCAGCCCTTTACCCGCAGTCTCTCGGGCGTAACCATTCCTGGTGAGGTGACCAGTGTCGTGATACGCGGAAATGACAGTGTGCACGGTCTTGGGGGCAAGGAACTGACCGTAGATCTGGAATAGCTGGAGCCCGGTCCTTCTCCCGGTTTTAAAGGATCATCGCGCGTAAACGTCAGCCCGTAGCCAGTGCCTTGACCCCATCGGCGACGAATTGCACCGAAAGCGCTGCCAGAAGCACCCCCAGAAGCCGTGTCAGGATGGCGCGCCCGGTTTCGCCAAGCAGCCGGTCGAGACGGTTGGCAACGATTAAGGCCGCGAACAGCGCGATCATCACCACGAGCAAAACGCCAATCAGCCCAACCCGTTCCAGCGGTTTCGGATGTGTTGAGGACAGAAGAACGATCGCTGAGATGGAGCCTGGGCCGGCAATGAGCGGTATGGCTAGCGGGAAAGCGGCAATGTTGCGTATCTGGTCCTTTGTTACGGCCCGTTTGGCGCTTTCTTCCCGGCGCTCCTGCCGTTTCTCGAAGATCATCTCGAAGGCAATCCAAAACAGGAGCAGTCCTCCGGCCACCCGGAAGGCAGGAATCGTAATTCCAAACATCTTCAATATGCCGGAGCCGGCGATCGCAAATATCGTCAATATTATGAACGCGGTGATGCATCCCCTGAGCGCGACCTGGAACCGCTCCGCCTGACTCATGCCAACCGTCAGGGCGAGAAAAAGCGGTGCATTGCCCGGCGGGTCGAGCATGACCATGAGCGTTACAAATGCATTCATCAGCGGATCAATCGATGCCATGGCGGCCTCTGTTAGAGCGAGAATCAACAGTTGACGAACGACGGAATACGGCAAATTCGCCGGCTCAAAATCACCGTAATACGGGCGATTGGCCGCGATTGTGCCACACTCTTCGCGCTTTTGTGCGAGGCGGCGGAAAGATATATATTTAAACGCTTGTTTTCACTAAGAAAAAACGCATCAAATGTGACGTTTCTTAATTGGCTTTTGCCGCACTGATCGTCTATAAATGGCGCAACTGATTCTATACAAATTGACGGGCATTTTATTTGTCAGAACACGATAATTCGATGACGCCTCCGTCCGATCCTCCGGGCATTGAACCAATCTCCATCATGGAGGAAATGCAGCGGTCCTATCTCGACTACGCCATGAGCGTGATCGTTAGCCGCGCATTGCCCGATGTCCGTGACGGATTGAAGCCGGTTCACAGGCGAATTCTCTATGCCATGCATGAGGGCGGTTTCCACTGGAACCGCAAATATGTGAAGTCGTCCCGCATCATCGGTGACGTCATGGGTAAGTATCACCCCCATGGCGACCAGGCGATCTACGACGCCATGGTGCGCATGGCGCAGGATTTTTCCATGCGCGTGCCGCTCATTGACGGGCAGGGCAATTTCGGATCAATCGACGGCGACCCGCCGGCGGCCATGCGGTATACGGAATCGCGCCTTGCAAAGGTCGCGCACGAATTGCTCGAGGACATCGACAAGGATACCGTCGATTTTCAGGAAAACTACGACGCGTCAGCCAGGGAGCCGCGGGTCATTCCTGCCCGTTTTCCCAATCTGCTCGTCAATGGCGCGGGCGGCATCGCCGTCGGCATGGCCACGAACATTCCGCCCCACAATCTCGGTGAGGTGATCGACGGCTGCATCGCGCTGATCGACAATCCGTCGATTGAGCTTGCCGAACTGCAGCAGATCATTCCGGGACCGGATTTTCCCACCGGCGGCCTCATTTTGGGGCGCTCCGGCATCCGCTCGGCCTATGAAACCGGCCGTGGCTCCGTCGTCATGCGCGGCAGGGTCGACGTCGAGGAGATACGCGGCGACCGCGAAGCCCTGATCATCACCGAGGTTCCTTATCAGGTAAACAAGGCATCGATGATCGAGAAGATGGCCGAACTGGTGCGCGACAAGCGCATTGAAGGCATTTCGGACATCCGCGACGAGTCAGACCGCGATGGATACCGTGTCGTCATCGAATTGAAACGCGACGCCGTGGCTGATGTGGTGCTCAACCAGCTTTACCGTTTCACGCCGCTGCAGAACTCCTTCGGCTGCAACATGGTTGCGCTCAATGGCGGCAAGCCGGAGCAGATGACCCTGCTGGACATGCTGAGGGCGTTTGTCGCCTTCCGTGAAGATGTCATCAGCCGCCGTACCAAATTCCTGCTGAACAAGGCGCGTGACCGAGCGCATGTACTGGTCGGTCTGGCAATTGCGGTCGCAAATATCGACGAGGTGATCAATCTTATACGCAAGGCGCCCGATCCCGGGACAGCCCGTACGCAGTTGATGGAGCGCCGCTGGCCGGCAAAGGACGTTGCGCCGCTCATCGTGCTGATTGATGATCCGCGCCACAGGATCAATGAGGATGGAACCTATAATCTGTCCGAAGAACAGGCACGTGCTATCCTCGAACTGCGCCTTGCACGCCTGACAGCACTTGGCCGTGACGAGATCGCCGACGAGCTCAACGAGATCGGCGCCGAGATCAAGGAATATCTCGAAATTCTGGCCTCCCGTATTCGCATTCTGGAGATCGTCAAGACTGAGCTGACCGATGTTCGTGAGGAATTTGCCACACCGCGCCGCACCGAGATCACCGAAGGTGGCGCGGATATGGACGATGAGGACCTCATTGCGCGTGAAGATATGGTCGTCACGGTTTCGCATTCTGGTTACATCAAGCGCGTGCCGCTTGCGACTTACCGGGCTCAGCGGCGCGGCGGCAAGGGACGATCCGGCATGTCGACCCGTGACGAGGATTTTGTCACGCGTCTGTTTGTTGCAAATACCCACACGCCCGTCCTGTTCTTCTCCTCGCGTGGCATCGTATACAAGGAAAAGGTCTGGCGCCTTCCAATAGGCTCCCCGCAGGCACGCGGCAAAGCGCTCATCAACATGCTGCCGCTCAAACAGGGAGAACGCATCACCTCGATCATGCCGTTGCCGGAAGACGAGGAAAGCTGGAGCCAGCTTGATGTCATGTTCTCGACCACCCGCGGCACTGTCAGAAGGAACAAGTTGTCGGATTTCGTGCAGGTCAACCGCAATGGCAAGATCGCCATGAAGCTGGACGACGAGAAGGACGAAATCCTCAATGTCGAAACCTGCAGCGAGCATGACGACGTGCTTTTGACGACCGCGCTGGGGCAGTGCATTCGCTTCCCGGTGACCGATGTGCGAGTCTTTGCCGGCCGCAACTCGATCGGCGTGCGCGGCATATCGCTTGCAGATGGCGACAATGTCATCTCCATGGCGATCCTCACGCATGTTGAAGCAACACCGGCCGAGCGCGGCGCCTACATAAAATGGAGCCGCGCCGACGATGTGGAACTGGTTGGAGAAGACGCGTCGGCCGGTTCGGGAGAAGAACCGTTTACCGAAGAACGGGCGCTTGAGTTGCAGTCTCGCGAACAATTCGTGCTGACCGTCAGCGAAAAGGGTTATGGCAAGCGTTCGTCATCGTATGACTTCCGCATTTCAGGCAGGGGCGGCAAGGGCATCCGGGCGACCGATACCAGCAAGGTGGATGAAATTGGCCCGCTGGTAGCCACATTCCCGGTCGAGAATGAAGATCAGATCATGCTGGTTTCCGATGGCGGGCAGCTCATCCGTGTACCGGTAGACGGTATTCGCTTTGCAAGCCGGGCAACCAAGGGTGTGACGATTTTCTCGACGTCCAAGAAGGAAAAGGTTGTTTCGGTAGAGCGCATCAGTGAACCGGAAGACGACGAGGAAAACGGAAACGGCGAAGAAATCGTCGTGGAAGGCGGCGCTGTTTCGGAGGGTTCTGCCGAAGGAAATGGAAGCGAAGAATAAAAAAATCCGGATGGTAAGAGCCCATCCGGATTAGTGGGGGACTTGATTGGAGGTCATTGAGTCCCTGGGTATATTCAAAGCAGTACGGTTATCTTTTCGTCCGGCTGCGCGCCCTTTCAGTCGCTTCGACCTGTTCGCGATGCATAGCCATCATAGCCGCGCCCATGGTCGCCAGAAACATCGAGGCGATCAGAACCGCAAGAACCGTCAGCGCTGTAATCATTTTTGTCTCCTTGATGTCATATGCCGAATGATCATCTAGTGCACATATGCGCCCTTGACACTTGATATGGTGCCTCTGGCGGCAACCTTCAATGCTATCAATTGCGATGTGATCTTTTGGCCCGCCTTGCACACGGCCTTGTGATCACCGGCTAACGACTTGATTCCCCTCCGAGCCGCTCAGTTGCGGATGCGATTTCTGACTGGCTGACGCTCGCCCGACGATGATGCCAGAGCAATCGCAGCGGCAATGCTGATCGTAACGAAAAGCGTAGCAACGAATAATAAAAAGAGCATTGTCATTTCCTCTCGAATTGTCTCGATTAATTTAGGAAATGGTCTCTGAAGCACGCCTGAAACCGCCGTTCAGGCTGCATTCATGTGATTTGCACGGCCTCACGCCGCCCTTAGGGGAGTTGCTGGTTTGTTTTGCTTGCACCATCGGCTGGGGCATGACAAAAGCTGTTCGGTATAGGTCCGCTGAACGGGCCGAGAATTGCGAGATGCCCATGCCGATTGCATTTTATCCCGGATCCTTTGATCCGATAACCAATGGTCACTTGGACGTATTGATCCAGGCGTTGAACGTCTCGGATACGGTTGTTGTCGGCATCGGAATTGAGGCATCGAAAAAACCGCTATTCACGTTCGATGAGCGCGCTGATCTCATCAAGGAGTCGCTCGCAGACATCGTTCCCGGCCAGGAAGACCGGGTTTCCGTGGTTGCTTTTAGCAACCTGGCTATCGATGCGGCACGCAAAGCCGGTGCCACGATACTGATGCGGGGGCTGCGTGACGGCTCCGATCTTGACTATGAGATGCAGATGGCTGGTATGAACCGCGAGATGGCGCCGGAAATTCAGACTGTGTTTTTGCCGGCAAGCCCGCTTAACCGGCCCATTACTGCCACATTGGTACGGCAGATCGCGGCTATGGGTGGTGATGTGAGCGCATTTGTACCGGCGCCGGTGCTTGCTGCCCTGAAGGAAAGACAATCCTGAGCGAACCGCATTGACCGGGTTCACAATAGCCGTTTCGAGGACTTACGGAGTTATCATGAAATTTCTCAGACCATTGGCCGTCGCGGCCATGATTGCCGTCGGCCTGCTTTCTTTTGCACACGCCGAAATCGATCCGGAAAACAAGATGACCATCACGTTGAAAGACGGTGACGTGGTGATAGAGCTGCTGCCCGACGTCGCTCCCGAGCATGTCGCGCGCATCAAGGAGCTTGCCAACGCCGGAGAATACGACAATGTCGCTTTCCATCGCGTGATTGAAGGCTTCATGGCCCAGACGGGCGATGTCGAATATGGTGACCTCGAAGGAGGTTACAATGCACGCCTGGTCGGAACCGGCGGTTCGAGCGAGCCGGATCTGAAGCAGGAGTTTTCAGATATCGCGTTTGAAAAGGGTGTCGTCGGAATGGCGCGTTCCAGCAATCCCAATTCCGCGAATTCGCAGTTCTTCATTATGTTTGACCGCAGCGCCAACCTCGACGGCGGATATACCGTATTCGGCCGTGTGGTTGACGGCATGGAACATGTAGACAATATCAAGCGCGGAAACAGGGCTGCCAATGGCGCTGTCCAGAACCCGGATCGGATGATTAAGGTTCGGGTCGGCGGATAGACAATAAACAGGAGATCACAATGGCCGACTACAAGGACCCGGAAAACACCATCGTCATGGAAACCAGCAAAGGCAAGATCGTTATCGAACTGCTGCCTGACCTGGCGCCGAACCATGTCGCGCGCATCAAGGAACTTTCCCGTGAAAATTTCTACGACGGTATCGTTTTTCATCGGGTTATCGATGGGTTTATGGCCCAGACCGGCGATCCGACCGGAACCGGCATGGGCGGCTCGGACAAACCCGACCTTCAGGCCGAATTCTCCAATTTGAATCATGTGCGCGGAACCTGCTCGATGGCCCGCTCGCAAAATCCGAACTCGGCCAATTCGCAGTTCTTCATCTGCTTTGACGAAGCGCCATGGCTTAACCGCCAGTACAGCGCCTGGGGTCAGGTGATAGAGGGCATGGATGTCGTCGACCAGATCAAGCGCGGCGAACCCGTACAGGATCCAGACAGCATCACGACGATGCGTGTTGCTGCTGACATCTGACAAAATCGCTATTAAACAATGCAGCGCCCGTTTCATCAGAAGCGGGCGCTGATTTTTTGAAGAGCCCGAGCGACCGAATGCGTGTTGACCTGTTTGATTTCGAACTGCCCGAGAGCGCCATTGCATTGCGCCCCGCGGTACCGCGCCATAGTGCAAAGCTATTGGTTGTCGATCCGTTGAAAGGGGTGTCGGACAGCAGTGTCATCGAACTTGAAAAATTCCTGCGACCCGGCGATGCGCTGGTATTGAATGATACCAAGGTCATCCCGGCGCAACTTGAAGGCACAAGGCGGCGCGAAACAGCGGAAGGAGAGGCGGTCTCGCACATTTCCGCAACGCTTCATATGCGAACCGGGCCAGACCGCTGGAAGGCCTTTGTACGGCCGGCCAAACGCATGAAAGTCGGCGACCGGTTCAGTTTCGGCTCGCAAAACGATGTCTGTTTCGGCGCAAGCTTGGACGGTGCGATCGTAAGCAAGGGCGACGCCGGCGAGGTGGAACTGAAATTCGACTTTTCAGGCGCCGCGCTCGATCACGCGATCCTGTCGAACGGTCATGTGCCCTTGCCGCCATACATCGCCTCCAAACGCGACGATGACGATCGCGACCGTAAGGACTACCAGACCGTCTATGCGCGCGAGGAAGGGGCTGTCGCAGCTCCCACAGCCGGCCTGCACTTTACCGACGAACTTTTCGAGCGCCTGGAAAATGCGGGTATTGAACGTCATTTTGTGACACTGCACGTCGGTGCCGGCACGTTCCTGCCTGTCAAGGCGGACGACACGGACGATCACGTCATGCACGCCGAAATCGGTGAAGTGCCCGCAGAAACAGCTGCCGCACTAAATGCTGTCAAGGCGAGGGGGGGACGTATTGTTTCGATTGGAACGACATCGCTGCGGCTTCTTGAAAGCGCCAGCGACGATGATGGAACACTGCAGCCCTGGAGCGGTGCCACCGATATCTTCATTACACCGGGCTATCGCTTTCGCTTTGTCGATATGCTGATGACCAATTTTCATCTGCCGCGATCCACGCTTTTCATGCTGGTTTGCGCATTTTCCGGCTACGACGTGATGCAGAACGCCTATCGCCATGCGATAGAAAGCGGCTACCGGTTCTATTCCTACGGCGATTCAAGCCTGTTGATGAGAGCGGACGAGAAAAACACATGACAACGAATTTTCAGTTTTCCGTCCTTGCCGAAGACGGCAGCGCGCGCCGCGGCTCAATCACCATGCCACGCGGTGAAGTCCGCACGCCTGCCTTCATGCCGGTCGGAACCGGCGGCACAGTTAAAGCGATGTATATGGACCAGGTGCGGGCGCTTGGAGCAGATATTATTCTGGGCAACACCTATCACCTCATGCTTCGGCCGGGTGCCGAACGCATGGCGCGCCTTGGCGGTTTGCATGAATTTGCACGTTGGCCACATCCGATCCTGACGGACTCGGGCGGGTTTCAGGTCATGTCGCTGGCGGGCCTGCGCAAGATTACCGAACAGGGTGTGACCTTCCAGTCGCATGTCGATGGCAGCCGTCACGAGATGTCGCCGGAGCGTTCCATTGAAATCCAGGGGCTTCTCGGCTCCGACATCCAGATGCAGCTCGATGAATGCGTGAGGCTTCCGGCGGATGAAAGCGCCATCGAGAGTTCGATGGAGATGTCGCTACGCTGGGCGGAGCGCTGCAAGGAGGCCTTCGGCGACCAGCCCGGCAAGGCAATGTTCGGCATCGTTCAGGGCGGTGACATTCAGCATTTGCGTGAGCGTTCGGCACTGGCGTTGAAGGACATGGATCTGAAAGGGTACGCCATTGGCGGGTTAGCCGTAGGCGAGCCGCAGGACGTCATGTTGGACATGCTCGACATAACCTGTCCGCTGCTTCCGCAGCACCGGCCGCGCTATCTGATGGGGGTCGGAACGCCCGACGATATTCTCAAGTCCGTGGCGCGCGGTATCGACATGTTCGACTGCGTCATGCCGACGCGAGCCGGCCGGCATGGTCTAGCTTATACGCGCCGCGGCAAAGTAAACCTGCGCAATGCCCGTCACGCCGAGGATACGCGTCCCCTCGACGAACGATCGGATTGTCCCGCCGCGCGCGACTACTCGCGCGCCTATCTGCATCATCTCGTGCGATCGAATGAAGCGCTTGGCGGCATGCTGCTAACCTGGAACAATCTGGCCTATTACCAGTATCTCATGCAGGGCATCCGCGATGCCATTGAAGCCGGGCGTTACACCGAATTCATGACGCAGACCCAGGCCGAATGGGAACGCGGTGACCTCGATCCCGTATGAACCCATTTCCTATTTCAGCCGTTCCGCATGCCATCGCAGATGGTCATCCATGAAGCTTGAGATGAAGTAGTAGGAATGGTCATACCCTTCCTGAATGCGCAAAGTCAGATCAATGCCGGCATCCTTGCAGGCATTTTCGAGCAACCATGGGCGCAGTCCGTCTTCCAGGAACCCGTCGGCGCCACCCTGGTCGACGAGGAATTCTGGGAACTTTGCGCCGTCTTCGATGAGCGCGCAGGCGTCATGGGCGCGCCAGACCCTTTCCTCATCGCCGAGATAGGCGCCAAGAGCGTTTTTTGACCAGTCTGCCGTCATCGGATGAACAATCGGCGCAAAGGCTGAGCAACTTTTGAAGCGGCCCGGGTCTTTCAGCGCCACCGTCAGTGCTCCATGACCGCCCATGGAGTGCCCGAAGATTGCCTGCCGGCCCATATCGACGGGGAATTCGTCTGAAATGAGAGCCGGGAGTTCCTCGGTGACATATGTGTACATGCGGTAGTTGGCGACCCACGGTTCCTGCGTCGCGTCGACATAAAATCCCGCGCCCTTGCCGATCTGCCAGTTGTCGGCCACATCGGCGACATGATCGCCCCGCGGGCTCGTGTCGGGGCAAACGATAATCAGGCCAAGTTCGGCTGCCAGCCGGCGGTATTCACCCTTCTCCATGACGTTGGCGTGCGTGCAGGTCAGACCGGAGAGATACCAGACAACCGGGCAGGGACGTTTAGCCGCCTGAGGCGGCACAAACACGGCAAAGGTCATGTCGCAGGAACAGCTTTCCGACGCATGTGTGTATACGCCCTGGATGCCTCCAAATGCCTTTACTTCAGATACAGTTTTCATGAAGCTCCATATCCTTTTGATATATATGAGTATTATCTGTCCAGATAGAGTTGAAAGTTGGTCCGCTTGACCCGCGATGTGATCTGCAGTTCCCGGAGTGGTCCGGCTTCGATCTTATCGAGAAAATCCGAAACTGCCGAATGATCCTGGGGTGTGACAGAATGCAATTGATCTGTTACGTGCTGCAGCATCCACTGGGCATAGGGAAATATCGCTCTTTGTCCTGTGGCCTCGCCCAGATTGAATTGATGAAAACCGATGGCACGCGGCAGCTTGTTATCGGCCGCGTTTGCTGCGAATTGCTCAACCTGCGCAACCGTATCGACGAGAACCGGCAGTTGCTCGCGCATGGCACGCTTCAAAATCGGCAGTAAAGTATCCGGAACCGTATCAATGTCACTGTCCAGGGCTTTCCCGCGATCTTTGCCATCGCGCAAGCATTCTACCCAGCGGCACACATTCGGTGCCCTTTGCTTCATTATCTCGCCGGATTTCGGGTCGCGGTACATATGTGCATAGAGCGGTCCATAAAGTCCGAAATCGCCAAGTGTTGGCGCTGAACCCAACACATAGTCATGCGCGGCGAAATGATGGTCCAGTTCATCGAGAAGGGCCAGATAACTGTTTTCGATTGCTTGCCCGGTGGTTTTGTCGATTCCGAGTGCGGGCAGAGCGCCGGCAAACGGCCCGGCAACACGCTCGCCGACGTTGCGCTGCTCGTCGGGCGTGGCATCGGGTGCAGCCAGTGCTCCAAATTCTGCGATCGCAAAATCCCGGTTGTAGTTCCAGCGATAGTGCATCGCGGGCAATACCAGCCATTCGTCTCCGTATAGCTCAAGAAGCAGCGAGGCGAGAACCGGGGTTGGCTTTTTCGGCAGCACCGGCGGTTCGGGATACAACTCTTCAATATACCGGATTATCTCGGTCGTATCCTGCAGGAAAGTACCGTCCTGCAGCTCGACAACGGGGATAACCGGCCAGCCGATATTGGGCAGAATCTTGCCTACATAGATTTCGCGACTGGCTTGAATTTCCTCAAAATCAACGCCCTTCCAGTTGAGATAGGCGCGCAGCTTGCCGGAGAAATAGGAGACTTCGGCACCATACATTATCATGATTGCTGCTTTCTGATCTTTTGCCGCACAAGCCTGTCGAGAGCCTGAAGGAACCTTGACCGGTCCTGTGGTGAGAAGGCGGCATTCCTGCCGCTGATTTCTCCGGATTCGCGCAGATGCTGGTTCAGATTACGCATCGCCGTCGCCATGCCGATGCTGGCGCTGTCGAACAGCCGTCCGGTCGGTCCCAGCGCCTGCGTTCCCTTTTCGACGCAACGGCCCGCCAGCAGAATGTCGGCGGTTACGATTATGTCCCGCTCCCCGACATGTTCGACGATCCAATCGTCTGCAGCATCAAACCCGGACGAAACCACAACATTGCGGATCATAGGGTCGCGTGATGGGCGCAAACCGCCATTGGCGACGAACGTCACGGGCAGACCATGCCGTTCGGCCACTTTCAAAATCTCGTTTTTTACCGGACATGCGTCCGCATCAACGTAGATAGTCGGCTGTTCGTCCATTCCCCGGTCAGTAGATGACCACAGAACGGATGGATTCCCCGGCGTGCATGAGGTCAAAGCCCTTATTTATCTCGTCGAGGCTCAGCGTATGCGTGATCATGGGATCGATATCGATCTTGCCCTGCATGTACCAGTCGACGATCTTGGGAACATCTGTCCGGCCACGTGCTCCGCCGAATGCGGTTCCGCGCCAGGAGCGGCCGGTAACGAGCTGAAATGGTCGGGTGGAGATTTCCTGTCCGGCACCCGCAACGCCGATAATGATCGATTCGCCCCAGCCCTTGTGGCAGCATTCGAGTGCATCGCGCATCACCTTCACATTGCCGATGCATTCGAAGGAATAGTCGGCGCCGCCCTTTGTCAGATCGACGAGGTAGGGAACAAGGTCGCCTTCCACTTCGGACGGATTGACGAAGTGCGTCATCCCGAACTTCTCGCCCCATTCCTTTTTGGAATTGTTCATGTCGACACCGACGATCATTTCCGCGCCAATGAGGCGCAGGCCCTGGATGACGTTGAGGCCGATGCCGCCGAGGCCGAATACAACGGCCCGGCAACCGGGTTCCGCTTTGGCTGTGTTTATCACGGCGCCAATGCCGGTGGTCACGCCGCAGCCGATGTAGCAGACCTTGTCGAACGGTGCGTCAGGATTGATTTTCGCCAGCGCGATTTCCGGTGCCACAGTGTAATTCGCAAAGGTGGACGTGCCCATGTAGTGGAACACTTTTTCACCGTTTACCGAGAACCGGCTTGTTCCGTCCGGCATGAGGCCTTGCCCCTGGGTGGTGCGAATTGCCTGGCACAGATTGGTCTTGGGATTGAGACAATACTCGCACTCTCGGCATTCCGGCGTATAGAGCGGGATGACATGGTCGCCCGGTTTCAGCGTGGTGACACCGGCGCCCACCTCACGCACGATACCCGCGCCCTCGTGGCCCAAAATTGCAGGGAAAATGCCTTCCGGATCCGCACCTGACAGCGTGAATTCGTCGGTGTGGCAAATCCCGGTTGCCTTGATCTCGACCAGTACTTCGCCGGCCTGAGGGCCCTCGAGTTGTACGGTAGTCACTTCAAGTGGTTTACCGGCTTCGACAGCCAGCGCAGCGCGCACGTCCATATATTCCTCCCTGGGGTCTCGTCAGTTTATTCTAACCCGCACGATACACTGTCAGAGCGTGCGTGCGCCCTCAATATACCTGTTTCAAAAAAACGGCATAAGTTTTTCAAAAAATTATTCGATAATCTCCCTCGATACGCGCGCGGCCTCAACCTCCAGGGCCTCGATCATCAGCCCCATGGAATCATGTGTCTTCTTCAGTTTGGAAAGTTGGGTGATCAGCACCCGCATTTCCGAACTGACGACCGGCGCGCTCGGTGATTCGCCGATGCCGTTCAAAAGCCAGGTGGGAGAAACCCCGAGAACCCCTGCAAGCATCGTTACCCGGTTTGCGCGCGGTTCCGAGCGGTCCGTCTCCCAGGCGTGCACGGTATCGGTCTTGACGCCGAGCCTGCGGGCAAGTTGCGAGGTGGTCAGGTCGAGGGCATCGCGTGCCCTGGAAATCCGGCCGCCCAGCGTATCATAGTCCGGATTTTCGTTTGTTATGTAAGTGGCGGTCGACATATGGTGCTCCTGTTTGAATTGACTCGCCGGCGACACGCTTGGGTCACCCGGCCAGAATCGTTTTGAGGGGAAACTGAGTTGCGCGCACTCGTCGCACACTGTCAGTTGCAATGCAAAGGCGCCTTGCAGGTTCGCACAGGACGCCTGCGTGCGTTTCCGGCGTGCACATGAACGTGGCTGCACACGGGGAAACAGACAGGACGTTTGAAGCCGCGGCCATGATGGCTTTTGCCATGCTGCTCCTGCCGCTGATGGATGCCGCGGGCAAATATCTCGCTTTGTACGAAGGGGTCACGCCAGGCACATCTTCCTTGCTGCGGTTTGCGTTGCAGACGCTTTTTACGCTGCCGGTCATCCTCATTGTCTCAGGTCCCGCTGCACTACGTCCCAACTACTGGGGCGCCAATCTGCTGAGAGGATTATTACTAGGGTGGGCAAGCGCACTGTTTCTTATTTCCGTCAAATATGTGCCGATTGCCGATGCGATAGCCGTATTTTTTGTCGAACCATTCATCCTGACGGTGCTTTCAGCGATCTTTCTGCATGAAAAGGTGCATTGGCCGCGTTGGCTTGCGATCGTGGTCGGGTTTCTGGGCGCGATGCTTGTTATCCAGCCGAATTTTGCAAAGTTCGGCTTCGTGTCGCTGTTGCCCTTGGGCACCGCAACATTGTTTGCGGTTTATCTTCTCCTCAATCGCGTTTTTTCCGCCCGCGACAACGTCTTGGTGATGCAATATGCGGCGGGTATTGGCGGCACCCTTGCGATCGCCGTGGTCATGCCGGCAGGAACATTCCTGCAGTTTGAAGACATTGCCTGGTCAACCCCTCAAACCGGCCTGTCGATTGCCCTGCTGGTTGCTGTGGGGCTGATTTCCGCCTATGGCCATTTGATCATTGTAGCGGCGATGCGCTTTGCGCCGGCATCGCTGCTTGCACCGTTTCAGTATTTCGAGATCGTTTCAGCGGCGGCGGTCGGCTATCTGGTTTTCGGCAACTTTCCGACGCCGTCGAAATGGCTCGGGATAGCGATCATTATCGGCTCGGGCCTGTTCATCCTGTGGCGTGAACAACGCAGGGCAATTCGAAGAAAACGCGAATTTTCAAGGTGAAACCATGCTGCTGAACAACATCCTGCTGGGCTCATTCGTGGTGTCTCTGACGGTCGTGGTCCACACATTCGGTCTGATCGGCGTCGCCAATCTCATGAACCGTGTCGCCGGGCGTCATCCGATTCACGAGTTTCGAAGCAAGGTGATTTCCATGGTTGTGCTTGTCCACGGCCTTCTCGGCGTTCACTCCGTTGAGATCTGGATCTGGGCGGCTGTCTATGAGCTTACCAGCGCGGTGGATCATATCGGTGATGCGCTCTATTTTTCCGCGATTACCTTTTCAACGCTCGGCTATGGTGATGCGCTGATTGATGAAAAATGGCGCCTGTTGGCCGGCATGGAAGGTCTAAGCGGCTTCGTGCTGATTGGCTGGTCGACCGCCTATCTCGTCGCTGCTTCGACCAGGATCGGGCCGTTCCAGGCCGGAAAGCACTTCTAGCGCGCTGTTGGGCCAAATATGTCCTCGAAGGAGGCGCGCAGAGCAAGATCCGCATCTTCCATGGTCACAGGCAGACCGAGATCGACAAGGCTGGTGACACCATGGGCGGTGACACCGCAGGGCACGATCCCCGAGAAGTGTTCAAGGTCCGGCTCCACATTGATGGCGATGCCATGGAAGCTGACCCAGCGGCGCAACCGGATGCCAATGGCGGCGATCTTGTCTTCCGCCGGTGTTCCGTCGGGCAGGGCAGGCCGCTCCGGCCGAACCACCCAGACACCCACACGGTCTTCCCGCCGCTCGCCCTTGATATTCATGCTTGCGAGTGTATCGATCACCCAGGCTTCCAGGGACGAAACGAATGCCCGCACGTCGCAACGACGCCGTTTCAGATCCAGCATGACATAGGCAACACGCTGGCCGGGACCGTGATAGGTGTATTCACCGCCGCGTCCGGTCGAAAAAACCGGGAACCTGTCGGGCGTCAAAAGATCCGATGGCTGCGCGCTTGTACCGGCCGTATAGAGCGGCGGATGTTCGACCAGCCAGACCAGTTCATCCGCATCGCCGTCGCGAATTGCCGCGGCCCGTTCCTCCATGAAAACGACCGCCGCTTCATAGTCGGTCAGACCGCCGGCAACCTTCCAGCGTACCGGAGGTGAACCCTCGGTCGCGAAAAATCCTGATTCGATTTCGCTGCGCTGCATCGGATGTTTATTCCAAGCTTCAATCCATGCCTATGTGGCGCACGGCGCGCATCAGCGCAAGGGGCCGATGCACCAAACCTTCGGCAGCGGCTGGAGCCGAAGTGGCATAGATCTTGGAAGTTAAATGGTGCGGTCGAGAAGACTCGAACTTCCACGGGTTGCCCCACAGCGACCTCAACGCTGCGCGTCTACCAATTCCGCCACGACCGCACGTGGTAGAAGCCGTTACCGGCGCGCCGCATGTACCAAATCGCCATGGGGGACACAAGGGGCTATGACGTTTTTTTGCCCGTCTTGTTTCGGGTAGCGGCAAAGGCTCGGAATCGTTCGCGAAACGCCTTGCCATTGCCGGCACGTGCTGTCCTAATGTCCGAGTGCAATCGGACTGGCCCTCAACTTTACAGTTTGCAGCACGGCCGCTCGCAAATTGCCGGAAGAAGCCAAACCGCAAAGGCGGCAAACATGCGTCAGACAGCAATACCTTTTCATTTTCTGCGCGGAGGCAGCTCGCGCGGCGCCTATTTCCATCGCGATGACCTGCCGGCGCAACGTCATGTTCTTGCCAAGGTGCTGACAGCGGCCTTCGGCTCGGGGCATATGCTTAACATCGACGGAATAGGCGGCGGAGCAAGCGTTACGACCAAGGCCGCGATTCTGTCACCGTCGGCAGAGCCGGATATCGATGTCGACTATTTCTTCGCCCAGGTGTCGGTTGAGGAGCGGCTTGTCGACTTCAAGCCGACATGCGGCAATATCCTGGCCGGCGTTGGTCCTGCGGCAATAGAAATGGGAATTGTGCCGGTGGCTGATGGCGAGACGCGCGTACGCATTCGTGCTGTCAACACCGGCGCACGTGTGGATGCGGTGGTGCAGACACCCTGTGGAGCGGTTCGCTACGATGGTGATACGTCGATTGACGGCGTTCCCGGAACCGCTGCTCCAGTGCGGCTTCACTTCATGAACATAGTGGGCGACATCACCGGCGCCTTGCTGCCGACCGGACAGGCGCGGGAAGAAATCGACGGCATTGAAGTGACCTGCATTGATGTCGCCATGCCGTTATGCGTTGCCCGCGCTGAGGATTTTGGCCTGACCGGCAGGGAGACGGCTGAGGAACTCGATGCAAACCACGCCTTTTATGAACGGATGGAGCCGATCCGTCTGGAGGCGGAAAGACGCATGGGAATCGGTGACTCGCCGACATCTGTCACGCCGAAATTTGCAGTCGTTTCCGCCGCCGCCGGTGAGGGAGACTTTACCGCACGCTATTTCACGCCTTTCCACTGCCACCCGAGCCTCGCCGTTACCGGTGCACAATGCCTGGCTGCGTGTGCTTTGACGCCCGGGTCCGTTGCCGATGGCCTGGTTGCGGCAGAAAGCTCGCCGGCTGATGTGGTTATCGAGCATCCGATGGGCGCGATTTCCGTACATATGGAATTCAAGCGTAGGGGCTCTAGTCTCGATATTCACTCTGCCGGTTTGGTGCGCACCGCGCGATTGATTGCGCGCGGAGAGTTGTTTGTGCCTGGATCCGTGTGGTCATCAAGTTATCAAGCGATAAAAAAATAAATTGCGAGTATAAGAAATCGGCTCAGTTGATTCCGGCAATAATATTATCGGCGTTCATAAAAATGCACGATCCAGCAACCTTACGATAACGGCTAATATATAGGCAGGCTCGGACGTCGCGTTAACTTGCGTTGTTTGCGTATTTTCAGTCGGCAAATTAAATTTATGAAAGATTTTTATATAGATATGAAAAGACATACAAAAATAATATAGAGTTGCCGTCTAACTAATTGTTTCAAATTGGCAACTTGTAACAAATATTGAGAGAGTATTGTGTTGCAATACATTGATAATGGGCGCGCGGCGGGTAAGAATTCACATATAAGTTGTGCCTATTCGGGGGTTTCCTTATGCGCAATAAGATTTTTGCCGGTGTTATGGTGGGTGTCCTTCATGCAACGACAGCATATTCAGCAGACGCAATCGTTGAGCCGCCGCAACAACCGTTAGCGGCTCCTGTGGAGCTTTATGACTGGACCGGGTTTTATGCCGGCGCCTATGCCGGTGGTGGCTGGGGCGACGTGGATTTTTCCTTTCCAACGGTCCCATCGGCTTCAACCACGGATGTTGATGGTGCGCTCGTAGGCGGACAAATCGGTTATAACTACCAGACGGGAAATTGGGTGATAGGTGCCGAAGCGGATATGGCCTGGTCCGGCATTGACGGCTCTTCACTGTGTCCCAATCCGGCATTTAATTGTAACGCCGATATCGATTGGCTGGCCACTGTGCGCGGCCGTGTTGGTTTTGCATCGAATAATTTTCTGATCTATGCCACCGGTGGCTTGAGCGTTGCGGATGTCGACTATGTTGCAACATCTGTAGCTACCGGAGTGCCGTTCGGACCGACGATCAGTGATACCGCGACAGGTTACAATGTCGGTGGCGGTGCTGAGTGGGGCTTCTATCAGAATTGGTCGGCCAAAATTGAGTATCTGTATCACGACTTCGGAGATACAAATCTGACCGCTGCTTCATTTGGCAGCGCTGGTACGGCTGATCTTGACATGCACACGGTTAAGTTCGGTCTGAATTACCGTTTCAATTTCCTCAATCCATGAATGTTTGAGCAACCTAACCAAATAACCCGGCTCTGGCAGCCGGGTTTTTTTATTGCGGGCATCTATCCCATCATGCGGTAGTGCAGATCGAACATGATCCAGAGCGTTCCGCCAACGAGGATGAAGATCAAAACGATGGCAAATGCGAGCGCCAGCAGGTTCTCACGCGGCGTGGTCTTCAGGTTGAGATGCAGGAAATAATACATGTGCACCAGCATCTGGACGACGGCTGCGACCGCTATGACGACGAGCGTTGTCAGAACCGGAAGAGCGCCGGTCCAGACCAGAGCAAATGGTATGACGGTGAGGATGAGTGCCAGGACGAAGCCGGTCAGATAAGCCCTGTGGGTGTGCGTATCGGTGTGATGCGACTTTTCCATTTAGAGGACCCCCGGCAGATACACGACAGAAAATATTCCGATCCAGACGATATCGAGGAAGTGCCAGAACAATCCGAGCCGATAGAGGCGCGATAAAACGGGATTGCTCAGCCCCTTGACGGCGACTTGGACGATCATCACCGTGATGCCGACAATCCCAAGGCTGACATGCAGCCCATGCGTCCCGACAAGCGTGAAGAATGCGGATAGGAAGCCGCTGGTATCCGGCCCGGCGCCGGACGCAATCATGCCATAGAATTCGACAAGCTCCATGGCGACAAATCCGGCGCCAAATGCAATCGTTACGATCAGCCAGAGGATGACCTGGCCCTTCTGGCGCGACAGCGAGGCGAGGGTCGCGAATCCGAATGTTATACTGGAGAAGAGTAACAGCAGCGTTTCGCCTGCAGTGTGCGTCAGATCGAAAAGCGATTTTGCATCCGGTCCCGATGCAATGTTACGGCTCATGACGACATAGGTTGCAAAGAGCAGTGCAAAGATGATTGCATCGGTCATCAGATAGAGCCAGAAACCAAATTCGCGGTCCTCGAACTCCTCGCCGCCTCCCAACTGCAAAACCGCTTCGTCCTCAACCGTAGGCGTTTCGGCAACTGACATATCAGATACTCCCTGCGGCGGGTTGTTCGCCCGACACGTTTGAGCCGGCTGCGGTCTCATCGGTCGGAATAGTCAATGTCGAGAACTGCCGCTGATTTTCGATTGCCTCGACTTCGGCTGCCGCCATTGTGAATTCATCGTCGTCATTGCTGGCACGAACGATCAGTACAATCACAGATACGACCAGGCAGACGGCCGCCAGCCACCAGATATGCCAGATCATCGCAAAACCCAGCAGGAAGCCCATGGCGCCGAGGATTACACCGGCGCTTGTGTTTTTCGGCATTGCGATGTCTTCGTATTTCGCCGGTTTTTGGCCGACGACACCGCGTCGCTTCATGTCGGCGAAAGCGTCGAGATCCTCCACCTGCGGAATGACGGCAAAGTTGTAGGATGCCGGGGGCGAGGATGTTGCCCACTCCAAGGTACGGCCGTTCCAGGGATCGCCGGTCGCATCGACGGCCTGGGCGCGGTCACGCACGCTGACCACCAACTGCATGACGATGCAGAAGATGCCTATGAGCACAAACACGGCGCCGATTGCGGCGACCACCAGATAAGGCTGCCACTCCGGTACATTATAGTGCTCCATGCGGCGCACCATGCCCATGAACCCGAGCACGTAGAGTGGCATGAAGGCCAGATAGAAACCGATCAGCCAGAACCAGAAAGCCCTGATGCCCCATGTTTCATTGAGCTTGAAGCCAAAAGCCTTGGGGAACCAGTAATTCATGCCGGCAAAGTAGCCGAACAGTGCACCCGGTATCAGCACGTTGTGAAAATGTGCCACCAGGAACGTCGAATTGTGCATCAGGTAATCCGCCGGCGGCAGCGCCAGCAGCACGCCGCTTATGCCGCCGATGACGAAGGTCACGATAAAACCGATGGTCCAGTACATGGACGGGTGGAAGACGATGCGGCCGCGGAACATGGTGAACAGCCAATCGAACACTTTCACACCCGTTGGAACCGCAATGACCATGGTGGCGATGCCGAAAAACGCGTTCACATTGGCGCTCGAGCCCATGGTGAAGAAGTGATGCAGCCAGACCGAGAACGATAAGATGCCGATGCAGCCGGTTGCATAGACGAGCGATTCGTATCCGAACAGCCGTTTTCCAGAAAAGGTTGCCACCACCTCGGAATAGATGCCGAAGGCCGGCAGGATCAGGATATAGACTTCCGGGTGGCCCCATATCCAAAGCAGGTTGGCGAAATTCATCATGTTTCCGCCATCGCCATTGGTAAAGAAGTGCATGCCCAAATAGCGGTCAAGGCCGAGTTGAATGGCAACAACAGTCAGTGCCGGGAAGGCGAAGGCAATGAGCACGCTGACCACCAAAGTCGTCCAGGTGAACATGGGCATGCGCATCAGCTTCATGCCCGGAGCGCGTTTCTTCAGGATCGTTACGACGAAATTGATACCGGTCAGTGTGCTGCCGACGCCGCTGACCAGCAGTGCCCACAGCCAGTAGTCGACCCCGACGCCGGGGCTGTATTCGATGCCGGAGAAGGGCGGATAACCTGTCCAGCCCGCTTCCGAAAATTTGCCGACCACCAGAGAAATCAGCACTAGGCCCGCGCCTGCCGCCGTCAGCCATAGGCTGATGGAATTCATGAACGGAAACGCCACGTCGCGTGCGCCGATCTGCTGCGGCGTGACGATGTTGAATAGGCCGGCCACAAACGGCATCGCCATGAAGAAGATCATGATGGTGCCGTGCGAGGTGAATATCTGTTCGAAATGTTCCGGCGGCAGATAACCCTCCGAGTTGAGAGCAACCGCCTGTTGGGCTCGCATCATGATCGCATCGATGAAGCCGCGAATGAGCATAACCAGCGCCATGACGATGTACATGATGCCGATCTTCTTGTGATCGACACTGGTCAGCCACTCTGTCCACAAATAGCGCCAGGCGCCCAGATAGGTCACCAGTATCACGACAGCGAGACCACCGAACACGGTTACCGCAGCGCCGCTCATGGCGACCCAGCTGTAGAACGGCAGAGCATCTATGGTCAGTTTACCGAGCATCTTGGCCCCCAAGCTGGTTCTTATTGATCCGTCACATTTGAGGAATGTTCCGGCCGTTGGGCATATTTGGCGAGGATTCGCTGGAACAGGCCCGGATCGTAGCCGGAATAGTATTCAACGTCATGCGCGACGCTTGGCTTGACCAGTACATCGTAAGCCGCCTGGTCGAGAGATTTGCCGGACTGGCGTACCTTTTGTGTCCAGGCGTCGAAATCCTCGTTGGACATCGCATAGGCTTGAAAGTGCTGATCGGCAAAACCGTCGCCGCTGTACATCGTGTTGCGCCCGGTGAACTCACCCGGTTCATCGGCAATCAGGTGGAGACGGCTGGTCATGCCGGCCATGGCGTAGATCTGACCGCCAAGCGCAGGAATCATGAAGGAATTCATGACCGTATCGGAAGTGATCTTGAGCGACAGCGGCCTTTCGCTTGGAAAGGCCAGCTCATTGACCGTGGCAATGCCGTATTCGGGATAAATGAAAAGCCATTTCCAATCCTGCGCAACGGCCTGGACCTCGATAGCGTTTTCGGTACCTGCAATGTTTCTGTACGGATCAAGCTTGTGCGTGGTGGTCCACAGCAGATAGCCGAGTGCGGCAACAATTAATGCAGGAACCAGCCAGATCAGCGCATCGATTTTGCCTGAGTAGGACCAGTCCGGGGTGTATTTTCCCTTGCCGCCCGAGGCCCGGTAGCGCCACACGAAAAGACCGGCGAATATGAAGACCGGGATTGCGACAATGAGCATCAGATAAAACGCAGTGAACAGGAGATCGCGTTCGACCAGGGCAATTGGGCCTTTCGGATGCAGTATCGGCGCTTTGTCCAGACCGCAGCCGGCCAACAACAATGCGGTCAGGAACACCTGCAGAATTCGCGAAAGTTGTACTCCGGTCATGATTTTCACTTATCCATCCCTGATGTGGGCCCTGATATGGGGTGAGGAAGCACCTGGGATGCACATAGTACAATCAGGTACTTATAAGTGTATCTGCCAGTCATCTTACGATGACCGAGCTTGTTGACAAGCCGGCGATGCATTTTTCCTCAGGGAACGGCGCTGCGAACCCGCTGCGGCAGGGATTACAACCGGTGGGGGGCTTTACGTCGGTGCACTTTTATGGAAGATTTATATACGAACAAACAAAAAAGACCCCGAATCGCAAAAGCGACCGGGGCTAGTTGAGGGATACTCTCCCATAGGGAGCTGTTTAGAAAAGGGCCCGCTGACTGGAAACGTCGGTTGGGCCTATTTCAATTCCTGCGGCATTGCTGCCTTGAGCCTGGCAAACAGAGCGCGGTTCCGGCAATATTCCGGTGCGTCTGCTGGCTCCGCATTCGTATCTAGCCAAGTCTCGCATTCCTCTGCGCCGGTGCAACCCACACAGCGCATCGCGGCTCTACGGTAGACCGGCCCGATGTTGTCTATCTGTGTCAGCTCATCGCGAACGCCGAGCTTGACCATCATTTTTTCAAACAGGTCGGCATGGTGGTCGATGCGTGAAATTATGTTCTGAATTCCCATCTCGTACCTCCAGCCCATTGCCTTCGAATCCAATAATACGTGGCTGAGGAAGCGGCTCATTTGATTTATGTCAAACATTTTGGCGAATCTTACCCGCCGCAATCGCTGTGCAAACGAGGTGCATTCGACGGAAAAGCTTGAACCCGCCAGTGCATTGGTTTAACCCGGGTCCAGGCTTTTTTGCCGATCCGTTTTCCAGAAAATCCAAGCTGCAAGATGCATTCACATGACCATTATTGATACGCGCACACCAGAGCCCAAACGGCTGATTCCCGGAGCAACCGGCGATTGGGAAGTAATTATCGGACTGGAGGTTCATGCGCAGGTATTGTCGCAGTCCAAACTGTTTTCCGGTGCATCGACGACTTTCGGCAATGCGCCCAATGACAATGTCTCCCTTGTCGATGCGGCTATGCCCGGAATGCTGCCGGTGATTAATGAGGAATGCGTACGCCAGGCCGTGCGCACCGGACTTGGATTGAAAGCCGAAATCAACAACCGTTCGATCTTTGACCGCAAGAACTATTTTTATCCCGACCTTCCGCAGGGTTACCAGATTTCGCAGTACAAAGACCCGATTGTCGGCGAGGGCACGATCATCATCTCGGTCGGTCCGGACAAAAAAGGCAATTTTGAAGATATCGAGATCGGCATTGAGCGTCTGCATCTGGAGCAGGATGCCGGCAAGTCAATGCATGACCAGCACCCGTCCATGAGCTATGTGGATCTCAACAGGTCCGGCGTCGCGCTGATGGAAATCGTGTCCAAACCGGATCTGCGCTCCTCCGACGAGGCAAAGGCCTATGTCACCAAATTGCGCACCATATTGCGGTATCTCGGCACATGCGATGGCAATATGGACGAGGGGTCGATGCGTGCGGATGTGAATGTTTCCGTTCGCCGGGTCGGCGAAGACTTCGGAACGCGCTGCGAAATCAAGAACGTCAACTCCATCCGCTTTGTCGGCCAGGCCATCGAATACGAAGCACGGCGCCAGATCGCCATCCTCGAAGATGGCGGATCGATCGACCAGGAGACGCGTTTGTTCGATCCCGGCAAGGGAGAAACCCGGTCCATGCGTTCGAAGGAAGATGCGCATGACTACCGCTATTTCCCCGATCCCGATCTGTTGCCACTCGAATTTGACGACGCCTATGTCGAAAACCTGATTGCCGGCCTGCCCGAACTGCCCGACGACAAAAGGGCAAGGCTGATGGCTGATATGGGACTTTCCGCCTATGACGCCTCGATCCTGGTATCGGAAAAGTCGATCGCCGACTATTTTGAGGCCGTTGCCGAGGGACGTGACGGTAAGATGGCCGCCAACTGGGTGATCAACGATTTGCTCGGTGCGTTGAACAAGGCCGGCAAGACGATTGAAGACACGCCCGTTTCACCACAGCAGCTTGGCGCCGTCATTGATCTGATCAAGGAAGGCACGATTTCAGGCAAGATCGCGAAGGATCTGTTTGAAATCGTCTGGAACGAAGGCGGGGACCCCAATCAGATCGTTGAAGACCGCGGCATGAAGCAGGTGACCGACACCGGTGCCATTGAAGCCGCCGTCGATGAGGTGATCGCCGCCAATGCCGACAAGGCTGAACAGGTCAAAGAAAAACCCTCCATGGCCGGCTGGTTTGTCGGACAAGTCATGAAGGCGACCCAGGGCAAAGCCAATCCGCAGGCAGTAAACGCACTTGTGCGCAAGAAGCTCGGCATCGAATAGGAACAGGCCAGCGCGATGTGGGTCAGAACCGCCTCCGAACGCGATCTGCAGGAGATCAACAGGCTGCTGGTGACAACCTGGCACGACACCTATGACGGCATCTACGGTGTAGACAAGGTGAACGAAATAACAGGCACGTGGCACGCGGTTCCGGTTTTGAAGCAGCGCCTGACGCAGCCGAACAGCGAGTTTGTCGTTGTCGATACCGGCGAAAAGATCTGCGCCATGGCTTTTGCATCCACCCAGGACGGCAAACTGATTGACCTGCATCAACTTTACGTGCTGCCCGAGGTGCAAGGGCAGGGCGCCGGTGGTCAGTTGCTTGACGAAATCAAGGTCTGTTTTCCTGAAGCCAAGCGAATTCGGTTGGAAGTGGAAGAAACAAACCAAAAAGCCGTTGCGTTTTACGAACGAAAAGGATTTGTCGAAACCGGTCGCACCGCCAATTGCGGAGAACCGGGATCGGGTCTGCCCGCGCTGATTTTCGAATTGGCACTCGACTGACGCTGATAGTTGGGGCCTGCCATGGAAAAGGCATATTCGCGATGCCACAGTGGACTGGACAAGGCGGCGCGGGCACGGCATAAGGCCACAAACGTCAACTGACCGTATTCGGTACGAGGATATCCATGAAGAATTTTCTGCTCCTGACATTTACCTGGTGGAACGGAACAACTCTTGGAACGCGGTTTCACACCTGGCGTAAGGGAACAAAGGTTGGTGAAGACGAGTTTGGCAATGTCTATTACCAGGGCGGTACGGACAGCGAAGGCCGTACGCGCCGCTGGGTGATTTACAACGGTCTCTCTGAAGCCTCCGCAATCCCTCCCGGCTGGCACGGCTGGATGCACCATCGCACCGATGTCTCTCCAGCCGATGAGAGCTACCAGGCAAGGGAATGGCAAAAGCCGCATCAGCCAAACATGACGGGCACTGCGGCAGCTTACCGCCCGAAGGGCTCGATCCTCAATCCAGCTGACAGGCCTCGCGTCACGGGCGACTACGACGCCTGGACGCCCGGTACATAATCCATCACGGTACGATGAAAAGCGGCGGAAAACACAAATTCGGCATGCACAACCTGTGTGTGGCATTGGCAGGCACCCTTTGCATTCTGGCGGGGGCCACGTCTGCGCGGGCTCAATCCAACTCGGATGTTCAGACCGAAGCGCTTGAGCCGGTGCAAACACTGAAGCCGGTTGAAAAGCAAAATCTCGCGCCGGCCGGTGACCCGCGAATTTCAAACAAGGTCGCTGTCTTTTCCGGCATCGACAAGATCACCGGACGCATCATCACATTCGATGTCTATATTGATGAAACGGTTCAGTTCGGTGCGCTGCAGGTGACGCCGCGCGTATGCTATAGCCGCGACGAATCCCAAAAGCCGAAAACGACGACATTCGTTGAAGTTGACGAGATCACGCTGGATCGCAAGATCCGCCGTATTTTCACCGGCTGGATGTTTGCAGATTCGCCCGGTCTGAACGCTGTCGACCATGCCGTTTATGACGTCTGGCTGAAAGAATGCCGGATGGAATCGGATGTCCCGCCGCCGACCTGACCGCATCAGGCAAATACGGTTTCCACCATCATCGCCTCGTTCAATAGCGAATCATAGGTTTCCTTGGGAATGTCGACTGCGCCGAACCGTTTGAGGTGATCGGTGGTAAATTGCGTGTCGAGCAGTACATAGCCGCGCTGGCGAAGCCGTCTTACAAGATGGACGAGACAGACCTTTGATGCGTCGCGTTCGCGAGAGAACATGCTCTCTCCAAAAAAGGCGCCCCGCAGCGAAACGCCGTAAAGGCCGCCCACCAATTCGTCATCCCGCCAGGCTTCAACACTGTGGGCGTGCCCCAGTTCGTGAAGCTGAATGTAAAGCCGTCTGATGGTGCGGTTGATCCAGGTCTTGTTCCTGCCGGGCCCGGGTTCCGCGCAACCATCGATAACGGCGCTGAAGGCGCTATCGAAGCGTATGTCGAACCTGTTTTGCCGGCAGGTCTTTGCAAGGCTTTTCGGAATATGAAACAGCTCGAGCGGAATGACGCCCCTGACTTCGGGCTCGACCCAGAATACTTCCGGGTCGTCCGCCGACTCAGCCATTGGGAACAATCCGCAGCTATAGGCCTTGAGGAGCAGCTGCGGCGTTATATTCAGCCGATCTTCACTCCTGTGCATAACTCTATACTTTATTGCACGTCGAGATATTTCTCCAGCCAATGGATATCGTAATCGCCATTGGCGATGTCCTGGTTTTCCAGAAGGTCCATGAACAGGGGTATCGTCGTGTTGATACCGTCGATAACGAATTCACCAAGCGCGCGCCGCAACCGCATCATGCACTCGACGCGCGTACGGCCGTGCACGATCAGCTTGCCGATGAGGCTGTCGTAATAGGGCGGAATGGAGTAACCCTGATAGACGCCCGAATCGACACGCACCCCCAGTCCGCCGGGCGGGTGATAGTGGGTTATGAGACCTGGCGACGGCGTGAAGGATTTCGGGTCTTCGGCGTTTATTCGGCACTCGATCGCGTGGCCGTTGAAGCGGATATCTTCCTGGGCCACTGACAGACCGCCACCCGAGGCGACGCGAATCTGTTCGTTGACAAGATCAATGCCCGTGATGGCTTCGGTTACGGGATGCTCCACCTGAAGCCGGGTGTTCATCTCGATGAAATAAAACTCGCCGTTCTCATACAGGAACTCGATCGTTCCAGCGCCGCGATATTTGAGCTTTTTCATCGCGTTGGCACAGATCATGCCGATTTCTTCGCGCTGATGCGCATTAAGGGCAGGGGAGTTTGCTTCTTCCCAGACCTTCTGATGGCGCCGCTGAAGCGAACAGTCGCGTTCGCCAAGATGTATGGCGTTGCCGTTGCCGTCGCCCATGACCTGAATTTCGATATGGCGGGGCTTGCCGAGATATTTTTCGATATAGACCGCTTCGTTGCCGAATGCAGCGCCGGCCTCCGTGCGAGCTGTTGCCAGGGCAAGCGAAAGCTCAGCCTCGTTGTTGGCAACCTTCATGCCACGGCCGCCGCCGCCAGCGGTTGCTTTGATAATGACAGGATAGCCGATTTCTCCGGCAATTCTGGCCGCTTCGTTTTCGTCTGCAACTTCGCCTTGCGATCCCGGAACGACGGGAATGCCCAGTTCCTCAGCGGTTTTTTTCGCTGTGATCTTGTCACCCATAATCTGGATATGTTGGGCGGTCGGTCCAATGAAGGTTATGTCGTGCGCTTCAAGAATCTCGGCGAATTTGGCGTTTTCGGACAGGAAGCCATAGCCCGGGTGCACGGCATCGGCTCCGGTTATTTCGCAGGCAGCAACAATCTGATGAATGTTGAGATAGCTGTCGCGCGATGCGGGTGGACCGATGCAGACGCTTTCGTCGGCCAAACGTACATGCATCGCATCCGCGTCCGCGGACGAATGAACGGCAACCGTGCTTATTCCCAGCTCCTTGCAGGCGCGAAGGACACGCAGGGCAATTTCGCCGCGATTGGCTATGAGAATTTTGGACAGCATCAAATGGCCTATTCAATCACGAGAAGCGGTTCACCGAATTCGACCGGTTGCGCGTCATCAATGAGGATTGCAGTGACCTTGCCGGAACGCGGCGCCGGAATCTGGTTCATGGTCTTCATGGCTTCGATGATCAGCACAGGCTGCCCCTCATCGACGCTTTGGCCGACCTGGACAAATGGTGCCGCGTCGGGTGAGGGCGCAAGATAGGCTGTCCCGACCATGGGTGACGTTACGGCATTGGTGAGGTTGACCCCGCCGTCCGCAGGAGCCTCGGCACTTGGAGCCGCTGCTGCGGCGGGCGCCGAGAGTGCCGGTGCGGCAGGTGCCGGGGCATAGACCGGTGCGGTCTGTGCGGCTGATGCACCGCCACGCGAGACCCGAATACGCAGGTCGTCCTGCTCGACTTCGATTTCGGTTAGGTCTGTCTCATTCAGTATGTTTGCGAGATCGCGCACCAGATCCTGATCGATTCCGGATTTTCTTGCTGCCATCGGGACGGGTCCTTTACGAACTTGTTCTTAGTTTTCACAAATATCTGCCAGCGCGCGAAGCGCCAGATCATAACTGTTAGGGCCAAAGCCCAGGATCACGCCGGCGACAACTGGCGAAACCATGGAGACATGCCTGAATGCCTCGCGCGCGTGTATGTTTGAAAGATGCAGTTCCACAACGGGAATATCGATTGAGCGGATGGCGTCGTGAAGGGCTATCGAGGTGTGGCTGTAGGCGCCTGGATTGATGGCCACACCGACGGCTTTGTCGCCGGCTTCCTGCAGCCAGTCAACAAGAACACCCTCATGATTTGTCTGTCGAAAGTCGATTTCGAAGCCAAGTTCGTTACCAAGTGTGCGACAGTCGGTCTCGATGTCGCTCAAGGTTTTCCCACCATAAATACCCGGCTCTCTCTTACCGAGAGAATTCAGGTTTGGTCCATTAAGGACGAACACTTTGCGGGCCATGGTATTTCACCTGGAGAATATAAAGTCACAGACATATAGACGGCCCCGCCCGGAAGGAAAAGCCCCGGTCTATGACGCCGGCTTAAAAAACTGTTGGATGATTAATTGAAATGTGAAAAACCTGCCTCAGCAGGGCAGTCGGTCAGCATGAACCGGCGGTCAGGATGACACGCCGGTCCAAAACGCGTTGAATTGCGACAATCAGCAGGTGGCGCTCTCACAATTGCGCAGGTTAGCAACTTTACTCAACAGCGTCGGCATGCCGACAGCTCCAAACACCGCCTCATCACCAACGACATAAGATGGTGTGCCGGAGATGCCCAGCCCGTCGGCAATCTGATAGGCTTCACGGAAACTTTCAGTGATTGCCTCGTCTTCCATTTCTTTTCGCAGAGCGTTCTCGTCAACGCCAAGGCTTTTTGCGACCTCGATCGCACGGTCCTCGGTCGCCCTTTCTCTGCCGCCGAGAAGTTCAAAATGGAACTCTTCGTACTTTTCCGGTGCAATACGCATTAACGCTGTACTGACCCGGTGAGCGGCAATGGAATCCTCGCCGAGAATGGGAAATTCCTTCAAAATGAACCGGACATTCGGATCATTCGCGATGATTTCCTCCATGTCCTTCATGGCGCGTTTGCAGAACCCGCAATTATAGTCGAAGAACTCGACGATCGTTACGTCGCCATCTGGATTGCCAAGCACGACATTGTTGGGTGAATTGAAGATAGCATCCCGTGATTTTGCAATGACCTGCTTGGATTGTTCACGCTGAATCAGCTCCTGTTTGGCCTCGTAGGCCGCCTGGACCTCAAACAGGATCTCGGGATTCTGAATCAGATACTCCCGAATGAACTGGCCGATTTCTTCCTTCTGAGTATCGTCAAGTGCGCCAGCCGGAAGCGGGGATATCGTTATCACAATGGCTGCCAATGCTGCGCCAATATGACCGCGTACTCGATTTATCATGTTTTCCTCATAAGTTTCCGACTTCATTTTTTAGTCTTGTATTTAACGATGTCGCTCGCGCGTTGCCAGCTTGGAGTTCCCTTCGGCAGCTTCTGCAGCGCGCGAACAGCAAAACGTTTGGCTTCCTTGACATTGCCGCCGCGGAAATAGCCCTCGGCCTGCGTCAGTTCCGCGTTGGCCACATCACCCGCCTGGGCATAGGCCCGGGACAGAAATGTGTATGCGGCAAAATTGTTCGGGTCAGTTCTGATTGCAGCTTTTAACTCGCGAACCGCCTTGTTCATCTGCGAACTGTCGCCGGTTGAAAGATAGGCAAAGCCCAGCCGTCCGCGAATAATTCCGGATTTGTATTTGTCCAGCTTCACCGCCCTGGCGAATGCGGAAGCTGCTTTTTTGGGTTGGCGTGCGGCAAGGTAAATTTCCCCTTTTATTTCATAGAGATACGGGTTGTTTTTATCTTGCGCAATGAGTTTGTCTATACCGGCAAGTGCGCGGCGTGTATCGCCCCGCAGAAATTGGGAAATCGCCATGCCATAGCGCGCGCCGACGCCATTTGGGTTGTCTCGAAACGCCTGGCCAACCGCGGGAGCGCCGCCTGTGTAGGCTGCTATTTTGCCGCGGATCATGTCGTGTCTGCGTTGCAGGCGTGCGGAATCCTTTTTGTTGTAGTTCTTGCTCTTCTTGGCGAGTTCCTCCATCAGCGCAATTCTTTCGCGCGGCAAAGGGTGGCTGGACCAGTACGGGTCGCCCCTTACGCCAGAAAGCGCGCGCTGCTGTGAAAACCGTTTGAATGTGGTCAGCATTCCCTTTGCTGATTGTCCGGTCGCGTTGAGGTATTTTACCGCCGCACGGTCCGCCGTGATTTCCTCGGAACGCCGGTAGCTCAATAGCGCGCGCGTTGCCACGGAAGGCGCAGCGTTGGCCAGACCGCCACCCGCAGCCGTTGCGCCGCTGGCTCCCATGGCGCTGCCGGCTGCAGCGGCACCAATTCCGGCCAGCGCGCCGACGATGGCAATGGTGCGTGAGCGTGCAATCTGATCACGTATCCGCTGTTGATGACCGCCGGCAAGATGGCCGGATTCATGTGCGATGACGCCAATAATTTCATTGGGGGTCTGCGCGATCAGCAAAGCTCCGGTATTGACGAAAATTCGCCGGCCGTCGACGAACGCATTGAAAGACGGGCTGTTGACCAGGATTATTTCAATGCCCTTCCGGTTGAGCCCGGCAACCTTGAAAATCGGCCGCGCATAATCGAGCAGCAAACCCTCGATTTCCGCGTCGCGAACAATGGGAAGGCGGCCCTGCGCATTCACAGGAACAGTCGGGGCAAATGCCAAGGAAAATGTCAGCACGAACAGCAATGCAGCATGCATCAGTTTCGATACATTCAATTTCATGAACCCTGTGCTTTGTGGATCGGACATTCTGGAATTCTCCTGGCGACCATAACAGCCAATTGGTCGTAAAGCCCATAGCGCTATTTTGATCATCGCGTGAATGTGATTACTCCAACACGGTTGTGATCGACACGGCAATCAGGCAATTGTGAGGCATCGAATCATCGTTTGGGATTAATCAGTGATACAGATTTCACGCCGCAGCGCCATTGAACCATTTCATGCGATGGATGTGCTTGCCGAGGCCACAAAGAGAAAGCAACAGGGGCATCCGGTCATATCTATGGCAGTGGGACAGCCCGCGCACGCGGCTCCGCAGCGCGTCGTTGATGCGGCTCGACAGGCACTTTTGACAGAACGCATTGCCTATACGGATGCGCTTGGCATTGCCAGTCTGCGTGAAAAGATAGCGCAGCACTATGCCACTCGTTTTGGAGTCTCGGTCGATCCGCACAGGATCGCCGTCACTACGGGCTCGTCGGCCGGCTTCAATCTGGCCTTTTTAACGATGTTCGAGGCCGGTGATCGCGTCGCAATAACCAGGCCGGGTTATCCGGCCTACCGGAACATCCTCTCGGCGCTTGACCTGGAGGCGGTTGAAATACCGGTCAGCGCAGCATCCGAATTTACATTGAATCCGCAGGCGCTGGAGGATGCTGCCGGCAAGCACGGACCTATTGCGGGTGTGTTGTTGGCAAGCCCCGCAAACCCGACGGGCACCGTAACGGGAAAGGCCGCACTGAAAGCGCTTTTGGACTATTGCGAGGCCAATCAGATTACGTTTCTTTCGGACGAGATCTATCACGGCCTGAGCTATGCTGGCGAAGAAACCACCGCGCTATCGATCACCGACAAGGCGTTGGTGATCAATTCCTTTTCCAAATACTACTGCATGACCGGGTGGCGTATCGGGTGGATGGTTCTGCCGGAGAGCGTGATCCGCCCAGTGGAGCGTGTGTCCCAGAGCCTTTACATCAGCGCACCCGAATTATCGCAAATAGCAGCCTGCGCAGCCTTCGACGCGACCGATGAACTCGAGGCGGTCAAGGACGGTTACCGCGCCAACCGGGATCTGCTGATGACCCGGCTGCCGCAGATCGGATTTGACATTGCCTCTCCTATGGACGGTGCATTCTACGCCTATGTCGACGCAAGCCGGTTTACCAATGATTCGATGCAGTTTTCGAAAACGATGCTGGCTGAAATTAATGTGGCCGCCACGCCGGGCAGGGATTTCGATCCCATTGAAGGGCACCGGACAATACGGTTTTCCTACGCAGGTTCATGGCAGGAAATGGACGAGGCGCTCAATCGAATGGAAGCCTGGTTGAAGTAGTCGCTCTTCCCCAATTGAAAACGCCAACCGCGCGGAGCGGTTGGCGTAACCAATATCCATAATTAGGCCGGGGTCAGAAAAAACCGCGCCGCTGCCACCAGCCGGCCTTTTTAGGCTTGCCGTCACCGGCATTTTCGTCGGCACTCTCAGCGACCGTCGATGTTAATCTGGGTTCGCTGTCGTCCGGTTCCGATGCCTTGCGCCGGCGCCGGCTGGCCCTGGCGGGTTTTTCCGTTTCACCAACATCATTGGCCACTTCAACCGCCACCGCTTCTGCCTCTGCGACAGCCGCAATGGTTTCCTCCGCTCCGATGTCGGTATCGACGACCGCAGCAGTGTCTTCCTTTTTACGGCGGGAGCCACGGCGGCGTTTTGGTTTTTCTTCGTCGCTTGCGTTCGCCTCGACCGCTTCGCCGTCTGTCATTTCGGTGCCGGCGACCGGCGCTTCAACAACAGGCTCCGTGTCAGTTGCTGCTTCTGCACTGTCCACTTCCTGAGGCACCGCATCCGACTCGGATGCCGCTGAAGAGGTTTCTGCGCCTTCGACACTTTCCTGGTCGCGGTTTCGTTTTCCGCCGCGCTTGCCTCGGCGGCGGCGCTTCTTGCGATTTTCTCCTTCGTCGTCGGATTTCTCATCCGCATCGAACGAGGCTTCGGAAGATGTGTCATCTGAATCATCGGATCCGGACACCTGCGCTTCCCGGTCTTCGCCATTGCGTCCGCCGCGTCGCCGCCTGCGGCGCTTGCGTTTGCGCCCGTTGCCGTCATCGTCGCCATTGGCCTGCACCGGCGGTTCGTCATTGGCACTTTCAGCTTCGGAGAAGTCGGTATCAACCTGAACCGCACCTTCGATGACAACCGGCGATTCCACAGGTGTTCCCTGATCGATCGCGATATGCTGGAGACCCACATTCGGATCGGCCTCGACTTCGATCGACAGTCCGAAGCGGTTCTCAAGTTCGATAATCGTGTCGCGCTTCTGGTTTAGGACATACAAAGCGATTTCCGGCAGAGTCCGGATCGTTATGTTATGCGTAGTCTTTTTCAGAAGATGCTCTTCGGCCGTCCTGAGCACGTGAAGAGCAACGGACGAGATCGAGCGGACATAACCGGTGCCGCCGCAGCTGTCGCAAACCTGCATTGTGCTTTCCAGCACGCTGGCACGGATACGCTGGCGCGACATTTCCAAAAGTCCGAAATGTGAAATACGGCCGACCTGGATACGAGCCCGGTCGCTCTTCAGGCATTCCTTCAGCTTTTTTTCAACGGACCTGTTGTTGCGCTTTTCCTCCATATCTATGAAGTCGATAACGATGAGGCCCGCAAGGTCGCGAAGGCGCAACTGGCGGGCGACTTCCTCGGCCGCCTCAAGGTTGGTTCGCAGCGCCGTGTCCTCAATCGAGTGTTCCTTGGTGGAACGCCCGGAGTTCACGTCTATGGCAACCAGCGCCTCCGTCTGGTTGATGATAATGTAGCCCCCGGATTTCAGGGTCACCTGAGGCTGCAGCATCTTGTCGAGCTGCGCTTCGATCCCGGATCGCGCAAATATCGGCTGAACATCTCGATAGGGCTGCACGGCCTTTGCATGGCTCGGCATCAGCATCTTCATGAAATCCTTGGCTTCCCGGTAGCCGTTGTCACCGGAAACGATGATTTCGCTGATATCCTTGTTATACAGATCTCGGATGGACCGTTTTATCAGACTGCCTTCCTCGTAGACGAGGCAGGGCGCAGTGGATGTCAGTGTCAGGTTGCGCACATTTTCCCACAGGCGCATCAGATATTCGAAATCGCGCTTGATCTCGCTCTTGGTCCTGTTGGCACCTGCCGTCCGTAGGATCACGCCCATTCCCTGGGGCACTTCGAGACCGCGCGCTATTTCCTTCAGCCGTTTGCGGTCCTGTACGTTGGTGATCTTGCGGGAAATTCCGCCGCCACGCGCCGTGTTGGGCATGAGAACGGAATAGCGGCCCGCGAGAGACAGATAGGTGGTCAGAGCTGCGCCCTTGTTTCCCCGCTCTTCCTTGACGACCTGAACCAGTAGGATCTGACGGCGCTTGATGACTTCCTGGATGCGATATTGCTTTCGCTGTTTGCGCGCACGGTCCGGAACTTCTTCCATCGCGTCTTCAGCACCGACGGATTCGACCGATCCATCGCTTTCATCGTCATCATCGTCGCCATTGTCTGGTAAAGCCGTTTCATCGGCTTCGTCATCCGGCTCATCGCCTTCGTCGGCCTTTTTGCTGATGACGGGTTCCGAGATTTCATCGGCGTCCACCGAGGCTGCAATCGAGCTTGGCGGTGTATCGTCGTCGGTGCCGTCCTCGCTGGACTCGGCCACGACGTCGTCCGGGGTTTCGGTCGAACCATCATCCTCCGGTTCGGACTGCGCTTCAGTTTCGACAGGTGCAGCTTCGGCGGCACTGCCATCAGAACCGGCATCGTCAGTTGGCCGGGCGTCCGCCGTCGTTTCGGTGTCCGAATTGTCAGGCAGTTCGGTATCGGCCACCGGCTCTTCAACCGCTTCCTCTGGCGCGACAGGCTCCGTTCCGCCGTCTTCAACAGCGGTTGCTTCTACCTTCTTTTCGCGTTTTGTCTTGCTGCGGCTTCGACGTGAGCGAGATTTCTTCTTGGCGGGCTTCTCAGCCTCGCCATCATCATCTTCCTCGCGCGCTTCCGCGGCCTCTGCATCGATCAGGGCCTGCCGGTCCGCGACCGGAATCTGATAGTAGTCCGGGTGAATTTCCGAAAAGGCGAGGAAACCGTGACGGTTTCCGCCATATTCAACGAATGCTGCTTGTAGGGAGGGCTCGACCCTCGTTACCTTGGCGAGATAGATATTTCCACGCAGCTGTTTTTTGTGCTGCGATTCAAAGTCAAATTCCTCAATCCGGTTTCCACGAACAACAACGACGCGCGTTTCTTCCTCGTGGGACGCGTCGATCAGCATTTTGTCTGCCATTTAAAAGATGCTCCTCGGCAGGAGGCCGCAATTCTTCACTACCAGGCGGACCCGCCCGGGTTCGAATTGTTACCGCTGTGCCGAAATTTGTAGTTCCTGGCTGAAATTGGAGCACCGTAGCTACAGGGTCCGGAACACCGCATGTCCAGAGAGCCTTGCTTGAGAGTGTAGTCGGTTGCATTTCCATCCAAATTCCAAACAGGAATATATGAACATAAGGTCTTTTTCAGACCGATGAAATTCGCTTCCCTCGGGAAGCAGACGGCCATTAGCCGTTATTCGACGCCCGGAATTGCCCAGGCTCTATCGATTCACTCTGAGGAATTAAATGGCTATGACGTCAGACGAAACGGCCGGATGGCGCCCCAAAATCCTGAAGCAGGTGGCTGCCGAATCCGCTGTTTCTATCTCGTCAGCATATTAACCCTCACCCCGCTTTTATGGTCTTGAATTCATTCTGGCAAGAGGCAACGACTTCCGGCAAACGAGAATGGTCGCGAACCGGCATCTCGGTTAACAATTCAAAATGGGCTGCTAAATAAGCCTGGACGCCTTCAAAACGGCCCTATTTTCTTGCAAATAGGGCAGGGTGATTCTCTTCCTGTTGTTTCGACAGCGGGTAACAACTCCTGAATTGTGCAGCGCGGCAAATATGGATGATTTCCACAATGGCGATGGCAAAATGTCCCCGCCCTGTGAAAAATGACAGTTGCCGCAATATGGAATTCCTGTAGACCCCGGTTGCAGAAGTTGCGCGATTCGTTCAAAAAAGATCGGCTCGCTCTGAACGACCTGCGGCATCAGCGGCTCAGATGGCAATATGAACACACTGGCTCCTACCGGAACAAAGCACTCAACCGACCTAAGCGGTCCGACCTCCGTTTCGCTTCGCACGATTGCTATGGTGGTTATGCTGTTCACGGTGCTGCTGTCGACCGGCATTTCCTGCGCTGAAGACAAGTCTGACAGTAGTGCTGAGGACCGGCTGGTGGCTTTCGAGTTTCGCATTGCCGGCGACGAACTGCGAACGCGCATAGTCATGGAATTCGAAAGCAAGCCGGATTTCTCATACCATTTGTTAGCGACGCCGCATCGCCTGGTCGTTGATCTGCCGGAAACCCATTTTGGATTTCCGGAAAAGACGGCAAAGGCCCGCGGGCTGTTGTCCGATATCCGGTATGGCGCCATGGCTCCCGGCCGGTCACGCATTGTCTTTACCGCGATAGGGCCCGTTAAATCGGAGATGGCGGAAGTAAAGAAGAACGATGCCGACGGAACCTACCGGCTGGTTTTCGATCTGGCCGCCACTTCAGACCAGGAGTTTGCCTCCCTTGTCGGTCAGCAGCGATGGGACCCGTCTTCGTCGGACGAGGCAACGAAACCGCAGAACAAACCGGCTAAATCGGACAAATCATTCACGGTGGCCATTGACCCCGGACACGGGGGCATTGACACCGGTGCAAAGGGACGCAACGGCGCTCAGGAAAAGGATATCACCCTCGCGGTGGGCCTTGCGCTGAAGACAGCGCTCGAGCGTGACACGGATATCCACGTCGTTCTGACACGCGATGCCGACGCATTTGTTTCCCTTTCCGAGCGCGTTAGACGGGCGCGCCAGCATTCGGCCGATATGTTCGTCTCTATCCATGCCGACTCCATCCGCGTAAAAGGGGTGCGCGGCGCAACGGTCTACACCCTGTCCGAAAAGGCCTCGGACCAGATGGCCCATCAACTTGCTGCCCAGGAGAACCGGTCCGACCTTATTGCAGGACTGTCGCTGGAAGATGAGCCAGATACCGTTGCCGATATTCTGATTGACCTGACGCGGCGTGAGACCCAGGTCTTTTCCGACAGTCTGGCAGGAGCGGTAATCGGTGCATTTGACGGTTCAGTAAAACTCATAAACAACCCGCATCGCTCGGCAGGGTTTAGAGTTCTGCGCGCCCCTGAAGTCCCGTCCGTCCTTGTCGAACTTGGCTATCTATCCAATATCGAGGATGAAAAGCTTCTGAGCGACCCGAAGTGGCGCGAGCGAACAGCGGAATTGCTGGTCACCGCCATCGGTGCCTATCGCAAGAAGGTGACAGGGGTAAGTAACTGAGCCAACACCTGACGTGGCAAGCCTTTTTTGTTATTGTGTGATAGATGCCACATTGATCTGGGAATACTTCAGATTATCTAGTCAATGATGGTATTGGCCCTATTTTGCGCACATTCGGCGCACTAGTCGGGATATAGTTTGGCAGGCGAACTGACTCGCCCTGTTGTTGAATCAGCTCCGGTAAGGAAACGATGTTCAGACTGATAGGATATTTGTTCGGCATAGGGACGATCTTGTTTTTCATCGTCGCGCTGGGCGTTGCAATGTATGTCGGCGCATTAACCCGCGACCTGCCGGACTACGAGGTACTGAGCACATACGAACCGCCTGTGACCACCAGAATTCACGCGGCGGACGGAACGTTGATGGCCGAACACGCGCGTGAGCGGCGTCTTTATTTGCCGATTCAGGCCATTCCGGACAGGGTCAAGGCCGCGTTCCTTTCTGCCGAGGACAAGAATTTCTATCAGCACAATGGTCTCGACTACACAGGGCTGGTCCGTGCGGTAATCACGAATATCGAGAATTATTCCTCCGGCAAGCGTCCTGTCGGCGCATCAACCATCACCCAGCAGGTTGCGAAAAACTTTTTGCTGACTTCGGAACGCAGCTACGACCGGAAAATACGCGAAGCGGTTCTGGCATTTCGTATCGAGCAGGCCTATTCGAAGGACCGTATCCTTGAGCTTTATCTCAACGAGATTTTCTATGGACTTAATTCTTACGGCATCGCCAGTGCGGCGCTGACATACTTCAACAAGTCCGTCAACGAGTTGAACCTCCAGGAAGCGGCATATCTCGCAGCCCTGCCGAAAGCGCCGTCCAACTATCATCCTTACAGGCGAACCGACAGGGCGATAACACGCCGTAACTGGGTAATCGACCGCATGGTTGATAATGGTTACGTCAAGGCACAGGACGCCGAGGACGCGAAGGCTCAACCGCTCGGTGTCAACCCGCGTCGCGGCGGCTCGCATCTGTTTGCGTCTGACTATTTTGCCGAAGAAGTGCGCAGACAGATTATCGGGCGCTATGGTGAAGACGCGCTCTATGAGGGGGGGCTGTCCGTGCGGACGACCCTGGACCCGGAACTTCAGATAATGGCCCGCCGTGCTCTGCAGAGGGGATTGATACGCTACGACGTCCAGCAGGGATATCGCGGCCCGGTTTCGACTGTAATCACGGATGGCGATTGGGGCGCCGCCGTCGCAGCGGTTGAGCCTTTAAGGGACGTACCTGAATGGCGGTTGGCTGTCGTCCTTGAAGCGGATGATGAAAAGGCAACCGTCGGACTGCGGCCTAGCCGGACCGCTTCCGGAAAAGTAGCGGAAGACCGCGATACGGTGACCCTAAACGGCGCCGACATGAAATGGGCCTATCGAATAAAGACCGACAATGAACGCAAAAAGGTCAAGGCCGTTTCCGATATCCTGAAACCGGGCGATGTGGTCTATGTCGAGGAAATCAAATCCGACGAAGGCGAGGCCAAGCACATATTGAGGCAACCGCCGGAAGTGCAGGGCGCGCTTGCCGCCCTTGATCCTCACACCGGGCGTGTGCTGGCGCTGGTTGGCGGCTTTTCATACGCACAGTCGCAATTCAACCGGGCGACCCAGGCCATGCGCCAACCCGGTTCCGCATTCAAGCCTTTCGTTTATGCGGCCGCTCTCGATAACGGCTACAGCCCGGCGTCGGTTGTGCTCGACGCACCCATCCAGCTGGTATCGGGCGGCGAACTCTGGCAGCCCAAGAACTACGGCGGCGGTTCGGCAGGGCCATCCACATTGCGGCTCGGCATCGAACGGTCGAGAAACCTCATGACCGTGCGCCTTGCCAAGGACATGGGCATGAATCTCGTTGCCGAATATGCGGAACGGTTTGGCATCTATGATGACATGCTGCCGGTTCTTGCCATGTCGCTCGGCTCCGGTGAAACAACGGTATTGCGGATGATTTCGGCTTACGCCGTGCTCGCCAATGGCGGCAAGCAGATCAAGCCGTCATTGATCGACCGTATCCAGGACCGTTACGGAAAGACGATATTCAAGCACGAAGAGCGCACCTGCGACGCCTGTATGGTGACAGACTGGCAGAACCAGGATGAGCCGCAGGTCGTCGACACACGCGAACAGGTTCTCGATCCCATGACGGCCTATCAGGTAACCTCGATGCTGGAAGGTGTGGTCACACGCGGCACAGCTGCAGGCAAGGTCAAGCTTGGTCGCGCTGCCGCAGGCAAAACCGGTACGACCAACGAGGAAAAGGATGCCTGGTTCGTCGGCTATACACCCGATCTCGTTGCAGGGGTGTTCATTGGATATGACACACCGACGCCGATGGGGCGCGGCTCGACCGGCGGTGCATTGGCTGCGCCGATATTCAACGAATTCATGACGGCTGCACTGGTTGACAAGCGTCCGGTTGATTTCCGCGTGCCGCCCGGGTTGCAACTGATACCCATCAACCGCAAGACCGGCATGGAAGCAGAACCCGGCGGACCCGACGTTATTTACGAATCATTCAAGCCCGGAACCGGTCCGGCCGACTTCTTCTCCGTCATCGGTGAGGAATTCGTGACCGGAGAGGAGATTCTGAATGTTTCTCCGCAAGCCAACCGGGCCATCATTTCAGGTGCCGGCGGTCTTTACTGACAGGCGGAATCTTCAGCAAAAAACCGTGCCCCGGGCTATCGGTGGCTTTACTTGCCGGGACCCCGTGATTATGGTCCCGGCAAATTCATAACGGCAAGAGCGCTTCTTGTTTATTCGGGATCATTTGATGGAGGAAAATCGGTTCATTCGGCTAGGCGCGTCGCGCAGCGCGATGTGGTGCATCGGGCAAGCGGCGCAACGCCGCCGATGAGCCGATTTTCCCCACCCTCGAAAGGGCTGTGCCATTGATCAGAATTACTGAATGGGCCGGGCGATTTTGCCCTCTGACTGCGTTGTATTGCGCTTGTGGTGGGGGAACACCACGGCGCACAACCCGCCTTGTCAGCGACCAAAATCGCCTCGGTCAAATTATCCCGAAAAAACAAGAAACGCTCTAGGCCGCAAGGCATTATCCAACAAGAATAAAAGGCAGACCATGCGTTCGGAAATTCAGTTGATCGTCGATGAAATCAAGCAGGCCATAAGCCTGCTGAGGAGGCATCTTTGACTGGGATCAGGCACTCAAAAGACTGGAGTTTCTGAACGTCAAGGCCGAGGATGCGGATATATGGAATGATCCGCAGGAAGCGCAAAAGCTGATGCGCGAGCGCCAGCAGCTTGAAGAAAATATCTCGGCGCTGCGCGACCTCGAATCAAAGCTCGATGACAATGTTGGTCTGATCGAACTCGGCGAGGAAGAGGACGATGCGGATGTCGTCAGCGAAGCTGAGGATGCGCTTCGTGCGATGAAGGCCGATATCGACCGGCGGCAGATCGAAATGCTGCTTTCCGGCGAGGCCGACGCCAACGACACATATATCGAAATCCATTCCGGGGCAGGCGGCACCGAGAGCCAGGACTGGGCCTCAATGCTGATGCGCATGTACAGCCGCTGGGCTGAAAAGCGCAAGATGAAGGTCGAACTCCTTGAAATTCACGACGGTGAAGAAGCCGGCATCAAATCGGCCACGCTCCTGATCAAGGGCCACAATGCTTATGGCTGGCTCAAGACCGAATCTGGCGTGCACCGTTTGGTGCGCATCTCGCCCTTTGACAGTCAGGCGAGACGGCATACGTCCTTTTCGTCGATCTGGGTCTATCCGGTGATTGACGACACGATCGAAATCGATATTCCGGAATCGGAGGTGCGGATCGACACCTACCGGGCATCGGGCGCCGGCGGACAGCACGTCAACACGACAGACTCAGCCGTGCGTATTACCCACATTCCATCCAATATCGTCGTGCAGTGCCAAAACGAGCGTTCCCAGCACAAGAACCGGGCAACGGCCTGGGAAATGCTCCGCTCGCGCCTCTACGAGGAAGAACTCAAGAGGCGAGAGGCCGAGGCCAGCGAACAGGAAGCATCGAAGACTGAGATCGGCTGGGGTCACCAGATCCGTTCATACGTCCTGCAGCCCTACCAGCTCGTCAAGGATCTTCGGACCGGAACGGAAAGCACGAGCCCGCAGGATGTGCTGGACGGCGATCTGGACAGCTTCATGGAATCGGCGCTTGCGCACCGTGTTCACGGCGGCGATGCCGAGGTCGAGGATATCGACTGAGGGAGCCTGGCCAGAGTTTTCAGTTGCTTGCCGGCGTAAATGCCGTATCGCCGAATTCATCGACGTAAAGCTCCCAGGTATCCGGCTCCCCGGCGGCCGGATCCCCCTTTAGATAGACGAAGGTCACAAAACCGGGCTGCTTGGCAATTCCGGTGGAGTTCTCCGGACGCATGTCGGTGATATATGCCTTCATCTCCGTCAGCGCCTCTATCTCCCTGGTATCGAGCAGCATGGGCCCGTCCGGTGAAAGCCATATGCGCTGCAGATAGAGCCTTGAGGTGTTGTCTTCCGACCGGATGGCCAGCGACCGGTAGTAACCGCGATTATTCTGCTCGGCCGCGGGCTTTTTAGCCTCTGTATCCGTTTCCTTGGCTTCGCCCTCGGCCTGTTCTTTCTCTTCGGCTGTTGTTTCCCAAAAACCGCCGCTGACGACCGAGAGCACCCGCGTCGGCGTCGTATCGGCAATAACAGCGGGCGCTTCGGACGCCATCATCGGCATTGTCGAAATCGCATGCGCCAGGACAAACCCAGTGGTCGTCAAGGCCAGTGCTGTGCCTCTCAATGAAAAAGCTCGCATGCTCCTTGCCTCCTTCACGCAGGTACAATCGGGCGTTTGCGTATCAGTAGAGAAACTGTTCGGCAAGAATACGGTCGTCCCAGCTGTGGTCCGGATCGGAGAGGATCCGCGCTGTCACCTTCGTCGATTCGCGGATCGTGACCCTTTGGACAGACTTGACCTCCGTATGGTCCGCCACCGCATTGACCGGGCGTTTAGTCGGCTCCAACACTACCATCTCGACTGTGACGCGGTTTGGCAGGAGCGCCCCACGCCAGCGCCGCGGTCGGAACGGGCTTACCGGGGTCAGTGCGAGCAATGGGGCTTCGAGCGGCAGGATCGGCCCGTGAGCCGAAAGATTGTATGCTGTCGAGCCGGCCGGTGTTGCCACCATCAACCCATCGCAGATCAGCTCTTCGAGCCTGACTCTGTTATCGACCAGCACCTTCAGCTTTGCCGCCTGGTAGGATTGCCGAAGCACGGAGACTTCGTTGATTGCATAGGCGTGAACCGAATTTCCTTCGCCGTCGACAGCTGTCATTTCAAGAGGATGGATGTGATGTTCGACGGCCGCCTGTATGCGCTCGCGAAGACCTTCCTCGCGGTATTCATTGAGTAGAAAACCGACCGAACCCTGGTTCATACCGTAGAGCAATTTACCGGAATCCATCGTGTCGTGGAGGGTTTGCAGCATGAAACCATCACCGCCCAGCGCGACGATCACATCCGCGTCCTCAGGGCTTGCCTGGCCGTAGAGCGATGCCAGATGTTTAGCTGCCTGGCGCGCATTGTCTGCATCGCTTGAGATAAAGCACATGGAAGATAGTTTTTGCGTCATATGCACTCGGTTCCGGAGGAGTTGATTGACCCTAACATGGAGGGGACCGGCGCGCCGCACAAGAGCTTAGTCGGTATTCAATCACCCGAATGAAGTGCAAATCCGGATCTTCCTGGAACTGTGATGTCCGCAATGACCAGCGTGGTAAGGCAACTGTAGCCTGAAAACTGCGGGAACGGCCTCGTCAATTGCCCTCAACGGCAGCAGCAGTGTTGGGTAATCGTCCTCATACCTATTTGCAAACATTGGTGATACGCCTTATGAATCCGGTTGCTATTCGAGCAGCATGGGGGCGACGGCATGTGATGCGAATAGATTGGATTTGAGCATGGACCCTCAACCCCACAAAACCATTGACGCCTTGCTTCTCGCGTCTCACATCAAGCTTCTGCAGGAAAGTTACGATTCGCTTCCGGAAGGGTGCTGTGCAGAGGACACGCCCACCGAGGATTGGGCTGGCGTGACCGAGTGGGCACACACGGCAAGGCAAAGCGCACGCGGCCTCATTCTTCAACTTGAAGACTGCGATATGGACGCGCATGAAGATCTGGTCAGCGCTGTTATGTCCGTTCACGCTGCGATTACGTCCCTGGAGGACAAGCTGCCGGAAAGCGCTAGCGATCGGGATGTTCTTACGGCCCGAATGACGCTCAGAAGATGCATCGAAGCCGGAAACAAACTCATTTTGCCCGGGCGTAGGTGACACCTCGTCCTGCAATCTGCTTGCGTGTCGGAAGTGAATGTTTCCGCAAATGTTGTTTTCAGGGACAGCAATGGAACGTGATTTTGCAGCGGATTCGCGAAATTGGAAACGGAACAGCGCTTAAAGCCGGGTGTTGAAATTAATTTTTGCGATTCAGGATGAGCGACCTGAGACATGGGTGACGTTTTGTACCGGAGACATGGGTAACACTTTTGGTTTTTGCCGGAGGTGTTGATGCCGTGGAGAAGGACATGTGTCATGGAGGAACG